>OZ241359.1:0-2967632 GCA_965199705.1 Pseudomonadales bacterium
TGAACTCCACCGAGGTGTAACGCGCCTTGGGGATGAAGTCGTGCCCCAGAACTGGATCCGGCTCCTTCTGCGCAGGCGTCTTGGACGTCTGCGGGTCCGCATACCGGGGAATTGTTCGATAGACCGTCATGAATGATCCCTCCCTAGACCGGCCTCTGGCCGACACAGTGAGGGCCCCGCCCGGTCAAGGCAGGACCCCGAATCAGGACGGGGCAGCATAGAAGGCGGCAAGGCATGGGTCAACCCGATGTACGAGTTCTCGCGGAGCGCTTCAGATTGAACGCGCAGATGGGCCGGGCTACCCGGACCCTGACGCGACCCGGTCAAACACCCGCCGGTTGACGAGCGTGTCCCCACCCGCTTTCAGTTCCGTAACAACGATCAGGCGGCTGCGGTCCGGGCTCAGCGTGAATACTTCCCTGGCGCGAGCGTCATCGGCGCGCGATTCGATCAGCAGACTGCCCTCATGCCAACCGGCAGACACCTGCCAGAGGCCTCGTCGGCGCTCTCCCCAGGAGAGGTCGCGATAGACGCCGCCCTGATAGCGAATGCCCATGGAGGCGCTATCCTGCTCTATCACCATGGAGTCGGCGACAACGCCGGGAAAATCCTCGACAATCCAGATGAGACCGGCGTCGGCTTCGCTTGAATCGGAGCGCATGTCCAGCAGGGCGCGGTCCGCCGCCGCTTGCAGGCGCCGCCGGTCCAGGGGCGGGTCACTCAGCGGCGCATGCACCACCCAGTGGCCGTTGAGGTCAAATACGGCAGGAACGTCTGTGTTCAGCGGGGTCGAGCCGCAGGCCGCCTGCAGCAAGGCGATCACGAACAGCATCACGCGCATTGGCGGGCCTCCAGTCTGCCGTCCAGTCCGCCTATGCTAACCCGAATATTGCACCAGGGCGCTGATAGATTGGGCTGATTTTATCGATCTTTCAATTGGTTGTCTTCGACACTGAAGCGCTGTGCCGATTGCAAACTGCGCTTGCCGCGCCCTCGCTGGTCTTTTGCCCGTCTGCGCGTCCATGCTCCCTCAACCATAGGCGTGGCTATGCTCTCGGTCGCGAGCACACGCAGACGGACAAAATCCGGCGCGATCATCACGGCCCCTGGTGCAATATCCGGGCTAACCCGCCGGTCGCGCCTCCGTGAGACATTTGCGTTATTGACCATTGCCGCCTTCAGCATTCCGGGTCAGGATGGTCGTGTGAAGACACTCGACACAAACGAGCGTGCGGCCTGGCGCAAGGACGAGCGCCAGCAGGCGGGCGCACAGGAAGCGCTGGCTGCCGGCGTCGGCGCCCCTTTACGCCAATCCGCCATTCGTCGGTTGACGTGCCTGCTGCTGGTCTTTCTGGCTTCGCCGGCCCTGGCCGAAAGGCTGCCACGCGCCTTCGACAATGCCTGGTGCCTGTATCGCACCGAGCACTTTGACTACCTCACCGATGGACCCAAACGGACGGCCCTGGCAAGAATCGCCGATCTGGATCGATTCAGGCGCCTGTACATGCGCTACTTCCCAAGCCGTTCCGAAGCGCCGGGATTGCCGCTCAGAATCCTGGAGTACAGGCGCAAACGGGATTTCACCGAAGCCGCGCCCGACGCCCGGATTGCGGGCATTACCCTGGCATCCCTGCGCGGCTATCAATTGGTCATCGGCCCGGTCAAGCGGCATGCGCTGTCGGACGTCGCCAAGCACGAGTACGCCCACTATCTGCTGCGTAACCACGCCCGACGCAACTATCCTCTCTGGTACGAAGAGGGGTTGGCAAACTTCTTGAGCGCCGCCAGTCCGGCGCGCAACGGCGCCATGGTGCTCGGGCAGCTCGGGGACGGCATGGCGGATCAAGGAGGCCTGATGCGTGCGATCAGCTTCCCGCAATTGGTCGATACCCGAACCCTTGCCGGCCTCACCCGCAAGCAATCGGAAAGCCTCTACGCAAACGCCTGGCTGGCCGTGCACTTCCTCTGGTTTGGACAGGACAAGGGCTTCCCCGATCTGGATGCCGCGCTGACTCGCTATCTGGAAGACCCGAACCGGGATTTCACCGCCGCCTTTGGCATGTCCGCGCAAGAATTTGGCGAACAGGTGCGAGCGTACAGTCAAATGCGGCCGCTACCGAAACTCTTCCTGCCGTTGCCGCATGCCAGCCCGCCGTCAGTCGAGACTCGATGCCTGGACGCAGAGGCAGCGCGCTACCAGCTGGCCATCAGCCTGGAACGGCTGAATCCGATGCTGGCAAGGCGCGCACTGGAAGCGCCGGGCGGCGAGCAGAATCCCGACTGGCTATCGACGCTTTCCCGCATTCTCACGCCAGGCGATCGCGCAGAGGCGCGGGAGCTGGCGCAACAGGCCCTGGCGATTGCGCCAGATCACCCGGCCGCAATCGTTCAGGTGGCGCGGCTGCGTCATTGGCGCTGCGCCTTCTCCGGGGACCCAGCCTGCATCCGCCGCTGGAACGAGGCCGCCCTGCTGTACGAAAAGGCGCTGGCGCAGGACCCGAACCTGCACGACGCAGCTTACGGCCTGGGGGTTGCCTATCTGCACACGGGTCGAGGCGAGTTGGCGCTGCATTGGCTGCAGAAGGTGTATGACAAGCTGCCCTGGGTGGAGGAGGTCAATCTCTTCCTGGGTGAAGCCCTGCGCCAGGTGGACAGACAGCGATCAGCCGAGCATCTGCGCAAGGCGCGAGACTGGGCGCAGAGCCCGGAGTGGCGCGCTCTGGCCGAGACTGCCCTGGTGCGGTTGGAGGGAAGCGACGCCTGATCCGGCCCGACCATTACGCCAGGGGCGCAAGCACGAGTGCGAGCCAGCTTGTGCACCGCACCATTGTTCCGCGCCGCTCTCGGGCAAACGTCTCAACCTGAGGTTCGATGTGATTCCAGGGCAATCACCTGCGTCGCAATGTGCTCGCCGCCGGCTTCACTGGCCGCCGATGCTGTGCTTCGAGTGAGCATGGCAAGCAACCGTCGGGCGTCCGCCAGGTCATGGGACTCACATGCAGATTCCAGGGCATCCAGGGCAGGGCGCAACTGCGCCCAAGGCAGATAAGGCTCCGTCACGCGCATGATGCGCGGGTGCAGGGTGCCGGAAACATCGTTGCCGATCAGCAGCTCCTCGTGCAGTTTCTCGCCCGGCGCCAGGCCGGTGAACTGAATCTCGATATCGCCCTCAGGGTAGTCCGAATCACGAACGGAGTAGCCCTTGAGGTGGGCCATGCGTCTGGCCAGATCCACGATTTTCAGTGGCTGGCCCATATCCAGCACACAGATCTCGCTACCCTTCGCAAGGTTTGCTGCCTGCAGCACCAGCTGCGCCGCCTCGCGCAGCGTCATGAAGTATCGAGTGACCTCGGGATGAGTAACAGTCACGGGGCCGCCATGATCGATCTGATCCAGGAACAGTGGCACCACCGAGCCAGAGGAGTTCAGGACATTGCCAAAGCGGACTATCGAGAAGGTGATGCTGTCGGCTTGTTCCTGATATGCCTGCAAGATCAATTCGGCAAGCCGTTTGCTGGCGCCCATCACCCCCCTGGGCCGCACCGCCTTGTCGGTGGAGATGAGTATCATCGACTTGACCCCGGCGGCCAGGGCCTGCTCGGCGACGCAGCGGGTGCCGAAGGCATTGTTGCGAATGCCCTCGATCACATTGCTTTCCACCTCACCCACGTGCTTGTACGCAGCCGCGTGATACAGGGTTTCTATGTGATGCTCGCTCAGCGCGTGCCACACCGTCTGTGGACGAACTACAGATCCGAGCACGGACACCACGGGCACAGAGAACTGCTTGCGCGCCAGAATCGTCTGCACGCTACGGCGCACGGTTTGCAGGGCGAGCTCGGACTGATCCAGCAGCACCAGCCGCTTGGGCGCGAGGGAAACGATCTGCCGACACAATTCTGTGCCGATGGAGCCACCGGCGCCGGTCACCATCACATTGCGCCCGGCAACGGACTGCTGAAGAAGCGCCGGTACCGGATCGATCTCGCGGCGTCCAAGCAGGTCCTCGATGCGCACATCGCGGAACTGGGCGCCTGCCACTTCATTCGGCCATGGCTCGCCACTGTCCGGGACCACCAGCACCCGCACGGCAAAGGGTTCCAGGAACAACAATATGTCGCGACGATGGGCGACCGACGCCGGATCCAGGGCCACCAGCACCTTCTGCACCGCGAATTCGCGCAGCAAATCCGGCAGGGCTGATCGCGGATGCACGCGCAGGTTCTCGATGAATCGACCTTGCAGCGCCGAGTCGTCGTCGATGAACGCCACCGGGCGCAGGTGGCTGGCCGCCGCGGTCCGCGCCAGCTGCACGCCGAGTTGCCCGGCGCCGAAGATGATCGCCGGCGCACCGCCACGCTGCTGCTCACGCCAGCGCAGCCAACTGTACAGGGCGAATCGGCTGCCGCCGACATACAGCATCACCAGCATCCAGAAGATGATCGGCACGGACCTCGGAAAGCCAGGCAATTGCAGCATGTAGTCCACCAGGAAAACGGCGAGCGCGCCGATGGTTGCGCCCTTTCCAACCGCCAGGATCGTGCGCACGCCCATGTAGCGGAGAATCTGGCGATACAGCCCCAGGCGGACGAAGGCCGGTATCGAAATCAACCAGGCCGCCAGGAAGGCAGGCCAGAAGGCAGTGGCGTCGGGCATCCACTCACCCAGCCGCAAGCCGAGCGCAGACCAGAGCGCCACCACGAGCGCCAGACAGTCCGCCAGCACGGCGATACCTTGTTTGACGCGCCTCGGCAGGCGCAGAAACCACTCACCGTACATCGGCAGAAGACTCCTGTATGCCAGCGCGCAGCCTTCCGGCAAGGTACGCCAGGGGCGCCAGGGCGAGGGCGACCCAGGCCCAGCGATAGCCGGGCAGCGCCTGCGCCAGCCAGGCCAGGGGCGCGAGCCAGCACACACCATACAGCACGAACGCCAGATTTACCCATTGATGACCATGGCGTCGGGCGAGCTTCTGATAGAGATGGACGTCGTGCGCTTGATGGAAGGGTTGCCTGGTGACTATCCGAACGCAGAGGGTATAGCTGGCGTCAAACCAGAATCCCGCCAGCAGGATGGCGCATGCCGCCCAGCCAAGAATGCCACGATCAATCATGGCCAGCGCCAGGGCGGCGAGCAGCAGGCCGAGAAAGACACTGCCCACATCGCCCATGAAGAGCTTCGCGGGCGGCCAGTTGAAGGTGAGGAATCCAGCCAGGGCACCGGCTGTCATCCAGAGCAGATGTCCTGTCCAGCCGGGCACGCCACCGGCAAGCACTTGAGCGGCCAGGCAGAAAAAGAGCCCGACGGACGCCGCCAGACCATCTATCCCATCCATGAAGTTGTACAGATTGGCGTGCCATAGAAGCACCAACGCCCAGGCCACCATCGCCCAGACCGGCCAATCGCCCGCGAGCGACCAGACCGCCAACGCCGCCGCCAGTGCATAGCCCAGCAGACGGGGCAAGGGTGGCAGGTCCCGACGGTCGTCCGCGAATCCGATCCCGGCGCTGAGCGCCAGGGCTGTCAGGAGCGCCGCGAACACCGGCGCCTGAAACGCAAGCCAGGTCAGATAGGCAAGTATCGGCAGCGCCAGGCCCAGGCCGCCGCTGGTGACGGTAGGCGCCTGATGGGCGCTGCGCGCATTGGATACAGCCAGCCAACCCATGCGCGGGCCCAGGACGATCAGGACAAGGCTCGCGGTCAGACCCGAAGCAAAGCCGGCCGCCAACAGCATCAGGGTTTTGAACATGTCCATTGCCAGGTTTTGCGCAACAGGGTATCGGTCGTATGCTTCGGTCGCCAGCCAAGCGCCTGCTGCGTCAGCGCAGCGTTGATGTACAGCGGCTCGAACAGAGTCTCGGACAGGGTCGCGCCCACCAGGTTGGCGATGCCATCCAGCAATCTCCCGGGCGCCCGAAACTGGCGGTTCGGTCGGCCCGAGAATCGGCGCACAGCGGTAACCAGTCGGCTGACCGACCAGGGTTCTGCGTCGCAGATGTGCAGGATGGCAGGCGGCTCCGGGCAATCCCGCAGCAACAGAAGGCAATCGAGAAGATTCTCCAGCCCAAGGAGGGCCCGAGGCGCCGTGGCCCCGGCCAGAGGCAGGGGCCAGGGACTGGCGGCGAGCTTCAGAAGACGCCGAAAGTTGCCGCGCACGCCTGGCCCGTAAACCGGTGGCGGGCGCAGTATGACCAGCCGCGCGCCGCCGGCAGCCGCCGCTTCCAGCAAGGCGCACTCTGCCAGGCTCTTGGCTCTGGCATAGGGCGTGGCCGGGGCGTGTGGCGCATCCGGCTCCAGGGGTGTCGGTGCAAACTCGCCAAGCACCTTGATGGAACTCATGTGGACAAAGGTCGAGACGCCAGCGTCACTGGCCGCAGCGAAGAGCCGCACTGGCAGGTCTCGGTTCGCGCCGACAAGGCTCGCGTGATCCCGGCCGCTCGCCAATCCCGCCAGATGATAGACGATGTCCGTGCCCGCCAGTTGTCGCCTGAGCGCCGCGCCGTCGCTCGCTTGCAGCGAACCGTCAGCCGCGGACGGTGCGCGAGCAAAAGCAAGGCCGCGCTCGTCCAGGGCGGCACAAAGGGCAGATCCCATGAATCCGCTGCTACCGGTAACCCAGGCCTGAGTCGTGCGTGACTTCAATGCTGGCGCGGTCATCACGGCCCCTGGTGCAGTGTCCGGGCTGGAGATTTCAATGCCGGCGCGATCATCGCAGCCCCTGGTGCAATGTCCGGGCAAGGGCCCGACGCCGCATGATGCATCAACCTCGCAGCACTCGCCAGGCCCGAACCGGGCAGCCTGAACCGGGCAGCTCGCCTCGAACGAGATCAGTCGGCCACGCTGCCTCAGCAGCGTGGCCGACAAGGATCACTCGACGATGATGCGATCCAGATTGGCAGCCACTGTGCCTTCGCCGATGCCGCGCACCTTGATAAGTTCGCTGGCGTCTTCGAATGCGCCCTGCGCTTCTCGATAGGCCACGATCGCCTGCGCCTTGGTCATGCCAACCCCATCCAGAACCTCGGCAATGGTCACGGCGTCATCCGTATTGATGTTGACCGTACTGTGCGCTTCGCCTTGCGCACTGGCCAACGGCGCAGCAAGCAATGCAACCAGCAGGGTTGTCAGAGTGATCAGTTTTCGCATGGGGAGGCTCCCGTCTATGTGATGAAAGCCTCAATGTAGCGGGTGAAAGGGTCAGTGAAATTGAGAAAAAAGCGCCAATTCGTGTAGGAAATCGGCGCGCTTCAGAGGTCCTGGCCGGATGCCTGCCCATCCTGCTCGCCAGCCCGCTCGGCGCCGGCCTTCGCCTTGGCCGACTCCAGGCGGCGAATGCGCCAGGCCGTGCGGGCCCTGCCGGGCAGCAACGCCACGCCCATCAGGCCGGCGCCGGCCAGAAAGGCGGCCAGAAGCCACCAGAACAGGCTCCACTCAGGCGTGCGCGAGCCGAGGAAACGAAGCGCAACCTGGTCCTGATCGACAGCGACCATCGAGAACAGAAAGAGAATCAGTGCAAGGAGCGCGAGAAGTGCGCGCCAAACCCGCCTCACGACATCATGCCGGCCATGATGTCAGGCGCGCCGCGAGCGGTCATGCAACTGCAACCTCATTCGTCCGAATCAACGCGGCCCTGATCGACGCGCTCGCGCAGTCGCTTGCCGGGCTTGAAATGAGGCACATACTTGCCGGTCAGGCTGACCACCTCGCCAGTGCGCGGATTACGGCCAATGCGCGGCCCTCGGTAGCGCAGCGCAAAACTGCCGA
This sequence comes from Pseudomonadales bacterium, assembly GCA_965199705.1. Classification (GTDB taxonomy): domain Bacteria; phylum Pseudomonadota; class Gammaproteobacteria; order Pseudomonadales; family Azotimanducaceae; genus Azophilus. The sequence continues at coordinate 7,765 of OZ241359.1, forward strand.
AGCCCCGAATTTCCACCCGTTCACCGTCCGCCAGGGTTCTCGACAGGTACTCGAGGATCTGCTTCACCGCCCACTCGACGTCGGCCAGCGGCAGACGATCCTGTTTCCTGGCAATGCATTGAATGAGGTCCGCCCGGTTCATGATCCCGCCTCCTGGTTGCTGTCCTCCGCAACGGATCGGTTGGCCATCTGAGCCTTGATCAGATCACCCAGGGTCCCGGACTCTGACTCCGTCTGCTTGCGGCGCTTGTGATCGAGCACAGCAGCCCGCTCCTCGTCCTCCTTGACCGCCTTGAGAGAAAGGCCGATCACTCGATTCTTGCGATCGAGGCTGATGATCTTGAGCGTCAGTTCCTGGCCCTCAGCCACTTCCTTGCGGGCGTCCTCCACTCGGCCAATCGTGATCTCCGAGGCCTTGAGATAACCGTTGACCCCTTCCGCCAAACGGATGACCGCCTCTCTCGCCTCCACGGATTCCACCACGCCGGCGACCTCTTCACCACGCTCGTGAACGGTGATGTAGTCAGACAGGGCGTCCTGAGCCAATTGCTTGATACCGAGCGCAATCCGCTCGCGGTCGGGATCGACGGAGAGAATCACCGTGTCGATCTCCTCACCCTTGCTGTATCGACGCACAGCGGCCTCTCCGGCGTCGTCCCAGGAAATGTCGGAAAGATAGACCAGGCCGTCGATGCCACCGTCGAGGCCGACAAAGATGCCGAAGTCGGTAATGGACTTGATCTTGCCGCGAATGCGTTCGCCCTTCGCGTGACTGGCGGCAAACTGCTGCCAGGGATTGGGGCGACACTGCTTGATGCCAAGCGAGATGCGGCGGCGCGATTCGTCCACATCCAGAACTTCCACTTCCACTTCTTCGCCGATATTCACCACCCGTGAGGGATGCACGTTGCGGTTGGTCCAGTCCATCTCCGAGACATGCACCAGGCCCTCCACACCCTCTTCAATTTCGGCAAAACAACCGTAGTCCGTGAGATTGGTGACAGTGGCGAAAACCCGGGATCCCTTTGGGTGGCGCCGGGCGAGCTCCGCCCAGGGATCTTCCCCAAGCTGCTTCATGCCCAGGCTCACTCGATTCTTCTCACGGTCGAACTTGAGAATGCGCACCTGCACTTCATCGCCTATATTCACCATCTCGCTGGGATGGCGAATGCGCTTCCAGGCCATGTCGGTGATGTGCAGCAGCCCGTCTATGCCGCCGAGATCAACGAAGGCGCCATACTCGGTGAGGTTCTTCACCACCCCGTTGACTGTCTGGCCTTCCTGCAGGGAGGCCATCAGGGCTTCCCGCTCCACGCTGTTTTCCTGTTCCAGAATCGCCCGGCGGGATACCACCACATTGTTGCGCTTCTGGTCCAGCTTGATGACGCTGAAGTCAAGCGGCCGACCTTCCAGATGCGCGGTTTCGCGCAATGGCCGAATATCGACCAGCGAGCCGGGCAGGAAGGCGCGGATGTCATTCACATCCACGGTGAAGCCGCCCTTGACCTTGCCGTTGATGACGCCGCTGACGGCCTCGTGGCTTTCGAAGGCGTGCTCCAGCATCTGCCAGGTTTCAGCCCGTTTTGCCTTGTCGCGGGACAGCCGGGTTTCGCCCCGGCCATCATCGACCACTTCCATGGCAACCTTGACCTGATCGCCGACATCAAGACTGAACTCGCCTGTCTTGTCCAGGAACTGGCTCTTGGCGATGACGCCTTCGGATTTGAGACCCGCATGGACGATGACCCACTCGGAGTCTATCTCCACCACCGTGCCGGTGATGATGGCGCCAGGAGTCATTTCAACAGTACTGAGGCTTTCCTCAAACAGTTCAGCAAAACTTTCGTTCATGTGTGGATATACGGGAATGCAGGTTAGTGGACGAAATGCGCCGCCTCAGCCACAAACGCCCAGCCCGCGCGCGCGGGCGAGCTTCAGGGCCTCTTGCAAAACAGCCTCGACGCCCAGATGGGTAGTATCCATCCGGATCGCATCGGCTGCCGGCTGCATGGGCGAATCGGCGCGCCTTGCGTCTCGCGCATCCCGTTTTCGGACAGCCGCGAGCACGTCGCGCAAGCTAACATCCAATGCTTTGTTCTTCAACTGCTTGTATCGCCGCTCTGCGCGAACTTCGCTGCTGGCGTCCAGATAGATCTTGAGGGCCGCCTGCGGAAACACCACCGTGCCCATGTCTCGACCATCCGCCACCAGCCCGGGAGCGCACGCCATCTGGCGCTGCTTGGGCAGCAGGGCGGCGCGCACTTCACGGTGTTTCGCTACCCTGGACGCCGCTTCCGCGACCTCCTGCGTGCGCACTCTTGCCGACCAATCAACGCCATCCACCCGCAAGCGCTCGCCCGCCAGCGTCATGCTCGCATCTTCCGCCATCTGCCCAAGCATGGCGCCGTCGGTCAGCGGCACGCCGCGCTCCAGAGCCATGGCGCCGAGCGCACGATAGAGGGCGCCACTGTCCAGAAGACCCCAGCCGAAGGCCTCTGCCAGCGAAGCCGAGAGCACACCCTTGCCAGACCCGCCCGGGCCATCGATGCAGATGACGGGAACGCCGACTTCGGCGCCCATCAATCAGCATCCTGGCGGGATACACGGGCCAAGGCGTCAAGAAAACGTTGATTCTCCTTCGGCAATCCGACTGTCACCCGGAAATGATTGGGTAGATCGTATTCGGCAATGGTGCGAACGATGACGCCCTCGCGTAACAGGGCATCAAACAAGGGCGCCGCCTCTCGGCCAGCGTCCACGGCGAGGAAGTTGCCGCAGGACGGGATGAAGCGGAACCCCAGGTTGCCCAGGCCCTCGCCCAGCTGTGCAAGCCCGGCCTGATTGAGCGCCCGACTTTCGGCGACAAAGTCGGTCGCGCCCAGCGCCGTTTCCGCCGCCGCCAACGCCAGGCTGTTGGCGTTGAAGGGATGACGGAAGCGATTCATCATGTCCGCCATCCGTGGCGCGCTCAAACCGTAGCCGATGCGCAGGCCCGCGAGCGCGTGGATCTTCGAGAAGGTGCGGGTCACCACCAGGTTCGGGAATTGCCGAAGCAAGCCGCGTCCGTCTGGATAGTCCGGCGCCTGCACATATTCGAAATAGGCCTCGTCCAGCACTGTCCAGACGTGTTCTGGCAGCTGCGTCAGGAAGTGAACCAGCGAGGCCTCGTCGCGCATGACGCCGGTTGGATTGTTGGGATTGGCGATGAACACCAGGCGAGTGCGCTCGCTCACCTGATCCAGCATGGCGTCCAGATCGGCGCCGAAGTCGCGGGCGGGCACAATCACCGGATCCGCGCCGCATCCGAGGGTGGCCAGGCGGTACACGATAAATGCGTGCTCGGCCATGATGGCTTCGCTGCCCGGCGTCAGTACCGCCCGCGCGACCAGCTCCAGCACATCGTTCGAGCCATTGCCGAGGGTGATGCCGTCTGGCTCCATATCGTGGACGGCGGCGAGCGCGAGCTTGAGCCGTGTCCCGTTGCCATCCGGGTATCGGGACAGGTCACCGATCCGGGATCGTATTCGCTCCTGCACCACCGGCGCCGGGCCGCGTGGATTCTCGTTGCTGGCCAGCTTGACGATCCGATCAATCCCCAGTTTTCTGGCCACATCGTCGATCGGCTGGCCGGGCTTGTAGGGCGTGAGCCGATTGGCCACCGGATTGAATGCTGACGCCATGGATCAGGCCGTTGATCCAGGGCCTGTTAACGCTATGGGCGCGCCTGTGAGCATAGTGTTAACAGGCCCTGGGGTAGGAACCGAGCGGAAGCACTTCCAGAGCCACCGCCGCCACTGCATCCAACGCGCGCCTGGCTGCTGCGTCCTGAACATGACCGTCAAAGTCGATGAAGAACACATAGGACCAGTCGCCGGATCTGGCCGGGCGCGTCTCAATACGGGTCAGCGAAATGTTCTGCGCATAAAAGGGTTCAAGCACCCGATACAGTGCGCCCGGTTCATTGCGGGTGGAGACAAGAATGGAGGTCTTGTCGGCGCCGCTCGGCCCGACGTCCTGATTGCCAAGCACCAGGAAGCGGGTCTTGTTGTCCGGCCGGTCTTCGATGTTTGCGGCAACCACCCTGAGACCATAGTGCTCGGCAGCGGTGACGCCGGCAATGGCGGCCAGGGATGGATTCGCCGACGCCTGCCGGGCGGCCTCCGCATTGCTGGCGGCTGGCGCCCGGTCAACGCCCGGATAGTGGTTGTCCAGCCAGGCTCGACACTGCGCCAGGGATTGTGGATGCGAGAGGATTCCGGAAATTTCCCCGATTGCGCCAGATGCCTGTGGATGCACCAGGAAGGCGTGATGGATCGGCAACTCCACTTCCGCACAGATGCGAATGCGGCCTGGAAACTCGACAAGGCAATCAAGCGTCTGGTTGACCATGCCTTCCGTGGAATTTTCGACCGGGACGACGCCGAAATGGACGGCTCCGCTGGCAACTGCGCGAAACACTTCGTCGATGGCCACAAACGGGCGAGTGCTTGCAGACTTGCCGAACTGTGCACGCGCGGCGGTTTCCGTATGCGTGCCTGCGGGTCCCAGGTAGGCAACCGTCAACGGCTGTTCCAGCGACAGGCAACAAGAGATGATCTCCCGAAACAGGCGGGCAATGTCGTCGTCGGACAAGGGCCCCTGATTCCGCGCCTTCAATGCAGCGAGTATCTGCGCTTCGCGCTCCGGTCGGTAAAAGGTGGGCGTCCCACCCTCCGGCTGGGCTGCCTTGATCTTGCCCACCTCCAGGGCCAGGCCGGCTCGTTCATTGAGCAGGCGTTGCAGTTCCGCATCGATCCGGTCGATGCGCGCCCGGATGGGTGCAAGCGCCTGATTATCCCCACTCACGCTCGAAGTCTGCCATGTACTCGATCAATTCGGCCACCGCCGCCGATGACACCGCATTGTAGAGGCTGGCGCGCATGCCGCCGACACTCCGGTGGCCCTTGAGGTTCAGCAAACCGCGGGCCGCAGCGCCGGCCAGAAAGGTGGCGTCAAGATCACTGTTTGTCAGGGTAAAGGGAACGTTCATGCGCGATCGATCGGGCGGATGCACGGGTGACTGGTAGAAGTCGCTCCGATCAATGGCTGCGTAGAGGCTTTGCGCCTTGGCCTCGCTCCGCGCCGCGGCGGCGGCAAGACCGCCTTCGGCCAGCAACCGCTTGAAGACCAGCCCGACCAGATACCAGGCAAAGGTGGGCGGCGTATTGTGCATTGAGTCGGCCTTGGCCTGAACGCCGTAGTCCAGCACGCTGGGCGTGTGCGGATGGGCACGACCGAGACAGTCCTCGCGGATGATGACCAGCGTGATGCCAGCGGGCCCCATATTCTTCTGGGCGCCGGCGTAGATCATCGCGAACCGCGACACATCCAGAGGACGCGACAGCAGATCCGACGACATGTCGGCAACCAGGGGCACGGAGAGTGCCGGCAGACGCGCTTCAAAGTCCGGAAATTGCACGCCACCGATGGTCTCGTTGCTGCACAGATGCAGATAGGCTGCCGTTTCCGAAAGCTGCCAGGTATCTGCTGGCGGGATGCGCGAAAACCCCGCCGCCTCGCCGCTCGCCGCCAGACGCATCTGGCCATAGCGTTCGGCCTCGCGCCTGGCCCGCACTGACCAGTAGCCTGTATCCACGTAATCGGCGCCCTGCTTGCCGCCGAGCAGATTCAGCGGCACGCCGGCAAACTGGGCGCTGGCGCCGCCTTGCAGAAATAGCACCCGGTAGTGATCCGGCACCTGCAGCAATTGGCGCAGGTCCGCTTCGGCGGTGGCGGCAATGTCGCCGAACTCCGGGCTGCGGTGGCTCATCTCCATTACCGACATGCCGCTCTGGTGATAGTCCAGCAACTCCGCCCGGGCCTGTTCCAATACGGCCAACGGCAGGGCTGCCGGGCCTGCGGAAAAGTTTCGGGCTCTGACCGCTGTGGCGCTCACGGGAAAGGACGCTCAGACCGCGGCGTCATCATCAAGCGCCGATTCGGCGCCACTCGACGCGGCATCCTCGGCAGGATCGGCCCGGCTTGCGTCTTCGGCTATGCGGGCAACGCCATTCAGCGATTCGCCGCTTCGCAGATTGATCAGGCGCACGCCCTGGGCGTTGCGTCCGATCACGGATACCTCGTCGGTGGCGGTTCGCACCAGCGTGCCCTGATCACTGATCAGCATGAGTTCGTCCGCGCCGGACACCTGCATGGCTGCAACCAGTTGGCCGTTGCGACCACCCGTCTTCATGGCGATAACGCCCTGGCCGCCCCGACCCTTGACCGGAAACTCGCTGAGTGGCGTGCGCTTGCCGTAGCCGTTGGCGCTGGCGGTCAACAGATGACCATCGGCGTCCGGGATCACCAGCGACACCACCTGGCCGCCGCGCGGCATTCGAATGCCGCGCACGCCTCGGGCTGCGCGCCCCATGCTGCGCACTTCCGATTCTCGAAAGCGGATGGCCTTGCCGTTGCTGGCCGTGAGCAGCACGTCCTGGTTGCCGTCGGTGAGCGCGGCGCCAACCAGCGTATCCCCTGGCACCAGATTGAGGGCGATCAAGCCACTGGGCCGCGGGCGGCTGAACTGCAGAAGATCAGACTTCTTGACCACGCCGCTGGCGGTGGCCATGAATACGAAGCGGTCTGCATCGTACTGGCGCACTGGCAGAAAAGATGTCAGGCGCTCATCCTGGGCCAGCGAGAGAATGTTGATGAGTGGCCGGCCGCGCGCGTTCCGGCTGCCCTGCGGGATCTGGAATACCTTCAGCCAATAGACCTTGCCCAGGTTGGAGAAGCAGAGCAGGGTATCGTGGCTGTTGGCCACCAGCAGGTGCTCCACAAAATCTTCGTCCCGAAGCGACGCTGCCGCCTTGCCACGCCCGCCGCGACGCTGCGCCTGATACACGTCGAGCGGCTGCGTCTTGCCATAGCCGGCACGCGACAGAGTCACGACCAGATCCTCGACGGGCACCAGATCTTCCATGGACAGATCTTCGTAGGCCGCAATGATCTCCGTGCGCCTGGCATCGCCGTGCTGCTCGACCAGGGCCGTCAGTTCATCACGAATCACCCCCGCCAACCGTTCGGCGCTGCCGAGGATGGCCTCGTACTCACCGATTTCGTCGAGCACCTGTTGATAGTCCGCAATCAGCTTGTCCTGCTCCAGCGCGGTCAGCCGATTCAGACGCAAATCGAGAATCGCCTGCGCCTGCACTTCTGACAGGTAGTAGGCCCCATCCCGCAGCCCGTAGGCATCGGACAGCCCCTCGGGGCGGCAGGCATCGCTGCCCGCCCGACTCAGTAGCGCATCAACCGTCTGCGACTGCCAGCCGCGCTCCATCAAGGCAGCACGGGCCTCGGCGGGCGTCGAAGAGCGGCGAATCAGCGCGACCACCGCATCTATGTTGGCCAGCGCCACCGCCTGACCTTCCAGCAAGTGGCCACGCTGCCGGGCACGGCCCAGCAGAAAGATGGTGCGACGGGTGACCACTTCCCGGCGATGTTGCAGGAAGGCCTCCAGCAACTGCTTGAGATTCAGAAGCCTCGGCTGTCCATCCACCAGGGCGACGCAGTTGATGCCGAATACGGACTGCAAGCGGGTCTGCGCGTAGAGGTTGTTCAGCACCACATCGCCGGATTCGCCGCGACGCAGCTCGATCACGACACGCAAGCCGTCGCGGTCGGATTCATCGCGCAACTCGGTGATGCCTTCGATGCGCTTTTCCTTGACCAGTTCCGCGATCTTCTCGATCAGCCGCGCCTTGTTCAGCTGATAAGGGATTTCGCTGATGATGATGGTTTCTCGGTCCGCCTTGTCGTCGCGCTCAACCCTTGCCCTGGCGCGAACATGGATACGCCCGCGACCGGTTCGATACGCCTCCATGATGCCGGCCCGGCCATTGATGATGCCGGCTGTCGGGAAATCCGGGCCCTGGATGTGCAGCATCAGGTCGTCAATGCTGATGTGCGGATCGTCCATCAGGGCCAGCACCCCCGCCACCACCTCGTTCAGGTTGTGCGGCGGAATATTGGTGGCCATGCCGACTGCGATGCCGGAACTGCCGTTGACGAGCAGGTTGGGAACCCGGGTCGGCAACACCTCCGGGATGGTCAGGGTGTCGTCATAGTTGGGCGCAAAGGCGACCGTCTCCTTGTCAAGGTCCGCCAGCAGATCGGCGCTGAAGCGGGCCATGCGTACTTCCGTATAGCGCATGGCGGCTGGCGGGTCTCCGTCCAGAGAGCCGAAATTGCCCTGCCCGTCCACTTGCAGATAGCGCATGGAGAAGGGCTGCGCCATGCGCACAATGCTGTCGTAGATGGCCGTATCGCCGTGCGGATGGTATTTGCCCATCACATCCCCGACCACGCGGGCAGACTTCATGTAGGGGCGATTCCAAGCGTTGTTGAGCTCGTTCATCGTGAACAGGATGCGCCTGTGCACTGGCTTCAGCCCATCTCGCACATCGGGCAGGGCTCGCCCGACGATCACGCTCATCGCGTAGTCGAGGTAGGATTGACGCAGTTCGTCCTCAATGTTGACCGGCAGGATTTCCCGCCCTGCCCCGGCGGTTGGATCGGACATGTTGCGCCACGGTCAAAGGCGTGATTCTACCACCACCGGCCACTACCTGACGCATCTCATGGGTGTTGTTGGTTGCATGGAGCAGCGCCTCGGAATAAAGGGATACAGTTCATCAGATCGCCCGTTCTATGACTCTGGCGAGATCCTCGGCGACGCTGGAGACGTCTGCCTCGTCTTCGCCTTCCACCATGACCCGAATCACCGGCTCAGTGCCGGATGGGCGGATCAGTGTCCGGTAGCGCGCGCCAAGCGCGCGCTGGCGAGCGGCCAGGGCAGGGGCGGCTCGCTCGCAGACAAGGCGGCTGGCGTCAGCTCCGACCTGCACATTGACGATGGCCTGCGGAAACTTCTGCATGCCCTGGGCAAGATCGTGCAGGGCCAGGCCGGATTCGACCATCAGGGCCAGCACCTGCAAGGCAGCGAGAATGCCGTCACCGGTTGTGGAGAGGTTCAGGCAGAGTATGTGGCCCGACGATTCGCCACCGAGCGACCAGTCCTGGCGACGCAGAAGTTCGAGCACGCGACGGTCTCCCACCGGCGAGCGCGCAAAGGCGACGCCAAGGCCGGTGAGCGCCTTTTCCAGACCCAGATTGGACATGACAGTGCCCACAACCCCGCCTTGCAAGCAGTCGGTCTGCTGCTGTCGGCGTGCGATCAGGTAGAGAATCTGGTCGCCGTCCACGACAGCGCCGGTGTGGTCCACCATGATGACCCGGTCGCCATCGCCGTCAAAGGCAATACCGACATCGGCGCTGGCCGCGAGCACAGCGTTGGCCAACCCTTCGGGTTGAGTGGAGCCGCAATCCCGGTTGATATTCAAGCCGTCCGGAGCAACGGCGAACGTCTCCGTGCTGGCGTCGAGTTCCTCGAATACCCGAGGGGCTACGTGATAGGTAGCCCCGTTGGCGCAATCGACCACCAGGCGCAACCCGGACAGCCGGAAATTGCGCGGCAAGGTGGCCTTGCAGAATTCGATATAGCGGCCGGGCGCTTCCCCTACCCTGTTCGCCTTGCCGAGTTGTCCAGAACCGGCGCAGCGCATGTCCTGCCCGATCTGGCGTTCGATTTCGGCTTCGATGGCGTCGTCCAGCTTTTCGCCATCCCGGTTGAAGAACTTGAGTCCGTTATCTGAATATGGGTTGTGCGAAGCGCTGATGACGATGCCGGCATCCGCGCGCAAGGAGCGCGTGAGGTAGGCAACGGCGGGCGTCGGCATGGGGCCCATGAGGCCAACATCCGCACCGGCGGAAACCAGCCCGGATTCCAGCGCGGATTCCAGCATGTACCCCGATATCCGGGTATCCTTGCCAATCAGCACATGGCTGCCGCCGTGCTGCGAGAACACCTTGCCAACCGCCCAGCCCAGGCGCAGGCAGAACTCGGGGACGATCGGGAAGCTGCCGACCGTGCCGCGAATGCCGTCGGTTCCGAAGTATTGGCCGGTCATGCGCGGTAGCAGACCAACGCCACAGCAGGCCCGATTCGGGCCTCAGTGCTCCTCACCCAATCCGCCGATCTGGCCACCAACTTCGCCGACGTCACCGGACGTATCCGGCTTGGGTCCGGGCTTGGGAGGGGTCGGCGCCCTGGGCCTGGCGCCGGCCATGATGTCGTCGATCTGTTCCGGCAACAGGGTCTCGTATTCGATCAGGGCAGTCGCCATGGTGTGCAGCTTGTCTTCGTTCTCGGTCAGCAGGCGCTCTGCTTCCCGATAGCACTCGTCAATGATCCGGCGCACCTCTCGGTCTATGGCCTCCGCCGTCTGTGGCGAATGCGGCTTCGGCTTGATGCCGGCCGACATGCCGAGAAAGACCTCGCCGTCATCCTCGTCATACATCAAGGGCCCGAGCTTTTCCGACAGGCCCCACTTGGTGACCATATTGCGCGCCAGCCCGGTCGCCCGCTCGATGTCGTTGGATGCGCCAGTGGTGACGTTGTCCGGCCCGAGTATCTTCTCTTCGGCGATGCGGCCGCCGAACAGGCTGCAAATCTGGGAGCGGATCCGCTGTCGGCTGAGGCTGTAGCGATCTTCCTCCGGCAGGAACATGGTCACGCCCAGGGCGCGGCCCCTGGGGATGATGGTGACCTTGTAAACCGGATCATGGCCCGGCGATAGCCGACCGACAATCGCATGGCCAGCCTCATGGTAGGCGGTGGTGCGCTTTTCTTCGTCCGACATGACCATGGAGCGCCGTTCCGCGCCCATCATGATCTTGTCCTTGGCGCGCTCGAATTCCACCATCTCGACCAGCCGCTTGCCGGCGCGAGCGGCAAACAGGGCGGCCTCATTGACCAGATTGGCAAGGTCCGCGCCAGAGAATCCGGGCGTGCCCCGGGCGATGATGTCAGGCTGCACGTCCTCCGACAGCGGCACCTTGCGCATATGCACCTGCAATATCTGCTCGCGCCCCCGAATGTCCGGCAGGCTGACCACGACCTGCCGGTCAAATCGCCCCGGTCGCAGCAAGGCCGGGTCCAGCACGTCCGGACGGTTGGTGGCGGCAATGACGATGATGCCGTCGTTCGGCTCGAAGCCGTCCATTTCCACCAACAACTGATTCAGGGTCTGCTCGCGTTCGTCATGGCCACCGCCGAGGCCGGCGCCCCGGTGCCGACCGACCGCATCGATTTCGTCGATGAAGATGATGCAGGGCGATTGCTTCTTGGCCTGCTGGAACATGTCGCGCACCCGAGAGGCGCCAACACCGACGAACATCTCCACGAAATCCGACCCGGATATGGAGAAGAAGGGCGCCTTGGCTTCGCCGGCAATGGCCTTGGCCAGCAGTGTCTTGCCAGTGCCGGGCTGGCCGACCATGAGAACACCGCGCGGAATGCGCCCGCCAAGGCGCTGGAATTTGCCGGGGTCACGCAGGAACTCCACCAGTTCCTGGACGTCCTCCTTGGCTTCGTCAACGCCCGCAACATCGGCGAAGGTGGTCTTGATCTGATCTTCGGACAGAAGCCGCGCCTTGCTCCTGCCGAACGCCATGGGCCCGCCCCGGCCGCCAACGCCGCCCTGCATCTGGCGCATGAAGAAGAGGAACACGCCGATGATGATGAGAATCGGAAAACTGGCGATCAGGAGTTGCGCCCAGACACTCTGCTTTTCTGGTTCCTTGCCCTCGGTTTCAACACCGTGGTTATAGAGATCGTCCATCAGTTTCTGATCGTAGAGATCGGGGCGCACTACCCGAAACTCGTCGCCATTCTTGAGAACGCCGTCAATCAGCAAGCCATCGATGACCACCGAGTGCACTTCGTCCATGCGCACCAGTTCGATGAATCGAGTGTAGCTGACCGGATCCGGGTCCGGCCGGACGCTGAATTGATTGAACACCGTGACCAGAACGGCCGCGATGACCAACCAGAGCAACAAGTTCTTACCCATAAATCCTGAATCCGGGGCAAAGCGACAGATTGAGCGCCTGCGTCCTCCGACTGGACAGCCCTTTAGCCTACAACACCTGACCGGGACGCGCCATCAGCGACGCGCGCCGGGCGGGGCCGGATATCGCGCCCCCGGGCCACCGCATAGACCTCCCGGGATTCGGGCCGGGAGGCGCGAGGCTTGGCCAGGCTGACCCGATCAAACTCAAGCCGCACGGCTCGAATCCAGTCATCCACGCCGGCGCCCTGCATGACCTTGACAACCATTGCACCGCCCGGCGCCAACCACTGTTGCGCGGCGGCGAAGGCCAGTTCCATCAGCGCCACGGTTTCGGGCTGGTCCCTGGCGCTGACGCCAGATATATTGGGGGCCATATCCGATAACACAAGGTCCAGGGGCCGCAACCGCCCTCTCTCCTTGCAGGCTTCGGCCAGGCGCTGATCGGTCTCAGCTTCGCCAACGCGCCCGGAGATCAACGTCAGCCGCTGGCTACTGACGGCGACTGGCAGGGGATCCACCGCAATCACCCGGCCGCTGGTCAGTCGCTCGGTCACATAGGCGGTCCAGCCGCCCGGCGCGGCGCCCAGTTCCAATACCCAATGTTGCGGGCGCAGCAGACCGAAGCGACGGTCGAGTTCGGCAAGCTTGTAGTGCGCACGGGAGACCTGGCCTGCCGCACGCGCGGCGCGAACAAAACGGTCCTTGTGTTGCCGAGCCAGCCAGCGACGTCCGGATTTGCGCTGTGATGGCATGGCGTCGCTGCTCCCTGGCGCATCAAGTGGCTGTCGGCGCGCACCGCCGCACGACCGCGGCTCAGATGTGCGCTATGTCGTCCACCTCGTAGGTGACCTTGCCACTCGGCGTGTCCACCGTGACCTCATCGCCGACAGCACGCCCGATCAACGCCCGGGCGATGGGCGACAGGAAGGAGATCTTGCCGGACTGCACATCCGCCTCGTCGGCGCCCACGATCTTGTAGCGCACTGGCTCGTCCGATTGTGTGGACAACAGGGTAATCGTGGCGCCGAATATCACCTTGCCCTGCGGCGGGATGCTGGTGATGTCGATGATCCGGGCGTCAGCCAAGCGGCCCTCGATCTCGGCGATGCGGCCTTCGTTGAAGCCCTGTTGTTCCTTGGCGGCGTGGTACTCCGCGTTCTCGCGCAAATCGCCATGCTCACGCGCAACACCGATCGCCCGGCTGATGTCGTGACGCAACTCCGTCTTCCGATAGCGCAACTCCGCACGCAGCGCAGCCGCGCCTTCCTGAGTCATGGGATTGGCCATGCCTCACCTCCGCGTTTCCGGCCCGGACATTGCGTCAGCATGCTGGTCAGGACTCTCTGCTTTCGATCAAGGCCGCATGCAAATCCTGCAAGCGGCGAACCTTGATGCGCCCCGAAGCAGCATCCGCCTGCCCTGCCGCCCCTGCCTTGTTGCGCGCTCCGCGAATGGCAATGCAAAAGGCCTGACCGCCGGCCAGGGTAGTGGTGTAGCACACCTTCTGTTCCAGGGCGAGCCGGCGAATTATGGCCGAGTCGGAAATCGACTGCCGACCCTCCGTAGTGTTGACAATAAAGTCGATCTGCTCGTTCTTCAACAGATCGGATACGTCAAGTCGGCCTTCCGTGACCTTGTTGACCTCCTCGCAGTCGATGCCAGCTTCCCGAATGCAAGCGGCAGTGCCGCGGGTGGCCACCAGGCGAAAGCCGTTCTCGTGCAGGTCCCGAACCAGCGCCGGCAGCCCTGGCTTGTCTGAATCCTTGACACTGACAAAGGCGCGCCCGCCGGTCGGGATGCGTTCTCCCGCAGCCAGCGCGGCCTTGGCAAAGGCTTCGCCAAAGCTGTCGCCAATGCCCATCACTTCGCCGGTCGATTTCATTTCCGGCCCGAGTATGGGATCGACCCCCTGAAACTTGGCGAACGGGAATACCGATTCCTTGACGTTCATCACCTGCGGCTTCACTTCCGTCAGGAATCCCTGCTCTTCCAGGCTGATGCCAGCCATGCAGCGAGCGCCCACCTTGGCCAGGGAAACGCCGATGCACTTGGAGACGAAGGGCACGGTGCGCGAGGCCCGGGGATTGACTTCAAGCACGAAGAGGTCATCGCCCTGCACCGCCATCTGCACGTTCATCAAGCCCACCACCTGAAGCTCCAGCGCCATGGCGCGCACCTGCTCGCGTATCCGCGCCTGAATCGCCGGCGTCAACTGGCGCGCGGGCAGGGCGCAGGCAGAATCACCGGAGTGCACCCCCGCCTGCTCGATGTGCTCCATGATCGCCCCGATCACCACCTGCCGACCGTCGCTGACGGCATCGACATCCACTTCCAGGGCCTGGTCCAGGAAGCGGTCCAGCAGCACCGGCGAATCCTCGGACACCTCGATAGCGCTGCTCATGTAACGCTTGAGTTCCGCCTCGTCATAGACGATTTCCATGGCCCGTCCACCGAGCACATAGGAGGGTCGCATGATGATCGGAAAGCCGATTTCGCGGGCCGCGGCCAGGCCATCCTCGACCCGCGCGGCAGTGCGATTGGATGGCTGCCGGAGTCCTAGCTGTGCAATCAGCGCCTTGAAGCGCTCGCGGTCCTCGGCCCGGTCGATGGCGTCGGCGGAAGTGCCGATAATCGGCACGCCGGCGCGCTCCAGGCTATCCACCAGCTTCAGCGGCGTCTGCCCGCCGAACTGGACGATGACCCCGCGCGGACACTCCACCGCGACGATGGCCAGCACGTCCTCAAGCGTGACCGGCTCGAAGTACAGGCGATCCGAGGTGTCGTAGTCGGTCGAGACGGTCTCCGGATTACAATTGACCATGATGGTCTCGAAACCCGCCTCGCGCATGGCGAGCGCCGCATGCACGCAGCAATAGTCGAACTCGATGCCCTGACCGATGCGATTCGGGCCGCTGCCGAGCACCATGATCTTCGGCGCGTCACTCGGATTGGCCTCGCACGCCTCCTCGAAGGTGGAGTAGAGATAGGCGGTCGAAGACGGGAACTCAGCCGCGCATGTGTCCACCCGGTGGAACACGGGTTGCACCCCAAGGGCCTGACGGCGCGCCCTGACGGCAGCCTCCGGCTCGCCCAGAAGCACGCCCAGGCGAACGTCCGAGAAGCCCTTGCGCTTGAGCTGATAGAGCGCATCTCGATCCAGGGCGGCGAGCGTCTGGCCGGACAGCGCCTGCTCGGACAGCACCAGATCCTCGATTTCCGCCAGAAACCAGGGATCAATGTGCGTCAATTCCTGCACCTCGGCGATAGTCCAGCCAGCGCGAAAGGCATCGGCCACCCACCACAAGCGATCCGGGCCGGGCAGCGCCAGCCGACTGCGCAGGCCAGCGCCCGTCCCTTCCGGGTCGGCCTCGCCCACTGGCATCGGATCCAGGCCGGCCTTGCCCGCCTCCAGCCCGCGGCAAGCCTTTTGCAGGGATTCCTGGAACGTTCGTCCGATCGCCATCACCTCGCCGACCGACTTCATTTGTGTGGTCAGCGTGGGGCTCGCCTGCGGAAACTTCTCGAACGTGAAGCGGGGAATCTTGGTGACCACGTAATCAATGCTTGGCTCGAAGGAGGCCGGCGTGACGCCGCCGGTGATGTCGTTCTCGAGTTCGGCGAGCGTATAGCCGATGGCCAGCCTGGCGGCGACCTTGGCGATGGGAAAGCCTGTGGCCTTGGAGGCGAGGGCAGAAGAGCGGGATACGCGCGGATTCATCTCGATGACGGCCATGCGCCCGTCGTCGGGATGAATGGCAAACTGGACGTTGGAGCCGCCCGTTTCCACCCCGATTTCGCGCAGCACCGCAATCGAGGCGTTGCGCATGAGTTGGTATTCCTTGTCGGTAAGCGTCTGCGCCGGCGCCACGGTGATGCTGTCTCCCGTGTGCACGCCCATCGGGTCCAGGTTCTCGATGGAACAGACGATGATGCAGTTGTCGGCACAGTCGCGCACCACCTCCATCTCGAATTCCTTCCAGCCGATCAGGGATTCGTCGATCAGCAACTCGGATGTGGGCGAAAGATCCAGACCGCGTGCGCAGATGCGCAAAAATTCCTCGCGGTTCCAGGCGATACCGCCGCCGCTGCCGCCAAGCGTGAATGACGGGCGAATGATGCAGGGGTAGCCGAGCTGGCTCTGCACCTGGACCGCCTCTTCCAGGCTGTGGGCGATGGCCGAGCGTGGTGTGGACAGCCCGATGCGCCGCATCGCCTGATCGAAGCGTTCCCGGTCTTCCGCCTTGTCGATGGCGTCTCGCGACGCGCCGATCATCTGCACGCCAAATTGCGGCAGCACCGATTCTCGCATCAGGTCGAGCGCGCAATTCAGCGCCGTCTGCCCGCCCATGGTCGGCAGCAGCGCGTCCGGGCGCTCGGCCTCGATGATGCGCGCCACAGTGCGCCACTCCACCGGCTCGATGTAGGTAGCATCCGCCATCGCCGGATCGGTCATGATGGTGGCCGGGTTCGAGTTCACCAGCACCACGCGATAGCCTTCGTTGGTGAGCGCCTTGCAGGCCTGGGCGCCGGCATAGTCGAATTCGCAGGCCTGACCGATGGTGATGGGGCCGGCCCCGAGGATGAGGATCGATTCGATGTCAGTGCGTTTCGGCATGGGCTGCTAGCCTTGACGGCGCATGGACGCGACAAAGCGATCGAATTGACCGCCCGCCTCCTGCGGCCCGGGGCTTGCCTCGGGATGCCCCTGAAAGCCGAAGGCCGGCCGGTCTTGCCGGGCTATACCCTGCAGGCTGCCGTCGAACAGCGACACATGGGTGGCGCGCAGGCAATCGGGCAGGGAGCCGGCATCGACGGCGAAGCCGTGATTCTGGCTGGTGATGAATACCTCGCCGGTTTCCAGGTCCTGCACCGGATGGTTGGCGCCATGATGCCCATGCGGCATCTTCACGGTTCGAGCGCCGCTGGCCAGGGCCAGAAGCTGGTGCCCAAGACAGATGCCGAACAGGGGCGTTTCTGCTTCCAGAAACTGACGGATAGCAGCGATGGCGTAATCGCACGGCGCCGGATCGCCAGGACCGTTGGAAAGGAACACCCCGTCCGGGCGCAGCGCCAGGGCTTCGTCAGCCGGCGTCGTGGCCGGCACGACCGTCACCCGGCAACCATGCGACGTCAAAATGCGCAATATGTTGCGCTTCACGCCAAAGTCGTAGGCGAGCACATGCGGCCTTTCCGCATCCTCGCTTGCCACGGCAACCTGCCCCGGCGCAGACGCGGCAGCATAGCCTTCGCCGAGACGCCAGGTAGTCTCCGACCACTCGTAGGGCGCCGCGCAGGTTACCGCACGCGCCAGGTCCATGCCTTCAAGCCCGGGAAACTCGCGCGCTCGACGGACCGCTTCCGCTTCCGAGATATCGGCAGCGGCCAGGCAGCCCGCCATCGCGCCCTTGTCTCGAATCAGCCGGGTCAGGCGGCGCGTATCAACTTCGGTAATGCCGGCAATGCCAGCAGCGGCCAGGTATTCCTGCAGCGAGGCGGCCTGTCGCCAACTGCTGGCCAACCGCGGCAATTGCCGGATGACCAGGCCAGCTACGGCTGGCGCCGAGGATTCCACATCTTCCGCATTGGTACCGGTATTGCCGATCTGCGGATAGGTGAGGGTAACGATCTGCCGGGCATAGGAGGGATCCGTGAGAATCTCCTGATAGCCGGTCATCGCCGTATTGAAAACGACTTCGCCGACAGCAACGCCTTCGGCGCCCATGGACCGGCCACGGAAGACAGTACCATCTTCCATGGCAAGCAAAGCCGGCGTCAAACTCAAGCGGCCTCCTGAAGCCCGCGATTCTGGCGCCGCCCGACACGAGGCTTCGGGAGGCACTCAAGAAAGGGCGAGACCGATCACTCGACCTCGCCCCGTTTGAGGGGCCATTTTAGCCGAGTCCGCGGACTACTTTCATCACATGCTCGTGATCCGGCAAACCCGCCATGCTGCGGCTGCGGTCCTTGGCGGATGGGCCATGCGCTATCGAGTTGCAGTAGCACTGTGGCGCGCGCTCGGGCGATTTTTCCTGAAAGGCTTGCAGGTTCACGATGGTCGGCTAACCTGTCTGACCCATGAACGCTGACGCCGGGAAGCCATTCTCATCTCGCCCTGGCGTATTGACCATCGCAAACCGATTCGAGGCGCTTGCGCTGTGGGTATTTTTGTCGGGATGGGGAGATGTAGTGGAGCGGATTTGGCAGTGCGGGAGGATTGATTGAAGGCGGGGCAGCGGATTGGGGTGCTGGGGAGAGGTTGGAACGAGGGCCGATCGCGGGTAGATGAGAAAGGCTCTCAACAAGGGTGTGCTGCGGACAGGGGCGCGGCGTCCAGGGGCAGGCAGGGGACGGGTTGGAGCGGTTGGGGGTTGGCGCAGCGCTATCCGGTGTCTGCAAACGGGACCGGGCGCACGAGCGAGCGCATCCGTTCGTCTCGTCCCTCGACCACGGCGGCGACCGCCAGCGCCATCATCACCGCGAGCGCCAGCCCCATCCGTGTCTTCATCTTGGCCAGGCCGCGGATGAAATGCACCTCGAAGCCGAAGCTGCGGTCCAGGCGCGCGTTGATCCGCTCCAGTGCCGAGCGTCGGTTGTAGCCGCGTCGCCAAGCGGGCGAGCCCCAGGGCGTGGGGGTGAAGATGCGCCGGTTCGCGCGCTTGAGATCGATACGCACAATGCGCCCGAAGTCGCCCGCCTTCGAGCCGGACTGCGAAAGACACGCCGCCCGGCCCTCGCACTTCAGGTCGCAAGCCGCCGCCGGACACCGGTACTTCAGCGTCCCCCGGTCCGATTCGAACCCCTGGAACGCCATCGGGCGCTCCGTCCCTGTCGCCGGGCAGCGGCACGACACCTCGCCCCGCTCGCTGTACAGGATGTTGTCCGTCCGCTCGGGGGCCAGGCTGCGCAGGATCGGCTGCGCGGGATCGTGGTTCGGATCCTGCTTCTCTTCGCGCCACATCAGCCGGGTGTCAATCAGCGGCCGAATCCCGTGCTCGTCCCACAACGCCTGCTTCAACGCTCCGCCGTCATAGCCCCGATCTGCGCTGAAGTCCCGGCACCGCTGCGCCAGACCCGGCTCAGCCTCGAACAACTCCGCCAGCAGCTTCCCCACCACCGGCTGCTCCGAAGCCGATGCCCGCGTCACCGCAAAGGCCACCGGCAACTCATAGCGGGTGTCCGCAATCAGATGCAGACCGTAGCCGAACCAACTCTTGACCCGCCTCCAGGCGCGCCCTTGCTTGTCCACGCCCCGCGTTTCGTGCTTGCCCCAATCCGCGTCTGGATCCGAACCCTCACCCCCGGCGCCGCGGTTGACCCGCCCGGTGGAATGGCTCGCCACCGCCTTGCCGTCGCACCCCAGATGCACGCCGTAGTCCGGCAGCACCGCCAGCAATCGGCCACGCAGTTCGTCCACCAGGCCGCTGACCAACCCCTGCCTGTCCTCCAAGTCAATCAGGTTCCTGAGCAGGCGCGAGAAGTTCCACTCGTTCGGAACGCAGGGCAAAACCGGCGCCGCCTCCCGCACCACAACCGACCGACCCGTGCGCGCGTCCCGCTCGACCCGCGCAACCGGGCGGCCCTGCCGTGGCAACGGATTGAAACCGCACACCGACAGCAGCGACGGATTGCGGCGCAACTCCCGAACCAGCGACGCCACCGAGGCGTGCTGGAAAACCACCCCCGCCACCAAGGCGCGCCACATCGCGCGAACCGGAAAATCGTTCCTGCCCCGACCCCGCTTCGCCGCAAGCGCCGCAACCAACTCCGCGTCCGGCAAGTGCTCCAGCACCATCGACAGGCGTTTCAGATCCGCCAGCGGCTCGACAGCGTCCCAAGAAAAAAGTACATTGTTCGGGCCGGTTGTCATGATCACCTCGAAGGTCGGCAATTGTTTGATTTACAACCACCATTTTGCCACATGACAACCGGCGCTTCCGCCTCCTCGGCTGCAACAACGAACCTTGGGGTGAAAATCCGCCAATTCGGGCCGAAACACCCCAAAATCGGGCCAAATCCCCGCTTCTCCGGGAGAATAAATTTTCGACGCCTCACATAACATCAAACCATTCAATCAATTAGAAACAGCGCAAGCGCCTCGATTCCAGTCACGGCACAGCCGCGCTCGGCTGCTGCTCGCATTCTGCCTGCTGCTGACGGCAGGGGGTTGCGGTGGCGGCGGCGGATCATCGCCAGAAGTCACTGCACCCCCCGAAACCCCGATACAGCCGCCGATGCCGGCGCCTGTCTTCCAGGCGACCATCAGGCGCACCGAATACGGCATACCGCACATCACAGCCGACGATTGGGAAGGTCTCGGCTACGGCTACGGGTACGCCTACGCCCAGGACAACTTCTGCATGACGATGCGCGGCGTCGTCGAGGCCACCAGCCGCTCTGCGGAGTTTTTTGGCGAGGCCGAAGGCGACCTCACCACCGACTTCGTGCTGCGCTTCCTGCTCGGCGAGCGAGACGACTTCGAGGCCAACTTCCTGCCCGACACAGATCCGCCGGCGCATCGCCTGGTGGATGGCTTTGCTCATGGCATGAACCGCTATCTGCGGGAAACGGGGGCAGCCAATCTGCCCGATGGTGAGACCGGCTGCCGCGATGCAGACTGGGTATTCGAGGTGGACGCCACGGACCTGTGGATGCTGCTGGCCCGCATCCCACTGCAAGGCAGCTCTGACCAGAGCATTGTACGCCGGGCGATCTTCAACACGAGGGGGCCGGATGGCAGCGCCAGAATCGGTTTTACGGACAAGGACCGAGACACGCTTGCCCGCAGCCTGGGCGCCCTCGGTCAGGCGCTTGCGCGGCCCGATTCCGGCAGCAACGCGCTCGCCGTGGGCGGCGATCTGAGCCAGAGCGGCAAGGGCCTGCTGCTCGGCAATCCGCATCGCGCCTGGACCGGCCTCGGCAGCTTCTATCAGGCGCATCTGACCTTGCCCGGGGAATACGACGTGGCAGGCGCGTCACTGCAAGGCCTGCCGTGGATCGGCATCGGCTTCAATGGCGATCTGGCCTGGACCCACACCACCTCGTTCGCCACGCGCTTCACGCTCTACGAGGTCTCGGTGAATCCTGACGATCCCTTGCAGTATCGCTACGATGGCGAATGGCGCGACATCACCGCCGAGGACGTGAGCATTCAGGTGAAACGCGCCGATGGCGCCCTGGAGACGCGCACGCACACCTTCTACAGCACCCATTTCGGCCCGGTCGTGAACCTGCGGGAACTGAACGGTCTGCTGGATGGCTGGCCTCTGGCGAACGGCAGTGTGCTGGCGCTGCGCGACGGCAACCGATTGCGCGCCGACGTCCTGTTCGATCAGTACCGCCGCATGGGGCAGGCGCGCAACATGGCCGAGTTCACCGAGGCCCTCAAGACCATCGGCGTACCAGTGTTCCATACCCTGGCGGCGGACCGGCACGGCGAGGCGTTCTACGGCGAGGTGTCTGCCGTCCCCCGCATCAGCCAGACGCAATTGCTTCGCTGCTCGACGCTGATCGGCGCCCTGGTCGCCCCGGCGACCAACTACTCTACCCTGATTCTGAATGGCAGCGACCCGGCCTGTGAGTGGGGCGAAGACGCCGACAGCCCGGCCGGTACACAGCTTTATGGCTACGAGGCGCGACCCCGGATCCAGACTCGGGACTATGTTGGCAACAGCAACGACAGCTACTGGCTCAGCAATCCGAGCCAACCGCTCACCGGCTTTCCGTTGGTGTTCGGCTGGTTGGGGGGCGAAGGACAGCAGCAGATGCTCCGCACCCGCCTCGGCCATCTCATGGTGGAAGAGCGGCGCAACGCCACCGATGACCTGGACAGTGTCCCGGGTTTCACAATCGATTCGCTCAAGGGCCTGATGTACCGCAACCGGGTTCTGGCAGCAGAGCTGACCCTGGATGACGTGCTCGCCATCTGCGCCGGACTATCCGCCAACACCACCAACGGCGCCGAGCGAAGGGCGCGCGCGGCCTGCGAAGCGCTTGATGGATGGGACCGCAAGGCGGAGGTGGATAGCCGCGGCGCCCACGTCTTCCAGGAATTCTGGCGTCGCATCCGGGCGGAGCACACAGGCGATTTCACCAACGTAGTCGATAGTGACCGGTTCTGGGCCGTGGATTTCGACCCGGCCAACCCCTTGACGACGCCGCGTGGCATCGACGGCAGCGAGCGCCGCAACCGGGCGCTGGTCATCGCCGCACTGAGCGAAGCCGTGCTGGCCCTTGAGGCCGCAGGCGTCGCCCTCGACGCAGCTTGGGGCGACGTTCATTTCGCCGTGCGCAACAACCTGCGCATCCCGATCCACGGTGGTGATGGCGACCTCGGCGTGTATGGGACCATCTACGCCGGCCTCGGCGACGGCGGCTATGTCGCCCGCGGCGGCAACTCCTACATCCAGGCGGTCACCTGGGACGACGATGAATGCCCCATCGCCGACACGATACTGGCGCAGTCTCAGTCGAGCGATCCAGCCTCGTCCCACCATGCCGACCAGACCGAACTCTACAGCCGCAAGGCCTGGGTGCGCTTCCCCTACTGCGAGGCCGAGATCACGGCCGCGCAGATCGGTGAGACGCAGGAGATCGAGGAATAGCGCCGGCTCAAATCCGTCAGGGGCAGACGCGCTGAATCTGTTAGCATCGCGCCGACCTTTCCAGGAACCGCAACGCGCCAGATGGACCTCGCCTTTGGCCCCCGATATGACATGTTGCGCACCGAGGTGCGCGACTTTCTCGCAAAACATGCTGCCCAGGCGCCACAAGGCGGCGGGCTGCGTTCGCCGGCGGTGCTGAAATGGCAGGCGCTCCTGATCGAGCACGGTTACGCCGCGCGCACCATTCCGCGCGAATACGGTGGTTTCGGGGCAGAACCGGACGTACTGGCTTCACGCATCATCGCCGAAGCATTTGCCGCGGCCCAGGTCAGCCCCGGCCTCGCCGGTCAGGGCATCAACATGCTCGTGCCCACTCTGCTGGAACTCGGCACAGAAGAACAGAAACAGGCGTTCATTCGCCCCACCGTCCGCGGAGAGATGGTCTGGTGCCAGGGCTATTCCGAGCCGGATGCGGGCAGCGATCTGGCCAGCCTGCGCACCTCGGCGGTTCTCGACGGTGATGACTGGGTAGTCAATGGTCAGAAGATCTGGACCAGCACCGCGCACCTGGCGGACTGGATCTTCTGCCTGGTTCGCACCGAGCCGGAAGCGCCCAAGCACCAGGGCATTTCTTTCCTGCTGTTTCGCATGGATACGCCCGGAATCGAAGTCCGGCCCTTGATCGACATGACTGGCGCGCGCAACTTCAACGAGGTGTTCTTCACCGACGTGCGCGTGCCCAGGCAACAGATGGTCGGCGCGAGAGGCGCCGGCTGGCAGGTAGCCAACGCGATCCTCGGGCATGAGCGCGAGTCGCTCGGAGACCCGAACATCGCCCTGGCCCGGCTCAATGCCCTGTTCGAGCTGATGAAGCGCGAGACCGTGAACGGCCGTCGCATCGTGGAAATGCCCGCCTATCGGGACAGGGCCATGAAGATACAGGGCCGAGTGATGGCCATGCGCTGCAACGACATGCGCGTTCTCTCGGCCCGCGCCAACGGCAGGCCGGCGGGCCTGGCGCGCATGATTACCAAGCTGCAAGCCACCGAGCTGCGGCATGAACTCGAACAACTCGGCATCGACGTCATGGGCGAACTCGGCCTTGCGCACGGTGATGCCGATAACCCGTACATGCGCGACCGCGGCGCCTGGCAGACAAACTATATGTTCTTCCTGGGCCTGATTATCGGTGGCGGCACCTCGCAGATTCAGAAGAACATCATCTCCGAACGCGGTCTGGGGATGCCGAAGGAACCCAGGGTTCCAACGCCCGCCGACGCCGCCTGACGCCCATGGACTTCGGCCTCTCGGAAGAACAGACCCTGCTGCAGGACAGCCTGAATGGGCATCTTGCGGCCAACGCCGATCTGGATTGCGTGCGCCGAACCGCCGAGCGGCGGGCGGACGAACGCGACGTCTGGCGCGGTCTCGTGGAACTGGGCGTCGCCGGGGCATTGATTGGCGAGGCTCAGGGCGGCGTTGGCCTGACGCCTCTGGACGCAGCTCTGGCGGCAGAGTGTCTCGGCGCGTACGTGACCCCATCGCCCTTTCTCGGCAGCGCCGTGATGGCGCCAGCCGCGCTGATGCTGGCAGGTGGCCAGGATGCGCGTCTGGCGGCGTTGGCAGCCGGGGAGTTGCGCATCGGCGTGGCTCTGGGAGAGGCCATTGGCGCCCGTGCGGACGCCGGATTCAGGCGGGTTGCGGGTGGCAGATTGAGTGGCAAGGCGCTCTACGCGCTGGATGCCGATGCCGACGAGTATCTGCTGGCCGACGACGCCGGGCGCTTGCATCTGGTAGCTGCCGATGCGCTCGGACGGCGGCCTCTGGCGACCATAGACAAGACGCGCACGACCGTGGAGTTGACCGGCGAGCGGGCGCCGGCAGTTGCGCTCAGCGATAACCCCGCACATCTCCGTGAGGTGATCGACCTGGGCCGGGTGATGCTCGCCGCCGACACATTGGGCGCGGCCAGCAACATGCTCGATCAGGCCGTTGAGTACGCCAGAAACCGGCGGCAATTCAACCGAACCATTGCCTCCTTTCAGGCTGTCAAGCATCTCTGCGCGGAGATGGCGGCGCAGCTCGAACCCTGCCGCGCCCTGGTCTGGTACGCGGCGCACAGTTTTTCAGCGATACCCGAACAGGCGCACCTCCTGGCCTGTCACGCCAAGGCGCACCTGGCCGAGGTTGGCGCCTTTGTCGCACGCACGGCAACGGAAGTGCATGGGGGCATGGGCTTTACCGATCTGCTCGGCCTGCACTACTGGTTCAAGCGCATCGGTTTCAACCGACAGATGCTGGGCGCGCCCGAATTGCTGCGCGAAGAAGCAGCCAGAGCACAAGGGCTGGTTGCATCATGATGATTGAATTTCCGGCAACAGTCCCCATACAGACTGGCCACGCCCGCT
Source organism: Pseudomonadales bacterium (assembly GCA_965199705.1). GTDB lineage: Bacteria > Pseudomonadota > Gammaproteobacteria > Pseudomonadales > Azotimanducaceae > Azophilus. The sequence goes on from OZ241359.1 coordinate 32,728, forward strand.
TGCCTGTCGAACATGGCTGAAACCTATCCCGTCCTGCCGTTGAAGAATACGGTGGTCTATCCGCAGATCGTCATTCCCCTGGCGGTGGGGCGCAAGCGTTCACTGGCTGCGGTGAAGGCGGGCATGGCCGGCGAGCAACGCATCATTGCCGCCGCCCAGAAGAACGCAAGCCAGGCATCCCCGGACGTCTCCGACCTGTTTCCGATCGCCACGATAGCCAGCATCAATCACATCGAGAAGCGCGACAAGGGCTCTCAGGTGATCGTGCAGGGCATGGAACGGGTGCGTCTGCGGCCCGGTGGCTTCTCCGAACCCTACCTGGAGGCGGAGTATGAACGGCTGCCAGAGGTGACTCTGGACGACCTCGGCGAGGACGCCGCCCGTGTCGAAGCCCTGCTGCGGGAGAATCTCCAGCTTTCAAAGCGCATCGCCAACCTCTACGGCGGCGACAATGGCGACCAGATCTTCGAGCAGCTGATCGGCTCGATCAATGAGCCAATCACCCAGATGTATCGCATTGCCAACCTGGCCAACATCTCCGTGGAACAGGAGCAGGCGGTGCTGGAGTGTGACAACGCGCTCGCGCTCATGGAACGGGTGCACGAGATCCTGCGCCACGAACTGAAGGTGACGGAGATCCGTCGGCAGATTGCCGAAACCGCGCGCGAGGATCTCGAACAGCAGCAACGCGAACACATGCTGCGCCAGCAGAAGCGGGCCATCGAAGAGGCGCTCGGCGAAGATGACGACGAGGATGTGGCCGAGCTGCGCCGGCAAATCGACGAGGCGCAGCTACCGGAGAACGTGCGCGACGAAGTGGCCCGGGAGCTGAAGCGTCTCGGGCGCATGTCCAGCAATTCGGCGGATTATCAGATCGCTCGCTCCTATCTGGAACTGGTGGCCGAATTGCCCTGGCGAGCATCAACAGAAGATCAACTGGATCTGGAGCACGCCCGCGAGGTGCTGGACGAGGATCACTACGGCCTCCTGGACGTGAAGGAGCGTATCCTCGAATCCCTGGCGGTGATGCAATTGAACCCGGGCGCCAAGGCGCCGATTCTCTGCTTCGTCGGCCCACCCGGCGTTGGCAAGACCTCACTCGGGCAATCGATTGCCCGCGCCATGGGCCGCAAGTTTGAACGCATGAGCCTGGGCGGGCTGCATGACGAATCCGAGCTGCGGGGCCACAGGCGCACCTATGTCGGGGCCATGCCAGGCCGCATCCTGCAAGGGGTACGCCGGGCCGGCGTCGTCAATCCGATTCTGATGCTGGACGAGATCGACAAGCTGGGGCGTGATTTTCGCGGCGACCCGGCGGCAGCGCTGATGGAGATACTGGACCCGGCCCAGAACCGGGAGTTTCGAGACAACTATCTCAATCTGCCTTATGACCTGTCCGGCGTGCTGTTCCTGACCACCGCCAACACACTGCACGGCATTCCCCGGCCACTTCTTGACCGCATCGAAGTGCTGGAGCTGTCCGGCTACAGCGATCAGGAAAAACACGCCATCGCACGCCGCTATCTGATTCCGCGCCAGCAGGCGGACGCCGGGCTGACACAGGCGCAACTCGATATCTCCGACGCAGCGCTGAACCACATGCTGCGCCGCTACACCCGGGAAGCCGGCGTGCGCGAGCTGGAGCGCGTGATCGGACGTCTGGCGCGCAAGCGCGCCCGATCAGTGATCGAAGCCAAGGCCGACAACGGCGCTGAAAACGGCGAAATCGGCACGGACCGCATCGAGCAAGATCACCTGAACGATCTGCTCGGGCCGGAGAAGTTCAGTTCCGACAAGAGCCGCGAGCACATGGCGCCGGGTGTCGCAGCCGGGCTGGCCTGGACGGAGACCGGCGGCGATGTGCTCTATGTGGAGGCCGCGCTGACGCAGAAGGAAGACAAGGTCACGTTGACCGGGCACCTCGGCCAGGTGATGCAGGAATCGGCCAAGGCAGCGCGCAGCTACATCTGGGCCAGCGCCGATGCACTCGGCATTGATCGCGGCCAGATCGAGAACTGCGGCGTGCATATCCACGTACCGGCGGGCGCCGTGCCCAAGGATGGCCCTTCCGCCGGCGTGACCATGGCGACAGCGCTGGTTTCTGCCTTCAGCGGCCGCTGCGTTCAGAACAATCTGGCGATGACCGGCGAGATCACCTTGTCCGGCCTGGTGTTGCCGGTCGGCGGCGTCAAGGAAAAGGTGCTCGCGGCGCACCGCGCCGGCCTGCGCCACATAGTGCTGCCGCAGCAAAACGAAGCCGACCTCGGCAAGCTGCCGGACACTGTCCGCGAGGAAATGGCCATCACCCTGGCTCAGAACCTGCCGGACGTATTCGCGGCCGCACTGGAGGCAGCCCCTCCGACCGCCTGATCCGGGCCGAGCGCTCCTGGTCAGAATGCTGGCAAACGCGCTGCCTTGTGCGATACTGCCGCCCTTTCGCAACCACAATGGAGACCAGCCATGAGCGCAGACGGAACCTGGGAGACAACCACCAATACGCCGATGGGGCCGCAGAAGGGCCAGCTCACACTGAGTACGGATGGCGATACCCTGACGGGCACGATGAGCAGCCCGCAAGGGTCGCTGGACATCTCCGACGGTCAGGTGGACGGGAACAATGTAAGCTGGAAGGCAGACATCACCTCGCCGATGCCGATGACTCTGGAATTCAAGGCAACGATTGACGGCGATTCGATGAGTGGCGAGGTCAAGCTCGGCGCCTTCGGTACCGGCAGCCTCAGCGGTACGCGCATCTGAGCGCATCCATCCGCCCTGCCTGAATGCGTCACCCGCTATGACGGCCCGTTCTGCGGCTTGCGGGCCAGTATCTTGCGCTGAAACCACCAGCAAGCCACCGCCCCCATCACTGTGTTGGTGATAGCGGTGGCGGCGAAGATGCCGACATAGCCGAACCAGTAGTTCAGCAGAATCGCCAGCGGAACCTGCACAAGGAACATGCGGGTGAAGGAGAGGATGGTGGATGGGATCGGTTTCCCCAGGCCGTTGAACGCTGCGGATACCATCATCAGCACGCCCCAGGCGCCGTAGCTGATCGGCACGATGGACAGGTACAGCGCCGCAGTGGCGACCACCGGCGGGTTTTGATTGATCCAGGCGGAAACGACGCCGCCAGCAAGCCAGGCGAGCCCGGCCGCAACCAGGCCCCAGATCAGGCAGAACCTGTAGGCGGCATACATGCCTGCCTGCACCCGTTCCAGGCGCCCGGCCCCCCAGTTCTGGCCAACAAAGGGACCGATGCTGCCGGATAACGCAAACAGCGCGATGACCGCCACCATTTCGATTCGCGTCGCCACCCCGAAGGCCGCCACCACCACTTCGCCGTGGTCTGCGATCAGGCGGGTCATGAGCATCGCCGAGAGCGGGCCGATCGTCTGAGTTGCAGCAGCAGGCCCGCCCACATGCAGGACGCGCTTTGCCGAGTTTCCCATACCGGCGAGGCGGGTGATCGGGTGCATGAGGCGGCGGCGCCAGACCGCCAGTACCAGAACCACGATTGTCAACGCGCGAGTCACTGCCAGGGCCGTAGCCGCCCCCGCCAGTTCCATGCGTGGCAGGCCCCACCAGCCGAAGATCAGGAAGGGATCCAGAATCAGATGCAGTACGGAAGCAAGCGCAATGACCACACCTGGCAGGTTGGCGTTGCCTGAGGCCCGCAAGATACTGCTTGCGACCATCGCGCCGGTGAACAGCACGGCACTCGGGTAGAAGATATCCAGATAATCATGAATCATCGGCAGCATCTCGGGCGGTGCACCGAGAAGCGTGAACAAGGGATCGATCAGCAGCCAGCCGAGCAGCGCCAGACACGCGCCCAAGATCATCACCAACACCAGGCTGTGGGTCGCCAGGCGCCGCGAATCCCGATGGTTGCCGGCGCCGATGCTACGCGCAATCACCGAAGACGTGCCGATGCTGACGCCAAGCGCAATGCTGCTGAGAATCAGGGTCACCGGGAACGTGAAGGTGATAGCGGCCACATGCGCCGTGGAGAGTTGGCCGATAAAGCCGATCTCCAGGGTCTGAACCAGGATGGTGGACATCACCCCTAGCACCATGGGGGCCGTCAGTCGATACAGGGCGCGGGAGGCGGAACCGGTTGTCAAGTCTCCTTTGGCCACAAATCCGGCAAATACGACAAACCGCTGCGGACAGCTAATGTGTCGTCTGAGACGCCTCCTGCCGCCGCAAGGCTTCCGCGTAGATCACCTCGAAGTTGACCGGCGCAAGCGTCGGTGGCGGGAAGCCGCCGCGCATGGCCAGGTTGTCGAGCGCCTCGCGGGCGTAGGGGAACAGTGTGTTGGGGCAGAAAGTGGCCAGGATGTGACGCAGCGGCTCGCCCTCGACACCCTCCAGATGAAAAACGCCAGCCTGCTGAACCTCCGCGACAAATGCGGTGACGTCCTCCGCCAAGCGGGCTTTGAGCGTAAGCGTCAGCACAATCTCGAAGCGCGTCTCGTCGAGTCGGTTGGAACGGGTGTTGAGGTCCACCTTGACCTCCGGCTTCCAGTCGTCATCGAAGACGCCCGGACTGCGCGGTGACTCCCATGAGGCGTCCTTCAGATAGATGCGCTCCAGGCGCACCTGTGCGGGTACTGGATCGCTCACGATTTCACCGTCGGCAGGCTCTGGTTGCGCCACTCTGTCAACCCGCCGGTGAGCCGCACCACCTGGGTAAACCCGTGCTTGCGCAGGACGACGCCTGCAGCGCCCGAGTGCTGCCCCATCTTGCAGGCGACGATGACCGGCCTTTCACGGTGCTTGCCGATCTCGGCCACCCGGTCCGCCAGGGCGCCAAAAGGAATATTGACGGCGTCCACGATGTGGCCGGCGTCGAAATCCCCCTTGTCACGCACGTCCAGAATCAGCGCATTCTCCCGGTTGACCAGGTCCACCGCCTGCTGGGCAGAGACAGACTTGCCGCCACGCTGGGTTTCGTTGCGAATGAACAACACCAGCAACAGCAAGAACGCGCCACAAAGCAACGGGTGATTGCCAATAAACTCGAAAAACTGATCCATCCGACCCACACGCCCGGCGCAGCCCCGATTATACCGCTACCGAGGGCGCCCTGAATCGGCAGAGCAGTCCTGCTGCCAGGGTCCGGTCGGTGACAGCGTTTTCAGAATCGGCGCAACCAGGGTTTGGGGTCTGTTAACGCCATGCTCACAGACGCCCATAGCGTTAACAGGCCCAAATTGCGGAATAGAAGGTCAGTCGGTGTGCAGAGCGCCTCGCCCGACGCCAATGATCCATTCGCCTGCAATGCGGGAAATCGAGTGGGATAATGAACGGGTCGGAATCGTCGAGCGCAATCGCAATGAAGGTCCCCGAACCGCTGTTCGTCATCGTAAACCCGCTGATGAAGCTGCTGCTGCATTCGCCCCTGCACTTCATCATGAGCCGGGGCCTGCTGGTGCTTGAGTTCACCGGACGCAAGAGCGGTCGGCAATTCAGCACGCCACTGCGCTATCAGCGCGATGCCGACACCATCCGTTGCTTCACTTCCAGGGACACCAACTGGTGGCGCAATCTGCGTGGCGGCGCAGCGGTCGGCCTGCGGCTTGCGGGCAGGCAGGTGCGGTGCGAAGCGCAGGTGCTGGCAGCCGACCATCCCGAGCGTGCGGACCTGCTGCGGAGGTACCTGAAGGAGTTTCCGGGAGACGCCGTCTATCATGAGGTTGCGTTGAACCCGGACAAGTCGCCAAAGGAAGCCGACCTGCAGGCTGCCCTGGCGACCCTGGTAATCGTCGAGATGAAGCTCGCCGACAGCCATCAACCAAAGCCAGCGTAACCGCAAGGCTCTGGCTGCGGCAGCCCTTGGCGTCATTATCCGCAACACGTATGGAAAAGCGCGCTCCAGGCAAGTGTATTCTGGTGATTCTGGATGGTTTCGGGCATCGGGAAGCCAGGGAAGGCAACGCCATCGCCGCTGCCCGGATGCCAAACTGGCGCCGCTTGAACGCCTGCAATCCACATACCCTGATTGATGCTTCCGGGGAGGCGGTCGGGCTGCCGACGGGGCAGATGGGCAATTCCGAAGTGGGTCATATGGTGATGGGCGCCGGCAGGGCGCCGCCACAGGACCTGGTGCGCATCGATCAGGCGGTAGCTGATGGTGACCTGGCTCGGCATCCGCGCCTCGACAGCCTGTTTCAATACCTGCGCGCCAGCGGTGGCGCCTTGCACGTGATGGGATTGCTGTCTCCCGGCGGCGTCCATGCGCATGAATCGCATCTGCTTGATGCCATCCGAGCAGCTCGGCAAGCCGGCGTCGGCGCCGTGTATCTGCACGCCTTCCTGGACGGACGCGACACGCCGCCCAAAAGCGCCAGGCCCTCGCTCGCAAGCGCAGAGGCGCTCTTCCAGCGCCTCGGTGGCGGCCAGATCGCCAGCATTTGCGGTCGCTACCACGCCATGGACCGGGACCAACGCTGGGAGCGCACCGAAACCGCCTGGCGGGCTATCGTTCAGCGCGAGGCGCAGCAGCAGTCGGTGGATTCGATCAGCGCCCTTGAAGCCGCCTATGAGCGAGGCGAAAGCGATGAATTCGTGACGCCCACGCTGATTCAATCGCAGGGCGCGGGTAACGGCAGCCCGTCCAACACTGAATTGTGCATTGCTGGCGAACGCGATGCCGTCTTGTTCATGAACTTTCGCGCCGACCGCGCCCGACAACTCTCGAACGCGCTCTTCGATGCGGATTTTTCGGCTTTCCCGAGGCCAGGTTTCAAGCCGGTTTCCGGCCTGACGTTGACGCAATATGCCAAGGATGCGGCTGTCGCTTGCCTGTTTGAGCCGCCGGATCTGACCAATACGCTTGGAGAAGTGCTGGCGACTGCCGGCCTGCGCCAGTTGCGGGCAGCGGAGTCCGAAAAATACGCGCATGTCACCTACTTCTTCTCCGGCGGCCGCGAAACGCCCTTTGCCGGCGAGGAGCGCCTCCTGATTCCAAGCCCGAAGGCGCCCACCTACGATCTGACGCCCGCCATGAGCGCCCGTGAGTTAACCGACGGCATTGTCGCCGCCATCAAGTCCGGTCGCACCGACGCCATCATCTGTAACTACGCCAACGGCGACATGGTGGGACACACTGGCAACTTCAAGGCGGCGGTGGCGGCCGTCGAGGTGCTTGATGAATGCCTGGGGCATCTGGCCGAAGCGACGGCTGCGGCAGGATGGTCCATGCTGGTTACAGCCGACCACGGCAATGTGGAACAGATGCAGGACGCCGAAACCAGGCAACCGCACACGGCGCATACCGCCGAACTGGTGCCGTGCCTGGTATCCGGTTGGGCGGGCAACGGATTGCGCGCGGGCGGTACGCTGGCGGATATCGCGCCCACCACTCTGGAATTGCTTGGCGTTCCTGCACCAGCGGAAATGGCGGGCCGATCCCTCTTGCAGGCTGCGCCTGCGGCGTCAGCACGCAAGCAGGCACTCGCCGACGACCATACGGCCGCCTGAGTGGGTGGGCACGGCTTGCGCCGCATCCGGCGGCGGGCAGCAACAATAGCCGCTCTCGCGCTGCTGCTCATCGCCACGCCAGCGACCCGGACCGAAGAAGCTCAAACGCCCGAAGATCGGCTGGCCAAGGTGGTGGCGGAACTGACAGATCTCGACGCCTGGCTTTCCGACGCAGAAGCCAGGCGCGCCGCTCTGCTCCGCGAAGTACGCGAAGGCGACCGCCTTGTAGCCGAAGCGGTGGGCCGCATGCAGAGCGCCGAAGCCTCGCTGGCGTCCATCCGAAAAGATACGCGCAGGTTGGCCGAACGCGCCGAGCAGCTCATGGTGCGCCGCACAATGGTGATCAGCCAGATCCGACGACAGCTGGACGCCGCAAATCGTCTCACCGGACAGACCATCGTCAAGATTCTGTTGAATCAGTCTTCGCCTGCGGCAGCGGAGCGCATGTTGGTCTATCACCGATTCGTGCTCGCGGCGCGAGAGGCTACACTGGTGCAGGCGCAGCAACTGCTGCGAGACATCGAGGAGAATCGCGTCGCATTGAGCGAGCGCCAGACGGCGGAACAGATGCAGTTCGGCGCCCTCTCCGCAGAGCGCGATCAACTGGAGGCCGAACGCCTGCGACGCCTGGCGACAATCGACAAGCTGGCGCTTGAGGCCGCGGATCGGGAAGCGCGCCGAGAACAGCTGGCATTGGACCGAGAGCGCTTTCAGAAGCTCATTGCCGAAGTGCGCCGATTCGGTGTTGAGGACGGAAGCGGCGCCGGGTTCGCGGCGCGTCGAGGGCAAATGGCCTGGCCGCTTCAGGGTGAGATAGTCGGAAACTTCGGTGAAGCGCGAGATGTCAGCGGAATCCCGTGGGAAGGTATACTCGTGGAGGCGCCTCGGGGCCAGCCCGTCACTGCGGTGCATGGCGGCGAGGTCGTTCTGGCCCGGTGGTTTCTGGGGTTCGGCAACCTCATGATCGTCAGCCACGGCGACGGCTACTACACAGTGTATGGCCATGCAGACCATCTGCAAAAATCCGTCAACGACCCGGTTGAAGCGGGCGAGGTGATTGCCTCGGCGGGCCAGAGCGGCGGCGCGAGCGCAAGCGGCATCTATTTTGAACTGCGTGCGGACGGCAAGGCGCAGGATCCGCTGGATTGGCTGTCCAAGGGCAGCTGATGCCCGAGTCGATGTCGCCCCTGCGGCGTTACGAGTCCCTGTTGGCGGCAGGCATGACTGACGACCGTCACCAGAGGCAGGCGCTGGCGCTGCTGGAAACGCTGCACGGCGAGCTGATTCAGCGCTCCCGGATGCGCTGGTGGTCGCGTTGGCGGCGCCGCCCGCAACCGGGCCTCTATCTGTGGGGCGGGGTCGGCAGAGGCAAGACGCTACTGATGGACTTGTTTCACGAGTGTCTGCCGGATGGCATGGGCGTGCGCCTGCACTTTCATCGTTTCATGCAGCGGGTGCATGCCGAGCTGACCGAACTGGCAGGCGCCCCGAACCCGTTGCAACGCATCGCCAGCCGCTTTGCGCAAAGCGCCCGGGTGCTTTGCTTCGACGAATTCTTCGTGGCCGACATAGGCGATGCGATGATCCTGGGCGAACTGATGCAAGCGTTGTTTGCGCGCGGCCTGGTTCTGGTTGCCACATCCAATGTAGCGCCGGACGGGCTCTACGAAAACGGCCTTCAACGGCGGCGCTTCCTGCCGGCGATCGAGGCCATGAAGGCGAATCTGATCGTGCATCATATGGCTGGCGAGGCCGACTACCGGCTCCGCGTTCTGGAGCGTTCCGAACTGTATCGGATAGCATCAAGCGCCGAGGCGCACGCTCGCCTGGCCAGTGCCTTCGATGAGCTGGCGCCTGAGCCGGGGCTGGTCGATGTGGAGATTGCAGTCCTCAATCGCGGCATTCGCGCCCGCCGAGTCGCCGGGGACGTCATCTGGTTCGACTTCCAGGCGCTCTGCGACGGCCCGCGCAGCCAGAACGACTACATCGAGCTCGCTCGCTGCTACCACACGGTGCTGCTCTCCGACTTACCTCGCCTCGGCGCCGATGACGACGCCAGAACCCGACGCTTCATCAGCCTGATTGACGAGTTTTACGACCGTCGGGTGAAGCTGGTGGTGTCGGCCGAATCCGCCATTGATGACCTCTACACGGGCGAGCGCCTGGCGTTCGAGTTCCAGCGTACACGCAGCCGCCTCTGGGAGATGCAATCCCAATCCTACCTTGCGAGCGCCCACAGGGGTGGTTGATCCGCCCCTGACACGAATATCACCCACCCACTCGCGCGATCAGAGAGGCGCCGTCCTCACATTCGATGATCCACTCCCCCATCTCGGCCAGGCGGTCCGGGTCGGAGACGTCCTCCAGCAACGCGCCGAATCGTTCCGCTGTATCTTCACCGAACCGCAGCACAACCTGACGCCGCAGCAGGTAGCGCTCCCGAACCAACGCCTTTGCGTCGCCACGCGCTTCGCCTTCCTCTCTGCCTTCTGCCTTGCCTTCCTCCAATAGCTTCCGCCGCCAATAGGCGACCCGATCCTCCAACTCAACCGGCAGGCCCTCTGCCGGCAACGTCGATTCCGTCAGCCGTACAAGCGCCATCTGTGAACCCTCCGTTTCTGAAAACTCCAACTGCCGAGACGCCGCATCCAGCCAACTCAACACCACCCCCAAGAGACTACCATCTTCCGTTCCCGACAGCCAATCCGCACATCCCCGCTCAATGCGCGCCAGACCCCCAGGATCAGACAAACCTTCAATCCAGGCAAACAAACTCGCCGCGTTGTCCTCAGGCAATTCATATCCCAACAACCCCTGCTGATCGATCAGCACAAAGCCGCCCCCAACAAGGTTCAGCGTTCCGATCTGTATGCCTGCACGCGCCGCCTCTCCGGTCTCTGCTTGCCCCGTTACGACGCCGTCCGCAGCGGGCAGATGAACCAATTCCTCGAAACTCAGGGGCGCACGCCAAGGCTCGGAGCCGTTGTAGAGCACAAGCGGCAACACCGGGGGTACGGGGTTGCCTGCCTTGAATTGCTCCCGCTTGTGCAGATCAAGGTAGAGCAGTGCGGCATAGCTCTGGACTCGGACAGCCATTATCCAGTCTGGTCGAGACTGGAACTCCAGCATCAACAGGATATGGAGCCACTGTGGCTCTGTGGCATCCTCATCCGGTGATGCGGGATGCAAGGCGACTCGCCAGACCATGTCGCCGAAGCGTTTTTCCCGATTGTCGGTGACATACTCGCTGGGCAGGCGCTCCAATGTATCGAGGCGCAGGCGATGCAGGATGGGAAGCTGGTCGCCAACCAATTGTGTCACCAGACTCAACTGATCGCGCATCATGCGCGGATGGGAGAAGGCGGCCTTGTATGTGGCGTCATGCAGCATGGCGGGTGGTGCGCCGGTAGAGAGGCGCTGGTGAAAGCATGGCGACCACTATGCACGGCTGAAGGTGCCTTCCATGTGCGCCGGAACCACCAATCCGCGTGCGACATCATTGCGGTGCGTGCGGCCATTTGCCCTTATTGCCGCACTCCGCGCCGGACAGCGAGGTGTCGGTGCAAGTGCGCATGAGCACATGCAGCGCGCTGGCTGAAGAGCTGGCCCGGGCCTGGTTACAGCATCGCGCTCTTCCCGGCATCCTCGTCGGGAAACGGGTCCGGCAGGCTGCCGACGATGGTAGCGGTCGTCACGCTGACATGAACGATGCGGCGGAAGGCCGCGATGAGATCACGCGGGTCCTCGAAGTAGCCGTTGGGATCGTTGAGGATGCCGCTTCTGCTGTCGGTCGTGATGCGATAGCGATCGATGAACCATTCCAGCGGTGTGCGCCCGTTGACCTGGTATTGATGTGCTTCGGGCGGGATGCCGGTCAGGTGCAGGTGATCGTTGACGGCCAGAACGGTTTTGTCAGAGTCGATGAAGCGCATCTTCTTCTTGCTGATGCGGCAGTGGTGGGGTTCAGGCGTCCATGTGGTGGCGCCTGGGCCGGAATCTCTGGCGGCGGCGGTCGTTTCCAGAGGATATTCAGGACAGGACTCGTAGCCAAGGTGCAGATCGGTCAGCTTGCGCCCGGCATCGGCGAAAGCACGGAAATCGGCGGCAAACGGGATGCGCGGCAGCGCCTTGGCGAGGTCGTTGGCGAAGCGTTCCCGATACGCGGGCGCATGGAGGATGCCGTAGACGTAATCGAAGATTTCGTCCTTGGTGATGGTGTTGTCGCCGTAGTTCGTGCGGAACAGCCTGAGAGCGACGTCAGTGATGTTATCGACACGTTCTGGAGCAGGCTGCAGGAGGTCGCCGTCGTCAAAGAAACCCCTTGGCCGGGAATAGACCCAGCGCGGGAAGCATTGTCCGAACTCGAGGAAGTGGAGGTCGGGCATGTGGTCGGCGACGAGGATCGAGAATGGCTTGGTGGCGCCGATGCCGGGAACGCAGATTGCGACGTTCTTCTTGTAGCCTCTTGCCCGTGTGGATTGCCCCTGTGTGTCTGTGTGTGTCGGGGGGGGGGGGGGGGGGGGGGGGGAATATGCGGTCTTGCTGGTACTTTCTGCTGACCAGTGTGTACTCGACATAGCAATGCTGTTTGACAAAGGGTCGGTACTGAGTCGTCTGGATCTTGTCAAGTGACCAAGTGACGTTTTTGCCCCGACGCAGGTTGTCCTTTAGGGTTGAATCCCAGCGAAGATTTGAGGAATGGAGATTCGCCACGCTATCAACGGAATATTCGGGATGTTCCTCCCGCACTGCCAGCGCGCCGCTATAGTCGTCCACCACTCGTCGTGCGTTCTCCGCACAAGCCTCGCGAGAAAAATTGTAGATGTAGGCATCGCGGCTGGTCTTGTAGCCACTGCTGTACAACCCGAATATTGTATCGTTGGTCTTGCCCGCCTTCGCTTCCTTTGATCCTAACGGAAACAGTAGCTGGAACGCCTGGTCTCGCTGGCGGACCCAGTCGTGGTTGTCGTCTGGGTGGATTTCCTGCCAGTCCCGGATGCCGGCGATGGAGCCCCATTCGCCAAGCTGATCCAGCTTCTGTTTTCGGGAAAGATAGTCGCCAATGTCCCGGTAGCGGATGCGACAGCCCTGATGCGCTGCATTGGGTTTTTTCGTGAGGACGGTTATGGCGACCGGTGCTCTCGACCCTTGGCCGAACACTTTGCCGCCCTCCCGTCTGGAACGCTCGCCCTGTGTTCGCTGATTCCCCCGCAGATCAACAACCTGGACCGACGTAAATTCTTCCGCCAGGCAAGCCCGCACGCCGGAATCTGCATTGCCGTCAATCCAGGATCCGTTCGTTACAAACGCGACTACGCCCTGGTCGCCGATGCGGTCCGAAGCCCAGCGGAGCGCCATCTTGTAGGTGTCGTAGAGGCTATTCTTGAGCGTCGCGGTGGAACGCGCCGCATATGTCCGGGCAATGCGCTCCTCCATCTCCGGATAGCTCACATTCGGGTTGTCATCGGCGGAACTGCGCTGCCCCGCCGACCACGGTGGATTGCCGACGATGACCTGAATCGGCAGGTTCTGCTGGCGTTCCGCACGTTCGCTGTTGACCGGCAGCCAGGTCTTCGGGAACCCGGAGCGCTCGGTGTGCATATTGAAAGTATCAGTAAGCACGATGCCTTCAAACGGCTCGTATTCCGCGCCTTCGCCGAGCCGCCCTCTGTACGCCTCCTCAATATGGATGGCGGCAATGTAGTAGGCCAGCAACACCAGCTCGTTGGCGTGCATCTCCTGGCCATACTTGCGCACCAGATCTGCATCCCGGATCAGGCCCGACTGCAACAGTCGGACCAGAAAGACGCCGGTGCCGGTGAACGGGTCCATCACATGGACATCCCTGTCAGCAAGGGAGCGCCCGAATTCCGAGCGCATGACGTGATCGGCACTCGCCAGGATGAAGTCCACGATTTCGAGCGGCGTGTAGACGATGCCGAGCCGCTCGGCATCCTTTTTCATCGCCGTGACGAAGAACTTCTCGTACAGCTCCATCAGCACGCGCTGCCGGGCCTCGGCGTTGTCCAGGCCGCGTGCCCGCAGGGCCACGCTGTCGTAGAAGCCTTGCAGATCCCGGGTCTCGTTCTCCAGGCCGAACTCCCCAAAGTCATTGCGCAGCGCGTCGAGTGCCTGCGCCACCGGATTCCCGCGGGCGAAGTCGTAGCCTTCGAACAGCGCCTCGAACACGGGGCGGGTCAGAATGTGCTGCGCCATCATGTCGATGGCGCTGTCAGCGGTGATCGATTTGTTGATTGAAATTCTGAGTTCGTCAAGGAATGCATCGAACCATTCTTTCAATGCGCTGTTGTCGGGGTCGGCGAGCAGTTCGCTGATCCGATGCACCAGGCGAGAGAAGATGTCGGCGACGTCCTTCGCCCAGCTTTCCCAGTACTTGCGGTCGCCGCACTTGTCGACGATCTTCGCGTAGATGGCGTCCGCCGGCACATCGAGCGGCGGGAACGGGAGCTGCGCTGTCCCTGGCCAGCCGTTGTCTGGCCAGGCGCCCCTTCCCTCGCCGTTTTCCGAAGAAGTCCCGTTCTTGAATATGATTCGCTCGGGGCGCCTGCGGTTGAGATCAATCCGGTTGATCTCGGCGTCGAACCGGTCGTCATGGGAGCGGAGCGCCCGGAGAACGCTCCAGACCACATCAAAGGTTTTCCCGGTACCAAGGATGGTCCGGGGATCCGCGCCGGGCGCCACCGCCACTGGCAACACGACATAGCCGTAGGTCTTGCCTTGCGCCTTGCGCATGACCCGGCCAACCGCCTGAACGATATCGACCACGCTCTTGCGTTCGTTCATGAAGATCACCGCATCAAGCGCTGGCACATCAATGCCTTCAGAAAGGCAGCGAGCATTGGAGAGGATGCGGCAAGTGTCTTCGGTGGAACCTTTCAGCCACTCGATCCGGTTCTTTCGGTCAAGCGCGTGATGCTTGCCGTCCACATGTTGCGTCTCGCATCGAAAACTTGCTCCGGGGTCGTCTGCCGGAAGATGGGTGGCTGCCTCCGCAACGATCCCTCCCCAGTGTTTGGTGAGTCGCTGCGACGAATCGATGGTGTTGGTGAAGAGGATTGCGCGACGCAGTGGCATGTCGGGGAGTTCGCCGGGACCCCTGTCCTCCGGGTCTTGCAAGATGCGCCAGCAACCGACGATACGCGCCGCATCGGTCAGGTTGATCTCACCTGAAGAGTCCTTTAGACGTGCCTGCAAGGTGGCACTGACATGCTCTTCGGAAAGTGTCAGCACCACGACCTTGTAGTCGGAGAGCAAGTCCTGTTCCACGGCCCGAGAGAACGGCAGGCAATGAAACTCCGGACCGTAGGTCGCCCGATCGTCCATGGAAAAGATTTCCCGGTTGTGATCTGCGGCACGGCTCTTCACCCCGGCCGTAAACAGGCGCGGTGTCGCCGTCATGTACAGGCGCTTGGCAGCGCGGATGCGCATCGAGTCATGCACCAGGACGAAGGGCGAAGTCTTGTCACCGGGCTTGTCAATGCCGGTGGTCCGGTGCGCCTCATCGCAAAGCACGAGGTCAAACGCCGGGGCGCCGTCATCTTGCGCCTCCTCGATCAATTTCAGCGACTGGTAGGTGCAGAAGACCACCTTCATGCTGTCTGGCGTAGGCGCCCGCATTGCCTGCCGGATCTTGCTCGCGTCGGTGGTGACCGGGATTTCCAGTTCCTCGATGGAGGCATCTTCGTGGTTCCTGCCCGCGCTGACATCGGAACAGATGCCGACATAACCGTGCACAACCTCGCGCTGCTCTGCCCATTCGCGCATCGACTGCTGCAGCAGGGAAATGGATGGCACCAGATACAGCACCCGGCCGCCGATACCTGCGACCGATTCGGCAATGCGCAACGCTGTGAAGGTCTTGCCCGTGCCGCAAGCCATGACCAGCTTGCCGCGGTCGTGATTGACGAAGCCCGCCTGCACATCGTCAAACGCGCGTTGCTGATGGGGCCGCAACTCGAACGGCTCGCGCCGATAACGCAGGTCCTCGGGCTGGCCCCGGATCAGGTCGGGCCAGTCGAACGGACGACTGGCAAGGTCCCCGAAGCGGAGCACAGAACAGGCTGGCTGAAGGCCCTTGATCTTCTTTTTGGCGTTGCGACCCCACTCATCGCCGGTATCAACCACAATGCGTGCCGTGAACGGCGGCCGTGCGGAAGTGGCAATAAACGAATTCAGAGCCGAGGCTGAAATCCTTGTCCCCGGCGCATAGCACTTGCACTGAATGGCGCACACGCCGCCGTCGCGCTCTTCGGCAACCAGGTCAATCCCGATATCAGTGCCATCAAAGCCGGGTTGCGCCCGGCCCCAATCCGACCACATCCACACACGGGAAAACCGGTCCCGATACAATGGATCCTGTTCAAAATACGACTTCATCAACCGCTCGAACCGACGGCCTTTTTCCGCCTCGGTATCCGAGATGGATCGGACGTGGTCAAGAACGGTCTGGAAGCTGTTGGTCATTGATTTATTCTGCCGGCTGGTACCGTGAGCGCTGAGCGTGTGGGTTCACTACACAGGCCACAATTTGAATTGTCCCGCGAGTGTCACTGGCTCATTCGCGCGAGCAACGAGGCGCCGTCCTCACATTCGATGATCCACTCCCCCATCTCGGCCAGGCGATCCGGGTCGGAGACCTCCTCCAGCAACGCACCGAATTGTTCCGCTGTATCTTCACCGAACCGCAGCACAACCTGACGCCGCAGCAGGTAGCGCTCCCGAACCAAAGCCTTTGCGTCACCACGCGCTTCGCCTTCCTCTCTGCCTTCTGCCTTGCCTTCCTCTCTGCCTTCCGCCTTGCCTTCCTCCAATAGCTTCTGCCGCCAATAGGCGACCCGATCCTCCAACTCAACCGGCAGGCCCTCTGCCGGCAACGTCGATTCCGTCAGCCGTACAAGCGCCATCTGTGAACCCTCCGTTTCTGAAAACTCCAACTGCCGAGACGCCGCATCCAGCCAACTCAACACCACCCCCAAGAGACTGCCATCTTCCGTTCCCGTACACCATCTGTTTCCGTTTTGTGAACTATCAGCGTCTTTGACTTGCCGCCAGTCGCCTGGACTTTGGTCTGTCCATTCAGCCCGCCCCCTGTTCATGGAAAAATTTCCCTGAACGGCTTTGGCGGAGGGGCAGGGATTCGAACCCTGGGAGGCTTGCGCCTCGCTGATTTTCAAGACCAGTGCTTTCGACCGCTCAGCCACCCCTCCGGGGGCGGGCAGTTTGGCCGCTTTTTTCTGCCGCCACAAGCTGTTGCACGGGCAGCAGCAATTCTCATCCGGCGCTTGCGTGCTGGTGTGTCGCGTCCGAGGGCGACCCACGCCAGCAAAGGTCGCGGCCTCGTCTTCTGGAAGCGCCCATCTGACGAGGCCCGGAATCGTTGCGGAGCACAATCGACGGTACCGGGCGCGCCGGATTGCCGGCAGTGGATTGCTATACTGGCCCTACCCGCTGCGCACGCCCGGACCGCCCGTCTTGATTATCTCGATTGCTGTTCACGGTCCACCGCACGGCTCATCGGCCGCGCTGAGCGCCTTGCGCTTTGCGGAGAGCGCGCAGCGGCTCGGGCATCGCATTCATCGGGTGTTCTTCTATCATCAGGGCGTCCTCACCGGTCTCGGCGAGGCAGTAGCGCCGCAGGATGAAGCGGACGTTCAGGCTGGCTGGCTGGCGTTTGCAGAACAACATGGCGTGGAACTGGCCGTCTGCATCGCCAATGCTCTGAAGCGCGGGCTGCTTGATGAGCGGGAGCGCGACAGGTATGGCAGCAGGGCGCTGACACTGAATCCGGCGTTCACGCTCACTGGCCTCGGCCAGATGATCGAGGCCATGCTGGCTGCCGACCGCTTCGTGACCTTCGCCGCCTGAAGCGGATGACCAGGCACATCCTGTTCATTCTCAACCAGTCGCCCTACGGTTCCAGTCGGGCGCTGGAGAGCGTGGAAGCCGCGCTGATGGCCGGGTTGCTGGAACAAGACGTAAGCCTGCTATTCAAGGGTGACGGGCTTTATCTGCTGTTGACCGATCAGCAAGGTCCGGCCATCGGGCAGCGGTCGCTCGCAAAGGTGCTGACGGCGCTGCCGGACTATGACATCAGCCGGTTTCATGCCTGTCAGATGTCGGCGGCGGAACGGCGCCTGCTCGACGCGGATCTCTGCCTGCCGGTTACCTGGCTGGACGCGGCCGGGCAGCGGGCGCTGATCGAGCAACAGAACGTCATAGCCTGTTGACGGGCGCCGGCATGATCCACGACACATCCGCCGTCGCCGCGACGAGCGCCCGCGCATGAGCACGCTGCACATCGTCAACAAGGTTGCAGCCTGGGCCGATTGCGCGCCGCTGCTCGCACCCGGCGACCAGGCGCTGCTGATCGAAGACGGCGTCTATGCCGCACGGGAGATCGGCGAAGACAGCACCGTCTCGGTGCAGGCGCTGGCGCCGGATGTGAAGGCGCGCGGTCTTGTTGGCCTGCTGCCGACGCATGTTGCCCTCGCATCACATGACGACTTCGTTCGCCTGGTGTGCGCGCACGACCGATGCGTCACCTGGAGCCGGTGATGACGACTGCCGCCCTGCCCCCAACGGACCAGGAAGGGCATCTGCTGAACCTGGCCGACTGGTCACCGGACGCAGCGCGCCTGATCGCTCGCCATGCCGGCCTGGAACTGACGCCGGAACACTGGCGAATCATCCAGATCGTGCGCAACTACCATGAACGCCATCATCTCAGCCCGGCCATGCGGCCGCTGGTGCGCTGCGTCCGCCGGGAGCTGGGAGAAGCCTGTGGCTCAAGCCTCTATCTGTTGCGCCTGTTTCCCGGCAGCCCGGCTCGGCTGGCAGCCCGAATTGCCGGCTTGCCCCGACCCACCAACTGTTTGTAACTCTCTCGGCACAAACCGGCTGATCTCTCGCTTCCGCCGCCGACAAATTCAGCGGTCTCGCAAGATCAATACCGGTCAGCTCCGACGGGTGCGGAAGCGCACCACCTCCCCAACCACCACCACGGTGGGGCCGGAGACGCCGGCGCTTGCCACGGCCTCAGGCAGATCGCGGATAGTCGCTTCGACCTCCCGTTGCTCCGGCAGTGTAGCCGCCTCGATCAATAGCGCCGGGGTGGCTGGATTCAGGCCATGCGCTACGAGTTCACGGGCGATTTCCGCCAACCCCAACAACCCCATGTAGATCACCAGCGTCTGCCCCGGGCTTGCCAGATCATGCCAGTCCAGATTGATCCGGTCACCGCTGCGATGGCCGGTCACGAAGCGCACCGACTGGGCCGCATCGCGATGGGTGAGCGGCACCCCGGCATAGCTCGCAGCGCCCAGCGCCGCCGTGATGCCCGGCACCACCACCCAATCGATGCCTTGCGCCGCCAGGGTTTCAACCTCCTCGCCGCCACGCCCGAAAATGAACGGGTCGCCGCCCTTGAGTCGCACCACCCGTCGGCCCGCCAATGCGTGCTCGGCCATCAACGCGTTGATCGCCGCCTGGCGCGCGCTCTTGAACGCGAACGCGCGCTTCTTGCCGACATACACGCGCTGTGCATCGCGCCTGGCGTAGTTCAGCAGATCCTTGCCCACCAGATTGTCGTAGAGCACCACGTCCGCCTGCTGCAAGAGACGCAAGCCACGCAAGGTGATGAGTTCCGCATCGCCCGGGCCAGCGCCGACCAGGGCAACCAGTCCGGGCGCAGGCGCCGCCTGCGAGGCCTGAAGCAGATGTGCATCGAACTGTCTGGCTGCGCCAGCTTCATCGCCCGCCAGCACGCTTTCGGCCGGAGGCCCATCCAGCACCTTCTGCCAGAATTGCTGACGCGCCTGGGCATCCGGTAGCTGCGCGCGCACCTGCTGACGACGCTCGCCGGCAAACTGCGCCAGCTGGCCAAGGCGCGCTGGCAATCTGGCTTCAAGCCAGGCGCGCAGGATTCGGGACAGGGTCGGCGAGCGGCCGCTGGTGCCAATGGCGATCTGTACCGCGCCCCGATCCACCCTGGCCGGAAAGAGCACGGAGCAGAAGGCCGGCTGGTCCACCGTATTCACCCAGATGCGCGCGGCTTCACAGTCGGCGTACACCTGCCGGCTGACCTCGGTGTCTCCGGTGGCAGACACCACCAGCCAGCGGCCAACAACATCGTCGGGCTGGTAGCACCGCCTGTGCCAGGCCACCCGCCGGTCGTCGGCCGCACAGTCTTGCACCAGCTTCTTCAGATCCGGATGGCCATCCGGCGCCACCAGGGTGATGCGGGCGCCTGCATCGAGCAACGCGTTGATCTTGCGCAGCGCCACCTCGCCAGCGCCCACCACCAGGCAATCCCGGCCCTGAAGATCCAGTTGCAGGGGCAGGCCGTACATGGGTGGCGCAGTGCGACTCGATCGATCAGACGGGGGCGACCCGGGAATCAAGCCACTCGGCGCCGTCCATCCAGGGCCTGAGCGCTTCCGGGAGTCGAACCCGGCCATCCGCCTGCTGACCGTTCTCCAGAACCGCCGCCAGGGTTCGCCCGACTGCAAGCCCGGAGCCGTTCAGGGTGTGCACGTACTGCACGCTGCCGGATTGTGGCCTGTAGCGCGCCATCATGCGCCTGGCCTGAAAGTCGAGAAAGTTGCTGCAGGACGAGATCTCCCGGTAACAGCCCTGTCCGGGCAGCCAGACTTCAAGATCAAGCGTCTTGGCGGCGGCAAAGCCAAGGTCGCCGCCACACAGCATTACAGTGCGATACGGTAGCTCAAGCCGCTGCAAGATACGCTCGGCATGGCCGGTCATTTCCTCGAGCGCATCCCAGGAATCTTCCGAACGGGTCAACCAGACCATTTCCACCTTCTCGAATTGATGCTGGCGGATCAGGCCGCGCGTATCCTTACCGTAACTGCCCGCTTCCCGGCGAAAGCAGGGTGTGTGGCAAACCTGGCGAATGGGCAGGTCCGTGACGTCCAGCAGCGAGTCACGGTACTGGTTGGTGACCGGCACCTCCGCCGTCGGGATCAGCCAGCGATCTTCATCAGTGGCCAGGCGAAACTGATCGGCCTCGAATTTCGGTAGCTGACCCGTGCCGTAGAGGGCCTCCGTACTGACCACATAGGGCGCATAGACCTCGGTATAGCCATGCTCCCTGGTGTGCGTATCCAGCATGAACTGGGTCAGCGCCCGGTGCAGCCGCGCCACGGCGCCCCGCAACACGACGAACCGGGCGCCCGTGATTTTCGCTGCCGCGGCAAAGTCCATCTGTTCCTCGCCGGCCAGGGCCACATGGTCGCGGGCCTCGAAAACCATCTTTCGCGGCTCGCCCCAGTGCCGCAGCACAGTGTTGTCGGCCTCATCCTTACCTGCCGGCACAGACGCATCCGGCAGATTGGGCAGCGACAGCAGGAACGCGCGCAACTCGTCCTGAACCGCATCCAGTCGGGCGCCGGCCTCCTCCATGCGCTGCCGAATATCGCGCACCGACGCAACCAGGGAGGAAGTGTCCTCGCCGCGCTTGCGCGCCTCGCCGATCTCCCGCGATTGGCTGTTGCGCATCTGCTGCAACGTCTCGGCCGCCAGTTGCGCCCCCTTGCGCTCGGCTTCCAACGCCAGGAACCTGGTGCGATCAAAGTGAACGCCGCGCACCCGCAGGCGTTCCTCGGCCTCTTCCGGGGCCTGACGCAAATGCTTGATGTCGAGCATGGCTAGCCGCTTCCAAGACGCCAGCCGGCCCAGGCGAGAACCAGGCATCCGACCAGCGTGGCCGTTATGTAGAGGGCTGTCATCAGCACCCGTCCAGCGGAAACCAGCGTCAGTGTTTCCAGCGAAAAGGCCGAGAAGGTCGTGAAACCACCGAGCAGCCCGACAGCGATCAGGGGCCGGCCCCAATCCTGAAACCATTGGCTGTCCGACCAGGCGCCCGACGCCAGGCCGATCGCGAAGCAGCCCAGCAGATTGACGCCCAGGGTCGCCCACGGAAAGACGGCCGCGACCGGCGCCAAGGCAACGCTGAACAGATGCCGGGCGCAGGCGCCCAGTGCGCCGCCAAGGGCTGCATGGACAAAGCTCACCGGGCCGACGCCTCGGCAATCGCCAATTCGCCCTCTGGTGAACCGAGACGCTCATAGGCGTCCCAGGCGCTGAGCGACAGCATCTGCATACCCGCGCCTTGCGCCAGCAGCCTGGCGAGGGTGGTCTTGCCGGAACCGGGCGGCCGCCACAGGATCATGGAGTGTATGCGCCCCTGCGCGACAAGCCGAGCAAGGGCTGTATCCGGGCCCAGCAGGTGCTGTTGGCCGGCAAAGTCGGCAAGACAGGTGGGCCGCAATCTGTCGGCCAGGGGCTGACCTTCCCCGGGGTCGAACGCCTGCATGTCAGATTCCTGGAACGCCAGAGCCGCCACCGAACGGCAAGCGGCTGCGCTTGATGGCGCAGGCCGCTATTGGACGTCCACGTCTGGCCCCAGCACAAGTTCGAAGTCGCTTGATTGTATCACCGAGGCATCGGCAAAGCCGCTGAATCGAATGTCGGTTTCCCGGTTTGCCGGATCCGACAGTACGATGCGCGCCAGGCGTCCTCCGTCGAACGCCAGCACCAGCGCCGCAATCGCAGCGGTATCGGAGTGTGGATCAAGACGAAACGCATCGGCGCCGAGCGAGGTCACGCGATAGTGCGCATCCAGGGTTTCGCGGGCAGCGGACAGCAAGGCCAGAGGGGTTTCCTGCAGAGATTCGTCCAGGGGTCGAACGGTCACCTGCGCGAGATCCGGGTCGTAGATCTGAACCTGTTCGCCATCGGCAATGATGGTCTGTCGCCAGGGGTCGGTGATTTCCCAGCGAAAGTGTGGTCGGCGCATCCGAACCCAGCCGCGCAATCGCTCGATCACATCGCCATGCTCGTCGGTTTGCGTCTGCACGAAGTCAGCCGCCAGCATGTTCTGGGCCTCCAGACGCTCGATCAGATCGCCGCGAACGGAAGCCGCCGATTGCGATTCGGCCGCCAGGCCGAGTACCGGCAGGCAGCATGCCGCCATGCCGAGCAAGAGCCGGCGGACCGTCGCCACGGAAAGGCGCACTCAGACGTCTCCACCCGCCAGCACGCTCCGATTGCCCTTGTCGTCAGGTCGAGAGACCAGGCCGGCGTCCTCCATCGCCTCGACCAGGCGCGCCGCCCGGTTGTAGCCGATACGCAGCTTGCGTTGCACCGCCGAGATCGAGGCCCTGCGGCTCTCGATCACCCAGGCGACCGCTTCGTCGTACAGCGGATCGCCGTCCTCCGTGGCGCCGCCGACAACGCCGCCCGCGCCTGACACCGCCTCTGGCGCCTGTTCCGCCACCACCCAGGGTTCAAATGCCGGCTTGCCGCGTTTCTTCCAGTCCTGCACCACGCGACGCACCTCGTCGTCAGAGACGAAGGCGCCGTGCACCCGTGTCAACTGGCTGACCCCGGGTGGCAGGAACAACATGTCACCGAAGCCCAGCAACTGCTCAGCCCCGCCTTCGTCAAGGATGGTGCGGGAATCCACACGGGACGACACCTGAAAGCTGATCCGCGCCGGAATGTTGGCCTTGATAAGACCGGTGATGACGTCCACGGAGGGCCGTTGCGTGGCCAGGATCAGGTGAATGCCTGCCGCCCTCGCCTTCTGGGCGATACGCGATATGAGCAGATCTACCTTCCTGCCCTTGCCGAGCACCATCATCATGTCGGCAAATTCGTCGATGATGACCACGATCACCGGCAGCGGCTTGAGCGTCGGCGCTTGCGCCGCCTCCTCTGCATCCGCATCCGCCTGCGCGAGCGGGTCCAGCAGGGGTTCGCCATTGCGCTCGGCTGCAACGATGGTGCGATTGCACTCGGAGAGCTTGCGCACGCCAAGCGCGGCCATCAACTGATAGCGCCGCTCCATTTCGCCGACACACCAGTTCAGCGCCCGCTCCGCCAGACGCACATCGGTGATCACAGGCGTCAGCAGATGCGGAATATCGGCATAGGCCGCCAACTCCAGCATCTTGGGATCCACCAGAATGAAGCGCACCTCTTCCGGGGACGCCTTGAACAATATGCTCATCAACATGGCATTCACGCCCACCGACTTGCCGGAGCCGGTGGTGCCGGCAACCAGCAGGTGCGGCATCTTGCCGATGTCCGTCACTACCGGCGAGCCCGCCACATCCTTGCCGAGCGCCAGCGTCAGGGGAGACTTCGCCTTGCGATACTCGGGCGTATCGAACAGTTCCTTCAGGCGCACCGTGTCACGATGTTCATTCGGAATCTCGATGCCGACCACGGACTTGCCAGGAATCACCTCCACCACCCGCACGCTGCTGACCGCCAGGGAG
Source organism: Pseudomonadales bacterium (assembly GCA_965199705.1). Lineage (GTDB taxonomy): Bacteria > Pseudomonadota > Gammaproteobacteria > Pseudomonadales > Azotimanducaceae > Azophilus. The sequence continues at coordinate 56,532 of OZ241359.1, forward strand.
CGCGCCAGATCCCGCGCCAGAGAGGTGATCTTCTGGGCTCGAACCCCGGCCGCCGGCTGCACCTCGAAGCGCGTAACCACCGGCCCCGGGAGCACTGACATCACGCGCACTTCCACGGAAAAGTCCTGAAGCTTCAATTCCAGTTGCCGGGACATGGCTTGCAGCGCTTCCTCGGAGAAACCACCGGCGTCGCCCGACGGAGGCTCATCCAGAAGCGCCACCTCCGGCAGCGGCCCGATCCCTTCCTGGTCGAACAGGGCGCCCTGCTTCGGCGCCGCCCGCGCAATCACGGGCGGCACGACGGTCGGCGGCTCGCGTTCCGAGCGTTCACGCTTCTTCGCCGCCACCCGCCGGCGCCGACTCTTGCGCACGGTCTGCGCCTCTTCTTGTTCCTCATGCCGGCCGCGTCGCGCCCTCACCGCTTGCGCGACAAGGCGCCAAAAACGCCCGCCGAAGCGATGCAGGTACTTGCCGGACCACTCCGCCACATTCAGCCAGGAGAAACCGAACGCCGCCTGAGCGCCGGTCAGAAGCCCGACCACCGCGAATAGCAGAAGCGCGCGTTCGCCAAAGGCGCCGCGGCTGACTTCAACCAGCTTCTCGCCAATGATGCCGCCTGGCCCTTCCGGAAAATCGAACGATTGCGGCAGCAACAGATGACAGAGCAGACAGCCGCAGAGAAAGGCGACCAGCCAGCCGAGAAAACGCACCAACGGATGGATGCGGGACTCGGCCGAAAAGCGAAACACCAGCTCCAGCCCCAGCCAGAGTGCGCTCAACGGCAGCACCCAGGCCGCCCAACCAGCAAAGCCGAGGGTGGCGCCAGCGATATGCGCGCCTACCGTGCCGGCCCAGTTGTGCACTGGCCCGCCTGTATCCACCCCGCTGCGCCAGAGGGAAGGGTCGCTCTGCGCGTAGGTGGCAATGGCCAGGTAACAATAGAGCGCAACGGCGCCGAGGCCGATCAGCCCCATTTCCCGAAACGGCGCCCTGGGGAGATTCAATCCAGGCGGGCCAGACCGCACGCGCCGCCGGGGGCCGCGAAGATCGCGCAGGCTGCTGATTGTCTGCGTATGCGGGCTGCAATCTTGTCCACGGCCAGAGTGTAGCGGCAAGGCAGGGCTGATGCCATAATCCGATGAACAGTCGGCCCGGATGCAGCGCGGGCGCCCAGGGCTGAGACGTTGCGTGCGGATCATGCGCGTTCGCTTTCCAGGTTACAGGGAGCTCTTGTCAAGGCATGACAACATTCACGTTCGAGCAGATCTTCACGCCAGAGCTCATCGCTGATCCCTACCCGCTGTATCGGCAATTGCGCGAGACAAGCCCGGCGCTGCCGCTGCCAGACAACAACCTCCTGGTGCTGTCGAGCTACGAGCTGGTGCAGGAGGCGGTGCGCAACCGCAAGCTGGGTCATGCAGAGGACCCGAAATTCACCGAAGCAGAACTTGCAGAGCGGCTGGAGAACCCCGCCTACGCCAGCCTGAGCCACATGATGCTGTTCATGAACCCGCCGGATCACACGCGGCTGCGCGCCCTGGTGGTCAAGGCCTTTGACGCCCGTCGGGTTGAAGCCATGCGCGAGCGCGTCACCGCGATTGCGGAGCGGCTGGTGGACGAATTCATCGACGAGAAGCAAGGCGACCTGGTGCCCCGCTTCCTGCATCCACTGCCGGTTATCGTCATCTGCGACATGCTCGGCGTGCCGGAAGAAGACCGGCCCCGATTCGTGCAGGGTCACCGCATCCGCGGCCGTCTGATCGATCCAACACCGCTGACGGCAGGGGAGCTGGAGAGCGCCAACGAGGGCATCGTCGAGATTCAGGACTACTTTCTGCAACTCTGCGACGAGCGGCGCAGATCACCCCGGGAAGACCTCATCACCGCGCTGGTGCAGAGCGAGACCGAGCACGGCAGGCTGACCAAGGCGGAATTGACGGCGAACATCCAGCTATTGTTTGCAGCAGGGCACGAAACCACCGTCAATCTGATGGGCAATGCGCTGTTGGCGCTGTACCGGAACCCTGCGCAACTGGCGCTGCTGCACGGCGATGGCAACCTGATGCCGGGCGCTGTCGAGGAATTTCTGCGCTACGACAGTTCCGTGCAACTCACCGGCCGCCGGGCGCTGGAAGATACCGAAATCGCCGGGTTACCGGTGCAGAAGGGCACGCAGGTCATTGCGGTGCTCGGCGCCGCCAACCGCGACCCGGCTGCATTCCAGCGCCCCGACGAGCTGGACGTGCAGCGCAAGGGCGCTCGCCCGGCTTCGTTCGGCGGCGGCGTTCACTTCTGCCTGGGCGCGCAACTGGCGCGGCTTGAGGCCGCCGAGGCATTCAGGGTGCTGTTCCGTCGCCTGCCGGAACTCGACCTTGATGACGTCGAAAGCCCGGACTGGAAACCCACCATCACGCTGCGTGGCGTCACTGCGCTGCCAGCCACCTGGTGATCTCCGCGCACATCCACCGTTCAGATAGCGTCGTGACCGCAACTCCGACAGGCTGCCAGGCCACGCATCGGCCGGACTTCGATTGAATCAGGCAATAGCGCGCGATCAGCCGCGAGATTCAAACTCATCCATACGCTCGATCAGCTCGGTGGCTGATGCACAATCAAGTATCCAGCCGCTCACCTCGGCCAACCGACCGGCATCCGTAACCCGATCAAGCAATCCCGATAGCTGATCCGCTGTTTCAGCGCCAAACCGCTTGCTCGCCAGAAGAACAAGCGTCGCCCGCGTTCCTTGCGCATGGCCTTGCGCGTGACCCTGCATACGACCTTCCGCCCGGGATTCTTCGCGTTCCATGCGCAACCAGGGTGTGTCGTCGGGGCCGGTGCCCGACCGCTCGCCCAGCACCCGTCCAACCCGACGCAGCACTCGGTTGGTTTCCTCCGACAAGAAAGAATCATTCAGCGCAACATGAATCTCATCCGCCGTCCAGCCAGGAAACGCCCGACTTTCAGACGCCGCGCGATAGGCGCCGCCCTGCAACACATAGATCGTCATACCGGGCGACTGGCCAGACGGGCGTCGTACCCGATACGCTGCCTCCGGCACGTCCACCCAAACCTCCGGAAACCGCCAGGACTCATACAGCAACAATTTGCCGCGCCGCACGTCGGTCGTGTGATCCACCTCCAGAACCACATCGGGACGGTCGTGATGGCCGATCTCCATCGCATCCACGGGCAACCGGGCGCGCCCAGGATGCAGATAGGCAGTCTGATCCGCCTGCATGATCCGCCACTTCTCGCCGTCTTCGTTACGCAGCAGCAGGTCCATCGTCCCGTAGCACTCGATGGGGGCGCCACGCACGCCAGCGATGATGGAAGCCAGACTCGCCAGGCGCGCAGAAGGACGCTCATGGGTGGCACTGACGGGTTCACGAACTACCCAGGCAGTCTCGGTATCGCCGTCCCAATATTCCAGGCGATCCTCGTAGTTCACCAGGTCCTCCCGCTTCAGCGGCACTGACCGGCATCCGGGAAACTCCAGCGCTCGCGCTAATGGGCGCGCTCGAAACCGGGGCGGAGCAACGGCTGGATCAGTTGCAGTCCTGGTTTGCATGCCCTGCTCCCGCATTCGCGCCCTTGTCGTCCGCGCCATTATACGAGCCGCCAGGCGCGACGCTATCGGCTGCTATCGAATCGCTGGGTCAGCCAGCGACCGTGACCTTCAGGGCCTCGAATCCGGCATCCGTCATGGCCTCGACAACTGCGTCCTGGTTGTCCGGGCAAAGCGCGATCATGGCGCCCCCGCCGCCGCCGCCCGTCAGCTTCGCGCCCAGGGCGCCATTGTCGCGAGCGACATGAATCAGGGTTTCGAGTTCTGGCGTGGACAGCCGCAAGGCGTTCAGATAGCCGTGGCACAGATTCATCAGATGGCCAAGCTCGTCAAGGTCCGCCGTTGCAAGCGCGGACTCGCCGGCCTCACTCAAGCCCGCTATCTGATCGAAGAGCGTGTCAAGGCGATCGCGATTGGCCTGCCAGGCGTCGCGAACCCCGGCCACTGTCTGCGATGTCAAGCTCTCCTTGCCGCTATGGCCGATAACCAGCGGGATGGGTGCAGCGACAGGCAGATCGCGAACCACTGATTTGCCGTTCGACCGGGACTGATAGCGAATGGCCTTGCCGTAGGTGGCGACCGTGTTGTCGATTCCAGAGGGCGTGCCGTGGGCGCCCCGCTCGCACTCGAACGCCAGATCGTTGACGGCCTCATCCGAAAGATCGCAGTCGAAAGCGCCGCCAATCGCCCGAATCGCGGCGACCGCCAAGGCAGCCGAGGCGCCAAGACCGGCCGCGCGGGGCACGTGCGGCGTCATTTCCATGCGCATGGATTCGCCAGTCAGGCCCAGACCATCCAGGACGATGCGCAACATGGCATCCAGGCCACCGCCGGACTCCAGATTCACTCGCTGAGAGATCCCCCAGCGCGGAATCGCCAGGTGCACCCCTGTTCCGCCTTTCTGCGCCTCAGCTTCCACCCCCAGCGGGATCGGCAGCGCCAAGGCTGGACGACCATAGACCACGGCATGTTCGCCGAACAGGATCAGCTTGGCAGAGGCGCTGGCGCGTGCTGCCTCACCCGTGGTTGGCGCGGCTACCTTGCGGCGCAGTTTTTTCAGTATCTCTTCCGCCTTCCAGACCTTGATTTCGCCGGAATCGATCAGGGCTTCGACCACCTGCTCAAACAATTCCCCGGGTGCGCCGGCAACGCTGGCGACACTGCGCGCATGCAGGGTCATGTGCCCGCGTTGAATGCCTTCGGTCGTCAGGGCCCGCAGGGCGGCAAAGTTCTGGGCGAGGCCGACCGCAGCCATGATTCCGGCGAGGTTGTTGGCTTGCGTCACCCCGAGTATCTGATGGTTGATGCGCACCCCCGGGTTGGTCTCGAGCGAACCGCCCTTGACACCCACCTTCATCGGAATTTCTATCTCGCCGGCAAGGTCTCCCGCCTCGTTGACACGCCAGCGGGTCAGCGATCGGTAGCGTCCATCGCGCGCGGCGTAGGCGTGGGCTGCCGCTTCGATGGCGCGCCAATCGTTGCCGGTGGCGATGGCCACGGCATCCACCCCGTTCATGATGCCCTTGTTGTGGGTAGCGGCGCGGTAGGGGTCCACCTGAGCCAGGTCCGTGGCCAGCACAATGCCGTCCCGAACGTCTTCGCCGGAACGGCCCTTGCCAGCCAGATGGTCGGCAGGCATGCAGACGCTCGCCCGGGCGATGGCGCGATCCGTGAGATTCGAGAGAATCCGCAGAAACACGGCGCCGCCGGTGATGCGCTCGACCAGCGATGCGACGCCCTCACACATGGTGTTGACCAGGTTCGCGCCCATTGCATCGCGGGTATCCACCAGGAGATGCAGCACCAGCATGGGCTTGCCATCGGTTGGCGCTGTATGGCGGTGGACTTCGATGTCCGTGGCGCCGCCACCGCGCGCGACCATCTTCGGGTGCAGGCTGTTGGCAAGGGCCAGCACCTCCGCCTTCTCCGCCAGCAGCCGCTGCCGAGCCTCATCCGGGTCGTTGACGCCAACAACCTGAACCTGACCGATCAGCAGTGACTCGCTGCACTCAGCCGTAAAGCCGCCATTCTGGCGGGCGAGGCGCGCCGCACCGGAAAGGCCCGCGACGATGGACGGCTCTTCGACGACCAGGGGCACCACGTAATCATTGCCGTTGACCACGAAGTTGAGGGCAAGGCCCAACGGCAGGCCGAATACGCCGACCACGTTTTCGATCATCTTGTCGGCCATCGGCAGGGTCAGGCTTTGGCTGCCGCTGCTGAGTCTGCGCGCTTCCGCCGGGTTGATGAAGCCGCGTTCCCTGAGCAACTCGTTGCGTTTGCGAACACTCAGCCGAAAGAAGTTTGGTATGCGAGAGCTGCGCTCAGTAGAAGATGTGGAGGCCATTGGGATCTGCCTTGCAATCAATGATGGTAAAACCGGCAGCTACGGCGGCTGCCTCGAACGGCGCAAACGCATCCGGCGCATTCGAGAAGGCGACGCCGAGGTCGCCACCCCCGGCGCCGCAGGGCTTGTAGGCCAGATGAAAGCGTTCGGCCAGGGATTCCAGCTGCGCGTGGCCGCCCGCATAGATGCCCAGATTGGCCGCCGCGTCCAGACGTTTGAGCGCACGCACATAGTCCGCCAGCGCATCAAGGTCGAAGCAGTTGAAGAGTTGTTCCGAAGTCCGCGTCAGGTCTGCAAGCGCAGGCGGGTTTGCACCGTCGCCAGAGGCTTTGAGCCAGGCCGAGAAACGACCAATGTGATCGCCGGTGGCAGCGCTTTGTCCGGTCCAGACAAATCGATATGGCGGCAGGGACAGCTCTGCAGGCGTCGCCTGCCCATCCTGCCAGCGGCTGACGCCGCCGCGCCAGGCAACTGCTACGTCCGCGCCACTGCCCTTGCCGCCTTGCAATGCCCGGTGCGCCGCGAGCGCCCGATCGAGATTCGGGTCCTCGCTCATCCACCTGGCCCAGACGCCCTCGACGGCGACTGTGAGCGCGGCGCTTGAACCAAGCCCCAGCTTGTGACGGCCCTGAAAAAACGGCGCTGTGTCCAGATGCAAAGCGGCGGGCTTGTCAGTGCGCGAATAACGACTTTGTACCTGCCAGGGCAAGCGGGCGGCGCTGGCATCGGTTGGCGATCTGGCCGGCAAGTCCTTGAACGCAGCGGACTGGCCAGAAAAGCCGCTGGCGCTGAATCGAAATATCTCGCTGCGAGTCAAGCGACAGGTGACACGCCGATCAATCGCCATGACCGCCGCCGGGGCGCCTTGAAGCACCGCATACTCACCCCAGAGAAACACCTTGCCCGGCGCCTGCGCCTTGAGCACGTAATCACGCACCTTCCGATCCCGGAACGATCCGCGCGCCGGCGCCCAGTCCGGTCTTCAGCAATCTGATCACCCCGGGGATCTGCTCCAGCGCCGCCGCAACCTCGTCCGCCGCATCCGGTTCGCAAACTGCCTTGACCTGTGGCCCGGCATCCATCGTCGCAAATACCGGGCAGCCGCGGGCGCGCAATGCTTCCACGGCAGACAGGCAGGCAACGCTGGCGCCAGTCCAGTAGATCAGCGGCGGACGGCTGGTCAACATGAGCGCGTGCATCTTCATGGAACTCGCAGCCCCGAGCTCGGCAAGCGCCGTGAAATCCCTGCCGCGAAAGGCTTGCAGCATCGCCTGGAAATCGGCGTCCGCGCCCGCAACCCAGGCGTCGTAGTAAGGCGAGGTATCCCGGGTGCGGGCCATGCCATCGGTCGAGGAAACTGGCTTGGGCTGGTCCGCGGTGACCGCTATCAGCACTTGCAGCGGCCAGGCGTTGGCCGGCGCCAGCTCCTCCGCCTGCCAGTCCGGAGGGCCGAGGCTGGCAAATCCACCGCACAGGGAACGGGCTGCGGAGGCCGAGCCAAGACGGGCCAGCTCCGACAGCTGATTGCGGGACAGCCCAAGCCCGCAATGCGCATCAACCGCCACCGCCAGGGCTGCAAAACCGGACGCCGAAGAGGCAAGCCCGGCCGCGGTCGGAAAGTTATTGCTGCTATCGATGCTGAGTGGCGGTATGGCGTGTTGTTGCCGCCACACGGCAAGCGCGGCTGCGAGCTTGGCGTCCTCTCGTACCCGCCCGTTCAGGCAAAATCGATCCTCGTCGCCGTCGGCCACGCGGGTTTCGCTGGCAAGACCATCCAGGGTGATGGAAAGGGAAGGCGTGGCCGGCACATTGCCGACGCCCGGCTGCTTGCCCCAATACTTGAGCAACGCAATGTTCGGGTGGGCAACGGCAGTGACAGACGCGCGGGGCGACGGCATGGATCAGGTCCAGCGGGCCGGCGGCGTGAAGCCGAATCCCGCCTGCTCCAGGCGCCTGGCAACGCCCAGGGTAATCAGATCGCCATATTCCGGACCGACGATCTGAACGCCAATGGGTAGCCCGGCGGCGTTCAGCCCGGTGGGTATGACGGTGGACGGCAGATAGGCGCCGCCCGTCAACCCGGCCCAGAATACCTGCTCGAAGTAGGGCCGTTCCTCGCCATTGATGGACAGCGTGCGCTCGCCGAAGCGACGATGGTCGTGCGCAAATGCGGGCGTGCTCATGATCGGCGTGACCAGCACATCGTAGTCGGAGAAGAACCGATGCCACTTCCAGCGCAGATGCGCGCGGGCTTCGTCGTTCTGCCGCCAACTCCTGAAGGTGGCGACCTGTGCGCGCAGCACGCGCGCAGAATCACTGTCGTCGTCTGGATTCAATGTCGCCACATGCTGCTGCAGGGATTGATACTCTGCGTCCGGCATACGCGCCGCCATGGTGGCCTGCAACAGATTCTGATAGGTGTCGTGGCTCGCGGCAGCGTCAAATTCCGGGCGCGCATCAAAGTTCACACTGGCGCCGGCGTCGATGAGCGCTTGCGCGACCATCTCGACACGCTGGCCGACCTCCCGAGCCACCGGCGCCATCAAGTCGTCAGCCCACACGGCGACCCGCAGATCCGCAAGCCGCCGGTCGCCGAAGGCAGGCAAGTCCAGGCGGTAGCCGCGTGCGGCTATGGGGTCCGGACCGGCCATCGCCAGGAACGCTGTCTCCAGGTCTTCAGCCGAGCGCGCCAGAGGCCCGATCACCGAGATGTCGGGCACGCTGCGCATGTCTCCGGGTGGCGCATGGCCGCGAATCCAGAGCAGATTCCAGGTGGGCTTGTGCCCGAATACGCCACAGTAGTGCGCCGGATTGCGGATCGAGCCGCCTATGTCAGAGCCAGTCTCAAGGCCTGTCAGTCCAGCCGCCAGGGCTGCGGCCGAGCCGCCAGAAGAGCCGCCGGGCGCGCGGCTGAGGTCATAGGGGTTGCCTGTGACGCCGTGGATATCGTTATAGCTCTGGAAATCCGCCAGCAACAGCGGCACGTTGGTCTTGCCGAATATGATGGCGCCGGCCTGCTTCAATCGCTGCACCGACTCGGCGTCCTCACCGGCAATGTTGTCGCGCCATTCGGGATTGCCCCAGGTGGTGGGCGCGCCCGCCAGGTTATAGGACTCCTTGACCGTCATCGGCACACCATGCAACGGCCCTGTGGCGCCGCCACGCGCCAAAAGTTCGTCCGCTGCCCGCGCTTCCGCCAGTGCCGCCTCCCGACGTTGCCAGATCACAGCGTTGATCTCGGGGTTGTAGCGATCGACCCGATCCAGGTAGAACCTCAGCAACTCTTCGCTGCCGAGCTCGCGATTGCGAATCCTGGCAGCCAGGGCATGTGCGGATTGGAAGGCAAGTTCACTCACGGGCTTTCTCCGATGGCGTCAGTCGTCAGGCCGGTCAGGCACCGGAAGCGTTCAGGCTGGTCAGAAAGTTCGCCAGCGCCTGATTGGTCTCGGCTGGCGCTTCCTGTTGCACCCAGTGGCCGGCGCCGGCGATCAGCGTCTTGCCACGAAAGTCGTCCAGGGACGAATCAGCATATGCGTAGGTGTCCACGCCAGGGACGAACCGACGCACCGGGTCCAGCTCTCCGGCGATGAAACAGGTCGGTTGCGCCAGCCGCTGGCCGTGCACTGATGTCATTTGCTCTGGATCAAGCGCCTGTGCACGATAGCGGTTCAGAGGGCCGCGAAAGCCGCCGGCCTCGAAGGCTTCCGAGAATACCTTGAGGTCTTTGTCGGGCATCCAGTCCGGGCAGGTCACGGGATCGTCTGTAAACTCCAGCAGCCGCGTCTGCTTGCGGGATTGGATCAGCATATCGCCTTCGGATGCGTTTCCGGAAAGGCCGAAGTAGATCTTGCGCAAGGACGCCGGCACATCGGCCTCCAACTCTGCCTCCGCCACGCCTTCCTGCTGGAAGTAGAGCTGGTAGAAGAAGCGATCCTTGTAGTTTTCTCTGGCCATATCCAGGAAGGACACGCTACTCGGCGGCGCATAGGGCACGCTGAGGCCAGCAACGGCGCGCACCCGGTCGGGATGCAGCAGGGCCGTGGCATAGACGATGGGCGCCCCCCAGTCATGGCCTGCCAGAACCACTGGTTCAACAGACAGGGCGCGGGCAACCGCCGCCACATCGCCACAGATCTCGCGCAGCGTATAGGCTTCAATCTCCCAGGGCTTGGAGCTGCCGCCATAGCCACGCACGTCCATGGCCGCAACCCGATAACCGCGTGTCGAGATATCCGCCATCTGGTGGCGCCAGGAGTACCAGAGTTCGGGCCAGCCATGCACGCAGAGCACCAGCGGGCCCTGGCCCTGCACCATGACCCTCAGCCTGATTTCGCCGTTGACGATTGTCTCTTCCCGAATGGACATGGATTCCTCCCTGATCAGGCGTCATCTTACCCGAAGGTGGCTCGGGCAAGCGCCGGACCAGCCAAGGCTTCAAGGCTTCAGCGCCGCGAGCGTTTCTGCTTGCTGCGCGCGTGATGTCGCAGAAGCTGATGCAAAGAGCAGACAATAACGAGCGCACGACGACGCCGGGACCTGTGTACCAACCGAAGCGGGCGATGGCGTCGGGCGCGACATCCGCAGGCGGCGTGCCCGGCGCGATGCCGGCCACGGCATTACTTCATGTTCGCCTCGCTGGCTGACGCCTCGAAGTCAAACTGCTCGGTATCGACGGTTCTTTGCAGAGCGCTGGAATAGCGACTGCCGGTCACCGCTGAGGGCGTGTAGATCCTGGAGAGGGTGCTCAGCACTTCTGCAGAGAGATTGAGGGTCCGGGCCTCGAAGTTCTCTTTCAGGTGCTTGATGCGCTTGGTGCCGGGTATTGCCAGCACCGGCTCCCCCTGGGCGAGCACCCAGGCGAGCGCCAACTGCGGCAGGCTGCAACCCACCTCGGCGGCCAGCGCCTGGGTCTGAGCTCGCAGGGTGAGATTGGCGGCATAGTGGCTCTCATTGAAACGCGGCATGTTGCGGCGAATGTCACGTTCGTCGAAATCTTCCGGGTTCAGTTCCTTTTCGGCGAAAAATCCCCGCGCCACCGGGCTGAAGGCAACAAAGGCGATACCGAGTTCGGCGCAGGCCTCAAGCACGCCAAGTTCCGGATTTCTGGTCCAAAGGGAATATTCGGATTGAATCGCCGCCACCGGATGCGTGGCGTGCGCCCTGCGCAGCGTGGCAGCGCTCATCTCGGAAACCCCGATATGGCCGATCTTGCCCGCTTGCACCAGATCGGCCAGGGCGCCGATGGATTCCTCGATTGGCACCCTGCGATCCAGACGGTGCATGTAATAAAGATCGATGTGGTCGGTCTGCAATCGGCCCAGGCTGTCATCACAATGCTGCTTGATGATCTCCGGGCTGCCATTCAGCGCCCGCTTGCCGTCCACGAACCCGAGCACGCCCTTGCTCGCCAGAAAGAACTCGTTGCGCCGATGACCGATCGCCCTGCCGATCAACCGCTCGTTGTCGCCGTCGCCGTACAGCGATGCTGTGTCCAGAAAGTCATAGCCGAGATCCAGCGCCTCATTCAGCAACCGGCTGGCTTCGGCCTCTGGCAACGCCGGACCATAGGCGTGGCTCAGGTTCATGCAACCAAGGCCAATAGCCTCGACGGTGGTGTTGCCAAGGGTGCGCTTCATGGGGGACGCCTTGCGAAAAGGGCGGCCATCATAACAGGCCGCCGCAGGCAGGATCAGGACTTGCCACGCCTGTCGCCCGGCAGCGGCATCGGAAAGGGCGTAACGTTGCCGGCGCTGCTTTCGGTGACCTTGGCGACGCCTTCCTTCTTCACTTCATCAATGCGAATGACGGTGTGCATCGGGATGAAACTGCGCTTCACATCCTCGAACTCGGTCCGCAGCCTGTCCTCGGCCGGATCGATCACCACCTTGGAGCGCTCGCCAAAGATGTAATCCTCCACTTCAATGAAACCATACAGATCGCTGTTGAAAATACTGTGCGCATACACCTCGTAGATCTGCCCGAGGCTGTGGAACTGGACCTTGTAGATGTGCGTGCTTTCCTGGCTCATGGCGGCTTCGGCAAAAGGGCTGCGAAACCATAGGCAGATTGCTGTGCGGTTGCAACTGCGATCGGCGCAATGGACCGGCCGTGTCAGCTATCCGCCAGCCTCAGCAGGCCGAAGCGGTTATCGCCGGCAAAGCCTTCCCGAACAAGACGCCAACCGTCCAGAGCGAGCGGCTGCCGCCGTCGGGTCTCAAACCAGGCGAAGCCGTCGGGCGTCAGCAGGCCGTCCGTGCGGAGCACATCAAGGGCGCGCGGCAGCAGGTTCGTGGCATAGGGCGGGTCCAGAAACACGCAGCGCCAAAGGCTGATCTGCTGCGCGCCGACGCGAATGCCCCGGCCTCGTGCGCCACGCAAACGCCCGATGGCGTCCGCCTGAAGCACGCGCATCTGGCTGGATACCTGCTGGCCGAGCAGCAGTTGCCCATTGCGACGCAGCGCAACCGCGGCTGCCGCGTCCTGGTCCACCGACACCAGGCTGCTGGCGCCGCGCGAGAGCGCTTCAAACCCGAGCACGCCACTGCCGGCAAAGAGATCCAGGCAGGCAGCGCCCGCCAGATGTGGCGCCAACCAGGCGAACAGGCGCTCGCGCACCCGGGCAAGCGTGGGACGCAGGCCGGGACGGGCGGCAAATTTCAGTTTTCGCCCTTTCCACTGGCCACCGATAATGCGAACCTGATTGTTTGGCATAGACCCGCCATTCAATCACACTGGAATCTCTGGAATCTCGCCGTCAATGCCCAAGGAAGATGTCAATGAGGAAGGCCGAGCCGGCGCCTGGGGGCGGTTGCGCCTGGGGCTGCGCCGAACCCGCGGGCGGTTCGCGGCCGGTCTTGGCAATCTGCTGCTCGGTGAACGCGCTCTGGATCAGGCAGCGCTCGAGGACCTCGAAACTGCCCTGCTGACCACCGATGTGGGCGCCGCCGCCAGCGGACGCATCATTGACGCCCTCACCGGCAAGGTGCGGCGGCAAGAACTGAACGACAAGGCCGCGCTCCGCAACGCCTTGGCGGAACTTCTGAAGGAGCTGGTGCAGCCGCTGGAGCAACCCTTCCGGGTGGGCGCGCAACGCCCCTGCGTGGTGTTGGCGGTCGGCGTCAACGGCGCCGGCAAGACCACCTCCCTGGGCAAGTTGGCAAGACTGCTGCAACAGCAAGATCAGCGGGTGCTTCTGGCCGCGGGCGACACCTTTCGGGCGGCAGCGGTGGAGCAGCTCAGAGCCTGGGGCGCACGCAACGATGTGAGTGTGGTGGCGCAGCAACAGGGTTCGGACAGCGCATCGGTGATCTATGACGCCATCGAGTCCGCCCGGTCGCGCAACTGCGATGTGGTGCTCTGCGACACGGCCGGCCGCTTGCAGGCAAGAGAGGATCTGATGCAGGAGTTGCGCAAGGTTCGCCGGGTCATTCAACGCCTGGATCCGACGGCGCCGCATGAAACGCTTCTGGTGCTGGATGCCGGTGTAGGCCAGAATGCGCTTCGTCAACTGGCCAGCTTCGATGCCGCGGTGGGCGTGACCGGAATCATTCTGGCCAAATTGGATGGCAGCGCCCGGGCTGGCGTGGTCTGCGCTCTGGCCGAACAGATGCGCGCTGAAGGCGCCGTCAAACCCGTTTATTTCGTTGGCGTCGGCGAGCATCAGGACGCGCTCAGACCGTTCTCCGCCGATGCTTTTGTCGATGCCTTGCTGGCGCCGGAGTAGATCCCTTGGGCAGCATAGAATTTCGTGGTGTTTACAAGCGCTATCCGAACGGACTCGAAGCGCTGAAGAACATCTCCATCGGCTTTGAAGAAGGCTCCATGACCTTCCTGACCGGCCACTCGGGCGCAGGCAAGACCACATTCCTGAAGCTTCTGCTGTGTCTGGACAGCCCCAGCATGGGACAGATCGAGGTGAACGGGGTCAATATCTCGACGCTCGACAGCGATCGTCGCGCACAGTACAGGCGCAATCTTGGCGTGGTGTTTCAGGATCATCACTTGCTGAATGGGCGCACGGCATTCGAGAATGTTGCGCTGCCCCTGCGCGTGGCGGGCTTGCGCGAACGGGAGGTTGGCCGCCGGGTACGGGCGGCTCTTTCGCGCGTCGGATTGCTGGAGCGAGAAGCGGCGCTACCGGGCCGTCTTTCCGCCGGCGAACAACAGCGGGTCGGCATCGCCCGAGCCATCGTCAGCCGGCCGAAACTGCTGCTTGCCGACGAACCCACCGGCAATCTGGACCCCAATCTCTCGCACAGCATCATGGACCTCTTCACCGAGTTCAATCAGGTGGGCACGACGGTGATCGTGGCCAGCCACGATCTCAATCTCGTCTCCAGCATGGGCAAGCGGCTGGTGGCGCTGCATCGTGGTGACCTGGTGGCGAGCGCTGCCTGAGCGCCAGAGCGAGGATTCGACGCAATGGACATGGACAGACAACGCCGCGACCCCTGGCCCCGATCGGCGGCTTCCGCCGGAGTCTGGTGGCGAACGCACGTGCAGTTGGCGCGGGAAACCACGCAGTACGCCTCCGTGCGCCTTGGCAGCACCCTGGCCATCTGGCTGCTCATGGGGATAGCCCTTGGATTGCCGGCGGCGCTGGCGCAATCCTGGCTGCTGCTTGCCGAGCTGGCGGGCGATTGGGAGGGGCGGCCTGGCATTCATGTGTATTTCGCACCCGGCGCGCCGGAATCAGGCGCCCTGTCACAGCGCCTGGCGGGGCGGCCAGGGATTTCCCTGGTGCAGACCACCAGTCAGTCGCAAGCCCTGGAAGACTACGTTGCCAAGGCGGGCGTCGCCGATGTGCTGATCGGGCTTGAAACCAATCCCCTGCCGGCTTCGTTCCGCGTGCTGTTCGAAGAGGGTATGCCCGCCGCATCGGTGGCCGCCACAGCCGAAGCCTTGCGCGGCGAACCAGGCGTGGCCGAGGTGGTGGTGGAAGGCGCCTGGGTGCAGCGGGTGGATGCCGCCATCCGTCTGGTGCAGTGGACCGGGATCATCCTCGGCGTTGCGCTCGCCGTGGGCGCGGTACTGACGGTGACGGCGGTCATTCGCCTGGCGATCCAGGAACGGCTTGACGAACTCCGGGTGATGAAACTGGTTGGCGCCAGCGACGCCCAGATCCGGCGCCCGTTTCTATACTTCGGAACCTTCTACGGCGCCGGTGGCGGCTTGATCGCCGCCATGCTGACAAGCATCGCCTTGACGCTACTCGAAGGGCCCGCCAGGGCGCTGCTCGGCAACTTCGGCCACACCGTGAACCTGGCCGCGATGCTCACCGGCCCCTTTGTTCTCGGCCTGATCGGGACCGGGGCGCTGATCGGGATCGTCGGCACCCTGCTGGCTGCCAGAAATCGTCTGGCGCGCCTCGACATCCTGTAGCCTGAATGCCGACGCGCCAGGGGGCGTGCGGCTACGCGGAAGTCCCGCCGACCGTGATCTCATCGATCAGCAAGGTGGGCTGACCGACGCCGACCGGCACGCTCTGACCATCCTTGCCACAGACACCGACGCCGGCATCCAGGGAAAGATCGTTGCCGACCATGGAAATGCGCGTCATCACCTCGGGACCGCTGCCGATCAGGGTCGCGCCCCGAACCGGCCGGCCAACCCGGCCTTTCTCGATGCAATACGCCTCAGTGGCAGAAAACACAAAGCGGCCGGACGTGATGTCCACCTGCCCGCCTCCGAAATTGACGGCATAGATGCCCCGATCACAGGCGGCAATGATCTCCTCAGGGTCGTGCTGCCCCGGTTGCATGTAGGTGTTCGTCATCCTCGGCATGGGCGAGAAGGCGTATGACTGCCGGCGGCCGTTGCCGGTTGGCCGCATCCCCATCAGGCGGGCGTTCAGCTTGTCCTGCATGTAGGCTGCGAGAATCCCGTTTTCGATCAGAATGGTCTTGCCTGACGGCGTGCCTTCGTCGTCCACCGACAGCGAGCCGCGCCGACCCGGCATGGCGCCATCATCCACGACGGTGCAAGCCGAAGACGCCACCTGTTCCCCCAATCGACCAGAAAAGGCGGAACTGCCCTTGCGGTTGAAGTCGCCCTCCAGACCATGCCCCACCGCTTCGTGCAGCAGTACGCCCGGCCAACCTGGACCGAGCACCACCGGCATGGGGCCAGCCGGCGCTTCGACCGCATCGAGGTTGACCAGCGCCATGCGCACCGCCTCGCGCGCCAGGTCTGCTGGCCACTCGTGACTGAACGTGGTCAAGCTGCGACGCCCGCCAGCACCGGCAGAACCGCGCTCTCGACGCTTCCCCTCGACCGCGATCACCGACACGTCGAGACGCACCAAGGGGCGCAGATCCGCCGCAAGAACGCCGTCCGTGGCGGCAACCAGCATCACCTCATGCGACATGCCCAGGGTGGCCTGCACCTGCTCCACCCGGTTGTCCATCTCGCGCGCAGCCCGGTCCACCTGGGCCAGCAGGTCGATCTTTGCCTGCGAACTCAGCTCGGAAATTGGGCTCGTGGCGTCGTACATGCGCCGAGACCGGGGCCGACTGAGCGCCGACGCCTGAGCATCTCCTCCGCCACCGCGGGCGATGGCGCAGGCCGCCGCCACGGCATCGTCCAGGCCGTCCCGGCGAATGTCCTCGGCATAGGCTGCACCCGTCTTCTCGCCTGCCACAGCACGCACGCCCACGCCAAGATCGACGGAAAAACTGCCATCCTTGACCCGGCCATCCTCCAGGCTCCAGCGCTCGCCCTTGCGATTTTGCAGGAATACTTCGCCGTAGTCGGCGCCCGCGCCAGCCAGCCGACCCAGGGCGGCCTCGACGTCTCCCCGACCGAGACCAGCCGGTGCCAGCAGCTCCGATTCAGCGCTCGCCAATAGATCCTTCATCAGCCCTCTTTCTCCGCCGACGCCTGCTTCTCCCGCAGGTCTTCAAATGATTCGATCTGATCGTTCCAGATGCCCACCAACCTGACCTCAGGATCATCCCAGGAACCACTGATCTGATACTTGGCGCTGCTGAAGTGCTTGATCGGCTTCTTCAACACCTGCTGACTGGCCAGCACGGCGAGCCCCGCAACCGGGTTGGCCAGGGAAACATAGACGGCATACCAGGGCAAGCTGTCGGTGACCGGCAGCGTCACGATCATTTCGTTGTCATTCATGACGCCATCGACCAGATTGACGCTGCCTCCGAGCTTGACATCCGACCCGGTGCCCTTCAGCTTGGCCGGTTCCTTGAACCACAGGGTGCCGGCATCAAAATGGGTGTCGGCCTCCAGGCTTTCGAAGGAGACGCCGCTACCGAAAATATCTTTGAAATTTAGTGATATACGCTTTGCCACCGCAGTGAAGTTCAGCAGACTGAATACCCGTCTGGCGCCGCCGCCCGAATCAACCTCCACAAAACTCCCGTCGGAAGCCGAAAACGACACATCGCCGGAAAGTCGGTTGACGGCGACGTTCAATGGCGACCCTGGCCAGTCGCCCGCCACGTGCAACTCAGCGGACTCGGAGCGGATGCTCGGCTCGTAGTCCCACAAGGGCAGGACGTCAGACAGATCGCCCATGGCCAGGCTGGCCTCCGCGCGGCTGCGATTGCTGGCCTGGTTCCAGCAGATGCCATCCGGGGACTCGATCAGCGTGCCCTTGAGATCGGCGACAAAGTCATTGAAGCAGACCTCGCCCGCTGCGGGCTGCATGGCAAAGGACCAGCGACCGTAATCCTCGTCACCCACGAACAGGGAAGCCACCTGCACTCTGGCAGCAGGCAGAAGGTCGATTATGGATGGGTCCAGCGGATCCTCGTCGGTCTCGGGATCCGCCGCCGACGCCGGTTCCTCGGAAGCGGGCAATATCACCTTCACGAGATCCAGACGCATCGCCTCCGGCCCATTGCTCGCATCCACTGTGCCCGTCAGCCTGTCGGACGAAAACGCGAGATGGGTAGCGCCAGCGCGGTAATTGCCCTGCACTTCGACATCGGCAAACGAAATGTCGCGCAAGGTCAACTCATCCACCCGCAGACGCTCGATGCGCCAAGGCATATCGAAGGCATCGTTTTCGGCAGAGGCCCATTCCACCATGTCGGCACTGGGCATGTGTCCGGTAATCAGCAGATGATTCGATGCCTCGCCCGCATCAGGCGCAGGCGCTCGCACCCCCAGGCCGCCCCGAAGCGGCGTCCCGGCAAAGTCAAGCCAACCTTCTACAACGCCGTGACGAAAATCCAGAGAAGTCAATTCCGACGGGAACCGCAAGCGCGCCACCGTTTCCACGGCTGCGTCAGGCGGCTTGCGGAACTCGCCGGGCAAGGTCAGCCCCACGCCCTGAAGATCGGTGGTCACGTGCAGCTCCGTCGGGCGCTCATCGACCGGCGCCGACAGGCGCGCGGCGAAGGCGGACCTGCCGGAGGCGACCTTGGGGTCTCTCATGTCGGCCAGGCGATAGACGTCCTCCGGCGCCGCCTCCCCGGAAATCGCTATCTCGATCAAGCGATCGGTGCTGGTAAATTCGATGCTGGCTGGCCGGCCGAAAAGAACCGCCGGCAAAGGCTCCGAACTCAAGTGATGCGGCAGACGCAGATGCGCGCTGCCGGTCAGGTCTCGCACATCGAGGCGATAGTCTGGCATGGACAAGCTGGCCGCATCGACCCGCAAGTCGAGCGATCCGCTCAAGGCGGCGCGCTCGTCCTGCAATGGAATCACCACCTCGCCGCGCAAACCGAAGCTGCCCTCGCCACGCCAATCTGCGCCAATGAACGCAAGCCAGTCACGCAAGGCCGATGCGCGAACATAGTGCAGCATCTGATCCGTACTACTCAGCGCATCCAGAGAAAGCTCCACCCGGGCGGCATTCTCGCGCACTGCCACCTGGCTGTTGAAAAACTGCACGCCGAGCGAGCGCGTTCTCTGCACGTCCACGAACACACTGTCACCGCTCACCTCCACCCAGGCGTCAGCGCCGATCAACCTCGGCCAGTCAGGGTGATAGTTGAGGCCGCCATCGGCCCAGCGGCCGGCAAGCGCGACACGCCGGGAACGGTCTTCTTCGCTGGCGCGCACCTGGCCCTGATACGCCAGGCGCAGGTCGCTCAGGTCGCCGCTTGGCCGAGCCGATTGCAGCCAGGTCAAGAACTTGTCTGGCAGAGTATGCGGCGTCCAGGCTTTCAGTTCGGTGGCTGCCAGTTGCTCCACGCGCAAGTCGGTGCTGAAGCGATGCTCTGATCTCGCTGCGGGACGTGACAAGGCAGCCGTACCCACCAGCCTGCCCTGCGGCAACCTGGCTGCGAAGTCGAGCAGACGCAGACCCAGGTATTTCGGGTGAAACCAGAGGGCGAGCCGACCGCTGACATCAAGTAGCTGCCAGCGACTGGAAAAGACGGTCGGGAATTGAATGTCGAGCGCCTTGGAGTCGATATCGAATTCAATCCCGGACGCATGACCGACCACCGAGCCGCTGGCGTTGCGAAGCCATGGCAGGCCGCGATAGGGCGTCATCTGCAATTGATCGAATCGAGCCGCAAAGGCCGGTCCGCTGGCATCGACCATCAGGCGCAAATCGCTCAGCTCGCCGGCTGGCGCAGTGTTGCCGATCCATTGCCTGGCAACATCCGAAAGCGGCAGATGCTCGGTCGCAAAGGCAGTAGCAGCGTCAAGGCCCAGCCCGGACAGCCAGAGCTGCGCCTGCTCCGGGCTGGCGCGCAGGTGCGCCGGCGGCAAGGTCAGGACGCTCTCCCCGCAGGCAAGGGAAGCAGCCCGCACCAGCCCGTCATGCACCGATTCGTTGCTCGCCACCAGGAGCTCCATCCGCGCCTCGATCTCCGAGTTGCGCGGACCAGCCGGCGCCTGCAACAACGCAGTGAACCTCCCGCCGCCCAGTGCGCCTCCCTGAATCCAGCGACCGGAAAGGCCGAGGCGCCAGGATTCGGGAGAATCGATACCGGGCAACCAGGCGTCGGGAATGCGCAAGGCGCCGGATACCTCAAGATGGCGATAGGGGGCTCGCCAGGACCAACGGTGCGGCAAGTGGCGCCAATGCAGGCGCAATCCTTCGGACTCACCGCCAGCGCGCCGGAGTTGCAGATCAAAGCCATGCCGCTTGTCCCGATTCAGGCCATCAAGCGCCAGGTCAAGCGCACTGTCCGGGTGCGCCAACACAGAAATCCGGCCACGCAGATGCAATTCGTCGGTGTAGGTCAGCAGGTCTCGCAGGTCCAGTGACAGGTTGGACGCTTCTGCGCCGGCAAGCATCCAGCCATTCTCCCCGCGCTCCATCTGCACATGCCCATCGGCAACCAGCAAGCGTTGAAACACCAGTCGATTGCGAACCATGCTCTCGATCCAGTCCAACTCGACGAGCACCGTATCCATCCAGCCAGCCGGCAGCTCGACCCGGGACAGCCGCAATACCGGATTGAACTTGTCCCAACTGCCCTGCAGACCGATCAGGCGGGTTCCATCCGGCAGCCATTCATTGACAGTGACCTCGAAGTGGCCGATTACCGACATGCTCAGGCGACCCACAGCCTGCAACCCGGCAGCCAGAAACAGCAGAAAGACCGCAAACCCCACAAGCGGGTTGGCGAGTATCTTGCGGATCCCATGCGATGCTTTCATCTTCCGTTACCGCTCCCGGAGCGGCGCCAGATCGAATTCGCCGGGCGCACAACTCGGCTCCAGGCTGATGCGAATCTCCCGCCCGAGCTGGCCGGAGAGAGCCGCAAGCTGCCCGGCATCCTCGTCCAGCAGCCGCTCCACCACCGGCGCCGATGTGCACACCATATAGCCCGCCCTGGCATCACAGTTGTTCTGCGCCGCGTGACGAACCGCTCGCAGAATGTCGATGCAGGTGGATTCCGGGGTTCGGGTCATGCCCGTGCCCCGGCACATGGGGCAGGGCTCGGCCAACTGTCGCGCCAGGCTGTCGCGCGCTCGCTTGCGGCTGATCTGAACCAGCCCGAACGAAGAAAATCCCTCGATAGCCGGCCTCGCCCGATCGTCGGCGCAGGCTTCCTGCAATGCGCACAAGACATCCCAGCGGTGTTCAGCAGAGGTCATGTCGATGAAATCAATCACGATCAAACCGCCAAGATTTCGCAATCTGAGTTGGCGGGGGATGATCCGGGCCGCCTCCAGGTTGGTCTGATAAACCGTGCTTGCAAATGCTTCCTGGCCCACATGGCGACCGGTATTGACGTCAATGGTAGCCATCGCCTCGGTTTGCTCGATCATCAAAAAGCCGCCGGACGGCAATTCCACCCTGGGCTTCAATGCCAGATCGATCTCCTGCTCAACCCCATAGCGCTCGAACAGCGGGCGGGATTCTTCGTACAGAAGAATGTCTGCGCTGCAATCCGGCAGCCAATCCCGGGCATAGTTGGCCAATTCGCGCCAGAGCGCCGGATCGTCCACCAGCACGCGGGCAAGAGACCCCTTGACCAGGTCGCGCACCAGGCGAAAAGGCAACGGCTTGTCTTCGTAAACCGGCCCTGGGCAGCGTACCTGACGCTGCTGCACGCCAATGTCCCGCCAGACTCCAGATAACTCGATCATGTCGGCCCGCAGTGACTCTGCCGCCACACCCTGCGCGGCGGTACGCACCACGAAGCCGAAGTCGAGTTCAAGCGCCTCGCGCAAGTGGGTAACCTCTTGTGACAGCCGTTCGCGCTCGGCCTGATCCTGGATATTGCGGGAAATGCCGATCCGGCGGCTGCCGTTGCTCAGAACCAGATACCGGCCCGGGATGCTCAGGTTGCGGGTGAGCCGAACACCCTTGGTGCTGATCGGGTCCCGGGTCGCCTGCACCAGTATTTCTTCCCCTTCCTGGACATCAGGCGCCCAATCACGGGAATCCGTGTCGTCAGCCGGCGGCCTGGCCTGTGCACGGTAGGGACGTCGGCTGGCGTTCAGGAAGCCAGGCCGCGGCAGACCGACATCGACAAAGGCTGCCTCGATGCCCGGCAGGAAGCGGGTTACCTTGCCGAGATAGACATTGCCTGCGTAGCTTCTGGCACTGGCCCGGTCGATGTGTACCTCCTGGACCAGTCCCCCCGCCAGAACCGCCATCCGGGTTTCCGCAGGGGCCACATTGATGAGTAGCTGTTCAGTCACGGCCAGACCAGGTATCAAATCCGAACGCCAGGAGGAGTTGTTCGGTTTCGGCCAACGGCAACCCCACAACAGCGCTGTAACTACCCGAAATTCGGGTGACCAATATACCCCCAACGCCCTGAATGCCGTAACCGCCAGCCTTGTCGCACGGTTCTCCGGTACGCCAATAGGCTTGCGCCAAGGCCGCATCTACGGGCTGGAACGCCACCTCGGTCGTCACCACGCGGCTTTGCCGCCGACGGCCGTCGGTGACACAGACCCCGGTTGCCACCTGATGCGCGCGCCCGCCCAGAGCCATGAGCATGGTAACCGCCTCGGCTTCGGATTCCGGTTTCCCGAATGTGCGCCCCTGCAGGCTGACCAGCGTATCCGCGGCCAGCGTCAGGCAACCTGCTTCGTGTCCTGCAGTCGCTTTCAGAATGGCGAGGCGACGCACATGGTGCGCTGCTGACTCCTCCGCATACGCCGATTCGTCCACATTCACGGGCTTGACGCGAAAAGGCACGCCAATCTGACGCAGGAGCTCTGCCCGCCTGGGCGAGGCGGAGGCGAGCAGCAGCGGCCTGGTCACGGGGTGCTGGCGGGGCTATAGCCCGGCCAAGACGCGCAAACGCTCAAGCAGCGCTCGCAGCCAGGGCCAGAGGGCGGCGCTGACGACGGCAGGCAACAGAAACAAGGGGGAAATCGGCGGTTCGGCGATGATCAGCCCCACAGTCTGGCGCACCGCCACCACCGTGGCAATCACCGCCAGAACCACCAGGCACTGCTGCGTCAGGGGATACATTCTGATCCGATCGGAGAGACGGCCGACAACCAGCGCCAGGATGGCCAGGAGCGCCGCATTCAATCCAAGTGGCTCGGTGCGCAGGACGTCGAGCATCAGGCCCCATAGCCAGGCGCCGATAACACCCATGCGATGCGGCACGGCCATGGCCCAGAACAGCACCGTCAGATAGACCCAGGCCGGGCGAAACCAGGCAATCCATTCCGGCCACTCCAGCGGCCCTCGCGCCGCAGCCAGGAGCAGCGCCAGCAAGATCGTCAAGGGAATGACGAGGGCGCCGGGCTGCATCACTCGGCCGCCTTGCCGGGCAACACCACGAGCAAGAGGCCGCTCCGATCGAGTTGCGCCGCCGGTTTCACCAGCACGGTGGAAAACTCGCTGGATCGGTCGTAACTCACCGCTTCAACGCTTCCGACCGGATAGCCGCGGGGAAAGCGATCACCCAAGCCTGAAGTGACCAGCCGATCGCCCGGGGCTATGTCGGCTGTGGCCGCCAAACCGATGATCTGCAGGCGGCCGGGATGGCCGACGCCAACCACGATGGAACGAATGCCGCTGCGCTGGTTCTCCACGGGCACTGCGTGCCGGGCATCTGACACCAGCAACACCCGGGCATTGCGCGGACCGATTTCGGAAATCTGGCCAACAAGGCCGCTTGCATCCACCACTGCCAGGCCGAGGCTCAAACCGTGCGCTTCGCCTTTGTCGATCACCAATTCATGCAGATCCTGATTCGGGGTCACCGCTACCACCTCGGCCAGGCGCATGGCGTCTGCTACGCGCTCGCCACTGTCAATCGTGGCCCGTAACCTGTTCAGATCGGATTGCCAGCTCCGGGCCTGCTGGGCGACCAGGGACAGGGACAGGTTTTCGCGTTCGAGCACCTTGATGCGATCAATCAATTCCTGGCGCGAGGTCAGCGCCGCATCCACAAACACCGCCCCCCGATACGGTGCTTCGACCAGAAACCGGAGCGGCATCAGCAATATGTCGATGGTGCCGCGCACTGGTTTCAACCATCGCGTTTCGATATCAACCGAAATCGACACCAGGGAAAACAACAGCAGCGCAGCGAGGACGTACCCCTCGATAACGCTTCTATAGAAGAGCGGCTTCACCCAGGAGCCTGCGCCGCAGGAAGCCGCAAAAGCGAAAATTCGATTTCGCCGCCCCTTTGGACGGGCGATTGAGGCGAATATCCGGCCATATTTGACGAAATCAAACGTTCAAAGGGGCGAGTGAAAGCGGATTTGCAGCCGTGAATTCCTGCGGCGCAGGCTCCCAGGCCCCGTTTCAAGGCCTCACTCTTTCCAGATGATGTCCCCGCTCGACCGCGAGTCAATCAACTCAAGCGCCTTGCCGCCGCCGCGGGCCACACAGGTCAGTGGGTCTTCGGCGACGACCACGGCCAGTCCGGTTTCCTGCACCAGCAAGCGATCCATGTTGCGCAGCAGCGCGCCGCCTCCGGTGAGCACAAATCCGTTTTCGGCAATGTCCGAAGCCAGTTCCGGCGGGCAGAACTCCAGCGCCTTCTTCACGGCTTGCACGATCAGCACCAGAGAAGGGCGCAGCGCCGCAAGGACTTCCTTGCTGGTCAGCGTGAAGCTGCGCGGCACGCCTTCGGCAATATTGCGTCCTCGCACATCAATTTCCAGGTCTTCCTCGATGGGAAAGGCAGCGCCAATCTCGTGCTTGATGCGCTCCGCCGTAGTCTCTCCGATTGCACAGCCCTGTGTGCGGCGAACAAAACTGACAATTGCCTCATCAAACCGGTCGCCGCCGATGCGCACCGAATCAGAATAGACCACACCGCTCAAGGAAATGATCGCGATCTCGGTTGTACCGCCGCCTATGTCCACCACCATGGTGCCAATGGCTTCCTCAACTGGCAGCCCGGCGCCGATGGCCGCCGCCATCGGTTCTTCTACCAGAAGAACTTCGCGCGCCCCGGCATGTCTGGCGCTTTCGCTGATAGCGCGCCTTTCCACCTGGGTGGATTGGCTGGGTACGCATACCAGGACCCGCGGACTGGGACGAATTCGGGATTTTGCATGCACCTTGCCGATGAAGTAGCGAAGCATGCTGGAGGTCACCACAAAATCAGCGATCACCCCATCGCGCATGGGCCGAACGGCCGTTATGCTGCCCGGCGTCTTGCCGAGCATGGTCTTCGCCTTCTTGCCAACGGCTACCACCTGTTTCTGGTTGCCGTGATGACGAATGGCGACTACGGAGGGTTCGCTCAGCGCAATGCCTTGCTCCGGCGTATAGATCAACGTGTTGGCGGTGCCGAGATCTATGGATAGATCACGAGAAAACAGGCCTCGAATCCAGTTGAACATACCCCGCGCGATCCAATCCCGAGTTGTCTTTCAGTAAACTGCCGATTATGGACCCAAGCGACTCCGATATCGACCGGCTTGCCGCCCTCGCGGCCTTGCGGTTAACCGACGAAGAACGAAGCGCGGCCTGCAGGGACCTCGAACGGATCATCGCACTGGTCGACGACATGCAGGCCATCGACACAAGCGAGGCAGCGCCCCTGTCTCACCCCCTGGACGCCAATCAACGCCTGCGCGCCGACCAGATTTCCGAAAGCGTCGATCGGGCAAGGTATCAGAGTAGCGCGCCTGAGGCCAGAGACGGGCTGTATTTGGTGCCGAAAGTCATCGAATAATCATGCAACCCGGCAGCACATTGCGACAAATCGCCGCGGAACTGGCGCGTGGCGACTACAGCGCCAAGGAACTGGCCGACGTCACCTTGCGGCGGGCGCGACGAGCGAACCGCAGCCTCAATTGCTTTATCACCCTGGGAGAAGAGCACAGCATGGCGGCTGCGACGACAGCCGACAGACGCCTGCAAGGGGGCGACGCCTCGCCTTTGACCGGCATCCCGATCGCGCACAAGGACATCTTCTGCATCGACGGCTGGCGCACAACCTGCGGATCGAAAATGCTTGAGCGCTTCGTGGCCCCCTATACGGCAACAGCGATCGATCGGTTGCTCGCGCTCGGCAGCGTGCCGATCGCCAAGACCAACATGGACGAATTCGCCATGGGTTCGTCCACCGAGACCAGCTACTTCGGGGCCACCGCCAATCCCTGGGACAGAGACCGAACGCCCGGCGGCTCTTCCGGCGGTTCAGCCGCTTGCGTGGCTGCCCGGCTTTGCGCCGCTGCAACTGGCTCGGATACAGGTGGCTCGATACGACAGCCCGCAGCCTTCTGTGGCGTGACCGGCCTGAAGCCAACTTACGGCCGGGTTTCCCGATACGGCATGATCGCCTTCGCCTCAAGCCTGGATCAGGGCGGCGTGCTGGCAGTCGATGTCGAAGACGCTGCCCTGGTGCTGGCCGGCATGAGTGGGTTCGACGCACGCGACTCCACTTCCAGCGACCACCGGGACCCCTGGCTCTCGGCTGTGCCGGAGGCAGGCGTTGGCGGCTTTGAGGCAGACACCGGCTTGCCCGTCATCGGTCTGGTTGAAGAGCTCTTCGACCAGGTCACAGTCGGCGGCGAGGAAATCGAAGCTGCCCGGAGGGTTCTGGAAGGCGCGGGATTTCGTTGCAAGCCAGTCTCACTGCCGAATCTGCGCGCCGCTCTGCCCGCCTACTACGTGATCGCAGGCGCCGAAGCGTCCACCAACCTGTCGCGCTACGACGGCGTGCGATTCGGCCATCGTTGCGACTCGCCGGCCTCTCTGCGCGACCTCTACGAGCGCTCGCGCAGCGAAGGCTTCGGCACGGAGGTGAAGCGCCGGATTCTGACCGGCGCCTACGCCCTGTCCGCCGGCTATTTCGACGCCTACTACCTGAAGGCGCAGAAGGTCCGCCGTCTGGTGGCGGCGGATTTCACGGCCGCCTTTGCCACTGCCGATTTGCTGCTCGCGCCCGCCACACCTGGATTGGCCTTCCCGCTGAAGACGCTCGACGACGATCCAGTGGCCATGTACCGCCAGGATGTCTGCACCATTCCCATCAGTCTGGCGGGATTGCCAGCGCTTTCTCTGCCCTGCGGTTTTTGCCGTGGCTTGCCCGTCGGCATGCAACTGATCGCCAACCACTTCGAAGAAAAGACACTGCTGCGAACCGGCGCTGCCTTTCAGGCTGCGACAGACTGGCACCGGCGGCAGCCGCCCGCCATTGGAGAATCTGACCAGTCATGACCGGGCACAACGGATGGGAAACGGTGATCGGGCTGGAAGTGCATGTGCAACTGTCCACCCGCAGCAAGATATTCTCCGGCGCCGCCAATGCCTTTGGCGCTGAACCCAACGCACTTGCCTGTCCGGTAGATCTGGGCCTGCCCGGCGTGCTGCCGGTACTGAACCGGGAAGCCGTGCGCATGGCCGTGTTGTTCGGCCTCGCCATCGAAGCAGACATTCGCCCGCGCTCGCGCTTCGAGCGCAAGAATTACTTCTATCCCGATCTGCCCAAGGGCTATCAAATCAGCCAGTTCGAGTTGCCAATTGTCAGCCGGGGCCGACTGCCGATGCCGCCAGGTGACAGCAGCCTGCCGCATGTGCGCATCCTGCGCGCCCACCTCGAAGAGGATGCCGGAAAATCCACCCACGACGCCTGGCCCGGCAAGACCGGTATCGACCTCAACCGGGCCGGCGCGCCTCTGCTGGAGGTCGTATCCGACCCGGACATGCGGCAACCGGCGCAGGCAGCGGCATTTTTCCGCCAGATGCGCAGCCTGGTGCGCTATCTCGGCATCTGTGACGGCGACTTGTCGCAGGGCAGTATGCGCTGCGACGTCAACGTCTCGGTTCGCCCGGCTGGCAGCGAGCAGCTTGGAGAACGGGTGGAAATCAAGAATCTCAATTCCTTTCGCTTCGTTGAGCGGGCGGTGGCGCATGAAGCAGACCGGCAGATCGCGCTGCTTGAAGAGGGCCAGTCGTTGGCGCGCGAAACCCGACTGTACGATCCGGACGCGGACGCAACCCGGCCCATGCGCGGCAAGGAGTTGTCCGACGACTACAGATACTTCCCGGATCCAGATCTGCTGCCTCTGGAGATTGATGACGCCTTCATCGCAGAAACCCGACGCCAGTTGCCGGAATTGCCGTGGGACAGACGGCGGCGCTTCGAGCGCGAACTTGGCCTAAGCGCCTACGATGCGCGCCGGCTTGCCGAAGATCCCGGCATGGCGGACTATTTCGAGACCGTCGCCAGCGTCGGCGACGACAGCAAGCTCGCCGCCAACTGGGTGCTCGGTGAACTCGCCGGCAAGCTGAATCGAGCCGAAACCAGCGTCGCGGAATGTCCGCTGCCGGCATCCGAACTCGGCGCCCTGATCCATCGCATCCGCGATAACACCCTGTCGAGCAAGATGGCCAAGGAGGTCTTTGAAGCCCTTTGGGCCAGCGAGGGCGCGGTGGACGCCATCATTGCCGCCAAGGGGCTTCAGCAGATCAGCGACCGCGCAGAATTGGCGCGGCTGGCCGAGCAGGTGGTGGCTCGCCATCCGAAGCAGGCAACCCAGTTCCGGGCGGGTCGAGACAAGCTGCTGGGATTCTTTGTCGGCCAGCTCATGCGGGAAACCGGCGGCAAGGCCGACCCCCGCCAGGCAAACAGCCTGCTGCGAGACGCTCTGGGGCGCACGGGAGAGAAGCCGCCAGGGTAGAACAATCACAACTATTTCAGCCATTTCGCACAGGCCGCGGCGGGGGGCGCTGGGCAGGAATCGGCTAACATGAGCGCAGTGGAAGCCGGGAGCGGACCAGCCGCGACCGTCAGGAGGTCCGAACGCCATGGACGACAATCAGCAAGCCGCCACCCAAGCCCCGGACATCGGTGAGCGCATCGCGCATATCGAATCCAGATTGAGCTTCACAGACAGGACACTGCCAGGATGCGCCGCAATCAGGACAGACAGGCATTGATCCATCCCTTCACCTCCCATCTCGCCATTCCTTCCATGGGCAGTGGGACAGGAAACAAACCGGCTTGATCGATGCGGCAACCCCGCCTGGTCCCCTTGGCCGGGAACCCTGACCACCATTGGCGTCCGGCAGCACGGCCATGGCCGACGCTTCAGTCGCAGGATGGCGGCTTGCATCCAGACCCGCGCGGATTGGCGCCGGCGGGAACCTTATGTTCAATGCCCGCTTCCTTCATGACGTCAACGGCGCCAATGCCTTCGGTCAAGACTCCGAAAAGAACCCGAAACAGCTTTTCATCATCGTCCAGAAGTTTGTATTTCGGGTCAATCAAGGGCGAATCCCGATTAACACTCAACCTGCCAATGTCATACTTCACCGAATACACTTCCGTCTCATACAGGGGCTTGATAGCGCGACTCAATGCATCTTCATCCTTGAACGCACACACGGCCACATCGTAAAGGTCTCGAACTGCATACAATTCCCGGTTGACCATTCTGGCCCTTATCTTTCGGGCAAGAATCTCCTCGGTGGAATGCATCCCAATGCCAGTCCCGCTTTCAAATTGATCGGCAAGCGGGGTGGATGTGACGTTGCCGCTTCCGCCCAAGGAAAACAGGCCGGGTCCAGTTTTTGATTCGCACATAATGACGTTCGGGTGAATTTGAATTTCCAAATCACGCCTGCGCAGAAGTGTCGAAGCCAATTCATCCCGAACGGAATGGAACTCGGCATCGCCGGTGAACAGATCGATATCCGTGCTATGCCTATGGCCCCATCTTGCAGCCAAGACGGTTCCGCCTCCAATAACGACAGGAATGGCATTCAAGGCATCCCCCATCGCGTCCAAAGCGAATTGGAGAATTTTTGACATCTCCGGGGAAAAGGAAAGTGGGGTCACACAATGGTTCCTTCCAGTTTGGCCAGCGTCTTGGCGTCGATGATCGGCAAGTACCAATCATCATCCCATTGCGGCAAGGACTTTGTGAGCCATTTGGGAAAGCCCTGCTTGGTGTATGCGAACAACCAAAATGCAGCGCGGCGCGCTGTTATTCCGCAGTCCCTGTAGGTTCTCGCGAATTCATAGGTCGTAACCCCTGAATTCGCCACGAACGTCTTTCTTTCAACGGGATACATCTGGATAAGCAGCTCGACAATGTAGCCGCTCTTGTTCGATGTCCGATCCAAACCGTCCATTTGGCACCATTCGCAAAACTCCACGAATGTTGGCTTTAGCAAGTGACCGGCCATGCGGCTCCCCTGGACGCCTTGGAATACGTATTTGCCCAGAGCGGTCCTGGGCGGACGTTCGTGGTTCCTCGGCAAATCGAATGCGGTCAACGGCGGAAGAGCCAACGGATTGCGCCACTCAAAGCAGGCATCGGGGATCTCCATTATCCAGATTCCAGGAAAAATGGCCGCCTCGCCAAGACGGCGAAGGCCAGGGCATGCCTTCGGATGGCCGTCAATGGCTTGCATTGGCCACAGGCGATCAGGGCCTTGCGCCAAGCGGGGATTCGATCCTCAAGCGCGGCGTTCCAAAGCGCCGTTTGCCGTTCAAGAAAAGCGTTCAACCGAGCAGGGGTGGCCGGTTTGGGCGTGATGCTCAGCGTGTAGGTGAACATGGGGCAATTTTATCTTGAATGGGACCGTCATGCGTGTGAGTGTACGGGTTCAGGACCTTTCGGACATTTGAGGAATGGCGCTGGCGTTGTTTTCAAGACTGACAAGATATTCGTTTGGCGTCATCTGAAGGCTCGTCGGCGCTTGGCGACGATGCGGCCCTCGCCGGAAAAGGCTGACTTCGCTTGACTTGATCGGGGTCTCGGGCTGCCGGTTGCGTCCGAGGTCACCGCCGCATGGCCGGGCGCCATCGTCCTGTTCTACGTTTACGACACGGGCCTCTGATCCGGCGGTATCCGAATCAGGTCGCCCGCGCCGACATACAGGCGAACGCGCTTGCCTGATTGTTGTGGCTGGACACCGGGAAGCCGCGCCACCCAGTCCAACTCCTGCACACGGCAATGCAGGAAGGTCTCGACGCCGTTGGTCTCCGTCAACAGAACCTCGGCCTCAAAGCAAAGATCATCGGCAGCGTTGCGCACCAGGCTCAGATGTTCCGGGCGCACGGCGAGCACCGCGCTTTCAGGTTGACTGCCCGGCGCCCGATTGACAGCCGGTTCACTCATCAGGTCGGCTGCCGCCAGCGACACAGGCCGCTCGTACACTTCCACGGGTGTTCCGCTCTGCAACCTGGTTCGACCGTCGAGCAAAATCACTTCATCGCCGAGCCTGAAAGCATCCCGTGAATCAGTCGTGAGATAGATCACCGAGACCCCGGAGCCGACACTCGACGGCGCACGCGAACCTTCGGCCCCTTCTGAAGTCGCCTGGCCGCGAACCAGATCACGCAGCAGCAAGCTGAACTCCTGACGCAGTTGGTAATCAAGATTCGCAAACGGCTCGTCCATCACCAGGACCCGCCTGCGCCCGGCAAAGGCCCGAGCCAGCGCGACCCGTTGCTGCTGACCACCCGAGAGTTCGCCCGGCAGGCGATTCAGCAGATTGTCGATATGCAGGCGCGCGGCAAGATCATGCACGCGCCGGCTGCGCTCCGCTTTCGAGACACGGGCGGCAGTCAGAGGTGATGCAATATTGTCAAAAACCGTCCAATCGGGGTAATTGACGAATGCCTGATAAACGAGACCTGCAGAGCGCTCGACTGCTGAGCGTCTGCTGACGTCGACGCCGTCAATCCAGATGCTCCCTGGCGGCGTGGCGTCCAGGCCGACGATGGCGCGACCGAGGGCGGTCTTGCCGGCATGGTTTGCGCCAAGCACCACGCTGAGCCCGTGCGGGATGAAATCGTGCTCGAAGGGCGCGGCGCCGCCAAGGTCCAGATTCCGCGCCTTGACGCCCGACATCACCCGTTCCCGCTCACTGATTGAGTCTCGCAGCCCGCGCAATACTGAAGGCAAGCTCGGAACCGGTACACTGGCGGCGTCGAGCCTCCGTCGCCAGACGGACGAACAGTTACCCTGCCCATGCCGAGTGAGTTGAACCGGAACATGTCCTCGCGGCGCTTCGCACAGCGTGAAACCATGGGGGAAGTTCTCCTGGCGGCATCATTTGTCATGGTGCTTGTGGGGCCCTTGTCCAGTCTGCCGAGGCTCGCCTCCTACCTCCTGGCGCTGCTGGTCCTGATCACGCCTTCATGGTGGCGAGGCCCGTTCCAGGTACGCCTGGCATGGCTTGTGGCAGCATTGATCGGCTGGTTCTTGCTGACAACCTTCTGGTCCGAAACGCCACAACTGGAGTCGGTGCTACGACACGGCGTCCGGGCGATCGTGCTTGGCTGTTTCATTGTCTTCTGGGTTCGTATCATCCACACGGGCGACATTGACCGAGTCATGCGCTGGTTTGTGATCGCCGGAGGGTCCGCCGCGCTTGTCGTCATCGCGCTTTATGGCGTCCATCCCTCACCCGGAGGACGTTTGCACGGATTGGGGCTTGCGCGCAATCCAGTCACCGTCGGTCAGGCCTTTTCGGTAGTGGCCCTGTTCGCCCTGTGCCTGCTTGGCAGCGCCAGCAGCTCTCGTTGGCGCGTCCTGAGCGCCAGCTCCGCTATCCTTTCAATCACGGCAGTGCTTCTTTCGGGATCACGGGCGGCCTGGGCTGCACTGCCGCTCGGCTGTGCAGCGCTCTTCCTTGCCTGCCGATTTCGGTCACCGAAACAATTCGTATCAGCCATGTTCTGCGCGATTCTTGCTGCGGCCGCGCTGGTCGCTCTGCTGATCACGCACGATACGATGCGCGAGATCCTGCTGCCTCGGGGCTTCAGTTATCGTCCCGACATCTGGCAAGCCGCCGTTGCCGAAACGTTGCAGCATGGGCTCTGGTTCGGTCGCGGGGCGCTTACCGATGATGCGGTTCATGTTGGCGGCCTTGTATTCAGGAATCCGCACAGTCTCTATGTCGCGGTACTCTTCCACGGCGGTCTGGTCGGACTCGGCCTGTTCGCGCTCACGGCGTTCGGCGCGGCCTGCCGGCTCATGCGGCGATTTGATCTGCCAGTAGCGCGGCTCACAATGGCGTTGTTCGTGTCAGGCGGGGTGTTCTGGGCTACCAGCGGCTCCGCGCTTGTTGACCGTACAGGAGTAACCTGGTGGCTCTTCTGGTTGCCGGTAGCGACTGCTGTCGGGCTTCACTGGAAGCGCCGTACAGAAGACGGCGGCGGCGAGGAACCTTCCAGCAACCCCCCGAGCACAGCCTCCGCCTCCGCTCGCAGGTCGCCTTCAAAGTTGCGGAGGAATCGCTTGACGTCCTCCTGCCATCCACTGCGACAACGCATGCTGTCGAGATCTATGAGATGCACCCGATCCTCATGCACAAGCAGATTGCTGGCCTTGAGATCGCCGTGCCGCAGGCCAGCCGCGGCAAGCGCCTGAAAAAGCCGGAAAAGCTCTTCGAGGCGACCTGGACGCCAGCCGTGGGTTCGGGTTTCTGAGAGCAGGTCCCGGTCGCCCAGGCACGCCATGATCAGGTAGCAGCGACCGGGCACTGGCCCACGAGCCTCCTCGACGAGCGCCAGGGGTTCGGCAGTCGGTATCGCCAGCAGCCTGAGCGCATGTCCATAACGCCAGGCAGTGCGCCAACGACGCGAAGCGATGCGGCGCAACCTGTGCGCCCGGTTCTTGCAGTTGTAGCGTTTGACGATCAGTAGCTTGTCGGCGACCCGGAGACGAAAGACGGTAGCGCTGTTGCCGGCGCTGATGATCTCGGCGTCGGCAAGGGCTGCTTCCGGGTCCTGCAACAGCAAGCCCAGATCGGGTTCGGAAACCCACCTGCGGCGAATCACGCATCGGCGATGGTCCTGACGCAACACGGCAAACTCGGTACAGTTTCGCTGCGTCTTGCGCAGGTGGCGTTTGAGGCGCAGCCTCCGCGCCGTCACGGTCAAGCGAACCAGTCGCTGGGCGCCAGCGTCGGCGCCGACTCCGGCGCCAGAATACCGCGCCGCCCGGTAGTCCCGCCAGAATTCGGCGGCCCGGTCGTCCAACTCCGTGGGATATTGCGCCAAGAAGGAAGCAAGGTTGGCAAGACAGGCGCGTTGGCCTGCTCGCCAGACGCCCTTCTCCGCATCAATCACATGGACGCGGCCAGACGCCTTCAGAAAGTTGCCGAGATGCGGGTCTGAATGAATCATTCCGGCCCCGTGCATCCGACCCAACAGCGCGACGGCCTGGCGTGTCGCCGCAACATCGCTCGCAGCAAGCGGCGCAGCGTCGGCGATGTACGCCCATCGAAGCCAGTGTCCCTCCAGAGACGAGCGCCCGGCAGCCAGCAGCCGGGGTGCCGCGATGCCGCCTCGGACCAGCGACGCAACGCCTCCGACAGCCCGCTTCCAGCGTCGGCGGGCGCCCCGCCCCAGGAATACCTTGATGACGCAGCAAGCACCGTCCCTTTGCCCGAGCAGCGTCACGCGCCGACCTGGCTGTACGCGATACACGCGCAGAATCTGATAGGGCGTTCCCGCGCAACAGAAGACAAACGGCGCGGTGAGGCGCCGCCCCTGACTGGCAAGGTCGGTGACGCTCACAGGCGTACCCTGAAGCTCGCCGTCTGCCGTCGCCAGCGCATCGACTTCAGCTTCGCCGAGCGCCGGTTCAGGCGAGCGCTCAAGAACCCGACCGGGCGCATGTGGGCCAGCCGGCGCGGTCTGGCGGACCCCGGCATCCGTCGTCACTTCAACCTGCTGCTGCGTCCAGCGATTCGCCTTCCGCCAGAGGGCTTGTGCGCGCCTTTCCACCTGTTGCCAGAACCGGCCTTCGCGCGGCCAGACCTCGCGCAACGGGCGCCCCGTATAGACGCGCACGAAGCGCAGCCGCGACATGCGGCCGAGCGGCAGCGCCATCGCCGACGACCAGAGTGCAGCCAGATCGCGCCTGCGCCAGCGGCGGGCCGGGTCAGGTTTCAGCAGGGCTCGGTGCAGATCCAGCACCGCAAGCCGGATTCGGCCCTGCTCGTAGCCCGCGCGTTCAACCAGGAGATGACAAAGATAGAGGTCCCGATGCACGACGCCCGCTGCGTGCAACTGCCGGAGCAGGCTGGCGACTGCGACCAACAGCCGGCGGCGCAGAAGCGGGTCCGCTCCGGCGCTCGGCCACTCGGCAACGAGCGTTTCCAGGCTCTGGTACCCGGCCAGCGCTTCGCAGAGCACGAAGGAGCGGCGTTGCGCCGGATTTCGCCCCCGCTCCGCGTACGCCACCGCCTTCGGAGCCAGAATGTCACACGAAGCCAGGCGCTGACAGGCCTCGAATTCGTTGCCCGCGCCCGTGACCGCCGGCTTGGCCAGCAGCCAGTTCTTGAGGATTTCACGCCAGCCGACACCCGTGTGGCGCTTCAGAAAGTAGCGATTCGGGCCTATGCCGATCTCCAGTGTGCTGCGCTCTGCAAACTGCCGAAACACCCTGCCGGTCGCAGTCTCGGCCCATTCCAGCAGGCCATCAGCGGGTAGCTGTGCGCGCATCTCGGGCGCCAGCCAGGAACGATTCACCGGCGACCCTGCCGTTCGGGTGACAGTTCCTCGATACAGTCCACCGCCCGCGCCGCCATGTCAAAGGTCGCCGCGGTCTTGCAGTAGGCCAGGCCATTTTCCGACCAACGCCGGCGTTGCACCGGGTCCTCGGCCGCCAGCGCCAGGACCCGCACGAATTCGGATTGCCGAAAGGGTTGCGCAAGCACGCGCCCCGCATCCGCGCGTCGTACATGCCCGGCAAAGCCACAGGCGCCGCTGGCCAGCACGGGCAGGCCATTCACCAGCGCTTCGAGCAACACGATCCCGCCGGCCTCCGTGCGCGCCGGATGCACCAGAAGATCAGCCGCCAACAGATATTTCTGCACTTCGGGCGTGCCTGGCAGAATCTGCACCCGGCCGCTCTGGCGCAAGGTATCGGCGAGCCGACGATAGCGAAAGGCGTTGTCCTGGCCCAGAACGCACAAGCGAATCGGCTTGCTCGCCAACGGCGGCGCCGCCAGCGCTCGGATAGCGCGGTCAAGCCCCTTGGCGGCAAATCCTGAACCCACAAGCAGCAACAGCAGTTCGTCTTCCCGCAACCCCATCTGCTGACGCTGACGCTGGCGGATATCAGCAGCATCCGGCGGCGGCAAACGGTCACGCCCGAGACCGGGGGGCAGCAACCGGAATCGCGTCGGACCGACCCTGTAGTGGCGCTGGAATTCACTGATTTGTGTCTGGCTGATCGCCAGTATCCGGGTGTTCGAGGCGAACACCGCCCTTTCCGCTTGAAGCAACGCCCGGCAGCGTGGCAACAACCAATATCCCCAGGGACGCCGGTGCAGCACGCGCTGACGATAGCAGGGGTCGCCCGCATAGTAGATATCCAGGCCCGGCATCTTGTTCATGCCAACCAGAAGATGCGCCCGGCGACGCGCTGCATGCGCCTGCACCCAGGCAGCAAAGCGGTGCTGGCGACGGTGATTGGCGCCCGGCCAGGGCGGCGCGACCCACAGCTGCACGCCCGCCGGAGGCGGTTCGACGGTATCCCAACGGAGGGTAAAGACAGACGCCTCATGTCCTCGTCTCTGACATTCGGCGAGGATCTTCATCATATCTCGCTGAAGGCCGCCATATGGAAAGTACTTGAATATGGTGAAGGCAAGTCGCATGCGCTGGCCCGGATACGGCGCCAAATCGCCTATGCCGGCACGTGCGGCAAACCCTGGAGCAACGCCTGCGCCTGCCGCCAGACCCGTTCTGGCGGCAAATCCGCATAGCACGCCGGCGACAGGGCATTGCCGCGCCATTGCGGGGCCTGGCCGCGATAACCACACCGGCGCCGCTGACAGGGCGCGCAAGCAAAATCCGCCGCAAGCGCCTGCGCCTGCTTGCCACGCGGCCCGGTCAAGGCGCTGGCGGTGCTGCCATGCAGCGCAAGAACGGGCACGTCCAGCGCGGCGGCCAGATGCGTCAGACCGGAATCCACGCCGATGACGATCCAGGCGCTGGCAAGGGCTTCGATCCAGCCCGCCACGTCGAGCGCCGGCAGCAGGCGGCAGGCGCCAGCACGGACAATTCGTTGCGCCCGTTCGTGTTCACTTGCCGTGCCCCAGCCGATCCGAGTCAAAAAGCCCGCCTCCGCGGCCAGCTTCGCGAGTTCACGCCAAAAGGGTTCCGGCCAGAGTTTCGACGGCCAGGCGCTGCCGTGCAGGAAGATACACAGCGGTTGCTCGGACCTCCGCGAGGCCCTCGTCAAGCCGAAGTCGAGCGCCTGACTCGCAGCATCGGGATAGCGAAAGGCGGCTGCAAACAATTGACGCTGCCGGTCTGCGGCGTGCAGAGACAAGGATACCGAGATGCCCCGTTGATAGAACCAGGCGGCCGGCCGCTCGCGTACACACTGGCGGGAAAAACCTGTTTTTTCGGAACTTCTGGCGCGATTCAGCAGCAGGGCGCTCTTCAGGAGCCCCTGGGCGTCCAATGCCAGATCGTAGTGCGTCTCGGCCAGATTCCCGAAGAATTCCCTCAAGGGCCGGCGCGATTGCCAGAGGCGCCTGCGCCATCGCCGCCAGGCGATGGGCAGCACCCGATCAACAGCGGGATGGGCCTCGGCGATGGCGCTGTAGGCGCCTTCCACCACCCAGTCAAAGCGCACACCCCGTCGTCCGGCCTCAGTGACCGCCGGCAGCGCATGCACCACGTCGCCAAGTGACGACATCTTGACCAGCAACGCCTTCACGGCCGCCAATCAAACCCTGACAGCCCGGACATGACGCCAGGGGCCGCGGATCAGGCGGGATCTGCGCCAGGCGCCAGGATCAGGCGCCCGTTGGCACCTGACTGAACGGGATGCCCTTGTCGAGCCTCGGTTCCTGCGGCAGGCCA
This sequence comes from Pseudomonadales bacterium, assembly GCA_965199705.1. Classification (GTDB taxonomy): domain Bacteria; phylum Pseudomonadota; class Gammaproteobacteria; order Pseudomonadales; family Azotimanducaceae; genus Azophilus. The sequence continues at coordinate 94,099 of OZ241359.1, forward strand.
AGCACGCGTTCGGCAATGATATTGGCCATGATCTCATCCGTGCCGCCGGCAATTCGAAAACCGGGAATGGCCATGAAGGTCAACTGGAACATGCCATCCATCGGCGATTCCTGGTCCCAGACAGCGCCGGAGGTTTCCATCAGGTCCATCGCGAAGGACGCCATGTCCTGGCTCATGGGCGCCGCCACCAGCTTGCCTATGGAGTTTTCCGGGCCAGGGGTGTCGCCCCGCGAAAGGGCGCTCAGCGTTCGATAGCCCGTGTACTTCAAGCCGTTCTTGCGACAGTACCAGTCCGCCAGTTTGGCCCGGACCGCCGAATCCTCAATCGCCGGCTTGTCGTTGATGACCACTCCCTGAGCCAGCTTGAGCAGCCCCCGGAAGTCCGAATTGGCGCCGCCGCCGCCAATGGAAGCGCGCTCGTTCATCAGCGTGGTGATGCTGACCTGCCAGCCCTGGCCTACCGCGCCGAGCCGCTGAGCGTCGGGAATGCGAACGTCGGTGAAATACACTTCGTTGAAATTGGCGTCTCCGGATAGCTGCTTGATCGGCTTGGATTCGACGCCCGGCGAGCGCATGTCCACAAAGAAGTAGGTCAGCCCCTTGTGCTTGGGCACATCCGGGTCGGTGCGCACCACCAGGATGCCGTAGTCGGAATAATGTGCGCCAGACGTCCAGATCTTCTGGCCGTTGATGATCCAGTCGTCGCCATCCTTTTCCGCCTTGGTGCGCAGCGCCGCGAGATCGGAGCCGCCCGCCGGTTCACTGAATAACTGGCACCAGATCTCCTCGCCACTGGCGAGCTTTGGCAAGAACCGCCGCTTTTGCTCCTCGGTTGCCCAGGCCATCAGCGTTGGCGCCGCCATGCCCTGACCAATGCTGAAAACGGCGCCCGGCAAGCCGGGGTATCTGGCTTCCTCCTGGTTCAGGATCACCTGTTCGATGGGTGAGGCGTCCCGCCCGCCGTAGGCCCTGGGCCAGCGAATGCAAGCCCAGCCAGCGTCATACTTGCGCTTCTGCCAGAGCTTCGCCTGCGCCATGTAGTCGAGGCCGGCCAATTCCGCCTCGGTGGGCACATTGGCCTTGAGCCAGGCCCGAGCGTCTTCCCGAAAGGCTGCTTCGGCAGCAGTGTCGTTGAAATCCATCTGTGTATCCTCGTGTTGGCCCCGTCGCTCGCCCGTGCTGTCGCCAAGCCGCCTGTCGGACGGGCTGATTTACCTCGTTTTCAGTTGCTTGTGTCCGCCCGCTTCAGACGTTGCTCTGCTCGAGAGCGGTCACCAGCTTGTCTTTCCATGCTCCCTCGCTGCCGATGTTCACGGAGAGCAACTTCGCCCGACGATAGTAGAACTGGCAATCGAATTCCCAGGTGTAGCCCATGCCGCCGTGCGTCTGAATGTTCTCCTTGGAAGCGTAGTAGTACGCCTGAGTGGCCGACACGCGCGCCGTGGCCGCCGCCAGTGGCAGCTCGGCCGCGCCCGTATTCAGCGCCCAGGCGCCGAAGTAGGCATTGGACCGCGCCAGGGTGTTGTTGACGTAGGCGTGCGCCAGCTTGTGCTTGATCGCTTGATAGGAGGCGATGGGGCGCCCGAATGCGTAGCGACCCAGGGCGTATTGCCTGGCTTGCTCCAGCGCCGCATCCGCTCCGCCGATCTGCTCCCAGGCGAACAGGACAGCGGCCCGGTCCAGCAATTGCTGCGTCAGACGCCAGCCCTCGCCATCCGCCCCGAGTGGTTCGCAGGGCGCGTCGGCAAACCGAAGGCGCGCATGGTTGCGGGAAAAATCGAGGGTGCGTTGCGCCTCCCGCACTATGCCTTCGCCGCCGAGGTCCACCAGGTGAAGGCTGCCGCCATCACCGGCTTCAGTGGCAGCCAGAACGACCGCGAAATCCGCCGTATCGCCATCCGGCACAGCGACCTTGACGCCGGTCAAGCGGCCATCGCGCACCCGGCTGTCCAGGCCGGACGTTGGCGATTGGCGGCCGACGCCTTCGCCGGTCGCCAGGGTGCCCACCACGGAACCGCTCGCCAGCCTGGGCAGCCAGGTCTCCTTCTGCGACTTGCTGCCCGCAAGCAGCAACGCCTCGGTGGCAAGATAAACCGAGGACGAGAAAGGCACGGGCGCAACGGCCCGGCCAAGCTCCTCGGCAATCACCGCCAGTTCCAGATAGGAAAGGCCCAGGCCATCAAAGGCCTCCGGGATCACCGTGGCAGTCCAGCCCATCTCGGCAATCTTGCCCCATAGATTGTCGTCCGGCGCCTCGCCCTCCAGCGCTGCCCGCACCCGGGTCATCGGACAATGTTCGGCAAGAAATCCCCGCGCCTGTTCACGCACGAGGTTCTGTTCTTCCGAGAATTCGAAATTCATGGCTTGCTTCCGCTGGACTACAACGGGCGATTTTCCACATTTTGCCGGCTGAGGGCGAGCCAGCGCCTACTCGATCACCTTGTTGATCGGGTACTCGACGATGCCGGTTGCGCCTGCCTTTTTCAGCGCCGGTATCAGCATGCGCACCGTAGCTTCCTCGATCACCGTGCTGATGGCCACCCAATCCGGGTCGCTCAGATTGGAAATGGTCGGGTTACGCAGCGCAGGCAATATGGCGGTGACCGCATCAAGCTGGCTGCGTCGAACGTTCATCATCAACCCCACCTGTCCTTCCGCGGCGAGACAGGAGCCCAGCATGAGCGCGATGTTGTCCAGCTTGGCCTTCTTCCACGGGTCCCGGCAGGCAGCGTGGTTGGCGATCAAGCGGGGGGAACTGGTAAGCACCTCGGCGATGATGCGCAGGTTGTTGGCGCGCAGGGAGCTGCCCGTCTCGGTCACTTCGACGATGGCGTCCGCCAGGCGTGGCGGCTTGACTTCGGTAGATCCCCAGGAGAATTCAACATGAGCGATAACGCCGTGGTCGGCCAGGAAACCACGGGTGAGATTCACTGCTTCAGTGGCGATGTGCTTGCCTTCAAGCTGCGAAACTTCGCGGATGGTGGAGTCGTTCGGTACGCACAGCACCCAGCGGGTGGGGCGCCTGCTCACCTTGGAAAACACGAATTCGGCGAGTTCCGCGACCTCGGCGCCGGTTTCCTGCACCCAATCGTGGCCGGTAATGCCGGCGTCAAGCACACCCTGTTCCACATAGCGCGCCATCTCCTGAGCGCGCACCAGCAGGCAATCGATTTCCGCGTCATCAATGTCCGGGTAGTAGGAGCGCCTGGCGAAGGTGATCCGATAGCCGGCGTTGCGAAACAGTTCGGCACAGGCTTCCTGCAGGCTGCCCGAAGGAATGCCGAGATTGAGCTTGCGGCGCCCCGCTGGCGATGCTTCGAGGCTCATCCGGCGTACACCGTCTCCGGATCGAATACGCGCTCGGCTATCACCGCGGCCTTTCCCGTATGCAGATCGATCTCGCGATAGAAACAACTCGCGTATCCCTCATGGCAGGCCGCCCCACCCACCTGCTCGACCTGTACCAGAATCGCGTCTCGATCACAGTCGTAAAACAGACGCTTCACACGTTGCACATGGCCGCTGGTTTCACCCTTGCGCCAAAGTTTCTGACGGCTACGGCTGTAGTAGCAGACGCGCCTTGTTGACAAGGTTTCCTCGTATGCCGCCTGATTCATCCAGGCCAGCATCAAGACCTGGCCAGTGGCCAGATCCTGGGCAATGGCAGGAAGCAACTCGCTCCGGGAAAAATCGGGACTGTCCATGGGGCTGGCCGGCCAGGCTGGAAAGCAGCGCATCATAGCATCGTCGGCCCGCCCGCTCTCGCTGCCACGCCAACGGCAATATTCAGCCAGATGCATATTCAGCCAGATGCGTATTCAGCCAGATGCGTTGGCCCGAAGCCGCAAGTCGGGTAAATTGTCCTCTCGACTGGCCCGCGTGTTTCACCAAGCAACTTGATGTCGTCTGCTATCTACCGGTTGCGTTGTTCGGCAAAGCCCTGTCGCGGGGCCAGAGCAGGCTGGCCGCAGTTTTCGAGCGCATTTCGATGAGCCGCTACAGCACGCGCAAGGCAGCCGAACTGGTGGGCATGGCGCCACACCAGATACGGCGATGCGTTCGCCGCAAGCTGCTGGCCCCCGACAGGGGCCCCAGGGGCGCCTTCCGGTTCGGATTTCAGGACCTGGTAACGCTGCGCACGATCAAGGCACTGCAGGACGCCAACATCAGCGCCCGCCAGGTATTCGAAACTCTGGACCGCCTCAGTCAAGATGCAGAGCAGTCGGCGCCTGCCTCCGCCTTGCGCTTCGTGCCGGCAGCCGGGCGGGTTCTGATTCGCGCCCAGGCTCAAATCTGGGATCCGGAAACCGGTCAGCGCTTCCTTGATCTATCAGACGCGGACCACCAGGATTCCGTGTGCCCCCTTTGGAATGGCGACTTCTCCGCAGACGCCGATCCGGAAGGGCTCAGTGCCGAAGCCTGGTACCGCCTGGGCGTCGAGCTGGAAGGCTGGGACACGAAGCGGGCAAAAGAAGCCTACGAGCATGCGCTCGCCAGGGACCCGGGCCACGCGGACGCCCTCGTGAATCTGGGCCGGCTGCACCAGATCAAGGGCAACCTGCCTGCTGCCAAACGTCACTATGAATCGGCGGTGAGCCATGAGCCGGAGCATCAATCCGGCAACTACAACCTGGGCACGATCTTCGATGAACTGGACGAGCCGGAATTGGCCGCCGAGTATTATCTACGGGCGCCGGACCTCGCCAACGCTCACTTCAATCTGGCCCGCATCTGCCAGGAGCGAGGTGACGAAGTAGGCTATCGTCGCCACCTGCAACGCTACGGGGAACTGAAAGTCGGGGAACCTGGGGGGTAGCAGCCTGCGCCGCAGGAATTCACGGCTGCAAATCCGCTTTTGCGACTTCCTGCGGCGCAGGCTGTCAGCCCGAATCAGGACAGTTGCAGCACCGGAATCAGCCGCCTCTGGCGCCTGCGGCCCCAGACAATCAGCGAGATGAAGCCAGCCGCTGCCAGGCTGAGGACAAGCAGCAGCCAGCCGGCTGCCGTTGCCGGCGATGCGGCAAAGACGCCGACCTGATAGCAGACCACTGCCGCCGTATAGGCCATCAGGAACGACCAACCGGTCGAGAAAACCGCCCAGAACGACCCGATCTCCTTGTAGATCACGCCAATGGTCGCAGCGCACGGCATGTACAGCAGAATGAACAGCAAATAGCTGAAGGCGCCCAGACTGCCATGAAAGCTGTTCTGCATGGCGGTCAGCGTGCCGGGCGCCACCTCGTGCATCTGCGCCGCGGCAGCCACATCCGTTACTTCGTCCAAACGAATGCCGAGCGGATTGGCCAGAGCATCGCCAAGCACCGCCAGGTTGGCCGGCACGCTCGCAACCGCCTGTCCGAGCAATGCCCCGGGTTCCGTATCGGCAGCGTCCGCCGTCGGCGCATACAAGGCGTCCAGGGTGCCGACCACCACTTCCTTGGCGAAGATTCCGGTAAAGATGCCAACCGTGGCCGGCCAGTTGTCTTCGTCTATGCCGAACGGGGAGAAGATCGGCGTAACTGCCTTGCCGAAAACCGAGAGCATGGACTTCTCCGTGTTCTGATTGCCGATGCTCCCGTCAACGCCGATGGTATTGACCATATTCAGGCAAATCACCACCAGCACGATCGCCTTGCCCGCCCGCACGACAAAGCCCTTGAGTCGCTGCCAGGTGTGGATGGCCAGGCCCTTCAGAGTAGGCAGATGATAGGCCGGCAACTCCATTACAAAGGCGCCCCGGCTTTCCTGAATCAGGTACTTGCGAACGATCAGCGCCGAGACCACAGCAATGGCGATGCCGATCAGGTAGAGCGCGAACACCAGATTCTGGCCGCCAACAGGGAAAAACACCGCAGCGAACAGGGCATAGACAGTCAGCCGCGCGCCACAGGACATGTAGGGCGCCATGATGGTGGTCAGGATGCGGTCCGGTTCCCGCTCCAGGCTCCGGGTCGCCATCACTGCCGGCACATTACAACCCAGCCCCACAATCAGGGGCACGAAGGATTTGCCAGGCAACCCGAGCCGGCTCATGAGACGGTCGATGACGAAAGCCACCCTGCCCATGTAGCCGCAATCTTCGAGAAAGGTCAGGGCCAGAAACAGACAGGCAATCACCGGAATGAAGGTGCCGACCAACTGCACGCCGCCGCCAACGCCATCCGCCAGAAAGCCGATCAACCAGGGCGGCAGCCCCCATGCCAGGAATATCTGGCGCGGCCCCTCGACAAAGAGAGCAGCCCCGGCGAGATCAAAGAAGTCAATGAAGGCGGAGCCTGCGTTGATGGAGAACAGGAACATCAGATATATCGCCGCCAGAAAGGCCGGAAATGCAAGCCAGCGATTCAGCAACACCCGATCCAGCATCTCGGTGATGCTGCGCCTGGGCGCCGTCCATTGCGCGCAAGCAGCCAGCAGTACGTCGATCTCCTGGTATCGCGCAGTCATGTCCGCCGCCGGCTGGCGCGGACGCGGACGCCTGGCCTGGCGCAGCTTCGCCGTTATGCCGAGCAGGTCGCTCAACCCCCGGCTGCGGCTTGCCACCAGTGGCACAACCGGGCATCCCATCCGCTCACTCAGGGCCGCGCTGTCGATCTGCCATCCGCGACGCTCGGCAACATCCATCATGTTCAGGGCGAGCACGACCCGACGCCCCTGTTCCAGCAGTTCCAGGGTCAGCCCGAGACCGCGGGAAAGCGCCGAAGCATCCACGATATTGATGACCAGATCGTCGCGATGCTCGGCCAGATGTTGCCGGGCAATCTTCTCGTCCATGGCCTCGCCGACGTCGGTCAAGCTGTAGAGACCGGGCAGATCGATCAGATCCACGGACTCTCCGGCAAGCTGCACGCGCCCGACCTTGCGTTCCACCGTTACGCCGGGCCAGTTGCCGACCCGCTGACGGGCGCCAGTCAGGGCGTTGAACAAGGTGGATTTGCCGCAGTTGGGATTGCCCGCGAGGAGAACGGCGGTCACGGCTTCTCCAGCAAAAGACAATCGGCTTCGCTTGGGCGAAGGAGCAGGGAATAGTTGCGAAAACGGATTTCGGCGGGGTCGCCCAGGGGCGCGAACCGCTTCAGTTCCAGGAGCGTACCCGGCGTCAGACCAAAGCGCTGCAGGCGACACCCATAAGGGGAATCCACGGCACAGGCCACGATCCTGGCGCGATCGCCCGGGCGCATGTCGCGCAGGTGAAAGTGGCGGGGAGCAGGATCACTCCTTGCACTCGCGGACACTGGGTCATTCCTTGCGCTTGCGGACGTAGAGCACGAGCTGGTGGTCCACCAACTCGAACCCGTGGTCTTTCACGATCTGCTGCTGCAAGCTCTCGATTTGATCGCTGACGAACTCGACGACCCGGCCTGTGTCCACATCCACCATGTGATCGTGATGCTCGCCGCTCGCCAACTCATAAACGGCATGGCCATCATCAAAATTGTGGCGCTCGACGATACCGGCGTCCACGAACTGCGTCAGCACCCGATAAACCGTCGCCAGCCCACAGGAATCGTCCTGCCCCAATAGTTGCCGATACACGTCCTCGGCACTCAGGTGGCGTGGCTCGGACTCGTGAAGCACCTCCAGCACCTTGAGGCGCGGCATGGTGACCTTGAGCCCCGCCCGCTTCAGATCGGACGCCTTCATGGCGGGCAAGTTAACCCAGGGACCAGAGAGAGTCCACAAACATCAGGGCAGCTCACCGCGCACGTAATGCTCCAGGTGATCGATGGTGTCCGCCTGTTCGTCGATGATGGCGGAGAAGAGATCGCGCAGGCTCAGCATGCCGGCAACCACGCCCTCGTCAATCACCGGCAGGTGGCGAATGTGATGCCGCTTCATCAAGCTCACGCACTCGTCGATGTGTACGTCGGAAGAGACGGAGACGACTTCCCGGGTCATGATTTCCGACACCCGCGTGCGTCTTGAGGACTTGTCCTTCAAGATCACCTTGCGGGTGTAATCGCGTTCCGAAATGATGCCGACGGGATGGTTGTCCTGCATCACCAGCAGGGCGCCGACCTCCTTCTCAGCCATCATGGTGATGGCGTTATAGACGGTCTCGATGGGATCAACGCTGAATATCTCGCCGCTGCCCTTGCGCTTGAGGATGTTCCGAACCAATTGCATCCCGGGCTCCCGACGATTGCTGCCTGCTCAATCTGCCATGAACCGGGGTATATTGAAAGGCCGCGCTGACGTGTTGCGGTCAAGAAAGGTAAAGGTCTCAAGAACAACCGGCACCGAAGTGTAGAGGGGAATCGCCGCGCCGATGACCTGGTTCCAGGTATCCACGGCCTGCCCATGAAGCGAGTCGCGGACCAACGGCGCCGCCGACGAGGCCTGCTCAAGACAGATAAAATGCGCCTCTCGGATGCGCACAGACAGTCCGTCGTATAAGCGATCAAGCATGGAAAAACTGGCCGAAGGCTATGGTCTGGTGGAGGCGCCGCTGTGGAGCGACGGGCGCGGGCTGCTGTTCAGCGATGTGCTGTTCGGCGGCGTCTATTGCCTCGCCGAAGACGGCCAGGTCTCGCAGGTATTCGAGCATCGGCGGGGCATAGGCGGCATGGCGCTGCATGCTGCGGGGGGCGTGATCGTGAGTGGTCGCAACATCTCGTTCAAGCCCTTCTCCGGCGGCCCTACCCAGGTTCTGCTGGCGCGTGATGAAGCGGCCGGGCTGGTGGGCTTCAACGACCTCACCACCGATGCCGCGGGCCGCATCTACGCTGGGTCTCTGGGCAACAGCCCGGTATTCGACGATGGCCGGGCGCCGCGCGCCGGCGATCTCTACAGATTGGACCTGGACGGTTCCGCGCATCGGGTAGCGCACGACATCGTGCTCACCAATGGCCTCGGCTTTTCGCCGGACGGCGGCGTCCTCTATCACGCGGATTCCGAGCGTGACGCGGTATTCCAATACGACGTGCAAGACCAGGGCGACCTCGGCGAAAAGCGCCTGTTCACAGAGACGGGGCGGGGTGCGCCGGATGGGCTGGCCGTGTCCGAGGATGGTCGGGTCTGGGTAGCCCTGGCCGGCGGCTCGAGCGTGGCGGCCTATTCGCCCGCCGGCGTGGAGGAAGAATTCTTGCCGATTGATGAACCCATGTGCACCAGTGTGTGCTTTGGCGGGCGAGACAGACGCGACCTCTATGTGGTTTCCGGCTCCCGCGGCAGCGCCAGCGAGCGGGCGGGCGCCGTCTATCGCACGCGACTACCGGTAGCCGGCGCACCCGTATCCGAGGCGCGCGTGCCGGTGCGCTGACGCGAGTACGCACAGACGGACAAGATCCTGCGCGATCATCGCGGCGCCTGGCGCAATATCCGGGTCAACCCTCCGGATCCAGGCCGCGCGCCGCCAGAAACGCCCTGTCGAACAAGCTCGATTGATACTTGTGCCCGGTGTCCGTCAGCACGGTAACAATCGTGTGGCCCGGGCCGAGCCTTGCAGCCACGGCCAGGGCGGCGCAGATGTTGACGCCAGTACTGGAACCGAAAAACCAGCCGTAGTCGCGCAACAGCCGGTAAACCATGCGCACCATTTCCTGATCCGATATCTGCACGGCGTCGTCTATGTCAGCGCCGGCAAGGTTGTCCGTCACCCGGCTGTTGCCGATGCCCTCGGTGATGGACGGCCCCGGCGTCATGGACGCTTCGCCTGTGGTCACCCAGTTGTAGAGCGCGCTGCCGTGCGGGTCCGCAAGCACGACACGCACGTCCGGATTCTGCTCCTTGAGATACAGCGAAACGCCCGCCAGGGTGCCGCCCGTGCCAACCGAACAGGTGAAGGCGTCCACGCGCCCGCCGGTTTGCGCCCAGATCTCCGGGCCGGTGGATTCGTAGTGCGCCAGTCGATTGGCAGTGTTGTCGAATTGATTGGTCCAGACCGCATTGGGCAGCGACGCCGCATAGCGGCCCGCCTGCTTCTGGTAGTTCATCTCGTCCCGATACGGCAAGGTGGGCACGACGCGCACCTCCGCGCCGAGGGTGCGCAGTATGTTCACCTTCTCGGCAGATTGGTTGTCGGGCATGTAGATCACACAGGGATAGCCACGCTCGTGGCATATGTGCGCCAGCCCGATGCCGGTGTTGCCGGCTGTACCCTCGACCACCGTTCCACCGGGCCGCAGGGCGCCGGACCGCTCATGTTCCCGAACCATCCACAGGGCGGCGCGATCCTTGATCGAACCACCCGGATTCATGAACTCCGCCTTGCCAAGAATCTCGCAACCCGTGGCCTCGCACAGGGCGGGGAAGCGAATCAGTGGCGTATCACCAACACACCCGGAAAATCCATCTCGCACGCGCATGGGCCGAATCCACTGACAACCGGCAATCCTGGGCGTTGGCGCCTATGCCGGAAGCGCCTGACGCTCGAACACCAACACGAAGGTAACCGGCGCCGCCTTGCTGATGCTTGGCAGGCCGGCGATTTCACGCAATGCTTCCACGCCAGCTACATAACCGACCGAACCGGCATGGACGATGGCGGGCGCGCGCGTCGCAACCAGCATCCGATCATTGCCGAGCCGGCTCACCAGAAGATCCAGCGGCTGCGCCAATACCTGGCCGTTGATGCGCACCTCGGCATTCACCTGATGCACAGCCGCTGACCCGGCCGGCAGGCGCTGAAAGTCAGCCATGTCCACCTCGGCGACTACTTCCACCGAGGGAAAGCTGACCACGTTGAAGAGCAGCTCGCGCATGCGTTCGTCGCGGATCGGGATGCGCGTATCGACACTGGCCAGATCGATGGAAATTGCCACCTCGCCAGCCGCCGAGACGGCGCCGGAAAGTCGCTTGAACCCATGCACTTCACCAATGTCGCCCGCCTTCACGGTAACGAAGGAGACGCGCGACAGATCGTTGTTCAGCACCCAGGCGTCCGCCCCGACGAACCCCGGCAAGAGCCAGAGAAGCCACGCGCTCATCAAGCCGATTCGCACTTTCAATGCCGCCTCCGTGCAACAGACGCCGATGCGCCATCATAACCCAGCGTTTTGCCGGTCCGCCGGGCCCGGTCGCCGATCAAGCACCTCGGTACTGACTCCTGTTCCTGACCGGGGACGGCCCGCAACCGGTTCAAGCTACCCTTTGCCTCTGCGTTCCGTAGAATAGTGCGCCTTCCCAGCGCAGACAGGAGCCGGCCGCCATGGACTCGGGCTTATCACCGGACCTGATCCCGGACACGACCGTTTCGGCGCATGAGGCTTTTGGCCTGGATCAAGACCTCGCTGTGCCCGCTTTCTCCCGACGCACTGCGCATGTGCCGGAAATTGACTCCGACTATCGCTTCGACCGCGACACCACGCTGGCAATTCTCGCCGGATTCACGCACAACCGACGGGTGATGATCCAGGGCTATCACGGCACCGGCAAGTCCACTCATGTCGAGCAGGTGGCGGCGCGCCTCAACTGGCCGTGCATCCGGGTGAATCTGGACAGCCACATCAGCCGCATCGATCTGGTTGGCAAGGACGCCATCGTGATCGAGGATGGCCAGCAGATCACCCAGTTCAAGGAAGGCATCCTGCCCTGGGCATTGCAGCACCCGGTCGCCCTGTGCTTTGACGAATATGACGCAGGCCGGCCAGACGTGATGTTTGTGATTCAGCGCGTTCTGGAAGTGGAAGGCAAGCTCACCTTGCTGGACCAGAATCAGGTGATTGCGCCACATCCCTGCTTCCGCCTGTTCTCCACCACCAATACCGTCGGGCTGGGTGACACCACCGGCCTCTATCACGGCACCCAGCAGATCAACCAGGGTCAAATGGATCGCTGGAGCATCGTCACAACGCTCAATTACCTTGAGCACGACGCCGAGACCGAGATCATCCTCGGCAAGGCCAAGTCTTACGCAACCACAGACGCTGGCCGACGCAGCGTGTCGAACATGGTCTCGGTGGCCGACCTCACCCGCCGGGGCTTCATCAACGGCGATGTCTCGGTGGTGATGTCTCCCCGCACCGTACTGACCTGGGCGGAAAATACGGAGATATTCGGCGATATGGGCTTCGCCTTCCGGCTGACCTTCCTGAACAGGTGTGACGAAATCGAAAGGCCGACCGTCGCCGAATACTATCAGCGATGCATCGGCGAAGACCTGGGCGATGCGACCGCTGGCATCAGGTTGCGAGGCGCGTGACCGGCGAATCCGAAACACATCCTCTGGAGCCGTTCAAACGGGCGACCACAGCAGTGATGCGGGCACTGGCAGTGCGCAACGATCTGGAGGTCTCCTTCGGCCAGGGCGCCGCCGTCATCCGTGGCAATCAGGCGCGCGTGCCCCTGCCAACGCCAGGTTGCGATCAAGCCGAGATTGCCGCCGCGCGCGGCATCGCAGATGAGCTTGCATTGCGTCTGCGCCACCACGATGAAGCAGTGCACAATCGGTATGCGCCGACGGGCGGCCCTGCCGCCGAGATGTTCCAGTGGATCGAGGATGCGCGCATTGCCGCTATCGGCTCACTGCGCCTGGAGGGCGTTGCCGGCAATCTTGAGGCAGCCTTGGAAGCGCAATGCCGACAGGCGGATTTTGACGCCATTGTCGATGTGGCGGATGCGCCGCTCTCGGTCGCTGCCGGCTTGCTTGTGCGCCAACATCTCACCGGCCGGGCATTGCCGCCAGCCGCCGAGAACGTCGCCAGCCACTGGCGCGCCCAGATCGAGCAGCAGGCCGGCGAGCACCTTGGGGCGCTTGGCGCTGTCCTCAACGATCAGCAGAAGTTTGCAGCGCTCTGCCGACACATCATCGCGGATCTTGGCCTGTCCGCAGAATTCGACGATCTGCCGGAGGACAGCGCCAACGCCGACGAACCCGAATCCACCGAAGATGAAGGCCAGGAAGAGGGCAATCTCTCGCCCGAAGAGATGATGCTGGACGACGACAGCATGACGGACGATGCGCTGGAAGGCGATGCGACCCGGGTGGAGATGGACGGAGACCTGGACCTGAACGAGGTCAGCGCTGAAGCAGACCCGGACCAGGCGCCAACCGATGGCGCGGACGACGCCGGGCGCATCTTGATGGGCGGTAACTATGCTGCCTATACGGAACAGTTCGACGAAGTGGCAACCGCCGACGTCCTGTGCCCGGACGACGAGCTCCTGCGCCTGCGGGCGCTGCTCGATCAGCAGCTCGTCGGGCTGCAACACACCACGCTGAAACTGGCCAACCGCTTGCAGCGGCGCTTGATGGCGCGCCAGAATCGCACCTGGGAGTTTGATCTCGACGAGGGCCTGCTGGATTCGTCGAGGCTCGCACAGGTGGTGATAGACCCAATGAATCCGCTCGCCTTCAAGCAGGAAAAGGAGATGGACTTCCGCGACACGGTGGTCACCCTGCTCATCGACAGTTCCGGCTCCATGCGCGGGCGCTCTATCACCATCGCCGCCATGTGCGCCGATATTCTCGGCCGCACCCTCGAACGCTGCGCCGTGCGCGTGGAAATCCTCGGCTTCACCACCCGGGCCTGGCGTGGCGGCCAGTCACGTGAAATGTGGGTGGCGGCAGGCAAGCCGGCCGCGCCGGGACGCTTGAACGACCTGCGCCACATCGTGTACAAGGCCGCCGACGACACTTGGCACAGATCCCGACGCAGCCTCGGGCTGATGATGCGCGAAGAGCTGCTCAAGGAGAACATAGACGGCGAGGCCCTGATCTGGGCGCACAATCGGCTGGTGGTGCGCCCGGAAGAACGCAAGATACTGATGGTCATCTCGGACGGCCTGCCGGTGGACAACTCCACATTGCTGGTGAATCCGAGCAACTATCTGGAGCAACACCTGAAATACGCCATCGACAGCATTGAATCAAAGTCCCCGGTGCAGCTGATCGCGATCGGCATCGGCCACGACGTCACCCATCACTATCGCCGGGCCGTGACCATTACCGACGCAGAACAGCTCGGCGGCGCCATGGTTGACCAGCTCGCCGCCCTGTTCGACGTGGAGCAAACGAGACGTCGGCAGGGCGGCCAAAGGACAGCGGCATGAGCCTCCTGACGGGCGTGCGCATACTGAGCGTCGAGCACTACGGCGCCGGCCCCTACGGCACCCAGCTACTGGCAGACCTTGGCGCCGAAGTCATCAAGGTGGAAAACAGCGCCACCGGCGGCGACTACTCGCGGGCCGTCGGGCCGCATCTGCTCGGCCCCGGTGACAGCCAGTTCTATCAATCATTCAACCGCGGCAAGAAAAGCGTGGACCTGGACTTGAAATCCGAGGCGGGACGGGCCCGCTTCGAGCGCCTGGTGCAGGATGCGGACGCTGTGGCCAACAACCTGCGCGGCGATCAACCGGAGAAACTGCGCATTCGCTATCCCGACCTGGCCGATGTGAATCCGGCCATTGTCTGCGCGCACCTCTCTGCCTACGGACGCGACAACGAGCGCCGGGCCTGGCCGGGCTACGACTATCTGATGCAGGCGGAGTGCGGTTTTCTCGATCTGACCGGCGAGCCGGACGGCCCGCCTGCCCGATTCGGGCTCTCGATGGTGGACTACATCACCGGCACGATGATGGCCTTGTCTCTGGTCTCCGCCGTGCTGCGTGCGCGGCGCACCGGCATCGGCTGCGATGTGGACACCAGCCTGTTCGATGCTGCACTGCATCAATTGTCGTATCCGGCCACCTGGTATCTGAACGAGGGGCAGCGCACCCGGCGCCTCTCCCGCTCGTCGCATCCAAGCGTCATTCCGAGCCAGCTGTTCAGAACGGCCGATGGCTGGGTGTTCGTCATGTGTCAGACGCCGAGGTTCTGGCAGATCTTCTGCCAGACACTGGGAAGCGACCACTGGCTTGAAGACGCTCGCTTCGCAACGCCGGCAGCGCGCCTGGAGAATCGCACCGAGTTGCAGACCGAAATCGAATCGGTGCTGACCTCGGCCAGCACGCAGGATTGGCTGAGCCAACTGGCCGGCAAGGTTCCCATTGCGCCCGTGCACGATCTCGCAAAAGCACTGGACAACCCCTTTGTCGAAGCCATCGGCATGTTGAATTCCGTGGCCCACCCGGCCCGCGAAGACGGGTTGCGCATGTTGTCCAGCCCCTTCCGCATCAACGGCAAGCGCCCACCGAGCCAACGCGCCCCGACCCTTGGCGAGGACGATTCGGACTTTCCCTGATGGCGCTTTCCACGGCAACTGTCGTGCTTCTGACGCTGATTGCCTACAAGCTCGTACTGATCGGCATCGGCCTCTGGGCGGTCTCTCGCAATCGCGGGCTGACCGACTATCTGCTCGGAGGCCGTCGGCTCGGCGCCTTCGTGGCCGGGCTTTCCTATGCCGCGAGCACGTCATCCGCCTGGGTACTGCTCGGATTCTCGGGATTCGTTTATGCGGTGGGGCTTTCGGCCATCTGGATGGTGTTCGGAATCCTCGGTGGCTATGCGGTGGTATGGCTCTATCTGGGCCGACGCCTGCGGGAAGAATCCCTGGCGCACGATCAGCTCACGCTGACCGACTTTTTGCTACAGGATGCTGACGCCGGCAAACGGGCGCCTGCGGCCGCCCTCGCCGCTCTACTGGTGATCGGCTGCTTCGTGTTCTACATCGCCGCACAGTTCGGCGCCGCCGGCGCTGCGCTGGCCGAGCACTTCGCACTCTCCGTACCGCAGGCAGTGTGGACCGGTGCCGCCATCGTGGTGATTTACGCCCTGCTCGGCGGCTACTGGGCCGTTTCTGTCACCGACACCTTGCAGGCAGTCATCATGGTTTTCGTCGCCGCCGGCGTGCCACTGGTTGTCCTGGTCGCCGCAGGCGGGCCAGCCGGGGTTTTCTCGACCCTGTCCGAGACCATGCCGGCATCCTATCTGCAAGTAACGGGCGGACATGCCGGCCTGGTGCTGGCCGGCTTCCTGATTGGTGTGATCGGCATGTCGCTCGGCACGCTGGGGCAACCTCAGTTGCTCAGCCGGCTGATGGCGGTGCGCGGCGAAAAGGAACGGCTGCGCGGGTTTGGGATCGTCTTTGGCTGGGGCCTCCTGGTCTTTGGCGGCATGATGACCCTGGGTCTGGCTGGCCGTGCTCTGCTGCCCGGCTTGCCGAATGGCGAAGCGCTGTTCTACAGCGCTGCCTCGGAATTGCTGCCCACCGTGCTCGCCGGCATCGTGATCGCCGCCATCCTCTCGGCGGTGATGTCCACAGTGGATTCGCTTCTGATTGCCTCGACCGGCGCCGTCACCAACGACCTTGGCGTCGCCCGGCGCTTCCCGGGTTGGCAGATGACGGTATCCCGCCTGGTAACGCTCGCCCTGGCCCTGTTGGCTGTGCTGCTCACCCTGGCCCTGCCAGACACGATATTCAACCGGGTGCTCTTCGCCTGGTCTGCGCTCGGCGCTGCCTTCGGTCCGATCGTGCTGTTGCGGGTGCTTGGCTACCGTATCGGCGCCGGCGCCGCCCTGGCCAGCATGAGCGCAGGCTTCTCCGTCACGGTGCTCTTCTATCTGCTGGGCGCCATGCCGGCCGGCGAAGGGTTGCTCTCAAGCGCCGCCCACTTGCCGGGGGATCCCTTCGAGCGGGTCTTCCCCTGGCTGCCCGCCCTGGGAGCCTGCGCCGCAGGAAGTCGCAAAGCCGCCTGACAGGCTACTCCACCACACGCAGCCGCTGGATGTCCGGCGGCCCGGCGATGAGGCCGCCAAAACTGGCGCCAGCCGCACGAAAGTGATCGGACCGACCATGCGCTTCTATATCCGCCTCGGTTTCGTAGAGTTCCAGCATCAAGTAGTTGCCATCGTCGTCCTGGCAAAGGCTGTAGAGGTGATTGGCGGGCTCCTTCTCCCGAACCTGGGCGGCCAGGGCGAGCATGGCCTTCTCGAATTCAGCGCCCTTGCCTTCGACGATATCAAGCTTGGCGATTACTGCAATCATCAAATTCTCCGCGGCTAGAATGACAGCATGGCGCATCGTAGCAGACTGATCGCGCAACTCGAATCCTACGCCCGGCGCTACTCCGCCGAGGCCGAGACAGTGGCGCGGTTCCTTGATTTCGTGCGCGGGCACGAGCGCTGCTTCGAGCGCGATTGCCTGCCCGGCCACGTCACCGGCAGCGCCTGGCTGCTGGATCCGTCGCGCCAGCGCGTGCTGCTCACCCGCCACCGCAAGCTGAACCGCTGGCTACAGCCGGGCGGCCACTGTGATGGCGACCCGGACACCCTGGCGGTCGCCATCCGGGAAGCGGAAGAGGAATCGGGCCTCGCCGTCAACCGGCTGACGAGCACACCGCTCGACATCGACATTCATCGCATCCCGGCCCGCGGCCCGGAGCCCGCCCACCTGCACTTTGACGTGCGCTACGCCCTCGCAGCGCAGACGGAAGCCTTCACCGTCAGCGACGAATCCGACGCCCTGGCCTGGGTGCATATCCAGGCACTGGAAACCTGCACGAACGAGATCTCGATCCTGCGGATGCGGGAGAAGTGGGTGATGGCGGCAGCCAGATAACTGCACGCCGGGGGACGGCCATATCAAGTCACAGCCAGTCGTTGACATGGGGGACAACACAACAATATTGTTGCATTCATGATACCCTTGACAAATCCCGATACGGGCTACTTGCCGCCTGGCATTCATCCTGCGGACTGGGACGAATTGGTTAATCGCTTCGGTGGCAACATGCGCCGTGCGTGGCTGCTTGAGGGCCTTCTCGCAGCCTGCCGTAACTTGGCAGGGGCAGGATGCAAGGAGGTTTTGCTGGGCGGTAGTTTCGTAACTGAAAAGGTGATGCCAGGAGATTACGATGGGGTTTGGGAAACCCAAGGGGTGGATCCGAATCGACTTGACCCAGTGATCTTGGACTCTACCGGCAGATTCGCCGCTGTAAGAACAAGGTACCGGGGAGACCTGTTTCCGGCGTCGTTAGAAGCCGAGCCGGGAATGAATTTCCGAGACTTCTTTCAGACAGACCGCGACGACAACCCCAAGGGTGTGGTGCTCTTGAATCTCGGAAGCCTGCCATGATCAAGTAGATTAGCTGTTGCCTTAATTTAACCTGAGCCAGATGAATAGCCATGATCAAAAATGACAGACAGTACAAGATCGCAAAAAATAATGCCCGGCGCTTCGCCGAGGCGCTGGAGGAATTTGAAGCCAAGGCAGATGAGCGCCCGGGCGTACACCCGCGGCTGGTCCAAGCGGAAAAGGATGCGCTGAAAGCGCAGTGGACGATGCTGCTCGACGAGATCAAAGAGTACGAACAATTGAGGCGCAAGGGTGTGTCTGGCATCGTTGTCACTTCGATCGACGAACTTCCAAAGTGGCTGATCAAAGCCAGGATCGCGTCAGGGCTGACCCAACGGGAGCTAGCTGATCGACTCCACTTGAAGACGCAACAGATCCAGCGCTACGAGGCGGAAGGGTACGCATCAGCAAACTATCAAAGGTTGTGCGAGGTGGCGCACGCGCTTGGCGTCGGTGCACAGACGAGGCTATCCGTCCGATAGAGATTGATTGATCCATGGGGCAGGCGGAACGTAGCTTGCCCGATAAACTAGTGATGGCGGGGGCGAGACAAGTGATGCGCACGACCATTCAAGCCCGGCAGAACAGCCAGGAATCTTTGGATAGATTGGCCGCGCAGCGATTTTTGTACCAACAAGCCGAGTGTCTGGAGCTCTGGCGGCTGGTGTTGATTCTTCTTGTCGTTGTCTTGCTGCTGTTGGGGCTGGCCGTGGGCACAAGTGCTTGCAGCCAGTTTGCGACCCTGGCCGTCCTTCTCTTGTGGCTCGTAGATCAGTTCGTGCTGGCGCCTTGCATTAGCCGCAGGAAAGAAGAGGCTGCGGCAATCCAGGAAGAGTTCGATTGCTTCGTGCTCGATATCCCGTGGCCTGAGCACGTCGCCGTGGTGCGCCCAACCCGGGATCGGGTGGAGGACTTGAGGAACAAGGCCAAAACGGCAGGTAAGGCAAGCAAGGAACTAGCCAACTGGTATGGGCCAGCAGCAAAAATTCCAACGGACGCAGTGTCAGCCAGGCTCCACTGTCAGAGAATCAATTGCCGATGGGATAGCGAGCTGCGGAAGAAATGGAAGCAAACGCTCTGTTGCTTCGTCGTAGCGATGGTAGTTGTGGGCATAGCGATTGGGGCCATATTGGGGGTTTCTTTGCTTGAGGTTGTTCTCGGGGCGGCTTCCGGACTCAGGCTCCTTGTGTGGCTGCAGGTCGAGCGTGCCACCCAAACATCTGCCTACGAGCGCATGAAACATTTGCACAGATTCCTGTCCCAAAAACAGGCGGAGAGCGATGGAGCTTCCTTGACCGATGTGCGCTTGATCCAAGCAGTGATCCTGGAGCATCGACGCACTTGCCCAACTGTCCCGGACTGGTTCTACCGGCTCCAACGAAAATCGCTCGAAGGCAACGCCAAAAAGCTGAACGATACCCCGTAGTGACTGCCCGAATGAGAGCCGTTCCCGCTCCGCTGGAGATTCCGGGGAAGGATTCAGGTTCTGCGCCCACGAAGAATGGAATCGACATAGCTGAGGACGTTAGCGCGCTCACTGGCATTCAACTCCATGATATGACGAACAAGCGCTGACGTTGAATTGCGGGCTTGCGAGCCGGCTTCGTCAGAGTCGTCATCTACCTCAAGCACCCATGCAGCAAGTGTTCGAAAGCTCAGACCGTAGAGTTCAGAGAGCTCAAGGATCACGATCGGGTCAGGCTTCTTGATGATCCCACGCTCAATTTGGGAGAGATAGGCGTTGGATCTGCCAATTCGCCTTTCGACCTCCCGGAGCGAGAGTTGGTGGTAAACGCGCGCCCGGCGGAGGACGCTGCCAACCAATGGGCGATCCGACCGTGCGGCAAAGTCAGGTTCCGACGAAAAGTCACCGCTGGGTGAATTGCCGGAATCCTGATCGATCATACACCCTGCGCCATGGATTTGAAGCGCCCCATTTACCCCGACAAATCAATCAGTGTCAGAATCTGGGCCGTGCCTTGGAGTCTGACAGCGACAAGCACAGTGTGTCCGACAGACACGACCAACACAAGTGTGTGTGTACGGGTTTGTGTGTGTGTACGGGTTCAGGACCTTTCGGACATTTGAGGTTTGGCATAGGCGTTGTCTTCAAGACTGACAAGATATCCTCATTGGCACTCTGTCCCGCGACAGATAGAACCCGACACTACGTGCGTGGTCAGCCGATTTTTCGGTGTGCGTTCAACACCCGCGATGTCCCCTTCGAGCGGCGGCGGGACTCTGTGGCGGGCGGTTTGTCTGGACGTGACGACGCCATACGGAACGGCAGGGGTCTGCTGCGGAAGGCTAATTGTGGCAAAACGGCCATCCTGTGTCAGGTAGTTCGCCCTGAACAGTAGTTCGCCCTGAGCATGGACTGGCAATTTGGTTCGGGGCGATCCGGCGGCTTGCGTTGAGACTTTTTTGCAAAGTACCATAGCAATTATGCGAAGTAACTATGCAACCGGGAAAGCAACCGAGGCGGTGTCCATGGTTCGGGTGATGCCTGATCCCATGTATGCAGGGCTCTGGGACTCGATTGTAGTGAACCAATCAGTCAAGGATCGGCTCCTCTGGGGGGCAGCGTTGAGTCTCCGCTTGCGCACCGACCTGCCGTTCGAGACAACGGCGTTGCACGGGCTCCTGCTGCTGCACGGCCCTCCAGGAACCGGCAAAACCACCCTCGCTAGAGGATTGGCCCATCATCTCGCAAAGATCACCAATGGCCGTCAAGCTCGATTGGTCGAAATCAATCTGCACGGCCTAATGAGCGCCGAACACGGCGAGAGCCAGAAGGCTGTGACGCAACTCCTCGCCGAGTATGTGCCGGAACTTGGCGACGACAAGATGGCGACTGTAGTTCTATTGGATGAGGTCGAGTCAATAGCCGTTGCCCGGAGCGAGGCCTCGCTGGCAGCCAACCCTGTTGATGTCCATCGCGCGACGGACGCTGTGCTGGCGTCTCTCGATTCAAGCACTATGAACTACCCCAACCTGGTCTTCGTAGCCACGAGCAACTTTTTGGCAGCGTTGGACGAGGCGTTCCTGTCGCGCGTTGACGTGAAGATTCATGTCCCCGCCCCGGACGAGACGGGAGTGCTGGAGATACTGACGCATGCACTCAAGTCGATGGCGCAGGCCTATCCAGAGCTAGGCGCGCTAGCCTGCAATGATGATCTCAAGCAGGTTGCGAAACGGCTGGTCGGCGCCGACGGGCGAAGGGTGCGCAAGACAATCCTGGAGGCAATGCTTATGCGGGAAGAAACGGTTTTGGCCCCCGGGTCCGTGACGGTTGATGATCTACTCACCGCAGCGAGCTACGTGGTCGAAGACAACGAGGACTTTGGGCCAACAGCCAAGGGTCAGGCATGAAGCGATTCAGAACTATTGCGGCATCGCCCGTTCGGAGCGCAACCGAAGCATGGAACTTGGTGACCACACTCGTTGCCGATACATTGGAGCGCAGCCCGGTAATTCCCGCCCGGAGCGTAGGCAGTGAAATGGCATCTCTGAACGGCCTGGGTCCGGCGCTGATTGCAGGTGGCCACCTGGAGTCCAAAAGCCTTGTGCTATGCGACATCGGACTGCTCGTATTTGTCAACGTCGTAACTGCGGAAGCAGCGGTGCGCGCGAAGGAGAATCTGAACCCCGTCCCAGCTGGCGCAAGCGCGACGAATGGGTGGGTATTGCACGTTCCATTGCCGGGCGCCCTTGATTCGAGTGTCAAAGCTGCCGTCCAGCAATCCTCGCACCTTTCGGCAGAGCCGCCGCCGATGTCAGCCCCTGCGGCCAAGAAGCGGGAATTTTCGCCCATTGATCTTGATGCGCTGCGCCAGCACGGTAGCAAGGTGTCATGACATTCAGAACATCTGTCTCAACGGGCTCTTACACGCATGTGCATACAGCGACTCACATCGCGGACGTCATTCTGGGTTCAATCGCCGATATCTTGGGTCAGCTAGGACTTCATACCACGCACTTGTTCGCGCATTGGGAAACGGACCAATCGGCCATTTCAGCATGGATTGCAGAGGAGTCTCTTAAGTGCGTCACGCTTGAGTGTCACCAGCCTGATGGAGTGGTAGATCCAATATTCGAGTTCCCCGTGTCGTATGGCATAAGCGGTTCGGGAGACAGGAACTTCACCGCAGATAGAGCAGCTCTGGCCCAGTACCTCGCAAAACTAAGAGAAGTTCCTTACGGCACCACATACCGGTTGTTTTGTAGCTTCGAGGGACAACATACAAGTCAGCCAGGCTGGTCGCCGGGTAGCAGGGCTTCAACTGATGGGATGTTTTTGAGCAGTTTCGGCACACTTGCTACTGCCCCACATGCAGGCGCTGCTTTGCGCTATTACCGGAAATAGAGGTGAATGCTGCAATGAGCTACATCGACGACGCCTTCAATAAACTGAAGTCGAACCTCGAAATCACCAAGACAGAGAGCGATCAAGCACAAACTCGACATCAGTTGATTCGCAATCATATCAATAGTTTCTGGCAGCTTTCAGACCACTTCTTGACGGGCAGTTACGTCCGCGACACCAAAACCAAGAAGCTGAAGGACGTAGACATCTTCATCGTCGTGGACCCTAGCGGGCGGCAGGCTTCATTGGCGGATGGGACCGGCGCTGAGGCAGTGCTTGCGCTGCGTGACGTACTAGCCAAGCGGTGGTCCAACCTGGACGTCGATGATAACGTAGTAACGATCAACTACGGCGACGAAGAAGTCGCGTCCTACGAAGTTGCGCCCGTGTTCCGACGCGAAGGCAGCGGCTATCTAATGCCGAATGGTTCAGGTTGGATGGGCACTGACCCGCGCGAACAAGCCAGACTCGTAACGGCAAAAAACAAGACATGTAACGGAAAGTTCGTGCCATTCTTGAAGATGGTCAAGGGGATAAATCGCGAAGCAAAAGACCCCGTCGAACCGGCGTTCTTGCTTGAAGTCATGGGGCTGAAATTGGTGCTTGAGCCATTTGGTCGCTATCGCGATGAGATCCGCTTTTTCCTGGCGTCTGTTTCCGATCAAATCGTAAACGACTGGCCGGATCCGGTGGGTATCGGCCCCGATTTGAACGCAGGCGTAAGTCCGAATGAGCGACAGCAACTCTCGAAGGTGGTGCGAGATTGGCTGCTGATTGCAGAAGAGGCCTTGCAGCTAGAGTACGAAGGCAAGGAACGGGCTGCTGTGGAAACTTGGCGAAAATTGTTTGGTTGGCGGATGCCACGGCCATGAGATTGTCTCATTTGGCGACCGGCTAAAGTCGGGCGACCACACTCGGCTAGTCATCAGCCTCATTTGCCCAAACCAGCTTCACCCTCAAGTCATTGAGGCGGTTCCAGGGCAGCAGCTTTTCGTGTTGCAGCCTGCCAACCACGATTCCCGGAGCGATGTCTTGTTCTCGCGCAAGCGACTCAATGGCCACACGACGGTAGTCGCCCGCTCGCACGAAGCGCGTCCACGCCGTTCGCGGAACAAGCATGTCGGAGGCCCAGCGATTGGCTTCCGCCTCCAGGTCATCCACATCGTCCAGGGCGCCATCCAGAAAGACGCTTTTCCTGCTGTGAAGAAGAATGTGGGCGGCTTCATGAAACAGGCTGAACCAGAGATGGTCCCCGGTCTTGTGGCGGGCGCTCTGCGCAACCACCGGCTTGCCGGGCGCACGCCACCAGGCAGCGCCGCTGAGACGCACCTTGGGCAGCGGCTTGACAAGCGCCAAGGCCACCCCAGCCTCGTTGAAGAGCGCAACAGCCTTGGTCCAGGAGGTGGCGACCGGGCCAAGCGTCAGCCCTCGCACGTGCTTCAACGCTCGCTTGAAATCCGATTCCGAGTATCCCGAAACGGACTGCTCGACGGCTTGAATCTCTGCCAGCCGAAGCCACGTAGCAACAGCAAATTCGTTGCTCTTGAAGCTGGGGCTGTGCCGGTAGGCCACGTTTGCAGCACGATACCTGGCGCGCCACGCCTCAATGGACCCCACGGCAAAGAAGGAAAGCAAAGCGGAGGCTTGATCCGGCAGAGAATCAGACCTTTCGATTGCGCCCCGCTGCACCAGTTCGCGCACAGGGAAAGAGCGCACCCAGTCTGCAATTTCGTCGGCATCCTTCGATTCAGCTTGGCGGGCCAAGTGCAGTCGGTAGTGGTACTCAATGCCCAACAGGATGCGCGCATCCATGCCCAACACCCTTTCCAGTTGCAGGGCGGTCTTCGGCTCAACCGGCGCCTTGCCGGCAATGATCTCGCTGATCAGCTTCGGCGAACGTCCACACCGTCGCGCTGCCTGCGCATGGGAAATGCCTTGCGCGGCAAGGCGCTCGTTGATCACCCAGCCGGGCGGCACTGCGTAGTCGGGCTGGTATTGATTACTCATGCTGGCCATTGCGATTCTCCTCAGTGGTAGTCAATGACGCCAATAATCCTGATGGCAGTTACCTTGGCGATGTCAACGCCACCGTCCGGCAGAAGTGGAACCGGGTCGTGATTTGGCCTGAAAATGAGACGGTACGGATGAACGAGGTCCACCGCGTAGAGGCCTCGCATATTTCCACGAAGCTGATGTCTCCGTTCAGGCGGCGTCGCAGGAATCCGGGAAAGCGCCTCAGCGCTCCTCAGTACGGCGAGGCGCATTGCGAGCGTGCGCGCGTTGCAAGTGCCGTATGTCTTGTCGAGAACGCGCTCCGAATTGAATGTCTTTGCAAGCTTCTTGGTCCGAAAGGCTATATCCAATCAAATTTAGTAACTACTCGCCCCCTTACCCGAGAACGGACGGCGTCTGTTGCGGCGGCGTCTTGATCATGTTCGCGGCGTTGCCGTTGAGAGCGATCTGGATGGCGGCGAGGGGATTGTAGCCTTGGTTGGCCATGGACTGGAGGTAGCTGGAGATTCGGCAGTAGGCGGCGGCGTATTGGGTGTTTCGGAAGCAGCCGGAGATTTTCTGCTTGACCTTGGCCATGCGGATATCGCGCTCCGCGCGGTTGTTGGTGAACGGGACGTCGGGGTCTCGGGCGAAGCGAAGGACCTCGGTTTCGTAGGTGGCCAGCGCCTCGCGGAGGTTCTCCGCGTCGGATTTGGCGACGCGCCCGCGTTGTCCGTCGAGTCGGGCGGGTGGCGTGGGGAGTTCCCGTTTGGCTTGGGTCAGGATGGTCCGGTAGCGTTTGCGCACGGCTTTGAAGGCGGGTTTGTTGAGCGCCTTGCCGTCGTGCTCGCGGACCTTGCGGCAGGTTTCGAGCAGGAGCCTGCCCATGCGTCTGGCCCAGGCGTGGCCGTGGGCGTCCTCGACGAAGGCGAGGTCGCGCAGCAGATGGGCGCCGCACAGGGCGTGCTCGCAGTTCCGGTAGGCGAAGTAGCTGGCCCAGCGATCGTGGATCAGGACGCCTCCGTAGCGGGGGATGACATTGAGGTCGTCGATGGCGGCCCGGCCGCGCTTGCGGTGGATGAACTTCAGCGTCAGGTCCCCGGCGCCGACGGTGTGCAGCCAGTGGTTTTTCCGGTCGATGCGCAGGCCGGTCTCGTCAGCGTGCAGGGCGGGCATGGCGAGCAGGCGTTGGATCGCGGCGGCCTCCCAGTCGGCCAGCGCGCGGTGCAGTCGAGTTAGCCAGGCCAGCAAGGTCGCCTCGGCGACCGCGCGCCCGGTCAGGACCTTGAGGGTCTGGGCGGCCCGCTTCAACGGCAGCATTTGGGCAGCCAGCAGGTGCGTGGCGAAGGCCACGATGCCGTGGCCGTATTGCAGCGGTCCCGGCATGTCGTCGGGGAACCGGCCCTTGGTCTCGGTCCGGCAGCGCGGACAGGTCTTGACCTCGGCCTCGACGGTCAACTCGCGGGTCTCGAACACGATGTCCACCAGCACGCGCCGCTCATGGCCATCCGGGGCGACGCCCCCAAGGTCGCGACCGCAGGCGCGGCACTTGGCCACCGGCGCGGTCCGCTGCTCGACGACCAGTCGGTTGGGGCCGTCCCCAGCGGCGCCGGCCTTGGGCCCCTTGCCCTTGGCGCCGGGGCGCCCGCGGGCGGTCCCGTCCGGTTCGGCTTGGGAGCTGGGCAGCCCGGAGTTGCGCGAACCCTTCGGGGTGCGCCTCTCCATGAACACCGCCATCAGCAGTTGCAGGAGCGTCAGCAGGGCATCGACCAGGGCGCGGCTCTCGGGACTCATCCCGCCTTGCGCGCACAACTCCTCGAAGCGCCCCTGGAGCGCGTCGAACTCCGAGCGCAGCGACGCCGTGTTGACCCGCGCCACCGGCTACTCCGCCTCCACCGCCATGAGCGCCGCCAGCACCGCCAGCCGCTCCGCCGGCGGCATCGCCCGATAGCGCCGACCCCAGCTTTCCGCCTTGCGCTTGACCGACTGGCGGTGCGTGAAGTTCCGGCCCGCCAAGCTCGCCCAGTGCATCCGGTCCGGCTCGAAGTTGAACCATACCTTCTCCGTCACCACACCGGCCTGGTGCATCACCTGCACCGACGCGCTGCGCCAGCCTTCAAGCCGCTCGTCGTAGAACGACGACGGATACCCCGACACCATCACCGCGCACGGCAAGGACCGCAGCAGACCGAGCAGCGCCGCGTGATCCGCGTCCTCGTAGTCGTGGCGGTAGCGCCGCGCCGACTTGCGCGTGCGCAGCAGGTACGGCGGGTCGCTGTACACCAACTCCGTCCCGTCGAAGGGATGTTCCGCCAGAAACCGGTGGCAACAACCGTGCACCAACTCCACCGGATAATCGCACTGGAATCCGGCCAAGGCCCGCTCGTCCAGATCGGTCCCGATGTTGCGCAGGGCGCCGGGCTTGCGCTTCATGATCGCCCCGCCCCCCAGGTGCGTCTCGATGTAGGTGCTGTGCGGCGGCATCAAGGCAATCAGCGCCTGACACAGGCCCGCCGTCGCCTTGGAACCGAAATATGCGTTGCCCATGCCGGTGAGTGCTGTCGGAAAGCCCACACCATAGAACCGGCTCCCTATAATGTCAAGGGGCGAGTAGTTACCAAATTTATTCAAAAGAATTACGCAAATGGTAACGTTTTTATAAGAAATTGCAGGCCCTGTCAGCGGCCTTGAGGAGCGGCATCGCGTCTGTGACGCACTCGAAAACGCCAGTGCTATCATGCCGCCGAATCGGGGCGGAAACCCGAAGCAACCCGCGTTATCGAAGATCTGGCACGCCGCTCATGCACAATAGAACACCCGGCCAGCGCCGCGACAAGCTGAAGGTTGTCGATGAGGTATGGACGGATGAGCGCATCAGGAGTTTTCTCGACAAGCGCCCGCTGGCGCCGGGTATGAACGCCGATTTCAGCGCATTGCTCTTCGCCTATCGCGCCATGCGCGCAAGCGACTTTCGCAAGTTCATCCGTTACTTCAAGGCGGCCGGGCGCAACCTGGACGCCCGAGGCGACAGCGGCGAAACCCTGCTGCAATGCATTGCAAGCCACAGGCGGGCAGAACCGTTCAGCCAGATATTGATCGAGGCAGGCGCTGCGCGACCTGACGCGGTTTGATCGCCTTCCTGCACCGGGAAACGCCCTTCCCGGATCCAAGACAGGCGGAAGACAATATCGGCGGCCTGGTGGCCATGGGCGGCGACCTCTCGCCTGATCGCCTGCTCGCAGCCTATCGCACCGGAATCTTTCCCTGGTTCCAGGACGATGCCGCGCCTGTGCTCTGGTGGTGCCCGGACCCTCGGGCCGTGCTCGCGCCGGACGCCATGCGGGTGTCGCGCAGCCTGCAGAAGCGCTTGCGCAACGGTGGATTTTCCGTGTCATTCGATCGCGCCTTCGGGGCTGTGGTGCGGGGCTGCGCAGAGCGCCCGAGCCCGCTGGAGCCGGCAACCGGGGCGCTTGCTCCGCCAGCGCCTTGCGCCAGATCAGGCAGCTGGACGGCAACCACTGCCGGCACAGGCATGGGATCGGTGAGACCGCCGCCATTGACGCGAGTCAGGCCGGACACCTGGATCACGCCGAACATGCAGCGCGCCTATTGCCGGCTGCACGAACTCGGCCATGCGCACTCCGTGGAGGTCTGGCATGGCGACGCGCTGGCCGGCGGGCTTTACGGCCTGGCAATCGGTGATTTTTTCTTTGGCGAATCCATGTTCAGCCGGATGCGGGACGCTTCCAAGATTGCGTTCTTCCATCTTTGCCAGCAATTGACCGATTGGCGCTTTCGGCTGATCGACTGTCAGTTGCCCACCGACCATCTGTGCTCGCTCGGCGCCCGGGTCATGCCGAGAAGGCGTTTTCTGGATGCGCTGCAAAGCCTGGACGAGCAGCGCGGTCAGCGCGGCCTTTGGCGCCATATCCAGGCTGGAGGCCGCTGCTGACCGGATGGAATCCGGGCGCTGCGCCTAAAGACCGATCTTGTACCTCGCATACCAGATGCGGCCACGCGGGTCGTGCGTGTAGTAGTCGTAGGCGCCAGTGTTGACGAGTGGCGGCGCCTCGCAAGGGGTTTTGTTGCATGTCGTCTTCATATTATATTCATCGACATGGCGCAGCGTTACGAACGCGCCTTGTCCACCTGCAAGGGCGCGTCCACCTCGACGAATCCACTACGCACGCGCGCCTGAACCTGGTAAACCCGAGCCAGTACATCGGCATTCAGCGTCTCGCTCGGCGGGCCGTCCGCTACCAGTTCTCCCGCGCGCATCCACAACAATCGGTTCGCAAAGCGTGCGGCCAGATTCACATCATGCAGCACTGTCAATGCACCGCCGCCACGGTCCACAAATCGCCGAATCAGGGTCATCACCTGATGTTGGTGGCGCAGGTCCAGGGCAGCCTCCGGCTCGTCCGCAAGCAACAGGGGCGCATTCGCGGCAAGCATTCGAGCGCAATGGACCCGCGCCATTTCTCCGCCGGAAAGGGCGGTAACGGGTCGGTCGGCCAGGTGGGTGAGTTCAGCATCGGCCAGTGCGCGCGCTACCGCCTCTGCATCGGCATCGGCGAGTCGCCCCAGGGCAACGCCGTGCGCAAAGCGTCCGAGCGCGACCAGATCACGCACTCGGTTTGGCCAGGCCAGAGGCCGCTGCTGAGGCAGATAGGCAATCTGCAAAGCCCGTTCCCTGGCGCTCAGCAAACGGGTCTCGCGGCCATTCAGATACGCCTTGCCAGCGCTTGTGGGCAAGATCCCCAAGGCCGCTCGCAGCAGGCTGGTCTTGCCAGCGCCATTCGGCCCGAGCAGCGCGATCAGTTGGCCGGGGCGCAGCGTGAACGACACATTGCGCACCAGCGCCCTGCCAGCCAGGCTGACGCCCATCGCCTCCAATCTCAGCTCAGCCATGCAGGCTTCTCCGCTGTACGGCGATCCAGACAAATGCCGGCGCGCCAATGAGCGCCGCAACCACACCCAACTTCAGCTCATGGGCAGACGGCAGCAAACGCACGCCCAGGTCCGCCAGCATCAGCAGGAGTCCGGCCAGCAAGGCTGCTGGCAGCAGGCAGCGGGCCGGATCGTGCGCCACCAGTGGCCGCACCAGATGCGGCGCGACTATGCCGACGAAACCGATGGCGCCCGCCAGCGCCACGGCGGCGCCAGCCGCAAGGCCGGAACCGATCACGACCACGATACGCTGACGCGGCAGATCAAGGCCAACGCCGCTGGCTGCCTCTTCACCCAGGGTCAGCGCCGAAAGACCGCGTCTGCTGACAAACAGGAGCATGAGACCGATGGCGACAAAGGGCGCGATCAGGGCCAGGTCGTCGTAGCTGCGGTTGGCTACCGAGCCAAGCGTCCAGTTGATGAGTTCGGCCAGCGACAGGGGATGCGGCGCCAAGTTGAAAAGCAGCGAGGTGAGAGCGCCGGCAAAGCTCGACAAGCCGACGCCGATGAGAATCAGGGTCACCACCGATGCGCTGCGCAAGGCCGCGAAAGCCAGCAACGCCGTAGCAAGAACAGCGCTGGCTATGGCGGCAAGCGGCAGCGCCCAGGCTGACGCCAGGCCATAGTAGATCGTAGCGGTTGCGCCCAGGACCGCCGAGGCGGACACTCCAAGCACGCCCGGCTCCGCCAGCGGATTGCGCAAGAGCCCTTGCAGGGCAGCGCCACTCGCGCCAAGCGCTGCGCCAACGACGAAGGCGGCAAGGGCCCTGGGCAGCCGAATCTGCCAGACCACGAACAAGTCTTCTGACTGGCCCTGTCCGACCAGCGCGGCCAGGGCCTGCGCAGTCGTCAACGGCCCGGGGCCGAAGAGGCAACCGAGCGCGAGCGCCACGAACGTCGCCGCGGCCAGTATCCACGACAACCGTTCGCCGATCATGTTCGGCCCGCCCCAGCCAACGCTTCGACCGCGTCCATCAGGAACCAGCCGGTGCACGCGGTCCAGGCGCCGCGCAACGGGACCACTGGTATGTCGTGCATCAGAGCCCTGGCAAGCGGATGTCGAATCGTGCTCCATCTGTGCATATCGCTGCGTCCGGCATCAGCAAAGAAGGCGGTTGCGATCAGATCCGGGCGCCGATAGACCAGGTCCTCCAGGGGCAGGGCTCGCCAGCCGGGCTGTTGCTGATAGTTGACATGGCCCGCCGTGCGGACAAGGGTATGCGCCAGCGTATCCGGGCCGCCGGTAACCCCGGAAGGCGTCACGTAGAGCACTGAGCGAGGCTCACCCGCACGGCGCAGTTCGGCCTGCCGACGCTGCATCCGGGCGGTCAGGCGAGCAGCGGCGAGCGGTTGCCCGAAGCGTTCCCCCAGACGCACAATCAGGGTTTCGACGTATGCAAGATTCAGCGCGTACCCCACCTGCACAACGGGAATGCCGGCGCCGGCAAGCAATTGCTCGATTCGCGGCCCGCCGCCGAACGAGCGCACCACCAGATCCGGCTTGAGTGGCACTACCTCCTCCGCCCGAGGCCGCACTGTGACAATGCCCCGAGCCTGCTCGCGCAAATAGGAAAACGGCTTTTCAGCGTCTGGCGACAGGGCAAGGATCTGACGCCTTTCCGCCAGTTTCAGAACGAACTGATCGGCGCAAAAATCCAGGCTGACGATACGCCCGGGCGCCTTGATGGACGAGCGCGCCGATTCAGTTTCGGGCGAATGACCTGGCTCGGCCAAATGGCCTTGCGCGGGCATTACAAACCCGGCCGACAGCGCCATGAGGCAGATTGCAAGCGCCCTCACGCGCCCGACCCGGATCAGAAGTCGATACCCTGTTGCGCCTGAATGCCCGCCGCAAACGGATGCTTGATCTCACGCATCTCGCTCACCAGATCCGCATATTCGATGATTTCCGGCTTGGCGTCGCGCCCGGTCAAGATCACGCTGGTGCGCGTGGCGCGCGCCTCCAAACCCTGAATCACCTGTGCCGAATCCAGGTAATCGCAGGCTAGCGCGATATTGATCTCATCCAGCACCACCAGATCGAAATCGCCGCTTTCAAGCATCGCCCGACTGCTGGCGAAGGCCGCTTCCGCCGATGCAATGTCGCGCGCTCGGTCCTGAGTGTCCCAGGTAAAGCCCTCGCCCATGGTGCGCCACGTCACCTGACCCGGGAAACGCCCGAAGAACTGCCGCTCGCCAGTCTGCCACTTGCCCTTGATGAACTGCACCACGCCAATTTGATGGCCCCAGCCGAGCGCTCTCGCCATCACTCCGAAAGCCGAACTGGATTTGCCCTTGCCATCGCCCGTATGCACCAGAACCAGCCCGCGACCCGCTCGCCTGGCGGCGCGCGTCTTGCGCTTCTGATCCGCCTGCAGGGACTGCATGGCGGCCTTGTGCGCCGCTGCTTCTCCGTCTGTTTTTGCTGCTTCTGTATTTGCTTCTGCTGCAGACACTTCCTGGCCTCCGATTGCGGAAATTATGGTTGATAGCGCAGTGTGACAAAGAAACCACGGCCGGGCTGCCGATAACCCGGCACGGTCTGATAGCGCTTGTCAAACAGATTCTCGACCCGTCCGCTCAACGACCAGGCGTCATTGAACGCCTGGCGGACGCGCAGGTCCAGGGTTGCAAAGGCGGCTACTCGATGCGCGTTGGCGGCGTCCTCGTAGCGGCTGCCCTCGGCCAGAACCGATATCCCGGCTGTCACGGAGCCGAACGGCCGGTCCAGATCCAGTCGCAACACATGCCGGGGGCGGCGGCGCAATCGGGCGTCATCGGCCCGATCGCGGGGATTCAGCAAGGACGCATAACCCCTGAGATCAAAACCGGCGAGACGGGTTTCTATCTCCCCCTCGATGCCTTCCAGGCGCACCGCGCTCAGGTTCTGCGCCTGGTAGGTGAAAGTGGCGGGATCGACCAGAACCGGCTCGATCAGATTCTCGATATCGTTGCGCCAGGCGCCGAGAGACCAGCCCAGGTTGAGGCCGCCTCCAGACAGCCTGATTCCGAACTCCTCCGATTCTTCCGGGGCCAGATCAGGGTTGCCGTAGCCTGGAAAGTAGAGATCGTTGAAGGTCGGCGCACTGAACGCCGTACCCCAAGACAAGGTCAGCATCAGCTGCTCCTTCAGCCGCCACCCCCAGGCCAGATTGCCGGTGCCCTGACCGCCAAACTGCTCGTTGTCCGTGTAATGGCCCGCAATCTGCAGGCGATGGGCGCCAAGGTCCCCCAGAAGTTGTGCAACAAGCGCGCGATTGTTGCGCTTCTTGACCGCATACCCGGTGGTTCCGGACACCCGGTCGCGCGTGTAGTCGCCGGCGAGCAGCAATTGCACCCCTTGGACAAGCTGAATATCGTTCTGAACGCTGAATTCATCTCGGCGAGTGATGAACGTGCTGCGAAAGACCGAATCCCGGAAGCTGTCGAGCTCGTGATGGCTCTGCCCTGCGTTCAGCCGGGCGCCCCACCGAGCGGTCGGTTCGACATCGACCTGCACGGAATACACTGTCATCCGCCCTTCGGACTCGTTCACCCAGCCGCCGTCGAATTCCACCTCGCTGTCGCTGTGCAGCAGCCTGCCTTCTACCCGAGCAAGACCGAATTCACGGCCCAGGCGCAATGATGCGCCAAGATTGCGATAGCCATCCCGGTCCGGTTCGCCGCCGTCGGTCGCATCGAAGCCAACATCGCTGCGCCGGCTTGCCGACAGGTCAAGCCAGCCGGCGTCTCCGCGAACGCCAAGACCAGCCGCCGCATCGACCAGGCCACGGCTGCCGCCGGTCAGTCGAGCGTGTGGCCTGAGGTCGCCAGGCGTCGCATTGCGTGTGAAGATCTGAATCACGCCGCCGACCGCACTGGACCCATACAGGCTCGCTCTGGGGCCGCGCACTACCTCGACGCGCTGGACTTCATCGACCGGCAACTGCTGCAAGTCGGCAAGACCAAGCGTCGCCGAGCCAACCCGGACGCCGTCAACAAGCACCAGCAAGTGCCTGGCGCTGGCGCCGCGCAGGAAGAGGGTCGTGGCCTTGCCGCGCCCGCCCTGGTTGACGATTGCGGCGCCCGGCAAACCGCGCAGGCCCTCGATCAGCGAATTGACCTGCAGCCGCGCCAGCTCCTCACCGGTAACCACGCTGACCGACGACAGGGATTGATCCGCTGTCTCTGGCGCCCGCGCTGCGGTGACCACGATCGGGGCTTCCGACAGGCGCTCCGGCGCAACATCTTCGGCATCTGAACCGGGCGCCGCTTCCCGGGCCAACGCAACACCCGACCCGACAAGCGCAATCACGCACAGGCCAACAAACAAGCACCACAAACGAAATGCCGGCATCCGTATCCTCCCCGCACCCCACGTGCGAAAAACTCATGAATCGGACCAACGGCCAGGCCGGTCTCCGGGCTTGCGAGAGAG
This sequence comes from Pseudomonadales bacterium, assembly GCA_965199705.1. Classification (GTDB taxonomy): domain Bacteria; phylum Pseudomonadota; class Gammaproteobacteria; order Pseudomonadales; family Azotimanducaceae; genus Azophilus. The sequence goes on from OZ241359.1 coordinate 127,778, forward strand.
CCTGATTCGGCTCCGAAACCGCGCCTTCCCATGCGTTCGGCCTCGCCGGCCTTGTGCACAGTGGCAGCGGAGCAATGTGCTCCTGATACGGTTCCCCTGCTCGCCTACCGTTGCGGGGGCAGCGCCGGACTGGAACGCGCAAGGCGCTCGCACCGGCTTCCCGTTTCATCCCTCGGGTGAAGACCCTCGGGACACCTGACTTGCCCGCGAGCATAGGTGTGATACGGACGACGTGTCAATCCGAAGCAGGCGCGCCAATCGACCCTGTTGCGGTGATCTCGGTTGATTCCCCGGAGACAGAACGGCAGAATGCCGCACTCTGAACGGGAGGCGTATGGCCAAGGAAGAACAGATCGAGATGGACGGCACGGTGATCGATACCCTGCCAAACACCATGTTTCGGGTAAAGCTCGATAACGGCCATATGGTGACTGCCCACATATCCGGCAAGATGCGCAAGAACTACATCCGCATCCTCACCGGAGATGAAGTCAAGGTGGAGTTGACGCCCTACGACCTGAGCAAGGGGCGGATTACCTTTCGCAAGTAGGCGTCAGGCCGTCACTTCCTCGGTGACCGGTTGCAGAGAGATCTGGCCATCGGTCACGGTGACGCGCAGCACCCCACCCTTGGCCAGGGCGCCAAACAGAATCATGTCCGCCAGCTCGCGCTTGATCTTGTCCTGGATCAGCCGCTGCATGGGCCTTGCCCCCATCGTCTCGTCGTAACCCTGCACCGCCAGCCAGTCCCGCGCCTCGTCGTCCACTTCCAGCGTAACCCGCTTGTCGTCGAGTTGCGCCTGAAGCTCGGTGAGGAACTTGTCCACCACCGTCTTCACCACATCCAGGGGCAGCGAGCCGAACTGCACGATGGCATCCAGACGATTGCGGAATTCCGGTGCGAACAACTTGCGAATCGCCTCCATGCCGTCCAGCCGGTGATCCTGTTCGGTGAATCCCATGGAAGGGCGCGCCATGTCGGCAGCGCCGGCATTGGTGGTCATGATGAGCACCACATTGCGAAAATCCGCCTTGCGGCCGTTGTTGTCGGTGAGGGCGCCGTGATCCATCACCTGCAACAGCAGATTGAATACTTCCGGGTGCGCTTTCTCGATCTCGTCCAGCAACACCACACTGTGCGGATGCTTGGTCACGGCTTCCGTCAGCAGCCCGCCCTGGTCAAAGCCCACATAGCCAGGCGGCGCGCCGATCAGGCGGGAAACGGTGTGCCGCTCCATGTACTCGGACATGTCGTAGCGCAACAACTCCACCCCGGTGATCAGGGCGAGTTGCCGGCAAACCTCCGTCTTGCCGACACCTGTGGGGCCGGCGAAGAGAAAGCAGCCGGTCGGCTTGTCGCCTGCTTTCAGCCCGGCGCGTGAGAGCTTGATGGCATTGGCCAACTGGTCTATGGCTTCATCCTGCCCGAACACCACCATCTTCAGCTTGCGTTCCAGATCCTTCAGGGATTCCTTGTCGGACGCAGTGACCTGAGCCGACGGAATGCGCGCAATGCGGGCGACCACCTGTTCAATATCGCCCGAACCGATGGTCTTCTTGCGTCGGCTGCGAGGCACGAGCTTCTGCGCCGCCCCGGCCTCGTCAATGACATCGATCGCCTTGTCCGGCAGGAAGCGGTCCGTGATGTAGCGTGCGGCCAGCTCGGAGGCCGAACGCAACGCTGAATCCGTGAACCGCAACTCGTGATGGTCTTCAAATCGGGACTTCAACCCCTTCAGTATCCTGTAGGTGTCCTGAATATCCGGCTCGACGATGTCGATCTTCTGAAAGCGCCGCGACAGGGCGCGGTCCTTGTCGAAGATGCCGCGATATTCCTGATAGGTGGTGGAACCCATGCAGCGGATATCACCAGACGCCAGCAACGGCTTCAGCAGATTGGAGGCGTCCATCACGCCCCCGGAGGCCGCCCCGGCGCCAATCACCATATGCACTTCGTCGATGAACAGGATGGCGCCTTCCTGATTCTGCAATTCTCCAAGCACCGCCTTGAAGCGTTTCTCGAAATCCCCCCGATACTTGGTGCCTGCAAGCAAGGCGCCCAGATCCAAAGCATAGATGGTGCTCTCGGACACGACATCCGGCACCCGCTGATCGATGATCCGCTTTGCCAGGCCCTCGGCGATGGCCGTCTTGCCGACCCCCGATTCACCGACCAGCAGCGGATTGTTCTTGCGCCGCCGACACAACACCTGAATCACCCGCTCCACCTCGCGCTCCCGGCCGACGAGCGGATCAATCTTGCCGGCCCGCGCCAACTCGTTGAGATTGGAAGCAAAGGAACCGAGCGCCGTGCGCTTTTCGCCTTCCTGCTCGCCAGCCTGCGCGCCGCTCTCTTCGGCGCCCCCTGCGCCATCCTCGCCGGGCGTCTTGGAGATCCCGTGGGCGATGTAGTTAACCACGTCGAGGCGTGTCACCCCCTGTTCCTTCAACAGGAAGACGGCGTGGCTCTCCGGTTCCGTGAAGATGGCAACCAGCACGTTGCCGCCCGTGACCTCGCGCTTGCCCGAGGACTGCACGTGAAAAACCGCCCGTTGCAGTACCCGCTGAAAGCCCTTGGTAGGCTGGATGTCGCGCTGTGCCTGATTTTCCGCAAAGCGCGGGGTGCTCGATTCGACATACGTCTGCAAGGCCGTGCGCAGCTTGTCGATGTCGCAACCCACCTTGTTCAACACTTCCTGCGCCACCTGTTCATTGAGCAAGGCAAGCAGCAGGTGATCGACTGTCACGAATTCAAGCCGCTGCTCGCGGGCCTCGCGAAAGGTGTGATTCAGGACTGTCTCAAGATTCTTGCTCAGCATCGCCAGCGCTCGTCAGTCGGTCATTTCCACTCGCGAAACCAGCGGATGCTGATTTTCCTGAGCGTATTGATTGACCTGATCGGATTTGGTTTCGGCGATGTCGCGAGAAAATATGCCCACCACGGCGCTTCCCTGGGTGTGCACAGCCAGCATGATCTGCGTCGCCTTTTCCCGATCCATGCTGAAGAACAATTCCAGTGTGTGCACCACAAATTCCATTGGCGTGTAGTCGTCATTGACCAGAATGACCTTGTACATGGGCGGGCGCTTCAGCTTCGGCTTGACCTCGGCCGTTGCAACCCCGCCCTGGGCGTCGGCCCAATCCGGGCTTTCGTCGTCTTCGCCCGCCTGGGCGCGCCAGTATTCTCTCATGCCCTCACAGCCTGCTGAATCGCCGCACCGCGCACGTACCGGGCAGCAGGTCGATGATACCCGGCGCACTCGCCGCTGCAAACTCTCTCCGGTGCGCGGCCAATTGCCTGGCGCACCAGCAGGGTGCGCGAACCGATTGCCCCCGGCTTGAGGCTCAAGTAGCATTCCGCCTCTTTTTCTGCTGCCTCGCATCACCATGAGCAGTCTGATGAACACCTACGCCCGGCTGCCGGTGGCCTTTGCCCGCGGCGAGGGCGCCTGGCTGGAAGACGGGTCCGGGTGTCGTTACCTGGACGCCCTGACGGGCCTGGCGGTATGTGGCCTCGGTCACGCACACCCGCGCGTCACTCAGGCGTTGCGCGATCAGGCCGGCACACTCCTGCATACATCCAACCTGTACGAGATTCCGAGCCAGGCAGCGCTTGCCGATCGGCTCACCACACTTTCCGGCATGGACAAGGTGTTCTTCGGCAATTCCGGCGCCGAAGCCAACGAGGCCGCCATCAAGATTGCGCGGCTGCACGGACAGCGCCGAGGCATACAGCGCCCCCTGCTGGCAGTGGCTGAATCCAGTTTTCATGGCCGCACCATGGCGACCCTGACCGCCACCGGAAACCGCAAGGTACATGCCGGTTTCGAGCCGCTGCTTTCAGGCTTTTGTCGGGCGCCCTTCGACGACGTGGACGCCGTGCAACAGATTGCCGCCAATAATCCGGACGTGGTCGGCATCCTGGTGGAACCGATTCAGGGAGAAAGCGGCATTCGCATCCCGAAGCCGGGCTACCTTGATGCCCTGCGCGAGATCTGCGATGCGCACGGCTGGTTGATGATGCTCGACGAGGTGCAGTCCGGCAATGGCCGCACCGGGCGATTCTTTGCCTACCAGCACTCGAACTGTCTGCCGGATGTGGTCACGACAGCCAAGGGGCTTGGCAATGGCGTGCCGATAGGCGCCTGTCTTGCCCGTGGCGAGGCCGCAAATCTGTTTGCGCCCGGCCACCACGGCTCCACTTTCGGCGGCAACCTGCTGGCCTGCGCCGCCGCGCACGCGGTGCTGGACGCCCTGGAACAGGACGCCCTCATGGCCCGCGCCGCGGAACTGGGCGAACGCCTGCTTGCCGGCCTCAAGGCCGGTCTCTCCGGGCGTAACGACGTCAAGGCAGTGCGCGGCCTCGGCCTCATGCTGGCCATCGAGCTGCACCAACCGCGTGCGGGCATGGTGCAGGCTGGTCTGGACCAGGGCATATTGGTCAATGCCATTGGCGATACGGTTCTGCGCCTCTTGCCACCCCTGATCCTTAGCGACGCCGAAGCCGATGAACTCATCGACCGGGTACTCGCTCTGCTCGCCGTCTGATTCGGCAGCACGGGCAATTCACCGCCTCATGGCGAAGCGAGACTTCTTGACGTTGCTGGATTGCACGCCGGCGGAGCTGCGGGCTCTGGTTGTGCGCGCCCGGGACCTCAAGCAAGCGCACCTCGCCAACGCCAACGTCCCCAGCCTGGATCGTCGTTGCGGCGCCCTCATCATGCAGATGGCGAGCACACGCACCCGCGTCGCCTTTGAGGCGGGCATGGCGCAACTCGGCGGCCACACCATCTTCCTCAGCACTGCCGATTCACAGCTTGGCCGTGGCGAACCGATCAGCGACACCGCCCGGGTGCTCTCGCAGATGGTGGACATCGTCATGATCCGCACGCCGCAACACGCTGATGTGACGCAGTTTGCGCAAGCGGCCGAGATTCCGGTCATCAACGCCATGACTTCGCGCTTTCACCCCTGCCAGTTGCTGGCGGACGTGCAAACCTTCGAGGCGCTGCGCGGCCCCATCCGCGGGCGTCGGGTAGCCTTCATCGGCGATGGCTACAACCTTTGTCACTCCTACATCAACGCCGCCCGGCAATGGGATTTCGAGCTGCGCATCGCTACCCCACCCGGCCATGAACCAGACTCAAGCCTGCTGGCGGAAGCTGCGCAAGCCAGCTTGGCAGAGACATCCCGGGAAGCGGTGGAAGGCGCCGATCTCGTGGTCACGGACGTCTGGTCTTCGATGGGCCAGGAAGCCGAAGCAGCCGAACGGCGCCGGCTGTTCGCCCCTTATCAGGTCAACGAAGCCCTGCTCGATCAGGCGGGCGAAAACCCGTTACTCCTGCACTGCCTGCCGGCCCATCGCGGCGAGGAAGTGAATCACACGGTGCTGGATGATCCGCGCTGCGGCGCCTGGGAGGCAGCCGGAAATCGGCTGCACAGCCAGAAAGCGCTGCTCGAATTCCTGCTGGGCGTTATGCCCTTGTAGAGCCAGGAGTCTGCTGCACCACAGCCCCCCCCAGACTCGCCAAGACTCTCGCTAGAACTCGTGCGTCAGCTTGATGCCCCAGGTGCGGCCCGCGGCGACGGCGCCGAACCAGAAAACGCCGACGTCCACCGACGTCGAGAGATAGTTGTCATCGTGAAAGACGTCCTTGACGTAGCCCGCGAGCTTGAAGGGCGCGCGTTCCGACACCCAGACGAACAAATCCGGGCCAGGGTCAGTCTCCGGATTTCGCCTCGCCGGCAACGCCAGCCAGAACCTGTGCGACCGCCTGCTGCCAGCCTGCCATCAGCGTTTCGCGCCGCGCCTCGCTCATGCTTGGAACAAAGGTTTCACCGCCGCCTGGCGCAGCCGCCAGAGGCGACCCTGTGCGCCCGGCTTCTGCCAGCATTGCAGCGCCAAGCGCCGTGGTTTCGATCACCTGCGGGCGATGCACCGGGCGATTCAGCAAATCAGCCAGGCATTGGCAGAGCCAGTTGTTGGCGACCATGCCGCCATCGACGCCAAGCCGGGAAACCATTGCGCCATCCAGAGCCATGGCTTCAAGCAACTCGACTGTCTGGAACGCGGCACTCTGCAGAGCAGCCGTTACAATCTGCTCTGCGCCGCTGTCGAGCGTCAGGCCAACCAGGGCGGCGCGCGCATTCGGCTGCCACCAGGGTGCGCCGAGGCCGGTGAAGGCCGGCACCAGATAGACCCCGCCCGAGTCGCCCGCGACCGCCTCCGCCATGTCTGCCGTCTGCTCGGCCCGCTCGATCAGGCCAAGCCGGTCACGCAACCACTTGATGGCGCTGCCAGCCACGAAGATGCTGCCTTCCAGACCATAGGCCGGCACGCCGGCCAGACGATAGCAGAGCGTTGTGATCAGGCCGCGCTGGCTCGGCAAGGGCGTATCGCCGGTATGCAGCAGAACGAAGCAGCCGGTGCCATAGGTGCTCTTGCATTGGCCCCGGGTGGTGGCGCCCTGGCCGATCAGGGCCGCCTGCTGATCGCCGGCCATGCCGGTAATCGGGATCTCGGCCCCGAACCAGCGCTTGTCGGCAACTCCGAACAAGCCGGCGTTGTCGCACACCTCAGGCAGCAGCTCGGCTGGAATGCGGAAGTAGTCGAGCAGCTCCTGATCCCAACACTGACGATTGATGTCGAACAGCAGCGTGCGCGAAGCGTTGGCGGCATCCGTGCGATGCGCCCTGCCGCCCGTCAGCCGCCAGAGCAGGAAAGTGTCAACCGTGCCGAAACAGATTTCCCCTGCCTCGGCCCGGCGGCGCAAGCCGGGCGTCTGATCGAGCAGCCAGGCCAGCTTGGTCGCCGAAAAATAGGGGTCCAGCAGCAATCCGGTGTTTTCCCGAACCAGGGGTTCCAGGCCGTCCGAGCGCATCCGCGCGCAGATATCGGCGGTGCGTCTGTCCTGCCAGACAATGGCGTTGTGCAGGCATTCGCCGGTGGCCCTGTCCCAGACCAGGGTGGTTTCCCGCTGATTGGTGATGCCGATGGCGTCTATTTGCCCCGACGCCTGCTGCAAGGCTTCGCGGGCCGCTTCGAGGCTGGTGCGCCAGAGCAGTTCCGGATCCTGTTCGACCCAGCCCGGTTGCGGATAGCTGCAATCGAAGGCCTGCTGGCCGACGCCGAGAATGCGTCCCGAGGGCATCTCGAACACCATGCCCCGGGAACTCGAAGTGCCTTGATCCAAGGCCAGAATCCGGCTCATTCGCACATCCTCAGCGCTGCCTCGTTCAGCGCCCGACGGGTGTCCGCCGGCGCTTCCATCGGAGCGGTTTTCAGATATTTCCTTCAAGGATTATGCACAATCTGGTATAACTGGATACTCTGGGGGACCACATCATCTTGTGTCTGATGCTGATGTACTACCCCATATGTAGCGATTTTGTAGAAAATTCAATGGTCAAGGCTCAGAGTTGGAGCGCGGAGGGGACTGCATGGAAAACAAGCTGACGGAATCTACCCGGTCACCCACCTTCAACAGTCCACTCTCACCCGTCGAGGCCGCTACTGCACCAGGCCGGTTGCGGGTCATCAAGCGCACAGGCGAACTGGCGCCTTACGACGATGACAAGATTGCCGTTGCCCTCACCAAGGCGTTTCTGGCCGTGGAGGGGGGCGCCGGAGCCGCCTCCCCGCGCATCCGGGATCTGGTTGGAACGCTTACAGAACAGGTTTCCCGCACCTTCGAGCGGCGCCTGCCGTCGGGCGGCACTGTGCATATCGAAGACATTCAGGATCAGGTGGAGCTTGCGCTGATGCGTTCCGGCGAGCACCAGGTGGCCAGATCCTATGTGATCTACCGGGAACAGCGGGCCAGCATCCGACGCGAACAGACAGGCGTTCAGGACGAGCACCGGGAAATCACGGTGGTCTGGCCGGACGGGCGCCGCGCACCACTCGACCTGGCGCGCATTCGCACGCTGGTGGAAGAAGCCTGCGATGGTCTTGAGGACGTGAACGCCGAGCTCATCATCGACAAGAGCCTGCCGGACATGTACGACGGCATCAGTATCGGAGACCTTGGCAAGGCGCTGCTGCACACGGCCAGAACTCTGGTCGAGGAAGAGCCGAACTACACCTATGTCACCGCCCGCCTGCTGCTCGATCAGCTACGCGCCGAGGCTCTGGAATTCCTGGACGTTCAGGCAAGCGCAGCCGAAGCCGGCGACTACTCGGCGGTTCAGTCACAGATGGGGGATCTCTATCCCCGGGCGTTCGAGCGCTTTGTCGAGCGGGGCGTCGCGCTTGAATTGCTTTCCCCGGACCTCACCCGCTTCGATCTGCCGGCGCTCGGCCAGGCCATTTGCCCGGAACGAGACCTGCAATTCACCTATCTCGGCCTGCAAACCCTCTACGACCGCTATTTCCTGCACAGCAACGATGTGCGATTCGAGCTGCCACAGGTGTTCTTCCTGCGGGTTGCGATGGGGCTGGCCGTGCGCGAGGACGAGTCCACCAGGCGCGCCATCGAGTTCTACAACCTGCTTTCCCGATTCGACTACATGAGTTCCACGCCGACCCTGTTCAATTCCGGCACCCTGCGCTCGCAACTCTCCTCCTGTTTCCTCACCACCGTGCCGGATCACCTGGAGGGCATCTACGGCGCCATTCGTGACAATGCGCTGCTGTCCAAGTGGGCGGGCGGACTCGGCAACGACTGGACGCAGGTGCGGGCGCTCGGCTCCTATATCAAGGGCACGAACGGCAAGTCCCAGGGCGTGGTGCCCTTCCTGAAGGTGGTCAACGATACGGCGGTTGCGGTGAATCAGGGCGGCAAGCGCAAGGGGGCCGTGTGTTCCTATCTGGAAACCTGGCACCTGGATATCGAGGAGTTCCTGGAGCTGCGCAAGAACACCGGTGATGACCGCCGACGCACGCACGACATGAACACCGCCAACTGGATTCCCGATCTGTTCATGAAGCGAGTCAGCGAAGACGCTGACTGGACGCTGTTTTCGCCAAACGAAACGCCGGATCTGCACGACCTCTATGGCCGCGCATTCGAAACCCGCTATCAGGCTTGCGAAGAAATGACGCGCACTGGCGAGATCACCCTGTTCAAGCGCGTCAAGGCCAAGGATCTGTGGCGCAAGATGCTGTCCATGCTGTTTGAAACCGGCCATCCCTGGATCACCTTCAAGGACCCCTGCAATCTGCGCTCGCCACAGCAACACTCCGGCGTGGTGCACTCGTCCAATCTGTGCACCGAGATCACCCTGAACACCTCGGAAGAGGAGATAGCGGTATGCAATCTCGGCAGCGTCAATCTTGCGGCGCATGTCGAGGAGGGCAAGCTCAACGCAAAGAAGCTGCGCAAGACGGTACGCACGGCCGTGCGCATGCTCGACAACGTGATCGACATCAATTTCTATTCGGTGCCTGCGGCGCGCAATTCCAACATGCGCCACAGGCCGGTTGGCCTCGGCATCATGGGCTTTCAGGACGCCCTGTACAAGCTGCGCCTGCCCTATGGCTCGGATGAAGCAGTCGCCTTTGCCGACCATTCCATGGAGGCGGTGAGCTATTTCGCCATCGAAGCCTCCTCGCGCCTGGCCAGCAAGCGAGGCGCCTATGCCAGCTTCTCCGGCTCCCTGTGGAGCCGGGGGATTTTGCCGATCGACTCACTCAGGCATCTGCAGAACGAGCGCGGCAAGGACTGGCTGGAAGCCAACTTCGACAGCACCTTCGATTGGGACGCCCTGCGCGGCCAGGTGCAGATCAACGGCATGCGCAATTCCAACGTGCTGGCCATTGCGCCAACCGCAACCATCGCCAACATCACCGGGGTCAGCCAGTCGATCGAGCCGACGTATCAGAATCTGCATGTGAAATCCAACCTTTCCGGGGAGTTCACGGTGGTCAACCCCTACATGGTGCGCGACCTGAAGGCGCTCGGCATCTGGGACGAGGTCATGGTGAGTGACCTGAAGTATTTCGACGGGTCACTCAAGGCCATCGACCGGGCGCCGCCGGAACTGAAACAACTCTACGCCACTGCCTTCGAGGTCGAGCCGCGCTGGCTGGTGGACGCCGCCGCTCGGCGTCAGAAGTGGATCGATCAGTCACAGTCCCTGAACCTCTATGTCGCCGGCGCAGACGGGCGCAAGCTGGACATCACCTACCGCATGGCCTGGCTGCGCGGCCTGAAAACCACCTACTACCTGCGCACGCTGGCGGCGACTCATACGGAAAAATCAACACTGGACAGGCGCAGTGACCTCAACGCCGTGGCTTCCGCCAGCGGCGCTGTCTGCTCAATAGACGACCCAGACTGCGAAGCCTGTCAATAGCCGCAGCCGAATCACCTGCCACGGATCAGGAGGAGGCCGATCATGCTGAGTTGGGATGACTACGACGACGAGGCGCCAGCCGCACCGCCCGAGAACCCTCGCAGAAACCGGGCTGAAGACGCAGACGCGGTCAAGCCGGTAGCGGACGCGGCAGGGCAGGCCGAACCGGCGCCGCAAGACGCCGGAAACGCCGAACCTGACGCCTCTCGGCAAACGCCAGGCGACGCCCCGAGCGCCAGTGTTGTGGCCGTAGCCGATTTCGCGGCCCGAACGAATCGATCCGAGGCGCCCGAAAGCCGGGAACGGGTCACCGTGGATCAGAAGGCCATGATCAATTGTCGGGCAGACCTCAACCAGCTTGTGCCCTTCAAGTACGACTGGGCCTGGCAGAAATATCTGAACGGCTGCGCCAACCACTGGATGCCCCAGGAAATCAACATGACGGCCGACATCGCCCTGTGGAAGGACCCGGCTGGCCTTTCCGAGGACGAGCGCATCATCGTCAAGCGCAGCCTGGGGTTCTTCTCGACAGCGGATTCGCTGGTCGCCAACAACCTGGTGCTCGCCATCTACCGGCTCATCACCAATCCGGAGTGTCGGCAGTACTTGTTGCGTCAGGCATTCGAAGAAGCCATCCACACACATGCGTATCAGTACTGCATCGAATCGCTGGGCATGGATGAGGGCGAGATCTTCAACATGTACCACGAAGTGCCTTCCGTGGCCCGCAAGGCCTCCTGGGCCATGCAGTACACCCGCGAAATCTCGGATCCAACCTTCACCACCGGCACGCCGGAAACCGACAAGCTGCTGCTGAAGAACCTGATCGCCTACTATTGCGTGCTGGAAGGCATCTTCTTCTACTGCGGCTTTACCCAGATTCTCTCCATGGGCCGACGCAACAAGATGACCGGCACTTCGGAACAGTTTCAGTACATCCTGCGCGATGAATCCATGCACGTGAATTTCGGCATAGACGTCATCAACCAGATCAGATTGGAGAATCCGCACCTCTGGGACGCCGACATGCAGTCCCTGGCCCGGCAGATGATCCTGGAAGGCACGGAGCTGGAGATCGACTATGCGCGCGACACCATGCCCCGAGGCATCCTCGGCATGAACGCCAACTCGATGGCGCAATACCTGCAATTCATTGCCAATCGGCGTCTCGCGCAAATCGGGCTTGGCGAAGCCTTTCCCGGCGCCCGCAACCCCTTCCCGTGGATGAGCGAAGTGATGGACCTCAAGAAGGAAAAGAACTTCTTTGAAACCCGGGTCACGGACTACCAGACAGGCGGCGCCCTGTCGTGGGATTGAGTGTCCGGCAAGATTCTGGAAATGAGTCAGCGATTCGGTTTCGAAACAATCGATGGCTCGATAATCCGTTAATTCCCGGAAGGCGTTGGCCCTGGCATGAGCGGAAACGTCTCCGTCCCCGAGACCGACTTGTCCCGGCAGGCGGCAGCGTCGAATAACCATTCGCCACCCCGGGTTACGCTCCGCGCCGGTGATTGCCGCGAGCTGCTGCCTGCGATGAAGGCGCGCAGCGTGCATCTGGTCGTTACCGATCCGCCCTACTTTCTGCACGGCCTCGATGCCGGCTGGCGCAAGGGTACGGGCGGGCCACGCGGCACCGGCGCCGTCGGCAGCCTGCCTGTTGGCATGAAGTTCGATCCAGGGCAAGGACGCCGCCTGCAAGAGTTCCTGGCTCCCATAGCCTGCGAGTTGCTGCGCCTGCTCAAGCCCGGGGGCTTCCTGCTGATGTTCGCGGCGCCTCGCCTGTACCATCGCGCTGCCGTTGCCGTCGAGGATGCAGGGTTCGAGATTCGCGACGCCTATGCCTGGCGGTTCACCCGACGAGCCCAGTTCAAGGCGTTCTCGATGGAACATTTCGTGAAGCGTCGCAAGGATCTGTCCGAAGACGAAAAGTCTGCGTTGATTCAGCGGCTGGCGGGGCGCAAGACACCGCAACTCCGGCCACAGTTCGAACCCATCCTCTGCGCCCAGAAGCCTCGTGAGGGCGCCTTCGTTGACAACTGGATAGCCCACGGGACCGGGCTTATAGACGCGCGCCAATCACTCACGGATCGAGTGCCGGAAACCGTCATGACGGTGGAGAAACCGGACAAGCGGCGCACCGACGGCCATCTGACGCCCAAGCCAACGGCGCTTTGCGAGCATCTGATCCGGGTGTTCTCCGACGCGGGCCAGACAGTGCTCGATCCCTTTGTCGGCAGCGGAACTACCTGTCTGGCAGCCGCACGCGCAGGACGCGAAAGCATCGGCATGGACGTCAACCCGGCCTATATCGAGACGGCGCGAAAGCGATGCCGCTCACGCCGCCTCTGAAGCCGTCATCCTGTCCGAGGCTGTAAAGGTCATTCCGGCCGGGTCAGGAGCCTGCGCCGTCTGCTTCGGGCGCTTCTGATTCTGCATTCAATCCCGCATCTGCATCGGGTTCCTCTGACGCCGCGTCCGCGGCCTCTGCCTCTTCGGGCGCCAGGTCGGCCGCATCCTTCAGCATCTGCTCGGCAACATAGGCGGCGAGGCCGAATCGGCCAGGAAAGCGGTCGGATACCAGGCTGTACTGATCTTCGTCTGAGTTGTGATAGAGGCTCAGGCGATGGGCGCCTTCGGCATCGGTCACGATATACGTGGCTGCCAGGGCGCCAGCGTCCGAGGCGTCCGCGCCATCCGTGGCGTCTGTGTCATCTGCGGCGTCCGCGTCCAGCACACGCAAATCCCGGAAGCGTCGCGCCAGATCGGTGGCCGCGGTTTCGTTCGCCGGGCCGCCGTCCAGCTGCCAGACGCCGTCCGCCTGTTGCAAGGTCCAGGCAGCCTCCCGGCTGAGGGATTGCACATCGCCTTCTGCCGCCAGCAGAGATTTGTCGAGCCAATCCGCAGCATCCGCAGGCGCTTCGTAATTGGAGAAATCCAATGCATGGATCTCATTCTCCCCGACCAGACGGGCGTGTACCCGGCGGTAGCCAGGAGACGTGCCAAGCAGCAGGTCAGCCGCCAGATCATCGCCCGCGTACAGCGCCAACCGACGCTGGTGCTGATCTTCCGTGACCTCGAAGCGCTGGGCGCTGTCGGCGCTGGTCGCCGTCGGCCAGAGACCCTTCGCCCCGGTCAGCTTGTCGAGCACTTCCTGAACCTTGGCGGCGTCCGCGGGCAGATCCTTGTCTTCAATCCGCCAACCGTCTTCGGTGCGCGAAAGCGTTACGGAATCGGCATCGTCCGAGACCTTGAGCGCAGTGATCTCGGTCGCCTCAACGGGAATCAACGGCTCCGCCGACGAGCCGGAACGCAAGGCGTCCAGGCCGAGCATTGCCGCCAGAATCAGAAGTTGCAGCACAAGCCCGCCAGCCAGCCAGGGAATCCAGCGGCTCACGAGCCTGCCTCCGCCGGCATTGCCGCCAACCACTGCCGGTGCAGCCGCACGCTCCGGGCCATGCGTTGTCGGCGCCAGAGATACACCAGGGCGATCGCCAGCAGCGCAAAGCCATAGTTGAGATACTCGATCACCGATTGGCTGTTCTCTTCCATCGGCGGCAGGGTGCGGTTGAAATTGCCTCGGGCGCGAATCCCGAGCAGGGTTTCGTCTTCCAGAGACCAATCCACCAGATTTACCATCAGCTGCAGGGTATTGGCATAGATCGTCCCGTCAGCGCTGCCGATCATGCGCAGCGTCTGGTCCGCCAGAAAGTTGTTGGAGCCGAACAGGAACAGGCGGGCGGATTCCGGCGAACGCTCGATCACCGAAGCAACCACCCCCAGGGGGTTATCCTCGCCGTCCGTATCCGTTGCGGGCTCGGCATCGGTCATGTGCGGCTCGGTGTCATGCATATCGGCGCCGGCTTCATCGGGCTCCGCCTCCGATTCAGCCAGCAGCGGTGACGGCTGGCCGGCGAAAAAGGAATCGAATCGGCCACGCAGCAGCACGCCCACCAGACGACTGGCCGTTTCGCCCTCCGGCGTAAAGGCGCTGCGCCCGAATTCATCCACCCTGGGCATCACCTGGGTGGATGAAGAGAGCCAGGCGCCGGGAGAAGTGGCAAGCAACTCCACCACCTCGCGATCAGCCTGCTTGTCAGCATCCAGCTCGATCGGCGACGGCCAGGACAGGGTTACCTGCGGCACGCCCTGGGTGATCGCAGACTCGGGGTTCAAGCCCGGCGCCCGGATATCCGGGAAGTAGGGATAATCCAGCATCACCAGTTCCTGAAAGCTGAAGCCGCCGACGTTGCGGGTTACAGGCACCGGAAAGGCCGCGTTGACCGGATCCATGACCAGGGTGGCGTCCAGCACGAGACCCTGGTGCGCGAGCCAGTCCGCCAGGCCGCTGGTGCGCGGCGAGGCGGTCAGTGATTCCGCCGTGAGACTGGTTTCGTAGGCGCCTGCCGCCAGCGCCACTGTGCCGCCCTTCATCAGGAACTGATCGATAGCAAACACCTGCCTGTCCGAGAGCGCCTTCGGATCCACCACCATGAGCAGGTCTGCGGTATCCGGCGCCACGCCATCGGACAGGTCCGTGGATTCAACATTGAAGTCGTTGCCAAGCGTGTCGCGCAACTGATTGTAGGTGTCTCCGGCCATGCCCGGCGGTTGCCCCATGAAGGCCGGCGGCGACGTCGGCGTAACCAGGGCAACGCTGCGCAAGAGGCCGGTGGCAAAGCGTTTGAGCCCCTCTTCCAGGCTGCGCTTGGCGGCCTCTGCCGAGAGTGCCTCGGGCAGCGCCACCTGCACCAGGGTATCGCCGCTCGCCAGGGTCAGGTAGAAGTAGAAGGTCTGGGTGTCGAACAGGCTCGCCGCCATTGGCCGCAAGCCGAATCGCTCTCCGATCTCGGCTGCAAGGGCGCCGCCATCGGCTTCAGGATCCTGGAACGCCACGCTCAGCTTGCCATCGCTCTCTTCGGCCAGTTCGCCAAGCACGGATTCCAGAACGGTGCGGAACTCGACCAGCGGTTCCGGCAGTTTCCCGGATTGCGATACATAGCCGACAAAGGACACAGGCTCGGCAATGTTGGCAAAGACGCTGCTGCCGGCCTGAAAACCGTACAACACCTTCTTGATGGCGCGGGTGAGGTCATATTCAGGGTTGCGTAGCTGCACATCCATATCCGCTTCGCCGGCCACCTTGATCTCGATCAGATCCCGGAAGCCGAGCACTTCATATTCGTCGCCATAACTCAGAAGCACGTTGAAATAGGAATTCACCAGGCTCGACTGATGCCGGTCCGCCACCTGAAAGGGCACCGGGCGGATGCCGTACTTGGCGTTGGCTTCGTCTTCGAGTTCCGGCTCTTCCGCTGGATCAATGACGCGCACCCGGATGTTGCCGCCTCCGGCCACTTCGTATTCGGCCAGTAGATCCCGCATCCGAGGCGCCAATGGCGCCAGCAACGGATGTGTGCGGGCGCTGAAATACCCCTGAATCAGCAGCGGCTCGCGCAACTGCGCCAGATAGCTGCGGGTGGCCTCGGACAGGGTGTAAATGCGACCCTCTGTAACATCAATGCGCAGGCTGCCGACGCCCGCCAGCCAGAAATTGGCGATCAGCAGGTTCGCCGCCAGCAAGCCTGTGCCGAGACGCCAGGTCCGGCGCCGCCTGGAGGCTTCGCGCCCGGCCCAGCGCTGAGATTCGAGGCTGTAAACACCGAGTGTCAGGAAGACGGCGGCAAGCGACACATAGTAGTAGAGGTCGCGCAGGTCCACGACGCCGCGGGTGATGGACTCGAAACGGGAACCTGAGCCGAGCGCGCGCAGCACATCGGCCACGGAAGATGACATGAGGTCGGTGAGCACCGGGCTGCCGACCAGGTAGAAGAGCCCGCTGACAACGCTGGCCAGGATCAGGCTGACGATCTGGCTATCCGTGCGGGCGCTGATGAACAGACCGATGGCGACATAGGCGATGCCGAGCAGGAAGGCCGCCAGATAGCCGGCAAGGATTGGCCCCCAATCGAGTTCGGCAATAAACGAGATGCTCAGTGGCAGCGGTAGCGTGGCCAGCAACGCCACCGCCAGCAACGCCGAGCAGGCGAGAAACTTGCCGAGCGCAAATTCCCGGATGGCGGGCGGTGAGGTGAAAACGAACTCCATGGTGCCGCTGCGCCTCTCCTCGCTCCACAGGCGCATGGTCAGTGCGGATGCGAGGAAGACAAGCATGATCGGCATCCACTCGAACATGGGCCGAACATCCGCCACATTGCGCGCAAACCAGCCTTCCACCCAGAAGAAGGTGAACAGCGTCACTGCCAGGAACACGCCCAGGAAAAGATAGGCGATCGGGGAAGCAAAGAAGAGCGTGATTTCCTTGCCAGCTATGCTGGCGATCACTCTGCGATCCATCGGCGTCAGGCTCCTTCGCTGACTTCCCGGAACAGGGTTTCGAGATTGCGCTGTTCCGGGCGCACTTCGTAAACCGGCGCAGCAGCGCCCACGAGCCTGGCAGTCGCCTCTTGGGCCGCAGAATCGAGGCTGCCGTCAACCGGCAGACGCCAGTGCCCGGCGCTTGACAGTTCGGCGCCCGGCAGAAGCTCCGCTACCTTCGCCTCCGGGCTGGTGCGCAGCAGCAGCGCATCCGTCTGTTGCAGGGTCTCAAGCCGTTCATCCACCACCAGCGCGCCGTTGCGCAGGATCAACACCCGGTCGCAGACTGCGTTGACCTCCTGCATGATGTGTGTGGACAGAATGACCGTCGCTGACTCCGCCAGTCGGCGAATCAGCTGTCGCATCTGCTGAGTCTGGCCCGGGTCCAGACCATTGGTAGGCTCGTCGAGGATGAGGAATCGGGGTTGATGCAGGATAGCCTGGGCCACGCCCACGCGCTGCCTGTAGCCGCGCGACAAGGTGTCAATGCTCGCAAGCGCCTTTTCCTCCAGACCGGTTGCCGAGATGGCGCGACGGACTGCGGCGGGAACGTCGGCCAATCGACGCAGCCTGGCGACATAAGCCAGGTAATCCGTGACGCCGAGTTCCGGATAGAGCGGCAGATTTTCTGGCAGATATCCGAGTGCCGCCTGAACAGCCTGCGGCGCTTCTTCTACAACCACGTTGTCCACCAGCGCCTGGCCCGCGCTTGGCTCCAGCGCACCGGTAAGCATACGCATGATGGTGGTCTTGCCGGCGCCGTTCGGGCCCAGCAATCCAACCACTTCGCCAGGCTGGATGGTGAAGGAAACCTGGTCCACCGCCGCAAAGTCACCATACAGGCGCGTGAGTTTGTTCGCTTGAATCATTCGATTCCCGACACCGAAAAAATCGACAGCCTGCGACGCGGATACACAGAAATCCAGGGCACGGACGGCTGACCGGCGCCTAACATAGAGATACGCGACAAAATTTCAAGCCCTTGTACGGGCTCAGTACCTTTCGGAATATCGAGACCGGACAGTCATGTTGCGGTGAGAGGGCCAGGCGGACATCACTCACCCATTCGCGCAAGCAACGAAGCGCCGTCCGGGCACTCGATGAGCCACTCTCCCACCTCGTCCAGACGCTCCGGGTCGGAAACGCCCGCCAGCAATGCGCCGAAACGCTTCGCCGTATCGCCGCCAAACCGCAGCGCAACCTGACGCTCAAGCAGGGCGCGCTCCCGAGCCAACGCTTTCGCCTCGCCTCGGGCCTCACCCCGCGCCTCGCCTCGGGCCTCGCCCTTCTCAATCAGCTGCCGCTTCCATAGCGCCACCCGCTCAGCCGGGTCAGCCGGTTGTCGTACCACCTCATCGGTCGATTCCCTCAGCCTGACCAGTTTCATAAGCCACTCCTCCTCGTCCCCTATATCCGCATTTCGAACCCATGCCTCCAGCCAACGCTGCAGCACATCCAAAAGACTGCCATCTTCCACCCCGGAAAGCCACTGCAAACAGCGCTCCACTACACGCTTCAGGTCTTCTGGACTGGTCAGACCCTCGATCCACGCCAGCAGCGTCGCCGCATTGCCTTCCGGCAGTTCCTCGCCCAACAGGGCCTGTTGATCGACCAGAACATAGCCGTCTCCCACCAGACCCATCGGCCCCACATGCGCGCCCAACGCTCCGGGCTTGCCGGTTTCACCCTCTGCCTGTGCTGATACATCCGCTGACGCTGCTTCCATCCCGCCTGGGCGCGTCAGGGCCGACAGGTTCAGCGGCGCATGCCATGGACTGGAACCGTTGTAGAGCACAATCGGTAGCACTGGCGGGACCGGGTTGCTGGCGCTGAACGGTTTTTCCCTGTGCAGAGCAAGGTAAAGCAGGGTCGCATAGCTCTGCACTCGGGCGGCCATCATCCAGTCTGAGCGAGACTGAAATTCAAGCATCACCAGGATGTGCAGCCAGTGCGGTTCATCGGCTTCGTCGTCCGATGAAGCCGGTTGCAAGGCGACCCGCCAGGCCATGTCGCCGAATCGCTGTTCCAGATTGTCGGTCAGATACTCACTGGGCAGCCGTTCCAGCGTATCCAGGCGCAGGCGACGCAGCATGGGTAACTGGTCTCCGAGCAGTTGTTCGAGCAGGATCAGTTGATCGCGGATCATGCGCGGGTGGGCGAAGGCGGCCTTGTAGGTGGCGTCGTGCTGCATGGCGACCACTGTGCACTGCGAAACCGGCCTTGCATGTGCGACATAACGCCAATTCGTGTGCGAAATGGACCACGGCCAGGCCCCAAAAACAACGCAACGAGGATGTCAATGGCAATCCGAAAACTGAGGCGCTTGCGCTGTGGGTTTTTTGTCGGGATGGGACGGCGGCAGCGGCGACAGCGTCGGGGTGAAAATCCGCCAATTCGGGCCAAATCCCCGCTTCTCCGGGGGAATAAATTTTCGACGCCTCACATAACATCAAACCATTCAATCAATTAGAAACAGCGCAAGCGCCTCTACCTACCAGCCCTACCAGACAGCCCTACCAGAACAGATCCACACCCGACACGAAACGATGGCCGTAGAAGAGCGCCAGATAGAGGGCGGAGCCCAGCACGGCCGGCCAGACCAGCGACCGCCAGGGCATGGCTGCACGGCCCCGCAGGATGGCCAGACCAGGCCACCAGGAGGTGGCGGCAGCAAAGGCTTGCCAGTCCTCGCCCAGCAGTCTGGCGCGCCGTCGGTCTATGCTGACGCTGCCGAGGAGCGCCAGCGCCAGAAAGGACGCAAAGAACGCCACCGACACCTGATCGCCATTGGCGGCCAGATGCGAGGCCGCCCAGAGCGCGAAGGCCCACTGCACCGGATGCCGGGTAATCAGAATGACCCCGCTCGCAAGCTGCTTCAGCGCAGCCACATCGCACGCGCAGCCTTCAAGCTTCTGATTGCTCACGGGCTTGCCCATGAAGCCGCCGACCAGCAGCACGAGCGCCGGCCAGAGCAGTATCTTGGGAATCCAGAAGAGCGCCGGTGATGGCGTCCAGAAGTAGGCAAAGCCGGCTGCGCCGCGATACGCCTGCACCAGATAGATCAGCGTGCCGAGCGCAATCAACGAATAGACAAGCCGGTAGCCATTCTCTCCGAGCCGTGCGATCAGCCGCCCGCGTGCGGATGAATTCGTGATGCCGAGATGCGTTAACAGAAAGAGGCCGCCGGCCAGCAAAACTGTCAGAGCTGCGGGTTCAAGACCGAGCAGCCATCCCGAGCCCTGAGGCAGATTCACGGCCATCAGGCGTCAGACGCCTCTTGATCCCGGCCCGGTCGCAACAATCCGGCCAGGGCGTCCAGCACCAGATTGGGCGCCTCCGACAGCATGGTGTGGCCGCAGCCAGGCAGCATCACTGTCTCGGCGTCGGGCAGCCGCTCCGCCACCTTGCGCCCTGCATTGGCCGGCGTCATCTGATCCGATCCACCCACGATCACCAGGCTCGGACAGGTCACCTTACCGCCCAGCGCTTCTGCGTCAAACTGGTTGCAGGCCGTCAGGTCTGCGTGAAAGACCCCCGGTGCGGCGCGTTCCAGCAATCGTTTGCCCGCCCCGAGCATCCACATGCCAGGATTCTGGCTGGCGCCGAGCTGCGCCCTGGCGCTGAAGCTCCAGGCGTTGGCCATGTCAATGGCGGCGTGATCGTTGTCCCGCGCAGCGTCCAGCAAGGCCGCGCTCACCGGCATGGGCGCCGAAACCCCGAGCAGGGCGAGACTGCGGCAACGGCGGCCATGCAGAACGGCAAAGGCATAGGCCACCAGCGCCCCCATGCTGTGCCCGACGATGGCGGCTGAATCGATCTCCGCCGCCGTCATCGCTTCGCTCACCCAGTCCGCCATTCGGGGAATGCTGTTCAGCGCCGGCCCATCCGTGCGCCCGTGACCAGGGAGGTCGAGCGCCAGCACGTTCATCCGGTGGCGGGCGAAGAACCGAGCCGGCATCACCCAGACGCTGTGGTCCATACCGGCGCCGTGAATGAAGACCACCGCCCGGCGGCCAGGCTCGTGCCCCCTGGCGCCGGTGGAAGCAAACGCCATTCTGTCCGCCAAGGCAAGACGCATGGTCAGGCGCTCACCCGCTGCGCCTGGCGCAGGCCCCGGCTGAGATCATCGATCAGGTCAACCGGGTCTTCCAGCCCGACCGACAGCCGCACCAGGCCGTCGCTGATGCCCGCAGCCGCCAACGCCCTGGCGTCCATCCGATGATGTGTGCTGCTCGCCGGATGAATCACCAGGGACTTGGCGTCACCGACGTTGGCAAGATGCGAAAACAGGGTCAGGCGGTCGATCAATGCTTGCCCCGCCGCGCGACCGCCCTTGACGGTGAATCCGAATACGGCGCCCGGGCCACGCGGCAGGATCCGCTTTGCCACCATGTGTTCCGGATGCTCCGGCAACCCCGGATAGCCGACCGACTCCACCGCCGGATGATCTGCCAGAAACTCCGCCAGGTGTTGGGCGTTGGCGACGTGGCGCGCCATGCGCAACGGCAGGGTTTCCAGCCCCTGAAGAATATGAAACGCTGTCATGGGCGACATGCAGGCGCCAAAGTCGCGCGCGCCCTCCTTGCGCGCCCGGTTGATGAAGGCGGCAGGCCCGAACTCCTCCGAAAACACCAGATCATGAAACCCGGAATAGGGCTCGTTAAGCGTCGGAAACTGCCCGGCTGCCCAATCAAAACTGCCGCCATCCACCAACAGGCCGCCGATGACCACGCCGTGCCCACTCAGAAACTTGGTCGCCGAGTGCATCACCAGATCGGCCCCGAGCGCAAGCGGCTGACACAGCCAGGGGGTGGAGAAGGTAGCGTCCACGAGCAGCGGCAACCCATGCGCGTGCGCCATGTCCGACACAGCCGGCACATCGAGAACCTCCAGGCCCGGATTACCCAGGATTTCGGCAAAGATGAGGCGCGTTTCAGGGCGGATGGCAGCCGCAAACGCTGCCGGCTCGCGTGGATCAACAAAACTGGTTTCGATGCCGAATCTGGGCAGGGTGTACTGGAACAGGTTGTGCGTACCGCCATACAGAGAGCGACTGGATACGATGTGATCTCCGGCCGAACACAGGGTTGCCACAGCAAGGTGCATGGCCGCCTGGCCGCTCGCCGTGGCCAGCGCGCCGACGCCGCCGTCGAGCGCTGCTATCCGCTCTTCCAGAACTGCGTTGGTGGGATTCGACAGCCGCGAATAGACATGTCCCGCCCGCTCGATATTGAATAGCCCGGCTGCAAAATCCGAATCCGGCAGCACGAAGGATGCAGACTGATAGATCGGCGTCGCCCGGGCGCCGGTGGTCGGGTCCGGCGCCTGGCCCGCATGCAGGGCGAGGGTGTCGAATCCGGTTGGTCTGGGCCCGCGATGCTCCGCCATGCAAGTGCTTCAGCGTCTGCGTAGCCGGGCAATATATTTGCTGCACAGGCAAAAGTCGAACCAGCGCAGGGCGCGTCCTGGGCCTGGTTGCAATGCCATCGCAAGGCGCGGAACATTGGCCGGGTCAGAGGCTCTTTGGCAAGCTGATGAAACTGCTGCGATACCCCGAATCCTGGTTGCTGCAAGCCAATGCGCTGAAGGCGCAGGCGGCCAGTCGGCAGGCGCATGAAGGCCGGAACCATGCCGGCTGACGCATACCGGAAGCTGCCGCTCCTGGCCGACATCCTGCTGCGGATGACGCTCTGGATCTGCCTGCCGGTTCATCTGGGTCTCGCCTATGTGCTGGCGCGTCCGGACGTCTGGCTCGGCCAGCAACTGGCGTTGCCGACCAGCGTGCCGCCTCTCTACGCAACCATGACTGCTCTGACGCTCGCGCTGCTCGGGGCCACCTGCGCCTGGTTGGCGCTCTGCCGGAGGCCCACGCAATCGCTGCTGATCCTCGTTGTCATCGCCCACGTAACAGCGTTTGCAAGCATCCTCGGACTCTGGGCATTCGGACAGGCGGCAAGCGGACTGCTCTGGCTCAGCGCCGCCGGCCTGGTGCTGGCCATGCTCTGGCTGTGGTGGTACAAGGCTGCAAGCTGACGCCAGCGAGCTCGAATGTTGCGCCGGGCTGCCCGCCCGAACACTGCGCCAGCCCGCATATTGCGCCAGGGGCCGTGATGTTCCCGTCGAAAGCCAGGCTATGGCGTCAATCCCAGTTCACGCAAGAGCGCTTCCGGCTCGGCATCGCGCCCGCGAAACAATCGGTACACCTCAGCCGCCGGGCGGCTGCCACCGAGGGCCAGCACCGTGTCCCGAAATCGCTGCGCGACAGTGCGCAATCCGGCTTCGTTGTCCAGGCCCACCTCGCGGAAGGCGCCGAAGGCGTCAGCCGCAAGCACCTCGGCCCACTTGTAGGAGTAGTAGCCCGCCGCATAGCCGCCACTGAACAGATGGCCAAAACTCGGCAGTTGCGTTTCGCCCGGTAGCGTCGGCAGCACTATGGTTTCAGCGACAACGCCAGCCTCCAGATCAAACGGCGTCGGACCTGCCGCCGCCTCGTCGAGGCCCCAGGTTTCATGCAGCAGCATGTCCGTCTTGGCGTACCGGAGCTGACGCAGGACGCCGTTGCCGGCCATGAAATTGCGGCTCTCAACGATGCGTCCGAGGGTGTCGTCATCCAGTGCTTCACCGTTTTCCACATGCGCTGTAAGCGCCTTCAGGAAGGGTGCATGGTCCATCCAGAACTCGTTGAATTGACTGGCAAGCTCCACTGCGTCCCACGCCACGAGATTGAGGCCGGAAGCACCGCTTTCGTCAATTCGGGTGAACATGTGCTGCATGGCGTGGCCGAACTCGTGAAAGAGTGTGCGCACCTCGCCGAGCGACATCAGCGCCGGCGCATCGCCCAGCGGCGGACGGGCGTTCATGACAAAGAGGGCCACCGGCAGGGAAGGACCGCTCTCGCCGCCGAGCAGGCGGCTGCGGTCAACCACCGTGTTCATCCATGCGCCGCCGCGCTTCTCGCCGGGGCGAGCATAGGGATCCACGTAAAGGCCGGCGATGGTTCGACTTGCGCCCGACGCATCAGGCTCAAGCACCTCAAAGAAGCTGACGCTGTCATCCCAGACCGGCACACTGCCATCGACGACACGCCGCACTTCAACGCCATACAGGTCACGCACCAGGCGGAACAGGCCGTCGAACACCAGCGGCATCTGAAAGTAGCTGCGCAGCCCTTCTTCGTCGTAGCTGTAGCGCGACTGGCGCTGCTTCTCGCGCCAATAGGGCAGATCCCAGGGTTCGGGCGCCTCGGCCTCGACCGCCCCCTGGTCCGCCATGAAGCGGCGCAACTCTGCGTACTCGGCTTCGGCCACAGGCCGGGCGGCGGCTTCGATTTGCGCCAGCAGACCCCATACGGCCGCCGTGTCGCTGGCCATCTTGGCGTCCAGGCTGTAGTCAGCGTAGTGGCTGTATCCAAGCAGAACCGCCATTTCCTGACGCAGGCGGAGAATTTCGCCAACGATCGGGCGATTGTCGAAGTCTCCCACCTCGCCACGGCTGCTCCAGGCCCGATAGAAGGTCTCACGCAGCGCCCGATCCTCCCCTTGCTGCACCACCCCCAGATAGTTGGGCGCATTGACGACAAAGTGCCAGGGCCCGGCTGCCTCGGGATTGCTCACGCCATCCGCCCTGGCCTGCTCGGCCGCCTGATCGACAATCGCCGCCGGTATCCCGGCCAGACGGCTCTGATCAGTAATCTTGATTCGTGAGTCCTGCTCCTGCTTGACCAGATGCATGCGAAAGTCGTCCGAGAGTTCCGCCAGACGTTCCCGAATGGCGCTGAACCTGGCCTTGGCGACTGTGTCCAGATGCACGCCGGAGCGCTCCATGTCGCGGATCGCCTCGTCCAGGATGCGCTGCCTGGCAACGCTCATTTGCGCGTGTTCCGGGCCCTGCCGGAGACTCAGCATCGCCTCGTAGATGCGCTGGCTCTGGCCGATGCGGTTTCGCAGGCGCACATAGTCAGGCCGCACCTCGTCATAGGCCTGTTGCAAGGCGTCGGAATACTTGGTGCTGAGCAGGTGATTCACCCGACCAAGCACCTGATCGAGGCGGGTGTCCAGGCGTTCGAGGGGCGCCATCAGGCCGGCCCAGCTGGTACCCGGCTCTGCCTCAAGCGCCGCAAACGCCGTTTCCACCTCGCGCAGCAGCAGCCGAACGCCCGGCGCCACTGCCTGCGATTGCACCTCGGACCAAACCGGCAGATGAGCGATCGAACCCCAGGAGGCCGTTGCCTCCAGCTGGTTCAGCGCCTGCTTCGCCGCTGCCGGATCGTCTGCCGATACGGGCGGCGCCTCCTGGCCGTCTTCAACCAGCACAGGCGACTGCCTGGCAACCCAGATCAGCGACAGGACGGCGGCTGCCGCCACGCCCGCAACCAGAATCCGGTTTCGTGTCGTCATGGACCATGCTCCTGTTCATCCTTCGGTTGATATCCCTGTTCAATCCGCCAATCCTTGCCGAATCCGCTTGTAAAACCCTGTTGCCAGCCCCGCCTGTCCGGGGCTTTGCGTCAAATACCGAACTCCGCATCCGTCAGCATCAAGTCGGGCCGGTCACCCGAGCGCATGGCGTGAAGCGAAGCGGCACAGCGAGGCAGCACATGGGCAGCAAAGAAATTGGCGGTTCGCACCCTGGCGGAAAGGAAGCGCGCATCCTCGTTCTCGCCACGCTGGCTGTCAGCCGCCCGGGCTGCCTTGGCCAGGAGTGCGCCTGCCAGGCAGGCGCCGGCGGCCATCAGAAAGTTGAATGCGGCTGCCGACACCGCTTGCGGGTCCGCAGCCCGGCTCTTCAGCCATTCCGCGCCCGCCCGCAGATCCTGTACTGCCTCGACAAGGGCCGTGCGGCTGTCCTCAAGGGCAGCATGGCCGTTGAGCTGCGCGCAGATGTCGTCCAGATCCGACAGCAGCGCTGCAAAGCCGGCGCCACCGTCGCGCAGCAGCTTGCGGCCTGTCAGATCATTGGCCTGAATGCCATTGGTGCCTTCGTAGATTGCGGCAATGCGCACATCCCGCATCAATTGCGCAGCGCCGGCTTCCTCGATGAATCCCATGCCGCCATGCACCTGCACGCCGAGCGACGTTACCTCCTGGGCCACCTCGCTGGACCAGGCCTTGGCGATAGGGATCAGCAGGGCGCCACGCTGTGCATGCGCCTGCGCCACATCGGCATCCGGCGCCGCGTCCGCCAGATCCAGGTGCGCGGCGGTCACCAGACAAATGGCTCGCGAGGCCTCGGTGAGCGCTCGCATCAGCATGAGCATCCGGCGCACATCCGGGTGCTGGATGATGGCGCCGTCGCCGTGCCCGGGGGTCTTGCCCTGAACCCGCTCCGTCGCCCAGGCCAGCGCCTGCTGGCAGGACCGCTCGGCCAGGCCCACACTCTGCACTCCCACATTCAGCCGGGCGTTGTTCATCATGGTGAACAGGTGCGCCAGGCCGCGATTCTCCGTACCCACCAGAAAGCCGATGGCGCCGGCGCCGGCAGCGCCGAAACTGAGCGCACAGGTGGGGCTGCCGTGAATGCCCATCTTGCGCTCCAGGGCGATCGTGGTGATGTCGCTGCGAGCGCCTTTCCTGCCCCCGGCGTCAACCAGGAACTTGGGCGCGAGGAACAGCGATATGCCGTGCACGCCAGTCGGCGCGCCTTCGATGCGCGCCAGCACCAGGTGCACGATATTCTCGGCCATGCCGTGGTCGCCCCAGGTGATGAATATCTTGTTGCCGTAGAGACGGTAGTGATCGCCCTCCGGCACAGCCCGAGTGCGGATGGCCGCCAGATCGGAACCCGCCTGCGGCTCGGTCAGGTTCATCGTGCCGGTCCAGCGGCCAGTGATCAGCGGCCGCAGATAGGTGGCTTGCAGTTCAGGGCTGGCGTGCAGCTTGAGCGCCTCTATCGCGCCTTCGCTCAACATGGGGCAGAGCGCCAGGCTGGTGCAGGCGCTGCACCACATTTCCATGGCCACAGCCGAAACAACCCGCGGCAAGCCCATGCCGCCGAATTCCGGCGGCGCGGAAATACCCGTCCAGCCGCCCTCGGCAAGTTGCCGATAGGCTTGTGCATAGCCGGCCGGCTCGCGCACCTCGCCATCGATCAGGCTCGGTGGATCGGCATCGCCGACGCCTTGCAGGGGGTCCAGCACGCCCTGGGCAAAGCGCCCGGCCTCGTCCAGCACGCTGTGTACAAGATCAGGCGTTGTCTCCGCATGGCGCGGCTGAGCGCAAATAGCCCCCAGCTGCGCGAGCTCGGCCAGGGCGAACTTCATCTCCTTGAGCGGCGGCTGATACGAGTTCACGGCAATATCCCTTGTTGGCGCCTGGCGCCATGCGTCCGAACGGGACACGCTCGCCACGGCTGCCAGCAAGCGGGCGAGCCCGCAGATCCCGCCTCGGGCCGCGAACACAGGGCGGCCCCGGCGCAAGCAAGAGTGTACACTGATCCTCATGTCGGACCTGCGCCCGCTCTCGGTGAGTGACCTCAATCGCAGCGCCAGGCGCCTGCTCGAAGGCGGGATAGGCCATGTCTCCGTGGCCGGTGAAATTTCCAACTACAGTCGGCCCAGATCCGGCCACTGGTACTTCACGCTGAAGGACGACCAGGCCCAGGTCCGTTGCGCCATGTTTGCCAATCGCAACCGGTTGGCCCAATTGCAGCCGGGCAACGGCATGGCAGTGCTGCTGCGGGGCAAGGTCAGTTTGTACGAAGACAGGGGCGAGTTTCAGATCATCGTCGAACACATGGAGGCCGCTGGCGAGGGCGCGCTGCGCGCTGCTTTCGAAGCCCTGCGGGCGAAGCTGTCTGCCGAGGGTCTGTTCAACGCCGAGCGCAAACGGGCCCTGCCGCCCCGTCCGCGCCATCTGGTGATAGTCACCTCGCCCACCGGCGCCGCCCTGCGCGATGTGCTGAGCGTGGCCCGGAGGCGCTTCCCACTGATGCGTATCACCCTGGCGCCGGTCGCTGTGCAGGGCATCCATGCCGCGCCGGAGATAACGGCAGCGCTCGGACGGGCAGCGCTGCTGGCGCCGGACGTCCTGCTCATCACCCGAGGCGGCGGCAGCCTGGAAGATCTGTTTGCATTCAATACCGAGCAGGTTGCCCGCGCCCTGGCAGCCTGTCCGGTTCCGACCGTGGCCGCCATAGGCCACGAGACAGACGTCACCATCAGCGACTGGATCGCAGACCTGCGTGCGCCCACGCCCTCCGCTGCCGCCGAAATGATCACGCCGGACGCCGGACAATTGCAGGCGGCGTTGGCCGGCGCACGGCGCCAGCTACAGCAGACGGTGGATCGCAACCTGTCCCTGCACAGGCATAGCCTGGTGGCGCTGCGCAGTCGTCTGCTGAGCCCGACGGAACGGTTGCAGAGGCTGATGCAGAGAGCCGACCTCCTGGAGCAGCGCCTGAAAGCCAGCCTGGAGCACTCTCTGGAACGCCGACTGGCGCGTCTTGTCGCACAAGCGCGACAACTGACGCTGCTGCACCCGAAGCATCTGATTGCCAGTCGGGGCGAGCGCCTGAACGGCTTGCGCAAGCGCAGCCGCCTGCGCCTGAACAACAGCCTGCATCAGGCCGCCATGCGGCTCGGGAACCTGGCGCGCACGCTGGATGCGGTCAGCCCCTTGTCCGGCCTTGAGCGTGGCCTGGCAGTGGTGACGGATGCGACCGGCGCCGCCATCGCCAGCGCCAACGCAATCAAGGCGGGGGACGCCATCCAGGTGAACTTTCACGATGGCGGCGTCAGCGCAAGGGTCGGCGCCCGGCATCCGCTTCCGGAGCGCCTGCAAGGCGCGGCAAGCGCAAGCCGGGGTCGGGACGAGGCCACGACAACGGAGACACCAGGATGAAGCACCGAAGGCCCGCGCGACCCGATCCGGGTAAAAGCGCTTTCGAGCACAGGCGACGCCATGCAATCGGTCGGAAGAGCGTGCAGTCAAGCAAGGTCCAGCGTGTCCATCGCCGGCCCTGGCGCCCGGTTCGGACCTGCGCATTGGGCGCACTGGTCGGCGCACTTCTTTGCAGCACTTCCGCGCTGGGCGAAGCCGTGCCCGGGGGCGTGCACGTTCTGGCGCTGGAGGACGATGTGCGCGAGGTTTCCTGGCAGGGCCGGCCAGTATTGATTCTCGGCCGGCAGGCGCTCATCGGCATCGCACTCAGCACCGAGCCAGGGACGTATGTCGCCCGGCTGACGGGCGCTGACGGCGAGCGCGAGATACCCGTGCGCGTGCGCGACAAGGCCTATCCAGAGCAGCACCTGACCATCGCCAACCAGCGTATGGTCGAGCCGGACGCGGCAGCGCTTGCGCGCATCCGCGAAGAACGGGCCCGCCAGGACGCGCTGTACCTGCAGTTCAGCCAGCGCGACCTCGACATCACGCCCTTCGTGACCCCGACCCAGGGGCCAATCAGCAGCCTGTTCGGAAATCGTCGGATTCTCAACGGCTTGCCGCGGAGCCCTCACTCTGGGCTGGACCTCGCCGCAGCCCTGGGCGCGGCCGTGCAGGCGCCGGCTGCGGCCAGGGTGACGCTAGCCGATGACCTCTATTTCAACGGCAACACCCTGTTTCTGGACCATGGTCAGGGCCTGGTCAGCATGTATTGTCATCTTGACGCCATGGCGGTCAGTGCAGGCGAATCGGTGACGCGGGGCCAGATCATCGGCCAGGTGGGCGCAACCGGCCGGGTAACCGGGCCGCATTTGCACTGGTCGGTCAGCCTGAACGGGAATCGAGTGGATCCGCTGCGTCTGCAGGCGATTCTGAACGCTTCTGCTTCGAGTTCGCTCGCAACGTCTCAAGCAACGGAAACAAGCCGAGCACCATCACGACCAGCGGATTAGGGATGCCCTCAAAGGGGGTGTGTCCGCGCATCACCTGATAGGTCCCGGTGAGGGCGCCAGGCTCGAACCGGGGCAATTGCTGCACCACCCGGCCCTTGTGGTCGATCACGGCAGTCACGCCGTCATTGGCGGCGCGCAGCAGCCAGCGGCCATTCTCCAGGGCGCGCGCACGCGCAATCTGCAGATGTTGCAGGGGGCCGATGCTGTCGCCGAACCAGCCGTCGTTGGTGATGGTCAGCAGGACGTCTGCATTGCGAACAGCCCTTTGCGTGAGCCCCGGATAAGCCACCTCGAAGCAGATGACCATGCCGGCAGCGTCCTCGCCCAGGCGCAGTGGCTGTTGCCATTCCGGGCCGGCATGCGCCCTCGGGAGTGGCAGATTCAAGGACTGCGCCAGCCCGCCCAGCCAATCCGCCAGCGGCACGTACTCACCGAACGGCACCAGCTTCTGCTTCAGGTACTGTCCGCCGCCGTTACCGACCACGAGCGCCGTGTTGTACAGGCGCACCTCGCCCGACTCATCCCGAACTGCCTTGGGAATGCCCAGCACCAGGCTGCTGCCTTCAGCCTGACCACGCGCGCCAAGATCCGACAGCAACGTCTCTGCCTGGTGCTGATAGAGGGTGATCGCCGCTTCTGGCCAGACGATCAGATCACGGCCCCAGTGCGGCTCCGTCAACTCAAGATAACGGTCGATGATCGGCTGTCGAGACTCGGGCGCCCACTTCACCGCCTGATCGATGTTGCCCTGAACCAGCGCAACCTGGCGGGTCTCGACCGGGGCTACCCAGGTCTCGCCGGACAGGGCGTCGGCCAGGATCCATGGCAAACCGGCAATCAGCAGGGCAACCAGCCGAACCCAGGGCTTGCGGTCGGGCAGCAAGGCCACCACCACAAAGGTAGCGGCAAGCAGCACACCGAGGCTCGCCGCCCAGACTCCACCCACCGGGATCAACGGCGCGAGCGCCGTATCCACATGCGCATAACCCGGCAGCAGCCAGGGAAAGCCACCCGTGAAGAAGGTCAGGTATTCGACCAGCATCCAGCTGGCGACGAAGACGCCAGCGCCAACAAGACCGGGTTGCGCAGCCGAGCGTCGCACCCCGGCATAGATCACCGCCTGCAGGAGGGGAAAGCAGGCAAGCCAGAGAACCAGCAGCAGCACCAGCCCGGCCGAGAGGGGCGGCAACGCCCCGCCATACTCGTGAATGCTGACATACACCCAGTTCACGCCCACGCCATAGGCGCCCACACCGTAGAGATATCCCAACAGGGCCGGGTTGACCCGCCCCTGGTTCAGCAACGCGAAGTAGAGTGCGACCGAGGCGACACCCGCCGGCCAGAAGTCGAATGGGGCAAGGCTCAGTGGCAGCAACATGCCGGCCAGGAGGGCGCCACCGATGTGCGGCAGGCGCGGAAACACCCGGCCCGTGCTACGCCAGTCTTCCGTCGCTATCGCCTTCATCTGCATTGGCAGCGCCCGCGCAAGCCGCCGGGATTCAGGCCTGCGTTCATGAAACGTAAGGATTGCCCAGGCCCAGCCGGCCAAGCAATTCCACTTCTGCGGCTTCCATGCGGTGTGCGTCAGTGGCGGTTTGATGGTCGAATCCGCGCAGATGCAGCACGCCGTGGATCACCATGTGGGCAAAATGGTCGGCGACCCGCTTGCCCTGGGCCTGCGCCTCGGCAGCCACCACCGGCGCGCAGACTGCCACATCGCCGAGCAACGACCGCTCACCGGGATGAACGCCATGCACGGGAAAGCTCAGCACGTTGGCGGCAACCGGTTTGGCGCGAAAACGGCGGTTGAGTTCCGCCGACTCGGCCGCATCCACGATTCGAACGCAGACCGCGCCGGCCTGCCCTTCGAGCGCCAGTTCTGCCCAGCGCCGCAGCGCAGTAGCCGACGGCGTTTCGGCGCCGTCGCAGCCGAATTGCACCTCAACCGGCAACGTGGTCGCCCGGCTCGCCTGGACGCGGCTCGGCAGCATAGGCATCGACAATCCGCTTCACCAGAGGATGGCGCACCACATCGCCCGATCCGAAATGCGTGAATCGCACGCCAGACACCTGTTTCAGCACGGTGCAGGCGTTGACCAGGCCGGAAACCTGGCCGCGCGGCAGGTCGATCTGGGTTACATCGCCGGTGATCACGGCCTTGGCGCCAAAGCCGATCCGGGTAAGAAACATCTTCATCTGGGCGGCGGTGGCGTTCTGGCTCTCATCAAGAATGATGAAGGCGTCGTTCAGCGTTCGCCCGCGCATGTAGGCCAGAGGCGCCACCTCAATCACGTGGCGTTCAATGGCCTTGTTGACCCGCTCCACGCCCATCAGCTCGTAGAGGGCGTCGTAGAGCGGGCGCAGATAGGGATCAATCTTCTGCGCGAGATCACCCGGCAGGAAGCCGAGCTTCTCTCCCGCCTCGACCGCCGGGCGCACCAGAACCAGACGCGACACCCGGTGGTTTTCAAGCGCCTCGACGGCGGCTGCGACCGCCAGGTAGGTCTTGCCGGTGCCGGCAGGACCGATTCCGAAGTTGATGTCCGCCGAGCGGATGGCGCGCACATAGGCAACCTGATTGGCGCCCCGGGGCCTGACCTGCTTGCGCCGCGTAGATATCACATTGGCGCCGGGCGCAGTCGCAGTGTCCGCGCCATCTTCCAGCAATGCCTCCACTGCTGACTCCTGCAAGGAGAGATGCACCAACTCCGGGTCCACCGGACGCCCTTCGGCAGTTTCCTGATACAGCTTGCAGAGCACGGCGCTGGCCGCATGAACGCGCTCATCCGGCCCGCTGACATGAAATCGATTGCTGCGCGTGCGTATGCTCACGCCCAGGCGCTGCTCGAGATGCGCCAGGTTCCGATCAAAGGGGCCACAAAGAGAGGCAAGGCGATGAGAATCGTCGGGCTCAAGGCTCAGCGTGGCGCTGAATGGCGCCGTCTCCTGCTCCCCACTGGCCTGCCCGGGCGAGAACGATTGGTCGGTCAAGGCTTGCGGATGCGCCTCATCGCTATCTGGGCTGGCAAGCATATAGTTGCCATGCCGCGTGTCAATGGAGAGCATTGTCGAGGCGCTTGCGCTGCGGGTGTTTTTGTCGGGATGGGGAGATGTAGTGGAGCGGATTTGGCAGTGCGGGAGGATTGATTGAAGGCAGGGCAGCGGACTGGGGTGCCGGGGAGAGGTTGGAACGAGGGCCGATCGCGGGTAGATGAGAAAGGCTCTCAACAAGGGTGTGCTGCGGACAGGGGCGCGGCGTCCAGGGGCAGGCAGGGGACGGGTTGGAGCGGTTGGGGGTTGGCGCAGCGCTATCCGGTGTCTGCAAACGGGACCGGGCGCACGAGCGAGCGCATCCGTTCGTCTCGTCCCTCGACCACGGCGGCGACCGCCAGCGCCATCATCACCGCGAGCGCCAGCCCCATCCGTGTCTTCATCTTGGCCAGGCCGCGGATGAAATGCACCTCGAAGCCGAAGCTGCGGTCCAGGCGCGCGTTGATCCGCTCCAGTGCCGAGCGTCGGTTGTAGCCGCGTCGCCAAGCGGGCGAGCCCCAGGGCGTGGGGGTGAAGATGCGCCGGTTCGCGCGCTTGAGATCGATACGCACAATGCGCCCGAAGTCGCCCGCCTTCGAGCCGGACTGCGAAAGACACGCCGCCCGGCCCTCGCACTTCAGGTCGCAAGCCGCCGCCGGACACCGGTACTTCAGCGTCCCCCGGTCCGATTCGAACCCCTGGAACGCCATCGGGCGCTCCGTCCCTGTCGCCGGGCAGCGGCACGACACCTCGCCCCGCTCGCTGTACAGGATGTTGTCCGTCCGCTCGGGGGCCAGGCTGCGCAGGATCGGCTGCGCGGGATCGTGGTTCGGATCCTGCTTCTCTTCGCGCCACATCAGCCGGGTGTCAATCAGCGGCCGAATCCCGTGCTCGTCCCACAACGCCTGCTTCAACGCTCCGCCGTCATAGCCCCGATCTGCGCTGAAGTCCCGGCACCGCTGCGCCAGACCCGGCTCAGCCTCGAACAACTCCGCCAGCAGCTTCCCCACCACCGGCTGCTCCGAAGCCGATGCCCGCGTCACCGCAAAGGCCACCGGCAACTCATAGCGGGTGTCCGCAATCAGATGCAGACCGTAGCCGAACCAACTCTTGACCCGCCTCCAGGCGCGCCCTTGCTTGTCCACGCCCCGCGTTTCGTGCTTGCCCCAATCCGCGTCTGGATCCGAACCCTCACCCCCGGCGCCGCGGTTGACCCGCCCGGTGGAATGGCTCGCCACCGCCTTGCCGTCGCACCCCAGATGCACGCCGTAGTCCGGCAGCACCGCCAGCAATCGGCCACGCAGTTCGTCCACCAGGCCGCTGACCAACCCCTGCCTGTCCTCCAAGTCAATCAGGTTCCTGAGCAGGCGCGAGAAGTTCCACTCGTTCGGAACGCAGGGCAAAACCGGCGCCGCCTCCCGCACCACAACCGACCGACCCGTGCGCGCGTCCCGCTCAATCCGCGCAACCGGGCGGCCCTGCCGTGGCAACGGATTGAAACCGCACACCGACAGCAGCGACGGATTGCGGCGCAACTCCCGAACCAGCGACGCCACCGAGGCGTGCTGGAAAACCACCCCCGCCACCAAGGCGCGCCACATCGCGCGAACCGGAAAATCGTTCCTGCCCCGACCCCGCTTCGCCGCAAGCGCCGCAACCAACTCCGCGTCCGGCAAGTGCTCCAGCACCATCGACAGGCGTTTCAGATCCGCCAGCGGCTCGACAGCGTCCCAAGAAAAAAGTACATTGTTCGGGCCGGTTGTCATGATCACCTCGAAGGTCGGCAATTGTTTGATTTACAACCACCATTTTGCCACATGACAACCGGCGCTTCCGCCTCCTCGGCTGCAACAACCAACCTTGGGGTGAAAATCCGCCAATTCGGGCCGAAACACCCCAAAATCGGGCCAAATCCCCGCTTCTCCGGGGGAATAAATTTTCGACGCCTCACATAACATCAAACCATTCAATCAATTAGAAACAGCGCAAGCGCCTCTTGTCCAATGCAAAGTGAGCCTGAACTGGGAATGCGATTCCAACGCAAAGTGAGCCTGAACTGGAAGTGTCGGGGATCATCAGGAGATGATCGTGACACTTCAGAGCGAGCACATTCGCACTATCGAGCAGGTGGCCGCGTTCGTCGAGGCGAGCGAGCCGGTGACCTTCCAACCCCTGGATCGCGAGGGCGCCTATACCTTCGTGTCGAAGACGCTGGTGCGTCTTGCCTATCGGGGCTTGGACAAGCCGTCAAAGACGCTGGTGAAGCGCTACCTGGCCAAGACCACAGGTTACTCGCGCGCCCAGCTAACGCGACTCATCCGCCAGCACCGCGAGACGGCCAAGGTGGTCGACCGCCGCGACGGGAACCAGGGTCGGCCCTTCAACCGCGTTTACACGCCGACCGACATTCGCCTGCTCGCTCGTGTGGACGCCGACCTCGGCCAGATGTCCGGGCTGGCGACGCGGGTCGTTCTCCAACGCGAGCACCGGGTATTCGGCGACCGGCGCTTCGAGCGGTTGGCGCAACTCTCGGCGAGTCACTTATACAACCTGCGGCGCTCCCGGACCTACCGCACGCACCGCACGGTCTTCCATGCGACCAAGGCGGCGACGGTGGCGGTGGGCGAACGCCGGGCGCCGCAGCCGGCGGGCCGGCCCGGCTTCCTGCGCGTCGACACCGTTCACCAGGGCGACCGCGACGGCGCCAAGGGCGTGTATTTGATCAACCTCGTCGATCAAGTGACGCAATACGAGTTCATCGGGGCTGTCGAGGCGATCTCCGAACGCTTTCTGGTACCGGTTCTGGAGGGTCTGTTGGGGCTTTTTCCCTTTGTCGTCACCGGCTTTCACGCCGACAACGGCTCCGAGTACATCAATCACACGGTTGCGGCACTGCTCAACAAGCTGCATATCCACGAGTTCACCAAGTCGCGCCCGCGGCGCTCCACCGACAACGCGCTCGTCGAGGGGAAGAACGCCAGCGTCATACGACGCTTTCTGGGCCACGACCACATCCCACGCCACTGCGCCGCGCTGGTCGACACCTTCACCCAGAAGCGTCTGTCACCGTATCTCAACTACCATCGACCCTGCCTGTTCGCCACCGAAAGGGAAGCCGCCAACGGTCGCATCCGGCGGGTTTACCGGCCCGCCGACGTCAGAACCCCATACGCCAAGCTGCGCTCCCTGCCCGATGCCGAAGCCTGTCTCAAGCACGGCATCACCTTCGCAGAACTCGATGCACTGGCCCACGAGCAGAGCGATCTGCAAGCGGCCAGGGCCCTCAATGCCGAACGCGCCCGCCTGTTCCAGATCATCGCCAACGCACAAACTCAAGTGGCCTGAATGACCGCTCTACCCTGTCCGAAGTCGCTGTTCCGCCGCACGCCTGCACGCAGGCAGCGGAACAGCGACCCAGAAACACCCTCCTTCGACAACTTCAGTCCGCATCGCCCACACAACCCAATTCAGAGACCAAACCAACCCCCAATATCATGCCCTGGCCACCAGATCAGCCAACAAGTTCAGGCTCACTTTCTAATTGGAATATGCTTGGAGATGTGGCGCGAGCCGCCAGTTGACCAGGAGCCTGTCAACGCTATGGGCGCGGGCGTCTGTGAGCATGGTGTCAACAGGCCCTAACCCGGATATTGCACCAGGGGCCGTGATGATCGCGCCGGATTTTGTCCGTCTGCGTGTGCTCGCGACCGAGAGCATAGCTACGCCTATGGTCGAGGGCGCATGGACGCGCAGACGGGCAAAAGACCAGCGAGCGCGCGGCAAGCGCAGTCTGTAATCGGCGTAGCGCTTCAATAGCGAAGACCACCAATTGAAAGATAGAGAAAATCAGCCTGCTCCATTAGCGCCTTGGTGCAATATTCGGGCTAAACCAATTCGCCACGCAGGGAGTTGGGCAAGGCTTCAGTGATGCGCACCTCGGCGAAAGCGCCGATCAGCGCGTCCGGGTCCGACGCCGGGAAATTGACAACCCGATTGTTCTCGGTGCGCCCCTGCAAGGCGCGCGGGTCCTTCCTGGAGCGTCCGCTGACCAGCACCTCTTGCACTGTGCCCTGCATCGCCTGGGCGATGGCGCTCGCCTGTTCTCGCAACAGACTCTGCAGGGCCGTCAGCCGTGCGCTCTTGACATCTGCAGGCGTGTTGTCCGGCAGACTGGCTGCTGGCGTGCCGGGTCGGGCGCTGTAAATGAAGGAGAAGGAGGTATCGAAGCCGATTTCGTCCACCAATTGCATGGTTGCCTCGAAGTCGGCGTCGGTTTCGCCGGGAAAACCGACGATGAAATCCGACGACAGGCTGATGTCGGGTCGAACCCGGCGCAACCGACGAATCCTGGTCTTGTATTCGAGCGCCGTGTGGCCGCGCTTCATGGCCGCAAGCACCCGGTCAGACCCGGATTGCACTGGCAGATGCAGGTGATTCACCAGTTCCGGAATCCGGGCATAGGCAGCGATCAGATTGTCGCCAAAGGGAACCGGGTGCGAGGTGGTGTAGCGCACCCTGCGGATCTGCGGCGTGGCCGCCACATAGTGAATCAACTCGGCAAGATCGGCCCGGTCGCCGTCTATTTCGCCGTGGTAGGCGTTGACGTTCTGGCCGAGCAGATTGATCTCGCGCACGCCCTGACCGGCCAGCTGCGCTACCTCGCGCAGCACCTGCGGGACCGGGCGGCTGACTTCTTCGCCGCGGGTGTAGGGCACCACGCAGAAGGTGCAATAGCGGCTGCATCCTTCCATCACGGAAACATAGGCGGATGGCCCTCGGGCGCCCGGCGTCGGCAGATGATCGAACTTCTCGATCTCTGGAAAGCTGATGTCCACAATCGGGCCGGCAATGCGCCGCCTTGCCGCATCCACCATATCCGGCAATCGGTGCAACGTTTGCGGGCCAAATACGAAATCCACATGCGACGCCCTTTTTGCGAGTGCAGCGCCTTCCTGGCTGGCCACACAGCCGCCCACACCGATCAGCAGGCCGGGCCTTTGCCGTTTCAGCGCCTTCCAGCGGCCGAGCTGATGGAACACCTTTTCCTGGGCCTTCTCACGAATGGCGCAGGTATTGAGCAGAATCACGTCGGCTTCCGTTTCGCTGCTCACCAGACGGTAGTCGTGACGCTGCCGCAGCAGATCGGCCATACGGTCAGAGTCGTACTCGTTCATCTGACAGCCGTGCGTCTTGATGTAGAGATTGCGCCGCACTGGCCCTGCATCCTTCATCATTGCAGGCGCTTGCGCAGGATTTGTGACTTGCGCGCGTGATCGTAGCGCGCCTGCCTGGCGGCTGGCAGATCGGCGACCGACGCTTCCGAAAAGCCTCTTTCCAGAAACCAGTCTCGCGCACGGGTGGTCAATACGAACAGCGCATCACAACCGGCGGCGCGCGCACTGGCTTCCGCCGCCGCCAGCAATCTCGGGCCAGCATTGATATCGGCGTCATTGCGATAGGCCGGATGCACGGCCAGACAGGCGAGTTCCGCCTGCTTGCCGACCGGATAGACAGCACAGCAACCCACCACGAAGCCATCGGCTTCGGCGACCAGAAAGTGTTGCAGGTCCCGTTCGAGCTGGTCGCGCGTGCGCTCAACCAGCAAGCCCTCATCTTCCAGCGGCCGGATCACCTCGGCCAGATCGGCCAGGTCTCGCCGGTGCGCCGGGCGCACCTGGCTGCGCGCCTCGCGCGTTACCTGCGTGCCGGAGCCAGCGGCCGTATAGAGCTCCGCCAGCAAGGCGCCCGCCTCCGTATAGCCCACCATCTGGCCACTGGCAACGCCAAGTTCCACGCTGTGCGCCAGCAACCTGAGATGGCGGGCCGTGGCCGCACTCAAACGCGCCTCTGCCGCCGTCACTTCCCGCAGCAGGTCCTCCGGCGTCAGATTGCCCAGGCGCTCGCCATCGGCGTCAGGCAAGCAGGGCACTTCATCGAGAACGATCAACTTTTCTGCCGAAACCGCCAGGGCCGCAGCCTGCGCGAGTTCCTCGATCGCAAGGCCAAGCGCCTCTCCGGCAGGCGAATAGCCGATCGGCGACAGCAGCACGATGTTGCCCGCCGCCAACAGCGTCTTGATGCGCTCGCCGGCCACGCGCCGCGGCTGGCCAGCGTACTGACAATCCACGCCGTTGACCACGCCGAGCGGACGGGCGTGGACAAAATTGCCCGATATCAGAGGCACATCCACATTGTGCAATGGGCTGGTGGG
Organism: Pseudomonadales bacterium; assembly: GCA_965199705.1. Classification (GTDB taxonomy): domain Bacteria; phylum Pseudomonadota; class Gammaproteobacteria; order Pseudomonadales; family Azotimanducaceae; genus Azophilus. The sequence goes on from OZ241359.1 coordinate 166,518, forward strand.
CAGCCCGGTCGCAAAGATCGCTTCCAGCCGGGCGCGAACCCCACCGCAGACGCCAGCCAATGCGCTGATGTCAGCAGCGGTGAGGACCCGACCGGCGGCGTCCTTCGCCGCACCATGATCAGGCAAAGCCGCCGCAGTGGTGGATTCGGCGCCATGCACGATCACCAGGCGAGCGCCAAGCACGTGCATGAGCGCCAGATCATGCACCAGACTGGTCAGATTGACGTGGGCGATGGCCGCGCTCGGCAACAGCACCACAAAGACCTTGCCGTGATGGGCGCTGATATAGGGTGTCGAGGCCCGAAACCAGCGAGCGTACTCTTCCGTGTTCATATCGGAGGGATCATCGGCAGTAGTGCGCAATCACGCCCGTCAGCGCCCGGGTGGCAGGTTCAACCTGAGTCAGCGCCAGAAATTCGTCCGGCTGATGCGCCTGCTCGATCCCGCCTGGGCCAAATACCACCGTGTCCGCCCCCAGGCCTTGATAGAAGGGCGCCTCCGTCCCGAAGTTCACGGTGGTCGGAGACTTGCCGCTCAATTGCCCCAGGAGACGGGCCAGCCCGCCATCCTGAGCCCCGTCGAAGGGTGGCACGGGCGGATGCAGGGGCGCCAGTGTTGCCGTCACGCCAAGTCGGGACGCAGTCTGGATCACCCGCTCACGCATCAAGGCCAGAACCGCGTCAGTGTCCATGCCCGGCAACAGGCGCAGATCGATCTGAAGTTCCGCATGTTGGCAGATACGGTTGGGATTGTCTCCGGCGTGCAGGCAACCCAGGTTCAGGGTGGGCGAGGCTACCTCGAAGAGCGCATTGCGGTGATTGCACGCCAGTTCCCGGCGCACGGCGATGAGCTCCGCCATCACCAACTGCATCGCATCCAGGGCGTTGCGCCCCAGGTCCGGGTTGGATGAATGGCCGGAAGCGCCCTCCAGGACAATGGAAATCACTGCGAAACCCTTGTGCGCAAACACCGGCCGCAGGCCGGTTGGTTCGCCGATGATGGCGGCGCTCGCCTTCGGCCTGCCGGTCGCCAGCAGATGGCGGCCACCGGCCATTGACGACTCTTCGTCGCAGGTCGCAACCACGGTGATCGGCGCCTTCAGACGGGCCGCCGGGAACTCTGCTGCCGCCGCCAGCGCAATCGGAAAGAACCCCTTCATGTCGCAGGCGCCAAGGCCATAGCAACGCCCGTCCTCGACCGTCAACGCCAACGGGTCGGCCCGCCAGGCGTGCTCGTCGAAGGGCACGGTGTCGGTATGCCCGGCGAGCGCCACGCCGCCCTCGCCGGAACCGAGGGTGGCGATCAGATTGGCCTTTTCCGGCTGCTCCGGCATCGGCAGGATTTCCACGACAAAGCCGAGCGCATCCAGCCAATCGGCCAGCCGTTCGACCACCCGGCGATTGCCCTGATCGAGGTCCGCACGCGTGCAACTCACCGAAGGTTCCGCCACCAGCGCACTCAACATATCCGTGAAAGTCGGCAGCACCACCGGCCCCCAGTCATCAGAGATCGCATTCTTGTTGTTTTCCGGCGGCATTGCCATAGTCGGCTCTGTAAATGTAGAGTTGGCTGCATAGCTTCCATGGATGGGCGGCGTCGGTTTGAGAGGCGATGCCAGGGGGCGCAAAAGGAGGTTCAGTGGAACAGTCAGGAGAATACCGTTTTGCCGCGGGTCGGCAAGCCGTCTGGGATGCACTGGTTGACGAAGAAGTGATCGAAACCTGCATCCCCGGCTGCGAGGGCCTCATACCGCAGGGGCCGCATCGCTACACGTCGAAGGTAAAGGCGCGGGTCGGGCCGTTGAGCGCCACCTTTGGCGCCAATATCTGGCTGGAAGAGATGAACCCGCCGGACAACTACAAACTGCATGCGGAGGTCAAGGGCGCTGGCGGTTTCGGCTATGCCGAAGCCAGGGTGGAATTGACCGAGCTCGACGATGACAACACGCACCTGCGCTATGTGGTCGCAGTGCGTATCGGCGGGGGCCTCGCGGCAATCGGGCAGCGCCTGGTCGGGGGCGCTATCAATCGGCTCATGGCGGACTTTTTTGCCGCCTTCCATGATGTGATGGACGAGCGCGGCTAGCGACCAAGGCGCGGGCCGCACGCTCGCCGGAACGAACCGCGCCCTCCATGCCGGGCGCATCAAGCGCCGTGTGTTCTCCGGCAAAATGCACAGGCCCGGCTGTTTCCCGCAGCCCGGCCCGGAACAGGGCAACCCGGCCAGGCGGCCAGGCCGCATAGGCGCCGCCGGCATAGGGATCCTCGCTCCATCTGTGGCGCATCAGATAGCGGACGCGGCCTGATGATGCTGGCCGAATTCGCTTGAGTGTGGCCAGCGCCACGCGCTCGAACTCCGCTTCCTCCAGCTTGTCCAGCGCCTCTGCGCCGGCGCCGTTGACGAACGCCTTGAAGCCGATGCAGGTCTTGCCGTCCGGCGCCAGGCGCGGAAACAGGCGTTCCAGCGGCGTGTCCGTCCACATGGACCCGGGCAGACCATCCTCCTCCCAGAACGGATCGGCATCGAAGAGCGCAACCGTCACGCGGGTATAACGCATTTCCTGTATGGCCCGCAGCAGGCGCGGGTCCAGCGGCGCGTCCCATTGCATCTGGCCCAGGGCAGGCAACGGCAGGGTGCAGATGCAGTGACGCGCTCGAAATCTGCTGCCGTCGGCACCATGCGCCAGCACGCCACCGCTGTCGAGCGCAAGGCTGACAAGCGGCTGACCGAGGCGGATTCGCGCGCCGAGCGCCCGCGCCATGCGAGTGGCAAGCACGCTGGTTCCCTCGATGATGTGACCGACCCCGGTTTCGCTGCGGAAAGCCAGCAGGCGTTGCCAGGCCGGCAGGGCGCTGACTGCATCGCTGTGATTGTGATTGCCGGCCACGTTGACAAGGCGCACGGCCTCCTCGGACGCGCCCGCCCGACGCAGCGCATCGCTGATCGAGACGTCCTCGGCCAGCAAGGCAGCGGTATCCCAGTCCGAGGCTCTGGCCAGCGGATTCGACCGGCCCAGATACCAGGACTCGACCCGCCCCGGCAGCAGGGCCCGTTCGCCGTCCACCAACCGATTGGCTGACGCCTCTGGCCAATCCTGCGCATGGATGGTTTCGCCGTTGACATGCAGCGTCAATGGCTGTGGTCGGCTGAAGTCCCGAGGCTTTATGGTCAAGCCAAAGATCTCGGCCAGCGCCCGCACCCGACGATAGGAGTCGCCCACCTCCACCGCGCCGAACTCAGGTCGGTCCGGCAGATCAAGCTGTGTGTGCGCACGGCCACCGACGCGCTCCCTGGCCTCGACAACCAGGACGTCCCGTCCGGCTTGCGTCAGCACCCGGGCTGCCGCCAGCCCGGCCAATCCGGCGCCAAGCACCAGAACCTCGGCAGACTCTTCCGGCCCGCGCAACCGACCACAGCCTGCGGCAAGACCGACCAGGCCAGCGCCCGCCGATTTCAGGAATGCGCGCCGACCAACAGCGTCAGGTCGGGCCAGTACGGGGTTACACTTGGCGCTCATGGCAGGTGGATACCGTTTTTTGGAACAGGGGCTTGTTCTGAAACGCCGCCCATTGTCGGCAATTCAGCGGCCTGCCGCCAGTTGCTCTGTGCCAGGAGCCGGCCATGCCGCCTGACGCCGGAACGCAAACAGCGCGCGCCATACTCTGTGAATCAATCTCCGACGATGTGGCCAGCGTGCGCCTGCAAACGCTGTCGGTGCCGCCGCCGGGCCCAGGCGAGGTGCAGGTCGGCGTGCGCGCCTGCGCTGTCAACTTCCCGGATCTGCTGATGATTCAGGGCAAGTATCAGTTCAAGCCACCGCTACCCTTCTCGCCCGGCGGCGAATTCTCCGGGCCGGTGCTGGCGACAGGCCCAGGCGTCCACCGCTGGCAGGTCGGTGACCCGGTGGTGGCCAGCAAGCGCTACGGCGGATTCTGCGAGCGCGTCAATGTGCCGGAGACGTCCGTGCAACCGAAGCCGACGGCGCTGTCCTGGGCTGAGGCGTCCGCCTATCAGACAGCCTATCTCACCGCCTGGGTCGCCCTGGTGAGCCGAGGCAACCTGCAAGCAGGCGAGACCCTGCTGGTGCACGGCGCCACCGGGGGCGTCGGTATGGCAGCAGTGGATCTCGGCAAGCATCTCGGCGCCAGGGTGATCGCCACCGGCGGGCGTGACGACAAGCTGGCGGTCGTGCGCGCTCGCGGCGCGGACCACGTCATCAACTACACCTTGCCGGACGGCCGCCTTGGCGGTTTTCGCGAGCGCGTCAAGGCGTTGTCCGAGGGCCGCGGCGCAGACGTGATCTTCGATCCGGTCGGTGGCGATGTATTCGACGAATCCATGCGCTGCGTCAATTGGGGTGGACGCCTGCTCAGCATCGGCTTCACCAGCGGACGCTTCCCGCAAGCGCCGGTCAACCTGATCCTGATCAAGCAGATCAGCGTCGTCGGCGTGCGCGCCGGCGAGTATGGGCGACGCGACCCGGCAGCCGGACAGGCCAGCCGCGAGGCAGTGCAGGCGCTGGCCGAATCTGGCGCCATCCACCCGCAAGTCTGCCGCGGCTTTCCCCTGGAAGAGGCGGCCCAGGCCCTGTGTCTGCTTCAGAACCGGGAAGTGGTCGGCAAGACGGTGGTCACCATGAACGGTTATGTCGCGCCGACGCAAACCGCACCTTCGATCTGACAATCATCGACAGGGGCGCCTGACAGCTACTGACTCAGGAGTTTGCGCCCGAGCCCCCTGACAACCGTTGAAAACCCGGCGGGCGGACGCATCTTCGGAACAATTCCGACTCATATCCTGCGGAGTGACCGATGTCCACGGAGCGCATGACCCACCGCCTGCAAGCCGCGTTTGCCGACGCCACTGCCCTGGCCGCTGGCCGGGACCACTCGGTACTGGAGCCCGCCCACCTGCTTCAGATCCTGATTCAGCCTGGACCGGGAAGTCTGCTGCCATTGCTCATTCAGGCCGGCGGTGATGCCGGCAAGATTGATGCGTGCCTGAATGCGGCGCTGGATCGAGTGGCCAGGGTCGCCGAGCCCACCGGCGACATACCGCCCTCCCGAGATCTGGTGCGGGCCATGAATCTGGCTGCCGGTATCGCGCAAAAGGCCGGAGACCAGTTTCTGTCCAGCGAGCAGATGCTGCGCGCGCTGGCCGCCACCGGTCCACTGAAAGCCGCGCTGGCCGAGGCCGGCGTGGTTCTGGAACGACTTGATGCGGCGGTGGAAGCGATGCGCCAGGGCGATGCCGTGCAGGACGCAGACGATGAGGCGCATCGCGAAGCGCTGACCCGATACTGCATCGACCTGACTGAACGCGCGGAGCAGGGCAAGCTGGACCCGGTGATCGGCCGTGATGACGAGATTCGCCGGACCATTCAGGTGCTGCAACGGCGCACCAAGAACAATCCGGTGCTGATCGGTGAGCCAGGCGTCGGCAAGACCGCCATCATCGAAGGGCTGGCGCAGCGCATTCTCAACGGCGAGGCGCCGGAGGGACTGAAACACAAGCGCATTCTCGCGCTTGATCTCGGCGCCTTGATCGCCGGCGCAAAGTTCCGTGGCGAATTCGAGGAACGCCTGAAGGCTGTGTTGCGCGAACTGGACAAGCAGGCAGGCCGGGTAATCCTGTTCATTGATGAATTGCACACGGTGGTCGGCGCCGGCAAGGCGGAGGGATCCCTGGACGCCGGCAACATGCTCAAGCCGGCGCTCGCGCGCGGCGAGCTGCACTGCGTCGGCGCCACCACCCTGAACGAGTACCGCCTGCACATCGAGAAGGACGCGGCGCTTGAGCGCCGCTTTCAGAAGGTGCTGATCGACGAACCGGATGTCACCGACACCATCGCCATATTGCGTGGGCTGAAGGAGCGCTACGAGCTGCATCACGCCGTGGACATCACGGACCCGGCGATTGTCGCCGCTGCCAGGCTCTCGCATCGCTACATCAGCGATCGGCAGCTGCCGGACAAGGCCATCGACCTCATCGACGAAGCCGCCAGCCGGATCCGAATGGAGATCGACTCCAAGCCGGAAGTGATGGACAAGCTTGAACGTCGGCTTGTTCAACAGAAGATGGAAGTGGAAGCGCTCAAGCAGGAGAGCGATGCGGCCAGCAGTCGCCGCCGACAGGCGCTCGAGGAGAGCATTCAGTCTCTGGAGGCGGAATACGCCAGCCTGGAGGAGGTCTGGCTCGCGGAAAAGGCCAGCGTCCGCGGCGCTCAGGAAATCAAGGGTCAACTCGATCAGCTGCGGTTGGACTTCGATGCGGCTAAGCGAGCCGGGGACCTCACCCGGATGTCGGAGTTGCAGTACGGCGAGATTCCGAATCTCGAACGCCAGCTCGCCTCGGCGACCGAGCCGATGGAGCGCCAGCTTCTGCGCAACAAGGTAACCGAAGAGGAAATCGGTCAGATCGTCTCCAGCTGGACGGGCATCCCGATCAGCAAGCTGCTTGAAGGCGAGAAGGAAAAGCTGCTGCGCCTTGAGGATCACCTGCATCAGCGCGTGATCGGCCAGGATGAAGCCGTCACCAGCGTGGCCGATGCAGTGCGTCGCGCGCGCGCCGGGGTGGCGGAACCGAATCGGCCCAATGGCTCCTTCATGTTTCTCGGGCCGACGGGCGTCGGCAAGACCGAGCTCTGCAAGGCGCTCGCGCAGTATCTCTTCGACAGCGAGGAGGCGCTGCTGCGCCTGGACATGTCAGAATTCATGGAAAAGCACTCGGTGGCCCGGCTGATCGGCGCGCCACCCGGCTATGTCGGATACGAGGAAGGCGGCTATCTCACCGAACGGGTGCGCCGCCGGCCATACTCGCTGATATTGCTTGACGAGATCGAGAAAGCGCATCCAGACGTATTCAACATCCTGTTGCAGGTCCTGGACGACGGCCGCCTCACCGACGGCCACGGGCGCACCGTGGATTTTCGCAACTGCGTTTTGGTGATGACCTCGAATCTGGCGTCCGATCTGATTCAGAACATGACCGAAGCTGCGGCCGATCGCCAGGATACGGCAGTCGGCACGGCCAATGGCGGCCAGGTGGATTCCATGCGCGAGGCGGTGCTTGGCGTCGTCACGCAGCATTTCCGCCCGGAGTTTCTCAACCGCGTGGATGATCTGGTCGTCTTCCACCCACTGGACAAAGCCCAGGTCGCGGCGATTGCCGGGTTGCAACTCGACATTCTGCGCGGTCGCCTGGCGGAACAGGGTGTTGGTATCGAGCTGAGTGCGGCGGCGCGCGCTGCACTGGTCGAAGCCGGCTTCGACCCGGTGTACGGCGCCCGACCGCTGAAGCGCGTGGTACAGAAGCAGATCGAGAATCCGTTGGCGTCGAGGCTGCTCGCTGGCCAAGTGGGCGCAGGCCAGCAACTTCAGGTGGATTACAGGAACGGCGCCTGGCGCTTCGAAACGACGCCGGTCACAGACGCCGATCAGCCATAGGCCCGGGCCGGCAACCAGGTGACCAGCGACTCCCAGTTGAACAGGATCACGAGGCCGATCAGCTGCAGGCCGATAAACGGCAAGACGCCGCGATAGACGGTCTGAACGGATACCGCCGGCGGCGCAACGCCCTTCAGGTAGAAGATCGCAAACCCCACGGGAGGCGTCAGAAAGCTGGTTTGCAGGCATACCGCAAAGAGGACGGTGAACCAGACCGGATCGAAGCCGAGATTCGCCACGACCGGCGACACCAGCGGCAGGACGATCAGCGTCAGTTCGATCCAGTCGAGAAAGAATCCGAGCAGAAAGGTGGCCACCAGGATGGTGATGAGAATGCCGCTGGCGCCAAAGGGCAGGTTCAGAAGTGCGGCCTCGATCAGCTCATCACCGCCAAGGCCGCGGAGCACCAAGGAGAAGGCAGTGGCGCCGAGAAATACCGCGAAGATGAACGCGGTAGTGCGCGTGGTCTCGTAGAGCACCGACTTGAAATCCTTCATGCTCAGCCGCCGCTTCGCCAGCGCCAGCAGCAAGGCGCCGGCAGCGCCGACTCCAGCCGCTTCCGTTGGCGTCGCCAGGCCGAAAAAGATGCTGCCAAGCACGGCCAGTATCAGGGCTGCGGCAGGCAGGATCGCCAGCGCCAGATCGCCGATCACGCGCCAGTTCGCTGACACGGAAGCGACTGCCGGCGCGCCGCTCGGGCGCAGCAGGCCGTACCCCAGGAGATAGAGCATGTAGAGGCCGCCAAGCAGTGCCCCGGGGAAGACTGCGCCCAGGAACAGATCGCCGACGCTCATGGCCATGCGATCTGCCATCAGCACCAGCATGATGCTGGGCGGTATCAGGATGCCCAGGGTGCCCACGGCGCATACGGTTCCGGATGCCAGCGCCTGGTCGTAGCCTTGCTTGAGCATGATCGGCAGGCCGAGCAGCGCCAGCAGCACGACGGAAGCGCCGATGATGCCGGTGGTCGCCGCCAGCAGCAGCCCGATCAGCGTGACAGAAAGCGCAAGGCCGCCGCGCACGCCGCCAAGCAGGCGGGAAAAGCCGAGCATGAGCTGATTGGCAATCCCGGAACGGTCGAGCAGCAGGCCCATGAGGATGAACATGGGCAAAGCGACCAGCACCCAGTTCTCCATGACGTTCCAGGAGCGGTCCACCACCAGGCCGGCATAGTTCCAGTCCAGCGCCAGGGGCAGATTGAAATCCACCTGCAGCACAATCGCCAGGGCGGTGAACAGTACAGCCAATCCGCCCAGGATCCAGGCCACCGGGAAGCCAGTGAAAACCAGGCACATGAAACTCGCGAAGAGGGCGATGGCGAGGATTTCGCTGCCGGTCATGAGGCGTCTCCGGTATCGCCGTCCCGGCCCAGGAAGAGCCAGGCCCAGACCCGCGACAGCCGCGACAGGGCGGCCAGCAGCAGAAAGATGAATCCCAGAGGCAGCATAGCCTTCATGAGCCAGCGCAAGGGCAGCCCGCCGGGAGACGCGGACACCTCGGAAACGGCAAAGCTGTCGAGCACAAAGGGGACGCTGAAGATCAGCACCAGCAAGGCAAACGGCAGCAACAGCAGCAAGAGGCCATACAGTTCCACCCAGGCCCTGGAGGTGGGTGCGAGGCGTTCATGCAAGACATCGACGCGGATGTGGGCGTCCGCCAGGAGCGCATAGCCGAGCCCGAAGAGAAAGCCGGTGGCGTAGATGTGCCACTGAATCTCCTCGAATTCGATGCGCCCCTCACCCAGGGCGTAGCGCAGGATGACATTGACCACGATCACCAGCAGCAACAGCAGCCACAACCAGGAGGCGTAGCGGCCAATCCGGTTGATCCAGGGGTCGATCGTGCGCGAGAGCCAGGTGCTTGGCAAATCCATCTTGCGGGCCAGGGCGAGGCTGTCAGAAGTCCCGGCGCAGATAGGCGAGCGCCTTCCAGTGGGCATAATCGGCCCGGAATGCCTTCTGCGAAGCCAGAATGCGCGCGAAGTCTTCGTCGCGGGCGGCTTCTTCGGCCAGCACCTCAGCGTTCACCCGCGCCAGTTCCCGCAAGATCGGTTCCGGCAGGCGGCGCGCGGAGACGCCAATCTCCGGGAAACCGGCGATGACCTCGCCCTGCAGCGCTTCCGCCCGCGCCAGATTGCGTTGTGCGCCGGCGGTGCAAACCAGCTCGAGCAACTTGCGATCGGCTTCGGTGAGCGACTCCCAGCCCTGCTGATTCACCACCAGATGCATGGCGGTCGAGGGTTGATGCCAGCCGGGGTAATAGTTGTAGGGCGCCACTCGATTGAAGCCCAGGGATTGGTCAACCACCGGCAGCGCGTACTCGGTGGCGTCAATGGCGCCCTTCTCCAGGGCCTGAAACAACTCGCCGCCCGGCAGCATGGTCACCGAGGCGCCGATGCGCTCCATGACTTTGCCGCCGATGCCGGCAAACCGGATCTTCAGACCCTCGACGTCCGCAAGGCTTGCAACCGGCTCCCGGAACCAGCCGGCCGTCTCCGGGCCGGTCATGCCACAGAAGAGTACGTGAAGGTTGCGCTTGGCATACAGGGCTTCGCCGAGTTCGCGCCCGCCCGCCTCGAACCACCAGGCAGCGTACTCCCAGGGTTCCATGCCAAACGGCACCGCGCCCAGCAACGGCGCAGCCGGCACCCGTCCCTGGTCGTAGCCGAGCCAGGTGTAGCCCGCTTCGATCTTGCCCGTGCGAACCGCCTCGGTGACGCCCAAGGCCGGCACCAGTTCGCCCGGTTCAAATAGCTGCAACCGCAAGGCGCCGCCTGATGCTGCCTGCGCTATCTCCTGCAGGTAAAGCGGATTGTCGCCGGTCACCGGCAAGGTGGTCTGGAAGCTGAGGGCGACGCGCCAATCGACCCTGATATCGGCCTCTGCGCTGGCCGCAGTCCGGGGCGCTGCGTCTGCGCGCTTGGCGCCGGGCGGGCGCAACGCCAGAGAAAGCAGAAGACCGGTGAGCAATGCAGCCAGCACCGCCACGGCTGCTGCGCGATTACCGAGACGGCTTGCACTCATCGGTCGGCAGGCCCATCAGCGGCGTAGCGGCCACCCGGCGCCGTGTCCCTGGCGACTTGAGCCAGCGCCTGACGCAGCGGTTTCAGGCTGAGCGCAAGACAAATTGCCGCGATCACATAGTTCACGGCCGCCAGAATGGAGAGTGAGAGCCCGATTGCGTCCTCTCGCCCGAAGATATAGTCGTTCATGAAGCCAATGATTATCGGCGCCAGCAGGTAGGAAGGGAAGGAGGCGCAGATCAGATAGAACGCAATCAGCTGGCCGCGCATCCGATTGGGCGCAATCGCCTGCAGGGCGGCATTGCTGAGGCCAGGCGGGACCGCCATGGTGAAGGTGATGGGCAGCAGCAGCACAGCAGCAGCCAGGCCGCTCTCGAGCAGCGGCAGCAGCACGGCCACTGGCCCGAGAACGATCGTGCCCCAGAGCGTGACCCGCATCGGCGCATCGCCGCCGCCTCGGGCGATCAATCTGCCAGCGTAGAATCCTGCCCAGACACTGCCAAAGACGCCAACAATCAGGGCGATGAACCCGTAGGTGAGGCCGATCTGCGTGCGCGTCCAGCCGTGCTGGCGCACAAAGAACTCGACGACCCAGGTGAGAAAGGCAAAACCCTGAATCGACAGGCACAGGTAGGCCATGAAATGGAAGGTCAGATAGCGTCCGCGCGAGCGCACGAAGGCCCAGACCTCGCGCGCCGGGAAGCCGCCTGCATCGCGCAGGCCGGTGCCCAGGCGTTTCGGCTCGGCAATCGTGAACATGATCCCGGCCAGCAGAATCCCCGGTAGCCCAACCGTTACCAGCACCATCTGCCAGGAGTAGAGTTCGCCAAAGACCGGCAGCACGAAGTTGGGCTGCGCTTCCAGCCAGTCAACCAGCGGGCCGCCGAGTATGTTGGCAAGGCCAGTGCCGATAAACGGCGCAGCCCCGACTATGCCAAAGGCCAGGGGCAGGCGCCTCTCGTCGAAGTAATCGGCCAGCAGCGAAGCCGAAGCCGGCCCCAATGTAGCCTCGCCGATGCCCACACCCATGCGCGCCAGAAACAGGTTGCGAAAGTCGTCCGCCTTGCCCGCCAGAGTGGTCGCCAGGCTCCAGGCGAAGATACCGATGGCGATGAGATTGCGGCGATTCCTGCGATCCGCCAGCCAGGCCATGGGCAGGCTCGCCAGTGTATAAACGAGAATGAAGGCCAGGCCGATAATCAGCGATATCTCGGTGTCCGTCAGCCCACCCAGATCCCGCTTGATGGGGCCGATCATCACATTGAGAATCTGCCGATCGATGAACGACAGCGTCGAGGCAAGGGTGAGCAGCACCACCACGTACCAGAGGGTCGCCTCCGACCACTGCGGGCGTTGTGCAGATTCCGTTCCGGTTTGATCTCCTGCTGATTCAGTCACCTGAATTGCGCCCCTCCCGATGCCCGTTGGCCGCCTGTGCACCGCGACCAGCTTGCCCCGCGGATCAATTTGCCCGGCAGGGCGCAGAGTTGTGTGCGCTGAGCGCCTGCGGAGCCGGGGGTGGCCGGTTACCGCCCACAGGCACGCAGGGTAGCGGCTGGCGGCGGGTTTGAATAGCCGAACGAACGCAAGACGCTGGCAAATCTGCTATGCTGCCGGCTTGGCGTTCAGTCAGCGGCGGGGATCGTTTCCGTGCCCTGAGGCCCCATCCGGCAGGCCTTCTTTCCTGGCGCCGTCAGCAATTCAATCAACACTTGCAGGAGATACCCATGTTTTTTGTTCGCACGGAAGGGGCTGTCCCGGGGGCAGTTGGATTCGGGGGCATGCTGGCGGGCCTGAGCGCCGCCACGAGCCTCTGCATGACGCTGTTGCTGACGTCGGTGGAAGCCGAGGCCGCGAGCGGGGCCGACACGGAAATCGAGGAAGTGGTGGTCATCGGCTCGCGCAATCCGGGGCGATCTGCGGAGCAGTCCACCGCGCCCATCGACGTCATTTCCGGCGCCGACTTTGACCGGCTGGGCAATGCGCCCGACATCACCGACAACCTGCGCGCCGCGGTACCGTCGTTCAACGCTTCAATGGCGTCCGGCGACGGCGACACCTTCGTTCGGCCCACCTCCCTGCGTGGCCTGGCGCCGGACCAGACACTGGTCATGGTAAACGGCAAGCGGCGACACCGGGCGGCGCTGATCGCAGAGTTTGTCCCCTCGGCGGGCAAGGGTGCGCACGGCCCCAACATCGGGATGATTCCGGCAATCGCCCTGAAGCGGGTCGAGGTGCTGCGTGACGGCGCTTCTGCCCAGTATGGCTCCGACGCCATCGCCGGCGTGATCAATTTCGTGACCCGGGATGACCCGAGCGGTGGAGAAATCCAGCTTCAATACGGTCAATTCTACGAGGGCGAGCAATCCTGGAAGGTGGCTGGCAACCTGGGCCTGCCCCTGTCGGACAGCGGCTTCATCAATCTGAGCTTCGATTATGCGGACAACGAGGCCCTGTCGCGTGGGGTGCAACGCACCAACGCCGAAGCGCTGATCGCAATGGGTGTGCCCGGCGTGGGTTCCGACAGCCCGTTTGACGATGCGCCGCTGGTACAGACCTGGGGCCGGGCGGAAAGCGAGAACCCGCGTTTCTTCGTCAACGCCGGCGTGGAACTGTCGGATAGCGCCGAAGCCTACTTCCACGGCAACTACGCGGACACCTTTGGCCGCTACCGGTTCTTCTATCGGGACCCGAACCACATCACGCTGAGAACCCTGCGCGCAGATAACGGCTTCGATGGGCTGCCAGCCGGCTTCACGCCCTTTTTCGATGCGGACCAGATTGATCTGAGCGCGGCAGGCGGGGTGCGGGGCGCCTTTGGCGACGCCCTGATGTTCGATTTCAGCGTCGGCTACGGGCACAACAAGATCGACTTCTTCCTCAACAACACCATCAACCAGAGCCTGGGCCTCGGTTCGGACGGCAATCCCGCTCAGCGAGATTTTGACGTGGGCGACCTGGAGCAGGACGAATTGAATCTGAACGCCGACTTTTCCCGACAACTCACCAATTCGCTGCATCTCGCCTTTGGCGCGGAGTGGCGCGAAGAGACCTTCACCGTCGTTGCAGGCGAACCCGCCTCCTGGGAGGGCGCTGGCAGCAGCGGTTTCAAGGGCTTTGAACCGCAGAATGCAGGCGAGTTCTCGCGCGACAACTACGCCTTCTACGCCGAGATCGAACAGGCGCTGGGGGATCGGGCGCTGATGCAGTACGCTGCCCGCTATGAGGATTTCTCGGACTTCGGCGACACCATCAATGGCAAGGTGGCTGGCCGCTTTGATGTGTCTCCCACCTTCGCCCTGCGCGGCGCCCTGTCCACCGGCTTCCATGCGCCAACGCCCGGACAGGCGAACATTCAGAAGATCACCACCACCTTTGACAACGACACCGGCTTGCAGGTGGAATCCGGTACTGTGCCGCCGAGTCACCCGCTGGCGGTTGCGGCGGGCGGCGCGCCGCTGACGGAAGAGCAATCCGTGAACATCAGCTTCGGCTTCACGGGCGTTCTGGCGGATCGACTGTCAGTGACCGGCGATGCCTACTGGATCAATATCGACGACCGCATATTCAAGACGCAAAACCTGCCAGCCGTGGACCCTGTCACTGGCGTTGGCTCCAATGTGCAGTTCTTCACCAATGCGCTGGACCTGAAGGTGTCCGGTTTCGATCTGGTGGCCACAACAGACTTCGATCTTGACCCCTTCACTCTGACCTTGACGGCCGCATACAACCACAACAAGGTGGAAGTGAAGGACCAGACCGAAATCAACGGTGTTCTGCCCGTATCCGCAGCCAACGTGGAAGACATCGAGAAGAGCTACCCGAACGATCGCTTTTCCTTCACCGCAAATGCATTCACAGCCGCTGGCTGGGACCTGCTTCTGCGCGCGAACTGGTACGGCAGCCACTACGATGAGCGCGGACGCATTGATGGCGTGGATGGTGGCGCGCCCACCAAGAAGCTGGGCGCTACCCTGTTCGTGGATGTGGAACTGGGCTACCAGGTCGGCGAGGACATCCGGATCGCAGCCGGCGCCTCCAACATCTTTGACGAGTATGTGGATCGCATCGAAGCGCCCTACGCCAACCGGCTGAGTGTCGGCCTGCCCTATGCGCGCCGGACGCCCGCAAACTTCGAGGGCGGCTCCTGGTATCTGAAGGCAGCCTATGTCTGGTAGGCTCGGCGGAAAGGACAATCGTGCGAACGGCAGCTTGAGGTAACGCGGACATGACAAGCGTGTTGATAACCGGCGCCAGCCGGGGGGTCGGGGCGGAGTTGACTCGCCAGTATGCAGCCGAGGGCGCTCGGGTATTTGCCTGCGTCCGGGACAGGTCCGCCGCACCTGGCCTGGCGGGCGTCGAGGGCGATGTGCAGTTGCTGCAGATGGATACGGGCGACCCCGAGTCCATTGCTGGCGCTCTGGCCGAGGTGGGAGACCAGCCGCTCGACGTCGTGATCAACAACGCTGGCGCTGTCGGCGGCAATCCAGCCAGGCAGACGATTGATGATGTCGATCTGGCGGAATGGCATCGAACGCTGGACGTCAACACCATCGGGCCGCTGTTGGTCGCCAGAGGCCTGAAGTCCAATCTGGCGGCGTCCGGGGACGGTCGTCTGATGAACGTAACCAGCCAGTTGGCGGCTTCCACCTGGCCTTTGGGCGGGATGCTGGTTTATTCCTCCACCAAGGCAGCGTTGAGCAAGGTAGCGCAGATTCTGGCCCTGGACTGGAAGGACGAACCAATTACCGTCGCCCTGATGCATCCCGGCTGGGTGCGCACCGACATGGGCGGCCCGAACGCCGAGATTTCAGCAGAGGAAAGCGCCAGCGGCATCCGTGCCGTGATTGCCGGCCTGACCAAGGCGGATTCCGGCAAGTTCTTCAAATGGAACGGGGACATTCATCCCTGGTAACCGCACGGGAATCGGTCGCGCCAGGCCGACGGGAAACGGGAGGTGGAACATGGCGCTTCTGGACGGACACACAGCCCTGGTGACCGGCGCAGCCGTTGGCCTTGGCAATGCCTTCGCCAGGGCACTCGCAGCAGAGGGCGCGCAGTTGGCGGTCTGTGATGTGCGCCCGGAGATCACGAGCTTCCCGGAAACAGCCGGGTTTGATGCGCTGGCCATCGAAGCGGATGTATCCGATGCTGCCTCCGTGAAGCGATTCGTGGACGCCGCGGCAGCGCGATTTGGCGGCATCGACATCCTGGTCAGCAATGCCGGCGTCTGGAGCGCCTCGGAAGCGACAGATTCCATCGACAAGACGCTGGCCGACGCCGAAAGTCTCATCGGCACGAATCTGCGCGGCGTGTATCTCTGCGGGCGGGCCGTCATCCCGCA
This sequence comes from Pseudomonadales bacterium, assembly GCA_965199705.1. Classification (GTDB taxonomy): domain Bacteria; phylum Pseudomonadota; class Gammaproteobacteria; order Pseudomonadales; family Azotimanducaceae; genus Azophilus. The sequence continues at coordinate 182,329 of OZ241359.1, forward strand.
CATGATCCGGCGCGGCGCCGGGCACATCGTCAACATCAGCACGGATCATCTGCACACCTGCGGCTCGCCCTATGAAGAATCGCACGACGAGGCCCCGGATTGCCCGTTCATCGACATAGCGCCGAGGCCGACCGGGGGCGGGCCGGCCATGGATCTCTATGACGCCGCCAAGTGGGGCATCAACGGGCTGACCTTCGCCTGGCATCAGGCGCTGGCCGCGCACCGGATTCGGGTCAATTCGCTGTGCATGGGCGCCACGGATTCGCACATGTTGCGCGGCTTCCACAACTTCGATCCACCCGCTGAGGAAGTGGCGCAGTGGATGAAGGCCGAGGACATTGCAGAGGTCATGATCGAGTTGATCTGCGAAGGGCCTGAAGGCCGCAGCGGTGAGAACATCGGCTTCGCCATGGGACACAAGGTGGCTCTGCCGCCGCCACGACCGCCGCTCTACTTCAAGCCTGCCGAGGCGCCCGCCTGATGGCCGCCCTCGACGGGCGCTCGGCCATCGTCACCGGCGGCGCCACGGGCCTCGGCCGCGCTTTCGTGGAAGCGCTTGCCGGCGCCGGCGCGGCGGTGACCTTCTGCGACATCGCACCTGAGACCGAAGCTGTGGCCGAGGCGCTTGCGCAAGCTGGCCGGATTCAGGGGCTGCGCGCCGATGTAGCACAACTCGCCGAGTTGCGGCGCCTGGTCGATACCGCGCAATCAGCCTTTGGCGGCGTGGACCTCTTGGTCAACAACGCCGGACGCTGGCGGCAAACGCTGGTGACAGACGCCTGGGACAAGGCCCTGGAGGATTGGGACTTCATCATGGAGACCAATCTCATGGCGCCATTGCTGCTGTCTCGCCTTTGCGTGCCGCTGATGATCGAGCGGGGTGGCGGGGACATAGTGCACATCAGCACCTACTATGTGTTACCTGCCAGGAGCGCCGGAACCAATCCGCCCGACACCGATCTCTACAACGCTTCCAAGTGGGCGCTGAACGGCTTTACCCAAGCCTGGGCGAGATCGCTGGAGGAAGAAGGCATTCGAGTCAATGCCCTGTGCATGGGCGCGACGGACACCGCCATGTTGCGCGGCCTGTGGACGGCGGGCGAGCCGCCAGCCGAGCAGGTGGCGACCTGGATGCAACCAGAACAGATTGCCAACCTGCTGCTGGAGCTGCTCGCCGATGGCCGCAGTGGCGAGAACATCGGCGCCTGGGTGGGTGAACCTGTTCAGCTTGGCCCGCGCAAACCCGAGCATCGCACGGTCACCGGCTGACGCCGCAAGCCTTGCGACGCGGTCATCGCGGCCCGAGGCGCAGCATCCGGGTTAGTCGGCAGCGCTGTCTTCAGCTTTGTCGCTGGCGCGGAACAGGATTTCGCCACGCCGCGACACCAAGAGCTTCCGGAAGGTTACCGGATCGAAGTAGGCCTCCACGAACATGGCCGTACTACTCCGCGGTTGCCCCGGAGGCGGCCAGGCCGCGACGGCGGAGCGCACGCCGAAGACGATAGATCTCCAGGATCGCCAACGGCAGAAAGTGCGCGAGCGCCGGCCCGAGGTTGTTGTGCACGAATATCCAGTGAACCAGGACAAGCGCAGCGACAACATAAACGGTTTTGTGCAAGGCCGCCCAACGCCGGCCCAGACGGCGGGTGGCCAGATCGTTGCTGGTGGCCGCCAGCGGCAGGAAGATGAACAAGGCGGCCCAGCCCGTCCAGATACCAAGCGCCAGGAACTCGGCGAGCATGTTGTGCATGGTTTGCATGTCGATGACGTAGAACGCCGCGTGCAAGACCGCATAGGCAAAGGCGCCCACGCCCAGAGACCGCCGATGCCTGGCAAACCAGGCCAGCCAGCGAACGCGGGGGAACAGCATTCGCAGAGGGGTCAGCATCAAGGCGACGATCATCAGGCGCGCAGCGAACTCCCCGGACGGGTGCAGCAGCGCCTCCGGCTGCGCCTGGCCGCTGGTCAGGCCCACGGCCATTGCCGCCGCCGGCAGGGACAACAAGGCCCAGAGGATTGCCTTTCCCACGGCGTGTCGTCTCGTGTTCATGCCATCCTTGTCGGCTGCCTGCGGGCGGCCCTACCCGGAGGCAGGATAGAGCGTGTGGAAATTCTCGAAAAAGAACAGGTCGCGTTCGCCCGCGCTCAGGCTGGCGGTGGAAGCCTCAAAGCGGCCAATCGGGTCGCGCCCGCCTTCCGCGTGCGGATAGTCGGAAGAGAACAGATACAGTTCGGGAAACGACTCCGCCACCATTTGCCCGACCGCCTCGAACGGATAGGGGGTAAAGCGCATCTGCTCGCGGATCTGCTGCCCCGGCGTTCGCTTCATCTGCGCCAGGTGCGGCTCGGAGCGCGCCCAGATGGCAGCGGCGTGGTCCAGCCTGCGGATCATGTCCGGCACCCAGCCAGCGCCGAGTTCGATCACACCGCCACGCAAGCCCGGATGTCGTTCCAGCACGCCATCCAGCACCAGAACAGAGACGAACCGGTGGGCGCTGTGATGGATCACCGTCAGGTCCTTGGAGCCGATGACCTCGGCGCCGCCGCGCGCGGTTGGCCGCTCCGGGTGACCATCGTTCATCCACTCGCGCGGAACCGACAGGTCGCTGCTGCCAACGTGCAATAGAAAGGGCAGACCACACTGCGCCAGCAAGGCCCAGACCGGATCATGCAGCGGATGTCCCGGCGAGCGTCCGCCCGGCGCTTCGGAAGCAATCCATACCGCGCCAAGCCCCAGCTCCAGCGCCCTGCCGATCTCGGCAAGCGCCCGATCAGGATCGTCAAGCGGTGCGATAGCAACGCCGATCAAGCGCGGGTCCGCCCCGCAGAAAGCCGCCATGGCGCGATTGTGGGCCTTCGCCGCGGCATAGCGCAGATTGATGTCCGGGGCAGAAAAGATGGGGCGGGCGCAGAACGAAGAGAAGATCACCTGACGGCTAAAGCCCAGCAGATCCAGCGCCTCGCCCCTTTCCTCGCCATTGAACGCACCGAGGGCGTCATGCCACTTGGGACCACGGGTCAGGCGATCACCGAGCGCCGCCAGGGCGTTGCGCTTGTCGGCCGTATGCCCTGACTGCCCGGCATAGGCGCCGAGATCGAACCCGCCCGTAGCCCCGCGCAACAGGCCGGCCACCAACTCTCGATCCTGCGGCTCCGCATATCGAGTGAGAAAGTCCGGCAATTCCATGAGATGGCTGTCGCCATCGTTGATTGCACGAGCGCCGGCGTAGGTCATGCACACAGCCTACCGCAAATGTGGGGAGCCGCAAGCCGACAAGACCCTTTGCTATGCTTTCGGCCCGCCACGGCAATCCTGCTGGCATTGAGGAATCGGGGCATGACCGGGACAGTTCGGGATTTTGTCGAATTCGGCTACATACGGGCAGCCGCCATCGCCCCCAGGGTGCATATCGGCAATCCCCTGGCCAATGCCGACGAGATCATCGCCCACTTGCGCGCCCTGAACGGCGCCGGCGTCAGCCTCGCCGTCTTTCCGGAGCTCTGCCTCACCGGCTACAGCGTCGAAGACATGTTCCTGAACAACGCACTCATCAGCGACACTCGGGAAGCGCTTGGCCGTATTCTTGCAGAGCAGGCCGACATCGTTGCTGTTGTGGGCGCGCCCTGGGAGACACGCGACACCCGGCTGCTGAACTGCGCCCTGGTGCTGGCTGATGGCCGCATCGCCGGTGTCACGCCGAAATCCGCGATCGCCAATCATGGCGAGTTCTACGAAGGCCGATGGTTCGACTCCGGCCGGGGTCTTGATCTGGCGGAGCAGACGGAATACGGCGGCTTTCGCATCAACACCCGGCAGATCTTCCACATCGGCGAGTTCCGCTTCGGCGTCGAGCTCTGTGAGGATCTCTGGTCACCCAGGCCGCCCGGCGCCAATCATGCCCTGGCGGGGGCCGATCTGATCGTCAACCTGTCGGCAAGCAACGAGCTGGTGGCCAAGGCCGACTATCGCCGCAACCTGATCCGTATGGCCAGCGGCGCCTGGATCTGCGGCTATCTCTACGCCGGCGCCGGGGCCCGGGAATCGAGCAAGGATCAGGTTTATGGCGGTCACCTGCTGGCCGCCGAAAACGGCCACATCCTCTGCGAGAGCGAGCGCTTTCGGCTGGCCGGTGACGGCGTGCTGTGCGCAGAATTCGACGTGCAGAAGCTGCGCCTGGATCGATTGCGCAGCAAGACCTTCAGCGGCGCCCTCCGACCGGACGACTATCATCCGGTGCCGGTCGCATCCGCGCCACAGCCATTGCCCGACCTGGCGCGGACAATTGACCCACATCCCTTTGTTCCCGGCGATCTGGCAGAACGCGAAGAACGGGCAGAGGAAATACTGGCCATCCAGAGCACCGGCCTGTGCCAACGGATGCTCGGCGCCGGCATCGATCATCTGGTGCTTGGCCTCTCTGGCGGGCTGGATTCATCCCTTGCGTTGCTGGTCTGTCTTGAGGCGCTGGCCGTCCGCAACCTCGACGCCACGCATCTGCACGGCCTGTCGTTGCCGGGGCCTGGCACCTCCGAGCACACCCGGCATACCGTTTCCCTGCTGGTGCAGGCGACCGGCCTGGCACACAAGGAGATCGGCATCTCCGCGGCGGTCGAACAGCATCTGGCGGACCTCGGACATGAAACCGAAGACGATCTGGTGTTTGAGAACGCGCAGGCGCGAGAACGCACGCAAATACTGTTCGACTACGCCAATCGGGTGCAAGGCCTGGTGGTGGGCACGGGCGATCTCTCGGAGTTGGCCCTGGGCTGGTGTACCTTCAACGCCGATCAGATGGCGGGCTACAACGTCAACGCCGGCGTGCCGAAGACGCTGGTTGCCAGCCTGGTGCGCTGGTACGCCCGACGCCGGGCCGGGCCGGGACTGGCCGAGGCGCTTGAGCGCGTGCTCGAAACGCCAATCTCCCCGGAACTGTTGCGTGCCGAAGCCGGCGCCGTGCGCCAGAAAACAGAGGAAATCATCGGTCCATACGAGTTGCACGACTTCTTTCTCTTCCATCATGTGCGCCATGGCAGTGGGCCACAAAAGATCTTCGCGCTCGCTCGCCTGGCCTTCGCCGAGCGCTACCCGGCCAGCGAGATCAAGCGCTGGCTCGCCATCTTCTACGAGCGCTTTTTCTCCCAGCAATTCAAGCGCAGCAGCGCCCCGCCCGGGCCCAAGGTCGGCAGCGTCAGCCTGTCGCCGCGAGCGGACTGGCGCATGCCGGATGAAATGTCGGCAGCGGCGATCCTGGCCGCAGTAGCGCGGATCGACACATGAAGTCGCTGGCCCTTGCGCTGCACAAGGTGGCGCGCCCTCGCGCCTTCTCCCCACTTGCCTGTCTGCTCGGCGCGGGCCTGACTGCCTGGTGCTGGCTCGGCGCGGCATCGGCTATCGCTTTTGAAGGTCCATATTGCGGCGAGGAGGGTGTCTGGGTGCAGACGCTCGGCGCCGGCGGGCCGGAATTGGACGATGGCGATGCCGGCCCGAGCTATCTGCTTTGGATCAACAACCGCGCCCGCCTGCTGATCGATCCCGCGCCAGGCGCCTCGGTGCGCCTGGACGAAGCCGGGGCCGATTGGGTAGATCTGGACGCCATCGCCCTGACCAGCCTGGAGCCGGACCACGCGGGCGGGCTGCCCGGCCTTCTCGCCGGCGGCCGCCTGCAAGACCGCAGCAGTCCGCTTGCGGTATTGGGCCCGGATGGCTCCGCTGATAGCGGGCCGGGCCTGAAGGCGTTTCTGGAGCGACTGATTGGGCCGGAGGGCGCCTGGCCGATGCTGGCCGACGCCTTGTCACTCCGATCCGGCAATACCGGCATTCGCGTGCGTCCGGTCCGCGCCACGGGACGCAAGCGCTGGGGCGGCTTTGCTTCCGACAATCTGCGACTGGCCGCCATCCCCGTGCATCGGGGCGGCAATCCGTCTCTCGCCTGGCGAGTGTATGCCGAGGACAGGACGCTGGTGTTCACCGGCGATTTTTCGAATCAGAAAGACCTGGTGGCCGACTTTGCCGAAGGCGCGGACGCGCTGATTGTCTCCCATGCGCTGCCGGAAGATGCGCGTGGCGATCTGCGCCAGAGGCATGTCATTCCCAGCCAGATCGGGCGCATCGCCGAGCGCGCCGGCGTGCGCATGGTGGTCCTCGGCCACCGCACGAATCGCACGCGCGGTCGTGAAAGTCACAGCCGGGCAGCCATCGAAACCCGCTACAGTGGCCCCATCCTGTTCAGCAACGATCTCGAGTGCTGGGGGCTTTGACGCCGCCGAAGCAGCGCATCAACGAAAGAAAGTTGTCGCGCTGGTTCAATTGCTCGAGCGGAAAGCCGCTTTGCAGGCACCCCAACCCGGCCCTCGCGCCCTGTGCGCGCGAAGTCGGCCCGGCCATGGGAGATGCCTGGTCATCGCACGAATCATCTCACACGACATTATGGACCGTACGGGTGTTGACCCCGTCGCCAGCGGGAGCCAATATCATCGTCGGCTCAAATCGGTCGCTCGCAAGCTGCTGGTTGCTGGCCGCACTTCACCGCTGCGTGCCGGTTGCAAAACACTTCTCGCAGCGTATGAACTGATTTCTTGACACAACGGAGGCCCGATGCAATTCGATATCGCCATGACGGACGCCCTGCTGGGCACCACACGCGCTGTACGCAAGCGGCTGGATTTTTCCCGGCCCGTGCCCAGAGCCGTCATCGACGAGTGCCTGGAACTGGCCGTCCAGGCGCCCACGGGATCCAATTCCCAGATTTGGCGCTGGCTCGTGGTGGATGATCCGGGCAAACGCAAGGCGCTGGCAGCCATCTATCGAAAGGGGGCCGAGGGGTATCTCGCCGGCGCCGCCGAAGCGGCCTCGTCGGCGCAGACACAGCGGGTGTTTGATTCCGCCGTGTATCTCATGGAGCATCTGCACAAGGCGCCTGTGCACCTGATCCCCTGCATTCAGGGGCGTCCGCCGGAAGACGCGCCCCTGGCGATGTTGAACGCCCTGTTCGGCTCCATCTTTCCGGCAGTCTGGAGCTTTCAACTGGCGTTGCGGGCGCGCGGCCTCGGATCCGCGCTGACCACCCTGCATCTCATGCACGAACAGGAAGCGGCAGAACTTCTGGGCGTCCCGGCAGATTTGATGCAAGTGGCCTTGCTACCGGTCGCCTATACCCTCGGCACGGATTTCAAGCGCGCCAGCCGACCGCCTGTGTCAAGGATCACGCACTGGAATCAGTGGTGACTCGCTCAGTGGCCAGCGTAAGGGTCGGCGCCAGGCGGCACGAAACGCAGGGTGCTGACAACACCAAGGGTCGCTTGGGCGCCAGGTGTTTGCGAAAGCGGCCGGTAGCGCCATTGCGAAACCGCGCGCACGGCTGCGGCATCGAAGACACCGGGCGGTTGCGATGCTGCAACAGCCACATTCGTCACCAGACCGTCTGCGGTGACCTCGTAGCGCACCCGCACCCAGCCCTGCAAGTGTCTGGATTCCTTCGGAAATTCAGGGCCGACTTCGTGGATGAGATGCAGCCCGGACACAGGCGCAGAGGCGCAGCCGGCGAGCAGGGCAAGCGGCAACAACCAGGCGCGCTTCATGGCGCCTTCCAAGGCCCCGGCCCAGGACCTGAAGCGCATCCTGGCAAGCCCGGCCCGGTTACCACGCCCCGGCCTGCAAGCGCCGGACGGGCGTTACCATGAACGCACCCGGCGGCCGCGAGCCTGAAGACGCCACATCCAATGAAGCGCCGGGCCAACGCAAGCGCGGCGCCTGGCGCCACCTGCTGATCTGGTCCGCCTTCGGGCTGACCTTTCTGCTGACCGTGGCGATGATGGTGCAGATCATCCTTCAGACGCGGGGATTTGCCTGATCCGCAGGCCGCCATCGGCTCGCGGCCCGTGTCGCATAATCCGGGCTCGCCAGGCATTCCGCGAACGATGCGGCCATGTCGCGCAGCAGTGTGAAGTACATGCCCGGGCCACTGTCGAGCAATGCGCCCAGCGGATCGACTACGCCCAGGCGCGCTGGCGAGCCTTCGACAATGACGCCGACAAATTTTGCGTTGAACTGGGGTTCGGTCATCACGCAGACGACGCCGAGATCGGTGATCCGGTCACGCAGTTGCCTGATTCGGCGGGCGCCTGGGGAGCGGTCCGGGGAAACCGAAGCGGCGCCGGCCGAGAGCAGGCCGAAGCGGTCCTCGAAGTAATGGTAGGCATCATGGAACACAAAGAACGCACGCTCGCGCACGGGCGTCAAGTCTGCGCTTAGCTGCGCCTGCAACTCGTCCAGGCGTGCGACTGTCGCATTGCTGTTTGCCGCATAGGCTTCGGCATTGTCGGCATCCGCCAGAGACAGCGCTTCGGCGATCGCGCGCACCATCACCCGGGCGTTGGCCGGGTCCAGCCAGATGTGCATGTCGAAGTCGCCGGTATCGGCCTCATCCTCGTGGCCATGATGGTGGTGGCCGTCGTGACCCTCGAAGGTCGCGCCTTCGCGTAACGGCAGCCGCATCAGGCCCTCGATCTCGGACAGCCTGATCACGCGGGCGTTGTGGCCGAGGCTCGCGATGGAATGCGCCAGCGAAGTCTCCATCGCATCCCCGATCATGAAGATCACGTCCGCATTCTGGATGTTGCGCGCGTCCGACGGGCGCAGGCTGAAATCATGCGGAGACGCCCTGCCCCTGATGATGAGGTCCGCCTCGCCCACCCCTTGCATGACGGCGGACACCAGCGAATGCACTGGCTTGATCGAGGCCAGCACACGCATCTCGGCCTGCGTCGGAAAGGCGGCGACAAACGCTGCGCCCAGACAGGCGACAAACGCTGCCCATCGGCGCAATCGTGCCGGCGCGGGGGGCGAGCAGACGCACTCTGATGCGCTTGAAGCGCCTGGTTGAGCAAGGCAACAGTCGATGCCGCTCATGCTGATTCTCCGCCCCGGAACAACCGCCATCCTAATCCGATGGGCAGAGGTTGTCAGCAGCGAAGCCACAGGCGCCAGGGACGCCGCTTGCAGGTTCATCTGCCGACGATTCTCGTTTGCCCGATGCCTGGTGGCGTTCCGGCCATTCATTGGCGGGAGCCATGCCGACAGTGGCATCGACTGTCGCTTTGGCGCTGCCTGGACCGGCGCGACCCTTGCTCTGAACCTGGAAGCGATTCCGGATGCACAGCAGGACCGCGCCCTGAACATCGTCTGGCGATGGGCCTGGCGGCAGATTCAATTGCAGCCGCACCGCGCTCGCCATAGACTCCCTGCTATCAGGATCAGGTTCTGGCAGAGAGCATTGCCCTGTCCGATGCACTTCTCACCGTTAGCGACATCGGCATCCGGCGCGGTCAGCGCTGGATCATTCGGCACGTTGACCTCACGGTCAGGCGCGGAGATCTGGTCTGCGTCATCGGCGCCAACGGCGCCGGCAAATCCACCTTCATCAAGGCGGCGCTTGAGCTGATCGAACTGACCGAGGGCAAGGTAGAACGGGCGTCATCGGTGACGGTCGGCTATGTACCGCAGCGGCTCGTGATCGAACGCACCCTGCCCCTGACGCTGCGGCGTCTGATGACCCTCACCGAAAGGCACGCGGCTTACGCGGTTGACGCCGCCCTTGCCGCAGTCGGCCTGGAGGAACTCGGCGATCCACTGGTCACAACCTTGTCGGGCGGCGAGTTCCAGCGCCTGTTGCTGGCGCGGGCGCTGATTCGCAAACCCGATCTGCTGGTACTGGACGAACCCGCGCAGGGCGTGGACCTTGCAGGCGCAGAACAACTCGACGCACTCATCAATGCCGCCCGCCGGGACCTGGGCTGCGGCGTGCTGATGATCTCCCATGACCTCAGGGAGGCAGTGGACAAGGCAGATGATTTCGTGGTGCTGGTGCCGCGCGAGCACGACGAGGGCTACCTGGCGGGCGCCGCCGACCACGCCAGGGAACAGGCCGACAAGGGCGCATCGGCAGGATGAACCATGCTTGATGACTTTCTCGTTCGCGCATTGCTGGCGGGCATTGGCCTGGCGCTGGTCGCCGGACCCGCCGGCTGCTTCATCGTCTGGCGCCGGCTCGCTTACTTCGGTGAGACCATCGCGCACTCAGCGCTTCTGGGCGTGGCGCTGGCGATCCTCGTCGATCTGGACCTGACGATCGGCATCTTCGTGATCGCGTCGCTGGTGGTGCTGGTCATGTTTTACCTCGAAAGCCGGGACACATTGCCCACCGACACACTACTTGGACTGCTCGCTCACGGCGGCCTGGCCCTCGGCCTGGTTATCCTGTCGTTTTTCCCGAACATGCGCGTGGATCTGCAGGCGCTGCTGTTCGGCGACATACTTGCCGTATCGCGCGCGGATCTGGCGGTGATCTGGATTGGCGGCGGCATCGCGCTGGGCGTCTTGCGGCTGATCTGGCGCCCATTGCTGGCGGCAACCGTCAGCGTTGATCTCGCCAGAGCCGCCGGCCTGAACCCGGATCGTGAACGCCTGATATTCGGCATATTCCTGGCAGCAGTCATCGCGGCCGCCATCAAGGTTGTCGGGGTGCTTCTGATCGTCGCCCTGCTGGTCATTCCGGCGGCCACGGCGCGCCGCTTTGCTTCCAGCCCCGAGCGCATGGCGCTTGGTGCGGCGACGCTGGGCAGCATCGCCGTTGCCGGTGGTCTGTTCGCCTCGGCCAACCTCGACACGCCGTCCGGCCCCTCCATCGTGGTCGTTGCGCTGATCCTGTTCGTGGTGACGAGAGTGCGCTTGCCCCGTTCGACGGCGGCCAGCCGCGGACAATAACCCGGATATGGCGCCGTATCCGAGCTGATCAATTCGCCGACGGACGTCTGCTGTCGGCAGGACCTGCGCCGTTGGCCTGCCCGTCGGCGCAGGCTTGCGCTTCCACCTGCACGGTGGCGTGTCTGATGCCGAAGCGGCCGTCAAGCCGGGAGTGGATTGCGGCGATCACCGCATCGGCCTGGGCCGTGCCGGACATGCGGGCGTGCAGGGTCAACAACGAGCGTTCCTGAGACAGGGACCAGGCGTGCACATGATGGATTTCATCGACGCCGTCAACGGCCGTCACCAGATCGCGTCTGATTTCCTCAACGTCCATATCCGGCGGGGCGCCTTCCAGCAGGATCCGCGAGGCGTCCCGCAGCAGAAACCAGGCGCTGCGCAACACTACCAGCCCGACAAACACCGAAAGCAGCGGATCAATCGGCGTCCAGCCACTCAGCATGATGACGATCGCCGCGCTGATGGCCGCCACCGAGCCGAGTATGTCGCCCAGTACATGCAACAGGGCCCCGCGCACATTGAGGTTGTGCCGGTCAGCGCCGTGCAGCGCGGAAAACGCCCCTATATTCACCAACAACCCAAGCACGGCCACCGCCAGCATGGGCCCGGCAAGGATCGGCGCCGGATTTCGGAACCGATCAACCGCCTCGAACATAATCCAGCCGACCAGAAAAACCAGAAGAAGTCCGTTGGTGTACGCCGCCAGCACCGGCAGGCGGTGGTAGCCATAGGTATGCGCGCGATCAGCAGGACGCCGGCTCATCGAAAACGCAATCCAGGCAAACAGCAGGGATACTGTGTCAACCAGCATGTGCGCGGCGTCGGCGAGCAGCGCCAGCGAGCCGGACAGAATGCCGCCGACGGCTTCGACTGCCGCAAAACCACCAATCAGCAGCAGCGCCCAGCGAATCCTGCGAATGTTGTTGCTGTGCGTTTCAGCGTGGCGGTGCGCGCCTGGCTTGCCCATCGTGCCGGCCGGATTCCGGGATCTGGCGCCTAGCGTAGCAGACGGGAGAGCGGAATCCTGCCGCAAGAAATGCCGTATGCTATGGCGTCGCGTCGCTGCCTGTTGTCAGATTGGCGCTGCGCCATTCGGGATAGCGCCGATTGTGAGAGAAGTCGAGAGGATTGGCGATGCAACTTGACGGAATTCATCACGTTTCCATCAACGTGAGCGACCTGGATGCGGCCCTGGCCTTCTACGTTGGCGTGCTCGGCATGACGCAACTGCAACGACCGGACCTGAACGTGCCCGGCGCCTGGCTGGCGAGCGGCGACCAGGAGCTGCATCTCTTGCAGACGGATTCCGGGCCACCGCTGAAGCAGCAGCATTTCGCGTTTCGCGTTGCCGATGTGGACGCCGCCCGTCACGCCCTGACAGAGGCCGGATGCCGCGCTTCCGAGCCGGTCGAGATTGTCGGCGTCTGCCGCCAGACCTTCACCCGGGACCCAAGCGGCAATCTCGTCGAGTTCAATCAATCACTGCGATGACCTGCGCCCGCCTGCGCGCTCTGGGCGCCGTCTGCGCCCTGCTGACCGTGGCGCTCAACGCCAGGGCACTGGAGCCAGGACGCATGGCGCCAGCCTTCGACCTGCCAAGGCTTGCCGCTGCTGCAATCGAGGCAGGGGCAAACCCGGCAGCGGACCGCGTTATGCTTGAGGCCTATCGGGGGCAAGTAGTCTATCTGGACTTCTGGTCCAGCTGGTGTGCGCCCTGCCGCCGCATTCTGCCCGGTCTGGAACGGCTGCGCGCCGATTGGGCGGATGAACCTGTTGCGGTCATCGGCCTGAATCTGGACAATGACCGGCGTGATGCGCTGCGGGTTCTGGAACAGACGCCAGTCCGGTATCCTGTGGCGCTGGATGTCGGCGGCGCGACAGCCAGACGCTACGGCGTCGAAGTCTTGCCAGCCGCTGTCGTGATCGACGCCGCTGGCAGGGTTGTGCGCGTTCTCAGGGGTTCGCAAGCCGAAGACGCGGAACTTGCCGCAGCCGCCATCGCCGAAGCGTTGGCGGCAGCCGAGCCGGACGCGTCGAAACGGAACTGACGCGCCTGCCGGGGCGTCAAGGCCAGTAAACAAGGCCACAAAGGGCCGCAAGAGGAAGCAGACCAGATGGCATTAGTGATAGCGCTGATCGTGTTGGTCGTGGGCTCGGTGATCTTTCACCTCTGGAGCCCCTGGTACCTGACGGAGATCGCCTCCAATTGGACCATGATCGACACCACCATCGACATCACCTTCTGGGTGACCGGCTTTGTCTTCGTTGCCGTCAACCTGTTCATGGCCTATTGCGTCTGGCGCTTCCGCTACAACAAGAACCGGCGCTCGGAATATCAGCCGGAAAACCCGAAACTGGAGTTCTGGCTGACCGCAATCACCGCAGTGGGCATCGCTGCCATGCTGGCGCCCGGGCTGCTGGTATGGTCCGAATTCGTCACCGTGCCGGAAGACGCAGACGAAGTGGAGGCCCTCGGCCAGCAGTGGCACTGGAGCTTTCGCCTGCCCGGTGACGATGGCAAGTTCGGCAACGTCGATGCAGCCTTCATCACCGACGACAACCCCTTCGGCATGGACCCGGAAGATCCGCACGGTCTCGACGACCGCCTGATCGAAAGCAATCACCTGCATCTGCCCATCGACCGGGCTGTCAAGATCAATCTGCGCTCCAAGGACGTCCTGCACAATTTCACGGTGACCGAATTCCGGGTAAAGATGGACCTGGTGCCCGGCCTGGTCAGTTATATCTGGCTCACGCCGACGCGCACCGGCACGTTCGACCTGCTGTGCGAGGAGTTGTGCGGCATCGGCCACTTTGCCATGCGCGGCAAGGTCACGGTGGCTGAACGGGCCAGCTACGACGCCTGGTACGCCGCGCAGCCCACCTATGCCGATATCCTGGCGCGCTCGCCCGGCAACCCGGCTGCCGGACAGGCCTTCTACGCCGCCTGCGCTGCCTGCCACGGACAGCAGGGCGAGGGATTGGTAGCGCTCAACGCGCCCAAGGTCGCCGGCCAGGAACCCTGGTACCTTCGGCGCCAACTCAGCTACTACAAGAGCGGCGCCAGGGGCGCGCACCCGGAGGATATCTACGGCCAGCAGATGGCCCCCATGACGCTGACACTGGCCACCGAGCAGATCATGGAAGACGTGATCGCCTACATCGGCACCCTGCCGGACGTGCCGGCGCAACACACGGTGGTGGGCGACGCGCAGCGCGGCGCTGATCTCTGGGTAACCTGCGGCGCTTGTCACGGGCGCGACGGGCAGGGTATCCAGGCGATGAACGCGCCCCGCACTGCCGGCATGACAGACTGGTATCTTGCCCGGCAACTGCACAACTTCAAGGCCGGCATTCGCGGCGGACACGCCGACGATTTCTATGGCTGGCAGATGATCGAGATGGCCAGGGTGCTGAAGGACGACAACGCGGTGAACGATGTCGTTGCCTACATCAACTCACTGACGGAGCCGGCAGAGGCAATGGCCGCTGCCCCGGCCGAGACCACCTACCCGGGAGCGGAGGACTAGCATGGCCCAAGTTGCCCATGACGCCGTTGCGGACGCCGATCTGAGACCGTTCGAGGTCGAAGACGTCGATCTGTATCACCCCAAGACCTTCATCGGCAAGTACATCTGGAGCCAGGACGCAAAAGTCATCGCCATCCAGTACGGCATAACCGCCATCGGTATCGGCCTGGTGGCGCTGGCGCTGTCGGTGGTGATGCGCCTGCAACTGGGTTTCCCGGAGACCTTCTCGATCATTGATCCCGCCAACTATCTGCAGTTCGTGACCATGCACGGCATGATCATGGTGATCTACCTGCTCACCGCCCTCTTCCTCGGCGGCTTCGGAAACTACCTGATACCCCTGATGTGCGGCGCTCGGGACATGGTGTTCCCCTACCTCAACATGATCAGTTACTGGGTCTATCTGGCCGCCGTGCTGATCCTCGTGGCCAGCTTCTTCGTGCCAGGCGGCCCAACCGGCGCCGGCTGGACCCTCTATCCGCCACAGGCGATCACCGGCGGAACGCCGGGCGCCGGAGCCGGCATCACCCTCATGCTGATCTCGCTGTGCGTGTTCATCGTCGGCTTCACGATGGGCGGCCTGAACTATGTGGTAACCGTGCTGCAGGCGCGCACCCGCGGCATGACGCTCATGCGGATGCCATTGACCGTCTGGGGCATCTTCATGGCCACCATCCTGGCGCTGCTGGCGTTCCCGGCGCTGCTGGTCAGCTGCATCATGATGATTCTCGACCAGCTGATCGGCACCAGCTTCTTCATGCCGGCCATGATTGCTGAGGGCCAGCAAACCGAATTTCAGGGCGGCAGCCCCATCCTGTTCCAGCACCTGTTCTGGTTCTTCGGCCATCCGGAAGTCTATATCGTCGCCTTGCCCGCCTTCGGCATCGTCTCGGACGTGCTGTCCACACACGCGCGCAAGAACATCTTCGGCTATCGCATGATGGTCTGGGCCATTGTCGCCATCGGCGCGCTCAGCTTCATCGTCTGGGCGCACCACATGTACGTGAGCGGCATGAACCCCTACTTCGGCTTCTTCTTTGCCACCACCACCCTCATCATCGCAGTACCGACGGCCATCAAGGTCTATAACTGGGTGTTGACCCTGTGGCGCGGCAACATTCGGCTCACCGTGCCCATGCTGTTCGCCATCGGCTTTATCCTGACCTTCATCAATGGCGGCCTGACAGGGCTCTTTCTGGGCAATGTCACCGTCGATGTGCCCTTGTCCGACACCTACTTCGTGGTTGCCCACTTCCACATGGTGATGGCTGTGTCTCCGGTGCTCGTGGTATTTGGCGCCATCTATCACTGGTATCCGAAGATCACCGGCAAGATGCTGGACGATACCCTCGGCAAGGCGCATTTCTGGATTACCTTCCTTGGCACCTACGCCATCTACTACCCGATGCACTGGCTGGGCTTCAACGGGATGCCCCGCCGCTACTACGCCAATGGCGAGACGGCGTTCCTCAGCGAAGGCGCCCAGGATGTGAACGTGGCCATTACCATCGCCGCCATCGTCGTGGCAGTGGCGCAGCTGATCTTCCTCTACAACATCGTGCGCAGCCTCACCAAGGGCAAGGAAGCAGGACCAAATCCCTGGCAGGCCACCACTCTGGAGTGGCAGACGCCGCACACGCCGCCCAAGCACGGCAATTTTGACGAGCTGCCCTCGGTATATCGCTGGGCCTACGACTACGGCGTGCCCGGCGCAGAGCAGGATTTCATTCCGCAGAATGTCCCGTCCGAAGAACTCGCGGCGGCCAAGCAGGGCTGATCCATGACCGCCACGCTCATCTTCCTCGCCATCGTCATGGCCGTGGTGGTCTGGTGGCTGCTGCGTCAAACCGTCAACGTAAAGCCCTGGGTAGCAAGCGCGCCGACGGGGGAGACGCGCGGCGTCGGCTTGTTCCCGCCGGCCAAGGTGGCCCTGGGCGTGTTGCTGGCGGTCATTACTTCTCTCTTCGCCCTGTTTATCAGCGCCTATTCCATCCGCATGGAACTGGCGGATTGGCGCCCGTTGCCGGAACCGACCCTGCTGTGGGTCAACACGGGTCTGTTGCTCGCCGCAAGTATCGGCCTGCAATGGGCCTGGCGCAGCGCCTCTCGGGAACAACCAGAAGGCGTGCGTCTGGGCCTCTACGCCGGCGGCGGCTTTGCGCTGGCGTTTATCGTCAGTCAGTTGATCGCCTGGCAGCAGCTGACGGCGGCCGGCTATCTGTTGACAAGCAATCCGGCCAATTCCTTCTTTTATGTGCTGACCGGTCTGCACGTTCTGCATCTGGCGGGCGGCCTGGTCGCGCTGTGGAAGACGCTTGGCCATGCACGCTCCGAGGATACGGCCAGAGCCAGGCTCTGGGTGGAGCTCTGCGCCGGCTACTGGCATTTTCTGTTCGTCGTGTGGCTGGTGCTGTTCGGGCTGCTGCTGTCCACCTGAATTGGCGCTTTCCATTTACCTGACAAGAGGAATCCTTCACCGTGGCTGAACCTCTCGTGCTGAAGCCGGGCCTCCGGGGCATTGTCGAAGACTGGTCTTCCGATCAGCGGGCGTTCAAGAACGTTCCCTGGGGCAAGGCCATGATGTGGATCTTTCTCCTGAGCGACACCTTCATCTTCTCGCTGTTCCTGGTGTCGTACATGACGGTGCGGATGTCCACCACCTCGCCCTGGCCCAACGCCAGCGAGGTGTTCGCCCTGACCCTGTTCGGCAAGCACATCCCCCTGATCCTGATCGCCATCATGACCTTCGTGCTGATTACCAGCAGCGGCACCATGGCAATGGCTGTGAAGTTCGGATACGAAAAGCGCAAGATTCCAACCTTCTGCCTGTTGGCGATCACGGCCTTTCTTGGCGCCACCTTTGTCGGGATGCAGGCGTTCGAGTGGACCAAGCTGATTGTCGATGAAGGCGTGCGGCCTTGGGAGAATCCCATGGGCGCGCCCCAGTTCGGCGCCGCCTTCTTCATGATTACGGGCTTCCACGGCACCCACGTAAGCTTCGGTGTCCTGTTCCTGATCATCACCGCCATCAAGGTGCTGCGTGGCGACCTGGACAAGGAAACCCCCGGTTTCATGACCGGGCGCAAGAACCGCTACGAGATCGTCGAGACCATGGGCCTGTATTGGCACTTCGTCGATCTGGTGTGGGTGTTTATCTTCGCATTCTTCTATCTCTGGTAACGGGAGCGCAGTCAGCATGTCTGATGAAGGTCAACAACACCCGATCGCCATCTACTTCTGGATCTGGGGTCTGCTGTTCGTATTGAGCGCGGCCTCGTTCATGGTGGATGTCGCGGGCTATCAGGGATATCTGCGCTGGACCCTGATCATAATTTTCATGATGCTGAAGGCCGGCCTGATCGTCGCCGTGTTCATGCACATGATGTGGGAGAGGATGGCTCTGATTTACGCCATCCTCGTGCCACCGCTGGTGATCCTGGTTCTGGTGGGGCTGATGGCCGGGGAGGCCGACTACACCTTCCTGAATCGGCTGGATTTCTTTACCGGCGGCTGGGTCATCGACAACCGCTGACGCGCCGCCCGTTCCCCCTTTTACCGGGATTCCGCCCTGCCTGAGCGACGCTGCCGAGCCTCAGGGCGGAGTCGCCGGGGTGTTGGCATCGCTGGCGTCAGCCGGGTATGGCGACCCAGACATTGCACCAACCCTTGGCCGCCACCAGCTTGCCAGGCAAGATCGCACAGGCGCCCCATGCCTCTTCGGTGGCCTTGTACTGAATGCAATTGTCGCAGTACTGGCTGGCTCCTTCCGGCGTGCCGCGCTTCGGGTATTTCTGCAGATCGACGTCGGCTGCGTCATGCTTGTATCCCAGGGCCATCGCCACCGGATCATCTTCCGTGACCCTCGGTTCCCCCTGCGACCAGGCCGGCGTCGCGAGATTGACAAGCGGAATCGCGCCCAATCCGGTGGCCCAGGTTTTCAGGAATTGACGTCGTGGCTGCATGATGATCCTCCACAATGGCTGGCTTGAATGGTTGGCTTGGTAACGCCCCGGCTATCGCCTGTGCCGGCCCGCATCTCGCGTCGGGGCACTGACCAGGAAGCGCGATTGGTCAAGGCAGCAGGATTATACCCCGACCCACCGCCCAGAGCGCGCTGATGGCGCTCGGATTCTATCGACTGCTTGTGTGGCTCGCGCTGCCGCTGCTGCCCTTGCGCCTCTTGTGGCGAGCGCGACGCGAGCCTGCCTATGCACGCCGGCTTGGTGAGCGGTTCGGGCGGACGCCGCCCGCTGTCCCCACCGGCGCACCCTGGGTACACGCCGTCTCCGCCGGTGAGACCATCGCTGCGGCCCCCTTGGTGCGAGCGCTTGGGGAGCGCCTTGGCAAGCCGGTTCTGCTGACCAGCCTGACGCCGGCAGGCGCCGAGCAAGCCAGGCGATTGCTGTCTGGCGTTGCCACCCACTGCTATGCCCCCTACGATCATCCGTTGATGGTGCGCGCCTTCCTCCGCCGGACTCGGCCAAGGGCGCTGATTCTGATGGAGACCGAACTCTGGCCGAACCTCATTCACGAGGCGCACGAGCGGCGCATTCCCGTACTGCTTGTCAACGCCCGGCTGTCGGCCCGGTCGGCGCGCCGCTACGCCCGAATCCCGGGTCTGACCCGCGCCATGCTCGACAAGGTGCAATGTGTGGCCTGCCAATACCCGGATCACGCCCGACGATTCCAGGCCCTGGGCGCACACCCAAGTCGGCTTCATACACTCGGCAACATCAAGTTCGACGCCAGCCTGCCAGCGGATCATGCGAGTCGGGCCGCCACGATTCGAGCGCAACTCGGCTGGCGGGAAGCCCCGGTCTGGATTGCCGCCAGCACCCATGCCGGCGAAGAGTCGATCATTCTCGCAGCGCACCGCATATTGCGCGAGAGACTGCCCGCCAGCCGCCTGTTGCTGGCGCCCAGGCATCCGGCCCGAAGCCAGGGCCTGCTGCATCTGATCCGGAACGAGGCGCAGGGCCTTGATGCCCAGCTCGCGAGCCGCTGGCTGCTTGCTGACACGCAACACCAGGACGAGGCAAGGCCGCAAACCAGCCCTGAGGTGGTGATTGCAGACAGCATGGGCCTGCTGCAGACGCTGTACGGCGTGGCGGACGCGGCATTCATCGGCGGCAGCCTGAACGGCGGCGGTGGCCACAACCCCATCGAAGCCGCCCTCTGCCGACTGCCGATCATCATGGGGCCATCCCGATACAATTTCGACGATGTGGCGGCCCGCTTCGCAGAGGCGCAATGCCTTGCGTCAGCCGCCAACGCCCGGCAACTGGCGGAAAGGCTGGGCCATTGGCTTGCCGACGCAGAAGCGCGCCATGCGGCAGGCAGCCGGGCGCTCAGCACCGTGCGCGAAAATGCCGGCGCCTTGAACCGAATGATCGGGCTGGTGCTGAAGGAGCTTCAGGAACCGCTGCGCGACACCGAATCGGCCGGGTCGGTATAGCGATTCAGATCGATCAGATCGGCAATTTCCAGCGACCCGGCCGTCTGCTTCAGCAACATCAGGGCGATCACATAGTTGTAGCGCGAGTCGGCATAGTCGAACTGCGCAGCGAACAGACGCTGCTGAGCCAGCAGCACGTCAACGATGTTGCGGGTGCCGACTTCGTAGCCGGTTTCGGTCGCTTCCAGGGCGGATTGGCTTGAGGCGATGGCCTTGCGTCGAGCGCCAACCCGCGCCACCTCCGTCAGCACCCGACGATACAGGCTGCGAGCGTCGCGGGTAGCCGTCAGCTGCTGGTTCAGCAACTCCTGACGAGCCTGTTCGACCAGGGCGCGCGCTTCCGCCGCCCGCGCGTGATTGAAGCCGCCCTGATAGATGGGCACCGTCATGGTCAGGGCGTAGCTTGTGGTGTTGATCTTGTTGCCGAGAAAGGACAGGCCGCCGGTCACGAAATGACTGTAGGTAGCGCTGCCGTCGATGGTGGGCAAGAGATCTGCGCGCCGTGCGGCCAGGTTGCGCCTCGCCGCCTTGACCGATGCCTGGGCGGACGCCACATTGAAGTTGGACGCCAGCGCTGCCTGTACCCAGGAGGCTTCATCCTGTGGCTCCGGATCAACGATTGGCAGGTTTTCTGCCACCCGGTCCACCCCGGCATAGGCAACGCCAGTGAGCGTTTCCAGCGCGTTGAAGAAAACGTGCAGATCACCTTCCGCCTGAATCCGCGCCACGCTTGCACTGTCGTAGGCCGCACGCGCCTCCAGCACGTCGGTAATGGCGACAAGACCGACATTGAAACGCTGTTGTACCTGATCCAGCTGTCGCTGTACGGCCCGCTCCTGGGCAGTCGCTGCATCGAGCCGGTCCTGCGCCCGCAACACATCCAGATAGGCCTGGGTGACGCGCAGCACCAGCGCCTGTTCGGCGGCGCCAAGGCCGGAGCGAGCCGAATCGACCACAGCCCTGGCCCGCATCAGGTCATACCAGGCGGCCAGCCGGAAAACGGGCTGATTCAGTTGCGCTTGCCACCCATGTTCGTTGTAGCTCTGGGCCGGAATCTCGACCATCTGGCCGAAGGTCGGGCTGCCAGGGTTGGTATCAAGCACGGGTGGAATCGGGAAGCTGCGGCGATTCTGACTGGTGTTGCCGGCCAGGCTCATCCGCGGCAACAGACCAGACCGTGCCTGCGGGATGGCTTGTCGTTGTGCGGCGTATCCGGCCTCAACCGCGGCCAGCACCGGGTCATTGTCGCGGGCGTCCCGATAAGCGATCTCCAGGTCTGCCGAAACAGCCAGGACTGGAACGCAGACCGCAGCCAGCAGGGGAAGTCTGGCGCCAATCGGGGGGAAAAAACGCCGCGCCAGCTTGCCCGCCACACTGGCGATCCGAATCCAGCCGCTCAATGGATTGCTTCCCGAATCAAGGGTCGGCCAGTCTATCAAAGCGTAGCCGCCCGTGCGTCAGCGCAGCCCCCTGAAGCCTGTACGCCGGATGCACTTTGCTGCAAGCCGTCGCCCAGGCACATTTCAGCTACTTCCCACACAAGATAGATGATGCTGCCAGCGCGGATTTCCTATAATCGCAGCGTTGCGCCAGCCCGGAAACTGGATCAGGAGCCGTACCGATCAAGAAGGATGAGGAACCTGTGCAAGCACTGAAGCACCATGAACCGTCGGCTTGAACAAACGCGCATGAAGCGGCCGGGCGGCCACGACTACCATATCGACCTGGCGGCCCACATGGCACAGTGCGACGCCAACTATCTGCGCCTGATGGCGTTGTTTCCGGCCATGCGCGAGACCACCTTTCACGTCTTCTACATGCCGCACGGATCAGGTCGCAGCCAGATAAGGCTGGAAGTGGTGGAACGGGCGCGCTACACCACGCTGATTCACATCCGTCAGCTACCGACAGCGCCGTGGAGCCAATCGCACCTGTTCACTATCCGCCTGTATCACGACGCGCGGAGCGCAGAAGTGGTGGCCTATCAGGGCGACCGAAATTTCGCGCCCGTTTACTCCTACCCCAATTCCAGAATGTACCACCGTGATGAAAAGGCGCAGACCAATCGCCTGCTTGGCGAGTATCTGGCCTGGTGCCAGCAACACGGCGCCAGCCCGCCGGAACGGGCCTTGACTCACACGTCCCACGGGGAATCGTAGCATCGCGCCATGAGCCGGGATTACTCTTCGGAATCCTTGCAGGTGCTTTCCGGGCTGGAGCCGGTCAGGCTTCGGCCAGGCATGTACACGGACACAGCAAGGCCCAACCACCTGGTGCAGGAGGTGGTTGATAACAGCGTGGACGAGGCCCTTGGCGGCCATGCCCGAGACATCGAAGTCACGCTGCATGCCGATGGCGCCATCTCGGTGGCCGACGACGGCCGAGGCATGCCGGTCGATGTGCACCCGGAACACGGCGTTCCCGGCGTTGAATTGATCCTCACCCGGCTGCACGCCGGCGCCAAGTTCGATCATGAAAGCTACGAATTTGCAGGCGGTCTGCACGGCGTCGGCGTCTCCGTGGTCAACGCACTGTCCACCTGGCTGGAGATTGAAGTCTGGCGCGATGGCGCCCTGCATCAGCAGAGATATGAACAGGGTGAACCGGTGACGACCCTGGTTCGAACCGCCTCCGCGAAAAAGCGGCAGACCGGCACCCGGGTGCGCTTTCTGCCAGACCCGCAGTTCTTCGATTCGGTGAATCTGGCGCGCGAGCCGCTTGCGCACCTGTTGCGCGCCAAGGCCGTACTCTGTCCCGGGCTCAGTGTCCGCCTGACTGTGGATGATGATCCCCAGGCATCCAGTGTCTGGTTGTTCGAGGCCGGGCTGACCGGTTATCTGGAACAAGCCCTGGAGCAGGTCGAGTCGTTGCCGGCAGCCGCCTTCACACACGATGCTACGGGCAATGACGAAGCCGTGGCCTGGGCGCTCAAATGGCTGCCGGATGGCGGCCCCAGAATCGCAGAGGCCTATGTCAACCTGATCCCCACCCCTGCCGGCGGCACGCACGTCAATGGTCTGCGCGCCGGATTGACCGAAGCGCTGCGGGAGTTCTGCGAGTTCCGCGGCCTCACCCCGCGCGGGCTGAAACTGGCAGGAGAGGACCTTTGGGAACAGTGCGCCTATGTGCTGTCCGCGAAGCTGAAAAGTCCACAGTTTTCCGGCCAGACGAAGGAGCGCCTGTCTTCGCGCGCATCTTCGGCGTTTATCGGCGGCATCGCCAAGGATGCGTTCAGCCTCTGGCTTAACGCCAATCCGGAAGAAGGCGAGGCAATTGCCGAGTTGGCGCTGAGCAACGCACGCCGGCGCGCCCAGACTGCCCGAACCGTTGCCCGCAAGAAGGTGGCGGCAGGGCCGGCGCTTCCCGGCAAGCTCGCCGATTGCGCGGCCAGCGACGCCGCAGGCACCGAGATATTTCTGGTGGAGGGCGACTCGGCCGGCGGCTCTGCACGGCAGGCGAGGGATCGGACGTTTCAGGCGGTCATGCCATTGCGCGGCAAGATACTCAACACCTGGGAGGTGGACGCAGCGCGCGCGCTCGCTTCCCAGGAAGTGCATGACATAGCCGTCGCCATCGGCGTCGAACCTGGCTCGGACAACCTGGATGGCTTGCGTTACGAGCGCATCTGCGTACTGGCGGATGCGGATTCCGACGGCGCGCACATCGCCACCCTGCTCTGCGCTCTATTCCTGCGCCACTTTCGTCCGGTGATCGATCGCGGGCATGTGCATGTCGCCATGCCGCCCCTGTACCGCATTGATGTGGGCAAGGAGGTGTACTACGCCCTGGACGATGCCGAAAAGCAGGGGGTGCTGGATCGGATCGCAGCGGAGAAGAAGCGGGCGACTCCCTCGGTTCAGAGGTTCAAGGGGCTCGGCGAGATGAACCCCAAACAACTGCGCGAAACCACCATGCACCCGGACACCCGCCGACTGGTCCGTCTCACGCTGGACGGCAGCCGTCCTGACGATCTCATGGACATGCTGCTCGCCAAGGACCGGGCCAGGGACCGGCGCCAATGGCTCGAGAGCCGAGGCCACGAAGCAAACGCCGTTTGACGGCAAGCGCCAGGACACGCACATGCAGAACCACTCCGCGGACATCGAAACCCTGCCGCTGGGCCAATACTCGGAACGCGCGTACCTGGACTACGCCATGTACGTCATCAATGACCGGGCGCTGCCGCACATCGCTGACGGCCTGAAACCGGTGCAGCGGCGCATCATCTTCGCGATGAACGAACTCGGCCTCGACAGCTCGGCCAAGTACGCAAAATCGGCGCGCACGGTCGGCGACGTACTCGGCAAGTTCCATCCTCACGGCGACAGCGCTTGCTATGAAGCCATGGTACTGATGGCGCAACCGTTTTCGTTTCGCTACCCGCTGGTGGAAGGGCAGGGCAACTGGGGCGCGTCAGACGATCCCAAGTCGTTCGCGGCGATGCGCTACACCGAGTCGCGCCTGTCCCGCTACGCCAACCTTCTGCTCAGCGAGGCGCGCCAGGGCACGGTGGACTTTCTGCCGAACTTCGATGGTTCCCAGGACGAGCCGGCTGTTCTGCCCGCGCGCCTGCCCATGCTGCTGCTGAACGGCGCGACCGGCATCGCCGTTGGCATGTCCACCGACGTGCCGCCACACAACCTGTTGGAAGTGGCGGCAGCCGTGAGCCACCTGCTCGAACATCCGCACGCCAGTCTGGATGACGTCATGGCGCACCTGCCAGGGCCGGACTTTCCATCCGAAGCCGTGTTGATCACGCCGCCGGAAAAGATTCGGGAAATCTATGCGACCGGAACCGGCAGCTTGCGGGCGCGCGCCGTGTGGCGTCGCGAAAACGGCGCCATCGTCATCACGGCCCTGCCCTATCAGGTTTCGCCAGCGCGGGTTCTGGAACAGATCGCCGCCCAGATGCAGGCCAGAAAGCTGCCCCTGCTGACCGACATCCGCGATGAATCCGACCACGAACAACCCACCCGTCTGGTGCTGACCCCGCGTTCCAATCGCGTGGACTGCGACCGCCTGATGAGCCATCTGTTCGCCAGCACCGACCTGGAGCAGAGCTACAGGGTCAACCTGAACGCCATCGGGCTGGATCAGAAGCCTGGCGTCAAGAACCTGATGCAGTTGTTGGCCGAGTGGCTGACCTACAGACGGTCCGTGGTGCGGCGTCGGCTGGAATGGCGGCTGGAAAAGATTCATGCCCGGCTGCATCTGCTTGAGGGTCTCCTGATCGCGTTTCGCCACCTGGACGAGGTGATCAGAATCATTCGCGAAGAAGACGCGCCCCGATCCGCGCTGATGGTCCGGTTCCGGCTGACCCGGGCGCAAGCCGACGCCATTCTGGAATTGCGCCTGCGGCAACTGGCCAGGCTCGAAGAGCAGAAGCTGATCGACGAGGCGGCGACGCTTGACACAGAACGCCTGGAGATCGAAAGCGTGCTGGCGTCAGATGAGCGTCTGCGAGCGTTGATCCGGGAAGAACTGGCGGCGGACGCCAGACAATACGGCGACCCTCGGCGCTCGCCCTTCTCCATTGAACCTGAGGCCGTTCGCTTCTCCGAAACCGAGCTGGTCGCCAACGAGCCGATCACCATTGTGCTCTCCGAGCAGGGCTGGGTGCGCTCGGCCAAGGGCCACGACATAGATCCGGCCGAATTGCCCTACCGCACAGGCGATGCCTTCGCCGCCGCCGGGCGCGGGCGCA
The DNA here is from genome assembly GCA_965199705.1 of Pseudomonadales bacterium. Taxonomy (GTDB): domain Bacteria; phylum Pseudomonadota; class Gammaproteobacteria; order Pseudomonadales; family Azotimanducaceae; genus Azophilus. Next base: position 207,780 of record OZ241359.1, read on the forward strand.
CCAACGACGTCCTGGCGCTGCTCGACTGCACCGGTCGGTCATACAGCATTTCGGCCGCCGGCCTGCCTTCCGCGCGCAGTCAGGGCGAACCCTTGACCGGGCGCCTCAAACCGCCCAAGGGCGCACGCTTCGCCGGCTTGGCATTCGGTCCGGCTGGCAGCCAGGTGCTCCTGGCAAGCAGCACCGGTTACGGCTTCGTCACGCGCATCGAAGACATGGCGACCAAGAATCGCGCCGGCAAGGCGTGCCTCAGCACAGCAGGCGACGGCGAAGCCTTGCCGCCCGATGTGGCAGCCAGCAATACAGGAGAGCCGACGCTCGTGGCCGCCGTCACCAGCGGTGGCTATCTTCTGGTGTTTCCACTGGATTCCCTGCCGGTACAGTCGCATGGCAAGGGCGTCAAGCTGATCAAGTTGCCAAAGGGCGGCGAGGAGCAGTTGATCGCAGCCATCAGCGTCGCGCCTGGCCAGGAGATGCAGGTGTTTTCCGGCGCCCGCTATCTGCGCTTCAAGTATCGTCATCTGGCGGCCCAGGCCAGCGATCGGGCAAAACGCGGCAAGAAGCTGCCGCGCGGCTATCAGCGTGTGGAGCGTGTGATTCGGGCGCCGGGATAACCTGACCCGCCCGGTCCCGGCCATTGCGCGAGCCAGCGTCCTGGCGTCGCCACATTCGGGCCGATCAACCGCCGCCCGCCAGCGTCATGCCGTCGATCAGCAGGCTGGGGGTAATGATGTTGCCCCGCCAGTCTTCATCGTCTCCAACCGCCCGAAGATTGCGCATCATGTCCTTCAGGTTGCCGGCGATCGTCACCTCATGCACCGGATATCGGATCTCGCCGCCCTCGACCCAGAAGCCGGAGGCCCCCTGCGAGTAGTCGCCGGTGACGCCGTTGACGCCCATGCCCATGAGTTCCGTAACGTAGAGTCCGGCGCCCATTTCACGCAAGAGGTCCGCAAAGGGCAGTGTGCGGCCGGTCAAGCGCAGGTTATGCACGCCGCCAGCATTGCCGGTGGTCGGAAGCCCCAGGCGACGGCCTGAATAGGCGGACAGGGCGTAACCGCGCACTCGGCCCTCGGCAATGAAGGCCTGCTCCCGAGTCGCTACGCCATCGGCATCGAAGGCAGCGCTCCCCAATCCTGCCGGCAGCATGGGCTGCTCGAACAGGGAAACAGAGGGATGCGCCACTTCGTCGCCGAGGGAGTCGAGCAGAAAGGACGCCTTGCGATACAGGGCGCCGCCACTGAGCGCGCCGATGATATGGCCAGCCACCGAGCGCGCGGACTCAGCGGCAAAGATGACCGGAAAATGGCCAGTCGCGACCTTCTGCGGCGAGAGCCGCGCCAGGGTTCGGGCCGCCGCCTTGCGTCCGATTTCCTCCGGCGCTTCCAGAGATTCTGGCTTGCGCCCTGCGCTGTACCAGTAATCTCGCTGCATGCCGTTGCCGTCCTCGGCGATGAGCACGCAACTCATGGATTGCCGCGTGCCGGCATAGTGGCCCAGAAACCCGTGCGAATTGGCATAGACAACGCAGGACTGGCTGATGCTGGCCTCGCCACCCTCGGAATTGACAATGCGCTTGTCCGCATTCAGGCCCGCTGCCTCGCAAGCGAGCACCGACGCCTCCGTGGCGGCTGCGTCCAGAGGCGCTGGATGGAACAGATCCAGATCCGGCGGATTCTGCGCCATGAGTTCAGCACCGGCAAGGCCGTTGCAGGGGTCCGCCTGAGTGCGCCTGGCAATGTCCGCTGCCCGAGCCACAGTCTCGCGCACGGCTGCGTCGCTGCTGTCGGAAGTGCTCGCAGATCCCTTGCGCTGGCCGTCGTGGATGGTGATGCCGAAGCCTCGATCCTGGCCGTACTCCACCGCCTCGATGGCGCCCTTGCGAACGCGTACATTGAGACCAATCTCGACGGATGCGGACACCTCCGCCGCGTCGGCGCCAAGACGCTGCGCCTCGCCAAGAATCGCCTCGGCCAACAAGGAGAGCGCGCTCTCCTGGTCGCGGATGTCCACTTGCTCGCGCACGATGGTCAGGTCAGGGTTCGCATCTTCCGCGCATGGTACAGGACATGGCCCGTTGTCGGGGTCCGGGGGCCGCTACCGGATGGGTGAGAATTCGGCTGGCCGCAGAATCTTGATCTTCTGCTCGACAATCGCTTCCATGGCCCAGACCTCGTTGATGAACTGACCCCAGCGCGGATCGGCATCCAGCCTCGCCCGACGCGCCTCGCGGTCGCCCAGGGAGTCATAGCCCCACATGAATACCACCTGATGCAGGTTGCCGATCTCGGTTGTGAACAGGCCAATGAAGGCACCGAGGTACTCCTTTTGTATCGGCAGGCCCTCCGCTTCGTACTTGTTGAGCCAGCGTCGCATGGCGCCCGGTCGAAAGGTATAGGTGCGATGGTCGATTATCATGGCGAAGCTCCTGGTTTTATACCGGCAGCCGACGCGCCGGCAGGGGGATTGAGAATCAGATCGGCGGCCTTCTCGGCGATCATGATAGCGGGCGCGTTGGTGTTGCCGCGTGTGATCGTGGGCATGATCGATGCGTCCACCACCCGCAGCCGCTCAACACCGTGCACCCGCAGTTCGGCGTCCACGACCGCATCCGCGCCAGCGCCCATCCTGCAGGACCCCACCGGATGCAGGGTTGTCATTGCCGCATCGACCAACCACCTGCGCATTTGCGCCCGCGTGCTAATGGCCGGCCCGGGGGCCAGCTCCTCGCCCAGGACCCCGCCAAGGACCTTGGCGGCCATCACCTCGCGCATCATCTCCACGCCCGCCATCATGGTCTCCGCGTCGCCCTGACTTTCCAGGTAGTTGGCAAAGATCAACGGCGCGTCCTCCGGGTTCGCGGAGCGAAGCGCGATTTGCCCGCGACTGGACGGCTGCGTCGGACCGATGCGGATCGTGATCCCATGTTCCTTGCCGATGTTCCCGGAACCGCCCGACGACATCAACGACCAATGCAGGTTGGCCGTCTCTTCGGTGGCGGGCATGAAGTGGGTTTGTATGTCCGGGGCCGCCAGGGCGGTGGAGCTGCGCATGAAGGAGCCAGCTTCATAGGGGAAGGAGGTGACGAATCCGGTGCCGAACAAGGCGGCTTCGGCGACGCTCAGGGCCACCCGATCCACGCGCAGGTTGTTGCGAATGGAGACAGGCGCACGACAGGCGTGCACCAGACAGCAGTCCACATGGTCCTGCACGTTCTTGCCGACGCCGGGCAGGTGACGCACAGGCGCAATCCCGTGGCTTTCAAGCGCTTCGCTGTCGCCAATGCCGGAGAGCATCAGAAGTTGAGGGGAATTCACCACCCCGGCGCAGAGCAGCACTTCCTTCGCGGCTCGGGCGGTCAGCAGACGGCTGCCTGATCGCTTGTGCGCGTCTGCCCGGTACTGGACGCCGACGGCCGCATCGCTCTCGATGAGAATCCTGTGAACCAGCGCATTGGCGGCAACGGTCAGGTTACGGCGCTTGGTGACCGGGTGCAGGAACGCTCTGGCGGCGCTGCACCGCTTGCCTCTTTCAATGGTGAAGTCATAGCGGCCAAAGCCTTCCTGGCAATCGCCGTTGAAATCGTCGGTGAACCCGTATCCGGCCTGCACCCCGGCCTCGACATAGGCGTCGAACATGGCGTTTTCGCCCCGTGCCCGGCGCACGCTGAGCTCTCCATGGTTGCCGTGGTAGCCGTCCGAACGGTCTTCGTGGCGCTCGGACCGCTTGAACCAGGGCAGCACCTCGGCGTAGGACCAGCCTGGATTGCCAGCCGCCGCCCAGCCATCGTAATCGGCCGGATTGCCGCGCACGTAGATCATGCCGTTGATCGTGGAACTACCGCCCAGCGCCTTGCCTCGTGGCCAGTACACCTGGCGACCATCCAGGTGCGCCTCGGGTTGCGTGTGGTAACCCCAGTTGTAGATGCCGGAGTGCATCAACTTGCCCATCAGCATGGGCAGGCGAAACAGATAGTTGCTGTCGCGGCCTCCGGCTTCGATCAGAAGCGCCTCGTGTTCGCCGCTTGCGCTGAGGCGGTTGGCCAGCACACAGCCAGCAGAGCCAGCACCAATGATGATGTAGTCGTACTCCTTGTCCATATCGCGCTCCGCTACCAGCGGATTGGCAACCGGTTCATGGCGGCGAGCTTGCGGTTGCATTCGATGAAGGGATTGCCGTGCCGCAGAAAGGCCTCTCCGGCGGCGGGGTGCGGGGCGGCAACCACCGAAGGATGCTCCGGGTCTTCAAAATCGCCCGACAGACCGCCTTGAATGGCTGCCTGGCGGGCGGCGTCACCGAACAGAACAAAAACCAGTGGCCAGGACGGTGAGTTCTGAAGGCGTTGCACGAGACGCGCCACGAAGGGTCGCCAGAGCGGCAGATGGCCGCCGGTCTGGTGCGGGTGGCCCTGCACCGCAAAGCGGCTGATCGTCAGGCTTGAGTTGAGCAGAAGAACGCCTTGTTCCACCCAGTCCTGGGCCAGCGCCGCTGGCGCCGGAAAGCGATTGCGCGAATCCGACACTGACGCCAGAACACACGGCCATTGTGCTGTGTCCCGGGCGTAGCTCGGATCGCCTGAGCGGGCGGCGTACACGCACTGGATCAGGTTGCGCATGCTGGGCGACGCCATGCTGTCGAGATCGCTCCAACTGGCGTAAGCGCCGGCCTCGAAGGCGCGACCCGTGGCAAAGCAAACGTCCGGATACGGGTCCTGCCCCAACAGCACGCAGCGAACCTGATTCGGCGCGATGCCGTCAAAGGCGCGGAACAGGTGCGCGCCGTCAGGCGCGCCGGGAAGGGCCTGGTTCCGGCGCCCTGGATAGACAAGCTCCCCATCCTCAAGGCCCAGGCCGGGGTCGATCGCGTCGGTCGGCAATTCGAAGCCATCGAATTCACCACGCCAGACTGACGGCAGATCGGACTGCCATCCGTCGAGCCAGCGGCGCATGAACTGTCTGAGTGGCACCGCCATCAGCACGCTATGCTAGCATCCAATCCGCTTCGGCAGCGCCTCGGGCTCTCAAGTCGGCGCAGCCTCCCCTGGATACGGAACGGGAATCGGAGAAGGACGGCATGGCTCGCGCGTCGAATCCACGCGATCAGAAGGAGGCGCAGATATTGCGCGCCGCGGAGAAGTTGCTGGCGGAGCGGGGTCTGCATGGAACGCGGATGGAGGACATCGCCCGAGCCGCCAGGCTGCCACGCCCCAACCTCTACTACTATTTTTCGTCCAAACGCCAGATCTACCGACGCATCATCACGCAACTGCGCGCCGAGTGGGAAAGGGCCTTTGATCAAATCTCCCCGGAGCGAGAACCAGCTGAAGCCATCAGAGACTACATTCGGGTAAAGATCGAGTACTCCAGACGACATCCGGTTGCCTCCAAGGTGTTCGCCAAGGAAGTCATTCGCGGCTCGGACATGCTGACCCGGGAGGAAAACGAGGGCATTCGCTCGTTGACCGATGAGAAGTGCGCGGTCCTCCGCCAATGGATGGACGAGGGCAAGATGGATCGCCTCGACCCGCGCCATTTCTTCTTTCTGGTGTGGGGCGCCACCCAGTACTACGCGGATTTCGAGCAGCAGATCCGCAGCATCCTCGGCGTCCGTCGCCTGAACGCCGCGCACTTTGAAGACGGCGTCGATACGGTGACCGGCATCGTCCTCAAGGGCTGCGGCCTGGAATCCTGACTTTGGTATGCTTTTCATCGGCATGAAAGCTATCTGACGCTGACATACATGTCAAACTAGATTGTCAGAATTTGTTTGACAACTGTGTCAAACCGGGATAGCGTGAGGCGACTGTCGAAGCCGGGAGATCGCCGCCATGCAAATTGAGCGTCACAAGGAACGTCCAGACCGTCCCGCTTTCTGGCTGCGATTTGCCGCATGGCTGGCGGCGCTGGCTACGCTGGCCAGCGCCGGTTCACTGGCAAGCGCAGAGGCTGCCGCGGCTGAGGCGGCTGTCGGCGCGGTGGAAGAAGTGATTGTCACCGCGCGCAAGCGGGAGGAGTCCCTGCAGGAAACCCCGATCTCCATCACCGCCTTCGCCGAGGCAGATCTGGAGCAGGCCAACATGATCGACCTGCGCGACATCGGCAAGTTCACACCGGGCATGTCGTTCACCTCCTACGGCATGGGCAGCGCAGAGGCGGGCGCTATCTTTCTGCGCGGCGTCGGCCAATCCGATCACATGGTGACCACCGATCCGGGCGTCGGCCTCTACATAGACGGTGTTTACATGGGCCGCAACCAGGGCGCCGCCCTGGATCTGCTCGACCTGGAGCGCGTGGAGGTGCTGCGTGGCCCCCAGGGTACGCTGTTCGGCAAGAACACCATCGGCGGTGCGGTCAATGTGGTCAGCCGCAAGCCGAGCGGCGAACCGGGTGGTCACGTGGCGGCCACCGTCGGTGAGGATGGGCGCATCAATGTCGAAGCCTCGGGTGAGATCGGGTTGAGCGACAGCTTGGCCATGCGCGCCGGCATCCTAAGCCGCAATCGTGATGGCGTTGGCGAGCAGATATTCACGGGTGATGATCTCGGTGACGAAGACAGCCTGAGTGGGCGAGCGGCCCTGTACTGGAGCGGCAGCGCCTCGGAACTGTCGCTGGTGATGGACGCCAGCCGAGCGCGTCAGGGCGCGGTGCCGCACAGCTTCTACGAGTTTGGCGACTTTATGGTGAACTTCTTCGGAGCGGCGCCCTGCTTTACCAGCACCGGAGCTGGCCAGTATGCGCCCTGCACGGGCGCCGCGGCTGCGGACCCCTTCGACAACTACTCACTGGACGATCTGGACACCGAGCAGGACCTGTTTGGCGTCTCCGCCACCTGGCAATGGGATCTGTCGCCAACCCTGACGCTCAAGTCCATCTCCGCTTATCGGGACATGAAGTACGTCGGCAACCTCGAATTCGACGGCGCGCCCCAGGTGGTCGTCCACTACTCGGAATCGGGCGCCTCGGACCAATTTTCCCAGGAGTTGCAACTGCTTGGCGAAAACGATTCCGGCACGATGAACTGGATCGCCGGCCTCTACTACTTCACCGAGGATGGCCACAATCTTCAGGACGACGATCAGTTCGGGGCCCTTGACCAGAGGCGATCACAAGTGAAGACCAGTAGCTATGCCGCCTTCGGCCAGGCCACCGTCGATGTCGGCGAGCGTTTCAGCGTCACGGCCGGGCTGCGCTACACCGATGAGAAGAAAGACTATGACGTCTACTATCAGTCGCTTGATGCAACCGGAGCGCCCGCCTTGAATGACGACGGGCAACCGGTTTACAAGATTCCACCCACCGCCCTCGGCGATTCCTGGGATGCGGTTTCAGGCACAGTCAACGGCAAGTTCCAGGTCTCGGACGAGGTCATGCTGTACGCGACCTACTCTCGTGGATTTCGCAGCGGCGGCTTTGCGGCCCGGCCTGCGGCCCCGGCCAGCGTCGGGGTCTATGACCCGGAGTATCTGGACATGATCGAGTTGGGCGTCAAGACTCAGGCATTCGACGACCGCTTGCGGCTCAATGTCTCCGCCTACACCAGCGATTACGAAGACTATCAGGCGCAAGTCAATCGCGTGGGCAACGCCTTTGATACCCGCGTCCTGAACGCTGCGGCAGCGGAAGTTGACGGCTTGGAAGTCGAGATGACCGCCGTGTTGTCGCCCTGGCTGCAGGTGGTTGCCACCCTGGGGTACACGGACGCGGAAATCACCGAGGTGGATCTGGACCCCACACTTGAGGCGAATTTCAGTGAAGGCTCGAAGTTGCCATACGTCAGCAAGGTCACCTGGAGCGTTTCGCCCCAAGCCCAATGGCCCATGCCAGGCGGCGCCAGCTTGCTGGTGCGGGCCGACTACGCCTATCGCGACGATTTCTACGGCCAGATCGCCAATTCACCCTTCGAACGGGAGGATGGATACGGCCTGTTGAATGCTCGCATCGAGTACGCGGGCGCCGGCAAGCGCTGGCGGCTGGCTCTCTACGGCATCAACCTGGCCGACAAGAAATACACGCGAGTGCGCAACTACTACCCCGGATTCCTTGGCTTCGCGCTTTGGAACACCGACAGGCGAGAAATTGGCGTAAGCGGTCGATTCGAATTCTGACTTTCGGTTCTGTGCGGCAGCTCTCGGACTTCGATTGACGGAGCGGGATGCGTGTCAACTTTGGCTGGCGCAGATGTAGCCATCGAAGGTTCGCCGCTTCACGCCGCGGACCTGGCGCCCTTGGCCGAGGATCGTTGCACCTGGAGCCTTTGGGATCTGGCGGCCATCTGGGTCGGCATGGCGGTGTGCATCCCCACCTGGCTCCTGGCGAGCTACATGATTCGCAGCGGGGTCGGTTGGACGGAGGCTCTCGCGATCATCTTCATTGCCAATGTCATCGTTACCGTACCCATGATCCTGAACGGCCACGCCGGAGTGCGCTATCGATTGCCTTTTGCGGTGCTCGGCCGCGCTGCCTTCGGGGTCGTCGGCATTCATGGACCGGCGCTGGTGCGGGCGCTGGTCGCCTGCGGTTGGTTCGGGGTTCAAACCTGGGTCGGCGGTCTGGCTCTCTATGGCATTGGCTGCGTTCTCGCCGGAGTCCCTGTGGTTGCGGAATTGACACCCGGCAAGTTTGCCGGTTTTGCACTTTCCCTGGCCTTGAACTTGCTCGTCATCTGGCGCGGCATTGATTCAATCCGCCGTCTTGAGTCGTTGGCAGCGCCCCTGTTACTCGGCGTTGGCTTGCTGCTGGTGGCTTGGGGCGTCAATGAGGCGGGCGGATTCGGCGCCGCGCTGAAGCAAACCGCCCAGCTTGAACGCCCCACTGCGAGTTACGATGCGCAGGGCGGGCTGCTGTTGGCGCCTTTGAGCGGGCGCGGCGGCGCCGTCAAGGCCGATGAGTACCGCGCAGGCCCGCGCAATGGCATCGAGGCTCTGCCGTGGCGTCCCTTGGTTCGCGACGGCGCTGTCATTGAATCGTCCGAGTTGCCCTCCGGGCCAGTGGCAGTCCAGTTTCGGAGCAGTAGCGCCCTCTCGTCAGTAATTACTCCAACCAAAGCCACCGACGCAGACTCCAGGCTTCGGCTCTGGCTCTTCTGGACCACCGCCATGGTCGGATTCTGGGCCACCATGTCCATCAGCATTGCCGACATCACCCGCTACAGCCGCTCCCAGCGCGCACAGGCGGCGGGCCAGCTACTGGGCTTGCCGGGCGCCATGCTGCTGTACAGCTTTGTCAGCGTTTTCGTCACCTGTGCCGCCCTGGTTGCATTCGACCAGATTCTCATCGCTGAGGATGCGCCTTGGGATCCAGTCACCCTGATCACCCACTTTGATAACCCGATATTGGTTATTGCCGCGCAAGTGGCGCTGCTTGTAGCCACGGTGACCACCAACGTCGCTGCCAACGTCATTGCCCCGGCCCATGCCTTTGCCAACCTCCAGCCTCGACGCCTGGATTTCCGGCGCGGCGGCTTCATTACGGCTGCGATCGGTGTTCTGACTGCTCCCTGGTGGCTCTTCGACCGCATCGGCGATCTGCTGGTGTTCGTCAGCGGCCTGCTGGGACCGGTCTTGGGGGTCATGCTGGCGGACTACTTCTGGATTCGACGGGCTCGCTTGTCGGTTGCAGCGCTGTTCGACCCCAACGGTCCCTACGCCTACAGTCGGGGCATCAATCCGGTCGCAGCGTTTGCCCTGGCTGGCGGGGTGGCCGTCGCCCTGATCGGCTACTTCGTCCCGTGGTTGGAGTGGCTCCACACAGCGTCCTGGTTTTCCGGCGGCTTGACCGCTTTTGCGATTCACGGCCTGGGCGCCCGGCGCCAATTGGACTTGCAGCGGGGGAGGCAACTTGTCACTGCTGATTCGTAACGGTCGCATCGTCACCGCGGTGGACGACTACCAGGCAGACATCTTCATCGAGAACGAGGCGGTCACCTTGATTGGCCGAAACCTCGAAATTGAAGCTGACCGCGTCCTGGATGCTGAAGGCAAGCTGGTGATTCCCGGCGGGGTCGATCCCCACACGCACTTGGACATGCCTTTCGGCGGCACGAACAGCGCCGACGACTTCGAGTCCGGGACCCGGGCGGCCGCGTTCGGCGGCACAACCACGATCATCGACTTCGCCATGCAGCAGAAGGGACACTCCAGCTTGGAGGGCCTGGAGACTTGGCACGCCAAGGCCACTGGCCGGGCGAGCATCGACTACGGATTCCACATGATTGTCACGGACATGGACGACACGCGGCTCTGGGAGCTGCGCCGCCTGGCGGACGAGGGGGTCACCTCCTACAAGATGTTCATGGCCTATCCAGGGGTGCTCTATGTCGATGACGGCGCCCTGTTTCGGACCATGCGCAAGGCGGGCGACGACGGCACATTGGTGTGCATGCATGCCGAGAACGGCATTGTCATCGACGAGATTGTCAAGCTCGCATTGGCCGAGGGCAAAACCTCGCCCAAGCACCACGCCTTGACGCGCCCGACGCGGATGGAGGCCGAAGGCGTGCATCGCGCCATCGCCATCGCCGAGGTGGCCGGGGCACCCGTTTACATCGTTCACCTGAGTTGCGCGGACGCGCTGGAGCAGGTTGTTCTGGCGCGCGACCGGGGCGCCGAGGTGTACGCTGAAACGTGCCCCCAATACCTGTTCCTGGACGCGAGCCGCTACGACCAGGACGACTTCGAAGGCGCCAAATACGTCATGACGCCACCCTTGCGAGAACGCTGGAATCAGAGTCATCTGTGGCGAGGCCTGCGTTTCGGCGACCTGCACAGCATCGCCACGGACCACTGCCCGTTTTGCTTCAACGACCAGAAGGCGTTGGGCAGGGATGATTTCAGCAAGATTCCCAACGGCGCGCCGGGCGTCGAGAACCGCATGAGCCTGGTTTTCAACGGCGGCGTGGTCGCGGGCAGGCTATCGCTGAACAAGTTTGTCGAATTGACTTCGACGGCGCCCGCCAAGCTCTTTGGCCTGTTCCCGCGCAAGGGAACCATCGCGGTTGGCAGCGACGCCGACCTGGTTATTTTCGACCAGGAAGAAAGCGAAACAATCAGCGTCAGCAACCCGCACACCCACCATATGCGGGTGGACTACAGCGCCTACGAGGGCTTCGAGGTTCAGGGCGTCTGCAAGACAGTCATCAGTCGGGGTCGCGTCATTGTCGAAGACAAGACCTGGCAGGGCAGGCCGGGCGCCGGCAACTTTCTGAAACGCGGCTTGTTCAGCGGATTGAGCTAGTCAAGTGGCGGAAGGAAGGTGTTGCGATGACGGTGGCATGACGACCAGAAGCCTGAAGTGCGGATTGATTCAGATGTCGTTGCCGGATAACGAAGCGGGCGGCCCGATTCCTGAAATCAAGGAAGCGATGATCGCCAGGCATCTGCCTCTGATTGAAGCAGCCGGCCGCAGCCAGGTGCAGATCCTGTGCCTTCAGGAACTCTTCAACGCACCCTACTTCTGTCCGAGCCAGGATGTCGCCTGGTTTGCAGCCGCCGAACCGGTGCCGGGGCCAACGACCGAGCGTCTGGCCGAGTACGCGCGCCGATACGCCATGGCAATGGTTGTGCCTGTGTACGAGAAGGAAGCGAGCGGCCTGCTGTACAACACCGCCGCGGTGATTGATGCGGATGGCAGCTATCTCGGCAAGTATCGAAAGACGCATATTCCGCAGACTTCTGGCTTTTGGGAAAAGTTCTTCTTCCGTCCGGGCAACCTGGGCTATCCGGTGTTTGACACCGCCCATGCCAAGGTGGGCGTGTACATCTGCTACGATCGCCACTTCCCGGAGGGCGCCCGAGCACTTGGCCTTGGAGGCGCGGAGGTGGTGTTCAATCCGTCGGCCACGGTAAGCGGATTGTCCGATCATCTATGGACCATTGAGCAGCCTGCGCACGCTGTGGCCAACGGCTACTTCATGGGCTGCGTCAACCGGGTGGGCGTTGAAGCGCCGTGGAATCTTGGCGCCTTCTACGGCAGCAGCTACTTCGTGGACCCACGCGGAAAGATCGTCGCCAAGGCTTCAGATACATCGGACGAACTCTTGATCGCCGATCTTGATCTCGGCCTGATTGACGAGGTGCGGGCGGTCTGGTCCTTCTACCGGGACCGTCGTCCCGATGCTTATCAGGCCGTGACAGCGCCCTGAGCGCAGCACACGCCGGTCAGATCGAAAATGTCGTCAGTGGGTTCGGTCCGGCAATGGCGACCGTGCGAGGAGTCGAGCCTTGCCGCTGACCGCCTGGAATGCCGCTTTGAGGACGCCAAGCCGCCCTATGCGCCAGCCGAGGCGCTCACGGAAGCCAATCGCTGCCTGGGCTGCTTCGACGCGCCCTGCGTGCGCGGTTGTCCTACGGCCATCGACATTCCCAAATTCATCGCCCAGATCAGTTCCGGCAATCTGCGCGGCGCCGCCAGGACGATATTCCATCAGAATATGTTGGGCGCCTCCTGCGCGCGGGTTTGTCCGGTAGAGGAAATGTGCGCCGGGGCCTGTGTCTATCATCATCTTGGCGCCCAACCGATCGCCATTGGCCGCCTGCAGCGCTATGCCACCGATTCCGCTCTCGCGGATGAGCAGGCCAGCGGGCGGCGCTTGTTTACGCCTGCGCCCGCCCTGGACCGGAGCGTCGCGCTGATCGGCGCCGGTCCGGCCAGCCTGGCCTGTGCCGCACATCTGGCCCTTGCCGGGGTGCGGGCGACCATCCACGAACAGGGCGAATGGCCCGGTGGCCTGAACACCAGTGCCGTCGCGCCCTACAAGATGCGCGCCGAGTCGAGCCTGGCCGAAGTGGATTGGTTGCTTGACCACGGCATTGATATCAGAACAGACGCCCAGGTTGGGCAGAACGTCGCAATCGGCGATCTGGTGAATGCACACGATGCGGTGTTCGTCGGCGTGGGCCTGGGCCACGCCAGAACCCTCGGTCTGGACGGCCCCGGCGTATGGGGCGCCACCTCGCTGATCCGGGCCATCAAGAACGAGCCAGGATTCCGTTTGCCAGCCCAGGTCCGTCGCGCCCTGGTCGTGGGCGGCGGCAATACGGCCGTTGACGTCGCACGCGAACTGGCGATGCTGGGCGTCCCGGATGTGACGTTGGTCTATCGCCGCAACAGGCAAGCCATGAGCGCCTATGCGCACGAATTGGCCGATGCGCGCCGGTGCGGTGTCCGCCTGCGAGATCGAATGCAGCCGCGCCGCACGGTGCACCGTCAGCAGCAACTGACAGGCGCCGTATTCGAGGACGCCGCCGGCGGACAAGAGGTGGAACTGCACTGTGATCTGCTTGTGGTCGCAGCGGGGCAGGCGCCCTGGGCGGCGCTGCTGGACGCCGGGATTCGCCTGAACGCCGACGGTACGATCTGGACCGAACCGCAAACCCGGGCGACCTCGCGGCCACGGGTTTACGCTGGGGGCGATTGCGTGAACGGTGGCCGGGAAGTCGTGCACGCCGCCGCCGACGGTCGCATTGCAGCGCAAGCCATGCTGAGCCTGTGGGATTGCGATCGTGGCTGACCTCGGTAGCGAGTTCTGCGGCATTAGCAGCCCCAATCCGTTCTGGCTGGCGTCCGGGCCGCCGACCAATAGCGGCGAGCAGATAATGCGCGCCTTCGACGCCGGCTGGGGCGGCGCAGTCTGGAAGACGTTGGGCAACCCTATCGTCAATCTCGACAGTCGGTTCGGCGCTCTGGACATTGGCGGCGCCAAGATGGCGGGATTCAACAACATCGAGCTGATCACGGACCGCCCTCTCGGCGCCAACTTTCGAGAGATGGCCAGGGTAAAACGGCGCTATCCAGACCACGCGCTGATCTCCAGCCTGATGGTGGAATCCCGTGCCGAGTGGGAGGAGTTCATTCGCCGCTCGGAAGATGCGGGCTGCGACGGTATCGAGCTGAACTTCGGCTGTCCGCACGGCATGTGCGAGCGCGGCATGGGCAGCGCCGTCGGCCAAGAACCTCGTGTGCTGGCCGAAATCACCCGTTGGGCAAGGGAATTTGCTTCGGTACCCGTGCTGGTGAAGCTCACGCCAAACGTGGACGACATTCTGACTCCGGGACGGGCGGCCGCGGCGGCGGGTGCTGATGGGCTATCCCTCATCAACACCATCAAGAGCCTGATCGGCGTTGACCTCGACGCCATGACGCCCCTGCCTTCGGTTGCCGGCGAGGGCACCCACGGCGGCTACTGCGGGCCGGCGGTCAAACCCATCGCCCTGCACATGGTGGGCGCGCTGGCCCGGGATTCCAGCATCAACGTGCCGCTATCTGCCATTGGCGGCATTGCCACCTGGCATGACGCCGCAGAGTTCATGGCCCTGGGCGCCGCCAATATTCAAGTTTGCACAGCGGTGATGCACAAGGGCTATCGCATCATCGAGGACTTGACCGAAGGCCTGAACGAATTCCTGGACCACAAGGGTATGGCATGCGTGACCGAGCTGGTTGGCCAGGCGACGCCCAACTTCAGGGAGTGGGGCGAGCTTGACCTGAACTACCGCATTGTCGCCGCCATTGACGCCGACAAGTGCATCGGCTGCCACCTCTGCTATGTGGCTTGCCTTGACGGCGCTCATCAGTGCATCCACACCAGCCAGACCGAGTGCGCCGCATGGCATGGCGAGCCCGACCATGGTCAGGCCCCGCGCATCGAAGTGCCTCCGCCGGTGCGTCATGATCCGAAACCGGGTCTGTCGTCCCGCGCACCCTGGGTGGACGAGGCAGAGTGCATTGGCTGCAACCTGTGCGCGCTGGTCTGCCCGGTACCCGGCTGCATCACCATGCGCGAATCGGGAACGGGCAGTTGACGGGAGACATTGTGGAATTGAAAGACAGTGGGCTGCTGCGGGAACAGGCCTACATAGCTGGTGAGTGGCAAGACGCTGATGATGGCGCCCGTCTCGCCGTCATTAATCCGGCAACCGGCATCACCGTGGCCGAGGTAGCACGCTGCGGCGGCGCGGAGACAAGGCAGGCCATCCTCGCTGCTGAACGGGCGCAACGCGATTGGCAGCGGCGCACAGCCAGGGAAAGGGCAGAAGCGCTGCAGGCGATGTTCAGGCTGATGCTGGCGCACCAGGAGGATCTGGCGCGGATTCTCACAATCGAGCAGGGCAAACCGCTGGCTGAAGCGCGGGTTGAGATTGCCTATGGCGCCAGCTATTTCGAGTGGTTTGCCGAGGAGGCCAAGCGCATCTACGGTGATGTAATCCCGGCGCCGGGCGCGGACAAGCGCATTGTCACGCTGAAGCAGCCGGTTGGCGTCGTGGCGTGCATCACGCCCTGGAACTTCCCCAACGCCATGTTGGCGCGCAAGATCGCGCCTGCCCTGGCAGCCGGCTGCACTGTGGTGTGCAAACCGGCCCCATCCACCCCACTTTCAGCATTTGCGATCGGCGAGCTGGCGGCGCGCGCCGGGATACCAGCCGGCGTCGTCAACATCCTGGCCGGAGACGCGCACCCGATTGGCGAAGCGATGACCCGCGACCCTGCCGTGCGCAAGCTGACATTCACCGGCTCCACCAAGGTGGGCAAGACATTGATCCGCGCTTCGGCGGATACGATCAAGCGCACATCGATGGAACTGGGCGGCAATGCGCCCTTCATCGTGTTTGACGACGCCGACCTCGACGCCGCCATAGCGGGGGCGATGGCCTGCAAATACCGCAACGCCGGCCAGACCTGCGTATCGGCCAACCGCATGCTGGTGCAGTCCGTGGTGTTCGATCAGTTTGCGGAGCGTCTGGTCGAGGCGACCCGGAAACTGGAACTGGGTGATGGTCTTGAAGCAGGGACCACCATGGGACCCATGATTCACGCGCACGCCGCACAGGGCGTGCGGGCGCTGATCGACGACGCCTTGGCCAAGGGTGCATCGTCGTTGACCGGATCAGGCCGATGCACGAATGGCGAAGCGTTCGTCGAGCCGACGGTGCTGATCGACGTAACCGAGGACATGCGCGTCTGCCAGGAGGAGACCTTCGGCCCGGTAGCGCCGCTGATGCGTTTTGATACGGAGGCCGAAGCCATTCGTCTGGCCAACAACACCCCGTTCGGTCTGGCTGCGTACTTCTATGCCCGCGACCTCGGCCGCGTCTGGCGCGTGAGCGAAGCGCTGGAATACGGCATTGTCGGCATCAACGAGGGGATCATCTCCAATGCTGCCGCGCCCTTCGGCGGCGTCAAGGAATCTGGCCACGGCCGCGAGGGGTCGAAGTATGGTCTGAATGACTACCTGGAAATCAAGTACCTCTGCATGGGCGGCATCGAAGGCTGAGATGTCGGGCTGGTCACCAGACCCGGAGATTGCGCCAGGACAAGGACGACGGGCTGATCTGGATTGATGATGAACGCACACGGCGAGTCCGGCTTTCAGGCTGTCATCACCACAGGCGCCTGCGCGGCGATGATCTTCAACACCCTGCCACTGTTCCTGGGCGTAGCAGCCGATACCCATCAGCTCAGCCATGGCGCCACCGGCGGCCTCGGCAGCCTGTACCTCGGCGCCTTTGGTATCTCATCGGCTGTGGCGGCCGTCTGGATGTGGCGAGTGGACCGGCGCACTCTGGCGCTCGGCCTTTTTCTCGGCGCCGCCACCCTGCTGGCGTTCGCCGGAATGGTCGAAGGCTGGTTGTTGTTTGCTTCCCTGGTGTTTGCCGTCGGCCTGCTACTCGGCGCACTCTACAGCCTCTCGTTCGTGATTGCCGGCGAGCGCTCGAATCCCACCCGAGCATTCGCTGTCAAGCTGCTCGGCGAGGTGACGCTCGGCGCTGCGCTTCTGGCCATTATCTCCTTGTTCATTCTGCCGACTTTCGGCCTGGCCGGAATGTTGATGGCGTTTGCTTTGACAGCCGCAGTCGGCGCCCTGTGCGTCCCCTGGATTGCCCGTCCGACCGAGCCGCCTGTCGCCGTCACCGCGCACGCCAGCCGCGTCCGGACACGCTTGCCAGGAAACGCGGTGATCGGTTTGATTGCACTATTCGTGTTCACAATCGGCCAGAGCGCCCTCTGGTCCTTTGTCGAGCGACGCGGCGTCGCTGGCGGATTTGACGGCGCGGCCATCGGGGCGGCGCTATCGGTAGCAGCCCTCGCAGGCGGCTTGGGATCCCTTGGTGCAGCCTGGTTGGCGGTGCGTCTGGACGGCGTCAAGCCTCTGCTCCTGGCCGGCTTGATACAGGCGCTGGCCATTGCCCTGTTCGCAGCAATGGGCGGATTCGTCACCTTTGTGGCGGCTGTCAATCTGTTCATGTTTGCCTGGCTTTTCGCGCTGCCCTGGATGACCGCTGCGATCGCGACCGCGGACACCAGCGGCCGAGCCACCTCGTTGGTCGCGGCGAGTCTGGCGTTCGGCAGCATGCTGGGGCCGGGCCTGGCTGGGCAACTGATGGCCACCGGCGGCTTCGGCTGGCTTTGCGTCGGCGTTACCTTGACAACGCTTTTCGCCCTTGCTGTGCTGGCCCGTGCAATACGCCAGGGGCCGCATTGATCACGCCGAATCCTGTTTGCGAGCGCGCCTGTGCAATGCTGCACATCCTTGCCGTTCCAGACGAACTGCGGGTCCAGGTCCGCATGCCGACGCTCGAAGGCCACCTCAATCGGTTTCCGCTCCTCCCCGGAGAGCGCCGCCTGATCCTCGCTGGTGGAAATGTTCTTGCGCGACGCGTCCTCGTGCCGCAGCGCTGCCACCGTTTTCCTGGGCGCCTTGCGTTTCGCCATGGGTCACTCCAGGAAGGGGTTCACAATTCTCAGACGTTCGATCCGCTGACCATGCTGAAGGTCTTCGCTATAGAGTTTGGCGCAGCCCGCTTCGAGGGCCGCGGCAATGATCAGCGAGTCACATAAGCTGAATCGATAGCGAGACTGTATGTCGAGGCCTCCGCGGTACAGTTGTCGGCTCGGATTGACTTTCCACAGCGGCAGCAGGGTTTTGTCCAAAAATGTACTTGCCTCGTCTGGACGCAGGGGCACTTCCAACTTGCGTGTCGCCACGTTCAAGGTCTCCTGCACTACCTGGAAGCTGATCACCGCATTTTTGGTTCGCAGCGCTTCTTTGACGAGATTCTCGGCGATTGCGAATTTGTGCTGGTCGCGTTCGTCGAGCAAATACAGCAGGATGCTGGAATCCAAAAAACTAGCGCTCATTCATTTCATCTCGCGTGAACTTGCGCCCGCCGGTGCGCACACGCTTCCTCAACTCGTGAATGAACGCCATGGCCTCCTCGGCCTTGCGCTTGCGCTGGGTGTAATCTTCAAGCCACTCGCGAAACTTGACGTTGAGGGTGGTGTGTTCCTCTGCCGCTTGCTGCCGAGCCTCCTCAATGAGGTACTTGTCGGCGCTCAGGGTGATGTTCTTCATGGTCATGTTTCCACCCTGACACACGATCAGTGTGCGCAATTACAGTGCGTGCACCTGGCTTGAGACAATTCCTGGCCAGCCTCCTGCCGCAAATGCTGGATCAGTGGTTGTGGCGGGGAACCGGGGGTGACACGGCGCGCCAACCGCTGAACTTCTGGCATTTCGGGCAGAACACGGTAGCGCGACCGCCCAGGCGCTGCTGCCGGAGCTTTTCGCCGCAGCGGTTGCAGGGCTCGCCACCGCGTCCATAGGCGCTCAAGCGCCGGACGAAATAACCGGGCCGGCCATCACTGCCGACAAAATCCCGCAAGGTGGAGCCGCCAGCCGCCAGGGCTTCCGTGAGCACTGTCCGAATTGCTTCCAGCAGGGCTGTCCAGGCGACAAGGGTCAGACGCCCGGCCGCAACGCCGGGGCGAATACCGGCAAGGAAAAGCGCCTCGGTCGCATAGATGTTGCCGACCCCGACCAGCACCCTGCTGTCCATGATGAAGGTCTTGACAGATGTCTTGCGTCCTCTGGCGCGCCTTTTCAGGTACTCGGGCCCCAGGTCGTCGAGTGGTTCAGGACCGAGATGCGCGAGCAGCGGATGCGCCTCTTCAACGCCAGACTGCCAGCGAATGCAGCCGAATCGCCGGGGATCATGGAAACGCAGGAGCCAGGGCCCGAACTGGAAGTCCACATGGTCATGCCGGCCCGGATTCTCCGGCGCCGCCAGCAGACGCAAGCTGCCGGACATGCCAAGATGCAGCAGCAGCGTGCCCGGCGCAAAGCGAAACAGCAGATACTTGCCGCGCCGACCGAGACTGGCAAGGGCCTGGCCGCGCAACTCGTCAGGCACCTGCACCGGCCAGCGCAAGGTGGACCTGCGCAAGACCCAGCCTTTAAGGGGCTGGCCGACGATCCGGTCTTTCAGGCCAAGCCGGGTGGTTTCAACCTCGGGCAGCTCCGGCAAGGGCGGCCGCCTACTTGATCTTGGCCTCGATATAGAGCACGTGCTTGCGCGCCACCGGATCGAACTTCTTCATCGCCAGCTTGTCAGGCGTGCGCCGCTTGTTCTTGTCCGTGGTGTAGTAATGACCAGTGCCGGCGCTCGATACCAGCTTGATCTTGTCTCTGCTGCCCATGCTCTGCCTCCAGATCGATAAACCCTGTTCGGTGAAATCAAACCCGTTCGCCGCGCTCGCGCATATCCGCAAGCACCGCATCAATGCCGAGCTTGTCGATCATGCGCATCCCCCTGGCGGATACCCGCAAGCGCACGAAACGCCGCTCGCTTTCCACCCAGAAGCGGTGATAGTGCAGATTCGGCGCAAACCGACGGCGTGTCTTGTTTTGCGCGTGGCTGACATGGTTGCCCGACTGCGGGCGCTTGCCGGTCACCTGACAAACCTGGGACATGGCCTGATCCCCATAGGCGAGGGCGCGCTTTATACCATACTTGTACTCACTCGAAAGCCTGATATATTGCCGGTTTGCACAAGGAGGGGCTTGCCCTCATGGCCCGAGTAACGGTTGAAGATTGCCTTGGCGAGGTCGAAAATCGCTTCGATCTGGTGATGTTGGCGACCCGCCGCGCGCGACAGATTCACCAATACCATGCCGAGCCGCTGGTGGATCGGGAAAATGACAAGCCGACCGTGCTCGCCCTGCGCGAGATCGCCGAAGGCGTGATGTCGCATCAGGTGATTGACGAACAGCAAAAAGCCCGTGAAGACGCAGAAATAGAGGTGGCCTTTGCGCAGCACGAAGCGCAGGGACACAAGGGATACAGGGACGAAGACGAAGAAGACTGACTCCTGGTTTGTTTCTCGCCTGGCCGATCAGGCGAGGCGGGACGAGATCGCTGCCCCTTGGCACATTGATTCCCTGTGCCGCTTGCTGGAAGACTATCTGGCGCCGAATCAGGTGGAGTCGGTGCGCCGGGCGCACGCTTACGCGGAGAGCGCGCACGCCGGTCAGAGGCGCATGACCGGGCATCCCTACATATCCCACCCGCTGGCCGTGGCGGCCATCCTGGCAGACATGCGTATGGACCATCAGACGTTGATGGCCGCCCTGCTGCACGATGTCATCGAGGATACGTCGGTCGCCAAGACCACCCTCGGCAACCGATTCGGCAAGGCAGTGGCAGAGCTGGTGGATGGCGTCTCCAAGCTATCGACCATCTTTCACAGCCGAGCCGAAGCACAGGCGGTCAACTTCCAGAAGATGACGCTGGCCATGGCCAAGGACATCCGGGTCATCATGGTCAAGATCGCCGACCGACTGCACAACATGCGCACCATCGGCGTCCTGGCGCAGGAACAGCGGCGCAACATCGCCCGCGAAACGCTGGACTACTATGCCCCCATCGCAAACCGATTGGGTATGCGCAACATCAAGGTCGAGCTGGAAGATCTGGCCTTCGCCGCCCTCTATCCCTTGCGCGCTGACCGCATTGGCCGGGCGGTGGCAACCGCCCGAGGCCGGGGCCGGGCGCTGGTGAAGGAGATTCACGCTTCGCTGGAGACAGCGCTCGCAAACGACCGCATCACCGCCAGGGTCAGCAGCCGCGAAAAGCACCTGTATTCCATCTACAAGAAGATGAAGTTGCAGCACAAGTCGTTCCGGGAAATCATGGACGTGTTCGGCTTCCGAATTGTGGTGGAGGAAGAAGATGCCTGTTATCGAACCCTGGGCGTGGTGCACAACCTCTACAAACCAGTCGCCGGCCGTTTCAAGGACTATGTCTCCATCCCCAAGATCAACGGCTACCAGTCACTGCACACCACTGTGTTCGGGATGCACGGCGTGCCGATGGAAGTGCAGATCCGAACCCGGCACATGGACGAGGTGGCCGACCATGGCATAGCTGGCCACTGGCTGTACAAGGCGCCCAAGGAAAAGACTCGCGGCAGTCAGCGTGCGCATCGCTGGGTGCAGGAAGTGGTGGAGTTGCAGCAACGGTCCGGCAATCCGCTGGAATTCATCGACAGCTTCAGAACGGACCTCTTCCCCGACGATGTGTATGTTTTTACCCCGAAGGGCCGTATCCTGGAACTGCCCAAAGGCGCAAGCCCAATCGACTTTGCCTATGCGGTGCATACAGACGTGGGCAACAACTGTATCGCCTGTCGCATCGACCGAGTGCTGGCGCCACTCTCCCAGCAACTGCAAAGCGGCCAGAGCGTCGAGATCATCACCCGAGAAGACGGCTGTCCGAGCCCGGATTGGTTGAACTTTGCCGTCACCAGCAAGGCGCGTTCCAGCATTCGTCACGCCCTCAAGAAGAGGCAGCGGGCAGAGTCCATCCGCCTGGGTCGCAAGCTGTTGAATCGGTCCCTGGCGCACGCGGACACCAGAATCAACGACCTGGACTTCCGGCGCCTGCGGCGGGTGTTCAAGGAGTTCGGCGTGCGCCGACTCAACGAAATGCTGGAAGCCATCGGCATCGGCGAGTTGATGCCCTATGTGGTGGCGCAGAAATTGTTGGCGGTCGATAACCCCAACTTTCGCGGCGTGCCCATCGAACATGACGGCCCCGTGGCGATCCGCACTGGCGAAGGCCTGGTGATTTCTTGCAGCCGCTGCTGCGGCCCGGTGCCAGGCGACCCGATCATCGGCCACATGACGCCCGGCAAGGGGTTTGTCGTGCACATGGCCGGCTGCCGGAATCTCTCCAAGATCAAGCGGCAAAACCCGGAGCAGGTGATTCCGGCGCGCTGGACACGCACCACGGACGGCGAGTTTCTGACGCCGTTGCGCATCGACATCAATCGCCGCAAGGGCGTCATCGCGGCGCTCGCCGCGGGTGTTGCCTCGGTGGATGCCGGTGTTGACGAGATCCATGTCACCGAGCGCAATGCCGAGCTCAGCACCGTTTCGGTGGTGGTCGGCGTGAACAACCGAACGCATCTGGCCAGAGTCATGCGCAAGCTGCGCACCCTGTCGCATGTGCAAGCCATGGCGCGGGGAGGCGCGTGATCGATCTGCGTTCGGAGGTCGAGCAAGCGCCCGGCCAGAGGTGACGCACACCAAAAGCTCCGCCACGTTCGGCGCCCGCCCGGTCACCGACCTGAAGGGGGTCGGCCCCGCCCTGAGCCAAGCGCTGGCAAGGCTGCATGTCAGCCGCCTGATCGATCTGCTCCTGCACCTGCCACTGCGCTACGAAGATCGCACCCGGATTCTGCCGATGCGAGACCTGACGCCCGGCCAGACCTGCCTGGTTCAGGGTCAGGTCACGGATAGCCGCATCAACCAGGGCCGCCAGCGTAGTTGGCTGGTCACCCTCTCCGATGGCGCCGGCTCGCTGCGCCTGCGCTTCTTTCACTTTTCCAGAAACCAGGTGAACAACCTGAGCATCGGGCGTCATGTGCGCTGTTTCGGCGAAGTGCGAGCCGGATTCGGGATGCTGGAAATGGTGCATCCGGAGTATCAGGACCGGACCGAAGCGCAGACGCAGGTGGAAACCTGCCTCACGCCCGTTTACCCGGTTGCCCGTGGCGTCAATCAGAAGCGGCTGCGCGGGCTGATCGCGCAGACACTGGCGCTCGACTGGCCGGACGACGCGGCCCTGCCCTGGCCCGAGCTCCGCTGCCTGCATCAGCCGCCGGCGGACATCGGAGAAGAGAATCTGCTCCGCGCCAGCGAGCGCCTGGCCCGGGATGAACTGACCGCCTACTACCTGGTGATGCGCTTCAGGCAGAGCCAACGCCAGCAGCAGAAGGCACTGCCTCTGCCGCGAAGCCGGCAGCTGGGCCGGGAACTGCTTTCGCGACTCGGTTTCCGATTGACGAGCGCGCAACGGCGAGTGGTGCGCGAGGTGCTTCTTGACCTGGAGGCGTCTCGACCCATGCTGCGGCTGCTACAGGGTGACGTGGGCAGCGGCAAGACGGTGATCGCGGCCTTTGCCGCCATTCGCGCAGCCGAGCAAGGCGCCCAGACGGCGCTGATGGCGCCCACCGAAATACTCGCGGAACAGCATTATTTGACTTTCTGCAATTGGTTGACGCCGCTTGGCGTCGAGGTGGTGTTGCTGAAGGCCGGACAGGCGGCGCCTGTTCGTCGGCAAGCGCTCTCGGCGCTGGCCAGTGGTGAAGGTCTGGTTGCCGTGGGCACACATGCGCTGTTTCAGGACGCGGCCGTGTTCCGCAACCTGGCCCTGACAATCGTCGATGAGCAGCATCGGTTCGGTGTGCATCAGCGCATGGCGCTGCGCGCCAAGGGCGTAACGCCGCATCAGCTCATCATGACCGCCACGCCCATCCCGCGCACCCTGACCATGGCCCTGTACGCGGATATGGATGTTTCCTTGATAGACGAACTGCCGCCTGGCCGCCCGCCCGTGGACACCCGGCTGGCGCCCGCCAGACGACGGGATGAAGTGGTGGACTGGATCGAAAGACGCCTGCGCAAGGGCGATCAGGCGTATTGGGTATGCACGCTGATCGAGG
Organism: Pseudomonadales bacterium; assembly: GCA_965199705.1. Classification (GTDB taxonomy): domain Bacteria; phylum Pseudomonadota; class Gammaproteobacteria; order Pseudomonadales; family Azotimanducaceae; genus Azophilus. The sequence goes on from OZ241359.1 coordinate 231,557, forward strand.
AGTCCGAGCAGGTTGACGCTGAGGCTGCCGAGGCGGTTTGCGAGCGGCTTCAGGGCCGGTTGCGCGAACATGCGGTCGGACTGATCCACGGTCGCCTGTCCGGGGATGACAAGGCGCAGGTGATGGCGGCGTTTCAAGCGGGGGACATTCGCCTGCTTGTGGCGACCACCGTGGTCGAAGTGGGCGTTGACGTGCCTGGCGCCACACTGATGGTGATTGAAAACCCGGAGCGTCTGGGGCTGGCGCAGCTACATCAGTTGCGCGGGCGCATCGGCCGCGGCAGCCGCAAGAGCTATTGCCTGCTGCTGTACGGAGAGGAAATCGGGGCAGTTGGACGAAAACGGCTGCAAGTGATCGCCGAGAGCCGGGACGGGTTCTACATCGCCGAGCAGGACCTGGCCCTGCGCGGCCCAGGCGAGGTCATGGGCGTGCGGCAAACCGGCGATGCGCGTTTCCGCATCGCGGACCCGCGCCAGCATGGCCACCTGGTGCCGGAGGTAATCGAGGCCGGCAAGCAGCTACTGCAAACAGCACCGGATCAGGCAGACGCGCTCCGTCTCCTGTGGACCGGCGCCGATGGCGGAACCGCTACTGTCTAGCCAAATATCGCCCCGGCGGGCCAGCACGGACTCAGGAAACAGCGTTCAGTCAGCCTGTCGGGCGTCGCTTTCGATGATGCGTCCCGCGTCAGGATTCCGGAAAACTTCCATATCCAGCTTGCCTTCGCTGCGCGCCACGGTGGTGGCCACCATGCCGTCTCCGGTGACGTTGACAGAGGTGCGCATCATGTCCAGCAGTCGGTCCACGCCGATGATCAGGGCGATGCCCTCCACCGGCAAGCCCACCTGAGTGAGCACCATCGTCAACGTAATCAGGCCAACGCCGGGCACCGCTGCGGTGCCAACCGACGCCAGCGTGGCCGTCAGGATGACCATCAGGTAGTCCGCCAGCGTCAGGTCAATGGCATAGAACTGGGCGATGAAGACAGTGGCGACACCCTGCATGATGGCTGTGCCATCCATGTTGATGGTGGCCCCGAGCGGCACGGCAAAGGCAGCCACCTCGTTCTTCACGCCGACCCGATGCTCGACCGTGCGCAGGGTTACCGGCAAGGTCGCGCCGCTTGACGCAGTGCTGAACGCCACCAGTATCGGTTCGCGCATCTTGGCCAGAAAACGCAGCGGCGACACCCGCCCGAGCAGCAGCAAAAGCAGCGGATAGACAACGACGGCATGCAGGATCAGGGTGCCGGCCACGTTCAGAAAGTAGCCGAGCAACTTGAAAATCTCGCCCAGACCGATGCTGGCAAAGAGCGTGGCCATCAGGCAAAAAACGCCGTAGGGGGCGAGTTGTATCAGCAGGGTGATCAACCGCATCAGCACCTGGTTGACGTCATCGAAGACAGCGCGAATCCGTTGCCCGGCAGCGCCGGTTCCGGCCAGGGCAATGCCGAGCAGCAGGGCGAAGACAATCACCTGCAACATCCGGCCTTCCGCCATGGCGGCAATCGGGTTGGTGGGAAAGATATTGACCAGCGTGTCCTTGACGCTGGGGGCCGGGCGCGGTTCATACGACACCGTCACCGACGGACCTTCGGCGCCAACGCCTGGCTGGAAGAGCAGCGCCGTGGTCAGGGCGAGCGTAACGGCAAGGCCGGTCGTGAGCAGGTAGAGCCCCAGGGTCTTGCCGCCGAGTCGCCCCATGTTGGCGCTCGCGCCAAGGCGGGCAGCGCCGCACACCAGCGACACAAACACCAAGGGCACCACCATCAGCTTCAGGCTGGCGATGAATATCTGACCGCCGACGTCCAGCAGGCCATTCACCAACCAACCGAGAATCCAGCCGTCCGGCGCCGGCGCCAGTTGCTGAACCGAGACGCCAAGCAGTAGCCCGGCGCCCATGCCGATGAGAATTCTGGCCGTCAGGTTCATGCTCGGCTACTCCACAGCGCCCGGCTCAACCGACCTCGATCATCTCGAAGTCTTCCTTGCCGACGCCACACTCGGGGCACACAAAGTCTTCGTCCACGTCTTCCCAACGCGTGCCGGGGGCGATGCCCTCCTCCTCGAAACCCTCGGCCTCATCGTAGATCCATCCACAAACGATACACTGCCACTTCTTCATGCGCGCACCGTACCCTCTCTGCTTGGAGTAAACTGCCTACGCTAGCCGCAGGCCGGCAAAAAAGCAACGAACCGGGAGCACAAACGTCAGCCACCTGCTGCCATGGATGCAATTGATGCGTCTCGATCGCCCGGTTGGCGTTCTGTTGCTGCTCTGGCCTACATTGGCCGCCCTCTGGCTGGCGGCGGGTGGGACGCCGCCGGCGCCTCTGATTGCCGTATTCACGGCCGGCGTTCTGCTGATGCGCAGTGCTGGCTGCGTCGTCAACGATCTGGCGGACCGACGCTTCGACGGACAGGTGGCGCGCACGCGCAATCGGCCTCTGGCCACAGGCGCCATCCTGCCCTGGCAGGCGTTCTGCCTGTTTGCGGCGCTCTGCCTGCTGGCGCTGATGCTGTTGATCTGGCTGAACCCACTGGCACGCTGGCTGGCCGTGCCGGGATTGCTCATCGCCGTGCTCTACCCGTTCAGCAAACGCTGGACGCAGATGCCACAAGGCTTGCTCGGGGTGGCGTTCAGCTGGGGCATCATCATGGCCTTCGCGGCGGTTACGGAGACCTTGCCAGCGATCGCGTGGCTGTATTTTTCGGCAAGCCTGCTGTGGATTGTGGCGTATGACACCCTGTACGCGATGGTGGATCGAGCAGACGACCTCAAGGCCGGCGTCAAGAGCGCCGCCATCCTGTTCGGAAGGGCTGACCGGCTCGCGGTCGGCATCCTTCAGGGCCTTGCCCTGGCGGGATTCGCGCTGGTGGGCGTCAACCAGGGTTATGGCGCGCTCTATGCAAGCGCGCTTGGCGTCATGGCGGCGCTCCTGGTCTATCAGCAGATACTGATCCGTGAACGGGACCAGGACCGGTGCTTCGCGGCTTTCCGCAACAATGTCTGGGTCGGCTTTGCGCTCTTTGCCGGCATGGTGCTGGAGACCGGTGCATGATTGCCCGGCTGAGCTGCTGGATCGACCGGGTGAACGGCGCGCTTGGCCGGGCTGTCGCCTGGCTGACACTGCTGATGGTGCTGGCGACGGCAACCGTCGTGCTGATGCGCTACCTGTTTCAGATCAACACCCTCCTGATTCAGGAGACGGTGATCTATCTGCACGCGCTGGTATTGGCGCATGGCATCGCCTATACCCTCAAGGCTCAGGGTCATGTTCGAGTGGACATTCTCTATCTGTGCATGAGCGAGCGGCGAAGGGCCCTGCTGGACGGTTTCGGCCATCTCTTGCTGGCGCTTCCCGTCGCCATCCTGATCGGCGTGATCTCTTTGCCCTATGTGATGGCTTCCTGGCGGGTTCTGGAATCCTCGTCCGAGGTGGGCGGCCTGCCAGCCGTGTTCCTTCTCAAGAGCCTGATACCGGTGCTCGCGCTCCTTCTGGGCCTTCAGGCGATATCCGAGGCGGCCAAGGCCATGGGCAATCTGCCGAGTGCGCATGAAGGCCCGCCGGACAACTGACCCCCTCGCCTGAGCTCGAACAAGGTGGAAGCCCTGCTGCCTGCGCTGCTGTTCCTGATGGTGTTCGCCATGCTGCTGCTTGGCTCGCCGGTTGCCGTCACGCTGGCCGGGTCGGCGCTGCTCTTCGCCCTGGCAGCTGCCCTCGGCGGCTGGTTCGATCTCAACGACTTCGGCTATCTGCCAGGGCGCCTGTACGGCATCCTGACCAACCAGACGCTGCTGGCTGTGCCGCTGTTCGTCTTCATGGGGGTGACGCTGGAGAAAACCCGCATCGCCCGCGACCTGCTGGATGCCTTGAGCGACCTGCTTGGCGGCTTGCCGGGCGGTCTTGGGCTGGGGGTGATCCTGATGGGCGCGCTGATGGCGGCGAGCACCGGCATCGTCGGCGCCACCGTGGTGACGCTCGGATTGATGGCTTTGCCGAATCTGCTGCGCCAGGGCTACGATCCGAAATTGGCGACAGGCATCATCAGCGCCACTGGCACGCTGGGCCAGATCATCCCGCCGTCCATCTGCCTGGTGCTGCTCGGCGACGTCCTGTCAAACGCCTACAGTCAGGCGCAGCTTTCGCAGGGCATATTCGCACCGGAAACCGTCTCGGTGCGGGATCTGTTCCTCGGCGCCATCGCGCCGGGGCTGGTTCTGGTAGCGCTCTATGTCCTGTACCTGCTGATCGTCGCCTGGTTGCAGCCACAGCGCGCGCCGCGCACGCCATCGGGCGCCGAGGCCGGCGGCCAGGCTGCGGCCAAAAGCCCCTCGTCAAGCCGCCTGATCCGGGCGCTGCTGGCGCCGATGGGCCTGATCCTGGCGGTGCTTGGCAGCATTCTTGCCGGCTTTGCCACACCCACCGAAGCAGCCGCCGTTGGCGCCGTCGGCACACTGGGATTGGCGGCGATCAATCGCGTGCTGGGAATCGGCTTGCTGCGAGAGGTTTGTCTGTCCACCCTGAAGACCACATCGATGGTGTTCTTCATCCTCATCGGCGCCTCGGTGTTTTCCCTGGTGTTTCGAGGACTGGGTGGCGATGCAGTGGTGCAGGGCCTGTTCGATGGCTTTCCTGGCGGCGCGCTTGGCGCGCTGGCCGCGGTCATGGCGGTCGTGTTCCTGCTCGGCTTCGTGCTTGACTTCATCGAGATCACCTATGTGGTGTTGCCAGTGGTCGGCCCTGGTCTGCTGGCGCTGGGCCTTGATCCGGTCTGGCTCGGCATTCTCATCGCCGTGAACCTGCAAACCTCCTTTCTTACCCCACCCTTCGGCTTTGCCCTGTTCTACCTGCGCGGCGTCACGCCCGAACAGGTGCCCACCAGCGCCCTGTATCGGGGCGTTCTGCCCTTTGTGGCCTTGCAGATTGCGCTGCTTGGATTGCTGTTCTGGATGCCGCAACTCGCCACCTGGCTCCCCGATGCGCTATCTTGACGCCCTCTTTGCCGGCCAGGGAAACCGCGCATGTCGGTGACGCTGCTGACTGGTCTTCGGATCTGGGATGGCGATGACCTGGCGCCGGACGCCGACGCCTTGCGGCTTGCCAATGGCGGCATCACGGATCTCGGCCCAACCGAAGATCTGCGCCGCCTGCCGCACGACCAGGCCATTGCCTGCGACGGCCTGACAGCGTTGCCCGGCTTGTGTGATGCCCACGTGCACCTGGAACTCGATCCCAACGACAAGGCGCCGCCAACTGGCCGACGCAGCCGGGATCTGTTGCCGGAAATGGCCGAACGCGCCCTTGCCATGGCCCGGGCTGGCATCACCACGGCGCGGGACCTCGGCGGTGGCGCCTGGCGGGAACTGGCGCTGCGCGACCGAATCAACCGGGGCGCGCTACCGGGGCCAAGGTTGCTTTGCGCCGGTCAACCCATCACCAGCCCCGGCGGTCATTGTCATTTCTGGGGTGGCGAAGCCGGCACGCCAGAGGCAGCGGAGACAGTACTGTTGCGTCAGGTTCGGCGGCGCGTCGATCTCATCAAGGTGATGGCGACGGGCGGGCGCATGACCCGAGGCAGCAATCCGCAGCAAGCCCAGTTCGACGGACCGACGCTCACGCGCATCGTCGAACTGGCGGCTGCCCACGATCGGCATGTAGCGGCCCACTGCCACGGCACGGAAGGCATCCGACTGGCAGTCGAAGCCGGCGTACACACCATCGAACACTGTTCCTGGGTTGGCCCTGAAGGCTGGGGAAGCGACTATCGGCCGGAGATCAGCGCCAATATGGCCGCTCGCGGCGCCTGGGTATCCCCGACCATAAGCCGCGGCTGGCGGCGCTTTCTTGACCAACCGGACTCCGCCACCCTCGCCCGATTGCAATCGGCATTCGCGGACATGCGCACGCAGGGGGTTCGCATGATTGCCTCCACCGACGCCGGCATTCCCGGCGTCTTCCATCATCATCTGGGTGAGGCGTTGCCCGTATTCGCCGCCATTGCCGGCTTGACTCCGGCAGAAGCGCTGCGAGCCGCCACGTCCGCCGCCGCCGATGCGCTGGGACTTGCCGCTGTGACCGGCCACCTGGCGCCGGGCCTGTCGGCGGATATCGTGCTGGTGGACGGAGACCCGCTCACCGATCTCGGCGTGCTGGCCAACCCGGCCGCCGTCTGGGCGCGTGGCGTCGCGGTCAGGGAGTTGGCTTGAGGGCGGCGGGTGGGCTTCGGTATCTGAACGAAACGTCGGTCAGGCGGCAAGGTCAACGACATTCAAACCCGCGGCGCTGGCTGCGGCGCGTTGGCGCTCATCATGCGTCACGAAGCCCGAGACGCCTTGAACCAGCGCCACGGCTATATGGATCAGGTCAAGCGTGCGAACGCCATGTTTCTCCGTGGTTCGCCCGGACAAGCGTTCCGCTTCGGAACATGCAGCTTGCCAGTCAAGGCCGCGTCGAATCAATCGACTGCCCTCGGCCAGATCGTCATTGAGCAAGTTGAGTGACGCGGCAAGTTGCGCCGCTTCTATCTCTCCTCGATATCGCTTCAGGCGGAGCGCGTTGCGTATCTCGACTTCGTGCAGCTCGTTCACGAATACGGCCTCCGCACGATCTTTCAGGAATCGGCTGATGTCGGCACTCGTTTCCTCGAGCACATAGAGCGGCACCAGTGCACTGGAATCGTAGTAAAGACTCACCGATCGCCACGACCCTCGGCGACAAGTCTGGCGGCGCTGTCGCCCGAAACAGGCGTCGGATATATCTCTCGCAGGCGCGCTTCCGCACGGCCCCAGTCGGCGGACGGGGGGGAATCCGACGCAGGCCCTTCGCCCGACCGCCTCTCGGCGACGACAGCGTGCGGAAGCACCCATTTCTGTATCGGAATGACTGTTACTTGGCCTCTCCGCCGCACGAATTCACTTTGCCAATCAAGCGTCTGTGACAGGTGAAAGCCTGGCGCAGCTGTCGGGCTCAGGCTGGTGGGCACCATGATCTCATGTTTCAAATGGGACATCCTTCCATCCTTCAGTTAAGCGATGTTCTCGTGTTTCCCACCGGTCTCTGTCGTGGATGACTTCGACAACCCCCCCAGAAGCAAACGCCTGTGGGGCATGGGCAACGCTCTCGATGATCGCTCTGGTGTATTCAAAGTTTATCGGCTTACCTTCATGCTTCTCGTGCAACCATTCACCCAAGGGAAGCCCTCGTTGTGCCATGGTAGAGGCGTGACGAAACTCCATCTGCTGCGAATAACTGTCGCTGATCGCCTTGACTGTCTCGTAAAGCCCCGGGGAGCATTTTTCAACCGGCAACCCAAGCGTGCCAGCTTCCCTGCGATTGATGGTGTAGTCGTGGCTTCCCGAGTCCGAGCACAGGAACTCAACGATTCTCTCAACAGCCTTGCTGTCCTCAAGGCGCTGTTCGAGCAGGCGTTGCGCCAAATCTCGAATCTGCTGTCGGGCGCGAAATACTTGGCCGAGAACCAGTGGATGCACCTTGTCGGCAAGGTCCCGGAGAGCTTTTGCAGCAGCTTTTTCCCCGCCGTAGCGCTCCACCGCGCCAAGATAACCGTTGACGGCCTCAACGCTGACCGGCGCTCGCGCTTCCCCAGTTGCGCCCGGGATTTCAGGCCCGAGCGGGCCAGTCACGGCCGGGTCAACCGGCCCGAGCGTTGCCTGTTTGGTCATGACCACTTGATCCGCACCCAGGCAAATCAACGTGCCGGCGCTCCTGCACTTGCTTGGCACGATCACTTCGAATTTCTCGCAGAACATTCGGATCAGGTTGACCAGATTCCAGGCGGCGGAAGTATCGCCACCTTTGGTGTAGAGGATGAGCGATATCTTTGGCACAGGGCCGATGGCGTCAAGATGGTCCACGAAGAGATCCACCACATCCTGGCCGATTTGAGTCTCTAAACCGGGGCGATCTCCCGTCACGTACAGGAGCGCCCTGCAGTCGCGTTGCCGCTCGATCTCCTCAAGCAATGCCTTGCGTTGGGCGGCATCCGTCATATCTATCTCTATCGATTACACCTGGCCAGGGAACAACGGCCAGGCAATTGTACATCACCGATTCCGAGTCCCCGATCGGGCCGTTTTATCTATAATCGCGCCAAGTGGCGAGTGTCACCGCCACGAAAGGGAGATACGTTATGGGCAATCAGAACAGCTATCTCGTCACGGTTCGGCGATGTGAGGAGAGCGGAATGCTCGTTGGTCGGAGCGAGGATATTCCGGGCCTTGTTGTTGAGGCGGCCACGCCAAGCGCGATTGTCGAGGCGATTGTCGAAGTCGCGCCTCATCTGCTCATGGCCAACCTGGGTCTGTCGCCCGAAGAGGTTGGGAACTGCCTGATCAATGTAGGGCCCCTGCTCACGAAGAAACGCTCGCCGCGGCGTGCGCCACGCCCTCATGTGTTCGTGGATTCTGAACTGGTAGGCGCGGCTGCGTAGCCTGCGCTGATGCCGGTATGGCCGCCGGCTTTCAGCGACTGGTCAAAAAACGCCTGCAAGAAGCAGGTTGGCGCAAGACGCGTAATCCTCGGGGTAGTCATGAGGTATGGGCGCACCCGGAGAGCAAATTGGCAGTATCAGTGCCCGCGACGATCAAGAGCCGGCATACGGCGAACAGTATCCTGAAGTATGCGGGGCTGAGAAAAATAGATCGCTAGCCAGTTTACATGTGAGTCCCGGTCTATTGCGCGCTGGCCGGCGGTTGTGTGGACTTGCCACCGTGCACGCTCGGCTCCGAGCACCATTGCAGCCGCAGCGTGTCCAGGCTTGCGAGAATAGACGGGCTGAATCCAAGCACATCCACGAGCATTCTCTGATCGAGTTCCTTGCGAACGTCGTCGCGGTACGCCTCGTTGGCGGGGAGAAAGCCCTTGTCCTTCAGGTCGGCGAAGATGTTGTTGCACTCGGCAAGCTGGGCGCCGGTGAGCGTGCGCGCGTCCAGCACGGGGAGATCAGGCAGACGAGAAATCGTCAATCTTGCGCGTCCCTGCTGCTGCCTGGTTCCCGTCCACCAGTGGCAGATCAGGCCCAGTGTGGTGTTCGCCCACAGGCATAGTGGAATCTCATGGGTCAAGTCATGCGCAATAACGTTGGGCCAGGCTGTGCCGCCGATGCATATCTCTGGCGTCAGACACATGGCCAGCGACTGGGAGTTGAGCTGGAAGTCGAGCGTGGCGTGCAGGCGCGATGCCGCCTCGTTCCACAGCGCCATGGCGCGGTGTTCGGCGCCGGGGCGAGGCTCGGCAACCCGGTCGGTCTGGACGATGAGCTTCCGCTCCCTGACGGCATCGTGCGCCCAGAGCGCCGGGTATTCGGCTACATAGCCGGCGCGGGTTTCGCGCACCTCGAACGGACCGCGCCCTCTGCCGCCGTTGATGTCCAAGTGGTACACCGGCCTGCGCTTTGTCAGGTCAGTCAATAGAACCACGGGAAGCGGGGTTGCCGACTTGCGCGGAAGCACCAGCTTGCCGGCAGCCAATCCGGCTGCGACCCGCACCAGCGACTCATGGCGGGCGCCTGCTGCCGCGATGTGCGGCATGGTTCGGGCGATATCAAAGGAACTTGCATTGACGGCAGCCTGAAGCAGGTTATCGGGACGTGCCGGCAAGGTGTGGCTTCGGATAGCTGAACCATCCGAGGGTTTGCGCCCTTTGCTCGCCAGCACCAGGCACTCCGCCATGCCAGTGTCGGCGGAGAAGGCTCTCGCGTGTTGTCCGGCGGCGCCAATGGCAACGGTCACGGCACTGCGGTAGTTCGTCTGCAGGAACTCGCGGGACTTGCGCCATGAGTCGCCACTGATGAAAGAGTACGGCAAAACCAGAGCGAGGACGCCATCGTCCCTGAGCTTCACGTGCGCCAGGTCGATGAAGTTGGATGCCAGTCCCGCGTTACCGTGACCCGCGACACCCTTGTGCTTGCGCAGCGCGTTGGCCATGTGCCGTTGTTCGTCCGCCGAATTATCGAACCCCGCAAAGCTGGGAACCGGCACTCCCGCATGAGTGCTCTCATGGTTTGTGGGCCGGGTGAACGGAGGATTCATGATGACCAGATCAAATCCCTCATCGGGCACAGCCGCCGCCTTTAGCGAAACAGATCCGGCATGCCCGGCCATGCCAGTCTGATCCGTTCCGAACAAGGATTCGCCCTGATTGGACGCGAGCAGGTCCAGCGCCCCGATGTGGACGCCGGATTCAGTCACGCCGTAGGGAAATGTATGGATGCCCGACAAACCGTAGCCGATGGTCGGGTGTGCGGACGAGAGCATGGAGCAGGTCAGATGCGCGGCGGCCGGCATGATGTCCAAACCTGTCAACACCTGCTCCATCATGGCCTTGTGAAGGCATTGGTCGTCTCCGCCCGCACGCCGGTGGCGGCGGTAGATCGCCCGCTGAACAGCCGAAAGCAACGCGCCAGTGCCGCAGGCGAAGTCGCCGATGCGCAACCGGCTGATCGCTTTGGCATCGGACCAGTCCACCGTCAGCCGCTCAACGGCCAATTCGGCCAGGTAGGTAGCCGATGACGGCAATGTATAGAAGGTGGCCAGAAACTTGCGGTCGCTGATGAGTGTCTGGAACATGCGGCCGCAGAGATCGTGGTAGGTCGTTGCGCCGGTCTGCGCAAGTTCCTCGACCGATTGCGCCACCCGGCCAAATACGGCAGGCGCGTCCCGCACCGGCAGCAGCTTCGCCAGATCTCGCGCAATGCTGAATATGGGCCAGTAGTTGACCGTCAGAATGTCGTCCCAGGTATTCAGAACCAGCGATTGCGTCAAACGGGCCGGCGGCAACAAGGGCTGGAAGCGGGGGATGCCGGCCTGCCCGTCGATGGCGGAATGAAAGACGAATGCCGAGACGAAGATTGCCGCCGCCATCCGGTGGGTCTGCTCGCCCGGCTGCTGGTGCAGACACGCCGCCAATTCCTTCTGGATCGCTTCGGGGATTCCTGCTTCGAGCAAGGCCGCCGTCTCACTCACGACCTGCTCCAGGATTCGGGTTGAAGCGGCAATCTTCGCCTCTGACAAGCTCAGGTGCTCAATGGCGTCGGCCAGGTCGTTTACGCCGCCCTCAAGCCAGTCCTTGTGCGGGAATCGCGAAGGTTTCCCATCAGCGCCGACCTGGAGGGCAGCGTAGCGATATCTGGCAGCGCGGGCTTGCGCGTGGGGTCCGGTTTGCAGCTCTTTCGGAAGAATGACGGCCAGCACACTTTCGATGGGCTCGCCAGTTACTGCCAAGCGCGCTCCCAGGCGAGATTGCGCATCCTGCTGTACTGTTCGCGCCGGATCAAACTCGGTCTCAATACCAACCGGCTGGCGCCCGGGCGTGCGCACGATCAGGTCAGGTCGCCTCCCGGCTTCCCGAAGCGTTCGGGTGGATTCCACGACCACGGTGGTCTGATTCCATTGCGGGTGGCGTTCGCGCAGAGCAGCAGCCAACTCGGCGTTGATGACCGCTTCGTTTCGGTGGGCCGTCATGGCTGCTTGCCGGATTCGATCATTGCATGGTAGCACCGGCGAGTTACGTCATTCACCTTGCCGATCCGAATCTTTCGCGGGTGAGCGCCCGTCGGGCGCCGCCCCGGGCCGCAGACGAGCCGGCAGCGGCGCTCGCCGGCCGCCGAATTCCGGCTCACCGTAGTAGCTCGACAGATACGCAAGTATCTGCGCCTCGGTGCGCGGATCGAATTGCCACAGATTCTCTTGCGCTTGCATACGGCGGATGACGCCGCTCCAAAAGGTTCGGTCTCCGCGTTGCGATGCAACCTGATCGAGTCCGTGGCAACCGCTGCAATGGGCGTACACCAGCTTCCAGCCCGGCGCCTCGATCAGTTCGACGGTGCGGGCGGACGCCTCGGCAGCAACCGTCTGCGCGCTGCAGAGCGCAAGCACGGCTGCCAGCCCGATCAGGCCACTTGCACAGCGATGCGATGACATGCGTTGTTCAGGTAGCCCTTCGGATTCCAGCCGGGCACGAGCATGGGTTGGGCAACGCCATGATCGTCCTCGGCCCGCGCCCAGATCTCGTAGTAGCCCGGGCGGGCAAAGCGGACTTCGCCGCGAAAGCGCTGCCAGGCCAGACGATTGACCGGTGGATCAAGGGCCGCCCGCTGCCAGGTCTGCCCGTAGTCCGCCGACAGGAACATGCGCGCCACAGCGCGTTCGCCGGCCCAGGCGTGGCCGCGCACGGCCAGGGGATTGGCCAACCTGTGACGGACGCCTGATGCCGGGCAGGTGATCAGCGATTTCACCGGCATGGACTCGATGATGCACATGTCCTCATGCGCCACTTCGGCGCCGGGCGCCACGGGTTTACAGGGTGTCCGGTAGGAATAGCCTCCCATCTTCGGGCCATCGTGCACCCGATCGCGGATGGCCAGCCGATGCAGCCACTTGCCGCTCACCGAGCCTGGCCAGCCGCCCGCCACCAGGCGCAGCGGCCCACCGTGCAGAAGCGGAATGGGCGCATCATTCAAGGCCCAGGCGACCAGGGTTTCTGGCTGTAGCGCCTTCGCCGTCGGCACGCCGCGGGAGATCACCACCCGGTTCGGGTCGCCGGAGAGGTGGCGGTCGCGCCCGTAGAAGGCAACGTAAATCGCAGCGTCCGTCATGCCAGCCGCAGCAAGCAGGTCGCTCAGGCGAACACCCGTCCAGCGAGCGCAACTCACCGCCCCGGTGGTCCACTGATTGCCCGGCGCGGGTGGATGAAATTCCGCTCGGCCATTGCCGCCACACTCGATGGTGAGTGCGTAGGTGTGGGTTGCAAACTGCGCCCGCAGCTCGGCGAGCGACAGGCGAAGCGGCCTCTGACAGGCTTCGCCGTCCACGGTCAGACGCCAGAGGGCCGGATCGCCGGGCGCGGGCGGCAGACCGTTGTTGCGCACGAACATGTGCCGCGCCGAGGTGCAGGGTTCATCCAGCAGATGGGCCGGGGTTTCCGCATTCAGGGGGCGGGAAGTCAACACGCGCAGATCCGGCTTGGTCTCCGGGCGCGCCTCGGCGAGCAGGCTTCCGGGGGTCGTCAGAAGCGGCCCTGCGCTGAGGGCAGCGAAGCTGACAAGGGAGCGCCGGGTAATCATGCTGACGGGCGCCTCAGTACGGGTTGCAACCGAGCGCCAATGGCGAGAAGTCGGGCGTCCGACATGGTTGGCCCCATGAGATGCAGACCGACTGGCGGGGCGTCTGGTTCGTGCACTGGCAGGGACAGGGCGCAGCGATCCAGGAAATTGGCAATGGCCGTGTTGCGCAGAAGCAGAACGTTCAGGCGGCTGTACTCCGAATCGTTGTCGCATCCCGCCAGCGGTGGGGCAACGATGGGCGCGGTGGGATAGAGCACAGCATCCAGATCAGCCGTTTGCCGATTGGTTTCAGCGATCAGCCTGCGCCGAAACTGCAACAGGTCGATGTAGTCAGCAGCAGTATGCGTGGCGCCCTGCTCGATCCGGGCGCGCACCCTCGGGTCATATTCATCGGCCTGGCGGGCCAGGCGGGCGCGATGCAATGCCCAGGCTTCCGCCGCCGCCATGCCGCCCTGAGCATTCATGCCGGGCAGCTCGTTCAGCAAGGATAAATTCACGTCGATCAAGGTGACGCCGGCTTGGCGCAAGCGGACCAGTGCCTGCTCGAAGGCGTTCGCCACCGCATCTTCAATGTCTTCCAGAACCAGGTTGCGGAGCACGCCAAGACGCAGGCTGCGGACGTCCGGCGCCGGTTCCGGCGCTGCCGTCTCGCCGGCCATCAGCGCATCCAGCGCCTGACAGCAGGCCGGGGTATGGCCGAGTACGCCAACCGAATCCAGGCTGAAGGCGAGCGGATAGACCCCCCGGCGGTCTATCCGGCGAGCGGTAGGCTTGAAGCCAACCAGGCCGCACAGAGCGGCCGGGATGCGGCAGGAGCCGCCCGTGTCCGTGCCGATGCCCGCAAGGGCCATGCCATCGCTCACGGAAACCGCAGCGCCGGAAGATGAACCGCCCGGAATCCGCCCTGAAGCGCGGTCGTAGGGGTTCAGAGGCGTGCCATGATGCGGATTCAACCCCAGCCCCGAATAGGCAAACTCCGTCATGTTGGTGCGCCCGAGCAGGATCAGGCCCGCCGCCTGCAAGCGGGCGATTGCCGGCGCATCCTCTGCCGCTGGCGGTTGCTCGGCAAGCACACGAGATCCGGCGGACGTTGTCTGGCCAGCCACGTCAAACAGGTCCTTCACCGAAATCGGAATGCCGGCCAGCGGCAGCGCTGCGGCGTTGCCTTGTCGCCTCCGATCGATGGCATCGGCCCTGGCCCTTGCGCCGGCCAGATCAAGGCGCACATAGACGCGCTGCCCCTCACCTTCGGGCGCCTGAATCCGGCCAATGCAATCTTCCACCAGAGCGCGGCTGGATACCCGGCCCGCAGCCAGGGCAGCCTTCAGACTTGCGAGCGAAACAGGCGGAGGGGACATGGCGCGACCGGCTGCCAGGTCATTCGGCATCGATCGGGGCGCTGGCAGCGTTGTTGCCCCCCCAGACGGGCGGACGCTTCCCGCGAAGCGCAGCGACCCCTTCAACAAAGTCATCCTCGCGCATCATCTCGCCGATCAGCGCCACCGACCGGCGCACGGACGCCGCGGCGCTACCGTGCAGGTCGCGATAAATCTGCCAGCGCGTCTGCTGCAGCGCGTTGGGGGAAACCGTCGCGATCAAGGATCTGGCGTAGTCCATGCAATGAGACATCAATTCAGCCGCTGGCGTTACTGCGTTCACCAGGCCGAGACGCTCCGCCTCTTCGCTGACAAACACGCGGCTGGTCAGAAGGAGGTCATTCGCCCGGCCCAATCCGATCAGCCGCGGCAGTATCCAGGAAAGGCCGTATTCCGCCGGCAGGTTCAGCTTGCCGTGCGCCGTGGTGAGCTTGACGCCTGGCGCGGCGAAGCGCAGATCAGCGAAGCAGGCAAGCGCCAGGCCGACCCCGGCGGCCGGGCCGTTGATGGCGGCGAGCACGGGCTTTGACAGCCCGAAATGGTAGGCAAAGTCTGCATCAAAGTGCTCTGAAACGCCGAATCCGGGGCGCGCCAGATCATCGCCGATGCCGGCATCGTAGGCGCCACGCCGCACGTGCCCGGCAAGGGCTTCGGAATCGCCGCCAACGCAGAAACCACGCCCGGAGCCGGTGACGATGATGGCGCCTGCCGCCGGGTCCTGGTCGAGTTGCGCCAGACACCAGCGGTATTCCGTGTGCATCCGCCCGGTCCACGCATTGAGCCGCAAAGGCCGGTGCAGGTGAATGACGCCAACGCCGTCGGAGACCGACAACCGGGTTGCCTTCAGCTCCATCGACCCGGCATTGCTTCAGGAAGCACGCTGTCTGTCAACGACCCGGGGCCAGGGCGTCTCAACGTACGTCCAGATAGGCCTTCTCGGCCACGTCAGTGTAAGGCTGAACCGAGCCGAAATAGCGCCTGTAGGACTCGTAAATCCGCGCCGAAAGCTCATCCTGCCCGGCAAACTCGGCAAGCACCGCCTCGGATTCCTCGCGCAGCCGTTGCAGCACTTCTGGCGGCAGTCGCCGAAGTTGTACCTGATGCTCGTTCACCAGCGTAGCCAGAGCGCTGCCGCTTCTTGCCGTGTAGTCGGCAAGCACCTCGACATTGGCCGCTGCCGCGACCACTTCGAGCATGCCTTGCAGGTCTGCGGGCAGGGCGTCAAAGGCGTCCTGATTGACAATCATTTCAAGCACAGCGCCCGGCTCATGCCAGCCCGGGTAGTAATAGTAGCGCCCGGCCGTGTACAGGCCGAGCGCCAGATCGTTGTATGGGCCGATCCATTCGGTTGCGTCGATCACGCCGGTTTGCAGGGCAGTGAACACCTCGCTCGCCGGGATGTTCTCTGGCGCGCCGCCAGCGCGTTCGAGCACTTCGCCGCCGAGCCCCGGAATGCGCATCTTCAAGCCCTTGAGGTCGTCCAGGGTTTCGATCTCTCGATTGAACCAGCCCGCCATCTGGGCGCCGGTATTGCCGGCAGGAAAAGGGATCACGGAAAAGGGCGCATAGAGCTCGCGCCAGAGCGCGAGGCCGCCGCCGTAATAGAGCCAGCCGTTCATTTCCTGCGCGGTGAGGCCGAAGGGCACCGTGCTGAACAGAGGCGAAGCGGGCATCTTGCCGCGCCAGTAGTAGGCAGCGCCATGCCCCATTTCCGCGGTGCCGGCAGAGACCGCGTCGAACACCTCGAAGGCGCCTACCAGCTCGCCAGCGCCATGGACAGACACATTCAACCGACCCCGACTGAGCACGCCAAGGCGCTCGGCTATGGTTTCTGCGCCAGCCCCGGCGCCGGGCAGGTTCTTCGGCCAGGTGGTGATGAGGGTCCAGTTCCAGACCTGATCCGGATCCTCGACTGTCTCCGGGGGTTCGCCCAGGGTCGGGTCGGCAGGCTCGGGAGCCTCTCCGCCACAGGCAAACAGCAGCGCGCAGATCGGCCCCAGAGCGGCAAGTTTGAGAATGTTCGGTATGCACATGGCAGCAGCTCAGTCCAGAGATTCCAGCTTGGCCAGGCCCAGAATCAACCACTTCTGGCCGGCATCGGTAAAATTGACCTGCACCTGCGCACGGTCGCCCTGGCCGTTGCATTGCAGCACCACGCCTTCCCCGAACCTCCGGTGCGTCACGCGCTGGCCCACCGCCAGGGCGGACTGCCGGGAGAATAGCGCCCGGGTTGGATCCGGGCCGCCCACATCCGCGGTCACCTGTTGCAGCCGCACCGGTTCAAGCAGGGCTTCCGGCAATTCGCGGATGAAGCGGGAAGGTGGATTGAAGGCTTCGGATTGATACAGTCGTCGGGTTTCGGCATGTGACAGATACAGTTGGCGCATGGCCCGGGTGATGCCCACATAGCAAAGGCGACGTTCCTCCTCCAGGCCGGCGGGCGCCTCGATGGAATTCCGGTGCGGGAAGAGGCCGTCTTCCATGCCGGTCAGAAAGACCACGGGAAACTCCAGCCCCTTGGCAGAATGCAGCGTCATCATCTGCACCGCCGGCCCACGGCGATCACTTTCGCGCTGGCCGGCCTCAAGCGCCGCATGATCCAGAAACGCTGCAAGATCCGATTGCCCGGGTTGATCCGGCGCATTCTGCACCGGCAGTGTCCATTCGCCAGGAAATTCGCGCGCTGCCGCCACCAGTTCTTCCAGATTTTCCTTGCGCGCCAGGCCCACCTCGGGCCCCTCCTTGAGATGATGCGCAACCAGACCGCTGCGCTCCACGGCCAGATCGACGATCTCGCGCAGATGCAGGCCAGCGCTGTCTCGCTCCAGATCGTCGATCAATTGCAGAAACGTCTGCACTGCCGTGCGTGCGCGCCCGGCAAGCTGGCCCTCGCGCACCAGGACCTGGCTGGCCTGCCACAAGGAAATGCCCTGGCTACGCGCCCGGTTACGCAGGATTTCCAGGGTTCGCTCGCCGATGCCGCGCGGCGGCGTATTGACCGCCCGTTCAAAGGCGATGTCGCTGTGCCGCTCCTGCATGAGCTGCAGATAGGCGAGCGCGTTCTTGATTTCCGCCCTTTCGAAGAAGCGGAAGCCACCGTAGATTCGATAGGGCAGATCGCGCCGAATCAGGGCCTCCTCCAGCACCCGGGACTGTGCATTGGAGCGGTACAGAACCGCGATATCGTCCAGGGCGATGCCAGAATCCCGATGCGCTTCGATCTTCTCGCTGATCCAGCGCGCTTCGTCCAGGTCCGTGTCTGCTGCGTAGAGGCTGATCGGGTCGCCATCACTGTCGCCGGTCCACAATGACTTGGGAATGCGGCTGGTGTTGTGCTGGATCAAGGCGTTGGCGGCGCGCAGAATGTTGCCGGTAGAGCGATAGTTCTGCTCCAGACGGATGATCTTGACATCGCCCAGCTCGTCCAGAAACGACTGCACATTCTCCACGCGCGCCCCGCGCCAGCCGTAGATGGATTGATCCTCGTCGCCCACAGCCATCACATGCCCGGTGTCCCCGGCCAGGAGTTTCAGCCAGTCGTATTGAATGCTGTTGGTGTCCTGAAACTCGTCCACCAGGAGATGCTGAAACCGGCGCCGGTAGTGTGACAGCAGGTCGGCATCGCCTTTCAGGGTCTCCACGCAGCGCAGCAGGAGCTCGCCAAAGTCCACCAGCCCAGCCGCAGTGCAGGCCGCTTCATAGGCCACATATATCTCCCGCTGGGTCCGGTTCGCGGGATGATCGGTTTGCGGCAGATCCTTGGCGCGCACGCCCTGGTCCTTGCAGCGGTTGATGAAGCCGAGCGCCTGGCGCACCGGCCAACGCGCCTCGTCAATCTCCAGCGACCGCATCACCCGCTTGACCAGGCGCTGCTGGTCATCCGCATCCAGAATCTGGAAGTTCTGCGGCAATCCGGCTTGCTGCCAGTGCATGCGCAGCAGGCGATGCGCCAGGCCGTGAAAGGTGCCGACCCAGAGCGCCGGATTGTCTGCCATTGCCAGCAGCGCCCGGATCCGCTCACTCATTTCCCTGGCTGCCTTGTTGGTAAAGGTCACCGCCAGAACGCCATGCGGAGAAACGCCTTCGGCGGCGATCAACCAGGCGATGCGATGCACCAGTACCCGAGTCTTGCCGCTGCCGGCGCCGGCCACGACCAGCAGGTTGCCGGGCGCGGCGGTGACAGCTTCGCGCTGGGCGTCATTGAGGCCGTTGAGTATGTGCGTGACGTCCATGGCCAGCGTGGCAACGAGGGTGTGTCATTGTAGCCCGGCGCGCCGCCGGGGCGCTTCTCGGTAACTCGATATCGGGGTAACCTGTCCTGTATTCACCTGAGCCGCACATGGCGCCAGGAGCCGTGATGGTCGCGCAGGGTATCGCCCGTTGAACGACACGCCCGCCGCTGCCGCGAAAGGCGTTGTTCCGGCAGGCCGGTTCGCGCCCTCGCCAACCGGGCCCTTGCACATCGGATCCCTCTATATCGCGCTGGCCAGTTTTCTGGATGCGCGCGCCGGCGGGTACGCCTGGCGCATTCGATTCGATGATCTGGATACGCCACGCAATGCGCCAGGCGCTGTCACCGACATACTGCGCACGCTTGAGGCGCATCACCTCGGCTGGGATGGGGCCGTGCATTATCAGAGCCAGCACCAGGAACGCTATCAGGCTGCGCTCACCAGGCTGCGGCAAGCCGATCTGATCTTCTATTGCACCTGTTCGCGCCGAACCCTGGCCGGCGAGACCGTGTATCCGGGCCTCTGCCGAAGCCAGCGCACACCGCTTGTGGACGCATCCATACGGGTTCAAGCGCCCGATCAGGCCATCCACTTCGAGGATGCCGTGCAAGGGGTGCAATCAGAGAACATGGCGCGCAATTGCGGGGATTTCCTGATCAAACGCCGGGATGGGCCCTTCGCCTATCAGTTGGCCGCCGCCGTGGACGACGGCGACGCTGGAATCCAGCGTGTGGTGCGCGGCCGCGACCTACTGTCGAGCACACCGCGGCAGTTGTATCTGATGGATAGGCTGGGCCTTTGTCGCCCAACCTACGCGCATCTGCCCTTGCTGATGAGCCCGGATGGCAGAAAGTGGTCCACACGGCATCGGGCGCCGCCCCTGGATACCGAAGCGCCTGCAAGAAACCTGAGCGTTTGCCTTGGCCACCTGGGGATGCAGGCGCCGGACTTGCCGCCGGAGGAACTCATCGCCTGGGCGGTTGAACGCTGGCCCCGGCGGCGGGTGCAGCGCCAGAACCGGATCGTGCCTCGATAGTCCAGCCCGCGCATCCAGCCCGGAACCGCGAACCAGGCACCGAACGGGTTGCTGCGCTGCAATTGAAAAATAAACAAAATCATCCCGTTCTATCAGCGCCCTGGCGCAATATTCGGGCTGTACGGGCTGGCGGGTTTGCTACTATCCCGCCATGCGTCGTTTGTTGCATATCGAGGAAAACCCGGGATTGCGGGCCGATCTGGCGCAGATGCTGGAGCGTCGGGGTTTCGAGGTCACGAGTTGCCGGCCAGACGATGTGCTGGAACCGGCCAACCTGATCGGATTCGATCTGGTCCTCGCAGGATTGTCCGGCGCCGGCCAGATTCATCTCCTGCGCACTGCCGGGCAGGTGCCGGTCGTGATCACCACCACCAGCGGTGATGTACGGCAAGGCGTGCAAGCCATGAAGGCGGGCGCCGCAGACTATCTGCAGCTCCCCCTGGAGGCCGGAGAACTCACGGCCGCCCTGGAAGAGGCCATTGCCCACAGCAAGCGCGCCGGCGCCATGACGGAGGGTCTGCCGGCGCTTGTCGCCGCCAGTGACGTAATGGCCGACATCTGGAAGCAGGTGTCGCAGGTGGCGCCTACCCAGGCCGCAGTGCTCTTGGAGGGTGAATCCGGCACCGGCAAGAGCTTCTTCGCGCACGCCATCCATTCGGCCAGCAATCACCGGCAAGCGCCTTTCATAACCGTGGATTGCGCTGCGATTCCAAGGCCGGCCATCGAATCGGAACTGTTTGGCATGCGCACTGTCTCCGCCGGACCGGGCGGCCTGCTGCAAGCCGCCCGAGGCGGCGCCCTGTTTCTCGACGAAGTAGGCGCTCTGCCCCTTGAGGTTCAGGGGCGGCTGGAGCAGCAGCTGGCCGAGCTGGCGGACTCCGCTCAACCCACCCGCCTGATCGCAAGCTCCTGCCGCGATCTGACGAAACTGGCGGCATCCGGTCTCTTCCTGGAAGCGTTGCGGCGCAGGCTTTCCAACGTCTTGCTGCGCCTGCCGCCACTGCGTGACCGTCAGGAAGACGCAACGCGCCTGGCCAAGGGGCTGTTGAGCCAGTTTCGGCAGAACCTGGGGAAATCCCACGCCACCCTGGCCCCGGATGCGCTGAGTGCGATTCGCAGCTACAACTGGCCTGGCAATGTGCGGGAACTGGCCAATGCCATGGAGCGGGCAGCGATCCTCTGCCAGGGCGGAGAGGTGCCGGCCAGTCTGCTGGCAATCGACGTCGAGCCTGATTCTGCGCACTTGCCGTCGGCGGTGGAAGAACCGGGTCAGGGGTCGCTCGAAGCCTACTTTGTCGCCTTCGTTCAGAAGCACCAGGATCACTTCACGGAAACCGAGATCGCAGAAAAGCTCGGTATCAGCCGCAAGAGCCTGTGGGAAAGACGGCAGCGGCTGAACATCCCGCGCATCGGCACGCGCACGCGCCGACCGAGAAGAGCTTAGCCCGAACTTCTCTCCGATTCTTGCTATTGGCGCTCGTGCATGGCGGCGTTGAGACCACCATCAATGAGCGACCCCAGGCTGGCGCCGCCACAGACGAACTGAGCTGCGAGCTGCCGAGCCTTCACCCGCCCGGATATTGCATCAGGCGGGCGATGCTGCGGATGCAGGCCCCTGACTGGCGCACACTGTGGTGCGTTCGCGCGTGCCCTCGGCCACATCGTAGATGTGAAAGGCGTTCATCGCCTGTCCATAGAGATGCAGGCTGACGGTCACCTCGCCGGCGGCGGGCGCGCCAGTCTCATGGATATGGTCCGGGTAGGGCAGGAAGGTGGTTACAGACCTTTCGGTGAGCATGACCGAGCCGGCTCGCCGCAGCTCTATGCCCTGGTCGGCATCGACGTCCGGGTCCATGCGACACATGGCGTTTTCCTGAAGCATGCCCTGCAGGATGCCGACCACACCCCAGGTGCCGTGATCGTGCACGGGCGTCCATTGGCCGGGCATCCAGACCATGGCGTAAAGCGACGGCCCGCCCCGGCCATCCACACAAACCGCATGGCGGGCGTACTGAGCCGGGTCCGGGCGCAATGAACGCTCACTGAGCAGACGAGGGTACTGATCCAGCAAACGATACATGAGTGGCGCCATCTGCCCGACACAGTCCTCGGGCGCGGCGTTTCTGCGCAGCCGTTTGCGCACATCCGACATGAATTGTTCCAGTACCGCTTGGCCCATGCTCGCTTCCCCGGGTTGCTCTGACGTCTGGCGCTCGTTGCTGATTTCTGACCAGCAGGATAATAGCCCTGTTGTATGAGTATTTTTTGCTATTTTTCACTACAATAATCGACTTTATGAGGATACTATTCTAGCGATGCGCCTTGATCGAACTGACCTCAAGATACTTGACCTGCTGCAACACGACGCCACGATGTCCACGGCCGAGATTGCCGACACGGTGGGCCTGAGCACCACGCCCTGTTGGCGACGCATCCAGAACCTGGAGAAGAACGGGGTGATCCGGCAGCGTGTTGCCCTGCTTGACCGGGATCACCTGAATGTCGGCATAGACGCCTTCGTCGCGGTTCGCACAGACCAGCACAACCAGCTCTGGCTGGAGAATTTCGCGAAAGCGGTGACAGCATTTTCCGAGGTGATCGAGCTGTACCGGCTGAGTGGCGAAATCGACTACCTGATGCGCGTGGTCGTCCCCGATATCGCCGCCTACGACCACTTCTATCAGCGCCTGATCCAGGTAATCGACCTGTCGGACGTCAGCACCAGCTTCGCGATGGAGCGCATCAAATACACCACCATCCTGCCGCTGCATCATGCAGGCGGCGGATAGCCGACATCACGACGGGCGCAGGCTGCTGTATGCTTTGCCGATGGCTCCGCTGACAGACACGAAATCGAGCGGGCGGAACGACGCCTCGACAACCGAAGAACCCTGAGCAACACGCAATGGCCGGCAACACCTGGCAACGATTCAACTGGCAGGACCCCTTCCTGCTGGATCGACAATTGACCGACGAGCAGCGCATGGTGCGCGATGCCGCCCGGCAATACGCGAGCGAGAAACTGTTGCCGCGCGTGCAAGCGGCGTTTCGCGCCGAATCCACCGATCTCGGCATATTCCGGGAAATGGGTGCGCTTGGCTTTCTCGGGGCCACCATAGACGGTTATGGCTGCCCTGGCGTTGATTACATTTCCTACGGGCTGCTGGCGAGAGAGATCGAGCGCGTGGATTCCGGCTATCGCTCGATGATGAGCGTGCAGAGTTCGCTGGTGATGTACCCCATATACGCCTACGGAACCGAATCGCAACGCGAAAGATATCTGCCAGGATTGGCGACGGGCGAATGGATCGGCTGCTTTGGCCTGACCGAGCCGGACCACGGCTCGGACCCGATGGGCATGACCACACGGGCAAGGCGCGTGGATGGCGGCTACCTGCTCAAGGGCGCGAAGATGTGGATCACCAACAGCCCGATCGCAGACGTATTCATCGTCTGGGCAAAGACCGACGACGACAGAATCCGCGGCTTCATTCTGGAAAAGGGCATGCAGAATCTGATCGCGCCGAAGATCGAGGGCAAGCTGGCGCTGCGCGCGTCTGTCACCGGCGAGATCGTCATGGATGAGGTGTTTGTGCCGGAAACGCAGCTGCTGCCCGGCGTCGAGGGCCTCAAGGGACCGTTCGGATGCCTCAACAACGCCCGCTATGGCATCGCCTGGGGCGCCCTCGGCGCGGCCGAGACCTGCTGGCATACGGCGCGGGATTACACGCTGGCGCGCAGCCAGTTCGGTCAACCACTCGCCGCCAATCAACTCATCCAGCTCAAGCTCGCCGACATGCAGACGGAGATCAGCGTCGCCTTGCAGGCTTGCCTGCGGGCCGGACAACTCATGGCCGAGGGGCAGATTGCGCCCGAGCTGATATCGCTGATCAAGCGAAATTCCTGCGGCAAGGCGCTGGAGATCGCCCGCAAGGCGAGGGACATGCTCGGCGGCAACGGCATATCCGACGAGTATCCGGTGATGCGGCACATGCTCAATCTCGAAGTGGTGAACACCTACGAAGGCACGCACGACATACACGCGCTCATACTGGGAAGAACCCAGACTGACATTGCCGCCTTTTCGTAATCGCCGAGTACCCGTCCCAGGGCGGCGAAATCGAGGAGACGCCGCCCGTCAGGCTCTCGTGAACAGTTGGCCGGGTTCGGCCAAGGCGGCAAGCGGCGCCGCCTCCACAGATTCACTCAGGCGGTAGCGCCTGGCGCCCGGATAGACAACGACCACCTGCTCAAGACCCAGGTCTTCCAAGGCAATCCGGATAGATGGCGTGATTTTCGGCGCGTCCGCCCGTTTGCATTCCACGCCAAAAAGCCGGTCGCCTTGCCGCAACAACAGATCAATCTCGGCGCCCTGATGCGTGGCCCAGAACCAGGCGTCGCTGAAGGATTCGGTTGCAAGCACCTGCTCGATCACGAACCCTTCCCAAGACGCGCCCAGCACTGGATGACTCAGCAGCGCCCGTTCCGTCTCCAGGCCCAGCAACTGGTGCAGCAGCCCACTGTCGCGGATATAGACCTTGGGCGCCTTGACTTGACGCTTGCGGACGTTGACATGCCAAGGCCGCAACTGACGCACCATCAACGCATCGGAGAGCAGATCAAGGTAGTGGCGCACGGCGGTTGCGGAAACCCCGAGCGCCCGTCCAAGCACTGACGCATTCCAGATTCGGCCGTGGTAGTGGGCGATCATCGTCCAGAATCGCAGCAGGGTGACGGCGGGCACTCGCAGGCCCCACTGCGGAAATTCGCGCTCCAGAAGCGTGCGCACGAATTGTTCTCGCCAGGCGACGCTATCGCGTTCGGAGCCCACCAGAAATGCGCGCGGAAAGCCACCCCGACGCCAGAGCGTGGCGGCAGAGTCTTCGCCGAGTTCCGCGAGCGTAAATCCACTCACCTCGATCCGCTCCATCCGCCCCGCGAGAGTTTCTGCGCTCTGTCGCATGAGGTCGCCGGAGGCGCTGCCCAGAATCAGGAATCGTGCTGATTGTGGGCGGCGGTCTGCAAGGACTCGAAGCAATTGAAAGAGATCTGGCCGCCGCTGGATCTCGTCGATAATCACCAGACCCTCAAGCTGCGCCAGGGCCGTCATGGGTTCGTCGAGACGGCGCAGGCTGACTGGGTCCTCGAGATCGAAATAGTTGGGCGAGTTCTCGTCGAGCAGCGTGCGCGCCAGCGTAGTCTTGCCGACTTGACGGGCGCCGATGAGCACGGTCACCGGATTACGAGCAATCGACGCCCGGATTTGCGCCAGCAAGGCGCTGCGCGACACATTCATCAGCCGAATTTACCATGAAAATTGATTGATAGCCCATCAATTTTCATGGTAAATAGGGCGGCGTCGGGTTGAGCGAGGTGACGGGCGCATCCGGAAAATCCGTGTACTCGGTATCGAGTACGCTCAGACCGACCCTGACTTCGAATTGATCCATCAGGAACGCGGCAATGTCCAGCTCTGCGTCGAGGACTTCCGCCCCTCGATGGTTTTGCATTCGCGCTCGAATTGTCTTGAAATGCAGCCTCGATTTCCGAGACAGACATCAATGGCTTCCTGGCACAGCCGGTCAGCTTCCGACGCGTCGAACGCATTCTCAAGCTCACAGAATCCGCGCTCTTCAAACTCCTGGCTTTTCGTCATGCTTGCAGGCGAATCAAGTTCCTTCAGGCAAGCTGGCGTCTTGTCATGAGTGCATCAGGATTTCGCCTGAATTGCGCCACGAATACGATTGTAGCCGTGCATGAATCATCGCCGGGCGGCGCATGACGGCCCGCCTGCGCGTCAATCTGGCGGCTCTGGTCGCCAATTACCGGACTTTGGCGCAGTATGCAGCGCCGGCAGAGACTGGCGCTGTCGTCAAGGCCAACGGCTACGGATCAGGGGCCGAGCAGGTCGCCGAGGCCCTGCTGACCGTCGGCTGTCGGCATCTCTTTGTCGCCAGAGCGGATGAAGGGCGCGCCCTGCGCCGGCGCTTCAGCGAACCCTGCATATACGTCTTCGAAGGGGCGCTGCCGAGCACCCTTGCAACCCTGCTGCAATATCGCCTGGAGCCGGTGCTGAACAGCCCGGATCAACTGCGATTGTGGCGCAGCCAGGCGCAGGGGCCGCTTACCCTGCATGTGGATACGGGCATGAACCGTCTGGGCTTTCCGCCGACTGTCACGGCGGGCGATTTTCCGAATCAGGAAATCGGCCTGATCCTGTCGCATCTCGCCTGCGCCGACGAGCCGGATCATCCGCTGAATTCGACGCAACGGCAACGCGCCTCGCAATTGCGCCAGAGCTTCCCGGGGGCGCGCATCAGCATCGGCAATTCGGCCGGAATCTTGAACGGCCCGGACTTTCACGGCGACCTGGTGCGCCCCGGCATCGGCCTTTATGGCGTCAATCCCCGTCGCGGCGGCGGCAACCCGATGCAGCCAGCCCTTTCGTTGGAAGCCAGGATTGTTCAGCTACGAACCCTGCGCCAGGGCGAAACGCTTGGCTATGGCGCCAGTTGGCGCGCGCCAGGGACGCGCCAGATCGGGACCCTTGGCATCGGTTATGCGGACGGCCTGCCCCTGGCGCTTTCAAACCGGGGACAGGTGTACGCGGCCGGTCGAATGTGCCCGCTGATCGGGCGCATCTCGATGGACCTCGCCAACTTCGACAACACGGATGCGCAACTGGCGGCAGGCGATTGGGTCGAGGTCTTTGGCCACAATCTGTCCGTCGAGCGCGTGGCCGAGACTGCCGACACCATCACCTACAACCTGTTGACCGGCATCACCGAGCGGGTCACCCGCGTGTATGAGGCGGCTATCGCGCCGAAGCCAGCAGCGCTGTAACGTCCAGCGCCTGCTCCAGCCCGTCCGCCAGTTCCTCCAGAGCCTGCTCCACACCGGCTTCATAGGCGAGGCCCGAGCCGGCGTCCTGCAGCCAGCGCGAGCGGAAGGCGTCGTCTGCAAACAGGCCGTGCAGATAGGCCCCGGCGACGCGGCCATTGGCGCTGATGGCGCCATCCGGGCCATGCGCCAGACGCGCGAAGGGTCGGGCTGTATCCGGGCCGGTGGTCCTGCCTGTGTGAATCTCGTAACCGCGCACCGGCGCGCCCGTCGATAGACAGACGCCAAAGGCCGGGCGCACCAGCTTGTCGCCTGACATTTCCGTTTCTACGTCCAGCAGGCCAAGCCCCGCCGCCTCGCCAGGCTCGCCGTCCAGCCCGTCCGGATCCCGGATATGCCGGCCAAGCATTTGATAGCCGCCACAAAGACCCAGAATGCGGCCACCGGTTCTGGCGTGCGCCAGGATGTCATGATGCCAGCCCTGACTGTGCAGGAAAGCCAGGTCCGCGAGCGTTGACTTGGTGCCCAGCAGCAAGATCACGTCCGTGTCGCGCGGTATGGCCGAACCGGGCGGCACGAAGGCGAAGTCCACCATCGGCTCCAGGCGCAGTGGGTCAGCGTCATCGAAATTGGCAATGCGTGACAGCATGGGCGCGCGAATGCGCAGCTTGCCGCGCTCTCCGGCGACCGGCGCGCGCACCGGCTCCAGCACCACCGCATCCTCCGCAGGCAAGCGCCGGGCAGCGTCCAACCACGGGATGACCCCGTAGCAGGGCCAGCCGGTGTGCGTCTCGATGGCTCGCACACCCTCGTCAAACAGGGCCGGGTCACCGCGAAAGCGATTGATGGCGAAACCGGTCACCAGGGCTGCGTCAGGCGCATCAAGCACAGCTTGCGTACCGACCACGGCAGCAATCGATCCGCCTCTGTCGATGTCCGCAAGGAGGCAGACCGGGGCGTTTGCGGTGCGCGCAAAACCCATATTGGCAATGTCGCCCTGCCGCAGATTGATTTCGGACGCGCTGCCGGCGCCCTCGACAATCACCAGAGCATGACTGGCTCGCAGACGCTCGAAACTCTCCATGACAGGCTTCAGCAAGCTGCCGCGCCGGGCCATGTAGTCTGCGGCTGCCATGCCGGCCCGAACCTGCCCGTGGACGACGACCTGCGCACTCCGGTCCGACTGCGGTTTCAGCAACACCGGATTCATGTCCACGCTGGGAGCCAGGCCTGCGGCGCGTGCCTGCACCGCCTGGGCGCGCCCGATCTCGCCCCCCTCGGGACAGACTGCGGCATTGTTGGACATATTCTGCGGTTTGAACGGCGCCACACTGAAGCCACGACGCCGCGCCAGGCGGCAGAGGCCGGCGACCAGCACCGACTTGCCGGCATCCGAGCAGGTCCCCTGAATCATCAATGTGCGAGCGATCATGGCCCGTAACTTGCACGCAGACGCTGGTCAAATGACGATATCAAGATGCTCGATTGGCTCTGCTCTGTCGAGATCATCGTCGCCCCTGGCGCAAAGTCCGGGATCCGGGCAGACATTCAGGCTGACGCGACCGGGCCAGGTCCGGCGCGCACCGGCAGCCCGGTCTTCTTGATGACTGTGCGCAGCGCGAAGCTGGAGTGCACGCGGCTCACTTCGGGCAGGCGGGTCAGACAAGCGCTGTGTATGCGCTCGTAATCCCTTGCGTCGCGCACCACCACACGCAACAGGTAATCGGATTCGCCAGACATGATGTAGCACTCCATCACTTCCGGCACCTGCCGCACCGCTGCTTCAAAGGCGCGCAGGGCTTCCTGCTGCTGGCTCTTGAGGGTGATGTGCACGAACACATTGTCCGGGTAACCGGCCCGCGACTGATCGACCAGGGCGACATAGCCGCGCAGCAATCCGCTGGCCTCCAGCTTCCGCACCCGTCTCAGACAGGCGGACTCGGACAGGTTGACGCGCTCCGCCAGGGCGCTGTTGGTCAAGCGCCCGTCCAGTTGCAGCTCATGGAGGATCAGGCGGTCTAACCGGTCTATATTCGCAGAATCTTGCATGTCAGGCTGCCTTGGAACTTGTTTCCACGTTTATTTACGCATATAGCGGAGAAAAAGCAATCACATGCCGCCGCCCGGCGAGTAGATTGAATGCTCGGATATGCGCCGCTGTGCGCCGGCGTTGCGTCAGTTGAACAGGAGATCGTTGCAGCATGCGTATCGGTGTTCCCAAGGAGTCCAAGGCGCAGGAATACAGGGTCGGGCTGACCCCGGAATCCGTGTTCGAACTCGTCACAAACGGCGCCGAGGTGATCGTCGAGCACGACGCAGGCGCAGGCATCGACTTTGAGGATGCGGACTACCGCCAGGCCGGTGCGGAAGTCGGCAGCGCAGAGGATGCTTTCGTAGCTGATCTGATCGTCAAGGTCAAGGAACCCAACCTTGCCGAATGCCGACGACTCGGGCCGCATCAGACACTCTTCACCTATCTGCATCTGGCTGCCGACCGGCCACAGGCAGAAGCCTTGATGGCGAGCGGCGCTACCGCCATTGCCTACGAAACCGTCAGCGCCGCGAACGGCGGCTTGCCCCTGTTGCGGCCCATGAGTGAAGTGGCGGGTCGCATGTCGGTTCAGGTGGGCGCCTCGGCCCTGCAGAAAGCGGCTGGCGGCCGGGGCGTTCTGCTTGGCGGCGTGCCGGGCACGGCGCCGGCCAGGGTGGTTGTCATCGGTGGCGGCAGCGCCGGTGCGCAAGCGATTCTCATGGCAGTCGGGCTGGCTGCCGACGTCACGGTTCTGGACAACAACCGAGACCGGCTTTGCACGCTCGCGGAACGCTTCGGCAATCGCATTCGGGCGCTCATGTCCACGCCCGGGACACTGCATCGCGCGCTTCTGGATGCCGACCTGGTGATTGGCGCCGTGCTGGCGCCGGGCGACAAGACGCCGAAGCTGGTCAGCTGCGAGACAGTGCAGGCCATGCGCCCCGGCAGTGTGCTGGTGGACATCGCCATCGACCAGGGCGGGTGCTTCGAGACCAGCCGACCGACAACCCACGATCGCCCCACCTATCTGAAACACGGTGTGGTGCACTACTGCGTCGCCAACATGCCCGGCGCAGTGCCGAGAACCGCCACCCTGGCCCTGAACAACGTTACTTTGCCATACGTTCATGCACTGGCCCGGCTTGGCCGACGCAAGGCGTTCGAGCGCGACCCGGGCTTTGCGCAAGGGCTCAATGTGCACAAGGGGCGCATTTGCCACCCGGCCGTCGCCCGCGCCCTCGGCCATTGCAATGCGCGCACGGCTGCCTGACACGGGGAGGAAAGGTCAAGCGTTCGGGTTACACTTGACGTCCCCCTTTTTCCGGCGCGACACAGCATGACGGATCTTCTGCACAACCAGTTTCCCGAGGGGTCTCTGGAAGCCAGGGATCTGGCGAACCTTCTGCACCCGGTCAGCAACCTGAAACTGCTGCACAGCGAGGGGCCGAAGATCAATGCGCGCGCGGAAGGCGTCTATGTGTGGGACAACCACGGCAAGCAGTTTCTGGAAGGCATGGCTGGCCTCTGGTGCACCGCCGTCGGCTACGGCGAGGAAGCGCTGGTCGATGCCGCGACCAAACAGCTTCGGGCGCTCAGCTACTCGCAGCTATTCGCTGGCAGGAGCCACGAACCCGGCATAGTTCTGGCAGAAAGGCTGAAGGCGATGATGCCCTTCGACGCGGGCCGGGTGTTTTACGGGTTGTCCGGAAGCGATGCCAACGATACCCAGATCAAGCTGATGTGGTATTACCACAACGCCATCGGCAAGCCGCACAAGAAGAAGATCATCGCCCGTCTCGGCGGCTACCACGGATCGACCGTGGCGTCCGGCTCGCTGACCGGCCTGCCGCCATTTCACAAGCACTTTGACCTGCCCATCCCGCAGGTGCTGCACACCGACCGGCCACACTATTACCGGGACAGCGAAGCAGGTGAATCCGAAAGCGCCTTCTGCGACCGCATCCTCGGCAACCTGGAAGCCATGATCCTGCGCGAGGGCGCGGAGACCATCGCCGCCTTCGTGGCCGAACCGATCATGGGCGCCGGCGGCATGATCGTGCCGCCCGCCGGCTACTACGCAAGGTTGCAGGCGCTGCTGGAACGCCACGACATCATGCTGATCGATGACGAGGTCATTTGCGGCTTCGGGCGCACCGGCAATCCCTTCGGCTGCCAGACCATGGGCTTCACGCCCACGACGATGAGCATCGCCAAGGCGGTCAGTTCCGCTTACCTGCCCCTCTCGGCGGTGCTGCTGCCGGAGTTCCTGTATGCCCCCTTGGTCGAAATCAGTAGCGAGGTGGGGCTGTTCGGGCACGGCTTCACCTACTCCGGGCATCCTGTGTGCGCTGCCGTGGCGTTGCGCAACCTGGAGCTGATGGAAGAGCGCGACCTGTTTGCCCATGCGGCCCGCGTCGGTGAGGAGTTCCAGGCCCGTCTGGCGCGTCTGGACGCGCATCCGATTGTTGGCAACACCCGAGGCCGCGGGCTGATCGGCGGCGTCGAGTTGATGGCCGACAAGGAGACCCGTACCGCCTTTGCCCCGAGCAACGGCGCCGGCGCCTACTGCAGCGGCCGCTGCGAAGCGGCTGGCTTGATCCTCCGCAATGTCGGCGGCGACACCATGGCCATCTGCCCACCACTCATCATCACCTCGGCGCAAGTGGACGAGCTTTTCACCAAGCTGGAGCAGGCCCTGGATGACACCTGGGCCTGGGCCAGCCGTGCGCGCCCGGGTTCCGGCGGCTGATCTGCGTCACGGCTGGGGTGGCGCCGCGACCGATACGCAGTTCCGGGACGTTTTGCTAAACTGCACAGCCCTCGAACAACGGCGGGCAGCAGGATGAGGAAAGACATTCACCCGGCCTATCAGGCCATCAAGGCCACGTGCAGTTGCGGCAATGTGATCGAAACCAACTCCACGCTGAGTGAAGACATCCACATTGATGTCTGCTCCGCCTGCCACCCTTTCTATACGGGCAAGCAAAAGATCGTCGATTCACGGGGGCGGGTCGAGCGTTTCCGACGCCGTTTCGGTAACATGTCCGCGGGGCGTTGAAGACGGCGCCAACCCGTATATTGCGCCAGGGGCCGCGCCCTCGCCGGTCTTCTGCCCGTCTGCGCCCGATTCTGGCCACCTGCTGCGCGCTGCTGCTGGCCGCGCCTGAATTGCACGCCGGCGACGGCGAAAAGATGCTTGAGGAAATCCGCGAAAACGAGGGCCTCTACGAGGACTCGGCCTGGCAGGACTATGTGCGCGAGATCGGCGAGCGCTTGCTGGCGGTAAGCCCGGACGAAGGCAAGGAATACCACTTCGTGGTGGTGGACAGCCCGGCGGTGAACGCCGCCGCTACCGGAGACGGCTACATCTTCATCTTCCGCGGCATCATCGCCCATGTGCGCAGCGAGGATGAACTGGCCGCCATCATCGGCCACGAAATCGGCCATGTGGTGGGGCGTCACACAGCCCGCACCAAGGGCATGAATCGTCTCGGCGGGCTATTGGGCTGGATTGGGGCCATCGGTACGGCCAGTTGGGGCATCAAGGACGTAAGCGACACCCTGACCGCCACCGCCATCAGCCGCGAGGCGCGCGAGTACGAACTCGAAGCCGATGCCTATGGCGCCGAATTCCTGGCCCGCGCCGGCTATGACCCGCTGGCCGCAATTGCCACCATCCATGTGCTGAAGGAACAGGAACTCTTCGCCAGATCAGTCAAGGGGCAGCCGCCCGTCTATCACGGACTCTTTGGCACGCATCCGCGCAACGACAAGCGGCTGCATGATGCAGTACAGAAGGCCGTGCCGTTGTCCGGGGGGAGGTTGCGGCCGCCGGAACGCGATTTCTGGGCCATGGTGGACGGCCTGGTGCATGGCAACGAGGCCGCAACCGGCCTGATCAAGGGCGATGCCTACTACCACATGGGCTTGCGCATCGTGGTGCAGTTCCCCACCGGCTGGAACCTCGGCAACACCCCGTCCGAGGTGTTTGGCCGGGATGCGGGCGACGCCGAGATCAGGGTGCAAAGGCACAAGCTGGCGCGCAAGAAGCAGACGCCAGAAAACTATCTGAAGAAGACCTTGAAGCGCGACGACCTCAACGACGGCGAGAAGCTCACCGTAAACAATTACCCGGCCTACATGGCCGATGTGGAAATCCTGGATGGCAAGGCCGCGGCCCGCAAGATCGCCGCCGTCGTCAAGGGCAACGCCGTATATCTCTTCAAGGGCGAACTCGGCGTCAACGGCGATGTCGCCCGCTTCGAGCAGCAGTTCGAGGATACATTGCGCTCCTTCCGAGCCATGACGGCCGAAGATCTGAGCAAGGCAGACCGGCCACGCATTGACGTCCTCATCGCCGAACCGGGCGACACCTACGCCAATCTCGCCCTGCGCTCCTCAATCAAGTCATTCCCCGAAGAAACCCTGCGCATCATCAACGGCCATTACCCGCGCGGCGAGCCGCGAGCCGGAGACCCGATCAAGCTGGTGCGTTGACTGCTTTGGTCGGGCGCACAAGATCCGGCGCGATCATCACGGCCCCTGGTGCAATATCCGGGCTTGCCAGCCTCGTGCGTCAGAACAGATCCTCCGGCGTCAGATCAGCAGCGCCGTCGTTGCCGCTGGCGAGTCCGGCGGCTTCGTCAGGGTCCGGGGCATGTTCGGCCAGGAAGAATTCGAAGATGGCGTTTTCCTGGTTGGCCGCCGCGGGGGCGCCGGTTTCCGGGTCTATGCGCATCGTGACAATGCCGGGCGGCTGCGTGGGCAGTGATTCGGGCACGCCGTCCAGCGCGGTTCCCATGTAGTCGATCCAGATCGGCAAGGGTGTCGTGGAGCCGAATTCCCGTGCCCCCAGAGCACCGTAACTGGGGAAGCCCACCCAGACTGAGGTGCAGAGCGCCGAATTGAAGCCATTGAACCAGGTGTCCGCCGCTTCGTTGGTGGTGCCGGTCTTGCCCGCCAGGTCCTTGCGTTCCAGCACCCGCGCCCGGCGTCCGGTGCCGCGCTTGATCACGTCCCGCATCATGTCCGTCATCAGGAAGGCGACGCGCTCGTCTATCACCCTGGGCGCCTCCAAAGGCGCTTCCGCCAGCAGATCGCTCAATGAGTCCGGCTCCGTCTCCGGCAGGGTTTCTGCCATGTCGGCCTCGTCGTCACTGCACCAGGCGCAAGCGACGGGATGTTTCGGCTCCAGAATCACCTCGCCCTCCAGGTTCTCCACCCGCTTGATGATGTGCGGCTCGATCAGGTGGCCGCCATTGGCCAGCACCGCATAGGCGCGCGCCATCTCCAGCGGCGTCACTGCCATGGCGCCACCGCCGATGGCCAGCTGGGTGTTGCGAGGGAATTCCCCGGTATCAAAACCGAAGCGACCCGCATAGTCGTGAACCTGGTTGCCGCCCACGGACAGAAACACCCGCATGGACGCGAGGTTGATGGAGCGATAAAGGGCTTCGCGCAGGCGGGTGGGACCGTTGTAACGGTTATTGTCGTTCGAGGGCCGGTACTGTCCCTCCAGATTGGCGTCGTCGAACACCAGGGGCGCGTCCATGAAGATGGATGCGGGTGTAACGCCGTGATGCAGGGCCGCTGCATACACCATCGGCTTGAATCCTGATCCGGGCTGCCGCTCTGCCTGCAAGGCGTGATTGAACTGATTGAGGCCGAAGTCGAATCCGCCCTCAATCGCCACCACAGCGCCGGTTTCTGGCTCCAGAGAAATCAACGCCCCCTGGATGTCCGGCAACTGAGCGAGCTTCCAGCCGTCCTCGTCCGGCTGCAAGCGCACCAGGTCCGCCGGCTGAACGATGTCGGCGGGGCGGCGCGGAGCGGCGCCGCGGCTGTCCACCGACAGATAGGGAGACCAGCGCAGTGCCGACATGGAGAGTTGCGCCTGGCTGCCATCGGCCAGTTGCGCGGTTGCCTCCGTGTCCGTTACCTGGGTGATGACAGCCGGCGTCAGGCCACCGCGCACCGGCGCCTTGGCCAACCCCGTCAGCGCCTCTGCAACCTGCTCGAACCTCGCCTCCGGGCCACGATAGCCATGACGCCGGTCATAGGCGATCAAGCCAGCGCGCAATGCCCGAGTCGCCGCTGCCTGCAAATCCGTCTTGAGCGTGGTATAGGCTGTGTATCCACCCGTGTAGATGTCCGGTAGCTGCCTCGCCAACTGTCGCCGCACCCACTCTGCCGGGAAGGGCGCCGCCAGATCCAGGGGTCGAGCATGCACCGCTGCCGTGATCGGCGCCGACCGGGCGTTGGCGTGCTCCAGCTCCGTGATGGAACCCTCGGCGCGCATTCTGTCGAGCACCAGATTGCGCCGCTTGAGCGCCCGCTCCGGGCCATTGATCGGGTTGCCGGCAGTCGGCGCCTGCAACACACCCGCAAGCATGGCCAGTTGCGCCAGATTCAACTCAAGCAACGGCTTGCCGTAGTAGGTCCGGGCCGCAGCTTCGGCGCCGTAGGCTCTTTTGCCAAACGGCATTTCATTGATGTAGAGCGCCAGGATCTGGTCTTTGGTGAGCTCCTGTTCGATTTTCAGGGAAAGAAGCATTTCTTTGAATTTACGAAGAAAACGGCGCTCCAACGTGAAAGAGATGTTGCGCGCAAGCTGCATCGTGATGGTGCTCGCGCCAGGCCCGATGCCGCGCCCGAGCAGCTGGTTCCCTGCCAACTGCGCCGTGGCTCTCGACAGTGACACGAAGTCGATGCCCCGGTGTTCATAGAAACGCTTGTCCTCTGTGTCCAGCAGCGCGTTGATGAACTGCTCCGGCGCTTGATCGAGCGTGATCGGAATGCGCCGTCGCTCGCCGAACTCGGCGATCAGGGCGCCCTCCGAGGAAAGCACCCGCATCGGGGTTTCCAGCTGCACATGACGGTAGGTTTCCGCAGCCGGAATCTGCGGATTCAGATAGAGAAAGACGCCCGCCAAAAAGAGAGATGTCGCACAAAAACCGGTTGCCAGCAGCAGAACAATAGTCCTGAACCAGCGGTTCTGGACAACACTGCTTATGGTGCGCTTGCTCAACAAGGGATCCGACAGCCTCGCGGGAGTGGATGTGTCTTCCGACGCAGTGCGGCTCGTGCAACTCTCGCGAACAAGCGACACGCTCCGGGTGGACTCGTTCGCCGTCGCGCCTCTGCCGCAAGCGCCAACCGGTTCGGGTCAGTGTAGTGAGTTTGTCACGGCGGGTGAAGTGCTCGCCAGACTCATCCGCCAGCGACCTCGGCTGACTGGCGCGCCTGCTGTCGCCAGCCTTGCCAGCAGCGAGACACGTTTTACGTGGATGCAGGTCGCCGCGTGTCTGTCCGATGCGGACCTCGACGCGATGATTGCAGACGACGCAGCAAACTGCCTGCCTTGCGCCGCAGCAGAGGCCGTCTGGGACTTTTCGATCCGGGGCCTGTGCGAGGCCGAGCCACAAAAGGCGAATCTGCTGCTCGCGGCCAGCCGCCACAGCCATGTGATGAATCTGCAAACCGCGCTCCGCAGCGCCGGGCTTCGCCCGATTGCAGTGGAGCCTGAGGCGCTGGCCCTGTGGCGCGGCGTACACAGCGTTCATGGCAAGGACAGCCAGAGCATCTGCGTGCTTGACCTGGGCGCTGCGCATTGCCGATTGCTGCGCTACCTGGCCGGTCAGCCGCCAGTTCTCTACACCGAATCCTGCATCCGCAACGCCGGCGCTGCGGATGCGGGCGAGACGGACGCAGCGAAAGCGCCGGATGACGCTGTGCCGGCCCTTGTCGAAGCCGCGCTACGCTGTTTCAAACGCTGCCGGGCCGAAGGGAACTGTGCCGGCGTTCGCCGGCTCTTGCTGACAGGCAGCCGCGCAGGCGACAGTGTGCTGGCCAAAGCGCTGCAAGCTCGATTGAATCAAGAGGTCCTGCACGCCGACCCCTTTGCCGACGCACGCCTGGCCGACAACGTGGATGCAACCGGCCTCCGGCAGGCAGCGCCAGGCCTGATGACCGCCTTCGGGCTCGCACTCTGGCCCGGCAGATGATTCCCGCCCTGAACCTGATTCCCTGGCGAGGCGAGCGCAGGGCGCGCCAGAAACGATACGCGCTGTTGCAGATCCTCGTCGCCGGTCTCGGGGCGGTCCTGCTTGTGGCTGCCCTTGCCACGCGCCTGCACCAGTCAGAAGCAGTACTGATGACGGCGAGCACGCAACTCGAAGCCGCAGAACGCGCCCTGACTGCCCGCGTACAGGAAGTGCAGGCGACCGCAGCCCGGCGCCAGAGCTTGCAAGGGCGTCTCGACCAGCTGGCCGAGATCGAACAACGGCAGGCCGCAGGGCCACGCTTGCTTCAAGAAGTGGCAGCGGCGGTGCCGGCTGGCGTGACGCTCACGCGCCTTGGAAGAACCGGCAGCGGGATTGAATTGCATGGGTTGGCAGGCTCGCACCACGCCATCGCCGCCCTGCTTCGCAATCTGGAACAAGCCCCCGGCGTGATGCAGCCGGCTCTCGTGGGTGCTGCGGCAGACAAGCCTGGGGACCCGGCCGCATTTTCCATCGAAGCGCAGGAATCGCCCGCCGGCATACAGCGCCAGGCGCCTTGATGATCGGGCAGGATCTTGCGCTGCGGGACAGCATCAGCGAGCGGCTGAGACAGGTGGATCTGCTGACCCCCGGCTGGCGCCTGGCCATGATGGGCGCTGCGTTCGGGTTTGTTCTGGCGCTTGGCTGGCTGGCGGTAGTGCGTGGCGCTCAGGCGGACCAATCAAAGCTGGCGGTCGGCCTGGCAGCCCGAGAGATGACCCTGTCTGAAGGGGCCGCCGAGCTCGAAGCCGACTATCCGCGAGTACAGGCTGCGCTGACGGCCACCGAGGCCGCCTTTCAGACCCGTCTTGAGCGCGTGGACGACGCCCTGCCGGACCTGATCGACGCCATCATCGGCATGGCGGACGCAAGCGGCGTCACGCTGGAATCCTTGCAGCCTGGCCTGGAGGAGCCCGGCGAAGTCTTCGCCAGCATTCCGTTATCGATTCGCGCCAGCGGCCAGTTTCCGGGCATCGCCGGCCTGCTGGGTGACATCGCCGGCGCGCCTCGAATCCTGACGCTGCACG
Organism: Pseudomonadales bacterium; assembly: GCA_965199705.1. GTDB lineage: Bacteria > Pseudomonadota > Gammaproteobacteria > Pseudomonadales > Azotimanducaceae > Azophilus. Next base: position 269,225 of record OZ241359.1, read on the forward strand.
ACTTTCTGATCAGCGCAACGGCAGAGGACAGGTTGCTTCTCTCGGCGGAGATTCGCGCCTATCGCTATCTTGAGACAGCGCCATGATGGCGTTGCCTGACGCCGCGCTGTGGCGCAATGCAAAGGCGCCGGGACAGCCTCGCCCGCACCGCCGAATCCGCTTGGCCGCTTCCTGGCGCTCCTGGCCAGGGATCGTCTGGCGGCTGTTGTGGCTAGCGGGCCTGCTGACGCAGAGCCTCCAGGCCGCTGATCTGGCACAGCCAGGGGACACCCGACGAGAGACCCCGGACGCAGCAGACCTGCGTCGCTCTCCTTTCGCGGTCGCATCTGCGAGCCAGCTGCCAACGACAACCGGGCAGAAGCGAGCGCCAGGGCTCGCGCTCATCGGCACGCTGACCCGGACCGACAAGGCGCTTGCTCTGCTGCGGGATGCGGACGGCGCCGTGCGCCAGGTCGTGGTTGGTAGTCTGGTGGGATCAAGGTCGGCGCGCGTGGAAAGAATCGGGCACGGCTTCCTGAAACTCTCGGGGCTCGGTTCGGAACCTTCTGAAAGCGCGTTGATGCTGAGATTGGCGGGATCAATCACCGAGCCGGAACCGGCCGCCCCGCCAGAAACAGCGGCTGATTCGAACGATCTTCCGATCTCCATGATCCTGCAGGAAGTGCCTGTGGCCGATGCCCTGCGATCTCTGGCCGATTTCACGGGCGTCAATCTGGTGATGGCCGGCGCCACTGCCGACCGTACCAGCTTGCGCCTGATGCGAGCGCCCTGGCGTCAGGCGCTGGAACTGCTGCTTCGGGCCCACGGCCTGGATCATCGTTGGGTCGAAGCGGACCCGCCGTTGCCGGGCGCACGGCCTACGCTGCTGGTGGCGCCGACCGCAGAACTGGCAAATCAGGAGCAACAGCGGCTGGAACACAGACGCCGCATGTCCGAACTCCTGCCGCGCAGTACCGCCTACTTCCCCCTGGGTTACGCCAAGGCAGCCGAGCTTTGGGCAGCCTTTGTCGCCGGCCAGGACGCTGGCGCTTCTGGCAGCGCCTTGATCGACGCGCGCACCAACTCGATTCTGTTTACCGGGACCGCAGCCGAGATCGAGCACTTTCGAACCATCGTCAGCGCCCTGGACGTGCCAGTGCGCCAAGTGCTGATCGAATCCCGCATCATTACGCTGAACACCGATCTCAGCAAACAGTTTGGCGTGCGCTGGGGCGGCAGCGCCATCCAGCGCGACGGCGATGGCGGCTGGAGAACAGGCGGCTCGCTCGACACCCTGGCGGAGCTGCAGAATGGTCTGGCTGACCCGTCCGGCGTGGCGGCCATCTCCACCCCGGGGAATCTGGTGGTCGATCTCGGTGTCTCGGCCAAGGGCACAAGCAGCATCGGCGTCGGCTACACGGGCCAGAGTGCTCTGATCGACCTGGAGATTTCTGCGTTGGTGGCCGATGGGCAAGCCGAGATCATGGCCAGGCCCAAGGTCATCACCGCAGACCAATCCAGAGCCCGCATCGAAACTGGCGTGGAGATTCCCTATCAGGAAGCGAGCAGCAGCGGCGCCACGGCCACGGCCTTCAAGGACGCCGTCCTGTCCCTGGCGGTCACGCCCAGCATCACGCCGAAGGACCGAATTCTTCTGGCCATCCAGGTCAAGCAGGACAACGTAGGCCGGGTGTTCAACGGCATTCCTTCCATCAACACCAACGAGATCGACACGCGGGTGCTGATTGGCGACGGCGAAACCGTGGTGCTCGGCGGCATCTTCCAGACGGACCGCAACCGAACCACCGAAAAGACGCCCCTGCTCGGTGACCTGCCGCTGGCCGGACGGCTGTTCCGGCGCACCTTCGACCGGGATGACCGGCAAGAACTTCTGATCTTCATCACCCCCCGTATCCTGCCCGATCCAGCCACCGGGATGGCTGCGCCCGCAACTGTGCCGCCGCCCGCCCCGAAGTAGGCACGCCGGTGCAGACAATGCTCGACCAGATGCTTTGCCGTATCCGGCCAACAGGCCCGCCCGGTCGAGCTACACCAGATCCCCGGTGCGAAAGCAGCCGCCTGCCGAGACCTCCGCGGTCGCGCTCGCCGCCTTTCCGGCGCCTTCAGATGAAACCCTGGATGGACGGCAAGGCGGCGTCGCGATTCAGCAGCTCGATACGCTTGCGGCGTATGCGCAGGCCGTCCGCCTGCTTGCGCACCTCGTGCTGCGCGGCGCCGGCCAGAACCAGCTGCTCATCCATCCTGCTTTCCACGTAGATGAAGGGCGTGCGGGTGAAGAAGCGGCCAGCGCTCGTGTCCAGCACCTCGATCTGCGGTCGTTGCAACACATGCTGGGTGCGGCTTGGCGGCAGCTGCGAAAACGCATACGGGCTCTTCAGGCGTTCGATGCGCACCTTCAACATCAGCTTGTCCTCATGGTAGAGCGCATTGTGCAGGTCCGCCTCCGATTGGCCGTGCTTCAACGGCATCCAGTAGAGCGCGTCTTCAGTGAAGAGGTCATACCAGTCGTCCAGCCGCCCCTCGTCGATCAAGCGCGCCTCGCGATACACCAGACGTCTCAGCGCCCGCTTGATGCTTCCTGCGCTCACGCGCCCGCCGCATCCGTCATCGCTGCCAGCATCCGCTCTCGCCAGGCTCGAAACTGGCCGCGCATGGAAACTTCGTTGGCGCCATTGAAGGCGCCATCCATGGCCTGCTCGCTCGCCGGATCGTGGCCCCGATGCAGGCTCACCCAATCGTGGCCGCTGCTGGCCAGCCCCTCCTGAATGGCCCGATAGCAATGCAGGTCGTCATGCCCCACCACCGAAGTGGGCGCATTGATGAGGCGACTGTAGTTCAGTGTGCGTTGCAGCAGAGAATCCGGCGCCCCCAGCAGACGGAAGGTCCAACTCTCCACCAGCGTGCTGTCAGCCGCCAGCGGGCGAGCCACACGAATCGACTGAATCGGGCCCTTGATCGTGAGGCTCGGATAATAGACGGTGTTGTGCCGGTTCACGGACAGGATGTGTCGCGCCCGTTCCTCGCCATAGGCGGCAACCATCGCCGCTTCGTACTCCGGGATGCTTGCGTAGGCAGAATGAATCGAGAAGTTCACACCCGTGTAGCTATGCCCGTTGGGAAAGACCCGCACGCCCATGTCGTCGAAGAACTTGTAGCTCGACACAAACGGCTCGAACTGCTCCACCACCATCGGTTTGGGCGTGTCGTCGGGCAGCTCCATGGCGCGCCAGAGATCGCGCGCGGTTCCGGCTGAGGAAAGATGCGCCACCATCGGGTGCATGGTGTCGTTCAGGTTCTCCACGAACAGCTTCCAGTTGCAGTTGTGCAGATAGCGCAGAACCCCGCCGGCCACTTCCAGACGACCTTCGGGCGACCGGTCCACCATGTAGTCGATGGAGCTCAGTGATTCGCCAAAGTATTCTTCAAAGCCTGGGCCACGCTCCGAGAGGCGCGCAAACATGAATCCCCGATAGTTGCGCACGGCGCCAGGGCGGGCGAGACCGGGCTTGGCGGCGAGGCCGGTTCCGGCGTAGCCGTCGGCCAGGGGAATGGCCCGATGACGACCGTCCAGATGGTAGGTCCAGCCATGATAAGGACAACGCAAGCCCGCCTTGCCAAGATGACCGGCCGGGGCGCTGACCAGCTTCGTGCCCTTGTGCGCGCATCGGTTCATGAGCACATGCACGGCGCCGTCCTGGGCCCGCACGAGAATCACCGGCTCGCGCGCCAGGTCGGCGGTGATGAAGTCGCCCGGGTTCGGAACCTGCGAATCGTGGCCCACATAGATCCAGGCGCTCGGCCAGAGATAGCGCATTTCCAGATCAAAGATCTCGGAGTTCGTGTAAATGTCACGGTGCACGCTGTCCGTGCGCACGAGGCTCGCCACGGCGTCAGGAGCGTCGGCGTATCGCATGCCAGGGCGCATATCTCACCAGGTCGCAAAGCGCTTGATTCGGCATGGTAAGAACGGATAGCTTTCAATGTAAAGACAAAGCTGTGTGCGCCTGTCCCGAGCTGGCGCCAGGAGGTCGGCCCATGTTGGTCCACTATCGCGAAGTTACCGTTGCCTGGAAGGCCGGCGACAAGGGTTTGTGCCGGGATTCAGGAGAACGGCGCGCTCGCGGCCAGGCGCATCCCGGACGGCATTCGCAGCCTGCTCCGGGCGCCACTGCCCGCCGAGCAGCCCGCGACCTGAGGTTGTCGTCGGCAATGTTGTCGTCGGCAATGGGTAGCCCGCACAGGCCTTGCTACAATTTACGCGCCAGGTCAGGCCTGCATGGATTCGCCCGACACACGATCGTTGCCCGCGCGCACCCGGCGCCCCGGCAAAGGAGTTGCACATGAAAGCACCAAGCGATTTCAACCTGTTCGAGGAAGACACCCGAGAGTGTCCGTTTCCTTACTTTCGCGCGATTCGTCGCGAATCCCCTGTCTATTTCATGCCGGAGATCGGCGCCTGGTACGTCTCGCGCTATGACGACCTGCGCCACGTCAAGAAGCATCCCGAGATCTTCTCCAACCAGGTCCAGCGCTTCGGCTCGGACGCGCGCGGCGGAGCCCGCGATACGGCGGAAAGGTATCGCAATGAGCATGGCTGGCAGCGAGTGCATACCCTGCAACGCACAGACCCCCCGGAGCACACCCGATACCGCAGGCTCATCAATCACGCCTTCTCGGTCAAACGGGTGCGCTTGATGACCGAGTACGTCGAAACCGTCGTGAACGACCTGATCGACAAGTTCATCCATCGCGGCGAGTGCGATTTCGTGCGCGACCTGGCGATTCCTCTGCCATGCACCGTCATCGCCGATCAATTGGGCGTGCCTCGGGAGAAGATCCCGGATCTGAAGCGCTGGTCGGATGCGATGCTGGCGCCAGGCGGCGGCTATGTGGACGAAGCCGAGGCGCTTGAGTGCGGTCGGCTGGTGGTGGAAGCGCAACGATTTTTTGCCGCAACCATTGAAGACCGGCGCCGATGCCGGCAGGACGACATCATTTCCGATCTCGCGCACGCAGAGACGCCGGACGCGGCCACCGGCGAGCAACGCAGCCTGTCCATGAACGAACTGCTGGACCTGCTCGACCAACTGCTCACCGGCGGCAACGAAACCACCACCAACGCCATAGGTTCCGCGCTGATGCTGCTGCTGCAACGCCCCGGCATGATGGAGCGCCTGCGAGACGACGCCAGGCTGCTGCGCAGTTTCATCGAGGAATCCCTGCGCTATGAGACGCCGGTGGTGCACCTGTGGCGGGTCGTCACCGAAGATACAGAGCTCGGCGACGTCAAGTTGCCCAGGGGAGCAGCTGTCGCGCTTGGCTATGCCTCCGCCAATCGCGATGAATCGGTTTTCAACGACGCAGAACGATTTGATATGACGCGCCCCAGGGTCGGGGCCCATCTGGCCTTCGGTTCAGGCCCACACCACTGCCCGGGCGCACCCCTGGCCCGACAGGAAATGTTCTCCACGTTTACCATCCTTCTGAATCGGCTGGAGAACATCCGATTACAAGACCCGGCGGACCGGTTCGAGCACTTTCCGCACAGCTTCCTGCGCGGGCTCAAGCAGTTGCGCATCACGTTCGATGTGCGCAATTCGGCACGGCATCTGCCCGGCGCGTCTGTCTATTGACGGTCTGTCGAGCACACTGCCAGCCAGGGATCCGTCACGCGCCCGGCCAGCGTCCCGGCGCCCTGTACGGGTTAGAATAGGGGCTGGCAAACCCGTATGGCCAGCGCTCTGAGGCAACATCCGGGCCAGGCGCCCCTGCCCATCAACGCCGGAATAGCTCAGTTGGTAGAGCGGCTGATTCGTAATCAGCAGGTCCGCAGTTCGATTCTGCGTTCCGGCACCAGCCCGCTCACAGGCGCGTGCTTTCCAGCCGCAGCGAGAGGTCGAGCGGCAACACACGCTTGGTCAAGGCGCCCACCGACACGAAGTCGATTCCCATCCGGGCCAGGGCAACAATCCGCTCGTCATCCAGACCGCCGGAGGCTTCCAGAGGAATCCTGCCATTCGCCAGCGCCACCGCCTGCGCCGCATCCGCAAGCGAGAAGTTGTCCAGCATGATTCGATCCGGGCTGGCCTGAAGCGCTTCCGCCAACTCCGCGAGGCTTTCCACCTCCACTTCCACGAACAATCCCGGGTTTCGATTCCGGCACCTGGCCACCGCCTTGGCGATACCGCCCGCTGCGGCTATGTGATTCTCCTTGATCAGACAGGCGTCATGGAGGCCAAGACGATGATTGCCACCGCCGCCGCAGCGCACCGCATGTTTCTGCGCCAGACGCAGCCCCGGCAGCGTCTTGCGCGTATCCAGCAGGGTACAGTCGGCATCTGCCAACAGCCCGACCAGGCGGGCTGTCTCGCTGGCCGTGCCGGAAAGCAGCTGCACAAAGTTCAACAAGGTGCGTTCCGCCGCAAGAATCGCCCGCACCTGACCGCGCAGGAGAAACAATGTCTGGCCTGCGGCTATGGGTTCGCCATCATCAACGCGCCAATCGGCTTGCAGTTCGCCGACCTGCCGACAGGTGTCATCAACCCAGGGTTTGCCGCAGAATACGCCTTTCTCGCGTGTGACAATTCGGGCGACGCCCTGAAGGGCCGGATCAATGAGCCTGCCGGTTCGGTCGCCATCGCCCAGGTCTTCCGCCAGAGCAGCGCGCACATTGGCGGTCACGGCAGCCGCGAGCTGGTGGCTGGTGATATTGTCAGTGACCATGTCCTCTGGCGCCATATCCGGGTTAGGATGATTCTATCGTGTGTGTCAGCGCCGACCATTGGCTGAGCGGTGCGCGCCGGCTGCCTTCGCCCAACGCCGACGACAGGCCGGACCCGCAGGATATCAGCCTCATCGTGATTCACGGCATCTCGCTACCGCCCGGCGAGTTCGGCGCCGGACTGATCGAGGCGCTGTTCACCAATCGCCTGAGCGTGGACCCGGCAGGCCCGATGGCCGACCTGGCCGGGCTTCGGGTATCCAGCCACCTGGTGATTGACCGGGCGGGCGGCTGCGCGCAGTTTGTCGCCTTTGATCGTCGCGCCTGGCATGCAGGCGTTTCCATCTGGCAGGGCCGCCCGGGGTGCAACGACCATGCCATCGGCATCGAGCTGGAAGGCGCGGATACGGTTGCCTATACAGACGCGCAGTATCAGCGCCTGGCAAGCGTCTTGCGCTGCCTGATCGAAGCCTATCCACGCCTTTCGCGGGAATCCCTGGTCGGCCATTCGGAAGTGTCGCCTGGACGCAAGACGGACCCGGGCCAATCCTTCGACTGGCGCCGGCTGTTGCTGGCGCTGTGGTGAGCGTCATTGTCGGCAATGGGCGATACTATGCGCTCGGTCGTGAGCCAGGCGCCTGCGAGCAGGACGCTGCGCGATCATCGTGACCAATGCCGCAATTCGTAGTCTGGAATCAGGAACATGCCGACCTCAGCAACCCCGACAACACGCGCTGCCAGCCTGGACGCTGACGAAGCGGAAACTCGGGAGTGGCTTGATGCGCTCGAATTCGTGCTGAAGTCGCAAGGCCCGGAGCGCGCCAATTTCCTGCTGAAACGGCTGTCAGCGCGCATGACCAAGACCGGCGCCCGCCTGCCCTACACCATCACCACGCCCTACCGAAACACCATCCCTTCCAGCCTCGAAGCCCCGATGCCGGGTGATCTGTTCATGGAGCGCCGGATTCGTTCTCTGATTCGCTGGAATGCGCTGGCCATGGTGGTGCGCGCGAATCGGCGAGACGGCGACCTGGGTGGCCATATCTCCAGCTTCGCCTCGTCGGCGACCCTCTACGACGTTGGCTTCAACCACTTTTTTCGCGGCTCGGACGCCGACCGGGACGGCCATCCGGAGGGCGACCTGGTGTACTTTCAGGGCCACAGCGCACCCGGCATCTATGCTCGCTCCTTCCTGGAAGGCCGGCTCGACGAAGCGCATCTCGATCGATTTCGCCGCGAGGTGGCCGGCGACGGCCTGTCTTCCTACCCACATCCCTGGCTGATGCCGGACTATTGGCAGTTTCCCACCGTCAGCATGGGGCTCGGGCCGATTCAGGCCATCTACCAAGCCCACGTCATGAAGTATCTGGACAATCGCGGCCTCGTGCCCATGGGCAACCGCAAGGTCTGGGCGTTTGTGGGCGATGGCGAATGCGACGAGCCGGAGTCGCTCGGCGCTCTTTCGCTTGCCGGAAGGGAACGGCTGGACAACCTGATATTCGTCGTCAATTGCAACCTGCAACGGCTGGACGGGCCTGTGCGCGGCAACGGCAAGATCATTCAGGAACTGGAAGGCTACTTTCGTGGCGCCGGCTGGCGCGTCATCAAGGTGGTTTGGGGGCGCTTCTGGGATCCGCTCTTCGCCCGGGACGAGTCCGGATTGCTGCAGCAACGCATGGATGAAACCGTTGACGGGGAGTATCAGAACTACAAGGCCAAGGGCGGGGCCTATGTGCGCGATGAGTTCTTTGGCCGCTACGACGCACTGCGCGAGATGGTGCAGGATCTCACCGACGACGACATCTACCGGCTGAACCGGGGCGGGCACGACCCCTACAAGATATACGCCGCCTATCACGCCGCCATGCAGCATCGGGGCGAGCCCACCGTCATCCTGGCGAAAACCATCAAGGGCTACGGCATGGGCGATGCGGGTGAATCCGAAAACACCACGCATCAGGTCAAGAAGCTGGACCTGGACGGACTCAAGCACTTTCGAGATCGCTTCAGCATTCCCCTGACGGACGCCGAACTGGCCGACGTGCCCTATTTCCGACCGGAAGAAGGCTCCCCGGAGATCACCTATCTGAAGCGCATGCGCGAGCGCCTCGGCGGCTTCATGCCGGTGCGTCGGGTCGCCGAAGAACGCCTGCCAGCGCCTGATCTTGACCGTTTCTCGGCGCAACTGAAGGGCACGGGCGAGCGCCACAATTCCACCACCATGCAGTTCGTGCGCCTGTTGGCGACGCTGGTGCGAGACAAGCAGATCGGCCCTCGCGTGGTGCCGATCGTGCCAGACGAAGCCAGAACCTTCGGCATGGAAGGGATGTTTCGTCAACTCGGCATCTACTCTTCCGCAGGCCAGCTCTACCAACCCGAAGACGCCGGCGAAATCGCCGCCTACCGGGAATCGGAGGATGGTCAGGTTCTGGAAGAGGGTATCAACGAAGCCGGCGCCTTCGCTGCCTGGCTGGCAGCCGCCACCTCCTACAGCACCCACCGGTACACGCTGATTCCGTTCTACATCTTCTACTCCATGTTCGGCTTCCAGCGGGTGGGTGATCTGGCCTGGGCTGCCGGCGACATGCAGGCGCGCGGCTTTCTGCTCGGCGCGACTTCCGGACGCACAACACTGAACGGTGAGGGCTTGCAGCACCAGGACGGCCACAGCCACTTGCTGGCCGCCACAGTGCCCAACTGCGTTGCCTACGACCCCTGCTTTGCCTATGAAATGGCGGTCATCGTCCAGGCCGGGCTCAGACGCATGTTTGCCGACGGTGAGCGGATCTTCTACTACATCACGCTGCTCAACGAGAATTACCCGCAGCCGACGATGCCGGACGGAGCCGCGCCCGGCATTCTGAAAGGCGGCTATCGTCTGGCGGCAGCAGAACCGGTCAGCGGACCCAAGGTGCGTCTGCTTGGCAGTGGCGCCATCTTGCGCGAAGTGATCGCGGCTGCGGATCTGCTGCGCGAGCGGGGCGTCAACGCCGAGGTTTTCAGCGTCACCAGCTACACGGAATTGACGCGAGGCTTGCAGGATGCGGACCGCTGGAACCTGCTGCACCCGAACCAGCCGCCACGCCACAGCCATGTGCAGGAACTATTGGCGGGCGAAGCGCCGGTGGTGGCCGCGAGCGACTACCAGAAGGCTTTGGTGGAGCCGCTCCGGGGTGGCCTGTCCGCACCCATGATCGCGCTTGGCACGGACGGCTTCGGGCGCAGCGATACGCGCGCCAGCCTGCGCGGATTCTTTGAAGTGGACCGGCGCTTTGTGGCGTTGGCGGCGCTATCCGCCCTGGCCCGGACACAGCAGGTTTCGCTGGATGCGGTGGCCCGGGCGCGCGACGACTTCGGGATAGATCCCGAGAAACCCAACCCGCGTCTCTCCTGAAATGGCAGAAGAGACCAAAGCGAACGTGCAGGAAATTCACATTCCTGATACAGGCGACGCCGATCAGGTACTGGTCGTCGAGCTATGCGTTGCGCCGGGCGATCAGGTGGCCGCAGACGATGCGCTGATTGTCATTGAATCCGACAAGGCGTCGATGGAGGTTCCTGCCAGCGTAGCCGGAGTGGTGCGGGAGCTTCTGGTGAATCTGGACGACGAAGTGCGCGAAGGCCAATCCATCGCCCGCATCGAGGCGAGCGAGGAGCACACGGCGGCGGCCGCCGCGAAACCGCCTGAGCCGGCAGAGCAGCCGCCGAAGCCTGCGTCAAGACCGGCCGCACCGCCAGATCCGGCGCCACCACCACCGGCGGCGCAAGCAGAGACGCTGCGCCAGGCTTCCCCAACGGCTACCGCAGACGTGTACGCCGGCCCGGCAACGCGCCGGCTGGCGCGCGAGCTGGGTGTCGATCTGCGCGCCGTGTCCGGCACGGGCGCGCGCGGGCGGATCGTCAAGGATGATGTCAAGCGGCATGTCAAGGCTGTGATGACGGCAGGCGCAACGGGTCTGCCGCGCCTGCCTGAGATCGACTTTGCCCGCTTCGGGGAGATCGAGGCGCAGCCGATGTCACGCACCCGAGTAGCCGGCGCTCGCAATCTGCACAGGAGCTGGTTGAACCTGCCGCATGTTACCCAGCACGAACGGGCGGACGTCGAAGCGCTTGAAGCCCTGCGCGCCAGCTTGCGGTCAGAAGCGCAAGCCCGTGGCCTGCGGCTCTCCCCACTGGCCTTCATCGTGCGCGCCTGCTGTCTTGCGCTGAAGGAGTTCCCGACTTTCAACGCCTCTCTGGACGCCAGCGCCAGCCACTTCATCCTCAAGCGCTACTATCACATCGGTATGGCGGTGGATACCGAGCAGGGGCTGATCGTACCCGTGATCCGCGATGCCGCTGCCCGGGACGTCTGGGATCTGGCGAGAGAAATCGCCCATCTCGCAGACCGGGCGCGCCGCGGCAGGTTGAAGATGGACCAACTCCAGGGCGGCACGTTCAGCATCTCCAGCCTCGGCGCCATCGGCGGAACCGGTTTCACGCCAATCATCAATGCGCCGGAAGTGGCCATCCTCGGCATTGGACGCCTGAGCACCGCGCCTGTCTGGGATGGCGAAGTATTCGAACCGCGCAGGCAGTTGCCGCTGTCGCTGAGCTTCGATCACCGCGCCATCAACGGCGCCGAAGCCGGTCGCTTTCTGGCGTGTCTTGCCGAGCTGCTCGGAAATCCGGCGCGCTTGCTCGATCCACCTCTATACTGACGCAAATCACGATCCGGTAACTCGTCTCATGCCGTCCTTCGACATTGTCTCCGAAGTAGATCTGCAAGAAGTGCGCAACGCCGTGGACCAAGCGTCCCGCGAGCTGCGTTCACGCTTTGATTTTCGCGGCGTGGACGCGAGCTTTGAATTTTCCGACCAAGGCATACAGCTGGCCGCCCTGGAGGACTTCCAACTCCAGCAGATGGAAGACATGCTGCGCACGAAGATGGCTGGCCGACGCATTGATGCCGCATGCCTGGAGCCGCAGCCCATCGAGGGCGCCGGCAAGCAGCGCCGGCGGTTATTCCGCCTGAAGCAGGGTGTGGATCGGGATTCCGCTCGCGCCATCGTCAAGCTGGTGAAGGACGCCAAACGCAAGGTGCAAGCGCAGATCAATGGCGACAAGGTGCGCGTCACCGGCAAGAAGCGGGACGACCTGCAAGCCATCATGGGCCTGGTTCGCGAGGCGGACCTTGGTCTCCCGCTTCAGTTCGACAATTTGCGCGACTGACTCAGGCTTTCCATTCGCGTGAAGGCGGGTCGCAATTCTGGTCTCTCCCGCCTCTCCATTCGTTGCCTCCGGTATTGATGCGCTGCCCGGAAAACGATTCGCGATGACTGCCGCCGAACCCGCAGAACGGGTCTGGCAAGTCGTCTCGATGATTCCCGTCGGACAGGTCGCCACCTACGGTCAGGTAGCAAGCCTGGCCGGATTGCCGGGCCGGGCGCGCTTCGTCGGCCAGGTGCTCGCCAATCTGCCGGCGGATACCCGCCTGCCCTGGCATCGAGTCGTCAAATCTGGCTTGCGCATTGCCGAACGCGCTGATCCAACAGGCGCGTCTGAACAGCGGCTGCGGCTGCTGGCAGAAGGCGTGCGCTTCAGAGGCGCTACCGCTGAGTCGGCGCATCAATGGCAGAATCTTCCGCTTGCGTAGTCACTTCCGTTCTGGCGTTGAACGGGGCGACGCGAATGAGCAGGAGCATGCCCGGAATAGCGATGAGCGTGCACAGCACAAAGAAGCCGCTCCAGCCCAGTGTTTCCGCCAGATATCCGGATGCGGCATTAAGAAAGGTGCGCGGCACGGCAGCCAGGGCGGTAAACAGGGCGAACTGAGTCGCCGCCAGCGCAGGCTCGGTTTCCCGCGCAATGAAACCGATAAAGGCGGCCGTACCCAGGCCGACGCCCAGGTACTCGAAGGCGATCACGCCGGCGAGCAAGATCGGGTCCCGGCCCACTTCCGCCAGCCAGACGAATCCCAGGATGGAAACGATCTGCACTACGCCAAACAGCCAGAGGCCGCGATTGATGCCGATGCGCACGATCAGCAGTCCCCCGAGCAGGCCGCCAATAATCGACGGCCAGAGGGCAGCATTCTTGGCGATCAAACCGATCTCGGAATTGGTGAAGCCAAGGTCAAGATAGAAGGGTGTGGAGAGAGCCGTCGCCATGCTGTCGCCCAGCTTGTAGGCCAGGATGAATGTCAACACCAGCAGCCCGCCGCCGAGACCGCGGCGCGTGAAAAACTCGGAAAAGGCAGTGCGCGCCACGGAAACAAGGTTGGCAGCCCCGGCACTGTGCCTCGAAGGCTCGCGAATCGCCAGTGTGAGCGCCACGCCGATCAGCATGAACGCCGCCATCACCAGGAATACCTGATCCCACGGAATGCTGTCGGCCAGGACCATGCCCAGAGAACCGGGTATCAGGCCGGCAACTCGGTAGGCCTGCACGTGGATGGCGTTGCCGAGCCCGAGCTCGGCGTCACCGTGCAGAAGCTCGCGCCGATAGGCGTCAATGGCTACGTCCTGAGTGGCGCTGAATATGGCCACCAGAACGGTCACGAAGGCGACGACGCCAATCTGATCCAGTGGATGAAACAGGCCGATGAGGGCGATGCTCAGGATCAGGCCGATCTGGGTCATCAGCAGCCAGCCTCGACGGCGGCCAAGGAAAGGGGGCGTCCAGGCGTCCAGCAGCGGCGCCCAGAGAAACTTCCAGACATACGGCGCGCCCACCAGGGTAAACAGGCCAATGGTGGTCAGATCCACGCCTTCGCCACGCAGCCAGGCTGGTACAAGTTGAATCAGCAGGTAGAGCGGCAACCCGGAAACGATGCCGGTGAATACGCAAATCAGCATCGGCCAGCTGATGATTTTCCGAAGCAGCGCAGCCTCGCGCATTACGATATCTCCGTCGTGGCGCCGTATCCGGCCCAGGCCGGCCTTTGGCGTGACGTGAGAATTTTTTCCCGCCAAGCCTTGAAACCGGAAATCGCGGCCCTATTATATGCCACCCTTGAGTTAGCACTCTCACGGGGAGACTGCTAACTGGCGGCGCCAAAGCGCTTTTATTGGCTGGCCGGCGGACGCAGCGGCAGCCTTGGAACGGGAAACCCGCCGTGTGGCGGCGGCCAACTGGGAGCAATGAGACCATGAAAATTCGACCCCTACACGACCGCGTCGTTGTGCGCCGGTTGGAAGAGGAGACCACCACGGCAGGAGGCATCGTGCTTCCCGACTCTGCCACGGAAAAGCCTTCCCAAGGCGAAGTCCTGGCGGTAGGGCCGGGCAAGCTCACGGACAGTGGCGAAGTTCGCCCTGTGGATGTGAAGGCCGGAGACAGGATCATCTTCGGACAATACGGCGGCAGCACGGTGAAGATCGACGGTGAGGAGCTTCTGATCCTCAGCGAGAACGAGATCTTCGGCGTGCTCGAAGGCTAACTGTTGAACCAGCAAACGAGGAACAGGCAATGAGTGCGAAAGACGTACAATTCGGGGATGACGCGCGAGCGAAGATGCTCCGTGGCGTGGGCATCCTGGCGGACGCGGTGCGGGTAACCCTGGGGCCGAAGGGTCGCAATGTGGTGCTCGACAAGTCCTTTGGCGCCCCGACGGTCACCAAGGACGGGGTATCTGTCGCCAAGGAGATCGAACTCAAGGACAAGTTCGAGAACATGGGCGCGCAGATGGTGAAGGAGGTCGCCAGCCAGACTTCCGACGAGGCCGGTGACGGCACCACTACCGCCACCGTGCTGGCGCAGTCGATTCTCACCGAAGGGCTGAAGTCGGTCGCCGCCGGCATGAACCCGATGGATCTCAAGCGCGGCATCGACCGGGCGGTGGTTGCCGCTGTCGAAGCCATCGGCGGCATGTCTCGCCCCTGCGAAGATTCCACATCGGTCGCGCAGGTGGGCAGCATTTCCGCGAACAGCGACTCGGCTGTCGGTCAGATTATTGCCGAAGCCATGGACAAGGTGGGGCGTGAAGGCGTCATCACGGTCGAGGAAGGCAGTGGGCTGGAGAACGAGCTCGATGTGGTCGAAGGCATGCAGTTCGACCGCGGCTATCTCTCGCCTTACTTCATCAACAACCAGGACTCCATGTCCGCGGATCTCGAAGAGCCCTACATCCTGCTCTGCGACAAGAAGATCTCCAACATTCGCGATCTCCTGCCAGTGCTTGAGTCAGTCGCGAAGTCCGGCAAGTCGCTGATGGTGGTTGCCGAAGACATCGAAGGCGAAGCGCTGGCCACGCTGGTGGTCAACAACATGCGCGGCATCGTCAAGGTGTCCGCCGCCAAGGCGCCTGGCTTTGGCGACAGGCGCAAGGCCATGTTGCAGGACATCGCCATCCTCACCGGCGGCACCGTGATCTCCGAGGAAGTAGGCCTCACCCTGGAAGGCGCCACCCTGAACGATCTCGGCACTGCCAAGCGAATCTCCTCCACCAAGGAGAACACCACCATCGTCGATGGCGCTGGTCGCAAGGACGAGATCGAAGGCCGGATCAAGCAGATTCGCCAGGAGATCGAAGACACCAGCTCCGATTACGACCGGGAGAAGCTGCAGGAACGGCTGGCGAAGCTGGCTGGCGGCGTTGCCGTCATCAAGGTTGGCGCGCCGACCGAAGTCGAGATGAAGGAGAAGAAGGCTCGCGTGGAAGACGCGCTGCACTCCACCCGCGCTGCCGTCGAAGAAGGCGTGGTCGCGGGCGGCGGCGTTGCGCTGGTGCGCGCGCTGGAAGCCGTTGGCCAGGTCTCCGGGGACAACGAAGACCAGAATGTCGGCATCTCCATCGCCCACCGCGCCATGAGCTCACCGCTGCGCCAGATCGCCGCCAACGCCGGCGTCGAAGGCGCTGTCGTGCTCGACAAGGTGCTCGCGCTCTCCGGCAATGAAGGCTACAACGCCGCAACCGGCGAGTACGGCGACATGCTGGACATGGGCATTCTCGATCCGGCAAAGGTCACCCGCGCTGCCTTGCAGGCCGCGGCTTCCGTAGCTGGCCTGATGATCACCACCGAGGCGATGGTCAGCGAACTGCCGGAAGACAATCCGCCGCCTGCGCCGGGTGGTGGTGGCGGTATGCCGGACATGGGCGGCATGATGTAACCAGAGCCTCTTTGGCGAACCCGAAAAGCCCCGCCCCTGGCGGGGCTTTTTTCTGACGAGCGAACGCCCAGCGAGTAACTCGCCCACCGGTGCTCGATCCACCCCCCTGGCTGGCGCGCCATTCGGCTCAGGCGTTCACAAGCCAGTCGCTGAGGCGCGTCATTCGCGAATTCGCAGCCAGAGCGTGTTCCTCGTTCGCGTCAGCTTGACCCCGCACTTTGCCCGCTTGTCTAATGGCTGGCAACTTCAAGGGGACCGCGGGCCGTGACCACCCTCAACTTCAAGGGCAGGGTTTTCGTCGAGAACCATCACTTGGCGGTGCCCTACCATGAGCTGAAGCCGATGCGGGCCAAGGGGCTGTCCGAGCGGGCCAGCCTGCACGACAACCTGATCCTGCACGGTGACAACTTGGCGGCGCTGAAGGCGCTGCTCCCCACCTACCACCGCAAGGTCAAGTGCATTTTCATCGACCCGCCCTACAACACGGGCAACGAGGGCTGGGCCTACAACGACCGCGTGAACTCGCCGATGATGCAGGACTGGCTTGGCAAGGTGGTGGACCGGGACGACCTGACCCGGCACGACAAGTGGTGCTGCATGATGCTGCCGCGCCTCAAGCTGCTGCGGGAGATGCTCACCGACGACGGCGCGATTTTCATCACCATCGACGACAACGAGGTGCATCGGCTACGGTGCTTGATGGATGATGTGTTTGGGGAAGACAATTTTGTTGCGAACGTGGTCTGGCAAAAGGTGTTTTCTCCAAAGAACACAGCCAAGCACTTTTCGGCAGATCATGATCATGTCCTGGTCTACTCGCGCCAAGCCGAAAGTTGGCAACCAAATTTGCTGCAACGCGGCGACCAAGCCACCAGTCGCTACAGGAATCCAGACGGGGACCCGCGCGGCCCTTGGTCTTCCAGCGATCTAACTGCCCGGAATTACTACAGCCAAGGCACCTACGAGGTTACGAGTCCTTCCGGCAATACCTTCACCCCCTCAGTAGGCAACTACTTCCGCGTCTCTCCCAGCAAGTTCAAGAAGCTGGACAATGACGGGAGAATTTGGTGGGGAGCCAAGGGAAGCAGCATGCCAAGGCTGAAGCGCTATCTTTCCGAAGTCAAAGAAGGTGTTGTGCCGCAAACCCTTTGGCCTCACAACGATGTCGGCCACACCCAAGAGGCAAAAAAAGAGCTTGTCTCTGTGCTGCAATTCGAGCGGTCGGAGGATGTTTTTGACACCGTAAAGCCCACCAAGCTAATCAAACGCATCCTCCAGATCGCCACCGACAAAAACTCTATCATCCTCGACTCCTTCGCCGGCTCCGGCGCCACCGCCCATGCCGTGCTGGCGCTCAACAAGGAGGACAGCGGCAACCGGCGCTTCGTGCTGATCGAGTGCGAGGACTACGCTGACAGCATCACCGCCGAGCGTGTGCGCCGAGTGATTCGCGGCGTTCCCGCAGCGAAGGACCTCGACCTGAAGGCGGGCCTGGGCGGCACTTTCAGCTACTTCGAACTCGGCGAAGCCATGCGCCGCGAAACCATCCTCGACGGCAGCAGCCTGCCCGCCTACGACAAGCTGGCCGGCTACGTTTTCTTCACCGCCACCGGCGAGGAATTCGACCCCACAAAGGTCGATCAGTCCACCTGGTTCATCGGCAGCAGCCGACTCCACGACGTATTCCTGATGTACGTTGACGACATACAGAAGCTCAAGGACCTGGCTCTTACGACCAGCGTCGCCAAGAAGCTGCCGACCGGAAAACGCCAGCGGCTCGTTTTCGCGCCCACCAAGTACATGGACCCGGAGTTCCTGCACCACTACCGCATCACCTTCCAGCAGTTGCCTTTCGAGATCTACGAGGCAGCGGAAACGCTCATGAAATGATACTCAAGGACTACCAGAAACGCGCACTGGAAGCCGTTCAGGGCTACCTTGAGCGGCTCAGCGAGTGGCGCGAAAAGGCGGCGCCCTTGCTGGAGCTGGACCCGGACTACGACTGGGTCGAGCGCGCCTGGCAGAAGACCGTACCGGGACACTCCTATCTGCCGCGCCGTGACCCCCGGGGTCGGCCACTGCCATCCTTCTGCCTTAAAATTCCCACCGGCGGGGGCAAGACCCTCTTGGCCATCAAGGCCATTGATCTCGCCAACATCCACTATCGGCGGCGCCAGACCGGGCTGGTGCTGTGGATCGTGCCCACAACCCAGATCTACAACCAGACCTTGGGCGCCCTGAAGGACCGCGACCACCCCTACCGCCAGCAGCTTGATCTGGCGTCCGCAGGCCGAACACTGGTGCTGGAGAAGAACAGCCACTTTCGCCCCGCCGATGTGCGCGAGAACCTTTGCGTGCTGATGCTCATGCTGCCGTCCGCCAATCGGCAAACCAAGGAGACCTTGCGGATGTTCCGCGACAGCGGCGGCTTCGAGGGCTTCTTCCCCCGCGATGACGACGTCGCCGGACAGAAGCGACTCGTCAAGGCCGTCCCCAATCTCGACACCTTCAAGCAGGGCCAGGGCCTCTGGAAGCGCCAGATCAAGACCTCTCTGGGCAACACCTTGCGCCTGCTGGACCCCCTCATCATCCTTGACGAGGGCCACAAGGCCTACAGCGTGGGCGCGAAGGAAACGCTGGAGGGGTTCAACCCCTGCTTGATCCTGGAACTCTCCGCCACTCCACCAACAACCGCCAATGTGCTGGTCGAGGTTTCCGGGCGCGACCTGCTGGCGGAGGAGATGATCAAACTCGACCTGCACATCCGCAACAGCGCCAGGGTCGATTGGAAGCAGACGCTGCTCGCGGCCATTGCGCACCGGGACGATCTCGAAAAGAAAGCCCTGGCACATGAAGCGGATACCGGCCAGTACATCCGGCCCATCTGCGTGATACAGGTCGAGCGGACCGGCCGCGACCAGCGCAAGGCGGGTTTCGTTCATGCGGACGATGTGCGCGACTACCTTGTTCGGGCGCCCGGCATCCGGCCGGAGCACATCGCCGTGAAGACCAGCCAGAAAGACGAACTGAATGATGTGGACGATGTCGGCGGCCTGATGTCCCGCGACTGCCCGATTCGCTACATCATCACCAAGCAGGCCTTGCAGGAAGGTTGGGACTGCGCCTTTGCCTATGTGCTATGCGTGCTGACCAATCCAAGTTCAAGAAGCGCACTCACCCAGTTGGTTGGCCGCATTCTGCGCCAACCCATGGCTCGCAAGACCGGCGTCCCGGCACTGGACGAGAGCTACGTCTTCTGTTTCCAGCGCCGCGGCAATGACCTGCTGCAAGAGGTGCGAAAGGGATTTGGACTGGAGGGCCTGCACGGTCTGGAAGGTCGTATTGAAGTGGACTCGGAGATCACCGGCGGGCCGCCGGAATTGATTCCACATGAACAACGGGCGGCCTTTAGGCAAGCGGCCAGCGACCTGGTGTTGCCAGCGTTCATGATCCAGGACCAGGGTCAATGGCGGCTGGTTTCCTACGAGGCGGACATACTCGCCCGGGTGCCGTGGGACGAGGTGGATGTGTCTCCGCTCTACGACCTTCCCCTAGGGCCGGGCGAGCGCCGCGAGTTGGAACTGCGGGCGGGCTTGGACCACGAACCCCTGCTCGGCGAGCCTGACGCGATTGAAAGCCTGGCTGCCAATGGCGACGAGGTGGACTTCTACTTTGCGGCGCACCACCTGCTCGACGTCATGCCCAATCCGTGGCGCGGTCATGAACTGGCTCGCCAAGTGTTTGGACAGCTGTTCGAAAGGCGCCCCAAACAGCAGGTGGCGGCAAATGCAGTCTTCATATTGGAGGAAATGCGCAAGCGGCTTGGCGCGGAACGCGACCGCCTTGCCGAGCGCGTCTTTGAGAAGTTGCTTGACGCCGGTACCATGCGATTCATGGTGGTGACGGAAAACATGAGCTTCAACAAACTGCCCGACATCATCGAAGCGCCGCGCGCCAAGCAGGCCAACCGGGAGGATGATGGCGCACCCTTCCAGCGCAGTCTGTTCGACTGGACTGCCGAGGACGACCTGAACGGCTTGGAAAGCAAGGTGGCCACCTATCTGGACCGCCAGGAGCGGCTGTTCTTCTGGTACCGCAACCGCGCCCGCAAGGACTACTTTGTGCAAGGCTGGCAAAGGGGGCGCATCTACGCGGACTTCATCGTCACCTTGCAACCCGATGAGCCGAACGCCGACGATGCCTTCCACCAAGTCTATGTGCTGGAGACCAAGGGCCTGCACCTCAAGCAGGCCGCTGACACCGAGTACAAACGCTCCGTATTCGACTTATGCACCGAGCACGCCCGGAAGGCCAACTGGGCCGACTTCGTGCCCGCCATGCACAGCAAGGTGATGCGCTTCAAGGTGGTGGATGAAGATGAGTGGGAGCAACGGCTGAATGCGGTGCTGGAGGCTTAGGGCGGATGCCGGTTGAGCGGAACAGCGACTGCCATGCTCTGCAGGGATCTGGCGGCACTGGGATTAACGTCCACGCTGTGGATATCTTTTGCGGCATCGGCGGATTGACTCACGGCTTGGAACTAGCGGGGATCCAAGTGAAGGCAGGGTTCGACAACGACCCCTCATGCCACTTTGCCTTTGAGGCGAACAACCCTGGGGCAAGGTTCACTGAAGCCGACGCCCGAACGCTCAGCTTCTCGGACTTCAAGCCACACTATCAAGGCGCCGACGTAACCGCCTTGGTTGGGTGTGCGCCCTGCCAACCGTTCTCCGCGCACACCAGGCGTCAACGAGGCTCTGGGACGGATGACTGCTCGCTGGTGGAGGAGTTTGGCCGCCTGATCGCCGAAGGGCTGCCCGACTTGGTTTCCATGGAAAACGTGCCGGGGCTTGCCAAGCACGAAGTCTTCGGCACCCTGCGTAACAGTTTGAGCTCGTTGGGCTACGCACACGACTTTGGTGTCGTGTCTTGCGCCGACTACGGGGTCCCGCAGCAACGCCGACGCCTGGTTTTGGTCGCCTCACGCTTGGGCGCAGTATCGTTGCCAAAGCCATCGGCGGGCAACAAGACGGTCCGCGACTTCATAGGCGAACTACCGTCAATAGCCGACGGTAGCGCGTCCAGCACCGACCCCGTCCATGCCTGCATGCCGTTGTCCACAATCAACCGATCCCGCATTCGGCAATCCAAGCCCGGCGGTTCGTGGCGCGACTGGGAGCCTCACTTGGTTAGCAGCTGCCACACGAAGGCCTACTATCCCGCGCCCTACGGCCGAATGTGTTGGGATGCGCCGGCGCCGACCATCACGACGCAATTCTGCTACTACAGCACGGGCCGCTTCGGCCACCCCGAGCAGCACCGCGCCCTGACGGTTCGGGAAGGCGCCCTGCTGCAGACCTTTCCCCCGGACTATGATCTGATTGAGTCGCCAGACAATCCACCGCCCATACACAAGTTGGCTCGGCAGGTCGGCAATGCGGTGCCGGTGGCGCTGGCCCGCGCCATCGGCGAGTCCCTGTTGGATGCAGCGAATGGATGACGGCCGCTATCTGATGACCCTCAGCCTCAACGTGCTGAACCACTTGGGCCTGAATCTGTACAGCAACACGCCAGCAGTGATCGCTGAAGTGCTCGCCAATGCGTGGGATGCGGACGCCACCGAAGTTGACGTTGATTTCGACATCAAAGACGGAACGATCACGGTAACCGACAACGGCTGCGGCATGGACCTCGAAGCGGTGAACAAAAGGTATCTGCACGTCGGTTACCAGAAGCGACAGGGCGCCGATGCGCAGGCAACGACGCCGATGGGGCGCAAGCCCATGGGCCGAAAGGGAATCGGCAAGCTCTCCCTGTTCTCGATTGCCAACAAGATAACCGTCCATACGAAGTCAGAAGGCGCCGCCGCCGAGTCCTTTCTCATGGATGCGAAGAAGATTGGTGAAGTCATTTCCGGGGAGGACCCTACCAAGCCGGGACAGTATCGCCCAGAGGCACTGAAGTCGGATGGAGAGATCAAGACCCAGGGAACAAGGGTCACGATATCCGATCTGAAAAAAGTCCGCTTGAACAAAGCCTCCGTTGACGGGTTGAAGAAACGCATTGCTCGGCGTTTCAGCATACTGGATGACATTGAGATTCGCATTGACGGGAAGCGCGTCACTTTTGCGGACCGCGACTATTTTCACAAAGTCAGATTCCTGTATCAGTACGGAGAGGACTACGCTTCCCGCTGCAAAAATCTCGACCAAGACGCCACCACGGGCGAGCCTCTGCGTTTCTGTCGTGGTTTCCGTTTTGACCAAAACGGTTCGGCCAAAGAAGGCGGAGAATACGAAGTCAAGGGATGGATCGCGATCGCCCGCCGTTCCAACGACCTTGACGACAGGTCGCAGGACGAAAACCTCAACAAGATCACCTTGGTTGTACGAGGGAAAGTCGCTCAGGAGGATATCCTCCAGGAATTTCGCCTCGGCGGCATGATCACCAAGTACATCTTCGGCGAGGTGCATGCGGACTTTCTGGACGATGACGCCAAGGAGGACATCGCAACATCAAGCCGTCAACGCATATCAGAGGACGACCCGCGCTACAAGGCGCTGAAGTCGTTTGTCGATGCAGAGCTGAAACACATTTGGAGCGACACGAACCGACTCAAGGAACGGCAAGGACTCGCCTCTGCTTTGGAGTCAAATTCGCACCTCAGGGAATGGTACGAGAACATACCAAGCCGATTGCGGCCACCCGTAGCCAAGATATTTGGCGGCATCGACAGCGCCGGCATTGACGAAGCTCGTAAACCGGACTTCTATGCCAACAGCGTTCTAGCATTTGAGTCAATGAAGGCTACGCACGCACTCAAACTCCTTGATGAAGTTGATGAGTCGAATTTCGACTTGTTGCTCAAACTCTTGAGCGACATTGATGCAATCGAGGCTGCCCGCTATCGAGAGATTGTTCGAGAAAGACTGATGGTGGTCAGCACACTGCAGAGCCAAGTGAGGGATGGCGCGAAGGAAAGAGTGATCCAAGAGTACGTCTTCGATCACCTGTGGCTGCTCGATCCGGCTTGGGAACGCGCAACCCGATATGAGGAGATGGAGAAACGATTACAGCTTGTAATCGAGGGCCAACAAAAGGACCTGAGAGCCGATATCAGCTACCAACGAGTATCGGCAGCTCATGTTCTTATTGAGTTGAAGCGCGGCCCAACACGGGTGCCTAAGAACGAAATTGAATCTCAGTTGGGAAAGTATATTGACGCGCTGGAGTCGGAGTTGGCAAAAAACTCAACCGAGAGGAAACTGCCAATCGAAGCAGTCTGCATCGTCGGAAAGCTGCCGCCGAGATGGGAGGACGCTAGAATCAGGAAACGCGACGAGGATTCTCTACGCCCTTACTCAATCAGGGTGCTGACTTACGATGAGCTTATCCACAATGCACGTTCAGCCTACGCCAAGTTCCTTGAAGCTCGCAGCAAAACACAAGATCTTGAGCAGCTCATTGAGAACATTCGAAACTTCAAGCCGGAATCCAAAGCCGCCTAGCCGCTAAGCTAGCCAACCCACCTCAAGCCGCCGGTGGCGATCAGCGCACCGCCCTCCTGCACCAGGATGCGGTCCGCTTGGCGCACCGCAGACAGGCGGTGGGCGACCACCAGGATGCTGCACCGGCCCTTGGCGCCACATCCGCCCCAAGCACCCCACACCTCACTTTGCCCGCAAGTGCAAGTCAAGCTATATTGCAGTTCAATGTCGCAGCGGCGGCGCGCACCAGCGGGAGATTCTGATGGAACCGAATTCGATTATCGACATTCTGATGCGGTGGGGCCATGTCCTCGCCGGGATTACCTGGATCGGTCTGCTCTACTACTTCAACTTCGTGCAAACGGAGTATTTCAAGGAGGCTGACCCGGACGCCAGAACGGACGCCTTCACCAAACTCGCCCCGCGCGCGCTCTGGTGGTTCCGCTGGGGCGCAATGCTGACCTTGCTGACCGGCCTGGTGATGCTCTGGATCCGGCACCGGGGGCTCTCGGTGGACATCGTCATCGGATCAGCGATGGCGATCGTGATGTTTCTCAATGTGTGGCTCGTCATCTGGCCAAATCAGAAGATCGTCATTGCCTCCAACGAACAGATCAAGGGTGGTGGGGAAGCATTGCCGGAGGCTGCGGCCGCGGCGCCCAGGGCGGCCCTGGCCTCTCGCACCAACACGCTGCTCTCCATCCCCATGCTGTACTTCATGATCACCAGCGCCCACGGTCCTGCGGGATCGATGATGTCAAACATGACCGGGCTGGTCGTGGTGCTGGCGATTCTCGCGCTCATCGAAGCCAATGCGCTGTTCGGCAAGATGGGTCCGCTCGCCAGCATTCGGGGCGTAGTTGTTTCCGGCTTCGTGCTCTGGGCTGTCTGCGTTCTGGTGCTGGCGAACACGCAGTCAGGCATGCCCATGCCAGATCCGAAGATGCCGCAATCAGCGCCAACCGCGCCAATGGAAGCGGCCCCGGCATCCGAGGTGATGGGCGATGCCGACATGACCGGGGAAATGGAAGCCCCGGCTGCTGCCGCGCCGGCTGCCGACATGAGCGGTGATGGCGCCACTGCGGAGGCTGACAGCGAGGCCGCGGACGGATCAGGCGACAGCGCGGATGCAGAAGCTGGCAGCGAAGCCGCGAGCGGAGCGGACGACGGCGCCGATGCGGAAGCAGACGGCGAAGCTGCGGACGGATCCGAAGATGCCGGCGATGCAGAAGCTGATGGCGATGCCGAGGGTGGAGCGCAAGCCGAGCCGACTGATGCCATGAGCGCTGAGCCGGCAACCGAGGGCGCCTAGCCCGGACTGTTTGGGTATTCCACCTGTGGCTGAACAGGAGAAGGGCGCCAGCATCGCCGCGTCGCCGGATGAACCTGGCCGGCGCGCCAGCAACCGGCGCCGGACGGAGCGCTCCGGTGGTGGTTCCGGCCCGCTGGTCGGCGTGATGCTGGCCATCCTGGTGGCGGCGCTTGGCGTGGTCGGCTGGTACCTTTTCAACCAGCACGCGATGTTGGCGGCGGAACAACAGGAAACCGCATCTGCCCAGCAACGCCTGAAGGTGCTGGAAGACCGGCTGCGAGTCACCGATCAGGTGATGACCGAAACCGAGGCAGAAACCGATGAGCAGCTCGAGTTCTGGGAGTCGGAGGTGCGCAAGTTGTGGACAGTCGCCAACGAGCGCAACCGGAAGTGGATTCAGGACAACCAGGCTCGGATCAAATCGCAGGACGCCAACATCGAAACCCTGCTGGCAACCGACAAGACCCTGGCCAGCCAGGTATCCCGACACGAACAGGCCTTCACATTGCAGAAGCAGTTCTCGACCCAACTCTCGGAGATCGAAGCGCAGCTAAGGACGATCGTGCGCAATCAGCGCGACATGGTGGATCGCATCAACGCGGCCACCCGGCAACTGACAGATCTCTCTGACCGCGTGACAGAAACCGAACAGGCGATAGCCGCCATCGACGCCTACCGGAGCCAGGTGAACCGCCGCCTGGCGGCTATCGAGGGTCGCCTGAAGCAGAAGCAGGCGCTGCAAGGTACGGCGCCCAGGGGCGCTGTTTCGGCGCTGGTCAAACCGGCGCCTTGACCCGTACTACAGCAGGGGCCACAGGCGCCGTGGAAGGCATCAACCACGCCAAGGTGACAGGCTGGCTTGAAGCCAGGATTCCGGCTCTGGCGCCGCCGCTTGGCTTCAGCCTGATCGCGGGGGGGCACTCGAACCTCACCTATCAGGTCACCGATCAAACGGGTACGGCATGGGTGTTGCGTCGCCCACCGCTTGGCGCTGTGCTGGAAAGCGCACACGACATGGGTCGCGAGTATCGGATCATTCATGCGCTGCGCAACAGCCGGGTGCCTGTGCCACCCGCCATCGGTCTCTGCGAAGACAAGTCCATCAACGGCGCCCCCTTCTATGTCATGAAACATGTGGCCGGCCATGTATTGCATGACCTGGAATCGGTAGAAGCTGCTACCGGGCTGGATCGCCAGTCGGTCGGGCGGGATGCCGTGGAAGTTCTGGCGCACCTGCATCTGGTGGACCCGGATGCGGTCGGCCTTGGCGCCCTGGGCCGCAAGGAAGCCTATCTTGCTCGTCAGTTGAAGCGCTGGAGCCGACAATGGGAAGCCTCCAGGACACACGAAGTCCCGGAGATGGAAGCCTCCGCTCGCCTGCTCGCAGACACCATGCCGGACCAGGTCGGCGCCAGCATCGTGCACGGAGACTATCGGCTCGGCAACATGATCGTGCGCGACCGCGAGGTGGCCGCGGTGCTCGACTGGGAGCTCTGCACCCTGGGCGACCCGTTGGCGGACGTGGGATATCTCCTCAACACCTGGGCTGACCCTTCGGAACTGAACCCGGCGGCTATCACCCAATCGCCAACCTGTGCCGGCGGTTTTGCCAGCCGGGAAGAGGTCGCAGACTGGTACTCGGCAGCCACGGGCCGCTCCCTTGAACACATCCGCTACTATCGCGCCTTCGCGCACTGGCGGCTCGCCGCCATCGGCCAGGGCGTGTACAAGCGCTATCTGGTGGGCGCCATGGGGCAGAACCGGGAGGTCGATCTGGAAGCCCACAAGGCGTCGGTGAGCCAGCGCGCTCAGGCAGCTCTGGAATTGCTGAGCTAGCGGCCAACGCCCGGACGCTATCGACGGAAGGAATCACCATGCAGAACAATCTCGGCCTCCTGCTTACCCGACGGAGTTTCCTGACCCCGGACCACGAGGCCTATGTGGATAGCCACAAGGACGAACGTCTGAGTTTTCGACGCCTGAACCAGCGCTGCAATCAAGTCGCCCAGGCTTTCCTCGCGGCAGGGGTCGAGCCGCAGGAACGGGTTGGTCTGTTGCTGATGAACAGCGCCGAGTTCGTGGAGGCCTACTTCGCGCTGGCCAAGATTGGCGCCGTGGTGGTGCCGCTCAACTGGCGCCTGGTGGCGGACGAACTGGAATTCATCCTGAAAGACAGCGGCGCCCGGCGGTTGATCTACAGCGAGGAGTTTGTCGATACGGTCGCCGACCTGCACGGTCGCGGCGCTGGAACCGACATCCGGCACTGGCTGCAAGTGGCCGGTGAACAGGACGTGGCCTGGTTCGCGGAGAGCTATCAGGCATTTCGCGATGGCGCGTCAGACGCCGAGCCGGAAGCACGCGGCTTCGACGACGACATGCTCTACATCATGTACACATCCGGCACCACCGGCCTGCCCAAGGGCGTGGTGCACACGCACAGCACCGCCATCTGGGCCATCCTCACCATAGACGCCAATTCCTACTTTCGCGAGGACGATCGCTTTCTCTCCGCCCTGCCGATGTTTCATGTGGGCGCGCTCACGCCCCTGGCCGTGAATGTGTTTCGCGGCATCGCGTCCATCGTCATGCGCGCCTTCGATCCGACCCTGGCCTGGCAGCTGATCGAGCGGGAGAAGATCACCACCGCGCTGGCCGTGCCCGCCATGCTGAACTTCATGTTGCAGGTTGGCGATCTTTCACGCTTCGATTTCAGCAGCATGCGCTGGATGATGTCCGGCGCCGCGCCCGTGCCGGTAGCGCTCATCAAGCGCTACGCCGAGCTCGGCATCGGCATCCGTCAGGTCTATGGCCTCACCGAAACCTGCGGACCTGCCTGCCTGCTCGATGGCGCCGATGCCCTCTCCCGCGCCGGTTCCACCGGCAAGGCGTTCTTTCACACGCGGGTGCGGGTGATCGACGGCGAAGGCAAGGACTGTGCGCCGGGCGAGCCGGGCGAAGTGCTGGTGGCCGGGCCGCACATCATGCGCGAATACTGGAATCGCCCTGAGGCAACCGCCGCAACCCTCGTCGATGGCTGGCTGTACACAGGCGATGTCGGCACAATGGACGCAGACGGCTATGTGACCATCGAAGACCGCATCAAGGACATGATCATCTCCGGCGGCGAGAACATCTATCCCGCCGAACTTGAAGGCGTGCTGGCTACACACCCGGAAGTCGTCGAGGCTGCCGTGATCGGCGTGCCGAGCGAAAAGTGGGGCGAAAGCCCGCTCGCCATCGTGGTGCGCAAGGGCAATGCGCTTACCGAGGCCGCAGTGCTGAATTACTGCCAGGGCAAGATGGCGGGATACAAGCTGCCGAGGCAGGCCGCATTCGTTGACGAGATTCCGCGCAATCCGAGCGGCAAGATTCTCAAGCGGGTGCTGCGAGAGCAGTTTCCCGGCCCGGCGCCGATTTGACGGCAATCGGCTGACCGCAGCGTGGAACTCGATGAACTGAAGCGACGGCTGACGCTGTTTTGCGAAGACAAGTACGGCAGCGGCGCCCGGGTCTTTGACGTCATGGTGATGCCGGGCCACGCCGGCTTCGCCTACGGTTTTCGGGTCGCACAGGGCGGCGATACGGAATCCTGGTTCATTCGCCTGCCGCCACCGAACGTGAACTGGCGCGGCACGGCGGACGTCCTGCGCCAGGTAGCCGTGCTGAATGCCCTGGATGAAACCGACGTGCCGCATTGCACGGTGCGCTGGTCCGGCGACGACTTGCAGTGGTTCGGCTGCCCCTACTTCATCGTGCCCTGGCTGGAAGGCGACGTGCTCAGGATCGGGCCGGAAGACTGGGGCGCCGACCTCACCGACAGCCAGCTACTGGATCTGGGTGACGCCGCCATGCGGGCTCTGGTCGGCGTGCATCGCCTGGATCCGGCCAGCGCAGCCTATCTGGGAGAAGCAGTGCCGTTCGCCCAGGACGTCGAGCGTTGGGACCGCTTCCTGGAGCGCGCAGCGGAACCGGAAAGACTGCGCGATGCGCCGGCGGTTCGCCAGAAGCTCCTGGATCGAATCCCCGACGATGCGCCCGTCGGCATCTTTCACGGCGACTTTCAATCCGCCAACATCTTCTGCAATCCGCAGGAAGCGCGGCTTCTGGCCGTCATAGACTGGGAGTTGACGGGCATCGGGGCGACGCTGAATGATCTCGGCTGGATCAGCACGTTCAGTGACGCTCAAGCCTGGACCGGACAGCGGGCGCAAGGCCCGCGCTTCCTGGATCCGGACACATTGATCCGCCTCTACACGGAAGCCTGGGGCCAGCCCCTGCCCGATCTCAACTGGTTTCGCGCGCTCGCCGCCTACAAGTTCGCCATCATTTCCGGCTTCAACCTGAGCCTGCACAGGCGCGGCAAGCGCGTGGACGAGACCTGGGAGGAGACGGCGCTGTCGATGACCTCCCTGATAGACCGCGCCAACGAATTGCTGGGCTGAGCCGCTGGCGCAATACCCGGCTCAGATATTCTCTTCCGGCATCAGCACAAACTCAGGGTAGGCCTCGATACCGAGTTCGGCTGAATCCTGGCCCATGCGCTCTGCGTCTGTCGAAACCCGCAAGCCGACTGTCCGGTCGATCAGCCACCAGAGGGCCAAGGAGGCTGTGCCGATGTAAAGGCCCACCGCAACGATGCCCGTGAGTTGCACCAGGAAATTTCCGCCACCAGCGAAACACACCGCCAGGGTGCCCCAGATGCCGGCAAACAAGTGCGCAGGGATGGCGCCCACAACGTCATCCAGCCGCAGCTTCTCCATCAGCTTCATGCCCAATACGCAGATGGCGCCGCCGCCGACCCCGATGAAGATGGCCCAGAGCGGCTCGGTAATATCCGGCCCGGCAGTGATGGCCACCAGGCCGGCAATGGCGCCATTCAGCCCTGCCAACAGATCAATTCTGCCAAAGACGGGTCGCGCCACTGCGATTGCGGTCATGACTCCGGCGCAGGCCGCAAGATTGGTGTTGACCAGCACATTGCTCATGGTGACGGCGCTTGCCGCATCGCCCAGGCTGAGCACGGAACCGCCGTTGAAACCGAACCAGCCGAGCCAGAGGATGAAGACCCCGAGCGTGACAATGGGCACATTGGAAGGCGGCGTGACGCGCGCCGTGCCGTCTTTCTCGAACTTGTTCAGACGCGGGCCGAGCAGTATGGCGCCGGCCAGCGCTGCCCAACCGCCGGTGGAATGGACGATGGTGGAACCGGCGAAATCCTTGAATCCGTCTTCACCGAGTTGACTCAACCAGCCACCGCCCCAGGTCCAGGCGCCGACGATGGGATACATCACACCGGTGAGCAGGGCGATGAACAGGAAGAAGGACCAGAGCCGCACCCGCTCCGCCAGGGCGCCGGATATGATGGATGCAGTGGTGGCCACAAACACCATCTGAAAGAACCAGTCCGACATGGTCGCATAGCCCTGCTCCACCACCGCATCGTGCGCCGCAGCGTTTTCCGAGTCACTCAGGAGCGCCAGCTCCTCGCTTGAAGGGCCATAGAAGAACGTCAGCGATCCAATCCAGCCGGTGACGTCCGTGTACATCAGGTTGTACCCGATCAAGTAGTACATCAGCCCGGCTATCGAGTAGAGGCCGATGTTCTTCAGGCAGATCATGGAAGCGTTCTTGGTGCGCACCGACCCGGATTCCAGCATGGTGAAGCCGGCGCACATCCACATCACCAGAGCGCCCCATACCAGAAACGAGAAGGTGTTCAGAACAAATTGATCGCTCGGCGCAAGCGCCGCCTGACCGACGGTGGGCACGAGCCACAGACAGGCGCCGCCTGTCAGCATCCAGAACGGCGCGGCGGCTTCGCCACGAATCAGCTTTCGGTACATGCCTGTTTCCCCTTTTTATGCCCCCTGCACCGAACTATAGCACCGCTCGTATTGCAAGGGAAAAAAGCGCGTCGTCTGCTGCGAGGGGCGCCGCCTTGCGCTCGCAACCGCGCGACACCTGCGGACAGAGCGCCAAATTTGATAAGGTTGCGCCAACTTCCGGAGGCAACCCATGGAACGGATGCAGCTTGAATTTCAAGACCAGATCGCCGTGCTCAAATTCAATCACCCGGAGGTGTTGAATGCGATCGGCGCACAGATGCTGGAGGATTTTCACGCTGCTTTCGCCGAGGTGAGGGAGCCGGCAAATGGCGCCCGCTGCCTGTTACTGACAGGCGTCGGCCGAGCCTTCTCGGCTGGCGCAAACCTGAGAGATGAAGGGCGAAACGAGCCCCGCAGCGCCGGAGACGGACTGCGTGGCGGTTATCACCCGCTATTGCTCGGCCTGCGCGACCTGGACATCCCGATTGTAACGGCCGTCAACGGTGTGGCTGCGGGCGTCGGCATGAGTTTCGCGCTGATTGGCGATATCGTCTGCGCGCAACGCAATGCATACTTCCTGCAGGCGTTCGCGCGCATAGGCCTGGTACCGGACGGCGGCGCCACCTTCATGCTGCCGAGGCTGATCGGCTGGGGCCGAGCCATGGAGCTGTCACTGCTCGCCGATCGCCTGTCGGCAGAGAAGGCAGAGGCGTGGGGGCTGGTCAATCGCGTATATGACGACAACAACTCGCTCATGGCGGGCGCCCTGGAGTTGGCCCGGCAACTGGCTCGCGGCCCGCGTTCTCTTGGCTTCATCCGGCACGCCTATTGGCAAACCTGGCACAACTCCTACGAGCAACAGCTGGATCTTGAGGCTCGGCTTCAAAATCAGGCCGGAAAGACGGCCGACTATCAGGAAGGCGTCAAGGCGTTTCTGGAAAAGCGACCAGCCGAGTTCCGGGGCGCCTAGCAGATATCCGCGGAGACAGCCGGTGACGCCAACGCAATTCGACTTTGGCCTCGGCGAGAGCCTGGACATGCTGCGCGACAGTGTGCGCGCCTTCGCCGAAGCAGAAATAGCGCCGCTGGCAGCCGGGATTGACGCAACCAATGAGTTTCCCCGCCACCTCTGGCCGAAACTCGGGGCCCTCGGCGTGCATGGCATCACCGTCGAGGAAGCCTGGGGCGGCGCGGGCCTCGGTTATCTGGCGCACTGCGTGGCCATGGAAGAAATCAGCAGGGCGTCCGCCTCTGTGGGCCTTTCCTACGGCGCCCATTCAAATCTCTGCATCAATCAGATCCGCCGTTTCGGCAGCGAAGCGCAGAAATCGGCCTGGCTTCCAAAGCTGATTTCCGGCGAAGCTCTGGGCGCTCTGGCGATGAGCGAACCAGGCGCCGGCTCGGACGTAATGGGCATGAAGCTGCGCGCCGTCGCAGAAGGTGATGGCTTTCGTCTGAACGGCAACAAGATGTGGATCACCAACGGTCCCGGCGCCGATGTGCTGGTGGTCTATGCCACCGTTGACCCGGAAGCCGGCAATCGGGGCGTCACCGCCTTTCTGATCGAACACGGCATGGCGGGGTTCAGAACCGCACAAAAGCTGGACAAGCTGGGGATGCGCGGCTCGGACACCTGCGAACTGGTTTTCGAGGATTGTGCAGTACCTGCAACCTCGCTGCTTGGGCGCGTTGGCCAGGGCGCCGAAATCCTCATGAGCGGCCTCGACTACGAGCGGGTCGTGCTGGCCGGTGGCCCGCTTGGCATCATGCAGGCCTGCCTTGATCTGGTATTGCCCTATGTGCATGAACGGGCGCAATTTGGCCGACCGATCGGCAGCTTCCAGCTAATGCAGGGCAAACTGGCCGACATGCACACCAGCCTGAACGCCTGTCGCGCCTATGTCTATGCCGTTGCCGCCGCCTGCGACGCCGGGCGCACCACCCGCTTCGACGCCGCCGGCTGCATTCTCTATGCAGCCGAGAAGGCGACCTGGATGGCTTCGCAAGCGATTCAGGCGCTAGGCGGCAACGGT
This sequence comes from Pseudomonadales bacterium, assembly GCA_965199705.1. Taxonomy (GTDB): domain Bacteria; phylum Pseudomonadota; class Gammaproteobacteria; order Pseudomonadales; family Azotimanducaceae; genus Azophilus. Next base: position 301,693 of record OZ241359.1, read on the forward strand.
TACGTCAACGAATATCCGGCCGGGCGCCTGCTCCGGGACGCCAAGCTCTACGAAATCGGCGCCGGAACCAGCGAGATCAGGCGCATGCTGATTGGCCGGGAGCTGTTCGAGGCGTCAGCTTGAGCCGGCTACACAGCCAGGTCGATACCGGGTCTGCGGACTTCCGGGCGAATCAAGCGCATCATCAGGCGTTGGCCGCAGAGCTTCGGGCGCTGACAGCAAACATATCCGCTGGTGGCAGCGAAGCAGCCCGCGCCCGCCACCAGTCCCGTGGCAAGGTGCTGCCAAGAGAGCGGGTGGAACGGCTGCTCGATCCGGGATCCCCGTTCCTGGAGGTTGGCCTGCTCGGTGGCCATCGTTTGTATGAGGATGCGTTGCCAGCCGGCGGCATCATCACCGGCATTGGCCGAGTATCCGGCGAAACCTGCATGATCGTTGCCAATGACGCCACCGTGAAGGGCGGAACCTACTATCCGATCACGGTCAAGAAGCACCTCCGCGCCCAGGAGATTGCCGCCGAGAACAGCCTGGCCTGCATCTATCTGGTGGATTCGGGTGGCGCTTTCCTGCCGATGCAGGACAGCGTATTTCCAGACCGCGAACACTTTGGCCGCATATTTTTCAATCAGGCCAACATGTCCGCCCGAGGCATCCCGCAGATCGCGGTGGTGATGGGCTCCTGCACGGCCGGCGGCGCCTATGTGCCGGCGATGTGCGATTCCGCGATCATCGTGCGCAACCAGGGCGCCATCTTTCTCGGCGGCCCGCCCCTGATCAAGGCCGCCACCGGCGAGGAGGTTGACGCCGAGTCGCTCGGCGGCGGTGACGTACACACGCGCCTGTCCGGCGTTGCCGACTATCTGGCCACTGATGACGACCACGCCATCGCCTTGACGCGGCGCATCATGGCCGACAGCCATCTGCGCTACGAAGCAACCGTCAACGCCAGGACGCCAATGGCTCCGGCAGCCGACCCGGCAGAGCTATATGGCCTGCTGCCAAGGGACCCGCGCACACCCTTCGATTCGCGCGAGGTGATCGCCCGCCTGGTCGATGGCAGCGACTTTCACGAATTCAAGGCGCGCTATGGCAGCACCCTGGTTTGTGGATTTGCACACATCGAAGGGTTGCCGGTAGCCGTTCTGGCCAACAACGGCATCCTGTTTTCTGAGTCTGCGCAGAAAGCCGCGCACTTCATTCAGCTGGCAGAACGGCGCAGCGTCCCGCTCCTGTTCCTGCAGAACATAACCGGCTTCATGGTTGGCAAACGGTACGAACATGAAGGCATTGCCAAGCATGGCGCAAAGATGGTTACCGCCGTCGCCTGCGCGCGCACGCCAAAACTGACGGTCATCATCGGCGGCTCGCACGGCGCCGGCAACTATGCGATGTGTGGCCGCGCTTATGGCGGACGCTTCCTCTGGACCTGGCCCAATGCCCGAATCTCGGTCATGGGTGGCGAGCAGGCAGCGCATGTGCTGGCGACGATCCGTCAGGATGGCAAGGCGGCCGGCGACAAGGCATGGGCAGATTCAGAACGCGATCAATTCATGCAGGACATTCGTGACCAGTACGAGCTTCAGGGCCACCCCTACTACGCCAGCGCACGGCTTTGGGACGATGGCGTGATCGACCCGCTCGACACCCGCCGAACACTCGCGCTGGCCCTGGCCGCAGCTTGTCGTGCGCCCAGGCAGAGCAACTCATCCTTCGGCATCTTTCGCATGTAGCCGTGGCCAGGATTCGCTGCCTTCTGATCGCCAACCGAGGCGAAATCGCCTGCCGCATCCTGCGCACCGCCCGAAGCATGGGTATGCGTACTGTTGCGGTTTACTCCGAAGCGGACGCCGCCGCGCTGCACGTTCGCCAGGCGGACGAAGCCATCTGCATTGGCGCTGCGCCCGCCATCGACAGCTACCTGAAGATCGATGCGATCATCGACGCCTGCCGACAAGCCGGCGCCGACGCCGTCCACCCGGGCTACGGCTTTCTCAGTGAGAATCCGGCCCTGGCCGAGGCCTGTACGGAAGCCGGGGTCCGCTTTGTGGGGCCGCCAGCGGCTGCCATTCACGCCATGGGTTCCAAGATAGAAGCGAAGAAGCTCGCCGAATCGGCCGGCGCCCCGGTCACGCCTGGTTATCATGGCGAAGATCAAGACGATGCAATGCTCCGCCGGGCCGCCGAAGATATCGGTTTTCCACTGCTCATCAAGGCCTCGGCTGGCGGCGGCGGCAAGGGTATGCGGCGCGTGGACGCCTTGCCGGAGTTCGAGGCCCAGCTGGCGAGCGCGCGCCGTGAAGCTGCCGCGGCGTTTGGTGATGATCGCGTGCTTCTGGAGCGCTATCTCGCCCGGCCCAGGCATTTGGAAGTTCAGATTCTGGCCGACACGCACGGCAACTGCATCGCCCTCTTCGAGCGCGACTGTTCGATCCAGCGGCGACATCAAAAGGTGATCGAAGAAGCCCCGGGCCCAGCGGTGTGCGAGGACCTGCGGCAGCGCCTGTGCACTGCTGCCGTATCGGCTGCGTCAGCCGTCGGCTATGTCGGCGCCGGCACGGTCGAATTTATCGCCGAGGGCGATGCCTTCTACTTCATGGAAATGAACACCCGCCTGCAAGTGGAGCATCCAGTAACCGAAGCCATCACTGGCCTGGATCTCGTGGCCTGGCAACTGCGCATAGCCGCAGGCGAGCGGCTCGATCTGACCCCGGAGATCAACGGCCACGCCATCGAAGCGCGGCTCTACGCCGAGAACCCGGGCGCTGGCTTTCTGCCAAGCAGCGGCCGCCTTGAGCGGCTGCGATTTCCGAAGGAAGTGCGCGTCGATACGGGTGTCGTCGAGGGCGATGCCGTGTCCGTGCACTATGACCCGATGCTGGCCAAGATCATCGCCTGGGGGCCTGATCGATCGGTAGCCCGCGACAAGCTTCGGGCGGCCCTGAGCGAGCTGGAGATCATCGGCGTTGCCCACAACGCTGGCTATCTGCGCAATCTCCTTGATCACCCGGCACTCGTCAGCGGCAACTACGACACGAGCCTGGCGGATGCGAATCATGCCGTCCTGACAAGGGGCGCCGAAGACCATCACTGGGCGCTGGCCGCACTCGCTATTGTGCAACGCAACATGGGAAGGGACAGCGACGCGACCCCCTGGGGACGAGGTGATGGTTGGCGCTTGAATGCGCCGCCTTTGCGCCGCATTCGACTCAGCCACGACGACGAGTGCAGAACCATCCTGATGGAAGGCTCGCGCATCAACATCGAAGGGCGCCATTTCCACCACACGGGCTGCTTGACCCACGCAGAGCGCCTGCATACGGATCTGGATGGCCAGGACTACCGCTTCTCGCTGGTCTCGGCAGACGGTCAGCAATACCTGATCGTGGACGGAGACACCTTCGCCTTCAAGAACCCGCAGGACGACACAGGCGCCGGGAACGAGGCGCATGATGTCTCCGGCAACATTTGCTCGCCCATGCCCGGCCAGGTGGTAAGCCTGAGCATCAGCCCCGGCGATGAGGTACAAAAAGACGACCTTGTTGCCATCGTCGAGGCCATGAAGATGGAGCACCGGATACTGGCGCCCCGATCCGGCAAGATCGCCGAAGTGCTTTGCGCGGTTGCGAGCAGCGTGGAAGAAGGCGCACCCCTGGCGCGGCTGGAGCCGGAGGAACGCCCGACCGAGGAGCCCGCCTGAACCGCACGGCCGGGGACAGCAGATGCGCTCAGCGACTGGCCTGGCGCTGTGCCTCCGCAGGGGTGGGTAGTTCTTGCCGCCAGGCGGATACGCACGGGATACGGGCCCGGTCACAGCGGCTGCTGTAGCGGCGCGCTATGTCCGTGACCTCTTGCAGGAGGCCAGTGCGCAGCTTTGTCGGGCTGAGGCCGAGCCCCAGCAAACCGACGTTGGCGGCTTCCAGTTCATTGGCGTCCGCCTCACGCCGGGGATTCGGCACATGCTCGATTGCAGCGCCGGTCAGGTCGGAGACCAGGCGGGCCAGATCGATCAGCCGATAGGTCTCGGTCAACTGATTGAGGATGCGCACCCGCTCGCCCATGCCCGGCCGGTTGGCGATGGCCAGTTCCACACAACGCACCGTATCCTGAATGTGAATGAAGGCCCGGGTCTGCCGACCGCTCCCGTGCACCGTCAGTGGATAGTCGATGGCCGCCTGCATCAGAAAGCGATTCAGCACGGTTCCATAGTCACCGTCATAGTCGAAGCGATTGACGAGCCGCTCGTCAAGCCGGGTCTCCCTGGTCTGCGTGCCCCAGACGATGCCCTGGTGCAGATCGGTGATCGGCAGGTCGTCATTCTTGTTGTAGAAGGCGAACAGTAGCTGGTCCTGAGTCTTGGTCATGTGATAGATGCTGCCGGGGTTGGCCGGATAGAGGATCTCCTGCTCCACCTCCGCGCCATCGCCTGCCGTCATTTTCACTGTCAGATAGCCTTCCGGCAGTTTTACCCCTGCCGACGAATAGCCATAGACCCCCATGGTGCCCAGATGCACAAGATGAATATCCATGCCGCTCTCGACAATGGCGCAGAGCACATTATTGGTGGCGTTGAGATTGTTGTTGACCGTATAGCGTTTGTGCCAGGCGGACTTCATCGAGTAGGGCGCCGCCCGTTGCTCTGCAAAGTGCACGATGCTGTCTGGCTCGAATTCGCGCAGCAATCCGAGCAGGCGGTCGTACTCCGTAGCAATGTCAAGCCGCTCGAAGCCGAGCTGCTTGCCCGACAGTTCCTGCCAGGCGGCCAGCCGTTTCGAGATGGGCTGAATCGGCGTCAGGCTCCGGACTCCCAGTTCGTTGTCGATATTGCGGCGCGACAGGTTGTCGGCGATGACCACCTCGTGGCCTTGCGCAGAAAGATGCAGGCTGCTCGGCCAGCCGCAGAAGCCGTCGCCGCCCAGAACCAGCACTCTCATGGCAGCTCCCCTGCGGTGGCCGTTTGCGCCATCGGCGCTTCGGCTGCCAGTGGCGCCAGATGGCCAAGAAACTGCTGCGCCGACACATCCCAACTGAATTGGCGCGCCCGCGCCAGACAGGCTTCGGGGGCGATCTCAAGGGCTGCCTGGATGGCCTTGCCCAGGTTGTCGTCGAGCACGCCGGCGCCACTGTCCGCCACCACATCCAGCGGCCCTTGCGTCGGGAAAGCCGCCACCGGCGTACCACAGGCCATGGCCTCCAGCATCACAAGGCCCAGGGTGTCCGTGCGTGAAGGAAAGACCAGGACGTCCGCGGCACAGTAATGGGCCACGAGTTCTTCGCCGTGCCGCTCGCCAAGAAAGTGCGCCTGCGGGTATCGGGATTCAAGATTCGCCCGGGCCGGCCCGTCGCCTACCAGCACCTTGCTGCCCGGTGTCTCAAGATCAAGAAACGCTTCCAGATTCTTCTCCACCGCCAGACGGCCGACATAGGCCAGGATTGGCCGGGGCAGACCGAGGCGGGCGGGCTCGGCAGGCCGGAACCGGGCTTCATCGACGCCCCGGATCCAGCGCACTGTGCGCCGGATGCCGTGCCGGGCGAGCAGGCCTTCGAGCGAACCGGTGGAACACATCACATGCACGCCAGCTTGATGGAAGCGACGAATCAGGGCGAAGCACCAGCGTTCGGGAATGCCGGCCCGCAGCTTCAGGTAGGCAGGGAACATGGTGTGAAACGAGGTGGTGAATGGCAGGCCCCGGCGCCCCAGCCAGTGCCGCGCGCACCAGCCGAGCGGCCCCTCGGTAGCAATGTGCACGGCATCCGGACGAAAGTCGGCGATCATGTCGCCAACCCGCCGGGGGCGAGTCAGTGACAGCCGAATCTCCGGGTAGGTCGGGCAGGGCAGGGTGCGGAACCGGTCCGGCCCGATGACGCACGTCTCATGGCCCTGGGCCTGCAGTCGGTCGCGAACCGTGGAAAGCGCACGCACGACGCCGTTGACTTGCGGAAACCAGGCGTCGCTGACGATCAGAATTCGCATATACGCAACAGTTTACCGAATCCATCGCCGGGCGGCAGCGCCCGCTTGCGCAAAGGCCTCGCCATGCCGGATGTTGGTTCAGCGCCCTGGCCGTTCTATCAGCGCCTCGCAATATTCGGGCCAGCCCCCCGCTCAAGCGATTTGATAGTAAAGCGCGCGATGATCCGAAGTGCGCACAAGGCAGCGATCCAGCACCTCGATCCAGGGGCTTCTGCGCGCTGGTTCGCCGTTGATTTCAGACACCTGCACACGCCCCTTCACAGCGCACAGATGGCGAATCGGCGCAATCACTGCGTCTGCGTTCGGACCTTCCGGCGGCAGCAGGAAGCGCAGCCGGTCACCCCGATTCTCCACCACCAGCGCCAGCTCGCCCTGGGCAAAACTCAGATAGTTGCCGGCCCGACGCGCTGGCAATTCCGGCCATTCCAGGCCAAGACCGCAAGGCGCCGCGGGATCCAGCGCCGACATCCAGAAGGTCTGCGGCGCTGTCGGCGCCGAACGCTCGCCCAGCAGGCAGGGGAGCGCCCTCGGCAACAGGAACTGGGGGCCGGAAAGGCCTTCAAAGAAGCGTCCGACCAGCACTTCGCCTGCCAACTCCATGACCCGCAAGGCTCGAAAGAGCGGCTGCCACCGGCTCTCGCGATTCACGATCTCCCGACACAAGACCCCGTAGCGCGCCAGCAGGCGCCGGGCCAGCGCCTTGTCGGCTTCCAACCGCGCCATGGGCGACTCCGGCAAACGCTTCTCGGGCAAGAGACGCCAGTGCCCCGGCCAACCAGCCGCCACTCTGCGAACCCGCTGACGCCGGGGCAAGCGCTCTTGTGCCAGCCGATAGCCGCTTTGCAGCCCCAGACGCAGCGCCTGAAAATCCGCTGCCGTCAGGCGCCCGGACCAGACTGCCTGCCACCAGAGGTCATTGAAGTCGGCATCGACCGCTGCCGCCAGCCTTGCAGACCGGGCGCGGTCACGAATCCGGTGATACCCGTAGCCAGCTTCCGGATCCACGAACAAGCGCGCCAGCGCCGCCGTCTCGTCCGTGGCTTCCATCGTCGGCGCATGTTCATCAAGGTCCATCTCGTGGCAGACCGTGATCCGCTCCTTGCCGCAACCCACCCAGGCCAGGGGCGCCGAAACTGCCAGAGCATCCAGCTTGTGCCCGGCAAAGTTTGCAAGACGGGAAGCCATGAAGTCTTGCAGCCAGCACTCCACTGGCGCCGGATAGCCCGCGAGCGCGTCCAGGACGGCGCTTGCGCCGGCGTCTGTCCAGGTTTCTCCGAAGCGCGTCCAGGCGGCGAGAAAGCCGGGCAGCGCCTGCGCTGGCCGAGCGGCCATCCGCGGCCGTCGCCCGGCGCGTTGCATACGCAACAGGATTTCCAGATTGGTCCGGTCGCAATAGTGCGTCGCCTCGGTTCCTGCCACGAGCGGCCCGCTGACAAAGGCGTCCGAGTCGTTCAGAAGATCGTCCAGCGCTGTCGCCCTGTCGCCCAGTGGCGGTAGAAGCGCCTTGATCTGCGCTTCCGTGCGCGGGCCGTAGAACGAAAGCACTTCGCGCAGGAAATCGGCAAGTCCTCGCTGGTCCGGCACTTCCGGCGGCGCCTCGGCCAGGATCAGGTTGGCGCAGAGTCCGCTGGCAATCAGACCTGATGCGCTTTCCGGATGGGCCACCCAACCGGTCTGTGTGCTCCCGCCCTGCATTTCAGACCCCTGGCTGGCGGCCCGGAGGCTGAAGTACATCACCTGCGCATCACCTGCTTCCTGAGGCCACTCGCCGGCCGGGATCAGCACCCTTTCCCTCGCCCACTCTCGCCATTCATCGGGGCCGGCTGGCGCATAGCCGGGTGATCGCCTCTGCCGCTTGGCCTCGAACAACTCAATGACCGCCGGTTCGATGCGTGGTCGGAGGCTCGCATCGGCCACCGCCTGTTCAATCAGATCATCGGCCAGTGTGCTGGCGTCCGACTGCTCTGGCTTGTCGTCGGCGTACATGTAGCGGCTGATCTGGTTGAAGGCGAGTTGGCTGGCAAAGGGGCTCGGGATTTTGGTGACGGCAAGGGACCAGGCAATGGCGCCTGACCTCAGGTCTTCAAGCCTTGCCTTCAGCGCCGGCAGATCAAACTCGTCCACCAGGCAGGTGCGCCAGGTTTCCAGAAGAACGGGAAAGTCCCGAAACCCCTTGATCGCGGTCATGAGCTTCTTTGCTTGCAATCGACTCATCCAGAGCGGCAACCGCTGATTGAACCTCTGCTTCGTCAAAAGAAGGGAGCGGCCAGCACATTCGCGAAAACGGGCGCCGAAGAAGGCCGATCCTTCCAGCGCGGAGCGCAGCAGGCTATCCAGGTTGTCTGCTGTCACCAATTCAAGCAGCTGCTCCGGGGCAACCGGATCCCGCCACTGTATCGCGATGGCGTCATTCTCCGCATGAATTTCCGGCGCGGTCCCGAAGGCGCGCTTCCAGGCAGCGGCCAGGGCGATTGCAAACGGTCGATTCAGGCGCCCGCCCCAGAATGTGTGCAGAATCAGTTGTCTCGGCGAATCCGGCCCGACATGACCGCCCGGCCCTGCCTGCACCCACTCGATCAACAGATGCCGACTGTGTGGCAGCGCTGTGCCGGTATGCTGCCGTTGTCGTTCAAGCCAGGCGCACAGGGCTTCTGCGGCATCCGCAGACAGGCAGCCGCGTCGCTGAAGCATGGCCTTGGTGGCGCCCGCCCGGCCCGCCGCCAGCGTCTCCTCCGCGGTCTGAAGCAGATCGGCAATCCTTCGGGAGAAGTGCACGCTGCGATTCTGCGCTTCGTTGCGCCAGAAGGGTGGCGCCGTGACCGGGGACGGCGCTGGGCGCACCAGCACGGCACTGTGCGTGATCTCCAGGATCTGCCAGTTCTGGGCGCCGAGCGTGAACACCTGCCCTGTGCGGGCTTCCCACACAAACTCTTCATCGAGCTCGCCGACCAGGCTGCCGGCGCTTTCGGATTCACCGGCCTGCCGTATCTGGTAGTAGCCCCGATCCGGAATCACCCCGCCGCCTCTGTAATAGGCGAGAAGCGCCCCGCGCCGGGAGCGCACTTCATCCCGGATGCGGTCATAATCGATCCGCGGCTGCACCTCGCGCACCCTGGCGCCAGCGTAGCGCCCGGCCAGGAATTCCAGCACCATGTCGAACTGCTCGCGCGGCAGGTGTCGAAACGGCATCGCCTTTCGGATCAAGCCGAAAATTTCGTCGGTTGGCCAGGCTTCATCAGCACAGATCGAGATGATCGCCTGGCAGAGCACGTCCAGTGGATTCTCCAAGGGCTTGCGCGGCTCTATGTCACGCTCGGCAACGGCCTCCGCCAATGCCGCAGCCGCCAGCAGATCCTGGGCATGAGTCGCCATCAGAACACCGTGACTCTCTTCACCCACCGCATGGCCGGCGCGGCCGATGCGCTGCAGGGCAGAATCGATCGACGGCGGCGTCTGCACCAGAACCACCTGATCGAGATGGCCAATGTCGATGCCCATTTCCAGAGAGCTGGTGGCGACGATGGCCTTGAGCTCGCCAGCCTTGAGGCGCTGCTCCACTTCCAGCCGGATGTCTCTGGCCAGAGAGCCGTGGTGCGCATAGGCCAGAGGCGCTGCGTCGGAGGGATTGACAAGGCGAGCAATCCGCTCGGCCAACTGCCGGCTGTTGGTAAACAGCAGGGTACCCTGCCGGGATTCGATCAACTCCCGAAAGTCATCGGCCAGACGCTCCCATACGCTTGTGCCAGGTTCAGACTGCTCGGTATCAAAGCGCGGAAACTGAACCTCAAGTGACACCTTCTTCGCGCCCGGCGCCTGACCCTTGCGATCACCATCAACGATCTCGACGGCTCTCGGCTCGCCGGTTGCATCATGGCCGCCGATGAATCGCGCCACGGTGGCGAGGGGCCGCACCGTCGCCGACAGAGCGATGCGCTGGAACTCGCCGGCTATGCGCGACAGACGCTCGACCGACAACATCAACGCCGCGCCCCGGCGGTTATCCACCAGCGCGTGAATCTCATCGAGAATCACGGTTTCCACGGCAGACAACATCAGGCGGCCGCGGGCCGTGGTCAGCAACAGCATCAGGCTCTCGGGCGTTGTCAACAGAATGTCCGGCGGGTTGCGCAACATCCGCTGACGCTCGTTTGCCGGTGTATCGCCAGAGCGTACGCCGGCGCGCAAGGCCGGAAAGCCGTAGCCGGCCTGCAGTTCCGCCAACGGCTGCTCAAGATTTCGTTGAATGTCGTTGTTGAGCGCCTTCAGCGGCGAGACATAGAGCACGCGCGTCTGACCCGGCTGCCATTCGCCGCGCACAAAGCGGTCGAGCGACCAGAAGAAGGCGGTCAGGGTCTTGCCGCTGCCGGTTGGCGCAGTGGCGAGCACATGCCTGCCCGCTTCGATGTGCGGCCAGGCGCTGGCCTGCACGTCCGTCGGCGCGCCGAAGCGGTCTTCAAACCAGCGTTTCAGGGAGGGATGAAACGGCGCGAGCGGGTTCATGCGTGAGCCTCGGGGACTGGGCGCCAGGCGCCTGCGCGGCTGGATCTGACGGCTGCAACACGCGGCGCTATCGACTTTTCGCTCTTGCGGGTTCCTACGGCGCAGGCTCCTGGCGTGGCGAATATCCTTCGATGCAGTCCGTGGGCTTGTTGTCCAGAAACCGCTCCATCTGCTCGCCGAGGTAGCGCCGTGCGTCCGGGTCGATCAGCCGAAGATTGCGTTCATTGATCAGCATGGTCTGCAATGCCTGCCATTCGCGCCACGCCTTCTGTGAAACTGTCTGAAACAGCGCCTCGCCCTTGGCGCCCGGCATGGGCGGCTCCGCCAGACCTTCAAGGCGTTGCTGATATTTGCGGCAGAAAACCGTGCGACTCATCTCTTCCATTGATCCGATTTGCTGATCAAGCCTGTTGACCAAGGTGACGCGACTTCCGATGTAGTGTAACCGGATGTGGCGTCAGCTATGCAAACAAACGCTCTGGCACCGCAGCGATCAGCGCCACAGCCGGCGCCGGCAGGCCGATCGGTTCGTCATCGTTGCCGTCTGGCCGGTACCAGCGCCTGCCGGCGCTCAGCGGCACAGCAACACCGGGCTTCAAGCGCAGATAGTGCGGTTGGATGTCGAAATGGAAATGCGTGAACGTGTGGCGATATATCGGCGCTGCCTGCTCAGCGGCCAGGTCCGCAAGGCTTGCGTCGATTTCCCGGCACAGGGCGGCCAGATCCTGAGCGGACTCGCGCAACAACGGAACCCACAAGCCGCCCCAGACGCCCGCCTCGGGACGCCTTTCCAGCAGACAGGCTCGATCCGCCGAGAATACCAACCAGGCCTTGATCTGCCGCACCGGTTTGACCCGATAGCCCCGGCGGGCGGGCAGTTCCGCCACACGGCCCAGCTTGCGCGCCTGGCAACGCCCGGCCAGCGGGCAGCTCGCACAATTCGGGTACTGACGCACGCAGAGGGTTGCGCCGAGATCCATGATGGCCTGAGTGTAGGCGGCGGTGCGCCGGGCCGGCGTATGCGACTCGGCTGCCTGCCAAAGCCGTTTCCCGGTCTCTGCGGCGTCCGGCGCGCCGCTGATCGCATGAAATCGCGCCAGGACACGCTTCACGTTGCCATCCAGCACAGGCGCAACCTGATTCATGGCCAGCGAGAGGATGGCGCCAGCCGTGGAGCGGCCTACCCCGGGCAAGGCCATCAGGCCTTTCAGCCCCCTCGGAAATTCGCCACCCGCCTCGACCAGGGCGCGGGCCGCGCGATGCAGGTTGCGGGCACGGGCGTAATAGCCAAGGCCAGACCAGTAGTGCAGCACTTCGTCCAGGTCGGCCTCGGCCAGCGCCGAGATGCTCGGGAACCGAGCCATGAATCGCAGATAGTAGGGAATGACCGTCGCAACCTGCGTCTGTTGCAGCATGATTTCTGATACCCAGACCCGATAGGGCGTTCGGTTCTCCTGCCACGGCAGATTCTTGCGACCGCTTCGGTCATGCCAGGCCAACAGGCGACGCGCCACCCAATCCGCCTCGGCGACTGTCGCTCCGTCTGCTCCGCTGGCCAAACCGGATGTGGCGGCGACCTGCTGGTCAGAAAGCTCTTCCCCGTGATGCGTCAATGGATTGCGTTCCTTGTCGAAGCACTATTTTGCCGGATGCCACGTTACTTTCCGCCGGCCATTCCGGGATAAAATGACCCCAAGGCAAGGAATCACGCCAAGGAGGTCTGGCCTTGCAGCCGGAGATATGGGAACCCGCTTCACCCGCAGGCGAGCTTTCGCAGCGCTCGCTCGCCGAGCTGCTGGCAGCGTCCGAGCATCTGGACGAGCCGGCCTTCGGTCTTGCTGACGCCGATGTGCTTCGGCTCGGCCAGACCGCCCGCTTGCCGGCGGAAGCCTGGGCGGTTGCCGGTGCGCTGCCAGACGACGCGCTCGTGCGACTGGTTCGGCTCTATGTTCTGGCGGAGGCCCGCTCCCCGGCCTGGAAGGCCGGCGCCGCCTCGCCGGTGATTCACCTGCGCCGCTTGCTGTGCCAGCGAGACGCCTGGCCAGCCGATCTGACCGCCTGGATCAAGTCGCACACGGACAATCGCTTTCTGCCCTACGGCAGCCTGATGGATCGACTTCAAGGAAATCATCGCCGATGAGCACGCCACGGCAAGCCCGGGTTTCCCGCCATACCCAGGAGACCCGGATTGACATGACCTTGCGGCTGGAAGGCAAGGGCCACTGCACACTGGAAACCGGCCTGCCCTTTTTCGAACACATGCTGAACCAGGTGGTCCGGCATGGCCAGCTGGATCTGGAAATTCATGCTGAAGGCGATCTGGCGGTGGACGCCCATCACACGGTCGAAGACATCGGCATCGTGCTCGGACAAACGCTCGATCAGGCGCTCGGCGACAAACGGGGCATCAATCGCTATGGGCATGCCTATGTGCCGCTTGACGAGGCGCTTTCGCGCGCGGTGATCGATCTGTCGGGTCGGCCCGGCCTCACCTGGCATTGTGATTTCGTCCGCGCCCGGGTCGGTGATTTCGACCTGGACCTGCTGCGCGAGTTCTTCCAGGGCCTGGTCAATCACGCCCGTATCACAGTGCATCTGGACAACCTGCGCGGCGCCAACGCCCATCATCAGGCGGAAACGCTGTTCAAGGCCTTTGGCCGAGCCTTGCGAATGGCGGTGGCCTTCGATACCAACACCACCGACCAGGTGCCTTCTACCAAGGGGCGGCTCTGAACCAGGGCGTGGCGCGCACCCGCGAGGAGCCCTCAATGCCGCCGCCAAAGCACCTCAATGAGCCCTCCCGATGCTGCTGATCCCGGCCATTGATCTGAAGGGCGGGGCCTGTGTGCGCCTGGCCCAGGGCCGCATGGACCGGGCCACGCACTTTTCTTCCAATCCCGGCGACATGGCGCGCCGCTGGCGCGACGTCGGCTGTCGCCGCCTGCATGTAGTGGATCTGGACGCTGCTTTCAGTGGCGCGCCAGTGCATCATCGGGAAATCGCCGAGATCGTGCGTCGCGCCGAAGGCATACCCGTCCAGGTAGGCGGCGGCATCCGCAACGCGGATACCGCCAGGGCCTACCTGGATTCTGGCGTTGATTGCGTGATCGTCGGCACCGCTGCGGTCGAGGACTTCAACTTTCTGGCCGATCTGGCCGGACAATTTCCGAAGCAGGTTGCGTTCGGCCTGGACGCCCGTGGCGACCATGCCGCAACCCACGGCTGGGGCCTGACCAGCCAGCGAACGGTGCCGGAGCTGGCAAGGGCCGCAGATGACCTGCCACTGGCCGCCATCATTCACACGGACATTACCCGGGACGGGATGTTGAGCGGCATCAATCACGCCGCCACGCTGGCGCTGGCCGGGACCGTTTCGACCCCGGTGATCGCCTCGGGCGGGCTGCACGGTCTCACCGACCTGGCGGCGCTCAGGGAGGCCGACGCCGAAGCCGGGCAGCTACTGCTCGGCGCCATCTCCGGTCGCGCCCTGTACACGGGCGCGCTTGATTTTCAGGCCGGTCAGGCGCTGCTGGACGGCATCGCAGCGTGACCGCATCAGGGCCGGTGGCGCCGGCAGGCGAGGCGCGCCTTGCCGTGCTCGCTTCGCACGGCGGCTCCATATTACAGGCCGTGATGGACGCCTGTGCGAACCGCGACCTGCCGGCCCGCGTGGTGCTGGTCATCAGCAACAACAGCGGCGCCCTGGCGCTCAGGCGCGCCGCCGCGGCCGGAATCGCCACGCAGCATCTCAGTGGCCAGACGCATCCGACCGCTGAAGCGCTGGATGCGGCTCTGGCGGACGCGCTCAGCCAGGCAAGGGCGGACTGGGTGCTGCTGGCTGGCTACATGAAGCGAATCGGCCCATTGACGCTGGCGGCCTTTGCGCGCCGTATCGTCAATACCCATCCAGCGCTTCTGCCCAGGTATGGCGGCCTCGGCTTCTACGGCCGCCGGGTGCATCAGGCTGTAGTGGATGCCGGCGACACAGAAACCGGGGCCAGCGTTCACTTTGTGGAGGGCGATTACGATACCGGGCCAGTGATCGCTCGCGTGCGGACGCCGGTCCACCCCGGAGATACGGTTGAAGCCGTGGAAGATCGCGTCAAGACGGCAGAGCGTCGGCTGGTCGTGGAGACGCTGGCCGGGCTGATCGACGGCAGCCTGCCCAAGACAATATAGATCGGGACGGATACCCCCAGGCGACAATACTGACTGCCGCGAATTCCTGCGCCGCCGGCGCCTCGATTTCTCCTTACAACCGGTCGCGTAGCTGCGGCAATACCGCCTTCGCCAGATACTCGATGCGGCGGCTGCCGCTCTCGACCGACTCCCCGGGAAACTGGGCCCAGAAGTGCACGTCCACAATCTCCGGGTAGTCATCGAGCATCTGACCGAGCCGCGCCACCGCGCCTTGTGCATCGCACAAGCTGTACAGCCCGCCTGCAATCGCGCTGGCCGCATCCGGGAACCGCGGCGTCTGCTCCGGCGGGCCGAAGGCGCCCCATTCAATGTACTGGTTGGTCTGATAGAGCACGTGATCGCCGATTCGCGCAGCCTCTGCCTCCGGATCCGGCGCAACGATGCTCCAGTCACCGGCGCAGATAGCGCCTTCCGAACGCGCCCGGCCCGCATCTTCCAGGGCCTGAACATAGACGTCATGGCCGATCCCGCCCGTGGAGAGAAAGCCATCGCCCAAGCGCGCCGCCCGGGCAATGGCCGGCGGCGCCATGCCGCCCATATAGAGTTTCGGCGGGTTTTCCGGGACAGGCGTGACACGCAGGCCGTCGATCTGATAACGCTTGCCGGCCATCTGAACCGGCTCGCCGGACCAGCACTGGCGGATGATGCTGACGCCTTCCTCCATCAGGCTTGGACGGTGCGCGAGCTTGCGCTTGAAGTAGTCGAACTCCAGCTGCCGATAACCCAGCCCGACCCCGAGATCAAAGCGGCCACCGGTGAGCAGGGAAAGGCTGGCCGCGTCCTCCGCCAGCCGCACCGGGTCGGCCAGGGGCAACAGCATCAGGTTCGTGCCGATACGCATCTCTCGGGTGCGCTCGCCAATGGCGGCGGCCAGCACCAGCGGCGAGGGCGTGTAACCATCGTCGCAAAAGTGATGTTCGGTCAGCCAGACCGAATTGAACCCGAGCGACTCCGCCCAGACGATCTGCTCCAGAGTCGCGCGATACAGGGTCTCGAAATCAACGCCCGAACCGGGCGGATTGCGAAAGTCGTACCAGAGACCGAAATTGACGCGCCGATCACTCATGCTGGCAGGGCCTCAAGAAACGTGAGCAAGGCGGCATGATACGCCTCTGGATCTTCCAGGAAGGGGGCGTGGCCACAATCGAGAAATTCGGCCAGCTCGGCGCCCGCCAGCCTTTCGGCAGCGTCCCGGCCGATGCCCGGCGGCACAACGGCGTCCTGGCCACCCACCACCACCAGCGCCGGACAGTCCAGCGCCTCCAGCGTGCGGCGTTGATCCAGGTTCGCCAGTTCCGCCAGCGAGGCGTCGGCGCCGGAACTTGCCTGCAGGGCGAGATGCCAGCACCAGTGCTTCACGGCCTCTCCGGGATCGCGCGCAAAGGCGCCATCAAAGTAAAGCCCGCGCAAGAAATTCACCCGGTCCGCACGCAACGCCGCCACCGTAGCGGCCACATCTTCTGGTTGACCGCCGTGCGCAAAGCCTTCGGCCTGTGTGTAGCGCGGTGTTGCCGCGGCAATCAGCACCAGGCCGCCGAGGTCTGCGCCAAGTTTCTCCGCGGCATTGACCACCACCGCCCCGCCAAGAGACCAGCCGCCAAGGACCGGCCGAGCCAGCTGCTGACGCCGGCAGAGGGCCACAAGGTCGTCACCGAGTGCGTCGATGGAGACGTCGGCAAAGTCCTTGTCCGATTGCCCGCAACAGCGATGGTCATAGATGAGCGCGCCAAAGCCGGCATCCTGCAATCGGGCAACCGTGTTATCCCAGACCCGAGAATTCATGCCCCAGCCATGCGACAACACGAGCGTGCGCCCGGCAGACGGGTAGTGCTCGAAATAGATCTGGCCCCCTGCCTCCGTGCCGAGATATCCCATGTGCCTCTCCTTTGCGTTTCGGTAGCTTCTCTGGCTTCGCCAGCCTCGCCCGGATATTGCCGAAATCCCTGGGCTCGCGCCAGCCCTAGCCCTGCAAGTCACCAAGCGCCGCACAAATGCTTCTGGTCATCTCATGAGTTCAAGATTTCACAGATATTTCGGGACCGCCCCGGCATGACACCTGCGCGCCCCGCCTCTTGCCTGCATATTGAACGCTGAGGCGAACCAAACAGGCTGATTTGCTTTACTGCACGCCTCTAGTAAAGTGCCCTCGCCCGGACGCAGGACGAGCCAGGGAGAGATTTGCATGTTGGTTGGCGTTCCGAAAGAGAACTGGCCTGGTGAGTTGCGCACCGCGCTGACGCCGGCGGGCGCTCGAAAACTCACCGACGCTGGCCTTGCTGTGGCTGTCGAGGCAGGCGCAGGCGCGCCTTCGGGGTATTCGGACACAGACTACGCCGACGCTGGCGCCCGCGTCGAGCCGGATCGGTCGGCACTGCTCGGCGGCGCCGACATACTGCTGCGGGTGCGCAAGCCGGACGCAACCGAGGTGTCGCTGCTGAAGCCAGGGGCTTTGCATATCAGCTTCCTCGACCCGTTCAACGACCGGCCGCTGCTGTCGGCTCTGGCCGAGCAGGGCGTCTCGGTCATTTCCATGGAGATGGTGCCGCGCACGACCCGGGCGCAGAAGATGGATGCGCTGTCCTCCCAGGCCAATCTCGCCGGCTATGTCGCCGTCATTCTGGCTGCCCGGCACAGCCGCAAGATCCTGCCGATGATGATGACGCCAGCCGGCACAATCGCCCCGGCCAGGCTGTTCGTGATCGGCGCCGGCGTGGCTGGCTTGCAGGCCATCGCAACCGGCAAGCGCCTGGGCGCGCGGGTGGAAGCCTTCGATACGCGCCCTGTCGTGGCCGAGCAGGTTCGCTCGCTCGGCGCCAGGTTCGTGCAGATCGATCTCGGGGACACGGGCCAGACCGAACAGGGCTATGCCCGGGAACTGACGCCTGAACAACTTGACTTGCAGCGCGAAGGCCAGAAGCGGGTGATCGCCCAGTCCGACGTGGTGATCACCACCGCCCAGGTATTCGGTCGGCCAGCGCCGCGCATCGTCACCGCCGACATGCTGGCTGGCATGGCGCCGGGCAGTGTGGTGGTGGACATGGCGGTCGAAACCGGCGGCAATGTGGAGGGCTCGATTCTGGACGAGATTGCTGACGTTGGCGGCGTGCATATCATTGGCCTCGGCAACCTGCCTTCGCAGGTTTGCAGGCACGCCAGCGACATGTACTCGGCCAACCTGGTCAATCTGGTCAGCGAGTTTCATGATGCGGACGCCGGGGCCCTTGCCTTGTCTGCCGATAACGAGATTGCGGCTGGCTGCGTGCTGGCCCGAGGCGGTCAGATCGTGCATGAACTTCTCAAGGATTCCTGACGGAGCCAGATGATGGAAGCAGTGTTTCTTGCGCTTGTGCTGATGCTGTCGATCTTTCTCGGCTTCGAGTTGATCTCCAAGGTGCCTGCCACCCTGCACACGCCCTTGATGTCCGGCGCCAATGCCATTTCCGGCATCACCCTGGTCGGAGCGCTGACCTCGGCGGGCGCCGGTGACGGCGGTATCGCCGCAGTGCTGGGGTTTGCCGCCGTACTCTTTGCCAGCATCAATGTCGTCGGCGGCTACCTGGTCACCAATCGAATGCTCAGCATGTTTCGCAAGAAGGGCGGCGGCCCGGGAGCGCCGGCATGAGCCTGCCCCTGATCAACGTCTGGTACATCCTGGCCGCAGCGCTGTTCATCTTCGGCCTGAAGAATCTGGGCTCGCCGGCAACCGCCGTTCGCGGCAACCTGCTCTCGGCCATCGGGATGGCGATTGCCGTGATCGCAACGCTTTTCTCGCATGAGATTCTCGAATTCCAGTGGATTCTGATCGCCGCTGCCCTGGGTTCGCTGATCGGCGCCGTGGCCGCCCGCCAGGTCGCCATGACGGCCATGCCGGAGATGGTCGCCCTGTTCAATGGCTCCGGCGGCGTCGCCAGCCTGCTGGTAGGTTGGGCGGCGTTGCACGCGACGGGCAATACGCTTTTCACCCACATCACCATCCTGCTTTCGATCCTGATCGGCGGCGTCACCTTCTCCGGCAGCATCATCGCCTGGGGGAAACTCTCGGAAGTTCTGACCAGCCGGGCTGTGGTGTTTGCTGCTCAGCGCATGCTGAACGGCGCGATCCTGGCCGCGCTTCTGGCATCCGCCGTGCTCTTCTGCCTGCAACCCGCAGTGGATTCGCCCTGGCTCTATGCAGTGCTTGGCCTGGGCCTGGCGCTCGGCGTCATGGCGGTGCTGCCGATCGGCGGCGCAGACATGCCGGTCGTGATTTCCCTGCTCAACTCCTATTCTGGTCTGGCGGCCTGCGCGGCTGGCTTCGCCATCGAAAACAACATCCTCATCGTCGCCGGCTCCCTGGTCGGCGCCGCCGGCATCATCCTGACCAACATCATGTGCAAGGCGATGAACCGCTCGCTTGCCAATGTGCTCTTCTCCGGCTTCGGGGCGGTGAAGGTCGCCAGCAAGGTGGAGGGCGAGGTCAAGCCGATCAATCCCGAAGACGCGCAGCTGATCCTGGAGGCAGCGTCTTCGGTCACCTTCGTGCCGGGCTACGGCATGGCGGTCGCACAGGCGCAACACGTGGTGCGCGAGCTTGGCGAACTGCTCGAAGCCAACGGCGCCGAGGTCAGCTACGCGGTACACCCGGTGGCGGGCCGAATGCCGGGGCACATGAACGTGCTGCTCGCGGAAGCCAATGTATCCTACGATCAGCTGATCGAGATGGACGACATCAACCCACGCATGCCGCACATTGATGTCGCCGTGGTAATCGGCGCCAACGATGTGGTCAACCCGGCGGCTCGCGAGGACGATCAGTCTCCCATCTATGGCATGCCGATCATCAACGTCGATCACGCGCGCACCGTGTTCGTGCTCAAGCGATCCATGGCTTCCGGCTTTGCCGGCGTGGACAACCCGCTGTTCTTCGGCGAGAACACCCGCATGTTGTTCGGCGACGCCAAGGCGTCCATCTCCGCCGTGATCGGGGAATTCAAGGGCTGATCCGGGCCTTGGCCAGGGAACCCACGATCAAATGGGACGGCAAGCAGTTCCAGGTGTCCTTGCCCGTGGACGGCGGCAAGGCGCTGGAGGCCAAGTGGACGGCGACAACTGTATATGTGATGCGGGTGCGTGAGGTGGGGAGCGACGACTGGAGCCCTGGCTTTGTGACGCCACTGAGTGGCGCCACGCTGGAGAATCTCAAGCCGGACACGGAGTACGAATTTGAACTCGGCGCCATCAATGTGCAGACCGGCGAGCGCGGCCCCCTGAACAGAACCCGGGCGCGCACCGGCAAGCGAGGCCAGCCCGACAACGTCCTGCCGTTCCCCGGGCCGCCGCGCTCCTGATGCGCGAACCCCGCGCTCCTGGCGCCACATGCGGACCGGGCGCCCCGATTCAACGAAACACGCCCGCCAGGGCGCCGGGCTGATGGCGTCCCAGCCCCAGGTTGGCGGCGCCTACGCGCGATATGTTCTGTCTGTGCTGGTGGTGGTCTATGTCTTCAATTTCATCGACCGGCAAATCCTTTCCATCCTGGCCGAAGAGATCAAGGCGCATCTCGGCGTTTCCGACGCCGAGATCGGATTCCTGTACGGCACCGCTTTCGCTGTTTTCTATGCGGTGTTCGGGATACCACTGGGCAAGCTGGCGGACGTCTGGTCCCGCCGTCGGCTGATCTCGATCGGGCTCGCCTTCTGGAGCACCATGACCGCACTGTCCGGAACAGCGCGTGGATTTTCGAGCCTTGCCGTGTTCCGGTTCGGCGTCGGCATCGGCGAGGCCAGTGCTTCGCCAGCCGCCTTCTCGATGCTGTCCGACTACTTCGCGCCCAAGGTGCGCGCCACCATCCTTGCGATCTATTCAAGCGGCGTCTATATCGGCGCCGGTATCGGCCTGGTGCTTGGCGGCGCGATCGTCGATGCCTGGCGTGCGCTGTACCCTGACCCGGCGCTCGCGCCCCTCGGCCTGCATCCCTGGCAAGCCGCCTTCTTCGCCGTCGGCCTGCCGGGAATTCTGGTCGCTGTCTGGGTCTGGACCCTGCGCGAACCGCCACGCGGCCTGAGCGAGGGTCTGAGCACACCCCCGGAACCCCATCCCTGGCGCCAATTCGGGCAGGCGCTTGTCGCTGTGTTGCCGCCACTGACCCTTTGGAATCTGGGCCGGCTCGGCGGTGGCCGGGCCCTGGCCGGGAACCTGCTGTGCGCCCTCGTCATCGGCCTGATTGCCTGGGGCGCTATCGCGCTGCTGGCCAATCCGATCCAGTGGACCGCCCTGGGTATCGGCGTTTACTGCGCGGCTTCCTGGGTGCAGGCGCTTGCGCATCAGGACCCGGCCGCCTTCCGACTGATGTTCCGTTCTCGCGCCTTTGTTCTGGCAACCCTCGGCTATCCGTGCCTTTCCTTTGTCACCTATGGCCTCGGATTCTGGTCACCGCCTTACCTGCTGCGGGCGCATGACGTGCCGCTGGCCCAGGCAGGGCTGGCGCTCGGCGCGGGGGCGGCGCTTGGTGGCTGGCTCGGCGTCACCCTCGGCGGCTGGCTGTCGGATCGGCTGAAACCGCGCATCCACTCCGCACGCCTGTGGGTTGGCGTTGCTTCTGCAACCCTTTCCACACCCTTCGTGTTGCTGTTTGTCATGACGGAATCTGTATGGGTCGCATACTTTGCGAGCTTCTGCTTCAGCCTGCTTTCGCCCATGTGGGTGGGCGCCGGGGCCGGCACCGTCAACGATCTGGTCATACCGAGAATGCGGGCGACAGCCTCCGCCTATTACATCCTCATGATTACCTTCATCGGCCTGGCGCTTGGCCCCTTCACCATCGGACAGATCAGCGACTTCTACATCGCCGCCGGTTCTTCCGATGGCGAGGCACTACAAGCCGCCATGCTCTGGTCGCTGATCAGTTTCGCGGTTGGCGCGGGCATTCTCTGCCTGGCCACTCGCTATCTCTTCGGCGACGAACAAAGCCGCAACAAGCAGGCCCTGGCGTTAGGACAGTCCGGCGCAACATCCGGTATATACTGAATTTCCAGTGGCGCAGCTCAACATTCTTACGTTTCCGGATCCGCGCTTGCGGTTGCAGGCCCTGCCCGTGTCCGAAGTATGCGAGCGAACCCGAACGCTCGTGGACGACATGCTCGAAACCATGTACGCCGCTTCCGGGATTGGCCTCGCCGCCAACCAGGTCAATGTGCAGGAGCGGGTGGTCGTCATGGACATTTCCGAGCACAGAAACGAACCCCGCGTATTCATCAACCCGGAGTTGCGAGTCTCGGGCCCGACGGTTGAAACCGACGAAGGGTGTCTTTCCGTACCGGGCTACTACGAGCCGGTTACGCGCCGGGCGCAAGTGCGCGTCAACGCCCTGAATCGGGAGGGCGATCACTTCACGCTCGACGCCGAGGGGTTGTTGGCGATCTGCATCCAGCATGAATGCGATCATCTCGACGGCAAGCTCTTCGTGGACTATCTGTCCGGCCTGAAACGCGCCCGCATCCAGAAGAAGCTGCTCAAATCCCGCCGCCTGCGCGCCTGACGCCAGCGCACGGGAAGCGCGGCCTGTAACTTGACAATCAATCTGGTGAGACATGCGTGCTCGATATGCCTTTGCCGGCACGCCTGATTTTTCCGCCACGGTGCTGGCGCGTCTGCTGCGCCTGGGTCATGCGCCACAACTGGTGCTGACCGGTCCGGCGCGCCCGCGCGGGCGCGGTCGAATACCCCGCCTCTCGCCTGTGGCAGAGTTGGCAAGAGAAGCGGGCCTGGCAACGAAAACACCCGAAACCCGAGCGGAAACGACGCCGGCGATTGCCGGAGAGTCTCTCGACACGGTCATTGTGGCCGCCTATGGTTTCATCCTGCCACCAAGCTTTCTGAACACGCCCCGCTACGGCTGCCTGAATGTTCACGCTTCACTGCTTCCACGCTGGCGGGGCGCGGCGCCAATCGAGCGCGCACTGATGGCAGGAGACAGCGAAACCGGGGTTTCCATCATGCAGATCGACGACGGCCTGGATACCGGCCCCTTGCTCGCTTGCGCGGCTCACCCGATTGGTCCGCGCAGCCACGGCGCCGAGCTGCACCACCTGCTGGCGGAACTCGGGGCGGATCTGGTCGGCGAATTGTTGCCGCGCCTTGCGGAACTGCAAGCCTGCCCACAAACCGGTACGGCGTCTTATGCGGCAAAGCTCACCGCAGCAGACGCTCAGGCCGATTGGTCTGGCTCCGCATTCGATCTCGACCGCAGAATCCGGGCGCTGGCCCACCGATTGCCAGTGCGCAGCCGGCTGGCCGATGTCCAGGTGCAGTTGCTGGCGGCTCACCCGCTGTCATATTCAGCGCCCGTGCCCGGAGAGATACTGGAAGCCGGCCCCGGGGGTATCATCGTCGCCTGTGGCCAAGGGGCACTGAAGGTGGCCGAAGTACGGTTGAACCAGGGCAAGGGCAGCCGGCTCTCTGCCGCCGCGGCCATCAATGGCTTTCGACGGCTGTTCCACGCCGGCGCCCGCTTTCAAGAGATCACGCCATGAGCCAGCAGCTCAGGCACGCTGCCAGCCCGAGCCTTGCAGCAAGGGCTGGCAAGCAACGGGCAGGTCTCGGCAATGAGCGCGCACGCGCTGCGCGCCATCTGGCCCGCGTCATCGGCCAGGCGACGTCTCTGGACGCCCTGTTGGCCCAGGAATCCTCAAGCCTCTGCCAAGCGCTTGCCTATGGCAGCCTGCGCCACTATTTCTCGCTCTCGGAGGCGGTCAATCGGCGTCTGAGCCGGCCATTGAAGGCGCGCGATCTGGATGTACACTGCCTGTTGTTGCTCGGCGCCTATCAGCTGCAGCACATGCGCATTCCGCCTCACGCCGCCATCGACCAGACCGTCACAGCCGCCGAAGCGCTCGGCAAGGCCTGGGCGCAACCATTGGTCAACGCAGTGCTGAGACGGCTGACCGAGACGGCGCGCACCGAATGCGCTGAACTGCCTGGCTGGCTGGCGGCAAGGCTTGCGCGCGAATACCCTTCAGAGGCGTCCCGGCTGGAACAGGCGCTGCTGGCCAAGGCCCCGATGTGCCTGAGGGTCAATCGCGCCCGGATTGATCCGGCAGACTATGCTGCCTGTCTCGACAATGCCGGAATCCGCTACGCCAAGGCCTGGCTGCCAGAAACCCTGATTCTTGAGGCGCCTCAGCCCGCCAAGGGTTTGCCCGGTTTTGTCGATGGACAGGTCTCGGTGCAGGATGCCGGGGCGCAACTCGTTGGCGATTTCGCCTGCCAACACCTCAAACCGGGTGACCGGGTGCTCGACGCCTGCGCCGCCCCGGGCAACAAGCTGTTTCACATGATCGAGTCCGGCTTGTCCCTCGACCTCCTGGCCCTGGACGCAAGCGCGCCGAGGCTGGCCACCTTGAGGTCGCTGGCAAGCCAGCTTGGGCATGAGGCCTTTGACACCCTGTGCGCTAATGCGAGAAGCCCGGACTGGTGGGATGGGCGACCTTTCGACTTCATCTTGCTGGATGCCCCCTGTTCCGGCGTTGGCACCCTGCGTCGGCGCCCGGATATCAAGGTCATCCGCAAGGAGGCCGCGGTTCGGCGCGCTGCCGAGCTGCAAGCAGACCTGCTCGCCGCCGTCTGGCGCACCCTGAAACCCGGCGGCCTGCTGCTTTATTGCACCTGCTCGCTGCTGGCCGAGGAAAACGACGAGGTCGTGACTCGCTTTCTGCACAGCGAAGCCGACGCCAGCGTGCAAGCCTGCGCCTTGCCGAGCGGTCACCGGACGCCTCTCGGCTGGCAGCTGCTGCCGACGGACGCACGCACGGATGGGTTCTATATCGCTCTCCTGGGGAAGCGCGGATGAACATTCTCATCCTCGGCGCCGGTCAGGTCGGCGGCACACTGGCGGCGCGCCTCTCCACCGAGGCGTTTGACATCACCTTGGTCGATATTGCCGATGCGCGCTTGCGAGAACTGAGAAAATACCTTGATATTCAAACGGTAACTGGTTGGGCCTCGTACCCGGAAGTGTTGCGCCAGGCTGGCGCTGCCGACGCAGACATGCTGATCGCCGTGACGGGCAGCGAAGAGGTAAACATGGTCGCCTGCCAAGTGTCGCACACCATGTTCCGAACCCCCACCAAGATCGCCCGGGTCCGTTCCGCAGCCTATGTGAAAGAGCGTGCGCTATTCGCCGACGAACACATGCCGGTGGATGTCTTTATCAACCCGGAACAAGAGGTGACTGACCAGGTGCGCTTGCTGCTGGAAAACCCCGGCGCCCAGCAGGTGCTGGATTTCGCCAACGGCCGGGTGCGCCTGGTGACTGTGCGCGCCGAGGCCGGCAGCACGATGATCGGCCAGGAGATCGCGCTCGTCCGCCAGCGATTGCCGCACGTCGATACCCGCATAGTCGCAATCTTTCGCGATGGCGTCCCGATTCCGCCCGTCGCCAGCACCCGGGTCGAGGCGGGCGATGAGGTGATATTCATCGCCGCCGCCGGCCACATCAACTCCGTCATGGCCGAACTGCGCTACGTCACGCCCGCCTTCAGCCGCATCGCAATTGCCGGTGGGGGCCACATAGGGTCCCGTCTGGCGTCAGAAGTCAGCCCTTACTTCAAGGTCAAGCTGATGGACAGGCAGCGGGGCCTGGCGGATGCCCTCAGCACCAGCCTCGACGATGCGGTCGTGCTCTGCGGCGACGCCTCTAATCAGGACAACCTGAAGAGCCTCATTGACAATACCGATGTGTACTGCGCCGTGACCAATGTGGACGAAGTGAATTACATGTCCTCACTCATGGCGCGGCGTATGGGCGTGCGCCGGGTAATGACGCTCATCAGCAAGCCCGAGTATGTGGACCTGCTGCACAACAGCGGCATAGACGTTGCCATTTCACCGCATCAATCCACGCTATCAACCCTTCTGAACCATGTGCGGCGCGGCGATTTCGTGCGGGTACACAGCCTGCGTCAGGGGCTGTCGGAAGCCATGGAAATCGTCGCCCGAGGCAGCGCTCGCGAATCCCGGGTCGTTGGCAAGCCGGTCAAGGCATTGAAGCTGCCGCCGGGCGCGACGGTCGGGGCCATCGTGCGCCGCAAGCGCGTGATCGCTCGCTTTCAGGACCTCCTGGTCGAAGAAGGCGACCATCTGATCCTGTTTCTGGCGGACAGGAAACACGTCCCTGCCGTGGAACGCCTGTTTCAGGTTCGGCTCGGGTTCTTCTAGCCAGGAGCCGCTGTTGCACCTGTCCGTCATCCTGCGCACCACCGGCGCGCTGCTGATGATGTTCAGCCCAGCACTGCTGATGCCGGTGCTGGTCGCCGCCCTGTACGGCGAGGAGACTGCCAGCATATTCGTTACCGCCTTCACCGTGGCGTTCGCAGCCGGCCTTGGCCTGTGGGTGCTCCAGCCAGGCCGCATCTCCCCGGGCGATGGCGACGGGTTCCTGATCACCGTCCTCGCCTATACCGTCCTCGGCCTGGTCAGCGCCCTGCCTTTCTACCTGTCCGAGCACCTTGCGCTCGGCTTCGGCGAAGCTGCGTTCGAATCCTTTTCCGGGCTCACCACAACCGGCGCAACCGGCCTCTCCGGCCTTGAGATGCTACCCAGGTCCATCCTCTTCTATCGCCAGTGGCTGCAATGGCTTGGCGGCATGGGCATCATTGTCCTGGCGGTCGCGGTGCTGCCGCTTCTTGGCATCGGCGGCATGCAGCTCTACCAGGCGGAAATGGCCGGGCCGCTGAAAGACCGCAAGCTGACGCCGCGCATCGCGGAAACCGCCAAGGCGCTCTGGTATCTCTATCTTGGCCTGACGCTCCTGTGCGCCGGCGCCTACTGGCTGGCCGGCATGTCGCCCTTCGACGCCATCTGCCATGCCTTCTCGACCATTGCCATCGGTGGCTTTTCCACCTACGACGCCAGCATCGCCCACTTTGACAGCGTGGCGGTCGAAACCGTGGCGATCGCCTTCATGGTCTTCGCCGGCATCAATTTCGGCCTGCACTTTACGGTATGGCGGCGTCGCAGCCTCGGCTACTACAGCCGTGACCCGGAGGTGCGCCTGTACTTCGGTGTTCTCCTGGCCGTCAGCGTCCTCACTTTCCTGCTGCTGAGCCACACCGGCAGCGGCGAGCCAGAACCACTGCGAGCATCCGTCTTCCAGGCCGTTTCCATTGCCACCACGTCCGGCTTCACATCCGCCGACTTCAGCCAATGGCCATCAGCCGCCCCGGTGCTGCTGATGATGGCGGCCTTCGTGGGTGGTTGTGCCGGCTCGACCGCCGGCGGCCTCAAGATCGTGCGCGTACTGCTGATCTATCGCCTGTGCGCCCGTGAGATCAAACGCCTGATCCACCCGCTGGGCGTCTTCCCGCTGAAGCTCGGCCAGGCCGAGGTGCCGGTACGGGTCGCAGACGCCGTCTGGAGCTTCTGCCTGGCCTATTTCAGCCTGTTCCTGCTGCTCGGTTGTCTGGTCATGGGCATATCCGACCTGGACCTGATCACGGCCTTTTCCGCTGTCGGCGCCTGCCTGACCAATCTCGGGCCTGGTCTGGGCGATGTGGCGGCGAACTATGAGGGTCTTCCGGCAGCTGTCACCTGGATTCTGATTTTTGCCATGGTGCTCGGTCGCCTGGAGGTATTCACGCTGTTGGTCATCCTCTCCGCCGCCTTCTGGAAACGGTAGGCGCCACGCCGAGGCAGGTCAGGCATAGAGGTCGGGCGTGCCGGGCGGCGGGTGCTTGAAGCGCTTGTACTCCCAGTGGTATTGCGCGGGCGCCTCTCGCACCAACGCCTCCACCTCGGCATTCAACCTCTGCGCGAACGACTCGGCTGTCAGCTGTTCAGCCGCCAGGGGCAGGTGTCGGTAGTGCATGGCAAAGCCGGACTTGCTGCCCGCGTCGGTCCGAAGGGCGCCGCCCAGCACCAGACGCGGCCGGGTTCGTTCAGCAAGACGCCAGGCCAGCGTCTGCGTGAGCGCTGGTTGGCCGAAGAACGGCGCATGCACACCGCGTGCCGGCGCCTGATCCGGCAGCAGGCAGACACCGCCGCCCGCCTCCAGCGAGCGCCTTGCGTCCCGGATGCCGGCTGTGGAAATCGGCTTCAGACGGGTGCCGAAGCGGCTTCGGGATCTGCGCAGAAAAGTGTCGAGCGCCGCCTGCCGTGGCCGATCATAGAGTGCAAGAAACCCCAGGGAACCAAGCACATAGCAGAGGAACTCCCAATTGCCAATGTGTGGCGTCAGAAGCAGCACGCCTTGCCGGTCTTGCAGCGCCTCCGTGATCTGCTCGCGGCCGGTTTCTCGCACCACCAGGCCTTGCAGACGATGCGCTGACCCGTATTGCAGCAGGCCGGCCTCCGTAACCAGCCGCCAACTGTGCTCCAGGCTTTGCCGACAGAGCTGTTCCCGGGCCACCGAATCCAGTTCAGGGAAACAGTGTGCGATGTTCCGCCGGGTTACCCGAGCCGGCCCTGCGCCCGTTCGGGCTGTCGCCCAGGCCAGCAAGCGGGCCAATCGCCAGCAGAGCGACAGAGGCATCCAGGACAGGAGGCGCCAGCAGACAGCAATGGCCCAGCGCAAGGGCATTCGCCGGTCAAGCCAGGGCCGCGCATCGCGCGTGCGCCGGACAATCGACGAGATGGTCGTTGACGAGACCGGCACTCTGCATGAAGGCATAGCAGATGACAGGACCAACGTATTGGAATCCTTTTGACTTCAGCTGCTTCGACAAGGCCGTGGAAGCCGCCGTGCCGGCCGGCGTCTCGCTCAGGCTTCGCCTCTGATTCTGCCTCGGCACGCCATCGACCACCGACCAGACCAGATTGGCAAAAGGCTCTTCCAGTGCAAGCCAGGCTCGGGCGTTGGTTGTCAGCGCCTCCAGCTTGCTTCGGTTGCGAATCAGTCCCGGGTCGGCCAGCCACTTCGCCAGTAAATCCGGCCCTCGATTGGCGAGCGCCTCGGGCTCGAATCGGAGCAGGGCCTCACGCATGTACGCCCGTCGTTTCAGCACCAGAAGCCAGGACAGCCCGGCCTGCATCCCTTCGAGGCAAAGCAACTCGAACAGGGCGCGCGAATCGCGCAGTGGCACGCCCCACTCCTGATCGTGGTAGGCCACATACAGCGGATCGTCGCCACACCAGGGGCAGCGATTCTCCTTTGACCCGACCGCCTGCATGCCTTACCTTGTCCGCTCGCCCACTTCGAACAGCGCATTGCCGAAAGCCTGTTTACCAAGGCATTGAAATACCATATTTTTTCTGAAATTCGCGCCCGATTCGCCGAAACCCTTTCGGGCATGAAAGGACTGATCTTCTACGCTGGCTACGGTCTGATCACGATCATCTGGGGCGCCTTGTCCATACCGGTCGCCTGGCCCATGTCGCAACGCAACCGCTTTGCGCTGATTGTCGGCGGCTGGACACGCGCACAACTCGGCTGGCTGAGATGGATGTATGACATTCGGACGGTGGTGCATGGCCGAGAGCACATACCGGGCAAACCCTGCGTCGTCTTTGCGCACCATGAAAGCTCCTGGGAAGCGCTGTTTCTGCAAACCCTGTTCGCGCCGCAAGCTACCCTGATAAAGCGTGAACTCCTGTGGATTCCGTTCTTCGGCTGGGCCTATGCCATGACCCGGCCGATCGCCATAGACCGCGCCAGCCCTCGGGCAGCGCTCAAAACCCTGATAAAGACCGGGCGCCAGCGGCTGCAAGAGGGTATTTGGGTGCTCCTGTTCCCCGAAGGCACTCGCATGCCGCCCGGAAAGATCGGCCGATTTCAACCAGGCGGCGCGGCGCTGGCTTGCGCCAGCGGGGCGCCGGTGCTCGTGGTTGCGCACAATGCCGGCCGCTGCTGGCCGGCGCACCGGCTGAGGAAACACGCCGGTCGCATAGACGTTCACATTTCTGCGCCGGTGATGGCCGCCGGCTGCTCGCCAAAGGAAGTCAATGAAGCCGCGTATGACACCATGATGCGGCTACAAGCAAAGATCACACGTCCAGATTGACCACGGAGAGTGCGTTGGACTCGATGAACTCGCGTCTTGGCGCGACCTGATCCCCCATCAGCGTCGTGAACATCCGGTCTGCGGCTACGGCATCATCGACCGTGACTCGCAACATTCGTCTTGCTTCCGGATCCATGGTTGTCAGCCACAACTGCTCCGGGTTCATCTCCCCGAGCCCCTTGTAGCGCTGAATGTCCACGCCTCGCTTGGCCTCCTGCAGGATCCAGTGCACGGCCTCCCCAAGCGTCTCTACCGGCTGTTCGCGCCCGCCACGGCTGACCCGGGCACCCTCGCCCAACAACCCTTGCAAGGCCGCCGAGAGCGCTGAGATAGCGCGGTAATCCGGTCCCTGAAAAAAAGCGTTCGAAAGCGTGACCTGCTCGCTGATCCCTCGGTCCATGTACTCTACCAACGGACACCAGGCGCGATGCTCGGCGTCGAAAGCCAGGCTGACGCGAGAGTCCGGCAGCCGCGACGCCAGCGCGTCAACCCACCTTGTCATCGCGTCCTGATCCGCAAGCGTGGCCCGAGTCACCACCGGAAGATCGACAAGCTTCTCGGTCAGGCCAACCGGATAAACCTGAGTCAAGCGCTGCAACCGCGCCATCAACGCCTGATGTTGAGACGCCAGACCCGCGAAAGCCGTCTCCTGCATCGCCGGCGCATCTGTCGAGACCATCAAGCGAGCGCCCTCCAGGGCCAGTTGCAGGAAGTAGTCGTCCAGCTCACTGTCATCCTTCACATACAGTTCGTGCCGGGACTTGCGAATCTTGTAGAGCGGCGGCTGGGCTATGTAGAGATGCCCGCGCTCGATCAGTTCCGGCATGTGCCTGAAAAAGAAGGTGAGCAGCAGCGTGCGAATATGCGAGCCGTCCACATCGGCATCCGTCATGATGATGATGAGGTGATAGCGCAACTTGTCTGGATCGAACTCGTCCCGACCGATGCCGCAGCCCAGCGCGGTGACCAGAGTGCCGACCTCCAGAGATGATAACATCTTGTCAAATCTTGCTTTTTCGACATTCAGTATCTTGCCTCGCAGCGGCAGGATGGCTTGGGTGCGTCGATTCCGCCCCTGCTTGGCCGTACCGCCCGCTGAATCGCCCTCTACCAGGTAGAGTTCCGAAAAAGCCGGGTCCTTCTCCTGACAATCGGCCAGCTTGCCCGGCAGTCCGGCGACGTCCAGCGCGCCCTTGCGGCGTGTCAGCTCGCGCGCCTTGCGCGCCGCCTCCCGAGCCTGTGCTGCGGCGATAATCTTGCCGACAATGGCCCTGGCATCCTGTGGCGTTTCGTCCAGATAGGCCGTCAGGTGCCGATTCAGCTCTTGTTCAACGGCCGGCTTGACCTCGCTGGAAACCAGCTTGTCTTTGGTTTGAGAGGAAAATTTCGGGTCTGGCACCTTCACGGATACCACCGCCGTCAGCCCTTCTCGCACATCGTCCCCGGCCGTCACGACACCCGCCTTCTTGACCAGACCTTCGCGCTCGATATAGGCGTTGAGCGTGCGCGTCAGACCGGATCGGAAACCCGCTACGTGGCTGCCACCATCCCGCTGAGCGATGTTGTTGGTAAAGGCAAACACCTGCTCCTGAAAGCTGTCGTTCCATTGCAGGGCCACTTCCACAGCAATGGCGTCCTCGCGATCTACTTTGAACCAGACCACCTCGTTCAGTGGCGCCTTGTTCTCATTCAAGTGACTGACAAACGCCTTCAAACCACCGTCGTATATGAATTTTTCTTCCCGCCCGGATCGCTCGTCGGACAGGGTGATACGCACCCCGGAGTTCAGGAAAGCCAGTTCGCGCAGGCGTTTGGCCAGTATGTCATAGTGAAACTCGATATTGCTGAACGTCTCCGAGGAAGGCTCGAAGTAACACTCGGTGCCGGTCAACTCTGTTTCCCCCACTTGCTGCAGGGGCGTTATCGGCTCTCCGTGTTCGTAGCTCTGCTCATAGACGTAGCCGTCCCGCCGCACTGTCAGCCGCAGGGCGGCGGACAGGGCGTTCACTACGGACACGCCCACGCCATGCAATCCGCCTGAAACCTTGTAGCTGCTGTCGTCGAACTTGCCGCCGGCGTGCAGCGTTGTCATGATGACCTCCGCCGCCGAGATGCGTTCCTCCTCGTGCACGTCCACCGGAATACCGCGGCCATTGTCTCGAACAGTGACCGCTTCTCCCGGATGAATGAGCACCTGTATGTCATCACAGTGCCCGGCCAGAGCTTCGTCGATGGCGTTGTCCACCAGCTCTTGCACCATGTGATGCAGCCCGGTGCCATCTTCGGTATCGCCTATGTACATGCCCGGTCGCTTTCTGACGGCGTCCAGGCCTCGCAAGACCTGGATATTACTGGAATCGTAGGTTTCTTCTGCCATTAGTTGTCTCTTGGTTCGCGAGTCACCCGGCCTTGTTCCACATGAAACAACGTGCGAGTGCTCGCCTCTGTGTCTGTCTCTGGCCACCGGGTGGCCGTGGTCAGTACCTGACTTTGCTCCCGCTCCAGCACACCGAGCAATCGCTTCAGATGCGCCTCGTCCAATTCTGCGCTCAGCTCGTCCATCAGAAACAAGCCTTGCCGCCCGACCTGTTGTCGCAAGAGACGCGCCTGCGCCACATGAAGCGCTATCGCCACTGCCTTGCCCTGGCCTCGCGACAGGATGGTACGCGCCTCGCCCAGTTCCGCTTTCACCATCAGATCCGCCCTGTGCGGACCCCGGTTGGTGGTGCCTGATTTTACATCGCGAGCCTCGGTTTCGCTGAGCGCTTTTTGCATCTCGCCATCTCCCCAACCTGTGGCGTAGGCCAGGTCCAACGACACCCCGACATCAAGTTCCGCCAGCAGGACTGAGAGGATCTCGCTCAGATCTGCCACGTATCGCTGTCTTTGCGCACTCAACTCTTCACCGTGTTGACAGAGCGTCTCGGTCCATACGCCAAGTTGCCGCAGGTCTCCAGGCCCGGTCCAGTCGCGCAGCAGGGCATTGCGCTGTTTCAGCGCTGCCAGAAAGCGTCGATGAACACCGAGATAGGTCTGTTCCACATGAAACATACCCCAATCCAAAAAGCGCCGACGCGCTACTGGCGACCCGAACACCAGATCGCTCACGTCCGGCAAGATCAACTGCAGCGGCAACAAGGCTGCTGTCTCCGATTGCTTGCTGCCTGGTTGACGGTCTATGCGTCTTGTCGTTGCTCCGTTCCGGTCCTGAGCGATGGCCAGCGACCGGCCTGCCGCCAGTTGCGCCCGCACCATCAGCTCGGCGGCGCCCTGCGTCACCAGAGACCGCGCCGCTTTGGCTCGAAATGATCGTCCTCGCGCCAGCAGATGCACCGCCTCCAGCACGGACGTCTTGCCAGCGCCATTGGGGCCTATCAGATAGTTGAATTGGGGGGCGAGTTCGAGTCGAACCTCAAGCAGGTTTCGGAGCTGCGCGACTTCCAACCACTCTATGACCAAACGGAATTCTCCGCGGCCCTGTACCGCCCACTCAGATCTTGACAGGCATCACCACATAAACGGCGTTCTCGTGCCCGTCAGCCCCGATGCGGGCGCTGCTATCAATGGATGCCATGGTGACCCGGACCGTGTCGCCGTCCAGAGCCCGCAGAACGTCCTGCAAGTAGGCCGCGTTGAACCCCAACTCCATGGGTTCGCCCTTGTAGTCAACCGGCACTTCTATGCTCGCTTCATCGTTGCTGCCACTCTTGGCCAGTACGGTCAACTGCTCTGTTGCGAGCTTGAGCCGAACATTCGGGAACTGATCCTCAATCAGCGACCTGGCCCTTTGCAACGCCTGATCCAGGACGTCCCGCTGGCAGGTCATGGTCACGGCACTTTCTGTCGGAATCACCTTGTCATAGTCCGGGTAGTTGCCCTCGATTAGTCTAGTGGTCAGCTTGTAGCGCCCCCGGGTAACGCTCATGCGATTGCTGCTCATCAAGAATTGCACCGGACCTGATTCGCCATCAAGCAGCCGCCTCAGTTCAATCACGCTCTTGCGCGACACGATGGCCCGCACTGTCTCCGTTGTATGAACGGCCTTGTCGAACGTGTATTTCGCCAGTCGGTGACCGTCCGTGGAGACAGAGCGGACGTACTCGCCAGCCACTTCGAGGAGCATGCCGTTGAGAAAGTGACGGACATCCTTCTGGGCCATAGAGAAGACAACTTTATCAATTATTTCAATTGCTTCTATTGAATCTACCGAAAACGACAACTCGCCGTCGAGCGGCTCTTCCTTGGGATATTCGTTAGCTGGCAAAACGTTCAGGGAAAATCGGTTTTTGCCAGATCGAACCACCACCTGGTCTTTCACGAACTCGACAAGAACATCCGCGCCTTCCGGCAGGGCCCGCCAGATGCTGGCGAGGGTGTGGGCTGCGACCGTGGCCTCTCCTTCCCGGTCCACGGTCACGTCGTCAAGAGACGCCGCGAGTTCCATGGTCATGTCGGTGCCGGTCAGCACCAACCCGCTCTCCGCGCCTGCCTGCAAGTGGATATTCGAAAGGATCGCCATGGTGTGCTGCCGCTCCACCACACCAGATACCAGTTGCAAAGGCCTAAGCAGTGCCTCTCTCGTGCTCGAAAAGCGCATCTTTCTCCGCCTGTTTATCCGCTTGCTTTACTCTCTACCTGGCTCGCATTCTACCCGGCTTGCTTTCTGCCTTGGCTTGCTTTCTGCCTGGCTTGCGTTCTTGCCTGATTCAGTCTTTTCTGCGTGCCGCCCGCCGCTCTATCCGACTGTCCCGCGAGCCGTCGCAGGCTGGGGCCGAGCTCGCCTATCTGACGAGCTCCTGTACAAGCCTGTTGTAATCCGCTTCGACGTCCGGTCGGCTTTGCAGTTCTCGCGCCATTCTATCGCAGGCGTTCTTGACCGTCGCATGATTGCGCCCGCCAAAGGCTCTGCCAATGTCCGCGTAGGAGCGGCGAGTGAGCTCCTTGGCGAGGTACATCGCCATGTGCCGTGCTTCGACCAGGTATCGGTACCGCCGCTTGGACAGCAAATCGGCCGATCTGAGGTTGTACCTGTCGGCTACCCGGAGCAGTATCGCGTCCATATCCACCCGCCGGCTCCTGATCGAGGCCAGGTGCCGCAGTTCTTCGCGCACCAGCTCCACCGTGAGCGGCGCCCGTTTCAGCCGAGCGCATTGAATCACCTGATTCAGACCGCTCTCCAGCTCGCGCACCGAGCGGCTGGCCATCTCTGCAATGCATTGGGCCACCTTCGTTGGCAAGGTCTCGCCCTTGGCGGCTGCCTTGCGCTTCAGAATGGCAATTCTCGTGGCCCGACTCGGGGCTTTGACTTCCAGGTTAAGACCACTGCCGATACGCGAGTTGAGGCCCGGCAGGAACTCGCGTATCAACCCCGGATAGCGGTCAGATGTGAGTACGATTTGTTTGCCATTTTGAATCAAAGCATTGAATATCTTAAAGAACTCCTCCTGAACCTTGGGCGAGACAGCGAGGAACTGGATGTCGTCCATGAGCAGGACATCCGCGCCGCCACAACGCGCGGCGATCTTGCGCACCTCCGCTCCTTCCCGACGGCTGATAAGTGGCAGTAGCGTGTCCAGGAAGCGTTGTCCGTGAAAAAAGACGACATCCTGGCCGTTCTGGCGACCTTGGATGCGATGTCCGATCGCCCGCATCAGGTGCGTCTTGCCCAGCCCCACCGAACCATGCAGCACCAGTGGGCTGTGGTCTCCTCCTGGCGCGTCCGCCACCTGCAACGCGGCCTCGCGCACCATCCGATTACACGGGCCCTCGACAAATGACTCGAAGGTGTACGCTGGATCCAGGGTCTGGCTGTAGGGCGTGACCGAGCGCTTGGCGACCTTCTCACCAGCGCCCGCCTGCACCGGCCCTCGGTTCGGTTCTCCGACCACGACCGAGACTTCCGGCGCGGCCTCTTTTGCCCCCGCCTGAACGTAAAGCTCGACCATGCGGTCCACATAGCGACGACGCACCCGATCGCTGACATAGACGTTGGGCGCGTAAAGTCGTACCTGGTTGCCGTCCTGCCCTACTGCCAGGGGGCGAATGTTGGCATTGAACTCATCGTCGGATATCTCTTCCCGAAGCCTCTGCATCGCAAAGCTGAAATCCGACATCCCGATCCCCCGAACGCTGCCCGACAGGCCTTGCACCTGTGTGTCGGCCCGTGCGCGAACATTCTAATTGCGCACTTTTCGGCAAAGCAACGACGCGCTTCTCGCCGCAGCATAGTCTTCTTTCCTCCATATACAATTCAAAAGGTTATAACCTTTCTTCTTGGCTTCTGGGCGGAACTCCCAGGCCCGCCTTTGCCTTGACAAGGCGTCAATAAGCTGTGAATAACTGTGCGCTATATCCTACGCGACGGGAATTTTTTCTGACACGCCAATACGCTAGCAAGATTGCCCGATCACCGCCCGACAAAAGCCACGCACCGTCGGGTTGCCGGCCCCGGGTGGGTCCGGGTCTCGGGCCTGACCTGACGCTTGCGCCAGGGGCCGTATCCGGGTGCGGACAAGCAGATGCTTTCCTGTGCACAAGCCGTTCGCCTATCGGTCTGGCGCTGCGCTGGAGTCACTGTTGGTCGCCATTCACGCACACGTTGTGAACAGGCTATCAACTGCTTGGCGTTGCCTGCACAGCCAGCAAGATCAAGGCTGGCGCGAGGTTATGCGCCATGAATCATCCGAGCCAACAACTACATCAATTCTGTAATCGTACAATCAGTGGATGTGGTCAGCGGCCCGGCAAATCGCGGTTTCGTTGACACACAGGCGGGCGCTTTCTAGAATCCGCCGCCTTGTTCAGGCATCGGAAGCGGCGTGAAGAGAACCTACCAGCCAAGCAACATCAAGCGAAAGCGGACGCACGGCTTTCGGGCGCGCATGGCGACCCGGGCAGGGCGTCGGGTCATCAACAATCGCCGCGCCAGAGGCCGAAAACGCCTGGCGGCTTGAGCCGGCGCAGCAGCTGCTTGGCGCAGCAGTTCCACCATTTCCCGCGCTGTTACCGGCTGACATCGAGTAGCCAGTTTCAGAACGTTCTGCGTCGGCCACAGTTTCGCATCCATAAGGGACCACTGCGACTGGTTTCGTTGCCCAACCAGAAGACAGGGGCTCGGTTGGGGCTGGTGGTGGGAAAGCGCGCCATTCGCAAGGCGCACGAGCGGAACGCGCTGAAGCGGACCATTCGCGAGGGGTTCCGGCTGATCAGGCCCGACTTGCCGGCGCATGACGTAGTCGTGCATGTGCGGGCGCCCATACAGAGACCGGAACTTCGGCGACTTCTGGCGCAAGCGTGGGAGCAGATGAAGCAGCGGACGATAGAGTGACCGGAACCGAACCAGGCAAGGCCCCGGAGGCCGGCATCCAGGCAGGGCGCCCGTTGTCGCGGAGCGTGGCGAAGGCAACCAACCCGTTTGCGAGAAGCCTTTCAGCCTTGCTGATCGGCCTGATCCGCCTGTACCAGTGGACGCTCAGCCCCTACCTGGGGCAGCAGTGTCGCTTCTATCCCACCTGTTCTCACTATGCGGTGTCGGCGGTTTCTGCAAGCGGGCCAGTCCGGGGTGGTTGGGCGGCGCTCAAGCGCCTGCTCAAGTGTCACCCCTTCCATCCCGGTGGCGTGGATCTGCCGCCAGCGCCATGATGTCCAGGGAAGTTCAGCGTGTGCTCCTGCTGGTCGGTCTGGGCGTGACCGGCTACCTGCTGATATTGAGCTGGAATGCAGACTACATGTCACCGACCACTGACGCCGACCGCACGCAAGCCCCGGAGTTGACCCGAGGCGAAGTGGCGGATGCGCCGGAAGTGGGAGAGGATTCGGACATCCCCGATGCGTCGTTCATCGGCTCGGCAAGCCCGGGCGAAGCCGGCCAGGACCTCTCCCGACGATCAGAAACCCTCGCGGCAGAACGCCTGGTGCGCGTGACCACGCCGACATTGGACGTCTGGATAGATCGCCTGGGTGGCGACATCAGGCGCGTGCAGTTGCCGGCCTATCCCGTCAGCCTGGAACAGCCGGACGTGGCGCTCGAGTTGCTGAATGTGGGCGGCGGTCGCATGTACATGGCGCAGAGTGGCCTGATTGGCCCGGACGGGCTGGATTCGGGTGGTGAGCGACCGCTGTATCGGGCAGGCCAGAGCCGCTATTTCGTCGGCGCCGGCGAAACGCTGGCCGTAGAGCTGACGGCAGAACGGGATCGGGTGCTGGTCACCAAGGTGTTTGAGTTCAATGCCGACGATTACCTGATCAACCTGCACTACCGGATCCAGAACCGCAGAGATGACGTGTTTCGAGCGAGTTTCTTCGGGCAGATCAAGCGAGACGCACACGAGCCCGACACGACCGGCGGCTTCAGCCTGGGGCCGCAGCCTTATCTTGGCGCAGCCCTGAACACGGTGGAAAGCCGCTACCAGAAACTCGAATTCGAGGATATGGACGAGGGCGACTATCGGGCAACGAAGACCGGCGGCTGGATGGCGTTTCTGCAACACTACTTCCTGAGCGCCTGGGTTGGCGGGGCGGAAGACGAGAACCACTATTACGGCCGGCGACGCCAGGATCGAACCTACATCGTCGGCTACACCGGGCCCTTGCAGGAGGTGTCGCCAGGAGAATCCGGAGAGTGGCGCTCGCGGTTCTACGTGGGCCCGAAGGATCAGAAACGCCTGGAACAGATCGCACCGAATCTCAACCTGACGGTGGACTATGGCTGGCTATGGTGGTTGGCCGTGCCGCTGTTCTGGTTGCTGGATTGGTTGCATGGCTGGTCGGGGAACTGGGGCGTTGCCATCATTCTGCTGACCGTGCTCGTGAAGCTGGCGCTGTATCCCCTGTCATCCGCGAGCTACCGTTCGATGGCCAACATGCGCCGGGTGGCGCCGCAAATGCGCCGACTGCAGGAGCGTTATGGGGCAGACCGGCAGAAGTTGTCCCAGGAAATGATGGCGCTCTACCGCAAGGAGAAGGTCAATCCTCTGGGCGGCTGCCTGCCCATGTTGCTGCCGATGCCGATTTTCATTGCGCTTTACTGGGTGCTCTTCGAAAGCGTGGAGCTGCGACAGGCGCCCTTCGTGCTCTGGATCGATGATCTATCCGCCATGGACGCCTGGTTCGTGCTGCCGTTGTTGATGGGCGCCACCATGTATCTGCAGCAATTGATGAGCCCGATGGTGGGCGACCCCATGCAGGCGCGCATCATGAAGATGATGCCGATCCTCTTCACCGCGCTGTTTCTCTTCTTCCCTGCCGGCCTTGTGCTCTACTGGTTGATGAACAGCGTCCTGTCCATCGCGCAGCAGTGGTATGTGATGCGCCAGACCGATGCCAGGACGGCAGCCCGCGCCTGACTCAGTCGGACAAACGACAGGCAAGGGCGTGGCCAGCGTAAACTGCTTTCCTGATGGCGCGTTGAAGTCGGGGCCAGG
The DNA here is from genome assembly GCA_965199705.1 of Pseudomonadales bacterium. GTDB lineage: Bacteria > Pseudomonadota > Gammaproteobacteria > Pseudomonadales > Azotimanducaceae > Azophilus. Next base: position 340,758 of record OZ241359.1, read on the forward strand.
TAATTGAAAGGCAGGGCAAATCAACCCGATAGATCAGCGCCTGAGCGCGATAACCAGGCCAGCCAGACAAGGGGTGGTCTTGATGAAGACACCATAGCGGCGGTGGCCACGGCGCCGGGTCGAGGCGGCATCGGGATCGTACGAATATCCGGCCCCAGGGCGCTGGCGGTTGGCGAAGGGCTGACCGGACGCAAGCTGGCGCCGCACCGCACGCAACTGACCGTCTTTTGCGACAACCAGGGCGTGATTGATCAGGGTATCGCGCTCTATTTCCCCGAGCCCGGCTCGTTTACCGGCGAAGCGGTCGTCGAATTGCAGGGTCACGGTGGGCCGACTGTCATGCGGATGCTGCTCGAAGCAGCGCTGGCAGGCGGCGCCCGTTTGGCGCGGCCTGGCGAGTTCACGGAACGGGCCTTTCTCAATGGCAAGCTGGACCTGGCGCAAGCGGAGGCAGTGTCCGACCTGATCGCCAGCGCCTCGACGGCCGCAGCGCGAGCGGCACAGCGCGCCCTGTCCGGCGCGTTTTCACGGGAAATCGCTGAATTGGACCAAGACCTGCTGAAGCTGCGGGCCTTCGTGGAAGCGGCGATGGACTTTCCGGACGAGGAAACCGGCTTTTTCGACGAGGCGGAAGTCGGCAACCGCACAGGCGCGTTGATCGAGGCGGTGCGACGCCTGCAAGGCCGGGGCAGACAGGGCGCGCTGCTCGCGCAAGGCATAAGCGTCGCGATCACCGGAGCGCCCAATGCCGGCAAGTCGAGTCTGCTCAATCAGCTAAGTGGCGAGGACGCCGCGATCGTCAGCCACCTGCCGGGCACCACCCGGGATCTGTTGAAGGTGGACCTCACGCTAGATGGACTACCGGTACGGTTGGTGGATACGGCGGGCATCAGGCCGAGCAAGGACCCGGTGGAGCAGGAGGGCGTTCGGCGCGCCAGGGCGGCCGTTGCCGAGGCCGACCTGGTTATCGAAGTGCGCGACAGCACGACCAATGCAGGGCGCGACACGGGTTCGAGCGGTGACATCCTGGTGCTGAACAAGATTGACCTCAGTGGCCAGGAACCGGGCGTGGAGACACAGAACGCAGACGTCGAACCCGCTGTGGTTCGGGCTTCCTGTCTGACGGGCGCGGGCATTTCGGATTTGAAGCGGCTCATTCAAGCGCGGGTTGGATTTAGCGCAGACGCGGATGGCTTCAGTGCTCGCCAGCGCCATCTGCAAGCGTTGGAGGCGGTGATCAAGGCGCTGGAGTCGGCCAGAACCGGCATCGTCGAGCGGGTGACCGGGGAGCTGGTGGCCGAGGACCTGAGAGCAGCGCATCTGGCCCTGGGCGAGATCACTGGCGCCGTCACCCCGGACGGGCTGCTCGGCGAGATCTTTTCGAGCTTCTGCATCGGCAAGTAGGGGTAACGCCAGGGCGCCGCCCCGGCGTCATGTCCGCGCTGGGCTATACTGGCCGGCCTGGCCCCGGACAAGGGTACAGGGATCGGCGCCGAGCCGGTTTCTGCCGAGCAATGCGGGCACTGTCAAGCGCTTGCGCCTGGAGAGCAAAGCCAGTGGATTATCCGGAAACCTTTGACGTGATCGTGGTAGGTGGCGGACACGCCGGCGTCGAAGCGGCGCTGGCTGCAGCGCGCACCGGCGCCAGCACGCTACTGCTCACGCAGAGCCTCGAAACCCTGGGCCAGATGTCCTGCAATCCCGCCATTGGCGGCATCGGCAAGAGTCACCTGGTGCGTGAAATCGACGCGCTGGACGGCATCATGGCCAGAGCAGCTGATCGGGCAGGCATTCAATGCCGGATGCTGAATGCGAGCAAGGGGCCGGCTGTGCGTGCGACGCGATTGCAGGCGGACCGAGCGCTTTATCGTCAGGCCGTGCTTCAGTTTCTGAACGAGCAGGCAGGTTTGCGCCTGTTTCAGCAGCCAGTCGTCGATCTCATCGCGTCGAAAGACAGGGTTGCAGGCGTAGCAACCGCCATGGGCCTGAAGTTCCGAGCGCCAGCCGTGATCCTGGCGACAGGCACCTTTCTCGGCGGCCGCATACACATCGGGATGGCCAACCATGCTGGCGGGCGCGCCGGTGATGCGCCAGCGAACGCTCTGGCGACGCGATTGCGCGCCCTGCCCCTGCGGGTTGGCAGGCTGAAGACAGGCACGCCGCCGCGGCTTGACCGCAGAAGCGTCGATTTCACGGTCATGGAAACGCAGCCGGGTGACGAGCCGCCGCCGAGCCTCTCCTGTCTGCCGGAACCGCATCCACGCCAGGTGGCGTGCCACTTGACGGCCACCAACGAGCGCACGCATCGGATCATTCGCGCCGGCCTGGACCGCAGCCCGCTGTATCAGGGCGCCATCGACGGCGTTGGCCCGCGCTACTGTCCGAGCATCGAGGACAAGGTGGAGCGTTTTGCCGGGCGCGCATCACATCAGATCTTTCTGGAGCCGGAAGGTCTTGACTCGGCCGAGCTTTACCCGAATGGCATCTCCACCAGCCTGCCGTTCGATGTGCAATCAGACATGGTGCGCTCGATTCGGGGGCTGGAGCGTGCGCATATCACCAGACCGGGTTATGCCATCGAATACGACTACTTTGATCCGCGCGACCTGCATCCCTGGCTGGAAACCCGAGCCATGCCAGGCCTGTATTTCGCCGGCCAGATCAATGGCACCACCGGCTACGAAGAGGCCGCCGCACAAGGCTTGCTTGCCGGCCTGAATGCGGCCCGGCAAGCAGGCGGGCAGACGCCCTGGACGCCTGGCCGGGAGCAGGCGTATATCGGCGTGATGGTGGATGACCTCATCCATCAGGGCGCCAGCGAGCCCTACCGGATGTTCACCAGCCGAGCGGAGTTTCGTCTGCGATTGCGCGAAGACAATGCCGATCAGAGACTGACGGCAGAAGGCCGGCAACTTGGTCTGGTGGGCGCGAGGCGATGGCAGGCCTTTCAGGAAAAGTCGCAGCGTCGGGCGCAATTGCTGGCGGCTGTTTCCAGTGCCCGGGTGGCGCCGGATGGTGAATTGGCGAGCCGCATGCAGGCCGCGGGCAAGCCCTTGCGAGAGACGGTGTCGGGGGCGGACTATCTCAAGCGGCCGGAAGCCAGGTTGCGCGATCTGGTGGCGGCCGGACTGGCCCCGGACGCTGGCGCTGATGTGCTTGATGAGGTGGAGGCGGAGATCAAGTATGCAGGCTATATTCGTCGCCAGGACGAGGAGATAGACCGTATCCGCCGACATGAGGCTCTGGCCTTGCCAGCCTCCCTGAATTATGCGGAAGTGCCGGGATTGTCCCGCGAGCTTCAGGAGAAGCTGCTGTCGATCAGGCCGGGCACCCTCGCCCGGGCGGCCCGCGTGCCGGGGATGACGCCGGCGGCCCTTTCGATTCTGATGGTGCAGGCCAGGAAGCAGAGCGCTGCATCCTGAGGACCGAGACCCTGGCCCGGATATGGCGCCAGGGGCGGCAACCGAGCTTGATTCGGCTGCTTGTGCCGCCGGCCTCACGGGCGGTCAGCAGGACCAGCTCAACCGCTATGTCGCTCTGGTGAGGCGCTGGAATCAACGCATCAACCTGGTTTCCCGTCGCGATCTGGAACGCTTTGCAGATCGCCACCTCGCGGACGCCCTGAGCCTGTTGCCCCTGTTTCGAGAGATACTGCCGCCACAATGGCGTCTCGGTTGTCGGGTCACCGACATTGGCTCCGGCGCTGGCTTGCCTGGCCTGCCGCTGGCAGTTGCCGCGCCGGAACTGACCGTACAGCTGGTCGAGCGCAGCCAGCGCAAGGCAACCTTCCTGCGCCACGTTCGGCGTGAACTGAACTTGCCGAATCTTGTCATCACCTGCGCTGATGCGGCGCTGCTGCCGCGGGAAGCGGCGGAGGTGGTGACGGCCAGAGCCGTGCTGCCGCCGGAAGCCGTCTGGCGCCTGGCGCTGCCGCATCTGACGCCAGGGGGGTACATGCTCGCGCTGGACCGCATCGTCGGCAGCAGGCAGGCGACGGAGCAAGCCTCTGACGAGACATTTTCCTGTCCTGGCGGGTCGATTGCCGGTCGCAGATGGATCAGAATACCCGCGCTCGCCACCTGGCATGGCGTGCTGATTGTGAGGAAAGATGCCCCGAATTCTGGCAGTAGCCAATCAGAAGGGCGGCGTCGGCAAGACCACCACGGCGGTGAACCTGGCGGCGTCGCTCGGGTTCTCCGGCAGCCGCACGCTGCTGATCGACCTTGATCCGCAGGGCAACGCCAGCACCGGCGCTGGTTGCGACAAGGCGGCGTTGAATCGAACGGCGTGTGAATGGCTGCTCGGTGAAGCGACACTGGCCGGGACCATGACGGCCACTGCCGGAGGATTCGATCTGGTACCAGCAAATGCGGACCTCACTGCAGCGGAGCTGGCGTTGTTGCAGGCGCCGGACCGGGAGACCCGGCTGCGCGATTCGCTCAGGGCGGACGCGGTGGCCGGCGCCTATGACTACGTGCTCATTGATTGCCCGCCGGCGTTGAATGTGCTGACGTTGAATGCGCTGGTAGCGGCGAGCGGGCTGCTGATTCCCTTGCAATGCGAGTACTATGCGCTCGAAGGTCTGGCGGCGTTGCTCGACACGCTCGCGGCTGTGCGTCGCAGCGCCAATCCCGGCCTGCAGATAGAGGGCGTTGTGCGGACCCTGTATGATCCGCGCAACGGCCTTACCCAGGATGTTTCCCGGCAGGTGATCCGGCATTTTGGCGACAAGGTGTTCCGCACCGTGATACCGCGCAACGTACGTTTGGCGGAAGCGCCGAGCCACGGCCTGCCCGCTCTGCTCTATGATCGTCGCAGCCGGGGCGCCATCGCTTACATGGCCCTGGCTCAGGAACTGCGAGGCCGGTCGGCATGACCCGAAGAAAGCTGGGGCGCGGCCTGGAAGCGCTGATTGGCAGCGCTCAGACGGCGCCTGCCGGAGAGCAGGAAAGGCGCATTCCCGTTCACCGTATTCATACCGGGCCGCACCAACCCAGACGCCGCTTCGACGAAGCCGGGCTGAAGCAGCTTGCGGCCTCAATCCGGGCGCAGGGCCTGCTGTCGCCGATTCTGGTCAGGCCTCTGCGTGATGGCTTTGAACTGATCGCCGGAGAGCGGCGTTTGCGGGCGGCGAAACTGGCGCAGCACGCAGCCATCCCGGCGATTGTCCGCGACGTGGACGATCAGTCCGCAGCGGCGATGGCGTTGATCGAGAATGTGCAGCGCGAAGATCTGAACGTGCTCGAAGAAGCGGCAGCCCTGCAACGGCTGCGTGAGCAGTTCGGCTTGACGCAGCAGCAGGTGGCCGAAGCCGTGGGCCGTAGCCGGGAAGCAGTGGCGAACCTGCTGCGCTTGCTCAATCTGCACCCGGACGTACAGACGCTTCTCATGGAGGGCGTCCTGGAGATGGGTCACGCACGGGCGCTGCTATCGCTGCCGCCCGAGAGCCAGCCGGGCCTGGCGCGGGACGTGGCTGCGCGACAGCTGACCGTGCGGCAGACGGAAGCCCTGGTGCGCAAGCAACTCAGCGACGGCCGTCGTGCGCCGGACCGGCCCCGGGCCGACAGCGTCGAAAATCAGGATACCCGCAATCTGGCGCAGCGCTTGTCGGAAACCCTGGGCGCCAAGGTGGCGATCAACCACTCTGCCAAAGGATCGGGTCGGCTGGTTATTCATTACAACTCAGCGCGTGAGCTGGAAGGGATCCTGGGCCACATCCAATAGAGAACGGGGCTACCAGCGCCCGGCCAGCGCGATCATCACAGCCCCTGACGAGATACACCGGCTCGCCCGGCCTGGTCTGCTGCCGGCGCCGCCAGCCACCCCGGTGCCGTGGCCGGAGGCGCGTCCAGGGTATTCAGAAAGGCTTCGAGCCGCCGCAACTGATATGGCAACAGGTTCAGTGGCTTGGCTTCGTTGTGCCCCACAATCGCATCCGCGGCTCGATTGTAGTGCCGCAACACATCGGCCAGGGAGGCCATCTGGCCTGCGTGAAAATAGGGCTCGGTGCCGCCCAGATTGCGCAGCGAAGGCGTCCGTCGCGCGGCCAGCAGGGCTTCGCCTCGGCGCATGAAGCGGAGTTCGGCGCACGACGAGTCAGTGGCGTCGGCATAGGCTCCGAGGCAGTTGAACGGGCTGTCGGATACCTCATCCAACGCTGCGATTCGGCCTGGATCCGGCAATTGGTAGGGTGCTGGCAGGGGGCCCGTGTTGTGAAACTCCTGGTTGGTCAGGAGCGGCCCATTGTGACAGTTCAGGCACTGGCCCTCGCCGATGAACAGTTTCAGGCCAAGAACCGCTTCGCGCGGGAAGCTGGCGTCCGGCTCCGGATTTTCTGGCAAGCGACGGGCATAGCCATCAAAGGGTGTGGCCCCGGGCAGGAGCAGGCGCTGGTAGGCGGCCAGGGCCTTGCCGGTGTTTACCAGCACTCGTGTGGCCGCTTCGGGCGTGGCGCCAGGGCCCGGCAAGGGGCCGAAGAGGGCAGTGTAGGCGGCACGATAGCCAGCGTCGGCTCGCAACAGTCGGACAAGCGCCAGACGGCTCAGGCCCTGTTCCTTAGGGTTTTCCAGTGGGTGCATCGCCTGCGCCCAGAGGCTGTCGGCGCGACCATTCCAAAAAAGCCAGGGGCTGTAGGCGGCGCCGACCAGGCTGGGGGCGTTGAAATCGCCCAGCCCCAGGCCAACGGATCGAGGCAGCCCATCCGAGAATCGCCGTTCCGGTTGATGACAGGTGGCGCAGGAGACAGCGCCATTGGCGCTCAGGCGTGTGTCGAAAAAGAGTTGATGTCCCAGCTGCTGCGCCTGTAACAGATCGGCAACCGCGTTGTCCGGGGCTGGCGGCAAGGCGGGCAGGTTGGACAGCGCCAGCGACTGGATGCGGACCATCTCGGCGTTGGTCCAGGCTGGCAGCCCAGGCGGGCGGAAGGCCAGAACCAGGCCAACCAGAACCAGAACAAACGCCAGCCAGACGGCTATCCTGGATACTGCGCCAGGACGCTGGCCCAGAGATCCTGAATCTGGCGCGGTCATTGCGGCCTCGGGCGCACAATCAGGGCCGCGGCCCGGCTGGATGTCTTGCTGTCGCTCAAATCTCGAAGGCCAGGCGGTAGCTGTCCATGCCGGGCGCTGCCTGCATGTGGAAAACCAGTTCCCAGACGCCGGCCATATGAAAGCGCACGCCATCCAGTCGATAGCAGCCGGCGCCCAGATAATCCGTGATCCTCGGCGCCGTGGGCAGCCCGTGATCATGTTCGGGCATGCCGCCCTCGACGGTGATTGACGCTCCCGCCACAGGCGCGCCCCTTGCGTCGTAGAGGCAGATCGTCCAGGCGTGCATCCTGTTGATCGTGACCGTGCCCGGATCTGCGACGTAGCTGACGCCATACAAACCCAGTTCGGACGGCCGGGTCTCCTTTTGCGCGGGTCCGGGCGCGCTGCTCTCAGCGAAGCTGTGGGCCGAGAGAAGCAGGCCGCAACCGACCAGCAGGCGGCAAAAGTTTGCGCCGCCGCGCCGTTCGACAAACAGGGATGCCGTGCATCCTGATGCTGCTTCCTCGTTGCGCATGACCCAATTCTAGCCCGCATGGGTGGCCTGCACGACGCACAAGGAGTGCGTCAACCCTTGTTATGCTGTTGCGCCGCTTGCGGGACAGGACGCTGATGAACAACGCTTTCCGCCACTTGATGACCTTGGCGCCTGACGGCGTGGATGGCTATCTGGCGCCGCCATCACCGCAATCGGAGGGTATCGTGTTCGGCGGCCAGCTTCTGGCCCAGAGCCTCATGGCCGCAGCCGCCACCGTCCCCGAGGGTCGGCCAGCGCACTCGCTTCACGCCTGCTTCCTGCGCCCAGGCGATGTGCATCAGCCTGTCGAGTTGCAGGTGCAAAGAGTGCGCGACGGGCGCACCTTTTGCAGCCGTGAAGTCAGCGTCCGCCAGGCCGGGCGAACCTGTTTCAGGATGATGGCCTCGTTTCAGGCGCCGGCGCAGTCGCCCGAGTTCGTGGCGACGCCGATGCCGGATGTTCCGCCGCCGGGGGAGACCGCCACCAGCTACGAGGAATTTGTGCTCGGCGAAGGCGGCGAGGAGGGTGATCTGGACATCAGTCGCTCCATGGAAATCCTGTATATCAATCCGCCCATGGTGCGCGGCGCGCCTGTCACTGAGCCTCAGCTCATGTGGCTGCGCATACCGGAGGCGCTGTCGGACGCGCCGGGCCTGCACCAGGCGGGCCTTGCCTACCTGTCGGACGGAACTGTGCTGGACACGGCCCTGCTGGTGCACGGGATGCGCTGGCAGGATCCCGGCTTTGTCGGCGCCAGCCTGGACCACGCCATGTGGTTCCATGCGTCTGGCCGGGCCGACGAATGGCTGCTGTATGAACAGTCAGCCATCTGCACCGGCGCTGGCCGAGGCCTTGTGCTGGGGCGGCTGTTTACCCGATCAGGCGAGCTGGCGGCCACCTGCGTGCAGGAAGGGTTGATGCGCTGGCAGTGCTGAAGGTCTTGGCGCAATTTTCGGGCGAACGCCACGCCTGTTGTCTGCCTGGTTCGGCAATGTACTGGCTCAGATACATTTCGGAATATTCGGCCGCTGACATGACGGGGTGAGTTCCAGGATCCTGGAGGGAGCGGCGGGCTGTACGGGCTCAGTACCTTTCGGAATATCGAGATCGGGCAGTCATGTTGAGGTGAGAGGGCCAGCCGGACATCACTCACCCATTCGCGCAAGCAACGAAGCGCCGTCTTCGCACTCGATCAGCCACTCTCCTGCCGCGGCCAGACGCTCCGGGTCGGAAACGCCCGCCAGCAAGACGCCGAAACGCTTCGCCGTATCGCCGCCAAACCGCAGCGCAACCTGACGCTCAAGCAGGGCGCGCTCCCGAGCCAACGCTTTCGCCTCGCCTTCAGCCTTGCCTCGGGCCTCGCCTTGGGCTTCGCCTTCGGCCCTGCCTCGGGCCTCCCCCTTCTCAATCAGCTGCTGCTTCCATAGCGCCACCCGCTCAGCCGGGTCAGCCGGTTGTCGCACCACCTCGTCGGTCGATTCCCTCAGCCTGACCAGTTTCATAAGCCACTCCTCCTCGTCCCCTATGTCCGCATTTCGAACCCATGCCTCCAGCCAACGCTGCAGCACATCCAAAAGACTGCCATCTTCCACCCCGGAAAGCCACTGCAAACAGCGCTCCACTACACGCTTCAGGTCTTCTGGACTGGTCAGACCCTCGATCCACGCCAGCAGCGTCGCCGCATTGCCTTCCGGCAGTTCCTCGCCCAACAGGGCCTGTTGATCGACCAGAACATAGCCGTCTCCCACCAGACCCATCGGCCCCACATGCGCGCCCAACGCTCCGGGCTTGCCGGTTTCACCCTCTGCCTGTGCTGATACATCCGCTGACGCTGCTTCCATCCCGCCTGGGCGCGTCAGGGCCGACAGGTTCAGCGGCGCATGCCACGGACTGGAACCGTTGTAGAGCACAATCGGTAGCACTGGCGGGACCGGGTTGCTGGCGCTGAACGGTTTTTCCCTGTGCAGAGCAAGGTAAAGCAGGGTCGCATAGCTCTGCACTCGTGCGGCCATCATCCAGTCTGAGCGAGACTGAAATTCAAGCATTACCAGGACATGGAGCCAGTGCGGTTCATCGGCTTCGTCGTCCGATGAAGTCGGTTGCAAGGCGACCCGCCAGGCCATGTCGCCGAATCGCTGTTCCAGATTGTCGGTCAGATACTCGCTGGGCAGCCGTTCCAGCGTATCCAGGCGCAGGCGGCGCAGCATGGGCAACTGGTCTCCGACCAGTTGTTCGAGCAGGATCAGCTGATCGCGGATCATGCGCAGGTGCGCGAAGGCGGCCTTGTAGGTGGCGTCGTGCTGCATGGCGACCACTGTGCACCGCAAAACCGGCCTTGCATGTGCGACATGACGCCAATTCGTGTGCGAAATGGACCACGGCCAAGCCCCAAAAACAACGCAACGAGGATGTCAATGGCAATCGAAAACCGAGGCGCTTGCGCTGTGGGTTTTTTGTCGGGATGGGGAGTTTACGGGCTCAGATACATTTCGGAATATTCGGCCCTCGACTGGATGACGCCAAACGAATATCTTGTCAGTCTTGAAGACAACGCCTGTGCCAGACCTCAAATGTCCGAAAGGTCCTGAACCCTTACAGGCAAGCGACTTTGGCAAGGCAGGCAGAGTACAATCCGCCAGTCTGTCCGTCTCGGCAAGAAGCATGATAAATCAGGGCGTGGATACCACGGTCAAACCGCCGGAAACCCGGCTGGATGAAAGCCTGCAAGCCTTGCTGGACAAGACGCCAGAGGCGCGCAAGGACTACTTCTACTGTGCAGTCTGTTCCTCCGTAGTCGGTCTCTGGCACGATCGGATTCAGGTGTGCGGCAGCCACGACCACAGCTTCGTCAACCCGATGGGCCTGCGCTTTCATATCGGCTGCTTTGAGCAGGCGCTCGGGTGCAGCATTGCCGGCCGGCCCAGGGGCGCGGAGAGCTGGTTCAGCGGTTTCAAATGGCGGGTGGCGCTTTGCAGCGAGTGTCAGCGCCACCTCGGTTGGTATTTTGACCGCGCCGAAGCTGGTTGGACGGATGAGTTTTTCTACGGCCTGATACTGGATCGCATTCAATATGATGGAGATTGATCCGAGCGCCTGGCGCACCCTGAGCTTCGATTGCTATGGCACCCTGATCGATTGGGAGACCGGCATCGTCGAGTATCTCCAGCCGCTTCTGCTGCGTCATGATGTGCATGTGGTTGACAGCTTCGTGCTGGAGGCCTTTGCCGAGTTCGAGCCAGCGGAACAGGCCGTCGGCGGACGCTACCGAGTGGTGCTCGGGCGCGTGCTGCAGCGTTTTGGCGACCGCCTGGCGTTTACGCCAAGCGCCGACGAAGTCACCGGATTCGGCGACAGCGTTGCCCACTGGCCAGCATTTGCGGACACGGTTCCAGCCTTGCGGGCGTTGGCGCAACGCTTCAACCTGGCGATCATCTCCAACATCGACAATGACCTGTTTGCGGCGTCGGCCGAGCGCTTGCAGGCGCCCTTTGCCGTTGTGACCACGGCGGAGGATGTCGGGGCCTACAAGCCGAACCCGAAAGTATTCGCCAAGGCGCTGGAAACCATGCAAGGGCCTGTGCTGCACGTGGCCCAGAGCCGATATCACGACATAGCGCCGGCTACCGAGGCGGGCCTGGACACGGTATGGATCAACCGGCCCTCGCTGGGCGCGGCGCGCGCGGCGCAGGCAAGCCCCTCCTGGACCTTTACCAGCATGGCGGAGTTTGCCGCGGTGATTGGATGCGGCTGATCGCGTGCGCACGATCCTTGAAATCGACAAGGAGGCAATGCACTTTGCCGCCGCCCACTTCACCCTGTTCTCGGCAGAGGAGCGGGAAAATCTGCACGGCCACAACTTTCGGGTTGCGCTGGAAGTGGAGGCGGGCCTGGGCGAGGGGGGCATCGCCTTCGACTACAACTGCATCAAGACCGCGCTGAAGTCGCTCTGCGACCGCCTGGACGAACACGTATTGTTGCCCAGCCGTTCGCCCTGGCTACAGGTGACGACTGATGGCGATTACCTGGTGGCCTGCTTCAACGGCGAACGAATACCCTTCCTCAAGAGAGATGTACTACTCCTGCCGGTGGCGAACATTACCGTGGAAGCGCTGGCCGCCTGGATTCTCGCGGAGCTGCAGGAGGACACCCGAATATCGGCGCTCGGGCTTGGCTCGCTGGCGGTACGGGTGTCATCCGGCCCGGGCGCCTGGGCCAGAGCGGAGGCGTAACCCTGAGTCAGTATTCCCAGCAATCTGCCACCCGCCGGGCAGGCCGATGAAGACCCTGCTCATAACCGGCGCGAGCGCCGGCATCGGCCTGGCGACGGCTCGCCGGTTCCTGGATGCCGGCTATCGGGTGGTCAATATCTCGCGCCGGCCCTGTCCGTTGACCGATGTGGCGCAGTGTACGGCGGACCTTGCAGATGGCGGCTTCCCGGCGACCGTACAGGATCAACTCTTGCCCCTGATCGACGCAGCCGATTCACTGGTGTTGATTCACAATGCGGCGCAGCTACGCAACGACAGCGCCAGGGATACGCCATCCGCCGTGCTCCGGTCCGTGCTCGAGGTGAATCTGGTCGCCCCGAACAGCTTGAATCTCCTCTGTTTGCCGCACATGCCCGCCGGCTCGTCCATCCTCTATGTCGGCTCGACCCTGGCCGAGAAGGCAGTTCCAATGAGCCACAGTTACGCAATTTCCAAACATGCGCTGATCGGCATGATGCGCACGACCTGTCAGGATCTGGCAGGTGCTGGCATACATACAGCCTGCATTTGTCCCGGCTTCACCGACACAGAAATGCTGCGCTCGCACGTGCCAGACGAGGCGATGCCCGGCGTGCGCGCCATGTCAGCCTTTGACCGGCTGGCCGAGCCGACGGAGATCGCCGAAACACTGTACTGGGCAGCCGCCAACCCGGTTATCAATGGTGCAGTGCTGCACGCGAATCTCGGGCAGGTGGAGCGATAGCCCGAATATTGCACCAGGGCGCTGATAGATTGGGCTGATTTTATCGATCTTTCAATCGGTTGTCTTCGATACTGAAGCGCTGTGCCGATTACAGACTGCGCTTGCCGCGCGCTCGCTTGTTTTTTGCCCGTCTGCGCGTCCATGCTCCCTCGACCATAGGCGTAGCTATGCTCTCGGTCGCGAGCACACGCAGACGGACAAAATCCGGCGCGATCATCACGGCCCCTGGTGCAATATCCGGGCTGGCCGCCGGAATCAGTCCCTGGCTTCTTCAGTGCCGCGCAGGCCGAGGTAGGGTCGAAGCAGGCGCACCGCTGCATAGGCGGGCGCGGTATCCAGCGCTGCCACCAGAACCTTGAACACATAGCCGGAGAGAATCAGGATCAGTAACTGACTGACGATTGATTCGCCAGGCCTCAGCGGCAGGGCGTTGGCGTAGAAGTGTGTCATCAGAATGACCGCGGTCGTATCCACCATCTGGCTGACCATGGTGGAGGCGTTGTTGCGCAGCCAGAGATGCCGACCCCGGGTGAGCTTCTTCCAGAAGTGAAACAGGCGCACGTCACAGAACTGGGCGCAAAGATAGGCCACCATGGAAGCGGCGACGATGGCGAAGGCTTGCTCGCGCACTTCATAGAAAACCGGCAGCCGTCCGGCGGCGTCCGGCAGTGGCAAGCCGGTTTCTGGATCCAGGGTCTCGAAGCCGGGCAAGGCCCCGCCGAGCCAGAGCAGGGCGACCACCCAGAAATTGAGCCCGAGGCCCACCCACACCATGTCCCGGGCCTTTTTCTCGCCAAAGAGTTCGCTGATGAGATCCGTACACAGGAAGGTCACCGGATAGGGCAGCGCCCCGACCGCGATAATCATCGGAATCTGCAAGCCGAACAAGTTGAAGGAAAGATCGACGAAGCGACTGATGCCGAGGATGTTCAGCATCGTCATGGAGGCGAGGAAGATGCCGGCGAGCAGCAGGAAAACCCGCTGACGCCGCCTTTCGTAGTGTCGGGCAGACATGCGCAACTCTATCAGGTGGTCAGTTCTATCAGGTCTCGCATGGACTCAAGCAGCCGCGACTCATCCGCCTGGCGGATTCGAAGCCTGGTGGCCACGCAAAGGGTTGCGCCAAGCGTTGACTCGTACTCGGCAAGCCGGTCCGCCACATATCGCTTGTCACCGATGAGCGCCCAGTCCTCCACAGCGACATTCGGGTCTCGTCGCGGTCTGCCCAACGTTGTCAGATGATTGCGTATGGCCTGCGTTTCACTGCGGCTGCGGCTTATGTAGATGGTGCGCATGATGGGCCGGAGCTTGTCCACGGCTCGCCCGGCCTCTCTTGCTGCTGCGTCGCACAAATCAAAGTTGGCGCGCAGGTCTGACAGGGTCTCCATGGGCGACGCCAGATACGGCAGCCCCAGACTGCCGGCCTGCGCCAATGCCTTGGGGCCGAAGGCGGCCACCCATACGGGCGGATGCGGGCGCTGCACAGGCAGGGGATTCAACACCAGCGGCGGCTCGGTGTGGGCGTTGATCGCCTCGCCTGACCAGGCGCGGATCATGGTCGAGAGATGGGCTTCAAACAGTGAGCGCTTGTCCTTCGGCGCGACGTTGAAAGCCCGCAACATGGGGCTGGACCAACCCCTGCCGACGCCGAGCAGGACCCGACCGCCGGAAAGTTGATCCAGAACCGCGACCTGCTCAGCCGCCTGCAGGGGGTTGCGCATCGGCAGCAGATAGGATGTGGTGCCGAGACGGATGCGTTCAGTCTGCGTTGCCACAGCAGCCAGCAGCATGAGCGGGTCTGGCAGTGCGCCTTCCGTGAAGTGGCTCTCCGGCAACCAGAAGGAATCGTAGCCGAGATCCTCGGCAATGCGCGCCTGGCCCGCCAGAGATTGCGCGCGCAGGTCGTTGAAGCTCCAGGGCGTGAGGCCGAAGCGCATGCAGGTCGTGCTCGTGGCCCGCTCAGCCCGCTTCCGCCGTCACGATGCCATGCAAGGTGGCGAAGCAGGTGCTGATGGCCGTGCTGATGAAACCGCGCATGAAGGGCGCGTCGGCCTGGTCTTCGCGCACGGCGGCGAACAGGGTCGGCCAGACGCCGTCTTCGCCGAGCGAAGTCGTGACGATGAGATGCCTGGCTCGATAGTCATGTAATGCCCAGTCCGGCAGACAGGCAAGGCCGCGGCCGGCGGCTGCCAGCTGAATCATCATGGCGGTGAGCTCGGTGTGCCGGATAGCTGCCGGTTCAATGCCGGCAGGGTCCAGAAATCTGGCGAATACGTCCAGGCGCTGGCGTTCCACCGGGTAGGTAATCAGGGTTTCGCCCGCCAGGTCAGCCGGGTCTGCCCAGGGTCGGGCGGCCAGTGGGTGGTCAGGCGCGCACGCGAGTTGCGCCTCGTAGCTGAAGAGTGGCAGGTATTGCAATCCCAGCCCGGGTTGCGGATCGGACGTTACCACCAGGTCAAGGTCTCCCCGGCGCAACGCCGGCAATGGCGCGAAGTGAAAGCCGGAGGAGACGTCCAGTTCAACGTCCGGCCAGCTGGATCGGTAGGCGTTGATGGCGGGCAGCAACCAATCGATACAGCTATGGCACTCGATGCCGAGCAGGATTCGTCCCGAAGCGCCGCCAGCCAGCCGAGCCACGTCTATCTCTGCGCCCTGAACCAGTGGCAGCACATCCTCGGCGAGCGCGAGCAGTCGCTGGCCGGCGCTGCTGAAGCGCACTGGCCGTGTCTTGCGTATGAAGAGCGGGCAGCCAACGCGCGTTTCCAGCTCCCGCAATTGGTGAGAAAGCGCGGATTGAGTGAGGCATACCCGCTCGGCCGCATCGGCCAGGCTGCCGGTGTCGCGCAGCGCCGTCAGCGTGCGCAGGTGGCGTAGTTCAAGCATGGCCTTGTCGGTTCTTGCCGCAAGCGTGCGGCCAGTGCAAATTGTATTCCCAATGGCGCATCCAAATCGGATACAACCGATTTGAATGCAAGGCAAATAAACTCGGGCTATCAGCGACCTGGCGCAGGCTCCTGGACGCCGCCGAGATCAAGCATCCCCCGGGGCTTGGCGCCAGCCAGGTCTGAAATCTGCTCGAAGTGGGCGCCAACATCCTCGGCAGATGCGTTCTGGCCAATCTCGATGCCCTGATTCTCGACAATGGCGGCGACCGAGAACCGTCCGCCCTGCGCCTGCAACACGACGCCATTGGGGGCGTCTTCGCTGCACAGAAATACCACAGCGGGCGTCACGAGCTCCGGCCCGAGCGCTGCCAGGGCCGCCTTCGGCATCAGGTTTTCCGTCATCCGGGTGGCCGCGATGGGGGCGATGGTGTTGGTGTGGATGTTGTTTCGGGCGCCTTCGATCTTGAGGGTGAGCATCAGGCCCACCAGACCGAGCTTGGCGGCGCCATAGTTGGCCTGGCCGAAGTTGCCGTAGAGACCTGTTGGGGAAGTGGTCATGACCACCCGGCCATAATTCTGCTCGCGCATGATCGGCCAGACAGCCCGGGTGACATTGACCGAACCAATCAGATGCACGTCGAGCACAGCCTGAAAATCATCCAGCGCCATCTTCGCAAACGACTTGTCGCGCAGGATGCCGGCGTTGTTGATGACAATGTCCACTCGGCCCCAGGCGTTCATGGCGTCATCGACGATGCTCTGAGCGCCGGCGCGGTCTGACACCGAGCCGCCGTTGGCGATGGCCTCACCGCCAGCGCTCCGAATCTCTGCGACCACGCTCTCGGCTGCATCCGATCCGCCGCCGGAGCCGTCCATGGCGCCGCCGAGATCATTGACAACCACCCGGCAGCCTCGCCTGGCCAGCTCCAGGGCGTGGCTGCGCCCGAGCCCGCCGCCCGCGCCGGTAATGACAGCAACCCTGTCGGCAAAATCGTAGGCCATTTCTGCTCCTCGGCATTATTCAGGGCGCTAGTCTAGCCCGGATTGAGCGTGAATGAATCAGGCAGGGCGTTTGCACGTGCGAAAGCCGTTGTTCCGAGCCGCCGCCTGCTGGCAGCCGCTGCACGTTATGCCGTCCACCCTGCAGGCGCCGATGATTTTGCCTGTCTGCATGTCTGCGTGCTCGCCGTGTGTCCAGGGCTCGGATTGGTGTGCAAGGGCTCGTCTCCTTTGCCGTCCATCTGGTATGAATAGTGGCCATACCATAGATAGTCGGTGTGGTCATTCATGGTTGCGCACCTGGCATGGACAATCGGTCAGCAACTGTGGCACACTAGAGTTCATGAAATTGGTATGAACCATTCATGCGTCGCTGGTAAGAGATAATGGTAGGCGAGAGTGGTAAGCCACCAATGGCAAGCATGCATGGCAAGCGTCAACCTTCAACCAGATTTCCTTGGGAGAGAGTTCAAATGTTCCTTACCCGTAGTTGTGCCTTGCTGGTAGCTGGTGCAAGCGCGCTGGCCTTTGTGCCTGCAAGCCTTGCCCAGGATGATGCGCCAGATCAGCCGGTCCTGGAAGAGATTGTCGTTACCGGCATCCGATCATCTCTGGCGAGCGCGCTTGAGGAAAAGCGCGCAGCGGATAACCTGGTTGAAGTCATTCAGGCTGAGGATATCGGCAAGCTGCCCGATCAGAATCTGGCAGAAGTGCTTGAGAATGTTACCGGCATCCAGATTACTCGAACTGCCGGCGTTGGCACCGGTGTTCAAATTCGTGGCACCAATGCAAACCGCACCGAGATCAATGGGGTGTCCACCGTCGGCTCCGGGGCTGGACGCAGCGGCATCGATTTCGAGGATGTTTCGGCGGCCATCATCGCGGCTGTCGAAGTTATCAAGGCGCCGGAAGCGAGAACCATTGAAGGGTCTGTAGGCGGCACGATCAACCTGAGAACGATTCGTCCCCTTGATCTGACCGAGCGGGTCACAGCCATCCGAGTGCAGGGGGAAAACAGCAATCTTTCCACCGATAGCACGTTTACGCCCAGGATTTCCGGCGCCTGGGGCGACAACTGGGCTACCGATTCCGGAACCTTTGGCGTCATGCTCAGCGGGAGCTTTTCCGAGCAGGATGTGACGGCTTTCCGCCCTCGCACCGACCGCGACAACAACGTGGCTTCAGGCAGCGACGCCGCAAGCGCACAAGCCTTCAATTTTCTGCCCATTCAGTTCCTTAACCAGGATTACGACAATTTCGAGTACGAAACCACGAACTTTTCGGGTTCGCTCGAGTGGGCTCCGAGTGATGGTCTGGGCTTGTACTTTGACGCAATCATCAATGACCAGGAGCGCAGACAAGAGAGCTCCAGGGTGCAGGGGTCAGGCGTGAGCAGCCTCAGAAACTCATCGATTCCCGACGAATTTGAAACGATCAACTTTGGCATGATCGATGGCAGAAGCGGTTCTCAGGATCTTGGAGCCATTGAAGCGGCGCTGCGCGGTCTGATCGGCATCGACCTGGCAACGGATGATGACGACCCGAATCTGCGGTTCTCTTCAGACACCAACTCGCGCCTGACAGATAGCGAGATATTCAGATTGGGCGCTGACTGGCAGCGAGGCCGGTGGTCAGGAAGGGTTGAGCTATCTACCTCGACGTCTGACTCCACGACCCCCAGCTTCAATACCACGCTCAACTTCATCAACCCGAACGCGCCTCTGGACGCGGGCGGCGCCAACGACAACAGCACGCCCTTTCGCTACGACCTGAGTGACGGCGCCCTGTCCTGGGCCGTCGCGTCTGATGCGCCGGGCGGGCCAACTTCGGCACAACTGCTCGATCCTGCAAACGTTGTTCTGCGCGACGTCAACATCAGTCAGGACATATCCGAGAGCGGTGAAGACGCAGCAACGCTTGACTTCAGCTACGATCTCGGCTGGTCAGGCATTACCACCATCGACTTTGGCTATCGGTACAGCAAGGTGTCAAATCTCAATAACGACGTCCGTACCAACCGCGGTTTGCGGCGCATGTCCGATTCTCCCAGGGGCAACCTGTTTGCGGAGCTCCTCGTCCCTGGGCCCGACAATTTCAACGAGGCTGATGGCAGAGAGCTATATGTCGGTGACTTTCTGCTCATTGATCCAGAGCGTGTAGCTTCCGACCCGGAGGGCGTGCTGGCCATGCTGAATGCCGCCATAACCGCCCACGGAGGCTCGCGGTCCATCAACGAGCCCACTTCGACTGTCGCTGCGTTTTTCGATATCGAAGAGAAGACCAACGCGTTCTACGCACAGGCGAATTTCGACATCGGCATATTCCGCGGCAATCTTGGCCTGCGTTATGTGGATACTGAAGTGGATTCAACCGGCAATTCGGTAACCAATGGCGTGGCGACCCCGACGACATCGACCGGCAGCTATGACTTCCTGTTGCCTCGGTTCAACCTGGTTGCAGCCGTGCATGAAGATGTGCTTCTTCGTGCTGGTTGGGGCAAGGACATCAGGCGCCCGAATTTCGACAGCCTGTCAACCTCGACGACATTCAGCACCAGCCCGAACCCGCCTGTTTCGATTGGCAACCCGGGGTTGGAGCCTGAAGAGGTGACCTCGTTTGATATCTCTGCCGAATGGTACTTTTCGCCCGCAAGCGTCGTCAGCATCGGCTACTTCCACAAGAAGCGCACCGGCCTCTTTGTTCGAACCCAGGACAACCCGTATGAAGATCCGGTCACCGGATTCCGCGACATCACCGCGCCCTGCGAGCAAGGCGGCATTTTCAATCCCATTGCGGATATCAATGTTTTCGGCCCGGCTGGCGTAGGGGTTTGTGTTCCGGCAGCGACGACCATCAATGGTGATGGAAAGACCACACAAAAGGGCATTGAAATTGCCTTTCAATACGATCTTTCGCAATTCGAGGACAGTCTGGGCTGGGCATCCGGGTTCGGATTCATCGCCAACTTCACCAAGCAGGAGTTCTCTGGCGGCGATACCTTCCTGAATCCGACAAGTCGAGCCCGGGCGGCATTTGCCTTGACGTCAACCGGCGCCGTTGACGTGACTCTGCGGGGACAGTTGATCGACCTGTCGGAAACCGCCTACAACCTGACGGCTTTCTATGAAAGACACGGGATTTCAGCCAGGGTGCGCTATACATGGCGTGAGGCGTATCGTTCGACCGATTTCGGCAGCACTTCCAGCTTCCCCTGGGGCTTCCCCGTTGTCCAGGAAGACAGAGGACAGCTCAACGCCAGCATCAGTTATGACGTAACCGACAGCTTGAATGTCGGTGTTGAAGCCGTGAATCTCACCGAATCGGATGTCAGGCAATCCTGTGTCAATGAAGGCGCTCTTGTGTGCTTCCAGGGCCTGACGGACCGTCGCATCATTGTGGGCGCCAGCTATCGATTCTAGCGCCCTGCCAGCAACCCCAGCAGTCTGGTTCAACAAGGGTTGAACCGCAACAGGCAGCACAGGAGAGGAGCCGATCATGAACCTACCCAGCGGATTCCCGTTTTCCAGTCGGTCGGTCAGGCGCTTCAGCCTGGCCGTTGCCCCCGCCGCCCTGGCGCTTGCGTTCGGCAGCGCAGCCGTGGCGCAAGAGGCCGACGAGGCGCAAGCTGAAGCCGGGCCGATCGAGGAGATAGTCGTTCAGGGCACGCGCCAGGCGATCCAGAGCGCAATCGAGATCAAGCGAGACTCGTTGACCATCGTGGACGGGCTGTCGGCGGAGGACATCGGCGACCTGCCGGCCCTTTCGATCGGTGAAGCCCTGGAGACGATCACCGGCGCGTCTTCGCACCGCGAGCACGGCGGCGCAACCGAGGTGTCGATTCGAGGTCTCGGCCCGTTTCTCGGAGCCACCCTGTTCAACGGGCGGGACGCTACCAACGGCAGCGGTGACCGGTCTGTCAATTTTTCGCAGTTCCCTTCGGAACTCATGAGCAAGCTGGTCATCAACAAGACACAGAACGCCAGCCTGATCGAGGGCGGCGTATCCGGCGTCATCGAACTGCGCACGCTCAGGCCGCTCGACTATGGCAAGCGACGCTTTCAGGCGGACATCAAGGGCAACGCCAACCCGAACCAGCGCGACCTTGACGATCCCATGGAAGGCAAATACGGACACCGCGCAACCTTCAGCTATGTGGACCAGCTTGAATTCGGCGACGCCGGCGGGTTCGGCATATCGTTCGGCTACCAGGACAGCGTCATTTCGCAGCCGGAATCCGAAGTGCGATCATCGAGCCCGACGGGAACATCTCGGTGGGCCTGTCTCAACGACCCCAGCGTCACCACAACCGGATACTACGCCACCAACACCAATGACGATTGCGAGGACAATCCGGCCGGCTCCAGCTCCAACACCGGCGACTACAACACGGAGATAGACCCGGATACCGGGCGGGCGATCAGTGATGGTCTGGCCTATGCCTGGGCGCCCAGTTCACGCGGCTATCGCCAGAACGACACCTCGGATCAGCGAGACGCCTGGTTCATGGCCTTGCAGCTACAGCCCAACGAAGCCTGGGACATCAACCTGGACCTGCAGATTTCCGACCGCACCCAGGCGGAACGCCGGCATGATCTAAACTTTGCCAACGCCAGACGCAATACGCGGGGCGTGACGGCTGAATCCCTGGTCACCAGCCCCAGCGGCGCTGTCTTTGCCTGGGAAGGCGAGACGGCGATTGAGTCCAACAGCGAGTTGTTCGAGCGCACGGAGGAATACATTGGCGGCGGCCTGGCGATTGAATGGGCGGTCAATGATCGGCTCAATGTGTCGGTGGATGCGTCCTATTCCGAAACCACTCGGGAGGAGCTGCAAATCTTGCTGCGCACCCAATCCGACAACCACGACATCTTCAACATGAGCACCCCGTCCGGCTATCGGCCAGACGTCGCCTGGGACCGCCGTCAGTCCGGCATCCCGCAGTATGTGATTCAGGACTTTGACGTTCGTGACCGAACGCTCTTTTCTGACGAGTACCGAGTCAGAATCGACTCGGATGTGGACCGGACCAACGAGATCTCCGCCATTCGCGCTGACTTTCAATGGGATATGGAAGGCGATTTCCTGAACAGCATCGAGGGCGGTTTGCGCTTTGCGGAGCAGGAGTACCTGAATCTCGGCGGTGCCCGCAGAACCTCGCCGAACCTTGACGACAGCAGTGAAGCCGAGCGGGCAGCGATTCTTGCCATGAACGAAAAGTGCGCCAACGGAACCTTCCCGGAAGACGACTTCCTGTCGGCTGAGGCGGATGGCCCGCTGGTCACTGTGGTGAATTCCGACACTGGCGAGACCATCTGGGCAGGCAACGAATGGGCCACCTTCGACACCCAGTGCATCGTGGACGAAATTGCCGCCTTCCACGATTGGGATACGTCCTATCCAGACCAGGTTCGGGAAAGTCCGTCAACCACGGATGTCTCGGAGTTCACGATGGCTGGCTATCTCATGCTCGACTTCTCAAGCAATCTTGGCGACTGGCCGATGCGTGGCAATCTGGGCGTGCGGGTCGTGAACACGGCGGTTGATTCGTATCAGTGGCGCACCGAGTATTCGATTGTCGATAACGGCGGGTTCCTGTCTTTGGAGGTGGTTGATGGCGCGCCGCTTGAGCTGGTGAAGGCCGAGGATGACTACACCGAGATCCTGCCGAGCTTCAATGCCGTGATGGAGCTTCGCGAAGACGTTCTCTTGCGTGGCGGCGTGTTTCGAGGCATTTCCAGAGCCGACATGTCGGACCTGGGATACAACCGCTCCTTCACTCCCAATACGTCTGACGACATCACCGATGTGGACGACCTGATCTCCCGGGTCTCCGGTTCCGGCAACCCTTACACGCGGGCGCTGCCGTCCTGGAACTTCGACCTGGCGGTCGAGTGGTATCCAACGGCGGATTCAATCGTCGCCGGCGGCTTCTACTACAAGCAGTTCACGGGCGGTTTCGAGCAGGTGCGCACCACGGAGACCTTCACGGTGGATGGGCAGTCGGTTCAGGCCGACTTCACGGCAACCGAAAGCCGGGATGACACCAGCAGCCTGTCCGGCTTCGAGGCCACCGTGGCGCACCGCTTCAACAATGGCCTTGGCTTCAAGTTGAGCTACAACTGGGCGGATTCTGACTTCGAGTTCGAGGACAGCAACTACGGAACTGTCACCATTCGCAATGCCGATGGCAGCATCTTCTCCGAGACTGCGGGCATCCTCCCCCCGGGCAATGTGCCAGGCTTTTCCAAACAGGTCTTTTCTGGCCAACTGTACTACCAGATCTGGAAATTCGACTTCCAGACGGTGTACAAGTACCGCAGCGAATACTTTCAGCCATACGTAAGCAACGGAACCCGCCTGCGGTTCGTGGGCGATGTTGGCGTCTGGGAAGGCCGGGCGTCGTATCAGATCAACGACATCTTCAGGCTCAGCGTGGAGGTCATAAACTTCCTGGATGAACCGAAGGAACAGTTCTTTTATGTGGACGACGAGTTGGGCGAGGTCAATTCCTATGGGCCGCGTCTGTTCGTCGGCTTGCGAGCCAAGTTCTGAAGCGGGCGCCTGGCGTGCGCTGGCAGCTTTGCTGAATGTGTCTGGCAGGGTTCAGTGAACGGCCCGGTGGCGAGTTCGGCGCGGGCAACCGGTGACGATTCTCACTGAGGGGATTGATGTGAAGGAAAATGCCACGAACCTCTCGACGAACGGCGTGACAGGCGGGCGGCTGTATCACGGCATTGCGGACCAACTTGTGCGCATGATCGGCGACGGCGTCTTCCCGCCAGGCAGCCGCTTGCCTGGCGAGCGTGAGCTGGCGCAACGGCTCAAGGTGAGCCGCGTCACGGTGCGGGATGCGAAAGTTCTGCTGCAGGCGCGTGGCGTCATAGAAGTGAAAGCTGGTTCCGGGGCCCGCGTGCTTGATGAATCGAAGCGAATCGGCGCCCTGCCAGAATTCGGCGCCTTCGAGTTGACCGAAGCCCGCACGCTGATCGAATCGGAGGCCGCCGCACTGGCAGCCCGCGACATCGGCGATGAATCCTTGAACAGGCTTGAGGCCTGCCTGGAGGAGATGCGCGGCCCTGGCGGCGAGGAACAGGCGGAGCTGGCGGATCGGGACTTTCATCTCACCATCGCTGCGGCGAGCGGCAACGCCACGATTCACCACTTCATCGAGATGCTGTGGAAGATTCGGCTGGAAAGCGAATTGGTAAGAAAGGTTTACGATTCAGTTTGCCTGACGGATTCCAGCCCGCGCGAGGCCGAGCATCGGGCAGTGCTTGACGCCTTGCGGGCCAGGGATCCGGCAGCGGCGCGCAGCGCCATGCGTGACCACTTTCAACGCCTGATCGAGGCGATGCTTGACGCGCAGGAAGAACAGGCGCTCGCTCAGCTTCGCCGCCAAGCCAATGAAAGCCGCGAGCGGTACATGACCAGCTTTCAGGTCTGAATTTGCGCGATCAGACGATCCGGATAGATGCGCGGCGCGCATGGCTCTGGCTGTTTCGGCCTTTTGTCGGGTAGCAGCCGTCTCTCGCCGGCTTGAAGAATTTCTTGATGAATCGAGTAATCCTGGCGTTCTGCTGCGCTCTCCTCGCCTCCTGCGCAGGCGCTGAAACGCGACTGGTCAGCACGCAGCACGAGTACCGACAGGCGGTCAAGACGCTCGTCCCAGGGGACACGATTCTCCTGGCAAATGGCGAGTGGCGGGATTTCGAGATTCTCTTCCAGGGCAAGGGAACAGCCGACCGGCCAATCTCGCTGGGCGCGGAGACCAAGGGCAAGGTGGTCATCACCGGCAAATCCAACGTGCGCATGGCCGGCGAGCACCTGATTGTGTCGGGCCTGATCTTCCGTGATGGCCACACGCCCACCAATACGGTGATCTCCTTTCGGCGAACGGTTGGAGACCTGGCCTATCACTCGCGGGTGACCGAAACCGTCATTGATCGGTTCAACAATCCGGAGCGGCATGAGCCGGATTTCTGGGTGATGATGTATGGCAAGCACAATCGCTTTGATCACAACCATCTGGTCGGCAAGAGCAACATAGGCGTCACCATGGCGGTTCGGCTGGATAGTGAGGACAGTCGAGAAAACCACCACCGAATTGACCAAAATTACTTTGGTCCGAGGCCGATACTCGGATCTAACGGTGGCGAGACACTGCGAATCGGAACCAGTCATTACGCCACAGCCGAATCCAGGACCCTGATCGAGAACAATTACTTCGAACACTGCAACGGCGAGGTGGAGATCATCTCCATCAAGTCGGGCGGCAACCGGATTCGCGGCAACCTGTTCTTCGAATCGCGCGGCACGCTGACGTTCCGTCATGGCAACGGCAATCTTGCGGAAAGCAATGTCTTCCTGGGCAATGGCGTGGCGCACACGGGCGGCATCCGGGTGATCAACGCCGATCAGGTGGTGCGCAACAATTATCTCTACGGATTGACCGGCCGCCGCTTCGGCGGTGCGCTGGTGGTGATGAATGGCGTGCCCAACTCGCCGGCCAATCGTTACATGCAGGTCGAGAATGCGCTGATCGAACGCAATTCGATCATCGACAGCCATCACATCGAGCTGGCTGCCGGCAGTGACGAAGAGCGAACTGCCGTGCCGAGCAACAGCGTGTTTCGTTCGAACCTGATCCACAACCAGGACAAACGCAGCAACTTTCGCCTGCACGATGACATCTCCGGCATCGAATTTCGCGGGAATGCGCTCCATGACGTCCATGACCCGCCGATCAAGGCCGGCTTCGTCAATACCGAGATTGAACTGCAAGCCGCCGGCAACGGCCTGCTGTATCCGGTCATCCAGGCCGACCAGACGCTTGCCGAGGTGGGTGTGAGCCGGAACCTGACAGTGCTGGAGCGATCGGATACGGGCGTCTCCTGGTATCCGAAGCCAGGCGCTGGCGACCGTTTCGACCAAGGCGCAACTATTGCCATCCAACCGGGGCTGGACGCGCTCGCGAAGGCTGCGACCGAAGCGAACCCCGGTGACGCAATCGAACTCGCACCGGGGACCTACCGCGTGAGCAGAACCATCGTGCTGCGCCAGCCGCTCACGATCCGGGCTTCCGCTGGCGCGGCCCGCATCGAATTCGAGCGCAGCGCGCTGTTCGAGATTGCCGACGGCGGCAGCTTGCAGCTGGATGGCGTGAGAATCACGGGGCGCGCCGCGCCGGATGTTGCAGGCAATGCCGTCATTCGCACCAGCCGCCGTTCCATGCTCGGCAACTATGCCCTGATCGTCAGGAACGCCAGCATCGAGAACCTTGATGTCAACCACTCGTTCAATTTCCTCTCCTCGGCGAAGCACACCTTTGCCGATCGCATCGAGATCATTGATTCCACCTTTCGCGACATTACCGGGCATGTGCTGTCGCTGGCTCAGGAGACCGATGACCTCGGCCTCTACAGCGGTGAATCCGTTTCCATCTCGGATTCCCGCTTTGACAACATTGGCGGAGCGCTGGCGGACATCTATCGAGGCGGAACCGACGAAAGCACCTTCGGCCCGCACTTCTCCTTGCGCGCTTCCAGGCTGACGGCGGTCGGCAACGGGCCGCGCAACCGGTCGAAAGCCGCGGTCCGGCTTCATGGCGTGCAGAACACGCGCATCGTCGATAACGACTTTGTCGATAGCCTGCCGATTCGGGTGGCGCTGACCGTTGGCGAGCCGGTGATGCAGATGTCGGATAACCGCTTCGTGCAAACGCCTGTTCCGATCATCAACGGCACCTTGGCGCCCAGGTCATGAGCGGGGCGGTGGCGCGCCTGGGCGCAGTGCTGGCGGTCTCTGGCGCCTGTTTCTGGCCGGTGCAGGCCAGTGCGGAGCACCCAGGGCTGCTGCTGACGCCTGCTGATGTCGCGCTGGTTACGGAATCACTGCCCGAGTCGCCAACATTCGCGGCGGCGCTGCGAGCCAAGCGGGCACAGGTGGACCGCTACTTCGAGACAGCGCCGGACGTGCCCGAGCCCACGGACCCTGGCGGCGGTTACAGCCACGAGCAACACAAGCGCAACGGCATCGCGATTCATGACGCCGGCGTCCTCTATCAACTGACCGGCGAGCGAATCCATGCGAGCCGAGCGCGGGACCTGCTGCTGGCCTACGCCGAGATGTATCCGCGCCTGGGGCCGCATCCGGTGAAGCGCTCCTCGAACCCTGGCCGCCTCTTCTGGCAAACCCTCAACGAGTGTGTCTGGCTGGTGTACGCCATTCAGGGTTTTGACGCGATTCACGAGACGCTGTCGGAGCAGACTCGAGAGCGGATTGAAATGGCCCTGCTGCGGCCAATGGCCGAGTTCCTGTCCGTTGAATCGCCGCAGGTTTTCAACAGGATTCACAACCACGGTACCTGGGCGGTGGCCGCAGTGGGCATGGTGGGCTATGTGCTGGATGATCCCACCTATGTTGACCGCGCCTTGCACGGCCTGGCGCAGGACGGCAATGGCGGATTCATGCGCCAACTTGACGCCCTCTTCTCTCCCGACGGCTATTACAGTGAAGGCCCCTATTACCAGCGTTACGCGCTCATGCCGTTCTTGCTGTTCGCGCAGAGCATTGACGCCAACGACCCGGACCTGAAGATCTTCGAGCACCGTGACGGCATCTTGCTCAAGGCCATTTACGCCTGCGCCGATCTGTCCTATGCGGGGCTGTTCTTTCCGCTCAACGATGCCATCAAGGACAAGGGGCTCGACACCATCGAGCTTCGCTATGGCTTCGCCATTGCCTACGGCCTGACCGAAGACCCGACGCTGCTGTCGCTGGCGGCCATGCAGAGCGCCCCGGTATTGACCGGCGACGGCTTCCGGCTGGCGCGCGGCATCGACCGGGGGGAGGCCGCCCCCTACGACCACCAATCCCGGCTGTTCAGAGATGGCCCCGGGGGTTCAGAAGGCGTGCTTGCCGTCCTGCGCAGCGGCGTGCAGGACGACCCTCAGGCACTGGTGCTGAAGGCCACAGCGCAAGGGATGTCGCATGGACACTTCGACAAGCTCGGCCTGCTCTTCTACGACAACGGCGCAGAAATTCTCATGGACTATGGCGCGGCGCGTTTTCTGAACGTCGAGCAGAAGAACGGCGGCGCCTATCTGCCAGAGAACGAGAGCTGGGCGAAGCAGACGGTGGCGCACAACACCCTGGTGGTGGACGGGCGCAGTCACTTCGACGGTGAGCTCGGCACAGCCGAGGAACACCATCCGACTGCGCTCGCATTCGCCAGCACCGAGCACCTGGCACTCGCCGCAGCGCAGATGCGTGACGCCTATCCAGGCGTGCCCTTCGACCGCACCATAGCCCTGATCCCCGGGTTTCCGAATGCGCTCGGGAAACGCGCGGTCGTCCTGGATGTCCTCAACGCGCGCGGTTCCGGCCGCCATCAATACGACCTGCCGCTGCACTTCAACGGGCAGATCGTGGCGCTCAGCCACGACACGATCAGCCACGCGACCCGGATGCAGCCGCTCGGCAAGGCCAATGGCTATCAGCACTTGTGGCTGCGGGCCAGCAGCCAGGTTGCAGCGGGCGAGCAGTTTGCCGTCACCTGGCTGACAGGCAATCGCTTCTATACTTATCGGATGATCGCCGGGCGCGACCTGGATGTGCTGTTCGCGGAACTCGGCGCCAGCGACCCGAACTTCAATCTGCGACGTCAGCAAGCGCTTATCTTCCGGGTGCGGGACGCGGGTGACTACTCGTTTGTTTCTGTCCTTGAGCCGCACGGTCAATACAACGGCGCGGAGGAGTTTACGGTGGGTAGTCGCAGTGCGATCAACGGCATCAGGCGCCAGCGCGTCGGCAGATACGACGCGCTGTGCATCGCCGCCAGGAACGGCGAGAGCCGGACGCTGCTGCTTTCCTACGATCCGAAGCGCGACACAGCGCATTCGCTGGACATCGGGGGCGTCACCCACGAATGGCGCGGATACTTCGGCTTGGCCGCAGACCGGGCCGGTACTGAAATCACGAGGGCAAGGGCATGTTTCGAGGCTATTTGAGATGGGTGGTCATCACCCTGGTTGCGATTGCAACCGTCATCAACTATGTGGACCGCAATGCGCTCGCGGTCATGTGGCCGGCCATTTCCGAAGACCTGGGGATGGACAAATCCGACTATGCCTTGCTGATCACCTTCTTCATGGTCGGTTACGCCATCGGCCAGTCCCTGTTCGGCAAGATATTCGACATGATCGGCACCCGGATCGGTTTTGTTCTTGCCATCGTCTTCTGGTCCATTTCGATCATGCTGCATGCTGTTGCGCGCGGCGTGGTTTCCCTGGGGATCCTGCGCTTCGGGCTGGCGCTCGGCGAGGCCGGCAATTGGCCAGGGGCGACCAAGAGCAACGCCGAGTGGTTCCCGATCAAGGAGCGGGCGCTCGCCCAGGGCATATTCAATTCTGGCGCCTCGATTGGCGCGGTGGTCTCCGCGCCGGCGATCGCCACGCTGTTTGGGATATTTGGCTGGCAAGCCACCTTTATCCTGATCGGATTGCTCGGCTTCGTCTGGCTGATTCCCTGGCTGCTGGTGTTCAAGGCGCCGCCGGAGCGCCACCCGTGGCTGTCCGCCGAAGAGCGCGAGTACATACTTGCCGGGCAGAAATCCGCAGAAGTGACGGCGGGTGATGCCGAACAGGCTGCGCCTGGATGGATGGAGATGCTCCGCTATCGCAAGAGCTGGTCGGTCATCCTGGGGCGGTTTTTCCTGGACCCTGTCTGGTGGCTGTTCGTCAGTTGGTTGCCCATCTACCTGGCCGAGACCTTTGGCTTCAACATCAGAGAAATTGGCCTGTTCGCCTGGGTGCCCTACGTAGGCGCTGCATTTGGCGCGATTTTTGGCGGCTGGCTCGCCGGCTTTCTGATTCGCAGGGGCTGGACCGTAAACGCAACGCGCAAGATCACCATCGCCGCCGGCGCAGCGTTGATGCTGCCGACCCTGCTCGCGACAACCCAGGCGTCGGAACCCCTGACAGCGGTACTTCTGATTGCGGCCATCCTGTTCGGGTTTCAAATGGCCATCGGCAACATCCAGACCTTGCCGAGCGATTTCTTTTCGGGCAAATCAGTGGGATCGCTCGCCGGCGTTGGCGGCACCGCGGCCGTGGTTGGCGTGTTGATCACAACCTGGATGGTGCCCGTATTGACCGTGGAATCATTCGCGCCAGCCTTCGTCCTCGGCGCGGCGCTGGCGCCTTTGGCGGTGCTGTCGGTGTGGATTTTCGGCGGTCACATCGGGCCTGTGGCCAAGGATGCCGGCCCGCAGGAATGATCGAGTCGGGCGCAGTGTGTGCAGCCCTGGCTATCTGAAGACAAGGAGAAAATCACAGTGAGCAAGGAAACCCTCAACAACAAGGTCGCCATCGTGGTTGGTGGCTCGCGCGACATTGGCAGGGCCGTGTCGGTTACCCTCGCGGGCCTTGGCGCCAAGGTCGTCGTCACCTGGTGCAACAGCGAGGCGAATGGCGTCGCCACGCGGGAAGTGATCAAGGCGGCTGGCGGGCAGGCGTTGCTGACGCAATGCGACGCGACCAGCGCAGCCGACGTGGAGCGCCTGGTTCAGGAGACCAGAAACACGTTTGGCGAATCGATCGACATACTCGTCAATGTCACTGGCGGGCTGGTGGCGCGCAAGTCCCTGGCGGAAATGGACCTCGCATTCTTCGAGCAGGTCATGCGGCTGAATGTGAACAGCGCCTTCCTGACAGCGAAAGCCGTGGCGCCGTACATGGGCGCGGGCAGTGCGATCATCAATCTCGCTTCCCAGGCTGGACGCGACGGCGGCGGCCCCGGCGCAGCAGCCTACGCAACATCCAAGGGCGCCGTCATGACCCTGACGCGGGCACTTGCCAAGGAACTCGGGCCATCGAAGATCCGTGTCAACAGCGTCTGTCCGGGGATGATCGACACCACCTTCCACGACGCCTTCACCAAGGACGCGGTTCGTGCGAACGTGGCCGCGGCGACGCCGTTGCGACGCGAAGGCCGCGCTCAGGAAGTTGCCGACTTCATCACCTACCTGGCGTCGCCTCAGGCGAGCTTTATTACTGGCGCGAGCCTTGACATCAATGGCGGATCGCTGTTTTCGTGATGCCGGCTTGCAGCGAAGGAAGCGCGGTCTGCATGCTGGTTGAAGCCGTCCTGGCAGTTTCGGCGTGCGCGATTGATTGCTGTCGCGGCGCCTACTGCAAAGCGCTCGCAGCCTGTAGCGCTGCCAGCCGGGCATCGTCATAACCGAGGATGTCCTTCAGCACTCGCTCGTTGTCAGCGCCGAAGGTGGGCAGGGTATCCGGGCGGCGCGGCTGCGAGCGCGACATGCGCAAGCGGCTGCTCTCGATCTCAAGCGGGCCGTGCGTCGGGTGCGTTGCCGCCAGAAAGTGCTCCCGGTGATTCAGTTGCGGGTCTTCGCGCACCTGATGGGTATCCAGCACTCTATGTGCAGGAATGCGGCGCGCTTGCAGGGTTCGTTCGATCACCTCGCCATCCTGCTCTGCCAGCCACCGGGTGAGTAGCTGATCCAGCCTGTTGTGATGCTGGCGTCGCTCGTCCGTGCGCCAACCGGCGGTCTCCAGCAGGGCTGCGTCTCCTGATGCTTCGCACAGGGCTTGCCACTCCGCGTCGTTGCGAATCGAGAGCGCCAGCCAGCGGTCATCGCCGGCCACGGCATAGACCCCTTGCGGCGCCATGCGTGCGTCACGATTGCCCTGAGCCTGCATGGTCTGGCCATCCCGCAGCCAGGCCAGACATTGCGGCGCCAGAAACTGCAAGGCGGCTTCGCTCTGAGCCATGTCAATGTACTGGCCTCGGCCTGTAAGCGCGCGTTCGCGCAGCGCCAGCAAGATGGCGATCGCATTGAAGCGCACTGAGGTGAAGTCCGTGTAGGGGCCGAAGCAACCGGTGGGCGGCTCGCCCGGGCGACCGGTCAGCGCGTGAATGCCGGAAACCGCGGCGCCCAGGTTGCCGTAGCCGGAATAGGCGGCCCAGGGGCCCGTCTGACCCATGAGCGTGCTGGAAATCATGATTGCAGACGGGTTGATGGCGGAGATGGCGGCGTAGTCGAAACCGAGCCGCGCCATCACGCCGGGGGTAAACGACTCGGCCACCACATCTGCCCAGGCAATCAGGTCGCGCAGCACGGCGCGGGCTTCCGGCTGGCCGAGATTCAGTGTCAGATTGAGCTTGTTGGCATTGGTACTGTGATACGCAAGCGCGTTTTCCGGGTGCGTCACACCGCCCGCGTAGGGCGGGATGTTGCGCACCATGTCGATGCGGCTGCTCGATTCCACATGGATGACGGTGGCGCCGTGGTCGGCCAGCATCCGGGTGGCGCCAGGCCCGGCGATTACCCAGAAGAGATCCAGCACCTTGACGCCCTCCAGCGGCCTTTCGGAACCGGCGGCCGCCGTAACCGATGACGCCGGAATCACGCGCGGCCCAGGCTGTGCAGCCGCAGATTCGGCAAGCGGCAAGGGTGATCCCGAAAACCTGGCGAAGGTGCCCAGGCGCTTGCCTTTGGCGGTACTTGTCCATGCCTGCCGGTGCGTCATGTGCGGGCTATCCAGGATCTCCGGCAATTCCAGCACCGGCGCCAGAAGCAGGCGGCGGTCCAGGGCGGCCTGCATCAATTCTTCCTTGGTGTGTTCCGAGAGCAGCTTTTCGATGCCTTGTTGCACCGGCGCCCAGTCGGCGGCGCTGATCTGGCCGATGGCCATGCGCGCGGCGGTTGCGCCCCAATCCCAGGTTGTTTCGGCCTCGGTGCAGTGCCCGGCCTCCAGCACCCAGGCCATGAGACGCTGCATGAATCCCACCAGGGGCGGCAGAATGCCGGGAAGCGCCACCACCCAACCGTCCGCGCACCGATACTGGGTTTTGACGGATGCGTTGCCAACCTGCATCTCCCAGGCGAATCGCCTGGCGCCCGGATCGCCGGCTGGTTTATCCAGGCTGCGGCACATGAGGGGCAGGGTGTGAGATTGTTGCGCCGAGATGTCGATGTACTGGCCAAGCCCGGTCCTGTCGCGATCTGCCAGCGCAATCAGCAGCGCGACGACAGCGTCTGTAGCGGCATGCGCGTGCGCCTGGTCGGCGCTGATGCGCAAGGGCGGTCTGTTTACCACGCCGGACAGATAGAGATACCCGGAAGCGGCGACAACAGTCAGATCGGTGGCGGCGAAGTCCGACTTCGGGCCATCCGCCCCGAAAGCCGTGATCGAGATGTGGAGGAGGCCCGGGTTTTCCTGACGCAGGCGGGCACAGTCGATACCCAGGCGAGCAAGTTCCGCCTGGCTGACTGACGTGATCAGGACATCCGCTTCGGCGGCAAAACCCGTGACCAGACGTGGGTGTTTCCGCCAATCCACCACCTCCACACGCTTGCCGAGGGTGTGTGCCTGCCAGAAGTGGCTATCCAGTTCGGCAGCCTTTTCTGGACGCACCAGTTGATGAACGGAGGCGCCCATGTCGGCCAGCAACTGGCCGCACAGGAGGCCGATTTCCTCGCTCAGATCCAGCACCCGCAGCCCGGCCAGACCACGCATGGGCGAAGTGCTGCTCATCGGCTTCGCTGAAAGGCGAGCAACACTTTCATGCTGGCCACCACCGAGGCAAGGTGTCGCTGCAAGGCGAAATCCCGGTACAAGGGGTCTTCACTCAGGAGGGCGCAACGCAGGCCGGCGCCGCACCGAAATCGGGTGTTGCGGCCAAAGGCGTTGCCCGCCGGCCCGTATTCGCCGAACTTGCGTGGATTCGTGTTCAGGGTCCAGAAGGCTTCCCAGGTGGCGGGCAGGCCGAACATCGGCGCCTGAATGGCGGCCAGCGTGTGGGCTGCCGCCTCTTCCAGGATGCCGCGATAGTCAAGCTGGCTTGCCAGCACATGGTCGCAGCTGGACGCCACCGCTTCGGCCAGCCGGGCCTCGTCCACCGCAAAGCCGTCGAACTTGTCCGTCAGGCTAAAACGCCACCATCTTGTGGCGTTCACCGGCGCGACATGGGCCGGCGAGGTGACGTCTTGCACGTAATTCACGATGCGGCCCAGCCCGCGATGCTGATCGCCGAATTCGTCGGCGCCCTCAAGCCGCCGAAGCTGATCCTCGAAGTGCTCATGGAAGCGGGTGTCGATGATCCACAGGATCTCGCGGCTGTCGGCGCCGCTGCGGTCGTAATAGTTCCAGCGAAACATGCGGATCAAGGGGTTGGTGTTTGCCTGGCCGGCATTGGCCCTGGCTATCAGGCGCACCTGCAAGGCGTTGAGGGTGGGTGCTGGTGAGGCGGTCTCGGCCAGACAGATGTTGAGTTGGCGGGCGGCGG
The DNA here is from genome assembly GCA_965199705.1 of Pseudomonadales bacterium. Taxonomy (GTDB): domain Bacteria; phylum Pseudomonadota; class Gammaproteobacteria; order Pseudomonadales; family Azotimanducaceae; genus Azophilus. Next base: position 374,486 of record OZ241359.1, read on the forward strand.
CGAAGGTGAATTTCTGGTGCAGGGCCGCTTCGTAGGCTGTGGCCGCACTGGGCCAGCCGAGGCCGAAGACAAGCGCGAGCACAAGCGCGAAGCGGGCTGCTCGCGCATCCAATAGCGGTCTGTTCGGGATCCCAATCACGCGTCGCGACGGTATGGGCGTCGCGTCCGGTCGGGCGGGTACATGGCGGCAATCTGAAAGCAAGAGCGCAATAGTCCAGAATGAGCAATTGTGGATACTGCAAGGATGTTAACCCGACTGGCGGGTGACAAGGCTCCCCCGGACGAAACAGAGCAATTGATCGGTTCAGAAGCGATTTCGGCCATCGTCTGGATGATGTGCCCGAGGCCACGATGAAGGAGCCGCAGTGCGGGCCATGCTTCAGCGGATAGATGAGGTCCTGCGACCTGGCGGGCGGGTGTTCTTTGGTTGGTGGATCGTTGCCGCTTCCGGCGGGATTCAACTGTTCGCCGCCAGCCTCTTCATCCAGAGCTACGGCGCCTACCTGGTGCTGCTTCAGGCCGATTTCGGCTGGAGCAAGACTGTAATGGCCGGAGCCTTTGCGTTGACGCGCCTGGAAAGCGGGTTGCTCGGCCCACTGCAAGGCTGGTTGGTGGACCGCATTGGCACCCGTCCGGTGATCCTGGCTGGCGCCCTGATATTCGGCATCAGCTTCATGCTGTTCAGCCAGGTGCAAGGCCTGGTCGGTTTTTATCTCATCTTCGCATTGATGGCGCTCGGGTCGAGTCTCGGCGGCTTCCCCACGCTGATGGTCTCGCTGGTGAACTGGTTTCGTCGGCACAGATCCAAGGCGATTTCGCTATCGAGCCTCGGTTTCTCGCTTGGCGGGCTGGCCGTGCCGCTGGTGATCCTTTCAATGGAGTCTATTGGCTGGCGCAGCACGGCCTTCTTTTCCGGGGTGATAATCCTGGGCGTGACCTTGCCACTGGCCTGCCTGATCCGGCACAGGCCAGCCGAGTTGGGCGAGGTTCCCGACGGGGTGCGTCGGACGGGTCGATCAGAGCCGACGCATCTGCCGCCGATGCGCAATTTCAGTGCCTCGGAAGCACTGCGCACTGCGGCCTTCTGGCAACTATCCCTCGGCCACGCCTTGGCGCTCCTGATCGTTTCCACCATGCTCGTGCACCTGACGCCACACCTGACCGAATCGCTGGAATACTCGCTGGGTCTGGCCGGGCTGGTGATTGCCCTGGTCACCGGCTTTCAGATGACCGGGCAGGTCATTGGCGGCTATCTCGGTGACAAGATCGACAAGCGAATTCTCTGCGCCGCTTGCATGGTGGCGCACAGCCTCGGTGTGATCCTGATAACCTACGCCACGAGCGCCTGGATGGTCGGAGCCTTTGCAGTGCTGCACGGATTGGCCTGGGGTATGCGCGGGCCGCAGATGGTGGCGCTGCGGGCGGACTACTTCGGCCCGGCATCGTTTGGAACCATCATGGGATTTTCGTCCCTGATCGTGATGTTCGGCATGGGTGGCGGGCCGATCATTGCCGGCTACATGGCCGATGTGTATGGCGGCTATGAGCAAGGCTTTACCCTGCTCGCCATCCTCGGGCTGCTCGGCGCGGTGTTCTTCCTGCTCGCGCGCCCACCGCAAGCGCCCGGCCACGACAGTGCAGCCTCCGCGCCGGCGAGCGGAACCACGGGCAGCCTCAAGCTGTCCAACAGCGCATGAGAATACGCTGCGCCGCGGCTTGTCTGTTCGCCGTCATGCTGGCCTGGCAGCCGCTTGCGGCACAGGAGGTGGTTGGTGCTCAGGAGATACCGCCGGAAGTGGCGGATATTCTCGAAAACCCCTCGTCGCAAGACGACTACCACAAGTCGGTTCGCTGCATTCCCACGGCGCGCATTCGCTCGGCAAAGGCGCTGGATGATCAGCACGTAGTTTTCGAGTTGGGCCGACGCCAGTACTATCTGGTTCAGTTGCCGCGTCGCTGTCCCGGCATGAAGGCGGGGCGACCGGTGGCCTACAAGACCACCACCGGCTCCTCCCTGTGTCGGCTGGACACGATCCACGGGCTGCTTGATTTCGGGGTTGGCGACAGCCGCCTCGGCCCGTCCTGCGTGATACCGACTTTCCAGGAAATCTCCGTGGAGCAACTCGATCTGCTGCGCGAGACGGCGCGCAACAGCAGCGCCAGGAACTGAATGGCGAGCTGGCCGATAAGCCGGGTTCTGTCGCCGACGCAAATCGGCGGGCAGCCATTCATCTAGGGCGCCCGTCACCAGGCGCCTCAAGCGGCCTACCCGAATCCGGTGCGGACCACACCCTGAGATCCCTATTTGGCCTTGCTCCGGGCGGGGTTTGCCTAGCCACGGCGTGTTGCCACCCGCGCGGTGCGCTCTTACCGCACCCTTTCACCCTTACCGCTGCCGCAAGCCCGAGGCCTGTGGCGACGGCGGTCTGCTCTCTGCTGCACTTTCCGTAGGCTCGCGCCTCCCAGGCGTTACCTGGCGCCCTGTCCTGTGGAGCCCGGACTTTCCTCCCGCAGCGGACGCAAACGCCCACCACCGGCGACTGCCTGGCCAGCTCGCAGCCAGCCTGAACGTTTGTCATGGGCAAGTCAACGGCTGCCTGCGTCCTGGCGTGAGTGCGCTGACGCCCATGCGCCTGGTTTGCGGTCGGGGTCGATTACAAGGGTCGGGGGTTGAAACCCAGAGAGTGCTGTTTTCAGTTGTCTGGGGAATTGGTGCGGAAGTCTGTGATCTGGAACGGGTGGCGAACATCAGGGAAGTAGTCATTGAAGTCAGGTCCGGTGGCTTGAGAGGCAGGCTGACCGACAAGCGGGGTAATATGCTGGGCTGAGCAACCGAGGCGAAAGAATGCCACATAAGCCAGGATGGGACGCCAAAGTCATCCCGAAAGTGACAAAGCGTCAGTTTGACGGTAGCTACGAAGCCATGTTCAGGCATCGCGACTGGCCTGAACGGGGCTCCACCATGATGCAAAAGGTCCAGTCCCGCGTTGCGGAGACGCATGGCAGCGTCCGCAATTTCGCAGACCACTTTGAAAGCCGCCTTTGCTGATATCGAATCGATGCCCCGCTCCCAAGACAAACCCCGGTTCCAAAACGACCTGGAGGCCCTTCGCGATTTTGCTGATGCGGGTGCGCGCGATGCGCCGCCGGTGTTCGTGGGGCGGCTTGATGTCATTGCCGACATCAAGAGGCAGGCGGAGCTGACGGCAACCCGAGCTGCTGGCTCTGCCGCAAACGACAATGCGGGGCGCACCCGCCTGGTTTTCGGTGCGCCGGGCGCCGGCAAGACAGCGCTGCTGCGGCAGTTGGAGCAACTGAACGCGGAGAGCGACCAGGCGTCGGTCTTCCTGCGCCTGGGCGTCAAGGACCTGGCTTCTCGGGAAGCCCTCGCCCAAGCACTTGTCAGCGGGCTGCCGAAGTCTGTCCTGGCCGCGTTAAGCCAATCAGTTGCTCGATTGCTTCTCAACATCGTGCCTGGTGTGCCGGGCCACGGAGATTCGATTCTGGACAGCGCCGGGGATGTCTTCACGTCGGCGCGCGGGCCAAGCGCGCCGACCCCAGTCGTGGTGATGGTGGATGAAGTGCAGACGGTTGAGCCTCGAACGCTTGAGGCGCGGGCGCTCTTCAGCCTCCACGCCGACCCGCACCCCGGCCTGGCCGTGCTCCCCGTCTTTGCCGGACTGGGCAATCTCCCGGCGCACTTGCGGCAACGGGGAATTGGCATTTCCCGCTTTGCCGACGAATTGAAGTGCCGTCACGCCCTGTGCGCCCTCTCAAGGCCGGAGACTGGCGAGTTGCTGCGCGGCTGGCTTGACCACTTTGGGGTGGGCGCGCGGGCCAAAGAGACGGCTGCTTGGGAGGCAGCACTCTGGGGTGACACCGGGGGCTGGCCAATGCATGCGCACCATTTCCTGGCCGCCTTGGCGAGTAGCCTGGCGGCCCGCAAAGAGCGCCCGGATCTGGCGCGGACCGGCCTTGGCGAGGTCCGGCGCGCTGCGGCCCGTGAACGGGCTGCATATTACGGGTCACGCCTGCGAGAGGCGCCCGCCCGCTCAGGTCTGATGCAGCTGATGGCCGCGCAGCGTCTGGATGGGCCGCTCAACGAAACGCGCTGCCTGTCGCTGCTCGGGTGCGACAGGGGGAACATGGATGCGGCTTTGCAGGCCTTCGATGAATTGACCCGGCTGGGCTTTCTTCAGCAAGACACAAGAGGCGAGTGGTCCTGCCCAATTCCCTCGCTGGCTGGATTTTCGCTGCTCGGCGCCCTGCGCGATTCCGCGGCCCATGAAGCCGCCCTGTTTGGGGATGACGAGGGCTTGCGGCGGGCTTTGCGACGTGAGCCATCGCTGCTCAAGGTCACCGACCCCTTTGATCGAACGCCGCTGCATGTCGCTGCGGAGGGGCGCTGGCGGGGTGTTTTCGATCTACTGCTTGAAGCGGGCGCTGATTCAGACGCCAAGGACGCCATGGGGAGAACGGCGGACGATATCTGGCGCGTTGATGCTCCGTAGCGTTGCTGAAGCTCGCTGACCGCATGCGCGACCCGGCCCGATTACCTTGGCACGAAGTGTCCAAGGTGCAGCACCACCAGCTAGACGTTGGCGCTATCACGGCGCCGATGCAGGCGCGGGAGGACGCGCCACCCTGACGCTGGCGGGCCAGGGCCGCTGTGTATACTGCGGGCGTGTCGGCCTGCTGGATTCGGGCGCTCATCGCTGCGCCTGCACTGGGCAGGCGATTGCGAAGCGGTTTCTGATGTCTGACAGGAGCGACCCTTGAACCGAGCGGAACTGTTTGAGCTCATCCGCAGCGGAGAGGACTCCACCCTGGAGTTCAAGCGCGACGGCGTTGAAAACCACGAATTGGCCAAGGAGCTGGTCGCCTTTCTCAATCTGGACGGTGGTACTGTGCTGCTGGGCGTGGAGGATGATGGCAGTGTGTCCGGCACGCAGCGTGAGCGTCTTGAGGAATGGGTGGCGGAGCTTTGCCGAGTGAAGATCGATCCGCCCGTCGTGCCGATTCTGTCTTGGGTGAGGCACGCAGAGGCGAGCCGGGATGTGCTTTCAATTCGCGTGACGATCGGCCCCGACAAGCCATACGCACGGGTTCACCGGGGCTACAAGACCTACTACATCCGCGTCGGCAGCGCCTCCCGCGAGGCGAGCCGGGAGGAAATGCTGCGGATGTACCAGGCTTCGGGCAGTTTGCGATACGGCTTGAAGCCAGCGCCAGGCGCGACCTTCGATGCGCTCGACTGGCGGCGCCTTATTGACTATCTGGTTCGCGTTCTTGGGGGAACGGCGCCTGATAGCGGCGACCGGGAGGAATGGGAAACGCTGCTGCGAAACCTGGACCTGATGACGGTCTCGGCCGGGCAATGTGTTGCAACCATCGACGGCTTGTTGCTGTTCGGGCAGACGCCGAATCGATACTTGCCCCAATCCGGCATTCGGGCCATCTGCTATCCGGGAACCAAACCCGACTACGCAGCGCGCGCCGACGAAGAGCTACGCGGCCCCATGACGCCGCTCAGGGCGGCCAACGGCTCTTTCGAGGAAAGCAGCCTGGTGGAGAAAGCCCGGGATTTTGTGCGCCGCAACACCACGCCCTCGGCCCATCTTGACGGCGCCCGAAGAATCGACCGCTGGGAGTACCCGGAAAGCGTGCTGCGGGAAGCCATTGTCAACGCGCTGGTGCATCGGGATTACAGCATCGCTGGCGCCGACATCCTGCTAGCCATCTTCTCCGATCGGCTGGAAATCCAGAGTCCGGGCCGATTGCCGAACACGGTCACCGTGGAGGCTATGAAGACCGGCCTGCGCTACGCCCGCAACCAGACGATCGTGAACATCATGCGCGACTACGGCTACGCAGATGCCCGCGGCATGGGGTTGCGCAACAAGATGATTCCCGACATGCTGGCCCACAACGGCACCGAACCGGAGTTGATCGCGGAGGAGCACCGGTTCACCGTATGCCTGTGGAAAGAGCCGAAACGATAGGGAGCGCTTGAACCTATTCCCATGATCGATCCGCCTGCGCCCTGCCATCGCCCCAGCGCGGGTCGCAATAACCGGCAACGCGCACCGAGGATTTCGCACGCCGCCTGCGGTCAACAGCCTGCATGCTTTGCCGCAAATCTCGCACGCTGCGTGTGGTCAACGGCCTGCATACTTTGCCTGGGCGCGGCGTCAACATGGGTGCATGAACTTTCGAAATGACACGCAGATCCCGCTCTCTGAAACGGACTGCTGCTGATAGTGCGTCATGTGGTTCTGTACAACCGCGCGCGATCCTGGCCCGCGCAGACTGCCTTCGGAGACAAGGCTTCAAGAATGGGAACGGGTCGAGGGATCGGGTCAACGATAGTAGTCTGCCCTGTTGCCGCCGAACAGGCGCGCCATCACGGCTGCGGCCCTGGCGGGCGACAGTTCGTCGGCGAGCGCCGCCATCACCTGGTCTGCGGTCACGGACGCGGGTTCCGGCGTGTCCGAGGCAGTGGCCCTTTGGCTTTCCAGGAGGCAGGTGAACTCGCCTCGCAGGGCATTGGCGGCGACCAACTCGGCGCGCACCGATTCTGGCGGGCCGCAATAGAAATGCTCGAATTGCTTGGTCATTTCCCGGCCAACGAATACTTGCCGTGCCTCCGCCAGGCCGCCCAGGCTGGCGAGCGTGGCCTGAATTCGGTGCGGCGCCTCGAAGAAGAGTGCGGCGGCGGGGCTGTGGCAAAGTTCGGCGAGCACCTTGTCGCGTGCTGTCTTGCGGGCTGGCAGAAAGCCGATGAAGCGAACCTGGTCCGCCGGCAGCGGATTCACGGACAACAGGGCAGAGATCGCGCTCGGGCCGGGCACGGGCAGGACGGGCACGCCCGCCTTCCAGCAGAGGCGCACCAGCCCGAAGCCGGGATCCGAAATCAGCGGCGCGCCTGCATCGGCAACCAGGGCTGCCTCCCGGCCAGCCAGCAGCTCCTGAAGTAGCTGCGCTGCGGCTTGCGCTTCGTTCTGATCTCGTAGCGAACGGGTCTTGCGAGGGTCAACTCCCAGACGCCGCAGCAGGATGGCGGTGCGTCTAGTATCCTCTGCGGCAATGATGTCCACTTCGCCAAGTATCCGCCGCCCCCGGCTGGACAGGTCGTCCAGATTGCCGATCGGAGTGGCTACGACGTGCAGGCAACCGGGCATGGCATGGTTCCGCCTGGCGGCTGGTTTGCGGCTACGATACCGGCATCGGGCGATTCTGGCCATGCGCGCCACCGATCCCGCCAGTATTGGCGCGAAGGCATTGGTCGCAAGCGCACCGGTGAGTGGCTGGCTGCGTGCGGGCCTGGCCGGCCTGCTCCTCCTGTGGATGGCCGGCTGTCAGACGCCTGCGCCCATTGATGAACCGGCGGCGCCCGGCGCGGAGGATGGCGCCGATGCCCTGCTGAAGTCGCCGATGGTGGCCGCCTTGCGTCAGGCGGCTGAGGCGCTGGACAAGGCGGACTGGTCGTCGGCGCAGGCGCTGCTCGATCAGCTGGACCCGGCCAGGCTGACGGCATCCGATGCGCGCCTGTATCAGGCGTCCCGGCTTGCGCTTGCACTCGGCCTGAACGATCTGCCCCTGGCGCAGCAGATTCGGGCACAACTGACACAAGACCGTCATGATGCGCGCACGGCCTGGGTGATCGCTGATTTCTGCGAGCGCACAGGTCAACCGATTTGCGCGTTGCAGGCGCTGCTGGAAGTTGACGCCGAGGTCGGCGACCGACAGGCGATCCATGATCGCATCTGGCGTCTGAGCGGGGCGGTAGGCTTGTCCGTTCCCGCCGAGCTGGCAGATCTTGCGGCCTGGTCGCCGCTCGATGGTTTGCGAAAGGCGCTCGACCCATTTGCCACCTTGGCGCAGCGTCGCATGGCGGTGCTGGAATGGCGCTCGGCCCATGCCGGGCATCCGCTCGCCCGGCTGCTGCCAAGTGCCCTGGAAGCCTTGCGAATTCTGCCGGCCCGGCCGGAGCGGGTGGGTCTCTTCCTGCCGCTGAGTGGCAGCCTGGCGGGCGCTGGCAAGGCAGTTCGGGATGGGTTTGTCGCTGCCTATCTGGCGGACAGGCGGCCCGACCGGCCTGAACTACGCTTCTACGATACCGGAGCGGGGCAGGATTCGATCCCCGCCCTGTTTCGACGGGCGCAATCCGAAGGCGTGCAATTCATCGCCGGGCCGCTGGAAAAGGCGGTTGTGCAGCGTCTGTTGACAATCGGCCCGAACCTGCCGGTTCTGGGTCTGAACTATCCGGAGGGGCCGACGCCAGCGGGATTCCGCAGCCTCGGCCTGGCGATGGAAGATGAGGCCGAGACGATTGCTCAGCGCCTTGCCGAAGCGGGGTTGGAGCGTCTGCTGGTGATTCACAACAGCCAGAACTGGTCCATCCGGGGGGCAGATCGAATGGCGCAGATCTGGCCAGGTCATGTCGATCAGAGCGGCGTTGATCGCATTGAGCGCATGACCGAGTCCGTTTCGGAGGCCATGCTGGTAGCCGCCAGCGAGAATCGTCACGAGCAGCTGCAAAAGCAACTCCGCGTGGAACTGGAATTTCAGCCCAGGGGTCGGGCAGACCTGGACGGCGTGGTCGCGTTTGTCTCGCACATCGAAGCCCTGGCGCTGGCGCCGGCGCTGAAGTTTCACGGCGCGGATGAACTGCCGGTGTACGCCAGTTCCCAGAGTGTGCGTAACGCCGATTCCCTGGTTGATCTGGCCGGCTTCGAGGTTGCGGACATCCCGTTTCTGTTGCAATCCGAGGCCTTTGCCGATGTCAGCGATGCCATGCCGGACGCCAACCGAGGCAATCTCGGCGGCTTCTTTGCACTGGGGCTGGATGCTTACCGGGTATTCGACTACTGGCCCTTGTTGCGCGTCGATGAACCCCTGCCCGGCGCCACAGGGCTGCTGCGCCTTGACGCCCAAGGCCAGATTCGCAGGCGTTTGTCCTGGGGCCGGGTGTCGGGCGGCGAGGTTGCCCTGGCCGCCAATCCGGCGCCGCTTCAGGCGGATGGCTGATTCTCGGGCAAGCACTCGACAGCGTGGCGCCCGTGCCGAGTCTGCTGCCGGACGCTGGTTGCAGCATCAGGGGTTGGTCCGGTTGGCGGCCAACTACCGCTGTCGTTTCGGTGAAATCGATCTTGTCATGCAGGATCGGGCTGAAGGCGTTCTCGTGTTTGTGGAGGTGCGCTCCCGGCACACGGGCCAGTTTCTGTCGCCGGCTGAGAGCGTGGATCATCGAAAGCAGCAGCGCCTTGCGCTGACAGCCAACCACTTCCTGCTCTGTCATCCCCGGTTTGCGAATTTGCCGGCCAGGTTTGACGTTGTTGCCGTGACCGGCTCACACTATCGGCGCCGCTTTGAATGGACACGCGATGCGTTTTGTCTCGATGAGGTCATTCCGGCCTGAATGGTCAGCCGCCTGGCTGATGTTGTTGCTGTCCGCCTGCGCCAATATCTCGGATGATCCCAGGGCCCGCACGCCGGGCGCGGTGGTTGATGACGCAGTGCTCGAGCGCGTGGTGGCGTCAGAGGTCAGGGCGGCAAGCGCCGGCCTGAAGGCAGCGCATCTGGTGGTCGTTTGCTATAACGGGACTGTCTTGCTGCTCGGCCAGGTGGCCGAGGAGGCAGACCGTGAGCAGGCGGAAGCGGCCGCCCGGGGCGTGTCAAAGGCGCGTCGAGTGATCAACGAGTTAACCGTTGGCGAGCGCACTTCGCTGTTCCGAAGAACCGGTGATACGACGATCGGCGCCAAGGTAAAGGCGCGGTTGCGAGCGGCGGAAGACGTGCCAGGGCAGGTGATCAAGGTGGAAGCTGAAAACCGGGTTGTTTACCTGATGGGCAGCATCACCCGCGAGGAAGCCGAGCGAGCGGTCGCGATCGCCAGGCTGGTGTCTGGCATAGAGCGGATCGTCAAGATTTTTGACTACATCGATTGATCCAGAGTGCGCGGGTCAGCGGCTGGCGACGAGCACGCTGATTTCTTTCAAGCTGCTGAAATGGGGCAGGTTCTTGAGTTTGCTGACAACCTCCGGGCACAGGATACGCATCTGGGTGGCGGCTGAACTGTTGCTGCAAGTGACAGTGAGCACCGGGCCGGTGAGTGCCCGGGCGGTACAGGCCGGGGCCAGACGCGGCGGCAGCACCGCGCGCAGCTCGGCAGACCAGATTTCCTGATCCGAGGCTTGCGAAAGCAGCTTCTGCAAGCGAGAGCGCTTTTGCTGGCCCTGCTGCAGAAGTGCGCCGATCTTCACACTGTCCTCATCGCGCTGGCCATGGGCGGTATCCTGCATCGGGAGCCAGGATGATCGCGGCTTGGCGAGGTCTGCGCAACCCGGTTCCGAACAACTGGTTCCGAACAACCAGCACGGATATTGCGCCAGGGGCCGTGCTGATCACCGGCCCCCTTCCTCTCCCTGACTGCGCGTCCCGTACAATAGGGCGGCGAGACGCTTGTCTGCATATCAGATCGATGGCCGGATCGGGATTCATGAATACGTTGCACATCCTTCGCCGGGGCCCGTGCGAGTGCCTGGCGGCATTGTCAGCATTGCCACGGGGCGCAGCGAACGACTGCCTGCCTTGCTGGCGCCTGAGCTGCGTCCCATGATCGGCAGGGCCTTCCGCGCATTGTTTGGCGCCAAGAACAGCCGTGAACTGAGGCGCATGGGCGCGCTGGTGCAGGCGGTCAACGCCCTCGAACCGCGCTTTCAAGCGCTCTCGGATGATGATCTGAAGCGATTTGCGGCCGACCAGCGAGCGCGCCACGCAGCCGGCGCCAGCCTGCGGGAGTTGTTGCCGGAAACCTTTGCGGCGGTGCGCGAGGCCGCGCATCGTCGCAAACAGATGCGGCACTTCGATGTACAGATTATCGGCGGCATCGCCCTGCACGAGGGCCGGATTGCCGAGATGCGCACGGGCGAGGGCAAGACCCTGGTGGCGACCCTGCCGGCAAGCCTGAACGCGCTGGTGGGCCGCAGCGTGCATATCGTGACGGTCAACGACTATCTGGCGCGCCGGGATGCCGCCTGGATGGCGCCGATCTACGAGGCAGTCGGGCTCAGCGTCGGGGTGATCCAGTCTGGCCAGGACGCGGCAGAAAAGCGAGCAGCCTATCAGGCAGACATCACCTACGGCACCAACAACGAGTTCGGGTTTGATTATCTGCGCGACAACATGGCCTTTGCCGCGGCTGACCAGTTTCAGGGCGGTGATCTCTACTACGCGATTGTCGATGAAGTCGATTCCATCCTGATCGACGAAGCGCGCACGCCGCTGATCATATCCGGTCCGGCGGAGGAGACTTCGGAACTCTACCGCAAGATCAACTCGCTGCCGCCGAAACTGAAGCGCGAAATTCCCGGCGAGGGGCTGGATGCACCGCCGCAGGCGCCGGGTGATTTCACGTTGGACGAGAAAACGCGGCAGATCGATCTGACGGAGAACGGGCACGCCAGGGTGGAAGAGCACCTCACCAGGATGGGCCTGCTGGATGAGAACGACAGCCTCTACGCCACCACCAATCTCACCCTGCTGCACCATGTGCACGCTGCCTTGAAGGCGCACGCCCTGTACAAGCGCGATGTGCACTACATGGTGACCGACGGCGAAGTGGTGATTGTCGATGAGCACACCGGGCGGGCCATGCCTGGACGGCGCTGGTCCGAGGGGATTCATCAGGCGGTCGAAGCGAAGGAAGGCCTGGCCGTGCAGCAGGAGAGCCAGACACTGGCCTCGACCACGTTCCAGAACTACTTCAGATTGTACGAAAGGCTCGCCGGCATGACGGGCACGGCAGACACGGAAGCCTTCGAGTTTCGTCAGATCTACGGTCTGGACGTGGTGGTGATCCCCACGCACAAACCGATGATTCGTGACGACATGAACGATCTGATGTACCTCAACGAGGCGGACAAGTACGACGCCATCGTTGAGGACATTACCGACTGCATGGGCAGGGGCCAGCCGGTTCTGGTCGGCACGGCTTCCATCGAATCTTCGGAGCGCCTGTCTGTTGCGCTCAACAGGCACGACATCGCGCACAAGGTGCTCAATGCCAAGCGGCACCAGCGCGAGGCAGACATAGTGGCGCTGGCCGGCGCGCCGGGCGCTGTCACCATTGCCACCAACATGGCCGGACGCGGCACCGACATCGTGCTGGGCGGCAACTGGGAGGTGGAAGTTGCTCGGTTGTCGGAGCCGGATGCTGCGGAAGTCGAGCGGATCAAGCAGGATTGGCAGCAACGCCATGACCAGGTGGTCGGCGCCGGCGGCCTGCACATCATCGGCACCGAACGACATGAAAGCCGACGCATCGACAATCAGTTGCGCGGTCGCTCCGGGCGCCAGGGCGACCCCGGATCCTCCCGATTCTTCCTGTCTCTGGAAGACAACCTGGTGCGCATCTTTGCCTCGGACCGGATGCGCGGATTCATGCAGTCCATGGGCCTGGAAAAGGGCGAGGCCATTGAACACCGGATGGTGAACAACGCCATCGAGAAGGCCCAGCGCAAGGTCGAGGGCCGAAACTTCGACATTCGCAAGAACCTCCTGGAGTTTGACGACGTAGCCAACGATCAGCGGCAAGTGATCTATCAGCAGCGCCGCGATCTGATGGGTGAAGACGACATATCCGAGACCGTTGACGATATTCGCCAGGAGGTGGTGGCCTCCGTGGTGGCGGAGTACATCCCGCCGGAGAGCCTGGAGGAGCAGTGGCAGGTGGAAGGGCTGGAAGCGGCGCTGAAGAGCGAATTCGCCAGCGTTCAGCCGCTGCGTCAATGGCTTGCGGACGACGACGAACTGACAGCCGTCGGTTTGCAGGCGCGAATCGTCGATCAGATCGGTGAGGAATACCGGCGCAAGGGAGCGGATTGGGCGGCGCAAGGCGTGGATATGCGCCTGGTGGAGAAACAATTGATGTTGCAGATCCTCGATCAGCGCTGGAAGGAGCATCTGGCCGCGATGGACTATCTGCGCCAGAGCATCCATTTGCGCGCCTATGCCCAGAAGCAGCCGAAGCAGGAGTACAAACGCGAGTCGTTCATGCTCTTCCAGGAGCTGCTGTCGAACATCAAGTTCGATGTCGTCAAGCTGCTTTCCCGCGTGCAGATCGAATCGCCGCAGGCAATCGCCGAGGCCGAACGCCGGCGCCGGGATCAGGCGGCGGAACGCATGCGCTACTCTCACGCTCACGAGCGAGAGGCAGAGGACGCAAGGGCCAGGCAGCAGGGCAAGGCAGGCAGGCGAGTGGCGCAGGGCAAGGGCGCGAGAGGCGGCGCCGAAGCGCAGGCGAGCGTCGCCCCCTATGTGCGCGGCGAGCGCAAGGTCGGCCGCAACGAGCCTTGCCCGTGTGGTTCTGGCAAGAAATTCAAGCAATGTCACGGCAAGGTGGCTTGAGTGTCTGAATCCAACCCGGTGTATGGCGGCCGACGGGCGATGCTTGCGCAGGCGCGGCATTGGCGGTAAACCTGCCAGCCTGGCAAGCGCCCAGGCCTGTGCCGGGCGTGCGTATCGGCGTCGCCAGCGCCGGCATCAAGGGTGCGCGCGACGATCTGGTTGTTATCGAGCTGCCCGCGGAAGCCCGCGCGGCGGGGCTGTTTACTCGCAATCGGTTTCGGGCGCCGCCCGTCGAATTGGCTGAGTTGCGGCTGCGCCAGCGCGCGCCGCGCGCCTTGCTCATCAACAGCGGCAACGCCAATGCTGCAACCGGTGCGCCGGGCCGTGCGGATGCGGAGCAACTGTGCGATCAGGTTGCGGCCAGTTGTGGCGGGTTGCCGCGAGAGGCGGTTCTGCCGTTCTCCACGGGCGTGATCGGCGAGCGCCTGCCGGTGGCGGCCATGCGCGAGGCCATTGACCAGGCCACCGCCCGGTTGTCGTCGGATTCGGACGCCTGGGCGCGGGCGGCTCGCGCAATCATGACCACTGATACCCAGCCCAAGGCGGTGAGCGAGGTCGTCCACCTTGGCAGCGTCGATGTCACCCTGACCGGTATTGCCAAGGGCGTTGGCATGATTCGGCCAGACATGGCCACCATGCTGGCGTTTCTTTGCTGCGATGCGCGCGGGTAGAGGCTGCGGCGCTGCAAGGCATGATCCGCCAGGCGGCGGCGAAATCCTTCAACCGCATTACCGTGGATGGCGACACGTCCACCAACGATGCGTTCATCATCTGCGCCACAGGCTGCGCCGGGCCGCATCCCGAGATTCTTGCCGAGCCGATCGATCCAGATGCGAGGACGGCTCGGGCGCAGTTGCAGGCCGGTTTCGACCGGGTGGCGTCCGGGCTGGCCGAGCGCATCGTGCGGGACGCTGAAGGCGCAACCCGATTCGTCGTCATTCGCGTGGCCGGCGGGCGCACCGAGGCCGAGTGTCGTTCGGTGGCCTACACGCTGGCCGAATCGCCGCTGGTCAAGACGGCGCTGTTCGCAGGCGACCCCAATTGGGGGCGTCTGTGCATGGCCATCGGGCGGGCGGGGATAGATGATCTTGATCCTGGCCGGGTCAATGTAGCTCTGGGTGACCTGAAGGTGGTGCAGGATGGCATGATGGCGCCAGGCTACGAGGAAGCCGAAGCCGCCGAAATCATGGCCCGCCCGGAGGTGTGCGTGAACGTGCATCTGGGCCGTGGTCACGCGGTCGATACGGTCTGGACCAGCGATCTGTCTTATGAGTATGTACGCATCAATGCCGAATATCGGACCTGACGCAGCGCTACGGCCAGGGGGCGTAGCCTGGCGTGCGCGGTTCGGCGCCCGGGGCATGGCAGGCTGGGCTGGCGGCCTCTGCCTCTGGCTGGCCGCGATCCCGGGCTTGGCGGACGAAGCGCTGCTCGGCGCGGTGGAGCGTCAGCGAGAGGCGGCAGGCGAGTTGGCGCAGGAAATCTGGGCGCTTGCCGAGCTCGGGTATCAGGAAGTACAGAGTACCCAGCGCTTGCAGTCCTACCTTGCCGAAGCGGGTTTCGCTATCGAGACCCATGTTGCCGACATGCCAACGGCGTTCATCGGCCAGTACGGTCAGGGCAAACCCGTCATCGGCCTGCTCGCCGAGTTCGATGCCCTGCCCGGGGCCTCTCAGGCCGCGACGCCGCAACGCCAGCCGCTTGTAGCGGGCGCGCCTGGCCACGCCTGCGGCCACCACCTCTTTGGCGCTGCCTCCGTCACTGCCGCGGTTGCATTGAAGCAGTGGCTGACGGACACGGGCGCTGCGGGCACCTTGCGCCTGTACGGCACGCCTGCCGAAGAAGGCGGTTCCGGCAAGGTGTATCTGGTGCGCGCGGGCCATTTCGACGATGTGGACGCCGTGCTGCATTGGCATCCAGCCGACCGCAATGACGCATCCCCTGCCACCAGCACCGCCAACAAGTCCGCCCGAATCACGTTTCACGGGGTTGCCGCCCATGCGGCTGCTGCTCCGGAGCGCGGCAGGTCGGCGCTTGATGGCGTAGAGGCGATGAACTTCATGGTGAACCTGATGCGTGAGCACATACCGCAGGAGGCGCGCATTCACTATGTGATTACCGACGGCGGTGAGGCGCCGAACATTGTGCCGGAGCGCGCAAGTGTCTATTACTACGTGCGTCATCCAGATCGGGAAATGGTGAAGCAGCTATTCGAGCGGGTCATTGTTGCTGCCGAAGCCGCGGCTCTTGGCACGGATACCGAGATGACCTGGGAGGTGATGCACGGCAACTATCCGCTCCTGCCCAACAAGACCCTGGCGATGCGCATGGATGCGCATCTGCGCAGCCTGCCACCGTTGACCTACAACCCGCAGGAGCGCGCCTTTGCGCTGGCCCTGGCGGACACCCTGCCGGCGCCGACAATCGACATCGACATCCGAGCCGAAGTGCAGCCATTCAAGGCAAAGCACGGCGCCGGCTCCACCGACGTAGGCGACGTGAGTTGGCTTGCGCCCACCGCCGGCCTGCGCATTGCCACCTGGGTTCCCGGCACCCCGGCGCACTCCTGGCAGGCGGTCGCTGCCGGCGGAGTCAGCATTGGCCATGCCGGCATGATGCAGGCCGCCCGGGTGCTGGCGCTCACCGGCGCAGACCTTTTTCGGGACTCGAACCTGAGGATGGCAGCGCAGGCTGAACTGGTTCGGCGGCGCGGCCCGGATTTCCGATACGAAGCCTTGCTCGGCGACCGGGCGCCGCCGCTCGACTACCGGCGTTGATGGCTTGTGCGCTGTGATACCATGTCCGGCCTCGCAATCTGAATTGGGGGCGATACGGTCTCGACGCTGATCTCAATACAAAAGGTGCATGTCGAGAGGGTAGTGACTCTCGTTAAACAATCGCTGCAAACCTGATAGTTGCCGAAGAAGACAACTACGCACTAGCGGCCTGAGCCGCTAACGTCGGCGAGTCTTTTCCTGCGGGAACCGTCGGCGGCAAGGCAGCAGGATCGCGCAATTCACTTCCGCCTGTGAGTGATTGCGTCAAATCGCAGCAGGCTCGCCAAGAGCGCCCTGGCCGTCGGGCCGCTCGCGGTCAAAGCAATAGACGGATCTAAGCATGTAGAGCCGATTGTGGCGAATCAACGGACGCGGGTTCGACTCCCGCCGCCTCCACCACATCCCCTCTCAATCAAGCTGCATGAGAGTGAAAAAGTCAGTTTCGGAAAGAACCTTGATCTCCGCGCCGCCTTCGATCATCTGCTCGACCTTCCGGTGCTTGCTGCTCTTCCGGTAACCATTTGTCCTCTTGAGGTCCTGGGTTCCCACTACGAGTATGGTGACCCTGCGATTTGCTGCCCCAACTACATTGCATCCTGCTTCAGCAGCCACGTCCGCCGCTTGCCTTCGAGGAATGCCGAGTGCGCCGGTGAACAAAACCGTTTCTCCGGCCAACGGCCCTTCGAGGTTGCCGCCTCTTCTGATCGAGGACGATGAAGAATGCCTCTTGATCGAGGACGATGAAGAATGCCTCTCGAAGATTGGTCGCTGCAAGCGCTGCAACCAACCTTCAATGTCCGTACCCGCACTATGGCAGGCATGAATCACGATCTCCGCAGCCGCCCTTGCGTCTTGGAGAGCGTCATGATGCTTGAACGAGATTGATAGATCCTGTGCGACGTCCTTGAGACCGTAGCCCTTTCGTCCATAACGATCAGGCCATGCCCGACGAACAATCCCGGCACTGTCCAGCCAAGTCACCTGAAGCTGCTCAAGACCATATTTCGTCATCGCTCGTTCAAACGCAATTCGATCAAAGGCGGTGTGACTGACCAGCACGGAGCCGCGCAATCGATTGCGCAACTCACCGCGAAGGTCAGGCAGCGTCGGGCTCTGGGCTACATCCTGCTCGTCTATCCTGTGAATCTTGACGTTCAAAGGATCAAACCAGTCTTCTGGGTTTACCAAAGAATGCCACTGGTCTGTGATCTCTCCGTCTCGAACATGCACGATGCCAATCTGACAAATGCTCGCACGATCAGCGTTCGCGGTTTCTACATCGACGGCGTTGAACGTAATCATCCCTTGTTCCCTCCCCCTGTTTGGCGATGGAACCCAAGGCTTCGACTCCGCTCAAGACGGGCGGTCAATCGGGCGTAAAGGCGCGCGTGATCCATCAACCAATATCAAAATATCAAATAAATCAGAGTCTCCTCAACATGCCGTCGGGAATGTCGTCTCCCCAGCATTAACCTGATCTTCCGCCGCGCCCACATGGAGGGCGCTGTACAGGCTCTTGACGCCCGCCTGCAATGGGCTAGACTAGCGTCGGGATGGGGGTCACCCGGCGCGTTGTTGCTTGCGTCGGCTCGACATCGCTTCGTCTTCGTGTCTTAATGGTCGGCGCCGAGCGCGATTGGCTGGCGAACAGCAAGCCCTTCGGGTAGAAGCGTTCTGGCGCCAACTGATCAGCGTCCCCATCTGTCACTTCGTGTCCTGACTCGCCCCGTGCGGCGCCTGGAATGTGTTCCCCAACCAAGAGCTATAAACCATTGTGATGTATCTGAAAGACCTGAAGGCCAAGCCCGTGAGCGCGTTGATTGAGCTCGGCCGGGAGATTGGCCTGGACAATCTTGCGCGCTCACGCAAGCAGGAGGTGATCGCGGCCATTGTGCGCAAGCAGGCCAGGGCCGGGGAGGACATCTTCGGCGCTGGAACGCTTGAGATACTTCAGGACGGATTCGGGTTTCTGCGCTCGCCAGACAGTTCCTATCTGGCGGGGCCAGACGACATCTATGTGTCGCCGAGCCAGATTCGTCGCTTCAATCTGCGCACCGGCGACAGCCTGGCTGGCAAGATCCGGCCCCCGAAGGACGGCGAACGCTATTTCGCCATGCTCAAGGTCGATGAGGTCAACGCCAGCGAACCCAATTCCCGGAAACATCAGGTGTTGTTCGAGAACCTCACCCCCCTGTTCCCGACGGAAAGGTTCACGCTGGAACGCGGCAACGGCAGCACCGAAGACCTTACAGCCCGCACCATCGACCTGATCGCGCCGGTAGGCAAGGGTCAGCGCGGGCTGATCGTTTCCCCGCCCAAGGCCGGCAAGACGCTGGTGCTGCAGAACATTGCCCAATCCATCACCGCCAACAACCCGGAGGCCGTGTTGATCGTATTGTTGATCGACGAGCGCCCGGAAGAGGTGACAGAAATGCAGCGCACGGTGCGCGGCGAAGTGGTGGCCAGCACGTTCGACGAACCGCCGTCCCGGCATGTCCAGGTGGCGGACATGGTGATCGAGAAGGCCAAGCGGCTGGTGGAGCATCGCAAGGATGTGGTGATCCTGCTCGATTCCATGACGCGGCTCGCCCGAGCCTTCAACACCACCGTGCCGTCATCCGGCAAGGTGTTGACTGGTGGCGTCGATGCCCATGCGCTGGAACGCCCGAAGCGCTTCTTCGGCGCTGCGCGCAACATAGAGGAAGGCGGCAGCCTCACCATCCTGGCGACCTGTCTGGTTGAAACCGGCTCCAAGATGGACGAAGTGATCTACGAGGAGTTCAAGGGCACCGGCAATCAGGAGCTGCATCTGGAGCGCAAGATCGCGGAAAAGCGGGTCTATCCTGCTGTCAATATCCGTCGCTCCGGCACCCGACGCGAGGAACGGCTGGTGAGTGATACAGAGCTGCAGAATGTCTGGATTCTGCGCAAGCTCCTGCACGACATGGACGACCTGGCGGCCATCGAATGGCTGCTGGGCAAGCTGAAGGACACCAAGACCAACGACGAGTTCTTTCAGTCCGCCAAGGGTCGATAGCCCGCGCATCCCACTTCTGGCAGCCCGGCCATACCGGGTCAGCGCCCTGGCGCAATATCCGGGCTGAAGCTGTTTCAGGCGCCGGGTGCAGCCCGTGTGGGCAGCGGCAGGTCCGGCAAGCTGCCGGAAGCCTCGACCAGGAGCTTGGCCCCCTGCTTCGGCTCACCCAACGCGATCAACAGTCGGCCGAGCTCCGCTTGCAAGGCTGGGGTTGGCGACAGGCGCAATCCAGCCTCCAGGTGGGCGCGCGCATCGTTCCACGCTGCGTTTCGCAACGCCACTCGGGCCGCGGTCAGCAACAGGCTGCTGTCTTCCGGCCGCGCCTTGAGCCAGCGCGCCACCGCCGCCATCTGGGCCTGCGGCGCGGGAGACTTCAGAGTGCCGTAGTAGAGCGCCAGTCCCTCGTGCCAGGCGCGGTCCAGGCAGTGCACCAGCAGCCGTTCGGCGCCCGGAATATCGCCCGTATCCACCATGCGGCGGACCACCGCCAGCACCAACTCGGGGTTCTGACGCTGATCTTTCGGAAGGTCTTCCCACGCAGCGGCGGCGTCGGCAGCGGCAATCCGGCCCAACCAGGCTTCTTGCTGAAGCGCGTCCAGGGCCGCCTCGTCCAATGCTTGCAAACGGCGCGCATCGGCCACCAGGTCAAGGACAGCGGACCAGTTCCCCAAGGCTTGATGACATTGCAGAAACTTCTCGATCAGGGCTGGCTGGTTTGCAAAGCGCTCGTACAGTGGCCGCAGGACTTCCAGGGCAGACTGCCAGCGGCCCCTGCTTGTGAGCGCCTCTGCCTGCGCCAGAGCCACCGCAAGTGGCGCTTCCGGTTCGGCGCCTTCGGCAGCTTCGAGCAGTGCGTCGCGGCCGGATTCGTCGCCCATCAAGGCGGCAGCGCGCGCAGCCACAATATAGTTTGCCGCTGGCGCCGGGCTGGCTTGCGCAGATTGCACCAGCAATCGGCCTGCCTGTTGCCACTGCCGCGTTTCCATCAGCAGCAGGCCTTCGGCTGTTTGCCGCAGTGCCTGTTCGGTCTGCCGGCGTTTGCGCCAGGAAGCAAATCGGCGCTTGCCCTGAACCAGGCGGCGCAGCGCCGCCAGCGTCCAGCGTACAAGCAGATAGGCCAGCACCAGCCCGAGCGCTACGACCCAGATGCTTGTTTCCAGCACCGCGCCATCGTAGGAGATCAGTACATAACCTGGGTCGCGCAGCACCGCCAGACCGGCGAATCCGCCCAGCACGACAGCGCCAATGAACACAATCAGCCCGAGTTTCACGGTCCTTTGCGCCGCACTTCGAGCAATGCATCCAGGGAGCCGCTGATGTCGGGCAGGCTGGAATCCAGCGGAATCTCCCGAAGGCTCAGCAAAGTGTTCAGGGTGGCAAGAACCTGTGGGTCTTCGGCGTTCAGATAGCGAGCGGCCCACTCGTGGGCATTGCCGAGACTTGCCTGATACACCACCTGGTCGCGCTTCAGCGCCGCAAGTTGCGCTTGTTCCAGCATCAAGCGCAGGTTCAGGTCCAGATAAGCTGCTTCTTCCGGCGCAATGACCGGCATGGCGTCCGGTTCGATCCGACGAAACCGGACCAGGCCACGGAGCTGCTCGAGCACCCGATCCTCCAGGCGCTCCGGTGGGCCTGCGTCGGCAGGCGTTTCGACGACCGGGGGTGGACCGAACTCCGGCATGGCGCGCGCCAGGGCGCTGAGACCTCGCTTGATCGAATCAAGCCGCAGATAAAGGCCTTGAACATCTGCCACAACCAAGCCCTTGAGGGCCAGACGCTCGTCAGCGAGCGCCGCGCGCACCAGATGCAGGCCGGGATCGTTGAGGCTTGCGAGCAAGGCGTCGGCAGAGCCGAGCAGGTCCAGCGCCGTCGCCAGATCCTGTTCCATCAACAGGCGATGGTTGGCGACCCGCAGCAGGTACTCCACCTCGGCCAGACGCCACTCACGTTCGGTGGGCGGCGCCTGGTTGGCTACCTCGTTCAGGCGTTCGATCAGCGCCGCGTGCAATCGCTGCTGCTTCTGCGTCAGCGCGTTGGCGTGAGCCTCCAGGGCCTCGGCGTGCGCCTGCTCGAAGGCATCAAGGCGCGTCTTCATTCTGGCGCGCTCCTGCTGAGCGTCTGCGAGCGCCTGTTCGAGATTGGCGTCCCGAGGCGTCAGCACCCAACGGTAATAGCCATAACCGGCGCCTCCGGCCAACAGCCCAGCCAGCGCCGTCACCAGCAGCGCGAACCCGAAAACTCGCCAGCGACGGCTGAGGTCCCGGGCTTCGACCGTCTCGACAAGCTCGTCTGACGGCAGATCTTCCGGCTCACTCATGTTTCTGCGCCAGGCTATTCAGACCCGCCAGCACCGCTTCCGGCGATGCGCCGGCAGTCTGCGTCACATTGGTCATACCAATCGCTTGCGCCATATCGGCTACCCGCTTTGAAGGCGTCAACACGGGCGCGTCCCTTGGGCCCGCTGCCGCCAACCATACCTGCGCCGCCTGTCGGAATCCATCGCCGCTTGACACCACCAGGCAATCCAGAAGGGACGGGTCGATGATGGGCGTTATCGGCGCCCGGCGATAAACCGCCAATCGCGCCACCTCCGCTTGGCGCGCTGCCAGCGCCCTGGGCAGGGTGTCGCGCCCGCCAATCCCGGCGACAAGCAGGATTCGCTTGCCGGCGACAGCGGGCAATTCGGCCAGCAGGCCTTCGCTCGACTCCGTGCGTGCGATGATGGCCTGCACGCCGCAGAGGGCAAGTTCGGCCGCCGTCGCCTGGCCCACCGCATACGCCTGATCGAAACATCGGCGAAGCAGCGTGGCGGCCAGTCGAGCCGCGGCTGCCGACACAAACAACGCCAGGTCGAAGTGGCCAGCCGGCGGCTGAAATGCAACCGGCTCGATATCGAGAACCGGGGCCGCCAGCGCCTCGAAACCGGCCGATTCCAGCGCCTCGACCAGCCGGCTGGCGCCTGGTTCGGAGCGAGTGACCCAGACCCTCAACCGGACGCTGCCAAGCGCAGGTCGCGCAATATGTCTTCGGCGCCCTGCTCGATCAACGCCGAAACCGTGCGTTCCGCCGCCTCGGAGGGGGACTCGCTTCTGGATTCAGCCCGCAATACTTGTTTGCCATCGGGCGAGGCCAGCAGGCCCCTCAACCAGATGCTGCCATCCTGCTGAGCGCATGCGTAGGCAGCCATCGGAGTGGAGCAGTCCGCAGCGAGCGCAGCGGCTACCTTTCGCTCTGCGCCAACGCAGGCTTCGGTTTCGGGGTCTTGCAAGGGCCTGAGCAGCTTGTGCAGCGCAGCATCATCGGCGCGGCATTGCAATCCGAGGGCGCCCTGGCCCGCTGCTGGCAACATCTGATCGAGAGTCAGGGTGCGGGTGATGCGCCCGGCCCAACCCATGCGTTCGAGGCCTGCCCGAGCCAGAATGATGGCCTGATAGCGCCCGGCATCCAGCTTGTCGAGGCGGGAGTCGATGTTGCCGCGAATCGGCCCGACTTGAAGATCGGGCCGCAAGGCCAGCAGTTGCGCCTGCCGGCGCAAGCTCGACGACCCGACCACAGAGTTCACCGGCAGAGACTCCAGACTGCCCGACGGGCTTATCCAGGCATCGCGCGCGTCCTGACGCCAGGCCACCACTGGCAGTGCGGTATCGGATGGCAGAAGGGCTGGCAAATCCTTCATGGAATGCACTGCGAGATCGGCCTCGTCAGCCCGCAATGCGGCTTCCAGAGCGCTGACGAACAAGCCCTTGCCGCCCACCTCGGTCAACGATGCGTCCAACCATCTGTCGCCATCCGTGGTGATGCCAACCAGCGAGACCGTCAAGCCCGGATGCACGCGCAGAAACTCGGCCTTGACGAATTCAGCCTGCCAGAGCGCGAGCTTGCTTTGGCGGGTGGCGATGCGCAGATGCCTGCTTCGGTTCAATTGCCGCGTCTCGTTCGGTCTCCGGGCGGCGTACCGCTGTCTGCCATCCCGGACAACCTCCGGCGCACCTCGGGCATCAAACGACGGCTGATCGGCAGGCGCTCTTCGGCGCCAGCCATGCGTAATCTGAAGCGACCGGCAGCCAGGCGCTCCAGGCCGACGATAAATCGCACCGCTACCAGCGCGTTGCGATGAATGCGGAGAAAGCGATGCCCGAATTCTGCTTCCAGATTTACCAATGTTTCCCTGCTGAGAATGGCGCCTTCTCCGTGCCTGATGGTCACGTACTTGCCTCCGGCAAGGAAATAGCGTATTTCCACCACTGGCACAAGCGCAAGGCCGCGCAACGAGGGCACGGCGATACGCTGGCGCGGGCTGGCAGTCTCGGTTCTTGTCACGCTATTTCCCGGGCTGCATGGCGCGAATCCCCTGGCTGGTCCCTGACGGGACATTAGCGAGGCCGCGGTCCGATAACAGCGGCGAATGTCGGCAAGCCATGTGCGACATAAGCGTCGGTATAATTCGGACATGAGCCAATCATCGCGTTTCATTCAGGGTCGGTTGGGTGCGCGCACGGATGCCTTCGTCGAGGCGTTCAGCGAGTCGGTTTCCTATGACCGACGCCTCTGCCGTCACGACCTGCAAGGCTCTGCTGCGCACTGCCGAATGCTCGGCCGCGCCGGTATTCTGAGCGAGGCCGAGGCCGAGCAGATACTCGCGGGCCTGGACCGGATCGGGCAGGCAGTCGAGGCGGGCAACTTCGAGTGGCGCGCCGATCTCGAAGACGTACACATGAACATAGAGCAACGCCTGATCGAACTGATCGGCGATGCCGGCAAGAAACTGCACACGGCCCGTTCTCGCAACGATCAGACCAGTACGGCGCTGCGCCTGTATCTGCGCGAGGAAATCGACGATTTGACGGCGCTGATTGATGGCTTGCAACTGGCCTTGCTCGATCAGGCGGAGGCCCACTGCGATACGCCGATGCCGGGATTCACGCATTTGCAAAGCGCGCAGCCCATTACCTTCGGGTTCCACCTCATGGCCTGGTGCGAGATGCTGCGAAGAGATCGGGCCCGTCTCCGGGATTGCCGCGCCCGGGTGAACATCATGCCCCTCGGCGCCGGCGCCCTGGCTGGAACGTCCTTTCCGATAGACCGCCACTACACCTGCCGCCTGCTGGGCTTCGAAGCGCCAGCCGACAATGCGCTGGATGCGGTAAGCGACCGGGACTTCGCGCTGGAGTTTGCCGCTGTTGCCGCCATCGCGCTCACGCACTTCAGCCGCTGGTGCGAGGAACTGGTGCTCTGGTCGAGCCCGCAATTCGGCTTCGTTCGCCTCCCGGACAGCTTCTGCACCGGTTCCAGCATCATGCCGCAGAAGAAGAATCCGGACGTGCCGGAGCTCGTTCGCGGCAAGACCGGGCGCGTGCTCGGCGACCTGATGGCCCTGCTGACGCTGATGAAGTCTCAGCCTCTGGCCTACAACCGCGATAGTCAGGAAGACAAGCCGCCACTGTTTGATGCGGTTGATACCCTGAAGGTCTGTATCGAAGCGATGTTGCGCCTGATCCCGAAAATCGAGACGGATGCCGACGCCATGCGCGTGGCGGCGCTGTCCGGCTTTTCTACCGCAACCGACCTGGCCGACTATCTGGTGCGCAAGGGCATGCCCTTTCGGGATGCGCATCGGGCGGTCGGCAAGGCTGTTGCCTGGGCGCTGGAGGAAAAGCTGCGACTGGATGAGATTCCGCTTGCCCGCCTGCGGGCGCTGGTCTCTGCCGAGGTTGGGCCGGAAGTGTTCGAAGCGTTGACCCTGGAAGGATCAATTGGCGCCCGGAAGCACACGGGCGGCACCGCGCCTGAAGCGGTTCGCGCAAGTATCCGTGCGCGCCGGGCGGAGTTGCAGGCCAGCACATGATGCGCGAGGACGATGCACGGTCGCTCGGTGTGGACGGCGCGCTGGCAACGGCGGTGGGCTGCTACAGGCAGCACTTGAACGCGGGCTTGCACGGGCAGCTTGCGGACAACCACGGCTCCCGGACCTTCCGCCACATGCTCGGCGTGCTGGAGCAGCTACCGGCGAGTTGCGTGGCGCACGATGATGACCGGGTGCAGGTCTGGTCGGACCTGCACCTCGGCCACGCCAATATCCTGAAATACACCGGTCGGCCTTTCGCAGACGTCGCGGATATGGATGCCTGTCTGCGACGCCGCTGGCTGGCGGCGGCTCGCGCCGGCGAGCTGCTGCTGTGCCTGGGCGATGTCGCCATGCAGGGCGCCCTGCAGGAAGCCACCTGGCGGATGATTGCCGATGCCAGCGGCGACAATATGCTGATTGTCGGCAATCACGATCTCAACAGCAGGGGCAAGTTGCGGGTCTCCGGGTTCGATGCGCTGTACAGCCTGATGATTGCACCCGGTGAGCCGATGCTGGTATTGACCCACATGCCGCTGTCGCAGGCGCCCGACGGATGGGTCAACGTGCATGGTCACCTGCATGCTGCGCCGCCAACCCGGTCTCCCCATATCAACGTATCGGTGGAACAGACTGGCTATCGGCCGCTGCCGATGACGCAGGTCCGGGCGTTGGCGAGAGAATTGACGCGCGGTCACTACCCGCCGGGGGCAACCACCGGCGAGCGCATTGCCAGCCTGTTCGGTCAGCGTCTTGAATCGTCAGCTGAGCCCGAGTGATGCGCCTGCTGTTGCTGCTGACCTGGGTTTTCCTGCTGGCGGCCACCTGTGGCCAGAAGGGCCCCCTGTACTTGCCGCCGGAGCCGCCTGAAGACGGGGAATCCGGCCGCAGCGTCGATATCGAGCCACCAGGCAAGGGGTCGGCGAGGGCGCGGCCAGCGCAGTGGGTAATCGAGATGGCGCGTCAAAGTGGAGCGCGTTCAATTGAAGAGTCAGCAAACAGAGACGTCTGACCCGCCTCCTGGCGCAACATCCGGGCTGGCTCACGCAGCGTTCAATCGCAGCAAGGGTGTGCTCTGCGCCGGCCAGGCGCCGCTCACGACGATCGCCGAGTCGTTCGGCACGCCTGCATTCGTGTATCTGGCCGACGCGGTCCGCGCTCGGTTTCAGCGCCTGTCAAGCGCAGTCCGTGGCCTGCCGGCCAGCATCTGCTACGCGGTCAAGAGCAACCCCAACCTGGCCGTGTTGCGGCTCATGCGTAAGCTCGGGGCCGGCTTCGACGTTGTTTCGGGCGGCGAGTTGCAGCGGGTGGTAGCGGCTGGCGGCGCACCGGAAGGCGTTGTCTTTTCCGGTGTGGGCAAGTCGCTGGCCGAGATCAATCTGGCCCTGAAGTACGGCATCAAATGCTTCAATGTCGAAAGCGAGGCCGAGATGCAGCGTCTGGCCAGCCAGGCGGCGTTGTTGCAGAGGCGGGCCGCGGTGGCAGTGCGCGTAAACCCCGAGGTGGATGCTGGCGCTCACCCGCACATTGCGACCGCGCTGAAAACCAGCAAGTTTGGTGTTTCGGCCAGCAGCGCCCGGCAAATAATGCAGTTCGCGCGCACGCACGAGTGGCTGAACCCGTGCGGGATCGCCTGCCATATCGGCTCGCAGATCGAATCTGTCGCACCCTACCGGCAGGCGCTTGAGCGGCTGCTGGCCCTCGTCGATCAGTTGGCGGCCGATGGCCTCCGGCTTGAGCATCTGGATCTCGGTGGCGGCTTTGGCGTCACCTACAAGGACGAACCGGGATTCGATCCCGATGCGTTTGCGCTTGCCATTCAGCCGCTGCTATCCGGACGGGCGATCGAGCTCATTCTGGAGCCAGGTCGATTTCTCACGGCCCAGGCAGGGGTGCTGCTCACCCGCGTCGAGTATCTGAAACCGGGCAGGACGTCCGATGCCGCAAGCTTCGCCGTCGTCGATGCCGGCATGAATGATCTGTTGCGCCCCGCGCTCTATGATGCCTGGCACGGTGTTGACCTCGTTTCGCCGCCTGCGCCCGATGCCGTGACCCGAGACTGGGACGTGGTCGGCCCGGTGTGTGAAAGCGCTGATTTCCTCGGCCGCGGCCGCCGTCTGGCCCTGGCGCCGGGAGATCTGCTTGCGGTGCGCGGTGCTGGCGCCTACGGCATGGCCCTGGCCTCCAACTACAACGCGCGCAACCGGGCAGTCGAAGTGATGGTGGATCAGGGCGAGTGCCGACTGGTTCGGCGCCGGGAAACCATCGAAGATCAGTTGGCGCTGGAAATCGGCGCGGCGCCGTCATGAGTTCATTCACCTTCGCCAAGATGCATGGTCTCGGGAATGACTTCATGGTTCTGGACGGCGTTACCCGGAAGGCGTCGCCGAAGCCGGAGCAGGTGCGCCTGTGGGCTGACCGGAAGACGGGCGTCGGCTTCGATCAAATGCTGATCGTGCAGCCTCCCAACGAACCGGATGCGGATTTCAGCTATCGGATATTCAATGCCGACGGCAGCGAAGCCGAACAGTGCGGCAATGGCGTGCGCTGCGTCTTCCGCTTCGTGCATGACCGCGGCCTCTGCGTCCTGCCGGAACTGATCCTGCAAAGCGCCGGCGGCAGGGTGACGGCGTCCCAGGCGGGCGAGGACGTGCGCGTAAGCCTGGGCGCTCCGGCAACAGAGCCGCCAGCCATACCCTTTCTGCCGGAACAATCAGAGCCGGCCGGGTCCCGCTGGCGCCTGGACACGCGCCGCGGACGGTTCACCGTAACGCCCGTCTCGCTCGGCAATCCACACGGGGTTGTCATGGTGCAGGACCTGACTGCGGTCGATGTCGCCGAGGCCGGCAGTGCGCTTTGCGCGCACGCTGCGTTCCCCGAGGGGGCCAACATCGGATTCTGCGAAGTGCTGGCCGCCGACGAAATCCGCCTGCGCGTGTTCGAGCGGGGCGTCGGTGAAACCCGCGCCTGTGGCACCGGCGCCTGCGCTGCCGTGGTTGCGGCCCGACTTGGCGGCCATGTCCAGGCGACGGTTCTGGTGCGTCTCGTCGGCGGCAGCCTGCAGGTGAACTGGCAGGGGCCAGGCGCGCCCGTTAGAATGACCGGGGATGCTCATCTGGTCTATGTGGGCAAGATACGGGCCAGGCGGAGCAACGGGCTTTCTGCAAAGGGATAACGAACTGCATTGAAAAAGAAGCGTATTTCGCCCTATCTGACGCTGCATGATGCGGCGGCAGGAGCGATAAGCGAAGACGCCGGACACAGCCTGGGTTCGGCGGAGGTGGCGGCTTTCCTGAAAGCGCAACCGCAGTTCTTTGTTGAACACCCCGAGGTGCTGGCAGACATCGCCTTGCCGCACAGCCCTGCCGGCGCCGTTTCGCTGATCGAGCGGCAGGTTGCGGTGCTGCGCGAGGCCAACATTGACTTGCGCCGGGAGCTGCAATCCCTGAAGACCACGGCCCTGACCAATCAGGCGCTGTTCAGCAAGTTTCGCAACCTGTCCCTGACGCTGTTCGGCGTCGCGTCCTGGCCACATCTCAACGAGGCTCTGGCCACGCACCTGCTGGTGGACTTCGATGCGGACTTCGTGTGCTGCCACGTACAGCCGAGCACGCTGCAGTTCGACCACCTGAGAGGTCATGCGGAGCAGCTACCGAGCGAAGCCTTCCTGACGCAGTCGCGCCCCCATTGCACCAGCTTGCGCCAATCGGAGCTTGCAGCCATCTTTCCGGTGCAGGAGCACGAAGGCGACGGCAGCGCGGTAATCGCGCCCCTGCCGCTGCGCGAGGGCGCCGGGGTCATCGCCATCGGCAGCCGGGATCCGCTGCACTATGCGTCGGACATGGACACCCTGTTCATCGATTTTACAGCCGAAGTTCTGGCGCGAACGATTGACCGACTCAACCAACAGCACAGAACCTGATACACCTGCGCCCAGCCTCGCGGATGATGCGCTGCTGGCAAGCTTTCTCGACTATCTCCGGTTCGAGAAGCGCTACTCCGCGCATACGCTGAAAGCCTATCGACGAGACTTGGAGACGTTTGCGGCGACGGTCAACACGCCATGGCCAGCCGTGAACCGGGGGCAGGTCGCTGATGCCCTGGCTGCGGCGCATCGTCGGGGCCTGAGCCCGCGCACCATGCAGCGCATGTTGTCCAGTCTGAAGCGCTTCTTTGGTCACTTGGAAAGCCGTGGCCTGATCGCTGGCAACCCGGCCGCTTCGGCCAGGGCGCCCAAGGGGAAATCGCGGTTGCCCAGAACCCTGGACGCTGATCAGGTGGCCACACTGCTCGATGATGCGCCGAAAACGCCGCTTGCCAAGCGGGACCTGGCCATCATGGAGGTGTTCTACAGCAGTGGCGCCAGGCTACAGGAGCTGGTCGGCATCGACATCGCTGATCTCGACTTGAGCGGCGGCACGGTCAGAGTCACCGGCAAGGGCAACAAGACGCGCATTCTGCCGCTCGGCAGCAAGGCCATAGCCGCCATCCAGGCCTGGTTGGCAACGAGGCCGAAGCCGACGCCGGAGGCGCCGTTGTTTGTCAGTCGGGATGGCCGGCGACTCAGCCCGAGGAGTATCCAGCAACGCCTGAAACAGCAGAGCGTCCAGCGCCTCGGCAACAGCGCCCTGCATCCGCACCTGCTGCGGCACAGTTTTGCCAGCCATCTGCTGGAATCTTCGGGCGATCTGCGCGCTGTGCAGGAGCTGCTTGGTCATGCTGACATCGCCACCACGCAAATCTATACGCATCTGAATTTTCAGCATCTGGCCAAGGTGTACGATCAGGCGCACCCGCGCAGCCAGCGTCAATCCAAGCCCTGAACCATGCCACGCATTCGGCTGGTCGCCTTCGACCTGGACAACACCCTGTGGGACGTGGAAGTGGTGCAGCGCGCCGAGCAGCGGCTCCGCGCCTGGCTGGCTGCGGAAGCGCCGGCGGCGGCAGCCTGCTATTCGGAGCAGGGAGACTTGCGGCAGCTTTACCTCGATCTGATCAAGCAGCAGCCGCAACTCGGCCATGACATATCCGGCCTGCGCCGAGCGGTGCTGCACCAGGTTTTTCTGCGAAGCGGCACACCCCCGGAAGCGGCCAGAACGCTGTCGGAAAGGGCCTTTGAGGTGCTGCTCGAGGCCCGTCATGCGGTCGAATTCTATCCGGGCACGCTTGCGGTGCTGTCGTCCATGGCTCGCCGCTACACACTTGGCTCACTCACCAACGGCAACGCGGATCCGAGGCGCATCGGCTTGGACAGGTATTTTTCCTTCTGTTTTTGCGCCGCCGACGTCGGCGCCCGAAAGCCGGCGCCGGATCTGTTCGAGCGGGCGCTCGACCATCAGGGTGTTGCCGCAGAAGAATCCGTGTATGTCGGCGACCATCCGGTGGATGACATTGGCGCGGCGGCGGCAGTGGGGATGCACACGGTGTGGATCAACGGTCCGATCCAGCGCGCTCGGCGCCAGGAAACGAATGTGCGTCCTCCGGCGAGTGCGGAGATTGAAACGCTTCAGGACTTGCCGGCCGCCATCGCCCGCATCGAAGCCGGCTGAACGGCTGGCCTACTCCAGGTTCTGCGCCTGTTCGCGCACCTGGTCGATCGCAACCTTGAGGCTCACCGCCAATTGCGCCATCGCCGGCAGCAGTGCCTTTGCCGCCAGGGTGCTGGCCTCACGCATCAACTCCTGGCAGGTGAAATCCAGCCGCCGGCCATGCGGGCCGGAATCGGCCAGGGCGCTTCTGGCATCCTGCAAGTGAATCAGAATCCGCTCCAGTTCTTCTGCCAGATCCGCTTTCTGTGCCAGCAACGCCACCTCCTGCGCCACCCGCTCGTCCGCTGCCGGAGCGTTCAGTTGCGTCAGCCGCGTCTCAATGCGCGCCCGCACCTGGTCTGCAAGGCCCTCGCCGAGGCCCTGAACAGACGCGACCAGGCGCTCGATCTCATCGAACCGCGCCAGGAGGCCATCTCTGAGCGCTTCGCCTTCGCGTCGTCGCGCCTGCACCAACCGTTCGAGCGCGACCGCGAACAGATTGCCGACTGCTGTGGTCAGGGGGCCGTCCGGGCGCCCTGGGTCGCGCAATATGCCGGGCCAGCGCAAGAGTTCCAGGGAGGTGGGTGGATGCGTCTCCGGCGCGTCCCGGCGAATTTGTTCCAGCGTTGCCAGCAATTGCACCAGGAGCGGTCGATTGATGGTCAGCGCCGGCAGGTCGGCGTCCTGGTCCAGCGTCAGCAGACAATGCACCCGCCCCCTCTGCAAGCGTCCCGCAAGGGTTTCGCGCAGACCAAATTCCATGGACCTGAGCGATTCCGGCATACGCAACTGCACATCGAGCTGCCGGTGATTCACCGAACGCAATTCCCAGGCAAGCTGAAATCCTGGCGCCGTTCCCTGGCTGCGCGCGAATGCGGTCATGCTCTCGACCTTGCGCGCCTGATCGTTCGTATCTGGCATCCTGGCTCCGCACGGTTTGCCGAAGCATCCGGCTGCACGAGTTCCCGGCGCAGTTTAACCGATTGTCGGTGCTACACTGACCAGGATGTGATCAGCTAACCCGGATATTGCACCGGGGGCCGTGATGATCGCGCCGGATTTTGTCCGTCTGCGTGTGCTCGCGACCGAGAGCATAGCCACGCCTATGGTCGAGGGAGCATGGACGCGCAGACGGGCAAAAGACCAGCGAGCGCGCGGCAAGCGCAGTTTGTAATCGGCACAGCGCTTCAGTATCGAAGACAACCAATTGAAAGATCGATAACATCAGCCCAATCTATCAGCGCCTTGGTGCGATATTCGGGTTAACCCCCATGTCGATTCAATCCAGTCAGTCAGTGCCTCGCAATCGGGCCAGCGGCCGTGCCGCTGACGAGCTCAGGCCAGTGCATATCGAGAGAGACTACATCGTTCATGCGCATGGATCCGTGCTCGTGGCGTTCGGCGATACCCGGGTGATCTGCACGGCCACCGTAGAAGATGGCGTTCCCCGCTTTCTGCGTGGCAGCCGCCAGGGCTGGGTCACCGCCGAGTACGGCATGTTGCCCGGAGCTACGCACAGCCGCGCTGACCGGGAAGCTGTGCGCGGCAAGCAAAGCGGCCGCAGCATGGAGATTCAGCGGTTGATCGGGCGCTCGCTGCGGGCCTGTATCGATCGCAAGCGTTTTGGCGAGCGCACACTGCGCATTGATTGCGACGTGCTCCAGGCCGATGGCGGCACCCGCTGCGCTGCCATCACCGGCGCCTGCGTTGCGATGCGCGACGCCCTGGCCCGATTCAGGGTACAGGACGCATTTACCACCTTCGCCGCTGCCGTGTCCGTCGGCGTCTGGCAAGGTCAGGCAATCCTCGATCTGGATTACGCCGAAGATTCCGCAGCCGATATCGACATGAATCTGGTCATGCTGGCCTCCGGCGGGCTGGTGGAGGTGCAGAGTACGGCGGAGGGCACGGCCTGCGATCGGTCGGAATTTCTGGATTTGCTGACGCTGGCAGAACGCGGTGCGACCGCGCTCATCGCCGTGCAAAAGGCAGCCTGATGGCGGTCGCGGCGCCAAGCGCGCGCGCCTTCATCGCATCCATGCTGCGCCAGGGCGTGCTGCGCCTGGGCGAATTCACCCTCAAATCCGGGCGCGCCAGCCCCTATTTCTTCAATCTCGGCCTGGTTGCCGGCGGGCCGGATCTTGCCGAACTGGGTCGCTGGTTCGCACGCGCCATCGGGCACGCCGACCTGCCGTGCGATGTGCTGTTCGGGCCGGCCTACAAGGGTATTCCGCTGGCGACGGCCACCGCAATCGCGCTCGCTGAACAGGGCCGGGACGTGGCCATCGCCTACAACCGGAAACAGGCCAAGGCGCATGGCGAAGGCGGGCTGCTGGTCGGCGCGCCCCTGGCCGGCGACGTGTTGATGATCGACGACGTGGTCACGGACGGCGGCACCAAGCTGGAGGCCGCGCGTATGATCGAAGCCTCGGGCGCTCGTCTGGCGGGCCTTGTCATTGCCTTGGACCGGCAGGAGTCAGGTGCGCACGGCGATAGCGCGGTGAACCGACTGAGCGCTCGCTTCAAGGCGCCGGTTGTCGCCATCGCCACGCTGGATGACATCATCGAACACCTGGATATCGCGGGTGGACCGGAAGCTGAGCATCTGGACGCACTGCGCCGCTATCGAGAAACCTGCCGCCAGAACTGATCCAGGCCCGGAACTTGTGCCGGAAAGCTGGTGCAACACCGCGGCGCGTCAGGTCAGCAAGTCAATCAACGCCTGCTGCTTGTCAGAATTCAGGCGCCGGAACGCCCTGATGAGGTCCTTTTCCCGATTGCTCAAGGACTGTCGCAGCAGTGCCTCAAGATGAGAATTCAGTGGCGGGTCCAGGGCCCGTTCTGTCTGGTCGCTTGGCAACACCCCAAATGACTGCTGTAGCCGGGCTACAATTTCAGAGTTCTTGCTGCGCCTGTAATGTTTCGCGGCTTCGTCGATGCGAAGGCGCAGTTGCTGCGGCATCCGCAAGACCAATCGATAGGGTTCGTGTTCCATGGCCCTGCACGCTGTACCACTCCGTCAGCGGGCGGCCAAGATAACGGAGCGGCAGTTTGCACGCAAATCAAGAGCCCGGATGCGGCGTCGGCGACCAGAGCATCGCGCCGGCCATCCGCCTGACCAGCGTCTGCAAGAGTTATGGGGCTGAACGGCGTCGCCGCGAAGTGGTTCGCGATATGAATCTGAGCGTTGCGCCAGGCGAAGTCGTCGCGCTCTCCGGGCCGAGCGGCTGTGGCAAGACCACATTGCTCAATCTGATTGCCGGCCTGCTGCCAGTGGACGCGGGTCGATTGGTGTTGAATGTGCGCGGCGAGCGATATGCGCTGCACCAATTCGATGAGGGTCAGAGACGCCAGGTTCGGCGCCGCCTGATCGGCTATGTCTTCCAGTTCTTCAATCTTGTGCCCACCCTGACGGTACTGGAGAATCTGCTGCTTCCCCGGCAGTTGAATCGTTTGCCTGCGAATCTGCAAGCCGCCCGGCAGCGGCTGGACGAGATCGGCCTGAGTGATGTGCGAGACGCATTTCCAGAGCAACTTTCCGGTGGTGAGCAACAGCGGGTTGCTGTCGCCCGGGCGCTGGCGCACGAGCCGCCGATCATTCTGGCGGACGAGCCAACCGGCAATCTTGATCGCCTGAACGCCGAAACGGTGGCAGAGCTGTTGTTCGAGCAGGCCCGCAGCCGACAATGCGCCCTGATAGTCGCCACACATAACCCGGACCTGGCAGAGCAGGCGGACCGGACCATTGAACTGAACCGTATGCCACACCCGGACGCGGGTTGAACAGGCTGATCAGGGCTTGCAAATGGTTGCCTTCGGTGTCGAGCCCCTGTTTCGATAGCTGTCTGCCCCAGCCGTGCCTTTGCGGGCCGCGGCTGTGTGGCGGATGCAGGCAGCGAATACTGCCGTGACGCTGCTTCTGCGCGCCTTTGTTCGGTTTCTTCGGCGCCCGCCGAGATCAGCGTGGGCCGGGTTATCCGCCGTGATTCTGGCGGTGGCTTCAACCGTTGCCGTGCATCTGATTTCCCTGACGATCTCGCAGGCGATAGAGCAGCGAGCTGACCATCTGCTGACCGCTACGCACATTGCGCAACGCGACGGCGCTGGAATGGCTGACTACTTCGCCCTGCGTCGAGCCTGGCGGGCGGGCGACCTGCCGCAGATTGCGCAGCTGGCGCCGGTGGTGGAGGGCCACAGGGTCGAAAACGGGCGGCGCTACCACATCATCGGCACGGACTGGCTTGGGCATGGCCGCGCACCGGCACAATCAGGGCAACCTTTCGTTCGCAATGGCCTCGTCGCGGACCAGAGCCTGGGATTGGCAGTGGGTGATTCCGTGCGCCTTGACGGTGAAGACTGGCAGGTGCTGAGCGTGGTCGAGCGCGGTATGGAAGGCGCGCTGTTTCTTGACATAGGCGATGCGCTGGCTGTGCTCGGATTGCCGGC
The DNA here is from genome assembly GCA_965199705.1 of Pseudomonadales bacterium. Lineage (GTDB taxonomy): Bacteria > Pseudomonadota > Gammaproteobacteria > Pseudomonadales > Azotimanducaceae > Azophilus. Next base: position 409,526 of record OZ241359.1, read on the forward strand.
TGACTTCTTGAGTCATGTGGCGCTGGAGGTGCGTCAGGCCAGTCAGGCCTGGCGTCGATTCCTGGAGCAGCTTTCCCCCGGCCTGTCGGCGGGGCTGCCTGATCGCCGGATTCGCCTGGCGGGTTGGGATCTGCAAAGCCTGGCCGACGCCAATCCGGAACAACAATTTGGCCAGGCCATTCTGTTCAACCTCGGCGTCCTGGGGTTGCTGGCTCTGCTGGTTGCCTGGTTTCTGGTGTACCAATCCTGCGTGCTCTGGCTGCGACATCACTCCTTGCTGTTGCAGCGACTGACGGTGCTCGGCTTTGGTCGCTCGGCGATGGCTGGCTGCTTCGCCGCTGCCTTCACCTTACCGGCCCTGCTGGCGACCGGCCTCGGATATGTGGCAGGCAACGCCTTGGCCAGGTGGCTGATTCAATGGGCAGGCACGGATGTAACCATCGCCACCGATGCGACCTGGGCGGCACCGATCAAGGCCGCAGTGTCCGGCCTGGCAATTTCGCTGGCCGGCGCCCTGCTGGCGTTTCGACAGGCCTTCCCCAACCAGGCGTCGCGCCTCAGCAAATCGGTCAAGCTGCTCGGCGTGACGCTTGCCGTTGGCTGTGTAATGGCCGGCGTCGGTATGGCGGAGACCGGGCTTGTTGGCGGTTTTGCGGCGATTCTTGCGGCCAGCCTGCTGATGCTTGCCCTGGCGCCATCGGCAACCGCCTGGGTGAGCCGGATTCTGGGTGCGGCGCGCGCAGGGGTGCTGACTCGTCTGGCGTTGCGGGAGACCGGCTGGCATCAGTCTGATCTCGCCGCAGCACTTGGCGCATTGATTCTCGCGACGGCCGCCGGCGTTGGCATGGGGGCCATGGTGGGCAGTTTCGAGCGGGACTTCACGCGCATGCTGGATCAACGACTGAGCCATGACTACTTCGTCTCGCTGCCCGAGGGCGGCGCCGAGCATCTGGCCGAGACCTTGCACCGTCTCGGTGAATCAGTGCAGGCAAGGGCCTATGGCGGATTCAGTCGGCGGCTTGATGGCGTTTCGGTGATGTTCAACTACTCGAAATTCGATGCCCGGGAAAGTGCTCGCTACGGATTCGGTCGCGCGCTGGCGGCAGGCGAAGCATTGGCCAGCGAGCGATTCCTCCGGCAAACCGGCCTCGCGCCAGGTGATGTGATCGAACACCGCTGTCTGCCTGGCAGCGCGCCAGCTCAGGAGTTGCCCTCCGCACAAGGCCGAGGTCAGTGTGACTTGAAGATCGCGGGCGAATTCTCCGGCTTCGGGGACCAATCCCCCAGGCTCTTGATGGATGCCGCCACTGCCGCTCGCTTCGGTCCGTTGACCTTTGACCGGTTGTCTGTTTCCGGAATGCAGGCTTCTGCCCTGCTGGCGGCGCTCAAGGATCGCGAGGCGCGCGTCCAGTCGCGTGCAGCCCTCCGGGCACAGGCGCTTGCTGCTTTTGACCGGACCTTCGCCATGGCCCGGGCGCTGACGGTCATGGCGCTGATCGTCGCCGTCGTCGGGCTTTTCTGCGCTCTCACAGCGGCGCATGTGAACCAGCGAGCGACTGTGCGCTTGCTGCACACATTGGGGCTGACCCGGAGTGAATTGCGCCATGTTGCACTGGTTCGAGGCGTTCTGTTTGGCGGCATGGCGCTGGCCTTTGCCCTGCCGCTTGGCGCTTGCATCGGTTGGATGCTGTGCGCGGTGGTGAACCCTCGCGCCTTTGGTTGGACAATCGAGTTTGGCATGCGCCTGGAAGACTGGATGATTCCTGCTGCGCTCGGCCTGGCTTCGGCCCTGGCCGCGAGCCTGTTACCTGCCTTGTGGAACCCTGCCCGTGCCTAGTCTTGCCACCAGGGTGTCGTGGTTGTGCGCCTTGATCCTGCTGCATGGCGGTTGCGGCGGGGCCGGGCCGGAGACGGCGCCAGCCGCGCCTCAGGGATTGCGGGTGACGGGGCTCCTGGGACCGGAAGGTGACGTCACCGGCTTCGCCGAGGCGAAGGCGCCGAGACAATTCCAGTTTCCCGCGGACCATGGTCCGCATCCGGCCTTCCGCAACGAATGGTGGTATCTGACCTGTGCGCTCAATACGGCTGAAGGCCGCGAATTCGGCGTTCAGTTCACTGTCTTTCGGCATGCGCTCCACCGCACCACAAGGCCAGCAGATCCGTGGCGCAACGGTCAGGCCTGGCTGGCGCACTTCGCTGTAACTGATGTGGCCGCTCGCGAGCATCGGCATGCAGAGCGTCTGGCGCGGGGACACCCGGCTCTGGCAGGCGCCAGCGCCGACTCCACGGGCGCGCGTGTCTGGCTGGAGGACTGGCGCCTTGACCTGCTCGAAGGAAACTGGCGGCTTGGCGCTGCCGAAAGCGGGTTTGCGGCGGACCTGCGCTTGCGTCCAGACAAGGGCATGATCCTTCAGGGCAACGCCGGGCTTTCTGCCAAGGGGCCAGAGCAGGCGTCCTACTACTATTCGGCGCCGCGCCTCAGGGTTACCGGTCAATTGAGTCTGGATGGCGAGCGGCACGCTGTTACCGGGCTCGGCTGGCTCGACCGGGAGTGGAGCACCAGCGCCTTGAGTGCCGGTCAGGCGGGCTGGGATTGGTTTGCCCTGATGTTCGACAGTGGCGAAGACCTGATGGCCTTTCAGCTACGACGCAGCGACGGCCTGCGCGACCGGCACGATCACGGGGCCTGGATCGATACAAACGGCGCCAAGCGGACGCTGACCCGGAATGACTTCCGGCTGCAACCGCTGGCCTGGTGGCGGGATGAACAGGGCACGGACTGGCCGGTGCGCTGGGCGTTGCAGATGGGAGACCGGCGTTGGCGCCTGTTGGCCGCGGTCGAGGATCAGCGCATGGACACCCTGGTTCGCTACTGGGAGGGATTGATCCGGGTGCTGGACGAGTCTGGCCAGGACGTCGGCAGGGGCTACATGGAACTGACCGGATACAGCGGCGCGGCCGCTTCCTGACCTGGTCGTACACTGACATTGACCGGGTCCAGTCGGCGCTTGAATCAATGAGATTTGGCGCAACATTCGGGTTGGTGCCATCATTAGCGTTCCAGTCCACCGCCAGAGTTGTTTCGCGTCATGAAGGGATTTACCAGCCGGCTTGTGCACGGAGACCGCTTGAGTGGCGTTGTGCATGGGTCCTTGCGCGAGCCGACGCACGGTGCGGTGACCTTCGGCTATGAGGACGCCCGCGAGCTGGCGGCCGTGTTTCAGGGCAAGCAGGCGGGCTTCACCTATGGTCGGCAGGGCAACCCCACCGTGGAAGCGTTGCAGAACAAGATCACGGCGCTGGAAGGCGGGGTCGCGAGCCTCTGCTTCGGAACTGGCATGGCGGCCATTGGCACGCTGCTGTTCGCCTTGCTGCGACGTGGCGATCACTTCGTTTCCAGCGCCTTTCTGTTCGGCAACACCAACAGCCTGTTTCGGAGCTTCGCACAGCAGGGACTCGATGTGACCTTCGTCGATGCCACCTCGGCAGCGGCGGTGGCCGACGCCATCACGCCCGCCACGCGCCTCGTGTTCGTGGAAACGATTGCCAATCCGCGCACCCAGGTCACTGCCCTGCCGGAAATCGGCGCCCTCTGCCGGGAACGCAAGCTGGTGTACGTGGTGGACAATACGATGACCTCGCCCTGGCTGTTCCAGGCTGCGCAGGCCGACGCCAGCCTGGTCACGCACAGCCTCACCAAGTACATCTCCGGGCATGGCGAAACCCTTGGCGGGGCCATCACCGAGATGGGCAGATTCGACTGGCGGACCTTTGCCAACATCAACCCGCTCTATCAGGTTGCCGATACCCGCCTGTGGGGGCTTACCCAGATCAAGAAGAAGGGATTGCGCGACTTCGGCGCCTCGCTCGCCCCGGAGACCGCGCATCGCATTTCCGTCGGCGCTGAAACCCTGGCCCTGCGCCTGGAACGCCAATGCGCCAACGCCCAGGCCATGGCCGAGTTTCTTGACGCCCGCCCGGAGGTGCGTCGTGTTTATTACCCCGGCCTGCCGGATCATCCGCAGCATGACCGCGCCCGAACCCTGTTTCGGCGACCGGGCGCATTGCTGAGTTTTGAACTGGACGACTCCTTGGACATCTGGGCCTTCATGAACGCGCTGTCGTTGATCGTGAAATCCACCCACCTTGGCGACAATCGCACCCTGGCCATCCCGGTTGCGCATACCATCTATCATGAGATGGGCGCCGAGCAACGGGCAGGCATGGGCATCCGCGATGGCCTGGTGCGCATATCCCTGGGCATCGAGGAAATCGAAGACTTGCTGGACGATCTGGCCACCGCGCTGGCCCAGGCCAGCTGAGCCGGGTTCGTGCGCATTACGACATTTTCAACAAGAGGACCGCGACCGCCATGACCCAGGCATTGCTTGAAACCAACCTTGACTTGCCCAACAAACGCAGCGGCAAGGTGCGTGACCTCTACGATCTGACGCTGGAATCGGGCGAAGAGGCGCTGTTGATCGTCGCCACCGACCGGGTCAGCGCTTTCGACGTAGTGATGGCCAACGGCCTGCCCGGCAAGGGCGTGGTGCTGACACAGATTTCCCGATTCTGGTTCGACTTCTTCGCCGAAGAGTTCCCGCACCACCTGATTTCCACCGATCCGGCGGATGTCCCCGGATTGTCGGCCGCCCAGCAGTCTGCGCTGGCGGGCCGCATGATGCTGTGCCGCAAGACGCAAGTGGTTCCCATCGAGTGTATTGCCCGCGGGTACATCACCGGCAGCGGCTGGAAGGACTATCAGCGCAGCGGCTCGGTCTGCGGCATTCCCCTGCCGACGGGGTTGCGCAACAGCGATCGCCTGCCGGAGACCCTGTTTACCCCGTCCACCAAGGCGGCAACCGGGCACGACGAGAACATTTCCTTCGACCAGGGCGCCGCCATCGTCGGGCGCGAGCGGATGCAGTGGCTGGCGGATGCCACGCTGCGTCTGTACAGCAAGGCGCGGGATCATGCAGAAAGCTGCGGCATCATACTGGCGGACACCAAAGTCGAGTTCGGGCTGCCCGCCGGTGCCGACACGCCCATCCTGATCGACGAGATATTTACCCCGGACAGCTCCCGCTTCTGGCCCGCCGATCAATGGCAGCCGGGCGGAGAACAGCCGAGTTTTGACAAGCAGATCGTGCGCAACTATCTGGAAACCGTGGTAGCGGCTGGCGAATGGGACAAGACGCCGCCGGGGCCGGCGCTGCCGGCCGAGGTCATTGACAAGAGTATCGCCCGCTATCGTGAAGCCTGCGGGCGCCTGACCGGGCAGGATCTGTAGCCGATTTGGACTGGACGAACTACAAGGCGGCCTGTGACCAGCCGGACGTCTGGTCACGGTGGATGCTGGAGCAGGCGCTGCGTCTGCTGGCCGACAAGCCAGAGCTCGTGGCCCCGCTGAGACGCGGGCTGCGCCAACCGCCGCTGCCGAAACCGGCAGGACACAAGGGGGGAGGCAATACGGACATGTTCCGTCTGCATCTGCCGCCGGCGACGATTGCCGCGATCGTCATCGACCTTGGCGCTGCCAGAGCGCGGGGCGCCCGCACCTCCGAAGGGCGGGGTCTCGGCGGATTTGTCGAAGCCTGGCGGGAATACCACCGCTTCGCGATTCGGCAATGAATCCCCATTCGGCAGCGTTTCCTCGGTCGCGCCATTCTGTCAATATGCCGCCCCCGAATTGAATGCCAGGGAGCTGGCAAGGAGAGGGCAAGTGGACGCACGATTGCAGGAACTGCTCGACAAGAAGGCCTGTGAAGAGGTGATTCACCGATATGGACGCACGCAGGACTGGCTGGATGACGACGGGCAAATGTCTTGCTTCTGGCCAGATGCCGAGGTGGACTTCGGGTTCTTCAAGGGCAACGGCGAGGATTGGGTGACCACGGTGATGGCGCACGAGCGTGAGGCGCCGCGACGCTGGCACCTTTGCACCAGCGTGATCGTGCAGGTGGATGGCGACAGCGCGAAGGCGGAGTGCTACGGCATCGCCGTGGGTGGCCGGGAAGTCAATGGCGCCATGGGGAATACGATGTACGGCGGGCGCTACCTGGATGAGCTTGAGAAGCGCAAGGGCGAGTGGCGTATCTCCAAGCGAACCTACATCCTGGACTGGAGCCACGAGTTTCCCGATGCGCTGGAATCCGCCACCGGTGAGGATTTTGCGCTGCATGTGCTGAACATCCGCGAGAGCGGACATCCGATGTATCGGCCCCTTTAGGGCGTGTTTCGGGCGCTGTGAGCATGCAATCGAACCGTCGCCTTGTCGTTGCCGGCAACTGGAAAATGTACGGTTCCAGGCAGCGAATCGAAGATTTCAGCCTGGCGCTTGTCGGTCGGGACCTGTCCGCCGGGCCGGACGTGGTGATCTTTCCACCGGCTGTCTATCTTGCCGAGTGCGTTACCCGAATGGCAGGGGTTGGCGTCGCCCTGGGTTGTCAGGACCTGCATCCGCAGCCTGAAGGCGCGCATACCGGAGATGTATCCGCGCCGATGATCCTTGATCTGGGCGCGCGCTGGGCGCTTGCCGGCCACTCGGAGAGGCGGCGCGATCATGCGGAAACCGACCAGCAGGCAGCGGCGAAATTCGAGGCGGCAGCCAATGCCGGGCTCACGCCCATCTATTGCATTGGCGAAAGCCTGGAAGAACGCGAATCCGGCCAGGCGGAGGCCGTCGTGGCGCGGCAATTGCGCGCCCTGATCGACCGCATTGGATGTCAGGCACTCTGCGCTGGCGCCCTGGCCTATGAACCCGTCTGGGCGATTGGCACGGGCGTTACGGCAACGCCGGCGCAGGCGGAAGCCATGCACGCGATGATCCGGGCGCTGCTCTGCGAGCAGGACGCCGCCACAGCCGAGCGTGTGCGGGTGCTTTACGGCGGCAGCGTCAATGCGGAAAATGCCGCAAGCCTGTTCTCCCAACCGAATGTGGATGGCGGGCTGGTGGGTGGCGCTTCCCTGGAGGCCGCCAGCTTCCTGGCGATTATCGACGCAGCCAGGCTTGCAGCAACCGAAGTCGCGTGAAGAAACAGCCTGTACGAGGACAAGGCCGGTGGACATGACAACCCTGGAATCCGTGTTGATGATGCTGCTCGTGCTTGATGCGCTGGCGCTCGCCGGAATCGTGCTGCTGCAACAGGGCAAGGGCGCGGACGCGGGTGCTGCGTTCGGGGCCGGTGCAGCCAATACCATGTTTGGCAGCGGTGGCTCAGCGTCATTCCTGGTGAAGGTAACGGCCTGGCTGGCCGTCGGCTTCTTCGTGATTGCCTTCAGCCTGGCCTGGATTGCACAGGAAAAGGCGACCGGTATGCGCGATCTCGGCCTGCCGCAGACGATGCCTCTGGAAATTGCAGACGGCGAAGTCGGCGATTCGACGCCAGAAATCAGCGTGACCGAAGAGCCAACCGGTGAGGCAGGCGAGGAAACCGGCGATAATGACGGGGCGCCCGCGATACCTGATGTGTGATGGCGTTCCGCCGACGCTGAGACGCATGAACCAACGCGTATGAACAAGTATGTGATATGGCCGAAGTGGTGGAATCTGGTAGACACGCTATCTTGAGGGGGTAGTGGGCTTCGCCCGTGCGAGTTCGAGTCTCGCCTTCGGCACCAAAATCCTGAAATCTCACCATCCGCCTGGCCGTTACTGGCCGTGCGGGTGGATCAGCCCCTGCAAGGCGCCAGGAGGCTGAGCGAAGAGGCTGCTGCTGCGCCTTCAGTCGGCGTAGGTCAGCCCGTAGCCAAAGGGAAAGCGCGGCGTGTAGGTGTCGTCGTCCCGATTCAACCCCAACCGCGCCTGATACTCCGTCTGTGGCCAACTGAAGGGCAGTTTGCCGGTGAAGTCCCTTCCCAGCGGGTCGGCGAACAGCAAATCGGCAACGCCCGCACCTTCTGATCCTGGCAACCAGGCCGCAACAAAGGCGTCCACTGCGTCTATTTCTTCGTTCACGAGCATTGCGCGCCCGGAAAGAAACACCGCCACCACAGGCACGCCCTGCCTTCTCAATTGCCGCATGATCCTGAGAGGCTTCGCGTCCCGGGCGCTGAACAACAGGCTTTCGCGGTCGCCCTCGCCCTCGGCGTAGGGCTGTTCGCCGAACACCAGAATCACGGCGTCCGGCGCCTCGTCGAAACGGCCCTCGGCGCTATGGCTGATGCGCCCATCGGCCGCAACCACCGCTGCCTCGAATCCCTGCAACAGGGTGGTGACGCCCCGGTAGCGTTCTGGCGGATTTTCAGTGCCCTGCCAGGTCACGGTCCAGCCGCCGTTCTGGATCGCCGGGTCGTCCGCTGCCGCGCCAACCACCCCAATGTGGCCAGCTGGATCAAGCGGCAGCAGGCCGCGTTCGTTCTTCAGCAGAACCAGCGATTTGCGCACTGCTTCCCGAGCCAGGGCGCGATGCGTCGCCTGGCCGATGACCGATGTTTCCGGCAGGTTCTGCTCCGCCTCGAACAAGCCAGCGCGCAGCTTGACGCGCAATATGCGGCGCACCGCATCGTCGATGCGCGCTGTCTCGATTCGCCCCGCCTGCACCTGGCGCAGGGTGCTGAGTATGAAGGGATGCCACTTCTCCGGAACCATGATCATGTCCACCCCGGCATTGATGGCCGCGGCACAGGCATAGACCGTGCATCCCGGCACCTGATCGTGACCGTTCCAATCGCCGATTACAAAGCCGTCAAAGCCCATGCGCTCCTTGAGGATGGTGGTGAGCAGGTACTTGTTGCCGTGCATCTTGAGGCCGCGCCAACTGCTGAACGAGGCCATGACTGTCTGCGCGCCGGCCGCCAGCGCTGTCACATAGCCGGCGCCGTGGCGGTGAGCCAGAGTTGCCTCGTCTGTCAGCACATCGCCCTGATCCTCGCCATTGCGCGTGCCGCCATCGCCGACAAAGTGCTTGGCAGTGGCCAGAATCCGGCCCGCAGCAAAGCGCTGTTCGGCGCTGCCGCCTTGCAACCCCGCGATCAGGGGCGCGCCCAACCTGGCGACGAGACTCGGCTCCTCCGAGAAGCTCTCGTAGGTGCGCCCCCACCGATCGTTGCGGGCCACGGCCAGCGTCGGGGCGAAGGTCCAGTTGATCCCGGTGGCCGCTACCTCCAGGGCGGTAGCCTTGCCGATCCGGCGCATGAGATCTGCATCGTTGGCGGCGCCGAGGCCGATGTTGTGCGGGAACAGGGTGGCGCCCACCACGTTATTGTGTCCGTGGACAGCATCCGTGCCCCAGAGAATGGGAATGCCGGCCCGACCATCGGCGCGGTCCATGGATGCGGAGCGATAGGCGGCAGCCATTTTGCGCCAGGCCTCGGGCGTGGCCATTGCATTGCCATCCGGCCAGGAGCCGCCGCCGTTCAGGACAGAACCGAGATGGTGGCGGCGCGCAGCGGCCGGGTCGGCGCTGCCGATTTCCGCCTGCACCATCTGCCCCACCTTCTCTTCCAGGCTCATGCCCGCCATCAATTCGCTGATACGGGCTTCCAGTTCGGCGTCCGAGCTGGCCTCGTCGATCACCTTCGGCCAGAGCGCCGGATTCGGCGGCAGGTTGCTGGCGAGCGCCGGCCCGGCCAGTGACAGGGCTGCGACAAGCGCCAGGACGGGGGCCAGGCGCCTGTCGAGGGTGAAGGCTAACCGGAACCTGCGCCAATCAGTGCCTTTATGTTGCGCAGAGCGGAAACAGATCGCCGTGTTCACGCTCGAAGCCCCCTTGCCTGCCGAGGGCCGCAAGTTTGACCCTTCCCCGCTGTCATGCCAACACGGACGGCCCGGGTCAGCCCTGCATCTGTTCCAGTTCGATGCCTCGCGTTTCACGCACGGCCAGGGCTACAAAGGCAATTGAAACCGCTGCTGCCAGTGCATAAAGGGAATAGGTAAAGGCAAGCCCGATGCCGGCCAGCATGATCGGGAAGGTCATGGTGACGGCGAAGTTCGACCCCCACTGAAACATGCCGCTCACGGCGAGGCCAGAGCCGCGAATCTGGTTGGGGAACATCTCACCCAGCATTACCCACATCACCGGTCCCCAGGTGGCGTTGAAGAGAAATACATAGAGATTGGCCGCTACCAGCGCCAGTATTCCCATGCCGTCGCTGAGCGCGATTTCTCCTTCGGCGTCGATGAAAGCGCTGGCAAAGGCCACGACCAGAAGCGCGAGGGTGACCGCCATGCCGCCCGAACCCACCAGAAGCAGTGGCTTGCGGCCGATGCGGTCGATCAGGGCAATGGTGATCAGGCAGGCAATGATGCTGACCCCGCCGGAGATCACATTGATGAGCAGGGCGTCGCTTTCGGAGAAGCCGACAGCCTGCCAGAGCACGGCGCCGTAGTAGAACACCACATTGATGCCAACGAGCTGCTGAAAGGTCGCCAGCCCGACACCCACCCAGACGATGGGCCGAATGCGCTGGCGAGTGGCGTCCCAGAGATCGCGCAGGTTTGGCTGATGATCTGTTGCCAGGGACTGGTCGATCTCGATGAACTTGGCCGGGCCCGCCGCCGCCCCATAGAGACGTCGGAGCAGGCTGCGGGCCTCCGCTTCCCGACGCCTGGCCACCAGGAAGCGCGGGCTCTCCGGAATCAGCAGCAGGCCGAGGAGAAAGGCCAGGGCGGGCACGATTTCCATCCAGTACATCCAGCGCCAGGTTGCGAACCCGAACCAGTATTCGGCCGTTGATCCGCCCGCAAATTCGGCGAGTGCGTAGTTGCTGACGAAGGCGGCAAAGAGCCCGCTGATGATGGCGATCTGCTGCAAGCTGATAAGCCGGCCGCGATAGGCGGCGGGCGCCACCTCGCCAATGTAGGCGGGCGCGATGACGCTGGCGGCGCCGACGGCGAGGCCGCCGATGAGGCGATAGATCACGAATTCCGGGGATGAACCCGCTACACCGGATCCCCAGGCGCTCAGCACAAACAGAACCGCCGCCACGCGCAGCAGATTGCGCCGTCCGAAGATGTCTGCGAGCGTGCCTGCGAAGAAGGCGCCGACGGCGCAACCGAGCAGCATCGAAGCTACATTGAAGCCAGTGCCGACCTCGTCTGACGCAAAGGCAAGCCGCAACCCATCGACGGTGCCATTGATAACGCCACTGTCGAAACCGAACAAAAAGCCGCCCAGGGTGGCAACCGCGGCAATCAGGACGATGAACGCGTGGCTCGGCTGCTCCGCAGCCACGGTCGTACTCGGCGTGTTTTCCACGGCGCCCCTCCTGCAACTGCCTGCCATGATCCCACAGACAGGCGGCGAATAGTGATTCACCGGAAATCGCTTATGATGCGACGGCGCACTTGCCAAGCCCGAAGCCGGCGTCATTTCCGGGCTCGTCAGTCAACCAGGGTCTCTCATGGCTTCAAGCTACAGCAGCAATGAATTTCGCAGTGGCTTGAAGGTGCTCCTCGAAGGCGACCCCTGCGTGATTCTCGACAGCGAATTCGTGAAGCCGGGAAAGGGGCAGGCGTTCACCCGTGTAAAGTTCAGAAATCTCATGACCGGCCGCGTCTGGGAGCGCACCTTTCGTTCCGGCGAATCCCTGGACGCTGCGGACGTCATGGAGTTTGCCATGAGTTATCTGTACAGCGATGGCGAGCATTGGCACTTCATGAAGACGGACGGCAGTTATGAGCAGTTTGCCGCCTCGGAATCCGCCATGGCCGACGCGGTGAAGTGGATCAGCGAAGAGGACGTCTGCCAGGTGACCTTGTGGAACGATCAACCTATCTCGGTCGCGCTGCCCAACTTCGTGACTCTGGAAGTGACCGAAACGGATCCGGGCCTGAAGGGCGATACTGCGTCCGGCGGCGCCAAACCAGCCACACTCAGCACCGGTGCGACGATCCGCGTGCCCCTGTTCATCAATGTGGGCGACCGACTGAAGATCGATACCCGAAACGGCGAGTATGTCAGCCGCGCCTGAGCGAATCGTCCAACCGGCGAATGCGGTCCGCATGTTTGCGGCTCCGTGCTTCGGGGCCGCATTCAAAGCCAATTGAGAATTGCGGGTTTGCCGTGACAGACGCCAGCTGGCAGCCGACTTGCAGCCTTGCGGCTCTGAAAGCCCGATCCGATATGCTCTGGCGGATTCGCGCCTTCTTTGCCGAGCGGCGTGTCCTGGAAGTGCAGACGCCGGTTCTCGGCGAATGCACGGTCACTGACCCGCACATCGACAGCCTGCGCCTGGATGACGGCAGATTTCTTCAAACCTCGCCAGAGTTCTACCTGAAGCGCCTGCTCGCCGCTGGCGCCCCGGCCCACTATCAGATCGGCCCAGCCTTCCGCAGTGGCGAGTCTGGCCGCCAGCACAGGCCCGAGTTCATGCTGCTCGAATGGTACAGGCCCGGATTCGACGACGATGCCCTGATGGATGAAGTGAGCGCCTTGATCGACGCAGTTCTCGGCCCGGCCAATGCCGACGACTATGCGCGATTACCCTGGAAGTCCCTGACCGGCGTGTTGACAGGCGAACCGGAAGAGATGGACATCCGCTATGCCGAAGCCGTGCGCAAGCTGCCGCCGGGCCGCTGCTTCGTCGTGGACTTTCCGCCGTCCGAGGCCGCCCTGGCGCGTTTGCGGCAAGACGGCGAACCCAGAGCCGCCCGGTTCGAGTTGATCGTGGACGGCATCGAGATCGCCAACGGCTACCACGAACTCACCGATGCCGAAGAGCTTCGCGCCCGGATGGCGAAAGACAACCAGCGCCGCGCTGCCATGGGCAAGGCCCAGGTTGCGCCGGACGAGCGATTGCTGGCCGCCATGGCAGCCGGGCTGCCGGATTGCGCTGGCGTCGCCGTTGGCCTGGACAGGTTGCTGATGCTGGCGCTGCAAGCAAGCAACATCGCCGAGGTGATGACGTTTGCGGATGGGTGATCAGTCGGCCCGAACCTGTCAAACGGCGAGCCGACGCCTCAAGCCAACGTGCGCCAGGAATTGAAGAATTTTTCTGATCAGGACGGGTAAAATCCTGGCCATGCCGAAGCCAATTTCCATCGGGGCAGATTGTCAGATTGTCGAGGAAATCCGGCGTTCCAGAGGCCGCAAGGCCGTTTACCGAGGTTTTTTGCTTCCCGAGAAAATCCCGATCATTGCCAAGGAATCTCCTCGCCACGAGCTGATTCGGGAAGTGGTTTGCAGCCTGGTGGCTCAATCGCTTGGGCTGCCCACGCCAGAACCATTCCTTGTTCAATCACCGATGCCCGAGAGCCGCCAAGACTGGCGGTTCGCCACTCAGCAGGAGGCGGTGTCTTTTGCGAAGGTCAACTTCAGCGAGGTCAAGATTGCAGGCCTCGCAAAAGGCTGGCAGGGTAATCCCGAATTTGGAGAATGCTGTCGGTTGTTGGAAGACCGCATACCCTTCTTGCCGCAAGTGATCGATTCAGCGCTCGGCCTCGGCGAGGGGCAAGGCGCATTTCGATTTGACTGGAGTTAGTTAGCGTGGAGACAAACATGGCGCTACCCACCTGCAATAAAGAACTCAAGCACAAGATCACCTGGGCGCCGGTGCTCCTGCAACCATCGCTCGGGTCCGGTGAGCGCCTGGCCATCGCCTTGATGGCGCGCTCGTCGGAGGGAGAAGACGAGGTCTTGCCCTTGTTGAGCGCCAGCGCCGTCAAGAACTTCTTTCCTGACGATGCCAGATACATCAAGGACGTTGTAGCGCTCACGATCGATAGCTGTCGTCGGCACCTGAAGTCCGGTGGCCAGCCCGGCGAGTGGCGCCCGCCATTGGAGGGTCTGTATCTCGGTGAAACGCAGCGTGTTCCTGCCGACCTGGAGTGCAGCGCCTTCCTGCGAATGGCCGCTCCCTTCGCATCCTTTGCCTGGCGTGACCCTCTGGGAGGAAACCGCACGCCTGCTCCCAAGTCGAAGAAGCAGCCCTTGGAGGCAAGGATCCGGGAATTGGTGATAGGAGCTCATGCGGGGTTCGAGGGAAATTTCAATGCATCTCTGCCGTTAGGGTGTCAAGAGGCCAGGGCGGAGTTCACGTTTCTCAGCCCGGTGTTCGCCGCGAATATCGTTTCTCTGGAAGCCAGGAGGCTCAAACAAGGTCTGCAATCGTGCCGAGCGAGACTCTGGGCCCTGCATCTCCTGACCGATGCGCCGAGCTATCTGTTCCGCCCCAAGATCCGCGAGTTGATCACGGGCGTTGAATCCGAGGAAGACTCTGTGCCGGACGCCTTGTTGGAGGTGGCCGCCACACTGAAGGAGGAAGCGGAGCGGCGAGACATATCAGTAGTGCAGATCAGTTCGCCGACCGAGGGTGCGCAGCACATTCTTGAGCGCGCACAGGCTGCTTAGGTAAACCGTATGCGGCCTGGAAGGGGGAAGGGGCGCCTCACGACCGGCGAATGGCGCGCACGGCCAGCGGCGCGCTGGCGGTAGTTTTCTCCGCGATTTTCCAGTGCCTTGTCTATCGGGTTGTCGGTGACGTGGTTTCTGGCTTGCCAGGTGAACGGCTCCGACGGCTACTACAAGAACAACGGCGGCGCTGCTGTTGACGGCGCTCGGCGTGCCCCGCGCCACGGTCGTGGCCGACTATGCGCTGTCGGAGCAACTCGTGGACTATGTTTCGGAGTTTCGTGGCGACCCGGCCAAGGAACCTGCGGAAGAAGGCGGCGCCTACGCGTTTCTTGCATCGCTGCCGCTGGAGCTGCTGACACCCTTGATGCGCTCTGACCCGCGCTACATCGAGTCCGTGCTTTCCTGGATGGACGAGGAGTACGGCAGCGTGATGAATTTCATCAGCAAGGAGCTTGAGGTAACGGATGCGGAACTGTTCGCCATACGCGCCGCACTGCTGGAATAGCGCTGAAACTCAATTGCGATGATCCCGATTTGGAGCAAGGGCAAGACCCGGGCATCAGCCGAGATCGGAACCGCCGTTCCTGCAGACTACCAGCGCCCCAGAGCCTGCCCCAACCGTACCCTCTGACCGGGCTTCAGATCCCCCAGCGAACAGGCGCCGGGCTGCGTGCAGAGAATCACCGAGGAACCGAGCTGGAAGCGACCCAGCTCTTCGCCTTGAGCGAGGGCGAGGTTCGGGCGCAGGAGTTCTGACCGGCGGTAGGGTGATTCCGGGCTGGCCCAGGGCGTCTGGATGCTGGCGACGATCAGCGCGCCCACCAGGACGATCAGCAGATCGCCGGCATCCGTATTCAGCCGGCAGATCAGCCGTTCATTGCGGCAGAAAAGCCCTTCGATTTCGGCGTCGGTCGCGCCGTTCACCGAAAAGAGCGCGCCTGGAACGGCTTTGGCGGCCACCAGCTTGCCTGCTACCGGCGCGTGCACCCGATGATAGTCCCGAGGCGCCAGATAGATGGTTGCGAACTGGCCGCCATCGAATCCGTCGGCCAGCTCCTGGGCGAGGTGGCGCAAGGAATAGCGCCATCGCTTGGCCTGCAACAACTGCCCGTCTTCGATGCGCCCTGCCTGGCTGATCTCGCCGTCGCATGGGCTGGCCAGCATCCCCGGTTCCTCCGGCATGGGCCTTTGACCAGCGGCTGGCTCGCGCGTGAAGAAATCGTTGAAGGAACGGTAGTCTTCCATGTCTGGCCGAGCAGAGGTGGTGAGGTCCACGCCGTATGCGGCGGAGAAGGCGCGAATCAGCGGTTTTCTGATCCAGTCGGCCTCGGCATCCGCCAGATAGCCCAGGCAGCGGCTCATCCCGTGCTGCGGCAGCAGCTTCTGGAAGCTGGCGAACGCCTTATCCTGGTTCATTGCCATCTGTCACAGGCAGGTCGCCTCGGTTGCCCCATTCCGACCAGGAGCCATGATAGGCGCGCACGCTCGGATAGCCAAGCATTCGCGCCACCAGCCAGGAGAGGCCGGAGCGGTGATGGGTATGGCAGTGGGTGATAACCGCCTTGTCTGGCGTGATGCCTTGTGCTGCCAGCAATCCCGGAAGATCGGGAACCAACCGCTGATGATCAGCTGGATCTTTCAGCGCCAGCCAATCGAGATGCACGGCGCTCGGGATGTGGCCGCGCCTCTTCGCAGTAACCCGCTCGCCAACATACTCCTCTCGAGAACGCACATCCCAGATGACGGTATCGTCGGCGCCGATCGCCGCCAGGACGTCTTCTGCCTCCGCAATCGAGTTCGTGTTGATTGCAACAGACACCTCTGTGCGCGGCGGCGCCTCTGCCGGGCCGGTGGCGAGTGCGCCGGACGCCGCTGCCCAGGCGTGGATGCCGCCGTTGAGATAGCGCCAACGCGAATGCCCGATTACCTCAAGCGTCCACAGAAAGCGCCCTGCCCAGCCGCCGCCCTCGTCGTCATAGGCAATGATCTCCCGCTCCCGCGTGTAGCCGATGCTGGAAAAGAGGGCGTTCAGCCGGGCTACTGGCGGCAGACGTCCCGGCGCCGGCGGCAGGCCGCTGACCAGCGCTTCCGGGGATACGTGCAATGCGCCAGGAATGTGGGCGGCCAGGAAAACCGGTTCCGGCGCCACGTGGACGAGCAGGGCGTCACCGCCTGCCTCGCGCAATTCTTCCGCCTCGATCAGAAAGGGAGCTATGATGCTGGATGCCCGTCCGACGCTGAAGCCGCATGATACCTGCGCGCCCGGTGCGGGGCATCTGGCTCAACCCCGGTGAACCCAAAGCCCATGACTGACGCCGAGACAAGCACCGATTTGATCTGGATCGATTTGGAAATGACCGGCCTGGACCCGGGCCAAGACCTGATTCTGGAAATCGCCACCCTCGTGACCGACAAGGATCTGAACGAGATCGCTGTCGGCCCGGAACTGGCGCTCGCCGCTCCGGAAGCCGCGCTTGCAGGAATGGATGACTGGAATCAACAACATCACGGGGCATCAGGCTTGATTGCCAGGGTGCGGGAAAGCAAGGTTTCAGCGCAGGCGGCGGAAGCGGCCACCCTGAGTTTCCTGCAACAGCACCTGCCGGCTGGCGTCTCGCCAATGTGCGGCAACAGTATTCACCAGGACAGGCGCTTTCTGCGACGCTACATGCCAGCGCTCGAAGGCTACTTCCACTATCGGAATCTGGACGTAAGCACGGTCAAGGAGCTTTGCGGTCGATGGCGACCAGAGTTGCTTGACCGGATCAGCAAGCAGTCCGCGCACAGGGCGCTTTCAGACATCCGCGAATCGATCGCCGAGCTGCGCTTCTATCAGTCCGAATTCTTCCGCTGAGGAAATCAGACTAAACCAGGGCAAGATTTGGCTGGCGCTGCTCCTGGGCATGATCGCGTGGGTGTCGCTGTACGCCAATCGTTTCTGCTACGACTTCAAGCCCATGGTGCAGGACTTGTTACAGGTCGCGTTTCCGAATGAGGAATCGGCGGCGCTCAACTGTTCACGCAACTGTTCACGCTGATTGACGTGGGGCGGGTGAAGGTTGAGGATTTGCCGCAGGACAACGCGGTGACGGTGCAGATTGATTTGCACCAGAGCGCCCTGGCAAGGCACCCGGAGCGGATTGAGGCGCGAGTGTCGGCGCGCCTGGCCGGGCCGGACAACCGGGAGCTGCGGCAGGCGTATGCGGACTGGTTCCTTGAGGCGCATGGACGCGGTCTGAATTGGGAGCCATCGGCCCGGGCGGCCTGGCGGCGGGATTTCATGGATGCAGGAGAGTTTCGGATCATGGAGGAGTCATTGGTATGGACGTCCACGCGGGACGAGTGGCTGAGGCAGGGCATGGCCCGTGGGTTGGAACAGGGCATGGCCCGTTTGGAGCAAGCCCGGGCGGACGAGCGGGCGAGGCTGAGCCGGCAAGCGGGGCGTAAATTCGGCGAGCGAGCGGCTGAGCGCCTGGCTTCGGTGATCCGGGAGGAGACTGACGCAGAGCGTCTGACGGAGGTGGGCGACTGGATCATCGACTGCGACGCCGAGGCAGAGTTTCTCGCCCGTCTTCAGGTTGGCGGTGAGGGACGCGTCTGAAAGCGTTGTTCTCGAAACTTGCCTCGCCGAGCCCGGAAGCAAACGGGCGGTGTGGCTGCGGCTCGGCAGGCTTGTGATCAGCTACCAGCGCAGCACGCTTTGCGCCGCTGGACGTTGTCGGTGGCGTTCGTCCCAGGCCCGCAGGGCCGGACGTTCACCGAACAGGTCCGCTTCGGCATAGCGCAGAAATTGCAGGGATGCCTGCAAGGTACAGTCGGCAATGGCTGCTTGCTCGCCCAGGAGCAGGGGCCGTCCGTCGGACAGCAGGTTTTCCAGGTAGTCCAGAGGCGTTTGCAGGCCAAGCTCCAATTGCGCAGCCTTTTCAGGGTCGGGCGGATAGCCGAGGGGGGAGTTGCTGGCATGCACGTATTGGGCCATCGGGCCGGCAACCCGGAGGTCGATGATGCGCTCGACGTCTCGGGCCCTGGCGCGGTCTTCCGGGCTTTCGCCCAATAACCTGCCCGCCGGAAACTTGTCTTCCAGGTACTCGATGATCGCCAGGGACTCAACCAGGTAGCTGCCCTGGTTCAGCTCCAGCACCGGCAGCGTGCCGAACGGATTTCTGGCCAGGTGGGCTGGCTCCCGTTGGCGTCCCTTGACCGTATTCACCACGACCTGCTCGATGCCCATGTTCACGCCAAGTTCCGCACGCTCGGCGATGTAGAGCATGACCTTGGTTGGGTTGGGCGCTAACGGCACCATGTACAGTTTCATTGTCGGCTCATGGTCCGCCCCCAATGGCCCTTGAGGTCCCAGCATTGCCCAACCCAGACTTCGACAACCTTGCCGTTCACCACGTGAAAGACTTCCATGCCGTGCAGCATGATGTTGCCGTTCTGATCGAATTGCGCGCCCCTTGCCTGCATCCCTGCCCGCAACTCCTCTTTCTTCAGGGACATGTTCAGATCCCAGATCATGGTGATGTAGTCGCCCGACACCAGCATTTCAAGCATCTGAAAATCGAAGCCGCCGTTGGCGTAGCCTTCCTCCGCGCGCTGTCGCTGGAAGGCGTGGTCGAAGTGCATGAACTGTCGTTCGGGTTCGCCGGCGTCGTGGCGCCAGCAGGACTCGGCCAGATACTCGCCAATGGCTGAGGGGTCTTCCTGATTCCAGATGCGGGTGACGTAATCGCGCACCACCTCGTCCGGCGCCTTGGCGGCTGGGTCTGTGGTTGCCAAATGGTCCGTCTTTGTCTCGCCCCAATGCCCCGGGAACCAGGGGCCCTGGGTCGCCCACGTCTCGACGATTTTGCCATCGACCACGCGGAAAGCCTGAATCCCCTTGGTCAACAGGCGGTTCTGATCGTCAAAGTAGTACCCCTGCGCTCTCAGAGCCTCCGCTTCGTCGGCAGGGATGCGGCAGGTCAGATCCCACACCATCGTGGCAAATTCACCGGATTCCAGCAGCTTCACGATCTGGAATTCAGCTTCGCCGGCTAGCGCCGCCTCGCGGCTGATTCGCTCCCGCTGTGCCTTGAGAGAAAACGCCCTGACGGGATCCGAACCCTCGATACCAGTTTCGTGGCGCCAGCTGGTTTCGGCCAGATACCCGAGCGCCCGGTCAACGTCGCCGTTACGCCAGACCGCATCGACATGGGCTCCGACCACCTCGGACGCAGACAATGGGCTATCGTTCATGGATCGCTCCTCAACTCATGCCGCCGCGGGCGCCGCCCGCCACGGCCAGAACCTGACCGGTCACATAATTGGAAAGCGGCGATGCGAGATAGAAGATCGAATCCGCAGCTTCCTGAATGACGCCGTTCCGGCCAAGGGCAATGTTCGGGTTCTTCTCCGGCCTGTAGATCTCTTCGTTCGTGGGGACGTGATCCGGGTCAACCTCAACCCCCATCCTCTGCAGGAATTTCAGGGACCGACCCACCTGGATCCTGCGCCCGCCTGTTTCCACGACTTCGCGCTCCGATTGCGGCAACCCGAACCGGGTCTGGATGGCGCCAAACGCCACCGCGTTGGAATTGACGCGAATGCTGCCCCACTCCAGCGCCAGGGTTCGCATCAGGCCAAGCATCCCGGATTTCGCCGCCGCATAGTTGCCGGCGCCAACCAGGCCCCACTGCGCTGCCAGCGACGACACCATGACAAACTTGCGAAAGCCTTCCACGCCGGCTTCGTTCTCGCGGGTCGCCATTTCCCGAAAGATCGGCGCACACGCACGGGCCAGGCGGAAGGGAACCACCAGGTGAATATCCAGCATCGCCTGAAACTGCTCGTCCGTCATCGAGTGGATTCGGCTGTCCCAGGCGTAGCCGGCATTGTTGACCACGATGTCCACGCGACCGTGGGCCTTCATGGTTTCCGCCACCAGCGCGTCGCAGACGCCTGCCGCGACCAGGTCTCCCACAAAATGATTGGCGCGCTCGTCGCTGAAGGCGTCATTGATCGATTCAATTGCGGACGCCGCAGCGGACTCGTCCACATCCGCTATGACCACATGAGCGCCATTGGCTGCCAGTATTTCAGATGTGGCCCCGCCAATGCCGCGACTGCCGCCGGTGACGATTGCCACTTGACCCTCAAGGACCGTGCTGCGGATTCGCGGGTCTGTCAGCATGTCATTCCCCTTTGCTTCTCGATTTGGGAGGACAACATTATGCAGGCTGGCTGCCTGCTTCGAGGCCCCGGCGCGGCGCCTGAATATTCTTTGTCCTGAACGTGGTGTTGTTTGCATAGGCCCATGTCTAACCTTGTTCGCGCAGGTTCCCGCCTATCTGTGCGGGCTTGTTCCCCCTGCCGGGCGACAGACAACCAGGAGAGCATGGAAATGGGAAAAATAAGCCATAAAGTCAGAAGCATGCGGTATTTTTCGGCGCTGTGGGGCGCAGTTGGCGCCGGGCTCGCGGCTCCGGCAATGGTCATCGCGCAACTCTAACTGAGCCGCACCGGTATGCCATCCAGGTGGCAGGCCCCGGACACCTGCTCCCAGTCGCTCGGATCGCTTGAGGCGAGGACGTTGATGTTTGCGCCTGCCTGACTGTTGGCCAGCTCCCAGCCCCCCTTGTGGCCCCAACCATGGGGATAGCAAACCGATCCGGGGACAACGTCTGGAGTCACCTCGGCCGTGACGGTGACGCTGCCCGACTTCGAGCTGACGGTGACATCCTGGCCGGATTTGATCCCCCGGCGTTCGGCGTCGTCCGGGTGAATCATCAACGTCGGCGTGTCCGAGCGCACCAGCCGATGCACATTGTGCATCCATGAATTGAGCGACTTGAGCATGCGCCGACCGAACAGCAACAGTTCGTCCGTGTCATCCGGGGGCCTGGGGTGGTTCAGCAACCGTTGCATCTCCTGGCTGATCACGTTGCCCCAGACCCTGGGTTTGCCGTCCTCAAAGGTGATCTGGGCCCACGAGGCTTCGGCGTCAACGGTTGGCGCTGGCGCAAACCCATGCGGGTAGTGGTCGCGTAGTTTTTCCAGTGTCAGCCCATCATCCCGCTGTGCGTATTTGCCCGCCGCAACTTGCATTGGATGCACTCTTTCGTTCTGGCCGAGCATACCGCCAAGCACAGGCTTGCCGCCCATGCGGACCGCGATGTCATCGAGAATCTCGCATTCGAGGCGCGACTCGCCAACAGGCGGGATGACCGCGTCGGTAACCTGCAACCAGGGGCGCGGCTTGTTGTTCCAGAAGTCGTTGATGTCCGATCGTTCCAGGAAGGTAAGCCCTGGCAGGATGTAGTCGGCGTGACGGTTGGTTTCGTTGACGTACAGGTCTATCGACACCAGCAGGTCCAGGCACTCCAGGCCCCGCGCCAGTTTCTCGCCATCAGGCGCCGACAGGACCGGATTGCCGCAAGCGATCAGGAGTGCTCGCAGTTGTCTTTCGCCCGGCGTGAGAATGTCATAGATGATTTCGCCGGTCGGCGACATGACCATGGTCATGGGAATGCCGGCCCTGGACCTGCTGGACCCATAAGGTGGCATGGGCAGGTTGGCAACGTCGGCAGCGATCACGCAGCCGCCTGGCTTGCCGAAATTACCGGTCGCCAGATTAAGGGCCTCCATCAGGACGTTTGCCAGCGTCGTGAAGGTTCCCCGGTTCGTGCCCACCCTGCCGTAGCAGACCGCCCGCTCTGCGGCGGCAAATTCCATGGCCAGAGACTCGATCCGGGCTTCAGGTATTCCGGTTCGGCAGGCGGCTTCCTCGATCGACACCTTTTGCAGTGCAGCACCCAATTCACTCCAGCCGGAGACCCTCTTCTTGAGCAGTGTCTCATTGACTTGACCTTCGCGAACCAGCACCTTGAGCATTCCGGCCAACAGCCAGGCGTCGCTGTCTGGCTTGATCGGGCAGTGCTTATAGCGTTTCGCGGTCTCGGTAAGGCGGGGATCGACCACAACCACCGAGCCGCGCCTGGCAATGGCATCCAGTTTCTTTCGAAACAGGGGTTCCGAAACCAGCGAGAGCTGGGAAACCATCGGGTTGGCGCCCAGCATCATGAGGAAGTCAGTGCGCTCGATATCGGGAAACGACATGGCCATTGGCGACCCATAGACGAGCTCGGATCCCAGATGCTTGCCGATGGTGTCAACGTGCATGGCGCCATAGACCTTGGCGTTGAGATCCGCCGCAAAGCCCATCAGCGCCATACCCAGATTGGTTGCGAATGCGGTTGGATTGCCTGTGTAAACGGCGATGCTACCGTCGCCGAAGGCATCACGGGTCTGCCTGAGTCGATGCGCGATGTCATCGAGGGCTGCGTCCCAACTGGTCGGCTCGAATTCGCCCGGCGCGCCCCCGCTCTTTCTCTTCAGCGGCGACGTGACTCGGTCCTTGTCGTAGGCGACATGAACGATTGAGGGGCCTTTGATGCAGATATGGCCCTCGGCGGTCACGTGATCCCGGTCCGGGCCGACATCAATGACGCGGCCGTCTTCAACCGTTGCGATCATGCCGCATTGCGCTTCACAGAGTCGGCAGTAGGTTATGTGCCTGCCGTCCTCGCCCGGTTGCAACCTGGCCGGCTTCGGGTTCACTTCGCCGTCTCGATCATCGCGGCCCCTGGTGCAATGTCCGGGCTGTTCAGGTTACCCCAAATGCCCGGTCGGTCGCCTCTACTACTTCACCGTCAACCCTTACAGAACCTCATGCAGGCCATCCCAATGGCCGTCATGGCAGGCAAATTCCATCATCGCGTCATCGTGATCAAAGAAGAAGCCCATGGTGACAGGTCCCCAAGGCCCTGCCGATGGAAAAGTGAATGGTTCCCCCGTCACCGTCTTCATTTTTGGCCGCACTTCATCGAAGAGCTTGCGAACGTTGTCAGAGCTTTCGATCCAGAACCACATGCGGTACCAGGCAGGCGTATAGCCCTCGGAAATCTGTTGCGGTTCGGTCTCGGGATCCTGCCAGTGGGTGATCGTGAAATAGGCCGTTTCTTCGCCCTTGTTTTCTCCCTTGAGCATCCAGGAGGTTGCGGTTGCCGCCCCATCAAAACCCATCATGGCGCCAAACTCAGGGCCCGAATGTTCGACGACGTTTTCCACCGTCATGCCACAACTGTCCCGGTAGAAGTCAAGCGCCTTGTCGATATCCCGGGTATTGAGATTCAAAGAGAAAACACGCAGCACCCGACATCTCTGCCCGGAAGATTCACCGAGTTGAATGAACTCGACGGGGTTCTTCAGAGGATCGCGCATCACGGCGTACTTGACCCGGCCCAGGTTCCCCCACTTGATCTCCGTTGGCGCACTGAGAAATTCAGCGCCTTCGGATTGGGCTCGCGCATGGAGTTCGTCCAGATTGTCAACGAGGAACGTCACATTGCGCAGGCCCATGCCATTCATCGTGGCCAATGGCTCAACGTTCTGACCGGGATCAAGATGGAAGGTGATGAAGTCGATCAACGCCGTATCTTTCGAAGCATCTTCGCCGCACAGGTAGTAGAACGTCTCCATGTGAACCTCTTCGCCAGACGCTTCATCCGTGCGAACTTCCTGCGTGCCAGCGCCGAGATCTTCCATACCCTTGAGACTCTTTTCTCGATCCATCTCCTCGGTCGGCACCCGAAAGCTCTGCAATCCAACAACATTCGCGTAGAACGCGAGCAGGTCGTGATAGACATGATCCGGATGTTCCGTACTGATCGTCACGCACATATGGTGAACGCGGTCAATCCTGATCGTCATGCTTGGTTTCCTTGCCTTGATGTGGCGGGTGATTTGCGGGCTTGTCAGGGAGACCAGTTCAACCCGGTCGCCTCTTCGGAAACTGTCCACAGCCGGGTTGCTGCTTCCTGATCCAGGGCGTGCGCTTGCAGAGGCGTCTCGCCGATGACCCCCACCATGTTGGCTCTCTGCGTTGGCCCGTAAAAGCGTTCAGGCTGAAGATCGTTCTCGACCAGACACAGTGCCTCCGGCCATGAGCCCTTTTCTGCGGATTGCGCCAGCGGGCTCATGATCTTGAACAGGATCCTGGTCGTCAGGTTGGCTTCTTCCTTGCTGAGTTCCGTTCTGGCGGCGCCTGGGTGACAGACATGTACCTGAACTGCGTCTCCTGACGCATTCACGCGCCGTTGCAGTTCATAGGCGAACAGCATCTGCGCCAGCTTGCTCGCGCAATAGGCGTTCATCGGGTTGTATTTGCCGTCCCAGTTCATGTCCTCGAAGGGAATGCGCTTGATTCCCATGGAATAGCCCATGCTGCCCACAACAATGATCCTGCCGTTGGACTGTTTAACCCGGTCGTACAGGATGCCTGTCAGCAGAAAGTGGCCGTAGTGATTTACGCCGAGTTGGCTTTCGAAGCCGTCCGCAGTCAATTCCTGCTTGGCAACCTGGGCGATGGCGGCGTTGCACACCAGCCCGTCAATCTTGCTTGCCGCGGCCAGGATTCGCTCGGCGCCTTCGCGCGTTCCGGCCAGTGTTGCGAGGTCCAGTTCAACAAAGGTCAGCGCGGCGCTCTCACCCACCTCGCTCTTGATGGCCCGAATGGCCGCATGCGCCTTGTCCGCGTTTCGACACGCCATGATGATGTCCGCGCCATGGCGCGCCAGCAGCTTTGTGGCTTCAAATCCGGCGCCGGCGTTGGCGCCGGTAATCACAAAGGTCTTGCCGGCCACCGACTGCATGCGATCCGGGGTCCAGCCCCCATCGCCGAATGGATTCGCTTGCTTGGCCATTGTGTACCCTCCGAGTTGAAGAGACAGCATCTGATCCTCGACAGAAAGATTAGTCGGCGGCTACTGCAATCTTCACTGTCAAAGGTACATTCCAACTTGCCAGTCACCTTGCCGGCGCCTGCCTCGCTACCAGGAAGCCGTCAGCCAATGCCGATCCATGCCTCGACGATTCTTCCCTCAACCACGCGATATCTGGCCGAGCCGGGCAGGGTCAGCTGCTCGCCATTGGCGAGACTGCCGCTGATCTCCATGCGCTTGACCTGAACCATGGATGGATCCTGCTCATCGGCCTCAACGCCCTGCAGCTCGTGCGCATAATCAGGAATCAACAGTGCGACTTGCGACACATAGGCCCAGTATCCTGCGGCGCCGACGACCTGACGATCTGGGAAGTGAATCACTACGTCTGGATGCAGGGTGTCAAAGATCGCATTCTTGTCGCGGCCGTCCAACCGACGATAAAAGGTTGCGACCACGGTGAATGCGAGCCCCTGGTTGGACAGCCGGGCAGTTTGCGCTACATTTTCGACTTGGGTATGAGAATCAGCGACTTGCATGGCAGCAGACTACAGCATTCTGATCGCCTTCGACTCATGGGTCAGGCCCTATTGGGATGCCTATGACGCAATCGCGGAGCAGACGCCAGGCGAGGACGCCATACTGCTATCGGATACGCGCAAGGGCGTCCTGCGCACAACCTGCCTCGGCAGGGGCTTGAGGCGGGATTTCTCGGAGAAGGGGGCGCACGGGTACACGGAGTATGTTCAGCTAGGCGGCGAGCTGATTGTCTGTCTGACCTCGATCAACCCCAAGTCTCCGATGTATCACCGAATTCAACACGACCAATCCCTGTACTTCGGGATTCAGATCCATGGCGCGGAGGAGATCGACAAGGTTTTCAATACGGACGACAACAATCTCATGTTCCTGGGGGCTATCGGGACAGGGCGCACGGAACGGATACTGCGCGCCGACGAGACCTTTCTCGCTGTCTGTCTGGCAACGCCCTATCCCGATACGCCGCCAGGGCAACTTCTGGACGTCCCGGCTCAAGAGCTGATACGAGCACTCGAAGAATGCATCGAAGAGGTGGACGGTGAACGCGCCTTCTTCACCTACTACTCGGCAAGCAGCGAACTGCGTCGCTGCGCCTTCGAGATGCTGCATACAGAATTCGAGGGCGCCATGCGCCTTGCCTACCTGAAGGCCAAGACCAACGAACTGATCTGTCTGATGGAGAGCAGATGGCGGCAATTCGCATCGGCCCGCACCTCCCCGAGTTACCGACTCACCCAGGAAGACAGATCCAGGCTGGAGCAGGTGCGACAGAATGTCATCAACAGCCCGAGCAGCAATCACGCCATCGAAATCCTGGCAAGAGACACCGGTTTCAGCGTCAACCGCTTGATGAATCTGTTCAAGACCACCTATGGTTGCTCCGTGCATCAGTTTGTTGTCGAGTCGCGGATGAACCACGCCAAGACGCTTCTGCAAACAACCGATCTCTCGATCGGGGAAGTGTCGGAGCATGTGGGTTACAGCGACCTGAGCGGTTTCGGCCGCGCTTTCAGAAAGTTCTACGGCGTGAAGCCTTCGGGGATGAGACGGCAGTAGTGCATAGTCCTTTTGTCGGTGAATTTGTCCCGAACCTCAGGGCTAACAGTCTGTCGGACTAGCGGTTTCTCTGGGCCAATCGAGGGGTGCATATGACCTTGTTGGTGTTTCTGGCGGGGGTGCTTGATTCAACGGGAGACAGTCAGCGAGTCGGGTTGAGAGCAAGTGGGGGCAAGGTGGCGTTCCGATTGCCGCTTGAGGGCTTGTGAAACACCGAAATGAGGCCGAACTCACCGTGCCTACCTTCAACAGCTTCAACTCCCGCGCCAGCAGCAATACCTGCAAAAACGCTTCCGTCACCGCCTCAAGGTTGCGACGCCGAAACGCACAGATCGTGTCGTGATCCGGGTCACTGTTCCCCGCCACGCGCATAACAGTAAATCAGCAACCCCAGCATCATCCGTGGGTGATATTGCGCCGATCCCGTCCCGCGATGGTTTACTCGAAACGAACTCATCGGAACCCGCTTCACCGCCTCCAGTACAAAATGCGCCAGATCGTCTTCCGCTACCCATTCCCGCATGTCCGGCGGCAACAAATACAACTGCGACACATCCTGCTCCACAAACTTCGCCATCTCGATTGCCTTTATCTCGCCTCATCATTCATTATAAAAAACCTCATGCCTAAGTCCGACAGGACAGGCTGCTGGCCGAATATTGCACCAAGGCACTGCGGGAAGAATTGTCATGCGATCCTGGTTTGAATTCGCGGGCCAGACCCGCACGCTGGCCGTAACCTTCGCCGCCACCGCGGCCTTCCTGGCTTTGGTGTTCCCGAATCTTCCGATAGGCGGCGAGATGCTGGACATGAAGCCTGGCTACTCGCACGCCGAGGCGATGGCGTCGATGGCGGAGTACGGATCGGGCGGCAGGACCACCTACGCATGGGCAAGCGCCGTGCTCGACACGCTTTTTCCTGTCTTCTACTGCACCTTCTTTGCCGGCCTGATCTACCGATTCCGGTTGACCGAAGGGACGTGGATTCTGGCGTTCATCCCGGTTGTCGCCGGAATCGGGGATCTGGCGGAGAACGCGCAGATCACCGCCATGCTTCTCCAATACCCCAACGTCGGCGCCACCCAGGTGGCCTGGGCGTCGGCCTTCACCGTGGCGAAGGGCTGGATTATCCCGGTTTACCTGATTCTCGGACTGGGGCTGTTGCTTGTGGCGTTGCTGCGCGGCGCGATTCGTACGGTTCGCAGCAGCGGCAGGGGTGACTGATCGTTGGCCACCACAGTGTTCTTGGCTGCGCCCTGGTAGCCGTAATCGTGGCCATGGACGGGGGGTCCCCTTCAGGTGTTCGACGCGAGGCAAGCGCTCACAAGCCGGTTGAGGCTCACGCTTTCCTCGGCGGCGCGAAGCACCAGCGCTCGGTGGGTTTCGGGCGGTATTCGCACCATGAACTTGCCGCTATAGGCTCGGTCGGCGATTGGCTCAGGCGGCGAATCTCCGGTCGCCCGCATCTCTTCAACGCAATCGCGTACGACCTGTCGAATGCCTTTCAGCGCCTGGTCGGGGTCGGGCGCCAACCAGCTAAGCGATGGAAACTCGGTGCACAGCCCAACGTACTCGCCGTCTTCGGCAGACCAAAGGATACGGTAGGCGTAGTGGGTCGTCATCTCATGCCCTCCAGCTTTTCGATCGCCCTCACGACCTGACGCACTTGATACGGCTTGGCCTTGCCCCTGGCGTCTTGGATGTTCACGCGCGGGTCGCCGGGCCAGGGCGTCCAGTATATTCGGTGGCTCGTTCCCTTCTGCCGAGGCTCGCCGAAGTATGCGTCACACAGCTTGGCGAGATCTGAAAATCGAACGTTGTTCGGGTTCTCACAGAAACTTTCAAGGATTGCCACGTGGTTGCCACGAGCCAAGTAGTACTCATAATGATACTATCATTAATCCCGATATAAAGGCCCCGGCTCGGATGACCCCCGAGCAGCGCCTGTTCGATGACGGGGCGACGCGCCAGAGCCCTGGCGCCAAGCCGTGGCGTGCAGTTGAAAGTTCGACAAATCCCTGGTTGCAGGTTCGACAAATCACCGGTTGAAAGTTCGACAAATCCCTGGTTACATGTTCGACAAATCACCGGTTGAATAGTGAGTTCAGCGTTGAATTCGAGGCCTGGCGGCCCGATTCGGCAAATGAGATCAGAGTTTTCCTGGCCATGAATTATCTTCCCCGAATCGTTGACGCTGAACTGTCCCTGCTGCTCGAAGCAAGCGGAGCGGTGGTCGTTGAAGGCCCGAAAGCCTGCGGCAAGACTGAAACCGCGTCGTGCGCGGCAGCCAGCGAAGTGCGATTTGACCGTGATCAGAACGCCAGAATGATGGTCGAGCTGGACGCGGGCGCCGTGCTGGCCGGTGAAACGCCACGGTTGATGGATGAATGGCAGCTTGCGCCGAACATCTGGAATCATGTGCGCCATGAAGTGGATCACAGGCGCAGCCCGGGCCAGTTCATCCTCACTGGCTCGGCCAAACCCACCGACGACCACACCAGACATTCTGGAGCAGGCCGCTTCTCCCGGCTGAAGATGCGGCCATTCACCCTGAGTGAGTGGGGGCAGTCATCGAATTCGATTTCACTTGCCAAGCTGCTGCAAGGCGAGCCGCAAAGCGCAGCGCCACAAGAAATGACGATTTCTTCACTTGCCGAAATCCTCTGTATTGGCGGCTGGCCCGGAAACGTCGGCAAGCCACTGGCCGCGGCAATTCGCGCCAATCGCGGTTATATCCGGGAAATCTGCAATGTGGATGCCTCGCAGGCGAGCGGCAAGTCACATGATCCGATCAGGGTGGAACGATTGTTGCGTTCACTGGCAAGGAATGTGGCGACTTCCGTGGCAACGAGCAAATTGGCTGCCGATGTCGCCGGGTCAGACGGTCAAGGATTGAATCCGGATACGGCTGCGGAATACCTGCAGGCGCTCACCCGGCTGATGGTAGTGGAAGACCAGCCGGCCTGGGCTCCGCACTTGCGTTCCCGCACTCGGCTGCGCGCGGCGGCGGTGCGTCATTTCGTGGATCCGTCTCTCGCCGTAGCGGCCTTGGGAATCACGCCGGATCGCCTGCTGGCTGATCTCGACTATTTTGGGCTGCTGTTCGAATCTCTGGTGATCCGCGACCTGCGCGTCTATGCACAGGCGGCGGACGCCCGCGTGCACCATTACCGGGAGAAGGGCGGGCTTGAGGTGGACGCCATAGTGGAAACGGCGGATGGTCGATGGGCGGCTTTCGAGATCAAGCTGGGAGCCCGCTGGGTCGAGGAAGGGCGGAGGAATCTGCTCCGAGTCGCGGACCGGTTGACCGGAACCCGCCACGGGGAACCTGCCGCTCTCGCAGTAATCGTTCCCAACGGCTATGGTCATTCAAGGCCCGGTGAAGTGGGCGTTGTGCCGATCAACGCGCTGAATCCATGAGCAGCGCTCAATTCGACCACTATTCGTAGTGGCTCCACATGCGCAGCGCCTTCACAATGCGCTTGCCGTCAAGCACTTGATAGACGAGCCGATGCTGGATGTTGATTCTGCGCGAGCAGGCGCCAGCAAGGTCGCCAACCAATTTTTCGAAGGGTGGGGGATTGCGGTAAGGATCTTCGGTAACCAGTGACAGCAGAGCCTCCACGTTGGGTTTCAGTCCGCTTGCATTCAGCTTTTTCGCGTCGCGTTGAGCTTGCTTCGTGTAAACGAGGCGCCAACTCACCAGTCAAGCGTCTCGCTGCAATCTTCGACCGGCGCATCCAAACCTTCTCGAATGGACTCCCGCATGCCCGGAACGGAAAGCAGGAACAGCGTTTCCTGGACGGCTCTCCAATCATCCTCGGAGACGAGGACAGAGCGGGTTCTCTTGCCGGTAATGACCACGGGTTCATGGGACTCCGCAGCGAAGTCCATCAGGCGATATAGCTTTGACCGCGCCTCGGTAGCCGTAATCGTGGTCATGGACGTTTCCTTTTCAGTTTGGCCTCGGAAAGGTACGGGATAGCGTACGCGAAATCAATGCCGTGAATGGGCTCACTTCTGCAATGTTCGGGTCATCGGCAAATTCCCGCTGCATCAGATAGTGAACCCAGGAATTGCATGGTTCTGTTGACAGATCTGGCGCCGCACCACTGCCTTCACCCACCATGACGCCGTATTCCATGCGGACAGGCTAGAGCGTCAACCCGGACAAACCGTCCACAAAGCAGATTTTCCCCGGTCAGCGAACCGGAAGCCCGGTATCCCGGCGTTTATACGGAAAGTCCCGCTACTGGTGAAAAATGCTGCGTCGGCAGATTACTGTACTTTGATCAATCTTTGCGAGATCAAAAGAGAACCCCATGACTGCTGCAACCACCGTGCGCAACCCCTTGTCCTTCTTCATAGGCGGACAGTGGGTCAAGCCGGCGTCGGGCGCGACTATAGACGTTCTTGAATCTCACACAGGGCGTTTGCACGCAACGGTTGCCGAAGCGTCCATCCCGGACGTAGATCGTGCGGTAGCCGCGGCCAGAAGCGCATTCGACGCAGGACCCTGGCCACGACTCAGCGCAGCGGAGCGGGCGACCTTCCTGAACAAGCTGGCGGACGCGCTTGAGGCGCGCGGCGAACAGATCGCGCGTCTGACGACGCTTCAAAACGGCGGCCTGCTGGCCATGAACCAGGGCGTGAACACGCCTTGGGGCATCAACACCTTGCGTTACTACGCAGACATGATCGTCAACGGCAGCGCGAGCGAAAACCGCGATTGCATGAACGCAAACGCCACCATCAACCGATTGCCGGTGGGCGTTGTTGCGGCAATCGTGCCGTGGAACGTTTCGTTCATCTCGGCCATGTCGAAAATTGCCCCGGCGCTAGCGGCCGGGTGCGCCCTGATCCACAAGCCCTCGCCGGACGCGCCGCTTGAAGCGCATGTGATCGCTGAAGCCATGGAAGAGGCAGGTCTGCCGCCAGGGGTATTCAACATGGTCGTCGCAGATCGGGACGCCAGCGAATACCTGATCAGCCACGACGGCGTCGATCAGGTCAGCTTCACCGGCTCCACGGCAATCGGCAGCCAGATTGCGGCCAGGTGCGCCGGCGCCATCAAGCGTTGCAGCATGGAGCTTGGCGGCAACGCCGCGGCCATCGTGCTGCAAGATATGCCGATGGAAGCGGTCATTCCTGGCCTGCTCGGCACCAGCGCGCTGCTCAACAACGGCCAGGCCTGCATCGCACAAAGCCGCATTCTGGTGCATAGCTCACAGCACGATGCCTATGTCGCCGCCCTCGCTGCGGCAGCCAATGGCGTGCAGGTGGGCGATCCGAATGAAATGACGACCCAACTCGGCCCCATGGTCTCGGAACGGCACATGGAAACCATTCTCTCCTGGATCGACCTGGCGAGGTCCGAAGGCGCAACAATCGCCGCTGGCGGCAACAGGAAAACAGACTTGCCGGAACCGCTTTCCGACGGCTGGTTTATCGAGCCGACGGTCATCGCAAACGCGAACAACAAGATGCGCATCTGCCAGGAAGAAATCTTTGGCCCGGTCGTCAAGGTGCTGAGTTACGAGACAGAGGCGGAGGCTGTGGCGATCGCCAACGACCAGCCCTACGGCCTGTCGAGTTCGGTCTGGACAACGAATCTGGACAAGGCCGCAGAAATCGCCGGCCAGTTGATGGCCGGGTCAGTCTATGTGAATGGCGCCATGACGATTGACATCAACGTACCCTTTGGCGGCCTCAAGAAGTCAGGGCTTGGCGCCGAGTGCGGCCCTGAGGGCTTGAGCGAATATCTGGTCAACCAGGTTATCTTTTCGCCCAAACCCGCAGCCGGATGAGCCCCGTGAGCGACGCCGCTTACATCAAGACCGACATCCTGGATGAGCACATCCTGCTGATCACCCTCGATCGACCGGAAGCCCGCAATGCATTCAATGGCGAGATGGCGCGTCAGATGGAGCGCATCATCGACGCCTATGAAGACAACGACCAGCTCTGGGTTGCTGTCATCAGGGCCAATGGCCCGACGTTTTGCGCTGGCCAGGATCTGAAATCCGCTCGCACGGGCGATCTTGGCGTCACCAGGAAAAGAGGCGCGTTCGGGCTCATGCGCACGCCACCCGAAAAACCCCTGATCGCTTGTATAGAAGGCCAGGCTTTCGCCGGCGGCATGGAAATGGCGCTTAGCTGTGACCTGATCGTTGCCAGCGAAGAAAGTCAATTTGCCCTGACTGAAGCGAAACGCGCGCTGATGGCCGGCGGCGGCGGATGTTTCCGGCTGCCGAGGCGAATCCCCTACCACATCGCCATGGAAATGATCATGACGGGCGCCGCCTTCACCGCCCGACGGATGCATCACTTTGGTCTTGTCAATCGGTTGCAAAAGGCCGAGGAGACTTTTGACGCGGCTGTTGAACTGGCAAGACTGCTGATCGCCAACAGCCCGATTGCCGTGCAGGCCTCAGGAGCCGTCGCCGCACGTTCCCATGCCGAACGCTGGTCGGATGCGGAATGCTGGAAGCACCAGGCGCCGTACTTCCAGAAGATGCTGGATAGCGAAGACAGGCTTGAGGGGCTGGCCGCATTCGCAGAGAAACGCGACCCGGTCTGGAAAGCCCGGTAAGCAGAACAGGAGCCACGGAGCCGAAACATGGCTGACCTCAACACCATGTTCAATCCCGGGAACGCAGACGCGGCCTACAGGATTCGCGTGCTCTACGACAAGTTTGCGTCTGCGCCGGACGCGATCGACACATCTCTCTTCGCCGAGAACTTTTGCTACGAACCCGCCGAAAGCAACCCGCTGAACGAGAGCCCGATTCATGGGGCCGAGAATTTTCTGACCCAGGCGTTCTGGGCCTCCCCCGACTGGGATCAATTCGCCTTTCGAATCGACCAGATCAATGCCGGCGACAAGATCAGCCTGCAAGGGTATTGCACGGGTATCTACAAGCCGACGGGGAAGCTGATTTGCGCCCAGATACTGCACATCTGGTCGCAGGAAGGCGGCTTGCTCACCCGCTTGCAGGAGTTGGCCGATACCGAAGATCTGCACAGGGCCACACGGCAATGAGTGACAAGACCGAGTTCATGAAGGAGATGTATCAGGCCTTCCGGGAAGGCTTGTACGCCACCTTTGCCAACGGCGGAAGTGACGAGTGCTTCAAGTATTTCGACCCGGATTTCGAGTGGGTAACCGCCAACAACGGCTGGAATCATGAAGGCAGCCCTTATCTCGGCGTTCAGTCAGTGTGGGATCGCGTATTCACGAATGCCGGGGCAAACCTCGACCCGGAAACCTACTACGTCGATGTGTCGGAGGTCATCGACGCAGGCCCCGACACTGTGATCGTCCTTGCGCACTACACCGGCAATTCGGTCAAGACTGGCGATCACCACCGCATCCAGGTCGCGCACGTCTGGACCCTGAAGAATGGCCGTATGCGCAGGTTCCAGCAGTACACCGACACTTGGAAGATGGTCAATTTCGACAGCTACCTGACGCAGTAGCCGAGCAAGCCGCCCGCGACAAACTCGAAGCATGGATAGAGTTACCGGGAGATCGAAAACCTGATTCATGAGGCGGCCTTCACCGATCAGGGCGGAACCGCCGAGGTGTGCCGCGAGATATTCAAACAATGACTATTTCGATCGAACAGGCGAGCCATTGGATATCGCGAACCTTGCGCTGTTCCTGGCTTCTGACGAAAGCCGCTACATCAACGGACAGGCTATATTGGCTGAAGGCGGTATGACGCTTTCGGTCAACCGTCGATTTGAAGACAGGTTGGCGCCGGGCCATCGCATTGTCGGGGAGCTCGAATGAGCAGCGGCATAGACATCGACGATCTGCGCAAGCCTGTCATATCCGAGGCGGGCAGGCGGGTGCTTGCCGAGCGTGCGGCGATCCCGATCCCGTTTTCGATGGACGGCATTCTCGAGTCGGCCGCGCACGAGCTGGACGTGCCGCTGTACCGGGGTGAGTTCTTCCTGGAACGGCTGGAGAGTTTCATGCTCGAAGGCGATGGTTGCTGCCAGTTCTCGGATGCGGGCAAGGGCTTCTTCGCAGCGACGATGGCGAACCTGGTCGTTCAACGCTCTCGCTTCGAGCATCTCTTCGAGCAGCATCCCGAGATCGAGGAAATCGAGTTGAATGCACCGATCGTGCTTGCCGGCATCCCGCGCTCCGGCACGACCAACCTGTCCAACATCATGGCGTCCGACACCCGATTGAATTCACTCGCCTTCTGGGAAGGCTATCGCCCGGTCCCTTCGCAGGACGAGCTGATTGGCAAGGCCCCGGCCCCGGATGACGCCCGCGATCAGTATTGGAAGAAAGGTCTCGCCGACATGATCGCCATCGCCCCGCTGTTTCGGAACATGATCGATCTGCCCCATGATGGCGCCACGGAAGAGACCACCCTCATGCACATGGCGGGCATGCCGGTCGGTCATCAGAATCATGCGTGGACGCCTGAGTGGAACCACTGGTTCTGGAACGAAATGGACCCGACGATTCTCTATTCGTTCTTGAGGAAGGCGATTCAGGCGCTGCAATGGCTTCGTGGCAACGACAAACGCTGGGTTCTGAAGAGCCCGCACCATCTTGCGTTTCTGCCCACCGTCGATCAGTACTTTCCCGGCGCGAAGTATGTGATCACGCATCGTGACCCCGCGTCATCCGTGGTTTCCAATCTGTACATGATTGCCTACATATTCCGGGAAACTCAGGATCGGCCGAATATGGAAGGCGCATTTGGCGTGGCCACGGCGATGGGGCAGGGCATGATTGGCGGGCTGGAGCGTGATGTTGACTCGCTTGATTCCGAAAGCGTGGAACACGTCTATTTTCACGACTATATGGCCGACCCGATGGGCGTGCTGAAACGCATCTATCAACGCGCCGAACTCGAGTGGACGGAGCGGAGCGAAAATGAACTGCAAACCTACATGGATAGCCACAAGCGCGGTCGTCATGGCGGCAGGTTGCTGTACAACCCTGAACGCGACTTCAACAGAACCCGAAACGAAATCCGGGCCGACTACCGCGCCTATCTCGACAAGTTCCCCGACATCCGCATCGAGGCAAGCCATGGCTGACCCGGCCCCGTCAGTCGCCGATACCCCTCTCTTTTACCGTGGCGACCTGGACGACCAGATCGTTACCGTCGAAAACGGCGCAAGGGTCAATCGTGACTATGCCGCGTTCATGGAAAGTGGCGTGTGGAGCGCCGAGAAAACCTGGCGCGTTCATGATCGCGTGCACACCATCACCGGCTACGGCCTGCCCAACTACACGTTCATTGAGGGAGACGAAGGGCTGATCCTGGTCGATACGGGCATCAACAAGGGGATGGGGCAAGAGCTGCTGAAGAAGAAGCGTGAATTCTCGGAAAAGCCGATCATCGCCATCATCTATTCCCACCATCACTACACAGGCGGCGCCGGTGGAATCCTCGACGCCTACCCGGACCGGGACATTCCCATCTATGGTCATCCCAGGCTGGATAAAAATCTGCTCACCTCCTTGCTGGTTCTGGGCCCGGCTCAACGACGCAGAGGCCCCATGCAGATGGGCGCCTATCTGCCAACCACAGGGGCGGACGCCTTCCATGCCATTCATGAGCCTCAGTTCGAAGAAGCCGAGCTGAATTCACATGCGCATCAGGCCGTTACCCGCCGGGTAGGGCATGGCGAAAGGGTTGTGATCGATGGCCTGGAGTTCATCTTCCACCACGCCATTGCCGATACCGATGACAGCTTGATCGTGCAGGTGCCTGCGCTTGATCTGGTCGTGCACAACGCCGCGGTGATGCCCTTCCTGTTCCCGCTCTACACCTTGCGCGGCGACTACTATCGCTCGATACCGGACATGGTGGAGAGCATTGATCTGATCCGCGACATCCGCCCGAAACGTCTGATCGGCTGCCACGGCGCACCCATCATGGACGCAGACGAAGCCCATGAAATGCTCACAACGCATCGGGACGCCTTTGCTTACCTGCACCAGCAAACCGTGCAGGGCATCAATGCCGGCAAGACGCCAGACCAACTCGCCGCCAGCGTTCGATTGCCGGAACGCTGGGCCACTTACCCGGGATTGTTCCCTGCCTATGTGGATGTCGAACACATAGTGCGCGGCATCTACCGAGGCATGATTGGCTGGTGGTCGGAAGATGCCGCAGACCTGCACCCGCCGGCTCAGGAAGAACTGAACGCCGTCATAGTTGAAGGGTTCGGCGGGCCGGAGCCGATCATCGCCAAGGCGCGCGAAGCCCATGTGCAGGGCAGATACAACCTGTCGGCAAAGCTCCTGTCGCTGGTGCTGTCGGTGGCGCCGGACCAGGCCGAGGCGCGGCAACTGAAAGCCGACTCCCTGCGGCGCATGGCGCAGGCCACGCCGACAGGCGTTCAGTCTCGCAGCATTCTCCTGACGGAGGCATTGCACCTGGAAGGCCGTATCGACCGAAACAGACCGCCTGTGACCGGTCAGGCTTTTCCGCCGCCAAACATCGACGCCATGCTGAGCCTGCCGGTCGGAGAGTTTGTCCGCCTGCTGGAATACCGCATCAATGCCGAGAAGGCGCAGCAACTGAACGCCGCGATCGCGCTGACCTTCACTGATGTGGACAAGGCTTTCGGCGTGTCCGTCAGGTATGGCGCAGTGGAATACTCCGATCAGCGACCAAAAAAGGCGGATATTGAAATCGTGACGGAGCGCCGGGCCTGGCTGTCGATGATCTTCCGCCAATTTGACTTCGCATCAGCCAGGGAACAGGGGCTGGTAACCGTATCGGGTGACCAGGCAAAGCTGGATGCCTTTCTCGAGGCTTACGAAGGGACTTTACAATGGGCGCCATAGAAGATGCCTGACGACCCCTTGATGACGCGCCGCAACCTGCTGGAGGCTGCCGGCGCGGTTGGGGGGCTGGCGCTCGCGGAAGGCGAGTGGGCCTGCGAACTGTTCATGAACAAACTGGACGATACGACCAAGATCGTTCTCAACCCTTGAACCCTGCGGAGGAGCAACCTGCCATGACCCCTGCCGTCAAATACTCGCGCATACTGGCCAAGTGCCTGTTCGTTCTCTTCATGCTGGAATCAGGCCGTAACTGGGTGCAGTGGACCTTCTTCCCGGACACGCAGATGAACTTCTTTCAGGTCAGCGCCGAAACCCTCTGGGGAATCAACATGCTGAAGACGGACATGACCTCCGGCGTGGCCGCCTCCGGCCTTTTCGTACTGCTTTACTTCCTGCGCGGCAAGCAGTGGCTGCCCCCGGCCATCGCGCTGGTCAGCGTCTTTCTCGTTACACGCGCCATCAGCCTGGTCATGGACGGCGTGAGCGCGATGTTGTGGGCAGGCGTGGCTTACGAACTGGTCTATCTGGCAATCGCTGTCTTCCTTTTCAGAACAGAACCGCAAGGCGCGATCTGAGTGATGGAATCCAGTTTGCCGGTTCAATGCCTGTGGCTTCGCTGACGAAAACGTCGTTTCGTCCATTGGCAATTACTGTGCGGGCGGATGTGCCCGGCTTTTCGGCCAAAGTGCGCAAGACGGGGACAAACTCACCGACCGGGACGCCCGCAAAAAGTCCCGTTCTGAATGGGATTAACCTGTTGTGCGGCCCAGAATTGACAGGGTGAAGAAAGTTCACGCACCGCTGTCAGTCCTTGCCCTCGTGCTGCTGGCGGGTTGCAACCCGACGCCGGACCCTGAGGCGGCGGATAGCGCAGCGCTGTCAAGCGCCATCAACGACGCCAGCATCGCCGCGCCAGGCGACCACGAGTGGCTCTCCTATGGCCGGGACTACTCGGAACAGCGTTTTGTTGCGAGCGAGCAGATCAACCAGGACACCATCGCCGACCTGGGGCTTGCCTACAGTGTCGATCTCGGCACCCGACTTGGCAATGTCGCAACGCCTCTTCTGGTGCACGGACTCCTGGTCTTTCCCACCAACTGGAATGTCGTTCATGCGATCGATGCGCGCACCGGCGAGCAGCGCTGGCGGTTCGATCCAAAGGTTCCGCGCCGCTATACGCGGGTAATGGGCGGTGTGTCGAGCCGGGGCGTTGCCGTCTATGGCAAGCGCATCTTCGTGGCGACGATGGATGGCCGTCTGATTGCGCTTGACCTTGAGACCGGCGAGCAACGCTGGGAGATCGATACCTTCGATGGGGGCAACTGCAACTTGCCGGATGCGCTGCCGGCCTGTTTCATCTCCGGCGCGCCGCGCGTCGCGCGCGGCAAGGTGTTTATCGGCTTCGGTGGCGCTGATCTGAACGCACGCGGGTACGTTTCCGCCTACGACGCCGAGACGGGTGAACTGGCCTGGCGCTTCTACACGGTTCCCAACGACCCTGCCGCACCGGAGCACCCGGAGATGGCCCTGGCCAGCGACACCTGGAGCCCGGGTTGGCAGCAGGGTGGCATGGGTGGAGGCGGCACCGTCTGGGACAGCATTGTCCATGACGAGGCTTTTGACCAGATCATCATCGGCACTGGAAACGCCGGTGGCGCCTATCCTCGGGCGATCCGATCACCGGGCGGTGGCGACAATCTCTTTGTTGCTTCCATCATTGCACTGGATGTCGAAAGCGGGCGCATGAACTGGTACTACCAGGCCATACCCGGCGAGCAGTGGGACTACACTGCCGCACAGCCGTTGATCCTGGCCGACCTGGAGTTTGACGAGGGACCACGAAAAGTGGTGATGCAGGCTCCGAAGAACGGCTTCTTCTACGTACTGGACCGCAAGGACGGCGCCTTGATCGGCTCGGAGAAATTCGCCGAGGTCACTTGGGCCGAAGGCATCGACAAGGAAACCGGCCGACCCATCGAGACATTGCAATCCGACTACTCGGAAAAGCCGAAGTGGGTCTATCCGGCGACGCTCGGCGCCGGCAACTGGCAGCCGCCTGCATACAACCCGCGCACGAAACTGGTTTACATCCCCAGCCGAGAAGCGGGTTTTATATTTGGCATGGCCAAGGACATTGGCCCTGACAATCCCTATGAAGTCCGGCACGGTGCGATTCACACAGGGCTGGAATTGAAGAACTTCGAGCTGCTGGCGGCAGAAGCCGGACCGCCGCCGATTGCGCCGCAAGGCTATCTCAAGGCCTATGACCCGGTGGCCGGCAAAGTCGTCTGGCAAACGCCGATGGCTCACATCTGGAACGGCGGGGCCCTGGCGACGGCGGGCAATCTGGTATTTATCGGCGACGCCATGGGGGAGTTTCTGGCCTACGACGCCATCAACGGCGCCGAACTCTGGTCCTTCGATACCTATACGTCCATCGCCGCATCGCCCATCAGCTATGAGCTGGATGGAACCCAGTACGTGGCCGTTCTGACCGGCTCGGGGATGCTGATGAACCAGCTCGGTTTCTCCGGGCCTACGGCTGCCTATCGTTATGGCAATGGCGGCGAGTTATTGGTGTTCAAGCTGGGCGGCGAGTCCCGGTGGCAAGAACCCCAAACCGTTGACCGATCCTTGCCGGAACCGCCGACGCCGATCGGAACCGCAGCTGACATCGCTGCTGGCAGCGACCTGTATCACACCTGGTGCTTCGGCTGTCATGGCGGTGCGGCGCGTTCATCCACGATCATGCCGGACCTGCGCAAGATGAGCGCGGAACGGCACGAGATCTTTGACGAGATCGTTCTTGATGGCTTGCTCGAACCGCTGGGCATGGCGCGTTTCGATGATGTGTTGACGCCCGCAGGAGCTCGGCAGATCCACGCCTACATCATTGACCGCGCCCGACAAGACCATGAACTGGGCGTCGGGGAAGAATTCGAATATCGAGGCGGCCTGTAAGGCGAGCAATCAGCCCAGGCGAGGGCACTCCGGCATCAATTCGTCCACCACGCGGTCCATGCTCTCCTGCCAGTCCACCTTGCAGGGGCCAACGAGTTCGATCAGCCTGGAGGTGTCGGAAATGGTGCACATCAATCCCCAGGGATCCTCGACGAACTCGATGTTCTCCTGACCGATTCGCTTGCCGATGTAGTTCGCGACATCGCGAATATCAACCACCTCGGCGCCGGTCCAGTTCAGGGTTTCCGGCTTCGTGGAAGCGATGGCGAGCAGGCCGGGCAGATGGCCGTAGATGTCGTCATCATGAATGTACTGATAGACGCATGGCCGGTCCGCATGAAAGCCCGGGAAGGGCATGCCGGCTGCGATGGCGCCGACATAGCCTGCGGCAAGGCCACTGTCGACGTCGCTGACCTGGCAGCCGAGGCGCGCGATCGTCGTCGGCAGGCCGAATTCCTCGGCGCAGAACCGCGCGACGACCTCCTGTGCGTTTTTCGAGGCGCTGTATTGCGGGGCGTCGTCATGAAAGGGGCCGAGGAGACCATCTTCCACTTCAGGTTGATCGTACTTGTCGGCGTCCCGTTTCTTGAATACGCCCGTGGTGCTGACCACCAGGCAGGATTCAACATGCCGGAAGCGTGACATCAGCTTGCCGGTGCCGACGCCGTTCACCTGATTCGCCAAGTGAAAGCTCGCGCCATTGGGCATGAAGATGCCGGTTTCATCCCCCTGGCAGACATCCCCTCCCAGGTGAATCACGTGATCCAGGTTGTCAGGCAATTCCGAGAAATCCGGATCCAGCAGGTCCACCATTTGCGTGTGAACGCCCATGTCGTCCAGGCGTTTCTTGCGCGCCGGATCGGTAAACCGGGCGATGCCCCAGACTTCATTGTCATCGCGCATCAGCCGTTCGCACATGGGAATCCCCACTTTCCCCGAAGCGCCCGTAACCAGAATTCGCTTGCCTTGCAATATGCCCATCGAAGCCTCCAACGTCCCACGTCAATGCCACAACACCCTACGACTCAAATGCTGCAAAAGTCGCCAGGAGATTGCAGAACCGATCCGATTCATCCAGGGGCCTTCCGCGTAGCAGAAACAAGGGTCGTGGCGTCGCAGTTACAGACCGACAACAAACCCACCACCGACATCAATGGTCGAGCCGGTGACAAAGCTGGCCATATCGCTGGCGAGATAGACCATCAGGTCCGCCGCCTCGCCTGGGCTGCCCCAACGACCCAGCACATTGGCGTGCTCCGCCAGCTTGACCGCCTCATCAAAGGGTATATCCATTTCCTCGGCAAGGCGACGCGAACCGCCCAAGCCAAGCTCGGTACGAATCGGGCCTGGCGCGATGCAGTTGCTGCGGATGTTGTCAACGCCGAATTCATACGCAATGGACTTGCTCATACCGATCATCGCCATCTTGGACGTCGTATAGGGCGCCCACCCTGCGACTGGGCGCGTGGCGTTCAAGGAAGCGTTGTTGACGATGGCGCCGCCACCCTGCTTTTTCATGTGCGGGATGACCGCTTGGCAAAAGTGCCAGGCCCCCTTGAAGTTGACCGCCATGTTGCGCTCCAGCATGTCGTCGCTGCACTCAAGGAAGGGTCCGTTGTCCGTCGCGATACCGGCGTTGTTGATGAGCGCGTCTATGCGGCCAAAGGTTTCAATGGCCCGGGCGACAGCCTGATCAACCTGCGCCCGAATGCTGACGTCTGCCTGAACCCAGATCGCTTGACGCCTCAGGCCCTTGATCTCACTCACGAGCTGATCCAGCTTGTCGGTTGCGTAATCACACAGGACCACATCGGCGCCCTGCTCTGCGGACTTGATCGCAGCCGACCAGCCCATGCCGATTTCGCTGTTGCAGCCGGTAATGATGATGACCTTGTCTTGTAGAATCACGCCGCTCTCCCTTGCGAACCGCCCCTGCTTTGGGTGGCGCAACCTGGCGCGGATTCGAGAGTCATCCACGAACATCGGCGCAGGCCCGCGCATCGTGAAACTGTACCTCGGCCATCAGGATTCCCACACCGCAAACATGCATTACCTGCTTGTCCCGGATGTTGCGCCAGGATCTGTGACCAAGCGTGCGGATCTTGCCCGACTGTGTCGGGTTCTGATGGCGTGCGCGCACCGACCGGGCGGCATTCAGTCACGCTCGGATGAGCCGGCATTTGTGTTTGCTTTGCACAACCCGCTTCTGTAGAATTCCGCCTCCATTTTTGCCGCCATAGCTCAGCAGGTAGAGCAACTCACTTGTAATGAGGAGGTCCAGGGTTCGATTCCTTGTGGCGGCACCAGGGCGGCCCAGGTTCGTCAGCAGGAGACAGGTGCTTGAAGGCCGTGCGGGCCTTTGGGCGCGTTTTTGGTTCAGGAATCAAGCGGTCAAGTCCGCGTTGGAGGTGTGTTTCCGGTCTGGCGTGGGTTATCCGGTGGGGTTCCCGAGCGGTCAAAGGGATCAGACTGTAAATCTGACGGCTAAGCCTTCGAAGGTTCGAATCCTTCCCCCACCACCAGGGACTGGCGGCCAGGCGGGTATAGTTCAGCGGCAGAACCTCAGCCTTCCAAGCTGATGACGCGGGTTCGATTCCCGCTACCCGCTCCAGAGGACATCACGCTGCCAGACAGAGGTTGGAGGTACGCAACCGAAAGGCTCACATAGCTCAGCAGGTAGAGCACTTCCTTGGTAAGGAAGAGGTCATCGGTTCAAGTCCGATTGTGAGCACCATTACCGGCCATGGAAATCAGCAGCATCAACCAGTTTTGCTAACCCAGGAGTAGAGAACAGACCGATGGCGAAAGAGAAGTTTGAGAGGACGAAGCCGCATGTGAATGTGGGGACGATAGGGCATGTGGATCATGGGAAGACGACGTTGACGGCGGCGTTGACGAAGGTATGTGCGGCGTTGCGCGGTGGCGAGGTACGGGGATTTGATCAGATAGACAATGCGCCGGAGGAGAAGGAGCGAGGGATCACGATAGCGACGTCGCATGTGGAGTACGAGAGTGAGGGGCGTCACTATGCGCATGTGGATTGTCCGGGTCATGCGGATTATGTGAAGAACATGATCACTGGGGCGGCGCAGATGGATGGGGCGATATTGGTGGTGTCTGCTGCGGATGGGCCGATGCCGCAGACGCGGGAGCATATCTTGCTGGCGCGTCAGGTGGGAGTGCCGCGGATAGTGGTGTACATGAACAAGCGAGACATGGTGGATGATGAGGAGTTGATTGAGTTGGTGGAGATGGAGGTGAGGGAGTTACTGGATCAGTACGAGTTTCCGGGGGAAGAGACGCCGATCGTGATTGGGAGTGCGTTGCAGGCGTTGGAGGGAGATACGGGGGAGTATGGAGAGGGTTCGATCCAGAAGTTGCTGGATGCGTTGGATGAGTACATACCGGAGCCGGAGCGGCCGGTGGATCAGCCGTTTTTGATGCCGATAGAGGATGTATTTTC
The DNA here is from genome assembly GCA_965199705.1 of Pseudomonadales bacterium. Lineage (GTDB taxonomy): Bacteria > Pseudomonadota > Gammaproteobacteria > Pseudomonadales > Azotimanducaceae > Azophilus. The sequence continues at coordinate 453,430 of OZ241359.1, forward strand.
GATATCGGGGAGAGGGACGGTGGTGACGGGACGGATAGCGCGAGGTGTGGTGAAGGTAGGAGATGAGGTGTCGATAGTGGGGATACGGGAAACGAGATCGACGACCTGTACTGGGGTGGAGATGTTTCGCAAGTTGTTGGATGAGGGACGGGCCGGGGAGAATGTGGGTGTGTTGTTGCGCGGGACGAAGCGGGAGGAGGTAGAGCGAGGCCAGGTGTTGGCGGTGCCTGGCAGCATCACGCCGCACACGGGGTTCAAGTCTGAGGTGTATGTATTGTCGAAGGATGAGGGGGGTCGTCATACGCCGTTTTTCAAGGGTTATCGGCCGCAGTTTTTCTTTGAGACGACGGATGTGACGGGGACGGTGGAGTTGCCGGCGGAAGTTGAGATGGTGATGCCTGGGGACAATGTACGGATGGATGTTGAGTTGATATCGCCGATTGCGATGGAGGAAGGTCAGCGCTTTGCGATCCGGGAAGGCGGGCGCACGGTCGGCGCCGGCGTCGTCACCGAAATCACGGTGTAAGGCAGCGGCGAGACGGAACCAGCATCAGGACGCAACGCGAGGACCAGAGCCAAAGACGAAACACGCCAGGGACGAAGACACAAGGCCAGTAGCTCAATAGGCAGAGCAGCGGTCTCCAAAACCGCAGGTTGGGGGTTCGATTCCCTCCTGGCCTGCCAGTTCGTCGGCAAGCGGGTTCCATCATCGGCAAGACGGATGAATTCGGAGTGAAGGCAAAGATCGAAACAAGCGCGGGCGGCACGCTGGATTGGCTGAAGTGGGCCCTGGTAACTGCCCTTCTCGTCAGTGGCGTGGCCGGCAATTGGTACTACCAGGACGAATCCCTGTTGCTGCGCGTGCTCGGCCTGCTCGCCCTTTCGGCCCTGGCCGCGGTTGTCGCCCTGCAAACCGAGCGCGGCGCTGCGATCTGGAATCTGTTGAAGGAATCCCGCAGCGAGATTCGGCGCGTAGTCTGGCCCACGCGCGAAGAAACCCTGCAAACCACCGTGATTGTGCTGGCGCTCGTGCTGGTCTTTGCCCTGATTCTCTGGATGCTGGATTCCGCGCTGAGTTGGTTCGTTTCTTCGGTGATCGGGTAGTTCGAATCATGAAGTGGTATGTGGTTCAGGCCTACTCCGGCTTCGAGAAGCATGTGCAGCGGTCGCTGAAGGAACGGGTCAGCATGCAGAAGGACGGGCTGCGTGAGCGCTTCGGCAGGATTCTCGTGCCCTCCGAGCATGTGGTGGAGATGCGGGCAGGCCAGAAGCGGCGCAGCGAGCGCAAGTTCTTCCCCGGTTACGTGCTGGTGGAAATGGACCTGGCCAGGGGCGAGAACGACGACCGGGCCCCGGAACGCGAGATGTGGCATCTGGTGAATCAGACGCCAAAGGTGCTGGGGTTCATCGGCGGCAAGTCGGACAACCCGACGCCGCTGACCGAGCGCGAAGCCGGCGACATTCTCGCGCGCGTGGAGGCCGAGGAGCAGAGCGGCGCCGAAAAGCCGAAGACGCGCTTCGAGCCGGGCGAGCTGGTGCGGGTGATCGATGGTCCGTTCAATGATTTCAGCGGCATCGTCGAGGACGTGAACTACGACAAGAGTCGCCTGCATGTGGCGGTCACCATATTTGGCCGGTCCACCCCGGTCGAGCTCGATTTCGGCCAGGTCGAGAAAGGGTAGGCGGCGAAAGGACAGGTAGATGACAGGCTGGATTCTTCGATCAACTCAGGGACACCGTAGAGGTGGGGCAAATGGCGGCTAAACCAAGGCAGGAAAAGCGTGTTCTCGCGTATGTGAAGCTGCAGGTGGCGGCTGGTCAGGCCAACCCGAGCCCGCCAGTCGGCCCGGCGCTCGGCCAGCATGGCGTCAACATCATGGATTTCTGCAAGGCATTCAACGCCCAAACCCAGAGTCTCGAAGCCGGCATGCCCATTCCGGTGGTGATTACTGTCTATGCGGACCGCAGCTTTACCTTTGTGACCAAGACACCGCCTGCCGCAGTGCTGTTGCGGAAGGCGGCTGGCATTGACAAGGGCAGTGGTACGCCGAACACCGCAAAGGTAGGCGCCCGGCTGACTCGATCCCAGCTGGAAGAAATTGCTGCCTTGAAGAATCCGGACCTGACGGCGGCGGACATGGACGCAGCCGTTCGCACCATTGCCGGCAGTGCGCGTAGCGCTGGCATCGAAGTGGAGAGCGTCTAGCATGGCCAGGATCAGCAAACGCAGCCGGGCAGTTGCCGAGCGAGTCGAGCCCGGACGGATGTACTCCATCGAGGAAGCCGTCAGCCTGCTGACCGAGCTGGCGGGCGAAAGGTTCAAGGAAAGTTTTGACGTGGCGGTCAATCTGGGTGTTGACGTGCGCAAGTCCGATCAGACCTTGCGCGGGGTGAGCACCCTGCCGCACGGTATCGGCAAAACCGTTCGTGTGGCGGTTTTTGCCCAGGGTGACGATGTGGCCAAGGCGGAGGCAGCGGGCGCCGACGTGGTTGGATTGGAGGATCTGGCGGAGCGAATCCAGGGTGGCGAACTCGATTTCGATGTTGTCATCGCCGCGCCGGACGCCATGCGCGTGGTCGGGCGGCTTGGCAAGACGCTGGGCCCCAGGGGCCTGATGCCGAACCCCAAGACCGGCACTGTCGCCGCAGACGTGGCGGGCGCGGTGCAGAGCGCCAAGGCAGGTCAGCTACGCTATCGAACGGACCGGGCCGGCATTGTGCATGGCAGCGTCGGACAGGTGGGATTTTCGGTGGAACAGATCAAGGAGAACGTCGAGGCGTTGATTGCCGATCTCAAGAAGGCGCGACCGGCCACGGCCAAGGGCGTCTATCTGAAGCGGGTCACCCTGTCCACCACCATGGGGCCGGGTCTCGGCATCGACCAGTCCTCGTTGGCGGGCTAGCGCGGACGGCGCGCAGTACATCAGGCGAGACGAAGAGGGAACAGGACATTGGCTTTGAGGCTCAGACAGAAGGAAGCCATCGTTGCCGAGGTGAATGCCGCGGCCGCAGCGTCGCCGTCGGCCGTGCTGGCGGATTATCGGGGCATGAGCGTGAGCGAGATGACGGCGTTACGGGCCCAGGCGCGGGCGCAGGAGGTGACGCTCCGCGTTGTGCGCAACACCCTGGCCAGACGCGCCGTTGCCGGCACGGAGCATGAGTGCCTGACAGACGCCCTGTCCGGGCCGACCCTGCTGGTTCTGGCCAACGAGGAACCCGGTTCGGCTGCCCGTCTCATCGTCAATACCGTCAAGGAATACGATCAGCTTGAAGTAAAGGCGTTGTCGATCGGTGGCGCCTTGTTGCCGGCAACCGAGCTTGAGCGGGTCGCCGCCCTGCCGGATCTGGACGGCGCACGAGCCATGTTGATGGCGGTGCTGCTCGCGCCGATCAGCAGGCTGGCGGCCACGTTGAACGAGACGCCGGCAAAACTTGTTCGCACCCTCGCGGCTGTCGGGGAAGCGAAGCAGGCCACCTGACCGAAATCGGTCGATTTTCAGGAACCAAGTAACACAAAGGGAGACTACTATGGCTTTGTCCAAGGACGACATCTTGAATGCCATCGCCGACATGAGCGTCATGGAGGTGGTTGAGCTGGTCCGCTCCATGGAGGACAAGTTTGGCGTCTCGGCCGCCACTGCGGTGGCCGCTGCGCCGGCTCAGGCGGCCGACGAAGGCGCCGAGGCGGCGGCGGAGCAGTTTGAATTTGACGTGCTCCTGAACGCAATCGGTGAGAAGAAAGTCAACGTGATCAAGGCCGTGCGCGCCATCACGGGGCTGGGTCTCCGAGAAGCGAAGGAGTTGGTTGACAAGGCCCCTTCCACGGTGAAGGAGGGCGTTTCGAAAGAAGAAGCAGAGGACATCAAGAAGCAGCTTGAGGAAGCTGGCGCCGAAGTGGCGTTGCAGTAGCGAACGCACGCTGCGAGCTGCCGCAACTTGGCGTCGCGCCGGGCATCGCTGCCGGTCCCGTTTGAACCCGTGACCCGACCTGGGCATGGGTTTCACCCGTTTGTGTGATGGAGACCCTCATGGCCTACAGCTTCACTGAAAAGAAGAGAATCCGCAAGGACTTCGGCAAGATCGCCGAATCCATGGAGTTGCCCTATCTGCTGGCGACGCAGAAGGATTCCTACGACAAGTTCCTGCAACTGGGCGTGCCGACGCGAAAGCGGGCCGAGGTCGGCCTGCACGCCGCCTTCCGCTCCGTGTTCCCGATCGTCAGTTTCAACAATCAGGCCATACTCGACTACGTGGATTACACGCTGGGCGAGCCGGTGTTCGACGTCAAGGAGTGCGTGCAGAGGGGCCTGACCTATGCAGCCCTCCTGCGCATGAAGGTGCGCCTGATCCTCTATGACCGGGAATCTTCCAGCCGTCAGGCCAGGGAGATCAAGGAGCAGGAAGTCTATATGGGCGAAATCCCGCTCATGACCGAACACGGCACCTTCATCATCAACGGCACTGAGCGGGTGGTGGTGTCCCAGCTGCATCGCTCCCCAGGCGTCTTTTTCGATCACGACAGGGGCAAGAGCCACAGTTCCGGCAAGCTGCTGTACTCGGCCCGGGTCATTCCCTACCGGGGTTCCTGGCTCGATTTCGAGTTCGACCCGAAAGACTGCCTGTTCGTGCGCATCGACCGTCGCCGCAAATTGCCGGCAACCATCATGTTGCGCGCGCTTGGCTACAACGCCGAGCAGATGCTGGAAGAGTTCTTCGATGTCGATGTCTTCCACGTCAAGAAGAACGGCTTTTCTCTTGATCTCAAGGCTGAGCGTCTGCTCGGCGAAGTGGCCAGGTTCGACATCAAGGGCCGCGATGGCAGCGTCATCGTCGCCGAGGGCAGTCGCGTCACCCGTCGCCATGTCAAGCTGTTGCAGAACAGTCGCAGCAAGCGTCTGGACGTGCCTCGGGAGTATCTGATCGACAAGGTCACCGCCGAAGACATCTATGAGGTGGACCCGGAGACCGGCGAGATGGTGACCGACAACGCCGGCAAGCCAGTAGTCCTGTTGCCGTGCAACACCCGGCTGAGCGAGCTGAGCGAGGAAAAACTCGACCAGCTTCTGCAGACCGCGAAAACGATCAGGACCATCCATACCAATGATCTTGATTGTGGCCCCTACATCTCCGATACCCTGCGCATCGATCCGACCAGTACGGGGCTTGAGGCGTTGGTCGAGATCTACCGCATGATGCGTCCCGGCGAGCCGCCTACCCGGGAGTCCGCCGAGAACCTGTTTCAGCAGCTCTTCTTCGGCAGCGAACGCTACGACCTGTCGGCTGTTGGCCGGATGAAGTTCAATCGTCGATTGGGGCGCGAGCGCACCGATGGCGAGGGCATTCTCTCCCGGGACGACATCGTCGAGGTGATGAAAACCCTGATTGCGATCCGCAATGGCAAGGGTTCCGTGGATGACATTGATCATCTGGGGAACCGCCGCGTGCGTTCGGTCGGTGAAATGGCCGAGAACCAGTTCCGGGTCGGCCTCATACGGGTGGAACGGGCAGTCAAGGAGCGGCTCTCCCTGGCGGACTCAGAGGGGTTGATGCCCCAGGACATGATCAACGCCAAGCCGGTAGCGGCTGCTATCAAGGAGTTCTTCGGCTCCAGCCAGCTTTCCCAGTTCATGGATCAGAACAATCCGCTTTCGGAAGTCACCCACAAGCGTCGCGTGTCGGCGCTCGGGCCGGGCGGCCTGACGCGCGAGCGCGCCGGGTTCGAAGTGCGCGACGTGCATCCGACGCACTATGGGCGGGTGTGCCCGATCGAGACGCCTGAGGGTCCGAACATCGGCCTCATCAACAGCTTGGCGACCTATGCGCGTACCAATGCCTACGGTTTTCTGGAAACGCCGTATCGCCGTGTGGTTGATGGCAGGGTGGTCGATGAGATCGTTTATCTGTCGGCGATAGATGAATCCGATCACGTGATCGCTCAGGCCAATTCCCGCCTGGACGATTCTGGCGCCCTGGAAGGCCCCTTGGTGGAGGTGCGGCATTGCAACGAATTCACCAAGATGGAGCCGTCGCTCGTCGATTGCATGGACGTATCGCCCAAGCAAGTGGTCTCCATTGCGGCATCCCTGATCCCGTTTCTCGAGCACGACGACGCCAACCGGGCGCTCATGGGCTCGAACATGCAGCGTCAGGCGGTGCCGGTGGTGCGCGCCGAGAAACCACTGGTGGGCACCGGCATCGAACGCCATGTCGCCCGCGATTCCGGGGTTTGCGTGATCGCGCGCCGGGGCGGCCTGGTCGATAGCGTGGACGCCAGCCGGATCGTGGTGCGCGTGGCCGAGGCGGAGGCGGAAGCAGGCGAAGCGGGCGTGGACATCTACAAGCTGACCAAGTTCACCCGCTCGAATCAGAACACCTGTATCAATCAGCGGCCGCTGGTCTCGCCCGGCGATCAGGTTGCAAGTGGCGACATACTCGCAGACGGGCCTTCGGTGGATCTGGGCGAACTGGCGCTTGGTCAGAACATGCGGGTCGCCTTCATGCCCTGGAACGGCTACAACTTCGAGGATTCCATCCTGATTTCCGAACGGGTGGTTCAGGATGATCGCTTCACCAGCGTGCATATCCAGGAACTGACCTGTGTCGCCCGGGACACCAAGCTGGGGCCAGAGGAGATCACGGCCGACATTCCCAGCGTGGGCGCCGGGATCCTGTCGAAGCTGGACGAATCCGGCATTGTTTACAAGGGCGCCAACGTGGAGGCCGGTGACATCCTCGTCGGCAAGGTCACGCCCAAGGGCGAAAGTCAGCTGACGCCGGAGGAAAAACTCCTGCGCGCCATCTTTGGTGAAAAGGCCTCGGACGTGAAGGATACCTCCCTGCGCGTCCCGACCAGCGTCAAGGGCACGGTCATTGATGTGCGGGTGTTTACCCGCGATGGCCTGGAAAAGGACGACCGGGCCAGAGCCATCGAGGAGGCAGATCTGGAGCAGGCGCGCAAGGACCTGGACGACGAGTATCGGATAGTCGAGGAAGCCACGCTGGCGCGCCTGCGCGTCAACCTGGTCGGCAAGGAGGCAGTGTCCCTGCCGGGAGTCGATCAGGCCGTGACCCTCACTGACGCCTGGCTCGATCAGGCGCCCACCGATGAATGGTTCCGTCTGCGCATGACCGATGACAGCCTGAACAGGGACATCGACAGCGCACGGGAGCAGCTCGGTAAAAGGCGCGAAAGCCTGGAGGCAGACTTTGAAGCCAAGCGTGCGAAGATCACGGGCGGTGCTGATCTGAGCCCCGGCGTGCTGAAGACGGTCAAGGTCTATCTGGCCATCAAGCGGCGCGTCCAGCCGGGCGACAAGATGGCGGGCCGGCACGGCAACAAGGGCGTCATCTCGGTCATCATGCCGGTGGAGGACATGCCGTTCGACAAGGACGGCGAGCCGGTGGACATCGTGCTCAATCCGCTCGGGGTGCCTTCGCGCATGAATGTGGGCCAGGTGCTGGAAACACACCTGGGCTGGGCCGCCAAGGGCATTGGCGAACAGCTCAGCGCCATGTTGGCAGAGCAGCAGAAAGTCGAAGCGGTTCGGGAGTACCTGGGCAAGGTCTATAACGCCATTGGCGAGCGCAAGACGGACCTTGCGGTGCTCGACGACGCCGAGATCCGGGAACTGGCGGAGAACATCAGCGGCGGCCTGCCGATCGCCACGCCTGTGTTCGACGGGGCCACGGAAACGGAAATCAAGAAGATGCTGGCCCTGGCCGGCCTGCCGGAAAGCGGCCAGACGGAGCTTTTCGATGGCCGTACCGGAGAGCCGTTCGACCGTCCGGTGACCCTTGGCTACATGTACATGTTGAAGCTCAATCACCTGATTGACGACAAGATGCACGCGCGCTCTACCGGCTCCTACAGCCTGGTCACGCAGCAGCCTTTGGGCGGCAAGGCGCAGCTGGGCGGGCAGCGCTTTGGCGAGATGGAGGTGTGGGCGCTCGAAGCCTATGGCGCGGCCTATACGCTACAGGAGATGTTGACCGTCAAGTCCGACGATGTGGGCGGGCGCACCAAGATGTACAAGAACATCGTATCCGGCGATTTCCGCATGGAGGCGGGTATGCCGGAGTCGTTCAACGTACTGGTCAAGGAAATCCGATCACTCGGAATCAACATCGAACTCGAAACCGAATAGCCGGAGACGAATCTTGAAAGGACTGCTGAATGTACTGAGGGAACAGAGCGAGACCGCCGATTTCGACGCTCTGAAAATCGGTCTGGCGGCGCCGGAAATGATCAGGTCCTGGTCATATGGCGAAGTCAAGAAGCCGGAGACGATCAACTATCGCACCTTCAAACCGGAACGCGATGGTCTCTTCTGCGCCCGGATCTTCGGTCCGTCAAAGGACTACGAGTGCCTGTGCGGCAAGTACAAGCGCATGAAGCATCGCGGCGTGGTCTGCGAGAAGTGCGGCGTCGAGGTCACCCTGACCAAGGTGCGACGCGAGCGCATGGGCCATGTGGAACTGGCCAGCCCGGTTGCGCACATCTGGTTCCTGAAATCGCTGCCGTCGCGCATTGGCCTGTTGCTGGATCGAACGCAGGCCAAGTCGGTCTCCGAAGAAGAGCTGTGCCGATTCGTGGGCCTCGGGCCGGACGGCGAAGACCTGGAGGACGTCACGCCGCGCATGATCGGCACGCTGCGTTCCATTGAAAGCGTGCTCTACTTTGAATCCTGGGTGGTCACCGACGCCGGCCTCACGGACCTCCGGGAAGGGCAGTTGCTGGACGACCGGGAGTACAACGCCAAATTGGAGGAATACGGCAACGACTTCGAAGCCGGGATGGGCGCTGAAGCGATTCAATCGTTGTTGATCGGCATGGACCTGGAGCGGGAACGGGAAGAGCTGCGCCAGGAGATTCCGGAGACCCGATCGGAGACCAAGACCAAGAAGCTGTCCAAGCGATTGAAGCTGATTGAAGCGTTTCTCGACTCCGGCAATCGCCCGGAATGGATGATCCTGAAGGTGCTGCCGGTTCTGCCGCCCGATCTGCGCCCGTTGGTGCCTCTGGATGGCGGACGCTTTGCCACCTCTGACCTGAACGATCTCTATCGCCGGGTCATCAACCGCAACAACCGCCTGAAGCGGCTTCTGGACCTGTCCGCACCGGACATCATCGTGCGCAACGAGAAGCGCATGTTGCAGGAGGCGGTGGATGCGCTGCTCGACAACGGCCGCCGCTCGCGCGCCATCACCGGCGCCAACAAGCGGCCACTGAAGTCGCTGGCGGACATGATCAAGGGCAAGCAGGGCCGCTTTCGGCAGAACCTGCTGGGCAAGCGGGTGGACTACTCGGGGCGTTCCGTCATCGTGGTTGGCCCGACGCTGAAGCTGCATCAGTGCGGGCTACCCAAGAAGATGGCCCTGGAACTGTTCAAGCCGTTCATATTCGGCAAGTTGCAGGAGCAGGGCTGGGCCACCACCATCAAGAATGCCAAGAAACTGGTGGATCGGGAAACGCCGGAGGTGTGGGACATACTCGCAGACGTGATCCGCGAGCATCCGGTGCTGTTGAACCGGGCGCCAACCCTGCATCGGCTTGGCATTCAGGCATTCGAACCGGTGCTCATCGAAGGCAAGGCGATTCAGTTGCATCCGCTGGTCTGCACCGCCTTCAACGCGGATTTCGACGGCGATCAGATGGCCGTGCACGTGCCGCTGACCCTGGAGGCGCAGCTGGAGAGCCGGGCGCTGATGATGTCCACCAACAACATCCTGTTGCCGGCCAGCGGCGAGCCGATCATCGTGCCATCGCAGGACGTGGTGCTTGGCGTCTATTACATGACGCGGGAGAAGATCGGCGCCCTGGGCGAAGGCCGTATCTTTGCCGATTCTGACGAGGTGCACCGGGCCTGGCATGGCGGCATGGTGGACCTGCATGCGCGGATCAAGGTGCGCCTGGCGGACGGCGAGGGCGGACGCAGACTGGTCGAGACCACCGTCGGCCGGGTGTTGCTCTACGAGATAGTGCCGGATGAGCTGCCGTTCGAGGAAGTGAACCGCACCATGGACAAGAAGGCCATTTCTGGCTTGGTCAACCTGTGCTACCGCAATGTCGGCCTCAAGGAAACGGTCGTGTTTGCAGATCAGCTGATGTACATCGGGTTTACCCACTCCACCCGTTCCGGATCGTCGATCGGCGTGGACGACCTGGTGATTCCGGACGCCAAGGAGGCGCTGATCGGTGACGCCCGGGCGGAAGTCGAGGAGGTGGAAGCGCAGTATGTATCCGGCCTGCTGTCGGAAGGCGAGAAGTACAACAAGGTGGTTGATATCTGGTCGCGCACCAATGATCGCGTGGCGCGCTCGATGATGGAGAGCATCTCCATGGAGACAGTGGCCAACAGGGCCGGGGAAGACGAAACGCAGAGCTCGTTCAACCCTGTGTACATGTTTGCCGATTCCGGCGCCCGGGGTTCACCCTCACAGATTCGTCAGTTGGCGGGGATGCGCGGCCTGATGACGCGACCGGATGGGTCGATCATTGCCAACGCGATCACGGCCAATTTCCGCGAAGGGCTGAATGTCAGCGAGTATTTCATTTCGACGCATGGCGGACGCAAGGGATTGGCGGATACCGCGCTCAAGACCGCAAGCTCCGGCTATCTCACCCGCCGGCTGGTGGATGTGGCTCAGGATGTCGTGGTCACCGAGCAAGACTGTGGCACCGAGGCCGGTCTGAAGGTGACGTCCATCATCGAAGGCGGCGACGTGGTCGAGCAACTGGCAGACCGTGTGCTTGGCCGGGTGGTGGCGGAGGCAGTGCCGGACCCGCGGGACCCGGACAAGGTGCTGTTCGAGGCCGGCGAGTTGCTTGACGAAGCGGCGGTCGAGAAGGTGCATGCTTGTGGCCTGGACGAAATCACCGTGCGTTCGGCGATTACCTGCGAAACCCGTTTCGGCGTCTGCGCCCAATGTTACGGGCGCGACCTGGCGCGCGGCCATCGCGTCAATGTGGGCGAGGCGGTGGGCGTGATTGCCGCCCAGTCGATCGGCGAGCCTGGCACCCAGCTCACGATGCGCACTTTCCACATAGGCGGCGCCGCTTCTCGTGCGACTGCGATCGACAATATCGAAGTCAAGCACGGTGGCAGCACTCGCCTGCACAACCTGAAAACAGTGGCGCGCCGGAATGGCGAGCTGGTCGCTGTGTCGCGCTCCGGGGAGATAGCGGTGGCGGACGAGCATGGCCGCGAGCGGGAACGCTACAAGCTGCCCTATGGCGCGGTGCTGTCCGTGTCTGAAGGCGGTCAGGTGTCGCCCGGCGATGTGATCGCGCGCTGGGACCCGCACACGCATCCGATTGTCGCGGAGGTAGAGGGCAGCGTCGAGTTCCAGGATATGGTGGAGCAACTCACCATCGAGAAGCGCACCGACGAGCTGACAGGGCTGGCCAGTATCTTCGTGCTGGACGAGAACGACAGGCCGGCCGCCGCCAAGGGTCTGGAACCCGCCATCGTGCTGCTTGGCGAAACGGTCTTTGACGAGCCGCACCGGATCCCCCTGCCGCACCGCGCCATCGTCAATCTTGAAGACAAGAGCGCCGTGCATGTGGGCGACATCATTGCGCGCATTGCCCAGGAAGGCTCCAAGACCCGCGACATCACCGGCGGTTTGCCGCGGGTGGCGGATCTGTTCGAGGCGCGCAAGCCCAAGGTGCCTGCGATTCTGGCCGAAGCGTCCGGGGTGGTGAGATTCGGCAAGCCGACCAAGGGCAAGGTGCGACTGGTCATTGAACCCGAGGTGGAAGGCGACAGTGCGCCGGAGAAGGTCGAGACGCTGATCCTCAAGGGACGGCCCCTGGACGTCTTCGAGGGCGAGCATGTGCAGCAAGGCGAGGAAGTCTGCCACGGCCCCGTGAATCCGCACGACCTGGTGCGCCTCAGGGGCGTTGAAGCCTTTGCCGAGTACATCATCAACGAGATTCAGGATGTTTATCGGTTGCAGGGCGTGCGCATCAACGACAAGCACATCGAAGTGATCGTGCGCCAGATGCTGCGCAAGGTGTCGGTGCTTGATCCGGGTGGTTCCAGCCTCATCAGGGGTGAGCAGCAGGAGTTCACGCGCGTGCAGGAGATCAACCAGGAGCTGGCGGAAGAGGGCAAGGAACTGGTCACCTACGAGCGTCTGCTGCTTGGCATCACCAAGGCGTCCCTGTCCACCGAGTCGTTTGTTTCCGCGGCATCCTTCCAGGAAACCACCCGCGTCCTGACAGAGGCGGCGGTGACCGGCAAGCGCGACAGTCTGCGCGGCCTCAAGGAGAACGTGGTGGTTGGCCGGCTGATTCCGGCAGGCACGGGCCTGAGCTATCACAACGAGCGCAAGCGCCGGCATGTCGAGGAGACGCCCGCCTTTGTGACCGATCTGGTCTCGGAAAAAGGGGAACAGGCGCCACGCGACACAGACGAGATCGACGCCAAGCTGCAGGAAGCGCTCAGTGCTGCGGACTAGCCCGATAGCGGTCGTTGCAACAGGAACATTCGGGTAGAATGCCGCCCCCCCGGTGAGGGGGCTCGAAAGTCGAGGGAACAAGATGGCCACAATCGCCCAGCTGGTTCGCAAGCCGCGCAAGCGCAAGATTCGCAAGAACATCGTGCCGGCCTTGCAGAGCTGTCCGCAGAAGCGCGGGGTATGCACCCGGGTTTATACAACCACGCCGAAAAAGCCCAACTCGGCGCTGCGCAAGGTATGCCGGGTGCGCCTGACCAACGGCTATGAGGTCACCTCCTACATCGGCGGCGAGGGCCATAATCTGCAAGAGCACTCGGTGGTGCTGATTCGCGGAGGCCGGGTCAAGGACCTGCCGGGCGTGCGCTATCACACGGTGCGCGGCGCACTCGATACCTCCGGTGTGTCGGACCGCAAGCAGGGCCGATCCAAGTACGGTGCGAAACGCCCGCGATAGCACCACCCCCCATTCCCAGTAAGGCCCCCGTCGAATCTGGGGGAGCCCCTGAAGCCAGAGGAATAGCCACATGCCAAGACGCAGACTTGTCCCCAAGCGGGACATACTCCCGGACCCCAAGTACAAGAGCGAAACCGTCGCCAAGTTCATCAATCATGTGATGGTGAGCGGCAAGAAATCAGTGGCCGAGCGCATCGTCTATGGCGCGCTGAGTCGTATCGAGGATAGGGGCAGGCCGGATTCAGTGGATGTTTTCGAGCGTGCGCTCGAGGCGGTGGCGCCCATGGTGGAAGTGAAATCGCGGCGGGTTGGCGGCGCGACCTATCAGGTGCCGGTGGAGGTGCGTCCTTCGCGACGGCAGGCGTTGGCCATGCGCTGGCTGGTCAGTTCGGCGCGCAATCGCGACGAAAAGTCCATGGCGCTGCGCCTGGCTGGCGAACTCATGGATGCGTCGGAGGGTCGGGGCAGCGCTGTCAAGCGTCGAGAAGATACGCACCGAATGGCCGAAGCCAACCGGGCATTCTCTCACTACCGATACTGATTCCGTTACACCAAGGACACCCCTCGCGCCCGCCTTGAGAGGGCTGGGGGGTCTGCAATGGAGAGCGCAGATGGCTCGCGAAACCCCGATCAGCCGCTACCGCAATATCGGCATAGTCGCGCATGTGGATGCAGGCAAGACCACCACGACCGAGCGGGTCCTGTTCTACACAGGTCTCTCGCACAAGATCGGGGAGGTGCACGATGGCGCCGCGGTCACCGACTGGATGGAACAGGAGCAGGAACGCGGCATCACGATCACATCTGCCGCGGTGACCTGCTTCTGGAGCGGCATGAACCAGCAATATGACCGTCATCGCATCAACATCATCGACACGCCGGGCCACGTTGACTTCACCATCGAGGTGGAGCGCAGTCTGCGGGTTCTGGATGGCGCCGTCGTGGTTTTCTGCGGCACATCCGGGGTAGAGCCTCAGTCGGAAACTGTCTGGCGTCAGGCCAACCGCTATGCGGTGCCGAGGATGGTGTTCGTCAACAAGATGGACCGGGCGGGCGCCGATTTCCTGCGCGTGGTGGAGCAGATACGAGACCGGCTCGGCGCCAACCCGGTGCCGGTGCAGATTGCAATTGGCGCCGAGGAGCGATTCGAGGGCGTAGTCGATCTGATCCGCATGCAGGCCATCTACTGGAACGAAGAGGACAAGGGCCTGTCACATGAAGCTCGGGATATTCCCGAGGCATTGCAGGAAGAAGCGGCCCGCTGGCGAGAACAGATGCTCGAAGTCGCCGCTGAAGCCAATGAAGAATTGATGGACAAGTACCTGGAGCAAGGAGACCTCAACGAGGATGAGATCCGGTGCGGGTTGCGGTTGCGCACCCTGGCCAATGAGATCGTGCCGGCCTTGTGTGGCACGGCTTTCAAGAACAAGGGCGTTCAGTCGATGCTGGACGCGGTGATCGACTATCTGCCGAATCCCACGGAGGTGAAGGCGATTGAGGGCGTGCTCGAAGACGAGGAAACCCGCGAGACCCGGCCGGCGGACGATTCGGCGCCGTTTGCGGCGCTGGCATTCAAGATCGCCACCGACCCCTTCGTCGGCACCCTGACCTTCCTGCGCGCCTATTCCGGCGTAGTGCGCTCCGGAGATCAGGTGTACAACCCGGTCAAGCGCAAGCGAGAGCGGATCGGCAGGCTGGTGCAGATGCACTCCAACCAGCGTAACGAAATCAAGGAGGTGCGCGCCGGCGACATAGCCGCCGCAATTGGCCTCAAGGACCTTCGAACCGGCGACACCCTGTGCACGCAGAGTGCGGCCATCACCCTGGAGCGGATGGATTTCCCGGAGCCGGTCATCTCCGTGGCGGTCGAGCCGAAATCCGTACCCGATCAGGAGAAGATGTCTGTGGCGCTCGGCAAGCTGGCGCAGGAAGACCCGTCATTCCGGGTGGAGACGGACGAAGAGTCCGGCCAGACCATCATCTCCGGCATGGGCGAGCTGCATCTGGACATCATCGTGGACCGCATGAAGCGAGAATTTGGCGTCGAGGCAAATATCGGCAAGCCGCAGGTGGCCTATCGCGAGACCATTCGCGCCAGCGTCGAGATCGAGGGCAAGTTCGTGCGCCAGACCGGCGGGCGCGGGCAATACGGACACGTCTGGGTTCGGTTCGAACCCTACCAGGAGGAGGAAGGGCACTACGAATTCGTGGACAAGATCGTCGGCGGCGTCGTGCCTCGCGAGTACATTCCTGCCGTGAACAAGGGCATTCAGGAGCAGATGCAGAATGGCGTGCTGGCGGGCTATCCGCTCATCAATGTGCGCGCCACGCTCTACGATGGCTCTTTCCACGAGGTGGATTCCTCGGAAATGGCCTTCAAGATTGCCGGTTCCATGGCCATGCGCGATGGCGCCCTGAAGGCTCGGCCGGTCCTGCTGGAGCCGATCATGAACGTCGAAGTGGTGACCCCGGAAGATTACATGGGCGATGTGGTCGGTGATCTCAACCGGCGAAGGGGCATCATCGGCGGTATGGACGAGAATCCTGCCGGCAAGATCATCCGTTCTGACGTGCCACTGGCCGAGATGTTCGGGTACTCTACGGACCTGCGCTCTGCCACCCAGGGTCGGGCCACCTACACCATGGAATTCGCACGCTACGCCGAAGTGCCGGACAGCATTGCGGAGAGCATCATCAACCGTTGACATTGACCAGAATCGGGGAGAAAACCGATGGCGAAAGAGAAGTTTGAGAGGACGAAGCCGCATGTGAATGTGGGGACGATAGGACATGTGGATCATGGGAAGACGACGTTGACGGCGGCGTTGACGAAGGTATGTGCGGCGTTGCGTGGTGGCGAGGTACGGGGATTTGATCAGATAGACAATGCGCCGGAGGAGAAGGAGCGAGGGATCACGATAGCGACGTCGCATGTGGAGTACGAGAGTGAGGGGCGTCACTATGCGCATGTGGATTGTCCGGGTCATGCGGATTATGTGAAGAACATGATCACTGGGGCGGCGCAGATGGATGGGGCGATATTGGTGGTGTCTGCTGCGGATGGGCCGATGCCGCAGACGCGGGAGCATATCTTGCTGGCGCGTCAGGTGGGAGTGCCGCGGATAGTGGTGTACATGAACAAGCGAGACATGGTGGATGATGAGGAGTTGATTGAGTTGGTGGAGATGGAGGTGAGGGAGTTACTGGATCAGTACGAGTTTCCGGGGGAAGAGACGCCGATCGTGATTGGGAGTGCGTTGCAGGCGTTGGAGGGAGATACGGGGGAGTATGGAGAGGGTTCGATCCAGAAGTTGCTGGATGCGTTGGATGAGTACATACCGGAGCCGGAGCGGCCGGTGGATCAGCCGTTTTTGATGCCGATAGAGGATGTATTTTCGATATCGGGGAGAGGGACGGTGGTGACGGGACGGATAGCGCGAGGTGTGGTGAAGGTAGGAGATGAGGTGTCGATAGTGGGGATACGGGAAACGAGATCGACGACCTGTACTGGGGTGGAGATGTTTCGCAAGTTGTTGGATGAGGGACGGGCCGGGGAGAATGTGGGTGTGTTGTTGCGCGGGACGAAGCGGGAGGAGGTAGAGCGAGGCCAGGTGTTGGCGGTGCCTGGCAGCATCACGCCGCACACGGGGTTCAAGTCTGAGGTGTATGTATTGTCGAAGGATGAGGGGGGTCGTCATACGCCGTTTTTCAAGGGTTATCGGCCGCAGTTTTTCTTTGAGACGACGGATGTGACGGGGACGGTGGAGTTGCCGGCGGAAGTTGAGATGGTGATGCCTGGGGACAATGTACGGATGGATGTTGAGTTGATATCGCCGATTGCGATGGAGGAAGGTCAGCGCTTTGCGATCCGGGAAGGCGGGCGCACGGTCGGCGCCGGCGTCGTCACCGAAATCACGGTGTAAGGCAGATGATCGTTGTCAATGCCCGCATTCAGGCCAGTGAGGACGACATCAGGGCGCTGACGCCGGCGATACTCGAAATGCAGAGCGCGAGCCGCATCGAAGATGGCTGCGAGGACTATACGTTCAGCGTCGAGATGGCGGACCCCACCGTGTTGCGGATCACCGAACGCTGGGTCAGCCAGGCGGCCTTGCTGGCGCACTTTGCAACGCCGCACATGGCTGCTTTCCAGCAGGCGATGCAGCAGCATCCGCCCGGTGAGGTGAGCGCCCACTTCTACGAGGCTGTTGAAGTCGAGATGCCCAGGTGAGCGTGTGATCGTCCTGTGGGGCGCGGGCACTGCCCGCACCCTGCGCGCCCACTGGGCGCTGCACGAATTGGGCTACTTTTACAAGTCGCAACCCGTCGGGCCGAGAACCGGTGAAACCCGATCGCCGGAGTTTCAGGCGCTCAACCCCAAGGGCAAGATTCCGGTCCTGGTGGATGGTGACCTGGTGCTTACCGAAAGCGCCGCCATCGTCACCTGGCTCGGCGACACCTATGGCGGTGGCCTGACACCGGCGGCCAACACCCGGGCCCGTGCTGCGTACAACGAGTGGTTGTCGTTTGTGCAGATGGAGCTCGACGCGCATACGCTCTACGTGATGCGCAAGCACCGGGACCTGGCTGACATTTACGGCGAAGCGCCAGCCGCGGTGGCTACAGCAATCGAAGGGTTCGGACGTCAGGTCCAGGTCGCAGAGCAGCACTTGCGCCGCCACGACTATCTGCTGGTGGATGGATTCTCCGGCGCCGACATCTTGCTTTCCACCTGCCTGTCCTGGGCCGAGGCATATGACATCGAGTTGTCAGCGACGCTCAAGCGCTACAATCAGCGCCTGATCGAGCGCCCGGCCTGGCAGTCTGCGGCCAGGATCAATTTCGCGGTCTCGGCCAGCGTTTCTGCCTGATACCTCAGGCCGCGCTGGCGCCTGCTTGCGACGGCGTCAGAACGCCATCAAGCCAACCCACGGCGCTTGAGTTCATCCGGCATGCGCTTGCTGTCCGCTTCCAGAAGCGGGCCGCGTTCTGCGTCCGTGAGCTTGCCCTCGGTGTCCTTGGCCATCTTGTCGCTGTCCAGCATGATCCATTTTTCTGGCACGATCTCGATGACTACGCGCAAGGGAGAATCGAGCCGCTGTTCAAACGCCTCTGCGGCGGCTTCTGCGTCCGCGGTCAATTCACCGCCGGCGCGGCCATACGGCCCGCGCGCCAGGGCCGGGTAGAACCAGCGCTTGGTTTCTGCATCGTCGTGGATGATGGCCCGGCCCTTGATCGTGATCGCGCCGTTGGGCCCATCCGGGGCTGCCAGCCCGCTGACGACCACCGAACAGCGCGGGTCGCGGCGAATTGCCGAGACACGGTGGCGGTGCACGCCACAAGTGATCCAGGCGCGGCCTTTATGCCAGACGAAGGCATGCACAACGCCAACTGCCCATCCATCGCGGGTGGTCCAGTTGAACACGCATTCTGTGGCCTTGCTGAGCAATTCCTCGCGCGCCTCGTCGGAAAAGGGATAAATGGAAACCTGCTCATGATCCTGGCTGGACATCGCGATTGCTCCTCTGCAAGTGATTCAGTGGCCCGACATCTGGTGCAATATCCGGGGGCTATCCCTGGGCGATCGGCATGATCTTTCCGGCAACGTCCTGCAGACGATCCAGACCGCCAGGACCTGCGAAGAAGAAGGCCGGGAGCATGATCCGGTCCACTCCCAGGTCTGCCATCTGCTCTGCGCCTGCCTCCGGTTCCATCATCTGAGCGCCGAATATGGCGTGGATCTCGATACTGTCGGGATCTCGGCCTGCTGCGTCGGCTGCCTTTCTCACCCGGCCGAGCAACTGCCGAAGTCGCTCGGCGTCGCCTTCGCCCGGAAAATAGCCGTCGGCTATGCGCACTGTCCGGCGAATGGCTGCGTCTGAATCGCCACCGACGATGATCGGAATGGCGCCATTGACCGGCCTCGGGCTACAGGTGACGGGATCGAAATTCACGAACTCGCCGTGGAACTCGGCGTGCGGCCCGGCCCAGAGGGCGCGCATGGCCGCAACATACTCATCGTTTCTGGCGCCTCGACGTTGCCAATCGATGCCGAGCGCAACGAACTCCTCTTGCAGCCAGCCGATGCCAAGCCCCAATTCCACTCGGCCGCCGGTGAGTTGATCGAGTGTCGCCAGCTCCTTGGCCAACACCAGCGGATTGCGTTGTGGCACGATGAGAATGCAGGTGCCGAGCTTCAGGCTGGGTGCGGCGGCAGCCACGAAGGCAAGCCAGATCAGTGGGTCGGGAATCGGGGTGTCCGGATCAGCCGGAATCTTGCCGCCCGCAGAGTAAGGGTACCTGGAGGCGATGTCGTCAGGCAGCACGACATGTTCGCCGCCCCACACGGAGTCGAATCCCAACGCTTCTGCCCGACGACAGATTCTCAGAGCGCTGGCGCCGTCAATCGCAACGCTGCTCGCAAAGGCAAGACCAACTTTCATGGCTGTGTTCCGGTTGTGACGCGGCTGATGGTCAATCAGAAATGGCGGCGCAGATCCATGCCCGCATAGAGGCTGGCCACTGATTCGGCGTAGCCATTAAAGGCCAGAGTGGGCCGCCGGTTCGGCCGGAAGAGGCTGCTTGGAAGCCTGCGTTCAGTCGCTTGGCTCCATCTCGGGTGATCGACCTCGGGGTTCACATTGGCGTAGAAGCCATATTCCCGTGGCGCCAGCAGATTCCAGGTGTTCTTCGGTTGGCGCCGGGTAAAGCGAATCTTGACGATGGACTTGATGGACTTGAAGCCGTACTTCCACGGCGCCATCAGGCGCCAGGGCGCGCCGTTCTGGTTGGGCAGCGGCTTGCCGTACACACCCGTCACCATCAGCGTCAGAGGATGGTAAGCCTCGTCCATCCGCAAGCCCTCCACATAGGGCCAGTCGATGCCGCTGAACAGGGAGCGCTGGCCGCGCATCTCGCTGGGCCGGTGCAAGGTGGTGAACTCCACGAATCGGGCCTTGTCCGTCGGCTGAAACTGCTCAAGCAGGGGTTTCATCGGGATGCCGAGCCAGGGCACGACCATCGACCAGGCCTCGACGCAGCGAAATCGGTAGATGCGCTCCTCTTCCGAAAATCCCCGGACAACATCTTCATAGGCGAATTTGCCGGTCTTGGCGGCTTCGCCCGTCACCTGCACTGTCCAGGGATCCGTGCTCATTTCATGCGCATACTTCGCCGGGTCATCCTTGTCTGTGCCAAATTCGTAGAAATTGTTGTAGCTGGTAACGATTTCTTCCGGCGTGAGATGGTCGTCCTCGGCCAGCGCCATAGCCGCCGAGCCTGGCGCGGTTGAGCTCGCCTTGGCCCATGCCGGGGCCAGGCTGACGCCAGCGGCTGCCAATCCCAGCGTCTTGAGCAGCTGGCGCCGGTTGCGAAAGACGGATTCGGGCGTGATCTCCGAAGGTGGGATGGCAGGTGTTGGAGGATTACGCATCAGTTCGGGCTCGGGTCAGGGTGACGCAGCTTGCGCCAGACCCAGGTCAGGGGCGACGAGAGCGCATAGACGATGAACGCGATCAGCAGCACGCTGGGCGGGTCGAGCAGCAGGACCGCAAAACAGAGCACCACCAGCACCATCGCGACAAACGGCACTCGACCCTTCAGCCCCAGCCGCTTCGGAGAGAAGTAACGAAAATTGGAGACCATCAGCAAGCCGGCCAGCACCGCGATACCGGCCACAACGCCGGCCGATGCCAGACTCGGTTGGCCCCCCATCCGCTCGTTCCATACCCAGATGACGCAGGCAATGAGAGCCGCCGCGGCGGGCGACGGCAGGCCCACGAAGTGGCTGCTGGCGCCGCTGGTATTGAAGCGCGCAAGGCGCAGTGCCGTACAGGCGATGTAGAGGAAGGTGCACATCCAGCCGACCTGACCGAGCTCCGAAAGACCCCAGAAGAACAGCACAAGTCCGGGCGCCACGCCGAACGCCACCAGATCCGAAAGGCTGTCGTACTGGGCGCCAAAGTTGCTCTGCGTGCGGGTGAATCTGGCCACCCGGCCATCGGCCGTATCCAGCGCTATGGCGGCAAAAATGGCCATCGCCGCAGCGCCGAAACGCCCTGTCATGCCGGCGACGGTGGCGTAGAAGCCGGCAAAGAGCGCCCCGGTGGTGATGATGTTGGGCAGCAGGACAATGCTGCGTCGCGTCGCGCCCTGGCGGGCTGAGACAGGCTGCGCTGTAGAATCGACGGCTCCCGGCTCGAATCCGCCCGCAGCGGATGCGTTTGCGCCGCCTGCCTCGGTTTGTCGTGCCGTCTCGGCCGCCTCGAACGCCCCTGCATCGGCGTGTCCCACGGATCGCAATGTCGGTGTTCCTGTCTCGTCCATGCGTATCAGTGTGCCACAGAAGCCGGTTCGGATGTCGCGCCAGGAGCCTGCGCCGCAGGAAGGGCAACCCGGACGGATCAGTTCTTTTCGCGATCCACCAGGCGATGCTCTCGAATCCACGGCATCATGCCTCGCAGACGTTCGCCGACGGCTTCAATGTCGTGTGCGGCGATGAGACGGCGTCTCGCCTTGATGCCGGGCGCACCGGCCTGGTTCTCGGCCACAAACTCGCGCGCGAACTCGCCGGTCTGAATTTCGTTCAGAATACGCTTCATCTCCGCCTTGGTTTCGCCGGTAACCAGACGCGGGCCGCGCGTGAGCCCGCCGTACTCCGCTGTGTTGGAGACGGAGTACCACATGTTGGCAATGCCGCCTTCGTAGAACAGATCGACGATCAGCTTGAGTTCGTGCAGGCATTCGAAAAAGGCCATTTCCGGCGCATAGCCGGCTTCGACCAGCGTTTCGAAACCCGCCTGCACAAGCGCCGAGGCGCCGCCGCAGAGCACCGCCTGTTCGCCAAAGAGATCGGTTTCTGTCTCTTCGCGGAAGCTGGTGCCGATGATGCCGGCGCGTCCGGCGCCAATCGCACTGGCGTAGGACAGCGCCAGTTCCCGGGCTTGCCCGCTGGCGTCCTGGGCGATGGCGATCAGGCTGGGCACGCCGCCACCTGCCGTGTAGGTGGCGCGTACCGTGTGTCCAGGCCCCTTCGGCGCGATCATGATCACGTCCAGATCCGGCCTTGGTTCGATCAGTTGAAAGTGGATGTTGAAGCCGTGTGCAAACGCCAGCGCCGCGTCTGGCCGGAGATTGGGTTCCACCTCCTGCTCATAGATGCTCTTTTGCAGTTCATCAGGGGTCAGCATCATCACCAGATCGGCATCGGCGACCGCTGCCGCAACTTCCCGCACTTCAAAGCCGGCAGCTTGCGCCTTGGGCGCGGAAGCGGAGCCGGAACGCAGGCCGATCAGCACATGGGCAACGCCAGAGTCGCGCAGGTTGTTGGCGTGGGCATGGCCTTGCGAGCCGTAGCCGATCACCGCGACGCGGGTTTTCTGAATGATGGAAAGGTCAGTGTCCTTGTCGTAATAGACGTGCATGGTTGATTCCAGTGAGGGTTGAGTTTCAGGCCCGGAGCACCTGCTCGCCACGGCTGATGCCGGTGACGCCGGAGCGCACCACTTCCATGATCGCGGGCGCGTCCAGGGCGCGGATGAATGCGTCGAGCTTCTCGCTCGCGCCAATCATCTGCACCACGTAGGTGTTGGCGGTGACATCCACGATCTGCCCGCGAAAGATATCGCTTGTGCGCTTCACCTCGGCCCGCTCCGCGCCTTGCGCCCGAATCTTGACCAGCATGATCTCGCGCTCGACATGATCCGATTCCTGCAGGTCGAGCACCTTGACCACCTCGATCAACCGATTCAGATGCTTGGTGATCTGCTCGATGGTTTGCGCCGTGCCCCCGGTGGTAATGGTGACCCGTGACAGGGTGGCGTCTTCGGTGGGCGCCACGGTAAGGGTTTCGATGTTGTAGTTGCGTTGCGCGAAGAGCCCGACCACCCGGCTCAGGGCGCCAGGCTCGTTCTCGAGCAGAACGCCGATGATGCGCCGGTTCACATGTAGTCTCCCTGTTGGCTGGTGGTGATCTTGTTCAGGTGCATGTCGCGCATGGATCCACCCTTGATCGCC
This sequence comes from Pseudomonadales bacterium, assembly GCA_965199705.1. Classification (GTDB taxonomy): domain Bacteria; phylum Pseudomonadota; class Gammaproteobacteria; order Pseudomonadales; family Azotimanducaceae; genus Azophilus. Next base: position 476,360 of record OZ241359.1, read on the forward strand.
ATAGGATAGACGTGCTCGTCCGGGTCCACCCAGGCGTCCAGAAAGACAGTTCGGTTTTTCAGCGCCGGAGAGAATGCTTCGTCCATGGCGCCGTCCAGGTCGCGGATGTCGTCCACCCGAAAGCCAACGTGGCCGAACGACTCGGCGATGGTCTTGAAATCCGGCAGGCTGTCGGCGTAGGTGCTCTGCGAGTGACGGCCGCCGTACTGCATGTCCTGCCACTGCTTGACCATGCCGAGCGCCTGATTGTTCAGGCAGACAATCTTGACCGGCAGGCCGTATTGCAGGCAGGTGGACAATTCCTGCATGTTCATCATGAAGCTGCCTTCGCCCGTGACGCAGGCCACGTTCGCCTCTGGAAACGCAAACTGCACCCCCATCGCCGCCGGCAGCCCGAAGCCCATGGTGCCGAGGCCCCCGGAGTTGATCCAGCGACGCCCGACCGGGAAGTGGTAGTACTGCGCCGCAAACATCTGATGCTGGCCTACGTCGCTGCTGACATAGGCCTCGCCCCGGGTGGCCCGGTAGAGGCTCTGGATGACCTGTTGCGGCAGGATGACGCCTGAGGTCCGGGGCGTGATCGCCTGGCTCAGGCCGTGCGCCTCCCGCCAACCGGAGATCCGCGACCACCAGGCGTCGCGCGCGCCTGCATCGGGGAGATCCGGATGCGCCTCCATCTGCTCCTGGACGACGGCATCGAGATCCGGTAACACCCTGGCTGCATTACCGACGATCGGGATGTCCACCGGAATGATCTTGGCGATGGATGCGGGGTCCACGTCAATGTGAATGATCTCGGCATCCGGGCAGAACTTCTCCGGATTGTTGGTCACCCGATCATCAAAGCGAGCGCCCACGGCCAGTATCAGGTCGGCATGGTGCATTGCCATGTTGGCTTCATAGGCGCCATGCATGCCAAGCATGCCGAGGAATTGCGGGTCTTCTCCGGGGAAGGCCCCGAGCCCCATCAGGGTGCTGGTGACCGGCGCCCCGAGCCGCCGGGCCAGGGCGCAGAGCGCCGACCCGGAATCACTCTGCACCACGCCGCCACCGTAGTAGATCACACTGCGTCTGGCGCGCAGCAGCGCCTTGGCCGCCTTGCGAATCTGGCGGCCATGCCCCTTGCCGGCCGGCTTGTACGAGCGCAGCTTCACCTCTTTCGGATATTGATAGGGGGCCGTGAACGCAGGATCTGTTACATCCTTGGGCACATCGATCACCACAGGCCCGGGTCGTCCGGTGCTGGCGATGTGGAATGCGGTCTTGACGATGCGCGGTATTTCGGCACAGTCCCGGACGATGAAACTGTGTTTGACCACGGGCCGGGAAACGCCGCTCATGTCGGTTTCCTGGAAGGCGTCGGTTCCGATCTGCGCGCTCGGCACCTGGCCGGAAATCACGATGATGGGCGTCGAGTCCATATAGGCGGTGGCAATGCCGGTGATCGCATTGGTCGCACCCGGGCCTGAGGTGACCAGAACCACCCCCGCCTTGCCGGTGGCGCGCGCATATCCGTCGGCCATATGGGTGGCGGCCTGTTCGTGCCGAACCAGGATATGCTCAACCTTCTGTTGCTTGAAGATGGCGTCATAGATGTGCAGGGCGGCGCCGCCAGGGTAGCCGAATATGTACTCGACCCCTTCGTCCTGAAGTGCCCGCACCAGCATGTCTGCGCCGGATAGATGTTCGCTCATGGCTGCGGCCCAAGAGTTCCGTCGTGCTGTGTCATGATGGGTTCGGGGCAGGACAGGTGTCCAGCGTCCAGCCCGTCAGCCTTCCCCGCCAGAAGGACGGGCATTCTTGGGCTTCTGGCGGTGGCTGTCAACTTGGAGGGAAGACGATCAAGACGGCATTCATGGTTTGGCAAGGGTCAGCCCAGGTTGCGGTCAGGCCATGATGGCTATTGGCGTGCGCTTGATGAAGTGGTTGGCCGGGGTCTTGTTCAGCCTGCCGCTGGCCTGGCTGGCCTGGGCCATCTGGCGTGAAGCGCTGGCGCCCGGTTCGGCGCTCGGCGCAGACCCGGGCGAGGCGATTCTGTTGTCTCTGGGTGAATGGGGCATCCGCCTGCTGCTATTGAGTCTGAGCATATCCACGCTCCGCCGACGCTTCGGCTGGGGCCGGCTGATCCATATTCGCCGGCAGACCGGGCTGTTTGCCTTTGCCTATCTGGCCATGCACCTGCTGGCCTACCTGGGCTTCTTTGCCGAATTCAGCGGTCGGCTGCTGATTGAAGACCTGGCCGAGCGGCCTTACATCACGGTCGGGTTTGCCGCCCTGGTCATGCTTGCCGCCCTTGCTGGTACTTCCACCAACGCCTGGCAAAGGCGGTTGAAACGCCGCTGGCGCCAGCTTCATCGGCTGGTATATCCTGCCTGCGCCCTGGGCCTTCTGCACGTCTGGTGGCTGACCCGGGATGGCTATGGCGAACTGCTGATCTATGGCGTCTGGCTCGCCCTGCTCTATCTGGACAGGTTGCTGGCGGCCAGGTCACGGAACACCCCGAAATGACAAAATGACGAAGTGAAGTAGTGACGAAGTGATGAAAAGACGAAGTGAAGAAGTAACGAAGTGATGAATTGAGGAGATTGCAGCATGGATAAACTGGCTGACCGGTCCTGCCAGCCTTGTCGGGCGGATTCGCCGGTCGTCTCCGAGCCGGAGCGCGCCGCGCTTCTGGCTCAGCTAACGGGCTGGTCGATCGTCTCGGTGGCGGGCATGGATCGTCTGCTGGCCGAGTATCGTTTCCCCGACTTTGCGCAGGCACTTGCCTTTGTTGACCGGGTCGGCGCTCTGGCGGAAGCGGCGGACCATCATCCACGGCTGGTGCTGGAATGGGGCCGGGTAGAGGTTCAGTGGTGGACCCACAGCATCGGCGGCCTGCATGAGAACGACTTCATCATGGCGGCCCGCTGCGGTCCGCCTTGAGAGCGATGCAGCCTGTATATCATGCCGGCTGCAAGCGCATCATCACGGCCCCTGGCGCTAACTCATCCGCCCCGCCTTGACGGCCCGGGCGAGTTGCTCCAGGCAGTCCGTTGAATCCTCCCAGCCGAGACAGGCGTCGGTCACGCTCTGGCCGTAGGTCAGGTCCGCCAGCGGGCCGATCTTCTGGTTGCCCTCGACGAGATGGCTCTCGATCATCACGCCGAAAATGCGGCGCTCTCCGTCTTGAAGCTGACGGCAAATGTCTTCGCACACGAGGGTTTGCTTGCGGTGGTCCTTCTGGCTGTTGGCATGGCTCATGTCCACCATCACGCGCGGACAAACGCCGGCCTGCTGCAACAGGTGGCTGGCGTCGCTGACGGCGGAGCTGTCAAAGTTGGTCTTGCCGCCACCGCCACGCAGGATGATGTGGCAATCCTCATTGCCGGCTGTCTTGAAGATGGCGGAGCGGCCCTGCTTGGTGACCGAAAGAAAGATATGCGATTTCTCTGCTGCCCGCACCGCATCCACTGCCACCTGAACCGAGCCGTCCGTGCTGTTCTTGAAACCGATGGGGCAGGAAAGGCCGGAAGCGAGTTGTCGGTGAATCTGGCTTTCGGTGGTGCGTGCGCCTATGGCGCCCCAGGCCACCAGGTCTCCCACGTATTGCGGCGAAATCGGATCCAGGTACTCGGTGCCGCTGCTGATGCCGAGTTCAAGCAGGTCCCGCAACAGGCTGCGGGCAGTTTGCAGGCCCTGGTTGATGTCGAAAGAGTTGTCCATGTGCGGGTCATTGATCAGCCCCTTCCAGCCGATGGTGGTTCGCGGCTTCTCGAAATAGACGCGCATGACGATCAGCAGGCTCTGCGCGTGTTGCTGCAGCTGCTCGTGCAGGCGTCGAGCGTACTCCAGGCCGGCCTCGGTGTCGTGAATCGAGCAGGGCCCGATCACCACCAGAAGCCTCGGGTCCCGGCCCGACATGATTTCAGTGATCGCCTTGCGATAACCGAAAACCTGCTCGGACGCCCTGGCCGACACGGGAATCTGATCGATCAGGTCGGAAGGGGCCAGCACCTCCTGCATGGCGGTGATGCGCACGTCATCGGTAAGATATTGCATGGCAATGGGCAGCGGGTAGCGCCTTCAACAAGACTTGTGGAATGCTAGCAGATGCAGGCGGTATGAAGGCAGGGGGCATGGAGAGTTGTCGCGAACGGCTGTTGCAGGACCTGGGCATTGAAGTCTGGCGCCAGCGCCAGCGCCAGCAGACGCCGACGGCAAACCTTGCGCCCAGGCAGCCAGCGCCGACTGATACGGCGCCGCCGCCCCCTGTGGAGCCGCTCGCCCCGGCGCGGCCAGTGCCGGAGCGGCCCAGGGCAACGCGCTCGACCCGCGCCGCCACGGACGCCAGGTCAGACCAGGCGCTCCAGGAAGAAGCGCTCTCGGCCACAGCGCTCTGCATTCCTGGCACGGTTCTGCTCACCGGCGCCCTGGCAAACCGCGCTGAACTGCGTCTGGCGCAGGACATCGTGCGCGCAGCCACCGGCAACTGGCGGGCGCAGGTCAGGCGGCTGTCGTTCAACTGGCCGCTGCCCGGTCTGCGCGGTTCGGCGCGGTCATCGCTCGCCGCCTTCATTGACAAGCAAGCGCAGGACTATCGAGCGCGGATGCTGCTGGTGGTGGATTCCCTGACGGATCGGGTGTCGAGCGAGATGCAGACGGTCAGCATTCCGGACCTCTCCGGGCTGCACGCCGGAGAGGCCAGGCAATCGCTCTGGCGCCGGCTTCAGATACTGCACCAGGACGCAGGCGGCGGCGCCACGCCTGCTGATCCCGATGCAAGCGGGCGGCCTGAGTGAGCCGTCTGCATGTGGTGCAATGTCCGGGTCATTAACTGAGTTCGGGTGATATAGTTCCTGCCTTGCCATCGGCAGGTCGGCGGCAGGGAACCATCCAGCAGGAAGGCAGGCGTATGGCCCGCGTCAATACATCTCTGAATGATCTGCCTCTCATCGAGAATCCGGGTCGCATCGCCATCCTGCAATCGAAGTGGTATCCGGAAGTGGTCAACAGCCTGTCTGAGGCCTGCCAGTCGGTGCTGCGCGCTCAGGGCTACAGTCAAGTGGAAGTGCACACCCTGCCCGGCTCGCTCGAACTGCCACTGGCAGCTGCCGATCTGCTGGCGTGCGATGCGGACGAAGAAATAGACGCCCTGATCTGCTTCGGGGTGATTCTCAAGGGCGAAACGCTGCACTTCGAGATGATCACGGAGGAGTGCATTCGCGGCCTCGGCGCTGTGATGCGTCGCTACAGGCGGCCGGTGATCGTGGAAGTGCTGCCGGTGCTCGACATGGCGCATGCACTGGCGCGGGCAGCGGACGATGAATTCAACAAGGGGCTGGAAGCGGCCAGAGCGGCGCTGGAAATGGTGCATTGGCGGCGGCGCCTGCTGACTGCGAAGGCAGCGAAGTAGCCTGGGCTGGCATCAAGGGCCGCGATGATCGCGACTCCGGGGCGCTGTTTCCGGGTCAGCAGGGCTACCGATTTCGGCGTATTTCCTGGGCCTTGCGTTGCTGCCAGTCACGGTCACGCGCTGCCTGGCGCTTGTCGTGCAGCTTCTTGCCCTTGCCGAGTGCAATCTCGCACTTGATCCGGTCTTTCTTCCAGTAGAGCGATGTGGCAACGCAGGTGAATCCCTTGGCGCTGGTGGCGGTGATCAGCCGGGACAGCTCCCGCGCGTGCAGCAGCAACTTGCGGCTACGCTGCGGGTCTGCCGTGACATGCGTGGAGGCGCTGGCCAGCGGGCTGATGTGCGCGCCAACCAACCAGGCTTCGCCATTGCGCAGGCGCACGTAGCTATCCACCAGTTGCGCCTTGCCGGCGCGAATGCTCTTGACCTCCCAACCTTCCAGCACCAGCCCGGCTTCGAAGCGTTCGCCGATCGTGTAGTCGTGGGTGGCGCGCTTGTTGCGGGCGATGGCGGGCCGGGCCTTTTGGCCGGGCGCTTTGCCCCTGGCGGAAGCCATGTCGGAATCGGGACGGACGACTGGCCCTATTCGGCGATGACCGAAAGCGCCAGCGTGGCGTTTACATCCGAATGCAGCTGCAAGGTGATCTCGTAGTCCCCCAGTTGGCGGATGGCGCCATCGGGCAACTGAACCTCGCGCTTGTGCGCGTCTATACCCTGCTCGGTCAGCGCGTTGGCGATATCCTGCGTGCCGACGGAGCCGAACAGCTTGCCTTCCTCGCCTGCCTTGACGACGATGGACAGATGGGTTTCGCGTATGCGCTGCGCTCGTTCCTCTGCGGCCCCCAGACGATCCTGCGCGGCTTGCTGAAGCGCCACCCGCCTGGCCTCGAACTTCTCGCGGTTTTCGTTGGTCGCGCGCACTGCCTTGCCCTGCGGTAGCAGGTAGTTGCGAGCGTAGCCGGGTTTTACAGAAACTTCTTCGCCAAGCTCGCCGAGCTTGGCCAGGGGTTCAAGCAGGATGACATTCACGGCAGCATCTCACTTGTGCTGGTCTGTATAGGGCAGCAGAGCGAGATAGCGAGCGCGTTTGATCTCTGTGGCGAGTTGCCGCTGAAATTTCGCGCTCGCGCCGGTGATGCGGCTGGGCGCAATCTTGCCGGTTTCGCCGATGAACTGCTTGAGCAGATCCAGGTGCTTGTAGTCCAGCGCTTCCATATCATCCGGCCGGACGGTGAACTTCTTGTGTCTGAATCTCTGGCTCATGGGGAATTCTCTTCGTCAGCGCCTGGGGCTTCGGGTTCTTCGGGCTCTTCCGTTGACGGCTCGCTCTCCTGGCTGGCTGCTTCACTGCGGGCGGCTGCCTCCGCTGCCGCCCGTTCCGCGCGCCTTTGCTCCTGTTCGCGCTCGCGCTCCTGTTCCTTCAACTCCTGTTCGTAGATCAGCGAGTGTCCGGTTTCCGGCCCCTTGCGGCGAATGATGAGGTTGCGCAGAACGGCATCGTTGAACTTGAACGCACTTTCAAGCTCCGCCAGCGCTTCTCGATTGACCTCGATATTCATCAGCACATAGTGCGCCTTGTGAATCTTGTCGATCGGATAGGCAAGCTGGCGTCGGCTCCAGTCTTCCACCCGATGCACCTTGCCAGCCCAGCGCTCGATCAACGCCTTGTACCGTTCGATCATGCCGGGCACCTGGTCGCTCTGGTCAGGATGCACCAGAAACACCGCTTCGTAGTGACGCATCAGCCGGCCTCCTGCAGCAACGGGACAACTCGAATACTGCGCCACGGCGCTGCGGCCCCTGCGATACACGGGGGCTGTCGGAAGGTCAGCGCAGTTCGGGCTAGGCCAAATGCTGGCATGGGCTGGCTCCTTGTGGTGTTGCCGCCTCGGCTGCCGCCTTGTGCGCCGCCTGAGGCAAGGAGTACGCCCCGTCGGGGCAGGGTTGCGGAGTCTAGAGAGGCGTCATCTGCATTTCAAGCGAAATGTTGCCGCGAGGCAATTGCGCCGATCCCGGCGCCTTGTTCGTTCCAGGCCATCAGCTACCGCCAACCCGCTGCAAAGCGGCCCGACCGAGTGCGCGTCATGCGTCCGCTGGCTTCGCCTCTGCATCTGCATCGTCAGCGCCCATGATGCGCGTACCCATGCCGGCGTCCGTGAAAATCTCCAGCAGCAGCGCGTGTGGCGCCGTACCGTCAATGATCTGGACGCTGCGCACACCCGCCGCCACCGCTTCGAGGGCGCAGCGGACCTTCGGCAACATGCCGCTGCTGATGACCTGACGCCGGATCAGGTCCTGGGCTGCCTGCGGCGCGAGTTCGGCCAGGGTGGCGCCGTTCGGATCAAGAATGCCGGGCGTGTTGGTGAGCAGGATCAGTTTTTCCGCGTCCAATGCCTCGGCGATCCGGCCTGCGGCCAGATCAGCGTTGATGTTGTAGGACTCGCCCGCCGGACCCTGACCTATCGGCGCAATCACCGGAATGAACCCGGATTGCATGAGCGTGTTGAGCACGCTGACATCCACATGCGCGACTTCACCAACATGGCCGATGTCGATGATTTCCGAAGCGGCGAGTTCCGGGGCGGCCTTGTCGGAGCGGCGCAGCTTGAGTTGGCGGGCGCGAATCAAGCCGCCGTCCTTGCCGGTCACCCCGACAGCATGGCCTCCGTGATGGTTCAGGAGCGCCACTATGTCCTGGTTGACCTGGCCGCCGAGCACCATTTCGACCACGTCCATGGTGGCGCTGTCGGTTACCCGCATGCCGTCCACGAATCGGGTTTCCATGCCCAGTTTTTCGAGCAGGGAGCCGATATGTGGCCCGCCACCGTGCACCACCACCGGATTCATGCCCACCAGCTTCATCAGGGCGAGGTCGCGCGCAAAGGTGGTCTTGAGGCGATCATCCAGCATGGCGGCGCCACCGTACTTGACGACGATGGTGCTGCCGTGAAAGCGACGAATGTACGGCAGAGCCTCGGTGAGCACCCTGGCAATGGTGCGGGCTTCCTGTTCTGGAATGCTCATGTGTCGATCGGAATGCGCAGATTCGGGTTCACGCGATTCAGCTCCCCTTGAAATACGCCCTGAATGCGTTGCAGGGCCTCGGTTGTGTTCGCTTCGAAACGCAGGCTCAGCAGTGGATTGGTGTTGGAGGCGCGAATCAATCCCCAGCCATCAGCATAATCTACCCGCACGCCGTCGAGGGTGGTTTTTTCACCGCCCGCAAACTCGCCGTGCGCGAGCGCTTCGACGATCTGAAACTTGCTGGCGTCGGTGGCGGGCAATTGCAGCTCCGGCGTGGCGATGTGCTCAGGATAGCGCCGAAAGATCGCGTCGGCAGTTTCCGGGCTGTGACTCAGCAGCTGCACCAAGCGGGCGGCGGCGTAGAGGGCGTCGTCGAATCCGAACCAGCGGTCCGCGAAGCAGATATGGCCGCTGAACTCGCCGGCGAGGAGAGCGCCGGTGGCCTGCACGCGCGCCTTGACGTGCGAATGGCCCGTGCGCCACATGTCGGGCGCGCCGCCGGCTGCGCGGATGACCTGGTGCAGACCACGGCCGCACTTGACATCACAGACTACGGTTGCGCCGGGCCGACTGGCCAGCACATCGTCGGCATAGAGCATCATCAATCGGTCCGGCCAGATGATCTTGCCGGTGTTGGTAACCAGCCCCAACCGGTCGCCGTCGCCATCGAAGGCGAGGCCGCAATCGGCGCCGGAGGCGGTCACCCGGTGAATCAGATCGGTGAGGGTATGCGGATCAAGCGGGTCCGGGTGGTGGTTGGGAAAGTGGCCATCCACCTCGCAATAGAGCGGGTCCACCACACAACCCAGCATCTCCAGCAGGCGCGGCGCGATGAGGCCGGCGACGCCGTTGCCACAATCAACGACCACGCGCAATGGCGCTGGCCTGGCGCTTCCGAGGGAAATGTCGTCGCGGATGCGTTGCAGGTAGGCGTCCGCGAAGTCTCGCTGCGCCACCCGGCCTTCTCCCGCCACGAAGTCTCTCTGTTCGATGCGCAGACGCAGGCCCTGAATCTCCTGCTCGCTGAGAGCCTGGCCGCCGAGCACCATTTTCAGGCCGTTGTAGTTGGCTGGATTGTGACTGCCGGTAACCATCACGCCAGCCCCCGAGCCGCTGGTCGCCACGGCGAAGTAGAGCAGCGGCGTTGGCGCCACGCCAATGTCCGTGACTGCCAGACCGGCGTCTTTCAGGCCAGCGATCAGGGCCGCCTGGAGCCTGGGGCTGGAAAGCCGACCGTCGCGCGCCACCATCGCCTGATCCTGACCTGCCGCCTGCGCAACGGTTGCGAAGGCGCGGCCAATCTGACGCGCCACTGCCTCGGTCAGGTTGCCGTCTGCAATTCCACGAATGTCGTAGGCGCGAAAGATGCTCGCATCAAGTAGCGGATTGTCTCCGTCTGCGGGATCGCTTTCATGGCGGGGGTCGCCTGCTGGCGCCTGGTGCAATATCCGGCCTGGTTGCCAGTTGTCAGGATTCCTGGCGATACAAGGCCAGCGTCGGCTCCGCCGGTGGTGCGGTTGATTGGGGCTCGGAGCCAGATTCGGGAAAGTAGATCTGGGCAAGGCGCTGGATCAGATTGGCGGCCAGTTCCGTCTTGCCTTGATAGGGCAACTCGACTTCACCGCCCGACCAGATGAGCGTGGCGGCGTTGTAGTCGCTATTGAATCCGATATCCCGGTTCGACACATCGTTGACCACGATACCGTCCAGGCCCTTGCGTTGCCGCTTCTCGCGCGCATTTTGCAGGGCGGCGTCGGTCTCTGCGGCAAAGCCGATGACCACCGGACGCCTCCCAAGCGCCGCCACATCGGCCACGATGTCCGGATTTTCGACCAGTGCGATGCTTTCGGGGATCCTTCCAGGCTGCTTCTTGATCTTCTCGGCTGCTTGCGACTGCGGACGAAAATCCGCAACCGCAGCGACAGCGATGAAAAGCGCCTGCTCTGCTGCCCTCGTCATTACGGCCTCGCGCATCTCCTGTGCGGTTTCCACGTCGATGCAGGTTACGCCGCTCGGCGGCGCCAGGGCGCAGGGGCCGGAAATCAGCGTCACGTCGGCGCCGGCGTTATGCGCCGCGGCGGCGAGTGCGTAACCCTGCTTGCCGGAACTGCGATTGGTCAGATAGCGCACCGGGTCCAGAGGTTCACGGGTGGGTCCGGCTGTAATCAACACCTTCAGCCCCGCCAGTTGCGGCGGCGCCAGCAAAGCGGTCAGCACGGGCAGCATCGCTTCCGGCTCCACCATGCGTCCCGGGCCATGTTCGCCACAGGCTTGCTCGCCCGTTGCCGGGCCGATGATCTGAGCGCCGTCTGCCCGAAGCCGGTCAAGATTGCGGCGCGTTGCGGGATGCTCCCACATGGCCTGATTCATCGCCGGGGCCAGCACAATCGGCGCCCGGGTGGCAAGGCACAGGGTGGAGAGCAGGTCTCCCGCCAGGCCCTGGGCCAGTGTGGCGATGCAGTGTGCGGTAGCCGGCGCGATGACAATCGCATCGGCCCAGCGAGCCAGTTCAATGTGGCCCATGGCGGCTTCCGCCTGCTGATCCCAGAGCGAGTCGCGCACCGGGTGGCCAGACACGGCTTGCAGTGTGACGGGCGTCACGAATTCAGCGGCAGATTCTGTCAACACCGCCTGAACCTCTGCGCCCGCCTGGCGCAAATGTCGCACAAGAATTGGCGACTTGTAGGCAGCAATACCGCCTGTCACGCCAAGCAAGATGTGTTTGCCCTTGAGTGTCATGGATTCATCATATCAATTCGGAGTCGAGATGACTGTAGCGCCCCACACTGCCTGGCCGAACCCTGGCCGCCTGCGAGAACTGCTGCTTGATGGCGAGCATCGGCTGCTGACTGACTCGGAACTACTGGCCTTGCTGCTCTGTGATCTGGCGGAGGATGGGCTGGCAGAGGCGCTGATCGCCGCCTTCGGCTCCCTGCGCAAGCTGCTCGAAGCACCGCCCCGGGCGCTACTCGGCGCGCCCGGGGTGGACGCCTCTCATGCTGCCCGGTTGAAGGCTGTCTTGCCGCTCGCCAGCCGCTATGTGGCGGGTTGCTCGCGCGAGGACCGGGCCTTTCCGAGCTCCGACGACACGGTGCTGTTTCTCGGTGGGGAATATGCCGGTGTCGAGCGCGAGGTATTCGGCTGCGTGTTTCTGGACGCGAAAAACCGATTGATTCGTTTTGAAAAATTGTTCTTCGGCACGGTAGATCAATCGGCTGTGTTTCCGCGCGAGGTCGCCAAGGCCGCACTGCGTTGCAATGCCGCGGCTGTGATCCTTGCGCACAATCATCCGTCCGGCTGTGGCGAGCCGTCGATGGCCGACATCGACCTCACACAGCGTCTGGTATCGGTGCTTGGCGAGCTGGATGTGCGGGTTCTGGACCATGTGATCGTCGGCGCCAACCGCACAGTTTCCATGGCAGAACGTCAGTTGCTGGGTCAGCCTTGGCCTGAGTGCTTCAAACCGGCATGAACAGGGTAGCCGGGTGTTCGAGATGTGTCTTGATGCGGGCGATGAAGCGTGCCGCGTCATGGCCGTCCACAAAGCGATGGTCGAAGCTGGATGAAAGGTTCATCATTCGGCGCACGGCGACCTGCCCCTGGAACACCACCGGTCTTTGCGCCGCACGATTGACGCCGATGATGGCCACTTCCGGCGCGTTGATGATCGGGGTGGAGCTGATGCCGCCCAGCGCGCCGAGGCTGGTCAGGGTGATGGTGGATCCGGTCAGTTCCTGCGGCCTCAGGCTGTTCTCGCGCGCCCCCTGCGCTGCTCGCTGTATCGCGTTGCCGAGGTCCGCCAGATCACGCCGCTCGGCCTGGCGCACCACCGGCACCTTGAGGCCGTCAGGCGTGTGCGTGGCAATGCCGAGATGCACCGACCGATAGCGCCGAATCCGCTCGCTGTCGGCGTCAAAGGTGGCGTTGAATTCGGGAAACGCTTCCAGTGCGCGCAGCAGCGCCAGCGCAATGAAGGGCAGGGGCGTCAACCGCTCGGCTTGCGGCTTGTCATTCAGATGCTGGCGCAGCAATTCAAGCTCGGTCACGTCCACCTCTTCGACATAGCTGAAGTGCGGAATGTCCCGACTGCTCTGGCTCATGCGGCGGGCAATGACCCGGCGCATACCTGTTACCGCGTGTTCGCTGAATTCGCTTGCTTGTGTTGCCGCAGCCGGTTCGGCGAGGCGGGCATCCAGGTCCTCCTGCAAAATCCGTCCGCGCGGTCCCGTGCCAGTGATGCTGGCGAGGTCCACGCCGGCTTCCTTGGCTCGGCGGCGAATGGCGGGCGAGGCGAGTACCCGCCGGGCCGATGGCTGGCTGGCTGCTGGCGGTTCGGGTGGCGCAGACGCTGGCGCTTGCGGTTCGGCCCTCGCTTCGGGATAGGGGCCGGGCGTTGGCGTCGGTGCTTCTGCGGATGTCTCGAACGCCGCCAGTTCCGCGCCCACGGGCAGCACCTCACCCGGTCCGCCGGTCACTCGAAGCACTGTGCCGCTGACCGGCGCCGGCATTTCGATATTGGCCTTGTCGGACATCACATCGGCAATCACCTGCCCCTCCCGCACCTGCTCCCCCGGCTTTACCCGCCATTCAATGATCTCCGCTTCGACCGTGCCTTCGCCGAGGTCCGGGAGCTTGAAGACATATTCCGCCACCGGCTCGGCCTCAGTTGGAGAGCAGCTTCTCGAAGGCCGCGACAACGCGCTCCGGCCCGGGGAAATAATCCCACTCGAAAGCATGCGGGTAGGGCGTATCCCAGCCGCAGACCCGCAGAATCGGCGCTTCCAGGTGATAGAAACAGGTTTCCTGCACGGTTGCAGCCAGCTCGGCGCCAAAGCCGGCAAAGCGGGTCGCCTCGTGGACAACCAGGCAGCGGCCGGTTTTTTCCACGGAGCCCTGGATGGTCTCGACGTCAAGTGGCGCCATGCTGCGGATATCAACAATTTCCGCATCGACGCCGCTGCGCTCGGCAGCCGCCATGGATACATGCACCATGGCGCCGTAGCAGAGCACTGTCAGCTGCTCGCCTGTACGCACAATCGCCGCCTGGCCGATCGGCAGTGTGTAGTGATCCGTCGGCACTTCGCCCTTGGGATGGTTGCTCCAACTTGCGGGCGGCTTGTTCGGGTCGCCATCAAACGGGCCGTTGTAGAGCCGCTTGGGTTCGAAGAAGATCACTGGATCGTCATCTTCGATGGCGGCGATCAGCAGCCCCTTGGCGTCATAGGGATTGGAGGGCATGACCACCTTGATGCCGCAGATGTGGCTAAAGATGCCCTCCGGGCTTTGCGAGTGCGTCTGGCCGCCGTGGATGCCACCGCCACAGGCGGCGCGGATGGTCACCGGCGCGTGGAAATCCCCGGCGGTGCGATAGCGCAGCTTGGCAAGTTCACTCACGATCTGGTCGTAGGCCGGATGGATGTAATCGGCGAACTGGATCTCGGCAACCGGACGCAGGCCGTAAACGCCCATGCCGATGGCGCTGCCGACGATACCGCCTTCGGCGATGGGCGTGTCGATCACCCGGTGCTCGCCGTGCTTGCCTTGGAGACCGTCCGTGCAGCGGAAGACACCGCCGAAATAGCCGACGTCCTCGCCGAGGATGACGACGTTGGGGTCGCGTTCCAACATGGTGTCCATGGCCGAATTCAAGGCCCGGATCATGTTCATTCTGGCCACGTCGCCTGTCTCGAATATGGCGCCAGGACGCTGGTTGAACTGGCTGGTGCGCCTTGTTTCACTTGCTGGCCTCCGGTTTTGCAGCGCTGGCCTGGCGTAGCGCCCGCAACTCGGCCTGTTGCGCCACAAGATGTGGCGGCATTTCCTTGAATACGTCCTCGAACAGGGCGGATTTGTCCAGAAACGGCCCTTCTTCCATGGAGCCGAAGGCAAGCGCCTCGTTCCAACTCTCAGCCGCCAGCGAGTTGGCTGACTCGACCAGCGCCAGGTGTTGCTTGTCGCTCCATTCGCCGTTGACCGTCAGGTGCTGTTGCAGGCGTTCGATCGGGTCACCCAGTGGCCAGGCATGCGATTCGTCCTTTGGCCGATAGCGCGAAGGATCGTCGCTGGTGGAGTGTGGCCCGGCCCGGTAGGTCACGTGTTCGATGAGTGTGGGGCCCTGGCCCAGGCGTGCGCGCTCGGCCGCCCAGGCGGTTGCTGCCTGAACCGCCAGAAAGTCATTGCCATCCACCCGCAGGGCGGGGATGCCGTAGCCGACGCCCTTGGCCGCAAAGGTGCTCCGCTCGCCTCCAGCCGTGCTCTGAAAGCTGGAGATGGCCCATTGATTGTTGATTATGTTGAGGATTACTGGCGCCTGATAGACGCTGGCAAAGGTGAGGGCGTAATGGAAATCGCCTTCCGCGGTGGACCCTTCGCCCACCCAGACGGCAGAGATGGCCTTGTCGCCCTTGAGGGCGGCGGCCATGGCCCAGCCGACGGCCTGCGGCATTTGCGTGGCCACGCCGCCGGAATTCGAGAACAGGTTGCCTTCCGCCCAATGGTAGAGTACAGGCATCTGCCGACCCTTGCAGGTATCCCGGGTGTTGGACAGGCATTGGGACATCAAATCCACCATCGGGCGGCCTCGGGTGATGAAAAGTCCCTGATTGCGATAGTACGGAAAGAGCATGTCGCTCTGCTCCAGGGCCATGGCGGCGGCGACCGAAACAGCCTCTTCCCCCCGACAAAGGACGTAGAAGGAAATCTTGCCCATGCGCTGCATCTGCAACATGCGCTCATCGAATGCCCGAACCTGCACCATGAGGCGCAAGCCTTCGCGCAGTTGTTCCGGGGCGAGCTGCGGGTCCCAGGGCCCTACCGCCCTGTGCTGTTCATCCAGAACCCGCACCAGGCCGGTGGACAGATCGGCCATCCCGGAAGCCGGACAGCTGGTGTCCGGCCTTTCCGTCGCTCCTGCGTCGGAAATGTGCAACCAACTGAAATCCGGGGCGTCTCCCGGTCGCCCAGGCGGGCGGGGCAGGTGCAGACGGGACCGTTTCAGCATGGCAATGGACTACGCATACTCAGGCCATGCTAAACGCATCAAACCGAGAAGGCGATTCTTTAGGCCACTGTTCTGGCCGTAATTCAGATAAGCTATGTTGAGGAAGCGCATTTTCAGGGCAAACAATTCTCAACCAGCCCTCGTCGCATGCGCTGAAACGTTCAAGTCGGCATTTCAGATGAACGGCGCCAGCCGACGCCAGCCGCGTCTCTTCTGTTTGGGCGCATCGTCGTCGTCCGCCTGATCGCCATCCTCGGCGTCGGCCGGGCGAGGTGGCGGCTCGAACCCTTGCGGGTGCTGCAATCGCAATGGCGGCGGCGCCTCGGCCCTGCCCAGGACGCCGAAGCTCATCATGTTCAACCAGGACCTGTCTCGGGACCGCACGCGGCCGTCCAGCACCAGGTCGCCGTTGTCGTCGAACGCCGGATGGTTGGGGTAGTTCAGCGACAGCACCCGCAAGGCGTCGTTGGCCGCAACCGAGAGATCCAGCCTGTAGTTGGCTTCAACCAGAACGATCAGGGCCTCGGGAACCGGGGCTGCGTCCGGGAAGTTGTCGATCACGTAGCGGGCCCGATTGGCGGCTGCCACAAAGGCCCCGCGGCTCATGTAGTAGTTGGCAATGTGCACTTCTGACGCCGCTTGTACATTGCGCAGGTAAACCATGCGCTGGCGTGCGTCCGTCGCATAGTCACTGTCCGGGAACCGGGTCAGGAGTTCCGCAAAATCGGCGTATGCCTGGTTGACATAGGTCATGTCCCGTTTCGACATGTCCGACGAAAACACCCGGTCGAGCAATCCCTGATTCTTGTTATACGCCGCCAGGCCCTTCAGGTAGTAGGCATAGTCGATATCACTGTGTTGCGGGTGCAGGCGGATAAACCGGTCGGCTGCGAGCCGCGCCGTGTCGTGGTCTGACGATTGATAGCGCGCATACACCAGCTCAAGTTGCGCCTGCTCGGCATAGCGGCCAAACGGGAAGCGGGACTCCAGCCGCTCCAGCGCCGTGATCGCCCGGTCGTAGTTGCCGGCGCGCAGGCTGCGCTGCGCATTTCGGTAGAGCATCTGTTCGGTGGCGTCGAGGTCTTCCTCTTCGTCGTCCTTGCCGCCGACAAACGGCATCCAGGAACAGCTGGCAGTCACGGCGACCAGCAGCACAAGACCCAGCCCCTGGCGCAGGCGGCTTGGTCCGGCCCTGCCGGCTCGCTTCCGGGAATTCAATCCGAGTTGCATCTCTTCGTTTGCCTCCGAGTTGTCAGCCTCTGGGTCATCAGCCTCTGTGCATTTGGGCACGGCCTGCTAATCTACCCCAAAACCATACTTGGTGGATGCAGAAAGCGACCAGCGGGCGGGCAAGCCCGGCTGATTCGCCAGATTGCGTCGCGATTGCAAGCAATTTGTTGCGCCATGTCCGAAGGAATAGATGGGCCTCCGGTATCGGGGGCAGAAGCCGAATCGCGTCTTCTGGAAGCGAGGGCGCCGGCAGAATGGTCGGGTGAACGGGTGGACCGCGCTGCCAGTCGGCTGTTTGGCGACTACTCTCGGGCAGCGCTGGCCCGCGCTTTGAAAAGCGGACATCTCCACGTCAACGGAAAGCCGGCGCGCCCCGGATTCAGGCTCGCCGGAGGCGAAACACTTGCGCTGCGTGTGACGTCTCGCCCGCAGGCGGACTGGCAAAGCCCGCAGCCGGCAACGTTTGCAATCGTTCATGAAGACGCAGACCTGCTGGTTGTGGACAAGCCGGCTGGTCTGGTCACCCATCCGGGCGCCGGCAGGCCCAGCGGCACGCTGGTCAACGGCCTGCTGCATCACCGCCAGGCGCTTGCTGAACTGCCAAGGTCGGGCATCGTGCATCGCCTGGACCAGCACACGTCCGGGCTGATGATTGTCGCGGCTTCGCTGGCGGCGCATGGCCGGTTGACCGCAGCATTCCGCGAGCACAGGATTCGGCGCAGATATACAGGCTTTGCCGAGGGCGTGATGTCCGGTGGTCACGTGATTGATTCGCCGTTGGGCCGAGACCCGCGCCAACGCATCCGTCAGAGTGTACGCGCCGACGGGCGGCCGGCCCGTACCCGGGTCTGGGTGCGCCAGCGGTTTCGCGCCCACACTCGCTTTGATGCCGAGCTGGAGACAGGGCGCACCCATCAGATCCGCGTTCATCTTGCGAGCATCGGCCACCCTCTGGTGGGCGACCGTCTCTATGGCGCTCGCGGAAAACTGCCGCCGTCGCCGCATCCTGACGCCGTGCCTGTTCTGCGTCAGTTTCCGCACCAGGCGCTGCACGCTTGCGAGCTGGAATTCGAGCATCCGATTTCTGGCGCGCCCTGCCGGTTTTGCTCGCCTCTGCCGGGCGGTCTCGCAGAGCTTGATGCCGTGCTGCATTCGGACCTGACTCGGGCAGTGCCGCAGGGTTCAAATCCATGAGCAGCAGCGCTGAAGCGCACGCGGGCTGGATCCCTGCGGCCTGGTCAGACGAGGCAATGGCGCCGTCCGGGGTGCGGGCGATCAGCACCACACGTGCCGGTGGCGTCAGCCTCGGGCGCTACGCCAGCATGAATCTCGGCATTGCCACTGCTGACCTGCCGGAGCGAGTCGCAGAGAACAGACGTCGGCTACAGGCCGCAGCCCTGGGCGGCGGTGGACGCCTGCAATGGCTCACGCAAGTGCATGGCAGTCGCTGCGTTCGTGCTGACGCTCAGACAGTTGCCGCCAGCCCGGAGGCTGATGCGGTGTGGACGGACGATCCGTCGCTCGGCCTTGTCATTCAAACCGCGGATTGCGTACCGGTGCTGGTTGCGCGGACAGATGGCCAGCGTATCGGCGCTGCACATGCCGGCTGGCGTGGATTGGTGAGCGGCGTGGTTGAGGCCCTGGTCGCCGCCATGCGTAGCCCCGACCCATCCTCCGACAGCAGCGCACTGACTGCCTGGATAGGCCCCGCGATCGGTCCGGCGGCCTATGAAGTGGGTGCAGACGTGCACGATGCGGTGCTGAGCGCATCGGGCGCCGAGGCTGGTCAGTTCCTCACGCCAGGTGCAAGGGTCGGCGTCTGGAACCTGCATCTGGCAGGCTATGCTGCCTGGCAGCTGCGCCGGGCTGGCGTCCTGGCGGTTCATCTGTCGGGGCTATGCACCTCGGCCAATCGCGCCTTCTACTCGTACCGCCGGGATGGTGAGACCGGGCGCATGGCTACAGTGATCTGGCGAGAGGCCAGCGCTGCGTCGGGTTAGCCAGCCCGGATTCAAGCCAGTTCCCGGCGCTTATCCACGATGCGCCCGACGACAAGGCCGGCCTCGAACAACACCCAGGCGGGCAAGGCCAGCATCAGCTGGGAAATGACGTCCGGCGGTGTGAGCAACATACCCGCCACGAAACAACCGACGATCACGTAAGGCCGCTTGCTGGCGATGCTCGATGCGCTGGCGAGACCCGTCCAGATCAACAAGAGGATGGCAATGGGAATCTCGAAAGCGATGCCGAAAGCCAGGAACATGTTGAGCACGAAGTCGAGATAACGATGGATGTCAGTGGTCATCACAACGCCGACCGGGGTGATGGCGGCCATGAATCGAAACACCACCGGAAAGACTGCAAAGTAGGCAAAGGCGACGCCGGCGTAGAAGAGCGCCACGCTCGAAAGCAGCAGCGGCCCGGCGAAGCGCTGCTCGTGCTTGTAGAGGCCGGGCGCGATGAACGCCCAGGTCTGATGCAGCAAGACCGGCATGGCGACGAATATGGCGGCATAAATGGCCAGCTTGAATGGCGTCAGGAAGGGTGAGGCCACTTCCGTGGCAATCATGCTGCTGGAATCTGGCAGGTGCGCCATGAGCGGTGCGGCCACCAGGCTGTAGAGATCGTTCGCAAAGAAGTAGATCGGCAGGAACAGGACCAACACCGCGAGCAGCCCCCGCAGCAGCCGGCTGCGCAGCTCAAGGAGATGCGCCATGAATGGCATCTCCAGGTTGTCCACGGCGTCGTCGTGCGCGGCGTTGCGCTCCGCCTTGCCGTCGGCGGGCCCGGATGCGTCGGATGGGTCCTCAGGCACGTGGCGAATCGGCGGCTACGGCCTCATCCTCGGCGGCAGGCGGCGCAGCGGCTTCGGCGTCGCCTTGCATAGGCTCCTTCGCCGGGCTGCCCGCTGCCGCATCTCGCGCCTTGCCCACCTGCTGCTCGATACGCTTGAACTCGGCCATTACGGATTCATTGTGCAGCTGCCGGCGCACCTCATCCATGCCGATCTCTTTCTCGATTTCAGCCTTCGCCGCTGTGAAACCGCGTCTCAGTCGGCCAAGCCAGAGCGCCGCCGTGCGCAGCGCTTCCGGCAATCGCTCCGGGCCAATGACCAGAAGGCCGATTATGGCGACCAGAAGGAGTTCGGGGAACCCTATGTCAAACACGGGTTTCCTGTTTCGCCTTGGTCGCGGAAGCCGAGTCGGCAGCCACCTCGCCATCAATCACATTGAGCCGGGACTTGTCGGCCTCCGCCTTGGCTTCGTCATCGGTGACCGCCTTGCGGAACCCCTTGATAGCGCTGCCGAGATCGGAGCCGAGGCTTTTCAGCCGCCGCGGGCCGAAAATCAGCAACACGATGGCGAGGACGATGAGCAGTTCGGTTATGCCAAATCCGCCGGGCATGAGCGCCTCCCGATGGTCGTTCGGTGATTGCCAGCGTTGCGATTATAGCCCCAATGGGACGGAACCCCCGGCCCTTGCGCTGTTCGCGCTAACGCCTGGCCAACAAGACGCCGCCCAGCGCTGCCGCCAACAGACCGAGCAGCGGCGAATGTTCTTCCAGTCTGGAGAACCACGCGGGTTCCAGAAGCAGCACCAGGGCGCCCAGCAGCAGGCTGGCGCCTGCCAGCGCCTGCACCCACCTGGCTCTGGCGCCGGGGCCAATGGCCTCGGCGAGCTTGCTGGTTGCCGCCTGCTGTTGCCTCAGGCTCAATTCCAGCTGGCGCAGGGTGCGGCCCGTGTCGATGATGAGATCGGGCAGTCTGGGTAGCTGTTCAATCAGCTCCGGGGCGCGTTCGGCAAATTTTCGCAGGCTCGCCAGCGGGCCGACCCGGTTGCGCATCCACCTGGCCATGAACGGCTTGCCCGTCTGCCAGAGATCCAGGGACGGATACAGTTCCCGGCCGATCCCCTCCACGTACAGCAGCGTTTTCTGCAACAGCACCAGTTCCGGCTGTATCTCCATGCGAAATCGGGATGCCGTGCGAAACAGCACGACCAGGAAGTTGCCGAAGTTGATCTGATCGAGCGGCTTGGCAAAGATCGGGTCGCATACGGCCTGGATGACGCGCTCGAACTCTGCCTCGTCGGTGTCGATTGGCACCCAACCAGAATCCAGGTGCAGGCGCGCCACCTGGCGATAGTCCCGGTTGAAGAATGCCCACAGATTGCGGGCCAGATATTCTTGGATGCGTTCGTCGAGTTGCCCCATCGTGGCGCAGTCCAGGGCGATGTAGCGCGGCGACAGGGGATCCCGGAAATCCACGAAGATGTTGCCGGGGTGCATGTCACCGTGGAAGTAGTTGTGTTCGAAAACCTGGGTAAAGAAAACCTCAAGCCCGCGCTTCGCCAATTCCGCCAGGTCCACGTTGTGCGCCTTGAGGCTGGCGATGTCGTTGATCGGCACGCCCTTGATGCGCTCCACGACCAGCACGTTGGCGCGGGTCAGGTCATGGCGCACCTTGGGCACATAGAGCAGATGAGAGTCGGTGAAGTTGTCGCGCAGCTGCTGGGTATTGGCGCCCTCGATACGCAGGTCCACTTCCTGCAGGAGGGTGCGGGCGTGATCGCGCACCACTTCCGGCAGGTGCATCCTGCGCGCAAATGCGGACTGCCGGTCAGCCCAATTGGCCAGTCTCGCCAATACGGCGAGGTCTGCATGCATCACCTCCAGAATGTCCGGGCGCACCACCTTGACGACAACATCTGAGCCGTCAACCAGCGTGGCGCGGTGCACCTGGGCGATCGACGCAGAAGCCACCGGGGTTTCCACGAAATATGCGATCTGTTCCGCAAAGGCGTCACCGAGCGCTTCTTGCACAAGGGCGCGGGCCTCCGCACCCGGAAAAGGCGGCACATCGGCTTGCAGTTTCGCGAGTTCGTCTGCGTAATCGTCCGGCAGCAGGTCGCGCCGGGTGGAGAGCATCTGGCCGAGCTTGACGAACACCGGGCCAAGAGCTTCCAGGGCCAGGCGCAGGCGTCGCGCATGAGCGGTATCGGCGATGGGAACCCAGCTTCCCGGCCAGAGCCATAGAATCCACCGAATCAGCCAATGGGGCCTGGTCGCGGCCCCGTCGCCGAGCAGGGTCGGGTCCGTCAGAATCGCGTCAAGCCGATAGCGGATTGCAACGCGAATGATCTGCAGCAGGCGACGCGTCATCAACCGATGGCTGCCAGTTCCGGGGGCCGTAGCGGGCGCTTCACGCCGATGCTCGGTGGATAGCGACTATGCCTCCAATCAGATTGTGATACTCGATATTGCGAAACCCGGCTTCCGACATCAATTTGGCGATGCCGGCCTGATCCGGGTGCGTCTCTATCGACTCGACCAGATACCGGTAGCTGCTCGCGTCGCCCACCACAGCGCGCCCCAGCAGGGGCCACAACCGTTGAAAGACTCGATAGCCTGTCTCAAGCAGCGCATTCCGTGGTTTGGAAAACTCCAGTATCAGCAGCGTGCCCGAAGGCTTGAGCACGCGCTGCAATTCGCGTAGCGCAGCCTCCCTGGACGCAAAATTGCGCAGGCCAAAGGCCAGCGTGACGCAATGGAAGCTGGCTGGCGCAAATGGCAGGGCTTCGGCAGCGGCCACACAACAGGAAACGTTGGCGTGGCCAGAATCCAGGAGCCGGCTGCGACCGCGCGTCAGCATTGCGGGATTGAAGTCCGCCAGCACCACACGGCCCGCTGTGCCGACCCTGGGCGCGATCAGTCCGGCCACATCGCCGGTGCCGCCAGCCAGGTCCAGCACCCTGTGACCAGGCCGCAAGCCGGCCATCTCGACCAACATCCGCTTCAGCAGGCGGTGACTGCCGAGTGACATCAGGTCGTTCATCAAGTCGTAGCGGCTGGCAACCGAGGTGAACACCTGATTCACCAACCGGGCCTTTTCTTCCGGTGAAACCTGGCGTGCGCCAAAGGCCACGGTCTTGTCCACGCTGGTCATACTGCTTTCGGGTTGAACTGTCGCACCGGCACGGGCGGCAGCCGGGAGCCGTTGGCCGCCTCGAGGTCGGCAAGATATTCTGCCCAGTAGCGTTCCCGATTGCGCGCCAGATCGGTCAGATACTCCCAAGCGTAGATGCCGGTGTCATGGCCATCGTCAAATACGATGCGGATGCCGTAGTTGCCCACCGCCTCCAGGTCCGCTATGCCCACCTGCTTCTTGCCGGTTTGCAGCTTGCGATCCTCGGCGCCATGCCCGCGCACCTCGGCGGACGGCGACAAGACACGCAGAAGCTCAGCTGGCAGAACCAGGGTCTCGCCGACCAGGGTCAGTTCCAGCGTGCGGGACTTTCGGCGGTACTTGATGCGCTGCGGTCGCATGTGCCATCACAATATGTAGCGTGACAGGTCCTGATCCTGCGCCAGATCTGCCAACTGCAGATCGACGTAGGCTGCATCCACGGACAGGTCGGCGCCATCCTGTTCGGATGCAGCGAAGGACGCCTCGTCCAGCAATCGCTCCATGACCGTGTGCAAGCGTCGTGCGCCGATGTTCTCGGTGCTTTCGTTGACTTGCCAGGCCAGTTCGGCGATGCGCACCAGGCCGCTGTCCACAAAGCGGAGCGCAAACCCCTCAGTTTCGAGCAGCGCCCGGTATTGCTCGGTGAGCGAAGCGTCCGGCTCGACGAGTATGCGCTTGAAATCCTCGGGCGTCAGCGCCCGCAACTCGACTCGAATAGGCAGGCGGCCCTGCAATTCGGGAATCAGGTCCGAGGGCTTGGCCAGGTGGAAAGCGCCGGAGGCAATGAACAGTATGTGGTCGGTTCGCACCATGCCATGCTTGGTCGAGACTGTGCAGCCCTCGATCAACGGCAGCAGATCGCGCTGCACGCCCTCGCGGGAGACGTCCACACCCCGTGACTCGCTGCGCCGGGTGATCTTGTCCACCTCGTCGAGAAAGACAATGCCGGTCTGCTCCACGGCGTCTATGGCCTCGGCCTTGACCTCGCCCTCGTTGATGAGTTTGCCGGTTTCCTGCTCGCAAAGCCGCCGCAGCGCGTCCTTCACCTTGAGGCGCGTGCTGCGCGTTCGCTTGGAACCCAGGTCGCTGAACAGATTCTGCAATTGCTGCGTCATCTCCTCCATGCCCGGCGGCGCCATGATTTCGACGCCCACGGCCACGGCTTCCACCTCGACTTCCACCTCCCGGTCATCCAGGTCTCCCTCGCGCAGCTTCTTGCGAACCACCTGGCGGCCAGCGGAATCCCCTGAGTTGGCGCCGCTGCCCGGATTCACCAGCGCGTCAAGCAATCGTTCCTCGGCTGCCTCTTCCGCTCGATGGCGCACCTTGACGACCTGTTGCTCCCGGCACTGCTTGACCGCCACATCCACCAGGTCGCGGATGATCGACTCTACATCGCGCCCGACATAACCCACCTCGGTGAACTTCGTCGCCTCCACCTTGATGAACGGGGCGCCCGCGAGACGCGCGAGGCGACGGGCGATCTCGGTCTTGCCGACGCCGGTGGGGCCGATCATCAGGATGTTCTTGGGCGTGATTTCCTCCGCCATTTCCGCCTCAAGCTGCAGGCGTCGCCAGCGGTTTCGCAATGCGATAGCAACCGCCCGCTTGGCTGCTGCCTGACCGATGATGTGCTTGTCCAGCTCGTGGACGATTTCTCGCGGCGTCATCATGGATCAGTCTTCCCTGTCTTCGTCGGACAGCACCTGGACTGTCGCGTGGTGATTGGTGTAAACGCAGATGTCCGCGGCGATCGCGAGAGCATCCTCGACGATCCGGCGCGCATCCAGCTCAGTATGATCGGCAAGCGCCCGTGCGGCAGCAAGCGCATAGGGGCCGCCGGAGCCGATGGCCATGAGGCCGGCCTCCGGCTCTATCACATCGCCGTTGCCGCTGATGACGAGCGTCGCCTTGCGATCGGCGACGATCAGCATGGCCTCCAGACGTCGCAACACCCGATCCGTACGCCAGTCCTTGGCCAGTTCGACCGCTGCTCGCATGAGATTGCCTGAATATTTGTCCAACGCCGCTTCAAAGCGTTCAAACAGGGTGAATGCATCCGCGGTGCCACCGGCAAACCCCGCCAGCACCTTGTCTTGATGCAGCCGGCGCACCTTGACGGCATTGCCCTTCATGATTGTCGCGCCGACCGATACCTGCCCGTCACCGCCGAGCGCCACTTGCCCGTCGCGGCGCACGCAAAGAACGGTTGTGCCATGTAAATCCATCATCTTGACGCAGTATCCTGGCTAACTCTGATTGATCAAGAACGCGCCAAGATTCTGCTGCTGCAAACGCACCATGATCTGGCGTGCTTCCGCCCCGGAGGTGACAGGGCCGATCGTCACGCGGTGCCAGGCGCCGTCGGCCAGACGCACCGATTGCACCTGCACGGGCAGGCCCTCAAGCAGCAGCCGGGCGCGCAGCACATCGGCGTCCCGGGACTGCCGGAATGACGCCGCCTGAATGAACAGCCGGTCCACCGGGTCGCCCTCAGGCTTCGATACAGGCGATCCAGTTCCCGGGTCCGGGGCAGGCGCGGCTGAGGCCAGGCCCTCATCGTCCTTTCCGACCGCAGCCGGCGGTGGCTGCCGGATGGCCCTGCCAGGGCCATAGACTTCCGGTTCCGTTGGCACTTCACTGGTACCCAGAATATCCGGGAACTGGAAATCCAGGGCTCCGGAATCGGCGCCGGCAGTGCCTTGAACTTCGTCCTGATCCGCCTCTTTTATCAAGCCTTCAAGCCAGTCGGGGCCCTGCATGACCGCCAGCACGCTGGCCAGCGCCGAAACGAGGCCCAACAGAAAACTGGGGCCATGCCATTGCCAGACCCCACCCTTCCGGCCAGTGCCCGATACGGTCCTGTGGCGCCCAAGGCGGTTGCCGCCACGCGCCAGTCGGGGTGTGGAAACGCGATTCAACATCACAGGTGGCATGGTAGCCGGGCGCGCATCATCCTGCATCCACCGGATCAACATCAATCTCCCAGCGCACGCCCGCCGGCGCCAGGTGTTGCGTCACGCGATCAAGCCCCCGGTGCAGTGGCCCACGCCTGTCTGCCAGCACCATCAATTGTGATCTGTAGCGCCCCGCCAGGCGCGGCATGGGCGCAGGCGCCGGGCCAAGCACCTCCAGGGTGTCGGGCAGCGCCGCTTTCAGAGTTGCCAGAAAGCGCTGCGGTGGCTCCGGCTTCTTGGCCGAGGCCCGTATCATGGCCAGGTGGCGGCTCGGCGGCATACCGCTCTGACGCCGAATCCCCAGCTCGTGGCGGGCGAAGCCCGCATATCCATGCTCTACCAGCCGCTGCAAGGCGGGATTCTCCGGATGCAAGGATTGAATCCAGACATCTCCCGGGCGAGCCGCGCGGCCGGCCCGGCCCGCTACCTGAATCAGCAGTTGCGCCGTGCGCTCCGGCGCCTTGAAGTCTCCGCACAGCAAACCGGCGTCTGCATTGACCGCTGCCACCAGCGTGAGATTGGGAAAATGGTGCCCCTTGGCCAGCATCTGCGTGCCGAGCAGAATGCCCGGCTCGCCGGTGTGCGCCTTTGCAAGTTGCGCCTGCAATCGATTCCGCCCGCGTGTGGTGTCGCGATCAATCCGGATCAGTGGGAATTCGGCAAAGCGTTGCCTGAGACCGGCTTCGGTGCGCTCCGTGCCGACGCCGACGGCGATCAGATCCTCGGCCTGGCACGCTGGGCAGCTGCTCAGCAGCCGCCGTTCGGCGCCACAGTGATGGCAGCGCAATCGCCGAGCACCCAGATGCAGGGTCATGCGCGCATCGCAGGCATCGCACCTGGCCTGCCAACCGCAGGCCTGGCACAGCCAGGTCGGCGCGTAGCCGCGTCGATTGAGGAACACCATCACCTGATTGCCGGCCTCCAAGTGCCGACGAATACGGCGCAGCAATACCGGGCTGATGCCGTCCTGCAGCCGATGTCCGCGAATGTCCAGCACTCGAATTGTCGGCATGGGCGCACCGGTCGCCCGAACTGTCAGCGCCTGGCGTTGGTAGCGCCCCCGACGCACGTTTTCCAGGCTCTCCAGAGAGGGGGTGGCGCTGCCGAGCAGCAGCGGAATGTTCGAATCGCGGGCGCGCTTGATGGCCAGGTCCCGAGCCGAGTAGCGCAGCCGATCCTGTTGCTTGAAAGCAGGATCGTGTTCCTCATCGACAATGATGAGCCGCAGATCTGCAAAAGGCGTGAAGACCGCAGATCGGGTGCCAATGAGTATGGCGACTTGGCCCGCCCGACAGTTCAGCCAGGTTGCGAGGCGCTCGTTCGGGGTCATTCCGGAATGCAACGTCGCCGTGCCGCGGTAGCGCTGTTGAAAGCGACTGACCATCTGCGGCGTCAGAGCAATCTCCGGCACCAGCACCAGCGCCTGTCCGCCGTCCGTCACCGCCTGCTTGAGGAGCTGAAGATAAACCTCCGTCTTGCCACTGCCGGTAACGCCTTCCAGCAGGTTGACCGAGAAATCACCAGCCAGGGCGCTGCAAGCAGAAACAACCGCAGCCTGTTCGGGTGTCAGCCGCAGATCGGCAGCCGGCGCCTCGGGCGACATCGCCGATACCGGCTCGGCCAGATCGCCCGGCGTCATCCGCGTCTGCAACAACCCCTTGCCGACCAGCGCTTGCAAGGGCGCCTTGCTGAAGCCGGCGGCGCGCGCTTCGTCTGCCGTGATACGCCCGCCCTGGCGCTCGATCAATTCCAGCAAGGCCCTTTGTCTGGGCGCACGGCCAAGTTCCCCGGCGGCATCCGTCCGCTGCCATATGGTTTTCATCGGTGGCGCCAGCGGGGCGCCGCGCTGTACAAGCTTTGGCAGCATCACCGAAAACACCTCGCCCAGGGGATAGTGGTAGTAGTCCGCCAACCAGCGGGCGAGCATCAGGAGGTCTGCATTCAGCGCCGGGATGTCGTCGAGAACCGCGAGCACGGGCTGTAGCTTGTGAAAGGGGTCCGGTGGATCTGGCAGAACGCAGATGCCGACAAGTTCACGTTTGCCGAAGGGTACCCGTACCCGGCTGCCGGCCACAGGACAGGTTTGATCGCCGGGCACAGCATAGTCAAAGTTGCGGTACAAGGGCACAGGCAGCGCCACGCGAACCACGCGCTGTGCGCTCCCTGCCCCGGATCCGGCATCGGGCGACGGCACGCGATATCCCGCTAGCGGCGGTACAACTGCCGGCTCACCAATGGCTTGGGGCCGAGATGTGGCTGCAGCAGGCTTCGGAACAAGGCTTTGGCATGATGCCGCGTTGCTGCCTCCCGATAGCAATCCTGACCGATGGCGCAGAGCGCCTGGCCGGGGATGCCATCTCCCGCCCGGGCTTGCCGAAAGCCGGATTCCGGAACCAGCTTGTACCAATGCTCCGGATCGAGTGGTTTACCCGTTCTGGCTTCGTGCACAAAATCCGGGCCATAGCCCAGTTCCTGCAACAGTCGCTTTTCGAAGCGCCGCAGGCAAGTGGCCACCTCGTCGGGTTCGTCGGCTGTGGCCAGGCCCGTCAGCGCCTTGCCGAGGCCATGAAACAGACCACTCGCGGGTTCTCGCTCTCGCGTCAATCGGACGATCAATTCGGCGACGTACCAGGCGCACGCCAGCCGGTTGCCAGTGAAACGGCGCATCTCGCTGGCCTCGAAACCGCGCAGTGTGACCAGGCCAGCGCCACCCACCCAGGCAACCTGGCCTTGATAGAACGGCTGCAATTCGTGACCACGCTTGCCGCGCCGAAGCCCGCGCGCAATCGCGGCAACTCGCCCGTGATTGCGGGTAAAGAACTGCACGATCAGGCTGGTTTCCCGATAGGCGCGCGTATGCAGCAGCACGCCTGGCTCACCGTGAACGCGGGTCATGCGCCTGGGGTTAAATCAAGTTCGCGCAGGGCCGCGGGATCATTGGACCAGGCCCGCCGCACCTTGACCCAAAGCCGCAGCATCACCCGACGATCCAGCAATCGCTCTATGTCAAGACGCGCATCCTGGCCGATCGACTTGAGGCGCTCGCCCCCCTTGCCGATCACGATGCGCTTCTGCCCCCGGCTCTCCACCAGAATCAAGGCATCCATGCCCACCACCTTGGCCTCTGCGCTTGTATCGAAGCGCTCGACCAGCACAGCCGTGCGATGCGGCAACTCGTCGCCCAGACGACGCACCAGCTTTTCCCGCACCACCTCGCCGGCCAGGAAGCGCTCGGACTGATCGGTCAATTGGTCGGGAGGAAAGAGGTGCGGGCCGGGCGGCAGGGCCTCGAACACCACGGCGCCGAGTTCGGCCACACCATCACCGCGCAACGCTGATACCGGCAGAATCTCGGAGAATTGACGCGCTGCGTCCAGGCGCGCGATGGCCGGCAGCAGCCGCGTCTTCGGCTTCAGCAGGTCGGCCTTGTTGATGACGGCAAAGGCCGGTTTTTTGGCCCTGGCCACTTGCCGCATGACGCGCCGGTCCGCATGGGTGATGGCGTCTCGATCAAACAGCATCAGGATCAGGTCCACCTGGTCCAATGCTGACAGGGCGCTCCCGAGCATTTCTCGATTCAGGGCCAACCGATCAAGATGGCCGATGCCGGGCGTATCGACATATATCGCCTGACAAGCGCCCTGAGTATCAATGCCGAGCAGATTCCGCCGGGTCGTCTGCGGCTTGCGAGAGGTGATTGCCAGTTTCTGGCCGAGCAGGCGATTGAGCAGGGTGGACTTGCCGACGTTCGGGCGCCCGGCGATGGCGACATGCCCGCAGCGGGTGTCCTGGGAGGACGGGCCGGAGGCCTGCGGGCGACTTGCGGGTTCCTCCGACACTACGTTTCCTGCTGCGATATCCGGGCCAGGACGGTTTCCGCGGCCTGTTGCTCGGCGACTCGGCGATTGGGGCCCTCGGCGGTGATGGCTACGCCCAGGGCAGGCACTTCGCAGCTCACCAGGAAGGTGGGCCGATGCGGTGGGCCGGATTGCTTCACGATGCGATAGTCCGGCGGCGCCAGAGAGCGGGCCTGCACCAACTCCTGCAAGGCCGATTTCGCGTCCTTGACGTCACTGTCCGCCCAGTTCTGCAAGCGATCGGCGAACAGCCGCTCGACCAGCGCAAGCGCGGCATCCAGGCCACCATCCTCGTGTACAGCGCCGATCACCGCTTCCAGCGCATTCGCCCGCAGCGCGCTTCCCGCTCGACCTGCCGCCAGCAAGGCCGGATTGCCGACCCGCAGGCATTCACCGAGCCGCATTTGGCAGGCCAGCGCATCCAGGCTTTCGGCGCGCACCAGGGCTGACCGCACCCGTGTGAGCACGCCCTCGCGGGGTGTTGGCCGGATTCTGTAGAGCGCTACCGAAATCAGGTATTGGAGCACCGCATCGCCCAGATATTCCAGCCGTTCGTTATCTGGCCTGAAGGATGAGCTCTTGTGGGTGAGGGCAGAGGCGAGCAGGTCGCTATCCACAAATCTATAGCCCAAGCGATCCTGCAGTGCGTCAAGCCCGCATATCTTGCCGGGGGCGACCACCGGCGGTCAGCTCTCACCTATCCATTGGTTGCGCTCGAAAGTAGGCCAGTGCAAGCCCGGTTTCTTGTGCACCCAGATGGCAACGCACTTGCCGACCACCTTGTCTTCGGAAACGAAGCGCCACCGGCGGCTGTCGTCCGATTTGTCGCGATTGTCGCCCATCACGAAGAAAGCGCCCTCCGGCACGATCCACTCACCGTCCCGGTTCGGTACGGGATAGCGCCGGGTCGTGTGTGCGAGATCGCCAATTCGCTCTCGATACTCGCGCGCCGGCGCCCGGTCGGGTTGCCGCTGGTCGGCGTCTTCGCTCAGCAATTCGTAGCTGGCGCGCTCGCCGTTGATGAACAGGTTCTTGTTTCTGTAAACAATGTGATCGCCTGGCAGGCCGATCACCCGCTTGATGAAGTATCGTGGATCGTGCGGCGGCACGAACACCATGATGTCGCCGCGCTGTGGTTCGCCGAGTGGCAGGATCTTGCTGCCCAGCACCGGCAGGCGCAGGCCGTAGGCGAATTTGTTGACGAGGATGAAATCGCCCACTTCCAGCGTCGGCAGCATGGATTCGGAAGGAATCTTGTAGGGTTCGGCCAGAAAGCTGCGCAACGCCAGCACCAGCAGAAGCCAGGGGAAGTAGGTGCGGGCGAACTCTACCAGCCTGGGGTCTGCGCCCGGTGTCCGGCGGTTGCCCGGCGCAGATTCGCCTGTCGAAGCAGGCGCCTGCCCGTTCTGGTTCGCCGCCCGTTGCAGTCGCCTGCTTCGGAACAACAGCCGGTCCAGCGCCCAGACGCTGCCGGTGATGATGACTGCCCAGGTCAGCAGGAAGGTAAAGTCAAGATCCACGTCTGCCGTCCGAATCTTCGATCAACGGCCTGTGCCTCAGGCGGTGGCGGGGCACGGCGTACTGACGCTGTGCCCGTGTGTATCAGTCCAGGTGCGCAGGCTAGTGATCGGGCAGCCGTAACCGTCGTCATACGGGTCGCAGCGGGTCAGCAAGCCGCTTTGGATCATCTCGGCGATCAGATGCCTGCCGAACCGGATGCCGTCACCGGCCAGGTCCTCGCGCGCTTCGGAATCACGATTGTCCAGCACCCGCCTTGCGCTTTCCTCGGCGGTTTCAAGCCGAAGCTGCTGCCTCTTGTCTGGAGTCACGGGCGCTTTGCACCCCTCGGTATGCGTTGCAAAGGCGCCAGCATAGGGTGACATTTATCCTCGGTCAAAACGCTGATCCGAAAACGGCCTGGGCAGTAGCGAGCCACCGCGATCATCGCGGCCTTCGTTGCGGTAGGTAGTCGGGTTAGCGCTCCATCCGCAGGGCCGCAAGAAACGCCTCCTGAGGAATCTGCACCCGGCCAAGCTGCTTCATGCGCTTCTTGCCGGCCTTTTGTTTCTCCAACAACTTTTTCTTGCGCGTTACGTCACCGCCATAGCACTTTGCGGTGACATTCTTGCGCAGCGCCTTGACCGTCTGTCGCGCCACAATGTTGCCGCCAATCGCCGCCTGGATAGCGACGTCGAACATCTGACGGGGAACCAGCTCGCGAATCTTCTCGGCCAACTGCCGGCCTCGGGATTGCGCTTGCTGACGGTGTACGATCAGGGCCAGGGCGTCCACTCGGTCGCCGTTGATGAGTATGTCGAGGCGCACCAGGTCAGCTGCCACAAAGTGGCTGGCGCCATAGTCCAGCGAGGCGAATCCCCGACTCACCGATTTCAGCCTGTCGAAAAAGTCCATGACCACTTCGTTCAGCGGCAAATCCCAGGCCATGGACACCTGTCCTGACGAAAATTGCATCTCCTTCTGAACGCCCCGGCGTTCGATACAGAGATGCAGGATGTCGCCTACGTATTCCTGTGGCGTCAGAATACTGGCTTGGGTGATGGGCTCGCGGATTTCCTGGTAGCGAGCCGGGAGGCGGGACGGATTGTCCACAGAAATCACCGAGCCATCCATGCACACGACCTCGTAAATGACTGTGGGAGCTGAGGAAATCAGCTCCAGGCCGTATTCCCGTTCGAGCCTTTCCTGCACCACCTCAAGGTGCAGAAGCCCCAGAAAGCCGCATCGAAAGCCGAATCCAAGGGCATCTGAATTTTCGGGTTCGTGAAACAGGGCAGCGTCGTTCAGTGAGAGCCGGGCCAGCGCTTCACGAAAGTCTTCGAAGCGCTCTGAGGCCACCGGAAACATGCCCGCGAATACACGTGGCTTCACGGGCGCAAATCCGGGAAGCGGGGCGACGGCCTCATGCCGGGCCGGCGCGATTGTGTCACCCACCGGCGCGCCGCGCACTGCCTTGATGCCGGCAACAACAAAGCCGACTTCACCGGCGCTCAAGGAGGCAGTGGCTTGCCGCTTGGGCGTGAAGCATCCCACCTCGTCCACCTGATGAACCCGGCCTGTGGACTTGACAGCAATCCTGTCTCCCGGCGTCACTTGGCCGGCGATGACGCGCACCAGCGAGACGACGCCCAGGTAGTTGTCGAACCAGGAGTCGATAATCAATGCTTGCAATGGCGCTTGACTGTCCCCGGACGGGGCAGGAACGCGTTCCAGCAGCGCCTGCAACAACTGTGGCACGCCTTCGCCCGTCTTGGCGCTCACCCGAAGCGCCTCATCGGCCGGTAAGCCGATGATTTCCTCGATCTCCTGCGCTGCCGCATCCGCATCTGCCTGAGGCAAATCGATCTTGTTCAGTACGGGCACGATTTCCAGCCCTTGCTCCAGGGCGGTGTAGCAATTGGCGACCGATTGCGCTTCCACGCCCTGAGCGGCGTCCACAACCAGCAGTGCGCCTTCGCAAGCGGCCAGAGAGCGGGAGACCTCGTAGCTGAAATCAACGTGTCCCGGCGTGTCGATCAGGTTGAGCTGCCAGACTTGTCCATCGCCGCCTCGATACTCCAGCCGCACGCTCTGAGCCTTGATGGTGATTCCGCGCTCACGCTCCAGATCCATCGAATCCAGCACCTGGGCAGCCATTTCTCGGTCAGCGAGGCCGCCACAGGCCTGGATCAGGCGGTCCGACAGAGTAGATTTACCGTGATCTATGTGCGCGATGATGGCGAAGTTACGAATCCGCATGGCAGGACCTTTTACGGCCGATCATGTATGTTCCTTGTCGATGAGCTCGCTGCCTGCGTACCGATCCACAGGTCGTATGAAGTGGGTTCGACCGCATTGGGCGACAAATCCTCAACCTTCGTCCGATTCATGTCAATCGACATGAACGCCGGCTCACACACCTGGCCTGCCGAAACGGTCGGTCGAACCATACAGACAGTAGCCGGATCAAGCGTGCGAGATTGCCCCGGAGACCAGTGACGTAACGCGCAGAAGTGAACTGATATTGCTTATTGTTCCCGGCCAGCCGGCATCCTATTATCCTGCCCATGGCCAAGCACATCGCATCTGACACGCACCGATTCGTCAAGGATTTGACCGACTGCGGCTTCAGCGAGCGGCAGGCGGAGGCCCTCGTGGACGGGCAGGTGAATCTGGTCAAAAGCAATCTGTCAGACAAGGCGGACGTTGCAGAAACCCATCGCATCCTTGAATCCAAGGCGGACAAGGCCGACGTCGCAGAAACCAATCGCGCCATCGCAGATATCTACCGCATCCTGGAAACCAAGGCAGATAAGGCAGACATTGCAGAAATTCATGCCAGATTCGACGCAATGAACGCCAGGTTCGACGCGATGGACACCAGGTTCGACGCGATGGTTCAGGGAACAGACGCCCGGTTCGAGGCAATGCGCTCGGAAATGAATGCCCAGATCGAGGCGACCAAGTTCAGCGTAGTGAAGTGGGGGGCCAGCATAATGTTCGCAGGTAACGGTTTGCTGCTGGCCGCTATCAAGCTGCTCTAGCTATATCAAGCGTGTGTACGGGCTCAGTACCTTTCAGAATTCTGAGATCAGACAGTCATGTTGAGGCGAGACGTCCAGGCGGACATCACTCAGCCATTCGCGCAAGCAACGAAGCGCCGTCTTCACACTCGATCAGCCACTCTCCTGCCGCGGCCAGACGCTCCGGGTCGGAAACGCCCGCCAGCAATGCGCCGAAACGCTTCGCCGTATCGCCGCCAAACCGCAGCGCAACCTGACGCTCAAGCAGGGCGCGCTCCCGAGCCAACGCTTTCGCCTCGCCTTCAGCCTTGCCTCGTGCCTCACCTCGCGCCTCGCCTCGGGCCTCACCTTCGGCCTCACCCTCAGTTCTGCCCTTCTCAATCAGCTGCTGCTTCCATAGCGCCACCCGCTCAGCCGGGTCAGCCGGTTGTCGCACCACTTCATCGGTCGATTCCCTCAGCCTGACCAGTTTCATAAGCCACTCCTCCTCGTCCCCTATGTCCGCATTTCGAACCCATGCCTCCAGCCAACGCTGCAGCACATCCAAAAGACTGCCATCTTCCACCCCGGAAAGCCACTGCAAACAGCGCTCCACTACACGCTTCAGGTCTTCTGGACTGGTCAGACCCTCGACCCACGCCAGCAGCGTCGCCGCATTGCCTTCCGGCAGTTCCTCGCCCAACAGGGCCTGTTGATCGACCAGAACATAGCCGTCTCCCACCAGACCCATCGGCCCCACATGCGCGCCCAACGCTCCGGGCTTGCCGGTTTCACCCTCTGCCTGTGCTGATACCTCCGCTGACGCTGCCTCCATCCCGCCTGGGCGCGTCAGGGCCGACAGGTTCAGCGGCGCATGCCACGGACTGGAACCGTTGTAGAGCACAATCGGTAGCACTGGCGGGACCGGGTTGCTGGCGCTGAACGGTTTTTCCTTGTGCAGAGCAAGGTAAAGCAGGGTCGCATAGCTCTGCACTCGGGCGGCCATCATCCAGTCTGAGCGAGACTGAAATTCAAGCATCACCAGGATGTGCAGCCAGTGCGGTTCATCGGCTTCATCGTCCGCCGCCGACGGTTGCAAGGCGACCCGCCAGGCCATGTCGCCGAATCGCTGTTCCAGATTGTCGGTCAGATACTCGCTGGGCAGCCGTTCCAGCGTATCCAGGCGCAGGCGACGCAGCATGGGCAACTGGTCTCCGACCAGTTGTTCGAGCAGGATCAGCTGATCGCGGATCATGCGCGGGTGGGCGAAGGCGGCCTTGTAGGTGGCGTCGTGCTGCATGGCGACCACTGTGCACTGCGAAACCGGCCTTGCATGTGCGACATGACGCCAATTCGTGTGCGAAATCGACCTGGCCGCTCAATCAGTTGGCGGACAAGTTCCAGGAAGATCGGATGGGCCGAGACTCTGAAGCCTAGGGCTGTACGGTAATGGTCTGCGGGAGAGGTTGAAGGGGGCCGGATGCCGGGATGCCGGGATGAGGCGGGGCGTCTCGGTGGTGCAGAGAAACATCAGGCAAAAAAGAAGCGCCCCATCCGAGTTGGATGGGGCGCTTGAAGAAGTTTACCAGAGACCGGAGGATCAAGGAGAGATCAAGGGGCCTCTCCTTGAATGGTCCGCTACCCCTATTGGGAGTGCTCCTGGTAGATCGGCTTGTTGATCACCACGGAGAGGTTGGACAGGATGTCACCCCTACGCATGAGGTGCTGAACCTCGATCATGCCACTCGCAAGCAGGGTACAAGTCCTGCGGCCTTGCGTCCAGCCACCGTTGCCACCGGGGAGCACAGCAGCGATGTCCTCACCAGTCCAGCGAGCTGTCTCACCGCCGGAAACCGAGCCTAGCTGGGCAAATCCGGCATCGTCGCCACCCTGCTCCCTGCAATCTGCGTAAACCAGGCAGGCGGTAGCGCTCGTGCAGGTTACGCGAACATTGGATTCGTCCATTTGGCCTGGCGGTGCAATGGCATAGGCGTAGGCCTGGCTATCAATACCGTTGTACATGACCGTGGCCATATTCATACCCGTGGCTGCGCCTCCGTGATCATCGCTTGCAAAGGACAAGCTGTGGCCGGCAGCCGTCAGCGTGGTCATTTGCGGGATAGTTTCCATGCCACCGGGAACAAAGCGGATGCTCCAAATCCCGGCCCCTCTGCCCAACATAGGGTCACTTTCGAAGCCTACCGCAGGCAGAGGCACCAAAATCGTTGCCGTGTTGCCCTCGGATTCGCCTGGCGTAGACGTGGCGCCCTGAAGGGCAACGACCGCGTCGCCCGGGCGGAAGCCAGTGGAGCTGGTGACCGTCACATGCGCCATTCCATCAGCAAGGCCCACCATGCCAGCCTCAGGCATGGTGAGATCCAGCCCCTGCACGGCCGCATTGCTGGAAACTTCAAGCTTGGCAAGGAACAGGAACCCATTCGGGTTATCGTCATCCGCGGTGCCATTGGCCAGCTTCGTCGGGTCTTCAAGATCAACCGTTGCCTTCGTCGCGCTATTCGCAGCAGGCGGAGCCTCAATCGTTGCCGTGTAAGCTGGCATCGTTTGCAGAAGCGCTCCCGTTTTGTGCATCCCTGCCGAGAAGCCATCATCCGGGCCAATCCGTACCGCGTTGGGCCGAACAGTAACCGTGGCAGTTACCTGCCGAGGCACTTCTGGCGTCATCATTTCGGCAGACGCCGGCATGAAATCGGTAAACCCGACCATCATGTCTGGAAGAACGATTCTCAGGCGCGTGCCCGCACACCAGTCTTCCGTGTCACTCACGCTCAAGGTGATAACGCCACCCGCGGTATTGACTGAGACGTTCGCGGCGGCGGCGCAGTTTGAAGGCGGGTCAGTTTCGGGGACAACTCTTCCCCCGGTAATTGTCAGATCGCTCGTCGTCAGATCGTCTGCGAAGCTGCCGCCATCCAGTGCGATATCAAAATCGGCCGCCGAGCCATCTCCAACAACTTCAGCGACTCGCACTATCAGGTGCAGCCGTTCGCCAGTCGTTACCGTCGCCATGCTGCCAGCCGGAACCAGCTCCTCGGCAATCATGACCGGGAGAGTCCCCGCCGGCTCGCCGACAAGCCTGGGATCCACTGTTATAGCTACAGGCCAGGCCGTCGCGGCACACAACATGCCGACGACCAATACCCACAACCGATTAATTCCCTTGGCCATAGCCATCCTCCATTTCTGGTTCAAGTCTTCTTCAAAAACCCTGCCGGATAGGAACACGCGCCCTGCGCCGGCTACGGGAACGGGGCGAATGATACATCCGGCAGGGAATAGTGCAAGCCATAGCCAGAAAAAAGCGCCATCTTTTTTTCACGCCTTTTCTTGCGTTTCGCGGCCACAGCCTGGGCCGCGCGGTTTGCTGCCAGGGCCAGGCAGCGCCAGGCCGGGCTACTGCGCCGCGCCAAACTGCTTGTGCAGCTCCAGTGAATCGCGCATTTCGCGGGTGAGGCGGGCGCCGGCTTCGTGGTCTCGGATCACATAGGGCGTCACCATCAGCATCAGTTCCGTGCGGTCACTCTGATAAGAGTCGGAGCGAAACAGGCGGCCGAGCAGAGGAACCCGTCCGAGCAGGGGCACGCCTGTTTGCCCTGAGCTGAGATTCTCGGAAATCAGGCCGCCCATCAGCAGCGAGCTGCCGTCGCGCAGCGTCAAACTGGTGCTCAGGCGCCGGCTCAGGATGGTGGGCGTGCCTTGCAAGCTGGTGGCGGCAGAGAGGCGCGCCTCGCTCAGCTCCTGGCTGATGGTTACGTCCACCAGCCCGCCGGCCTGCACCAGCGGCGTGATGCCGAGAATCACGCCCGTGTTGCGGTAGGCCACCTGCTGCAGGATGTTGGTGGTGCCGCCCACTTGCAGTTCGTCGCCGGAGAGCTGGGTGATCACGGGAATTTCGTTGCCGACCTCGATGGAGGCTTCCTCGCCGCTTTTTACCAGCAGTTTCGGTTGCGAGCGGATGGCGACGCGGCCGTCTTCATAAAAGAGGTTCAGCACGGCGCGGGTCTGGCCGGCGCTGTCGAGCGTGAGCGAAAGCCCCCGGCTGCTTAGCCCGAGCGCGTCGCGGGTGCTGCCTTGCAGGCCGTAGTCGTCTATGCCGCTGCGAAACAGGAAGTCAAAACCCCCCTTTTCCTCATCAGACAGGGTGATTTCGGCGATCAGCACCTCGATCAGCACGGACGGCACGGGCCTGTCGAGTTCTTTCAGGACTTTCAGCATCTCTGCCCAATCGCTGCCCGACCCCCGGAAAATCACCAGATTGCGCCGCTCATCCACCACCAGGGGGCCGCCTGCGTTGTTGGCGGCGGACGTCATCGCCCCCGATTCGTCTTGAACGCCGGAACCAGTGGTGGCGGATTTCTGGTCTCTGCCCACCAGCGCTT
This sequence comes from Pseudomonadales bacterium, assembly GCA_965199705.1. GTDB lineage: Bacteria > Pseudomonadota > Gammaproteobacteria > Pseudomonadales > Azotimanducaceae > Azophilus. The sequence goes on from OZ241359.1 coordinate 514,682, forward strand.
GCAGGGTATCGACGAGATCAGTTACCTGGGTGTTCTGCACTTCGTAGCTGAACAGCCCCTGTTCGATGGTGCTCTGATGCGTTTGATCGAAGGTGTCAAGCCATTCGCGCACATGCTGCAGAACCTTCTGGCTGGAAGCGAAAATCACCAGCTTGCCGAGATCATCAAACGGCAGCAGGATCACCGAGCCGTCTCGGCCCACCCTGTGGCCTTCGGCTTCCAGCACCTTCTCCGCGGCCTCGGCAAGATCAGACGCCCGCATGAAGCTCGGCTGCATGATGAAACCGTGCCGGCCCCGCAGCAGCGGCTGATCCAGAACCTCGATCATTTCCAGCGCCTGCGCCACCCGCTCCGGGGAACCGCGCAACAGCACGGAGTTGGCCTCTACATATTCCGTAAACTTGAGTTCCTTGTTGGGGAAGGCGTCGCGCAGCATCCTTGCCACAGTGCCGGTGCGGGTAACATGCAGGGGCGCCAACTGAAAGATGGTGCGGTGCGTGGCCGGCACCTCCGGCAGCGTGCGCCCGCTGATCAGCAGCGGCACTTCTCCGGCACTGATTTCCTGGGGTGCGGAAAAAACCAGCACGCCATCGCGTTCGCGCATGGCGACGCCGTATTCTTCCAGCACCTGGCGCACCGTGGCGAAGAACCGGGCGGGCGGCACAGGGTCGGCCAGGCGCAGGGTTACCAGATCCTGTTTGGTTTGCAGGCCGGGCGAAATCACGAACGAAAGCCCGAGTTGATTGCCGAAGACCTCGTTTATAAAGGCGACGATGGGCACACCATTGAAGGCCGCTTCGATTGGCTCGCCGGTCAGGTCTGCCCCCAGCGCGGCAGCGCCCCCGGACTGGCTGGCCCCAGGCGTAACGGCGGGGGTGGGTGTCCAGGCGTCTGCGAGCGTCTCGCCCTCGGCATCGGAATCCAGCGCCCTGGCCGGTGATGCGGACGCACCGCCGCCAGCAGGCGCAGATTCCGGCGCTGGCAGTGGCGCCACCTGGAACTGGGCGCAGGCGCCCAGCAAGGCCATCACGGCCATCAAGATCGGCAATAAGAGGAATCTGGCGGTATTGCGCACGGCGGTTGGTCTCGCTCCCCAGGCGAGGGGGGCGCCATTGTGGGCAGGGCGGACGGGATTGGCAAGTTGTTGGTGAACTGCGCCGCTCAAGTACAGTATTATGCAGCCTGTCTCTGATTCAATGCGCGGAGCGTCTGATGGCGTGGAATGAACCCGGCAAGGGCGGCAAGGATCCTTGGGGAAGCCAGGGTGAGGGCGGCCCGCCGGACCTGGACGAAGCCTTCCGCAGGCTGAAGCAACAGTTGTTCGGGCTGTTTACTGGCGGCTCGTCGGGTTCCGGCGGGGGTGGCAACCTGTTCAGCCTGCGCTTGTTCGGCGTCGGCCTCGGCGTTCTGGCGCTGGTGTACGGCTTTCTGGGGTTGTATCAGGTGGACGAAGCCGAACGCGGGGTCGTGCTGCGGTTCGGCAAGGTGCAGGAGAACACGGTTGGTCCGGGCCTGCACTGGAATCCGCCACTCATCGATCAGGTCAGCAAGATCAATGTCACCCAGGTGCGCTCGAAGGAGCACAAGGCACTGATGCTGACGGAAGACGAGAACATCGTGAACGTCAGCCTCACGGTGCAGTATGTGGTTCAGGATCCCATCGCCTTCAAGGTCAAGGTGCGCAACCCGGAGGCCAGCCTGGAGCAGGCTACCGAGAGCGCGCTGCGGCATGTTGTCGGCGGTTCCGTCATGGATCAGGTCATCACGGATGGTCGGGCCGCCATTGCCATCGAAGTGCAGGAGCGCCTGCAATCCTATCTCGACCGCTACGAGACAGGCATTCTGGTCAGCAAGGTCAATATCGACGAGAGTGCGCCGCCGGTGCAGGTTCAGGACGCATTCAATGACGTGCAGAAAGCCAAGGAGGATGAACAGCGGGTCATCAACCAGGCCAACGCCTATGCCGAGGAAATCATACCCACGGCGCGCGGCAAGGCCCAGGAAGTGCGGGAGCAGGCCAACGCCTACCGGGATCGGGTTGTTGCGCAGGCGGAGGGTGAGGCGCAGCGGTTCGAGAAGCTGTTGGCGGAGTATCTGCTCGCCAGGCGGGTTACCCGGGATCGGCTGTATCTGGATAGCCTGGAGTCAGTGCTGTCGCAGAGTTCGAAGATCATGGTGGATGTGGAAGGCGGCAACAATCTCATGTACCTGCCGCTTGATCGCATCGTGCAACCGCAGTCGCCCCTGCCTGCCGGCGCCTCAGAGACCACCGTTCGCAACATTGCCAACGAAGTCACCAACGAACTGCTGAACCGGCTCGGCGAAAGCCGCAACCGGCCCGCCCGCTGATAGCGCACGGTACGGAGACATAGCATGAGTACGCGCAACATTGTCATCCTGGCCCTTGGCGGGCTGGGCCTGGTCGGGCTGATTCTGAGCCTGTTCGTTGTTACCGAGATGGAGCGGGCTGTTGTGCTGCGCTTCGGTGAGGCGATTCGCACCGATGTTCGGCCCGGGCTGCATTTCAAGGTGCCGATCGCCGATCAGGTCAAACGCTTTGACGGCCGGGTGCTGACCCTGGATTCAGCGCCGGAAACCTACTACACGCTGGAAAAGAAGCCACTGATCGTGGATTCCTTCGCCAAGTGGCGGGTGGTGGACGTGCCCAAGTTCTACACGGCCAGCAAGGGCGACGAAACCTACGCCAGCCGGCGTCTGCAAGAGCGGGTGAACGAGGGGCTGCGCAACGCCATTACGGGCCGCAACATGCATGAGGTGATCTCTGGAGAACGCGATCAGCTCATGCAGGAATTGACGGCCAACCTGAATCGCGTGATGCGCGACGCGCTCGGTCTGGAGGTTATAGACGTGCGCGTGAAGCGCATCGATTTGCCGCTGGAAGTATCCGGTTCGGTTTATGAGCGCATGAATTCAGAACGGGAAATCGAAGCCCGGCAGTACCGGGCGCAGGGCGAGGAACTGGCGCTCGGCATTCGTGCGGATGCGGATCGACAACAGGTGGTAATCGAGGCGGAGGCCTACCGCGACGCCGAGTTGATCCGAGGTGATGGTGATGCTCAGGCCGCCAATATCTACGCCCAGGCGTACAGCAAGGATCCGGAGTTTTACGAGTTCACCCGCAGCCTGTCCGCCTATACCAGGGTGTTCGGCAACAAGGGCGACATGCTGGTTCTGGACCCGAACGGCGAGTTCTTCAAATACATGAAGAGCGACGACGGCTGATCCAGCCCGCTTCCTGCGACATCTGACATGAACGCAAGCGCTTCCGGGCGCACCGTTGCCGTGGTCGGCGCCCAGTGGGGTGACGAGGGCAAGGGCAAGATCAGCGATCTGCTCACCGGTCGGGCTTCGGTGGCAGTGCGCTGCCAGGGCGGCCACAATGCCGGCCACACCCTGGTGAATCAGGGCCGCAAGACAGTGCTGCACCTGATTCCCTCCGGCGTCCTGCATCCACACGTACACTGCGTGATAGGCCATGGGGTGGTGCTGCATCTACCTACGCTGCTTGAGGAAATGCGGCAGATCAGGGATCAGGCGGATGACGACGCGCTGGCGCGAGTGCATCTGAGCCCGGCCTGCCAACTGGTGCTCCCGCATCATCTGGCGCTGGATCAGGCCCGCGAGAAGGCCAGGGGCGCCGGGAGAATCGGCACCACCGGGCGCGGCATCGGGCCGGCTTATGAAGACAAGGCCGCGCGCCGAGGCCTCAGGGTCGGAGATCTGTTTCACTGGCAGACCTTTACGGACAATCTCGAAGCCGTGATGTCCTACCACAACTTCGTGTTGCGCCATCACTACGATGCCGCACCTGCGGACCTGGCCGGCACATTGGCGGAATGTGTCGAGGCACTGGAAACGCTGCGGCCGCTGGTTTGTGACACGGTTGCGCTGCTGCACGAGCGGCGCGCCGGTGGCGACAACCTGCTGCTGGAGGGGGCTCAGGGCGCCCTGCTTGATCTGGACCAGGGCACCTATCCGTTCGTGACGTCTTCCTGCACCACGGCCGCTGGCATTGCGGCTGGCAGCGGGCTCGGCCCGAATCAGATCGACCATGTGCTTGGCATTGCCAAGGCCTACACCACCCGCGTTGGCGCCGGGCCCTTTGCAACCGAGTTGAACGACGACACAGGCGAGCAGCTGGCCAGCCGCGGCGTGGAGTTCGGCTCAACCACCGGTCGCCCCAGGCGCTGCGGCTGGTTTGATGCGCCGGCCCTGCGCCGGGCGGTTCAGATCAACGGCATCAATGGTCTGTGCCTGACCAAGCTGGACGTGCTGGATACCCTTGAGACGATTCGCATCTGCACAGGCTATACCGGCCATGAAGAGAGGCCCGAGCGCCACGGCGCCTTCAGCTTCGGCCGCGAGCACTACACCGGGCTTGAACCTGTGTACGAAGACTTGCCCGGCTGGCGGCAAACCACCGCTGGCGTGCGCAACTACTCCGATCTGCCGGGCCGGGCCCGATCCTACATTGAACGCCTGCAGGAACTCGTTGGCGTACCCGTGGACATCATTTCCACCGGGCGAGAGCGCCTGGATACCATTGTGTTGCGGCACCCTTTTGACGCATGATCTTCAAGTTGCAGTTGACCTGAGTCGCCCGTGGACATGAAACTATTCGAATTGCTGGCCTGCCCGGTCTCCAGGGCGGCGCTTTCATGGCATCGAGAAACGGACGAGCTCTGGTGCCGCGCAAGCGGGTTGGCGTATCCGATTCGGGATGGCGTTCCCTTCCTGATCGAGGCGGAAGCCCGATGCTTGAACCGAGAAGAAATTGGACAATGCGCAAATGAGTGATCCCTTGACCAAGCCGACGCTGGTCGCCAGCAATGACATGCCGGATGTGGCCAGCCGACCATTGCGGCAACCTCAGGGTGCGCTGGATTGGGTGGGCATGAGCCGCATCCATCAACCCTTGCTGCTCATTGATGGTGGCGAAACCCGTCAGGTGCACACGCAAGTGCAGGTATATGTGGACCTGGCCGACACCAAGGCCAAGGGGATTCACATGTCCCGCCTGTATCTCATTCTTGACGAACATGCGGATACGCGCCCGCTCACCGTCGCCGGGCTGAAGCTGCTGCTCAGCTCCCTGCTCGAATCCCATCGGGGGCTGTCCGGGCGCGCATTCGTGCAATTCGATTTCGATTACAGCCTGCGCCGCACGGCCCTGGTGAGCGAGCATTCCGGCTGGAACAACTACCCGGTCAGCATCAAGGGAACGCTGCAGGACGGGCGTATTGATCTGGAGCTGGGCGTCGGCGTGCATTATTCCTCGACCTGCCCCTGTTCGGCGGCGCTGGCCCGACAATTGATTCAGAACCAGTTCGAGACGGATTTCGGGCGCGCCGGGGTGGTCAAGGCGCATGAAGTGAAGGCCTGGCTCGGCACCGAAGAGGGCATCATGGCAACGCCGCACAGCCAGCGCAGCATCGCCCGCGTGTTGGTCAAGCTCTGCGACGGCTTGCTCGATTTTCCGATCACCGGCCTTGTTGACAGCCTTGAAACAACACTCAAGACGCCGGTGCAAACCGCTGTGAAACGAGAGGATGAGCAGGAATTCGCACGCCTGAATGGGCAGAACCTGATGTTCATCGAGGATGCCGGTCGCCGGCTCAAGGACATGCTCGGCAACGACAGCAGACTTGCAGACTTCTGGGTTCGGATCGAGCATCATGAGAGCCTGCACGCCCACGATGCTGTCGGCATCTTCTGCAAGGGCGTGGAAGGTGGGTATCTGCCGACTCCCTGACGGCAATCCCGGCAGTTGCGCCGGGGCTGTGACATTCTTACAAACCCGACCTGATATGTGTACACTGATTCGTCCGTACTGCGAGGCGCCTGCGGTTGGGCCACCAGTCGCTGCGGTCTGTGCACGGCCTGTCGCGCCCCGGGGTGTCGGATTTGTCGGTTGGATCGGATATTCATATGATTTACGCTGATCGGAATTACCTTGTCCCGGCGCTGATTCTTTTGCTGGGCATCATCCTGGCTGTCACGCCGGCCCTGGCGGACGATGTCGAGGACGCAGAAATTCGCGGGGCCGAGATCGCTGACGCCATCGAAGAGCGGGGTAGCGGCTTTGCCGACTATCAAGTCAACATGACGATGGTGCTGCGTAACAGGCAGGGCCAGGAGAGCCTGCGCCGCCTTCGCTCCAAAGTGCTGGAGGTGGAGGAAGACGGCGACAAGACCTTGTTCGTTTTCAACGACCCTCGCGATGTCAAGGGCACAGCCTTCCTTGTGCATGCTCACCAGGACGGTCCGGACGAGCAATGGCTCTATCTGCCGGCGGTGAAGCGGATCAAACGCATCGCTACGGGCAATCTTTCCGCATCCTTCATGGGTAGCGAGTTCTCCTACGAAGACATGGGTTCGCAAGGAAAGGGGGACCACCTCTATCGCTACCTGCACGAAGAAACCTGCGGTGAACTGGAGTTGGCTTGCCATGTTCTGGAGAGAACGCCAACCGAGAAGGGCTCCGGCTACAGCCACCATATCGTCTGGTACGACCAAGAGCATTTGCGCCTTTGGAAAGTCGAATTCTTCGACCGCAAGGAAGCCCACATCAAAACCTTGACTGTTTCGGACTATGAGCAGTACCTGGGCCGCTACTGGTACCCGGGAGACATGGAAATGGTGAACCACATCACCGGGAAGAGCACCGGCCTGCGGTGGACGGAATTCGAGTTCGAAAACGGCTTTGACGAAGGCGACTTTTCCAAGACCGGGCTCAGGCGCGCCGGCTAACGGCCAGGAACGCCAGACGCCTCCTCTTCCCGGACAAGAAGATCCCCGAAGAGAAAAGGACATTGCGCGCGCACCCATACCGGGGACAAGGTTTCGCCTGGGTGGCTTGTTTGCTTCTGCTGTCTGTTGCGGGCGTCGCGTCTGCTGAAATCTACAGTGATTTTTCTGGTCGAATAAGCGCAGAGAGCCGCCTGTTTCCAGGCTCTGCACTGCACGAGGGGCAACGCTCGCACGGCAGTGGCCTGGTCGCTTTGCCCAGTTTCGAGATTGAAGGCGACTCTGGAAGAAGCCTCGCTGTCGAGGCGTTCTTCCGCCAGGAAGAAGGCGACGGAGAACGCAGTCATGCGGATCTGCGCGAAGCCTATCTGCTCTTGCTGGGCGACCTGGGGGCGGCCGAGTGGGAGCTGCGCCTGGGCATTGATCGGGTGTTCTGGGGTGTTGCCGAATCCCGCCATCTGGTGGACATCATCAACCAGACCGATCTGGTCGAGAATCCGAACGAAGAATTCAAGCTCGGACAGACCATGGCGCATCTCACGCTTTCCAGCGATTGGGGCATCGCCGAGTTCTTTCTGCTCCCGTTTCATCGAAAACGAACATTTCCTGGCACAGGAGGTCGCTTGCGCCCGCGTTTCGTAGTTGATCAGGACCTCGTGCGCTACGAAAGCGGAGCCGAGAACAAGCACGTCGATCTTGCCTTTCGCTACAGTCACAGCGTCGGGCCTTTCGACTTCGGCGTCTCCCTGTTCGACGGCACTGCCCGGGAGCCCAATCTGCAACTGGCGCTGCATGAATCCGGGCAACCGGTATTGGCGCCCTACTACGAGCAGATTCGCCAGTACTCGCTGGACGCGCAGATGACGACCGGGCCCTGGCTGTTCAAGCTTGAAGCTCTGCATCGCAGTGGCTCCAGCAACATATTCGGCGAGAAAGATGACTTTGCCGCCTTTGTGTTCGGCGCTGAATATACCTTCTATGGCATGTTCGGCAGTGCTGCGGACATAGGCGTCCTGGCCGAGTGGACTCATGATGCGCGTCTGGACAAGGCGACCAACTTCTTTCAGAACGATCTGTTCTCCGGCATGCGGTTGGGGCTGAATGACCTGCAGGGAACGGAGTTGCTGTTTGGTGTTCTATACGATATGGATTCCCGATCCAGTTCACTTTATGCGGAATTCGGCAGGCGACTGGCGGGCAACTGGTCGATGCGCTTCGAGACCGTGACCCACTTTCGCGTGGACCCGGAAGACATTCTGTATGACACGCGCAACGACAGCTTCGTGGAATTTCATCTGATCTACAGCTTTTGAGGGCTTTAGCCCGAATATTGCACCAGGGCGCTGATAGATTGGGCTGATTTTATTGATCTTTCAATTGGTTGTCTTTGATATTGAAGCTCTGTGCCGGTTACAAACTGCGCTTGCCGCGCGCTCGCTTGTCTTTTGCCCGTCTGCGCGTCCATGCTCCCTCGACCATAGGCGTGGCTATGCTCTCGGTCGCGAGCACACGCAGACGGACAAAATCCGGCGCGATCATCACGGCCCCTGGTGCAATATTCGGGTGTTAGTCCGTGAAGCTTGACCCGTCCTCGCCGCCGGGTAGATCACCTGTATGCGCTGCCAACATGGTGGCGGCGTCACAACCGCTGGCGGTCCAGGCTGGACTGGACGCCTTGCGCGACGGCGGTAACGCCGTGGATGCCGCGCTCGCTGCGGCCATCACGCTGACAGTTGTGGAGCCGGCCAACAATGGTGTGGGCGGGGATGCCTTCGCGCAGGTCTGGGACGGGCAGCAACTGGTTGGCTTGAACGCTTCCGGTCGGGCGCCAGAGGGCTGGAATCCGGCGCGCTTTGCCGGGCGCAAGACCATGCCTCGGCTGGGCTGGGATTCGGTGACGGTTCCCGGCGCCATCAGCGCCTGGGTAGCGCTCTCCGACCGCTTTGGTCACTTGCCCTTCACGCGGTTGTTTGACGCCGCCATTCACTATGCGCGGGTTGGCTTTCAGGTTGGCCCCAAGACGGCGGAGATCTGGTCGCGCGCTCAGGCCAGATATGCCGACTTCCCGGACTTTGCAGAGCACTTCCTGCCGGCGCCGAAAGCCGGGCGCCGCGTCTGCCGGCCAGCGCTCGCCAGAACCTTGCAGGAACTGGCCGACAGCCACGGCAGCAGCTTTTACACCGGTGCTATCGCTGCCCGAATCGAGCGCGCCGCCATCGCTGCCGGCGGCGCCATGCGGCGAACAGATCTCGCCAACCATCGGGCGGAGTGGGTCACGCCACTCAGGCAACCCTACCGAAAGGCGCTGGTGCACGAGCTGCCGCCCAACGGCCAGGGCATCGCCGCCCTGGTCGCCCTCGGCATCCTGCAACACCGCGAGCTGGAGCCGCTTGACTCGGCAAACGGCGTACACCTGGTCCTGGAGGCGACGCGCATCGCTATCCGGGCTGCGTTCGAGCACGTCGCCGAGCCGCAGAGTCTCGCCGTCGCCGCAGAAGCGTTACTGGACCCGACCTTGCTGGCCAGGCTGGCAGAAGGGATCACGGACCGGGCTGCGCCCAGGCCGCCGGCCATCCTGCCGACCAACCAGGATACGGTTTGTCTGGCGGCAGCCGATTCGAGCGGCATGATGGTGTCATTCATCCAGTCGAACTACGAAGGCTTCGGTTCGGGCATCGTCATCCCCGATAGCGGCATCGCCATGCACAATCGAGGCGCCGGTTTCTCATTGACGCCTGGCCATCCAAACCAGGTGGGGCCAGGCAAGCGGCCGTTTCACACCATCATCCCTGGCTTCGTGACCGAATCGGGCAAGCCTCGCCTTGCTTTCGGCCTGATGGGCGGGCACATGCAGCATCAGGGGCACGTGCAGATGGTGCAACGGATCCTCGGCCACGGACAGGACCCGCAGGCCGCCAGCGACGCACCTCGCTGGCACATCACGCCCGACGATCGCGTGCTACTCGAACCCGGCTTCGACGCTTCGATAGTCGCAGACCTGGCCAGGCGAGGCCACAGGGTGGCATTGCATCAGAACCTGGCCACCTTTGGCGGCGCCCAGCTGATCCTCAGAACCGAAGACGGCTATATCGGCGGTTCAGACCATCGCAAGGAAGGCCAGGCGGCCGGCTTTTGATCGCACAGCCCCAACCCAACCATCACCCAACCCAACCATCATTTGACAAACTGTTGGCGACAAAATCTAATGGCGCGCCTCTTTCGTGGAGGTCAGATGCCGAGGTGGTGAAATTGGTAGACACGCTAGCTTCAGGTGCTAGTGGAGGTAACTCCGTGGAGGTTCGAGTCCTCTCCTCGGCACCATGATTTGACTGTCGCCTTGCCCTTCCTGGCGATCACGCATAACTGCCCGTCCGCTCCAGCCCGGGCCGCTCCCCGGCACTGTTGTGGCTGCTGAGTCCACCTTGAGCCGGGCGGTTGCCGCCGTGCTCGCAGCACACGAGATTCCCACCCGTTGGCGGGGCGCCCAGGCGGCGGCGCAGTCTGCCGCGGCTCGGATCACGCAACACGCGCAATCCGCCAGGGCGGACTTCAGAGACTTGCCACTGGTGACTATCGACGGTGCTGACGCGCGCGATTTTGACGACGCTGTCTATGCCGAGTCCGCCCGCCGGGGCTGGCGCCTGCTGGTCGCCATTGCCGACGTCGCCGAATACGTGCAAGCAGACAGCCGCCTCGATCACTGTGCGCGGGAAAGAGGCGCCTCGGTCTATTTCCCCGGCCGGGTGCTGCCGATGCTGCCGGAAGTGTTGTCAAACGGCGTCTGTTCGCTCACCCCGAACAGCGATCGCCTGGCCCTCGTCTGCGACATGCAGATCAACCGGGATGGAAGCATCCTGGAGTATCGGTTTGTCGAAGCTGTCATCCGCTCTCAACGCAGGCTGACCTATTCCGAAGTGGAAACCTTGCGTCAGCATCAGTTTGCCGGGTTGGCGGCGCCGGTGGCGGCGTCCCTCGAAGCCCTTCATGGCGTATATCGTGCGCTGCACAAGGCACGCAAGGCGCGGGGCGCACTGGACATCGAGATCGGCGACGGACGCCCGCAAACCGAAGGCGGCGAAGTGGTTCGCATCGTGCCGGTCAAGCGCCTGCAATCGCACCGTTTGATTGAAGAAGCGATGATCGCGGCCAATCACTGCGCCGCCCGCTTTGTTGAAGAGGCCGGCGCGACAGCGCTGCACCGGGTGCATCCGCCGCCGGAACCGGAGAAGGCAGCGGAGCTGCGAAACCTCTTGACCGGCATTGGTCTGCCTTCGCCGGGACGCAAGCCGAGGGCCGCAGACCTGCAACGGTGCCTGACGGCCGCCAACGCCCGGGCCGACGGCTGGCTGGCGCACCGGTTGATCCTGCGGAGTCTCGGCCAGGCCAGATATACGCCAGACAATCAGGGCCACTTTGCGCTTGCCCTGGATTACTATGCACACTTCACTTCGCCCATACGCCGCTACCCTGATCTGCTGCTGCACCGCACACTGAAGGGCCTGCTGCGTGATGGCAAGGCGCCGGAACCGGTCGCGGACCCGGAGTTGCTGGGCCAGGAAGCCTCTGCCGCCGAGCGGCGTGCAGAAGCGGCCGAGCGCAATCTGGATGCCTGGCTCAAGTGCAGCTTTCTGGCCTCCCGGTTGGGTGACACCTTTGCCGCACGGGTTGCCGGCGTGACGGATTTCGGCCTCTTTGCCGAGCTGGATGATTTCTACGTTCAGGGATTGGTGCACGTCTCGATGCTCGGCGATGAGTATTTTCGCTCTGCCGCGCCTCTCGCCCTGACGGGTGAAGCGAGCGGCAAGCGCTTTGCGCTGGGCGATGCGCTTGCAGTTCAGCTGGTTCGGGTTGACCCGGAAGCGGGGCGCCTGGAACTGGTGCTGCCAAACACGGTTGCCAGGCCGCCCGGGCGCCGCGGCAGGAGCCGTTATGGGCGCCTGCGCCGATGAGCCTGGTGTATGGCCTGCATCCGGTCGAAGCGCTGTTGACGGAGGCGCCGCAGAGGGTGCGCACCTTGCTGCTGCAACAGAATCGGCGCGACGCACGCACGGCACACCTGCAAGGCCTCGCCCGCTCGAATCGGGTGCGCTGCCAGTATGTGCCGAGACAACGCCTGGACCGGATGGCCGGCGCCGGGCATCAGGGCGTGGTTGCGCTTTGCCACGCACGAGCGCTCAGCACGGAAGCCGATTTCGAGGACGCCTTTGAGGGCTGGCCAACGCCAAGGCTGTTCGTGGCGCTGGAAGGGGTAACAGACGCGCGCAATCTCGGGGCCTGCATCCGCAGCGCCAGCGGCGCCGGCGCCCAGGCCGTTCTGCTGCCAAAACGACGCACGGCGCCGGTCAATGAGGCGGCGCTGAAGGCGGCCGCCGGCAGCGCCGAACGCATCATGCTGGTCGAGGTCAGCAATCTGGTGCGACGTCTGCAATGGCTGAAGCGGCAAGGCGTCGAGGTGGTCGGCGCCGACCCGCAGGCGCCCGGCATCTGGGCGGACGTGGATTTCACGGGTAACATGACGCTGGTGTTCGGCAGCGAAGGCGAGGGCTTGCGGCACAGCACCCGGCATGCCTGCGATCAACTCGCGGCCATTCCGATGGCGGGTCACGGCGGCAGTCTCAATGTGGCGGTAGCAACCGGCGTGTTGCTGTTCGAAGCCGTCCGTCAACGACTGACTGCCATTGCCGGCCCCGACAGGCTGTCGGGCTTGCGCCCTGAATCCGGCAATATCAGCAATAGAGGTGACAAGGGGAGTTCTGCATGAGCGAGTTCAAGGACAAGGTGGTGATCGTGACCGGCGCCGGCGGTGGCCTGGGCAAGGCGCATGCGCTGGAGTTTGCGCGCCGGGGCGCGAAGGTGCTGGTCAATGATCTCGGCGGCGCCGGCGATGGCACGGGGTCCGGGGACATGGCTGACGCCGTGGTGGCGGAAATCCGGGAAGCCGGCGGCATTGCGATCGCCAACAAGGCTTCGGTCGCCGACCGCGCCGGCGCCAGATCCATCGTTGATGACGCGGTCGCCGAGTTCGGCACCGTCGATATCCTGGTCAACAATGCCGGCATCCTGCGCGACAGGAGTTTCAAGAAGATGCCCCTGGATGACTGGGACGTGGTGATGAACGTACATCTGAACGGCACCGCCTATGTCACCCATGCGGCCTGGCCGATCATGTACGACAAGGGCTTCGGTCGGATCGTGATGACCAGCTCTACCTCCGGTATCTACGGCAACTTCGGGCAGGCCAACTATGGCGCGGCCAAGATGGGCATGTTGGGATTCATCAATGTGCTGGCCATCGAGGGCGCAAGCAAGAACGTGCGGGTGAATGGCCTGGCGCCTGGCGCGGCTACGCGCCTGATCGCCACGATTCCCGGGCGTCAGGATCTGGATGCGGATAACCCGCCACCCGATGTCCATCCCCGACTGGTGACCCCGGCCGTGCTGCTGCTGTGCAGCGAGGATGCGCCGTCCGGCAAGGTGATCCAGGCTGGCATGGGCCGCTTTTCCACGTGCGCCATCTTCAACAACGATGATGTTGACCTCGGCACGGATGTGACCTACGAGGATGTGCTGGCGCACAAGGACGCCGTGCTGGACATGAGCGGCGCACGAGAGGGCTGGAGCGCGAGGCGCGGCGGATGACTTCCAGAATCAGTGCGTTGCAGCGTTCTGGTCGCTGGTCAATGCAGTACAAGCGGGACGGCCTGTACAAACTGACAGATAGACTGACAGACAGAAAGGAGACGCGCCATGCCGAGTTTTGTCCTGATCGGGCTGTGTGAGCCGCCAACGCCAGAGGACGCCGCCGCATTTGAAGAGTGGTTTCTCGGCCAACACATTGAAGATACCGCCAAGTGTCCGAACTTCGTGCGCGGTCGGGTCTTCAAGCTGGCTGGCCCGCATCTGGAGCTGGAGACGCCTGCGGCGTATCTCTCGCTTTACGAGGTGGAAGCGCCGAGCTATGCGGAGGCAGAACGGGTTCTGAACGCCTGGCAGGCTGACCCTGAAGCCTGGCCGGGTCGGGCGCGTCATCTGCAAACCGCAGAACGACTGGGCGAGATGCCGCTGGCCGTCAAGGGTTCCGGCTGGTACGAACTCATCGCCTCCTACGACGGTCCCGGCGGCTGATTGCCCGACAAGCTGCTATCCTGAGCGCATCGCTGCCGCCGGCCCGCGCTCATGTCTGACTATCCCCTGCCCAATGTCTCCGCTGATCTCTCCGGTCGCGTCGCGTTGATTACCGGCGCCACCTCTGGTCTCGGCCGCCGCTTTGCACAGGTGGTCGCCGCCTGTGGCGCCAAGGTTGCGGTCACTGGCAGGCGCGAGGAACGGTTGCACGGGCTGGCGCAGGAAATCCGCGCAGCCGGCGGCGTTGCCGAGCCGATACAGCTGGACATGCAAAGCAATGATTCCATGCTCGCCTGCGTGGAGCAGGCCGAGGCGGCGCTGGGCGTCATCGACATACTCGTCAATAACGCCGGCATCCCGGACGCGCAGCGCGCGCACAAGATGCCGCTTGCGCTGATCGATGCCGTCTTTGACACCAACCTGCGCGGCCCCTACATACTTTCCTGCGAAATCGCGCGCCGGTTGATTGCCGCAAAGATGCCCGGGCGCATGGTCAATATCTCCTCCGTCGGCGGCTTCCATTACGCCGGCAACGGCGCGGCGCTTTACTCGATTACCAAGTCCGCCATCGTGCGCATGACGGAGTGCCTGGCAGTCGAATGGTCCCGGTTCAACATCAACGTCAACGCCATTGCGCCCGGCGCCTTCCACTCGGAAATGATGGACGGCATGCTCGCTCGCATGGGCGACATCAGCAAGGCCTTCCCGCGCGGGCGCATCTGCGACCCTGCCGAGATGGACAGCACCCTGCTGTATTTCCTGTCGCCCGCCTCCAATGCCGTGACCGGAACCTGCATCAAGATCGACGACGGGCAAGGATCGAGGTAGCGGCGCCGGCGCTTGCGGATCGGTGTGGGCCAGTGTCGCTTCCCGAAATCATGGGCAGCCGGGTTGACCGGTTCGTCTCCCAGACCGGGCTGCGCCTGACGGAAGACGCGAGCCGGGTCATCGGTCTGAGTGACTTCGCCGCCCAGGTTGTGCGGCGCCAGACCGAATGGTTTGCCGAAGCCCTGGCGGACGGGGCATTCGCGCGACCGGCGGATGCCGCAGAGCTGCGCGCGGAGGCCCACGCCATCGGCGAAGCCGCCGCGAGCATCAACCAACTGAAGCGCGACCTGAGGCGCTTGCGCAACCGCTGGCAGTTCAAGATCGTCTGGCGACACCTGCTGAATCTGGCGGATTTCACCGAGACGACCCGCGCCCTGTCGGACATGGCGGATCTGCTCCTCGATACGGCGCTGAACGCCGTGTACCGCTGGGAGTGCGAGCGGCATGGCGTACCGATGGGATCAGAGTCGGGCGCGGCGCAAAGGCTGACAGTCTTTGGCCTGGGCAAGCTCGGCGGTCGGGAACTCAATCTGTCGTCCGACATTGACCTGATCTTCGCCTTTCCAGAGCCGGGCAAGACAACGCGCGGCATGGCCAACCAGAATTTCTTTGTCCGCGTGGGGCAGAGATTGATCGACGCGCTGGGCACGGTCACTGAAGAGGGCTTCGTCTTTCGCGTGGACATGCGCCTGCGGCCGCACGGTGACGCCGGGCCTCTGGCCATGCACTTCAGCGCCCTTGAGCGCTACCTGGAAACGGAGGGCCGTGAATGGGAGCGCTATGCCTACACCAAGGCCAGGGCCTGCGCCGGTGATCTGGGTGCGGGCGCCGACTTTCTCGCCGGCATCCGGTCATTCATATTCCGCCGCTATCTGGACTTTGGCGCCATCGAAGCCATGCGGGATCTCAAGGCGCTACTCGATGGACAACGCGAAGCGGACGACGTGAAGAGTGGCGTGGGTGGCATTCGGGACGCAGAATTCAGCGTTCAGGCGCACCAATTGATTCGCGGCGGTCAGGAGCCAGGGTTGCGACAACCCGCCTTCCTGGACGCCCTGGCAGAACTCGAACGGCTGGAGATATTCGACCGGGAGACAGCGGCCCACCTGCGCGAAGCCTATTTGTTCCTGCGCCACTCCGAACACAGCATTCAGGCCGAGTCGGATCGCCAGACGCAACGTCTTCCGGCCAACGATCTCGGCCGGACTCGCCTCGCACTCAGCATGGGGTTCTCACGCTACGAGGACTACCACGCTGCTCTTGCCGGACACAGAGCTCGGGTAGAGGCCATCTTCGACGGGCTCCTGGTGGTGGATGCGCCGGAAGTGGAGAACGATCTCTGGCGCCATCACGACGATCCCATCAGCCTTGCGCTCGCCGGCTTCGACGACGCGCCCACGGCGGTCCGAAAGCTTGAGGAATTGGCAAAGGAGCGGGATCGCGCATCGGTAAGCGACACTGGCCGAGAGCGCCTGAACGCGGTGATGCCGCGCCTCCTGCAGATGATTGTGCGCAGCCCGAAACCGATGCTGCGCCTGGAGCGGATACTGCCGATCCTGCGTGCGGTGCTGCGCCGGTCCACCTATCTTGCCCTGCTGCGCGATCAGCCTGCCGCCATGGATCGCCTGGTGCGCCTGGCGGGCGATAGCCAATGGCTGGCGGAACAATTCCGGATGCGCCCCATGTTTCTGGACTTGTTGCAGGATACCGCGCTGCCGGTATTGGCCAGTCCCCCTGCTGAGCGGGAGGAGTTGGTAAGCGCCCTCGATGCGGTCGCCGGTGAAGACCTGGACGAAGAGGCGCTGCTCGACGCACTGCGCGCCTTCAAGGAACGGCACGTGTTTCAGGTGGTGCTGGCGCAGGCGCTGGGCGCCCTGCCATTGATGCTGGCCAGCGACTATCTCACCTTTGTCGCAGAGGCCGTGCTGGAGACCACGATCAGCCGGGCCTGGTTCCACATGGCCCGCCGGGACGAGGAAATGGCGGCCTCGGGGGGGCGGGGCTTCATTGCGGTTGGCTACGGCAAGCTCGGCGGCATCGAACTCGGTCCCGGTTCCGACCTGGACCTGGTATTCATGCACGATCTGCCAACGTCCGCGGCGCCTTTCACCCACCGGCTGGTGCGCAAGCTGCTCAGCTATCTCACCGTACCCACCTACTATGGCCCCCTGTACGAAATCGACATGCGACTACGACCCTCGGGCAACTCCGGGCCGCTGGTCGCCACCCTGGAAGCCTTTGAACAGTATCAGCAGCAGTCTGCCTGGGTGTGGGAACAACAGGCGCTGGTCAGGGCCAGGG
Source organism: Pseudomonadales bacterium (assembly GCA_965199705.1). Lineage (GTDB taxonomy): Bacteria > Pseudomonadota > Gammaproteobacteria > Pseudomonadales > Azotimanducaceae > Azophilus. Next base: position 531,704 of record OZ241359.1, read on the forward strand.
CGGTTGCGGGCGATCCTGACCTGTGTCGGCGCTTCGAGAAGCTGCGCCACGATCTCTTGTGTCAGCCTCGGGACCCGGCGGAGATTCGCCGTCGCATACTGGAAATGCGCGAGCGCATGGCCGAGCATCTGGGAAAAGAAGACCGTCTGAAACAGGGCGTCGGGGGTATTGTCGATATTGAATTTATGGTTCAATACCTTGTTCTGGCCAACGCCCACAAGGCGCCTGAGGTGGCCAGATTTTCCGACAACGTGCGGATACTGGAGTCGGTCGGAGATGCAGGAGTCCTGGACCAGGACGACGCAGACCGCCTCACCTGGGCTTATCTGGCTTTGCGCGCCCAGCAACATCGCCGCATGATGGACCTCGGCGACCACCATGTGGACGAGCATGTCATGGCTTCGTACCGGGATACGGTCAGCCGTGTCTGGGAGCAGTTGTTCAAGGCGCCTCGCAACGCCTGAAAGAGGCGCCACAAACGGACCAAGTGGCAGGACAGCATGAACATGGCGAACTTTGCAGACCGCGACGGGTTTATCTGGCAGAACGGCAGCCTGAGGCCATGGCGTGATGCGCAAGTGCACGTGCTCACGCACACCTTTCACTATGGGCTTGGCGTGTTCGAGGGCGTTCGGGCCTATAACACGCCCAAGGGGCCTTGCATCTTCCGCCTTCAGGAGCACACCGAGCGGCTGTTCAATTCGGCGCACATCCTGGGCATCGACATCCCCTGGTCGCATGACGAGGTAAGTGCGGCGCAGATCGAGATTTTCCGCGCCAACGGGCTTTCAGAGGGCTATCTCAGGCCCATGGTCTATCTCGGCTGCGAGGAAATGGGCCTCAGGTCCACGGACCTGTCAGTCAACTTGGTCGTGGCCGCCTGGCCCTGGCCCCACTACATGGACGAAGACGCCCGCGAGGAAGGTATCACCGTGCGCACGTCTTCCTATACCCGTCATCACGTGAACATCACGATGTGCAAGGCCAAGGCCAATGGCAATTACATCAACTCGATTCTGGCCCTGAATGAAGCGCTGAGCTCGGGCGCTGACGAGGCGTTGCTGCTCGACACCGAGGGCTATGTGGCGGAAGGTTCCGGCGAGAATATCTTTATCGTCGATGATGGCGTTCTCTATACGCCGGAGCTGACCAGTTGCCTGGACGGCATCACCCGAAATACGGTCTTCCATCTGGCTGAAGAACAGGGCTTGCGGGTCGTCGAGCGACGCATCACGCGCGACGAGGTGTATATCTGCGACGAGGCTTTCTTCACCGGCACTGCGGCTGAGGTTCTGCCGATTCGATTGCTGGACGGGCGCCGCATCGGCAACGGAAAGCCTGGCCCGATCACCCTGAGCTTGCAGGCGACCTATTTCGAACAGGTGCGTGGTCGCCGAAACTCCTGGCCGGAGTGGCTTACTGCCGTCTAGGAGCCTGCGCCGCAGGCTCCTGGTCCGAATATTGCGGCACGGCGCTGATCGAACGGGCCGGCTCGCGCCATCCCGTCTCCTGACCTTACCTCCGGCTAATGTGCGCCTGCTGATTGTCGCGCCGGCCTGGGTAGGCGACATGGTGATGGCGCAGGCACTGGTCGCGGCTCTGCTTCAGCGCTTTCAGGCGCCTGAAATCCATCTGCTGGCGCCGCCGTCGAGCGCGCCTCTGGGCAGCCGGATGCCAGGCGTCGGCGCGGTCCATGAACTTGCCGCCGGACACGGCGAGCTGGCCCTGAAACAACGCCTGAACATGGCCCGTCGGCTGCGCCGTCTGAAATTTCAACGGGCCTATGTGCTGCCAAACAGTTTCAAATCTGCTCTCGTGCCCTGGCTGGCCGGCATTCCAGAGCGCATCGGCCAGATCGGAGAGTGCCGTCTGGGTCTTTTGACCGACGCCAGGCGCCTGGACCGGCAAGCCAGGCCGCGCATGGTGGATCAGTTCGCAGCACTCGCCTGGCCGCGCAATGCGGACACACGCAAGGCGCCGATGCCGCGCCTCGAAGCCGACCCGCAGAACCTCGCCTGTCTGTGCAAGCGACTGAATCTGGATCAGTGTTCAAGCGTGACCGCGATCTGTCCGGGCGCTGAATTCGGCCCGGCCAAAAGCTGGCCGGCGCGACACTTCGCGGCCGTTGCAAGGGCCCGACTGCAAAGCGGGGCCGACGTCTGGATACTCGGCTCGCAAGGCGATGCGGCGCTCGGCGCGCATGTGGCTGAACTCGCGCCCGGCAGCATCAACCTTTGCGGGCAAACGAGCCTCACGGAGGCGTTGGATCTCTTGTCCGCCTGCGACGCCGCCATTACCAACGACTCTGGCCTCATGCACATCGCCTGTGCGCTGGGCGTGCGCACCATCGCCCTGTATGGCGCTAGCTCACCCACCCTGACGCCGCCGCTGCATGGCCACGCCAGGGCGTTACAACTGGCCTTGCCCTGCCAGCCCTGCTTTCAACGCAGCTGTTTGTACGAGCACACGAATTGTCTGAACAAGTTACCGCCGCAAGCGGTCCTGGCCGAATTGCAGCGCGAACCTGCAGACGCGACAACTCCGAGCGCTACGGCGCGCCTTGACGACTTCTGATCAGATCATCCACCACTCCGGGTTCCGCCAGCGTCGTGACGTCGCCCAGGTTGTCCAGATCGTCAGCGGCGATCTTGCGCAGAATGCGACGCATGATCTTGCCGGATCGGGTCTTGGGCAATCCGGGCGCCCACTGAATGTGATCCGGCTTGGCGAAGGGGCCGATTTCCTGCCGCACCAGTTCGATCAACGCCTGCTTGATGTCGGACGGGTCTTCGCTGATGCCCTGCATCAACGTCACCCAGGCGAAGATGCCTTCGCCCTTGATCGCGTGCGGAAAGCCCACCACCGCAGCTTCCGCGACCAGCGGATGCAGCACGAGGGCGCTTTCCACTTCGGCGGTGCCGATTCGATGGCCAGAGACGTTCATCACATCATCAACACGACCGGTGATCCAGTAGTAGCCGTCGGCGTCCCGGCGGGCGCCGTCGCCGGTGAAATAGAAGCCAGGGTAAGTGGCATAGTAGGTGTCGATGGCGCGCTGATGATCGCCATGGATGCTGCGTAGCTGACCTGGCCAGGTGGCAGTGATGACCAGGTTGCCTTCGGCTTCCATGGATTCGATCACTTGCCCTTCTGCGTCCACCAGCGCCGGTTGCACGCCAAACAGGGGCCGGGTCGCGCTGCCCGGTTTCAGGGGCGTGGCGCCCGGCAGCGGCGCGATCATGATGCCGCCCGTCTCCGTCTGCCACCAGGTATCGACAATCGGGCAGCTGCCGTCGCCGACAACCCGGTAGTACCACTCCCAGGCTTCCGGGTTGATGGGTTCGCCCACCGTGCCGAGCAGATGCAGTGAGCGCCGGGAGGTGCGGGTCACATACTCGTCCCCCTGGCCCATCAGCTGCCGAATCGCGGTCGGCGCGGTATAGAAGATGTTGACCTGATGCCGGTCGATCACTTCCCAGCAGCGGGACGCATCTGGCCAGGTCGGCACGCCCTCGAACATCAGGGTCGTGGCGGCGTTGGCGAGCGGGCCATAGACGATGTAGGAGTGGCCGGTGATCCAGCCGACGTCTGCCGTACACCAGTAGATGTCGTCATCGTGATAGTCAAAGACGTATCGGAAGGTCATGGCGGCCTGCAGCAGATAGCCGGCGGTGCTGTGCTGCACGCCTTTTGGCCGCCCTGTGGAGCCGGAGGTATAAAGCACGAACAGAGGGTCTTCGCTGGCCATGGATTCGGGTTCGCACTGCGTCGGTTGCTCCGCCACCAGGTCGGCGTACCAGACGTCCCGCCCCGCACGCCAGGGTACGGTGGCGCCGGTGCGGCGCACGGTAATCACTGTGTGTACGTCCGGGCACTCTGCCAGTGCGCGCTCTGCGTTTTCCTTTAACGGCGTCGCCTTGCCACCGCGCAAGCCCTGGTCGGCCGTGATCAGCGTCTGACAACCCGAATCGAGGATCCGGTCCTTGAGCGACTGAGGCGAGAATCCGCCAAACACCACCGAGTGCACCGCGCCGATGCGGGCGCAGGCGAGCATGGCAAAGGCCGCCTCCGGAATCATCGGCAGATAGATGCACACCCGGTCTCCCTTGCCGACGCCACGCGCACGCAGCCCGTTTGCCAGACGGCAGACCGCCTCGTGCGCTTGCCGGTAGGTAAAGCTGGCCTGCTCGCTGGCGTCGTCGCCTTCCCACAAGATGGCTATCTTGTCGCCGTGGCGGGGCAGATGACGGTCCAGACAATTGACGCTGGCGTTCAACTGGCCGCCCTCGAACCAGCGCACTCGACCGCGATGGAAGTCTGCCTCGCTCACCTGGTTGAAAGGCGTCTGCCAGTCGAGAAAGGCGTTCGCCTGGGCAGCCCAGAATTCGGCTGGTTCTTCGATGGACTGCCGGTACAGCCGTTGGTAGTCCGCTTCGTTCAACAGCGCCCGTCTGGCCGCACTTTCGCTGACTGGAAAGCTCATGTTCAAACCTCACATCCGAGCAGGCCAGGTTCTGGCCCGTTTTGGCGGTTTCCTGTGGCGCAGGCTCCTGGCCGTTGATCCGACACTGCGCTATGCCGACGGTCGCGTCTGGCCGGTGAGCTGACGGATCATGCCGGCGGTCGCGGCATCCTGATCGAAATCGTCAACGCCGGACAAGCGCTCGAACAGCGCGCGGGCCCCTGCCTTGCCAAACTCCACCCCCCACTGATCGAACGGATTGATGTTCCAGATCGCTGCCTGACAGACGCACCGATGCTCATAGAAGGCGAGCAGCGCGCCGAGCGTGGCCGGCGTCAGGCGGGGCAGAATCAGCGTTGTGCTTGGCCGCCCACCCGGCGCCTGGCGGTGCGGGTCTTGCGAAGACCAGCCGTTGGCCAGCGCCTGACCCTGAGCGAGACCGTTGGCCAGCAGCCACTGATGATGCCTCGGCAGTTCGTGGTCCGGTTGGCCGATCAGAATGAAGTCCGCAGCGCCCGGGCTTGTGCCCTGATGCAGCAACTGGTGGAAGGCGTGCTGACCAGGCGTACCGACGCCGCCCCAGACCACGGGCATGGTGCCGATGCCTGCCGGGCTGCCGTCCTGACAGACTCGTTTGCCGTTGCTTTCCGTGAATAGCTGGCAGAGATACTCCGGCAGCAAGCGCAATCGGTGATCGTAGGGCAGCAGAGTCAGGTGCCCGAGCCCGAGAAAGTTGAAGTTCCAGATGTCGAAAAGCGCTGCCAGCAGTGGCGCGTTGGCAGCCGCGGGCGAATCGGCAAAGTGCCGGTCGGCCGCCAGGGCGCCGTCGAGCAGGCTCTGGTATCCGTCGCTGCCGAGGGCGACGGCGATTGGCAGGCCCACCGATGACCAGATCGAAAACCGTCCGCCGACCCAATCCCAGAGCCGAAATATCCGCGCATCGTCCAGCCCGAATTCCCGCGCTGCCTGAACATTTGCGGTGACTCCGAAGCAGTGCCTGGCAACCACCTTGGGGCCCGCGCCAGTGCGTTCGAGCAGCCAGCTTCTGACGCTGGCGGCATTGATCTCGGTTTCCAGCGTGCCAAAGGACTTGGACGCCAGCACGAAGCCGGTTGTTTCCGGGTTCAATCCGTGCATCGTCTCAATGAAATCCGCGCCGTCGATATTGGCCAGGAAGTGCAATCGCAGCGGGCTATCCGCGCCAGCCAGCGCCTGTATGGCCAGTTCCGGGCCGAGGCTGGAACCGCCGACGCCCAGATGCACCAGATCCCGGAACGGTTTGCCCGCATAGCCGGTGACTTCGCCGCGCCGCAGCTGATCGGCAAATTCAAGCAACCGGGACCGTTCCTGCGACGCCAATCGCCAACAATCTGATGGCGGCCTTGCAGCCGCCGACGCCGCTGCCAGATCCGGCAGGCGCAAGGCTGTGTGCAAGGCAGCCCGGTCTTCCGAGACGTTGACTTTGGAGCCGCGCATCATGGCCGTGGTCCACTCGCGCAGACCGCGTTCTTGCGCCAGGTCCAGCAGGGCTGACCTGATGGGTTCTGTCACCCTCTGGCGCGAGAAGTCGATCGTCAGATCGGCGAAGGACAGGCGCATCTCGCTGGCGCGCGCTGCGTCCTGCACCAGATCCCGCAACGCCGGTTGCCGGTCGGCAGATGCAAGCGCCTCAAGACGCTGCCAGGCTTGTAACGCGGATGCTGGCAGGGCCGATGTCATCCGGAAGCCGCCTTCCTGGCCGCCTTGGACCGAGAGCGCCTGCGCGCCCGGCGCCGGACCGGTTTCAGCGCATCAATCATGCTCTGCCGCTCAGCGCCGGTCTCCGCCTGAATCTGCGTCCACCAATCGGCCAACTCCACCTTGCCGAGGCCCACCTGGGCCCGCAGGACAAGAAAGTCGTAAGCGGCTCTGAACCTCGTATGACCGAGCAGGCGTGTCACCCGCCCAGGATGCCGTTGTTCGAGTTTTTGCTGCAACTGCCAGACCTCCATCGCGAACTGTGCGTGTCGCCTGGGGATGCCGACCATGCGACGTTGCGCGCGAATACTCTCCACCGCCGCCTCTTCAGCGGCGACGGCCGGGCTCGATGCACTGTCGCCAGCCGCCTGGATGGTTTCTTCTGTTCGTTGCAGCCAGTCTTGCCAAAGAAGCGCAGACAACAGGAAGCCAGGCGTGACGGAGCGTCCGTCAGCCACACGTTCGTCGCCATTCTGCATGGCCTGGCGCACGAGCGGATCGTCCGCTCGGGTGGCCGGAAAGAGCACGCCGGAGACGGCTGTCTCCGTCAGCAGACGCCAGGTCTCCTCAGCCTGGCCGGAGAGAAACAGCTTGCAGAACTCATCGAACAGACGCGCTGCCGGTATCTCCCGCAGGTGCGGCGCCACCGTCGCCACTTCGGCGCGAATGGCGCGATCGAGCTTGAATCCGGTCTTGGCCTGAAAGCGCACCGCTCGCAACAGGCGCACAGGATCTTCCCGCAATCGGTCCGATGCCTTGCCAATCATGCGCAGGCGGCGCCGGCGGATGTCCCGGACGCCGCCCACGCGGTCAAGCACCCGCCCTTGCTCTGGATCATAGTAGAGGGCATTGATGGTGAAATCGCGGCGAAAGACATCCTCTTCCAGGGTGCCGTAGTCGTTGTCGTGCAACAGGATGCCGTTGCCGTGCGCCCTGGTTCGGGGGCCGGACGCATCGGGCGCCCGGCGGAAGGTGGAAACCTCGATCAGGTTGCGCCCATAGCGCACGTGCGTGATCCTGAAGCGGCGGCCGACCAGTCGCGAGCGGCGAAAGATGCGACGCACCTGCTCGGGCCTTGCGTCTGTAACCACGTCAAAGTCCTTGGGGCGGGCGCCGATCAGCAGGTCGCGCACACAGCCGCCGACCAGCCAGGCCTGAAATCCCGCAGCCTTCAGCTTGGTCAGCACGTCGGCAGCGTTTCGATCAATCTGGGAACGGCGCAGATCAAGCTCGCTGGCGTCATGCCAGTCTGCCGCATCAGCGTTCCGGGCCGGCTCAGGCACGGCGTTCGGCGCTGCGTCTGCAAGCCAGGCGCCACCCGCCGGCAAACCCGGAATCTTCGCCGTGGGCTGCGAAAGCGGGGGCTGGATGCAAGGGGCGGCTTGCGATCATGTGCAAGAGGTGGGCGACAAAGAAGAACCGAACCGAAGCCCGAAGTGACGCAGGATGGTAGCACGACAGGCAGCCAGTGATACATCGCGGCAATCGCGAATTGCCCTTGCAAGCCCGACGATATCAAGACTACATTAGCGCCCCTTCACGCAACCGGAAAAATTCACGGATGGCAGAATCCGAGCAGGCGATGCTCGATCCGAGCCAGGCTATCGACGCTGAGGCCCTGCGCCAACGCTATCGACAGGAGCGGGACAAACGCCTGAGGCCCGAGGGCAACACGCAGTACGTGGAAGTAACTGGCCAATTTGCGCACTTTCTCGAAGACCCTTACGTTGAGCGAGACCCTGATCGTGCGCCCTTGCACGACGAGGTCGAGATTGTCATTGTCGGCGGCGGGTTCGGTGGCCTGCTGGCCGGCGCCAGGTTGCGAGAGGCCGGCGTTCGGGATTTGCGTATCATCGAAAAGGGCGGTGATTTCGGCGGCACCTGGTACTGGAACCGCTACCCAGGCGCGCAATGTGACATAGAGTCCTATATCTACCTGCCGCTACTCGAAGAACTCGGCTATACGCCGAAGGAGAAGTACAGCTTTGCGCCGGAAATCCTGGCGCATAGCCAGGCCATTGGCCGCCACTACGACCTCTACGACAACGCCTGCTTTCAAACCGAGGTGACCGGCATGCGCTGGGATGAATCGGCGTTGCGCTGGGAGATCACCACCAATCGCGGGGATCGTATGAGGGCGCGTTTCGTGGTGATGTCCAACGGCCCCCTGAACCGGCCGAAGCTTCCCGGCATTCCGGGCATCGAATCCTTTGCAGGCCACACCTTTCATACCAGCCGGTGGGACTACGGCTACACAGGCGGCAACTCGGACGGCAACCTGGATCGTATCGGCGACAAGCGCATCGCGATCATCGGCACCGGCGCCACGGCGGTGCAGTGCGTGCCGCATCTGGCCGAAGCAGCCGGGCATCTGTATGTGTTCCAGCGCACACCCTCATCCATAGACGTACGCGGCAACAAGCCGACCGACCCGGATTGGGCGGAGTCTCTGACACCTGGCTGGCAGTTTCGGCGGATGCAGAATTTCAACATTCTGGTGACCGGTGGCTTCGAGGACGAGGACCTGGTGAATGACGGCTGGACGGACATCATCCGCAACCTTGCCATCGGCGCCACCGGCGCCGGGGCGGCCGATGTGTCGCTGGAAGAGCGTGGTCGGCGGGTTGAACTGGCGGACTTTCAGAAGATGGAGCAGATCCGGGCGCGCGTTGACAACCTGGTGGCGGACCCGGCCACCGCCGAGGCGCTGAAGCCCTGGTATCGGCAATTCTGCAAACGGCCCTGCTTTCACGACGACTACCTGCCGAGCTTCAATCGCCCGAATGTGACGCTGGTGGATACCGACGGCCGCGGTGTTGAGCGGATCACGCCGACGGGCCTGGTGGCGGCAGGCCAGGAGTATGCGGTGGATTGCATCATCTACGCCACGGGATTCGAGGTAGGCACTGCCTACACCCGGCGGGCTGGCTACGAGGTGGTCGGTCGCGACGGCGTGGCGCTCACCGACAAGTGGGCGCAGGGCTTGCGCACGCTGCACGGTTTCCAGACGCGCGGGTTCCCCAACTGCTTCTTCATGGGCGTCACGCAGGGTGGCTTCACGGCAAACTTCCCGCATATGCTGCACGAGCAGAGCCAGCACATCGCCTATCTGATCAGCAACACCCGCAACAGGAACCACCGCTACCTGGAGCCGACCCTTGCGGGGGAGAACGCCTGGGTGGATACTATTCGGCAGCTGGCCGTGTTCAACGCCCGCTTTCTGAAAGAATGCACGCCCGGCTATTACAATAACGAGGGCAATATTGACGTCACCACCTCCCTGCTCGGCGGGCAATACGGCGCCGGGCCGGAGGCCTTCTTCCAGCTCCTGAAGGACTGGCGTGAGGAAGGCAGCCTGTCGGGGATCGAATTCGGATGAGCGCACATGATCAACGCGATTGCTGAAGATCTTCGTATCGACCCGCGCATTCGCGCTGTGTTTGGCGCCATGCCGGCGCTTTCCGCAAGCGGCGATGTGCCAGATCGGGAAACCCTGCTGGCGGAGCAGGACACGCCCGAAGCCCAGGCCATGCGGGACGGGCTGCGCGCCTTCCTTTCGGCCTGCGATACCGAGGCGATCGCGCCGTCGAGAGGCTTGCAGACGCAGGACCTGCAATGCAAATCGCAGCCGGACGGCAATCGGATCAACATTCGTATCATCCGCCCCGCAGGAGACGAGCCACTGCCATGCGTCTATTACATTCACGGCGGCGGCATGATGACGCTGTCCTGCTATGACGGGAACTATCAGGCCTGGGGGCGGATTCTGGCGGCTTGCGGCCTGGCGGTGGCGATGGTGGATTTTCGCAACTGCCTGACGCCGTCTTCGGTACCGGAAATCGCGCCCTATCCGGCTGGCCTGAATGACTGTGTCTCGGGCCTGCGCTGGCTGGCGGCAGAATCGGACCACCTGGGGATAGACGCAAAACACATTGTGGTTGCGGGCGACAGTGGCGGCGGTAATCTCACCTTGGCCACCGGCCTCAAGCTCAAGCGCGACGGCGACATCGGCATCATTCGCGGCCTTTTCGCGCTCTGCCCATACGTTGCCGGCGCCTGGCCGAATCCCGACTACCCATCTTCGCAGGAGCACAACGGCAAACTGATCGAGTTGCATCACAACCGAGGCGCCATGGCCTACGGCATTGAAGCCCTGCATGGTCGCGACCCGCTCGCCTGGCCCGGTTTTGCTACCCAGGATGATCTGGCGGGCTTGCCGCCAACGGTGGTGAGCGTCAACGAATGCGACCCCTTGCGCGATGAGGGCATCGACTTCTACCGCCGGCTACTGGCGGCTGGCGTTCCGGCCCGCTGCCGGCAGGTGATGGGCACAGTTCACGCCACCGAGATCTTTCCATTGTGCGCCCCCGACATCAGCCGGGATACCGCCATGGCGCTTGCCAGCTTCTGCGGTACAACCTGACACGGAGGCACATCCATGCTTGATCCCCGATTCCTGGTCGCCATGCGCTCACTGCTGCTCGGTTTGTCGCTGGCGCTGGTGGCGGCCTGTACGCCAGCCGCTCCGCCCGCCGATGAAGCGGCGGCATCGCCCGTTCCCGCCGTCGCATTGCAGCGGGCGACGCCGGAAAGCGTGGGCATGTCCAGCGCGCGTCTTGCGCGGCTTTCCGAGGCCATGCAGGCGCTGATTGACGAACAACGGCTGGCCGGCATTTCCACGCTGATCGCCCGGCACGGCAAGGTGGCGCACTTCGAGACGCAGGGCTACCGGGACCGCGAAGCCGATGCGCCCTTGGCAGAAGACACCATCTATCGCATCTACTCGATGACCAAGCCGATTACCAGCGTTGCACTGATGCTGCTGTACGAAGAAGGCAAGTTCTCGCTGCGCGATCCGGTGGCGCGCTACATTCCCGAATTCGCTGACCTGGAGGTGGCCGTTGGCGTGGACGATGCCGGCAACATGATCACCGAGCCGGCCGACCACCCCATGACCATTCGTGAATTGATGAGCCACACGGCTGGCTTCAGCTACGGCATCTTTTCCGAATCCGCCGTCGATGAACTCTATGTGGAGCGGGAAGTCCTGAAGGCTGAAGACACCCTTCAGGACATGATCGACAAGCTTGCCGACATCCCGCTGCGGCAACAGCCAGGGTCACCCTGGCACTACAGCATTGCGGTGGACATTCAGGGCTATCTGGTGGAGAAATTGTCTGGCCAGAAGCTTGATGAATTCTTTCAGGATCGCATCTTCGATCCCCTGGGCATGAACGATACCGCCTTCTGGGTAACGCCGGACAAGGCGCCTCGCTTTGCGCAGGTCTATATCTACGACGATGCCGGCAAGGTGCTGCGCCCGGACGGCGAACCGCTGGCGCTGCAAGACTATCTGCAACCCATCACCCTGCTATCCGGCGGTGGCGGACTGGTTTCCACCAGCATGGACTACCTGCGCTTCTGCCAGATGCTGCTCAATGGCGGCGAACTGGACGGCGTGCGCCTGCTGGCGCCTTCCACTGTGGCGCTCATGCACCGCAACCAGCTGCCCCCGGAGCACCCGGAGTTTTCGCCGGGCGAGGGCTTCGGACTGAACTTCGCGGTGGTGCTGGACCCGGTGGAGGCCAACGCGATTTCCGCCGGCGAGTACTACTGGGGCGGCGCTGCCGGCACCTGGTTCTGGATCGACCCGGCGGAGGACCTGATATTCGTGGGCATGATCCAGCAGTTTGGCGACAACCGCCCGGACATGCACGCCCTGACTCGCCGCCTCACCTATCAGGCCATTATCGACTGACGGCGGGTTTGCCACGCCTGCTGCCTGAGAGACTTTTCCTGCGGGGCGCCAAATGGAGATCACCACGGAAATCTGCCAGGGCGACAGCAAGGAGCAACTCAAGCTGCTCTCGGACGATTCGGTTGACTTGATCGTCACCTCGCCGCCCTACGCAGACCAGCGCAGAAGCACCTACGGTGGCGTTCACCCCGATGATTATGTCGAATGGTTCCTGCCCATCTCGGAGCAGCTTCTGCGCGTCCTGCGGCCCTCCGGCACCTTCATCCTGAACATCAAGGAGAAGGCGGTAAACGGCGAGCGCAGCACCTATGTCATTGAGCTTGTATTGGAAATGCGCAAGCAGGGTTGGCTGTGGACCGAGGAGTTCATCTGGCACAAGAAGAATTGCTACCCGGGCAAGTGGCCAAATCGCTAACAAGAACCACAGCGCCGCCTTTCCCGAATCGCTGCCGGCTTGGTTCATCAAGCTGTTTACGAAAGAGCAGGATGTGGTGCTCGACCCGTTCATGGGTTCCGGCACTACCTTGATTGCGGCAAACCGGCTGCGCCGAAGCGCGGTCGGCATTGATATTGTGCCGGAGTACTGCGACAGGGCGCGGCGGCAACTGCGGGCGAGCGAGACATATCTGCTGGAGGTTGTTGAAATTGACCCCCTGAGCGCCACCGGCAGGTCACTGCCAATAGGTCACTGCCAATAGTTGACTCAATTCCCGAAAACGTCGTTTATACTTCCTGTCCTTGTAGGGGATACACAATTGGCACATCAAGCCGAATTCGCTGCGAGCAATGATGCGCAAATCGACGTCGACGCACTTCGCGCCAGGTACGCAGCGGAACGAGACCGACGCCTGCGCGCCGACGGCGAAGAGCAGTTCATCCGAACCGCTGGCAAGTACAGCCGATACTTCGACTCGGACAGATACGTCGATCCCGATTTCACGCGCGAGCCCCTCAAATTCAGACCCGAGGCTGTCGTTGTCGGGGCCGGGTTTGCGGGCCTCCTGGCTTTCCGGCGCCTCCAGGAAGCGGGCATTGCCGATTGCTGGATGATCGAGGCGGGCGGCGACGTCGGAGGAACCTGGTACTGGAACCGCTATCCCGGCGCACAATGCGACGTGGAATCCTACTGCTACCTGCCGCTACTCGAAGAGTCCGGCTTTATTCCCAAGGAGAAATACTCCTACGCCCCGGAAATTTTTGACTACTGCCGCGATCTCGCAAGACGGTTCGGACTGTACGACAAGGCGTTGTTTCAGACCCGCGTGGACGCCTTCGATTGGGATGCCAAAGACGGGCGCTGGAAGATCACCACAAGCCGCGGCGATGATATTCGAGCACGCTTCGTCGTCTGCGCCTCCGGGCCCGCCGCAGTGCCGCGCCTGCCCGGCGTGCCGGGCATCGACTCATTCGAGGGCCACTCCTTCCACACGAGCCGTTGGGATTACGACTACACCGGCGGCGACCATAGCGGCAATCTGACAAAACTCGCCGACAAGCGGGTCGCTGTCATCGGCACGGGCGCCACCGCGATTCAGTGTGTCCCCTATGTCGCTGCCTGGGCCAAGCACCTGTACGTTTTTCAACGCACGCCGTCATCTGTGGATATTCGCGGCAACCGCGCCACCGACGCCGAGTGGGTCAAAAGCCTGAAACCCGGTTGGCAGCGCGAGCGGCAAAAGAACTTCAACGATGTGGTCATGGGGCACCCGTTCAAGGTGGACATGGTGAACGACGCCTGGACGCGCATGTTCCGCACGTTGCAAAACTCAATGTTTGCGCGTGAGCAATCCAGTGACATCACCCCGGAGGAATACGCGCTGCAATCCGAAATTGCAGATTTCAGGAACATGAACCGCATTCGTTCCCGCGTCGAAGAATACGTGAGAGACGAAAAGACCGCGGAAGCGCTCAAGCCCTGGTACCGGCAGTTTTGCAAGCGCCCCTGTTTCAACGACGAATACCTGCCGAGCTTCAATCGGCCGAACGTGACGCTTGTGGATACCAGCGATACCGGCGGCGTCGAACGCATCACCGCTCGCGGCCTGGTCGCCAACGGCGAGGAATATCCGGTTGACTGCATCATTTTTGCGACGGGCTTCGAGATCAGTTCGAGTTTCCGGCGTCGCATGCGCCACGAAGTTCGCAACGAAAAGGGCGAGTCAATCTTCGAGTATTGGAAAGATGGGCGGCGCACGTTTCACGGGCACTCCAGCCACGGCTTTCCCAACTGGTTCTATGTAGGCTATACGCAGGCCGGCTATTCGGTGAATTACAGCACGGTAGTGGATGATCAGGCGCGCCATGTGGCCTATATCATCGACCAGGCCAAGGCGCGCAACGCACATAGTGTACAACCGACAGCAGAGGCCGAGGCCGCCTGGGTAAACGAAATCAAAAGCCTCGCCAGCGTGGCTGCGGATTTCTTCGAAGCCTGTACCCCTGGCTACTACAACAATGAAGGGCAGTTCTCGCGCTCGCCCTCATCCCTTTTTGGAGATGTTTACACGCCGGGAGCGAACGCATTCAACGCGCTGCTGGAAGAGTGGCGCGCGGCCGGCGCTTGCGAAGGCCTGGAGTTCGGTCCCAAGCCGGGGAATTGACATGGCAGCCAACTTGCTCGCCGAAAGGACAATCATGGTAACCGGCGGGGCGTCCGGCATCGGCGAGGCTGCCTGCTTGCGGCTCGCCGACGAAGGCGCATCTGTCGCGGTTACGGACATCGACGAAGAAGGTGCGGAACGGACCTCCCGAAAAATTCTTTCCGGCGGCGGCAGGGCCATCGCCATTCACCTGGATGTAACGGACGCCAGGCAAAACGAATCCGCCGTCGAACAGACCTGCGAGCGATTCGGCGGTGTGCACGGCGCTTTCTTCAACGCGGGGATTTACCTGCCCTCTACCCTCCTTGGCGGAAACATCGACACTTGGCGGCAGGAGATGGAAGTGAATCTCATGGGGCCGTTCCTCGGCATGCGCGCCCTTCTTCAGAGCCTGGATTCCGGCGCCTCGATCGTGCTGAACGCCTCTGCCGCCGGGCTGCGCGGCAGTCTCAACATGCCGTCCTACGCGGCGGCCAAGCACGGGCTGATCGGCTTGATGCAATCTGCGGCGGCAGAGCTCGCGCCTTACAACGTGCGTGTGAACGCGGTCTGTCCCGGCGGCATTCAGACACCGCCGATGGCGCTGTTTCCAGACCAGGAGGCATTCCTGCGCTCGGTCGGCCGCAGACATCCATTGCGCAGAATCGGCCAGCCAGAGGAGGTCGCGGACCTGGTCGTGTTCCTTTTGAGCAACAAGTCGAGTTTTATTACCGGACAGGCCATCGCCGTCGATGGCGGTATAACCAGCATTCTGGCCGACGCCGAGGGCTTCCCTGACCCGGCAGAAACCAGTCTGCGGCGTGTTGTGCGCGGCTTGACGGGGTCACCAGGTTGACCAAGGGCACTGCAACTCGACAGGTTATAGACAATAGACAGGTTATAGACAATAGACAGGAGAGAAGATGATGAAGACAACCAGTGATCGAATCCGATTAACGACCATCGGCATTTGGCTGATCGCCGTGTTGGCCAGCGCTGCCGCGTGGAGCGAGGAGGCCGCCACAACCGGCGAACAGGCCACCGATGCCGCCACGACCTGGATCGACGAAGTCGTGGTGACGGCACGGCGACGCGAAGAGAACATCCAGGACGTTCCCATTCCCGTCACCGCGTTGTCAGGGTCGGAACTCGACAACCGCTCGGCAGAAGACCTTCGCGATCTGACCAGGCTGACGCCGAACCTGGATTTCCAGGGATCGGCGACAGCGAGCAATTCGGCGCAGGTGTTTCTGCGCGGCATCGGTCAAATCAACTGGTCGCCTGTGCAAGATCCAAAGATTGGCGTCTATGTGGATGGCGTCTATTTGGCTCGCCCGCAGGGGGCCGTGTTTGACTTTCTGGATATCGACCGCGTTGAAGTGCTGCGCGGCCCGCAAGGAACCCTGTTCGGACGCAACACCACCGCCGGGCTGATTCACGTCGTATCCAAACGTCCTGAAGAGGAATTCGATTATTCCGTAAACGCCGGCGTCGGCAATAGAGGCCAGGTCCGCGCTTCCGCCATGCTCAACGCGCCGCTCGGCGACACGCTTTCGGCTCGCTTGGCTATACAGCATCGCGAAACCGATGGCTATGTCGAAAACACAGCGACCGGGGAAGACTGGAATTCCGAAAACAGCCAGATGGGGCGCCTGTCGCTGCGCTGGGAGGCGAGCGAAAAACTGCTTGCGGACCTGATCGTGGACTGGCAGCGCACTCGCGAACATGGCTCACTGGGCCATTGCGAATGGCGAGGTCCGGATAATGGCGCATTGGGTCTGCCGGGGTTCATGGGCGTCGCGCACGTGCTGGGGGTTTACGACGAAATCCGCGACACTTGCAATGCAACGACACGCTATCGGTCCACGGAAAACGGCGATCCGGACAGCAATGTGGATTCCGTGGGGATTACCCTGCACCTCGATATTGATCTGGGGTTCGCAACGCTTACATCCATATCCTCCTGGCGCGATATGGAGGAGTACAATGGCTCTTGGGGTCTTGCCACCGATACGGTCGGTGGTGTGGGCTACCTGGAGGTAAACGGCACCGAAGACAACCCGTATGAGCAATGGTCTCAGGAACTGCGCCTGTCCGGCACATCGTTCGATGATCGTCTCGACTGGACGATAGGTGGATACATCTTCGAAGAGGACGCCATAAACCATCTCGACGTGCCTCTCTTTCGCGGTTTTGTGCCCCCCGATTGTGCAGCTTCAGCCTTGCTGCCGTACTGCGAGGAGCTGTTCCCGGGGTCGGCTTCGACGATTGGCGGTGCCTACTACTATGGTGTTGTAATCGGCCTTAGTCGCACTAATGCATACGATGTCACGAACGGATCCGAGGCATTGTTTGGCGAGATCACCTGGCGCTTTCTCGACCAATGGACTCTGACGGCGGGATTGCGCTACACCTGGGACGACAGAGATTTCAGGCGTACCGAAATCCTGTCGAGTGGCGTTCCCAACCCGATGCTGTCTTGCCCGGACGGCACACCGCCGGAAAACGCCATCATCTGCATAGCTTCGGCCAAATTCAGCGAATGGACGCCCCGGGCGATTCTTGGCTACCAGCCCTCCGAGCAAATCATGCTCTATGGGGGCTTCAGCCGCGGATATTCCAGCGGAGGATTCAATCAGGATACCGCCATGCGTCCCTACGAGCCGGAAATTTCCGATAATTGGGAAGCTGGAATAAAATCTACCTGGCTGGACAATCGCCTGCTTCTGAATCTAACCGCCTTTCACAACAGTTACGAAAATCAGCAGATCACGGTGGGCCGCATCGTCAACGGCCAACCTGCGGCCGATCTCATCAACGCGCAGAAAGCAACGCTTTACGGCGTTGAAGGCGAGTTTCGCGCCGAGCTTGGCGCCGGTTTCTACGTGCTTGGAACCTTCGGCGTGCTGGGAGGCAAGTACGACGAGTTCACTGTGCTCGACAACCTGGTTGGTCCGGCGCCCGCCTTTGAACAGATCATCACGGAACGAGACCTGTCGGATACCGAATTGGTGCGCGGCTCGCCCTACACGCTCACCATCGCCGTCGGCAAACACCACACATTCGCCGGCGGCAGCAGCCTCAATGCTCAGGTGGGCTGGTCTGGCCGGGGGCGCACGTACAACACATTGGAAACCCTTGATTCCTCTCGGCAGAAAGCATACGGCCTGCTGGACGCACGCGTGGTCTGGACGCTTCCGGACGGCCGGACCTCGGTGGCCGTCTGGGGCGCCAATCTGCTGGACAAGGAGTATTTCCCGTCCGCTGTAGATTTGTCCGCGACCGGGGCTAATACCAGATACTGGGGTCCGCCGGCCAGCTACGCCATCGAGATCACTCGACGATTCCGGCGCTAACCCAAGTTTACCAAGGCGGGGTCATTGGGGGCCCGTTCGGGCAGGATTTTGGGGTTTTGGCGAAATCCGTCTCCGTGAGGCCGAGGCTGCTGTAAAGGCGGTGGCGTGATGATTCCGGACGAAGACATTCGCCGCCAACTTCACCTGGGCGAGGACAGCCGGTGGGAATTCAAAGAAAGGGGCGGCGGGCCTTTATTCGGGTTGGCGCAACCAAGCGGCGCCTTGGGAGTGACGAGAGCCTGAGGCTGGCGCAGAATCGTGCGCAGAACCGCTATCTCTGGTTCGACAGGCAGACCGTGCCCGAGACTGGCTTCGAAACGCTTGTCGAGCGCCTGTGGGAGCCGCTGCTCAGCGTGGCCGGCGCGGTGGACCCACGGCGTGGGTTACTGAATCTCCGCCTGTTGGCGCGAGACGAAGCCGGCGTGGGTCGGGCCACCGTGGCCGGCATACTGCTTTGCACTCCTTCACCGCAGGACCGGTTGCCGCAAGCAACCATAGCGGCGACGCATTATCGCGGACTGGACCGTGCTTCGGGTCAGTTGGACGCGCAGGAGATCGCCGGGCCGCTTCCCGAACAGATCGCGGACGCAGTCCAGTTTGTTGTTCGCAATATGCGCGTTTCTGCACGCAAGACTCCGGAAAGGGAGGACGTTTCCCAGTACAGCAGAGCCGCCGTGTTCGAAGCAGTGGTCAACGCTGTCGCGCACCGCGATTACTCCATGTCTTCGCGGAGGATCCGTCTATCGATGTTCAAGGACCGCCTGGAGATCGATTCACCGGGCCAGCTCCCCAACGGCATGACCATCGAAAGCATGGAGGTCAGCCAGGCCACCCGCAACGAGGTCATCGCTTCCGTGTTCGGCCGCATCTTTCGCCCGGAGCACGGGGCATCTTCCTGGCCTGCGCGGACGGCTGAACCCAATACGCGATACTTCCGACCGGACCTATCTGTATGCTGACAACATCGCCATCGACGAGGGGCGCCAGCAACCGGTGCCGTTTCGACTCGGCAAACCGATTCGGCTGACGGATGCCCATGGCGCGGACCTGTCGGTCACCATTGTGGACATCCTCGGCCAGTCCGCCTTGATCGAGTACCGGCCGTTTGAACCTTGATGTTCGCTAGTCTAGTGACCCACTTCCTGGATGACGGCTGGCCCGTACAAAGCCTGTCCGCCCCTCTGGATGATCTGGCTGCGGTGACCAGTAACCCTATCCCCGTTCCAGCCGAAAGACTGTGGCATTGTCGGCGCTCTGCGGGTCGTTGCGGAAGTCCGAAACGATATCCGGGTAGTCGGGTTCGTACTTGTCCAGCCAGGCGGTGAGAATTGCTTGTCGATCTTCCGTTACCGCAACCGCGCTCAATGCGAAGGTATTGTCCCCAATCCGCAATTCCACGGGCGAAGCCGCGCCGATCTTCCGCACCCAACCGCTGTCCTTGGCGCCCGCGACGTAAAGGTCTCCTGCTACTTCGGCCATCCAGATTGTAACCACGCGCGGCAGGCCGCCGGGCACCTTGAGTTGGACATTGTGCACCGAGGACGTGTCTGGCCAGATTTCGGGGGGCTGCGTTTGCGAACCGCCGATAAAGAAACCGGGCATCGGGCCGATTGGCGCAGCGACTATCGCCACAAGGACCAAGGCGACCAGCAGGGTAGCCACCACTTTCAGAATCTTCACGTTTCCCTCCCGATCCTCTGTTGTGAACCACGCTCCGCAATGAATCAAAATTGCAGCTACGCTGTCAACCGCAACAGTCAACGAATCGAATCAAGGGCAAAACAACTGCTTGCCACTCTGCGGCTGATTCGGCCACCCCTATGGAATTCGCAAAGTGCCTCTTCTACAGGTGGGCGCTTGTAACGCCGTCCGTCCATCAATCTGGCTATCAAGACAGATTGGTGGACGGCACAAGATGGTGCTCTCCTGCAAGCGACTCCAGCCGTTCCAACCAGGAATTGAAAACGGGGCATTTCGACCGCATCCGTTCAATGCCGATTTTCCGGGCAATGGCAATACCGCTGGTCGTCTTCTTGAAGCGCCGATTGATCTGTTGAATGCGCTTTGAAGGCGCGCCCTGTGGCGAATTGTCAATTGCTTCGGGCTGGCCGCATTCTTGCAGGATGGCCTCGACGGTTCGCTGACTTATCTGGATGGTGTCCGCCAGGGTCGCGGGATCGCTGAATAGTAGCGCTTCAAACTCGTGGACAGTGATATGTGGCAAGAAACGCTTGCCTGAGTTGTGGACGGCAAGTTCAGTGTCAACTGCTTGCTGAGTTGCTTGGCAAATTGCGTTGGCAATGTCGCTCGGAGACGCGCCGGCGCGGACGCAATCAAGCCCCGGCCAATCAGTTCCGATGCCGTAGTAATCCACAAGAAGCGACACGTAGGTGTCGCTTCGCTGTTTCAGGTGTCGAGCAATATCATTTCTCGCGCGCAGGAAGCGCACCTGGCCACCTCTCTGGCCCGGCTTCGAGAGGACGGTTGGCGTCATGAAGACGTTTTTGGCGCCAAGATATGGGGCCAGAATTTCCTTCACAAAAGTCAATTCTGTCTTGCCTTCGACGATCACCATCACCGAGATAGACCTATTCATGACCAGGCCCGCCGACGATGACGTTCTTGGCCCATAGCTCTCCTGTCGAGTAGTCTTCGAGCCACACGGCGAAATCCGCTTCCTTCAGCCGTTCAAATGTTGACTGGCCGTCTTTTCGGTTCACGACGATGATGTCTTCGATTGAAAAGTGATTGATCAACGTTGCCGACTGCGTTGCCACAATGACCTGCATTCGCCTGGCGGCGTCTTGAATCAATTCTGCCAAAATCGCCAATGCCTCCGGATGCAAGCCAAGTTCCGGCTCGTCGATGATTACCGTTGACGGCGGCGTGGGTTGCAGCAGTGCCGTGGCGAGGCAGATGAATCGGATGGACCCGTCAGAAAGGTGGCTTGGCCGCATCGGGTAGTCATTGACCCCTTTCTGCCGCCAGTCGAGCCTCAGGTTTTCCTGGGCGTTCGGCCTGAGTATGAAATCGTCGAAGAACGGAATTACCAGTCGCACGGCGTTCACAATCTCGGCGTAGCTCGGTGGATAGCTCGTCTTCAACGCGAGGAGGAAGGGGGCGATATTGGCGGCATCCATGAACAATGCCTCGTTATGACCCTGGTCGTGGTAGCGGCGCATGCCCGACGCGGGGCTTGTGTCATGGAAGTGGTAGATCATCCACGAACAAATCGCTTCGTAGGCGTACCACGATGCGCCGCGCTGACTGCTGAAACCGGGACTGTGCCGGTCGTCCGGAAGCGCGGGGTCGAAATGACCGCTGCCCAGGTCGCGAGTTGTCTCTCGGGGAAAGTAATGCCGCTGTTCGTTGTTGATGAGAAAGAACCCGTCTTCAGTCGGCGCAAGCTCGAAGTCGTATCCGTTCTGCCCGAACCGTGTCTTGATCTCGATCGCAGACGTAACCTTGGGGCCTCCGAACAAGAAGGCATCCGCGCCACCTGCCGTGAACTGCCTCAAGCCATCCGGTTTCATCATCGCGGACAACATGCGGAAGAACTCGATGAAGTTGCTCTTCCCGGCGCCGTTGCCGCCGATGAGCAGGTTGAGGTCCTTGAGCTCGAAATCCTCCAGCGATTGAATGGACTTGAACCCACGGATGGTTACTTTGTCCAGCAGTCGCTTCATGTCACACACTCCCCATATACCGAATCTGCACTCGCGCCAAATCCAGCCTACAACTCCGCCGCAACCTCCAATGCGTCCGCCAGCCGCTTGACTGCGTGTACGGCCATGCCGGGCATCGGCTTTCTTGGTCGGTTGGCCCAGGGCACGATAGCGGTGCTGAAGCCGTGCTTGGCAGCTTCGCGCAGCCGTTCCTCGCCGTTGGCGACTGGTCGCACCTCGCCAGTCAGGCCCAGTTCGCCGAATACGATAAGCGTGTGCGGCAAGGCCCGGTTTCGGAGCGAGGAAAGAACAGCGAGCAGCAGCGGCAGGTCGGCGCCCGTCTCGGCCACGCGCACGCCACCGACCACGTTGGCGAACACGTCCTGGTCGCCGAGCGCAATGCCACAGTGACGATGCAGCACTGCCAGGTGCATGGCGAGGCGTTGTGGGTCCAGCCCCACGGCTACGCGGCGCGCATGGCCACCCTGGATCTGATCCACCAGCGCCTGCAATTCCACAAGGATGGGGCGTGTGCCTTCCCAGATGACGGTGGCGAGGCTGCCGGGCGAGAGCACGTCCCCTCGCGCCAGAAAGATTGCGGACGGATTGGCGACTTGTCGCAGGCCCTGCTCGGTCATGGCGAAGACGCCAAGTTCGTTGACCGCGCCGAATCGGTTCTTCAGCCCGCGCAGGGTGCGATAGCGGCTGCCCGCCGGGCTGTCGAGCATGAGAAAGGCGTCGATGATGTGTTCCAGCACCTTGGGTCCTGCCAGATTGCCTTCCTTGGTGACGTGCCCCACCAGCACCACGACGGCGCCGGTGGCCTTGGCCACCCGAGTGAAGCAGGCGGCCGTTTCGCGCACCTGTGCGACGCTGCCGGGCGGGCCGTCCATGTCCATTTGCATGACCTGAACGGAATCGACAATCACCAGGCGCGGGCTGGATTGCTCTATGAGTTCCACGATAACTTCCACGCGGGTTTCCGCCGCCGCCTGCAATCTGTCTCCGTTGATTCCGAGACGCCTGGCGCGCAACGCCAACTGTTGCAGGGATTCCTCGCCGGACACATAGAGCGCCTGGGTTTCTGCCGCCAGTGCGCCGGCAACCTGAAGCAGCAGGGTGCTCTTGCCGGCGCCCGGGTCGCCGCCGATCAGCACCACGGAACCTGGCACGAAACCACCGCCGAGTACTCGGTCCAGTTCGCTGGAGCCGGAGCCGAGCCGCTTCGAGGCCGTGGTTTCCACTTCCGAAAGGCGCCTCGTTTCGGCCGCGGCGCCACTGTAGCCGACCCGAGGCGTGGCGCCTGAGGCGCCTATGCGCAGCGGAGAAAGACTGTTCCAGGCGCCGCAGGCGGTGCATTGGCCTTGCCATTGCACATGCTCCGCGCCGCAATCATTGCAGACGTGCACCCTGCGGCCCTTCGCCTTGCCG
The DNA here is from genome assembly GCA_965199705.1 of Pseudomonadales bacterium. GTDB lineage: Bacteria > Pseudomonadota > Gammaproteobacteria > Pseudomonadales > Azotimanducaceae > Azophilus. The sequence continues at coordinate 554,692 of OZ241359.1, forward strand.
GCCTTGCTCATGGATCAGTGCTCGCCCACGTCGGAGTAGTCTTCCGCTTCCAGGTTGCTGAAGCGCGTGAGGTTGCCCCTGAACGCAAGTTCAATCATGCCCGTCACGCCATTGCGCTGTTTGCCGATGTTGACTTCGGCCTTGCCTTGGTGTTCTTCGTCATTCGGTTCGTACACTTCATGGCGGTAGATGAAGAGAATCAGGTCTGCGTCCTGTTCTATGGCGCCCGAATCGCGCAGGTCCGCCATCATGGGGCGCTTGTTCGCCCGTTTCTCTACGTCCCGATTCAGCTGTGACAAGGCGATCAGCGGGCAGCGCATCTCCTTGGCCAGGGCCTTCAGCGCACGCGAGATCTCGGAGATTTCGTTGGTGCGGTTTTCGACCTTGCCGCCGCCACGCATGAGTTGGAGGTAGTCCACGACAATCAGCCCCAGCCGGGGTCCGCCATTTGCGGCAGCTTCTCGCGCAACGCGCCGCACCCGCGCGCGCAGGTCGCTGGGCGTCAGAGCAGGCGTGTCGTCAATCCACAACGGCTTGTCCTGCAACTGGGTTACGGCGCCGATGAACTTGTCCCAGTCCCGGGCGTCCAGGTCACCGGTTTGCATGCGGCTCTGGTCCAGCCCGGCCAGCGAGGAGAGCAGCCGCAACACCAACTGCTCGGTGGCCATTTCCAGGCTGAAGACGAGACAGGGCTTGGGGTTGTCCGCCTCGCCCATCAGGGCGTGCTCCACGATATTGAGCGCCAGCGCCGTCTTGCCCATGGACGGGCGACCGGCGATGATGATGAGATCGGAATCCTTGAAACCCTTGGTCTTGTCGTCAAGCTCGCCAAAGCCGCTGGACAGCCCCGGAATCCGGCCAAGCGACTTCGCCTGTCGAACGGCTTCTACCGCCTCATTGAGCCGTTCGTCCAGACGCACTGGGCCGTCCCGTTCAAGACGCTGATCGGCAATGGCGTACACCTCGGATTCCGCGTAGTCCAGCACCTCATCACCGGTGCGACCGTCCGGGTTGAATCCTGTTTCGGCAATCTTCTGGCTGGCCCGGATAACCTGCCTGCGCGTGGAATGGTCCTGCACGATCCGGGCGTAGGCGGCGGCATTCGCCCCGCTCGGCGTGTTGTCCACGAGCTCGGTGAGGTAGGCGAGGCCGCCGACTCGCTGCAACTGCCCGCTGGCCGCCATGGTTTCGCTGAGGGTCAGGGCATCGGTGGGCTGGCGGTCGTTGCGGTCCCAGCAGGTCTTCAGTGATTCGTAGATCAACCGATGTTCCAGGCGATAGAAGTCCTCGGCGGTCAATTGGTTCAAGACCTCCAACCAGGCGTCTTCGTTGAGCAGCAGGCTGCCAAGAACCGCCTGTTCGGCGTCGATGGAATGTGGCGGCACTCTCAAAGGGCGCGCCGAGGATTGCGGCGCTTGACCGGAATCAGTTGAATCTTCAATGGGTTGGGACGGTGGCATCATGGGGCTCCTTGAAGCCGCCTGCGGGTCAGGAATATCTCCTGACCAAAGCAAACATGGTAAGGGAAATTTTGCTTGATATCGGCGCTCGTTGCGCGCCTTTCAGCTTGCGGCGCCGGTTTGGCGGTAAACATCGTCCTGGCCGGTCGCCGTGCGCCCGTGTTCGGCCACGGCCGGACCGGCGCTTGCCTTGTTATCGCTGCTGTCGCTACGCAATAATGCCCGGCAATGGGGCGGCAGAGGCGTGTCGGTGTCTGAATCAGCAGAATCCCGTCATGGCATGTGGTCGAGCCGATGGATGTTCGTGTTGGCGGCGGCCGGTTCGGCGGTTGGTCTGGGCAACATCTGGCGTTTTCCCTACATCACCGGCGAAAACGGAGGCGGCGCCTTCGTGCTGCTGTATCTCGTCTGCATCACAATCGTCGGCGTTCCCATCATGATGGCTGAGATAGCGCTCGGCCGCGAGGGCCGGCAGAGCCCGATCAACACCATGCGCAGCCTGATCCAGCAGCATCGGCGGCATCCAGCCTGGGTGCTGATCGGTTGGGTGGGTGTGCTGGCGGGCATTCTGGTGCTCTCCTACTACGCGGTGATCGCCGGTTGGGTGCTGAAGTATGTGTTTGCCTTGGGGAGTGGCGCCTTCGACGGCGCAACCGGTGCGAAGGCCACTGGCTACTTTGCGGCGCTGACGGCCAATCCCTGGGAGATGCTGGCCTGGCATACGGCGTTCATGGTCGCGGTGACGGTGATAGTCGCCCGCGGCGTGGTGGCTGGCCTGGAAACCGCCATTCGCTGGATCATGCCGCTACTGTTCCTGCTGCTGGTGCTGCTGCTCGGCTACGGCGTTGCTTCCGGCGGCTTCGCGGCGGGCCTGGACTTCATGTTTGGATTCAAGTGGGACCAACTGACGGGCGATTCTGTTATGGAAGCCCTTGGCCATTCGTTCTTCACCCTGAGCCTGGGTATGGGCGCCCTGATGGCTTATGGCGCCTATGTGCCGAGCCATGTTTCGTTGAGCGGCACGGTGATGACCATCGCCGTGCTGGATACAGTTGTGGCGCTGGCAGCTGGAATGGCGATCTTTCCCATCGTGTTTGCCAATGGCCTGGATCCGGCCGGCGGTGTCGGCCTTCTGTTCCAGACGGTGCCCCTGGCGTTCGGGCAGATGCCGCTCGGCTCGCTGTTCGGCCTGCTGTTTTTCGTGCTGGTCAGCTTTGCCGCCATCACCTCCGCCATCTCCCTGACCGAGCCAGCGCTCGCCTACCTTGTGGAAGAGTACAACGCCAAGCGCGCGCGGGCAGCGATCACCTTGTGCGTCTTTTGCTGGCTGCTTGGCGTCGGCACGGTGCTTTCCTTCAATGTCTGGTCGGAAGTGCGTGTGTTGGGCACAGGGCTTACCTTCTTTGATTTCATTGATTACGTGTCGCAGAAAATCCTCATGCCGCTTGGCGGCATGGCCATCGCCCTCTTCGCCGCCAACGCCCTGCCCAAGGATGTCATCACCAACCAGCTAGGCCTGACCAGCCCGGCGGGCGTGGCGCTCTGGCGTGGCATTACCGGCTATACAGCGCCGCTCGGTGTGCTGCTGGTGTTCCTGGTGGCCCTGATCGGTCTGGATACGATTCGGCTCTGGTTCGCTTGATCTGGTCGCAAGCGGTCCCGGCTGGCCGTCGCTCTGCGTTCACCTCATGCGCGTGATGCTGGTGCAGGCGTTCCGTGCGCACCAGCGTTGTGTCTGGTTGGACCTGGAAGCAGGCGCAACCGTGGCGACAGCCATCCGTCAGGCTGCCGAATCGGAGGCGTTTGCCGGCACAAACCTGGCGGACTGTCCGGTTGGCGTTCACGGCGCCCTGGTAGAGCCAGCGCACCGGCTTCAGGACGGTGACCGACTGGAGTTCTACCGCCCCCTGCTGATGCAGCCGATGGCGGCGCGTCGGCGGCGGGCAGATGCCGCCCGCAAGCGTACAGCAGAGAGCCCGTAGCGTCGGTTCAGGGCGTGGATTCCTGGCCGTCTGTCGAGGAATCCTCGGCGCTCGCTGCAGAATCCCGCTTCGAGCCGGGCGCGTAGTCGCCGTCGCCGCGGATTCGCACCAGGCCATCGCGCTCGAAGTACAGGGTGAGATGCTTCTTGTCGGCGTATCGGCCGGGCACTTCCAGGGTGTGCACATAATCCCACCGGTCGCTCTTGAACGAGCTTCGGGCGACAGGCTCTCCCATGACGAAAGCGACCTGTTCCCGAGTCATGCCCGGCTTGAGCTGGTCCACCATCTCCTGGGTAATGACATTGCCCTGTTGCACGGTTACCCGGTGCACGCGAGGCATCTTCAGGCTCATCCTGGGCAGGCTGCAGGCGCTGAATACAACACCGGCGAGCAGCACAATGAGCAGACGGGTCATCATCGTTCGTGGCGCCATATTCGGGCTTTTGAAACTTGCGGGCTTGGCCGCATCGGCGCGCATGATAACGAAAAGGCGATGCCAAGCGCCTGACAATCAACTCTTGTCCGGGCTGGCGTCAAGGATCAGAGCTTGGCGCAAGGGGCCGGCCTGCCTCTGCGAGCAGCGCGCGGGCGTAGGCGCGGCTTCGATCAGTGACTTCGGCGCCCGCTACCATGCGCGCCACTTCATCCACCCGACCCACCTCTGATAACCGTTGCAGTCGGATCTGCCCGGTGTCCTCTCGGGCAACCAGCAAGTGGTCATGGCCGAGCACGGCCACCTGTGGCGCATGGGTGACGCAGATGACCTGGGTGTGGCCGCCGAGGTCCCGGAGCAATCGCCCCACCGTGTCGGCGGTGACGCCGCCGACGCCGACATCGGCTTCGTCGAGCACCAGGCAGGGCAAATGCGCCTTTTCTGCCGCAATCACGCAGATGGCGAGCGCGATGCGGGCGCGTTCGCCGCCGGAGGCGATCTGCCCCAGCGGGCCTGGGCTGGCGCCAGGACTGGTGGTGATGTGAAACGCCGGTGATTCCAGGCCGTGCTCGCCGAATCCGTCCTGAAAGACGACGGACAGTTGGCCGCCGCTGATGCCAAGCGCCTGCATCCGCTCGCTGACCGAGCTTGCGAAAGCGGTTGCCGCGCCACGGCGCTCGACGCTGACGGCCGCAGCGATCTTCTGGAAGGCGCGGCGCTCGACTTGTGCCTGATCGGCAAGGGCGTCCCGAGAACGCTGGTCGCCGCCAAGCTGATCCAGAGCCTGCTGCAGGTCCTGGGTGTGGGCCGCGAGCGCCTCCGGCTCTACGCGATGCTTGCGGGCGAGATCGTGGATGTGCTCGATGCGCGCCGTCAGCCGCGCAAGATGTCGAGGGTCCTGCTCGAATCCGTCCACATAGGCTTGCAGATCGCGGACTGCATCATCAAGCAACTGCACGGAGGCAGCGAGAGAATCCCGTGCGCTTGCCAGTGCAGGGTGCGAATCGTCCAGCTCGTCCAGGCGCCGCTGAGTGTGTCGCAGGTTGTCTTCGTTGCGCAGTTGCTCCACGGCGCCGCCGACCAGGGCGAGAATGTCCTGGGCCCGCGAGAGGCGGCGGAATTCGGTTTCCATGCTTTCAAACTCGCCGGATTCAAGGTCGAGTTCGGCCAATTCCGCTAGCTGGTACTGCAACAGGCTTGCCCGGTCATCCGCCTGCGCGAGCTGCGTGCGGATAGTCTCCAGGCGTTGTTCGGTTGCCTGCCAGGCGCGCCACGCCTTGCCAAGCGCCCGCCGGTTGGCGGCGGATACGCCGTAGGCGTCCAGTAATTGCCTCTGAACGTCTGGTCTGGACAGGCGCTGATTCTCATCCTGGCCACGAATGTCCACCAGCCCTTCGGTCAGATAGCGCAGCAACTGCAAGTTGACGGGGACGCCATTCACGAACGCCCGCGACCGGCCGTCTCTGGCCACCAGCCGACGGCACAGGCAAAGGTCCGGCTGCATGGGGTCGGCCAGTGCCCGTTGTTGCAGCAGGTTTTGGGCCGCGGGGTTGGCGGATACATCGAACTCGGCGGTGACTTCCGCTCTCTCTGCGCCGTCCCGAATCACGCGGCTGCTGGCTCTTTCTCCCAACACCAGTGACAGAGCGTTCATCAGGATTGACTTGCCGGCCCCGGATTCGCCGGTGACGACGCTGAGCCCGGCCTGGAAATTCACATCCAGCGCCGTCACCAGGGCAAAATCGCGTATGGTGAGTTGTTGAAGCATGCGCCGTGACGTCAGACCATGTATTGCACGAGTGGCCGCAGTGACAACGCAAGACATTGCGGGTGTGGTTTGGCTTGCGGCCAGACGCCATATTACTTGAACGGCAGCTGCGGCAAGCTGGGAGCAGCGCTGGTTGCAGCCGGGTCAAAATCGGGAACGCCTGCACATGAACAAGCCTGAAGAACGCGCGGCAAAACTGTTCAAGCTGCTGGTGGAGTCCTATCTCGAAAATGGCAAGCCGGTTGCTTCCCGATCACTGGCCGGCCGTCTGCGGAACAATGTCAGTTCGGCCACTGTGCGCAACGTGATGGCCAGGTTGGAAGGCCGGGGGCTGGTGAAGTCACCGCATCCGTCTGCCGGCAAGGTGCCCACGCATCAGGGTCTCCGCTTCTTCGTGGACGCGCTGCTTACCGTCGAGCCCATGGATGACGACAATCGACGCAGCCTGGAATCCTGGCTGAATCCGGACCTGCCGCCTTCGGAGCTGGCAGAGTCAGCGTCCGAGTGGTTGTCGCGCATGACCGCCATGGCCTGCCTGGTGACCCTGCCGAAGCGTGATCAGTCGGCGCTTCGGCACGTTGAATTTCTCAACCTGGAAGGCGACCGAATCCTGGTGATTCTGGTGTTTCAGGATCGCGAAGTGCAGAACCGCGTGATCCACAGCGACCGCAGCTACGAAGACGCCGACCTGGTCCGGGCCGCAAACTACATCAACCAGGAGTTTGCCGGTCTCTCGCTGGAGGCAGTGCGCGAGGGGCTTCTGGCTTCCATGCAACGTGACAAGGACCGGATGGACGCGCTCCTGCAATCTGCGCTGGATCTGGCCTCACGCACCTTCGCCAGCCAGCCTGCGGACGAGAAGGGTTTTGTGGTTTCTGGCGAATCCAACCTGCTGGACCTGAGCGAAGACACGGAGACCGTGCGTCGGCTGTTCGACGCCTTCACCCGCAAGAGCAGCTTCCTGCATCTGCTCGATCAAAGCCTGTCCGCAGAGGGCGTGCAGCTCTATATCGGCGAGGAATCCGGCTACAACGTCCTGGACGAACTGACCCTGGTTTCATCCAGCTATTGTGTGCATGGGCAGATCGCCGGCGTGCTCGGGGTGGTCGGCCCAACGCGCATGGCCTATCAGCGGGTGATCCCTGCCGTGGACGTCACGGCGCAACTGTTGGGCGCTGCCTTGAATCAGGGCTAGGAGCCTGCGCCGCAGGAAGATTGTGTCACTTCCCGGACAACTCCAACACCGGACAACTCCAAGGCAAGGCTAAAGCAGCATATTCCAATTAGAAAGTGAGCCTGAACTTGTTGGCTGATCTGGTGGCCAGGGCATGATATTGGGGGTTGGTTTGGTCTCTGAATTGGGTTGTGTGGGCGATGCGGACTGAAGTTGTCGAAGGAGGGTGTTTCTGGGTCGCTGTTCCGCTGCCTGCGTGCAGGCGTGCGGCGGAACAGCGACTTCGGACAGGGTAGAGCGGTCATTCAGGCCACTTGAGTTTGTGCGTTGGCGATGATCTGGAACAGGCGGGCGCGTTCGGCATTGAGGGCCCTGGCCGCTTGCAGATCGCTCTGCTCGTGGGCCAGTGCATCGAGTTCTGCGAAGGTGATGCCGTGCTTGAGACAGGCTTCGGCATCGGGCAGGGAGCGCAGCTTGGCGTATGGGGTTCTGACGTCGGCGGGCCGGTAAACCCGCCGGATGCGACCGTTGGCGGCTTCCCTTTCGGTGGCGAACAGGCAGGGTCGATGGTAGTTGAGATACGGTGACAGACGCTTCTGGGTGAAGGTGTCGACCAGCGCGGCGCAGTGGCGTGGGATGTGGTCGTGGCCCAGAAAGCGTCGTATGACGCTGGCGTTCTTCCCCTCGACGAGCGCGTTGTCGGTGGAGCGCCGCGGGCGCGACTTGGTGAACTCGTGGATATGCAGCTTGTTGAGCAGTGCCGCAACCGTGTGATTGATGTACTCGGAGCCGTTGTCGGCGTGAAAGCCGGTGACGACAAAGGGAAAAAGCCCCAACAGACCCTCCAGAACCGGTACCAGAAAGCGTTCGGAGATCGCCTCGACAGCCCCGATGAACTCGTATTGCGTCACTTGATCGACGAGGTTGATCAAATACACGCCCTTGGCGCCGTCGCGGTCGCCCTGGTGAACGGTGTCGACGCGCAGGAAGCCGGGCCGGCCCGCCGGCTGCGGCGCCCGGCGTTCGCCCACCGCCACCGTCGCCGCCTTGGTCGCATGGAAGACCGTGCGGTGCGTGCGGTAGGTCCGGGAGCGCCGCAGGTTGTATAAGTGACTCGCCGAGAGTTGCGCCAACCGCTCGAAGCGCCGGTCGCCGAATACCCGGTGCTCGCGTTGGAGAACGACCCGCGTCGCCAGCCCGGACATCTGGCCGAGGTCGGCGTCCACACGAGCGAGCAGGCGAATGTCGGTCGGCGTGTAAACGCGGTTGAAGGGCCGACCCTGGTTCCCGTCGCGGCGGTCGACCACCTTGGCCGTCTCGCGGTGCTGGCGGATGAGTCGCGTTAGCTGGGCGCGCGAGTAACCTGTGGTCTTGGCCAGGTAGCGCTTCACCAGCGTCTTTGACGGCTTGTCCAAGCCCCGATAGGCAAGACGCACCAGCGTCTTCGACACGAAGGTATAGGCGCCCTCGCGATCCAGGGGTTGGAAGGTCACCGGCTCGCTCGCCTCGACGAACGCGGCCACCTGCTCGATAGTGCGAATGTGCTCGCTCTGAAGTGTCACGATCATCTCCTGATGATCCCCGACACTTCCAGTTCAGGCTCACTTTGCGTTGGAATCGCATTCCCAGTTCAGGCTCACTTTGCATTGGACAATGCTAAAGCTTGTCGGAGCTGAAAACCGGTGCTAATCTGGCGCAATAACACGGAGCAACTCAGTTTGATCTGTCCCGCGAGTATCACTCACCCATGCGCGCCAGCAACGAAGCGCCGTCCTCACACTCGATGATCCACTCTCCTACCTCGGCCAGACGCTTCGGGTCGGAAACGCCCTCCAGCAAAACACCAAAACGCTCCGCCGTATCGTCGCCAAAGCGCAGCGCAACCATACGCTCAAGCAGAGCGCGCTCTCGAGCCAATGCGATCTCCTCGCCTTCGGCCTTGCCTCGCGCCTCGCCTCGCGCTTCACCCCGTGCTTCCCCTCGCGCCTCTACCTGCCGCTCCCAGCGCGCTATCCGCTCCTCGAAATCAATCGGCTGGCGCACCACTTCCGCCGCAGACTCCCGGATCCTGATCAGTTTCATACGCCACTCCTGTGCATCCTGAATATCCGCATTCCCAATCCATGCCTCAAGCTTGCGCATCAGCACGTCCAGAAGACTGCCATCCTCCGCCTCGGAAAGCCACTCATAACAGCGCTTCACCAGCCGGGGCATGTCTTTCGGACCCTTCAGACCCTCGATCCACGCCAGCAAGGTGGCCGCATTGTCTTCCAGCAGGTCCTCTCCCAACAACGCCTGTTGATCGACCAGAATATAGCCGTCTCCCACCAGTTCCATCGGCGCCACATGCACACCCGCCGGCCCCGACTCCACCGTTTCCATCCCAGAGCCCTTCAGGGCCGAAAGGCGCAGCGGCGCCCGCCATGGCGTGGAGCCGTTGTAGAGCACAATCGGCAACACCGGCGGTATTGGATTGCTGGCGCTGAACGGCTTCTCCTTGTGCAGAGCCAGATACAGCAAGCTGGCGTAGTTCTGCACCCGTGCGGCCATGATCCATTCCGGTCGAGACTGGAACTCCAGCATCACCAGGATGTGCAGCCAGTGCGGTTCTTCGGCCTCGTCGTCGGGTGATGCAGGTTGCAAGCCGACCCGCCAGACCATGTCGCCGAAGCGGCGTTCCAGATTGTCGGTCAGATATTCACTGGAAAGGCGTTGCAAGGTATCCAGGCGCAGGCGACGCAGCATGGGCAGCCGGTCTCCGACCAGTTGTTCGAGCAGAAGCAGCTGGTCGCGCATCATGCGCGTGTGGGTGAAGGCGGCCTTGTAGGTAGCATCGTGCTGCATGCCGACCAGTGTGCACGGCTGAAGGGGCCCCGTATGTGCGCCAGAACCACCAATTCGTGTGCGACATCATTGCGGTGCGTGCGGCCAGGCACTTCGAGTGGGAAATAGACGCCGAGGGCCGGTTCAACTACTGGCGCAATGCGGCCTCCATTGCCGGTGAAGCGAGCCTGGATGGACTGTCCGGGTGCGCGCCCACGTGCTGCTATGCATGCTGGCCTACCATGTGGCATGGCACATGCGTCAGCGGCTGGCGCCATTGTTGTTTGATGACGAGCACCCTGCCGCCGCTGACGCGGCCCGCGCTTCGGTCGTGGCGCCAGATTCCGCGCGAAGCCGTTGGCGCACTGGGCTACAATGCCGGGCATCAGGTCATGGGGCTAGGTAGCTCAGCCGGTTAGAGCGCAGGATTCATAATCCTGAGGTCGGGAGTTCGAGTCTCCCCCTAGCTACCAGATCGACAGAGGGGGAGTTCGGGATGCGCAAACTGATTGTCTTTCTGGTAGTGGCAGGCGCGCTGATTGGCGTCTATCTGCTGATGCCTGCCGAACAAGCGTCCGAGCCCTTGCAACAGACGCAGCCGGATGAGGGCTCCGGCGGGGCTGTGTCCGAGTCGGTTGCCGGCATGATCGACGATAGCCGAATCAAGGCCGCGGACAGTGAGCCTGGTAGTTGGCTGGCGCACGGGCGCACCTATGAAGAGCGTCGCTTTTCCCCGCTGACCAGCATCAACCGGCAGAATGTGGCCGATCTTGGGCTTGCCTGGCATCTGGATCTCGATACCAACCGGGCGCTGGAGGCAACGCCTATCGTTGTCGATGGCGTCATGTACTTTACTGGCGCCTGGAGCCGCGTGTTTGCAGTTGATCCGGCGAGCGGCGAGATGATCTGGTCCCATGACCCGCAGGTGCCGGGCGAATGGGCTCGCTGGGCTTGTTGCGACGTGGTGAATCGGGGTGCTGCGGTTTACCGCGGCCGCGTCTATGTTGGCACTCTGGATGGTCGCCTGATTGCGCTGGACGCGGCCAGTGGGGAGCTGGTTTGGGAGATCGATACCGTCATCGACCGCACGCGCCGCTACACCATTACCGGCGCCCCGAGGGCCGCCAAGGGGCTGGTGTTCATCGGCAATGGCGGCGCAGAGTATGGCGTGCGCGGCTATGTCACGGCCTACGATGCCGAGACGGGCGCAGAGGTATGGCGTTTTTTCACGGTGCCCGGAGACCCTTCCCTGCCGTTTGAAAGCCCGGAAATGGAGATGGCTGCGAAAACGTGGAAGGGCGGGGCCTGGTGGGAATTCGGCGGTGGCGGCACCGTCTGGAACAGCATCGTCTATGACCCGGAGTTTGATCAGGTCTATATCGGCGTCGGCAATGGCGCGCCCTGGACCCGCGCCATCCGTTCGCCCGGCGGCGGCGACAATCTGTTTCTGTCCTCCATCGTGGCCCTGGACGCAGACTCAGGCAGCATGAATTGGCACTATCAAACCACGCCCGGAGACAACTGGGACTACACCGCCGTTCAGGACATCGCCCTGGCCGAGATGGACGTGGATGGCGAGATGCGCAAGGTGCTGTTGCAGGCGCCGAAGAACGGCTTTTTCTACGTACTCGATCGCGAGGACGGCCAATTACTGCGCGCTCACCCCTTTGCTGCCGTCAACTGGGCGACGCACGTAGATATGGAGACTGGCCGGCCGGTAGAGAATCCGGAGTTCGATTACGGCAAGAAGGCGCAGTGGGTGCTGCCGGGCCCACTCGGCGCACACAACTGGCAGGCGATGTCAGTGGATGTCGAGGCGGGCCTGGTGTATCTGCCCGCCCACGACAGCCCTTTCTTCTTCTCGATGCCGAACGACTGGCGCGATACCGGGTTGCTGAAACGCAATCCTGGCGCTTGGAACTGGGGCATCGAGGGCGCAAGCATCAGCCAGCTGATCGCGGACAACCTGGACACGCAGCCGAGGCCCCTGGGCTATCTCAAGGCGTTCGACCCGCTGACCGGCGAAAGCCGGTGGGTGGTGGAACATCCGCACTACTGGAATGGCGGCATTCTGGCCAGCGCCGGCGGTCTGGTCTTTCAGGGCGATGCGCTGGGCATGTTCAGCGCCTACGACAAGGCAACCGGCGAGCTTCTCTGGTCGTTCAACACCTACGTTTCCATGCTGGCGCCGCCGATCACCTATGCCATTGGCGAAGAGCAGTATGTGGCCATTCTGACCGGCGGTGGCGGCGGCGAACTGTTTACTGGCGAGACCCTGCCCGCAACCGCAGCCCTGACCTACGGCAACGCCGGCAGATTGCTGGCTTTCAAGCTCGGCGGCGGAGTCGAATTGCCCCCTCCTACCGCCGTGAATCGGGAGATTCCGGCGCAGGTGCTGCCTGATGCGTCTGAGGCGGATGTTGCCAGGGGCGAGCGACTGTACAATACCTATTGTGCAGCCTGTCACGGCCTCTTTGCCCGATCCGGCGGCACGATCCCGGATCTGCGGTTGCTTGGCGAAGGTTCGCACGAGTCATTCAGTCAGGTGGTGCTCGAAGGGCTGCTGGCGGCCAACGGCATGGGTTCTTTCAGTGATTCGCTGACGGCAGCCGATGTGGCGCAGGTGCAGGCTTTTGTGCGTCATCGTGCACACGAAGACCGGGAAACGGCACTGGGTAGCCAGTCCGAGCCCCGGCTGACCTGGCAATAGTCGGCTAGCGCTTCAGGCGTAGCCGTGGCGCAGTAACAAGACAGGAGAATTCGAGATGAAGCTGACCCTGGTTCTGGTGGCCTGGACCGTCCTTGCCCTGGGCGCCCTCTTTCTGATCGGCCCGGATACCAGCCGCGATCTGCCAAAACCCAATCCGCCGCCCGGGGTCTTGCATCATGGCTGATGCCGAAACCCGATTGCGCAGGGCGCTTGCATGAGGCCTGTGCGCATCGGCTTGATGGGGTTTGGTCAGGTAGGCAGGCAGATATACCGTCTGGCGTTGGATGACCGACAATTTCAGATTCCCGCCGTCTCCGACATTGGCCGCCCGGACATCCTGCACCATCTGCTCACGCGGCCCGGCGGCGTGACGGACGCACGGCTGGAAGGCAATAACCTGGTCGCCGGAAACGGCGCATTGCGCACGAGGCTGATGCCGGCCGACAGGCCGGCGGAAATACCCTGGGACCTGTTTTCCGTGGATCTGGTGATCGACACCACCGGACGCTATCGTTCAGCCGAGGCGCTGCGCCCGCATCTCGACAACGGCGCCCCGCGCGTGGTCATTTCAACGCTGCCGACGCAGGCGGGGGGGCTGGATCGGGTGCTGGTGGGGGGCGTGAACGACGATCAGGCGCATCGCGATGATCGGCTGATTTCAGCGGGGTCGGCGTCCACCGCTGCCCTGGCGCTCGCTCTCAAGGTGATGGGCCGGGCTGGCGTCATCGAGCATGCGGCCATGACGTCCGTGCATGCCTATACCAGCGATCAGAGCCTCCAGGACTATGCAGGCGCCGACTACCGGCGCAGCCGATCCGGGGCCAAGAACATCATTCCCAATGAAACACCGGCGGTGGAATGGGTGCAGCGCATCATGCCCCGGTATCAAGGCAAGATCAGTGGCTTTGCCCTCAATGTGCCGGTGCAGGCAGGCTCGATGCTGGACCTCACCGTCGCCTACGCCGATGAATCGCCATCCCTGACGAAGCTGGTAGATCTGTTTCAGGAGGCGGAATCGACGCAGCCGGACATCATTGCCACCACCCGTGATCCCATCGTTTCCTCAGACGTTCGCGGTTGTTCTGCCTCGATGCTTATCGATCTGAAGGGCCTGATGCGGGCCGGAGAGCGGCTGGTGAAGCTGCTTGCATGGCACGAAACCCTGGGCCATGCGCGGCGGATGCTGGATCTGGCGGGTCGCTACGCGACGCTGGATGCCGGGGACAATGCGGAGGATGCGGCATGAGGGTCGCCATCAATGGATTTGGGCGCATCGGACGCGCCGTGTGCCGCATTGCGGAAGCGCGGGAAGATCTGGAAATCGTTGCCATCAATGACCTGTTCGACCACGAGGCCCTGGCCTACCTGCTCACCTATGACACGGTGATGGGCCAGTTCGATGGCGGCGTATCGCTTGAAGATGGCGAACTGGTCACGCCACGCACCCGGGCTCGCATGATCAGGGAGCGAGACGCCAGCCGCCTGCCCTGGGATGAGCTTTCCGTGGATGCGGTGGTGGAATCGACAGGCGTTTTCAGCACGCGAGATGAGGTTGGCAGGCATTTGCAGGCCGGGGCCAAGCGCGCCATCGTCACCATGCCAGCCAAGGCGGCGGTGGACTATACGGTGGTCCTCGGGGTCAACGAGGCGGGGCTCGGCGCCGACCACCGATTGATTTCGAATGCCAGTTGCACCACGAACTGCCTGGCGCCGGTGGCCCGGGTGCTGCACGAGACCTTCGGGCTGCGCGAGGGCGTCATCAACACAGTGCACGCCTATACCAACGATCAGCGCCTTGCCGACGTGCCGCACTCGGATTGGCGGCGCAGCCGGGCGGCGGCGGAAAATGTGATTCCCACCTCGACAGGTGCGGCCAGAGCGGTGGGGGAGGTTCTGCCGGAGTTGCAGGGCCGGCTGGACGGGATTGCCGCCAGGGTCCCGGTCGCGGACGGTTCAGTGGTGGATCTCTTCGTCGAGCTGGATCAGCCCGCCAGCGTCGAAGCCGTGCATGAGGCCATGGAGGCCGCGGCGCAGACGCCCAGGTTGGCGTCGGTGCTGGAGTTCACCCGAGAACCTGTGGTGTCCTCGGACATCATCGGCAACGCGCATTCCTCGATCTATGACGCCTCTTTCACCCGCGTCTCTGGCGGCCGATATCTCAAGGCGCTGTGCTGGTACGATAACGAATGGGGCTATTCCAACCGGGTCTGCGATCTGCTGGGATTACTGGCTGGCCTCGATTGACCTGTCGCTTTCGTCGAGGGCGGGTTTTGCGGGCAGAGGCGTCGGCTGCAACGGCCTGAATTCGAACAGGGGGCCATCGGCTGCGCCGGTTGCTTCCGCGCCCGGTTGCGGGCCCGCGCTTTCCTGGTCTTGCACGGCGCCTCGTGTGCGAAAACCGTTCATCGGCTGTCCTTCGCTGAGCGCCTTGAGCGCGACTTCGGCGGCCTTTGCATCGGCCAGGCTCCAGGGCAAGCTGTGCGCCCTCGGTGTTGCGCGAACTGTCTGTGGCGGATTCGGGCCGCTCACCCAGTAATGGATAATACCCGGCGTTCGGGCCTGCTTGTCCGGTTCCTCAATGGTGATCCAGTGCACCTGGAACTGATCCGGCATGGGCGCCGATGTCGGCCACCCCATCAGTTGCCTGAGGCCTTCGTAGGTGGCGACATACAAGAGCGCTGCAACGCCGACGGCGACCAGCTTGATCCAGAATCGCCAGCCCCTGACCAGATTCAGGTTGAGCAAGAGCGCCACTCCGGCCGCGTAGGCCAGCGACAGCAGGATGATCGGGGTCATGGGCATGATCAGGCCGGTGTTTTCGCGCCTGTGGTCAGCAGGCGCTTCTGCACCCGGCTCACGCCCACAACCGATCCGTCCACATCCAGCGAGAAGCGGACCGCGGTGCGCTCGTCTCCGGCGCCGTTGAGTTGCAGCGTGTCATAGAACACCAGCGTCAGCCGAGGGTTCAGTTTCTCGACCTTTACCGACACTGGCAGTGGCGCCGGATAGTTGGCCTGATAGTGCAGCGCATTCACCACATACTCGCCCGGTTGCAGGCGCGGAGGGTGACCGTCTCCTGATTGATCGGATTCTCGGTCAGGACGCCGTCCACCAGCAGATGATCCTGGAAGCGGCCGCGGTCGTCCCGATCCAGGTGCATCAGATCGGTTTCTCGGTTGCGGTACCAGACCAGATTGCCGCGCGGGTCCTCCACCACGGCGTCCACATCGTCCGGGTGCTGATCCGGCCAGCGCAGAGTGATGAGAATCTCCGCCGTGTTGGCAACCTGACCGGTCTCTGATGGGTCTGCGATCTGCGTAAAGGCTACAGCGAACATGAACGCGAAGCCGAGCAGGGCGTTGAAAAGGAGATCGGTAAACGCTGCCTCGGACCCCTTGTGGCGAAGGCTAGCGTGGCGCACGAGTTTCAGTCGCGGCCAGCACCGTGACCCGCGTTGCCAGTTCCGCTGAGGATGAGTCCAGCAAGTGGTATTGCAGCTTCAGCAGCGTGCTGGTGATCAGGCCGGCCAGCGTGGTGTAGAGCGCTACCGCCATGCCGCCGCTCATCGTGGCGAGCAACTGACGCATCTGACTCGGAGCAAAGGTATCAAGGTCGCCGATCGACATGAGCATCAGGATGAAACCGACTACCGTGCCGAGCAAGCCGAGTTTCAACAGCGTGTCGCCGAGGAAGTGTCCGAGGGCGTGGCGGTTCGCCAATTGATCCGCAAAAGCGGTCAGCAGGGCGTCAGCATCGGTCTTTGAGCCTTGCGTCTGCCAGGCAAGGCCCAGGTCGCCGAGCAGCCCGGGACATTCAGCGAGGCGAGCGAGCGCAGACGACCGCTGCGCCGCCTCTACGGTCATCTGGCCGGCCGGTTCGGACGCCGACGCCCCTTTGGCCGCGGCCATCGCCTGTTCCAGTTGCATGAGGCCGCGTCTCTCCCGGCCGAGTTGTCGCGCCAGCCAGAGCCAGTGCAGACTGGCGCCCGCATAGACCACCAGGATCAGCGAGGAGATATAGCTGCGGTCGGCGTCGAGCGCAAGCCTGACAAGACCCTGGTCTGCGGCGACATAGAACCCGAATCCGATCAAGCCGAGCAGGATCAGGGCCCGCAGGATCAACTGGGCGTCGGCGAAGGGGCGCAATTGGCAGACTCCTGGCGGACAAGACCGGCATGTTATCCGAGTCTGCTAGCCGGGATATTGCCACCAGAGGCTGTCGCAAGCGGCTACAATGACCCAGGGTGTATCAAGACTGAGCGATCGGATGGCGCGTATTGCGGTTCTGGGCCTTGGCAACTTCGGCACGGCGTTGGCCCGCAATTGGACGCTGCACGGCAAGGCGGTCACTGGCTGGACGGTCGAGGACGAGGTGTACGCCAGCGTAAAGGCGCGTACTGTCAATGAAAAGTACCTGCCTGGCGTCACCTTGCCGGGCATGGTGGTCACTCAGGATCTCGCGGCTGCGATTGCAGACGCGGATATCATCGCCCTGGCGCTGCCATCGCATGTGGTGCTCGACGTAACCGCGCAATTGGCGCCCATGCTGAGTGCGGGGCCGATTCTGCTGGACCTGGCCAAGGGCCTGGCGCCGGGCGAGGCGTTGGTGTCGGAAGCGATCGGCGAACAACTGTCGGCTGCCGGGCGAGACAACCTGCTGGCGGTGATGACCGGCCCGACCATTGCCCCGGAACTGGCCGCGGGCGTCTTGACGCAGGCGTTGGTCGCTGCTCGGGATGCCGATGTCGCTCGCTATCTCGCGGCCGAGCTTGGCACCCCCACTTTCGAGGTGCGATCTGCCACCGACCCGCATGGCGTAGAGCTTTGGGGCGCCTTCAAGAACGTGATCGCGCTTGCCTGCGGGCTTTCGGACGGCTTGAGCGAGGTAGGGACTCTCGGCGGAGACAATCTCAAGGCGGCAATTTTCACGGCTGGCTTCCGCGAAGGTTGCCGTTTGCTGGCGGCTCTGGGGGCCGATCCTGAAACGGCCTTCAGCCCGGCCGGAATCGGCGACCTCTATGTTACTGCCACCTCGCCGCATGGCAGAAATCGACGCACCGGGGCAAGGCTTGGCTCTGGCGCCTCGTTGGCGGAGGCGCTTGGCGCCACGGTGATGGTGTCAGAAGGCGTGCGCGCCACGCGCATGTTCTCGGCGCGCACCCGCACCCTGGCCCTTGCCGCGCCCTTTGTGGAAACGCTGCGTGCGCTGCTGGACGGCGAGACGGATGCGGAAACCTGCGTGCGTGGCTTCCTGAAGCTGTGACAAGGCGCACCGCAGCACTTTTTTCCGGTTTCCGGTGGCACAGCGCTTGAAACTTTTTGCAGGATCACCAAACTAACCAGTCAACAGGGCAGGCGCCCTGAACTTCACGGAGATCTGTCGATGGCCAACAGCAACCTGTCTTTCCGTCCCGGCAACGCGAGCAGCACTGCCGCCCGCGCCCGCGCTCTGGGCGTCACCGCGTCGCCGATCAGCGGGGTGCTGCGCAATACCTATCTGCTGCTCGGCATGACGCTGGGGTTCAGTGCGCTGATGGCAGGCGTATCCATGGCGATAGGGGCGCCCTATCTGGGGCCGATCGTGACGTTGATCGGTTTCTTCGGCCTGCTCTTTGCCGTGCACAAGACCGCGGATAGCGGCCTTGGGCTCTTGTTCGTGTTCCTGCTTACCGGCTTCATGGGCTTCACCCTGGGGCCGATTCTGAACGCCTATCTGACCCTGCCAAACGGTTCGGAACTGATTGCTTCCGCCCTGGGCGCCACGTCCGTCGCATTTGTCGGATTGTCCGGATATGCGGTGATCACCCGCAAGGATTTCAGCTTTCTTTCGGGCTTCCTGGTGGTGGGTTTCTTTGTGCTGATGGGCGCGGTTCTGCTCGGCCTGTTCCTGGATCTGTCGGCCTTCGCCCTGGCCATCTCTGCCGGTTTTGCGATCTTCGCCTGCGCCGCCATTCTCTGGCAGACCTCGGCGATCATTCACGGCGGCGAGACCAACTACATCCGAGCCACCGTATCTCTCTACGTCTCCTTCTACAATCTGTTCCTGTCGCTGCTGCACATATTTGGCGCTTTCAGCGGCGACGACTGAGTCTCGGGCCAGCGCACAGGGGCGGCGACCAGCCGGGTGCGGGTTTGCCTCTGGCCTCGTTATCGCGCCAGGCGTTAACCTGCCTTCATAGCCGATACACGCGGGCCGCCGTACCGTAGAAGAGGGCGTGCTTCTCGGCTTCGCTGAACTCGGCGACCATTTTCTTCATGCCGTTCCAGAGGATCGGGTAGGCGATGGATTTCCGGTCCACCGGAAAGTTGCTCTCGAACATGCAGCGCTCGGGTCCGAAGCAGTCGATGGTGTGCAGGTACCAGGGTTTCTGAGCGGCCACGAACTCATCGGATGAGGGCGGCGTCGCCCGTTCATGCCAGCCGAAGCCGTTGTCCGGCATGGCCAGACCGCCGAGTTTGGCGATGACATTCGGGCACTCGGAGATCGCCTTGATGTCCTTGCGCCATTGCTTGAACACCGCTTCTCGCCCTTGATTCCCGATAACATGGCCGCCGGTCTGTCCAGCTTCGAGCACGCCTGACCCATGGCCAGCATTCGGATTTGCAACCTGAGCCATCGCTATGACGCCGGATCGCCGCAGGTGCTTGATGCGGTGTCCCTGGCCATGGCGGATGCCGAGGCGCATGCGCTGCTCGGGCCTTCCGGTTGCGGCAAGACAACCCTGCTGAAGTTGCTGGCTGGCCTCCTGAAGCCGGAGGCGGGGCGGATTGAGATTGCCGGACAGGACCAGGCGCGCACGCCGCCAGCCGAGCGGCAGACGGCCCTGGTGTTTCAGTTTCCCGTGCTCTATCCGACCCTCAGTGTGACCGGCAATCTGGCTTTTCCGCTGGCAAATCAGGGTTGGCGGCGGGATGCCATCCAGAGTCGCGTGCGCGAGGTGGTTGACTTGCTGGGCCTTGGCCCCTTGCTTTCGCGACGGCCTCAGTCGCTGTCTCAGTTCGAGAAGCAGCTCGTGGTGATCGGCCGGGCCCTGGTGCGGCCGGACCTGGCCGTGCTTCTGCTTGACGAACCGCTTGCCGCAGTGGAAGCGGGGATGCGCTGGCGGCTGCGTCTGGTGCTGAAGCAAGTCCAGGCTGATACTGGCTTGACGATGATTCTGGTGACTCACGACCAGACCGAGGCGCTCGCCTTTGCCGAACGGACCACGGTCATGCATCAGGGCAGAGCGCTGCAAACCGCCAGCGCACAGACGCTTGTGGACGCGCCTGCGCATCCCGAGGTCGCCCGGTTCATTGGCGATCCGGGCATGAATCTGGCGCCGGCGCAGGTCCAGGACGGCCAGCTGATTGTCGGCGGAAGACCCTTGTGGCGCACCGATCTGCCCGCTGGCCCCTGCCTTCTGGGTTTTCGCCCGGAATGGGCCAGCGTGGCCGAGACCGGCGTTCCCGTGCGCCTCCTCGGCATTGAAGTTCTGGGCAGACGCAGTGGACGGACGCGCGGCCTGGTCACGGTGGAATGGGCCAAGCAGCGGATACGGATTCGACAGGCGATCCAGCCGCATCAGCTCAGACAACCGGACTTGCGGCTTGAGCTGGTGCGCAGCCTGCTGTTTCGGGATGACCAGATGCTCGAAGCGGCGACGCTGGCAGGCGACCGAATTCCCCCATGAAGAGGCCGCACAACAACAGGGCCTGGCTGGCGGTTCTGCCGGTGGTGCTGGTGGTCGCCTTCAGTGCTGTAGCGCCATTGATGACGGTGGTCAACTACTCGGTTCAGGATATTTTCGATCTCGACACCCGTCTCTTCGTCGGCCTTGACTGGTACCGAGAAACCCTGCGCGATCCGCGCTTTCAGGACGCGCTGCTGCGCCAGATCGGATTCAGCACCCTGGTGATCGCCCTTGAGGTTCCGCTCGGCGTCTGGGTTGCCAAGGCGATGCCGCGCCAGGGTCCGGCCACGGCGGCATACTTCCTGATCCTGGCCATGCCGCTATTGATTCCCTGGAACGTTGTCGGCGTGATCTGGCAGATCTTTGCGCGTCCTGACATTGGCCTGCTTGGCGCTTTGGTGAATGGCGCGGGTCTCTCCTGGAACTACACGGGCAATGCGCTGGATGCCTGGGTCACCCTGGTGCTGATGGATGTCTGGCACTGGACTTCACTGGTCGCACTGCTCTGCTTCGCCGGGCTTGTCACCATCCCGGCGCCCTATTACGAGGCGGCTGCGCTGGACGGCGCCAGCCGTTGGCAGGTGTTCTGGCGCGTGGAGTTGCCCCATCTGCGCCCGGTGCTGGCCATCGCCATTCTGCTGCGCCTGATGGATACCCTGATGATCTACACGGAACCCTTCGTGCTCACCGGTGGCGGGCCAGGGGCCAGCACCACCTTCCTGAGCCAATATCTGGCAAGCATGGCCCTCGGCCAATTCGATCTCGGTCCGGCAGCGGCGTTTTCCGTACTCTACTTTCTGTTGATTCTGCTGCTCTGCTGGGTGTTCTACACAAGCGTCATGCAGCGGGAGGATTGACCGGGGCCCTGGGCCTCAGGAAGACGGTTGCGAACATGGCGGGTATCAGGAGCAGGGCCAGGCCGACCCAGGCCGGGTCATAACTGCCCGCCTGGTCACGGATGTGGCCTGCCAGCCAGGGGCCGGCTGCCGCCAGGGTGGTGAAGGGCCCCAACATCCCCATGACGAGGCCAAAGGTGCGCAGATCGAAGTTCTGGCTGACCAGGGCGCCGATCAGGGGCAGGAATCCGCCGCCAACAAAGCCAAGCAGAATGCAGATCATCAGCAACATGCCGTAGGTCAACGGCAGGGTCATGAGCAGCAGCGCGGCCAGCAGGCCGAGATTGGCGCACAGGAACAGGCGCCGCAGAGGATATCGATCCGCCATGGCGCCAAAAAAGACCTTGGACGCCACCATCACCAACGCCAGTACGGAAACCAACCAGGCGGTCGCTGTCGCGCTTATGCCCTGATCCTCGGCGTAGGGGGCAAGATTGTGCTGAGCGCCGCCAAAGGCGGTGACCATCGGCGCGACCATGCACACCGTCACCCAGAACAGACGATTGGTCAGAATATCTCGCGTCGTCATGCGCCCGAGCCCTGTCGATTCTTGCGCTGCCTCGGCCAGGGGCCTTTCTCCGACAAGCCCAAGAGCGGAGGGTCTGTCCCGCACCAGCAGCCAGACCGGGGGCAGGATCAGCAGCAGAAGGGCGAGTGCCAGCAAGTCATTGGCGTCCCGCCAGCCCACGGCTGCATGCAGCTCCGTGACCACAGGCGGCGCCAGAAAGCCGCCAACGGAGGTGCCTACGGTGACGATGCCGATCGCCATCCCCCGGCGCAGGTTGAACCAGCGCGTGGCCAGGGTCTGGGCAATCAGGGGGCCGGCGAGCAGCGGCCCGGCAACTATCAGGCTGGCGTAGATCAATTTCAGGCTCCACAAGGAGTCTGCCCGAGCGGCGAGCCACAGCCCCAGCGCCAGACTGCTGGCGCCGAATGTGATCAGCCAGCGCAGCGAGAATCGATCTACGGCGCGCCCGGCCAGAGGCGCCAGAAGACCCATGCCTACGTTGAGCGCCAGGAACACCAGCATCACATCGCCCCGACCGACCGAGAACTCCTCGGACCAGGGCGCGATCCAGAAGGTGAACGAGTAGAAGCAGATGCCGAAGGTCAGGGCCTGAAACAGGATGGCGACGGCAATGATGTTCCAGCCGTAGTACCAGGGCGCCAGCCGCACCAGGCCAGCGGCGATGCTGTTTGTTGCCATGGGCGGCGTCAGGGTTGCGGGTTGACTGGCCTGTGGGTGCTGTTGCACAGGCGATCAGCCGGGCGTCAGCGCCAGCACGCGCAACGGACTGCTTGATCCGCGCTGAATCTTGAGCGGCGCTGCAATCAGCAGGGCGCCAGTGGCCGGCAGCCGGTCCAGATTGGCGAGACATTGCAGGCCGTAGCGCCCGGCGCCGCCGGCGATGGCCTGAACCAGAGCTTCCGTAACCGAAGTGTTCAATTCGGTAGCATCCGCATCACGTATATGTCGTCAGCAGCCCGCCCGAGTGCTGCCGGCTCGTGTTCGTGCCCACCTGATCCGCCCTGCATTCAGATAAACCCGTCAATTGAATGCTCAAGGGATTGAAGGTAGTGCATAGGGGCGGGCCTCTGCAAGGGCAAGCATTGTCCAATGCAAAGTGAGCCTGAACTGGGAATGCGATTCCAACGCAAAGTGAGCCTGAACTGGAAGTGTCGGGGATCATCAGGAGATGATCGTGACACTTCAGAGCGAGCACATTCGCACTATCGAGCAGGTGGCCGCGTTCGTCGAGGCGAGCGAGCCGGTGACCTTCCAACCCCTGGATCGCGAGGGCGCCTATACCTTCGTGTCGAAGACGCTGGTGCGTCTTGCCTATCGGGGCTTGGACAAGCCGTCAAAGACGCTGGTGAAGCGCTACCTGGCCAAGACCACAGGTTACTCGCGCGCCCAGCTAACGCGACTCATCCGCCAGCACCGCGAGACGGCCAAGGTGGTCGACCGCCGCGACGGGAACCAGGGTCGGCCCTTCAACCGCGTTTACACGCCGACCGACATTCGCCTGCTCGCTCGTGTGGACGCCGACCTCGGCCAGATGTCCGGGCTGGCGACGCGGGTCGTTCTCCAACGCGAGCACCGGGTATTCGGCGACCGGCGCTTCGAGCGGTTGGCGCAACTCTCGGCGAGTCACTTATACAACCTGCGGCGCTCCCGGACCTACCGCACGCACCGCACGGTCTTCCATGCGACCAAGGCGGCGACGGTGGCGGTGGGCGAACGCCGGGCGCCGCAGCCGGCGGGCCGGCCCGGCTTCCTGCGCGTCGACACCGTTCACCAGGGCGACCGCGACGGCGCCAAGGGCGTGTATTTGATCAACCTCGTCGATCAAGTGACGCAATACGAGTTCATCGGGGCTGTCGAGGCGATCTCCGAACGCTTTCTGGTACCGGTTCTGGAGGGTCTGTTGGGGCTTTTTCCCTTTGTCGTCACCGGCTTTCACGCCGACAACGGCTCCGAGTACATCAATCACACGGTTGCGGCACTGCTCAACAAGCTGCATATCCACGAGTTCACCAAGTCGCGCCCGCGGCGCTCCACCGACAACGCGCTCGTCGAGGGGAAGAACGCCAGCGTCATACGACGCTTTCTGGGCCACGACCACATCCCACGCCACTGCGCCGCGCTGGTCGACACCTTCACCCAGAAGCGTCTGTCACCGTATCTCAACTACCATCGACCCTGCCTGTTCGCCACCGAAAGGGAAGCCGCCAACGGTCGCATCCGGCGGGTTTACCGGCCCGCCGACGTCAGAACCCCATACGCCAAGCTGCGCTCCCTGCCCGATGCCGAAGCCTGTCTCAAGCACGGCATCACCTTCGCAGAACTCGATGCACTGGCCCACGAGCAGAGCGATCTGCAAGCGGCCAGGGCCCTCAATGCCGAACGCGCCCGCCTGTTCCAGATCATCGCCAACGCACAAACTCAAGTGGCCTGAATGACCGCTCTACCCTGTCCGAAGTCGCTGTTCCGCCGCACGCCTGCACGCAGGCAGCGGAACAGCGACCCAGAAACACCCTCCTTCGACAACTTCAGTCCGCATCGCCCACACAACCCAATTCAGAGACCAAACCAACCCCCAATATCATGCCCTGGCCACCAGATCAGCCAACAAGTTCAGGCTCACTTTCTAATTGGAATATGCTGGGCAAGGGCCAGGGCCAGGCGAGATCAGTTGCTTGCACGGTGGCGGCTGCACGATCCGGTCGGCTCAAGGCGTTTTCGCGCGGCGCCGGAGAGAATTTTCTAACAAATTGAAATCAAAATAAAATGCTCCGTTTGACCGGCCTCCTGGCGCAATATCCGGGCTAGTCGTGGTGACGGGATTTTCTTATCATGTCGCCTGAATTCGGGTTCTGTCATGCCGATATACGAATACCGCTGTACCGCTTGCGGCCACGAGTTGGACGCCATGCAGAAGATCAGTGAGCCGCCGCTGGAGATGTGCCCTGCCTGTGGCGCTCAGTCGCTGAAGAAGCGTATTTCCGCAGTCGCTTTCCGCCTCAAGGGGGGTGGTTGGTACGAGACGGACTTCAAGTCCGGCCAGCAGAGGAATCTGGCAGGTGACAAGGGCGACGCCAGGACGCAATCGGAGGACACAGCGAGCGGCAGCGCCGGCGGCGAGCGCGAGGCGCGCAGGTCCGGGGAGAAGGGCGATTCCGGCAATGTGGACGCCGGCAAACGGGATGCTGGCAAGCCGGACACCGGTAAGGACGCCAAGGGCGCCAAACCCGGCAAGACCAATGGCGCCAAGGCCAATGGCGCGAGTGCCAACAAGAAAGAGGCCGGCACGGGCAGGCCCGCAGCCGCCGATCAGGGCAAGCGGGGGCACCCCTGATCTGTCGTGTTGCCGCGCCGTCCGGGTCACCGGGCGCGTCCTCATTGCAGCCACGGGCCATACAACCGGCAATTCGGAGCAGCCATAGATGATGCACAGCCACGCCTGCGGCGAACTGAATCGATCGCATATCGGCGAAGCCGTGGCGCTGACCGGATGGGTACATCGGCGGCGCGATCATGGCGGCGTCATTTTCCTGGACGTGCGAGACCGTTCCGGCATCGTGCAGGTGGTGTACGACCCGGATACGGCAGACAGCTTCCAGACTGCGGACCGGGTGCGCAACGAGTATGTACTGCGCATGACCGGGCGGGTGCGGGCGCGACAGGCCGGCGCCGAGAATCCGAACATGGCCACCGGCGAGGTGGAAGTTCTGGGTGCGGAACTCGAAGTAATGAACGCGGCCCGAACCCCACCCTTCCAACTCGATGAATATTCGGATGCGGGCGAGGATGTGCGTCTGCGCTACCGCTATCTGGACCTGCGCCGACCGCGCATGCAGGCGCATCTGAAGATTCGTGCACAGGCGGCCCGCTGCGTGCGTAACTATCTCGACGAAGCCGGCTACTGGGAAATCGAAACACCTACGCTCAGCCGCTCCACGCCCGAAGGCGCCCGGGACTACCTGGTGCCCAGCCGCACCCACCCTGGCCAGTTTTTCGCGCTTCCGCAGTCACCGCAGATCTACAAGCAGTTGCTGATGATGTCTGGCGTCGAGCGCTACTATCAGCTGGCCCGATGCTATCGGGATGAGGACCTGCGGCATGATCGCCAGCCGGAGTTCACGCAAATCGACCTGGAGGCGTCCTTCGTCACCGAAGCTGAGGTCATGGCGCTGGCCGAAGGCATGATGCAGCGCCTGTTCAACGAGATCCTCGGGGTGGAACTCGGTGACTTTCCCGTGTTGTCCTGGGGTGAAGCCATGGATCGCTTTGGCAGCGACAAGCCGGATCTGCGCAACCCGCTGGAATTGGTTGACATTGCGGACCTGGTGGCCAACACGGACTTTCAGGTGTTCAGCCGCCCGGCGCGCCAAGCGGATGGACGGGTGGTGGTGATGAAGGCGCCTGGCGGCAGCCGCCTCAGCCGCAAGGCACTGGATGACCTGGCTGCGCTGGTGGGTCGGTACGGTGCCGAGGGCCTCGCCTGGATCAAGGTTCGGGACCGCCACGCCGGCCTGGATGGTCTGACCTCGCCCATCGTCAAGTTTCTGCAACCGGATGTCGTGGCGACGATGCTTGAGCGCACCGAAGCCGAGACGGGCGATCTGTTGCTGTTCGGCGCGGGTCCGGGCCATGTTGTCAATCAGTCGATGGGCGCGTTGCGCAACCATGTCGGCGAGCAACTCGGGTTGGTTCGCGCCGGGTTTGCGCCGGCATGGGTAACCGACTGGCCGCTGTTCGAGCAGGCTGCAAGCGGCGCTCTGCAATCGGCGCATCACCCCTTCACGCGGCCTCGGTGTTCTGTCGAGGCGCTGTTGGCGAAGCCCCGGGAAGCGCGCGCTGCCGCATACGATCTGGTGATGAACGGCTATGAACTCGGCGGCGGCTCGCTGCGCATTCATCAGCCGCAGATGCAGAGAGCCGTGTTTCAGGCCCTGGGCATCGGCCAGGAGGCGGAGGTGAAATTCGGATTCCTGCTGGATGCCCTGACCCACGGCTGCCCGCCGCATGGCGGCATTGCGCTGGGCTTTGATCGCATCGTCATGCTGCTTGCCGGCGCCACTGCGGTTCGGGACGTGATTGCCTTTCCAAAAACCCAATCAGCCGCGGACCCCATGATGGCGGCTCCCTCGCCAGTGGATGCGGAGCAACTGCGCGAGCTGCACCTGCGTCTGCAGGAAACCGGCAGTACGGGAGGCTGAGGTTTGGCCGGTCACAGCAAGTGGGCGAACATCAAGCATCGCAAGGCTCGACAAGACGCCAAGCGCGGCAAACTCTGGACGCGGGTGCTGCGTGAAGTCACCGTAGCCGCTCGGCTGGGCGGTGGCGCGGACGACAATCCGCGGCTGCGGGCGGCGCTCGACAAGGCCCTGGCTGTCAATGTGCCCAAGGACACCATCGACCGGGCCGTCGCCCGCGGTCTGGGGGGTGGAGAAGGCAGCGACCTCGAAGAAATCACCTACGAGGGCTATGCTGCCGGTGGCGTGGCGATACTGGTTGAAGTGATGACGGACAACCGCAACCGAGCGGTGGCGGAAGTACGCTACGCCTTCAGCAAGCATGGCGGCAGTCTCGGCTCCGATGGCTCCGTCACCCATCTCTTTTCCCGCAAGGGTCTGATTCAGTACGGGTCCGACGCAGACGAGGAACGCCTGCTTGATACTGCGCTTGAGGCAGGCGCTGAGGACCTGGTCACCGAGCCGGACGGCGCCATTCTCGTGACGACCCCCTGGGAGCTGCTCGGCCAGGCTGTGCGCGCGCTTGAGGCGGCGGGCCTGCCGCCGGAACAGGCAGAGGTGACCCTCCTGCCCAAGGTGATGCAGCCGTGCGACGCCAGACGTGGCGAATCCTTGATGGGGCTGGTCGATGCCCTGGAAGAATTGGACGACGTCCAGAATGTCTATACCAACGCGAAATTGCCGGATGCGGCGGACGCATGACGGGCAGCGGCGCCTCCGTGCATCCGGGTGCGCCTTCTGCAAGCGCACGACTTGTTCGAGTGTTGGGCATTGATCCGGGCTC
Source organism: Pseudomonadales bacterium (assembly GCA_965199705.1). Lineage (GTDB taxonomy): Bacteria > Pseudomonadota > Gammaproteobacteria > Pseudomonadales > Azotimanducaceae > Azophilus. Next base: position 582,151 of record OZ241359.1, read on the forward strand.
CCGGGCAACAGGTTATGGCGTTGTCGAAGTGCAGGGGGGCGTGCTGACTGTCGTTGATTCCGGTTGCATTCGCACGCCGGATGGCAGTCTGGCGGAGAGACTGGGGTGCATTCACGAAGGCGTGCTGAGGGTTGTTCGCGAGTATGGCCCTGACGTGCTGGCGATCGAGCAGGTGTTCATGGCGCGCAATCCGCAGTCCGCCCTGAAGCTCGGCCAGGCGCGCGGGGCGGCCATTGCTGCCGCAGCGCACGAAGGCGTGCCGATGTTCGAATACGCGCCGCGGCAGATGAAAAAGACGATAGTCGGCGTTGGCGGCGCCAGCAAGGCGCAGGTTCAGCATATGGTGGGCGTGTTGCTGCGCTGCGACGCCCAGGCGCTCGGTGAGGACGAAGCGGATGCGCTCGCATTGGCGGTATGCCATGTACACAGCCATCCGATTGACGCGCTGGCTGCACGGCCTGGCGCCTTGAGTCGGCCGTCGTGATCGGGCGACTGCGCGGTTCGGTGGTTAGCCTGGATAGCGCCAATGGTCAGCTTCTGATTGATGTTGCCGGTGTGGGTTATCAGGTTGCTGTGCCCGCAAAGACCCTGGCGGCCTTGCCAGGCCCGGGCGCCGAGGCGGTCTTGCACACGCATCTGCTCGTGCGTCAGGATGATCAGGCGCTCTACGGCTTTCTGACCGAGGCCGAGCGTGATCTGTTTCGGGCCCTGCTGCGAATCAACTCGGTGGGGCCAAAGCTCGCCCTGGCAGTCATTGGCGCCTTTGCCCTTGCTGACCTTGCTGCTCTGGTCGCAAGCAACGATGTGGCCGCCCTGACGCAGGTGCCCGGCATCGGCAAGAAGACCGGCGAACGGATGCTGTTCGATCTGAAGGGTCTTCTGACCCGCATGGACATTCCGGTTACTTCGGCGGGAGCAGTGGCGGCGCCATCGATCCGGCAGCCAGGTTCGGCTGCTTCGGAAGCCGAGCAAGCATTGATTCGGCTGGGTTACCGTCCGCAAGCGGCGGCCCGCATGGTGCGCGATGTTCAGGCGCCGGACGCGACGCTGGAAGACATGGTTCGGGAAGCCCTGCGCCGGGCGGGCGCTTGATATGGGTGACTTTTCCCCGGACCGTGTGTCCAACCTGCGTGTGCAGGAAGAAATGCACGAAGAAAGCAGAGACACGGACCGATGACCGATGCGCAGCGACTGATCGACGGGCATGCTGAAGATGCCTCGGAGTTGCGCTTTGATCGGAGCCTGCGTCCGGCTCGGCTTGGCGAGTATATCGGCCAGTCGGTGGTTCGCGAGCAGATGGCAATTGCCATAGAAGCTGCCCGGCGACGCCATGAGGCGCTCGATCATACGCTGTTGTTCGGCCCGCCCGGTCTCGGCAAGACCACGCTTGCGCATATCATCGCCGAGGAGATGGGCGCCAGCATCCGCACCACGTCCGGGCCTGTGCTGGAAAAGTCCGGCGATCTGGCGGCGCTGTTGACCAATCTTGAAGCGGGCGACGTTCTCTTTGTTGACGAGATTCATCGGCTGTCGCCGGTGGTGGAAGAGATACTCTATCCGGCGATGGAGGATTTTCAGATCGACATTCTGCTGGGCGAAGGGCCCGCTGCCCGTTCCCTGAAACTCGATCTGAAGCCCTTTACGCTGATTGGCGCCACCACCCGAGCCGGCCTGCTGACCTCGCCCCTGCGCGACAGATTCGGTATCGTGCAACGCCTCGTGTTCTACAGTGCTGAAGAGCTGCGCGAGATCGTGCAGCGCTCCGCCGCGCTTCTGGAATTGACTGCTGATGCGGACGGGTCTGTTGAAGTGGCGCGCCGCTCGCGTGGCACGCCGAGGATTGCCAATCGCTTGCTGCGGCGGGTTCGTGACTATGCCGAGGTGCGTGCGGACGGCGCGATTTCGAAGCAGACGGTGGACGCAGCCCTGAAGATGCTGGAGGTCGATAGCCAAGGTCTTGACGCCATGGACAGAAGGCTTCTGGGTGCCATCATGAAGCAATTCTCCGGCGGCCCGGTCGGCATCGATACCCTGGCCGCCGCGATTGGTGAAGAACGGGATACCATTGAGGACGTCATCGAACCTTATCTGCTCCAACAGGGGTATGTGATGCGCACACCCCGAGGCCGGGTCGTCACCGCCACAGCCTGGCGGCACTTCGGCCTGCCAGCACCCAGGGCGCAGCCGCAGCAGTCGCAGGGCGACCTGTATCAGCCCGCAGCGGACGAGGAATCGTGACGCGAGGGCACAAGCTATCTGCAACCGAATGGAGTCGTCATGCCTGAACAACTGCCCATTTTCGACTTGCTCGCCAACGCCAGCCTGCTGGTGCAAATCGTCATGGGGCTGTTGGCCCTGGCCTCGGTCGTCTCCTGGATGATGATTTTCCAGCGCTGGTTCTTTTTGCGTCGGGTGGCTTCGGAAACCGAAGCGTTTGAAGACGAGTTCTGGTCCGGGGGCGACCTGCGCAGCCTCTATGGTGAATTGAAGGAACTGGAGGAATTGACCGGCATCGAGACTGTCTTTGTCGCCGGCTTTCGCGAATTCGAGCGCTTGTCGGAGCAGGCGGGCGCGGAACTCGATTCGATCATGCAGGGCGTCCAGCGTGGTATGCGCGTGGCCCTGATGCGCGAGGAAGAGCGTCTGTCCCGGCATCTGGTGTTTCTTGCCACCGTCGGATCCACCAGCCCCTATGTGGGCCTGTTCGGCACAGTCTGGGGCATCATGAACTCCTTCCGCAGCCTCGCCAACATGAGCCAGGCGACGCTGGCGTCGGTTGCGCCAGGCATATCCGAGGCCCTGATTGCGACGGCAATGGGTTTGTTTGCCGCCATTCCAGCGGTCATCGGCTACAATCGCTTTTCGGCCAAGGTCGAGGAATTGATGAAGCGTAACGAGGCCTTCAGCGATGAAGTGTCCAGTATCCTTCATCGGGCCGCGGCGAGCGGTGCAGGCAACCCATGACGACTCGACGCCGACCCATGTCGGAGATCAATGTAGTCCCCTACATTGACGTCATGCTCGTGTTGCTGGTGATATTCATGGCTACGGCGCCGTTGTTGACTCAGGGGGTGCTGGTCGATCTGCCGGAGGCGCCATCCGAGCCGATCACCGACATGGACCGGGATCCTCTGGTGGTGTCCATCCGCGCCGATGGCGCCCTGTTTGTCAATCTCGGATTGCAGACAGGCGCCGACGATGGCACGCGGGTCACCATCTATTCGCTGGCGGACCAGGCTGGCAAGATTCTGCGGGCAAGGCCTGACGTTGGGGTGTACGTCAAGGCTGATCATCGGCTGGACTATGGCGAAGTAGTGCGCGTCATGACGGTGTTGCAGAAGGCGGGCGCGCAGAGCGTGGGTCTGGTAACAGATCCACCGACGCGGCTTGAAGAGGCGTGACGGCTACCCTGCGCTACTACAGCGGCCCTCTGCTCCTGGCGGTGCTGTTGCATCTGGCCGCCGGATTCGCGCTGCACAGCGGCTGGTCGCCGGAGAAGCGTTCGGCGGTCCTCGAACTGAAGCCCAGGGCGATTCAGTCCCGATTGGTCATGGTGCGACAAAAGGCAGCGCCAGCCCCGCGGGTCTTGCCGCCCGCGGAGGCGCCTCCGCAACCGGAACCCAGGGCGGCAGCGCAGCCGAAACCCGCGCCCCCGCCCGAACCCGTCGAGCCGAGTGTGGATGAACAGGCGCTTCGTGCGCAGGAGGTGCAGCGTCGGCTTGCGGCCTTGGCCGAGCGCTCGTTCGCTGAAGCCATGCAGACCGAGGTCACGGAAATCACCGAGGACGCCGAGCAGTCAGAGGTCGAGAGTTATCGCTATGGCGTTTATGAACGAGTAGTCGCCAACTGGTCGCGGCCGCCGAGCGCACGCAATGGCATGCAGGCGCGACTTCTGGTCGAGTTGGTGCCGACCGGCACAGTGGTGTCGGTTACCCTGCTGGAATCGAGCGGCCACGCGCCCTTTGATCGGTCGGCCGAGGCGGCAGTGCGCAAGGCGCGCAGCTTTGATGTGCCATCGGAATCGCGGCTGTTTGAGCGCCACTTCCGACGTTTTTCCCTGTTGTTCAGACCCGAGGACTTATTGCGATGAAATCGGTAGTGATCCACACCGGCCGAGCCAGCCGACAGTGGCGCGAGCGCGGCTTCCATGTCACAGGCAAACGGCTTTTTTCCGGCCTGACGCTGGCCCTGCTGTGGATGGCTCTGGCTCGTCCGGCGCTGTCCGATGACGTGCTGGACAGCATCATCATAGACGCTGGGTACGACCAGCAGACCCGGATCGCTGTCGTGCCATTTCGCAGCATATCGGATGTGTCCGGGCAAACGCCGATGTCGGACATCATCGCCTTTGACCTCGCGCGCAGCGGTCAGTTTGCGCCGGAAGAAGAGGGCAACATGCTCTCCTTCCCCAGCCAGCGAGCGGAAGTGTTCTTTCGCGACTGGCGCATCCTGGGTTCCGAGTATCTGGTGGTCGGTCGCATATCGGGTAGCGAGGCGGACGGCATCAGCGTTGACTATGAACTCTATGACGTTGCCAACGAGCGTCAGACTCTGGCCGGTCAACTCACGGCGCCTGTCGGCAAGTGGCGGGACCTGGCGCACCGTATCTCGGATGAGGTGTATGAGGCCATAACCGGCGTGCCGGGCGCTTACTCCACGCGCATCGCCTATATCCTGGCCCGGAATGCAGGCACGGACTACGCCAGCTACCAGTTGCAGATCGCGGATTCGGACGGGGCCCGGGCCAGAACGCTTGTCGAGTCGAGCGAGCCGCTGATGTCGCCAAGCTGGTCCCCGGATGGCAGACGCCTGGCCTATGTCTCTTTCGAAGGTCGGCGACACCGTATCGTGTTGCAGGATGTGGCCACGGGAGAGCGGGAGGTTCTGCCCCACTTTCCGGGCATCAACGGATCGCCAGTGTATTCGCCAGATGGCAAGCACATGGCGTTGGTGCTGTCTCGCGACGGCAATCCCGAGGTTTATGTGATGAACCTGGCGGACAAGCAACTGCGTCAGATTACCCGCCATCATGCGATTGATACCGAGCCGAGCTGGTCGCCGGACGGCCGCAGCCTGATCTTTACGTCCGACCGGGGCGGGCGGCCGCAGATCTATCAGATCGACCTGTCGAACAACTTCGTCGAGCGGTTGACCTATGAGGGCTCCTACAATGCGCGCGCGCGCTTGCTGTCCGATGGCGTGCATCTGGTATTTGTGCACCGGGTCAAGGATGTCGATCACATTGCCTGGCAGGATCTCTCCCGGGGCACGGTCAACGTTCTTACCGAGACCGTTCTGGATGAATCGCCGTCGCTGGCGCCGAACGGCGCCATGCTGATGTACGCCACCCTGAACGAAGGGCGCGGCATTCTCGGCGTGGTCTCCATCGACGGGCGCGTTCGCTACCGCCTGCCGTCTTCGGTTGGTGACGTTCGGGAGCCGGCCTGGTCGCCCTACATGGATACGCTGAACGCGCCCTTTTGAGCGTCCGTGCAAGTCGCCTTGCCGGGTTTGCCTGACGCCGGCCAGGTGCATACAATGCGCGCCCCCGCGCGGGTCGTTAGCTCAGTTGGTAGAGCACCGGGCTTTTAACCCGTTGGTCCTGGGTTCGAGCCCCAGACGGCCCACCAAGCCGCGCCTTGCCAACCGCTGGTCGGGCGCCTGGTCTATTGAAGTTCTGCGGCGTAGGATTTGGCGAGCTCGGCGGCTGAACTGTCAGGTCGCTCTTCCTGCACCTTCTGCAAGGCTTCAAGCGCCCGCTCCGTATCGCCTAGCTGGTGATAGGCGACGCCGAGCTTGTACAGGGCGTCCGAATACTTGAGGTGCTCCGGAAACAGATTGACGACCCGGGCAAACTCCTCGCGAGCGGCTTCGGTTTGTTGCTTCGCCAGGTAGAGCTCACCCAGCCAGTAATGACCGTTGGGCACATAGTGGCCATTCGGAAAATTTGCCAACATCTGACCGAAGGCGTCTATCGAGCTATCGAAATCGCGGTTTCGCATCAGGTTGAATGCGGTTGTGTAGGCTGCCTTCTCGGCTGCTGCCGAGTCTGCCGAGGGGTCTCCAGGCTGAAGCGCTGTATCGGCAGTGCCGTCAGGCAGGCTGCCGGGCGTGGCTCCGGGCGCAGTTGATCGTTGGCTTGCGTTCGGGTCCTGCAAGGCGCTCAACCGACGGTCCAGGTCCAGATACTGGTCGCTTTGTTCCTGAGCCAGACGCCGGAGCTGGTAGGACTGATCTTCCACCAGGCCGCGCAGCGTGGCTACTTCTCGTTGCAGTACCTGAACCTGATAGTACACATCACGCAGGCCGGTGCTGTCGGCTGATCGATCAACTACTTCTGGCTGTTCGGCCTGTGCAGCGACGGCTTCGGCGCCTTGGACATGGCCCGTAGCCGAGACAATCAGCAGCACGGCCGCAACTGAAGCTGTCAGCCGCGCTGTCGAGGGAATGAAGAAGAGACCTTCCCGCCGCCGGTGCGGTTGCTCCGGCATGCTATAGCCTCGTCTGGCTAGCGATAGGCCAGCTCGGCCCGACGATTGCGGGACCAGGCCGCCTCCGTATGGCCGGGATCTGCCGGTCTTTCTTCACCGTAACTGATCGTTTCTACTCGGGATTCCGGAACTCCGGCTGCAACCAGATAACCGCGAATCGCGTCTGCTCGCCGTTCGCCCAAAGCCAGGTTGTATTCGCGTGTGCCACGTTCATCGCAGTGGCCCTCGACCAACACCCGACTGGCGGGATTCTCGCGCAGCACGCGCGCGTGCTTGTCGAGCGTTTCCAGATCGTCACGAGAGATGACGGCCTGATCGAATTCGAAGTAGAAGACAAGGTTCAGTGGAACCCGGCTTCCGGGAACAACCGGATCCGGGTCTATGGGCTCGTTATTGCCCGTGAACACCCTTGGGTCTGCGCTAGGATTTGTGGGATCCGGAGTTTCCATTCCGGGAGAACTTCCGCCGGGCCGCTGAGTGCCGACCCCGCCAGAATCAGTCTGGCAGCCGACAACCAGCACGCAGGCCAGCAGCAGAGAAATGTTACCAACCAACCGTCTGTACATAAAGAACCCTCCCTGAACGGCGAGAATACCAAAGGCCCAACGGCCTGAGGCCGAATGCCATTATAGACAGGAAAATCGTGCTGGCAATCATGGGCAGGGCGTGAATCAGTCCTGTCAGTCGAAGTGCCCTGGACGGAATTTTCTGACCGGACGGAAGCCCGTGCCGCAGGCGCCTGGCCGGGAGCGCCATCGGCGATCTGCTATAGTGCGCGCCTTGTTCAGGCAGGTATCCAAACTCGTTCACGATGGCGCTTGATGACCTGAAAGCGCGTGGCCTGGTTGCTCAAGTCTCGGACGAACAGCGTCTGCGTCAGCATCTTGAGGGAGGCGCACGCACGCTCTATTGCGGGTTTGACCCCACCGCGCCCAGCCTGCACATCGGCAATCTGGTGCCACTGCTCGCCCTGCGCCGGTTTCAGATGGCCGGACATACGCCCGTTCTCCTGCTCGGAGGCGCCACCGGATTGATTGGAGATCCGTCGGGCCGAGGCGATGAACGGGCTTTGGCTGATGCGTCCCTGGTGGCTGAATGGGTAGAGCGTCTGCAGGCGCAGGTGCTGCGCTATCTCGACTTCGAGGGCGACAGCAAGGCCCGCATCGTCAGCAATCTGGAGTGGACCGAACCACTCGGCGTGATTCCTTTTCTGCGCGATGTGGGCAAGCATTTTTCGGTCAATACCATGCTGGCCCGAGAGTCGGTTCGCAGCCGCTTGCAGCGCCCGGAAGGGGGTATCTCCTACACTGAATTCAGCTACATGCTGCTGCAGGCGTTCGACTATTGCGAGCTGGCCAGACGCTATGGATGCTCGCTGCAGATAGGCGGCAGCGATCAGTGGGGCAACATCCTGGCAGGCGTGGATCTGGTGCGTCGGCGGCTTGGCCTGGAGGCCCATGCCTTGACCCTGCCGCTGGTCACGCGCGCCGATGGCGCCAAGTTCGGCAAGACCGCAGCTGGCGCCATCTGGCTGGATCCCGACAGGACATCGCCCTACCGCTTCTATCAATTCTGGCTGAACACCGCAGATGCAGACGTCACGCGCTATCTGCGTCAGTTCACCCTGCTGCCTCTGGATGCGATTGAATCGTTGCAGGTTGGTATTGTCGAGGCGCCGGAGAAGCGAGCGGCCCAGCAGCGATTGGCGGATGCCGTGACCGCAATGGTGCATGGGGCGGAGGGCGTCGATTCGGCGCGGCGCATCAGTCAGTGCCTGTTCGGCGGTGACCCCCTTGCGCTTGAAGCCATGGATCTCAAGCAGCTCGAACTCGATGGCCTCGACAAGAGCCAGGCGCTGGAGGGTACGGGCCTGCTGGAAGCGACGGTGGCGGCAGGGCTGGCGGGCTCCAACGGTGCGGCACGCAAGCTGGTGCAGAGTGGCGGCCTGTTCGTCAATGGCGAGCGGCAGTCAGATTCGGGCCGACGGTTGCACCGCAATGATGCGCTCTACGGCCAGTACTTCCTGATTCGGCGGGGCAGGAAGCACTGGCGTCTGGTGGTTCTCGGGGCGCAGGCGTCAGCGTAGAATCGGCGAGCGCACAGAATCATTCTTGCGCTTGCTCGCGCCGGATGTGCGAGCCCGGCAAAACCCTGAAAAATTTCTGAAAAATTTCCTTGTCATGCCATGCGCCGGGCGTATAATGCGCCACCCGCTTCCGGGCAACGCCCGGAATGCTGGCCTTTAACAATGCAGGTAAACCGAACTCGGCGATCGTCGTTTGGGGCTTTCCGAAGTGGAAAGCGCCGGGTGCTGATCGGCCGAGACAAGCCATTCGTGTGGGTAACACGAAGATTCATTTGGGGCCAACAGACCCTTTGACGCAAGCAATTGCGTCGCAAGAAAAAACTGAAGAGTTTGATCATGGCTCAGATTGAACGTTGGCGGCAGGCCTAATACATGCAAGTCGAACGAGAAAGCGCCTTCGGGCGCGAGTAGAGTGGCGGACGGGTGAGTAACGCGTAGGAATCTACCCGGCAGTAGGGGACAACTCGGGGAAACTCGAGCTAATACCGTATGACATCCACGGATCAAAGAGGGCCTCTCCCTGGAAGCTCTCGCTGCCGGATGAGCCTGCGTTGGATTAGCTTGTTGGTGGGGTAATGGCCCACCAAGGCGACGATCCATAGCTGGTCTGAGAGGACGATCAGCCACACTGGAACTGAGACACGGTCCAGACTCCTACGGGAGGCAGCAGTAGGGAATCTTGGGCAATGGGCGAAAGCCTGACCCAGCCATGCCGCGTGTGTGAAGAAGGCTATTAAGTTGTAAAGCACTTTCAGTGGTGAAGAAAATCTCGGGGCTAATACTCCCGAGCCTTGACGTTAACCACAGAAGAAGCACCGGCTAACTCCGTGCCAGCAGCCGCGGTAATACGGAGGGTGCGAACGTTAATCGGAATTACTGGGCGTAAAGCGCGCGTAGGCGGTTCGGTAAGTGGGATGTGAAAGCCCTGGGCTCAACCTGGGAACTGCATTCCAAACTGCCGGACTCGAGTATGGTAGAGGGAGGTAGAATTTCCTGTGTAGCGGTGAAATGCGTAGATATAGGAAGGAATACCGATGGCGAAGGCAGCCTCCTGGACCAATACTGACGCTGAGGTGCGAAAGCGTGGGGAGCAAACAGGATTAGATACCCTGGTAGTCCACGCCGTAAACGATGAGAACTAGCCGTTGGGGCCCTTGCGGTCTTGGTGGCGCAGCTAACGCGATAAGTTCTCCGCCTGGGGAGTACGGCCGCAAGGTTAAAACTCAAATGAATTGACGGGGGCCCGCACAAGCGGTGGAGCATGTTGTTTAATTCGATGCAACGCGAAGAACCTTACCACCCCTTGACATCCCCGGAAGTTCCCAGAGATGGGAATGTGCCTTCGGGAACCGGGTGACAGGTGCTGCATGGCTGTCGTCAGCTCGTGTCGTGAGATGTTGGGTTAAGTCCCGTAACGAGCGCAACCCTTGTCCCTATTTGCCAGCGGATCAAGCCGGGAACTTTAGGGAGACTGCCGGTGACAAACCGGAGGAAGGTGGGGATGACGTCAAGTCATCATGGCCCTTACGGGGTGGGCTACAAACGTGCTACAATGGGCGGCACAGAGGGCTGCGAACCAGTGATGGCAAGCGAATCCCAAAAAACCGCTCGTAGTCCGGATAGGAGTCTGCAACTCGACTCCTTGAAGTCGGAATCGCTAGTAATCGCGAATCAGAACGTCGCGGTGAATACGTTCCCGGGCCTTGTACACACCGCCCGTCACGTCATGGAAGTGGGTTGCACCAGAAGTAGCTAGTCTAACCTTCGGGAGGGCGGTTACCACGGTGTGGTTCATGACTGGGACGAAGTCGTAACAAGGTAGCCGTAGGGGAACCTGCGGCTGGATCACCTCCTTAAACCTTGAATCCTGAGCGTTTCTCGCCAGCAGTTGGAACGCAAGATCGGATCAAGGGCATCCAGAAGATTTTCGTGGGTCGTGAAGCGCCTTGGCGTTGGCGCCGACCGACCTTGCTACCGGGCTCAGTCTCGGTAGCCCCACACGAATGGCTTGGGTTTACGGTTTACCTGTTCGTTTGTTGCGGATTCGCCGGCTCACCCTGTCGTGAACTCTTGATCGGGTCTGTAGCTCAGTTGGTTAGAGCGCACCCCTGATAAGGGTGAGGCCGGTGGTTCAAGTCCACCCAGACCCACCAGATGTCAATTGGCTTCGCGTGGAAGTGACTGTGGGGCCGTAGCTCAGCTGGGAGAGCGCCTGCCTTGCACGCAGGAGGTCAGGAGTTCGATCCTCCTCGGCTCCACCACCTTGCCGACTATCTCGCGCCGCAACGGCGAAATCGAAATTCACGGTGACCAGGCGCGCCAGCGCCGGTCTCCCGACGATTAAAAGTTCAAAGCATGTAGCCGCATTGTTATTCAATGCAATAACAACGCGGGTAAGCGTCCGTCCGTTCGGGCGGGCGTAGTTTTGATGCGTCTTGGTGCAACTGGCCTGCCATTGGCGGGCGTCAGTTGCGCCGGCAGTGATGTGCGTTACCAGAATCCGGCCAATGCCTGCCCCGCTTCGGCGCGGCAAAGGTGGGTTGGATTATATGGTCAAGCATGAAAGTGCATTCGGTGGATGCCTAGGCAGCCAAAGGCGATGAAGGACGTCGTAGCTTGCGATAAGCCTCGGGGAGCCGGCTAACAGGCTTTGATCCGGGGATTTCCGAATGGGGAAACCCACCGCTTTCGGGCGGTATCCATACCTGAATCCATAGGGTATGGAGGCGAACCCGGGGAATTGAAATATCTAAGTACCCGGAGGAAAAGAAATCAACCGAGATTCCCTCAGTAGCGACGAGCGAACGGGGAACAGCCCTTAAGCTCATGGTTTGTTAGTGGAAGCATCTGGAAAGTTGCGCGATACAGGGTGATAGCCCCGTACACGAAAACAGACCTTGGGTGAAATCGAGTAGGACGGGACACGTGAAATCCTGTTTGAAGTGTCTTCGGACGAGGGGGGACCATCCTCCAAGGCTAAATACTCTTGGCTGACCGATAGTGAACCAGTACCGTGAGGGAAAGGCGAAAAGAACCCCGGAGAGGGGAGTGAAATAGATCCTGAAACCGAATGCATACAAGCAGTGGGAGCCTGCGCAAAGCCCTTCCTTCGGGAGGGGTCGAACGCGGGTGACTGCGTACCTTTTGTATAATGGGTCAGCGAGTTGCTTTTGCTGGCAAGGTTAACCGTAAAAGGGGAGCCGTAGGGAAACCGAGTCTTAACAGGGCGTTTAGAGTCGGCAGGAGCAGACCCGAAACCGAGCGATCTAGCCATGGGCAGGGTGAAGGTTGAGTAACATCAACTGGAGGCCCGAACCCACCAATGTTGAAAAATTGGGGGATGACCTGTGGCTCGGAGTGAAAGGCTAATCAAGCTCGGAGATAGCTGGTTCTCCTCGAAATCTATTTAGGTAGAGCCTCTCGTCTCACCACCGGGGGTAGAGCACTGTTTGGGCTAGGGGGTCACCTAGACTTACCAACCCCATGCAAACTCCGAATACCGGTGAGTGCAATCGAGGGAGACACACGGCGGGTGCTAACGTCCGTCGTGGAAAGGGAAACAACCCAGACCGCCAGCTAAGGTCCCCAAGTGACAGTTAAGTGGGAAACGATGTGGGAAGGCCCAGACAGCCAGGAGGTTGGCTTAGAAGCAGCCATCCTTTAAAGAAAGCGTAATAGCTCACTGGTCGAGTCGGCCTGCGCGGAAGATGTACCGGGGCTGAAACTGTCCACCGAAGCTGCGGATGCCTGCTCCCTCGGGAGTAGGCATGGTAGAGGAGCGTTCTGTAAGCCGCTGAAGGTTCGCCGCAAGGCGGGCTGGAGGTATCAGAAGTGCGAATGCTGACATGAGTAACGATAAAGGAGGTGAAAATCCTCCTCGCCGGAAGACCAAGGGTTCCTGCGCCACGTTCATCGGCGCAGGGTGAGTCGGCCCCTAAGGCGAGGCCGAAAGGCGTAGTCGATGGGAAACAGGTCAATATTCCTGTACCGGCCGTGACTGCGATGGGGTGACGAAGAAGGCTAGGCGGGCCTGGCGATGGTTGTCCAGGTTCAAGCTGGTAGGCTGAAATTCCAGGCAAATCCAGAATTTCAAGGCCGAGAAGTGATGACGAACTGCTCTTATACGAGCGGGAAGCCGTTGATGCCACGCTTCCAGGAAAAACCTCTAAGCTTCAGGTCACGAACGACCGTACCCCAAACCGACACAGGTGGTCGGGTAGAGAATACCAAGGCGCTTGAGAGAACTCGGGTGAAGGAACTAGGCAAAATGGCACCGTAACTTCGGGAGAAGGTGCGCCGCTGGCGGTGACGGGACTCGCTCCCTGAGCTGCTGGCGGCCGAAGATACCAGGTGGCTGCGACTGTTTATTAAAAACACAGCACTCTGCAAACTCGCAAGAGGACGTATAGGGTGTGACGCCTGCCCGGTGCCGGAAGGTTAATTGATTGGGTCAGCTTCGGCGAAGCTCATGATCGAAGCCCCGGTAAACGGCGGCCGTAACTATAACGGTCCTAAGGTAGCGAAATTCCTTGTCGGGTAAGTTCCGACCTGCACGAATGGCGTAACGATGGCCACACTGTCTCCACCCGAGACTCAGTGAAATTGAAATCGCGGTGAAGATGCCGTGTACCCGCGGCTAGACGGAAAGACCCCGTGAACCTTTACTATAGCTTCGCACTGGACTTTGACTTGGTTTGTGTAGGATAGGTGGGAGACTTTGAAGCGAAGGCGCCAGCTTTCGTGGAGTCAACCTTGAAATACCACCCTGGCCAACTTGGGGTTCTAACTCAGGTCCATTATCTGGATCGAGGACAGTGTGTGGTGGGTAGTTTGACTGGGGCGGTCTCCTCCCAAAGAGTAACGGAGGAGCACGAAGGTACACTCAGCATGGTCGGAAATCATGCAGTGCGTGTAAAGGCAGAAGTGTGCTTGACTGCGAGGCTGACGAGCCGAGCAGGGTCGAAAGACGGTCTTAGTGATCCGGTGGTTCTGTATGGAAGGGCCATCGCTCAACGGATAAAAGGTACTCCGGGGATAACAGGCTGATACCGCCCAAGAGTTCACATCGACGGCGGTGTTTGGCACCTCGATGTCGGCTCATCACATCCCGGGGCCGGAGCCGGTCCCAAGGGTATGGCTGTTCGCCATTTAAAGTGGTACGCGAGCTGGGTTTAGAACGTCGTGAGACAGTTCGGTCCCTATCTGCCGTGGGCGTATGAGATTTGAGAGGAGCTGCTCTTAGTACGAGAGGACCGGAGTGGACGGACCTCTGGTGTTCCGGTTGTCACGCCAGTGGCATTGCCGGGTAGCTATGTTCGGAAGGGATAACCGCTGAAAGCATCTAAGCGGGAAGCCCCCCTCAAGATGAGATCTCACCAAATCATCTCGATGATTTCTGTAGGGTCCTTGAAGACGACAAGGTTGATAGGCAGGGTGTGTAAGCGTCGTGAGGCGTTGAGCTAACCTGTACTAATAGCCCGTGCGGCTTGACCATATAATCGAGCCCACCCGCGATATGCGGGCAGGATGGCTTGATGGCCAGGCAGCGTACTCACTGCTTGAAGACGCATCATCCCGCGTTGTTGGCTACATGCGCTTTGAATGACCGGTTTGCCTGACGATACTAGCGTGCTGGAACCACCTGATCCCATCCCGAACTCAGCAGTGAAACGGCGCAGCGCCGATGGTAGTGTGGGGTTTCCCCGTGTGAGAGTAGGTCGTCGTCAGGCTTCTCCTTCCCGTTCTCCTGCTCGCCTGTGGCGAGCGATTCCCTTTGCCTTTGTGCTTTTGCCTTGTTCGCGTGCCGTGCCGCGTATTGCGCCAGATGTCTGCTGATCTGCTACCGAACCTCCTGCGTCAGTTGCTGGACGCCGGCGAGCTGCCAGTCTCGGCGTTCGCCGAAGCCGGCTGGGCGCCAGACGCGCTCGGGCTTACCGTATCCGGCAACAAGGCGCTGGCCGCCGGATTGCGTCCTCTATCGGCGTCCGATATCCATGATGCACTCAACGCTGAATCCTGCACCTGGCTTCGGGACCTGCGCATATACCTCTCGATTGACTCGACCAACACCCGAATGGCCCGGTTGGCGCAGGACGAATCCGTGGGCGGGCGGGCCTGGCTCGCAGAATTGCAGACAGCCGGCCGAGGGCGCCGGGGCCGGTCCTGGGTTACGCCCTTTGCCCGCAATATCGCGATGACTCTGGGCTTCGATCTGGCATTGAAGCCCGCCAATCTTGGCGGCCTGAGCCTGGCCGTGGGCCTGGGTATCAGCGAATATCTGACTGCCCTGGGGGTTCAGGGCGCTGTCGTCAAGTGGCCGAATGATGTGCTCGTGGCTGGCGCCAAGATCTGCGGCGTGCTGATCGAGGTGGTAACGCCGAACGGCGCTCCTCGACGAGACCTTGGCCGGTGCAGCGCCATCATTGGCGTTGGCCTCAACGTCGATCTGGCCGCATCGGTGCGCGCCGGCATCGACCAATCAGTCACCGACCTGCGTGAGCAGGCGGTCAGCATTACCCGAGACCAGATCGCCGCCGGACTGATATCCGCGCTCGTGCCTGTCGTTCGCCGGTTCGAACGCGCAGGGTTTGGCAACTTATGCGCCGCCTACGATGAGCGGCACGTCTATCAGGGACGTTATTGTGCGGTGCACCAGGGAGATGCTGACTACCAGGGCCGGGTGCTCGGCGTCACCGATTCGGGCGGCCTCAAACTCGATACGGCGGACGGCGAGCGCGTACTGACCGGCGGCGAGGCGACACTGCGCCCCGACCCTGCGGCCGGCCAGCGCAAGTGACTTGATCCTGGTCCGATGGCGGCCGCACTCATCGACAGGCTGTTGCACCATTGCCATATCGTCAACATACGCGGCAACAGTTACCGAATGCGCAACCACCAGGACATCGTGCGCAGCCGCTCGGGTCAGCCGCCGACGCCCATGCACCTCGTGTGTGGACAAGGGTCGATCACATGGGACAGGACTTGAACGCCAAAGTGTGCAGTTTTCAGTTGCCACAAATGTGCAGTGCAGAGCAGTTTTCAGTTGCCATTGACAAAAGGTAAAATATGGCCTTATAAAGACTATTTTGGCAGATAAAAGACAATATATGGCTGATAAATTATTCGACACGGTTACCGCCTTTGGCATCCGGCAAGAAGTTGGGCGCAGGCTGGCGAGGCTGCGTTTGACCAGGAATGTAACCCAGGAGGCGCTGGCCGGCGAAGCTGGCGTGGCGGTGCGCACCCTGCGGCGGCTGGAAGCCGGACAGCCGGTCAGTCTGGATAACTTCCTGCGCGTGGCCATCGCGCTCGGCTTGGCACAGGAATTGCTGGCGGCGCTTCCAGCCAGCGACATCCGGCCCATCGAGCGGGTGGACATGCGCGGCGGCGAGCGGCAGCGGGCGCGTTCCCGCAAGCGAAAGCGGCCTGCGGAACCCTGGTCCTGGGGCGAGTAGAGTCGTGACTGACGCCGGCGTCAATCTATGGGGTCGCCGCATCGGGGCGGTGTCTTGGGACGCTGCCCGTGGTGTCGGGGTGTTTCAATATGAACCGGATTTCGTCAGGGCAGGCATCAAGCTTTCTCCCCTTGTCATGCCCGTTCGCGAGGCGCCTTACGCCTTTCCCGCGCTGGGCCGGGATGCGTTCAAGGGTCTGCCGGGCCTCTTGGCTGACGCCATGCCAGATGCTTTCGGCAATACGCTGATCGACGCCTGGCTGCACGAGACGGGCCGGGATCTGGCGACATTCAACCCGGTTGATCGTCTGTGTTACCTGGGGCGCCGAGGCATGGGCGCCCTGGAGTTTGAGCCGGTCATTCGCTCCCGGCCCGCAAGGCAGAGTGTTGATGTTGCAGGCCTGGTTGAACTGGCGAATCGAGTGCTCGCCAACCGCGCTCGCCTGGCGGGCCGCTTGGTTGGTGAGGGGGACGCGAGGGCGCTCGATCAGATCCTGCGCGTCGGCACTTCGGCCGGTGGCGCTCGAGCCAAGGCGGTGCTGGCCTGGAATCCGCGCACGGGCGAGTTCCGTTCCGGTCAGGTGGACGCTGCGGCGGGCTTCCAGCCCTGGCTTCTCAAGTTTGACGGCATCGTGGACAACAGGGACCGCGAGATCGGAGACTCATTGGGCTACGGACGGATTGAATACGCCTACTCACTGATGGCGACTGATGCGGGCATCGAGATGATGCCCTGTCGGCTGCACCACGAGGGCGGCCGCAGCCACTTCATGACCCGCCGGTTCGACCGGGATGCGAGCGGGCGCAAGCGCCACATGCAGTCCTTGGGCGCATTGCGGCACTTCGATTACAACTTGGCGGGCGCTTACGCCTATGAGCAGGCCATGCGCACGATTTCTGCCCTCGGCCTTGGCGTGTCCGCCGTCGAACAGCAGTTCCGGCGCACGGTGTTCAACGTCGTGGCACGGAACCAGGACGATCATGTGAAGAACATCTCTTTCCTCATGGACCGAAATGGCGCTTGGCAACTCTCACCAGCCTACGACCTCACCTACGCCCACAATCCCGATGGCGCCTGGACCGGCCAGCACCAGATGAGCACGGCTGGCAAGCGTCGCGGGTTCGAGCGCTCCGATCTCTTGCGCTTTGGGGACACATCGGGCCTCAGCCGAGCGCCTGCCAATCGGCTGATTGACCAGGTTGTGTCAGCGGTTCAACGCTGGCCCGAATTTGCGGCTGAGGCGGGGGTTGCGGACGAGTATGCCGACCGCATCGGCAATGCACACCGGCTTGGGTTGGGCGGTGGCTGACTGAGGGCGCGGCGGCGCACTCAGATGCCTGTGGCCAGGTTGCCGCCGCCGATTGGCGGCGGATTCTCCCGCCGGGACACGGGCGTTGCCGCCCGTCACATTGCTTCAATGAGGCCGCCGCCGATTGGCGGCGGATTCGTCATTAGACTGCGCGGCAGAGAGCCACACCGCGTGACTTCAATGAGGCCGCCGCCGATTGGCGGCGGATTCCATGACTCTGAACCGGTACATTGCGAAGCTCGTTGACACTTCAATGAGGCCGCCGCCGATTGGCGGCGGATTCTCAAAGTCATACTCCTGCCAAGCCTCGCAACTGGGGACTTCAATGAGGCCGCCGCCGATTGGCGGCGGATTCCTTGCACACATCATTTGAAGATACCTTGACAGTGTTACTTCAATGAGGCCGCCGCCGATTGGCGGCGGATTCGGAGTATGAAATCCTCTGGGACGAGACAGACGCAGCCACTTCAATGAGGCCGCCGCCGATTGGCGGCGGATTCAATGGCCCAAAGGTAAGCCAGTGGCGTACCCCTGGCCACTTCAATGAGGCCGCCGCCGATTGGCGGCGGATTCCACAGCGATAGATTGGCTGTCCTTGAGCCTCGGCAACTTCAATGAGGCCGCCGCCGATTGGCGGCGGATTCGGATTGACAACTTGCCGTGCTTTGCTTTCAGTTCGCGACTTCAATGAGGCCGCCGCCGATTGGCGGCGGATTCGACTGCAATTCTGCCAAGCCCACATCTACCCGCGCCACTTCAATGAGGCCGCCGCCGATTGGCGGCGGATTCTGCTTTGCTCAACATGTAGCCCCACAAGCCCCATGTACTTCAATGAGGCCGCCGCCGATTGGCGGCGGATTCATCTACATTTGCGCAGGAAAACCTCAACGGAATTAACTTCAATGAGGCCGCCGCCGATTGGCGGCGGATTCTCGTCCAGATCAATGATCGTATAAGGGTCATTATCTGACTTCAATGAGGCCGCCGCCGATTGGCGGCGGATTCAACCAATCCTTGCTGACTTGCGAACCGTTATAACCGACTTCAATGAGGCCGCCGCCGATTGGCGGCGGATTCACGTGAAGACTTCATAATCAGAAATGCCTGTAGCTTCACTTCAATGAGGCCGCCGCCGATTGGCGGCGGATTCCTGGTACTACAAGGTCATGGGGATAGAAGTTTCTGATACTTCAATGAGGCCGCCGCCGATTGGCGGCGGATTCCCCTTCACATATTTTCTGATAAGGTTTTTTTGTAACTACTCGCCCCTTGACATTATAGGGAGCCGGTTCTATGGTGTGGGCTTTCCGACAGCACTCACCGGCATGGGCAACGCATATTTCGGTTCCAAGGCGACGGCGGGCCTGTGTCAGGCGCTGATTGCCTTGATGCCGCCGCACAGCACCTACATCGAGACGCACCTGGGGGGCGGGGCGATCATGAAGCGCAAGCCCGGCGCCCTGCGCAACATCGGGACCGATCTGGACGAGCGGGCCTTGGCCGGATTCCAGTGCGATTATCCGGTGGAGTTGGTGCACGGTTGTTGCCACCGGTTTCTGGCGGAACATCCCTTCGACGGGACGGAGTTGGTGTACAGCGACCCGCCGTACCTGCTGCGCACGCGCAAGTCGGCGCGGCGCTACCGCCACGACTACGAGGACGCGGATCACGCGGCGCTGCTCGGTCTGCTGCGGTCCTTGCCGTGCGCGGTGATGGTGTCGGGGTATCCGTCGTCGTTCTACGACGAGCGGCTTGAAGGCTGGCGCAGCGCGTCGGTGCAGGTGATGCACCAGGCCGGTGTGGTGACGGAGAAGGTATGGTTCAACTTCGAGCCGGACCGGATGCACTGGGCGAGCTTGGCGGGCCGGAACTTCACGCACCGCCAGTCGGTCAAGCGCAAGGCGGAAAGCTGGGGTCGGCGCTATCGGGCGATGCCGCCGGCGGAGCGGCTGGCGGTGCTGGCGGCGCTCATGGCGGTGGAGGCGGAGTAGCCGGTGGCGCGGGTCAACACGGCGTCGCTGCGCTCGGAGTTCGACGCGCTCCAGGGGCGCTTCGAGGAGTTGTGCGCGCAAGGCGGGATGAGTCCCGAGAGCCGCGCCCTGGTCGATGCCCTGCTGACGCTCCTGCAACTGCTGATGGCGGTGTTCATGGAGAGGCGCACCCCGAAGGGTTCGCGCAACTCCGGGCTGCCCAGCTCCCAAGCCGAACCGGACGGGACCGCCCGCGGGCGCCCCGGCGCCAAGGGCAAGGGGCCCAAGGCCGGCGCCGCTGGGGACGGCCCCAACCGACTGGTCGTCGAGCAGCGGACCGCGCCGGTGGCCAAGTGCCGCGCCTGCGGTCGCGACCTTGGGGGCGTCGCCCCGGATGGCCATGAGCGGCGCGTGCTGGTGGACATCGTGTTCGAGACCCGCGAGTTGACCGTCGAGGCCGAGGTCAAGACCTGTCCGCGCTGCCGGACCGAGACCAAGGGCCGGTTCCCCGACGACATGCCGGGACCGCTGCAATACGGCCACGGCATCGTGGCCTTCGCCACGCACCTGCTGGCTGCCCAAATGCTGCCGTTGAAGCGGGCCGCCCAGACCCTCAAGGTCCTGACCGGGCGCGCGGTCGCCGAGGCGACCTTGCTGGCCTGGCTAACTCGACTGCACCGCGCGCTGGCCGACTGGGAGGCCGCCGCGATCCAACGCCTGCTCGCCATGCCCGCCCTGCACGCTGACGAGACCGGCCTGCGCATCGACCGGAAAAACCACTGGCTGCACACCGTCGGCGCCGGGGACCTGACGCTGAAGTTCATCCACCGCAAGCGCGGCCGGGCCGCCATCGACGACCTCAATGTCATCCCCCGCTACGGAGGCGTCCTGATCCACGATCGCTGGGCCAGCTACTTCGCCTACCGGAACTGCGAGCACGCCCTGTGCGGCGCCCATCTGCTGCGCGACCTCGCCTTCGTCGAGGACGCCCACGGCCACGCCTGGGCCAGACGCATGGGCAGGCTCCTGCTCGAAACCTGCCGCAAGGTCCGCGAGCACGACGGCAAGGCGCTCAACAAACCCGCCTTCAAAGCCGTGCGCAAACGCTACCGGACCATCCTGACCCAAGCCAAACGGGAACTCCCCACGCCACCCGCCCGACTCGACGGACAACGCGGGCGCGTCGCCAAATCCGACGCGGAGAACCTCCGCGAGGCGCTGGCCACCTACGAAACCGAGGTCCTTCGCTTCGCCCGAGACCCCGACGTCCCGTTCACCAACAACCGCGCGGAGCGCGATATCCGCATGGCCAAGGTCAAGCAGAAAATCTCCGGCTGCTTCCGAAACACCCAATACGCCGCCGCCTACTGCCGAATCTCCAGCTACCTCCAGTCCATGGCCAACCAAGGCTACAATCCCCTCGCCGCCATCCAGATCGCTCTCAACGGCAACGCCGCGAACATGATCAAGACGCCGCCGCAACAGACGCCGTCCGTTCTCGGGTAAGGGGGCGAGTAGTTACGTTTTTTTCTTTTAACTTCAATGAGGCCGCCGCCGATTGGCGGCGGATTCACGACATTATGGTGTTCGATGAGTCTGCATCCCGCCTACTTCAATGAGGCCGCCGCCGATTGGCGGCGGATTCGTTTTTGTGTTCAGGGCCATTTGTGGCGACCAAGGAAACTTCAATGAGGCCGCCGCCGATTGGCGGCGGATTCGCCGATAGGCCTGCTGAACCGAAACCCTTCCCCCCTGACTTCAATGAGGCCGCCGCCGATTGGCGGCGGATTCGCGCCTGCCGTCTGCGCTGCCGGTAGCCCGCCACCCCACTTCAATGAGGCCGCCGCCGATTGGCGGCGGATTCCTCGCATGTATGTTCGGACACGCTCTCGCTTACGCTACTTCAATGAGGCCGCCGCCGATTGGCGGCGGATTCCAGGACTTTTGCATCCCACAGAACCCGCCATTCGTAAACTTCAATGAGGCCGCCGCCGATTGGCGGCGGATTCGGCCGCCTTCCCAATCTACGGCGAAGCCAGAGCGCCGACTTCAATGAGGCCGCCGCCGATTGGCGGCGGATTCGAGGATGCGCGCGACTGCTACAGCCTCTCTATCGTTACTTCAATGAGGCCGCCGCCGATTGGCGGCGGATTCTCTGGTGCGAACTGCATTGCAGACCAATGCAACGCTTACTTCAATGAGGCCGCCGCCGATTGGCGGCGGATTCATCGCATGAAATGAACAATGAGAATCCGTACAACGAGGAACTTCAATGAGGCCGCCGCCGATTGGCGGCGGATTCACAGGCATCAGTGGCGGAACTGTTTGCCCGCTATCTTACTTCAATGAGGCCGCCGCCGATTGGCGGCGGATTCTGGAGACGGTGCGCAACAAGATTGTGAATCTTGTTCAACTTCAATGAGGCCGCCGCCGATTGGCGGCGGATTCCACTGTGACAGGCCCAGGATTGGCCGTGAGGAAGTCCTACTTCAATGAGGCCGCCGCCGATTGGCGGCGGATTCAGCTTGGCGTTTCGTCTTCAACACCGGGCGGAACCGGACTTCAATGAGGCCGCCGCCGATTGGCGGCGGATTCATGTGCATAATGAGTGCTCAAGCCTGAAGGGGTAATGCTTCAATGAGGCCGCCGCCGATTGGCGGCGGATTCAGGTTCAGACGTAGAGAGTACACTTTCAGAAAATGCGGCTTCAATGAGGCCGCCGCCGATTGGCGGCGGATTCGGACCCTGCCTGGATGGGTTACAGGTCTAGCGGAGAGGCTTCAATGAGGCCGCCGCCGATTGGCGGCGGATTCGCGAAGCACCAGGTCTTTCTTTCGGTTCCTGCCCAAGCTTCAATGAGGCCGCCGCCGATTGGCGGCGGATTCCAAGCGGGAATGTCATGGTGGTAACCGACTTCGCGGCTTCAATGAGGCCGCCGCCGATTGGCGGCGGATTCGCCGGACTGTGGGCGTTGACGTTCAGAAGGATAGGGTTGCTTCAATGAGGCCGCCGCCGATTGGCGGCGGATTCCGCCACAGAACGCAAGGCAATGGCATTACTACGATTCGGCTTCAATGAGGCCGCCGCCGATTGGCGGCGGATTCTGCCTTCAGGCGTGCGCACTCATCCTGAGTTTGTTGCTTCAATGAGGCCGCCGCCGATTGGCGGCGGATTCCTACCTATCTGGGCTGATAGGCTCAGTCAACAGCCTGCTTCAATGAGGCCGCCGCC
The DNA here is from genome assembly GCA_965199705.1 of Pseudomonadales bacterium. Taxonomy (GTDB): domain Bacteria; phylum Pseudomonadota; class Gammaproteobacteria; order Pseudomonadales; family Azotimanducaceae; genus Azophilus. Next base: position 604,692 of record OZ241359.1, read on the forward strand.
GATTGGCGGCGGATTCTATGTCGATGCTGGTATGCCAGAGCAACAGTTCATTGCTTCAATGAGGCCGCCGCCGATTGGCGGCGGATTCGATTGCGTTGCGTATTCGACCCATCAACCTATCCTAAGCTTCAATGAGGCCGCCGCCGATTGGCGGCGGATTCCAGCTTTCCCCGCTCTTCCAATTTGTTCTTGTTCCCGCTTCAATGAGGCCGCCGCCGATTGGCGGCGGATTCGCGGCGTGGGGCGTGGGCGGTGACGCTACAGTCGGCCCGCTTCAATGAGGCCGCCGCCGATTGGCGGCGGATTCAAGGCATGTACGAGCGCCCGATTACAGTTCCGCCCGGCTTCAATGAGGCCGCCGCCGATTGGCGGCGGATTCAAGCTCAAGTGCATGACCGCGAACGACGCCAAAGCGGCTTCAATGAGGCCGCCGCCGATTGGCGGCGGATTCAAGCGTTTGGATGATCTTTGGGACGCTTTCTGGGACGCTTCAATGAGGCCGCCGCCGATTGGCGGCGGATTCAACCGCAGTACTTGTATCCGCCGTACCAATCGAATACAGCTTCAATGAGGCCGCCGCCGATTGGCGGCGGATTCCCGTCGGCAATTGTATGGACGGTTCCGCCTTGGGCAATGCTTCAATGAGGCCGCCGCCGATTGGCGGCGGATTCGGCCAGCAAACACCAATGCTGGATCAATACAGTTTGGCTTCAATGAGGCCGCCGCCGATTGGCGGCGGATTCCCACCATGGCGGGATTGACTACTTCGCACCTCGCATCGCTTCAATGAGGCCGCCGCCGATTGGCGGCGGATTCCCGCATTAACGGCAGACGATGCATCGCCCGTAAATCGGCTTCAATGAGGCCGCCGCCGATTGGCGGCGGATTCGTTTGATCCGGATGGCGGCTTGCTTTTGCTCAAGCCGCTTCAATGAGGCCGCCGCCGATTGGCGGCGGATTCCCTCGTGCGCAGCGCCGCCCCAAGCTCGCCCACCAGACGGCTTCAATGAGGCCGCCGCCGATTGGCGGCGGATTCCGCGTCCAGCTTCTTGCCGTAAGCATCCACCGCGGCCTGCTTCAATGAGGCCGCCGCCGATTGGCGGCGGATTCGCCGCCTGGGCTGTATCGTAATTGACATTGACGCACCGCTTCAATGAGGCCGCCGCCGATTGGCGGCGGATTCAGTCGCTGGCCGCCCAAGCGATCAACTTTCCTTTCCCAGCTTCAATGAGGCCGCCGCCGATTGGCGGCGGATTCAACCCTCGCCCACCTTCTGGCATTGCAGGTAAGCGCCGCTTCAATGAGGCCGCCGCCGATTGGCGGCGGATTCCTCGTGCGCAGCGCAGCCCCCAGTTCGCCTACCAAGCGGCTTCAATGAGGCCGCCGCCGATTGGCGGCGGATTCGGGCTGTGGTATCTGCGTTGTCACAGGCGGCACAGGCGCTTCAATGAGGCCGCCGCCGATTGGCGGCGGATTCCGATAGTCAGCATTAGTCCCTTTCATTTCCGACAGGCTTCAATGAGGCCGCCGCCGATTGGCGGCGGATTCCGCAACGCGGCAAGACAACCAGAATCTGTGGTGCGCCGCTTCAATGAGGCCGCCGCCGATTGGCGGCGGATTCCGGCCTCGGTAGATACCAGCGTGTCTGATGCCAGCGTGCTTCAATGAGGCCGCCGCCGATTGGCGGCGGATTCCGTCGAGGCCGGAGCACCTGCCGAGGCCGTCACAGTCGCTTCAATGAGGCCGCCGCCGATTGGCGGCGGATTCGGCTACCGTTTTCGCCATGTCATACAAGCTGTATGAAGCTTCAATGAGGCCGCCGCCGATTGGCGGCGGATTCAGCCCGCGAAGCCGGAGCAGCTTGCGCTTCCGATAGGCTTCAATGAGGCCGCCGCCGATTGGCGGCGGATTCATGAGCTTGAAGTTGATCACAATATCCCTTTGAAAGCTTCAATGAGGCCGCCGCCGATTGGCGGCGGATTCGTGGGGCAGTCATTTCTTTCGTTTCCTTCTTCCTTGCTTCAATGAGGCCGCCGCCGATTGGCGGCGGATTCAATCAATGAGATGCAGGGGCAGGCCGCAGGTTCTCCGCTTCAATGAGGCCGCCGCCGATTGGCGGCGGATTCAGCACACTCTGCGATGCCCATTGTAAATGAATTGGCAAGTCGCTTTGCGAGTGCTGCTGCATCGACGGGCCGTAGCACCGGTCGGATGCACTGGCAGGGCGGCGATTTCAGCCGCATTTACTTGATTGTTAAGTTGTCAGACGGGCGCGAGCGCTGCCGCACGTTCGGGCGACTACAGAAGCACTCGCACCCGTGCGGCGGATCATACGATAACCGGAGCGCGTTCTACAGGCGCATAGGGCGCCTTGCCCAGGGACACGACCCGGGGTTCGACGCGGTCTGCCGGCCCCACGTCGATGATGACGACGTGATCCTGGTCGTGGTGGATGATGCGGTCGAGGTCTGCGATGAGTTCAGCGTGGCGCAGGCGCGTGAGGCGGCACTGAAAGGCGGAGAGTTGCACCCACTCGCCGTATCCGTGCATGGTCTTGAAGATGGCCCGCCAACGCTTCGGATCGGCAATGTCATAGATGACGAAGTAGATTCTCTCATCCGAACTCATGGTAGCTGTCCTGTGTTGCGTCCGGTCTCAGCGAGTTACGAAATTCGGATAATGGCGGATTTCGCCGAGCAGGAATCGGGACAGTAACCGCCCCTGCATCTCGAACAGGCGCCGATACTCCACGGCGTAGCCGAAAAGCGGATGCGTGACCTCCTGAGACAACCTTCTCTCGTAGGCCGCGATGAACCGTTTTCTGCCTCGGTCCGTGAGATTGGCGCCGAGCGGGGTCACGATGAAGTCCTTCGCTTGCACTTCGCCGTTGTTGATGGCCGTAAGCACTGCCGAATCAACCACCAACGGCCTGAACGGCTCCATCATGTCGAGCGCCAGGGCAGCCCGCCCGTATCGGGGCTGGTGAAAGAAGCCACGCTGTGCGTCCAGCCCGATGGCCGAGAGCGCTACGGTAAAGGTGCGCGTCAGCATGGCGTAGCCGAATGACAGCAGGGCGTTGATCGGATCCTTGGGCGGCCGCCTGTTGCGATTGTTCATGTGAAAGGGTTGTCCACACAACTCGGCATCCTTGAGCATACCGTTGAAATTCTGGAAATAGAGGGCGCCGGCAGCGCCTTCAATCCCCAGTAGCGTTTCCATGCTTCGGCAGCGTCCGGCCCGGTCGGCCAGCTGCGAGAGGCCCTTCAATACCGATGCGCAACCCTCGGCGCCACGCCAGTTGCGGCGCAGCAGAACGCGACAGTTACGAATCTTTGCCCGAACCCATTCGCGCGCCAGCGAGAGGCACACACGGTCGTCAAAGGAATGACGATACTGCGCGGTCCGGATTTCCACATTGCCATGCCCGATGCCGGTGGTGTGGCCAAGGAACCAGCCGCCGTAGGATTGCCAGGTAACCGGGATGTTTCGGCGCATCAGCTCGTGCAGGGTTGGCGTTGTGATGTACACATTGCCTATCACGACGAGTTGCGAGGTGTCGGCAAGGCGTGCGTAGGTGGGCTCGCCGTCGTCCACCGTGATCGCCAGCCGTTCTCCCTTCTTCGCAACCTTGCCTCGGTGCGACTGGACGTACACCGGCATGGCCCGTGTGTGTCGAACGCTGATCGGACGCACCTTGTCGCCGGCCTGACGCAGCAGGTTGGTTTCGTCCGGCAGACAGATCCCCACCAGCGAACAACGGGTGCATTTCGGGCTGTCTTCCAGTGGCGGCGGAATCGTTTCGGCATCGACCACCGCTCGGAGTGTTTCCAGCGCTGTCTGCGTCTGGGCCCTGAGCGCTTCATCGAACGGCACCGTCACGCGCTCCCGCGAGCCAGCAAAGTAGAGAACGCCTTCATCGCACCGGTATCCATGCGCTTCAAGCAGCAATCCCTGTGCGCAAAGTTGCACGCGCTCCGGGTCGTAGGCATGGCGCGCCACATGCGGACGCTTGCCACGCTTGAAGTCCACTGGCGTTACGGCGCCATCTGCGCCTTCCAGAAGATCGATCTTCGCGATCAAGCCCAGGCTCGCCGAAGACAGTTCCACCGACCTGACGGGTTTGATCTCGTCGAACGCTTCTTCCGGCTGCGGCAGCTTGCCGGCGGCGACGTCCACCCGTCGATGCACATGCCGGCCTTCTACCGTGTCTGCCGAATCCGCCCATTCCTTCTGTACCCACTCCAGATACGCCAACCGCGGGCAGTACACGAATTCGTTCAGTATTCGGGCGGGAACCAGCGGCGCTTCTGGCCTGGTCCTGGGGCTGGCGGGCAAGGGCAGGGGCTTCTGCCAGGGTTCGCGGGGGAGATGGGCACCGGGATGCTTGTGACGTGTCTCCATGGGCGCTCCTCCTTACAAGGGCACAAGGCGCTGCGTCGAATCAATAGCATATTGGAAAAATAGTTGCCTCGCTCACGCCACGGCGCGGAGGTCAAGTTCGCCGAGGATGACACGCATCGCTCGCCCAACGTCCTCGCGGGCGGTTTGCGCCATCTCGACGTTGACGTAGACGCAGCGATACCCGTCGCCAGTATTGATCCACTCGGCCAACGCCAGCAGCATGGATGTCTTGCCGGTCTGTCGCGGGGCGTGCATGTAACCCGCGGGCGAGCGCTCAGGACGCTGCCGACCGCCGCGTGTTGCCCGGCCAGTCTGACCGAATGCGCACGGTGACCCGCACCCAGTTGGCGTCCACATCGAACTCCGGCCCGGACTGGTGATTGTCTCGCAGCGCCTGGCGCGCCAAGGAGATTCCTGCCCCGTATCTCTGCACCAGGCCGCTCACGCGCATGGCTTCGGCCAGGTTCGGGTTGCGATAGCCTGTGACACCCGGTTGCCCGAAGTTGTTGGCGGTCACATCACTGAACGGCCCGCCCGGATTGATGATCTCGATCCGATCATTGAACCAGTGCACCCGGGTCGGGCTGTTTGAAGCCTCGTAGGCGCGGTGCATCACCGCATTTCGGACGAGCTCCCGAAGGGCATCCAGCGCATAGGTCGCCCGCCGAACCTCCTGGCTGCCGCCGCCAATCTCCACCGAGACGCGATTATGCGCCCGCATTTCCCGGTCCAGTTCCCGCACTGCTTCATCTACAGGCCCTTCGAAGCGCTCGGCGTGAACGATCGGGTCGGCCATGCCGTCCCCCTCAATGCGCAGGAACTGGACGTAGGCGCCTGGCAGATGCGCCATCGGTCTGGCACACAGCATCAGCACGCCGAGCGCAGTCGGCGTCGGATCGTCCACGCTGATAATCATCTTGGTTGCCGCGAGCCGCTCTTCGACGGTGCGATCATTGCGCTGCAACACCTCCGGGTCGAACGCACGCGGCAGATAAAGGTACTGGAACCGACCGAGATCAAGGTCTTCCAGCCTGGCGCCCGGCGCTGGACGCGCATCGAATGGCGCATCCGCATGGCGTCGCCTTTCGTTCAGGATGCGTTCGTCCTGCGCGCTTGCCAGCGCCCGGCTTGGGCCGACACGAGTCCAGATGCGGCCACGAAACCGCACTGGAGGTGAGTCCGAGGGTGTCACCGCGACGACTGCGACGTCGCGCCCGCCCAAGGTGCGTCGAGAGACCGTCATCGCGGGCAGCGGCAGGATGTTGCCATCGGTCTTGCAATGAGCGAGCTTTTGCAGGAGCGCGTCATTGATCTCCAACCCTGTCGGATTGCCGCTATCGTCCACGCCGATGAAGACCACGCCCGGCTGACGATGGCCCGGCAGGTCATTCGCGAAGGCGCAGATAGCCTGGCGCACCGTCGTCGGCGCCTGCCCGTCGAAGGTTTCCTTGCGTTCGACAAGATCGGACTCCGGGGTGGTCATCATCGCTTCCAGTTCGGCGTCGGTGTAGGGAGAGTGCATTTCAGTGTCCAAACAGCCCCAAGCCAAAGTGCGATCCGTAACCAAGTGCAATAGGGCCTGGGATCGGGTGTCCGAACTCCAGCCTGATGGCATAGCCAAATGCAGTCGGTGGTTTCGGGCCGCGTTGGCGCACAACCTGGAAGTGTCGGAACCGGTTCCAGGATTGTTCGCTGTCATACCCTGTGCCAGAACTTTCCGGTGAGAGCTCGCCCTGTTGCTGCGGCAATGGCGCGATCACATGTACCGCAATCGGTTCAGGAAGGCCCCGTGATTGCAATTCGCTTCGTATCTGGCCATCAAGGGAGTTCTTGCCGCGTGGCTTGATGTAGCGGGGCGCCATAAAGGGGGTTGCCGACTGCCAACTTGATGATGGACCGCTGATCCGGACGATTTTTGCACCAAACATGCCCGGAAGTCGGGTCAGGTCGTCCAGTCCCCCCGCCGCCGCAACGGCCAGACGCAATGGTTCGATGCCACCCTTCGTGAAGGTTTTGCGTACGGCGCGAATGGCAGATTGCGCGTCGGGGCCGAGTCCCATCCGCGCCCAGATGAGGATGTGGTCAAGGTGGCCATCACCGTCGACATCAAGGGGATTGATATGGGCATGTTGATGGCGTCCTTTGAGCGGACGCCGAAGCTCATCGCGCCCTGTAAGCTCGGTTGGCGCCTTGCCACGGCGGTCGGCGATGGCAACCAGCTTTCCATGCAGCCGCTCGGCCTGCGGCAAGGTCCTTGTCACCGAAGGCAGGGCATGATCGTTGCGGCTGGCATTCGTGACCGACAAAAGGAACGCCTCGACCGGACGCACCGATGGAGCGCTCCGCTTCGCCTTTGGTGCACCCACCGAGATGGCGTTGGATCGTCGCCAGTAGAAGACTCGCTGGCTACCCGGGGGTTGACTCCAACCGTGAGAGCGAAGCCAGGTCGTATCCTTTTGCAAACAGTCGAGCAGATCGACAGGATAGGGCTGTATCGCCTTGTCACGTTTCCGGCTCAGTGCGCTGGACAGTTTCCTACCGCTTGGAGGTTGGAGGTCGGCAAGTACCATGTCCACTTCCTGCTTTCTCCAAGCGCTGAAGTCGGGTGCGCTTGTGGGGGCGAGCAGTGCCACCTGCTCCCAGCCGTGGCTTGGCGCTTGTCCCGTCTCCTCAGGAAGGCAGTTGGGTTCTGATTTCGCATCGCCCGCACCCATTACCCGTCCTTCAACCCAGCTCTCTGAACGACCCAGATAGTTCAAGCGCCCAACCAGAATTTCCAGACAAGCCTGCTCGTCATTGTCCAAATTAACGTTGTTCCAGAAGGCCATCAGTTCCTGATTTTCGATGCGCGCCCAGGTGTCAAATACCAGTTTGGTTTCTTCTCGTTTCGTTTTGCGATCCAGGGATCCCTTCGGCATGTAGTGGCGGCTGTGGGCGCCGATTGCCGACGGTAATCGGTAGTGCGGAAGCTCGGCGGACAGCTTTTCTATAAGCCCGCGAGCAACCGTTGATGGGCCCGATCCGTCCCACACGCCGGACGTGTAACCGACAGAGATCAGGGCGCGAAGGATTCGCCACGGCGAGGGTGGCCATTCGATCAACCCTTCGTTGACATGGTGGCCGTGCGGTGTGGCGTGGTAGCGTCCAGCCGGGAACCGGAATGCAAGAGAAACGGACATTGTTCTGATCGCGGCTACTCTTCGTCCACTGGTTCGTCATGCGTGGCGGAATTGCCATCTCCTTTGATTTTCTTGAGTTCATCGTCGAAAGTCGCAAAGGAGACATCCATCTGCTCCTTGCACTGTTGAATAGCTTTCTTCAGATCGACCTTGATATCTGAAAGCGCTGGAAGAGGCCACTCGTTCGGCATCTCTGCACGAATATCATGACTCCTGACGCGCAGGTCACATGCTGTGCGCAGCCGCATGGGTTCCTGGATCAGTGCCCGCAGCTTGTACAGCGACAGGAGGGTCAGCAACCGCTCGGCCCCGTCAACCAGTCCATATCCGCGAATCTGTGCCAAATCCAGATTCACATACAAGGTGATTGAGTCGGCGGTGTATTCATCCCTTGCGAATGGAACATTGCCGAATCCAGCTTTGCGGTCACCAGACGGGTTGACGTGGTCATTTTTGACTCCGCCGGAGGCTGCGACCTGTACTCCATCTGCCTCGATGAATGCGGACAAGGCGCGGGCGACGCGCAAGCGGCCACCTGCCAACTCTTTCTTTGCCAAGAACAAGCCGTGAAGCAAAGCGTTGACGTCGTATCTGAGTATCACTTCAGCCAGCTTGTGTCGGTTGATTGGGCCGGCTTCCAGTACGCCAAGCCCTCCCTTGAGCTTGTCGGAAAACGTCTTGTCGTTTCCTTGAAGCAGATAGGGGCTGTTCAATCGGTGTGATTCCAGAATCGTGTCCGTCAGGAATTCGTCGTTTCTTGTTACACGCACATGCGAAAGCCCTTCCAGTCCCTTTCTGACATCATTTCTGGTGGTATCCCAGATCGTCATTTCAAGATGGTTGGCCATACTCTGCGCCGACTCCAGCAGCAGGCTCTGTCCGTTGGATGTTTGAAATGTGGCGGCGCCCAGGGCCGGGAAGCCGGTGGGTTGGAACCGGCGGCCTTGCAGGGGTTCCAACGGAATCTTGAACAGCAGGCGGGATGAACTCTCAAGAGATGCGAGATCAATGGACATGGTTACTCCTTGCTTGGGTCGAGACGAGACAGGAACTGCTTGGCGGTACCCTTGGAAATCGGAAAGGCGATTGCTGCGGCCCATAGTCGGGCCGTGTCAGGTGGCACTGCGCCGAACCGGACAGTGCTACGCACGCCAGCCGCGTTCAAACGGCGTAGCGCAATGGCGACAGCGGATGCCGCGTCACCGGCGGCGAGACGGCGGATGATGGCAGGATCGGCGCCTATGTCGAGATCGAATCCCGAACGCGTCCTGATCGGCCATGGAAGCATGCACAGACGGACGGCCAGCCATGACTCATCGGGCCACTCTATATCGCGCCAACTTTTCGGCGGTTGGGTGGGCACGATCTTGTGCTTGTCCCATGCGTTGCGGTCCAGAGCCATGAGAGGTCGAGCCAATGTCATCACTTGGTTCAGATCAATGCGGTCGGTTAGCAAGGCTGTCAAATCACCGACGCTGGTGGAACTTCGGTGGGCGGCTTGTAACGGAAGATGGCGACCGGAATGCTGCGATTCTTCCACTATTCGCCGCTCGACCAGAGCGATGGCGTCGTCAACCCCTCGACGGCCACGCATGACGACTTCCGGCGACGTCTTGATCTTTGCGTTTGCGTCGGTTCCTTCTGTCGCGAATCGATAGGGTTTTTTGGGGTCCAGGGCCAGCCAGTGTCGCCGGATTGAATCGATCCGCGGGCGATGCTCTCGGTGGCGCCCGCCTTGTAGCGCGAACGCGAGGGCCAGGCGAAATTCGGTGCTGCCATCGTCGCTCGCGGCAACCCAGTCTGGACTCAGACGGGGAATCGGTCCGGTGCGGCAACCACTGCCAAGTGCCATGGCTCGTTCAATCTCATCCAAGCGAACCAGAGTGCGCTGCCAATGTCCCGGTACTGAAGAATGCTCAGTGACGGCAATGAGGGAGTCTGCAAGGTTCTTCTCGGCCAAAACCAAATGCGCTGGCGCGCCTCGGTCACGAGCTGATCGGCGAAGGCTGCGCAACCACAAGTCGAGATCATCCATGCAGGCTCGACTTTCAGTTCCTTCCGTCACAACGAATCGACCCAATGGCACGGCAAGATTCGACTGGCCGTTTCGCTCGATGTAGCCGTATCGTTGAAAGGCGCTGATACCCCGAGCAGTACCTAAACGCTTAACGGCCCGGGCTATATCAAACGGTTCTCGCGAGGCATTGGCGCCAACCTGAGCGCGTCCTTCAGCCAGCAGGCGGCGGAGTTCCAAGTAGGTTGATGGGCGGAACCACAATGGCATCCACTGTTCGCCCCTTGCGCTCTCATCGCTCATTGATGCGCTGGAATAGCCTGCTGCGCTGGCTTCTACGGCAAACGGCGACGCAGCTCTGGATGACTCATTCGATCTGAGTCGGCCAGCGGCATGCGAGGCGAATGCCATTGCACCCTCCAAACTCAATATAAAGTCGACTGGATTCAGGAAACTCTTCGAGTCAGGACCGTTAGCATTGTTCGCGCCCCCGGCCGACCCCGGCAGGAACTGACCGACAACCTGTCCTGCGAGACAGCCCGGAACTGGCACTCCCCAAAATGATCCAGAGACCCAAGCCTGTGCCTCTTGCCTCGGTTGCCCACTGTCACTTTCGATGTCGAAAACTTCACCGACCTGTTTCATGAAGTTATTCGTGAAATCGAGTCTTCCATCATTGCCTCCAGTACCGAGTAATGCGGGATAACTCGGGTCTCCGTCGCTTCCCAGTACCACTGCTGCATCGAACCATTCCCTGTGCGCCCCTCGCCAGTTCAGTCGCAAGTTTGGAATCAAGTCTGCCTTGAGTTTCTTGAACTGCTTATCAGCTTCCCCCAGCTTTTCTTTGTAGTGATCAGAGTTTCTGATCTGTTCCCTCTCAATACGACTCAAGCCTTGTACTTTGGATTCAGCTTTGATGCTGCGGATTTTCTGGTCTGCTTCAGCAATGTCATTGAGTAATGCTCGGCTGGCCTTGATTCCGTCGCGGTATTTGGCAAATCGATGGCTAGTGGACCTTTGTAGTGGCAGCAACCCAAATTTCTCAGTCGTGAAAAAGCCTGATCCCTTGCTCCAAGGTGACAACATCGGCGTGGGCCGATAGTCGCGCAAGAAAAAGTTCTCAAGCTGATCCCGTGACAACTTCGTCGCAAGTCGAAAATGATCGCCTTCCCACCACGCTCGCGCGCTTTTGTCGGCCTGCTCGGAAACTAGCCGCAAGATGCCGACCGCCTTCAGGTAATGCGCCAAGGGCATGGGGGCGCAACCGGCAAGGTGATGAATGTGGATCATTGAATCCCCGCACCGGACAGGCGTTGTCGCCATATCCTGGCCAGGGGGCCAAAGTCCTTTTGATCGTAAGCCCGCAGAGCATCGAAGTATTGCTTCGTCGTCTGTGATGACGAGGCGGTTGGATCAGCCACAGGAAGTTTCAGACGATGCAGCAACTCGATCAGGAACAGGCGAGAAACCCTTCCGTTGAAATCCTCGAACGGATGAATGTGAAGGAATTGGCCCTCCGCGAAAGCCAGGTCATCAATCAGTCGTTCGCTGAGTCCACCACCCAGGCTGCCAAGTCGCGCTTCGAGGTCGTCCGCATAATTCCGCATCAGCATTGGCACTTGCCAATAGGGCGGCGGCTCATGTTCGCCAACGCGAACGTTCCGAAGGCGCCAGCGCTTCGCCATGTCCGGGGTCAAGTCGCCACAGATACGTCCATGCAGATCAAGCAAGAGGTCGAAAATCGGCAGGTTCCCAGTCTCGCGGTTCGAAATGGCGAACTGGGTATCGGCTACTCGATCGGCCAGCAAGGGCGCTAGCTTGGAGTAGCTCAGGATGCCGGCGGATGTTTCGATGTAGCGTGTTGCCGAATGAGGCGGGCGATTCGTTCCCGAATCCTGGCCTCGTCCACTGGCTCCCCCTCCATCGCCATGCTCCGAGTCACTTGACCGGGAATCGCTTCCAGATGCCGCCGCCGCTGTTCTTCCGCTGGTAGCTGACGCCAGCGAGCGACTGCCTCTTTCCAGTCCATCTCTTTCACGTTCCGGTTCTCCCAGACAATCATCTTTTGCCGCCTGCATTGAAGCCCTTTGATCCGCAGCCCGCAGCAGCGTTTCCATCCATGCAAGAGTGAACGGGCCGAAGCGTTCCAGCAGCTTCAGCACGCGCTCCGTCCAACTGCTCCCGGTGAGGGGACTTAGCCCGGACTCCGAAGGCGAAAGATCCAGCGCAGACGCAGGCAGATTATGAAATGTTCCATCGCTGTCCGCCAATGCCACAGGAGGAAGCGTATCGCCTTCGCGAATGCCGCGGATGCGTACCCGATGGTCATTCGCCTTCTGATCGGCAGGGCTTGCATGCCACGTCATGCGCACCTTGCCGTGGTGTGCGCAAACAAGGTAAGCCAGCAAGTCAAATTCGTCGGCGCCCAGGTCGAGAATCTCTCGCTCAACGGCTGTCGGTTCAGCCTGAATCATGCCAGCCTCACGGTCATTGACAGCACCGTACTCTCCGCCAATGGCGCTGAACCAATCGCGCCAAGGGCCGAGCAATGCCCCGTGGTCAGGAGCGTGGCGCTGGAGCACGGCGAACAACCCCAAGGTGCTTGCCAGCTCGTGGCGGAATCCGCGCCGCTGATCTGACGCGCTGATGCGGTACATATCTTGCGGACTGCACGGCCATGCGGCATCAGGCGCCTTGGCAATGTCGTCTCTTTGAGGCCGTTCCGCAGCCTTCATGCAGTTCTGAAAGGCGGCGTGGGCCTTGCCCAGATCATGCCAGCGTCCGGCCAGTTGCAACACTCCCGCTTCCGACGGGGCGACAGCGGCCGCGATCTCTCGGGCTTTCCCGGCAACTTGAAGGCCGTGACTGCCGATGGTCTGCCAGCCAGCCGAGACGCTTTGCTCGCCCTCTGACTCGCCTCCGTCGGTTATGCTCAGCGACTCGTCATCGTCGGTGTCGTCGGCGTTGTCCTCGGGTTGCACGATACGGACTTGCCGTTCGCCCAGGCGCCAGCCGCTGTCGTCTCGTTTCCAGCAAGGGCGGGTTGTATAAAGTGCCTGGTCGTCCGATTGCACTGGTTCTACCGCTTCTTTGCACTTGGGATCCCAGCCTTGATCCTGGCGATATCCTCCCACTTTGCAGGCAACCAGGATCGTTTGTCCGGGAAAGATGTCGCGGCGGCTGGTTGAGCGCCACTCGCGCTCCAGGCGCTCCCAGACCCACGCCTGAATGTTCTTTTGCAGTTGCTGGGATTTCCCCTTTCCACAAAGCCAATCACGAGCCGCGAGAAAGGGAACGCTGCAAAGTTCGTCTCGCGTTGGCTTGACGCTGGATGACGGCCCCTCTTGGTTTCCTTCGGACCAAAACACCTGCACATCGCGTTCGTCCCCCGATCGAATGAAGCGACTGATGTCGATATCGGTGCCGGACAAGTCGGGTGAAGTGTCAAACAATTCGTCTAATTCATGGCGGAGAAGAAGGTGCTTGGGCGCGTAGGGGTAGAGTCGGGGAAGCAGTTCCCGGTGCTCCTCCTCGAATCGTTCAAGATGGGTAGGCCCGACATCCTGCAACGCATGACACGCTTCACGAGCGACATCCAACTCGTCCTTGGTGTACGGAGCAGCTTTTTTGTCGCTCTCGTGTTCGAAATCCGCAACGATGATCTGGCCTGTTCCACCCCAGCGGGCGCATCGGCCGAATCGCTGGACAAGGCTTGTCCAGGGAGCCAGCTCGCTAATCAGGAGGGACGCCGAGATATCCACCCCCGCCTCAATGACTTGGGTAGCAACGATGATGCGGTTGGTTCCAGGCGCACAGGCGCCGCGATTCAGGAAGGTTTTTGCCCAGGCTGTGCGATCAGCCGGCCGGAATCGACTGTGAACCAAATGAATTTCTGCGTTTGCTTCCTTCAGCGCCTTGTCTGAACGGAGTTTCTTCCAAACTTCGACTGCGTCCTTCACCGTGTTCAGCACGGCCAAGGTGAGTCCTTCATCGCCGCAACCGCTGTCCCTATGCCGTTGCGAGATGTCCCGAGCGAGTGCCCCGGTATTGGGGAACGGAACCACTTTTAGAGGTTTTTCGACGTCCCACAAGCGCCCGGTTCGATCTTCAGGCTCGATTTGTTGTGTGGCTTGGCTGAGTTCCTGAATCAAATCGTTTGTGTCTGGACTCTTCTTCAACCAGCCTTCCTGCAGGGTGGCGCTCATCCACCATGTGGCACATGACCGTAGAGCCTTGCCGGCATCTTGGTCTTCGTTTCGGAATGCTTGAAGTTGCCCCGACGTTGCGAGCCCTGCGTCCATCAACTGCACTTCGTCCATTACCCAGAGTGCGTCTTGATTCAGCAATCCGAACTCCATGGGCCAGCGTGCGCGAGGACTGGCGTAGCCGCGGTTAAGCGCACGCGAGAGCAACATATCCTGTGTACCGATCAACACGGCATTCCGTTCGGGATGCAGATGCCACTGCCCGGCATTCGCGCCGCCCATAAGTAGATGGACACTGACGGTTCCGTCACGACTGCCTGTTCCACCCCATAGCCGACCGATGCGTTCAAGCGCCAGGCGAACCTCGCTCTCGGTCTGCTCTACGAGCACCCGCATTGGCAGACACCAGACCAAGCGTCGAGGCCATCGGTCATCCTGCTGAATTACACGATGCCAAGCCCAGGCCGCGAATACTCCGAGCGTCTTGCCGAAGCCAGTCGGGATGCGAATCAGGCGATTGCCGCATACGGAAGAACCGGCCAGATTGCTTTGCCAGTGATGTGGCGTCCTGCCAGCACTCAAACGGGTGAAGAATCGATCGAAACCGGTCATGGTCGGCTTGGGCGCCCAAAGGCCCCCGAGTCAGTATTTTCGATCTTGAGGGCCCCACGCCTCGGCAAGGTGTGTATGTCGTGGATCATGTGGTCTCAGATGGCACAAAGTTGTTCAAACGTGAGATGGTTTATATCTTTTTCCTATTGCCGAGTTGAGGCAAACATGCACTTTCAATATCCCTCGATATGCTGTCCCAGACTGGGTCAGACGAGGGTTCGTCGCGTGATCTGCTTTCCCGATGGGCGCCATTCAGTGGCACTTCCATAGTCACCCTGAGGACACTATTCGGGTGTCAGTCAGCTCAACACACTGGCGGAAAGAGGGCCTCGGGCCGGTAGCGCGTCTCAACTCCCCAAAAGGCGCTCATTGTAGTGCCTTACGCCAAATTATCTCCTCCTAACACACTGATTATTATTACTTTTAATTTTTCATTGGTAAACTTGGGTTAAGGGGAGGGCACTTCACTGCCGTATTCCGTGAAAGAGTCCCCCGCCCGTATGGCTGTCGCGGCCAAGCATCAACGGACCCCGAACTGCGACGGCGAAGTGGAGTTCAATACTTGCGGCGGGTTTCCCACCTCGCGGTCCCGCTGCCAAGTCTGAAACCTCGATCGCCAAGGGCGCAGGTAGGCCCCGACGTGCGCATTCCCGGGCAACGTCCGCCTTCATCATGGCCGCCAGATCGTCCTGCTTTTTGAGATTGCGAGTTGCAACGTATCGAGTCACAGTCGTCCATTCCCTGGATGGGGCGACAAGCGGATCGTTTTTGTCCGGCGATTCGGCGACCAGGTTATCGAGACGCCCAAGGTGGCCCGCTCGTAGAATCTGAATTCCTCGAAGGACGCGGTCGAAGTGAATTGCTTCACATCGATTCGGTGTTGCGGTTCTGTCCGCGACCCACGGCGCCGCAACGATAAGTCTCTTGAGTAAAGGGCGTTCAAGATTCGGTCCGCTGTCGGCGGCCAGGAATACATGCAAATGACGCCCTCCCCGGTCCGGGCCACCGTCAGAGGCATGCCCCGAGAACATTCGACTTATCCGACCGGCGCGGTCTCGGGCGCGCGACATGAGGGCCCGACGCAGATGACGACAGAGTGCGTAGCCTTCATCCAGAGGAATCCGGTTTGCTTTGCCTACCTGGAACACAAAAAGGTCGGCTGGCTCTTGGACAGGCTCCATCAGGCCGAGGCCGGAGAATCGCCCGTCCCCGATAACCAGCGGTCCGGACACTGGTTTCGCAAAACGCAATGCCACATGCCAGAGTGCGTGCTTGGAGAACCGCGAGCCTTGGGCAAAGGACTCGGCCAGAGCGCCACGGGCTTGCAACGGTTCCCGCTGTACATGAACACTGACTGGCCTGTCCGTCACGCCAGCATGTCGAAGGGCCTGAAAGACGGCGCCAACCGCACGATGCTCCTCTTGCTGCCGTTCTTGCGCGGACTTGCGGCCGGAACCTCCAACCCTTTGGCGTCCAGCTCGGGGCAAAGCGGCCGGGGTGATGGTCTCGAACCCAATGGCTTTCCGGCAGTAGCGATCAGCCATGCGGTGCTCGTCTGTAGAAACTAGACTGCCATCCGATGAGCCAACGATGCCCAAGCCCGCGAACGCCCATCTGAGGTCACCAAGACGAAGGGGAAACTCGGCGGGAACCTCAATCATCAAGCGGCGAATCGACGGGTCGGTGTGCTCGGCGCCAACCGAGGGAATGGGCACGATTCGGATGCGTCGCGCCAGGTCTGCCGGACCTGCATTTCGTCCAACGACTAGCTTGTCGATCGTCGCCGCAAACTTCTGCATCGAGTCCGCCAGCCGAGCGGCCGCCGCATCCCGCAAGCCGACAACCAACGGAAACGCCGAGTTGAGGGGTTGAGCGGCAAAGCCACCCCTATGAGTGCGTAACTCGAAGTGCAGGTGTCGAGTCGGGACGTCATAACCGATTCGGGAAAAAAGCGCCTGTGGGGGCTGGTTGAACAGTTGACGTTGTTTGCGGCCGGCACCTTCGGTGCGCAGTCTCGTTCGGTTGCCGTTGTAGCGGTTGACGAGACTGTCAAGCGTGCCTGAGCAAGGTGTTGGAACCTCGCCGATACCTCCGGGGACGCGCACGATCCCGGAATGGGCCTCAAGCGCAACTTGGGCTTGATCTTGGTCCACAACACTTCCTTGCGCCCACGCCATGTCCACGCCCCGGCCGAGCTGGCACAGGCGCTCGGCGATGGTGCAAATGCGAACTGCCTGGTCTTTTCCAGAATCAAACTTCCAAGCGTAGATGACGGGTTCGTCTGGATCGAAGAAGCAAGGGCGCCAGCTTTTGTCCACTCGTATCTTGCCGACATTAGCGGGGTCGCCCCCAACCGCATCAAGGTCGTTGTTCGGCACGAACAGTTTGATGGCTCGCCCACGATGCATCGGAGGGGCCGCAATCCTCGGTGCGGGCCGGCCCTCCAGCCAACGGAGCGCTTTCTTGTCCTCCTGTTCAATCATGTCTCCTCGGGCGGCCGCGGCGACCATGGCTTGGAATAGCCGAGCCGGTGAAGGTGGCCAGCCCTTGGCGTCATCGAACCCGTCGCCCTCGCCGTGATAGCGGCCGTCGTGGAAGCTGACGGCGATCAAGAGGCATCGCGCCATCATTGCTTCTTGTTTTTGGCCTTGACGTCTAGCTGGGCCAGCTTCTTGTCGAACGCGACCCTTTCGCTCTGGCCCACGCCAAAGGCCTCCGATGCCCGTTCCGCGAACTTCAGCGCTACGGTCTCATCCAGCCCGACCGACACGCGTTTCCCATTGCGCTGGATCGACTGCCACACGGGCTCATTGTCCACATCTTCAACGAGAAGGCAGCCAGCGCGCAGAAAACCATCTAGTGGCGCGGTCGCAGCAACGAGAGCCAAGCCGAGCACATAGCGCCGAAGCGTTTGGCTGCTCGCACCATCCAAACGACGCAGCGCGATCAGATTGACTGTAATGTCACGTCGTATGAGCCCGCGGGCAATCACACCACCGTGGGTTCCCGTCGCGGGCACATGGACGAAGCCGCGCTTCGCTAGACGGCTGTCAGGGTTACCCTCCTCCTTCTCTTGCTCCGCCTCTGTGAACACATCAAGGGCCGCGTAGTCCAGCGGCGGATTGTATTGAGCGGAGCGAGTCAAGCGTTCGACGTCCTCTGCTCGAATAGTGGACTGAACGATACGCGGCAGCTTGGCTCCTGTGCCGCGCGAGTCCCAAACACCGAAGGCCAGGGAGGTTGGTGCTAGCTTAGCCAGATCCGAGGCATCATTTCGGTCTAGCAAGGCTTCAAAAGCGCTTTGCGCTCGCTCCCCAAGCTTCGTGGAGCGAATGACCGCGTCCCCAAGGCGATGGCCCGCCTCAAGAATGGACACCGATTTTTCGTTGCCGTAGGTAATGTCGATCTGCGGAACCAGTTTGGCCCGAGGGTTTTCAGGTTCACCCACCTTTGCTGCGAGAAACACCGCCTCCATGCGGTTGGCCTGGGCGCCAACACTGTCGATGGTGGCTATCTTGGTGCCATCAGACAACTCGTCGATGTTGTAGCCCACATCAGCGTAAGTCGGTGGAAAAATCACCGACCCCTTGCCTTCGACACCCACAAGTGATTGCTTAAGGTGCAGGGCCACCGGGCCATCACTGTTGTCGGCAAGGGCGTTGATCTGGTCATGGGTGAGGGGCGTGGTCATTCATTTGTCTCCTTTTCTGCGATCTGAGTGATGCAACGCGCTTGGTCCTTCTGGCCAGGCCAATCGAGTTGCATCACGAACTTCCTGAACGGGCGCCCTGGAACCGGGCTTGTTTCGGCTCCGAGTGCGGCTCGGTGAAACATCAGCTCAACCAAGCTCGACTCGTCGCCACCCAAAACTCCGTACTGGTATTGGAGCTTGGAAACCCGAAGGGGGCGGGCATTAGACACTCCGATTGCTGCAAGGATTTCCACCAAGGGGAAACCTTGCATCCGAATGGTCGATTTGTGGTTGTTGGGCGAGAAACCCGCTTGGACGGGCACGTAGTCGCGGCGCCAATCGAAACGAAAACTGCTGGTCTGCGCATCAGACAGCGCAAACGGATTATTGGCGTGTTGGCGGCACTTGCCCTTGGCGATTTTGAGGGTACGTCGCAAGATTGCAGCGCCTGGAAGACCGCCGGAGCCTGCCCAGAACTTTACGTTGTCCCTTCTGGTTGCGTCGCCCCAATAGTCAATGGGAATCTCCACTGTTCCATCTGGACTGCGCAGCACAACCGGCAGCGTGGCCGGAGAGTCGGGGTCGGGGAAAGGACAGGGGGCGCCAGCTTGCAAGAGCTCGGGCTTGGGACCCCAAGCGGTCTGCCACTTGTCCAAATTCGCTGATAGCCCTGGCGCCAAAGGCACAACCTCAGCTTCTTCAAGGAAGGCCATCACGCGCTCGACAGGGGATTCGGCGCCAGAGGTTTGGATGCGAAACGAGGGTTCACCCCCTTGATTCCAACAAAATCCTCCTACAGCATCCCCCAACAGAAGGTCGGCGGCTTCCAGCAGGCCAATGGATGCAAACACTTGGCCCGGATTGCGCAGGTCGACGGGCACAACGGATTCAGCCATATTCGCCTCCCAATTCGCTTCGTGACCATTCCCGTGAGGCGGACTGGTCAGCTGCCCGGACAAGCGCTTCCAGCCAAGCCAAGCCCCAAGGCCCGTGCTGACGTTGCAGCCTCGCAAAACGCAACGCCGCCTCGCCAGCCTTCGATTCCATTTGCGAAGGCGGGCCTTCCTCGCAGCCCTCGTGGCCAATCAGCGGGCGGGCGTAGCCGTGGTGCGCTGCTATCAGATGCAGGACTAAATCACGCAGGTTGTCGGGAAGGTCCTGCTGCTCGGCCTTGAGGAAAGAACCAAATTCATGCCGATAGCGCTCCAGCAAACGCGGATTGCCACCACCACGAGTCTTCGCAAATGGCCTGCCTTGTGGATCAATCGGCGCATTCATGGCCCTTTGCCATCGGGGAGCCGCCTTGCCGTCATCATGGAGACGTGCGGCGAGCGTCAATGCGTCGCTCAGCTCGTCGGGTAGCCCAAGCCGCCTGGCGATTCGTGCAGCATGGTTCGCGGCCTGCTGGGCATGTTCATGCAGAAGTTGAGGCCGGGAATGGTAAGACTTGGCATCTTCATCCTCTGCTGCATCGTGCCAGTTCAAGATAGCCAAACCGTGGACTGCCGCGCCAGCTTGGTTGAACACGGTTGGATAGGTCTGCACATGGCGCCAACCCTTCTCCAGTTCAGGCCGCAGCAAACCCTCTTCCTCTTCGCCAGAGTCAACTTTCACTATCTGGAACTTGACAAGCGGACGGAATGCCGCCACCTCTGGATCTTCGGCTACCGCCTTCCATTCTTCATCGAAGTCCGCAGAGGACACTTGGTTGCTTGCCGTGTCTTCCAGCATGCCGCCACTCAATCCACCCATCCTCGCATCCACCACCAATACCGCACCGGGGAGACGTTCAATCCATAACCTTTTCTGGCGGTCTCTTTCCGCGCGCGCTTGCTTCGCCAGACTTTTGGCCGGGGCGGCAAGGTGTCGGAGATCACTCAGGGTGGCGCTGTCGATGCAGTCCCCCGCTCGGTCCAGCAAAAGGACGATTACCTCGCCGTTGGCTGGCTCGTGATCGCTTCCAAGCGCGGCCAACTTGGTTGCTCGTTTCAGCAGCCAGCCAAAAACCCGGCTTGAACGCGCTTCGAGCCGCTCCGATGCGTGTAGAGGCGCATTGCGGAAGAAGCCGGCGACCGTATTGGGGGCAATGGTGGACTCATCGTACCCACGAGATTCGCAGGGCAGATGGCGTCGCCAGACCACTTCAGTTTGCGGCTCGTCCTCATCGACCCACCCCCGCAGCCAAGGGGCCACTTCTGGACGGCCTTCGTGCCGCTTCAACGATGTCATTGACCACGCGTCGAGCAGCGGACGGGTTAGAGCCGGATGGAGCGGTTGCGGGGTAGTGGCCGTCAGCACCCGCTCGGGATGATCTGACTTCAGCTTGCCGAACGCCGATGGACAAGCATCTTTGCGATCGTCCTCGGCAGCCGGCAAAAGACGCAATGCAGCGAGACAATCCTCAATCATTTTGACTTGGCTTGTGCGTTTATCCTTTGTCGCTTGTTTGGCGTTTGCCGCCAATGGCGCTGGAAAGGCCGAGAACACATCGACCAAGGCTTGCCGACCTGGTTCCCCCCGGCGGTTTACCCGACCAAGCCGCTGAACCATGCGTTCGTAGGCCACCAGGTCGCAAACCATATGGTCGGCGTTTAGGTCCACGCCCACCTCGCCTGCAGAAGTCGCCACGAGGAATGTGGGCCTTTCGGCGGGCACCTTGGCTTGGCCTAGCAAGCCGTGTTCATCAAGCCATTCCTCCAGTTTGCTGCGTTCCCACACTCGGCGTTCGCCGACCAGCAACTCCACATCCCTGAATTGCTTTTCGATCTGCTTCTTCACCTTGAGGGCGTCTGTGCGCTTGTCGCAGAACACAATGACCCGGGAGGCGGAGCCAGTCTGTCCCGCCAACTCCAGGGCCCGGCCAGCCATCTTCTCAGCAAGAACCGAAGCATCGTCCAGTTCCTCGATGTGCATGCGCTTGCAGGCCTGAAGCCGTCGCCGCACCTCCGCTTCCTCACGGTCAGCCTGGTCCAGCCGGAACACATTCGTCGACGATGCCTTTCCGGTGTCATGTCCGGTGGCAGATAGCGACATGAGACGAAACGGCGGCATAGGCCATTTGGGGTTGCCCTCAAGATGCGCCGAATCGCCAGCACGGTGCGCCATGACCTGCTGCAGCAGGGTTTCAAAGGGCGGGCACAAATGCGCCTCATCCAACAGGACAAGCGCATCAACGCCCAAGAGTCCCGCGTGGTAGGGCCGCATTCGACGGGACACGCCGTAGCCCTCAAACAACAGCCGGGAACCGATCATGTCAACCGTTCCCACGATGATGGCAGGCTTCGAGGGGTCTGCCAGCCAGTCGCGGTTGTCGGCAAAGCCACCCCGCAGGGTGGATATGGCCAAGCCCCCAGAAGCCGAGTCCACACCGAGCGCATTGGCCAGAGCCTCCGGCAGGTTGGCTTTCAGGCGCTCTGCGAAACGAGTGGCCTGATCCACAACCGCCCGCCGGTCCACCACATAGACCAGCCGCCGGGGCAGCTCGGCACCCTCAGCCAAGGCAATCAGCCACAGCGCCATGACCGAGGTTTTGCCAAGACCTGTCGGGATATCCACCAACTGCGGAATGTCCCCGTTCATAAGGCGACAAAGGAGGCGTACCTGCCAGCGAAACGGAGGCACCAGAACGCCGTCCCCCTCCGCGACAAGGGTTGCAAAAACGTCAGCTACTTGTTCGCGATCAATCATCGTGCTCGGCGGCTAGTATATTCACTGAAGTGGTCAATTGTGCGTGAGGTGGAAGGTGTCACGTCGGGCTGGTTGCCTCGATACGAATCGGGACGGGGAGACGCCCGGTCAACACATCTGCTCTTCTCGATAGTCATCCATCCCCACGCCCCAAAAACCGCCACTCCACTCGGTCGCGCGGCAAACGGGCGCGCCTCCGCTGCCTCAAGCGATGGCGCCTGCGCGAAACCCCCGTTTCACGTGCCACTTGAGGAACTCCGGCGCCCGTTGTTTCGCTTCCTCCCTCGGTATGAATCTGAGTTGGCGTTTGTGATACGCGCCGAGAATGGCTTCGGCGCCCGCGCGGGCAAGGTAGTAGGCCGCGCAAATGCCTTGCAAACCGGCGCCGATGACGACTACTCGCATACAGACGCCCAGGAACCGCTGACCTGGCGCAGGTCACCACTGCGGCGGGTGAAGCCTTTGCCGTCGAAGAACTCCAGGAGCTCGATGCTGATGTTGCGGCCGATGCCCGTGGCGTCCCGGAATCGGCGCACGCTCAAGGGTTCGGTTTCAGCAAGCGCCTTGATTCGGGCCGCAATCCGGTTCAGGCGCTCTGGCAGGTAGAACCGCTTGGCGGAAATCTGCACGATCAGGCCATGGCGCGCCAGTTGCTTCAATCCGGCTTCGAGTTGGGGTTGTGGCGTCTTCAGACGCTTGGCCAGATCGCCGACGCTTGGCGCCTGGTCCACATCAAGCAACGGCTTGATGCGCTGCAACAGGCGTAACGCCGTTTCCGGGATTTTTGCCGCCCGGTTCGCCAGATGATAGACGCCAGCCGTGGTTGCCAACCGACCCTCGCTGACAAGCTGATTCAGGATGGGCGTGCGGAAGCGGTCGGGGACGGTGGCTGACAGTGCGTTTGGCGCCAGGCCCGGCGCGCTCGGATTGGCGTCTTGCCAAGCGGCAACCTCAGTGATCGTCTGATCGCGCCAGGCCTGCCACTGACCCGTCGCAACGGCTTCACCGGCCTCGATGCGCACATCGCAGGCTGCAAGCAGCCGCTTCCGCTCTGCCTCGGTGAGGGCCAGGCTTTCCTGCCAGGCATCGACCGAGACAGGGCCGAGCGCCAACAGATCCTGGATGATGGCTTGTGGCGAATCGGCAGCGTATGCGCGGATCTGCGCCAGGCGGGCAGGTTGGCGTCTTCGGGAACCGCTGGCGGGCAGATCGGTCAACAGCCGACCACCGCCGAGGGTGCGGTCAAGGCCTTGGTCACGCAGCACCAGATGGTCGCCCCAGTGGGCGTACAGGGGCGCGTCTGTTACCAGTTCCGCCAGTTGTTCGCTGCCGGGTTCTGCCCAGTTGCTTTCGAGCAGCGCCAGACGCGCCGTGCTGTGGCTGCTGGCGTGATACACGTGCACCGCAGACCAATGTCGTATGCGTCCAGGCAGATCGGCCAGAAATTGCAGCTGGCAGGCAAAGTGCTGGCGTTCAACTGCGGGCGTTTCGCTGAGCCAGCAGCCGCGCTCGATTCGCTGGCTGCCGACGCCAACGAGATTGAGGGCAACCCGGTCGCCGGTTCTGGCCAGATCGGACGCCTCGCCCTGCACCCGAAGATCACGCACCCGCAAGGGCGCCCTGGATGGAAAGAGATAGAGGGTCTGCTGTCGTTGCACCTGCCCGGCATGAATGGTGCCGGTTGCCACCAGCCCGGCGCCGGTCAGGTGGAAGGCGCGGTCCACTGCCATCCGGAAGCGTCCGCCCGTTTCCGCAGGTTGCTGTTCGGCGGCCCGCCAGAGGTTTTCACGCAAGGCGTCCAGGCCGAGACCGGCGCGCACCGAGGTGCGGAGCATCGGCGCATCTTCGAGAAAGCTGCCCTTGATGAGCGCACGCGCCTGTCGTTCGGCCTTGATGATCTGATCCGAGACCGCCCGGTCGCACTTGGTGAGCGCCACGAGGCCCCGGCGAATGCCGCACAGGCTCAGTATCTGCAGATGTTCCCGGGTTTGTGGCATGGGGCCGTCGTCGGCTGCCACCGTCAGCAGGGCGAATTGTCGTGCGGCGACGCCGGCCACCATGTTGTGGATGAAGCGGCGATGCCCCGGCACATCCACGAAACCCAATGTCTGGCCGCTTTGACGGGCGTAGGCAAAACCGAGGTCGATGGTCAGGCCGCGCCGGCGTTCTTCGGCGAGTCGGTCTGTGTCTTCACCGGTGAGTGCGCGCACCAGGCTGGTCTTGCCATGATCGACATGGCCTGCCAGCACGACGATCATCGAGACTTCCGGTGCTCCATACCCGCTGGCGGTAACGAGTCTTCCTCGAACCCCCGCGCCAGGGCCAGCAAGGCATCCTCGAAGTCGGCAAGCGAGCGCAGATCAAGCCACAGGGCCTTTTTGTGTATGCGCCCGATCACGGGTTCGTCCAGGCGCCGTAGCTGTTGCTCCAGGTCGCGCACGGCGGCTGCCTGTGCATGGCGGATGACCAGTGCACGGCTTTCCAGCGCCTGATCCGGCAGCGCGCCGCTGCCGACCTGGGCTTGACTCGCGCAGACCTCAAGCGAATAACCGGGAAGCAGCGGTTGCAGATGATCGAGCAGGCGTTCTGCCTGTTGTTGCAGATGGTCGGGCGAGGCCAGCAACAGACGCATCAGCGGCAGGGCTTCGGGCAGGCCCTCGGCGTCCTCGTGCAATTTGAGCACCGCGTCGAGCAGGGCCAGCGTTACCCGATCCGGGCGCAACGCCCGTTTCAGCGGATTGGCGTTGAGTTGTTCGATCAGATCATGACGTCCGACGATCAAACCGGCCTGCACGCCGCCCAGGAGCTTGTCGCCACTGCAGGTCACCAGATCGGCGCCGGCATCCAGGGTTTGCCGCAGGGTCGGTTCGTGCGGCAGGCCAAAGCGTCCGAGATCCTTCAGGGCGCCGCTACCGAGATCCACGCACAAGGGCAGGCCTTCGGTTCTGGCGAGCTTGCCGAGCGCGCCGACGCCAACGCTCTCGGTAAATCCTGACACCGAGTAGTTGCTCGGATGCACTTTCAGCAGCAGGGCAGTTTGTGCCGCGACCGCGGCGTAATCGCGCAGGTGCGTGCGATTGGTCGTGCCCACTTCCAGCAGACGGCAGTTGGCGCGGCGCATCAGTTCCGGCAGCCGAAAGCTGCCGCCGATTTCGATCAGTTCGCCACGAGACACGGCCACATCCTGGTCGAGCGCCAGGGTGTTGAGTACCAACAGGAGGGCCGCCGCATTGTTGTTGACTACAGTGGCCGCCTCGCCTCCGGAAAGGCGCATCAAACGCGCCGCCACCGCCTGATCGCGGTCGCCGCGCTTGCCTCGGCCAAGGTTGTATTCCAGATTCATCGCGCCACGCAGCAGGGGACGCACGGATTGCCAGAGGGCGTCGCCGAGCGGTGCGCGCCCGAGATTGGTGTGAATCAGGGTGCCGGTCATGTTGTGCACTGGTCGATAGCCGGCGTCGGCAAGCCGGGTTTCAAGACGTGCTGCGTAGCCGCTGGCTTCGCCCGCCCAAGCCGCGACCTCGCCACTCTGTCGCAGCCCGCTCTGCATGCGTTGCAGGGCAGCCTTTACCGCGCCTCGGCCATGGCGAGCGATCCAGGGCGCGAGCTCGGGTGATTCGAGCAAGCGGTCGATGGCGGGCAGATAACGCAGGTCCATGGGCCGTCTCCACCCGTGGCGGCGTGCGGCAGCCGGCCCCAGGCCGGTCAGCCGGATGGCTGGCCGAGATATTCGTCCAGTGTCTTGTGAAAGCGCCGGATGCGTGCTTCCTGATAGTTGCCGAGCGTCGCGCCGGATTTCATGGAAGCCTGGATGCCCGCGTGCTGGCGCTTGAAGTTGTCCGTGTCCTGATCGAGAACAGGCGCGAGCCGGTTGGTCTCGAAGCCCGGCGCCGTGGTGTAGGAGTCGTCGATGCCGAGCTTGACTACGGCGGCCGGTTCCGGCCTTGGACCCTGCTCCGGCACCGGGTAGAGCAGCATGATCTCGTGAATGCAGCGATCTACCGTCAGGGGTCGGAAGCGGTAGATCAGGGGAATGGCAATGCCGGGAAAGAAGCAGGCGTTCGGAAAGAGGTGATATTCGATGGAATCCAGCATCTGGCTGTTGCTGACCCCGCTCAGATCCACCTGCAAACGTTCTCCGAATTGTCGGCGCAGGATGTCTGCGTGCGCCTGACGGGCTTTCACGCCGGGCGGGAGCTCGCCGGAGTGACCAAATCCCTCGAACAGTTCTTGCTCCGACAGGGGCGAGTGATGGTGCGGGTTGCCGTTGGAAAGGAGTTGATAGAAGCGGGTGACGTGCCGGCCATAGATGTCGTATTGGGTGTTGGCCCAGCTGGAGAAGCGCAGCCCCTCCGGGTGTGTCGCCAGCACATGGAAGGCCTCCATAAATCCTTCCATGCACATCTTCCAGTTGCCGGGCAACTCCTTGTGCATGTGCAGGGCCACATAGCGATCGCCGAAATCCCAGGCGTCAAAGTGTTCGGGCAGCACTTCCAGGTGGTCCGAAAGCGGCCCGGCATTGCGGTCGAGATTGATGAATACGAAACCGGCCCAGGTATCGCAGGGCACTTCGGTCAGGCGAAAGTTGTTCTCGTCTATGTGCGGAAAGTCCCAACGGCAGGGAATCTCTCGCAGCGAGCCGTCGAGATGCCAGGACATGCCGTGAAACGGGCAGCGCAGGAACTGCTTGCCACGGCCACTTGAACCGGCGTCGCAGAACTGCATGCCACGGTGCGGGCAGGCGTTGACATAGGCGCGGATGCGCCGGGTTTCGTCGCGGATGACGATGACCGAGTAGGGCCCTATGTCGTAGACGTGGTAATCGCCCGGATTCGGCACATGTTCTTCGCGGCAGGCCCACTGCCAGACACGACTCCACATCTGCTCGATTTCAAGATCGAAGAAAGCCTGGGACTTGTAGCGCTCGTAGGGCAGGTCTGCGTCGCCCTCGAACTGATAGGTTGGTTCCGTGAGCAGCGGCGCCACACCGTCGGCTTCGCCACGCACCACCTCGGCGGGGCTCGGCCCCGGGCAACGCGCTGCGCCGGGCGCCAGGTCTGGATCGCTCGGTGCGTAGATATCGTAAGCCATGCGCTTCTCCTGGCAGGTTGCGCTTCCTGTCATTATGCACGTCATAATGCACGACAGTCACCATCACGCATTGTTGCGGAGGAAGGGAACCGATGACAACCGGACATGTGCCCAGTCTGGCGGAAGTCGCCGACAGGCTGGCGATTCAGGAGGTGTTGGCGCACCACAGCCGGGGCGTGGACCGGGCCTGCGAGGCGACCCTGAAGGCCGCCTATTGGCCGGATGCGGAAGTGGCCTACGGCGGCTTCAACGGCCCGGCGCACCAGTTTTGCGAGACGCTGCCCGGCGCCATTCGGCGCTATGCCCGCACCCAGCACTGCATCAGCAACATCGCCATCGATCTGCGTGGCAATGAAGCTCGGGTGGAAACCTATGTCACCGCCTATCACTATCTGGCCTCCGAATCAGGCGATACGGAGATGACCTACCTGGGACGCTATCTGGACCGGATGGAGAAGCGAGGCGACGTGTGGAAGATCAGTTTCCGCCAGGTGGTGATGGACTGGAATCAGAATGTGGCCGCGACTGCGGTTTTTGAAGGCCCGCCCTTTGACGGCCTGGCGCGTGGCGCACGGGCGCCGGACGACCCGCTCTATCAGCACCTGGCCGGGTGAGATCGACGGTGACCGCATAGCGCGCCAGAATCTCCGCAACGGCCGATTCGGTTTGAGTCTGGATCCGGCGCCGGCGGGCATCGGCGGTAACCATTGGCAGCACCTCGGCGAGTTCCGGGGTGCGGGCCTCGCGTTTGCCGGTCATCAGCACCAGATGGTGGCCGTGATCCGAGCGCAGTGGCCCCTGCCAGCGTTGCCGGTCTGCCGGGCGCGCCAGCAGTTCGCGGGCGAAAGCAGCGCCGAAGTGACTTTCGACGACTGCGACATCCTGCTCGACGTAATTGACTCGATACAGAAACCGATCCCCGTGCTGCGACGCGTCGGCAAAGGACGTCGATGCGCGATTGAGTTCTGCCAGGGCAGCGCGGGCATGAGATTCGGCCTTGTCCGGGCCATGTCGTTGCGGGTTGAAATACACATGCGTGAATGTCAGCGTCGCGGGTTCGGCATAGTCGGTTCGGTGCGCCTGGTAGTGCCGGGCGACCGCATCCGGGCTGGGTGACGCCACCGCAGCAGCGCCTTCGATGATAAAGGTCATCTTCTGCACCAACCGCTGACGGATGACGTAGTCTGACTCTCCTAGCCCAAGCGCGAGTGCCTCCCGGTAGAGCGCCTCTTCGCGCACATAGTCCGCCACCAGGCGATCAACTTCAGTATCCGGCGCCCGTTCCAACCAGGCTGTGGCGGCTCGGCTGTCGGACAAGCGCGCACGATGCTGCACGAACCAGCCGAGGGTGCGATCATCAACCCGGATGTGACGGCTGTCTTCGCCCTCGACCAGGCGCTCGCGCCCGTAGTCCAGTGCGAACAGCATGGCGCCGATCAGCAAAAAGAGCAGCAGCGGTGATTTCAGATGCCTGTACCGAGAAGCCTGCGCCACAGGAAGTCACGATAGCGAAAGTTCGATATCGCCGCGTATTTCGGGGCGCTCTTGAGGCGAATGTGGGCATCATAAGGCAATTGCGGCGAGCGCCTGGTTGACCCCCGCGCCAGGCGGCAGGCAGGATAGGCGCATCATGGCGTCAGGGGCGGGCGATGATTGGCGATAATCCAGATTGGGACGCTTTCCTGCGCGCTCACAGATGGGCAGTGTTGACCAGCCTGCGTGCTTCCGGGGCGCCGGTCAGTTCGGTGGTGGCCTATGCCGTGGATGGCGATGCGCTGGTGGTCAGCACGCCCGGCGCCACCTTCAAACGCGCTTCCATCGCCCGCGATGGCCGCGTGACACTTTGCGCCTTCAGTAATCAGGAGCCGTTCAATTTTGTTTCGGTATCCGGCCAGTGCCGCGTTGAGACCAACGATCTGATTCGTCGTACCCGGCTGGTGTTCCGCGCCATCGAAGGCACGGGTTATAGCGAACCGGCGGATCTTGCCGGCTGGCTGAAGGCGCAGCAGCGAGTGATCCTGAACCTCGACGCGGAGCGGGTTTATGGGGTGATTCGCCAGGAGCCTGCGCCGTAGGAAGTCGCAAAAGCGGATTTGCAGCCGTGAATTCCTGCGGCGCAGGCTCCTGGCCGTATCCGACTCGGCCTCTCAGTCCTCCAAAAAACCGCCGAGCCGCTCGGCGGCGTCGGCAAAGTCCTGCATGAACTCGAATACCACGCTGCGGGTGGATAGCGCATCGTTCATCAAGCCGACGCCCTGACCGACCCAGTAGGTCGCCAGCCTTTGCGCGGCCGGGTCGCCGCCGGCTGCGAGCTTGTCAATGCGGCGCAGCGCCGGCTCGCTCACCAGCCCTTGCAGTGGCATGGGCAGTGGTTCCGGCGCCGCTTCATCCTGCCAGGCGTCAGTCCAGGGCGAGCGCAACTGGCGTGTGTACTTGCCGGTTCGGCTGCGCGAGCGCACGGTTTGTCGCGAATTTGCCAGCAACATCTTCTCTTTCACTGCCGGGTTGGTTTCCGCTTCCGCCGTGGTCAACCAGACCGAACCCGTCCAGGCGCCGGCTGCGCCCATGGCCATGCAGGCCGCCATCTGCCGACCGGTGACGATACCGCCCGCCGCCAGCACCGGTATGTCGCCATACGGCTTGACGGCTTCCAGCACCTCCGGCACCAGCACCAGCGTCGAGACCTCTCCGCAGTGGCCACCTGCCTCTGTGCCAGCCACCACCAGCAGATCGACGCCGGCTTCGGCATGCTTGACGGCATGTTCGCGGGCGCCGACCAGAGCGCCTACAGGCACCTTCGCCTGGCTGGCGCGTTTGCGCATGGACGGCGGTGGAACGCCCAGGGCGTTGACGATGAGCCGAATCGGGTGGTCGAAGGCGGCCTCAAGCACTCGGTCGGCGCCGGATTCGCGCAGGTTGTCGCCATAGCCTTCGCGAATCTGCCCGTCCCAAAGGCCGCCGGCCTGGACTCCGTTCTCCGCGAGTATCCGTTCCACATAGGCCTTGTGTTCCGGCGGGATGCGGGCTTCCACTTCTGCCTGGGCCAGCGCTGCCTCCTTGGCGTCCATGCTGGCGGGCACGATGATGTCCACGCCATAGGGTGCCCCATTCACCTCGCGATCAATCCAGTCGAGTTCGATGTTCAGCGATTCTGGTGTATGGCCGGCGCCGCCGAGCACGCCGAAACCGCCTGCCTTGCTGACTTCGGCGACGACGTCCCGGCAGTGGCTGAAGGCGAAGAGCGGAAATTCGATGCCAAGCATCTGGCAGAGTCTGGATTTCATGATGAGTCGGTCCTGTTCATGGGCAGGCGTTCAAGGCGTGAGTGCGAGCGACCCGCCTGCTTCACGGCAGCTCGCAGTATTGATCTGTCGTCACAGCCCGGCTGACTGCGCGGTTGCGGTGCGGCCCGCCACACCAGCTGGGCATCACCATCGAGTAGAGGCCATTGCCGCCGGCGACCAGAATCAGGATGTCCTCGGCGCTGGCGAAGCAATGTCGGTGGCGGTCGTCCCCCTCGTTCGGGCGTCGGGCGGCAAAGGCCGGCGCATAGCGTTGCAGCGCATCAATCGGATGCTGGCAGCGATCATGCAGGCCAGCGGCAATGTCTGCTCGGCCCAGGCCGTGCTGAGCGAACAGGGCCGCGTGCTCCGGATTCAACACCGCCACCCCGACACCGCCGGTCAGCACGGCATTGTTGCTGCCGAGCCGCGACAGGGCGGCTGCCAGGCCATCCAGCAGAAGTTCAGGTTGATCAGCGCTGTCGCGGTCCCCGCTGAACAGCACCGAGTGTGGCGCTTCCGCGCCGACGACGGTCACCACACTGTCGTCCGGCTCGAATCCGAGGCTTGTGTGCAAGGCGGGGAAGGGGCTGGCTTCCTCGTCTTCAGCCAGGCAGTAGGTGAACTTGCCGGGATGGCCGGTGAGCGCCATATCCGATACGCCGGGCCTCGCGCCGCCTATGTTGATCATGGTCAGGCGCAGGGCGCGGCCGATGCTGGCGTTGGCTCGATGGCCGGGGCCGAGTGCGCCGAACCCCGAAGCCAGCGGGCCATGACTCAGGCGCGCTGGACCATTGACGATCACCAGAGGCGCCGTGCAATGGGTGGTGGACTGCATTTCGGTGAGATCGAAGCTGGGGTCGAGAATGGCCTGTACTGCGGCAACGAGAATCGGCATGTGGTCCGGCAGGCAGCCGGCCATCACCGCAGCGATTGCGACCTTTTCGATGTTGGCGATGCCCTGTCCCGGCCCCATCTCTCCGAGCGCCAGGTCTCGGTCCAGGCCGCTTGCCAGCACCATCCGGGCCACTCGCGCCTCGGTGGGAATCACCACCGGCAGGCCATCCGTGCAGTCCAGTGCATGCAGCTGCTCCAGGGCCGCGGCTTCATCCTGAGCCGAGAGCATCTGGCTCACCCGGCAAGCGCCTCGAGCAGTTTTGGCGCCAGAGCTTTCGCCAGATCGCGCATCCGCGCCTCGCCCGTGCCGGCGACAGGGTGCGGCAGGCGCAGCCGCGGAGCATCCGGCATACCCAGGGCCTCGGCCACGAACTCGCCCTGCGGCCAGAACTTGCTGGTCACCAACGCCACGCTGGGTACGCCCATTCGGGCCAGTGCAATGCCGTCACGCACGGTGCCGGTCGTGCAACTGCCTCAGTGTCCGTAGGCGGCGACCGCACCCTGACAGGCTTCGCGAATGTCTTCGAGCATTGCGTCGGGCGCAGGCGAGGAGGCGTCGCCCTTGTTGTACGTCCGCCACTTCAGTGTCGGCATCAACTCATGCAGCGCCTCGCCGACCCTGTCGAGAAAGCGTTCCGAATCAGGAAACCCGTTGGCGAGCAGGCCCAGGCAAGGATCGTTCAAGCGCCTGAGGTCAACACTCAGGCCGTAGGGTTCCGCGGCAACTGCCAGTTCTGCCCTGGGATCGTGGAATGTCACCATCTTTCGTGTCTCCCTTTCATGTCTCCGGCGTGGGTGTCGCGTATCATAGCCCGCCCGTTCGCAAAACACCGTATTGGAGGGCAGGGGCGTGCACAGGAAGCAGGTGGCCTTTGTTGGTCTCGGTGTCATGGGTTTCCCGATGGCAGGGCATCTGGCCGAGGCGGGCCATGCGGTGACCGTTTTCAATCGAACTCGGGCGCGGGCTGAAGACTGGGCTCGCCGCCACGCTGGCGAAGTCGCCGATTCTCCCGCCATGGCGGCGCGTTCAGCGCGCGTCGTTTGCCTCTGCGTTGGCAATGATGCGGATGTTCGTGAGGTCGCGCTCGGCGCTTCGGGCGTGTTGGAAGGCCTCGCGCCCGGCGGTCTCCTGATCGATCACACAACTGCCTCTCCGGAGTTGGCGAGAGATCTGGCGAAGGCTGCGGCGGCAAGGGAAATCGGATTTGTCGATGCGCCGGTTTCCGGTGGGCAGGCTGGCGCGGAGCAGGGCCAACTGACCGTCATGGCTGGCGGTACGGCGCACGACTACGCCAGAGCCGCTGCTGTCATGGAATGCTACGGACGCAGCCTGCGCCATATGGGGGCAGCGGGCAGCGGGCAACTCACCAAGATGGTCAACCAGATCTGCATCGCCGGGGTGCTGCAGGGCTTGAGCGAAGGCATGGATTTCGCGCAGCGCCTGGGGCTTGACCCGGAAGCCGTGGTGGACGCCATCTCCGAGGGCGCGGCGGGTTCCTGGCAGATGCACAATCGCGCCGCGACCATGGCCCGAGGCGAGTTTGATTTCGGCTTTGCCGTGCAATGGATGCGCAAGGATCTCGGCATGGTGTTGCAGACAGGTCGCGCCGCCGGCGCGCGTCTGCCGCTTACGGCTCTGGTCGATCAGTTCTATGCCGATGTCGAGGCGATGGGCGGGGCGAGATGGGATACCTCAAGCCTGATCCAGCGCTTGCGCGACCCGGCTCAGCGCTCGGATACCGGAACGTAGTCGCGCTCGGTGGCGCCCTGATAGAGCTGCCGGGGACGGCCCAGACGCAAGCCGCCGTTGACCATCTCCTGCCAGTGTGCGATCCAGCCGGGCGTGCGCCCGGCAGCGAAGATCACCGTGAACATCTCGGTGGGAATGCCGATGGCCTTCAGCACGATTCCGGAATAGAAATCGACGTTCGGATACAGCCGTTTCTCGACGAAGTAGTCGTCCTCAAGCGCGATCTTTTCCAGCTTCCTGGCGATTCGCAGCATGGGGTCATCCTCGACGCCCAGCTGCTCGAGCACCTCCTGGCAGGTTTTCTGCATCACCTTGGCTCTGGGGTCGTAGTTCTTGTACACCCGATGGCCGAACCCCATAAGTCGGAAGGGATCATGGCGATCCTTGGCTCGGGCGACAAACTTGCCGATGTGCTTCTCGTCGCCGATCTCGTTCAGCATGGCCAGCACTGCCTCGTTGGCGCCGCCATGCGATGGCCCCCAGAGGGCAGCGATGCCGGCGGCGATACAAGCGAAGGGATTGGCGCCCGTGGAACCGGCGAGGCGCACGGTGGAGGTGGACGCGTTTTGTTCATGGTCTGCATGCAGGAGCAGAATCCGATCCATGGCCCGGGCGATGACCGGGTTGACTTCATAGTCTTCGCACGGAGTGGCAAACAACATGTGCAGCAGGTTCTCGGCATAGTCGAGGTCGTTGCGCGGATACATGAAGGGTTCGCCACGCGCGTACTTGTAGGTCATGGCCGCCAGCGTCGGCATCTTGGCAATCAGGCGGTGCGCCGTGATCCGGCGTTGTCTGGCGTCGTTGATGTCGAACGCCGAGTGGTAGAAGGCCGAGAGCCCGCCGACAATGCCACACATGATGGCCATGGGGTGCGCATCCCGGCGAAACCCCTGGATATAGGCGCGAAGTTTCTCGTGCACCATGGTGTGGCGCTTGATGTCCAGCACGAAGTCGGAAAGTTCGTCAGATGACGGCAGGTCGCCGTTCAGCAGGAGGTAGCAGAGTTCCAGGTAGTCTCCCTGCACGGCCAGTTGATCGATGGGGTAGCCCCGGTGCAGCAGCACGCCTGCATCGCCATCCAGATAGGTGATTTCGGAAGGGCAGGCTGCGGTGGCGACGAAACCTGGATCGTAGGTGAAGTATCCATGCCGGCCCAGCGCTCCGACGTCGATGACATCGGGGCCGGCGCTGCCGCTGTGTACCGGCAACTCGATTTCCAGGCCATCAATCGACAGATGCGCAACCTTCGCGCTGGACATGGACCCTCCCTGCAATTGTGCTATCACGATTCGCGCGTCCGGCGCTGGCTCGAAATCCCGCGCCGGTCGCAGGCAGCGGACGCTGCATGTAGCAGTCTATAAATTTGGGTGCGCACTCGTCAATTTTTTCTCCACAGTCACGGGTTTTGGGCAGGTCGCGGCCTGCCGAAGGCCCGTTTGCCAAGGAGCAAGGTCGAACAAACGTATAGACTGCCGCCAAATGAGCTACGACTATGATCTGTACGTGATCGGCGCGGGCTCTGGCGGGGTTCGAGCCAGCCGGGTGAGCGCCTCGCTGGGTGCTCGGGTGGCGGTGGCCGAATCTACCCATCTGGGTGGCACTTGCGTCAATGTGGGCTGCGTGCCGAAGAAGCTGTTTGTCTATGGCGCGCACTATGCGGAAGACTTCGAGGATGCCGCTGCCTATGGCTGGCAGCACTGGGAGCGGGCCTTTGACTGGCCGACCTTGCGCGATAACAAGACAAGTGAAATCGATAGACTGAATCAGGTTTATCGCACGCTTCTTGAAGATGCGGGCGTCACGTTGCACGAGGCGCGAGCCGTGCTCGTAGATGCGCATACGCTGGCGGTCGATGGCCGCAAGGTCACGGCCGAGCATATTCTGATCGCCACCGGCAGCCGCCCGTGGATACCTGATTTCCCTGGTGCCGAACATGTCATCACCTCCGATGACGCCTTCTATCTGCCGAAGTTTCCGAAGCGCGCCGTTGTCGTCGGCGGTGGTTATATCGGCGTCGAATTTGCCGGCATCCTCGCCGGCCTCGGCGCCGAAACCTCATTGCTGTATCGCGGGCCGCTCTTCCTGCGCGGTTTCGACGACGACGTGCGCAAGCGCGTCGCGGAAGAGTTGGCGGCGCGAGGCGTGGACGTTCGTTTCGATGCGGTGGTCAAGGAAGTGGTCACTGATGCCGGGCAACGCCGGGTCCTGCTCAGCGACGGCGCCGAGTATTCGGCGGACCTGGTGCTCTACGCCACGGGTCGGCGTCCCAACAGCGTCGGGATCGGCCTGCAGGCGGCGGGCGTCAGACTGACCGAAAGCGGCGCGGTGGCAGTGGATGCGAATTTTCGAACCAGCACCGCCAACATCTTTGCCATCGGTGATGTGATAGACCGGTTTCAGTTGACGCCCGTGGCCATTGCCGAGGGCATGTGGCTGGCGCAATATCTGTTCGGAACGCCGCCAACACAACCGCTCTGCTACGAAAATATTCCGACTGCGGTATTCTGCCAACCCAATATTGCGACAACGGGGCTCACCGAAGCGGCGGCCAGAGCCGCGCATTCGGATGTGGAAGTCTATGAATCAAGTTTTCGACCGATGAAACACACGCTGACCGGACGCCCGGAGCGTACCTACCTGAAGCTGGTGGTGAACCGCGCCGATGATCGCGTGCTCGGCGTGCACATGGTCGGGCCGGATGCCGGTGAGGTGGTGCAGGGGCTCGCGGTGGCGGTGACTGCCGGCGCGACCAAGGCCCAGTTTGACGCTACCATCGGCATACATCCAACCATTGCCGAGGAGTTTGTCAGCATGCGGACGGCACGCTGACATGGTCAATCACATGCAACGAACCAACTCGCCCTGGCGGCCTGGTTACCGCCTGGCGCTCTGTCTCTGTGCCCTGAGTCTACCCTTGTCCGGTTTTGCAGAGTCGCCTGCGCCGCGCAACGTCGTGCTTTTCCTGGGCGATGGCATGGGCGTTCCAACGGTCACCGCAGCCCGTATTCTCGCCGGGCAGAGGGCGGGCGGCCTGGGTGAGGAGCATCTGCTTTCCTTCGAGCGCTTTGCGCATGTGGCGCTGGTCAAGACCTATACCCTGGACAAGCAGGTTCCGGACAGCGCCGGCACCATGACGGCGATCATCACTGGTCGGAAGACGCGCTCCGGGGTAATCAGCGTCGCCGGTAACGTGCCGAGGGGAGATTGTGCTGCCGGTCTGGCCAATCCCTTGCCGACTCTGCTGGAACAGGCGGAGGCGCGTGGCCTGGCAACCGGCATCGTCACCACAACCCGTATCACGCACGCCACACCCGCAGCGACTTACGGGCACGCGGCGGAACGCGACTGGGAAGACGACACAGCCTTGAGCGAGGAGGCGAAAGCCGAGGGTTGCCATGATCTGGCCCGGCAATTGCTGGATTTCAATATCGGCGATGGCCTGGAAGTGATGCTTGGCGGCGGGCGAGCACAGTTTACAAGCGCCGCCGAGGCTGACCCTGAGTACACGGACCAGGTTGGTAATCGCGCCGATGGCCGGAATCTGATCGCAGATTGGCTGGCTGGCGGTGAGCGGGCCTATGTCTGGCGTCGCGCGGACCTGCTGGCTCTGGCGAATTCCCCCGCACGCCAGATTCTCGGGCTTTTCGAGCCGTCACACATGCAATTCGATGCAGACCGGGATGCCGACCTGGAGCCTTCCCTGGCGGAAATGACCACATTTGCCCTGAATCGTCTGGCCGGTCAGGGCGCCGGCTATCTGTTGCTGGTGGAGGCGGGTCGAATCGACCATGCGCATCACGGCAGCAATGCCCGCCGGGCGCTGGAAGATGTACTGGCGCTTGACGCTGCTGTGGAGGCGACGCTCGCCTTGACCGACCCGACCGATACCCTGATTCTGGTGACGGCAGACCATGGGCACACGCTCAGTATCGGCGGCTACCCGAGCCGGGGCAATCCCATTCTCGGCGCCGTGGACGAGGAGCCTGTGGCGTCGGCGTCCGCGGCAGAGGCCAGGGATCTGCGGGGCCTGCCCTATACGACCCTGACCTACGCCAATGGCCCCGGATGGCGTGAATCGTCTTCTATCGACCCGCAGGCCGACACTGAGGCGCTGGACTATCAACAGGCTGCGGCCTACCCGACCCCGTATGAATCGCACAGTGGCGCGGATGTGGCCGCCTACGGATGGGGACTGAATGCGGCAGCGCTGGGTGGGGTGATGGAGCAGGACCGGCTGTACACCGTGCTCGCCGGAGCCTTGTTCGGGCCGGAGGAACAATAGTCCCGTGTTGGAAGAGCCGATCAAGATGGTGGACAGCCTGCTCGGCGGCGCTGCCTATTTCCCCATCCTGCTGCTCGGTGTGGGGATCTTCTTCACCTTTTACCTCGGCTTTCCGCAGTTGCGTTTCTTCCGCCATGCCTGGGGGGTGCTGACGGGCAGACATTCGAAGAATGCGAAGACGGGTGATACCACGCCCTTCCAGGCGCTTTCCACAGCGCTCTGCGGCACGGTTGGCACCGGCAACATCGGCGGAGTTGCTTTCGCCCTGTTCCTAGGCGGCCCGGCCGCCCTGTTCTGGATGTGGGTGACAGCTTTCCTCGGCATGACCACGAAGCTGGCGGAAGTGACCATCAGTCACCGATACCGGTCCGTGGATGCCGAGGGTCGCATCGCCGGCGGCCCCATGTACTACATGGACAGGGGCCTGAATATGCGCTGGCTTGCCATGCTGTTCGCCCTTGCCACCATCGTCAGCGCCTTCGGCACCGGCAGCCTGCCGCAGAGCAACAACCTGGCAGCGGGTCTCGAAACTTCCTTTGGCTTGCCGCGCTGGACTTCCGCCCTGGTGCTCACCGTGCTCCTGGCGATGGTCGTGGTAGGCGGCATCCGCCGGATCGCAATTGTGGCGGCCAGCGTTGTGCCTGTCATGAGCGTTATCTATGTGCTGGCGGCAGGCGCCGTGATCGCGGCCAATTATCAGCAGATCGTGCCGTCTTTCCTTACGGTGTTTCAGGATGCCTTCACCGGCAGTGCCGCGGCTGGCGGCTTTCTCGGCGCCAGCTTCGCCTATGCCTTCAATCGCGGCGTCAACCGGGGGCTGTTCTCGAACGAGGCAGGGCAGGGGTCAGCCGCCATTGCGCACGCTTCCGCGCGCACCGAAAATCCGGCGGCAGAAGGGATGGTGTCCATTCTGGAACCCTTTCTGGATACGCTGGTGATCTGTACCCTGACCGGCCTGGCCATACTCTCATCCGGGGTCTGGAAGGAGAAGTTCGAGACAGACTTTGATCGCTTCGACACCCGATTTGTAGTCGGCGAGTACCACGAAGAAAACCCGGAGCACGTGCGGGCGCTCTTCAGCTTTCTCGACCCCCGGACAGAAAGCAGAATCGAGACCTTTATCGGCACGGTGGGCGTGAACAGAGGCATTGGGCAGCTGGACAACGTCACCGTGTTGCACAACCGTTCCATTGCCGAAGAAGTGATGTTCCTGCGCGAAGGTGAACCCTACACCGGCATCATGACCATCATCGACGGCAAGATCCAGAACGATGATATTGACGTTCGTGGCCGCTCGTTGCTGCATTCCGTGCCGCTCACGGTGGAAGCCTTCAAACGCGGCTATCTGGGCGACTTCGGCCAGTATGCGGTCACCATTGGGCTGGTGCTGTTTGCGTTCTCGACTGCGATTGCCTGGTCCTATTACGGGGACCGGGCCATGATCTATCTCTTTGGCCCGCGTTCGGTCACGCCGTTTCGCATCCTCTACATATCTGGCTTCTTTGCTGCCACGATCGTCGATACGTCGCTGATCTGGATCATCTCCTCGGTTACCGTGGCGTTGATGACCTTGCCAAATCTGATCGGGTTGATGCTGATTCGCAAGGAGATTCGGAGGCTGATCCTTGACTACTGGCGAGGCAGACGGCATCCGGCGGCATCGACATCGGCGGAGGCGGGCTCATCAAGCGATGCGGCTTGATGGTTTTGTAGTATCTTGGGCAGGAACGGTCAATCTGGAGGGGCGCCATCATGGCATTGAGAGTGGTCTTCGATCTTGACGAAAAGGATCTGAGCTACTTCAGGGCGGCCATCAAGCGGGCGCGCGATCATGCCGATGTGCACGATGAAGCGGCGATCGTGCGCAAGGCCGCCGCCATGATCGAACAGATTGCAGTGGCGGATGCGCCGGACTTCGTCAAGCTGCGCGTCAGCAAGCTTGAGCGCCTGATCGAGATGATGCAGGACGCAGAGTGGCCCATGTCAGCGGCGGAACGGCTCAACGTCCTGACCGCGCTCAATTATTTCAGCGACCCGGAAGACTTGATCCCGGACAGCATTCCGGTGCTCGGCTATATTGATGACGCCATCATGATCGAGCTCGTGGTGAAGGAATTGCGCCACGACATCGAAGCGTTTGAAGACTTCTGTCGTTTCCGAGCGGGCGAGATGGCGCGCCGACGCGGTGATCAAACGTCAATGGACGACTACCTCACACACAAGCGCAGGTCCCTCCAGCAACGCATGCGTCGCCGCCGCCGGGCTCAGCCGCGCAGGATGTCTGGCAGCTCACGGCCAAGATTTCGGTTGTTCTGACCCGCATACGGCCAGCCTTGCCAACTACTTGAGCGATACGCAGGTATCGCAGAGAACGTAACGGTGCTTCGGGTCTTGCAGCAAGGCCATGGATTCGGCTGCCTCCTTCAGTTGCCGCACCGCTGGCGCGTTCAGCAGGCTCGGCGGCGTGAAGCCTACCGAGTCCATCAGTTCTGCAATCAACTCGGTGGTGCGATCAACCGGCGTGGTGAAGCGTTGGACGCCATAGTCGCTGTCCGCAATACCGGCCAGGTCTGCGGCAACGGCTACGGCATGGTCGAGATCGCCCAGTTCATCCACCAGCATGAGGGCTTTCGCCTGATTGCCGAGCCAGACCCTGCCCTGGGCGACGCTTTCCACTTGTTCCGGGGACATGTTGCGCCCCTCCGCAACCAGATTGATGAAGCTGCGGTAGCCGTGTTCGATGCTGGATTGCATGATGCGAGCCACGGGCGCATTCAGCGCCTGAAATGGATCAAGCGCGCTGGAGATGGGCAGGCTGCCGACGCCATCCGTATGTACGCCGATGCGGCCCATGCCTTCTTCCAGGGTGGGCACCAATCCGAAGATGCCGATTGAACCCGTGAGCGTGGTTGGATGGGCGATGATGCGGTCGGCGCTGGCTGCAATCCAGTAACCGCCCGAGGCTGCGACTGGGCCCATTGAGGCGACGATCGGTTTTCCGGTCTCCTCCTGGAAAGAGACCAGCTGCTGCCGAATCAGTTCCGCGGCAAAGGCGCTGCCGCCAGGAGAATCGATGCGCAGCACCAGAGCGGCAACTGAGTCATCCCGCCTTGCGCGCCGGATCAGCGCCGTGAGATCGTCCGTCGCGGCGCTTTCGTGGTCAGACCCGGGGATGATGACGCCCTGAGCGACAACTACGGCCACCTGCTTTTCCGGAGCCGGTTCCGGCATCAGCGTAGAGAGGTACTGGCGATATGGCATGCGACGGAACCCGCTGGTCTCGTCCGTGCCGACGGTTTCCGCCAGCCGGTCGCGCAGAGCTTCGCGAGACAGCAGTTCGTCCACCAGCCCGAAGGCCAGAGCCGCTTCTCCAAACTGACCATCGGCATCAACAAGCACCTGGTCATAGGCTGCGGTGAAGCGGTCGAAATCAGCAATCGAGATATCGCGATTGGCCACGATCAATTGCCGATAGCTTTCCCAGAGCGCGTCCACGAGCAACTGGTAGGCTTCTCGCGACTCAGGCGACATGGCGTCGCCGATGAATGGCTCGACAGCGCTCTTGTAGGCGCCGACCCGAAACACATGCACCTTGACGCCCAGCTTGTCCAGGAGGCTCTTGAAGTGGGCGGGATAGACGCCATAGCCGCTGAAGATGAGATCACCCTCCGGGTGCAGATAGATGCTGTCGGCATAGCTTGCGAGTGCGTAGCGGCCCTGGCTGAAACTGTCGGCATAGGCAATCACCGGCTTGCCTGCGTCCTGAAAGGCCCGCAGCGCCGTGCCGATGGTCCGCGCATGGGCAGGGGACACGCCGTCCAGACCGTCCAGGTCAAGCGCGATCATCTTGAAGCGCGCATCCTCGGCAGCGGCGTCGATAGCGCGCAACAGCTCCGGCAGGCTCGACTCGGCAGGCCTGTCGCTGGCCCGTCCGAAATCGCTGAATGGCGAGCGCACCACCTTCTGCTCGACCAGTGCGCCACTCGGGTTCAGCAGCAGGGCAGCGCCGTTCGGCACATCCATCGTGTCAGACTGACGCATCAGGGCGATGACAATGCCCACGAGGATCAGGATGAAGAGTGTATTGATTGCGAAATTGCGCAGAAAAGTGATCCAGCGCCCGATGCGTTGCAGTAGAGTGCCAATCTTCATGATGCAATCAATTTTCCTGTGCCGATGACGTTGCCATTATCCCGACTGATGCAGCTTCATGCCAACTGCGTCATGTTGCCTGGAGCCCGGCTTCGTGCCTGACACAGAAACGTTGTGGGCCTGGCGCGACCTCTGCATCGCGCTCGGCCTGCCGCCCGTGTCCGGGCCATCGATCAGCGGCTTTGCGATTGATTCAAGGCGGGTCAGGCCGGGCGACCTGTTCATTGCCTTGCCGGGAGATCCGGGGCCGCGCTTCAATCCGTCACAGCGCTCCAACCGGGACGGGCACGATTTCATTGACGCTGCGCTCGCCGCCGGCGCTGCGGGCATTATGAGCCACAGACCCGGCTCGCCCGTGGCGCATGAACTGAGGGTGGCCGATACCCTGGATGGTCTGTGGCGCCTGGCCGAGGCGCGGCGCAGCCACTTGTCCGGACCTGTGCTGGCCATTACCGGCAGCAGTGGCAAGACCACGGCCAAGACGTTTCTGGCGGCGGCGCTGAATGCGTTCTCCCTGCCAGGCAGTTTCAACAATCATCTGGGCGTTCCACTTTGCCTGGCCAGCACACCGATCGGGTGCGGGGCGGCGGTTTATGAAATCGGCACCAATCATCCCGGCGAGATTGAACCCTTGTCGCGCCTGGTGCGGCCCGATTTCGCGATCGTACTCAATGTGCATCCGGCGCACGTTGGGCACTTTTCCGGGTTGCAGGCGATCCGCGAGGAGAAACTCAGTATTCGGCAGGGGCTTGTACCGGGCGGCTGTCTGCTGGTCGAGGCCTCGGTAGCGCCGGACAGGACAGAACTGGCTCAGTCGATTCGGACGTTTGGCTCTGACGCCGCTGCCGACTGCCAATTGCTGGCTGCCTCAGGCAACCGGGCGCGCTATCGCCTGGACAGTGTTGAACTGGAAGCGCGCGTCCCCGGCGGCGGTCGGCATCGGGCGCTGTCGCTGGCAGCCGTTCTTTGTACGCTGGATGCGCTCGGCAGACCATTGAGCCTGGCGCAGGACCTGCCGGACAGCCTGGTTCCGGCCGGGCGCGGGGTGCTGCGTCAGGTGGCAGACGTCACATTGATTGACGACAGCTACAACGCCAATCCAGCCAGCATGAAGGCAGCACTGCTCGGCTTGTGCGAGGCTCCGCCAGCGTCTGGCCGCAAATGGGCCTTGCTTGGGGAAATGCTCGAACTTGGAGACGCCAGCCCCCGCTACCACGCGGACCTGGCGTCCGCCTGTGCTGGCATCGACCGCATCGTTGCCGTCGGCGACGGCATGCAGCCCTTGTTCGATGCATTGCCGGTACAGCAACGCGGGCGCTTTCAGGCACAGGCGGACGGCGCCCTTCTGGGTTGGTTGTGCGATGCGCTGCGGGCCGGCGATCAGGTGCTCATCAAGGGTTCGAATCAGGTGTTTTTTGCCAACCGCTTTGTCGATCGCCTCGCGGCGGCGCTAGCCGGAATATTGCACGAGGAGGAGGGTGCGGCACCCTGAATCGTATTATTGCGAGGAAGGCAAACCGACGCAGCCTCCGGCTCAGCCTTCGCGCTTTGCGGGGGCGCCTAAGCCACCTCAAACCGCAAATGGATTTGCCCCAGGGCCCGCATCCACATGCCCTTGATGTGTTCATAGGTGTCCTTTTCCGGCATCGGATGGAACTTGGCGATGCGCTTGAGCAGGATTTCCCAAGCCCAGTGCTGCTCCAAGCGGGATAGGGTGGCGCCAGGACAGACCCGCTCGCCAAGGCCGAAGGCCAGGTGGCGACCGGCGTTCTTGCGGGCCAGGTCCGGTTGGTCCGGGTTGGGGAAGCGGGCCGGGTCATGATTGCCAGCGCCGTAGCGGATGCTCAGCATCGCGCCTTTCGGCAAGGTCACGCCCGCCAGCTCGGTGTCTTCGGAGACGTAGCGGAAGAGGCCTTGGGTGGGGGATTCGATGCGCAGGGTCTCCTCCACGAAGTTCTTGATCTTTGCCGGGTCGGCGCGCAGCGCGGCTTCCACGTCGGGATGGCGGAACAGCAGCCAAAGGCCGTTGGCGATGGCAAAGGCCGTGGTTTCGTTGCCGCCGATCAGAAGGTGGTCGGTGATGCCGATGATCTCGGTGTCGGTGAGCTTGCGCCGCACGCCAGTCCTGGCATCCTCCATTTCCACCTGCAGCAGGTGGCTCAGGATGTCGTCGCCGGGCCGTTTGCGCTTGTGGCGCATCGCATCGTGGATGTAGTGCTGCAACTCAATGTGCTTCTCCACGGCATCAAGTTCCTGCTCCAGGGTAAGACCCCGGGAGAAAGGCAGCACCCAGGCAGCGGACCAAACC
The DNA here is from genome assembly GCA_965199705.1 of Pseudomonadales bacterium. GTDB lineage: Bacteria > Pseudomonadota > Gammaproteobacteria > Pseudomonadales > Azotimanducaceae > Azophilus. The sequence goes on from OZ241359.1 coordinate 648,245, forward strand.
TTGAGCTGCGGCAGGTCCATGCGCGGGAAGCCCAGCAGTTCGGCAATGACGATCATCGGCAGGGGCTCGGCGAAGGCCTTCATGAACTCGATCTCGCCTTCGTCGATCCAGGTGTCGATGAGTTCGTTGATGACGCCGCGCACGAAAGGCTCCCGGCGACGAATCCGGGCGGCGGAGAGCTTGGGATCCACCAAGGCGCGGTAGCGGCGGTGCTGGGGGAGGTTTTCGCTGAGCGGCGTTTGGCGGGTCCAGCCCTTCTCGTCGTAGAGCCGCCGGGCCTCGGGGTATTTGACCAGCGGCTCCACGTCCTGGATGTCTGGCCCGCCGGAGAAGAGCGTTGGCTGGCGCAGCACCGCCTCTATGTCCTCGTAGCGGGTCAGCACGTACATGCCGAGTTGGGGCATGAAGTAAACGGGGGATTCGGCGCGCAGGATGTCGTAGGCCTCGAACCAGTTCTCCTGCACCAGCGGGTCCATCAGGTCGATCTCGGCTGCCGTGCGATAAGGGCAGCGCTTCGGGCGCGGCTCCGTCATGGCCTCCCCCGCCGCCGTGCTTGTGGATCAGGATTCACGGCATGCAGTCTAGCAGCCTTCCGGACTTAGGCTCGCATAGTGTGTATGTTCCTTGTCGTTCTTTGCCGACTCGGCAGCAATCCGCCTGCCGAGGCCAATGGGTTATTGGCGTGGAAGCGATTCGCACCGCAGCCGTAAACCGGTTGCTCTGAGCCTGCATTATCCGCTTCCGCCTTGTGACTCCCTGGAGGTCAAGGTTGAGCGTGTCCACCCGCCGCGAGTCGCATCCTCCGGCTGATCTCCGCTCCCACCGGCGCCAGGTGAGCGTTCCGGCCCGTGTGCTCGACGCGCTGGGCGTCGGTGGTGGAGACTGTCTTGAATGGGAGGAAGTCGATGCTGGCTTCATCCTGCTTCCGAGGCGAATGATTCCATGCAAGCGGCAGCCCATCCGCGTGTGGGCGGTGTCCCGTCGGGGTTGATCGGAACTGCTGACACAATTATGCTCCTTAATAATTCATGAAGAATGTAAGGAGGCTTTGTGATTGTGAAGATAACCTCGAAACGGCAGGTCACGTTTCCGGCCCGTGTGCTCGACGCGCTGGGCGTTGGTCCCGGAGACCGTCTGGAACTGGAGGAGGGCGACGCTGGCTTCATCCTGCGTCCAAGACGAATAGATCCTTCCCACCTTGGCACTTTGCGCGACAAGATCAGTCGAGACAGAGGCTCTTTCGACCTGTCGGCCTTCAGGAGGCAGGGGCGTGACCCGGGTCTTCGGGATTGACACCTCCGTCCTGGTGAGACTTCTTGTCGGGGAGCCGCCGGGCGAATACGAGCGGTGCGTTGCGAGGCTGACTGTGCTGGTCGAGGAACAGGACTTCGAAATCTTCGCTTCCAATCAAGTCATTGGCGAAGCCTATATTGCCGTGCAGCATCATTATGGCGTTTCCAGGAACGATGCTCGTCAATCCCTGTTGAGTCTGCTGCAGAAAAGCGGATTGGTGCGCCCACTGAACGGCAGGGCGGTCACTCAAGCGCTCACTTCAGCGAACAGTCCGGGTTTGTTCGACCGATTGATTGCGGACGACTACGAACGTGCTGGCCTGAAGGTCCTCACGTTGGATCGGAAGATGGCCACTCTGGCAAACGCGCAGCGACTGTAGCTTCCTGATTAATCTCACATCAGCCGCCCTGCGGCGGCTCAGCGGCAACGCCCGATTCGATGGGAGCCTTCTCTCATGCCAGATTTGCCGACAAGACGGGACCCTATACCCCTACCCTTGCTCCAACCGGAACCTACCCGACCAGTGCGTTCACGGCCAAGCCGGCTGGGGCTAACGTTTCAATTACCCCGAATGACAAGGAGAGGGAAGGATGGGCAGTTCGAATCGGGCAACATTCGAATCGGGCAATGGCAGGGGCCGCGGGCGGGCTGCTGCTGATTTCAGGCGCTGTGGCTGAGGAGAGTTCGAGCAAGCCCGATGCGCCAGCCACGGAGGATGTGCAGATCATCGAAGAGGTCTTCGTGACTGCGCTCAGACGCAGGCAGGCGTTGAGCGATGTTGGCCTGTCGGTGACCGCGTTTACCGGCGATGATTTGGAGGAACTCGGCTTCAAGGAGCCGTCAGACCACTCATGCAATTTCCGGGTTAGGCGCGACGGCTGTCTTGCGGCATACTGAGGGGCCAGCGCCGGGAACACTTGAATGATTGTCGATGCCCAGGGCCGCCGTTTTCGCAACCTGCGGGTGAGCCTTACCGCGGCTTGCAACTATGCATGCACCTACTGTGTGCCGGACGGCAAACGCCTGCTGGCAGCGCAGTATGAACTCGACAGCGACGAGATGGCATTGGCCATCGACCTCCTGATCGAGGCGGCGGGCATCCGGCAAGTCCGTCTCACGGGCGGCGAACCTCTGCTGTCTCCGAAGTTCGACACCCTGCTGCCGGCCATCATGCGCCTGCCGCTGGCGGATGTGTCCCTTACCACCAACGGCCAGCTTCTGTTGCGCAAGGCGGATGTGATTTGCGCTTCCGGCGTGCGACGGATCAACGTCAGCCTCGACACGCTGGATCGCGAGGCTTTTCGCAGGATTGCCCGGGGCGGCGACCTCGACACGGTGCTGGCCGGCATTGAAGCCATGCTGGACGCCGGGATTCGGGTGAAGATCAACATGGTGCCCTTGCGCGGGCGCAATTCGGATCAGATTCTGCCCTTGCTTGCCTGGTGCCTGGCGCGTGGCGTCGAGTTGCGATTCATTGAACTGATGAAGATGGGGCATCTGCGAGCCGGCAATCAGTTCGTGCAGCAATTTTTCGGTATGGAAGACATTCTGGCGACCATAGGCGAACGCTACGAGTATGCGCGCACCGATGCGCCCTGGGATGCCACTGCCGTGCGCTTCAAGGTGCCCGGCGAGGGCGCCTTCGGCATCATCGCCAACGAAAGCGCGCCCTTCTGCGCCACGTGCACACGCCTGCGCCTCTCATCCAACGGTCGCCTCTACGGGTGCCTTTCCAACAGCCGCTGGCAAGACCTGCGCCCGGCACTTGGCCTGGAGCGCGCCCAGGCGCTTGCTCGCACTCGACAGCTATTGACCCGAGCCCTGGGCGACAAGCAGGACCACGGCTTCAGCGGCGAGGTGACCGTGATGAAATTCATCGGCGGTTGAACTACAAAGCTCTGGAAGCGCTGCTTGCGGATCAGCGCCTGCCGCCGGTCGCCGCCTGGCAGCCGGAGTCGGTTGGCGAAATAGACATCCACATCGATCGCCAGGGGGTCTGGCGGCATGCTGGCAGCCGCTTTCGCAGGCCGGCTCTGGTCAAGCTGCTGGCGAGCGTCCTGCGCCGCGATGGCGATGACTATTTTCTGGTCACGCCGCAGGAAAAACTGCGTATCCGCGTCGATGACGCGCCCTTCGTGATCGTGGACTGGCAGATGCGCGGGCAGGGCCCGGATCGCGCTCTTCTGTTGCGCACCAACGTGGATGAAGTCCTGCCTCTGGATGACGCGCATCCGTTGCGCATCGAGAAAGCCGACGATGGTCCAAGGCCCTATGTGCAGGTGCGCGACCGGCTGGACGCCCTGGTCGTCCGCTCGGTGTTCTATCAGCTCGTGGAATTGGCGGAAGAAGCGGACGGTCAGATCTGGCTGGCGGCCAATGGCTGCCGCCTTGCGCTTGGCCCTTCGGAATAGGCAAGGGCAAGCGCAGCTTGTAATCGGCACGGCACTTCAATATCGAATCTTGCCCCGGAAGGTCGCGCCCGCGGCGAGACTGTCGCGAGTTCTGCCCGGCCGAGCGCGATATCCGGGTCGGCCTGGCGCGATTCGGTTACATGTTTGGATAGTTGGGGCCGCCACCGCCCTCCGGCGCTACCCAGGTGATGTTCTGGGCCGGATCCTTGATGTCGCAGGTCTTGCAGTGTACGCAGTTCTGGGCATTGATCTGGAAGCGCGCCTCGCCGTTTTCGCTGACCACCTCATAGACGCCGGCAGGACAGTAGCGCTGTGCCGGTTCGTCGAAGCGGGGCAGGTTGGTTGCGATCGGAAGGTCCGGGTCGGTCAGTTGCAGGTGGCAGGGCTGGTCTTCCTCGTGATTGGTGTTGGAAAGATAAACGGACGACAGCTTGTCGAAGGACAGCACGCCATCCGGCTTGGGGTAGGCGATGGGTTTGGCCGCCGTCGCTGGCTTTAGCCCGGCATGGTCTGGTTTGGCGTCGCGCAGGGTCCAGGGCAGGCCCTTGAACCAGCTATCGCACAGGGCATGGGCCGAGCCCAGCAACATGCCCCACTTGTGCAGCCCGGGCGCCGCGTTGCGGCTGCGGTGCAGTTCGTCGTAAAGCCAGGATTTACGGAAACGGCTCCCGAAGCTGCTGATTGCCGTGCTTTCATCTTCTTTCAACAATGCCTCGGCCACTGCCTCGGCCGCCAGCATCCCGGACTTCATGGCCGTATGGCTGCCCTTGATCTTGAGTACGTTGAGAAAGCCGGCGTCGTCGCCGATCAGGGCGCCGCCGGGGAAGGTGAGCTTCGGCAAGGCTGGCAGGCCGCCCTTGATGATCGCCCGGGCGCCATAGGCGACGCGGCTGCCGTCCTTCAGCACGTCGGCGATCAGCGGATGGTGCTTCCAGCGCTGAAATTCGTCAAAGGGACTCAGGTGCGGGTTGCGGTAGGCCAGATCCACGATCAAGCCAAGTGCAACCTGTCCGTTTTCCAGGTGGTAGAGAAAGCTGCCGCCGGTGGGCGCGCCCGGCGCGTGGCCCAGTGGCCAGCCGACACTGTGCAGAACGCGCCCGGGGTGATGCCGGGACGGGTCCAGGTCCCAGAGTTCCTTCAGGCCGATGGCGTAGTGTTGCTCGCCGGCATCTGCGGCCAACTGATAGCGCTCGATCAGCTGTTTGCCGAGATGGCCCCGGCAGCCTTCGGCAAACAGTGTCTGGCGCGCCCGGAGCTCGTAGCCGGGCGTGAAACTGCCTTTTTGTTCGCCCTCTGCATCCAGGCCGAGGTCGCCGGTTGCGACGCCGACAACGCGGTCGCCATCAAAGAGCACTTCGCTGGCCGAGAATCCGGGAAAGACATTGACGCCCATGGCTTCGGCCTGCTCGCCCAGCCAGCGGCAGAGATTGCCGAGGCTGATGGCGTGATTGCCGTGATTACGGGTGTCGGCAGGCGTCATGAAGCCAGGGACCGGCACTGCCCGACGGCTGTTCGGCAGGTAGTAGATTCGATCCTCCGTTACCGGATTGTTGACCGGCGCGCCCTGCTCGGCCCAGTTCGGAAACAGTTCCGTGAGCGCTCGTGGCTCGAAAATGGCGCCGGACAGGATGTGGGCGCCGATTTCCGATCCCTTCTCGACCAGACAGACGGAGAGATCGACGCCTTCGCCTTCCGCCAACTGCATCAGCCGGCAGGCTGCGGCCAGGCCAGCCGGGCCGCCACCGACGATGACGACATCAAAGTCCATGGATTCCCGTTCCATTTCAGGTCTGCTCCGAACCGGCCAACACGCCAGACGCGATCATGGTTTCACAGTTTTGCCAATGATGCGAATAGTTGGCGTCGGCGCAGGCGCGTGCTCCCGATCCCGTGCGATGATCACGTATTCAATGACCGAGCAAGGGCTTGAGCATGGATACAGCAGAGTCGGCGGAGAGCGGGCTGGCGAAGCGGCTGGCGCGCGTGGGCGTTTTGCCGGTACTGGTTCTGGACGATGCAGGCAAGGCGCTGCCGATTGCATCCGCTCTGGCGGACGGCGGGATTGACGTCATTGAAGTCACACTCAGGCACAAGGCGGCGCCGGAGGCCATTCGCGCCATTGCCGAGGCCCGACCCGATCTGCTGGTTGGCGCTGGCACGGTATTGAATCCGGCGCAATACCGCATGGCCCGGGAAGCGGGCGCCGACTTTATCGTGGCGCCGGGTTTGAATGATGACCTGGTGCGCATCGCCGGGCGCGAGGGCATGCCGATTTTGCCGGGGATCGCGACGCCGACCGAGCTGCTGCGCGCCTGGAACCTGGGTCTGCGCATTGTCAAGTTCTTTCCGGCAGAACAATTGGGCGGTGTTGCTACCCTGAAGGCGTTCAGTTCGGTGTTTCAGGACACGCGGTTCGTGCCGACCGGCGGTATCTCGCCGGATAATCTGGAGGACTATCTTCAGCAATCGAGCGTGCTGGCCTGCGGCGGGAGCTGGCTGGCTCCGACCGCCGCCATCCACGCCGGCAGGTTCGAGCAGATCACGCAACTGGCGTCCGCTGCGCGGGGCCTGGCCGCATCCTGCGGTGCCGGCTCCTGAATCAGGCTTCTCGCGGCAGGATCGCGCCTCGGTGCTGCACCACCCGGGCCGCCAGTGCCTGACCCTTGGCCAGACACTGCCTGATCGGGTCGCCACGATAGCGCGCCGCCAGATAACCGGCGTTGAATGCATCCCCGGCGCCGGTCGTATCAACTGCCGGCACGGGGCGCGACTGGCGCGTGGTCTGGCCAGCATCGTGGAACACTGTCGCCTTCAGCGCTTCGCTCCTGACCACCACTTCGCGCACGCCCTGATCTCGATAGAAGTCGGCCAGCGCCTCTGCTGATCGGGCCTGCCAAAGGATCCTGTCGTCCGCCAGCGTGGCCATCAGCGTATGGCAGTAAGGTAGTATGCGCCGACAGGCCGCCTGCGCCGCTGCCGGGTCTCGCCACAGGGCAGGGCGATAGTTGGAGTCGAAAACCAGATGGCAGCCGGCCTGCTGCAATTGCTGCAAAGTTGCGCACAGGTTGTCGATATGGCCTTGCACGACCGCCAGGGTAATGCCGCTGAAGAAGAAAGCGTCCGCGTCGGTAGGCGCCAGGGGCGTCTCGAACAGCTGCCTGGCCGGGCTGGCGTTGCGCCAATAGCTGAAGTGGCGCTCGCCCGCATCATCATTGCGGATCATGTAGAGGCCGGGCTGCCGGCCGGGGACCTGATGAATGCTGTTCGTTTCCACCCCTTCCCGAGCCAGAAAGCGCAATATCTCGGACGACAGGAAGTCATCGCCAAGCCGGGTGAGATACTGCACCCTGAGCCCGGAGTCCCGGGCGAGATAGATGGCGGTATTGAGGGTATCGCCGGCAAATCCCTGCCGATAGACGCCCGGTGCATCGGTGGCGGCCAACTCTACCATCACTTCCCCGGCACAACAGATGCGTTTCATGCCGGCAGTATGGCGAACGGCTCGCAGCAGAGGCAAGCAGGGCCTGTGGAATGCGGCTGGTCGCGTGTCGGATCACTTTCAAGTATGTTGCAGGCCGTGTTCAGGCCGCGACAACACGATACGATGAACCACTGCAAGGCGATATGTCTGCTGGTCGGCTTGCTTGCCTGGCCAGGCGCGGCGGCGAGCGAGTCGGCAGCGGATGCGGCGCCGCTGCCCGATCCTTACCAACTCATCGCAGCGGCGATTGATCTGAATCGGGGCGTGACGTCCTGGGTGCAGGCGACCCTGCTGGTGCACCGTCCGGACTGGCAGCGCCGCTCCTCTCTCGTGGCCTGGAGCCGGGGCCGCACCGACGCCCTTGTTCGCTTCACGGAACCTGGCCCGGATGCGGGCAATGCAACGCTGCGCGTGGGCGACAAGATGTGGACCTATTCGCCGAAACTGAATCGCGTGCTGAGCCTGCCGTTCAGCCTCATGTCGCAGAGCTGGGCCGGGTCCGATTTTTCCTACAACGACATGGCGCGCACGGATGACGTGCTCAACTACTATGACCTTGATCTGGTTGCCGCCTGGGCCGAAGATAACGGCCACAGGTTCTTCCGCATCGAGGCAACGCCGCTGGAGAATGCGCCTGTGGTCTGGGGCATGGAGGAGTGGGTCATCCGCGACGACCACATCCTGGTTTCGCAGACCTTCTATGATCAGGAGGGTCAGGCCCTGAAGCGTCTCGTCTCGGAGGAAATCGGCGCTATGGGGGGCAGGGTCTTGCCGATTCGGATGCGCATGTCGAAGCTGGATGAGCCGGGCCACTATACGGAGATGACCTACCTGGCGGCAGAGTTCGATCTGACGCTGGAAGACCGGGTGTTTACCCAGTTCAATCTGCGCGATGGCGGTGGCTGAAGAATCGCTCGGCGACTCTGTCTCGCAGGCGCAGCGGCGCCGGCTGCCATCCATGCCGGTTATCGCCTGGCGCAATCTATGGCGCAACCGCCGACGCACCTGGCTGGCCGCTGGTGGCATCGCCTTTGCAGCCGCCCTGGTGCAATTTTCCATGTCCCTGCAGGTCGGCAGCTATGACGTGCTGATCGAGAGTGGCGCTGGATTCCTCGCCGGCCACTTGCAGGTGCAGGCCGCAGAATACACCGAAGAGCAACGCTTTGAAGCCCTCATCAGCGATGTCGAGCGCCTGGCGCAGAGGCTTCGGGCGCGGCCGGAGGTGCTGTCCCTGGCGCCCCGCGTGGAGGCCTTCGGGCTTGCCTCGGCCAGCGAGCGCAGTTTCGGGGTGCAGGTGCTCGGCGTGGATGTGGCGCGGGAGCGGCAAGTGGTTTCCCTGCTGGACTCCGTGCGGGTTGGCCGGGCGCCTGAGGCAGCGGATGAAGGCGTGCTCGGTTCGGGCCTGGCGCGCAATCTCGGGGTCGGTCTGAACGATGAGGTGGTGGTGCTCGGCTCCGGCAAGGCAGGCGGGGTGGCCGCCATGGTGGTGCGTGTATCCGGCCTCCTGGAGAGTGGCGTCACGCAACTGGACCGGACCCTGATGCTGATGCCCATTGCCGCCGTGCAGTCTGCATACTTGCTTGATGATGAGGCGCACACACTGGTTCTGCGCGCGCGCGATGTGGACCAGACAGCAGCGCTGGCGCAGGCCCTTCGGGCGGAATTGCCGGACGGCCTGGTCGCCCGCACCTGGCGCGAGGTGCTGCCGGAGTTGCAGCAGAGCATCGACCTGGACATGGTGAGCGGCGCGATCCTCTATGGCGTGGTGATTCTGGTGGTGACCTTCAGCGTCATCAACACGTTCATCATGACTGTATTCGAGCGCACACGGGAATTTGGCATGTTGCGAGCCATCGGTATGCGCCCGGCCGGAATCATCGGTCTGCTGCAATGGGAAGCCGCAGGCATCTGGCTGCTTGGAACCTTGCTGGCGCTGGCGGCCTCGATACCGGCGATCGCCCTGCTCTCGGTGTTTGGTCTGCCGATCGGTGACGAGGCGATGAATTTCTCCGATATGGTTCAGACGCCTGATGCGCTCTATCCCAAGATCACCTGGGAGGTGCTGGTCGCCGGCCCGCTGGTGCTGCTGGCCGGCGTGCAGCTGGCTGCTTTCCTGCCCGCCCTGAGGATTCGCAAGTTGCAGCCGGTGGCTGCCTTGCGGGCCGAATAGCAAGGCCTGCGACCCCTTCACGCCGGATATGCCGTTCAAGCTCCTCTTGCAGCTTTCCCTGCGCAACCTGATGCGCCATCGTCGCCGCAATGCCATGTTGCTGGCGGCCATCAGCGTGGCGGTTGCTGCCGTGGTGCTGATGAACAGTCTGATTCGCGGCATGCAGGCAGACATGATCGGCGCCGCCATTGATGGTCTGGTGGGACACCTGAAGATTCACGCGCCCGGCTATCGGGATGATCCGGGCATCGCCCGCAGCTTTGCCTTGGAGGCAGGTTGGCAACCGCCGGAGACTGCGACCCCTGTGGCCGGCTGGGCAGGCCGGGTGCGGGTGCCAGCCGTGATCATGAGCGAGCGGCGCACGCGCGGCATTCAGTTGGTGGGCGTGGACCCAAGTGCGGAGGACATTTCCTTCCTCGGTCGCGTGGCGGTGGCGGGCGCGTCCCTCACCGACGCGGCGGACGGCCGTATCCTGATGGGCCGTGCCCTGGCAGATGCCTTGCAGACGCAGGTCGGGCGCCGCGTGGTCATCATCACCCAAGGCATGGATGAGCGAGCCCGCGAGTCCGGCTTTCATATCGCCGGCGTTTTCGATGCCGAAGGCGAAGGACTGGAGAAGGCATTCGTCTTTACCGGCGTTCAGGCCTTGCAGACGCTGGTCGGCGCAGAGGTCTTCACCGAAGTGTCGATCAAGCTCGATCAGGAGGCGCCGCTGACGCCAATCAAGGACGCGCTGCGTGTGCAGACAACCGATCTCGAGGTGCTCGACTGGCAGGAACTGGAACCACAGGCAGCGGCCATGGCGGTATATGCAGATGCGGCCATCTTCATCTGGTTTCTGGTCATGATGGGCGCCCTGATTTTCGGTCTCGTCAATGCCCTGGTGACCTCCGTGATGGAGCGGGTGCGCGAGTTGGGGATGCTGCGTGCGCTTGGCATGAGAAAGCTGACGGTGATTGTCCAGGTGGTTCTGGAATCCAGCTTGATGATGTGTTTCGGCGTCATGATCGGCTTGCTTCTGGGCGCTTCCGGCATCTACCTCCTGGCCGATGGCATTGACCTTGCGCGTTGGGCCGAGGGCGTCGAGGCAGTGGGGATGAAAGCCGTGTTGCAACCCGTGCCGCGGCTTGCCGATGTGCTGCTGGTTGTCTCTCTGAGCCTGGCGCTCGGCGTGGTTGCCAGCCTCTGGCCTGCCTGGCGCGTGGTCAAGATCAAACCACTGGAGGCGTTGCGCCGGTGAAAGAGAATCTGGTGAATGAGAACGTGGTTGTTGAATGTCGTGGCCTGTGCCGCGTCTATCAGGAAGAGGCGGTGCCGGTGCGGGCGCTTGATGGTGTTGATTTCGACTTTCTGCGCGGTGACTTCGTCAGCCTGGCGGGGCCGTCCGGATCGGGCAAGTCCACCCTGCTCAATCTGGTGGGCGGTCTGGACCGGCCCGATGCGGGCGATGTGCGCGTGGATGGCCAATGCCTCAATGACCTCAATGAGGCCCGGTTGGCCGACCTTCGGCTGCACAAGATCGGTTTCGTGTTCCAGTCCTACAACCTGATTCCCGTGTTATCGGCGCAGGAAAATGTGGCCTTCATCTTGCAGCTTCAAGGCGTGGACCCGGTGGAACGGGCCGAGCGCTCTGAAGCGGCGCTGGCTTCCCTGGGCATTGCCGATCTGGCGGCCCGGCGGCCTGGTGAAATGTCCGGTGGCCAGCAACAGCGAGTGGCCATCGCCCGGGCCATCGTCACCAATCCGGTTCTCTTGCTGGCGGACGAGCCGAGCGCCAATCTCGATTCCGCCACCACAGAAGAGCTTCTGAAACTGCTGCGGCGATTGAACGAAGACCGTGGCCTTTCGATCCTGACAGCGACGCATGACCCGAAGGTCATGGCCTACGGCCGACGTCAGGTGCGGCTGCGCGACGGCGTGATCCATGAAGACAGCGCCTCGGCCTCCAATTGATGCGCGAGTGCTGTCATGGTCCGCGCAACAGGTAAGCGCAGAGGGGCTGGAATCCGCCCGGTACTGACCGCGCCTGGCGCGACCTGCGGCCTCTTGCTGCTCGCACTCCTGTCCGGGCCGGTCGCCGCCTTCGAGTGGAGTGCGCGGATCAAGGGGTTTGCCAGCGGGCGCTTCCTGCCAGCACACGACCTGCAACGCCATCAGGATGGCACGCCGGCGTGGGACGGCAGCATTGACCTGCGGCTCATGTTTCGGCGCCAGACCGGCGCCCTGACGTGGCTGGCCGACCATTCCCTGATGTTGACGGGTGGCGATTCCTTTGGCTTGTTCCAGGAGTCGCAACGGCAACTGGACCAGGCGCCGCTGGGTGATTCACGTCGCTTGCTGGATCTGACCTGGCGCCTGGATCAGGGCGACCAGCATCGGCTGCTCGGACGCTGGGACAGACTGGCGCTGCAATGGCGGCAGGGCGACTGGTCCGTGCGGCTTGGTCGGCAGGCGCTCACCTGGGGCAATGGCCAGGTGTTCCAGCCGCTCGATCTGTTCAGCCCCTTTGCGCCCACCACCGTGGACCGCGACTACAAGGCGGGCGATGACCTGCTGCTCGTGGAACGGCTGCTGGCGGATGGCGGCGACGTGCAGCTTCTGGTCGTCGCGCGCCGCAACGCCGACCGCGCTGCTCGTGCGGCGAGCAGTGCGCTCAAGTGGCGCGGCATCGTCGGTCAGGCAGAGCTTGAATTGCTGACCGCCCGGCACTATGGCGACAGCGTTTTCGGGCTGGGCTGGCGTCGGCCCCTGGGCGCGGCGCTGGCGCGCTCGGACCTGCTGGTGACCGATCTTGAAGGCGCTGGCGCCAGGTTCTCGGCGCTCGTCAACATCGACTACAGCCTGGTGTTCCGGCAACGCAATCTCTACGCTTTCGTCGAGTACTTTCACAATGGATTTGGCGTTTCAAGAGCCAAGGCAGCCGATGCTGGCGACTATCCTGCCGCATTGCGCGAGCGCCTGGCGCGTGGCGAGCTTTTCAGCAGGATGCGCGACTATCTGGCGCTTGGCGTCACCCTGGAGTGGCATCCGCTGGTGAACCAGGCCGCCACATTGATTGCCAACCTGAATGATGGCGGCGCCCTCCTGCAATCCACCCTCAGCCTGGCGCCTGGCGACAGGGCCCGGATTCAGGCTGGCCTGGTGCTGCCGCTTGGCGGGCGCGGCAAGGAGTTTGGCGGCCTGCCGCTGGCCGACGGCGGCTTGACCGGCGGCGGCGCCCGCAGCGTCTATCTGCGCTGGATCTACTACCCTTGAATTCCCTGATGGCGCGCTCGCCCGAAGCTCAGCGTTCGTCGGGTATCAGGCTGATGAGCACTCGCCGCTCGCCCTGGCTTTCGGCGTGGGCTGTCGCGGTGTTCAGGTCATAAGTAATCACCTCGGCGGCCAGGCGGTCTTCACTGCGGCTGAGAGCGCCATTGCCTGTCGCGCGAATGCGGGCCTGCTCGAATTGATAGTCAAGATTGTTTGCCGTCATGACCAGGGGCGGCTCCTGGCCTTCGTCCGTGACGCGCGCAGGCGTGCCTGTTGCCAGCAGCGAGAGGATTCGGTTGTCTTCTGCGAAATAGACCACGAGCCGGTCTGCCTGGATCCGGTACTGGCCCTGAACCGCGACCACGCCTCCGCGATACACGGCCCGCCGCTCGGCAAGCAGCATTTCAAATTCGCGCGCTTCGATGTTGACGGGCGACTCCGCCGGCGCATTCGCGCTTCGGGCCGGCAGACACAGAAAAATGCCTTGCAGCAGCGCCAACCACATGATCCAGCGAGCTGGCGCACTGTTCGGGCCAAACTTGTGGGTTGGCGAGACCTGCATGCGCTTACTATAGCGAAAGTCCTGGTTGCTGCTATGCTCGCCGCCCGTTTGTGGAGACATCAACAAGATGTACGGAGACGCCGTTGTTGCAATGGTCGAAGAAGTGTTTGCCGAAGGTCTGGAGCATGCGGTGCTGCTGCTGCGACACTCGGCGAGAACCTTCGATTCGGAGCTGCACGACTTCGACAATCCCCTGACGGATGAGGGGCGAGCGCTTTGCGCCGATATGGGCCAAGCGCTGCCAAAATCGCTGACCCTGCGCGCTTACGCGAGCCCGGTGGCGCGCTGCATGGATACGGCGGCGCTCATTCTGTCGGCGCATCAGCAGGCTGGTGGTGCGATCACCCGGCACAGGCCGGTCGAGGGCCTGGGCGCCTTCTACGCCCTGGATCAGATGAAGATGTGGCGCATGATGCATGAAGCGGGCGGCCTGGCGCCCTTTGTGCAGGGTTGGTTTGCCGGCGACTGTGCGGCGGACGCGATGATTCCGGCGCCGCTGGCGGCGCGACTGGTGTTTGCCGTCATGACCGAAAAGCTGTCCCAGCCTGTTGCCAGGCCGCAACTCGACCTGTGCGTATCGCACGACCTGACCGTTCATCTTGTTCGCCATGAACTGCTCGCCGAGCCGGTGGACGGGCCGCCGGTGACTTTTCTGGATGGGCTGCTGGCCTGGCGTCAGGACGGGGCTTTCTGGATGCGCAGCGCGCACGGCCAGCCGCAGCCGGTTGAAGTATCCTGAAAATCAGCAACGGATCTTGCGCACAAGCGCTTGACATCCCCTCGGCCTTACCCCGACACTTCCAATACGCCAATTCAACCGCGCATGTACGCACTGCTCCTCACCTTCCTGCTGTTAGCGCTCGTATTTTCTTTCTTCTGCTCCTTGTGGGAGGCGGTGCTGCTGAGCATCACGCCGAGTCATGCGCGCACGCTTTCCAAGAAGGCCGTGCGCGTTGGCCGGGCGCTGGAGGAGTTCAAGGCCAATATCGACCGCCCCCTGGCCGCCATATTGACGCTGAACACCATTGCGCACACGGTTGGCGCCATTGGCGTCGGCGGGCAGGCAGCCCTGATCTGGGGTGACGCCAGCCTGTGGATCACGCAGATTGTCGTTCCGGCCAGCATGACTATCGCCATCCTGGTGTTTTCGGAGATCGTGCCGAAGACCATCGGCGCCCTGCATTGGCAGCGCTTTGCGACCTTCACGGTACATTCCCTGCGCCTGCTGACCACGGCTCTGGCGCCGTTTGTCTGGCTGAGCCAGACCCTCACCCGGCGCTTGAAGCAGGACGTGGCGCAACCCATCCTGACACGCACCGACTTCCTGGCGATGGCGGAAATCGGCGCTCAGGAAGGTGTGTTCGAGGCCGAGGAGAGCAAGATGATCGGCAATCTGATCCGCTTTCAGACCATTCAGGTTGGAGACGTGATGACGCCGCGTACCGTGGTGGCCATGGCCTCCGAAAGCGAGACCATTGCCGCCTACTATGACAACGCCGAGCGTCAGGTATTTTCGAGGGTTCCCCTCTACGGCGAGTCCATGGACGACGTCACCGGCTATGTGTTGAAGGACGATCTTCTGACCGCGCTGGTGGAGGGGCGCGGCGACGAACCGATCACGGTGCTGCGACGCGACATCATCGCGGTCGGCGAGAATTACGCAATCACTGATCTGTTCCCCGTGCTGCGCGACAAGAAGGAGCATCTGGCCGTGGTGATGGACGACTTTGGCGGCATGGCGGGGATCATCACCATGGAGGACGTGATCGAAACCCTGCTGGGCCTTGAGATCGTCGATGAAACGGACGCAACCACCGACATGCGGGAACTGGCGCGCAGACACCGAATCAGACGCGCAAAGGCCCTTGGCGCCCTGGACGGCCCGGCCCGGACTTCAAGCTGACCGCCTGCTTTCCTTCGAGTCCTGCCCAGGACAAGAAGGAACCGGGCCACAGGAAACTGGAGAACATCGGCTGGAAACCATGAGAAAGCTGCTTTACGGCCTGGCGGCCCTGGCTGCGGTGCTGGGCGCTGTCGTCGGGTTCATCTACTACACGGCGGCGGGTCAGGATGCGCTGTTCAGCCGGGCGGCGCAGGCCGTGCTGGCGCCCGCGCCGGCGCTGCCAGACGGCATCCGCGTCGTGGTCTGCGGCAGCGCATCGCCTGCCGGCAACGATCCTGATCGCGCCCAGGCCTGCATCGCGGTGCTGACGCCTGAGCACTTCTTTCTGTTCGACGTCGGCGCCCGCTCGCCCTTGCGCATCGCTCAGGCGCGGCTGCCGGTGGGTCGGTTGAACGGCGTCATGCTCACCCACTTTCATTCCGACCACATTGCCGGCCTGCCGGATGTGAATCTGGCCAGCTGGGTGCAGGGGCGCAAGGCCAGCCTCAGGGTGCATGGCCCTGAGGGTGTCGGCATGGTGGTGGAGGGCTTGAATCGCGCCTATGAACTGGACCGCCGATACCGGGTGGCGCACCACGGCCCTGATCTGTTGCCGCCAGAGGCTGGCCCCATGACCGCCGAGCCTTTCACGCCTGGGGACGTGGTGTGGCAGGACGGCGCCATGACCATTCGCTCGTTTCTGGTCGATCACGCGCCGATCCATCCTGCCGTTGGCTTTCGGGTGGACTATCGTGGCCGCTCGGTCGTGATCAGCGGTGACACCAACGCGGTGCAGAGCCTCTTCGCGGCGGCCAGTGGCGCTGACCTGCTGCTGCATGATGCGCTCTCGCGCACCCTGTTGGACCCGATGATCGAAGCGGCCCGCGGCGCCGGAAATTCGACATTGGCCACGATTTTGACGGATGTGATCGACTACCACGCGGACGCGCTCGGTATCGAGGCGCTGGCGGCCGAGGCGGGCGTGAGGCAGCTCGCGTACTACCATCTGGTTCCTGTGCCTGGTAATGCGCTGGCGGAGCGGATGTTTACCCGCGGCCTGGGTTCGAACACCCTGCTGGTGCGTGACCTGCACATCTTCGATCTGCCTGCGGATTCGACCGAGATCCACATTCGTGAACCCTGATCGGCTGAAGACTCATATCCGCTCTCTGGCGATGCGGGTCATGGCGTCGGATGCCTTCATGCGCTCTGCCCGGCGCCGGGCGCGAATCATGCACAGGCTGTCAGGATCGGATTGTGCAGTGCACTATTTTCACCAGGTGGACGATCCGTACAGCCAGCTGGTGGCGCAGAATCTGGATCTGTTGCGATCCACGTACAAGCTGCCGTTCAGGATTCATCTCGTGTCGAAGCCTGCTGAGGCCTATCAGGGCAGCAGCGAGCACTTTTCGAACTGGGCCAGGCGCGACGCCCGCAGCATTGCCGCCAGCTATGGCGCAGCCTTTGACGGCAAGGCCGACCCGCAGCCGGCGCGGGTAGCCTGGGCCAACGAGGCGCTGGCGCCGCACCTTGACGCCGCCGATTTCGCTGAGCGCGCCGTGTCCGTTGGCGAAACGCTCTGGTCTGATTCGCCACTGCCCGCCACCGCACCGCAAGGGGGCCAGGAGGCGCTGCGTCAGGGCGATGCCTTGCGTGAGCGGCTCGGCCACTATCTCGGCGCCATGTTCTACTTCGAGGGCGAGTGGTTCTGGGGCGTGGATCGGATTCGGATTCTGGAGGCGCGGCTGATCGCAGAGGGCTTCGGCGACGGTGAACTCCGCGTGCCTGAGCCGACGCCTGCCGACGCAACGGGCCGAGACGCCAGTGAGGTTGTGCTGGAGTACTTTCCGTCCTTGCGCAGCCCCTATACGGCGGTCGGTCACCGGCGGGTGCTGGATCTGATCGAGCGCAGCGGCGTCAGCGTGAAGTTGCGCCCGGTCATGCCGATGATGATGCGCGGCGTGCCGGCGCCAATGGCGAAGCAGCGCTACGTCATCACGGATGCTTCTCGCGAAGCGCGATCCCGAGGCGTCCCCTTTGGCCGCATCGTGGATCCCTTCGGTGAGCCGGTCAAACGCGCCTTCGCGCTCTTTCCCGGCGCCGTGTCGCTGGGTCTGGGCATGGATTTCGTCTCTGCCTATCTGTCTGGCGCCTGGGCGGAGGGCATCAACATTGCCACCGAAGCCGGCCTGCGCCAGGTGGTGGCCAACGCCGGGCTCGATTGGGACGACTTGCAGGCGGCCAGCCGGGGCGGGGACTGGTCGGCCTTGCTCGGCAATAACTTGGACGCCATGCTGGGCGCCGGCCTGTGGGGCGTGCCGAGCTTTCGCGTCAGCGGTGGCGCTGATTCCGAGCCCTTCGCCTGCTGGGGCCAGGACCGCATCTGGCGGGTCGAGGATGAAATCGCAAGGCGGGCCGCTGGATAAACGGCTTATGCGGGCTCTTCCAGTACCGCCTCGAACAGCTCCAGATTCGGGTGCCCCAGATAAGTGCCCTTGGGGGCACTGGCTTGCGCGTGTGCTGCGCGGAATTGCCTGGATTCGGTCCAGGCCTCGAAGGCTGCACGCGATTCCCAGATCGAGTGGGATACATAAAGCGACCGTTTGTCGTCCGCCGGCCCCTTCAGCAGCGAGAAGGACTTGAATCCTGGCACATCGGAGAGATAGGAGTCGCGCTTTCGCCAGACTTCTTCGAACCCCTCTTCGTATCCCGGCGTTATGTCGAATCGGTTCATTGCGATGAACATATTGATCTCCTCAAATTGATTGTCTTGCTGTGCATGTCAAGCCGGTCGAGCGCTTCCGCGTGTCGGCACGAACCCGGAATGCTCGCGCCCGAGGCCTGGCCCGCCCAATTATCCGTCAACTATCGGTCAATGGCGCGGATGGTGGGAGGTTGCAGGTGCGGTACAGTAGCGCCTCGAAACAACGAGCAGCAGGGAGAATAACAACCATGATCGACTCTGCGGGTTTTCTGTTGCCGGGTCGCCCGGCATCCTCTGGCGTCTGGCGTTGCGCCGCCTTGGGGTGCTTGCTGGTCATCGCGAGCGCCTGCGGGGCTGAAGACCAGGGTCCGGCGGCGGACGCAGTGGATATCGAGATTCCCTTTCAGAAGTTCACGCTGGATAACGGCCTGCGACTGATCGTGCATGAGGATCACAAGGCGCCGATCGTTGCGGTGAACGTCTGGTATCACACCGGGTCGAAAAACGAGACGCCTGGCAAGACCGGATTTGCGCATCTGTTCGAGCACCTGATGTTCAATGGCACGGAGAACTATCCGGGTGAGTTCTTCGAGCCGTTCGAGCGGGTGGGCGCCACCGGCATGAACGGAACCACCAACTTTGACCGTACCAATTACTTCGAGGTAGTGCCCAGGAACGCCCTGGATCTGGCGCTCTGGATGGAATCGGATCGGATGGGCCACTTGTTGGGCGTTGTCGATCAGGCGCGCCTGGACGAACAGCGCGGGGTGGTGCAGAACGAGAAGCGGCAGGGCGAGAATCGACCTTACGGCCGCGTGTTCAATGTGCTGTTCGAGAATGTGTTTCCGAAGGGGCATCCCTATTCGTGGCCGGTCATCGGCAGCATGGCGGACCTGGACGCCGCTTCCCTGGACGACGTGCGCGCCTGGTTCAATCAATACTACGGCGCCGCCAACGCGGTTATCGTGATCGCCGGCGACGTCGAGGCCGAAGACGTCAAGGCCAGGGTAGAACACTACTTCGGTCACATTCCCGCTGGACCGCCGCTGGTTCGGCAGACCGAGTGGATTCCTGAACTGACCGGCGTGCGCCGCCTGAGAATGCAGGATCGCGTGCCTCAGGCGCGCCTTTACAAGACCTGGACCATGCCGCGCTACGGCGATGCCGATGCAAACCGACTGGACCTGGTGGCGGGCATCCTGAGTGAGGGCAAGACGTCCCGGCTCTACAAGCGCCTGGTGTATGACGCCAGGATCGCGTCTGATGTCAGCGCCTTCGCCTTCCCGCTGGAAATTGCCGGCCTCTTCGGCATCGTGGCGACTGCCTTGCCAGGGCATTCACTCGCAGAACTCGACGCCGCCATCGAGGAGGAGATCGCGAGGTTTCTGGAAGACGGCCCAACGGATGCGGAATTGAACCGCATGGTCACCACCCGTCGCGCTGAGTTCATTCGCGGCGTCGAACGGGTTGGCGGATTCGGCGGCAAGAGCGATCAGTTGGCGCGCAACGAAACCTACATGGGCGATCCCGGTTTCTACCAGACCACCATCGCACGCTGGAACTCGGCAACGCCGGAGGCGCTGCTGGATGCGGCTCAAAGATGGATGAAGCGCGGGCAGTTCATGCTGGAGGTAACGCCCTTTCCGGATTCATCGGTTGCCGAGGCCGTGGCGGACCGTTCACGCTTGCCTGATACAGGCGAGGCGCCAGCGGTGCGCTTTGATCGGCAGGCGCGCTTTACGCTGGAAAACGGTCTGGAAGTGGTGCTTGCCGAGCGCCGCGCCATTCCTGTTGTTCACCTGAGCTTGCTGGTGGACGCCGGGCTGGCTGCCGATCAACCGGCTACGCAGGGCGCGGCGGCGCTGGCGATGTCCATGTTGCTGGAAGGCACAACCAGGCGCTCCTCGCTTGAGATCAGCGACGAGCTGAGACGGCTCGGGGCGACACTCGGCCCCTTCTCTGATCTGGACACATCCGGTCTCGGCATGTCGGCGCTCACTGAAAACCTGGAGGCGTCGCTGGATCTGTTTGCGGATGTGGCGCTTGATCCGTCCTTTCCGCAAGGCGATTTCGAGCGCCTTCGACAATTGTGGCTGGCCGCCATCGAGCAGGAGAAAGCAGATCCCGGCGCGCTGGCCATGCGCCTGCTTCCGCGCCTGCTCTATGGCGCGAACCACGCTTACGGCTTGTCATTCTCCGGTTCGGGTACGGAGGCGTCTCTGGCGGCGCTGACCCGCCAGGATCTCGTTGCGTTTCACGAGACCTGGTTCAAGCCCGGCAATGCCAAGCTCATCGTGGTGGGCGACGTCACCCAGGCGGAAATAGCGCCCCTGCTGGAGGCGCGGTTTTCGGCCTGGCGCGCCGGGGAAACGCCGGCCAAGCGGCTGGAACCGGTGGATATGCCTGAGAAATCGACAGTCTATCTGGTAGATCGACCGGAATCGGTGCAATCCACCATTCTGGCCGCACACCTGGCGCCGTCGCCGGATGAGGCCGGCGAACTGGCGCTTGGCGTCATGAACCAGGTGCTCGGAGGGGATTTCACGGCTCGGGTCAACATGAATCTCAGGGAAGACAAGAGCTGGTCCTATGGCGCGCGCGCCGGTATTCGTGCAGCCAGAGGTCAGAGGCCGTTTATCGTCAATGCGCCGGTGCAGACGGACAAGACGGCGCTGGCCATGATCGAGATCAAGCGCGAACTTGAAGACATCCGCGAAGCCAGGCCGCCAACCGCCGACGAGATCGCCAAGGTCAAGGACAAGCGCACTCTGTCGTTGCCTGGGCGTTGGGAAACCTCGGGGGCGGTGGTGTCGTCGCTTGCCGCGATAGAGCGCTTTGGTTGGCCTGCTGACTATTGGGACACCTACGGCGACAGGATCCGGGCGCTTGATGAGGCCGAGATCCGTCAGGCCGCGCGCGACCGGATCCACCCGCACCGTTTGATCTGGCTGATCGTCGGTGACCTTGGCCGAATCGAGGCCGAGGTGCGGGCGCTTGGCTACGGCGAGGTGCGGGTGCTTGACGCAGATGGGCAGGTGGTCGCGGAGCGTGACCAGGCGCCGACCGCTGGTGACGCATAGCCCGGCCAACCCGCTACGACGGTGAGCGCGGCAGCGCGGTCACATCCAGCCAAGCGTCCTTTTCTTGCCAGCGGGCCGCCAGCCACGCCTGCAGCTCGACGCCGCGCAAGGTGGACCAGGGATGCGCCTTGGCAGTCAGGTTGACGGGGCCAGCCGCGCCGCCAAGGAATGCCCAGAACCTGGGGGAGCGGGCATAGCGAATGCTGACGTCCACCACCGGCGGCTGCATGGGCGCGAGCGCCTCCAGGATGGCTGCAAAGCCGCCGACGCGCGGCCCCAGCAGATGCTGATACGGGCTTGCAGATTGCCGGCGCTTGGCCTCGGTGAAGCGTGTGCCCTCGACAAAGCTCAGCATCGCCGCCGGTGACTGCGCCAGGCCGGCGCAGGCCTTGCGTACTCGCTCTCGATCTTGCTGTCGGCGCGCTGCCTCGGAACCCGCCACCCGCCCGCGCCGTCGCAGCATGGGAAAGTCAAAGGCAACACAGATCAATCCCAATACGGGTATGAGCGCCAGTTCCCGCTTGCACAGGAATTTGACGACAGGGCCGCGTCTGGCGAAGGCGCTCTGGAGTACAAAGATATCCGCCCAGGATTGGTGATTGGCCAGCAGAATGCAGGCTTGCTCCGGGTCCAGTTGCAGGGCCGGGCTTTGCCAGGTTGCGCCGGACACCCGTTGCAGCCACCAGTCGTCGCAGGCAACTGCAAGTCGGTAGCATCTTGCGTTCAGGCGCTGGACGCCAGGTCGGGCGCCGGGAATCAGCAGTCGCAAGACGAGCGCAGCCAACAGTGGCGCGCACCAGAACAGGAGGTTGACAGATATTGCGGCCAGAGCCGCTGCGGCTCTCAGGTGTTGGGCAGGCGTCACTTCCGGCGCGGCAGTGGCACAAGCGTCGGCGTGCGCGCCCGATACGCCTGATACTCGGGGTCATCGCCCCAGCGCCGCTTTCCAGAAATTTCCAGCATCCGCACGCCACTGATCCGGGTGAGCAAGAGCCAGATCCATATTGGCGAAATCAGGGTCAGGTATGCCCAGCCCGTGAGCACTGGCAAGGCGGCGATGGCGATGCCGATCCACAGCAGAATTTCGCCGAAGTAGTTCGGATGCCGGGACCAGGCCCAGAGGCCGTGGCGGATGAACCGGCCGGCATTCTCCGGGTTCGCCCGAAAGCGCCGCTTCTGTTCATCCGCTATCACCTCCAGGCCGAAGCCGAGCGCCCACAGGAGGCCGCCGACCAGTAGAAAGGCGTCCGTTGGCGCAGGTGTTTCGGCGCTGATGGCCGCCAGCCCCGGCCCCAGGGCGAGCGTTACCCAAACGCCTTGCAGCGTCCAGGTCATCAGGAAGGTCGCAAAGTCTGGCTTGATGGTCCTGAAGCGACGGTCGAAACCATCCCGATGCACGCGGGCGGCGAGAAACCATCCCAGGCGCACCGCCCAGATTGCCACGAACAGGGCGATGCACCAGGCGCGCGCATTCGCCTGCTCGGCGGCTACCAGGGCGAGACAGACCAGCACGAGGAAGGTGATACTGCCGGTGAGGTCGAAGAAGCGCTCGGTCTGCCACGCATATGCTGGCGCAAAGGCGATCCACTGAATCAGGAAGGCAATGGCCACGCCCAGCGCAAACACCGGCAGGCCGGCAACTCGGATGGTGCCGTCACTGCCCGCCAGCGCCATGCCAGCGCCGACGGAGACCGCGCCGACAATGGCCAGCCAGGGCATCAGGTTGGGTTTGTTCTTGACCGCCTGTGTCATGCGAGCTTGCTCCGTTCGGCGTCTTGGTCGTACAAGCCGTCATGATACGCCTTCGGGGATGTTCAATCCTTGCCGTGAGCCTCTTCAAGCCAAGGCCAGATTTCATCCCAAGCCAATGCCAGGAGACGCCTGGAGCGCTCCACAATTTGGTCGCGGTTCCAAGCTGCTACTGAATCGAGCGATTCCAACATAGGCAGGTGTTCTCCAGAGTTCAGCAGATCAGTTGTTTTCTTGGAAAGGGGAAGGCCCGACTCTTTGGCCTCTTTATAGGCAGCTTGCCGCTCTTCCCGCGTGCGTGCGCTCAACGCACGGTAGAAGAGCCTCTTCTTCTCCCATGAGGCGTTACTGATAGACGAGTTTTCCTTTTGGGGAAGAAGCACCAGGTTCCCCAAGCAGTGCTTTACGTCATCAATATAGATTTCAGAGTCCCAGTCGGTTTCTTTTGGAAAATTGATTGGGGCAACATGTTCGACCGTGGCATAGAGAGTTCCGTTCCAACGTTTGAAAATGAGATAGTCCACCTCGTAACTCGGTACTACGTCGTGCCTTGAAAAGAGGCCGGCCGAGCCTTTGTCTGGCCTGGCGTTGTGAGATGCTGCCAGCAACAGGAAACGACAAATCGGCGCCGAGTGCTCAGCTAGCGGCGTGGCATGAGCCTGGCTGATCCAAGCCTCCTTCTCTGTTTTGCCGATGCGCTTCTCAAGAAAGCCACGAAGTTTACGCTTGAGGATGGTGGCTGCAGGTCGTTTATTCGAAAAGTACTTGCCTACGCAGAAACTCGTCACATCCGGCTCTTTGCGATTCGCCATCAGTTTTCTCAGATCCGTATCGATTGACGCTGTTCCCCCGGTAACGGCACGCCTCAAGACGATGAAAGCTGTCATCGCCTTGACGACTTCCAGGAATTCTGACTCATCAATCTGCTTGTCCCGCCATAGCCTCCAATAGCGCGCCAGACAAGGTAGCGCCATGCTTGTGTTGATCTTTTTCATGAACGCGAAGCTGAGCTTGATGGCATCGGGCACGGCGGATTCATACTTACTATCCAGGCGGGTAATCTGGTCGGCGTCCCAATATAGATACCTGAACTCAGCCAGGTCAGCTATGGTCTCGACAAACCTGCGTCTGTACCCATTCGCATCATGCCCTTTCCCATACGCTTCAAAAGTGCGTCGAAGAAATGTGCGCTGCTCGTTCAGTGAAAGCCCCAGCTTCTTGCCCTCAAGGTACAACGCAAACGTGACCAGGAGTTCCTTGGTGGCCCTCTGCCTATCCTGTGTCCTGGAATATACGTCATCCAGAAACCTGGACAGTTTTGAAAAGTGCTGCTCACAATCGGAGCCTTTAAATCCTGATTGTTGCTCTTCGAATTGAATGACCTTGGGGCGAAACGTCTCGATAGCGGTCAGAGGTTCTCCCGTTGTGTTCAGTGCATCAAAGATGTCGAAAGCGTATCGCTCTTCAGTTTCTACTCTTGTCAAGACAACAAATTTGGTAATGTAAGCCGAGAATGCGATCAGGCGGACCAAAGGGGCGACAGAACCCTTGGCGCTGATGTCAGCAAGCGCCGTGTCTCTCCTACTGGTGTCCGGGTCCATTTTTTCGAATAACCTTCGAATGCCCGCGACTTCAAATTTATCTTTTCCATCGCGATCATAGTTCAGGGAATAGCCTTCTTCTTCGACCCGAACTAACGCCAGTTCGATTTGCGCCTTGATCAAGTCGTAGTTTCTGAACAATCGCTCTGATTCTTTGTCATTTTCGTTGCGTTCTGGCTCGAACCCGGAATCCCGGTCTTCCTCAAAGAACTCGCTGAACTCCTTCAGCAGTTTTGCCACCACCGATTGATAGTACGCTGTTCCATGATCTGCGCCACGAGTGTCCCCTCTGTCTCCTCGACGGGTAATGCGAGGGAAGGGGCTTTTCCTGCTCGCAAGCTGTTGTCCGATAACGCAGCCATACAGTCTCTCCCGATGACAATCCAACTCGCTTTTGAGCCACTCCCGTGTGGTCCGCTTCAGGTCCTTTACCTCACTTCGATTTTGCATCAATGATTCCGCGAGGATGCAGCAAAGAATGCTGAGCGTTGTCAGTCTTTGCTGGCCATCCACAATAGCAAGAGAAGTGCCGTTAAATGAGCGTTCTTTGGATCCATTTTCCTTGACAAGAATGATGGTCCCCAGGAAAGTGAAGGGGGGATCTTCCCCCTTTGCATTCCAGCAACTTGCGAACCCTGCGAGGCAGTCTTCCAGAAGGCGTTTGACGTTTTCATCCTTCCAGTCGTATTCCCGTTGATACTCCGGTACGACGAAGCCAGCCACACCGCCGTGACTGTCTTGCATCGTTCCGGACAGACTCGCGGCTTGCGCATCGAACAAGTTTTTCGCATCTACCATTTCGGGGTTCCTGTGCCTGCCTGATGGGTTTGATTTGTTTCGTGTAGAGTGGTCAGGGTCTGTTTGTGCGGGATATCTGAATCCCGGCCTTGACGCGGGAGTCCTGATAACGGCGAGGGCATGTCACAATCTCAAGCGATGTTGGCTTGGCAGGCGCGGTCAAAGCGTGCAAATCAAGCAGGCGTCGTCATCCTGATCTTCCTCCAGAAGACGTGCTTGCCAGTTGTTTGAGCGGGTTCTTGCCTTGTCGTCGGCGGGTTGCTTGATTTCGTCTCGGCGATCTGCGACCTCATCAAGCGTCATGCCCCGAACCCAAGTAAAACGTTTCCCGGATTCCGGATCAACCTTTTCATAGCTCTTGGCTTGCTCAAACAGGTCCGGATGGTTGTCAGCCAGCCCAATCCATTCATCCTGACGCTGGAAGAAACAGAAGTAGCAGCCCGACCGACTGCGCCATTTGTAGTAGTCGGGAATGCCAACCGAGCTTTCAAGGATTCGGATCACGTCAGACTTGACGATCCCATCATCAATGAATGGGTAATCTACCTTTATGTTCGGTTTGTGGCTGATGTAGCCGCCTCTGTTCTCGTCCGCCCGGATGCCGACGTAACTGACACATGGGTCATCGCCGACAAATGCTTCGAGAGGTTCAATTTTCATGACTCGGGTACACCATCGCGCATGTGGCGCCGGCAAGAATCCGTTGAATCGCTTCAGATGGTGGTCGAAATCCCGCCCGCTGCTCAGGCGTTGGATCGGCTGATTCAGGTGGTCTTCCAGTCGATCCAGATACTCATACACTTCACGTAACTCGGCGCCTGTGTCGCAGAAGAAGTACTCGATCCCATCGTCTCGGCCCTGATCCTTGAGGTAAATCGCGAGTGCTGCGCTATCCTTCCCGCCAGAAAGTCCAAGGATGTGTCGTGTCTCCTTGAGTTCAATCGGGCTGGCGGCTTTATCGAGTTGTTCGGATGACATGCTTCGCATCACTCCCTGCCAGGTTTGATTGACGATACCGCGCCAGAAAATCGCTGGTCAGCCGAGCAACAAGCGCCAAGGCCAGATCCTTGTCGTGAATTTCGGTAAGTACACTCTCAATTCTCTGCTTCGCGTTGTCTATTGCTGCATGGATATGGCTGTTGAGGACCACCACTTCGTCAACCTCTCCATCAGCGCTACTGATCGCCTTTACAAGGATGACCTCGTGCTCCGGATCTGTTTTTGAAACGGCGTCATAATGCAGCCGGAGTCGTTCGAGTTCCAAAAGGCGTTTGGAAAATTCGGTCAGCCGATACTCGGCGGCGTCGCGGTCTTGGTCTGTCCATTTGGATGAGGATTTGTGGCCCAGGAAAAGGAGTATGCCCTCAAGCCAGGCCTGGTCCGTCGAATTCTGGTCATTGATGCGGCGGATAAAACTGCGCAGGCCCTGAACGTCCACGGTAAAGCCGTCGAGCCCATGGCACCTGCCCCGAAGTATGCTACGCAGGTCATTCAAGGAAATCGTCTCAGCCAGATTGAAACTTGAGCAAAGTGCTTGGCGCATGGACTCGCGCAAAGCCGACATTGCTCCTTTCAGTTCTCGAAGCGCGGTTACAAGAGTCTGCGAAAAGCCTGAAAGGTCATCGGCATCGCCGAACCCGCACGCCGCAGGCAGCTCGTCGAATAGAAATTTCTGTGGAGACTTGGAGAGAAAGAAGGCTTGCCGCACCTGCAACGTTGTCCTGGATAGTCGCCGCGTCTTTTGTGCGTAGTCATCGAGACCCATCACGAAGTTTGTCAGGGGGCGCGCCAGGCTCAATACGTCAATCGAGTCTCGAACATCCCCGAACAGAGCGCGACTGTATTCGTCGAACAGATCAGTCCGCACCCCTTCGATGCGGAATCGTTGAAATGAGAATAGATCCGGACGGCGTACCATTCGCTCAAGGTGTTCGTAGGTCAGTTCGGGCGCATAGATTTCATCATCGTAAAGCGCGATCTCGAATTCATGTATCAAAAAATAGTGCAGGAAGAGGATCGGAAACACACCCCGTTTGATGCCGATAGGCGGCTCTGCGAGCAATTTCTGGATTCGCTCCAGAGTGACCGGCTTTGCCTCCGACTCTGCGAGAATCTTGTCAATACCACGCCAGGTCGAACGTAGATTCAGCGGATCATCGGCGCTCGGCGCCACGAAGGTCCAGCCAGCATCAGTTTCAACATGCAGATGACCGGATTCCAATACTGAGCGATAGACAGAGCGCTCTGGGGGGTTCTTCTTGATGTCAAGTCCGCGCTTGTCCTGATGGGAGAGCATGTGCTGGAACAGCTTGTTCCTGGCGGCGGCAGCCTGTGAGGAAAGACGCTCGCGATTGATCAGTTCGTTCCGAATAACGGGTGTTTCGGGATAAATGCTGTCCATGATGTCCGAAAGAACATGTTGCATGGAGCGCCGGTCCATCACCGCCAGGCGGTTGTTTCGCCAATACCAGTCCGACAGTGTGGGGTCGGAGGTGACGCCTGCCAACGTCTCCTTTTCGTTGGTCTGAGCTGCTTGCAAGCGACTTCGCACTTCGCGCGATGCAACGGGGTCGGCCGCTAACTCTTGCGCGCTCCTCTCAATGTTCTCCAGGGCGATCACATCCGCCATTGCCGCTCGAATATCCGCGCCAGCCTTGTGACAGGCCCATATTTCATTTCCGCCCGCAGATTCCATCGCAGAACGAAAGGCGTTGACATCGTCTGCGCATTCGGAGAGAAAAAATACGATTCTCGGCCTGTCTGCGGCTGAGGTTTGAGTCAATCGACCTGAACGGACGTCAACAAAGGTGACGTCGAAGCAGCGCAACGCTCCGGTGCGGACAGAATGCCGACGGGCGAGAATGGGGGCGGTCACTGTGCGATGCTCCAGGGCGGCAGCCAGGTCAAAGTCCCCGAGCTTGTCCCGCTCTTCATTGATCCGTTCATCAATGTTGAAATCGGTTCCTTGCCAAACGCGGTATTCATCGCTGAAGTTGCGATACTGAACGATGGACTGGTCAAGAAGCGGCTGCAACGCTTCCTGGAAAGTCAAAACGCTCTTGTTGTCGAAGAGTTGTTTGAGGATTGGTTCCGAAGCTCGCAGGCCCTCTTTGCGGGAAACCAGATTCAAGACGCCGATAGTCTTGGCGAGCATGACGGATGCTGATTCCTGATCCTTGCCGTCGGACTCCGTTCCAGCACTGCTTGCGGTACGCTCGACTGCCGTCACGACTTCCGCCCATCGTCGATGCGTTAACGGATCCGCCAGCACGGCGGGTTGATTGTGCACAAAATAGTCGTAGATCCGGCTTGGAAGAATCCATTGGCCATTGTTGTCGGGAGATGCAAGCGAGTCCTGGAATCCGTGCGGCTCTCTACTGCCCAGATAGCTGAACAGCGTGCGCTCATTTTGCGCAAAACGCTGGCATAGCTCTGGCAGGGCAAGCAGAGAGATCGGATGAAGCGGATAGCACGATGCGAAAATGCCAGCGGCGGAATCAGCGTCAAGGCCGGCGGGCAAACCCTTGGCCCGAGCGATTGATTGCGCCATCCGCGAGGCCTTGATGCGCACTGTTTTGCGTTGTCGCGCAGAGAGTGCATTCGAGAAAGCAGCGGCAACGATTCGCATTGTCTGGTCTTGAGATTCAACGAATGAAACGCTCTCGAAGCGGCCCTGCACCTTGGCCCAGTCATTCTTCAGCTTTTCGCCCATGCCCCGCGCATACAGATCGAAACCCTGATGCAGCAATACGAAAAGCAACAGGTTTGCTTTTCTGCCATGAAACGCCTTTTCGGCAAGTTGCTGAAGCAGGAATACGCCATCGCCTGCATGCCGCGCCTCGTATTCGAGGAACTTGCCCATCTCGTCAATCAGTATCAGAAGTCCACCAGCGCCATTGCGTTCCAAGACGTCCTGTAACCGCTCTATCAGGGTCAGAATGTCAGTATTGCTGACATGCCCGTTTTGACTCGCAATCTGGATGTCCTTGACTACATCAGGCTTGCGGCCCCGCTTGCCTGCCCAGAAGGTTGTCACTGCATCATCAAGCGCCTTGAGCAGGCGGCTTGCCAATGGTTCCTCACTGCCGCTCAGCACAACCTGGCACCAGGGTTGCAGCCCCTCGAAGCGCCGCGCGAGCATGGGTTGCTCGGCAGCGAGAATGTTGCATGCTGTTTTCTTGGTGTTCGCTTGCGCACCGAGCAGTTCATGCAGAAACAAGGCAAACGACGACTTGCCGCAGCCGTAGGGTCCGACCAGGCTCCAGGCGCGCGGATGGTCTGCTACCTCAAGCGTGGCGGCAACATCATTCAGCACATCAATGCCACGCATGGTCGGCAGGTAAGCCTGAACAATGGACCGCGACCCGCGGTCCCGCTCGATATTGATCGAGCGGGTGTAGCGCGTGTTCACACGAATTGCTTTGGACAGGTTCATGCGGCTTGCCTGTCTGAAAATGCGTAACGATCTTTCAAAATGGACAAGGCGTCGAATCCGCCGGTCTTGTAAAGCTGAAAGACACCTGCCGTGCGGTTCAGATGCAATGCATCGGCGCGGGCGTCGCACAGTGTTTCCAACTTCCCGATCAGGCCCTCTTCTGTCATGCGGAACACAGCCCCCGGTGCGCAATGGTGGGCGCTGCTGTACATGAGGTCACGCACAGCGATCTGGTTTATGTTTTGACGCCCAAAGGTTTCCGCGATAGCGAATCCGAAGACGTCCAAAGGCAACTCCGCTCGCTCGGTGGGCACTGTCCGCCAATTGCGCGAGTCGATTCGTTCTTGCAAGCCGAGCATGGCTAACGGCGAGTCAAGATCATCTTCTGGCATGAGTCGAGCATTGGCGGATGTCATGGAATACATGCGGAGCACCAGCTGGGCATCCCGCTTCAGCGTAGTTGCGGCCACCCGCAACGAGAGTTCCCTTTTGACGAACTCCGTCAACGCGGCCCCAACTTCTGCGCCTGAAAAGGCTGACTTGTGAAAGTGATTGAAAAACCAGTATATTGCCGTTGCATTCTGGTCATTGGTGGCGAGTGACCAATGCAACAGCCAGATCGTGCCATCGTCCTCCAGATACCGGTCGCCCGACTTGCCGAAGGCAATCTCCCCCAATTGGGTCGGCCTTAGCGCGTTGTTCGTGGGGCTGCGATCAACGATGCGGGTTGCATGAAGCCAATAGCGGATTGAGGCCACCATGTTTTTGCCGACGCCAAGGGTGACGGAGGCGTCCTCGCGGCTGAAAACGGAAGGGTCTTCCTTTATCGCATCAAGCCCTTTGGTGATCCAGCCAAAACGCAGAGGAAAGGATTCGTGTCGCCCGAATGCTGTATCGCCACCCTTGCCCTTGTGTTGCATCTGCGGGGCCTATGAACTCGGTAAGAGAACTTTCACCAAACTGCATCTTAATTCGCCCGAGGTGGCTTTCAAGGGCAGTTTTGCCAGTTGATTCAGTGGACCAGGCTGTAAGTTAGCTTGCGTAGGCTCACATTCGGACTCGTCAATTACTCCTCAATCGCCCTGACCGAACCCAGACCGGAGACTTCGACCGACTCGCGGGAGATGGCGCCGAAGTACTCGACGCTGCCCACACCGGCCGGCGAGCCGGTGAGCTCGCCGCCGTCCATGTGCGTGGTAGCGTTTGTGGCGCCGGCCAGTTCGATGGCCGCATCCCGAGTGATGATGCCGCCGAATGAAAGCAGCGCAATCTGGCTTGGTTTCATGTTGAGGATTCTCCTTGCGTCGCTTGTTCTCGTCCGGCGTTGGCCAGGCGCTCGGCTACTTCCTCCATGCCGATGCCGAGCATTTTCATGGCGCGAACAACCCGCGGCAGGTCATCCCGCAAGAACTCCTCGCGCATCGTGTTCAGAGCCCGTTCCGCCGCCTGCTCGCTGATGAAGTAGCCGCGTCCTCGCCGATTGACGACAACGCCCCAATCGAGGAGCGCCTGATAACTCCTGGTCACGGTATTCGGGTTCACGCCCAGCTCCACGGCCAGTTCACTGTCACTGGACCCTTGCCGTCTTGAGGCCGAGTGCTCGGAATCGATCAAAGTCGCCAGGATTCGCCGTGGCCAGTGGCGCGTCATCCGCGATGGCTGCGGCGGCGATCATGCAATCCACCAATGAACCCCGTCGTCTCCCGGACTTGTTGAACAGCTTCGCTGTCACTTCACTGTCAGTGGCAGTGAATTCTCTCTGGTGACCGATCATGGCTGTTGCCACGTCGAGTTCCGATGCTGTCAGCGGACCGCAGCGATACTCGGCCCATGCGACCGAGCACATGACCAGACGCTTGCCTTGTGCGAGCCAGGTTCGCAGCGTCGCATCCTGAGGCGTCCCCGGATGCAGTGCCCGAATGAGGAAGCTTGTATCGAGGTGAATCACTCGTCGCCGGACACCGGCTCCGGCCCCGAGGCGGCGCGTTCGGCGTTCAGGCTTCGGCTCCAGTCCTCAATGTCAACGCCTCGGTCGCGGATGGACTTTTGCAATTTTTCCAGCGCCTTGAGAGCGACCGCTCCGTTCGTCCCATCATCGCTGACCGCCGCGATCTTCAGTGCGCGGCGAATGACCTCCGACTTGGACGTCTTCCAGCGTTCCGCAAGCGCTTCGAGCCTGCGAACCGAATCTACGTCAAGTGAATAGGTAGATTTGATTGCGGGTATGGCCATAATCATGAGTATGGCCATAACCCCTTATCGGTGTCAACCTCGCAGAAACCAACGAGAGTCGTCCACACAGGGCCGATGCCCTGCGCATTTTCGTGATACGGCTCAGAATTGATTCATCGTGTTGGCGGCGCCACCGGCCAGCAGCGCCTTTTCGCCCAGGAAGTACTCCTTGTGGTCGTCGCCAATGTTGGAACCGGCCAGGTCCTGGTGTTTGACGGCTGCCAGGCCACGGCGGATTTCTCGCCTCTGAACCCCGCGCACATAGGCCAGCATCCCCGCTTCGCCGAAGTAACCCTCCGACAATATGTCGGTGCCAAGCGCCGTATCGTGGTAGGTGGGCAGGGTAATCAGATGGTGGAATATGCCCGCTTCGCGGGCTGCGTCCTTCTGGAACCGGGCGATCAGCTGGTCCGCCTCTTCCGCCAGTGGCGAGTCGTCGTATTCGGCGCTCATCAAGCCCTTCGGGAACATCGCTGGATCCGGGTACGCAGACACATCCTTGCCCTCTGCAGACCACTCGCCATACACCTGTTCGCGAAACGCGAGCGTCCAGTTGAAAGACGGAGAGTTGTTGTACACCAGCTTGGCGTCCGGCGCTTCCTTCCGGACAGCTTCTACCAAAGCACTGATCTGCTTCAGGTTCGGGCGTTCGGTCTCGATCCACAGCAGATCAGCGCCATGTTCCATGCTGGTGATGCAGTCGAGCACCACCCGGTCGAAGCCGGTGTTCTCGCGGAAGGCGTAGAGGCCATTGTCCAGCCGGTGCGGACGGCACAACTTGCCGTTCTGATGGATGGTGATGTCGCCATCGCGCAGTTCCTTGAGATCATGCACTTCCGTGGCTTCCAGGAAGCTGCAATAGCGGTCGCCCAGATCGCCTGACTCCCTGGAAACCGGGATCTTCATGGTCAGGCCGGCGCCCAGCGAATCGGTGCGGGCGACGATGACGCCTTCCTCCACCCCCAGTTCCAGGAAGGCGTAACGCACTGCATTCAGCTTGGACACAAAGTCTTCGTGCGGAACGGTGACCTTGCCGGCCTGGTGCCCGCATTGCTTGGCGTCCGAGACCTGATTCTCGATCTGAATGGCGCAGGCGCCCGCCTTGATGATGCGCTTGGCCAGCAGGTAGGTGGCCTCTTCGTTGCCGAATCCGGCGTCTATGTCGGCGATCATGGGTACGACATGGGTTTCGAATCTGTCGATGCGCGAGAGCACGCCGGCCAGATTGCCGCCGCTGGAGCGGGTTTCGTCGAGTTCTGCAAACAGGTGCCGCAGTTCGCGAGCGTCAGCCTGGCGCAGGAAGGTATAGATTTCTTCGATCAGATCCGGCACCGAGGTTTTCTCGTGCATGCTTTGATCCGGCAGCGGACCGAAGCTTGAGCGCAGGGCGGCTACCATCCAGCCGCTGAGGTAAACATAGGTGCGATCGGTGGTCTGCCTGTGCTTTTTCACCGACATCATCACCTGCTGGGCCGTGAATCCGTGCCAGCAGCCCAGCGATTGGGTGTAGGCTTCCGGGTTCTGGTCATAGGCAGCCATGTCGCGCCGCATGATGCCGGCGGTATAGCGGGCGATGTCCAGCCCAGAGCGAAAGCGGTTCTGCAAACGCATGCGCACGACATACTCGGGATTGATCGCGCCCCAGTTGGGATGGGTGCGCACTCCTCTGCGGGCGTCTTCTACCTGCTGCAGATAGCTCGACAGATATCGGGACATGGCGGCTCCTCCGCGTCTGCTGGCGTCAAGGCCGCGCACTCTACCGAAACGAAGCGGGAATGGGCATCTACTAATAGATTCCTGCCAGGAATGAATGCGGGCCAGGAGCCTGCGCCGCAGGAATTCACGGCTGCAAATCCGCTTTCACTCGCCCCTTTGAACGTTCGATTTCGTCAAATATGGCCGGATATTCTCCTCAATCGCCCGTCCAAAGGGGCGGCGAAATCAAATTTTCGCTTTTGCGACTTCCTACGGCGCAGGCTCCTGGTTCACATATCCAGTGTCATCCGAACATGCGGGATGCCGGCCTCCATAAAGGGTTCGCCGACGATCAGAAATCCTGCCTTCCCGTAGTATTCGGCAAGGTGTTGCTGGGCGTGCAGGAAACACCCGGAGAGGCCGTCGGCGCCTGCAAGCGCTACGGCCGAATCGAGCAGTCGCCTGCCGATGCCCTGACGCCGAAAGGCCGGTAATACGGCGATGCGGCCAATCTGGCCGGAAGGCAGCAACCGGGCACAGCCGCACCAGTGGCCATTCGGCGTGCTGGCGAGCAAGTGTTTTGCGCCGGCGTCGAGGCCGTCCCATTCCAGCGCCTGGGGCACCTGTTGTTCCACCACGAACACCTGATTGCGGATCTCATTCAACGCGCCTCGGTGAGACGCCCAGCACACCGTTTCGATGCGCGCTGTCATTCGTGCCGACGCGCCAGGATGTGCGCCAGGCCCGTATAGCCGGCAGGGGAGAGATTTGCGAGTTCCTCACGAACCGCATCAGACAGTTGCAGCCGATCCAGTAGCTGCAAGTAACCGGCGGCGTCCAGGCGCTGGCCGCGCGTGGCCGCTTTCAATTGTTCATAGGGTTCGGCGGCGCCGTGCTTGCGCATTACCGTTTGCACTGCTTCTGTGAGCACCTCCCAGTTGTCGTCCAGGTCCGCTGCTATCCGTGTTCGATTGATCGACAGGCGGTTGATCCCCCTGATGGCGGCCTGACAGGCGATGCTGCAATGCGCCAATGCCGTGCCCATGTTTCTGATGACGGTTGAATCCGACAGGTCCCGCTGCCAGCGAGAGACCGGCAGTTTCTCCGCCATGTGATCGAGCAGGGCGTTGGCGATGCCGAGATTGCCCTCGGCGTTTTCGAAGTCGATCGGATTCACCTTGTGCGGCATGGTCGAAGAGCCGGTTTCTCCGGCGACGGGCCGCTGCCCAAAGTACTCGATGGCGATGTACGCCCAGAGGTCACGCACGCAGTCGAGCAGCGTCTGGTTAAAGCCGCAGAATGCGCGAAACAGGGCGGCCATGTCGTCGTGCGGCTCGATCTGGGTGGTGAGCGGATTCGGCCAAAGCCCGAGACTGGCGACAAACCTTTCGCTGATGGATGGCCAGTCCACGTGCGGATAGGCCGCCAGATGGGCGTTGAAGTTGCCAGTGGCGCCGTTCAGCTTGCCGGCCAGGGGTGTTTCCAGGATGCCATCCAGCCGTCTTTGCAGGCGCCGACAAAACACCAGGATTTCCTTGTCGAGGCTGGTGGGCGAGGCGGGTTGGCCGTGTGTGCGCGCCAGCATGGGCAGGTCGCCAGCTTCATCGGCCAGGCCGGACAAAGCCTTGATGACCGCCCGCATCTCTGCCGCCAGCTCGGCTCGACCGTCGCGCAGCATCAGCCCATGCGCCAGATTGTTGATGTCTTCGGAGGTGCAGGCAAAGTGAACGAACTCGGTATGCGCTGCCAGCCTTGGCAGTTTCCGTATCTCTGCCTTGACGAAGTACTCCACCGCCTTCACATCATGATTGGTTCGCGCCTCCAGAGCTTTCACTTCACGTGCCTGATCCAGTGAAAACTGCTGGTGGATGCGCATGACCGCTTCGGCGTCATCCGCGGCAGGGCTTGGCAGCTCCGCTATGTCGGGGCAGGCCGCCAACGCCAGAAACCAGCGACATTCGACTTCCACGCGACGCCGAATCAGCCCGTACTCGCTGAACACAGGCGCAAGTTTTTCGGTGACAGCCCGGTAACGTCCATCGACGCCGGAAATGGCCGTGAGCGTGGTCAGCTCTGATATGTCGCCGGGTCGCTGATGAGGAGCCGCTGATTTCTCTTCTTTCATTTGCTTGCGTTCCATATCCAACACTGTTATCCCGATAATGGACTATACGGCTCCTGGCGCCGATTCCGTGCCGGTTGCGCAGTCATGTGATCTGCCGCGCCAGGCGGTTCAACTCGAATACCTGAAGCGGCAAGCGCAATGGCAGGAGCCAGCGCTTGCCGCCGAGTTGCCGCCACAGCCAGGCAAAGCGAACGGCAGCAAGCAGCAGGGCGCGAATGCGCGCTGCGGTATCAGGGTCGGTCAGGGCCGACCGTTTGCCCCTGACATTGATGCGTCGCTCCAGCGTGCCCAGGGTTTGCTGGTAGATTTCATCGAGCGCGAGATAGAAGTCGTTTGTTCGCGGCTCGTCGGCCAGTGTGCTCAGCTGCTCGCCGAGTTTTGTCGCCAGGCCTGGACGACGCGCCAGCAGATCACTTTGCCCAACCGCCTTCCACCAGTAGGTGAAGATCGGCAGGGTGCCGGACTGTCCCATCAGCGTCAGACGCGCTGCTTGCACGCCGCGTCCGAACTTGTGGGGCGCCGGGAACACGGCCTCCAGGCTGTCCGGTTCGGTCACCAGCAAGGGGTCGATCAGGTGATCGATGGGCCCGAAGCGCCGACCAACCGCCGCGAGTTGCATCTCGAAGACGGATTCCACTGTCGCCGCCAGACTCAGGCAACGATAGTTGACAGGTTGCTGGATGCCGCTCATGTCGGCTGTCGTCCAAAGCGCTCGATAACGCCACCGCCGAGGCAGACGTCGCCTTCGTACAGGCAAACGTACTGGCCGGGGGTAATCGCCCTCTGCGGCTGCTCGAACTGAACCCGAACGCCCTCGTCGCTGGCCTCCACCCAGGCCGTCTGATCCGCTTGCCGATAGCGGATTCTTGCGCTGCAACGCAGAGGCAGCGGGGCCGGATCGCCTATCCAGTGCAGCTTGCCGGTGCTCAGCCAGGTATCCAGCAGGGCGTCCGGATTCTGGGTGACGACCAGGCGATTGCCGGTCAGGTCCTTGTCCAGCACATACCAGGGGGCTTCCCGGCAGCCGGCGCGGCCACCGATCGCCAGCCCCCGCCGCTGGCCGCGCGTGTAGTATGCAAGGCCGGCGTGCGTTCCGATCTCGACGCCTGCTTCATCCACCAGTGGCCCCGGGTTCGGCGGCACATAGCGTTGCAGAAATTCCCGGAAGCGCCGCTCGCCAATGAAGCAGATGCCGGTGGAATCCTTGCGGGCATGGTTGTGCAGGCCGTATTCGCGGGCGATGCGGCGCACTGCCTGTTTGCGCAGATCGCCGAGCGGAAACAGCACGCGCTCTAGTTGTTCCGCCTTCAATCCCTGCAGGAAATAGCTCTGGTCCTTGTTCGCATCCTGGCCCTTGCAGAGCCTGATCTGGCCGTCCTGCCGCTGCAAGCGCGCATAGTGGCCAGTGGCAATGTGCTCGGCACCGAGCACTCTGGCGTAGCGAGCGAACTGCTTGAACTTGATTTCCCGGTTGCAGAGCACGTCCGGATTCGGGGTGCGTCCGGCCCGGTATTCGATCAGGAATTCGGCAAATACGTCATCCCAGTATTCGGCGGCAAAGTTGGCCGTGTGCAATTCGATGTCGAGCTGCTGACACACCCGCTCTGCGTCCTCCAGGTCCTGCTTCGCCGTGCACCAGGGCGAGCCGTCGTCTTCTTCCCAGTTCTTCATGAAAAGTCCGGACACATGGCGCCCCTGGCGCTTGAGCAACAGCGCCGCGACGGCCGAATCCACACCACCGGACAGGCCGACCATTACCTTGCCGGAGGCTTTGTCTGGAATCATGACGCAATGCAGGCGGGGCAGGAATCGAAGTTCTAGCGCACCATTGTAGCCCGAATGCGCTGCGCGGCAGGCGACGGCTATAATCCCGGACCATGACAGTCAACGGCCAGTATCCTGAGCCTCCGCCCGGCGCAGCCAGGCGGCCATGAGTCGGCTCAGCCATCTGAACCGGCGCGGCGAGGCTTCCATGGTCGATGTGTCCGGCAAGCCGCAATCGACACGAGTCGCCGTGGCCGAAGCCTGTGTGCGCATGGCCTCGGCCACATTGCGAGAGATTGCCAGTGGCGGGCTTCCCAAGGGCGATGTGCTGGCGGTGGCGCGGATTGCTGGTATTCAGGCCGCCAAGCGGTGCGCCGAGTTGATCCCGCTCTGTCACCCATTGCCGCTGACCAGGGTGTCCGTCGAGTTTTCACCTGAACCGCCCGAGCGGATTCGGATTCGTGCAGAGTGTCGGGTGACCGGTCAGACCGGTGTGGAGATGGAAGCCATGACTGCCGCCAGTATTGCCGCCCTTACCCTCTACGACATGTGCAAGTCCATCGACCGCGGCATGGTCGTGGAGGCAGTGCAGTTGTTGTCGAAATCCGGGGGCAAGACGGGGGACTGGCAGCGTTCGGCGACGCACCCGGAAGAGGCGAGTTGACATGATTCGGGTTCTGTTCTTTGCCTCGGTGCGCGATGCGGTTGGCGTCGAATCGCTGCGCTGCCAATTGTGCGACAGTGAACCCTGGCCGTTTGAAGCGCTGTTCACTGCCTTGCAGCAGCAGTTGCACGCGGCTGCCTACGCCAGCTTGATGGCAGACCACATCCGAGTCGCTGTCAATCGAACCTTTGTCGATCGCGCCGACCTGCCAGCCCTGGCGTCCGGCGACGAGGTGGCCTTCATGCCGCCGATCACCGGCGGTTAGCGCTTGCCGGCGGGCAATCGGATGGACGAGATACGGGTTCAGGTCGGGGACTTTTCCCTGGCCGCGGAGTGGCAGGCGCTATCGGCTCGCACAGGCGCGGATACGGGCGCTGTTGCCGCCTTCGTCGGCCTGGTACGCGAAGTGTGCGGGGATGCAGCCAGCCGCCTTGAGTTGGAGCACTACCCCGGCATGACCGAGCAAAGCATTGCGGCCCTGGTTGCGCAAGCCCGACAGCGTTGGCGCCTAGCCGCGACCACCGTCATTCACCGGGTCGGGCAGCTGAAGCCCCGGGATCAGATCGTCCTGGTGCTGACTGCCGCACGGCATCGCGCCGAGGCGCTTGCCGCCTGCACTTTTCTGATCGATATGCTGAAAACCGAGGCGGTGATCTGGAAGCGAGAACGAGCCCAGGCCGGCGCTGGCTGGGTGTCGGCCACGGATCAGGATGCAGTGCGGGCGGATGCCTGGCGGGCATCGGAGGGTTCTGACTGACGTGCGACGCAGGTGCGTTTGACAGCCACAAAGGCCCAAAGCGACAATAGCGCTCCGCCGCTCGGCGGCCACAAGCGAGGGCGGCCGGGCGCTTGAGGCAGCGCAAGATCAGCGCCAGGGCGGGATTCCGCGGATGGGGTGTCGCCAAGCGGTAAGGCACCGGGTTTTGATCCCGGCATTCGCAGGTTCGAATCCTGCCACCCCAGCCATCGTTTCAGCTTCGGAACCAGGTTATGGCTCATCTCATGGTCTTCTCCGGCAGTTCCAATCCGCCGCTGGCGGAGCGGGTTGTCAATGAACTGCGTATCGACCTGGGCCGGGCCACCGTAACCCGGTTCAGCGACGGCGAGGTCAACGTTGAAATCCACGAGAACGTGCGCGGTTGCGACGCCTTTATCCTGCAATCCACCTGTGCGCCCACCAACGATAACCTGATGGAACTGGTCATCATGGCGGACGCCCTGCGGCGGGCGTCGGCGCATCGGGTGACTGCCGTGGCGCCCTACTATGGTTATGCGCGCCAGGATCGACGGCCGCGGTCGGCGCGGGTTCCGATCAGCGCCAAGGTGGTGGCCAACATGCTCGACAGCGTGGGCGTGGACCGGCTGCTTACCGTGGACTTGCATGCCGATCAGATTCAGGGCTTCTTCCACATGCCGGTGGACAATGTCTATGGATCCCCGGTGCTCGTGGATCACATCCTGGCGCAGTCCTACGTCAATCCCATCGTGGTATCGCCCGATGTGGGCGGCGTGGTGCGCGCGCGCGCCGTGGCCAAGCAGCTGAACGACCTGGACCTTGCGATCATCGACAAGCGCCGACCTCAGGCCAACGAAAGCCGAGTGATGAATGTAATCGGCGACGTCAAGGGCAAGACCTGTATTCTGGTCGATGACATCGTCGATACTGCCGGAACATTGTGCGCCGCAGCAGAGGCACTGAAGGAAGAAGGCGCGATTGCCGTCGTGGCCTATATCACGCACCCGGTGCTGTCCGGGCCGGCGGTATCGCGGATTCAGGAATCGCAACTCGACGAGATGATCGTGACCGATACCATTCCGCTGAGTGATGCGGCGGGCAAATGTAGCCGGATTCATCAGCTCAGCCTGAACCGATTGCTGGCGGAAGCCATTCGCCGCGTCAGCCACGAAGAATCACTCAGCGCGATGTTTCGGTGATTCCTGCCAAGACGCCGCCATCGCGTACTCACAGGAGCAAACCCCATGTCTGACAACATCACCCTCAATGCCGAGCCCAGAGCCCTTTCGGGAACCAGCGCCAGCCGTCGTCTGCGGCGCCAGGGCGCGCATCTTCCCGCCATTCTCTACGGCGGTGAGTCCGATCCGCAGCCGATTACCCTGCGCGTCAATGAAGTGGCGCGGGCCATGCAGGAGGAAGCCTTCTTCGCCCAGGTAGTCGATATCGTCATCGACGGCGAGGCGCAGAAGGCGGTTGTGCGCGATGTGCAGTTGCACCCTGTGAACGAAAGGGTGCAGCACATGGACCTGTTGCGGGTACGCACCGACCAGCCTGTGACGACGCATGTGCCCCTGCACTATCTGAATGAAGACAAGTGTGTGGGCGCGCGCACCGGTGGCGGCTCCATTGCCCACAATCTCGTCGATGTCGAGGTATCCGCCCTGCCGGCAGACCTGCCGGCCTATCTCGAAGTGGACCTGGCGGATCTTGATGTCGGGGAGTCTGTTCATCTCACTGATCTGGATCTGCCGCAAGGCGTTTCGCTGGTCGCGCTCACGCAAGGGGCCGACCACGACATCCTGGTCGCTGCGGTGCATCCGCCGAGAGGCGGCGCCAAGGCCGACGAGGACGAAGAAGCGGAGGAATCGGAAGCCGACCAATAGCGCACAATCAACGCGCGCCGGATCAGGTCCTCGCTGAATTGCGCCGCTCTGGATGACGCCCCTGAAGCTGATCGTCGGTCTTGGCAATCCCGGCAGAGACCACGCTGCCACCCGGCACAATCTCGGCGCCGTGCTGGTGCGGGAGTGGGCCGAACGGGCAGGGATCGTCCTGAAGCCCTCGGTTCGATTTCAGGCTGAGGTCGGGCGTGGCGCGCTTGGCGGGCAGCCGACCAGTCTGCTGATTCCCGGAACCTGGATGAATCTCAGCGGCCGCGTGGTTGGCGCCTTTGCGCGTTACTTTCGAATCGCGCCAGAAGAGATACTGATTGCATTCGACGAGGTGGCCTTCGAGCCGGGCGTGGTTCGCCTGCGCAGCGGTGGCGGCGACAATGGCCACAATGGTGTTGCCAGCGTGATCGAAGGGCTGGGGTCGCGCGCGTTTCAGCGGCTGCGCATCGGCGTCGGGCATCCGGGCGACAAGCAGCGCATGATCTCCTGGCTCACTGGCGAGAAGATGCCGGATGCCGAACGTCAACTGGCGAGCGCGGCCTGGCAACTGACGGACGAATTGCTGGGCATGCTGCTTCGCGGCCACTGGCAGCCGGTGATGAACCACCTGCACGCGCCGACGACAAGCGCATGAGCCTGGCGCGGCTGTTTCTCTGGCGGGCCGGGCGCTGAGATTCTGGCATGGGTTTCAAGTGCGGGATAGTGGGGCTGCCGAATGTCGGAAAATCAACCCTTTTCAATGCGCTGACCCGGGCCGGGATCTCGGCCGAGAACTTTCCCTTTTGCACGATTGATCCGAACACAGGCGTCGTCCCGGTGCCGGACCCACGCCTGGAGCGCCTCGCCGCCATCGCCAGACCAGCCAATGTGATCCCCGCAAGCATGGAGTTTGTCGATATCGCCGGCCTGGTTGCGGGCGCGGCCGAGGGCGAGGGGCTGGGCAATCAGTTCCTGGCCCACATTCGCGAGACGGATGCGATCGCGCATGTTGTGCGCTGCTTCACGGACGCCAGGATCGTGCATGTTGCTGGCGAGGTTTCGCCGCAAGGCGACATTGAAATCATCGACACGGAGCTGGCGCTGGCGGATCTGGAGACAGTCGCCCGCTCTGCGGACCGACACCGCCGGCTGGCCAATGCCGGTGACAAGGATGCTGCCGAGGTCATGCGCCTGCTGCATCGTCTGGAGCAGGCCCTGGCTGCCGGCGTGCCGGCACGCGCCCTTGATCTGGACGCTGGCGAGCAGCTGCTGATCCGCGACCTGCACCTGCTTACCGCCAAGCCAGTGTTCTATATCGCCAATGTGGCGGAGGCGCCTGATGACGACAATGCGCTTCTCGATCAGGTGCGGGCCAAAGCGGCCCGGGAGTCTGCGCCTGTGCTGGCGATCTGCAATTGCATCGAAGCGGAGATAGCCGAACTCGACGCCACCGATCAGCACGAATTCCTGGCCGAACTCGGCGTCTCCGAGCCTGGCCTGAACCGCGTGATTCGGGCCGGCTATGCGCTTCTCGGCCTGCATCACTATTTCACCGCCGGGCCCAAGGAAGTGCGCGCCTGGACGATTCCTGTCGGCGCTCATGCGCCCGAAGCCGGGGGCGTGATCCACACGGACTTTGCCAAAGGCTTCATTCGGGCGGAGGTGATCGCCTACCAGGACTACGTTTCCCTGGGCGGTGAACAAGCCGCGAAGGAGGCTGGCAAGTGGCGGCTGGAGGGCAAGGATTATGTGGTGCAGGATGGTGACGTCATGCACTTTCGTTTCAACCCGCAGGCTGGACAGAACCGTGCCTGAGTCGGCTGCCGGCGGGTCGTCGCCGATGCGGGGGCGGGGAGCGCGACGGTGAGGCGGCGATTGCGGCCGCAGGCTGAAGCGGAGACGCCGACGGCCCTGTCCGCCGCTCCGCCTCTGGACGCTTCAACCCGTATCAACTTCGCGGTCGGCCAGATTGCCGAAGGCATCAAGACATGCAGTTTCAATACCTTCTTGTTGTTCTATTACAACCAGGTGCTGGGTCTGAACAGCGAGTTGGCGGGCACAGCGATCGCCCTGGCCCTGATCTTCGATGCCGTCAGCGACCCTGTCGCGGGCAGCATTTCTGATCGTTGGCAGAGCCGGCTCGGGCGGCGGCATCCGTTCATGTACGCTTCGGCTCTGCCGCTGGGCGTGAGCTTCTATCTGTTGTTTGATCCCCTGGTGTCGCTATCCAGTGTCGGCCAGGGCGGTCTGTTCTGCTGGATGCTGGCAGCCACGGTTTTGACCCGCGCCAGCATGACCCTCTATCACGTGCCGCACCTTGCGCTCGGCGCTGAACTGTCCACGGACTACGACGAGCGCACCAGCCTGGTTGCGGCCCGCAATACCTTCGGAGCCATCGGCTACATTCTGGTCTATGCGGTCGGCTTCGGTTGGTTCTTCGCCGCCACTCCTGAGCATCCGAACGGCCAGACCAATCCAGACGCCTATCGGGGCTATGCGGTTGTGTTGGGCATGTTGATGACGATCACGATTCTGCAGTCGGCCTGGGGCACGCGCCAGCGTATTCCCTGGCTGGCGCAGGTCAAGCCGCAGGCGAAGACCGAGGTCAAACGGGGCAGGCTTCCGGACGTGGCGCGCGAATCGATGGCGACGCTCGGCAACCCCTCTTTCCGCTGGATGATGATCGGCTTCATCCTGATCGTCGTGGCGTTCGGGGCCGCCGCAACTCTGGGCCTCTACTGTTACACCTTCTTCTGGCAATTGGATCGATTCCAGATCTTGCTGGTACTGGTAACCGGTCCGGTTGGCAGTATGTTGGGTTACCTGGTGGCGCGCCGCTTTTTCGTCTGGCTGGACAAGCGCAACGCCATGATTGCCGGTGGCGTCGCCTGGGTCACCATTCATGCCCTGCCGGTGATGCTGTATCTGGCCGGTTGGGCGCCGCCACTGGGCAGCTGGTCCAGTGCCCTCTTGTTGATGCTGATCACCGTGTTTGCGGGAGTCACGATTGCGCAACTCTTCGTTGGTATCGGCACCGCCATAGCCGATATAGCCGATGAAATTGCCTTGCACAGGGGGCTGCGGCAGGAAGGTGTGCTGTTTGGCGCTTCCGCCTTCGCCATCAAGTGTTCTGCCGCGCTCGGGCCGTTTCTGGCCGGATTGGCGCTGGCCGCCATCAGCTGGCCATCGGGCGCCGATGTGCGCACAGCGGCGGACGTTGCGGAGCCTACCCGACTTGCGCTGGCGGTCGTCTGGGGCCCTGTATCCACGCTGCTCGCGATCCCCGGCCTGCTCTGCCTGCGCGGCTATCGCCTGAACCGGGCGCGGCTGCGGGAGATTCAGGCGGCGCTACGCGGGGCGTCGTAACCTGGATTCTGAATCGGCTGGCCCGAATACTGCATCAGGGGTCAGGATGGTCGCGCAGACGGGGTGCAAGGCCTTGGCCAGCGATTCTCACTCTGGCGATTCGGGTGTTGTTGTGGCTCCCCGTTGCGTTGGTTTCAGGGCTTGGCCCTGGATGAGGTCCATTTCGCACACGAATTGGCGTCATGTCGCACATGCGAGACCGGTTTCGCAGTGCACAGTGGTCGCCATGCAGCACGACGCCACCTACAAGGCCGCCTTCGCCCACCCGCGCATGATGCGCGATCAGCTTGTTCTACTCAAGGAATTGGTGGGCGACCGCCTGCCCATTCTCCGCCGCCTGCGTCTGGATACGCTGGAACGGCTGCCCAGTGAATATCTGACCGACAATCTGGAACAGCGATTCGGCGACATGGCCTGGCGGGTCGCCTTGCAACCGTCGGCGGCGGACGATGAAGCCGATGAACCGCACTGGCTGCACATCCTGGTGATGCTTGAATTTCAGTCTCGCCCAGACTGGATGATGGCCGCACGAGTGCAGAGCTATGCGACCCTGCTTTACCTTGCTCTGCACAGGGAAAAACCGTTCAGCGCCAGCAACCCGGTCCCGCCAGTGCTACCGATTGTGCTCTACAACGGTTCCAGTCCATGGCATGCGCCGCTGAACCTGTCAGCCCTGACGCGCCCAGGCGGGATGGAGGCAGCGTCAGCGGATGTATCAGCACAGGCAGAGGGTGAAACCGGCAAGCCCGGAGCGTTGGGCGCGCATGTGGGGCCGATGGGTCTGGTGGGAGACGG
Organism: Pseudomonadales bacterium; assembly: GCA_965199705.1. Classification (GTDB taxonomy): domain Bacteria; phylum Pseudomonadota; class Gammaproteobacteria; order Pseudomonadales; family Azotimanducaceae; genus Azophilus. The sequence goes on from OZ241359.1 coordinate 692,911, forward strand.
CTATGTTCTGGTCGATCAACAGGCCCTGTTGGGCGAGGAACTGCCGGAAGGCAATGCGGCGACGCTGCTGCGTGGATTGAGGGTCTGACCAGTCCAGAAGACCTGAAGCGTGTAGTGGAGCGCTGTTTGCAGTGGCTTTCCGGGGTGGAAGATGGCAGTCTTTTGGATGTGCTGCAGCGTTGGCTGGAGGCATGGGTTCGAAATGCGGACATAGGGGACGAGGAGGAGTGGCTTATGAAACTGGTCAGGCTGAGGGAATCGACCGACGAAGTGGTACGACAACCGGCTGACCCGGCTGAGCGGGTGGCGCTATGGAAGCAGCAGCTGATTGAGAAGGGCAGAACTGAGGGTGAGGCCGAAGGTGAGGCCCGAGGCAGGGCCGAAGGCGAGGCCCGAGGCAAGGCTGAAGGCGAGGCGAAAGCGTTGGCTCGGGAGCGCGCCCTGCTTGAGCGTATGGTTGCGCTGCGGTTTGGCGGCGATACGGCGAAGCGTTTCGGCGTCTTGCTGGCGGGCGTTTCCGACCCGGAGCGTCTGGATGAGGTGGGAGAGTGGCTGATCGAGTGTGAGGACGGCGCTTCGTTGCTTGCGCGAATGGGCGAGTAAAGTCCGCTCTGACTCCGCGCCTCAGCACCCGGAATGTCAGAATGAGATCTGCTGGCCTTGGCTGCACTTGAGAGCGACAGCGCTGCACCGGCCTCAGCAACAGATCATGCTCAGCAGCGCACGGTCCCTGCTCATCCCGACATGGTGGAGCGAGCGCAGGGCCTCGCTTCAGTGCGCCTCATCCCAGTTGTGGCCGACCCCGCATTCCACGAGCAGGGGTGCGCGCAGCTCGGCGGCGCCGGACATGCGTTCGCGAACGCCATTGATGAGCGTGTCCACAGCGTCTTCGGCAACCTCGAATACCAGTTCGTCATGCACCTGCATCACCATCAGCGCGTCGATGGCGGTGTCGTCCAGCCAGGCGTGCACGGCAATCATCGCCCGCTTGATGATGTCTGCCGCCGTGCCTTGCAGAGGTGCGTTGATGGCCGCCCGTTCTGCCGCTTGGCGGCGCTGCCCATTGCCTGATCTGATTTCGCGCAGATACAGCCTGCGCCCGAATACCGTTTCCACATAACCCTGATCCCGCGCCATTTGTCGGGTGTCTTTCATGTACGCCGCCACACCTGGGTAGCGCGCGAAATAGGTGTCGATGTAGGCCTGCGCTTCGCTCTGATTGATGCTGAGCTGATTTGCCAGGCCGAAGGCCGACATGCCGTACATCAGGCCAAAGTTGATCGCCTTGGCGCTGCGCCGCTGATCTGCCGTCACCGATTCTGGCGCCGTTCCAAACACCTCTGCGGCAGTTGCCTGATGGATGTCTTGTCCCGCTCGAAAGGCGTTCAATAGCGCTTCGTCCCCGGACAGGTGCGCCATGATGCGCAACTCGATCTGGCTGTAGTCCGCTGCCAGGATGCGGCGCCCAGGCGGTGCGCAGAACGCCTGGCGCACGCGCCTGCCCTCGGCTGTGCGCACCGGAATGTTCTGCAGGTTGGGATCCTGGGACGACAGGCGCCCGGTGGCGGCGACAGCCTGATGATAGGAAGTGTGGATGCGTCCCGTGCCTGGGTCCACGTCCTTTGGCAGCTTGTCGGTATAGGTGGATTTCAGCTTCTTAAGCGCCCGGTAATCGAGCACGACGGACGGCAGCGGGTGCGCGTCTGGCCGGGTCGCCATGGCCTTCAGCACCGGTTCGGCGGTGGACGGCTGGCCTTTGGGCGTCTTGCGCAATGGCGTCAGGTCAAGACGCTGGAACAGTACCTCTTGCAGTTGCCGTGGGCTGTCCAGATTGAAGGGGCCTTTGGCGAGTTCGTGCGCAAGCCTCTCCAGGGCGACGATGCGCCCGGCCAGTTCAGTGCTCTGCGCCTGGAGGAGACTGGTATCGAGATGCGCGCCGTTGCGCTCGATTCGCGACAGCACCGGCACGAGCGGCACTTCGATTTCCTCAAGCACCCGCCTGAGCCCCGGCTCTGCCTGCACCTTCGGCCAGAGGCTCTGGTGCAGACGCAGGGTGACATCAGCATCCTCTGCCGCATAGGGCACGGCCAGCGTCAGGTCCACCTGATCGAAACTCAGTTGCTTTGCACCCTTGCCGGCCACGTCCTCGTAGCGGGTGGTGTCCACGTTCAGGTAGCGTTTCGCCAGATCGTCCATGTTGTGGCGGCCGCTGGTGCTGTTGAAGACATAAGATTCCAGCATCGAATCGTGGATTGTGCCGGCCACGGTGACGCCGGCCCTGGCCAGAACATTCATGTCGTACTTGATGTGGTGGCCGACCTTTGCCTTGGCCGGGTCTGCCAACAGTGGCGCGAGCTTCGCCAGCGCCAGATCCAGGGGGAGTTGCTCTGGCACGCCGGGGTAACGGTGGCCGACCGGCACATAGGCCGCCTCTCCTGGTGTCACGGCAAAGGAAAATCCAACCAGATTCGCGCGCATGTAGTTGATGTTGTCGGTTTCCGTATCGAAGGCGAAGAGGTCAGCGGCCGCCAATCGATCGATCCAGCGATCCAGCGCCTCTTCCGTGCTGACGCATTCGTAGGCGGCGGCGGTCGCCGGCTCGATCTCGACCTCAGGCGTGGCTGCGGTCAAGGCGCTGAGTTCTGTTGCCCAGGAACGGAACTGGAAGCGCTGAAAGAGGGCCAGCAGCGCTGCCTCATCTGCTGGTTTCGGATCAAGTTCTGCCGAGCTCAGTTCCAATTCGACGTCGCACTTGATGGTCGTCAGGGTGCGCGAGAGCGGCAGGAAGCCGAGGCTCGCCCGCAGGTTCTCCCCCACCTTGCCCTTGATCTCGGGCGCTGCCGCCATTACGCCATCCAAAGAGCCATGCGTATGCAGCCATTTCGCGGCAGTCTTGGGGCCCACCTTGGGGACGCCGGGGATGTTGTCCACGGTATCGCCCATCAGCGCCAGATAGTCGATGATCTGTTCCGGTTCAACGCCGAACTTGGCGATCACGCCGGCCCGGTCCAGCAGTGTTGGTGGGTCCGACATGGTGTTGATGAGCGTGACATGATCGTCCACCAGTTGCGCCATGTCCTTGTCGCTGGTGGAAACCAGGGTGCTCCGACCCTGCGCGGACGCCTGCCTTGCCAGCGTGCCGATCACGTCATCCGCTTCCACGCCGGGCACAACCAGCAATGGCAGCCCCATGGCCCGCACGATGTCGTGGATGGGTTCGATTTGCTTGCGCAGATCGTCTGGCATAGGCGGCCGATTGGCCTTGTATTGTGGATAGAGGTCGTCGCGAAAGGTCTTGCCCTTGGGGTCGAATATCACCACGAGCGCGCTGTCCGGATAGTCCTTGGCCAAGCGCCGGATCATGGCGACGAAGCCGCGGATTGCGCCCGTTGGATACCCGTCCGTGGTGGTCAGCGCCGGCAGCGCAAAGAAGGCGCGAAACAGGTGGCTGGAACCATCCACCAGGATCAGGGGTTTGTGCCTGGCCTCAGTCTCTGACACCATGCGCCGAGTCCTCACGACAAGAGGGAACACAGGCAGTGTGGACTGCAATCTGTCGCTTGGCAATTTTCCTTCTTGCGCTGGCGCTGTCGGCTGGCGGTATCCAGGCTGAGGAGGACCTGCGCGGCCCGGACGTCACCATCATTGCCGGCGAAGAGCGGGTGATCTATGAATACCGGCAGAACGGCGTTCTGCGCATGGTCAAGATCGTGCCGGACATAGGGCGACCCTACTATCTGTACCCACGTGACCAGACCCGGGGCTTCGGCGACCTGACTCAGGCCGACATGCTGCTGCCGACCTGGATTCTCGTCGAGTTCTGAGCGTACTGAGCATCAGCGCCGCATGAACCCGCGGACCGCGCTGAGTCAGTCCGAAATCGCCGACCTTGCTGGTCGCTATGAGGTTGGTTACCTGGTGGGTAGTCGTCCCATAGGGATCGGCATCGAGAACAGCAACTACTTCCTGCAAACTGAATTCCGAGGCGCGGAGCGGGAGTGGGTACTCACCCTGCTCGAACAACCGTCCTATGCCGGCGCGCACCTGATTGAGTTACTTGAGCACTGCCACGCGGCGGGGTTGCCGGTAGCGCCGGTGGTGCGCAATCGGCAGGGCGAGCCGATGGAGCGCAGTCGTGGCAAGCCGGTGCTCCTGGCGCCGAGCCTGCCAGGCCAGCATCCGCAACGACCGACCCTGGCTCAGATACGCACGCTTGGCGCCACTCTGGGACGCTTGCACCTTGCCGTTGAATCACTGGCTGCGAGCACGCCGCCCTATCCGCGAACTGCCGGCTGGCTGAACGACCATGCAGCGCGCATTCGTCCACGTCTCGGCGATGCGGATGTGCGTTTGCTGGACGCAGCCCGCCGCCGGGCGCTGGCTCTGCTCGGCAGTGTAGAGGCGCTCCCGGAAGGCGTGATCCACGGTGATCTGTTTCGAGACAATGCACTCTTTGTTGGCGACGCGCTCACCGGCCTGGTGGATTTCCACCACGCTGCCAGGGGGTGGTTGAGCTACGATCTGGCGGTTGCCGCCAACGATTGGTGCAATGCCTCGGACTATTCCCTCAGCACCCCGGCGCTTGACGCACTGCTGGCTGGCTATCACGCCGAACGCCCGCTCACGCAGGCAGAAAGGACGCATATGCCCGTGATGTTGGTCTATGCCGCCCTGACTTTCTGGCTATCGCGTGAAATGGCGCAATCCCAGGCGGAGGCTGGTCAGCCGGTGCGGGTGAAGGATCCACGGATATTCCGCCGTATCGTGGCGGAGCGGCTGAATCGGTTATCCGGGTAACGCCCGTTTGCTTGCTCGCCGTCAGCCGGCAATCGCTGTTGCCCCTTTCGGCGCGATGATCTGCTTGAGATCGCGCAGAATCACATAGAGCGCCGGCACCAGAATCAGGGTGATCGCGGTGGCAAAGAGGATGCCGAACGCCACTGAAACGGCCATCGGAATCACGATTTGCGCCTGCATGCTGGTTTCGAGCGCCATGGGGATCAGTCCGAAGAAGGTGGTCAGCGAGGTCAGCAGAATGGCGCGAAAGCGGGCGCAACCGGACTGAATGGCTGCCTCGGCAGGGTCGGCTCCCGCAGCAACCGCCTTGTTCACGAAATCCACCATGATGAGGCTGTCGTTCACGACAACGCCGGATAGCGCGATGATGCCCATGATGGAGACGGAACTCAGCGAGAGGTCCAGCAGCAGGTGGCCGAACACGGCGCCGACCACGCCGAACGGAATCACGCCCATGATGATCAGCGGCTGAAGGTAGGACCTGAGCGGAATCGCCATCAGCGTGTAGATGCCGAACAGGGCAATGCCGAAGCCCGTCAGCATTTGCCGGAAGCCGAGCTCCTCTTCCTGGGCGCTGCCGGATACGTCCGTGTCCAGGCCGGGGTAGCGGGCGCGCAGTTCAGGCATGAATTCAGCCTTGATCCTGGACATGACCTGGCCGGCGTCGGCGACGCCGGCATCGACGCGCGCCGTCACCGTGATGGCGCGGCTGCCGTCAACTCGCTGGATCAGGTCCCAGCCGCGCTCTAGCTGGTAATCCGCCACCGATGCAAAGGGTAGCTCCCGGCCGTCTGGCGTGCGCACCCACATGTTCTCCAGGTTCCCCAACGAGCGCCGTTCAGAGCGGGGATAGCGCACCATGACGCGCACTTCCTGATCGCCACGCTGGATTCGCTGCGCCTCCGTGCCGTAGAAGGCAGCGCGCACCTGACGGCCGAGGTCCGCCAGCGTCAGCCCGGACGCCTCCGCTTCCGGCTTGATGGCAAGACGCACTTCCTCAGGCCCGGCATTGGCCGAGACCTCGATTTCGAAAACGCCGTCGAAGCTGTCCAGATGCTGTTCCAGTTCCGCCGCCGCCTGTTCCAGCTGGCGATAATTGCGCCCGGCCAGCTTGAACGAGATTGGCGGACCGCCGCCAAGATGCCGCGTCGCTTCAAAGCGCAGTTCCTTGGCTCCCGGGATCTCGCCCACCGCGTCGCGCCAGCGTTCCTCCACCACGCGCGGGGTGACGCCGCGAATCTTGTCGCGCGCCAACTCAACGTAAAAGATGCCTTCCCGACCATCCCGGATGTAGGCGAATACATTGTGAATGATGTCGGTTTCGCTGCCGGTCTCCGCCCTGAGATCGGCGTTGACCTGATCAAGGGCCGTGTTCATCTGCTGAACCACCCGGGTGATCAGGGTTTCCGGGGCCCCGTCATACAACTCGATCCGGGCGGACAGCATGTCCTCCTCGACTTCCGGGAAGAACTGGTAGCGCACCTGGCCGCTTGCGATGACGCCGATGGTGACGATCAACAGACCGAGGAATGTCGCCAGGGTGGTGTATCTGTGCCGGATCGCCCACCCCAGAAAGGGCTTGTAGTGACGTTCTATGGTCAGATTCAGCCAGCGACCCACCATCTCTGCCGGCCCGTTGCGCTGGCTCTTGGCGTGGGAAGTGCGCATCAGGGCAAGATGCGATGGCAGGATGAGTTTCGACTCGACAAGAGAAAAGGCCAGACACAGCACCACCACCCAGCCGACCGAGCCGGTCAGGGCAGCGATCGGGCCGGTGGTGAACAGCATGGGCAGAAAGGCCATGATGGTCGTCAGCACGCCGAACGTGGCCGGCACCGCAACGCGCCTTGCGCCGGCAACGATGTTGTTCGTGCTGTAGCCACGTCGGTCCGTCTCCGCATAGACCGATTCCGCCACCACGATGGCGTCGTCCACGACGATGCCAAGCACCAGGATGAAGCCAAAGACGCTGAGCACGTTGATGCTTATGTCTATGCCGGACAGGGGCAGCAGCATCAGGGCGCCGAGGAAGGCGACGGGCAGGCCGACGATCACCCAGAATGCGAATCTGAAGTGCAGGAACAATCCAAGGATCGTGAAAACCAGAATCGCGCCAATGAACATGTTCTTGAACATCATGTTCATGCGGCTTTGCAGGTGGTAGCTGGAATCCGCCCAGTACTCCAGGCTCACTCCGGGCGGCATCCTGGCGCTGGCCTCGTCCGCGTAGGCCCGTACTGCCTCGGTGACGTCCAGTTCGTTCTCCGATTCGGTGCTCATCACGGCTATGCCGAAGCTGCGTTGGCCGTTGAAGAAGGCGTAAGACTCGGTTTCCTGGAAGCCATCACGAATACTGGCGATGTCGCCCAGGCGAATGCGCGCGCCGTCAGCGCGAGAGATCAGCACGATCTGTTCGAATTCTTCGCCGGTATAGGCCTGGCCCTTGGTGCGCAAGCGGATGTTGCCGCCGTCCGAGCGAATGTTGCCGCCAGGCAGGTCGATGGACCAGGCGCGAATGGCGGCGGCCACCTGATCCAGGGTCAGGCCATATTGGCGCAGCGTGTTTTCTGGTATTTCCACGGAAATCTCGAACGGTCTGGATCCCCAGACTTCTGCGTAACTCACCTGTTCCAGGGCGACGATTTCGTCGCGTACCCGATTGGTCAGATCTTTCAGGTCCTGCTCGCGCATGTCGCCGGCCACCTGCACCGTGATGGCGCCGCGTCGGAACCGGGTCTTGGTGATGATCGGGCGTTCCGTCTCCACCGGAAACGTGGAAATGCTGTCCACGGCCAGCTTGACTTCGTCGAGTACCTCTGCGGGGTCGTACCTGTCCCGCACCTGGATCGTGACCCGCCCGGAACCGTCCAGGGCCGAGCCGAATACCTGCTTGATTCCTTCGATGTCTTCAATCGCCTCTTCGATCTTGATGACCACGCCTTCTTCCACCTCGGCCGGCGCGGCGCCGCGATAGGGCACCCGGATCTCGATGGAGTCGAACTGGAATCGCGGGAAGGTTTCCACCGTGGCGATCTGGCCACCATAAATGCCCATCGCGAGGATGAAGAGCATGAGCAGATTGGCCGCCACGTGATTGCGAGCGAACCAGCCGATGATGCCGCCCGAGTCGCCGTTCATGATGTGCGTACCCGCATGCCCGGCAGTGGCTCTTCCATGGGCGTCAGGCAGAGACGGTCGCCCTCGTTGAGCCCCTGATCGACATAGACAAACTCGGTGTCAGCGCGCACCACCCGGACTTCAGCAGCTTGCAGTTCATCGGCGGCGTTCACCAGCCAGACCATCGCGCCGCGGTGCAGTGCGTGGCGGGGCAGCACGAACAGAGGTCCGGCCTCGCGGCCCTTGATTTCGGCATTGACGAATGTGCCTATGCGCAGCGGTTCGCTGCGTGGCGACCTGATGCCGTAGGGGTCCTGAACCTGGGCGACGGCGTAAAGCACCCGCGTGCGGCTGTCGAACACCCCTTCCGTGCGGGTGACGGCGCCGTCCCAATGATGCTCGCTTCCGGCCACCTGGGCGCTCAGGGTCACTGGCACGGAGGCAGCGCCGATGCGTTGTGGCAGATCAAGAAATTGCAGATCGGCCTGGGTCAGCGGCAGGCGCGCCTCTGCGTAGTCGATGGCGAAGGTGACTGCCAGTCGGTCGCCGGTCTTGATGTACTGCCCCACGTCGGAGAGTTTCTCCCGCACCATGCCGGCATAGGGCGCTCGAATGGCAGTACGCTCCAGATCGCCTTCGGCCTGCAACAAGGCGGCTTCGGCGGATTCCAGCGTCGCCAGCGCCGCCGCCAGTTGCGGTGTGCGCAGGGTCAGATCGGACGGCGCGGGGGTGGCTTCGGCATCCAGATCGCGCAGGCGTCGCCAGTCCTCCAGCGCATAGTCGGCCAGCGCATTCTCGGTGGCCACCTGAGTTCTGGCGGTGGCGACGCTGGCGCGCGCCTGCTTGACGCGGGCATGGTAGATGCGTGGATCAACCTGCACCAGCAGTTCGCCCTGCTCGAAGAATCCGCCGCTGACAAAGGATGGCGACACCGCCTCGATCAGGCCGTTGACCTCGGAGATGAGCGTTGTTTCGGTGCGTGGCGTCACCTCGCCCTGAGTGCTGACGCTGAACGTGGTGGGCGTGCGCGTGAGCGTCAGCGTCTCGACCAGCATGACTGGCGGCAAGCTGGGCTGGCGTTTGGCTTCAGGTCGGCTGGCGACCAGCAGCATCCCGACCCCAGCCGCGATCAGCAGTACCACGAACGGCGCCAGAATCCGTCTTGCCCGAGCTATCGTCTGTCCTGGCCCGATTCGGTTCATGCGCCTATTTTAACCGGTGTCCGTAGAAGACATCGGCAGCGGTATTGCTTTTGCCGATAATCCGGTTGACCATCCTGCCCCTGAACCTCGGCAGGAGCCGCAGCGGAACGCCGACCGGGCAATTTTGTCGGCTGCTGATGGGCCCGGCATGTCGGGCATCGAACAAGAGGGCAGCGAATCAAGAGGCAACATGACGCCAGCAGGAAAATTCAAGTGGCTCGGCAACCTGGCCGGCAGGGCGTCAGGTTACGTGTTCTGGCTCGTCGGCCTGTGTCTGTCGGCGCTGGCGGCGGCGGAAGGCGCCGGGCAATCCGCTCAGGGCATTCACAGCGCGGCTGAAGACAAGGCCTGGCGCCCGTTGCAGATCTACGATCCGGCCACCTTGCCTGACATTCGCCTGGTCGAGCCGGTCGAAAAGGCCGAAGCGTTCACGGGCGGCGGCTGGCCGTTGCAGATTGGTGTGGCCCGCCCTGTACCCGAAGAACATCAGGGCAATCTGTTGCCGAAACTGCATTGGCAGTTCGCCTCCAATGGCCGCCAGACAGCTGCCTTCCGGGTCACCTCGCCAGGCGCGCATTCGCTTCGAGCCGGACTTGCAGGGCACTTGCCGGCCGGGGCCAGGGTGCGCTTTTTCGGCCTTGACGATTCGGCGCCCACCTACCCGGCGCTCGCGCGCCTGCCGCAAGAAGGGGTCGCCAGTCTGATCGCGCCAGAAGCCCCGTCGGTGTTTGCCGATCCGGGGATGGCGCCGGTCTGGTCGCCGATCGTGGCCGGCGACTCGATGGGCGTGGAGATCAGCCTGCCGCTTGATGCGACGCCGGCGGACTTCTCGCTGGCGGTGACCCGCGTATCGCATCTGCATGGCGCTGAAGCGGCCGGCCCGTCGGCGCATCAGCAACCGGCCAATCATGATAGTGGCTGCGCAAATGAACCGCTGACTCTGGCCTGTGCCACTGACGCGCCAGCCGATGTAGCCAACATGGCCGACGCGACAGTGAGACTCCGCTTCACCGAACGTGACGGCGGCACATTTGTTTGCAGTGCAGCACTCATCAGGGATGCGCGTTCCGACGCAGCGCGTCGGCAGAACGCCTATCTCTTGACAGCTGCGCATTGCGTGCGCACCCAGGCCGTGGCTGACACTGTTGACGTCACCTTCGGCCATCAGGCGGCCGTCTGTGAGGGCGTGGCCAGCAGTGGCGTCACCTTGTTTGACGGAACCGACCTCATGGTGGCGCATCGGCGCACGGATAACAGCTTGCTGCGATTGAAACAGGCAGTGCCCGCCGGCCAGGATGTGCACTGGTTGAGATGGTCAGAGGATCAGGCTGTGCAAGGACAGCCCTTCACCGGCGTGCATCAGCCGGGCGGCGGCCCGAAGGAGTACATGGCGGGCATGTCCAGCAGAAATTTGTCGGTCCTTTCCGATGCTTCGGTCATCCCCACCCTTGCCCTGGCGGTGGATGTGACGAGCGGGCATGTGCGTGGCGGCAGTAGCGGCTCTGCCGGCGTGATGGGCATGCGCCAGGAAATCGTCGGCTCACTGTCCGGCGTCAGCGAGACGCCGGGTGAGTGCCTGGCGTTCTACGGACGCATGGACCGAGCCGATGCGATCACTGGCCTGCTCCTGCGGGCGGGCAACACAAGTCCCGTAACGCCTGCTGCGGACGATCACGTCGATGAGCACGGTCCAGACGCTACCGGGGTGATGCCCAATTCGGAGATTTCCGCGATGTTGAGCCACGAGGACGATGTGGACGTTTTCTCGGTGCGTCTCACCGAAGCCGGCGCCCTGACGGTGTGGACGGAGGGCAGCCTCGACACGATCGGCCTCTTGCGGGATTGCAATGGCGAGGTAGTTTCGAATGTTGGTACGGACGATGATGCCGGCGATGGAAAAAACTTCAGAATTTCTGAATTACTGATTACCACCGCCTGCTCCACCTGGTTCATCGAGGTGGCAAGCTATGATGGCGGAACCGGCGCCTATGAGCTGAACGTGGAATTCGAATCCTCAGCGTCGGTATCCGAGCGCCGGCGCGCCAGAGCCTATGCGATACCACCCATCTCGGTTCAGGACTGGTCCTCGGTTCGCATACGCTGCGACAGTGCGCAAACGGCCTGCTCGGTGCGGCTGGAGTGCGCTGATCAGGGTGGCAATCTGCTTTCGGGTGCGATCAGCGATCCGATTGCGCCGAATTCGGTGTACGAGACTTCTACCGAGGCCATAGGCGAAATTCTTGGCGTTGAAAGGTGGGACAGGCGGCTCGCCTGCGAGGCGCGGAGCGCTGAACCCGTTTCTGTTCAGATCTGGACCCGCTCCGGCAATGGGGTTCTGGTCAACAACACGGCCATTCAGGACAGTGTGCTGGTCGGTGGTCGGCACGTGTTGCGAGCCTGGTCCATTCCTTCCCCGCAGGAATCCGACGCCACCAATTTTCGAATCCGCTGTGAAGCGAACACGGATTGCCGCAACCTTCGGCTGGAGTGCCACGACGACAATGGCCAGGTGCATACGGGCGTACTTGATGATGTCCCGGCGCACGCAACCCGGCACATGCTGGCGGATGCGCTTGCGACCGCGATCAATCACTCGTGGACTGGCATGGGCTTGTCCTGCGCCATCGAATCGAGCGAGCCACTCAGCTTGCAGTTGCTGACCCGAACCGGCCCGGGCACGGGCGTTGACCGCGCTCTGGTCAACAACACGGCGCTCAGCTGGACCAGCGGCTCGGCGCAGGCCAGCGAGCCGGCGCCACTCAAGGCGCGCGCTCTGCGGATATCGCAAAAGCCAGCAGATCCTCCGCGTTGAACAGGAAGTCGCCACGCAAGACGTAACCTGCGAGTAGCTGCGGCAGCCAGGTCCGATCAGGCGCTGGCTGCGTACCGGCGTTCCAGCCAGGCGTAAAGTCTGCCTGAGGATTCATCGCCCGGAATCAGATCAGTGAGCGCGTCGATGAGGTGTTCGTTGTCTTCCCGCCCGTCCCAGAGCTTCCGGTATTGACCCGTGCGATAGCCGTGGTCCTGACGAAAGCGATTGAGTACGTTCTTGCCGAGGTACAGCAGGTAGAGTTCGTCGAACGACAAGGGCAGGGCGGCCATGGCGGTGGCGAATTCCGTCACCGGGAAGCCGCGTAGCGCCAGGCTTGCCTGGGCCAGCGCCTCGATGGCCAGGCGCAGCGTTTCGCCGCCGGTGGCGGGCGCCGGCCGCACATCCATTGCCTGGATCAGCGCTTCTGTTTCCAGGTCGCCATTGCGCAGGAGATCACTCAGACCGAAATGCCAGATGTCAACCAGTTCCAGCTTGACCTGGGCCAGGTCTGCTGTCTGTTGCTTCCACCACTTCCAGCCCTGGTGTTCCAGCAACTCTGCGCATTCCACCCAGATGGCGCGGTAGTACGCATAGCCCTGGCTGCGCCATCGCGGATGCACCTGCCGGTTGTGGGCGTCCTGCAGGTCGGCCATGGCAGCCAACATGGCCCGGCGGTCCATCGCTTTCAGCCCACCTGCCTGACGATCACGGGCGGCAAGAATCAGGCCTCCGGGTCTGCGCCCTGAGGCGATGCGCCGAAGAGCACATCCTGCATGGAGAAGAGGCCAGGTCCGCGCCCGGCCAGGAAACGCACTGCGCGCAGAGCGCCTTGCGCGAAGTTCTCACGGCTTGCGGCCCTGTGCGTGATTTCCAGGCGTTCGCCAGCGCCGGCAAAGAGGACGCTGTGCTCGCCGACGACATCGCCGGCGCGCAGGACGTGGACGCCGATGGATTCACGACGCCTGGGACCTGTCTCGCCGACCCGGCCATACTCCGCGACAGCGCCCAGGTCGCGGCCAAGAACCTCCGCCAGTACCTCGCCGAGCCGCACTGCCGTGCCGGAGGGCGCGTCTATCTTTGTGCCGTGATGCAGGTCCAGGATCTCGACGTCCACTGAATCGCCCAGAATCCGGGCGGCGTCTGCAACCAGCTGAAACAGCAGATTCACGCCAATGCTCATGTTCGGGGCCATCAGGATGGGCACACGCTCGGCGGCCTGACGAATCCGGCCAAGACCCGCCGCATCGAAACCGGTGGTGCCGATGACCAGGGATCTTCCGGCGTCGGCGCAGACATCAAGCGCAGGCAGGGTGGCGCGGGGCAGGGTAAAGTCGATCAGGGTGTCGAAATCTGCGACTACAGTTGTCAATGTATCGACGAGGCGCACACCGACAGGGCCGATGCCAGCGCATTCGCCCGCATCCACGCCCAGCATTGGCGAACCAGGCGCCTCGCTGGCTGCGGTCAAGACCAGGTCGTCGGCTTCGGCCACGGCCTGCACCAGAGTCCGTCCCATGCGTCCGGCGGCGCCGGCGATCGCGACTCGAATCATGTCCGTATCAGGATCTCAGGCTCTCGAAGAAGTCCTTGACGCCCCGAAACCAGCCTTCCTCCTTGGGAGAATGGCGTTCGCTTCGACCCTCCAGGCTGAGCTTGAATTCGCGCAGGAGCGACTTCTGCTCTTCCCTGAGGTTTACCGGCGTTTCCACGACCACCCGGCACAGCAGGTCGCCAACGCCGCCGCCACGCACAGGCGTCACACCCTTGCCGCGCAGCCGAAACAGCTTGCCAGTCTGGGTTTCGGGCGGCACCCGGAGCTTGACTGGCCCGCTCAGGGTCGGCACTTCCAGATCTCCGCCGAGCACTGCATCGACGAAGGAGACGGGTATTTCACAAAACAGATGTTTGCCGTCGCGTTGGAAGATCGGGTGTTCGCGAACGCTGACTTCCACATAGAGATCGCCCGCCGGCGCGCCTCTCGGGCCGGCTTCGCCCTCGCCCGCCAGGCGAATGCGATCGCCTTCGTCAACGCCGGCAGGGATCCGCACCGAAAGGGTTTTCGGCTTCTCCACCCGGCCCTGACCGCGACAGCGGCGGCAGGGATCGGCAATGATCTGACCTTCTCCTCCGCACCGCCGACAGGTCTGTTGCAGGGAGAAAAAGCCTTGTGAAACACGCACCTTGCCGGCCCCGGAACAGTCTGGACAGGTGCTTGGCCTGGAGCCGGCTCGGGCGCCCGAGCCATCGCACTCGGCGCAATCGGCCAGCACCCGCACGTCGATTTCAACGGTGTCTCCCCGCACTGCCTGCGCCAGGTCCAGTGCGAGCGTGTAGCGCAGGTCCGCGCCTCGGCGTTGCGCCTGACGGGCGCCGCCAGCGGCGCCGAATATGCTGCCGAGACCGCCTTCGCCAAAGATCTGGCTGAAGATGTCTGTGACGCTGCCGTTGAAATTGGCGCCGCCCATGCCACCGGCTTCAAGACCGGCATGGCCGAACTGATCGTAGGCAGCGCGCTTCTCCTGGTTGGTGAGTACCTCGGCGGCTTCCGAAGCCTCCTTGAATTTCTGGTCTGCGCTGGCGTCATCCGGATTGCGGTCCGGGTGATACTTCATGGCCAGGCGCCGATACGCCTTCTTGATGTCCGCTTCGGAAGCATCCCGATCGACGCCGAGCACTGCATAGTAGTCGCGCTTTGCCATGCTGAGTCAGGGTTTCCCGGTATGCCGGATGTGCAGGTGCGGAACCCGCGCCGGATCAGCTACGATCCTTGTCCGGTTTGACCTCCTCGAATTCCGCGTCCACTGCCCCATCGTCCGATTTCGGCGAGTCGGCGTCCGCCGTTCCGCCGTCAGCTGCCTGCTCGGCATAGGCCTTCTGGGCAAAGGCGGCTGACGCTTCCGACAAGGCTGACATGGCGTTCTCGATCCGGGTCTTGTCTTCGCTCTTGATGGCTTCCTCAAGCGCGGATACCGCAGATTCCACTGCCGCCTTGTCTTCTTCCGGGGCCTTGTCGCCGACATCCTTGATTGCCTTGCGCGAAGCGTGCATCAAGCCGTCGGCCTGATTGCGCAGGTTCACCATCTCGGCGAACTTCTCATCCTCTGCCGCATGAGCCTCGGCGTCTCGCATCATCTGTTCCACTTCGGAATCGGAAAGGCCGCTTGACGCCTTGATGACGATGGATTGCTCCTTGCCGGTTGCCTTGTCCCTGGCGGATACGTTGAGGATGCCGTTGGCGTCCAGATCGAAGCTCACGTCTATCTGTGGCACGCCGCGCGGCGCCGGTGGAATGTCCGAAAGGTCGAACCGGCCGAGGGACTTGTTGGCGGCCGCCTGCTTGCGCTCTCCCTGGAGCACATGGATGGTGACGGCTGTTTGATGGTCATCTGCCGTTGAAAACACCTGATTCTTCTTGGTCGGAATGGTGGTGTTCTTTTCGATCAGGACGCTCATCACCTGGCCCAGGGTTTCGATGCCAAGGGACAGGGGCGTGACATCGAGCAGCAGCACATCCTTGACGTCTCCCGAAAGCACGGCGCCTTGAATCGCGGCGCCGGAGGCAACTGCTTCGTCGGGGTTCACATCCTTGCGCGTATCCTTGCCGAAGAATGCCTTGACCTTCTCCTGCACCAGCGGCATCCGTGTCTGTCCGCCGACCATGATGACGTCGTCTATTTCGCTCACGGACAGGTCGGCGTCCTGCAGGGCAATCCGGCAGGGCGCGATGGTCTTGTCGGCCAGGTCTTCCACCAGCGCTTCCAGCTTGGCGCGCGACAACTTGATGACCAGATGCTTGGGACCGGCCTTGTCCGCGGTGATGAAGGGCAGGTTGATCTCCGTCTGCTGGCTGCTGGAAAGCTCGATCTTGGCCTTCTCTGCCGCCTCCTTCAGGCGCTGCAGGGCCAGAGGGTCCTGACGCAGGTCGATGCTGTTTTCCTTGCGAAACTCCTCGGCCAGATAGTCGATGATGGTGAGGTCGAAATCCTCGCCGCCGAGGAAAGTATCGCCATTGGTGGAAAGCACCTCGAACTGGTGCTCGCCGTCGATCTCCGCAATTTCGATGATCGAGATGTCAAAGGTGCCGCCGCCGAGATCATAGACGGCGATCTTTGCGTCGCCACGCTTCTTGTCCAGGCCATAGGCGAGCGCCGCGGCGGTGGGCTCGTTGATGATGCGCTTCACGTCCAGGCCGGCAATGCGCCCGGCATCCTTGGTGGCCTGCCGCTGGGAGTCGTTGAAGTATGCCGGAACGGTGATGACAGCCTCGGTGACGTCCTCGCCCAGATATTCCTCGGCTGCCTTCTTCATTTTCTTCAGCACTTCGGCGGAAACCTGAGGCGGCGCCAGTTTCTTGTCCTTGACGCTGATCCAGGCGTCGCCATTTGTTGCGCCGACGATCTTGTAGGGCACCATCTTGATGTCTTTCTGCACCACATCGTCAGAAAACTTTCGACCGATCAGACGTTTGACGGCGAAGAGCGTATTGTCGGGATTGGTAACAGCCTGATTCTTGGCATTCTGACCGACCAGTATCTCGCCTTCGTCGGTATAGGCAATGACGGACGGAGTAGTGCGCCCACCCTCCGAGTTTTCAAGCACCCGAGGGTCGCCGCCTTCAAGCACCGCCACGCAAGAATTGGTGGTGCCGAGGTCAATACCGATGATCTTGCTCATTGTGTCTCGCTCCTTTTTCTTTCCTGATCCTGCTGCCAGGATCTTCGATCTCTCAAGCTCTTCGCCGACTGCCTCACATGCCTTGGGCAGCGCCCGGCTTGTGCTGACGACAGCCCTGTCGGCGGGCCCTTGCGTTCAGCCTGCTTTGAATGGGGGCCAACTCCGGAAAATCAATCGGCGTCCGACGAGTTGTCGGATTCGGATCTGCCGCTCGCGTCAGCGACCGGCTCCTTTGCGACCACGACCATGGCGGTTCGCGCCACCCGGTCATGGACGAGATAGCCCGTCCGATGTACTTCCAGGACCGTGTTCGGCTCGGCCGAGCTGCTCTCGACCTGGGCCACGGCCTGGGCCTGATGCCAGTTCACCGGTTCGCCAAGCGGATTCAGTTGCTGCACGCCATGGCGGCGCAGCTGGTCCAGGAACAGCTTCAGGCAAGCTCCAACGCCTTGGGCCAGCAAGGATTGCCGCTGCTCTGCGGCAACGAGCCTGTCTTCGGCACTCGCGGATGATTGTGCGTCAGCCGTACTTTCTGCCGAGCCCGCGCTGTCAAGCGCTTGCTCCAGACTGTCAACCACCGGCAACAGGTCCGTGAGCAAGTCCGTGAGGGCCTTGGCAACGTCCCGTTCGGCTTGCGCACGCTCCCGCCTGCGCACGGTTTGTGTCTCCGCCCTTGCGTATTCCACTTCCTTGCGATAGCGGTCCAGATCCTGCTCGGCTTTCGCCAGCGTCGCCTGAAGCGCAGCTGGATCTGCGGCCTCCTCCGTCGCCTTCCCGGCGCTCGTCGAGTCAGCGTTCGCTGCTGTCTTGTCGGCATCCGCCATTGGTTCTGTTGCATCTTCGGCGTTGTCAACCGGCCCGGCCTCTGACGAAGCCGATCCCGCCTCTACGCTGCTTGCCGCCCCGGCGTCAGCCGCAGCTTCCACCTCTGGCTTTTGCGCTGACCCGCCGTTCGGACCAGGTTGTTCAGCCATAGCGTCCGAATCCTCCCTGGGAAAGCTGCTTTGTGGGGCCAATCACAGAAAATTCAACCGCCCTGTGCGCCCGCCATGAACGAACCGAATGACTGTGAAAGAAGTATGGATTCGTTCCGGTTATCTGATTGATCCGATGCGCGATATTTTTCCACCATCGGAAACCGGAGGAGCCGGACGGAAATTGCGGTGAATTTGCGGCTATCCTCTTCGGCCTCGCTAGTCGGCGCCGTGTGCTGGAAGCTGTCTTCAGGGCAGCGTCATTCTCCTCGGCAAGGCGAAAGACCGCATCGAGCGCCGACTAGCTGAGGCCAACTTCCGGCTCCGCCCCCGAGTCCCAGATCGCCTCCGGCCACTGATGATCGCGGTCTGAAACAGCTATGAACTCCGGATTCAGAAACGATGCCTTGTTGTATTCGAGCGGGGCGCCGTTGAGTTGGCGAACACCGCCGCCGGCCGCTGTCAGTACCGCTTCAGCGGCGGCGATGTCCCATTCGGACGTGGGGCCGAGACGCGGATAGATGTCTGCAACACCCGCTGCCAAGAGGCAGAACTTGAGCGAGCTGCCGACCGCCCTGCGCGCCAGGTCAGGATAAAATTCGGCCAGTCGCTGCAACCAGGCCTCAAGCCGTTCGTTGCCGTGGCTGCGGCTTGCCGCCACCACCAGTCTTGCGCCAGTTTCCATGCGCCGCCCTGTCAGCTTGCGCACCTCGCCATCCTGCTCCAGCCAGGCTCGTCCTGCCGCCACATCACCCAGATAGAGACGACCATCGGCCGGCACGCCGACCAGGCCGAGCACGGGCCGCCCCTGCGCCACCAGCGCGATGTTGACGGTGAATTCTCCGTTGCGGTTGATGAATTCGCGCGTGCCGTCCAGAGGATCCACCAGCCAGTAGCGCTGCCACTGGCGGCGCGTCGCGAATGGCGGCGGCGCTGATTCTTCCGAGAGCACAGGCACATCTGGCGTCAGCTTCTCAAGGCCGGCGACGATCACTCGGTGCGCCGCCAGGTCAGCTTCCGTCACCGGTGATGCGTCGGGCTTGGCCCACTGGCGAAAATCGGCGCCATATACCTCAAGAATGGCGCGCCCAGCCGCCCGCACGATTTCTTTCAGGGCTGACAGCGTATCTTCAGCGACCATTGGCGACGCCTCGGCAAGTTGAGCGGCATTATAGGAGCTGGAAGCACGGTCGGCAGACGCGGCGTTCGCGCAACATGCCTGAACCTGGGATCCGAAAGCCCGCCCACCTGCTCGTAAACGCGCTTGAAGCCACGTGCACTCTGCCTTACTGTGCAACTTCGCAACTGTCCGGGGCCGCCATGGCTGTCGAATTCGATCTCACTACAAGAACGCCCGTGCACATCGACTTGCCCGCCGCAGCCCTGGCGGAGATGGCGATTCAGCTCGGGGAGGGGCATCTGGCCAGCAATGGCGCGCTGGTGGTGGAAACCGGGCGTCGAACCGGGCGCTCGCCCAAGGACCGGTTCATCGTTCAGGAACCGTCCACGGACTACGCCATCGACTGGGGGTCAGTCAATCAGCCGATCAGCCCGGAAGCCTTCGACGCCCTGTGGCATCGCGTGCACGTCTATCTCGATGCGAGCGAGCGATTCGTTTCCAATCTGCACGTGGGCGCTGACCCGGAGCACTATCTGCCCATCGAAGCGACCACTGAGTTTGCCTGGCACGGCCTGTTCGCCCGCGCTTTGTTCATCGTGCCGGAACACTACAACCCGCACAACAAGGAAGTCTGGCAGGTTGTCAACGTTCCCGGATTCGTCTGCGAACCGGAGCGGGACGGCACCGCCAGCGATGGCGCAGTGCTGATTAACTTTGCAGCGCGCCGGGTGCTGCTTGCAGGCATGCGCTACGCCGGCGAGATGAAAAAGGCGCTGTTCAGCGTGCAGAACTTCCTGCTGCCGGAAAAGGGGGTGTTGCCCATGCACTGCGCCGCCAATATGGGCAGGGGCGGAGACGTCTCACTTTTCTTTGGCTTGTCCGGCACCGGCAAGACAACCCTTTCCGCAGACCCGGAGAGGCTGCTGATCGGTGATGACGAACATGGCTGGGGGCAGGGAAGGGTGTTCAATTTCGAGGGCGGTTGCTACGCCAAGTGCATCAATCTGCGGCGTGAGCATGAGCCGGTAATCCATGACGCCATCGGCTTCGGCGCAATTGTAGAAAACGTCATTATTGATCCGGCTTCCCGCGAGCCGGACTACGCCGACGGATCGCTGACGGAAAACACCCGAGCCTGCTATCCGCGCGACAATATCGAACTCAAGGTCCCCGAGAACTGCGGCAGCGAGCCGAATAACGTCATTTTCCTGACCTGCGACGTCAGCGGCGTTCTGCCGCCAGTCTCGATTCTCTCCACCAAGGCTGCGGCCTACCATTTCCTTTCCGGCTATACGGCGGCTGTGGGTTCCACGGTCGTCGATTCCACCGAGGCTTATCAGGCAACCTTCTCGACTTGCTTCGGGGCGGCCTTCTTCCCCAGGCCGGCCAGCGTCTATGCGGACTTGCTGGTGCGCCGGATCAGCGAATTCGGCGCCCGCGCCTATCTGGTGAACACCGGATGGACTGGCGGTGGCTACGGCGTTGGCCACCGCTTTTCCATCGCCGATACCCGCGCCATCATTCGCGCCATCCAGAATGGGCAGCTTGAGGGCGCGGAAACGCAGCATCTGGCGCATCTCAATCTCGATATTCCCAAGCGGGTACCGGGCGTTGATTCGGCGCTCCTGAATCCGCGCGACGCCTGGCAGGATCCGGCTGCCCATGATGCGCAAGCGGCCCGCCTGATCAAGCAGTTCGTCGAGAACTTCAAGAAGTTTCAGGTGCATCCGGACATCCTGGAGGCGGGCCCAAGACTACCTGCCTGACGGTCAGCGGCAGGGCATCCAAACGACTGTGAAGCGGTCGGCGCCGATCATGCGCTCTCGACCACAGGCGGCGCCATGATTCTGGCCGCAAGCCACCGCGTGGGCGCAAGATACGGCGCGATCATCGCTGTCCCCGGCGCAACATCCGGGCCTTCAGCCGCGCGCGCCTGAAGCTTGATATGCCTGAAGCACTGCAACTTGCGATTCCCGAACGGCTGCTGACCGATCTGGCGGCAGAACCGGATGCCTTGAAGGGCATTCGCCGCGGCCTGGAAAAGGAGAGCTTGCGCGTGGGCGCGGACGGCGTGCTCTCGACTCGGGAGCATCCGGCAGCGCTCGGCTCCACGCTTACACACCCGCAAATCACCACTGATTTCTCCGAAGCGCAGCTGGAACTGATCACCGGCGTACATGACACGCCGGAAGATTGCATGCACGAGCTTCTGGACATTCACCGTTATGTGTATCACGTCCTGGGGCCAAGCCAGGAATTCCTGTGGGCCGCATCCATGCCCTGCCTGCTCATCGAAGACGACGAGATCCCTATCGGGCGCTATGGCGCATCCAACATCGGCATGGCGAAGACAGTGTATCGGCGGGGCCTCGCACATCGCTATGGTCGGCGCATGCAGACCATCTCCGGCATTCACTACAATTTTTCTGTCCCGGACGCCTTCTGGCCAGTGCACGCCAGGCTGCGTGGCGCCGATATCTCTCAAGCCTGGATCGATGCCCACTACTTCGGTCTGATACGCAATGTGCGCCGGTATGGATGGCTCTTGATCTATCTGTTCGGGGCCTCGCCGGCTGTCTGCGGCAACTTCACGTCGGGATTGCAGCACGCCCTGGCGCCCCTGGGGCCGAGCACACTGCACCTGCCGGACGCCACGTCGCTGCGCATGGGGCGCCTTGGATACCAGAGTGATGCTCAGGCCAGCCTGCACGTTTCCTACAACAGCCTGGCCTCCTACGCTGACACGCTGCATGAGGCCCTGACACGCCCCTACCCGCCCTATGAGGCCATCGGCGTGCGGGTGAACGGTGTCTGGCGGCAGTTGAATTCGGCACTCCTGCAGATCGAGAACGAGTTCTACGGAACGGTGCGCCCGAAACGTCGCATTCTGCCCGGCGAGCGGCCCTTGACGGCGTTGCGCCGGCGCGGCGTGGAATATGTCGAGGTCCGCTGCCTGGACATCAATCCGTTCCTGCCGCTTGGCATGGATGCAACACAGATGCGTTTTCTGGATGCCTTCCTGTTGACTTGCCTGCTGGCCGACAGCCGTCCTGACAGCCCGGAGGAAAGTCGGGCGCTGGTACAAACGCAGACGCTGGTGGTCGAGCAGGGTCGAGACCCCGGGCTTGCCTTGCCCGGCGGTCGGCTGCGAACACTGGCCCGGCAGGCGTTGCGTCAGTGTCAGCCGGTGGCCCGGCTGCTCGATACCGCACACGGTGGCAACGCCTACATGGCAGCGCTTTCCCAACAACAGCAGCGCGTCGAAGATGCCAGCCTCACGCCCTCTGGACAAATTCTGGATGCGCTGCAGCGCCAGGAATCGTCTTTCTTTCATTGGGCCCGAAGCATGTCGGAGCAGCACCAGGCGTGGTTTCAGGAGCGGCCGCTCGCCGCTGGGGCGTTGCGCGAACACGAGCGTCGGGCTCAGGCGTCGCTCCTCGAACATGAGCGTCTGGAAGCTGAACCCCGGCAGGAATTCGCCGAGTTTCTGGCCGCCTATCTGGCGCCGCCGGGATGAACTTCCTCGCGCATTGCCTGATTGCGGAGCGCTCCGGCGCCGCCGTCGGCGAGCCGCGTGACGGACTCATTGCAGGCGGTCTGCTTGGCGACCTGGTGAAGGGGCCTGTGCCACCCGACTGGCCCCTGGCCCTGCAACAGGGCATTCGGCTGCATCGCCGCATTGATGCGTTCAGCAATCAACTCGATGAACTCCGTGTCAGTTGTCGGCGCTTTCCGCCTGAGCTACGCCGCCTGGCGCCCGCCTTGGTGGATATCATCAGCGATCACTTTCTGGCCGCGGACTGGCGCGACTGGCACTCAACCGCGCTGCCGGTTTTCAGCGCCCGCTGTTACCGATTGGCGATGGCGCATCGACACCGGTTCCGTGCGCGGCAACGGCGCTATCTGGACTGGCTGACAGCAGAGGACCTGCTCGCTGGCTATCGTCACCTGAGCGTCATGCAGCGCGGGCTTTGCAGCGTCACCCGCAGGCTCGACAAATCGCATCTCGACCAGACGCTGCTAGAATTCGTGGCGGACGAACTGCCCAGGCTTCGCATGGACTTTCAGGGATGCTTCCCCCGCTCCTGGCGCATGGACGCGTCTGGGTGGCCAGCCAGTTACGCCGCGTGCAGCCGCAGCAAGCAAGGGCAATCACTTCGGAAATCAGGGAGCAGCAGTTGTGAAAGCAGTTTTGTGCAAGGCATTCGGAACCCCCCGGGATCTTGTGCTGGAGGATGTGCCGGAACCCGCACTCGGCAGCGGTCAGGTGCTGCTGAAGACGCACGCTTGCGCCCTCAATTTTCCGGATGTACTGATGATCGCCGGCAAGTATCAGAGCCAACCGCCCTTTCCATTCTCTCCCGGTGGCGAAGTTGCCGGCACGGTATTGGCGGTCGGTGATGGCGTCACTGCCTTCACCCCGGGGGATCGGGTATTTGGTTCCGGCGGATATAGTGGCCTGGCCGAACAATGCCTGATGCCGGCAGCGAGCCTGCGCCCCGTGCCGGCGAGCATGGATCTTGCCGAGGCGTCCGGCATCAGCACCACCTACGGCACTTCTTACTACGCCCTCAAGCAGAGAGCCGCGCTTCAGGCCGGTGAAACCCTGTTGGTGCTCGGCGCCGCCGGCGGTGTTGGCATTTCTGCCGTACAGATCGGCAAGGCCATGGGCGCGCGCGTCATCGCCGCTGCCAGCACGCCGGAGAAGCTGGCCGTGGCGCGTGCCAGCGGCGCCGATGAGCTCATTGACTACAGCGACGGCCAGTTGAAGGACAAGGTCAAGGCGCTGACCGACGGCAAGGGCGCGGACGTCATCTATGATCCAGTCGGCGGTGATCTGTTCAACCAGTGCTTGCGATGTATCAACTGGTATGGCCGAATCCTCGTGATCGGCTTCGCCGCCGGCGACATTCCCAAGGCGCCGATCAACCTGATCCTGTTGAAAAGCTGCCAGTTGGTGGGGGTGTTTTACGGCGCTTGGTCGATGCGCGAC
Source organism: Pseudomonadales bacterium (assembly GCA_965199705.1). GTDB lineage: Bacteria > Pseudomonadota > Gammaproteobacteria > Pseudomonadales > Azotimanducaceae > Azophilus. The sequence goes on from OZ241359.1 coordinate 716,600, forward strand.
CGTGCCGAGAACCAGCGCAACTTTGATGAACTGCTCGCGCTGTTCGAGGCCGGCAGGCTCAAGCCCGTGATCGGCGCCCGCTATCCACTGGCCAGCTATGCAGAGGCGATGGAAGATCTGTTGGAGCGCCGGGCAATCGGCAAGGTGGTAGTGACCCTGGGCGACTGAGCAGCGGGCGGGTTTGCTGCTACTCCAGCTCCCCGAAGCCGTCCTCGATCAGTTGGCTGAGCGCAGCCAGCGTTTCAGCTTCATCATCGCCCGAAACCTCGATACCGAGACGGGAACCGACCGGTGCGGCGAGGCGGAGCACGCTCATGATGCTCTTGCCATCCACCTGCTTGTCTTCATAGTGCAAGGTCACGCCGCTGGCGTAGGTTTTGGCCAACTCGACCAGCTTGGCGGCGGCGCGTGCGTGCAGGCCCAGCGGGTTGACCAGAACCAGGTCGGCGCGTTTCATGCCGGCAACGGCCCGAATGCCGCGTCAGGACGCTTGTCGGGATGGACTTCGGACTTGTCTTTCAACGGGTCCGATCCGGTTTTGTGACCTTTGGCGCCAGATCCGGGTTGTCGGTGGCCAGTTGCCGATGGCGTACCAGCACCGACGGATAGCGGCCGGCAAAGTGCGCTCGAAGGCGTTCTGCCATATAGACGCTGCGATGCTGCCCGCCAGTGCAGCCCACCGCCACCGTGAAATAGCTGCGCCGGCCGGCCTCGAACTTCGGCAGCCAGTTGCCCAGGAATTCGTTGATGTCCTCGAACATCCTGCCGGCTTCGGGCGCCCGGTCGAGATACGCCCGGACCGGCTCGTCCAGGCCAGTCAATGGCCGCAATTCCGGCGCCCAATAGGGGTTGGGCAGGCAGCGCAGGTCGAACACCATGTCGGCATCCACCGGCACGCCGTACTTGAATCCGAACGATTGAAACAGAAGACTCAAGGCTGATGACTCTGCTGCCGCCAGGCGCTCGCTGACCATTCCGGCCAGAGTCGGCCCAGGCATCTGCGAGGTGTCGATGGTCAGATCGGCGATGGACGCAACGCCGCTCAGGAGTTGCTTCTCGCGGCTGATGGCTTCGCGCAGGTCGATATCCGGCCCGGTCAATGGATGCCGACGGCGGGTTTCGCTGAATCGCTTCACCAGGGTAGCGCTCGACGCATGCAGATAGACAGTTTCGCAATCCACGCCGGATTCCGTGAGATTCTGACGGATGGCGGGCAACTGGCAAATTTCGGCGCTCCGGCTATCGACGCAGACCGCCAGGCCGATGCTCGCGCCCAGGCCGTTTTCCCGCAACCGGGCTACCAGGGCGGGCAGCAGCGTGACCGGAATGTTGTCGATGCAATGGTAGCCGCAGTCCTCCAGAGCGCGCAGGGCCGTGCTCTTGCCGGAGCCGGAGCGGCCGCTGACGATCACCAGCTTCATCTGCCTGCCTGTATCGAGTTGCCGACGCCACGCGACTTCACATTACCACCCCGTGTACGCCCTGAACGAATCTGCGGCGCAGTTCGTCGTCCGAGCCGGCCGCGCGCAACCCGGCGCAGGTGCGGGAATCGTCAAACAGGTGCGCCAGCCAGGACAGCGCCTCCAGGTGCGCGGTCGCTTCCCCGGTCGGCGCCACCAGCACGAAGAGCAGATCCACCCACTGACCGTCTTCGGCATGGAAGTTGACCGGCTTTGCCAGCGTCAGCAGCGCGCCCTTCAGGTGTTCGCAGTTGAAACGGCAGTGGGGAATGGCGATGCCGCTGCCGAGGCCGGTGCTGCCCAGTTGTTCACGTTTCATCAGGGCGCCGGACAGGGTTGGCGCGGACAGGCTCCGGTGCGCTCGGGCCAGCAGGTCGGCGCCGAGATCCATCACCGCCTTTCGGCTCGCCGCAACAGCGCCCCAACGCACACAGCCAGGCGCCAATAGTCCATCCAGATCAATCATCTATCCCACAACTCGCGGATCATCCCCGGACCTGCTCCCGGACCCCACCCGTGAAGGCGACCTGCGCGAGCATTGCACCTCCGAATGCACTGTCCGGGCTTGGCGATCAGCGCCCGTGATGGCGTTCTACAACCCTTTCCTTGTGCTTGAGCACCTGTCGATCGAGCTTGGCCTGAAGCAGGTCAATGGCCGCATAGAGATCCCGGGAGTGGGCGTCGGCAAACAGTTCGCCGCCGCTGACATGCGCTGTGGCCTCGGCCTTGTGATCCATCTTGTCCACGCTGAGCACCACATGAATGTTGGTGATCTGATCGTAATGTCGTTCCAGCTTGGCCAGCTTGCTGGTGACATAGTTTCTCAGCGGGTCGGTGATGTCCAGATGATGTCCCGAGATGCTCAACTGCATGAGTCGCCTCCTTGTTGCTGGGTTCCGCCTGTCGTCTGTGCCTCAGGCCAGGCGCCTGCGTTCGCTTGAGGTCGGAATGGAAATCGACTCTCGGTACTTGGCAACGGTGCGCCTGGCGATGGTGATGTTCCTGTCGGCCAGTATTGCCGCGATCTTGTTGTCGCTCAATGGCCTTGCCGGATCTTCGGCATCAATCAATTTGCGGATATGGGCGCGCACGGCAGTGCTGGAGATCTGCCCGCCACCAGCTGCCACGTGGCTGGAAAAGAACCGCTTCAACGGCAGCACGCCGCGTGGCGTGTGCATGTACTTGCGGCTGGTCGCCCGCGAAACGGTGGAGTCGTGCAGGCCCACCGCCTCAGCCACATCCTGCAGCACCAGCGGGCGCATGGCTTCGTCTCCGTGTTCGAGGAACGCCTGCTGGAACTCGACGATGTGCCTGGCCACCAGCAACAAGGTCTCCTGGCGGCCTTGCAGACAGCGCATGAACCAATTGGCCTCCATCAGGCTGTCGCGCAGGAAGCGCCCATCCCGACTGTTGTCGCCGCGCTGAACCAGGCAGGCGTAGGCGCGGTTGATGCGCACCCTGGGTTGCGTCTGCTCATTCAGAGACACGCGCCAGCCGCCCCGCACCTTGCGCGCGATCAGATCCGGGATCACATAGCGGGTGGGTTCGGCGGACCAGCCGCTGCCCGGCCTGGGATTCAGCGATTCGATCAGTGCCGTGGCCTCTGCCAGCCTCGTCTCGTCGCACTTGAGCGCGCGTCGCAGGCCGGCGACATCCCGGTTCGCCAGCCGTCCCAGGTGCTGCTCCACCAGACGAATGGCCAGATCACGCAGCGCCGGGTCATCCGTGTGCTGGCGAAGTTGCAGGCTCAACGCTTCGGACGGGGTGCGCGCGCCAACCCCGGCCGGATCGAATTGCTGTATCGCACGCAGGGCCGATTCCACTTCAGCGAGGGGCGTCTCGCACCCGGGCGGTGACTCCTGTGGCGGCAGGCTGGCGGCGATGTCTTCCACGGATTCACAGAGATACCCGTGCCGGTCGATGGCGTCGATCAGCATCCGGCCGATGAGATGGCGTCGGCCAGTCCAGCCCAGAAGGCCGAGTTGCCAGAGCAGGTGGTCGGTCAGGGATTCGTCGCCTGCCTGGGCGAGCGGCAAGTCCGGCAGATCGGGCGTCGGTCTGTTCCGGGATGGGAGTTCCCAAGGGGTTGTCACCTGGAAGGCGTCCGCGTCGAAAGTCGCCTGCCCGGGGTCGCCGGCCTCATCTTTGCCGTAAACACTTTCCCAGGTGGTATCGACTGGCAGATCATCCGGGAAAGTGTCTTGCCTGTTCAGATCAAGGTCGGAGAGCTCGCCGACCTGGACCGATTCCGGGGCGTCCGCCAACGGTTCCGGTACTGGATCGGCGTCGGCTGCTGGCGTGTCTTCCGCCTCGAACGTCGACGTTGGATCATCGCCTTCACCCGCATCCTCCACCGAATCGAGCATGGGATTGGATTCCAGGGCCTCCTGCACTGCCGCCGACAATTCGATCGCCGACAACTGCAACAGGCGCATGGCCTGCTGCGTCTGAGGCGAAATGACCTGGGTCTGACCGGCTCGCAGCCCCAGTACCGGTTTCACAGCCGAAACCCCTCTCCGAGATAGATGCGACGCACCGTTTCGTTCTCCAGAACGGCCTTCGCATCGCCCTCCGCGACCACCTGCCCGTTACCGACGATACAGGCGCGATGACAGATATCGAGCGTATCCCGTACATTGTGATCGGTAATCAGGATACCGATGCCGCGATCAGTCAGGTCACGGATTTCCTGCTTGATTTCGCTGACAGAGATGGGATCGACGCCGGCAAACGGCTCGTCAAGCAGCATGATGACTGGCGCGCTGGCGAGGGCGCGAGCGATTTCCAGCCGCCGGCGTTCGCCACCGGACAGGTGTTCGCTGATCGTCTTGCGAATCGGTTGCAAGCGAAATTCCGCCAGCAGCCGCTCCAGTTGCGCCTGCCGGTCGTCTGCGCTCAGGTCACGCTGCAATTCAAGAATCGCCATGATGTTGTCTTCCGTGGACAACTTGCGGAAGACGCTGGCTTCCTGGGGCAGGTAGCCAATTCCGGCCTGCGCGCGCTTGTGGATTGGCGCACGGGTAAGTGGCTTGCCGTCGAGCAGGATCTCGCCAGATTCCGTGCGCAGGAGACCCACGATCATGTAGAAGCAGGTGGTCTTGCCAGCGCCATTCGGTCCGAGCAGACCCACGATCTCACCGCTTGATACCGCGAGACTGACCCCATCCACCGCCACCTTGCCGCCGTATGTCTTGCGCAGATTGCGGGCTTCGAGCCTGGCCAAGGGCGGCTACTCCGGTTCAACCTGGGTTGCGGGCTTGCGAGGCGGGTGCAGGGTCATGCGTATCGGTTCCTCGCTGCTGGACTGGGCGCCAGCGGTTTCGTTCTGGATGTCGTAGCGGATTTCTTCGCTCGCCAATCGGTTGCCTGCTTGCGTCAGGCGCGCATCGCCCCGGAGATCGACTCGACCATCGGCAACATGATAGATGATGGTGTCTGCTGCTGCGACAACCTGACCTGCTTCGGCATCCAGTGACTGCCGATAGCGGGCCGGTTGCCCTGTCGCCTGGATGCGCACCACGGCCCTGGCTGCATAGGTCACGATCAATTCCGCCGCCTGAACCTGAAGGCTGCCCTGGCGCACTTGCACATCGCCGCGATAGGTGGCCAGGCCCTGCTGATGATCCAGTTCGGCGGAGCGGGCGCTGATCTCGATGGGTGCATTGGCGTCTGCCCGGAGACCGCAAGCCTCGGACGTCAGCGCGCCCGTCAACGCCAGCGCGCAGCACCTCACGAGCACTGCGCGAGCCATGCCTCTGGTTGAACGCCGATGCCATTGCGGCGAGTAGCCCGTAACATTCAATGAAAGTGCGCGTCGGAAGACGCGGATGAGGGCGGATTTGCCGCCGTGATTTCCTGCGCCACTGCCCCCCGCCGTTGCGGAACAATGGTGGTTTGCACCCGGCCGTCGGGGTTTGCCCCCAATATCAGCAGCTTGCGTACCAGATCCGCTTCCAGCCAGTCACCGCGGCTGTGGCCGGCATGCGATTCGATGACAACACCCTGCCTGGTCTCGGCGCTCCGGCGCTCCGGCAGCACTCTCAGATGCAGGGCTTGCAACCTGACGAACCCGGCATCCTGGAGATCATGGTGCAATGCAACATCTCCGTTGAGATCGATCGTGTGCTCTATCATGCCCGAAGCACTCCGGTCTTGGCGCATGAGTCCGGTTACCGCCGAAACCTGCCAGGGCGCCGCGTCGGCCTGATGCAGGACAAGCCGGGGTTGGCGAAGCCGGGTTTCGGCCTGCGCGGCGAAGTGCGTCAGCTGCTCGGCCTGCAACTGGTAGAGTAGCGCCCCTGCTTCGTCGAACTGGCTGATGCTGCTTTGCGTCATGTGCAGGTCCGGCGCCGAGGCCAGCGCCTCGGGCGATGGCTCCAGGGTCAGGGCGCCGCGCCAGGGTGCGAGATAGAAGGCTGCCAGAAGCAGGGTGACTGCGAGGGCCATGGCGCCAAGGAGTTGCGTCACGGTAACCTTCAGTGCAGCGAGTGCTGGAGCAGCAGCAGGTTGTAGCCGAACCAGAACGCCAGCATCACGACGCCCTCGAAACGGGTAATGACGGCCCTGGAGTTGATGCCGTAGGCGAACAATGCCAGCAGCAGGGTCAACGCCAGCATGGCGCCGCAATCCCGCCAGAGCCCGGCCGGTTCCAGCGTGGCGCCCGTGATCAATCCCGGAACCGCGAGAACCGCCAGTATGTTGAGAATGTTGGAACCGACCACATTGCCGATCGCGATGTCGGTTTGCCCCTTGATGACCGATGCAACGGTGGCGGCAAGTTCCGGCAGGCTGGTGCCGATGGCGACGATGGTCAAGCCGATGACCAGGTCGCTGATCCCCAATCGCACTGCCACATCGGTGGCCGACCAGACCAGCAATTCGGCGCTGAGCACCAGCAGCGTCAGCCCGACCAGGAGCCATGCGCTGCCCCGCCAGACGTTCATCCTGGGCAGCTCCTTGAGCTCCTCGCGCAGGTTGTCGGCAAAGTCCGGCGCTGTCGAGTGCTTGCCCGACATCAGCAGGTAGAGGATGACCCCGAGACCACCGAGCAGCACAAGGCCATCAATGAAACTCAGATCCAGATCGGCAAGCAGGCCAATTGCCAGAATCGTGGCGCCCAGCAACCAGGGCAATTCGGAACGCAGAACCTGTCGCGAGAAGGGCAGGGGCGCAACAAGTGCGGCTGCGCCGAGCACGAGCCCGATGTTGGCGATGTTGGAGCCCACCGCATTGCCAACCGCGAGCAACGGATTGCCTTCGAAGGCGGCTGCCATGGCAACCAGGATTTCCGGAGCGGAAGTGCCCAGAGACACCACCGTAAGCCCGATGATCAGCGGAGAGATGCCCAGATGGTGCGCGGTGCTTGCGGCGCCGGTCAGGAACTTGTCCGCACTCCAAACCAGCGCCGTAAAACCGACGATCAGCCCGATTATCGATACCCACATGGTACGGACAAATTAGCCGCCGGCAGGGGGCAGACACCCCGGTGCGTCAACTTTATGCTTTGAGCGTCGGCAAAGAAACCGCTAATGTATCACCTGTCGCCTTTGTGCGCCTTGACCGGTTGTGCGCCGGACAAGCGCCCGCCTGATTGGAAACCTGATTCGACATGATGCGCCAACATGCCTCCATGCTGCCTGGTCGTCGGTGCGCCCGGCTTGCTGTCATCTTCCTGGCGGTCATCGCGACCGGCCTGGCGCAGGGTAGCCCGACGCGCACGGCCGTAGCGGCAACCGACGCGGCTATGGCCCCCGACGCCGCGCATGAGCTGGTTGCGAACACTGCCGAGGCCCTGCTGGCGCTGATTCGGGAGAGCCAGACCTATGTGGAGACGGACCCAAGGCGCTTCATTGAGGAGGTGGATTCTCTGCTGGCGCCGGTTCTGGATTTTCAGGGCTTTGCCCGGCGGGTGATGGCCACCCACTTTCGTCGGGCAACGCCTGCCCAGCGACAGCGCTTCACCCGAACCTTTCGCGAGGGGCTGCTTACCGCCTATGCCTTGTCGTTGGCGGAATTTGCGGATGGCGAGGTGCGTCTGCTGCCGCCGGCGCGGGCGCCGAGCAATCCACGGCGGCGCAATGTGCGCATGGAGATTCGGCACGGTTCCACCACGGTTCAGGTGGACTATCTGCTGGCGCAGTACCCGGACGGTGTCTGGCGCGTTGGCAACCTGATCGTGGCCGGCGTAAATCTCGGCCTGACCTTTCGCAGCCAGTTTCAGAGCCTGGCCGCCGATCATCGCTACGGCGGCGACCTGGACCAGATCATTAACGCCTGGGAGCAATTCGTTACCTCTCGCAGCGCCAGGGCGCCCGGTCCGAGTGACGCCACATGATCGAGGACATCAAGGCGCGTATCCGTTCGGAGTTCCCGGATAGCGAGGTATCGGTGATGGTGGAAGGCAATCGGGCGTTGATCGAGGTGACCGCCGATGCTTTTGCCGGCTTGTCTCGCGTGCAACGACATCAGGCCGTGTATCGCTGCATTCAGGGCCTGATCGCCGACGGCAGTCTGCATGCGGTGAGCATTCGCACCCGAACGCCTGCTGATCTGGCGGGTGGTGAAGGCGCCGACGGCTAGCCCGGACATGGCGCCAGGAGCCGCCAGCGCTTTGGCGCCATATCCAGACTAGCGGCCAAGGCGGTCAGCGAGGGCAAGCGGAGGGCGTCGGCGTATGGACCAGCTAGTGATCCTGGGCGGATCCCGCCTGGAAGGCAATCTCGATATCTCCGGGGCCAAGAATGCAGCTCTACCCGTTCTGGCAGCCGCGCTGCTCACCCATGATGGCGTTTTCCTGAGCAACGTGCCGCGTTTGAACGATGTCTCCACCATGATGGCCCTGCTCAGGCATCTGGGCGCTCGGGTGACGGAGCGCGAGCCCGGCGAGCTGCGCATCGAGGCGGCGCAACTGAATGAGGTGCGCGCGCCCTACGACCTGGTTCGAACCATGCGCGCCTCCTTTCTGGTGATGGGGCCGCTGCTGGCTCGGCTGGGTGAGGCGGAAGTTTCCCTGCCGGGCGGATGCGCGATCGGCGCCCGGCCGGTGGATCAGCATCTGAAGGCGTTCGAGGCCCTGGGCGCGCGAATTTCACTTGCCGATGGCTATGTGCGCGCAAGCGCGCCGGACGGCCTCACAGGCGCGCGCGTTCGTCTGGATATGGCCACGGTGGGCGGCACCGAGAATCTGCTGATGGCGGCCTCGCTCGCACGCGGCGACACTGTGATAGAAAATGCGGCCCAGGAGCCGGAAGTGGTGGATCTCGGCCAGTTTCTGGAAACGCTGGGCGTGCGCATCAGCGGTCTCGGCACACCGTGCATTCGCATCTCCGGCGTGGACCATCTGAGTGGCGGTCACTACCGGATCATGCCGGACCGGATCGAGGCAGGCACCTATCTGGTGGCCACCGCGATGACCCGTGGCGCGGTGCGCTTGCGCGGGGCGCGGGCCGATCACCTGGATGCCGTCCTGGAGCGCTTGCGCGATGCAGGTGCGCGCATTCAGGCCGACGCCGATTGGATCGAACTCGACCAGCGTGACCGCCCCCGGTCGGTCGCCATCGAAACAGCGCCCTATCCAGGGTTTCCCACCGATATGCAGGCACAGTTCATGGCCCTGAACGCCATCTCCGCCGGTCGTTGCCGAATGACCGAGACAATCTTCGAGAACCGATTCATGCACGTTCAGGAACTCAAGCGGCTCGGCGCTGAAATCGAGCTCTCCGGCGCTTCCTCGGTGATCGTTGAAGGCGTGCCGATGCTTCGGGCGGCGCCGGTGATGGCAACCGATCTGCGCGCCTCATCGAGTTTGGTGCTCGCCGGTCTGGTGGCGGACGGCGAAACCCGAATCCAGCGCATCTATCACATAGACAGGGGCTATGAACGGATCGAGATCAAGCTGGCTCGCCTGGGCGCCAATGTGCGCCGCTTGCCCGGCAACCCGGCGACGACCGGGGTGCAGAAACCTGCTCAGGCGGTCTGCTGATATGCGCGGCGCAGTCGGCAAGCGGCCTTGTCCGGGCGTCGTCGTTGCGGGTGCGACATGATTGTTCGCCGCCTGGATTCCAGCACCGAGGGCTTTGCATCCGAGTTCTCCAACCTGCTGGCTGCAAGCGCGGTTGGCGATCCCGACCTGCAAGCGTCGGTGGCAGCCATCGTTGCCCGAATCCGGGCCGACGGTGATGCTGCGCTGCTGGACTACACCGCTCGATTCGACGGCATCACGGCGGCGACGGTCGCGGATCTGAAAGTTGATGCACAGGCGATGCAGGCAGCCTGGCAGAACCTCGCCAGTGCGCAAAGGGATGCGCTTGACGAGGCTGCTGGTCGCATCGTGCGATACCACCGACAGCAACTGCTGCATCGGTCGGTTGACGGCGCAGGAGACGCCGCGACGATGCAGACCTGGTGGGATACGGACGCGCTCGGCAATCGCCTGGGCGAGCGCACCGCGCCACTGCATCGTGTAGGCGTCTATGTGCCGGGCGGGCAGGCCGCCTATCCGTCCACCGTATTGATGACCTTGCTGCCGGCGCAGGTGGCCGGGGTGCAGGAAGTAGCTGTCGTCATGCCCTGTCCGGATGGCGAAACCAGTCCCCTGGCGCTTGCCGCCCTGCATCGGGCCGGCGCTACCGAGTGCTACCGGATCGGTGGCGCCCAGGCGGTTGCGGCGCTGGCCTGGGGCACACAGTCGATCTGCCGAGTGGACAAGATCGTCGGCCCCGGTGGCGCCTGGGTGACGGAAGCCAAGCGCCAGGTCTTCGGGCAGACCGGCATCGACTTGATCGCCGGCCCAAGTGAAGTCGTGATCATTGCCGACGGCAGTGCGCCGCCGGACTGGATGGCGTTCGATCTCTTTGCGCAGGCAGAACACGATGCGCTTGCCAGGAGCCTGCTGCTGTGCCCGCACGGCGCCTATCTTGATGCGGTGGTGGAGCGCCTGGCAGCGCTGCTGCCGGAGCGATTGCGTCGGGACATCATTGCGCGTTCCCTGTCGCGGCAGGGCGCCCTCATCCGCACCCGTTCACTGGTGGAGGCGGTAGAACTCGCCAACCGCATTGCGCCAGAGCACCTGGAGTTGGCCGTGGCTGATCCGGAATCACTATTGCCGACCGTGCGCCATGCCGGCGCCATTTTCCTGGGCGCCCGATCACCCGAGGTGATGGGCGACTATGTGGCCGGCCCGAGCCACGTCCTGCCTACTTCCGGTTCTGCCCGGTTCTCGTCGCCACTTGGCGTGGACGCCTTTCAGGCGCGCAGTTCATTGATTCAGATTTCCGAGCGGGGCGCAGAGGCGCTGGCGCCGAGCGCGGCGCAGCTGGCGCGCGGCGAAGGTCTTGAGGCGCACGCTCAATCGGCGGCGCTGCGCATCCCGATCAGTCGGGAATAGGGCTGTCTGGCCAGCGCTCTCGGGATATTCGGGATACTCCGCCGCCGTGCTAAATTGACTGTCTTTGCAATTGGCGACAGGGAGTTCTTCATGACGGAACTGGTAACGATCGAGATCAGCGGCGGCATCGCGGACGTGCGCCTGAATCGACCAGACAAGTACAACGCACTGAGCCCGGACATGTTCGCCGCCATCGTTGACGCCGGCGAGCGGCTGGCTGATATGAAGGAGGTGCGGGTAGCCGTGCTCTCCGGCAACGGCCGCGGGTTCTGCGCGGGTCTGGATATGGCCTCCATGCGGGGCATCGCGACTTCCAGCGCGAGCGAGGGCCGCCGTCTGACCGATCGTGATGAACGGCCCGAAAACTTTGCCCAGCGCCCGGCCTACGTCTGGAAGACCCTGCCTGTGCCTACCATCGCGGCCCTGCATGGCGTCGCTTACGGCGGCGGCGCTCAGATTGCGCTCGGCGCGGATATTCGCTTCGCCGCGCCGGACGCCCGCATCTCCATCATGGAGATCAACTGGGGCCTGATTCCCGACATGAGCATCAGCCAGACGCTGCGCGGCCTCGTGCCTCTTGATGTCGCCAAGGATCTGACGTTCACGGGCCGCGTCATCAACGGCGAAGAAGCCAGACGGCTCGGACTGGTAACGCATGTCGCCGAGGACCCGCACGCTGCCGCCATGGCGCTTGCCGAAGAGATTGCCAACCGCTCCCCGGGTGCAGTTCGCGCTGCCAAGAAGCTGCTGGAAACCAGTTGGCACGCGGATGAACGCACCGGCCTCGAACTTGAGTCCGAATTGCAAGTGACGCTGATGGGCACCGCCAATCAACGCGAGGCGGTTCAGGCCCGGTTCGAGAAGCGCAGGCCGCAATTCACGGACTGAGTGTGCGCGCGAAAGGCAGGCGTGCCGCCGGGCCAGCGGACTGACCTGGGTACATGAGCTGGGAACAGGAAGCCGCTGAGCTGCGCCGGCGTCGCCGGATCGCACAGCAGCAAGGCGGCCCGGAGGGCATCGCCAGACAACACGCCCAGGGGCGGCTGACGGTGCGCGAGCGCATTGACCTGCTGCTGGACGATGCGAGCTTCCAGGAACATGGTCGGGCCACTGCTCTGCCGGACTACGACGATGCGGGCAAGCTGCAAGGCCATGTTGCCGCCAACTACGTGGTCGGTTTCGGGTCCATCAACGGCCGTCGAGTGGCGGTGGGCGGAGAAGACTTCACCTTGAAGGGTGGCTCGCCGAACTCCGCAGGATTGCGCAAGAGCGTGTATGCGGAGCATCTTGCCTGTCAGTACCGCACGCCGCTCGTGCGCCTGCTCGAAGGCGGTGGCGGCAGTGTCAAGGGTGGTAGCAAGCGTGGCGGCACGGTCGGGGAACCGGTTTATGCGGAACCCAGATTCCGGGTGATCGCCGATGCCATGAGCCAGGTGCCGGTGGCGTCCGGCGCCTTTGGTCCGGTGGCCGGGTTTCCGGCCGGTCGTCTGGTTGCATCCCACTTTGCGGTGATGGTGGAGAAGACGGCGCAGGTGATGATCGGCGGCCCGGCGTTGGTGCAACGGGCTCTTGGCGTCAAGCTGAGCAAGGCGCAGCTGGGCGGCGCCCGGGTGCACGCGACAAGCGGCGTAATCGACAATGTCGCCGCCGACGAAGCCGACGCCTGCCGCCAGATTCGGCGCTTTCTCAGCTACCTGCCGAGCTCCGCCTGGGAACGGCCCGCACGCTTGCCTTCGGAAGACGATACCGAACGCATGGAGCCGGAACTGCTCAGCGCCGTGCCGCGGCAGGCCAATGCCCCGTTTGACATGCGCCACATACTGGAAATGGTGGTCGATCAGGGAACATTGTTCGAGATTGGCGCCAGTTTCGGGCCAAGCCAGATCTGTGCGCTCGCCAGACTCGACGGCCAGCCGGTGGGCGTGCTTGCCAACGACAATCGGCACTATGCCGGCGCCATGACAGCCGCCGCAGCGCAGAAGTATCGGCGCTTCGTGGAGACCTGTGATGCGTTTCATCTGCCGGTGGTGAATTTTGTCGATCAACCGGGCTTCATGATTGGCCCCGAGGCCGAGCGAGCCGGCACTATCCGCTATGGCATGGCCGCGGTTGCCGCCGCTGCTCAGGCCAGCGTGCCCTGGGCCGTTGTTCAGGTGCACAAGGGGTTCGGGGTGGCGACTGCTGCCCACTATGCGCCGGGCGCCTATGTGCTGGCCTGGCCCTCAGTGGAGTCCGGAGCCTTGCCGCTGGAAGGCGGCGTCGCTGTCGCCTATCGTCGGGAAATTGCCGCCGCGCCCGATCCCGAACAGCGCCGCCGCGAACTCGAATCGAGGTTGCGCGAGGCGCGCTCCCCATTCCCGCGGGCTGAATCCTTTGCCGTACATGAACTGATCGACCCGCGCGAGACCCGGCCGTTCCTCTGCCGCTGGGTGGAGTGGATCCAACCGTTGCTGGACCGCCTGACCGAGCCGGTCCGATTTCCCATGCGCCCCTGAGCGAACATCGTCAGTAGCCTGGGCGCAAATTCGGGCGTCGCCGGCCGAGCATCAGCGCATCCGCTGCACCGCCAGGCGTCCGACCTCTGCCAGCAAACTGTCCTGCAAGCCGCCTTCCTGCATCAGGCGCATGGCGCCTTGCAGCAGAGATTCGGCTTCGTCTCTGGCTGCGGCAATACCAAGCGCGGTCACGAAAGTGGATTTGCCCAACTCTTCGTCCGAGCCAGTGGGCTTGCCCAGCACTTCGGTGCTGGCGGTGACGTCGAGCACGTCGTCGATGATCTGAAAGGCCAGGCCGATGCGGCTGCCGAATCCAGCCGCAAGCGCCAGGGCCACTGAATCTGCGCCGGCGCAATGTGCGCCGATGCAAACCGATGCTTCGATCAACCGGCCAGTCTTGGCGCCGTGCATGAGTCGCAGCTCGGGCGCAGTCAATTCGGAGCCGGTTCTGGCCAGGTCCATCGCCTGACCGCCCACCATGCCGGCCCAGCCGCTGGCCTCGGTCAGCACCTTCAGCGCCGCAAGCCGTCGCTTCGCGGGGATGGCGTCAGCGGCAGCCACCGTCTCGAAAGCGAGCGTGAGCAGCGCATCTCCGGCGAGGATGGCGGTGGCTTCGCCAAAGGCAGCGTGACAACTTGGTCGGCCACGGCGCAGAGCATCGTCATCCATGGCCGGCAAGTCATCATGCACCAGGGAGTAGGTATGCAGGAATTCCATCGCGCAGGCCGGGGCCAGCGCATCTTCCACGCTGCTGCCGAAGGCGTCAGCCGCAGCGCAGACCAGCATCGGCCGCAACCGCTTGCCACCGCCAAGCACGGCGTAGCGCATGGCTTCCACCAGTGGCGGGGCCAGGTCCGATGACGCTGGCAGCAGGTCCGGCAGCGCGGCTTCGACGCGAGCGTTCAGGGTGTCCAGATCAAGTTGCATCGACATCGAATTCGGCCAGTTCCCCGTCTTCCGTCAGAATGCGGACTCTCTGCTCTGCAGTTTTCAGGGCTGCCTGGCATTGGCGAACAAGTCTGGCGCCTCGCTCGAACACGACAAGGGACTCCTCCAGCCCCAGATCGCCGGCTTCCATTTTCTTGACCAGCGCTTCCAGTTCTTCCAGCGACGCCTCGAAATTGAATTCCGCCTCCGCCGGCGCCGGCTGCCCGGGTTCGTCAGACATTATCTGGCTCCGCAGTCGGCCTCAGGATTTTTGGCTTCATGCCGCATCCGGGGTTCGGCTCGGTGCAAAGGCGGCTTCCGAGCCAATCCGGCGCCACTCGCAGGTGTCCGGGTCGCAGGCGACCAGACCCTCAGCCTCAAGGGTTGTCAGCAACCTGCGCACCTGCCATGCGCCGAGTGGCTGATTGCGCTGGCGCAGGCGATCACAGAGGTCGCCGGCCAGAAACCGAACCTGACCATGCGCCTCCAGTTCCAGTATCAGGCCGTAGAGTGATTGGGTGATTTTTCGTTCGATGCTCAAGGATGATCCTGCCCCCGCCGTCCGCCGCTCTTTGTACCAGAAAGGTGATTGCTCGGATAGGCGCTGTACGGGCTCAGCTTCGGGATAGCCCTGACGGGCTCGGTGATCCGCTGCCCTGTATTCAATGCCTGCGGTCTGGCGGCGCTGATGACGTCCGGGGAACTGTTGTTCAACAAGGCGCGGGGCAGACGCCTACCAGATCAGCAGCACCTTGCCGAATGTGCGGTTGCTTGCCAGCAACTCCTGGGCCGCCTGTGCTTCCCCGGCCGGGAATCTGGCTTCGATGATCGGTTTGATTGCGCCGGCTTCGACGGCTGGCCATACCGACTGCTTGAGGCCATCCATGATCGCGGACTTGGCGGCAACGGAGCGCGCGCGCAGGGTGGACCCGATCAGTCGCTGGCGTTTCATCAGCATGGCGCCGAGGGCGATTTCAGCCTTGGCGCCGCCCATCAGGCCGATCAAGATCAAGCGGCCATCGCGCGCCAGGCTTGCCAGATTGTCCTTGAGATAGGCGCCGCCGACCGGATCCAGAATCACGTCCACACCGGCTTGTTGCGTCCACTCGGCCAGCTGTCCTGCAAAGGACCCCTGGCGCCGATTGCAACCGGCGCTCGCGCCCAGGGCCAGGCAGCGCGCGAGCTTTGCCTCGTCGCCCACTGTCACGAACACGGGATTGCCGCTGGCCTTGCAGAGTTGAATGGCGGCTGTGCCGACGCCGCTGGCGCCAGCGTGAACCAGCACCCGCTCGCGTCGGGCAAGGCCGGCTTCCATGTACAGATTCAGCCAGGCGGTCGCAAATGCTTCGGGCAGAGCGGCAGCGTCCGCAACAGACAGGCCACCAGCGGGAATCTTCAGCACCTGGCCGGCGGGCGCCACCACGGTTTCGGCATAGCCGCCGCCGGCGAGCAGTGCGCAGACAGCGTCTCCCGGCGCGACACGCATGACGCCTTCGCCAACGGCTGTCACCATTCCAGAGCACTCAAGCCCGAGGATTGGACTGGCGCCGGGCGGTGGTGGATAGCCGCCTGCAACTTGCAGCAGGTCGGCGCGATTGAGGCCGGAGGCGGCTACCGCAATCTGTACTTCGCCGGCGCTCGGTTGTGGCGTCGGCGCTGTGCCGAGCACCAGCCGGCCATCTTCAACCAACACCGCCCGCATACCCGGCCTCCTACCAGGACATCCGCATCTTGACCCCTGCCTGATGCAGATGCCGTTTCAGTTCACTGACGCTGTAGTTCCCGTAGTGCACCATGGATGCCACCAGGGCTGCGTCCGCCTTGCCGATGGTGAGAGCCTCCACCAGATGCGCGGGCTCGCCGGCGCCCCCGGAAGCGATCACCGGAATGCGCACGGCTTCGGCGATCAGCGCGGTGAGTGTCAATTCATATCCTGCGAGCGTGCCGTCTGCGTCAATGGCGTTGACCACCAGTTCGCCCGCGCCGAGCCGTTCACCCTCAAGCGCCCAGGTCAACCCATCGATCTGCATGGGCTTGCGCCCGCCATGGATCACGACTTCGTATCCGGATGGGCAGGCGCTGCTGACCGGAACCCGGCGAATGTCCATGGACAAGACCACATTCTGATTGCCTATGGCCTCCGCGCACTCGGCGATCAGCGCTGGCCGCTGCACCGCCGCGGAGTTGACGTTGATCTTCTCGGCGCCCGCCAGTCGCAGATCGGTCGCGTCCGCCACGGAGCGCACGCCGCCGCCCACGGAGAGGGGTATGAACACCTCGGCGGCGACCGCCTCCACCACATCCAGCAGAATTGCGCGCTTGTCGCTGGAAGCGGTGATGTCGTAGAAGACCAGTTCGTCCAGGCCATCCTCGTAGTAGGCGCGGGCTTTTTCCACGGGGTCGCCTATGTCTCGGGTATCGACAAAGCGCACGCTCTTGGCGAGCTTGCCGTCGCGCACGTCCAGGCAGGCGATGAGTCGCTTGCTCAGCACCGCCGCTGCCACCGGCTGGCGCAGGCCAGTACAGCCATCGTGTCTGTGCAGGCGATGTGGCGGCTCAGCACTGGCCGTCCCAGCGACTGAAGGCGTCCAGCAGGCGCAAACCGACCCGCCCACTCTTTTCCGGGTGAAACTGCACGCCCAGATAGTTGTCCTGGCCGACAGCCGCCGCAAATTCCGTTTCGTAGGTGGTGCGGGCGTACACCTGTGCTGCGTCCGCCGGAGTCGGGTAGTAGGCGTGTACGAAGTAGAATTCGTCTCCTGGTTCGATACTGTCGAGCAGCGGGTGCGGGCGCGTCGGGGTGACCTGGTTCCAGCCCATGTGCGGCACCTTCAGGTCCGGGCTGTTGAACCGAAAGCGCCTGGTGCTGCCCTTGATCAGCCCAAGCGTGCGGGTTTCCGATTCTTCCGAGCAGTCGAGCGAGATTTGCAGGCCCAGGCAGATGCCGAGCAGAGGTGTGCCAGCAGCGAGCGCGGCACGCAGGGCTTCGTCCAGCCCGTTCTCTCGAAGGCTGCACATGGCGCTGCCGGCAGCGCCGACGCCGGGGAAGATGATGCGCTTCGCAGCCCGGACCTGCGCCGGGTCCCGGCTGATGATCGCTGTTGCGCCAACTTCGGCGCAGGCCCGCTGCACGCTGCGCAGATTGCCGGCGTCATAATCGACGATGACGATGGAATTGGTCACTTGGCGCAACCGCCCGCAAGGTTGCCGGCAAGGGTATCAAATGCGTCAAGGCTGCCCATCTTGCGGTGGCCCCTGTGATACCCTCGCCGGCATGTCTGTTCGCGATTCTGGCGCATCAGCCGCATGAGCCGGGGGATACTGCTGCTGAATCTCGGCACGCCGGATGCGCCGACCACGTCGGCCGTCCGCCGCTATCTCAACGAATTTCTCATGGACCCGCATGTGATCACGCTGCCCTGGCCGCTGCGCCGGCTGCTGGTGAGCGCATTCGTGCTTCCGTTTCGTCCAAGCCGCACGGCGCGCGCTTATCAGGCCATCTGGACGGATGCGGGCTCGCCTCTGCTGTGCCAAACCCGGCAACTTACCGAGCGTCTTGCCAGCAGCCTGGACATGCCTTGCGAGTTTGCCATGCGCTACGGCAGCCCCGATATCACAGCCGCCCTGACGCGCCTCAGCCAGGCCGGTTGCCGCGAGCTGCTGGCCATACCCCTCTTCCCGCAACACGCGGATTCAACGCGCAGCACGGCGATCAAGGCGGTTCGCAAACGGCTTCCACAAGACATGACGCTTGCCGTGCTGCCGCCCTTTTACCAGCGCCGCGCCTACATCGAATCCCAGGCGCTGGTGATCGAACGGCATCTGCCCGATCCCTTCGATCATCTCCTCCTGAGCTATCACGGCCTGCCACTGCAACATCTCAAACGCGCCGACCCGACCGGCAGCCACTGCCTCGCCAGCGCCGAATGTTGCGATCAGGCTTCTCCAGCCCATGCCACCTGCTATCGACATCAATGTTACGCCACCAGCCACGCGCTCGCGGCCCGGCTGCGCCTGGCGCCGGAGCAGGTATCTGTCAGCTTTCAGTCGCGCCTGGGATCAACGCCCTGGATTTCGCCATACACGGACCAGGTGCTGACGCAACTGCCGGAGCGCGATGTGCGTCATCTGGCTGTCGCCTGCCCTGCCTTTGTTGCGGACAATCTGGAAACGCTGGAAGAAATCGGCATACGGGGCAGGGCTGCCTTCCTGGCGGCGGGCGGCGCGTCCTTCACGCTGATTCCCTGCCTGAATGACATGCCGGAGTGGGTGCAAGCGCTCGCCGGCTGGATCAAGCGGGAGCCGGCAGGGTAGGGCAGGTGCTCTGTGTCACGAAGATGCTGTCGTCGGTTCCAGGCTACATGGCTGCCCTGAACTGCTCGAACCTGTGCGCCAGCCGTTCGCGGTCAGGGTAGTCTCTTCTCCGGGCCGGCAGTCGGATGCGATGGCCATTGATGGCCTTGAGCGCCTCAAGCGTCGGGCCGTCACGCTGTGCGAGAAGCTGCTCCGATACATGGACGACATAGTCCGGGTCGACCCCGATCAAGGCGCCGTCGAATGCAGCATGGTGAATTTTTGACAGCGGCAGACCGTTGGGCACTATGGGTTGCCCAAGGGTCTGGTGACGATCCTCGACGATGTGGGCGGCGTCGATCAATCTTGGCTCGGCCAACCCGGAGATTGCACATCGGTTCTGGTAGGCGTCGAGAAGCGCCTGCCTGAAAGACGCCTGATGCGCCCGTTGCCGCGCCTCAAGCAGGTAATGGCGGCGCTCTTCCCGCGCCTCCAGGGGAGCGGGTCCAGCCGCGCTTTGCCTGGCATCCGCCTTCCCGGGGCCAACCTGGCAGCGGTTCCGAGGCCAATCCCATCCATAAATGTATGCCGGCGCGATCGCCTGATAGCGGCCCGGAGAGATGCCGAGAAAGTAGATGATCGGGATTCGCTCCTGCCACGCTGTTCTGAGAAGCTGGTTGTCCGCGTGCGAAGCGCCGCCCCGCCTGAACGCGTAGTGGAAGTCTTCACCTGATGGCAGCGCGCGCTCGTAAAGGCGTTGATCGTCGTACCAGTAGCGCCTGCCGGTTCGCGGCACAACCGTCTTGATCGAAAGCAGCGTCTGCATCTGCCTTGGTTTGAAGATTCCCTTGGCGCGCGTGGCGAGGTGCACCTGCTCGCCGTCGAACACGAATCCGGCTTCGATCTGGGCGGCCGTCAGCGTGCCATGCTGTTGTTCGAGCAATCTCACGTGCTCGAACGCTTGCAGGCGAATTCTGGTGTCAAGCTCTGGCTCAGGCATCGCTGCTCGTCGTCTTGCCAGGCGGGCTCGCCTCGGTGTAATAGCCGACTGATTCGACTTTACACGCCGGGCCAATCACCTACAATGGCGGCCCTTGATGCACGGATGGCAGGGTTTCATGCACAGACTGACCACGGCAGGCGTTGTCGCGTTGCTCCTCGCGGCTTTTTCGACACAGGCCCGGGCTGATCTGGCGGAAGCGGTTGCAGAGGCGCTGAAGAGCGAGATTCGCAGCGAACAAGAGCGCGCCCGGGACGCGAATCGCAAGCCGGCCGAAACCCTGGCGTTCTTTCGTATGCAGCCGGATATGCGCGTGCTGGAACTCATGCCGGGGCGTGGCGGTTGGTACACGAAAATCCTGGCGCCGGTGCTTTACGATGCCGGCGAACTCTTTCTCAGCATCGGCACGGACCGGGTGCAGGCAAGCCTGCTTGGGCAGCCGGGGTTCGATCGGGTCAAGGTGATCGAAGCCGATGGCGAATTTCGCCGGTCAGGTCGGCAATTTGAAGGGCTGTCCTTCAAGGCCGAGGGCATGGACCTGGTGTTGACCTTTCGCAACCTGCA
Source organism: Pseudomonadales bacterium (assembly GCA_965199705.1). GTDB lineage: Bacteria > Pseudomonadota > Gammaproteobacteria > Pseudomonadales > Azotimanducaceae > Azophilus. The sequence goes on from OZ241359.1 coordinate 736,724, forward strand.
TAACTTCACGGCTGCCGGACGCAAGGCGATCAATGCGTCGGTATTTGCTGCATTGAAGTCCGGCGGCTACTACGGCGTGATTGATCATACGCGACGCCACATGCAGGAGGATAATTTCGAGAACTGGCGGCGGCTTGATCCGGTGTTGGCGATCCGCGAGATCGAGGCCGCAGGCTTCGACTTCGTGGATTATTCCACCTTGCATTACCGGCTTGATGACGAGCTGCGCTATGAGGTCGGTCGCCGTTCCGTCAGTGGCAATTCCGACCGGTTTACGTTGTTGTTTCAGAAGCCCTGAGGCGCGCCAGGGATCAGACAAACTGCCCGGCCTCGGCCACAATCGCCTGGTAGAAGTTTCGCACTACCGGCCTTGAGAACATCGACTTGCGCGCCACGAAGCGCACCGGCCTGTGCAGGCCCTGACGATGCACCGGAATCAGCAACTTTGCATCGATCCCCAGGGTGCGGGCAACGCCCATCGGCACCAGCCCGTGGCCGAACCCGGCCAGCGCCATCTGCGCCACCGAGAAGAAGGATTCAAGCGACGCGTTGCGATGCAGGTTGAGGCGTCGCATGTCTTCTTCGATGGAAGCCCAAGCCCCGGAACGGCTCTCGATGGTGAGCACATTGATCGCTTCGTCTGGCTGCGGCTGCCAGGTTTCCAGCGCGGCAGGGATAATCACCATCGGTTCGCGGACGATGATTTCGCTGCGCAGGTCCGCCTCGGCGTCGGCGTAGCCAGTGCAGATACCAACCATGTACTCACCGGAACGCAGGCGGTCGAGCACCACCGGTGAGCGCTGTGCGTGGAAGCTCAGCTGCACGTGCGGCATCCGGGCGGAGACAGCTGCGAACAGCGCCGGTCCCCAGCTTGCCAGGATGGCCTCTGAAACCCCCAGGATGATCCGGCGCCTGTGTTGTGTCTCCGCCTCCAGCGCCAGCCCCCGAAGCTCGCTCACCAGCGCCGCTGCCTGTTCTGTCAGGCGATTGCCCTGAGGGGTCAGCGCCACTCGCCGACCCTGACGTTCGGTCAGGCTCTGGCCATAGTGGCGCTCCAGAGCCGCAATTCGCTTGCTCACGGCTGATTGCGAAATCCCCAAGGCCGTGGCAGTTTCGCGCATGGTGCCGGTGCGAGACAGCGTTATCAGCGTCTCCAGGTTGTCAAGCATCGGCTTCGACCAGCGCCGCCACATGGACCACGACAGAACGGCCCAGTGCCGGTAGATCGTAGCCACCCTCCAGCGCGGATACGATCCGCCCCCCGGCGTGCTCGTCCGCCAGATCGGCAATGAACTCGGTCACCCATCGAAAGTCCGATTCGTTCAGGCAAAGTCCACCCAATGGGTCTGCCTGGTGTGCGTCGAACCCGGCCGAGATCAGGATCAGATCGGGTTTGTGCGCTTGCACTGCCGGCGCCCAGTCCCGTTCCAGCGCCCGCCGGAACGCAGCGCCGGCCGTGCCCTCGGGCAGCGGCGTATTGACGATATTGGGTCTGTCGATGGCGAAGTGGCGCGAGGGATAAAAGGGATGCTGGAAGCTCGAACACACCAGCGCGTCCGGGCGCTCCTTGAAGATGTCCACTGTGCCGTTGCCGTGGTGTACATCGAAATCGAGAATTGCGACCCGGTCCACCTGTTGCAGCGCCCGTTCGGCGCCAAGCGCGATGCTGTTGTAAAAGCAGAATCCCATCGCGGTATCGGCTTCAGCGTGGTGGCCGGGCGGTCGGACGGCGCAGAAAGCGCGTCTGTGCGGCCCAGCAAGAACTGCTTCGACGGCGCTTGATACGGCGCCGGCGGCCAGTGCCGCTGCCGACAGGCTGTACGGGTTCAGCAGCGTGTCGCCGTCCAGATGAACCAGGCCAGAGGCGGGCGCCAGGGCGTCCAGATGCGCGAGCAGGGCGTCGCCGTGCAGATCGGCCAGCGCTGTCCGGGTGATCGGTTCGGCCTCCAGAGATTCCAGACGCGCCAGCAGACCCGACTGACCGAGCGCTTGCTGAACCGCGCGCAGCCGGTCCGGGCGCTCGGGATGCTGCGGCCCGACATCATGCAGCAGGAGAGCCTCGTGGCTGTAGTAGAGCATGGCGTGTTCAGGCGGCAGGGCGCTCCGCAACAGGCTTGACGACGAACAGTAGATCGCCGGCGTTTACCTGCTGGCCGCTGCTCAGATTCACGCGCGTCACTTCAAATTGCTGCTCCGGGTCATAGAGGCAGGCGTCGCCATTGAAGTCTTTCAGCGCCAGCGGCGTGAAGATCTTCATGGCTTCGAGTTGGCAGAGGGTGGCGTCCACCGATACGCGCTCCCCGACGCTGACAAAATCCGGCTCGGAAGGCGAGGGGGTGGTGTAGAACACGGCCGCTGCCGGCGACAACACCTTGAGTTCCTGGCTGTCCTCGATACGAATGCTGTCGAGATCGAAGCCGGCATCCGCATCGCCTGCAGCTGCTTCGATCTCCGCTATCAGGCGGCCCGTATCAGTGCGTTTGAAGAATTCTGGCAGATAGTTGGTGTCGTAATTGCCGCGCCGGAAAACGTCATCGGCAAGCACTTGCAGCAGCAGGGGAATGTTGGTGCAGATGCCGGTGATGGAGACCCTTTCCAGATAGCCGAGAAGTTTGTCCATGGCGCTGTCTCGATCCTTGTCGTGGACGATCACCTGCGCAATCATGCTGTCGTAATAGGGTGAGATGAACTTGCCGGGGGCGGCGATGGTGATCACCTCGACGCCCGTCTCTGTTGGAAAGTGGGCTGACTCTATGGCGCCCGGATGCGGGCGGAAGATCATGGCCCCGTTGCTGTCGAGGCTGACGCGCTCCGCATTGATTCTTGCTTCGATTGCGTAGCCCTTTTGCTTGACGCGCATGCGGCCGATGGACTCGCCGGCGGCGATGCGGAATTGTTCGCCCACGATATCCACGCCGGAAACCCACTCGGTTACCGGGTGCTCCACTTGCAGGCGGGTGTTCATCTCCATGAAATAGACTGCCTGGGCCTGAAGGTCGAAGATGAACTCCACCGTCCCGGCGCCCAGATAATTGACGGCATCGCCAATGGCGGCGGTGTAGTCGAGCACGTCCTGTTGCAGATGCTCCGGCAGGATGGTAGAGCCGGATTCCTCGAACACCTTCTGCTTGTCTCTCTGCACGCTGCAATCGCGCAAACCGAGCACGCGGCTGTTACCGCGCCGGTCGCGCAGCAACTGCACCTCGATGTGGCGCAAGGAGGTGACGTACTTTTCCAGATAGACATCGCCGTTGCCAAAGGCAGCCCGGGCTTCGGCCTGCACCTGATGGAAGCGCTCGAAGAAGTCGGCTTCGCTTGTTGCTACCTGGATGCCCTTGCCGCCGCCGCCGTGCACGGCCTTGATCAGCACCGGATAGCCGATTTCGCGGGCCACTTCGGCGGCGCGCTCGATGTCCGTGAGAATGCCGTGGCTACCCGGCACCACCGGCACACCCAGGCTCAGCGCGGTGGCGATGGCGTTGGACTTGTTGCCCATCGTTTCCATGCTGCTGACCGGCGGGCCGATGAAGTTGATGCCGCGGCTGCGCGTGAGTTGCGCGAATTGCGCGCTCTCGGAGAGAAATCCGATGCCTGGATGCAGCGCGTCAACACCCTCTCGCACCGCAACGCTGAGTACGCTGCGGGCATTGAGATAGCTCTCATCCGGGGTGTTGCCGCCGATGCACACCAGCGTATCCCTGCGGCCGAGCTGATCGACTACAGCCGATTCCATGTCCGGGTCTGATTGCACCAGCACCACCTCGAGTTCCTTCTGCTGGGCTATCCGCACCAGCTTGGCGGCGGTGCAGCCTCGGGCATGAATCAGCAGCCGCTTGACGGGGCGAATCAGGCTGGCTTCCGTCGGCCTGGGCGCTGCTTGCAACACCTGCCTTTCCGGGTCCAGCACCCCGGCCAGCACGCGGTGAATCACCTGCGGCACCGTTTCCTTGGGCAGCGGGATGTCCGCATCGACCTGTCGCAGGGCGGCGTCGAGACCTTCGTGGAACGGGTGTTCGACCAGGCCCTGCATGGCTGTTTCGTTGGCGGACAGATAGTTGGCGAGTATCGAATTGAGCGGCAGATTGCTGGGCACCACAATCTGCCCGGCGAAGGGGATGCTGGCGCCGGAGAAATAGTAGGTCTGCGCCAATGGATGGGTGACAAAGCTGGCTTGCGCGCCGCCCGTGCAATCACCATAGCCGAATACAATGACAGGCAGGTCGTGGTCGCGCACGAAACGAGTAATGCGGTCGTTCACCGCAGCCATGGAAAAAAGGGCGCCTGCGCCTTCCTTGGTTTGCATGCCGCCGGAGGAGATGAAGCAGATCACCGGCAGCCCGCGTTCGGCGCAGAGCCGCAGCAGCCGACAGAACTTCTCGGCGCTGGCCATGTCGAAGGCGCCGGCCTGAAAGGCCACGTTAGACAGCACCAGGCCGCAGCGCACCGGGTTGCCGCCATCATTGAACGTGGCCAGCCCGGTGATGGCGCCACAGGGCGGCAGGCCACGCTTGAGTGCCGCCTCTATCGCCTGGCGGAATCCCGGGAAGGCGCATGGGTCTGAACTGATGCGCTCCGCATAGACCTCCTCCCACTCCGAGAAGAAGGCGTCGATCAGATTCCGGTGGGTGAAGCGCACACCCTTGAACCGACCCAGGACATTCTGCATCTGCAAGTCCTGGTAGGCGATGTTGAGTCGGTACCAGAAGTCCTTGCGACGGCCAATGCGGCGTGGCGCGATGCGCCCGTTGTAGCGTTTGCCGCCGCGTTCAGAATGCACGAAGGATTCGAGCAGGGTCTGGAACAGGGTGGTGACAACCACGAAGAGCGCGTCCGCCAGATGCGGGAAGCGTCGCCGCTTCCATTCTTCCACCGACTGAAAGAAATGCAGGCTGCGCGGCAGATCGGTGACGCGCAGGTACCAATCGAGCACCTGTTCCCGTAGCGCGGTGGTGGCGCCGGGCGCGTCCTGTTGTGGCTGCAATCTCGCCGCCGCGTCGGCAAGCGATTGCTCCAGCATCTGGCCAAGCGTGCCGCGTGACAGTGCTTGCGCCGATTGCGCCTCCTGCGCGATTTCGTCGAGATGCGCGACTGTATGGTCGTAGATGCCGTCAAAGAGCAGCAGATTCCGGCATTCGCGAATGAAGTCGTCGCGCAGGTCCGCTTCGGTGAGGACATCAAGCAGCGTGAGCTGATCGCGCGCAAGGGGCGTATTCCGGCGGCGAACCGGCGCCAGGTAATCCGGGAGTCGGTGTTCCAGAATGCGTCGATTGGCGCTGATGCTGGAGCCTGCAGGCGCCTGCCTGGAGGCGCCGGCCAGCTGATCATTCAGCATCGGGCCGGTGATGACCAGGTTCATTTCGGTGGTCAGTTGGCCCGCCAGATAGTCTCGTGACTTGTCGCGCACGCCACCGGGGCGGAACAGCTTTCGTCCCTCATGCGACAAGGTGTCCTGGATGGCCTGGAAGAAATCGGCATCGCGCCGGATCGCGCGAATGCAGCCGGCCGGATCGTCCACATCGCTCACGCGCAAGATGCAGCGGGTGTCTTCCGGGTGCGCCAGCAGATCGATCAGGGCGCGCAGATTACCGACGGCTTCGCCCTTCCAGCGGTTATAGAGATAGGCGCCGGTGGTGGTGAGCAGCTGGGCGCGGGCCTTTTGATAGTTCTGCCTGGGCTCGCCCAGGATAATCTGCACGAAGCGGGCGCGCTCATCGTGCATCGCCTGCTTGCGTTCGCCGTAGTTCTTCCAGGCCTTGGCCAGATGATCGTCGTAGGCCACCTTGTCCGGATCCTGGAGCCATGTCAGAAAGGTGCGCCGGCGCTCGCGTTCCGCCCGCAGGTCGAGTTCCCCCCGCGGCAATTCCCGGTCCGCGAGGCGCCCGTATTGCGCTGTGCTGGTGGCCTTGATGCGTCGGCGCACCTTGAGGTAGCGCATATAGCGATAGGCAATGCCGAAGACGTTCAGGTACTCGGTGGGATTCTTGGTGAGCGTCAGTGAGGCGCATTCCTGCATCTTCTGCAATTGTGGGGAAGGGTTCAGGTAGCGGTCCAGGCTGCGTCGATACTGCTCCAGGATGTATGGATTCTCGGCCACGAACTGGCGCGTGCGCGCCTCGACCGACCCCAGCGCGCTGACGATGGCGTCACGCAGGTTGGGCAGGCGCTCCGGCGTCAGCGGAGAATAATCGATGACCCCGTCTATGTTGCCCTGCATGTAGAGCTCGAAGGGAGAAAGCCCCACATGCTTGGCGCACTCCTGCCAGGAAAGATTCAGCCGGCGCGCTATGTTGGCCAGGGAAGGCGGTTGAATCGTGCTGAATACCCCGTCTTCCAGCGCGAGAATCATGTTGCTCGCGGCCAGCGGAATGGCGCCGCCGGAGTAGCCGAGGCCGAAGATGATGCCGATGTTCGGCACGTCCAGATTGCTGGCCTCGGTGATCAACCGGGAGATGCTGTGTGCCTGATTGTTGCGGTTTGCGTCTTCCCGGGCGTCGGCCCCGGGCGTGTCCATGAAGGTGACCACCGGAATGCGGCGCTTCGCCCAGCCTTCGAGATACTGGGCTGCCTGCAGATGATGTTGTGGCCCCCAGACGCCCTTGTCTGCGGACCGGTTCTGCGCCAGAAAGCCTACCTGGCGCCGGTCGCCGCCAAAGTCGAGTTCCAGTGTGGCAGCGTAGAAGGGGCCTTCCAGGGTTTCCTGCTGCACTGAGCCGAGCTGGCGAATCACAGGCGGCGCCGAAGGCCGGGCGGGGCTCTCGGCTGGCGCCACCACCTTGTCAATGTAGGCGTCTATGTCCAGGCTCTGGAGGCGACGGGTGCGCCGCCGGATACGACTGCGCGAATAGACGCCCCCAAGGGACTCCTCCGCCGCCACGCTGGGAAACAGGGAGAATTCCTGGGCAAGTCGTTCGGCGATCTGGTACAGCCGATCGCCCTGGGTAATCGATTCTTCCAAACGGCCCGAAGCCCTTTGCTAAAATGGCCCCGTACTCTAGCTACTCACAGAATTGATGGCAATGACAGGCGAATGCTCTCTGAACTGCGCGGTGCTCACCGTTTCCGACACCCGCACCACTGAGAACGATACCTCGGGTGACCTGCTGGCGAATCTCCTCGGCGAGAGCGGCCACCGGCTGGTCGAGCGCGCCATCGTCAAGGACGACATCTACGCCATCCGGGCGCGGGTCTCCGACTGGATCCACAAGCCGGGCGTGCAGTTAGTTCTGAGCACCGGCGGCACCGGATTCACTGGCCGCGACAGCACGCCGGAAGCGCTTCTTCCGCTGTTCGACAAAACCATCATGGGTTTCGGAGAATTGTTCCGGCAGGTCTCATGGGAGGAGATCGGTTCGTCCACGATTCAATCCCGAGCGCTTGGCGGCCTCGCCAACGGCACCCTGATCTTCGCCCTGCCAGGCTCCGGCAATGCAGTACAAACCGGTTGGGACCACATATTGCGCAATCAACTCGATATCCGCCACCGGCCCTGCAATTTCGCCGAACTGTTTCACCGATTCCAGGAAAGTTGAGGGCTTGGCGTCGGCGTTCCTCATCCGAATCAAGAGGCTCTTGGGGAGGGCGTTGCGACGCCGGGAAGTCGCTTTAAAATCAATAAAAATCAAACTGATGTTCCAGTTTTTACAGGGCGCCAGGGGCCGCGGGCCACTTGCGCCTGATCGCTGCAACGCTTACATTGCGCCATCCCTCTCCCGGAAGTGAACACGTTGGTTGCAAGCGGGTTGTTGCCCTGGTTTGCAAAGGCAGGCCGAGGCCCTGCCGGAGGGTTGCCAGGACAAGCGTCGTGTTTGCTCGGGAGGCGCTGAAGTGAGTCAGTCTGCACTGTCTTTTTCCGGGGATTTGCCAGCTCCAACGCCCGACGGCTTTGGCCGGATTGTCAACGACGATGCCTGCCGCCATCTGCGAACGCTAGGGCCAGACTCGGTGAACCTGAGTTTCTGGTCGCCGCCCTACCATGTTGGCAAGTCCTACGAACAAGATTCGACGTTCGATGATTGGCGCAGGATGTTGCAGGACGTGATCGCGTGTCATACGCGGATCATCAAACCCGGCGGATTCCTCGTCGTCAACATCGGTGACATATTGTGTTTCGCCGACGAATCGATGCCTCGCTTCCAGGCCGACAACCTGAGGCGCAAGACCAATCCTGTCACCCGAGAGCAGGTCCTTGAGGCCAAGCGCCAACACCCTCACGCGAATCGAAAGCAGCTTGGCGAGATGCTCGGATGCAGCGAACAGACCGTGCAGCGGCGGTTGGAGAACAACAACGTGCGGGGCGGGAAGCACCAGACGGCCACCAAGGTGCTGCTGACGGGATGCATGATCGCCGAATGGGCGGAAGCGGCGGGACTGCATCTCTACGACCAGCGCATCTGGCACAAGGATCCGAGTTGGGCCAACTCCCGGTGGCACTCCAATAGCTACCGGGCTGTCGATGAGTTCGAACACATCTATGTGTTCTGGCGACCCGGAATCGTCGAATACGATCGCGGCAGGCTCTCGGATCAAGAGTGGGCTGAGTGGGGGTCACGAGGCGTCTGGAATATTCGTTCCGTGCGCCGGAATCACCGCCATGAAGCTGAATTCCCTGAAGAGCTCGCTGCTCGCGTGATTCGTCTTTATTCGCCGCTATGGGGCACCGTGCTGGATCCGTTTGTTGGCAGCGGCACCACGACGGCAGTCGCAAAGAAGCTCAACCGTCATTGGCTGGGCGTTGAAGCCGATGAGCGCTACGCCAATATGGCCCGGGAGCGCACCGATGCGGCGTGACGAGGCGGAGATGCTTGAGCAGGCGGTCATGTCTGGAATCGGTGAGGACTTTCGAGTGCGGTTGAGCTACGCCAGGCTTCGCAGCAAGGCGCCATGGCGAGCGCGGGAAATCGAATTGCCATCTGCCTCCGCTGTCATTGGCCGGGATAATTCAGCATGACGCCCCTTCCCATAGTTGTCGGCTTTGGCGGCATCAATCCTGCCGGACGCATTTCGTTCGATCACGCTTACCGGCGTCTGGTGATCGACGTCCTGCCAGAGCGGGTTGGCGCGGACACCTACCAGAGCCTGGCGGCGCTGATGAATCTTTCAGATCCCGCCAGTTCGCCCGAGATGCGGCGGCACATGCGCGAACATACGCTGATCCGCAGGATCGAGCTGTTCGATACCGAGCAGGTGCGCTGCAATCGAACCGTCGCGCTGCGTCCAGCGGAATTGCCATTGACCTTCACGATCCGCAAGCGCCAGCTACCGGCGCATCTGCCCGAGGGCTGGCGTGTCGAGCCCATCAACGACAAGGAGTATCGGGTGGTGGCGGAAGCTGGGCTTCAGGCGCTCTTGCCGGATTTTCGGGCTTCCAGGGTAAACAGCGCCGGCCAGCTACCCACCGGCTTCAAACCGGATGCGCTTTATCCGTCGCGCAGCCATCCGCGAGGGCTGCAACTGGCGGTCTTTGCCGCATCCGACGCCCTGCGTTCTTCCGGTATTTCGCTGGAGACGCTGAAAGAGCGCTTGCCGCCCGACGCCTTTGCGGTCTATTCCGGCAGCGCACTCAGCCAGCTGGACCCGGAAGGCTATGGCGGGATGCTGCAAAACCCGATGATGGGCAAGCGTCCTTCGTCGAAGAACAGTGCGCTCGGGCTACCGCAGATGACCGGGGATTTCATCAATGCCTATGTGTTGGGCCTGGCGGGCGGCACCGCCGGCATCATCGGCGCTTGTGCGACCTTCCTGTACAACCTGAAGCAGGGCATGGAAGAAATTCGGCGGGGCGAGCGCCGGGTGGTGCTGGTCGGCAATGCGGAGGCGCCGGTGCTGCCGGACGTCATCGAAGCCTATCGCATCATGGGCGCATTGGCGGAGGATGAGTCCTTGATGGCGCTGGACGACAGCGACGCGCCGGATCATCGGCGCGCCTGCCGGCCGTTTTCCAGCAACTCCGGGTTTACAGTTGGCGAGGCCGGCGTTTACGCCCTGTTGATGGACGACGCCCTGGCCATGGAACTCGGCGCAGAGGCGCTGGCTGGCGTGGCGGATGTGTTTGTCAATGCCGACGGTTACAAGAAGTCCATTCCCGGCCCCGGCATAGGCAATTGGTTGACCATGGGCAAGGCCATGGGCCTGGCTCGCAACCTGCTTGGCGAAGCCGGGTTGCGGCATGGCACGCATGTGCAGGCGCATGGCACCGGAACGCCGCAGAATCGGGTAACCGAATCACACATTCTGAACGAACTGGCCGCAGTCTTTGGCATCAAGCGCTGGCTGGTCAGCGCCGTCAAGGCCTATGTCGGGCACTCGATGGCGGCGGCCGGCGGCGACCAGATGGCGGCGGCGCTTGGCGCCTGGAATCATGGCTGGGTGCCGGGCATCACGACCATAGATCACATCGCCAGGGATGTGCGCCACAGCCGTCTGAATCTCTCCATGACGCACAGCGAGATAGATCCTTCGGACATGCCGGGCGCCATCATCAATTCCAAGGGCTTCGGCGGCAACAACGCTTCCGGATTGCTGTTGTCGCCCGATTTCACCCGAGCAATGCTCGCCAGACGCTGGGGCAAGAGCGCATTCCTTCACTACCAGGCCCGCAACGAGACGGTGCGCGAAGCCAGACAGTTATATGACGAGAGCATGCGTCAGGCGACGCTGGCGTCCATCTACCGATACGGAGAGGGCGTTCTGGAAGGCGCAGACTTGGACATCGACGCCAGCCGCATCCACTTGCCCGGCTACGCCCTGTCAGTTTCGCTCGATCAGCCAAATCCCTACCCGGACATGACTTGAGACGGGCCTTGCAATCGCCTGGGAATTCCGTGATCGCGTGCATGGCTGATTGTCGCGCGATTGCCCTTGGCGGGACGGCCGGGCCCGGTTCGGGCATGTGTCGGAAGGCCGGAATGACGCCTGAGTGCAGGCGCAGGAGTAGCAGATGGCCATATCGCTGAGCGCCGGCAATTGGTCCGGTCGCGGCACCTTGTTTGCGGCGGAAGCGAGCCTCGGGGAGCAGCTAGAGTGTGACATCAGCGTCGAGGCCGATGAAGAGAGCTTCATCCTGACCGGGGCTCTGGTGCGCAAGCCAGCGCACGCTTCTGATCTCTCCATCATGGTTGCACCCAACGACAACGGCCTCTGGGCGATTGACGCCCGACTCGGAGATGTGACTGTGAGCGGCCTGGCAAAACTTGAGAGTGAACCCAACGTCGGCCTCCTCTGGGGCGAAGGCGGGCTGCACTTTGCCTTTGTGCTCTTTCCGCATCCGGCTGGCCAGGGGTTCAGGGGCTTTCTGCACGAGGCGGAGCGAACGTTGACCTGGGAGATGCTGCTCACCGCCGGGCGACGCGGTTTCCACTCTGACAATGTCGTGCGCTTGCCGCGCCGACGCTGACCCGAACGGGGTTAGCCCGTTCGACCAGTGCCCTGCTGCAATATCCGGGCTGCCTCATCCACGTTGACCCGGATCTGTTCCATGCTGTCCCTGTCTCTCAGGGTGACGCTGCCATCGCCTTCGATCGTCCGAAAGTCCACCGTGACGCACCAGGGGGTGCCGGCTTCGTCGTGTCGGCGATAGCCCTTGCCGATGTTGCCCGTGTTCTCGTAGGCGATGCGACCGAGGCCAAGCGCTTGTAGCTGCTGGCGGATGGCCTTGGCGCGGGCTGTGATCTCGTCGTGATTGCGCTTCAGGGGCAGCACTGCTGCCTTGACCGGCGCCAGATGCGGTTTGAGGCGCAACACGGTGCGTTCGCCGCTGTTTGCGACTGGCTCCACCGCATAGGCTTCGTTCATGACCGCAAGGATGCCGCGATCAACGCCGGCGGACGGCTCGATCACGAACGGCACGCGCCAGCCGTCGGACCCCGGCTCCTGCAACGCCAGGCGAGCGGTGGATGCCTGGTTGGCCTTGACATTGGCCGTCAGGTCGAGCGATTCCGGCTGTCGAGAATGCGAACCAAGATCGAAATCCGTGCGGTTGGCGATGCCTTCAAGTTCTTCGACGCCGTGCGGGAAGCGATACATGATGTCGTAGGTAGCCTTGGAGTAGTGGGCCAGTTCTTCGGGCGGCGCCTCGTAGATCGTCAGCGATTCGCGCGGCACACCCTGTTCTGTCCACCAATGCAGGCGCGCCTCCAACCATTGCTGATGCCAGGCCTCGTCCTCGCCAGGCGGCACGAAGTACTCCAGCTCCATCTGCTCGAATTCGCGCATCCGAAAGATAAAGTTGCGGGGTGTGATTTCGTTGCGGAACGCCTTGCCGATCTGGGCGATGCCAAAGGGCAGCTTGCGTGCGGTGGAGTCCAGCACGTTCTTGAAGTTGATGAACACCGATTGTGCCGTTTCCGGGCGCAGATAGGCGAAGGACTTGCCGTCGTCCACTGGCCCGACCGACGTCTTGAACATCAGGTTGAAGGGCCGGGGATCCGTCAGGTCGCGGCTTCCGCACTTCGGGCAGGCGTCGCCCACCTGATCGGCTCGCCAGCGGCTGCGGCAGCGACGGCAGTCCACAAGGGGATCGGAGAAGGTATCCTCATGGCCGGAGTGTTGCAGCACTGCTCTGTGCGTCAGCAGTGCAGCATCAAGCCCTTCTACGTCGTCTCGTTCGTGCACCATGGCCCGCCACCAGGCGGCCTTCAGGTTGTTCTTCAACTCCACGCCGAGCGGCCCGTAGTCGTAGAGCCCTTGCAGGCCGCCATAGATGTCGCTGGATGGAAAGATGAATCCCCGACGCTTGCACAGGGACACCAGAGCTTCCATGGACGGTGCTGGCACGCGCCTCTCCTGATTGCTTCAAATTTGCGCCGCAAGCGCCCGCCGTTCGGCGCAAGGGCCAGAGTCTGGCGAGCAGGGCACTATACCTGATTGTGACCGGGAGCCGGCGCGATCATCGCGGTCCCTTTACATAACCTTTCCTTTGGATTCGAGCTATCCTAAATGCGGTAGATTCATGTTTGCGGGAGGAATCATGACCTTCATCATGACCGCAAGGGCGCCCCGACGTGGCTTGGGTCATGAACCACCTCAGCCCGCAAGAGGCGCTCGACGCCGTCCTCAAGCCGCCGGGCAAACCCCAAATTCGTGCCGGGCAGGCCGAAAGCCCGCCAAAACGGGCACTGCCACAACCCCCAGACCCACCAAAATCCGCCAAACCCTCCACGGGCCCGACCGACCATCGGCAAATCAGGGACTTTTGAGCAGGCCTGGGATGTGGAGCAGCAAGCTTGATTCATCAATCATTTTGTATTCTGGTGGTGCGCCAGCAGTCTCTTGAGTCTTCTTGCGAATGATCGACACGCCGTCCCCGCGGCGTTCCATCAGGTATTTGCGATCACCCGAGCCCGGCAAGTTGGCGACGGGTATGCGACCAAACACGGAAGCGATGGCCTCGTTGCGAGTCGCCTGACTGGCCTCCATACCTTCGATGGTCATACCATTGGGAAGCTGGCCGGGCGAATCGATTTCCATGCGGTCCTTGAACATGGAGATTCGAATCGTGCGCCCGGACATGGAGTAGTCGCGGTGCGCGACCGCGTTGACCACTGCCTCGAATACGGCGGCTTCGCTGTATTGTGGGATGTTCTCGCGTTCTGGAGCCTTGCGCGCGGCAACGCGCATATTGCGAACGACGAACTTGACCGCGTCGGCAATTTGCGCGGGAAGCGGACCGACAATCTCCTGCGCGTCCAACTGGCTCGAAACGCGATCCAAGCCGCGATAATGCGTTGCCATGATGGTCGCTTGCGGCAACCACTGCTGCGGCGAGGGAGCGCAGAGCAAAACGCCGGCCACGGTGGCCCGACCCACGCCGACCTCATCCCGCGCCAGTAGATTGAGGTTCAGCAATGCCCGCCGCGGGTCTGCCGCGCCCGTCGCGCTGATGAGCGGCTCCCACAAGCGCTCGCCAAGCGTCTCGAAGCCGGTCTCGGGTACGGGCTGCTTGTCGAACCAGAGATACCGGTTCTGCGCGCGATTCTGCGCCAGCCGCAGGCGCTCGGCGTTCTGAAGGCGGCGCTTGCTTGCGCCAACCCGAATGAAGGCTTGTCCGCGCCGTTCATGTAGCGCTTTGCCGGGCGGCACAACCACCATCACGAATGCCTTGCCATCCAGCTTCCTGTGATGGATATCAACCCGCAAAGGTGGCTCAAGGGTGTCGGTGCTGAGTTCTGCCAGCAGGTGACCGAGAGCTTTCATCTGTTCCGGCGACATGCCCTGGAGTGTTCCGTCATCGGCCACCCCGCAAAGCACAATTCCGCCGTCCGCATTGGCGAACGCGCCAAGCTCGTCGGCGAGATCGTCTCTGCTCGGGCTCTTCGGCTTGTCGCCCCTGAAATCGATCTGTTTGAATTCCCACCGGCCGTCTTCGCCCAAGCAGCGAAGCCGACAGCGGATTTCTTCATCTTGGATCATCTGGCGACCACCATTTTGATCATGCTGTGCCGTCTTGGCGACCTCTGTGAGTTTATCATCTGAGGGCGCAGCCATCCCAAGGCTTCGTCCGGCAGGAGCCGCCAACAGATTGACGATAAACGGATTTCAGCCCGTCGCCAAGCGAATTGCCGAAAAACGGCGAGGCTTAACCCTTCGTCGCAAGATCGCGTTTGAGTGCATTGATCGCACCGACCGCTGGAATTGACCCGATACCCGATTGAGACGATAGCATCCAGGTTGCAGTGCTTGACCGTGCGGCAGGCCCAGAGCCACCATTCCGTTTGAACTGCCGAGAAATCCTCGGCGGTTCACCCTTTCTCCAACCACCGCCTTCGCGTGCCCGCAAAAGGCCGCCTTGCTCTTCGCCGAAGCGGCCAATGCGCTATGGGCAATGCGCCAACGCGGCGACATCGGTGACGAAGAGGTGTCGGACGCGGTCGAAACTTTGGGTATCGCGTCCATCCATACACCCGCGCCCGCCCATGCCCTGAATTTCGAGTGGCAAAATCGACGCAGTTGGGTGGCTGATCTTGAAGGACCAGATAACAATCTACGCACGGATATGAGGCATCATTAAGAGCCCTGCGGGCGAGATATGCGGTGAGCGCCAGCAGCACGATTGTGAGGAAGGTAAGGATATGAGGTCCCCAAGAGGTCAGACACTCCATGATTTACTTCTTCGTAGAGTTGTCCGCTGTTGCCATGAGAGGCAATTCGCAGAAGAGCAGGTGGTCCACTCAAAAATGGGGAGGATGGGCGAGCACCCTATGCGGTGCGCAGGATATGTTCAAATTGATCCGGCCTCGACCACCACGCAATTTCCGATTGCTGTTCTACCAAGTTGAAATCTTCTTCGCGCCAGACATCGTTTGTATCGTCAAAGAGCGATACGAACACCAGACCGCTTCGGGCGACTTTCAGATGGCTGAGGTCCAGACATCCGGCCACAACATGTTCAACTATACGTCTTGACGCGCCGCGTGAACCGGCGCTCAGCAAAAATATCCAAGCTGTCCGCTCATTAATGCGCGTTTGATAATCTACCGACCAATTTCGCCCGGACCTACCGGTCTCCCTTACGGAACGCTCGAAAGGTACAAGCTTTTCCGAAAACCAATCGCCTACCTCATCCGCAACAGTCTCGACCGCACGGGTCCGCAACGTGAACCACAGGTCGGAAACGCGCAGAGCCGCCTGAGCGACCAAAGTTGCCGCTTCCCCCAATGAATCAATTTTTTCGACTCGAAGCGTCAGTTGTCCGTGATCAAGACTTATACCCAATGTCTGGCACGAATCCTCGATCAAGCGGTTCTGTTTTGGGGACCTCTGCGCGTTGGTGGTCTGCAGGCTAATCCATCCCAAGGTCTCGCCAAAGTCCGTAACGCTGTAGTGCGTCCCGCGGTCGATCACATAGACATCAATGATCCCACCGTCGGGATACATCAAAGGTGTCCTCACCCGGATGCCTTCGCGTGGTGCCTTCGCGCACTCGAATAGCGACGGAAGCGAAGCTCCGACTGTCGAGCACAATTCCTCAATGTTCATAACAGCAACTCCCCTTGAATCTTTGGGGCCGAGCTCATACGTGAACGCGAAACGCTGGACCAGACCATCGCGAATCTGGATGTCGCTCGTATCGGCCAGATATCGCGCCAACCCTCCTTCAAGGCGTTGACTCGCCTGTTCGAAGGGGCAGTCTTGAGTGTATTGTCGAAGGGCATGTCGTTATTCGCTTTAAAAACCTGATTTGCGGAGCCGTTTATGGCTCATCTGTGACACGCAAACGGTTTTGTGGTTCGTTTTATCGCAAAAATGACCAACAAAACTCTTTGTAGGTCATCTATGAGCATCAAAATACCTCTCTCCCTTCGGCAGCATTCAACAGATCCGCGAATACCAGCACGGCTGCTCGACGTCCTTTCCCCTCGGCCAGTGTTTTGACGATACTCGCGTCGCGCAGAACATTCAGTATCCGTTTTGCCGAGGATTGAGGAATACTTGATTGCTTCGCGAAATCGGTACTGCGGAAGATCGGGCACTCGAATATCCAGTCCAGCGCGTAGATTGCGTATTGCGAATGGGTCAGTTGCACGACACGATCCTTCAAATCGTCGTAAAGCCTGCGAATCTCCCGCGCCTTGGCCAGATTGTCTTCCGCCTGTCGCGTCACGGCTTCAAGAAAGAACCGGCACCAGCCCGTCCAGTCATCATCGCGGGACACCCGCAGCAGCCCCTCATAGTAGGCAGATCGATTGGTCTCCAGCCAGGCGCTGATGTAGAACACCGGTCGGTCAATCAGCCCGCGCCGCCAGAGAAAAAGCGGCACGAGCAGGCGACCGAGGCGCCCGTTGCCATCCAGAAACGGGTGCAGCGCTTCGAACTCGGCATGCAGCACTGCCAGTTGAATCAGCGGGTCGGGCACCTCGTCATTGTTGATATAGCGCTCCCAGCGAGCCATGGCATCAGGCAATCGATCCGCCGAGATGGGGACATAGGACGCGGTGCGCACGTCGCTACCGGGCGGGCCAATCCAGTTCTGGATGCGACGCAATTCGCCCGGGTCCTTGTTTTCGCCACGCACTCCAGACATGAGCACACGATGCGCCTCCTTGATCACGCGCAGGCACAGGGGTAATTCCTCAAGCATCTGTTCCGAGACCCGGAGTGCTTCACGGTAATTGATGATCTCCACGATGTCGGCCTGGCGCTCGGCGGACGCGGGCGCTTGCCCCGCCTCGTATTCCAGCACTTCGCCCAGAGTGGCTTGGGTGCCCTCGATGCGTGAGGAAAGTACCGCTTCCTGCATCAGCAAGGGAGTCACCAGAATGCGTGGATTCGGCACCGTGGCAAGCGTACCGTCGTACCGCGCCAAGGCCGCGCTTGCCTGACCGATCAGCGGAGCCAGCAGCCGCCAGTCGAGGCGCTCCTCGGGCGGAAAGGCTTCTTGCTGATACTGCGCGGCGGTCATGGCTGGCTCCGAAAGCCGAGACGCTCCAGGTTTTCGGCAATGGCAGCGTTCAGCCGTGCGCCCTCAGCCTGCTGCTCGCGCAGTGCGGCCACGAGACATTGCATCCTGTCGGCAAAGGGTTCGCCATCATCCTCTGTGGGCGGGGCACCAACATAGCGCCCTGGAGTCAGCACATGACCGTGCATGCGCACCTCCTCAAGCGACGCGCTTTTGCAGAATCCCGGTTCGTCCTGGCCCAAGTTTACCAAGGCGGGGTCATTTTGGGTTTGTTTGTGTGGGCAGGATTTTGGGGATGTTGTCGGGTATTGACACTGGGCCCATACCCAATCCTGACCTGCATGTTCATCCGCCGCACGCAAACCCGCCGAGCCAAGGATGGTTCGACCTACAGCACCACTCGCCTGGTGCATAGTGGAGGGCATGGCGCAGCGCCCGGCGCAGAACGAGACCCTGTGGCGATCTGCCCGGAGTCCATGGGCGCGATGCAACTGTATCGGGCCTCGGACGCCCTGGTGAAGCACCGCGACGCCATAGAAGCGCACCTGTACGAGCGCGCCATGAACCTGTTCGGCCTGTGCGCCACGGTGACGCTTTTTGATCTGGCCAACACCTGCTTCGAGGGGGATGCCGCAGGCCAGCCCCTGGCCCGACACGGGCACTCCAAGGAAAAACGCAGCGACTGTCCTCTGTTCACGCTCGGCCAAGAGTTCTCTGTGTGATCGGCGCCCGCTTTAGCGCCTTCAGATGGCGCCGGCCATTCCCCCTCTTGCACTCGACCAAGAACGCGACTACGCGTGCGTTCTTTGCCCGTCTGGACTGGTGGCTATTCACATCCTTTGTGGTTGAGGGCGCCTCGATTGTGCCGCGCCGCCCAAGCGTCTGACCAGGACCGTCCGTGGTCGGCGCCGGTGGCTGGCGCGACGCGAAACAGTGACCCATGTTCATCAGAATACGCCACGGGCAGTCGGGAACCCAGTTGCTCTTCCAGTCGAGTCATCCATCCTTGCTCGCGCTTCGGTTCGGGGAACACAGCAAACATCGAAATGCCGCGCGCCCTCAGTCGATCCGCCAATTGGTCCATGCACTCCCGGTAGGGTACGGTGGTTCGCGAGATTGCCATGAGGCCAAAGTAGTCGCCCACGATTCGATTGGCGCGTACATAGGAGTACAGGGCGTTTGGTGGAACGGCGAAAACTACCTCACCCTTTGCGCCCTCGCGCTCCAGGTGCTCGACGACGCCGTACTCAGGCAGGCGCTCGCGCAGGAAGCGGTCGCGGTGCTCTACTCGCTCGGTCAAGGCATCGTGGTGCAACCAACGGCTGTGCTCCAGGACGTGTTGCCCTGCGAGCATGAGCACGGTCGCCGCTGCCGCGAATGCCGCGAGGCGAGCCATTGATGCTTTGAGAACTCGCGGACCCCGAACCCTGGCGCCCAACCCGGCTGCCAGAAGGAAGATGCGCTCGACGGACCAGGCTGAAATCAGGCATAGCAAGGGCAGCACCGGCGTGAGGTAGCGAAAGAATGGGGCGGTGAAAAACCAACCAACCACGATGACGAGCACCAGGAGACCATAAGGCCGAATCCTGGACTTGCGCCAGGGTGTCAGAAGCAACGCGACCAGCCCGACAGACACCAGGGCGGGTACTTCCAGAGTCGTGAATCGCCCGGGCTCCGTGACGAGTTCGTAGGGCAGTTTGAACAAGTCGGCGAGGTTGCTTTCTCGGGATGAATTGGTGAGTTGGCGCGTCTGGCTTGCCAGGTCCTCGTTTTCCCAAGGCCATGTGCCGAACCACTCGCCGGCAAATGGGGATACCGGATTCCCCGTCCAGATGAGGTTGTAGACGTACCAGCACGCACCACTCAATACCGCTACCGTCGCAAAGCGCATCACCGCTGTCTTCGAGCGCAGACGATAAGCTGCCCAGGCGACCAGCAGGGGAAACAGCGCCAGGGCGAGGTACTTCGAGCCAAGGGCGGCGCCGCAGGCCAAGCCGGCGCAGAGCAGCAGCGGTGGTCGTCTGGCAGCTCGGTCAAGGCAGACCAGGGTGGCCATGAAAAAGGCTGCAACGCCGAGATCAATGTAGGCGGTGGCCGCGTACATCTGCAAGTTCGGCGTTGCGAAGAACAGCATGGCGCCGCAGAAGGCGACGAGGCGACCACAAACCGGGGTTGCCAGCACATACAGCGCAAGGCCTGCCAAGGCGCCGAGCAGCAAGTGCAGGAAGTGCGGCGTCAGGTCATTGCCGAATAACAGCCCGGCGGCATAAAGCAGGTTTACGTTCAGAGTGAAAAACGGGTAACGCAGATGCAAGTCGGGCGCTATGCGCCCCTGCTCCACGAATTGCAGCGCATAGGGCAGGTGGTAGCGCACTTCGTCGGATGCGAGCGGTGGGGTCAGGGCGTTGAGCGCAACAGGCGCCAGCAGGCCGCATGCAATAAGGCCCATCGCCAGCCGGGCGGCTGATCGTCTGCTGATGAATGCGGTCTCGCTTGATGGGTGCAATCTGGCCATCTGCCCGCGCAGCCGCCAGCCGGCGATTCCAAGCACGGTGCCGGCGGTTACCACGACTGCGGGCAGGGTGAACATGCCGATCAGCCCAAGCGCGAACAGCAACAGGATGCCGATTGCCAGGCCCGTGGGTACGCAGATCGAAATCGCTTCGACCAGGGTCAATCGCGGCTCGGTGGGAGCAATCACCGCCCATCCTGTCGCCAACGCCCACAGGCCGAAACTGCAGACGATGCCCAGTTGTTGCAGAAGTTCGAGGTAGGCCACTCGTCCTTACCGGCGTGGCTTGCGGAGGGCGAAGACGAACCGGCTCAAAACCGTGAAGTTGATGAAGAACACCAGGCCATCGACCAGCGGTTTGGCGATGAAGCCTTCCATCGCCAGGCCTTCCACTGTGAGCAGCAACAGCGCGCTTGCCAGAGTCAGGGAGAAGGCGACTGCCGCCAGATAGCGAATCGCCTTGGTTGCGGTTCGGCCTGGCGAGCGAAACGAGAAAGTCTGATGGCCCAGGAAATTAGCTGCGGCGCTTACCACCCGGGCTGCGACATTGGCGACAAGGTAGGGTACCGAGAGAACGTAGGACAGCAGCAGAAACAGCAGGTAGTCGATCAGGAAGGAGGCAACGCCAGTGATTCCGTATCGAGCCAGGCGGGCGAGCACGCGCCATGAGTCAGCCACTGCTCGGAATCGGGTGGCCGCGTTGCCATCGAAGTAGATCGTCTCGATTTCCACTGAGTCGATTCGCGGCAGGGATTGCGCGGCGAGGATGAGCATTTCCATCTCCGTCTCGTACAGTCCTCCGCCCAGGGCGCCGAGAACGCTTTGTGCGAACGGTTGCGAAAGCAGCCTGAAGCCGGTTTGCGTGTCCCGTATTGCGACGCCGGTTTGCAGTCGGAAGAAGGCGGCCGCGAAGCGGTTTCCCAAGCGGCTCTTGAATGGCATCGCTTGCTGATCCAGTCGCTCGCCGAGCACCAGGTGAACTTCCCTGCCTTCGGCCAGAAGCTGCCGAAACCGGGCAATGTCCGCAGGATTGTGCTGTCCATCACTGTCCAGGGTCAGAACGAAGTCCTGGGGACGCATTTGGTGCAGGCAGCGCTTGATCCCGGTCATCAGGGCGAAGCCCTTCCCGCGGTTCGATGGATGGCTGAGGAGCGTAACGTTCGGCGCGTCTTCGCAGCGCTTCAGGTAGCGTCGGTTCTCTGCGTCGCAGCCGTCATCGACCAGGACGACGGTGTCAACGAGATGGCGTGCGCTCTCGACCACATCGAGAACCCGTGGCCCCGGGTTGTAAGCGGGGATGACCAGATGCAGTTCATGGTCGGGCTTTGAACCAGCGCCCGTGCCGACCTGCTGGCTGGCATTCGCTGGCTCTTGGGGGGGGGGAGGGGGGGAATCAGGTTTCATTTGCCCAGAAGCGCTGATCGACCTGGCTGTTGATGCGGTTGCACCCTCTCAGAATACCGCTTGCCAGCGGCGTTCCACAGGCTTCACTTCACTGCACTCGGGCTTGAAGCCGACAAATATGTCTCGCCAGATTGGATAACGTCGTTTTTCCAGCACATCGATCCGGGCAAAACCTCCCTCGGACTTCATGAACTCGTAGATCCAGTTGCTGTCGTATTGCATGCCAATTCTTTCAATGTAGTGGTCTTCCGTGGATTCCCCCATCTCAAGAAGACAGACAAGACGAGTCTTTTGGAACAACCAGCGCATACAGTCAAGACCGTGAGCCGGTGACTTTTGCATCATGACCCACTGAAAAACACTAACCCAAGTTTACCAAGGCGGGGTCATTTTGGGTTTGTTCAGCCTTGTCCAATGCAAAGTGAGCCTGAACTGGGAAGCCTTGTCCAATGAGGTATGAGCCTGAAGGGGTGTTGGGTTTCCAACGGGAAGTGAGCCTGAAGGGTGGGGGTTTTGGGATCATCGGAGGATGATCGTGACACTTCAGACCGAACGGATTCGGACGTTGGTGCGGTTCAGCTACCACAGGCTGGGGAAGGTGGCCAAGGGGCTGGTGCGGGCCTGCCTGGAGAAGGCGACGGGTCTGTCGAGGGCGCAGGTTGCGCGGGCGGTTATGCGGCGGCAGCTGGAGGTGTCCGGCGACTGGCGTTTCGAGCGCTTGGCCGGACTCTCCAACGGCCATCTGTACAACCTGCGCAAATGCCGGACCTGCCGGAACGTCCGGGCGTCGATTGTGTTGGAGACAGGCAAGGTGTTAAATTTCGCCAAGATGCACTGACGGACAACCGGAGGGGGGTTGCATGTCATCCTGGCGGTCCCGCGCAATCCCCACAGGCGCGGCTGTTTCCTTGCTGACACCGCTGGTCGGAGCGTTCGGCTATCGGTTCTTCGAGTTGCCGCTCGATATCAGTCTGCTGCTGGTTGTGGTCGGATTCCTGCTGGTCGCCATGACTGTCCTCGGCGGCTCGCTGGCGCTCTTCCTGGCCTGGCGCAAGGGCCAACGGAGCGCCTGGACGGATTGGGGCGGTGTCGGGATGACCTTGGCGTTCAGCCTGGTGCTGCTTGCCTATCTCGGGCTTCAGCTGGAGCGAGCCTTGTCCCTGCCGTCGATTCACAACATCACGACAGATCAGCTTGATCCGCCGCAATTCACCGATGTTCCGGCCCTGCGTGGCGAAGGCGCCAACCCGCTCGCCTATGACGCCGAGGCGATTGGCCCGGTGCAGGCCGGCGCCTATCCGGAGCTGGCCTCGCTGGCGCTTTCGGCGCCCTTGCCGGAGGTGACGGACGCAGCCCTGGCAGTGCTTGAGGATATGGGCCTTGAGCTTGTGGCCGAGCATCGCGATGGCACGCCGGACGAGCATGTGATCGAGGCCACAGCCACGACCTTCTGGTTTGGCTTCAAGGACGACGTGGTCATTCGTGTGCGTCGCGTGGATACAGGCTCGCTGGTGGACGGGCGCAGCGTTTCGCGCATTGGCAGGGGTGACCTGGGCGCTAACGCACGCCGTCTTGAGACATTCCTGCACGCGCTGCAGAGTCGATTTCCGCACTGAATTGAAGAAGACGCCCCTCTCGCACACAACCTTCTGACCGGCAATATGAGGCCCTGTTTGCCATACGGGCCTGCCGGTGTCGCTGTTTCGATCCGAAGTTCTCGCTGAACGGGTTCGCGCCCAATGGGGCGCCGCCATGACGCTGCGGGCGCCTGCGCTGAACCGCGCCAGCCTGGGTTTGATCGTTCTGGCTGCCCTCGGGTTTGGTCTCGTACTGAGCCTGGAATACGCCCGCAAGGTGCGCGTGGCGGCCTATCTGGAGCCCCGGGGCGGCATGATCGAGCTCGTCGCGGATGCGTCTGGCCGGGTGCAGGCCGTGCATGTATCCGAAGGCAGTGTGGTTGAGTCGGGGCAGGTGCTGATGGCGCTCGGGCATGACCGGCACGGTGAATCCGGCCAGCCACTGCGCAAGCGCGAGGCCGAATTCCTGGTGGCTGCCAGGCTGCGGCTGAACCAACGCACTTCGGCGGATCTGGCGCGCCAGGCCTCGCAATTACGCGCCCTGGAGGATGAACTCGACCATCTGCAAGGTGAGAGCGTTGCTCTGACGCGAGAGTTGCGCCTGGCCGAAGAACAGGTGGCCTTGCTGCGGCGCGCAGAGGCGCGCAGCGGCTCGCTTCTGGCCGATGCTGTCGTGGCCCGGGCCGAGCACGAGCGCAATCGTCGCAACACGCTCGACGCTGTACTCGGTGAAAGCCGGATTCGACGTGCGTTGGCGGCCAACCAGCGACAGTTGGCGCAAGCGCGCGAAGCGCGTCTGCGCCTGCCGCGCGAACACCGCGCGCATCAGTTGCAGCTGGCTCAGGAACAGGCCGACCTGGCTCGCCAGTTGGCCCGGCTTGGCGAGCAGCGGCAGACTTCCGTGATCGCGCCGCGTGACGGCGTCATCACCTTTGTCCAGTTTTCCGCAGGCGATCAAGTCACCGCAAACCAGGCGCTGATGATCCTGACCCCGGCTGAGGCGACCGCAGATCTGGTGTTGTTGGCGGACGCGGCAGTTGCGGCCGACATTGAAGTGGGCGGCGAGGTGCGCTTCAAGGCGCTCGGCGCCAGCCGGCGCAGCAACCCAGTCGGCGCAGCGATCGTTCGCGAACTGAGTGATACGCCGCAGCGCCCAGTGCAGCTGCGTAGCTGGATTCCGGTGCAGGATGCTGTGTTTCGGGCCAGGGCGGAAGTGACTGTCTTGCCCGAGGGCCTGCCCTTGCGCCACGGCATGCAGGTGGACGCCTTTGTCGTCACCCGCTCCAAGACGCTCTGGCGCTGGTTGCTGGAGCCGCTGACGTCTGCCTTGCAGAAATTGTGAGCAGCCGGCGCCTCTGATGATCGATCTGCACTGGTTCAGCAGAACGCCGGTGCTCTTGCAGGCGGAGGCCAGCGAATGCGGGCTGCTCTGTATGGCGATGGCGTCGGCCCGGCACGGACGCCACCTGGACCTTGCCAGTATCCGTAATCAGGGGTTGATCGGCAGCCGTGGCGCCACGTTGAAGGATCTGGTGGCAATTGCCGAGGCGGAGGGATTCAGCACGCGCGGCCTGCGCCTGGAACTGGCGCACTTGCCGCGGCTGACGACGCCAGCCATTCTGCATTGGGATATCAATCACTTCGTGGTTCTGGTCAAGGTGCGGCCGGGTTGGGTCTGGATTCACGATCCGGCGCTTGGTCGTCGCCGGTTGTCGATGGCGGAAGTATCGCGTCACTTCACCGGCGTCGCCCTGGAATTGCGGCCTGCGCCCGGGTTTCGGCTGCAGGCCCCGGCGCCCAGGCTGAAGCTTCGACATCTCTGGCAAGGCATGCGCGGCCTGGCCGGACAGCTGGTCGTGATCTTTTTCCTCTCCCTGCTGTTGCAGGTCACTCTGATTGCCGCCCCCTTGCAGGTGCAATGGGCAGTGGATCAGGGGGTGGCCCATGCGGACCGGGAGCTGCTTGCGCTTCTGGCATTCGGGTTCGCCTGCGTGCTGGCGGTGCAGATAGCGGCCCAGGTGTTCAGAACCTGGCTGGTCGTGCGTCTGACGCACTTGCTGGCCTTCGAGTTCGCACGCAATCTGATGGGCCATGTGCTGCGCCTGTCGCTTGGCTGGTTCGAGAAGCGGCATCTCGGCGATCTGAGTTCTCGCTTCGGCTCGCTTGGGCCAGTGCGCGACGCCCTGACTCAGGGATTGGTCAGCTTCTGCGTCGATGCGCTCATGGCCCTGGCCATGCTGCTGATGCTGCTCGGCTACAACCCGGGGCTTGCGGTGATTGTCGTGGGCGCTGCGGTTCTGTACGGGCTGGCGCGCCTGGTGCAGGTTCCGTCGCTGATGCGCGCTGCGCTCGATGAAATTCATGCCGGCGCCAAGGCAGAATCGAGCTTTCTCGAATCGATGCGCTCCATGCCCGCAGTGCGCGCCTATGGGCAGGAGCGCGCCCGCCTGGAACTCTGGCAGAACCATACGGTAGAGGCGCTCAATGCCGGCATCCGTCGCAGCCGACTGTTGCTGATCGGTGATGGCGCGCTCACCCTGATTTTCGGAATCGAGGCGATAGTCGTGATCTATCTGGGCGCCCGTCTGGTAATGACGGGCGATCTGACCATTGGCATGCTGTATGCGTTTCTGAGCTACAAGTCGAGCTTCACCGGGCACTTTGGCAGCCTTGTCTCGGCTGGTCTGGAACTGCGGCTGTTGCGCGTACACCTGGAACGCTTGTCCGATCCCTACTCGGCCGAACCTGAGTTGTCCACACAGGCGCCCCCGACCACCCCGGCGAGTGGCCTGCTTGAACTCCGGGGCGTGGATTTTCGCTATGGCGCCAACGAACCCTGGATCCTGCGCAACGTCAATCTGCGCATGGAAGAAGGGGCCTTCATCGCTCTGACCGGGCCATCCGGCGGCGGCAAGACCACGCTGTTGAAATTGCTGTTGGGGCAGGATGAGCCGGTTGCCGGCGAGGTTTTGCTGGCCGACCGCGCCCTTGAGGGCGCCTGGCGACAAAGGTATCGCCTCGCCGTCGGTTGTGTGCTTCAGGACGACTCCCTGTTCGCCGGCAGCCTTGCCGCCAACATCTCGCTCTTTGACGCGAAAATCGATCCGGATCGATTGGCGGAAGTGTGCCGGCTGGCGGCTCTGGAAGAACTGATAGCGGGCCTGCCGATGGGTGTGGAAACCCTGGTAGGGGACATGGGTGCAGCGCTTTCCGGCGGCCAGGTGCAACGATTGTTGCTGGCCCGGGCGCTGTATCGGCAACCGCGCTACCTGTTTCTCGACGAGGGCACGGCGCACCTGGACCCGACAGCGCGCGAGCGCGTTCACCAGGTGTTGCTGGGCTTGTCATGCACCCGAATCATTGCCACCCACGATCTCGGGCTGGCGGCGCTGGCCGATCAGGTTTATCGGGTGGATGCGACGACGGTGCAGCCCGTATCCGCGCTGGACGATCCGGCAAGGATCAGAACTTGAGCAGCTCCGGCGTCATCGTTGTTGTCAGATCCAGCACGCCAATGGCGTTGTGGCCGGCAAGGTGTCCGGCGCACTCACCGGGATTGAAGAGCGTCTGGTTGCCTCGCCGTTCCAGCCGATAGAGGTGTGTGTGGCCGTGCAGGGCCAGTTGATGCCGGGCGCTCAGCACGCCGTCGAATTCCAGCGGATCATGCACCACCAGAAGGCGTTGTCCGGCCCAATCGAGTTCCAGCGGTGGTTCCTGAAAGTGAAAGCCATGTTGCCGGATCGCGGCTTCCAGGCTTTCCCGTTCCTGATCGTTGTTGCCAAAAACCCCGTGCAGGGGCGCATTCAGGTCGGCAAGGGCATGCAGGGTCTTGGCCTGGGTGATGTCGCCGGTGTGGATCACCCTTTCCACGCGCGCCTCATTGAACAGTTCGACGATACGAGCAACGTTCTTCAGGTTGTTGTGGGTATCGCTGACGACGCCAATGCGCATGGCCGGGTTGCCCGCTGGATGCGTCAGGCGGACCGGTTGGCCGGGGCGAGGCGCCTCGCCCCGGCGTTCCGAATGCTCAGGCCCGTTCCAGTATGTGTATGCCGCAAGCGCTGCCGAGGCCGATTACATGGGTCAGACCAAGACGGGCGCCTTCCACCTGGCGTTGCCCGGCCTCGCCGCGCAAGTGGGTGGAGACCTCGTAGATGTTGGCAATTCCGGTCGCGCCCAGAGGATGCCCCTTGGAAAGAAGGCCGCCGGACACGTTGACCGGAATGCGCCCGCCGAGGGCTACTTCACCATCGTCGATCATGCGTCCGGCTTCGCCGTTGCCGCACAGGCCCAGGTTTTCGTAGTGCAGGATCTCCGCCGTGGCAAAGCAGTCATGCAGCTCGATCAGATCGATGTCTTCCGGGCCGACGCCTGCCATTTCATAGGCCTTGGCCGAGGCTTCCCGGGTACAGGTATTGACGTCTGGCATCACCAGATCGCGCTCCTGCCAGCGGTCTGACGTGAGCACGGAGGCGCGCACCTTGACCGCCCGGCCCATCAGACCGAGCTCGCGGGCCTTTTTCTCGGACGCAATCACGGCTGCGGCAGAGCCATCTACGTTCACCGAGCACATCAGCTTGGTGTTGGGGTAGGAGATCATCTCTGCGTTCATCACGGTCTCCAATGGCGTCTCGATCTGGTACATCGCCTTCGGATTCATGGTGGAGTGATGGTGGTTCTTGACCGACACCTTGGCGAATTGCTCAAAGGATGTGCCGTACTTGCTGGCATGCTCCATGCCGGCTTCGGCAAATACCGCAGGCATGGTGCCGGAGCCGAGCAGCCCTTCCTTCGGGATGCCCGTACCGCCGCCGGCGCCGCCGAGCAGGCCCTTGCCCATCTGTTCTACGCCAACGGCCAGCACGATGTCGTACAGGCCCGCTTTCACGGATGCCCAGGCTTCGCGAAACGCAGTGGCGCCGGTGGCGCAGGCATTGGAGACGTTGACCGTTGGAATGCCGGTTTGTCCGATCTGCTGCAAGATCCGCTGGCCGACCATCGCCGATGCCTGACCGAGATTGCCGCAGTAGAGGGCTTCCATGTCCTGAATCTTGAGGCCACAGTCGTCGAGCGCCATGAGGGCTGCTTCAGAGCCGATTTGTGGAACGGTTTTGTCCGGGAAACGCCCGAACTTGATCATGTCAACGCC
The DNA here is from genome assembly GCA_965199705.1 of Pseudomonadales bacterium. GTDB lineage: Bacteria > Pseudomonadota > Gammaproteobacteria > Pseudomonadales > Azotimanducaceae > Azophilus. The sequence continues at coordinate 764,758 of OZ241359.1, forward strand.
AACTACATAAGCGTCAGTCATTTTTGACCTCCTGTTGGTCTGGGTTACTGGAAGAAATCAGCGTGGCTGGAAGAAGTAGGCGAGATAGGAATTGCCCTCCCGGTCCTTGCGACCGAGGGCGTCGCCATAAACCACCTCTACTGGCATACCGAATTTGATCTGGTCCGGATCCGGCTCGATGTTGATCAGGTTGCCCTTGATGGCGGTGCCGTCGTCGAGGTCAACGATGGCGCTGATATAGGGCACTTCTATGCCCGGAAAGGAGCGGTGGACGATGCAATAGGAATAGAGATTGCCGGTATTCGGCAAACTAACCACGTCCAGGCCGTGTCGATGGCCGCACCTGGAGCAGACGCTCCGGGCGCCGAGGAAGGTGGCGCCACAGGCAGGACAACGGTAGCCCTCCAGATACGGGTCACCATCTTCCGGTATCTTGAGATAGTCCACGGCAGGCAGGGGTTGGCTCATGGGAAGGTCCTCATCGTCTGATCTGCATGAAAAACCGGCTTCCAGAGCGCCGCGCCGCGGAAGCCTTGAAAACGCCTTGGGCGAAGGGCCGCCAAGCATACACCATTCAGGCGGCGGACTAGAGCAGGTCGCAGTCGTAGTGCCTGAAGCGTCGGTCGTCGCTCATCAGTTTGGTGTTTTGCGCCAAGCTCTGCGCGACAAGCATCCGGTCGAAGGGATCGCGGTGGTGAAACGGGAGGTCCTTCAAGAGGACGGCATCCGTTGCCGAGAAGTCCAGAAGCTCGAACCCAAGCTGCTCAGCGCAGGCGATTGGGTCGTGGTCGAAGCGCAACTTGTCGAGGGAAGCCTTGATCATGATCTCGGCTACCGAGATTGAGCTCAGATAGATGGTGTTCGCCCGGCTTTCGAGTGCTGCCCTTTTTGCCTGGGACAGTCGTTCAGGCGCGTTGAGAGACCAGATGAAGACATGGGTATCGACTAGGATTCGCAATCATCGTCTCCATAGAACATGTTCTCGATCTCCTCATCCACCTCAAAGAACACTTTGTCGGGCACGTCAAGCTCACCTTTGAGAATCCCCAATTTTCGCTTGCCGCCGGGCCGATGCGGCACCAGGTCGGCAATGGGGAGATTGTTTTTTGCAATGACCACCTTCTCCCCGTGGTAAACACGATCTATCAGGTTGGAAAGGTGCGCTTTCGCTTCAGAGATGTTGACCATCATGGTTTGACCTGCCTTGGAGCTCTCGCATCCCTCTAAAGTGATTGGTCAATCAGACCATATTAGGTCTGTATGGTCAACCCGAAGCCTGGAGCCCGAAGCCTGGAGCCGCGAGAAAGACGGGGATCTTGTTGCGCAGGGGATGGGTGATGGTTCTGCAGGGGCAGCCCCCCACATGCCGATGTGCAAACCCAATTTCACGGTGTCGGTCCTGCTCGAATCAGGTGTCAGGCGCCTCGGCTCCATTGGCGAGGGGCAGGCTCCAAGCGCTGTCGAACTTGTATCCGCGCAGCATATCGACAACCTCGATCTCCTCGACGCCGTCGATGGAGGGGGATGCGCTCCGTGACGAGTGCCTGAAGTCCGGCCCGGGATGGGACAGTTATCGACAAGGCCAGGTTCATCGGGCCGGAAAGGGTTACGAGCCCGATGACTTCAGGCATGTTCTTGAGCTGTTTCACGATTCCAGGCAACAGGCAATAGTTGGCCTTGACGTACACTTGGTGAACATAGCGATGCCCAAGTGCCCGCGGATTCACTATGGTCTGGTAGTTCGATCGCTCTGCCGCGCGCCGCGCCTGCTGCCGGCGACCAAGTGCCCGCGGATTCACTATGGTCTGGTAGTTCAGGATGCCCGGCGCATTCTCGAGCTTTCGAAATATCGTGCGCACCTGGCTTTCCGGGTAGTCGAGCTGGCGGGCAACTTCGCGCAGGCTCATGCGCCCGTCCCCGTGCAGCATGGCCAGCACGGAAAGTTCGCGCTTGGCGTACATTTCCGACAGCCGCGTGTTGGTCAACTCACGGAGCCGTCGATCGAAGTCGGGCTTTACCTCGACGATGGGGCCGCTATTGAGGCTGTGCTTGTAGTTCGAAAGCACGATCCTGACATGCGCAGCCTTGATTGTTTCTATCGACGCGGCGGTCGTCGAGAGCAGTCTTTCTATTTCAGAGGTATCGCGGCCGATCATGTGGAACGTGATCTGTGCCTGGTGGAGTTGGGTGCCGATGGTAATGATCTGTGGAACCCGTGCGAGCTCCGTTGCGACGGTGTGGCATGCATCGGGCATTCGCGGAGCGACCTCCACGCTGCCGATGCCGGCGCAACGCGCATTTGACCAGGGACCGGCAGGCTGATAGAGTGACTCCTCTCTGATCGGCTCTCCGATTCAGTCCTTGCGGTTGCGAAGTTTTTCGTTGGTGATGAGGGCGGGGCCCTGACGTAAGGCGTCAAGGTTCATGCGGTGGCGCCCTTCGAGTCCGCAGTTTGTGACAACCAGCGTAGATATGGCAAAGAAAAAAACCAAGCGGCAGCCTGCCCTGTCGCGCGCAGACGCCCGCAAGAGCATAGCCGATGACATCCAGGCTTATCTGGCTTCGGGCAAGAAAATCCAGCAGATCCCGACCGGCGCCAGTGGCTGGCAAGCCAAGGGCGGCACCCGCCACATAGTGCTCGGCAAGAGCAAACGCGGCTGACAGGCGTCGCAGAGGCTGCACGCTCGCTTGTCTTTTGTCCGTGCAGTCGGTGTGTTGCTTCGCTGGAACCGGCTTCCTATAATGCGCGCGCCTTCATCAAGGCGCGCTTGAATCGGCTGCACGCAACCTGTTTGGGCAGTTGACATTGCCCGTTGCAGTGGTCGCCATTCAGGTCATCATTGTTGCGATGGCAGCCTGCCTGTTTCTGGCCGTGTCGGTTGAACAGGCGGTGTCGGCGGTGCTTGGCGGGGGCGTGTGCGTTGTGCCGACTGCTGCGCTTGCCTGGGCTGCGGGCAGAGAACGAAGTCCGCTCCGCTTCCTGGGTTGGGGGGTGTTGCGCTCGGTAGCGACGGTGCTGCTGATCGCTGGCGCGCTGGTTTTGTTGAGGCCAGCGCCACTTGGGTTCTTTGTGACCCTGGCCGCCGCCAGCCTGGCCTATGTGGTTGCGCCGCTGGCCAGCGGCCGGTTGGCGCCGGGCCGGGATTCGGGCGTGAAGCCCGGGGCAGAGAAAGCTGTCGAGGCCAGGGCGGAACGGCAGAGCGGAACAGAACGAAGCGAGATGACGCGGGATAGATAGAAGGACGCTTGGCGAGACATCCTGATGGCATCTGCGGACCCACAAACCAGCGCCGAGTACATTCGGCACCATCTGACCAACCTGACCTTTGGCAAGCATCCGGATGCTGGCTGGGGCTTTGCCCATTCAGCGCAGGAAGCTGCCGAGATGGGGTTCTGGTCCATCCATGTCGATTCCATGGCCTGGTCCATTGGTCTTGGCGTGATCTTTCTCGCGCTGTTCCGCGGCGCCGCCAGCAGAGCCACTGCCGGTGTGCCCGGCAGTTGGCAGAACTTTGTCGAGATCATCGTTGAATTCATCGACGACACCACCGAGAGCATCTTTGCCCACAAGAACGATCTGGTCGCGCCGCTGGCATTGACGATATTCGTCTGGGTGTTCCTGATGAATCTGATGGATCTCGTGCCGGTGGACTGGGTGCCTGAACTGGCGAAGTTGTTCGGCATTCACTACATGAAGATCGTGCCGAGCACCGATCCCAACATCACCATGGCGATGGCGTTGACCGTCTTCGTCCTCATCCTCTATTACAGCGTCAAGTGCAAGGGCCTGGGTGGATTCCTGAAGGAGCTTTCATTCCATCCCTTTCCATCGAAATTGCTGATTCCGGTGAATTTCGTGCTTGAGTTCGTGACCCTTGTCGCGAAGCCGCTTTCGCTTGGCCTGCGTCTGTTCGGCAATCTCTACGCCGGCGAAATGATCTTCGTGCTGATTGCGATCATGTTTTCCGCAGGTATCGTCTTTGCGTTGGCGGGTGGCGTCTTCCAGTTTGTCTGGGCTGCCTTCCATCTCATCGTCATTACCTTGCAGGCTTTCGTCTTTGCGGTGCTCACCATCGTCTATCTGGCGCAGGCGCATGAAGCGGACGAGCACTGAACGGCGCCGCACTGACGATTTCTCGATGTACCCCTCACTGAAACCAACGGAGCGATCATGGAACTAGCTGTACTCTTGTATGTGGCGGGCGGTCTCATGCTCGGCCTCGGCGCTGTTGGCGCGGCGGTCGGCGTGGGGGTGTTGGGCGGCAAGTACCTCGAAGGCGTGGCCCGGCAACCGGAGCTGCTGCCGATGTTGCGCACCCAGCTGTTTATCGTCCTGGGCCTGGTGGACGCCGTGCCCATGATTTCGGTAGGCATTGGCCTGTACGCCATCTTTGCCCTCGGCTGAAGAGACGGATCAAGGCGATGAACATAGGACTCACACTGATCGGCCAGAGTCTGGTCTTCGTTGTGTTTGTGGCGTTCTGCATGAAGTACGTCTGGCCGCATGTGAAGGCCGCCATGACCGAACGCCAGCAAGCGATCGCACAGGGTCTGGAGGCGGCCGAGGCGGCGGACAAGAAGCTCCGCGAGGCCGAAAGCGGCGCCGAATCCGAGCGTGCGCAGGCGAAACGCGAGGCTGCACAGATCATCGAGCAGGCTCGTCAGAGAGCCAGTCAGATGGTTGAGAGCGCCCGCGATGAGGCCCGTGCGGAAGGCGAGCGCATGCTGGAAGCGGCGCGCGCCGAGATCGGCCAGGAAATGAACCGGGCCCGAGAGCGGTTGCGCCAGGATGTCGGGGCCCTGGCTATCCGCGGCGCGGAACAGGTGCTTGAGGAGCAGATCGATCCTGAACGCCACGAACGGATCCTTGACCGGCTGGCGGCGGAACTCTGAACCGATGGCCGAACCAGCCACTCTGGCCCGACCCTATGGCAATGCCGTGTTCGCCCTGGCCCGGGCGTCGGCGGCGATACCCAGATGGTCGCGCCTGCTCCGGCTGCTTTCCGACTGCCTGGCAGAGGCCCGCGTGCGCACGCTGGTGCAATCACCGGAAGTCTCGGCGCCGGTCAAGGCGGAGCAACTTGCCCGCTTGTGCGGCGAAGAAATAGACGCGACGGGCCGGCAGTTTCTGCGCGTGCTGGCCGACAATGGCCGGTTGCTGCTGCTCGCCGAGATTGCCGAGAGATTTGCGGCGCTTCAGGCCGAGGAAGAGCGCGTGCTCGACGTCTCCGTACAATCCGCCTTTGCGCTCTCGGATGCCCAGATCGAACGGCTCAAGGCAGCGCTTGCACAGCGCTTCGACAAGGAAATTCACATGACAACCCGGGTGGACAAGGCCCTGCTCGGCGGCGCCGTGATTCGCGCGGGCGATCTGCTGATAGACGGCTCGGTACGCGGCCGGTTGAACAACCTTTCCAGGATATTGATGGCGCGCTGACCGCGGCGCCCCCTTCAGGACACGCCAGGAACCATCAGGAAACAAAGCCATGCAACAACTCAACCCTGCGGAAATCAGCGACATCATCCGCCAACGGATCGAGAGCCTGGAGGTTCAGTCCGAGGCCCGGAATGAAGGGGTGGTGGTCGGCGTCTCGGACGGCATCGTTCGCATCCACGGCATGGCCGCTGCTCAGTACGGAGAGATGATCGAGTTTGCCGGCGGTCTGTTCGGCATGGCCCTGAACCTGGAACGGGATTCCGTCGGCGCTGTGGTGCTTGGCGACTATCTCGGCCTGTCCGAGGGCATGACGGCTCGCTGTACCGGACGCATTCTCGAAGTGCCGGTAGGCCGCGAGTTGCTCGGCAGGGTGGTGGATGCGCTCGGCCAGCCACTGGATGGCAAGGGGCCGATAAACGCACCGCTCACGGCGCCTGTTGAGAAGGTGGCCCCCGGCGTCATTGCCCGCCAGACCGTGGATCAGCCGGTGCAGATTGGCCTCAAGTGCATCGACGCCATGGTGCCGATCGGGCGTGGCCAGCGCGAGCTCATCATTGGCGACCGGCAAATCGGCAAGACCGCCATTGCCGTGGACGCCATCATCAACCAGAAACACAGCGGCATCAAATGCGTCTATGTGGCCATCGGCCAGAAGATGTCCACCATCGCCAACATCGTGCGCACTTTCGAGGAGCATGGCGTGCTCGACAACACCATTGTGGTTGCTGCTTCTGCGGCAGACCCTGCGCCCATGCAATTCATCGCGCCCTATTCCGGTTGCTCGATGGGCGAGTTTTTCCGCGATGAGGGAGAAGACGCGCTCATCATCTACGACGATCTCACCAAGCAGGCCTGGGCCTATCGGCAGATTTCGCTGTTGCTGCGCCGCCCGCCCGGGCGCGAAGCCTATCCGGGCGACGTCTTCTATCTGCACTCGCGTCTGCTGGAGCGCGCGTCTCGCGTAAACGCCGCCTATGTGGAACGCATGACGGAAGGCCGCGTGCAGGGCAGTACCGGGTCCTTGACTGCGCTGCCGATCATCGAAACTCAGGCTGGCGACGTGTCGGCCTTTGTGCCCACCAACGTCATCTCCATCACCGATGGCCAGATTTTCCTGGAAACCGATAACTTCAACGCCGGCCTGCGCCCGGCCATGAGTCCCGGCATCTCGGTCTCTCGGGTAGGTGGTTCGGCTCAGGTTCCGTTCATGAAGAAGATCGCCGGCGGCATCAAGCTGGCGCTGGCGCAGTACCGGGAGCTGGCCGCCTTCTCGCAGTTTGCCTCCGACCTCGACGAGACCACGCGCAAGCAGCTTGAGCATGGTCAGCGAGTGACCGAATTGATGAAGCAGAAGCAGTATGCGCCCATGACCGTCGCCGACATGGGCCTGGTGTTGTTCGCGGCCAATGAAGGCTACCTGGAAGACGTAGCTGTCGAGCAGGTGGCCGACTTCGAGCAGGGCCTGCTTGCCTGGATGCACGCCGAACATGGCGGCTGGATGACGCAGATCAACGAAACCGGCGCCTATGACGCCGAAATCGAGCAGTTCATGCGCGAGCGCCTGGACGAATTCAAGGCCAGCGGCGCCTGGTAACCCGCAGATGGCCGTCGGCAAGGAAATCCGCAAGAAGATCGGCAGCGTGGAGAACACGCAAAAGATCACCTCGGCCATGCAGATGGTGGCGGCCAGCAAGATGCGCCGCACCCAGGATTCCATGCGCCGGGGCAAGCCCTACTCGGAGAAGATGCGCCAGGTGATCGGCCATCTGGCTGGCGCCAACCCGGAATACCGGCATGCCTGGATGCGGGAACGCGAAGTGCGCCGCGTCGGCTATCTCGTGATATCCACCGACAAGGGCCTTTGCGGGGGGCTCAACGTCAATCTGTTTCGCGAGCTGGTGCACAGTCTGGCTGCCTGGCATGACAAGGGTATCGAGAGTGATCTGGGGTTGATCGGCAACAAGTCCGCCGCATTCTTTCGCTCGGTTGGCGGCAATGTGCTGGCCACCGTTCAGAATGTCGGCGAGTCGCCCGCAATCGCCGATCTGATCGGCGGCGTCAAGGTGATGTTCGACGCCTATGAATCCGAGCAGATAGACCGCCTGTACATCGCCTGCAATGACTTCGTCAACACCATGACGCAAAGGCCGGTGATTCGTCAGTTGCTGCCGCTTGATCCCGATACGGAGTCGAGTCAACGCGGCCTCTGGGATTACCTCTATGAGCCGGACGCTCGGCAATTGATCGAGCAGCTGGTGGTGCGTTATGTCGAATCACAGGTGTATCAGGCGGTGGTGGAAAACGCAGCCTGCGAACAGGCGGCGAAGATGATCGCGATGAAGAACGCCACCGAAAACGCAGAAACACTGATCGGCGAATTGCGCCTGATCTACAACAACGCGCGCCAGGCAGCCATCACCCAGGAGATCGCCGAAATCGTCGGCGGCGCAGCTGCCGTCTAGCGGCGTCTGACTGCCGACAAGCGCACCCGCAAACCCAAGGGATCAACAGAGGCTTTGAGCATGTCCAAAGGTCGAATCGTACAGATCATCGGAGCGGTCATTGACGTCGAGTTCAATCGGGAGGCGGTTCCCGGGGTCTATGACGCGCTGTCCGTGATCGAGAGCGGAACCACCCTTGAGGTGCAGCAGCAGCTTGGCGACGGCGTGGTTCGGGCGATTGCCATGGGCGCCAGCGATGGCCTGTCGCGGGGGCTTGAGGTGGTCAATACCGGACAGCCGATTTCCGTTCCGGTGGGTGAGGAAACGCTCGGCAGGATCATGGACGTACTCGGCAAGCCGATTGACGAAAAGGGCCCGATCGACGCCGCAGTCTCCCGCCCGATCCATCGCAAGGCGCCGAATTACGAAGACCAGATCGGCGGCAACGAGTTGCTGGAAACGGGCGTGAAGGTGATCGACCTCATCTGTCCCTTCGCCAAGGGCGGCAAGGTCGGCCTGTTCGGTGGCGCCGGCGTTGGCAAGACAGTGACCATGCTGGAGCTGATCCGCAACATCGCGATTGAGCATTCGGGCCTCTCGGTATTCGCCGGGGTCGGCGAGCGCACGCGGGAAGGCAACGACTTCTACTACGAAATGGAAGAAGCCGGGGTGCTTGACAAGATTTCCCTGGTCTTCGGGCAGATGAACGAACCGCCCGGCAACCGATTGCGGGTTGGCCTCACGGGCCTGACGCTGGCGGAGGAGTTCCGCGATGCGGGCCGCGATGTGCTGCTGTTCATCGACAACATCTATCGATACACGCTGGCGGGCACGGAAGTGTCGGCGCTGCTTGGCCGGATGCCGTCTGCGGTGGGCTATCAACCGAACCTGGCTGAAGAAATGGGCGTCTTGCAGGAACGCATCACAACTACCAAGACCGGCTCCATCACCTCCGTGCAGGCGGTTTATGTACCGGCGGATGACCTGACCGATCCGTCGCCAGCCACGACTTTCGCGCATCTGGATTCGACCGTTACCCTGTCTCGCGCCATCACGGACCTCGGCATCTATCCAGCGGTTGACCCGCTTGATTCCACCAGCCGACAACTGGACCCGAATGTGGTCGGCCAGGAACACTATGATGTCGCCCAGGGCGTGCAGCAGGCGTTGCAGCGCTATCAGGAGCTTCGGGACATCATTGCCATTCTGGGCATGGATGAGTTGTCGGAGGAAGACAAGCAGCTTGTTTATCGCGCTCGCAAGATTCAGCAGTTCTTCTCCCAGCCGATGTTCGTGGCCGCGCAGTTCACCGGGCAGGACGGCAAGTTTGTGCGCCGGGAAGATACGGTGCGCAGCTTCAAGGCCATCCTGGATGGTGAGTACGATCATCTGCCGGAAGCGGCCTTCTATATGGTGGGCAGCATCGAAGACGCCGTGGCCAAGGCCGATATCCTGTGACCTGCGCCTGCTTCAGCGGCCTGGCCAGGCGGCTTGCAAGCCGCGCCCACTGACACGAATCGGGAGTCAGAGCCATGCCCGCCACCTTGCACTGCGACATTGTCAGCGCCGAAGAAGAGATATTCTCTGGCGCCGTCACCATGGTCAGCCTGCGTGGCGCAGTCGGCGAGCTCGGCATCTTGCCGGGCCATGCGCCGCTGCTGACCGGCATTCGCCCCGGCGTGGTGCAGCTGCGCCGGGAAGACGGCGAAGACGAGATGTTCTACGCTTCCGGCGGGTTTCTTGAAGTGCAGCCTGGCGTGGTCACGATCCTGGCCGATACCGCTGCGCGCGCGGAAGACCTGGACGAGGCTGCGGCTGTCGAAGCCAGGGCCGCCGCCGAACGGGCGCTGTCGGAACAGGCGGCTGATTTCGACTTCTCGCTGGCGGCTGCGCAGCTGGCCGAGGCCACGGCGCAGCAGCGCACCATCGAGGAGCTGCGCAAGCGACGACGCTGATCAGCCAAACCCGGTTACCATGAGGCAGGGCCTGGCGCGCTGATGGCACCTTCCATGTCGCATCCATTTGATCTCTCCGCTATCGTCCTGGCGGCTGGCGAGGGCAGGCGGATGCGTTCGCGCCTGCCCAAGGCGCTGCATTGCATCGGTGGCAGGCCGATGCTGGATCATCTTCTGGAAACAGTGGCCGAACTGGCGCCGACGCGCACGCTGGTGACGATCGGTCACGGCGCGGAGCAAGTGCAGGCAGCCTTCTCGGAGACGAATCATGAGCTGATCTGGGTGCATCAGGCCAGACAGTTGGGCACCGGACATGCGGTGCAGCAGGCCCTGGCTCAGGCAATGCCGCAGCCTGCGACGGATGACGGCCTGGTGCTGGTGTTGTATGCCGATGTACCGCTGGTCTCGGCGGACACCTTGAAGGCGTGCATCGACGGGGCCGGGCAGGGCCTTTGCATCGTCACCGCCGAGGCGCCCGACCCGGCTGCGCTCGGCCGCATCAAGCGCAATGCCGATGGCGAGATTTGCGGCATCGTCGAGTATGCCGATGCGACTGACCATGAACGCGCCATCCGCGAAATCAACACCGGCATCATGGCATTGCCAGCGCACTGGCTGCTGCGTCTTGTCGCTGACGTCCAGGCGAACAACGCTCAGGGTGAGTTCTATCTGACCGACGTGGTGGCCGGCGCTGTGGCGGCTGGCCTTGCGGTGCATAGCGTTCGGGCGGCCAGCGCCGAGGAGGTGCTGGGCGTCAATGATCGGGCGCAACTGGCAGGGCTTGAGCGTTTCTTTCAGCGCCGGGAGGCGCAACGCCTGATGGCGGCCGGGGTCACGCTGGCCGACCCGGAGCGGCTCGATATTCGCGGCAGGGCGCAGGCGGGTCAGGATTGTTTCATCGACGTCAACGTGGTCCTGCAAGGCGATGTGCGCCTGGGCGAGCGGGTGCATCTGGGGCCAGGCGTGGTGCTTCAGGATACAACGCTCGCCGACGATGTGCGCATCGAACCCTATTCCGTTGTTCACGGCGCCCGTATCGGCGCCCGCAGCCGGATTGGTCCCTTCGCCCGTCTGCGTCCGGGCGCGGAGCTGGCGCAGGAGGTGTCGGTCGGCAACTTTGTCGAAGTCAAACAGGCGCGTCTTGACGCCGGGGTGAAGGCGAATCACCTGGCTTATCTCGGTGATGCCCGGATCGGCGCGGGCGCCAATGTCGGCGCCGGTGTGATCACCTGCAACTACGATGGGGCGGACAAGCACCCGACGCATATCGGTGAGGATGTGTTCATCGGCAGCAACGCCACCCTGGTGGCGCCAGTGCAGGTTGCTGCCGGCGCCTACATCGCCGCCGGATCGACCATCACCACGGCGGTTCGTGAGCAGGAACTGGCGGTTGCCAGAGGCCGACAACGCAACATCTCGGGCTGGCAGCGCCCGGGCAGCAAACCTCGGGACGACTGATCTCATGTGCGGCATCATCGGCGTTGTCGCCGAACGCAACGTCACGCCCATCCTGCTCGAAGGCCTGTTGCGGCTGGAGTACCGAGGCTACGATTCTGCCGGCATCGGCGTGATTCAGAATGGGCGCATCGCCCTGCACCGGCGCGCGGGCAAGGTGCGGGAGTTGATTTCTGATCTGGCCGAGGCGCCGCTGCAGGCCGCCACCGGCATCGCCCACACCCGCTGGGCGACGCACGGGGCGCCACTGGAGCGCAATGCGCATCCGCAGGTATCCGGCAGTCGTGTCTGCGTGGTGCACAACGGCATCGTCGAGAATTCGGACGCCTTGCGCGCCGAGCTGACTGAGGCCGGATACCGCTTTTCTTCAGAAACCGATACGGAGTCGATTGCCCACCTCATCGATGGCTACCTGCGTGCGGGCGCATCCTTGCTTTCGGCAGTGCGCCAGGCGATCAGGCGGCTGCAAGGCGCCTATGCGCTGGCGGTGATGGCGCTCGATGAACCGGGGCGGCTGATTGCGGCGCGCGCTGGCAGCCCGCTCGTGATCGGCAAGGGCATCGGTGAAAACTATCTGTCTTCCGATGCACAGGCGCTGCGGCCAGTGACGGACAGGTTCATCTTTCTGGAAGAAGGCGACCTGGTGGAAATCGAGGCCGGGGGCATCTCCGTCTGGAATCTGGACGATGAATCTGTGGTGCGCGCCGCCATTGAAGTGCAAACGGCGGCGGACGATCCGGGCAAGGGCAACTATCGCCATCACATGCAGAAGGAAATCTTCGAGCAGCCGGCTGTGCTGCGCAACACGCTGGAAGGTCGTGTGGGCAAGGATCGAGTGCTGGAGCAGGCGTTTGGCGCCAGCGCCCCGGAGATACTGGATCGCGTGCGATCGGTGACACTGGTGGCCTGTGGCAGCAGCTACTACGCTGCCTGCGTCGCCCGCTATTGGATCGAGGCGCACGCGGGCATTCCCTGCCAGGCCGAGGTCGCGAGCGAGTATCGCTATCGGGATCCAGTGGCGCAACCAGGCGCCTTGTTCGTGACCATCTCGCAGTCCGGGGAGACAGCCGATACGCTGGCGGCTCTGCGCCTGGCGCAGGCGGGTGGCTACCTGGCCACGCTGACCCTGTGCAATTCCCCCGTCAGTTCCTGTGTGCGGGAATCGGATCTGGCGCTGATGACTCAGGCCGGCATCGAGGTCGGGGTTGCGTCCACCAAGGCGTTCACGGCTGAACTTGCGGATCTGGCGTTATTGACCCTGGTTCTGGGGCGTCGGCACGGCATGGCGCCGGCCTTCGAGGCGCAGATGGTGGCGGCGCTCAATGTCCTGCCGCGGCAGATGGAGCTTGCTCTGGACCTTGATGCGCGCATCGCCCGCCTGGCGGAGCGATTCGCCAGACGCCAGCATGCCCTATTCCTGGGCCGTGGCATCATGTACCCGGTGGCGCTTGAGGGCGCGCTCAAGTTGAAGGAGCTCTCCTACATCCACGCCGAAGGCTATCCGGCTGGTGAGCTGAAACACGGCCCTCTGGCGTTGGTGGACGAAGACATGCCGGTCGTGGCGGTGGCGCCGAACGACGAGCTGCTCGTCAAGCTGCGATCCAACCTCCAGGAAGTGCGCGCCAGGGGCGGCGAACTCTATGTTTTTGCAGACGAAAAAGCTGCTTTTCGCGATGCCCCCGGTGTCACCGTCATACGCCTGCCAGAGGTGTATCCTGCGCTGGCGCCGATCCCCTACACGGCCCCGCTGCAACTGCTCGCCTACCACGTGGCCGTGCTCAAGGGCACGGACGTGGATCAGCCGAGAAATCTCGCCAAGTCGGTGACGGTGGAATAACCCGAATATGGCGCCAGGGCGCCAATAACTCGTCCGCGCCGGCCCGCCGGCTGTGGGGCTGCCGCTTCCGGCCAACTAGCCGTGCAGCTGCCGTTCCTTGATTTCGGCGAGAGACTTGCAATCGACGCATTGCGTGGCAGTTGGCCTTGCCTCCAGGCGGCGCAGGCCGATCTCCGTACCGCAGGTTTCGCAGTAGCCGTAATCCTGCTGGTCAACCCGTTCCAGCGTCTGGTCGATCTTGCGGATCAGCTTGCGTTCGCGATCCCGCGTGCGCAGCTCAATGGCGAACTCTTCCTCTTGAGTCGCCCGGTCGATCTGATCCGGGAAGTTGGTGGCTTCGTCCTGCATGTGATGCACGGTGCGGTCCACTTCTTCCATCAGATTCGTCCGCCATCTGGCCAGAATCTCGCGAAAGTGCTGGAGTTGATCCTGGCTCATGTAATCCTCGCCTCTGCGGGGCTGATAAGGCTGTGAGGCGGTCGAGGGGGAGTCCTTGGGGCCTGGATCCGAATTCAATGCTGGTGGCGCCATGATCTGGGGTCTGCTGTCAGTGGTGAGAAAAGCGCGACTGGAAGGGGAGGGCGCGCAATTTACCAAAACACCGCAGGGTTGACTACATGCGCGAAAAGCTCGAAGGGACAGGATTCTGCCCGACCTTGACGGTTCTCGATGCGACTTCAGGCTAGCGAAAGCTGTGGCGTATCGCCAGATAGTCTTCGGGCCGCGCCAGTCGGGCGCCAAACCGCTGCACCAGCGTTGCGGCTGCGTGGTTGCCGAAGCGGGCGGCAGTGCGCTCGTCCATGCCGACTGCCAGCCCGTGCAGGCAGGCGCCGGCATAGATGTCTCCGGCCCCTGTGCTGTCGAGCGCCGTGACCGGGACCGCCGGCGTGCGCCAGTACCGCTTGCCGCTGAAGGCCAGGCTGCCTGCTGCGCCGAGTGTGATGAAGCCGCGACGGGCGATGTCCCGCAACTCCGCCACCGCCAGATCCAGCCGGTCGGCGCCTGCCCAGCCGAGCGCTTCTGCCTCATTGCAGAACAACAGGCCGACGCCGTTGCCGAGCAGGCGTTCCAGCGCCGTTCGACGATGCGCCACCAGAGCTGGATCGGATAGTGAGACGGCGGCTTCGAGTTGCCGGGCGTCGGCCCGCTGGCGAACCTCGACCAGTGATTCGAGCGCCTGTGGCGAATTGACGAGATAGCCTTCGATATAGAGTGTTCGGGCGCTCGCCAGGGCGTCCGGGTGAATGTCGCTCGGCCTGATGTCGTTGGCCACGCCGAGACAGGTCAGCATGGAGCGCTCCGCGTCCGGGGTAACAAGAATCAGGCATTGGCCGGTTTGGCCTTCGCTCGCCGGCTGAACTTCGGAGGCGATGCCGGCGCGGGTCAGGTCTGCCAGGAATTGCCGGCCCGGCGAATCCGAGGCCACCCGGCCGGCAAAGAAGGCGCGTCCACCAAAGCCCTGAACGGCGGCCACGGTGTTGGCGGCGGAGCCGCCGCTCAGTGGCGCGGGCGTCTGCCCTTCAAGGCTTTTCGCAAGCGTTCGCAGGGTCTTTGCGTCCACCAGGGCGTCATGTCCCTTGGCGATGCGATGCTGGCGCAGAAAGGCATCGTCCACTTCATATTCGAGGTCCACCAGGGCGCTGCCGACGCCCAGCACATCGAAGGCTAGATTGGCCATGCGCTGCTTTTCGTTTCAGTCTGGAAACTGTGCGCTACAGTGCGCGAAAGGCCTTGTCGGCGGCCGACAAGGTGGCGTCGAGTACGTCCTGCGTGTGCTGGGCGCCGATGAAGCCAGCCTCGAAGGCGCTGGGCGCAAGATAAACGCCTTGATCAAGCATGGCGTGGAAGAAACGGGAGAAGGCTTCGGCGTTGCTGTTGGAGACCTGAGTGAATGAAGTGACGGACCCGGGCGCATCAAAGAACAGGCTGAACATGCCGCAGACGCTGTTGATCGTGACCTGATGGCCATGCCGTGCGGCAATCTTTGCCAGTTCGCCCGTCAAGCAGCGCGTGCGCTCCGCGAGGGTTTCATAGAAGGCGTCGTCGAGTCGTTTCAGCGTTGCCAGGCCGGCGCCTGCGGCCAGCGGATTGCCGGACAGGGTGCCCGCCTGATAGACGTCACCTTCCGGGGCCAGCCGGCGCATCAGATCCAGACGCCCGCCGACAGCGCCCACCGGCAGCCCGCCACCGATCACCTTGCCCAGCGTGGTCAGATCCGGAGTCACGCCGCAGAGCGCCTGGGCGCCACCGCGCGCAACCCGAAAGCCGGTCATCACCTCATCGAAGATCAGCAAGACGCCATCGGCCCGGGTGGCCTCGCGCAGTGCTTCCAGGAAACCGGGTTGCGGCGGAATGCAGCCCATATTGCCGGCGACCGGCTCGACGATGACCGCAGCCGCTTGTTGTGGATAGCGTTGCAACGCCTGTCTCAAAGCGTCGGCATCGTTGAAGGGAAGCGTCAGCGTCTGTGAGGCTACCGCTTCTGGCACGCCGGGCGACCCCGGAATGCCGAGCGTCAATACCCCGGAGCCGGCGCTCACCAGCAGGCTGTCGGCGTGGCCGTGATAGCAGCCCTCGAACTTGATGATGAGATCGCGGCCCGTGCAGCCTCGGGCAAGGCGGATGGCGGTCATTGTGGCTTCCGTGCCAGAGTTCACCAGGCGCACCTGTTCGATGCCTGGCACAGCCGCGACTATGGCTTCCGCCAACTCGACCTCGCCAGCCGATGGCGCGCCGAATCCGAGACCTTGCGGCAATTGCGCTTGAATGGCAGCGACCGCGCCCGCGTCCGCATGCCCAAGAATCAAGGGCCCCCAGGCCGAGACATAGTCGATGTAGCGATTGCCGTCCACATCCTCCAGCCAGGCGCCATTGCCGCCTTGAAAGAAAACGGGGTTTCCGCCCACGCCCTTGAAGGCGCGCACTGGCGAGTTGACGCCACCGGGGATCACGCGCCGGGCGCGCTGCATCAGGTGGTCAGATCTGGCTCGGTTCACTGGCCGGGCTTCAGTACAGCGAGCAGGATGATGGCGATCAGGGCCAGCGTCGGGATTTCGTTGAAGATGCGCAGAAATCGCTCACTGTGCGGACACTGGCCAGCCGCCAGGCCGCGCATGATGCGCAGACAGTAGTGCTGATAGCCAACCAGGAGAAACACCAGAAACAGCTTCAGCCAGAGCCAGACCGCCGTTCCATAGGCAGCCCACATCAGCGCCAGATTGAGAATGCCGAAGACCAGGGTGGCGATCATGGCCGGATTCATGATGATCCGGTAGAGACGTTGCTGCATCCGGCTGAAGCGGGCTTGGCCTGCCTCGTCCGTAACCTCCAGATGATAGATGAACAGCCGCGGCAGATAGAACAGACCTGCAAACCAGCAGACCATCGCGATCAGGTGCAGCGCCGTCATCCAGGGCGCCAGGGTCAGTGTCATGCGTGTGTCTCGCTTGTGGCTGTTTGCGAATCGCCGGGGTCGGCGCTTCAGGCCAATGCTACTATTATAGGCGACGCATTCAGCGGAGCCGGCCGTCATAGACGCCAGAATTGCATTTTCGGAGCGCGCCGCCGACAAGGTGCGCGAGTTGATGGATGAGGAATCTGCGGACCTCAAGCTGCGGGTGTTCATCACCGGCGGTGGATGCAGTGGTTTTTCCTACGGCTTCACGTTCGATGAGGCGGTGGCCGACGACGACGCTGTGGTTGAACGGCGGGGCGTTACCTTGTTGGTGGACAGCCTCAGCTTTCCCTACCTGCAAGGCGCAGAGGTTGACTATTGCGAAGATCTGCAGGGTGCGCGCTTTACCGTGACCAATCCCAATGCCGCTTCCACCTGCGGTTGCGGTAATTCTTTCGCTATCTGACCGATCCCCCGCGGCGCCAGCCGGCGCCCGCCAGGAACGCATTTCAACCTGGATAGACTGCGCCCAGCACGCGTGCGCCGCGCGCGCCGGTCACGCCCGGCGAATTTGCCGCCCGGTGTTCGAGGCGACAATGCGCCAGCCAGGCGAAGGCTGCTGCCTCGATGGCGTCGCCGTCCCAGCCATGCGCTTCGGCAGTTTCTACACTGGCGCTGCACAGTGCTTGCAAGCGTTGCAGCAACACCGGATTCAGGCGCCCGCCGCCACAGACGATGATGCGCTCGCATGGCGCCGCAGATTGGTGGATTGCATCCCGAATCGATACCGCCGTGTACTCCAGAAGCGTGCGTTGTACGTCCTCGGCGCGGTACGGTGGCGCCGGCAGCCGCTGCTTCAACCAGGGCAGGTTGTAGCGTTCCTTGCCGGTGCTCTTGGGCGGCATCCGGCTCAGGTAGGGGTCGTTCAGAAGCGCTTGCAGGAGATCATCGTTTACCTGACCTCTGGACGCCCAGGCGCCGCCGTCATCGAAGGCTGCGCCCAGATGTGTCTGCGACCAGGCATCCATCAGCGCATTGCCCGGGCCAGTGTCGAAACCGAGAAGGCGGGAACTGGCGTCGGCGTCATCGGCTTGCCTTGAAGGCCCTGGCAATAGCGTGATGTTGCTGATGCCGCCGATGTTCAACGCTACCCTGTACTCTCCCGCCAGGCCGAATATGGCTTCGTGAAAGGCAGTCGCCAGAGGCGCGCCTTCGCCGCCTGCCGCCAGATCGCGGCGGCGGAAATCGGCAACTGTGGTCAGGCCGGTTTGTTCGGCAATCCGGTTCGGATCGCCGATTTGCAGTGTGAAGGGCGTATCCGACTCGGCTCTGCCAGGCCGATGCCGCACCGTCTGCCCGTGGCTGCCGATGGCCCGGATGTCGCGCCTGGAAAGCTGGTTGTCTTCGATCAGCCTGTTGATGCACTGGCCGATAAAGTCACCCAGGGCTGCGTCGGCAGCGCCAGCGGCATCCAGATTGTCGCCTTCGCCCTGGCCGAGATCGATCAGTTGCTGCCGTAGCGGGGCCGGGAAGGGATGGGTTTTGCGGGCCACCAGGGAAACCGCTTCACCGCGAACCCGGATGACCGCAGTGTCCAGCCCATCGACGCTGGTGCCGCTGATGGCGCCGGCGTAAAGGAAATCAGCGCCCGAGGGCAAGTTGATCTGATTGTCCGTCTTGCTGGTACCGGGTCAGCCGAGCCAGAAGTGGCCCGGTAACAGCCTGGAATCGCGGTAGTTCGTCAGCGGGCACGGGCTTCGCCCTTGGCAAGGCGACAGTGCGCGGGTTCTTGTGCACCCCATCCACCAGAAACTCATAGTGCAGGTGCGGGCCGGTTGCCCATCCGGTCTTGCCCACATAGCCGATGACCTGACCTTGCTGTACGCGAACGCCTTTCTTGATGCCCTTGGCGAATCGGGACAGGTGCAGATACTTGGTGGTGAACGAGTCGGTATGCCGCAATACGATGTAGTTGCCATTGGGGGCGGTGCTGGAGGCTGTTGTGATCTGGCCGTCGCCGGCTGCGAGAATCTCCGTGCCGGTGGGTGCGGCATAGTCCACGCCTCGATGCGGCATCTTGCTCTTCCAGAGGGGATGGCGGCGATCCAGGTTGAAGTTGGAGCTGACGCGGGTAAAGGAAACCGGCGCACGCAGGAACGACTTGCGCATGGCGTTGCCGTCTGGATCGAAGTAGGCGCCCTCGCCGGTGTCGTTTTCATAGCGGACGGCCCGGTAGCGCTCGCCCTGGTTCACGAATTCAGCGGCCAGGATGTTGCCGTGTTCCACCATCTGCCCGTCGAGGTGCATCTCTTCGTATATCACGTGGAAGGTGTCGCCCTTGCGTATGTCGAGCACAAAGTCGATATCCCATTGAAAGATCTTCGCAAGACGCATCGTCATGGCGTCACTGAGGTCTGCCCGCTGGCTGGCCACGAACAGGCTGTGGTAGATTTCACCGGATTTGTAGGTCTCCACCCGGTTCGGCTGCGGATGATCCTCTGCACTCTCGAAGGCGTCGCCGATGCGGGTAAAGACCACCCGGTCCAGCGGGCCGGAGGAGAATGTCAGATGCGTGACCTCGTTTTGCGGCCCTACCTCGAAACGCAGCTTGTACCCCGGAAAGACGTTGTTCAGCTTGTTTCCGTGCGGGGCGCTGTCAACCAGACGCTGCAAGTCCGCGGGATCCAGCCTGAGGCGCGAAAAGATGGTGGCCATACTGTCGCCCGGTCGGATATCGACCTCGCGCAAGTCCATGTCGGAGACGGCTGCCCGGGGGTCGGCGAGGGATGAATCACCTGTGGCCAGAAGAGATTCCGGAGGCGCCGATTCGGGCAGCAGCGATGGCGTTGATTCAGGGGCATCGGGGACGATGGCCTGGGCGCTGTCCCCGCCCGACGGCGGAAAGGGAAGGAAGGCCAGCAACGCCGTCAGCGCCAGAGTGCTGACGAGCGCAATCAGGTGACCTTTGGGTAGGGCCCAGTTGCTCAAGGTGCCTTGTTGCTCCCCAGTCTTGATGTCAAACAGCCGAAAGAGGCGCTCAAGGCGCACCTTAATACCGTGAAACGCCGTGATTGTCCAGAATTTCTGCGAGTTTGACGAGGCATACCGGTTCGCTGGACAAGTTCGAGGGCGAAAATTGCGGCGCCCGTCAGGCAGGGCTACCATCCGCATTCGTCCTGCAAGAACCGGCCCGCGGCATGGCAGTTGTCATCTATCCTGGATCCTTCAATCCCATCACCAACGGTCACACTGATCTGGTGAAACGGGCGTTGAGCCTGTTCGAGCATGTGATCCTGGCCATCGGCACTTCGTCGTCGAAGCCGAGCGAACACCTGAGCGAGCGGATTGCGCTGTGTGAAACGGTGCTCGCGCAGTTTGGCGGTCGGGTCACGGTGGAGGGCTTCAATTCGCTGCTGGTGGACTATGTGCGCTCGCGCAACACCACCTTCATCCTGCGCGGGCTGCGCACGGTGACGGACTTCGACTACGAGTTTCAGATGGCCGAGATGAACCGCTCCCTGGACCCGGAAATCGACTATGTCTTTCTGCCGACGTCCCGCGATTGTTCCTTCATTTCATCCACCCTGGTGCGGGAGATCGCCTCTCTTGGCGGCGATGTTTCCAATTTCGTGCATCCGGCGGTGGTCGAAGCACTGTCGCGGGCGCGGAATCCGGGCAAAGAGGGTTGAATTCGCAGCCATCGCCCCCATAAAGGCAAGTGGTCGCCAGAGCGGGTGTCGGGCGGCGTCAGGGCGATCCGTGATAAGATGAACGTCCTGATCCGAACGGGGTCATGCGTGACGGCCACGACGAACAAGCGCGGGAGCGCAGGTCAAGAGAATATCGATCCGAAGAATGCCGAGCCGAAGATAGCCGAAACCATGTCAACTTCCGTACTGTCCCTGCAGAGCCTGTCGCCTGGCGCGAATCTGGAAACCTATGTGCAGACGGTCAGCGCCTTCCCCATCCTGTCGCCCGAGGAAGAGCGGGCGCTGGCGGAACGCTTCCATCAGGATCAGGATCTGGAGGCTGCCCGCCGCCTGGTGCTTTCGCACTTGCGCTTTGTGGTGCATCTGGCGCGCACCTACAGCGGCTATGGTCTGCCGCAGGCCGACCTGATTCAGGAGGGCAATGTCGGCTTGATGAAGGCCGTCAAGCGCTTCAACCCGGAAGTGGGCGTGCGCCTGGTGTCCTTTGCCGTGCATTGGATCAAGGCCGAGATGCACGAATACATCCTGCGCAACTGGCGTATCGTCAAGGTGGCCACCACCAAGGCGCAGCGCAAGCTGTTCTTCAACCTGCGCAGCGCCAAGAAGCGTCTGAGCTGGCTCAGCGCCGAGGAAACCCGTGCCGTTGCCCAGGATCTCGGCGTGCCAGAGGCAGAGGTGAGGCGCATGGAGTCGCGTCTGAGCGCGCGCGACGCCAGTTTCGATGGCGACCCGGACGACGAAACTGCGGCGGCGCCGGCGCACCGGTTGCCAAGCCGGGAAACAGATCCGGCGGACGCCATCGCCCGGGACGAGGTGCACGACCTCGCCCTGACCCGGCTTGCTGAAGGGCTGAAACATCTGGATGAGCGCAGTTGCGAGATCATCTCCGCCCGCTGGCTGCGCGAAGAGAAGGCCACCCTGATGGAGTTGGCCGAGCGCTACGGCGTCTCCGCCGAGCGCATCCGGCAGATCGAACGCAACGCCATGAAGAAGCTGAAGGCGAGCATGGGCGGCAGCGAAATGGGCCTGCTTCTGGCAGACTAGCCCGGATATTGCACCGGGCCCGCACCTATCTGCGTCGCCGAGGCCGGATGACATCGGCGCAGCGTCGCGCACTCACGCAATTATCCCCGCACTATCTGGCGGCGCCTGCAGCGCACGAGTGGCCTGAGGTATTTGGTCGCACGGCGCCCCTGGGTTTGGAGATCGGATTTGGCATGGGCCAGGCCCTGCTGGACTGGTGCGCCGAGTCGCCGGAAACAAACCTGGTCGGCATCGACGTATATGAACCCGGAATCGGCGCGCTGCTGGCCGGCGCGCAGGCGAGAGGCGTGCGCAATCTGCGTGTCCTTCAGGGTGATGCGCGGGCGCTCCTGCCGGCACACTTTGCCGCCGCCAGCATCCAGGAAATTCGCATCTGGTTTCCAGACCCCTGGCCAAAGAAGCGGCATCACAAGCGCCGCCTGATCCAGCCGCCCTTTGTGGCTGTCCTGGCGTCCCGGCTGGTCGAGGGCGGGCGCCTGCGGTTGGCGACAGATTGGGAAAACTATGCCGAGAGCATGGCTGAGACCCTGGCCGCCGAGCCGGAACTGCGGGCGGCGGCGCCAGATTTCGCTCACCCGGCCACCCGCTATGCGGCCAGAGGGCAGCGACTGGGCCACAGTATCCAGGAACTGAGCTATATCAAAGAAAGCGGGCAACCACCTCGTCTAGTAGCTGCATCCCGCGCGCCGTCAACGCCAGACGATCCCGGCGCATGAGTTCCCATCGTCTCAATTCGGAGACGGTATCGGCGATTCGACGCCAATCGAGACCAGTGCGACGCGCAAACAGTGATTCTGGCACGCCGTCGGTCAGGCGCAGGGCATTGAGCATGAATTCAGCGGGCAGCTCGTCTGCCTTGAGCGGCGTCGCGCAGGCCGTCGCATCCTGCATGTAGCGTCCAGGTTGCCGTGATTTGGCGGTGCGCTGCCAGCCGCCGCCGGCGGTCGGCGCCTTGCCGTGGGCGCCAGCGCCTATGCCCAGATAGTCGCCGAACGTCCAGTACGTCAGGTTGTGGCGGCAGTGGAAACCCGGCTTCGCATAGGCCGATACTTCGTAGCGCTGGTAGCCGCGCTCGGCCAGCAGGCG
This sequence comes from Pseudomonadales bacterium, assembly GCA_965199705.1. Classification (GTDB taxonomy): domain Bacteria; phylum Pseudomonadota; class Gammaproteobacteria; order Pseudomonadales; family Azotimanducaceae; genus Azophilus. The sequence goes on from OZ241359.1 coordinate 787,117, forward strand.
GCGACCCTGATCTTCCATTCGGCTGACAGCAGAGTCGGTCGCCAGCGGCGGCGGATGTCGATGAAACGCCGTACCGGGCTCCAGCGTCAACTGATACCAGCTCAGGTGTTCCGGTTCGAGCGCCAGGGCCTGGCGCAGGTCTTCAAGCGCCTGGCGGGCGGACTGCTGCGGCAGGCCGTACATCAGATCCAGATTGATGTTGTCGAAGCCGCCGGCGCGCGCTTCCCGAAAGGCTGAGGCGATGTCCCGAACGCCGTGAATTCGGCCCAGACTCTGCAACTGAACTTCGGAGAATGACTGGACTCCCAATGAGAGCCGGTTGACGCCGGCCTTGCGGTAGGCAGAGAAGGCGCCGTGCTCGACGGCGCCAGGATTGGCTTCCATCGTGATTTCTGCATTCCGGGCGAGGCAGGGCGCAACTGTGGACAGCAATCGTTCGATGGCGGCAGCCGAGAACAGGCTCGGCGTGCCGCCGCCCAGGAACACGGTTTCCAGGGGCTGCAATTGCGGGTAGCTGGCGAGGGAGGCTTCAAGGTCCAGCAACAGGGCGTCCGTGTAGGCTGCTTCCGGAAGCTCCCCGGTCAGGCCATGCGAGTTGAAGTCACAATAGGGACACTTGCGCTGGCACCAGGGGAAGTGCACATAGAGGGCCGGGCCGGGCGCGTCGCCAGAGCATTCGATCAAGGGCCGCGAGTACAGCGCGGGGCGCTCGCTGTTCACCGCATTCCTGGCCAGGCGGCAATCAGTGCGCGCATCGCCTGGCCGCGGTGGCTGTGCCGGCTCTTCTCTTGCCGCGACAACTCGGCAGCGGTTCGACCCAGATCAGGCGCCAGGAACCAGGGGTCGTAGCCGAAGCCGCCGGCGCCCCGTGGCGCCTTCAGAATCTCGCCCTGCCAGACGCCAGTTGCTACCAACGGCGCCGCATCGTCCGGATGCGCCAGATACGCCAGAACGCAAACGAATCGCGCCGTCCGCCCACCGCGCGGCGCATCTGCCAGGGCTTCGACCAGCTTGCGATTGTTGTCCGCATCGGTTGCTTGCGCTCCCGCATAGCGGGCGGAGCGCACGCCCGGCAAGCCGCCGAGGTGATCCACCATCAGCCCGGAATCATCCGCCAGGGCCGCCTTGCCAGACTCGATGCAGGCGTGGCGAGCTTTCAGCAGCGCGTTTTCGATGAAGGTCCGGCCGGTTTCTTCCGGTGTTTCGATGCCGAGTTCGGATTGCGCAATCAGGCGTACATCGAGTGGCGCGAGCAGCAATTGCAGTTCCCGCAGCTTGCCGACATTGCTGCTCGCCAACACCACCTGGTTCATGCGCGTTCTGTTGCCGACCCGACCGATCCCGGCCGGCCCAGGCGATAGAAGGCGATGGCGCCGAATTGATTGGGGAACCAGTTGCTGAGCGTCCGGCTGCGATAAGAGGCGTTGGCCACGAAGCGGCTGATGATGCGCAGGTTCCGTTCCCGCACCAGTTGCTCGAAGTCATCGAAGGTGCACAGATGGATATTCGGCGTGTCGTACCAGGCGTGCGGCAGGCGCCGGGTCACCGGCATCCGCCCGTGCAAGGTCAGATAGAGGCGTGTTCGCCAGTGCCCGAAGTTGGGAAAGGTGACGATGCACTCTTCGCCGATGCGCAGCATTTCCTCCAGCATGGCGTCCGGCCTCGCCACCGATTGCAGCGTTTCTGTCATCACCACCATGTCGAAACTGTCGTCGGGGAAGTTGCCAAGGCCGGCGTTCAGGTCCTGCTCGATCACATTCACACCCTTCTTGACACAGGTGAGGATGTTGTCCGCATCCACATCCAGGCCATAACCGTTCACTGCCTTGTTGGCTTGCAGGTGCGCCAGCAACTGGCCCTCGCCGCAACCCAGGTCGAGCACCCGAGCCCCTGGCTTGACCAGCTCGGCAATGATGGCCAGATCAGGGCGCAGCGTCATGCAACCGGTCCAGGTAGGCCTTGAACACCGCCATGTATCGTGGCAGCGGCATCAGAAACGAATCATGGCCGTGCTCGGATTCGATCACCGCGCTCACCACATTCTTGCGGGCGCTGATTGCAGCATCGACAATTTCCTTGGCTCTGGCGCTGGAAAAACGCCAGTCTGAGGTAAAGGAAAGCACGAGGAAGCTGGCGCTGGCATGACGCAAGGCGTCTGTCAGATTTCCACCGAATGCGGCTGCCGGATCGAAGTAGTCCAGTGCTCGGGTCATCAGCAGATAGGTGTTGGCGTCAAAGCGCCGGGAGAAGGTGCTGCCCTGATGCCGCAAGTAGCTCTCCACCTGAAATTCCACATCCCGCATCGAGTCGATGTCGCCGGACTTGATCTCCCGCCCGAATCGTCTGCCCATGCCGTGATCGGAAAGATAGGTGACATGCCCGATCATGCGCGCGAGACCCAAGCCGAGGTCAGGGCGCGCCGCATTGTCGTGATAGTGGCCATCGGCATATTGCGGGTCGCTGGTGATCGCCTGACGGGCGAGCGCGTTGAAGGCGATGTTCTGTGCCGACAGGCGCGCAGCGCAGGCGATCAATACCGCCGCCCGCACCCGCTCCGGCAGGTCGATGGCCCATTGCAATGCCTGCATCCCGCCGAGACTGCCGCCGATGACGGCCGCGAAGCGGCTGATGCCGAGGTGGTCCGCGAGCATTGCCTGGCTCTGCACCCAATCCTGCACTGCTACCGTGGGAAAGTTCGGGCCATAGGGTTGCCCGGTCGCCGGGTTCCGGCTCAGTGGTCCGGTGCTGCCGTCGCAACCCCCGAGATTGTTCAGGGACAGGACGAAGAATCGCTCCGTATCAATCGCCTTGCCAGGGCCGATACAGGCATCCCACCAGCCGGGCTTTCTGTCGCTCTCCTGATGGTAGCCAGCGGCATGGTGGTTGCCCGACAGCGCGTGACAGATCAGAACCGCGTTGCTCCTGGCGGAGTTCAACTGGCCATAGGTTTCATACGCCAACTCGAATCCGTCCAGCGTTTGACCGCTCTGCAGCTCGAACGGGGTGCTGCAACGCCAGATTTGTGGCATCACGATGCCCACCGAAGCGCCCGTTTCGCTCATCTGTCACACCGGGGCAGCAGGTCAGCCCGGGAGTTGCGCCAGGGGTCGATCAAAGCAGGTTGCCGAACAGCGCCGGCAAGGCCCGCTGCAGCACGCCCAGCAGGAGCAGTGCGACCACCGGTGAGAAGTCCAGACCGCCGACCGCCGGCAGCACCCGACGCACTGGCTCCAGCAGCGGTTCGGTAATCTGGGCCAGCAGCGCCAGCGCCGGATGGTAGCGGCCCTGAGTCAGGAAACTGGCGATTGCGACAATCAGGATGCACCACCAGAAGACGTCCAGGAACCGAAGCAACAGGTGCAGCAAGGTCAGGATAAATAGCTGAGGGCCAAAGCCGATTGTGCCGTTTGCGATCCACTCAAGCGCCATTGCCATGACCACAAGACAGGCCCAGGCGAAGCCGAAGGCGCCGAGATGCAGATTGCCCCAGACCGGCAGAACCCGGCCCAGTGGGCGAAGGACGGGGTCCGTCACTCGAACCAGGGCCTGGCAGATCGGGTTGTAGTAGTCCGCCTGGCAGGCCTGGATCAGAAATCGGACGACAAACAGCAGGCAGGCCAGTTCCAGCAGGGAGCGGATGAGGAAGTTGAAGATGTCGTTCACGGCTGCTCCTGCTTGCTGGCCAGGCCGCGACCCAGCGCCTCAGAGCGATGTCTGGCGGCGGCGAACGCCTGCTTCAAGGCGAGGTCGGCCCGTTGTTCTGACAGCACCGCCAGTGCGGCTTCGGTTGTGCCGCCAGGAGAGGTAACCTGGGCGCGAAGTTCGGCAGGGCTGATCGCCGAGGCTTCTGCCAGACGGGCCGCACCGGAGGCTGTTTCCTGCACCAGCGTCTCCGCTACCGTCGGCTCCAGCCCCATATCGACGCCTGCCGCAATCAGCGCCTCCATCAGATAGAAGAAGTAGGCAGGTCCGCTGCCGGACAGGGCGGTGACTGCGTCCAGCTGCGGCTCCTCGGCCACCCAGACTGTCTTGCCGACGGCGCCGAGAATTGCTTCCGCCTGCTGCCGCTGCGCCGCGGATACATCCGTGCTGGCGTAGAGCGCGGTCACGCCCCGGCGCACCAGCGCCGGTGTATTGGGCATGCTGCGAATGATCGGCTGATTCGGCTGGGTGGCGGCCAGGATGCTGGCAATCGGCAGGCCGGCGCAAATCGAGATCAGCAGCTTGCCGTGCGTCGTGCCCACCTCCGCCAGCGCCCGGGTTGCGACCTGCGGCTTGACGCCCAGCACCAGCACATCGCTCTGCGCGCTCAGCTCGGCGTTGCTGGCCAGTGCTTCTGCGCCGAGCGCAGCAACCTGTTGCCGGCTGGCCGGGTCCGGGTCGCTGGCCAGCAATTGATCCAAAGGATGTCCGGCGGCTGCAAGGCCGGCCAGCAGGCTTCGCGCCATGTTGCCGCCGCCGACAAAGCCGATGCGCAAGTCAGCGATCATGGCCTCGTCGCCTTGCCTGGGCGGGCGCCGAAGATGGCCGTGCCGATGCGCACCTGGGTTGCGCCGGCTGCCACAGCTGCTTCCAGATCGCCACTCATGCCCATGGAAAGTGAATCCCAGCAGGCGCCGGCATTCGGTTTCAGTTTGTGAAAGAGTGACGCCAGCGCCCGATAGGCAGGCGCCGGGTCCCGATCCTGATCGGGTATGGTCATCAGCCCGCGCACTCGCAAGCCCGGCAGGGCCTGCGCCAGCCTCAGCAGGGTGGCCGTCTGCTCCGGCGCCAGCCCGCCCTTGCGCCGGTCGCCATCGACATTTACCTGAAGCAGGACGTTCAACGGCGTTGTGCCCGTCGGGTCAGCCAGCATCCGGCCAGCGGACAGCCTTCGGGCAATCCGGTCTCGGTCCAGGGTGTGCACCCACTGAAAGTGACGGGCGATGGATGTTGTCTTGTTGGATTGAATGCGACCGATGAAATGCCAGCACAGAGGGAGGCGCGCCAGAGCCGCCACCTTGGTGATGGCCTCTTGCAGATAGTTCTCGGCGAAGTCGATCTGGCCGGCCTGATGGGCTTCGCATATCGCCTGGGCCGACATGCGCTTGGAGACAGCAATCAGGGCGACCGAAGACTTTGGCCGGCCCGCCTCGCGCGATGTCCGATCGATGCGCGAGCGCGTGGCCCGAAGGTTGGCTGAGATGTCCGTTGCCACGGGAATAGTCGATGTCACGCATGGATTCGGGGAAAGGTCGCACAGATGGGGCCTTGTCGGTCCGGGATGATACAACACCCGGCTCGCCGCTCCGGGGTGTGGGGTTCAGGTGTGGGGTTCAGTCCCTGGAACAGGCCGATGGAGAAGAGCCGATGGAGAAGAGCGGAAGGATGCGCAAGATTCAGACAGGTCCATCATGCAAGTGCTGAAACTGCTTGAAGCCGCCCTCGAAGCCGGTGCTTCGGACCTGCACCTTTCTGCCGGGCTGCCGCCGTTGATTCGCTGTGATGGTGACATGCAGCAGTTGCCACTGCCATCCCTGGACGCCGCCGAGGTGTCGGCCCTGATCATTGGCCTGATGGATGCGCCGCAAAAGCGCGTCTTCGAAGCCGGCGGGGAAGTCGATTTTGCCTATGCTGCCAGCGGGCTCGCCCGTTTTCGGGTCAACGCCTTTCACCACTTGCGCGGGGTTGCAGCGGCGCTGCGCGCCATACCCACCCGTGTCCCGCCCCTGGAAAGTCTGGCGCTCGGCGATGTCCTGCACGACATATGCCGGGCGGCAAACGGGCTGGTGCTGGTTACCGGCGCCACCGGCTCCGGCAAGAGCACGACTCAGGCCGCCATGATCGACTTCATCAACCGCGATCGCAAAGGCCACATCCTCACCATAGAAGACCCGATCGAGTTTCTGCACGAGAGCCGGAACTGTCTCGTGCATCAACGCGATGCAGCGCGACATACGCGCAGCTTTGCGAAGGCCTTGCGGGCGGCGCTCAGGGAAGACCCGGACGTGATCGTGGTGGGGGAAATGCGCGATCAGGAAACCATCTCGCTGGCGCTTACCGCCGCCGAAACCGGGCATCTGGTTTTCGGCACCCTGCACACCCCCTCCGCGCCACAAACTGTCAACCGCATCATCGACGTCTTTCCGGCGGGCGAGCAGGCGATGGTGCGCAGTATGCTGGCGGAGTCACTGCAAGCCGTACTGGCGCAGACGCTTGTCAAACGTCAGGGGGGCGGCCGGGTTGCGGCCTTCGAGATCATGGTGGGCACGCCCGCCGTGCGCAATCTGGTGCGCGAGGACAAGGTGGCGCAGTTGCGCTCTGCCATTCAGTCCGGTCGCGTGCATGGGATGCAGACTCGGGATCAGCACCTGCAACGCCTGGCAGCCGACGGCTTGATTGCGGTCGAAGCCATTGAGCGGCCCGGATGAGCGTGGCGTTGCAGTCGGGAATTGCTGCGGCGCAGGTTCCTGGCCGGGTTATTGCACCCGGAGCAGGGCCTGGAATCAGCTATTCAGCCAGGTTTCGGCGATCAGGCTGGCCGCCAGTGCGTGGGGATCCTGTTTCGGTTGGCGCGCCTGTGCTTCCCGCGAGGTCAGCCGTTCGTCGATCAATTCCACCGGCTGTGGATAGCGCGCCGCCAACAGGGCCGCAAACTCGCGGGCGCTGCGGGACATTTCGCTTTCGCTGCCGTCCATGTGCCAGGGCAGGCCGACAATGAGCCGGCTCGGCGCCCACTCTTCGAGAATTCGGTCCAGAGCGGACCAGTCCGGTTTGCCGCCCTTGGCGGCGAGGGTCGATAGCGGGCCGGCAGTGCCGGTCACCGTCTGGCCGACGGCAAGCCCGATATGCTTCAGGCCGAAATCCAGAGCCAATACGGTTTCCTGCACGGCCACGCCTCAGGCTTCGCCCATCTGCCCGGAGATCAGACGAAAGTCGATTCCCAGGGTGCGCGCTGCGGCGTCGATTCGATCCTCGAAGGGCACATCGAAGAGTATCTCGTTGCTGGCGCGACAACACAGCCAGGCGTTGTCGGCGAGTTCCCGCTCCAGCTGGTTCGGCCCCCAGCCCGCATAACCCAGGGCGATGAGGTAGTGATAGGGGCCGCGGCCCCTGGCGATGGCCTCCAGAACTTCGCGCGCCGTGCTCAACCGGAGGCCAGCGCCGAGATCGCGCGAGGCAGTAAAGTCACCATCATCCGAATGCATGACGAAGCCTTGCTCAGGCGAGACAGGGCCGCCTTGCAGCACGGGCGTGTTCTTCAGATTCTCCGTCCCTGAGATGCCTGTCTGCTGCATCAGTCGCGCGACGCTCAGTGTCATCGGTCGATTGACCATCAGGCCCATGGCGCCCTCGTCCGAGTGTTCACAGAGGTAGGTAATCGTGTTCCCGAAGTAGGCGCCCGCCTGGCTCGGCAGGGCGATCAGAAAGTGATTCTTCAGACTCACGCAGCCCCTCTTTGTGGCAGGTGGAATGATGCCGGTCGGCTAGCCGCCAATCTGCGCCCCCCGGCGGCTGAAACGCCAGGTGCGCGTGATTTCCAGCCGGTCCGTTGATTTTCGCATATCTGTCGGAAACTGGGCATAGGGCGCGGCCAGGTGAACGATGCGCAAGGCCGCTTCGTCCAGCGCTTCGATGCCGGAGGACTCAAGAATGCGCGCTGCTTCCAGAGCGCCGTCATCTCGGATCACGACTGCCAGACGCAAGCTGCCCGAGACCTGCGTCGGATAGTTGGCCGCGCCGATGCGCTCGACTTTCTGGCGCCACATGTCCAGATAGGCGGATTCCAGGTTTGTCAGGCTGGAAGCGCTGGAAATCCTGCGAGTTCGCGACGCCTGCGTTTCGGCAAGTCCGCTGGCGGCAATGGCGCGGCTGAGGTCGGCATAGTCATGGATGCGGGCGGCGGAGGTCCCGCTTGCCGGATCAGCAGATGGCGCCGCTGACGCCGGGGCCTTGCCGGTCGCAGCCGGGCGTTCGCCTGCTGTCGCGGCCTGCGCATCCGCGATGCGGGCTGTCGGGGTTGGCGGCTCGGTGCTCGGTGGCAGGCTGGCAAGCGCTTGATCCTGACCCGCTGCCGGCGCCGATGCTGTCTGCGGGCCAGGGCCTTGATCGCTCGCGGTGATCGAATCCAGGCCGGCAGCGGTCAGCAGTCGCACTTGCAGCGCGGGCAGGGCATCGGGTCGGGCTGGCAGGCTCAGCCAGACGCTGGCCAGAACCGCCAGATGCAGCGCCAGCGCCAGCAGCAGGGCAACGCCAAGCCGCTCTGGAGAAAGGGTGTGCGTGACCACTTGTTGCGCTCGCACCTTCAGCACGGCCCCTGGCGCAATATCCGGGCTAGTCGAGCTTGTCAGCGAGGGCGTCAAGCAGGTTGCCTGCAATATCCAGTGAACAACTTGCATCCAGTTCACGAATGCAGGTCGGGCAGGTGATGTTGATCTCGGTGAGGTAGTCGCCGATGACGTCCAGACCGGCAAAGGTCAGGCCGCGTTTCACCAGCTCCGGACCGACCCGGCTCGCAATCTCCCGGTCCCTGGCGGTGAGGGGCCGGCTCTCGCCGATGCCGCCAACCGCCAGGTTGCCGCGGCCCTCGCCGGCTTTCGGAATGCGCGCCAGCGCATGTGGGACAGGTGCGCCGTCAACCATCAGGATGCGCTTGTCGCCATCGGCAATCTCCGGCAGAAAGACCTGACCCATGATCTGTTCCTGGCCGCCGCTGGTGAGCACTTCCAGGATGACCCCGAGGTTCGGATCCCCGGACATCACCCGAAACACGGAGGCGCCGCCCATGCCATCAAGGCGCTTGAACACGACATTGCCGTGCTCTTGCTGAAAGGCGCGCAGCTCGTCGTATCGGCGGCTGACGATCAATGGCGGACAGCAGTCCGGGAACAGGGTGGCAAAGAACTTCTCGTTGCAGTCGCGCAGTGATGCGGGCCGGTTGACCACCAGAACGCCGGCGTCTTCGGCACGCTCAAGCAGATAGGTGGTGTAGATGTAGGCCATGTCGAAGGGCGGATCCTTGCGCATCATGATGATGTCGAACTCGTCTGCGCCGATGCGAGCGGTATCGCCAAGCCTGTGCCAGCCCTGGCCCTGTGCTGCCAGAGCAGCAGCCACGGCTGGGTCCAGAGCTTCTGCAAAGTCCGGATTCAGGCGCAGCGGCGTCGCATGCAGCAGGATCCTGCCGCCTTGCAACAACAAGTCCTCCTGGCCGGCGACGGAGACGTTCCAGCCGCGACGCTCTGCAGCGCGAATCATCGCCAGCGTCGAGTCTTTCTTCAGGGAAAGACTGGCGAGTGGATCCATGATGAAGGCTATGCGGGTCACGGCAATGGCTCTGGTCAGATCAAGTGTGAAGCTACCTGCTTTGGCGCAGGTGTCAACGCCAGCCCCAGCCATGACGCAAGGCCGCCAGGGCGGCTAGTGGCGCGGTTTCTGCGCGCAGCACCAGGGCGCCCAGGCTGAAGGCGCGCACGCCGCGTTGCTCTGCGAGACTGCGCTCGGCTGGCGACCAGCCGCCTTCCGGGCCGATCAGCAGGGTCGTGGCCCGGCGCGGCAGAGCTTGCGGCAAGGCCGGCGCCTGTGGTTCCAGGAGCAGGCAGGATTCTGCGTCAAGGTCGGTGAGCAACGCATCCAGAGTCTGCGCCGGGCGGCACTCCGGCAACCAGGCCCTGCGGCATTGGCCGGCAGCACTGATCAGCACCCGCCGCCAATGCTCTGAACGGGCCTGCGCCACGGCTCTGGCCTGCTGGCTGCGACTGGCGAACAAGGGCGTGAGCACGTCCACGCCGAGTTCCGTGGCCTGGCGCAGAACCCGATCCATCGCACCGCCCTTCAACACCGACAAGGCGAGGTGAATTGGCGCATCGGTGCGCGGCGTATCGGCAATCAGATCGTCCGCCGCCAGCAGACAGGCATTCGGGTTGTCCGCAAGCAGGCGGCCCGCCCAGACCTTGCCGGCGCCATCGAAGAGTTCGACTGGATCGCCGGCCCTCGCTCGCAGCACCCGAACCAGGTGATGCGACACAGCAGCGCTCAGTGGCGCGTCAGCGGCTGGCGGCGCCGCGACGAAGACCCGGGGTGGACGCGGCTCGGCCATCGGTAGCCGCCTCTGGCCGGCAGAACAGTGGGTTCAGATGGCCGCCGCCAACGCCTCGGCGCGGTCGGTTCGCTCCCAGGAGAAGTCACTGTCGGTGCGTCCGAAGTGGCCGTAGGCGGCTGTCTTGCGATAGATCGGACGCTTCAGGTCCAGCATTTCGATCAGCCCGGCCGGGCGCAGGTCAAAGTGCTCGCGCACCAGCTGCACGATCCTGTCGTTCGCAACCCGGCCGGTGCCAAATGTTTCCACCGATATCGAGGTAGGTTCGGACACGCCGATGGCGTAGCTCACCTGCAACTCGCAGCGCTCGGCAAGACCGGCGGCGACTAGGTTCTTGGCTACATAGCGCCCGGCGTAGGCAGCGGAGCGGTCCACCTTGGACGGGTCCTTGCCGGAAAAGGCGCCTCCGCCATGCCGGGCCATGCCGCCATAGGTATCGACAATGATCTTGCGCCCGGTCAGGCCACAATCGCCCACTGGCCCGCCGATCACGAATTTGCCGGTGGGGTTGATGTGGTAGCGGGTTTCGGCGGACAGCCAGTTGGCCGGCAACACCGGCTTGATGATCTCCTCCATCACGGCTTCTTCAAGCGCTTGCCGGCTGATGTCCGGGGTGTGCTGTGTGGAGAAGACGAGCGCATCAATGCCAGTCGGCCTGCCTTGCCCGTCATAGCGAAAACCGAGTTGGCTCTTGGCGTCCGGGCGCAGAAACGACAGTCCGTTGCGACGCAATTCCGCCTGGCGTTGCACCAGCCGATGCGCGTAGGTAATGGGGGCCGGCATCAATACGTCCGTCTCGTTGCTGGCGTAGCCGAACATCAGACCCTGATCTCCGGCGCCTTGCGCCCGGCTGTCTGTCTCATCCACGCCGAGTGCGATATCGGCGGACTGCTGGCCGAGGGCGTCCACGACCGCGCAGTTGTCGATGTCGAATCCGCTATCGAGGTCCGAGTAACCGATGTCGGCAATCACCTCGCGCACCAGCTCATTCAGGTTTACCCGCGCGCTTGAGCGGACCTCCCCGGCCAGGACCACAAGCCCGGTCTTGATCAGTGTCTCGCAAGCCACGCGGCAGTCTGGATCCTGGGCGATCATGGCGTCCAGAACCGCATCGGATATCTGGTCCGCCACCTTGTCCGGATGCCCCTCGGAAACTGATTCCGAGGAAAATACGCTGTAGCTGGCCATAACGAGTGCCTCCCGAGTCAGGATGTTGCAAGGCGCGGCAGGCCGGCATTTTACGCTGACTCGCGGCGCTAATGGTCGATTCCGGCAGGCACTGGCGGGCGAGAAGTTGATGCAGTCCCTTGCAGCGAAACATTGCCTGTCGAGCATCACTCAAGGAAAATACCCGTTTCCGGGGCAGGAGCTCATCATGGACGCGCGAACCGAGCGGGCCAATGCGATTCGTGTCCTGTCCATGGATGCAGTGCAGCGCGCTGCCAGCGGCCATCCGGGAGCGCCGATGGGGCTTGCGGATGTGGCGGAGGTGCTGTGGCGGGAATTTCTGGCGCACAATCCCGTGGACCCGTCCTGGGCGAACCGGGACCGCTTCGTGCTCTCCAACGGACATGCCTCCATGTTGCTGTACAGCGTGCTGCATCTGGTCGGCTATGACGTGTCCATTGATGATCTGAAAGCCTTTCGGCAATTGCATTCAAGGACCGCCGGGCATCCGGAGTACGGCGAGTGTCCGGGCGTCGAAACCACCACCGGCCCGCTCGGGCAAGGGCTCGCCAATGCGGTTGGCATGGCTCTGGCGGAGGCGCGGCTGGCGGCGGAATTCAACCGTCCCGGGCATGAGATCGTCGATCATCGCACCTGGGTGATGGTTGGTGATGGCTGCCTCATGGAGGGTATTTCCCACGAAGCCGCATCCCTGGCGGGAACGCTCCGGCTCGGCAAGCTCATCTGCTTGTATGACGACAATGGCATTTCCATAGACGGGCCGATCGATGCCTGGTTCACCGAGGACGTGGCCGCCCGCTTCAGGAGCTACGGCTGGCGTGTGATCGCGGGTGTGGATGGCCACGATCCGGCGTCTATCCGCACCGCCCTTGAGCAGGCTGTTCTGCCTGGCGAACAGCCGGTTCTGGTCTGCCTGAAGACCACCATCGGGCGGGGCGCGCCCAACAAGCAGGGCAGTGCCGCCGTGCATGGTGCGCCGCTTGGCGGCGAAGAGGTGGCGGCAACCCGCGAAGCCCTGGGTTGGCAGGCCGACCCCTTCGAGATTTCGCCGGGGATCTATGCTGGCTGGGATTGTCGCGCCAGGGGGCGGCAGGCGCAGGACGGCTGGCAGGCGCAGCTTTCTGCTTACCGTCAGGCGCATCCGGAACTTGCGGCGGAATTCGAGCGACGCATGGCTGGCCGTCTGCCGGAGAACTGGCAGGCGCCCTTGCTGTCGCTGGCGAGATCAGCGCAGACCGAGATGCAGCCGCTGGCTACCCGTCAGTCTTCGCAACTCTGTCTGGATGCGCTGGCCCCGAACCTGCCGGAAATGTTCGGTGGTTCGGCAGATCTGACGGGATCGAACAACACCCGCTGGCAGGGCGCCGAAGAAGCGCGGTACATGAGTTTCGGGGTGCGTGAATTCGGTATGACAGCCATCGCCAACGGCATGTTGCTGCATGGCGGGTATCGACCCTTTACCGGCACCTTTCTGGTATTCATGGAGTATGCCCGCAACGCACTGAGGCTGGCGGCGCTCATGGGCGTTCCAAACCTTCTGGTCTATTCTCACGACTCGGCAGCCCTCGGCGAAGACGGGCCGACGCACCAACCGGTGGAGCAACTCGGCAACCTGCGCACAACGCCCAACCTCTGCACCTGGCGGCCTTGCGACACGGTGGAGACGGCCTGTGCCTGGGCCCATGCGGTTGGCCGCACGGACGGCCCCAGCGCTCTGGTGTTGACGCGCCAGAAGACGGACTGCCAACCTCGGGATGCCGACACCCTTGCGAGCATCCGGTACGGCGGCTATGTCCTGAGTCGGGAACCGGGGCCGCTGGATGCGGTGGTCATCGCAACCGGGTCCGAGGTGGCGCTGGCGATGGCGGCCCAGGAGCGGCTGGCGGGTCGGGTCAATTTGCGAGTCGTGTCCATGCCGTGCACAGACGTATTCCTGGCGCAGCCACAAGCCTGGCAGGATGAGGTCATACCGCCCGAGGTTCGCGCTCGCATCGCCGTCGAGGCCGGTCATCCGGACTATTGGCGACGCTTTGTCGGGCTTGATGGCGACGTTCTGGGGATAGCGCGATTCGGCCTTTCTGCCCCTGGGGGCGAAGCGATGGCCGCGCTCGGCATGACAGTGGACAATCTGATCGAGCGTATCGAACAGACCCTGGCGCGGGTTGCCGAATTGGATTCAGGCTGACTACAGGGCCGTGCAACGTCTTCCGACGCTTCAGGATCAGGATATAGCCGGCAAGCGATTGCTGATCCGCGAGGATTTCAATGTGCCGCTGCGCGACGGCGTGATCGTCAGCGATGCCAGAATTCGCGCTGCCTTGCCCACTGTGCAATCTGCCTTGACGGCAAATGCGCGGGTGCTGTTGCTTTCGCATCTCGGGCGCCCCGCGGAAGGGCGTATCGATCCGGCCCTGTCGCTTGCGCCCGTTGCCGAGCGATTGAGCGAACTGCTGCGCCGGCCTGTGCCCCTGCTGGCGAACCTGGCCGAAGCCGAAACCGCCAGTGCGCCGGTCGCGCTGCTGGAGAACACCCGTTTTCTGCCCGGAGAGAGCGCCAACGACCCGGCTCTGTCGCGGCGGCTGGCCAACCTTGGCGATCTGTTCGTGATGGACGCCTTTGCCGTATCCCATCGCGCCCAGGCATCCACCGTGGGCATCATCCAGCATGCGTGCGCAGCTTGCGCCGGCCCGCTGCTGGCGGCGGAACTCGATGCCCTGGGGCGCGCTTTGGCGGCGCCAGCTCGGCCATTGCTTGCGGTGGTGGGCGGCGCCAAGGTGTCGAGCAAATTGGCTGTGCTGGAGCGATTGGCGGAGGTTGCTGATCAGATCATCGTCGGCGGCGGCATCGCCAATACCTTTGCCGCTGCCCGAGGATTGCCGATTGGCGCCTCTCTGCATGAGCCGGGGCTGGTGGCCACTGCACAGCGCATCGCCGCCAGGACCACCATCCCGGAGCCAGTGGACTGGATGACCGCCAGGCAAGCGGCGGCAAATGCACCCGCAATCCTGCGCCTGCCGGATCAGGTGGCCGAGGATGAGATGATCCTTGATGTGGGCCCGGAAACCGCCCGCCGCTATCAGGCTCTGGTGCGGAGCGCAGGCACCCTGTTGTGGAATGGTCCCCTCGGCGTGTTTGAATTCGACCAGTTCGGCGAAGGCACGCGCCTTCTGGCCGAGTCCATAGCCGCTGCCGACGCCTGGTCCGTGGCTGGCGGCGGTGACACCCTGGCGGCCATTGAGAAATATGGCGTACAGGCGGGTATTTCCTGTCTATCCACCGGCGGTGGCGCCTTTCTGGAATTCGTGGAGGGTAAATCACTGCCCGCTGTGGCCGCCTTGCAAGCCCGCATGGCTGTCTGATCGGGCATGGCTCGGATGGCCTGCATGTTGCGCGAGTGGCATGGATGATCGCCGAGGACCTTGCCCTGCTTACACAGAGCTTGCCGCCCTGGGGCCAAGCCGGTACTGCGGCTGCCGAACCGCTGGCCGCCTATCTTGATTACTACGGCCTGACGCCTTTGCTTGGCGCCGGGCGTCAGCACGCCGCGGGCGTCCTCTGTGTCGGCGGCGAGCGCATCGCCGTGCAATCCTTTACGCCGGCAAACCCGCTGGGAAAGGCAGTAGTCTGTCACGGCTACTATGATCACGTGGGGCTCTATCGGCATCTGATTGACTATCTGCTGCGTCGCCGACTGGCGGTCCTGGCGTTCGATCTTCCGGGCCATGGCCTCAGTTCCGGGCAGCGGGCCACGATCGCCAGTTTTGATGCCTATGTGCTTGTGCTGGAAGCGGTGCTGGCGGAGGCGCCGGCCTCTGCGCACCTGCTCGGCCAAAGCCTCGGCGGCGCCATTCTCATGGAATACCTGGCCCGACATCCAGACGCAGAACCGGGCCAGGTGATCCTGCTCGCGCCGCTGGTGCGCCCGGCGGGATGGCGGCTGAACCGCATCATCTGGCGTGTATGCCGACGCTGGCGGCGTCAGATCCCGCGCGCTTTCGCACACAATTCCGAGGATCAGGCGTTCCTCGCCTTTTTGCGCCAGGACCCGCTTCAGCCACGCAGCTTGCCGATTCAATGGGTAGATGCGATGGTGGCCTGGATGCGTCATTTCGAACAACGCCCTGCCATGCCGGGTTTTCGCCCGCTGGTTGTGCAGGGGCTTGCAGATGGAACCGTGGATTGGCGACATAACCTGGCGGTGATCGAGCGCCTGTTTTCTGCCCGCGTGTTGCGTCTGGCCGACGCCCGGCACCATCTGGTCAACGAATCCACAGAGCAGCGGCAATTGATCTGGCGATGGCTGGACGAACAATGTGGCTGGGATGAATCCGAGCGCGCTTGAATCCATTTTTCCGCCGGAGCGCTTGACCTGGCGCGAGCAGGACCTCGCGTGGTGGGGCCGGGACAGCACCACCGCCTGGACGCCTGCGCCTTCGGCCGTGGTGTTTCCTGAGGAGATTGCGGAGATTCAGGCACTGGTTCGGCTTGCCCGCGAGACGGGCCTGAAGCTGGTGCCCTCCGGCGGGCGTACCGGACTGGCTGGCGGCGCCATGGCCTGTTCCGGCGAGGTGGTGGTCTCCTTTGATCGCATGAATCGTGTGCTGGACCTGGACCGCTCGGCCCGCCTGGCGCATTGTCAGGCGGGTCTGGTGACCGGCGCCTTGCAGTCGCTGGCGACAGAGCATGACCTCTTCTATCCGGTGAATTTTGCCTCTGCCGGATCAAGCCAGATTGGCGGCAATATCGCCACCAATGCTGGCGGCTTGCGCGTTATCCGGCACGGCGGCACGCGCCGCTGGGTGGCCGGCCTGACTCTGGTGACCGGCACGGGCGACTTGCTGCGCTGCAATCGGGGGCTTGTCAAGAATGCCACCGGCTATGACTTCCGGCACCTGTTCATCGGCTCGGAGGGCACTTTGGGTTTTGTGGTCGAGGCAGAAATGCGTCTCACCGAGCCACCGCCAGAGCAACAGGCGATGCTGATTGGCTGTGCCGGATTCCCGGATTTGCTTTCGGTGCTGCAAGCCTTCCAGAGCCAGCTCAGGCTTTCGGCATTCGAGTTCTTCTGCCGAGCCTCTCTCGACCATGTACTTGCGGCCCGCAACCTGCCCGATCCGCTGGCCGACGTCTGGCCCTTCTATGCCTTGCTGGAATTTGACGAAGCCGCACTGAGTGCAGCCACTGCTGCCTTCGAGCGCTGCCAGTCAGCCGGCTGGCGCCCGGATGCAGCGATCAGCCAGAGTCGGGCTCAGTCCGCCCGCCTGTGGGCGCTGCGCGAGGGGATTACCGAGAGCCTGGCGCCCTGCACGCCGTTCAAGCATGACCTGTCGGTGCGCATCGAGAAGATGTCGGCCTTCGTCGTCGCGGCAAATCGGCTGCTGGACGAGCAGGGCGATGGCATAACGCCTTGCTGGTTTGGTCACATGGGCGACGGCAATCTGCACCTGAACCTGCTGAAGCCGCCCGATTGGAGCGCCGAGGCCTTTCAGGAAAAGTGCAGGGCGCTGTGTCTGCCCCTGTTCCGAAAGCTCGCGCAACTCGGCGGCAGCATTTCCGGTGAACACGGAATCGGCCTGTTGAAGCGGGACTTTCTTGAATTCAGCCGCCAGGCGCCCGAAATCGACGCCATGCGGCGAGTCAAGCGGGTGTTCGATCCAGACGGGATCATGAATCCCGGCAAGCTGTTCTGATCAACCTGGAGGAAGTGGCCAGTGTCAGCGCCCTGGCGCAATGATCGCGCCAGGAGCCTGCGCCGCAGGAAGTCGCAAAAGCGAAAATTTGATTTTGCCGCCCCTTTGGACGGGCGATTGAGGAGAATATCCGGCCATATTTGACGAAATCGAACGTTCAAAGGGGCGAGTGAAAGCGGATTTGCAGCCGTGAATTCCTGCGGCGCAGGCTCCTAGAAGCGCGTCACCCCGTCCGGGCCGGCCATCAGCACCAGGTCGGGGCGATTGGCGGCGAAGATGCCGTTGCACACCACACCTGGCACCTGATTGATCGCCTGCTCCAGAGCAGCCGGGTCGTCGATGCGCAATCCATGCACATCCAGGACGATGTTGCCGTTGTCGGTAACAAAGCCTTGACGCCACTCGGGCGCCCCACCGAGCGCTCGCAAGGCGCGGGCCGCCAGCCCCCGCGCCATCGGCACCACTTCCACCGGCAGCGGGAAGGCGCCCAGGCGATCCACCCGCTTTGAATGATCGACAACGCAGACGAATTCGTCTGCCGAGGCGGCCACGATCTTCTCCCGCGTGAGAGCGCCGCCGCCGCCCTTGATGACGCAACGGTCAGCGTCCACCTCATCCGCCCCATCGACATATACGGCCACGGAGGGCGCCGCATTCAAATCAATCACCGGCACACCGCCTGCCTGCAGGTGTTCCCTGCTGGCTTCGCTGCTGGCTACTGCGGCGTCGAACTTGTGCCGGATCAGGATCAGCGCATCAATGAAGCAGTTTGCGGTGCTGCCGGTGCCCACGCCAACGATGGATGAGCCCGACAAGGCAGGTTCGATATGCGTCAGGGCGGCAGCCGCGGCGGTGCGCTTCCAGGCATTTTGCGCCATACTGCTGCTCCCTTGTTGTCGCCGCCCGCCCATGTTGGAGCCTACGGTCAAGAAGATCCTGGCGTCGCGCGTGTACGCCGCCGCCGTGGAGACGCCCTTGCAGTATGCCAGAGGCATTTCCGAGCGTCTTGGTCGGGGCCATGAAGTACTGCTGAAGCGCGAAGACCTGCAACCGATATTCTCGTTCAAGGTGCGTGGCTCTTACAACCGCATCAGTCGCCTGACGCCGAACCAGCGCCGGCTCGGCGTGGTGGCGGCCTCTGCCGGCAATCATGCCCAGGGCGTGGCTCTGGCGGCGCGCAAGCTGGGCCTGACCGCGCACATAGTCATGGGTTCGAATTCCCCGGCCATCAAGGTGGAAGCGGTGCGTCGCCTGGGCGCTCGCATCCTGTTGCACGGCGATGGCTACGATGCAGCCGCCGCTCATGCGCAAGATCTGTCCAGGCAGGAAGGGCAGACGCTGATTCATCCCTACGACGATCCGGAGGTGATTGCCGGGCAGGGCACGGTGGGTGTGGAGATCATGAACCAGTGTCCGGAGCCGGACGCAATTTTCGTGCCAGTGGGTGGTGGCGGGCTGATTGCCGGCATCGCTGCCTATGTCAAGTATCTGCGGCCTGCTACCCGCCTGCTGGGCGTGGAGCCGGAGGGCTCCGACTGTCTGCGCGCCGCACTCGCCGCCGGCCGTCGCGTGCGCCTGCCGATGAGTCAACTCGATCGCTTTGCCGACGGCGTCTCGGTGGCACAGGTCGGGCGGTTGCCGTTTCGCATTGCGCGCCAGTGTGTGGACGAGGTGGTAACCGTGACCACGGACGAGATTTGCGGCGCCATCAAGGACATCTTTGCTGATACCCGTTCGGTGGCGGAACCGGCCGGTGCGGTGGCGATTGCCGGCCTCAAGAAGTACGCAGCCGCCCATCCCCTGCGCGGCAGGGCGAAGCGGCGTTGGGTGGCGCTGGTCAGTGGCGCCAACGTGAACTTTGACAGGCTTCGACACATCGCCGAACGGGCTGAGCTCGGGGAGCGGCGGGAAGCAGTGCTTGGCGTCACCATTCCCGAGCGTCCCGGCAGTTTTCGCAGGCTGTGTCGGGCATTGGGCGGTCACGCCATTACCGAGTTCAACTACCGCTGTGCAGACCCGGACCGGGCGCACGTTTATCTCGGGCTGCAGGTGGATTCAGACGACAACCGCAAGCAGCTCGTCAACGAGCTGCTGCGGGAAGGCTATGGCGTCATCGACATGACCGATAACGAAGCCGCCAAGCTGCACGTTCGGCACATGGTCGGCGGGCGCACGGTGCACGCCCGGGCCGAGGTGTTGTATCGCTTCGAGTTCCCGGAGCGCAAGGAAGGCCTGGTCACCTTCCTGGATGGTCTCGGCAGCGATTGGAACATCACCATGTTCCACTATCGCAATCACGGCGCCGCCTGGGGCCGGGTGCTCGCAGGTTTTGAAGCCGCGCCGACCGACCGGGGCCGGCTCGCGGCCTATCTGGACCGCATCGGCTACCGCTATTGGGAAGAGACCGCCAATCCAGCCTACGAATTGTTCTTGCAGTAGCCTGGCCGGCGCAGACTGTATTCGGGATGGCGCGTCGAAAGCGGAAGCAGCCGGTTGAAAGGCACTCTATATCCGCCATTTAGATCAGTGCCCTGGCGATATATCCGGGCGATCCCGTGCTGAGCGGGCAGCACATCGATTCTTCGCCGCGGATCCTGGCGGCTGCGCTGCTCTGTCTGCTTGCCGCGCTCGCTGCGGGCGTCTATCTGCAAAACCCGGCGGTCGCACTCCTGGGCGGGGTGCTTGTGCGTCTTGGTTTTGGCGTCAACCCGGTCAGGCACGGCATCCGATATGGCGCCATCAGCCTGCAAAGCGCTGTGGTTTTGCTTGGCTTCGGCCTGGGCTTCGATCAGATGATGACCGTTTCTGCCGATTACGGGCTGATCGTGGCCGCCTTTGTGCTGTTGACGCTCTTCGCGGGGTGGATGGTTGCGCGCCTGGCTCGCGGCGACCGTATCGAATCCATGCTGCTGATCGGCGGCACGGCGATTTGTGGAGCGACTGCGATCGCGACGCTCGCCGCAGTGGTTGGCGCCAGGCCGCACCAGCTGGCGGCGACCACCGGCATTGTGTTCGTCCTGAATGCCGTGGCGCTCCTCACCTTTCCCTGGCTCGGTGGCTGGATGGGGCTTGGCCAGGAGACCTTTGGCGTTTGGGCCGCGCTTGCGATTCACGACACCAGCTCGGTGGTCGCGACGGCAGCCATCTATGGCGATGAGGCAGCGGCGGTAGCGACCACGGTCAAGCTGGGGCGGACGCTGTGGCTGATTCCACTCGCCTTTGCTGCGAGCATCGTCTTTGCCAGCGGCGAAGCAAGATTGCGGGTTCCGGTGTTCGTTCTGCTGTTCGTTTGCGCAGCGTTGATTGGCGGACTGGTCGGATTCGGGCAGGTGGTTACAGACGCAATTGGCTACGCCAGCAAGGTCTTGCTGGTGCTCGCGCTGGGATTGATCGGGTTGCAACTCGATTGGCGGAGTTTGCGCCAGCTATCCCTGTCTGGCGTACTCCTGGGCGTCGGCCTGTGGCTCATTGTGGCCCCGTTGGCGCTGTTGCTGGTGGTTTGATTGAACGGCATATTGATATTGCCGATTGGTCTTTCCCACATGGATCGCCCAAGGTAGCGTGCCGCGCATGAGCCTGTTCAATACCCGTCTTGACCGCGCCAGCCTGCTGGCTGCGGCCGTGTTTCTGGCCTACCTGCTGGTTCCTTTCTGGGCCGCATAGCAGCCGCGGACCAGCCTGTCGGCTAGGCCGCCGTGTGATAGCGCAGATACTCCTCATCGAAGGCGATGCGGCTACGGTCCGTGATTCGGTCGAGATAGAGTTTGCCGTCCAGGTGGTCGAACTCGTGCTGGATCACCGTGGCCAGAAAGTCCTGTAATTCGATCTCGAAGGCGCTTCCGTCAAGGCGCTGCGCCGATACCCGGACATGCCGCGGTCGCTGCACATAGCCCCGCAATCCCGGTACTGAAAGACAGCCCTCCCAGCAGCCTTGCAGCGCTGGATCAAGTATCGTCACCACAGGGTTGACAAACACGGTAAGCGGCAAGGGCGGGACTTCGCCGTAGCGGCTCGGGCCGCCAGGCGCCTCAATGATCGCAAGGCGAATCGGCTCGTTGATCTGTGGTGCGGCCAGGCCAACGCCGCCATAGTCGTGCAGGGTGTCGATCATGTCGTCCACCAGCTTTGCCAGCGCCCTTGTGCCGATCGCCTCCGGGGCCACCGGTACAGCAACCTGGCGCAGGGTGGGATGCCCCATGCGGATGATCTTGCGAATTGCCATGCTTCCTCCTGTCGGGCTGGCTGAAATTCTGGCCAGCGTCAGTTCCGTTGCGCCGAGAATGTCCCAAGCCGTCGGCTGAATATCCGCCAACCGGCCTCCGAAAGCGTCGCGTCGAGCGGCAGGTCCCAAGGCTCCGCCGGCAGTGTGTCGGTTCGCTGCGCCTCGTGCGCCACGCCAACAAGCAATGGCCGCCGCTCGCCAGGGTATCTGCCGAAGTGCCGATCATAGTAACCGCCACCCATGCCCAAGCGGTTGCCGCTCTCGTCAAAGGCGACCAGAGGCATCAGCACCAACCCCAGGCTGTTGCTGTGCACCCAGGCAGCCCCGGGCGCCGGCTCCTCGATGTTGAAGCGGTTCCGTACCAGAGGCAATCCTGGCTGATAGCGATAGAAAGCCATGCCATCCTGGCCATCAATCACAGGCAGCGCCAACAGCTTGCGCATTCGGTGCAGCACCGCCAGCAGGGGCCGAAGATTCGGCTCACCGTCGATGCCGAGGAAGGCGGCCAGGCGGCGGTATCGCCAGGCCAGCGGTGAGCTCAGGAACTGGCGCTGAATGGCGGCAGCGTGTCGCCGTTGCTGCGTTGCCGTCAGCGCGCGCCGGAGCCGCCGATACCGGCGGCGCAGAGCCTGGCGGCCTTCAGCGCCCAAATGCGGGCGCAAGGCAAAAGAGAAGTCTCCCGAAGATGCCGCTGATGGCTAACCCTGAACCGTCGTGGTTCAAGGCGGGATCCAGGTCAACGCCTAAGGCGTCCCGTAATGTACGGGCGGGCACACCAGCGCTGGCGCCCGGATCCCTTTCGTTTGTATAACGGCTCAAGGACGACACCATCTGGCCAACATCCCAGGAGACAGGCGACAGTATAGCGAACCGGATTCCGGCTAGAAACGAAGCAGCCGCAGCGGCAAGGGCGCCGTCGGCAACCCATTGATTGCGCCCGGTCGGCGGCTCCTGGTCCAGATTTCGCCGTTGCCGTAGCGGGCGACCTGCATGACTGACTTGGGCCGTAGCTGATTGGTCCACTTGACTTCAACCGGCCAGAACCGGCCCTGGCGCACATAGGCCACATCCACTTCAGCCCGCGCCTTGATATAAAAGGTGGGGTGAGCGCGTCGGCAATGGGCCGCCACGCAAGCTTCCACAATCTTCGAGGCCAACACCGGATCCCGTGTCGCTGGCTGAATCTGCGCATTGAATGGATCCGTTGTCGGATGCAGCCAGGCGCGTGTCGCATGAAAGATGAAGGGGTCGCAGAACATCAGTTTTTTCGCCTTCTTGGGCGCTGCGGTCAACTGGTCTTCGCGCAAGGCGTGGACGACAGCCAGGGCGTCCATCCGCTCAAGCAGCGCCACGTATTCGGCAACGGTCTTTGGATGGTCGATGGACAGATCCTGCGCCATGGCGTTCCAGGTGACTTGACTGGCGTAGCGCCGGATCACTGCCGTCAGGACTTCGCGCAGATAGGCCTCTTGCCGACCCCGTTTCACCACATCGCCTCGGATCCAGTCAGAATAGGTCGCGAGTGTCCCCGGGCGAATCTCGCCGTGGCTGGCCAGATCGTTGATGGCGGTGAGGTAGCCGCCGTGTAGCAGATAGCGATCAAATGACTCGTAGAGCCCCTCGATCAATTCAGCGTTGATGGAAGCTGCCGGACGCTCCGCGAGTTCGTCGAGCGCCCCGAAACCGCCTGCCAGGATGAGAAACTCCCGAAAGGAAAGTGGGTGCAGGTGGAAGTCTGCCTGGGCTGCGTCTCCCCGCCGCCCTGGGAATCGCATCCGCGCCTCTTGAATGAACGCCAGAACTCAATGACTAAATTTAATCACTGACCAATGCCCAGATTTGAAGGTCAATCAATGCAAGAATTCGATCACTGAACAGTGACCGGATCACGTCGGAAGGTTGGTGGTCAGCGAGGGCGAACGGCCAGCGATCTGCCCGCCGCTCGCCCTGCGGAAGCCCTGCCCGAGACTGTGCCGCAGTCTCCTGTTCCCGGTTGTCGATCAGTCAACGGGTTGTGGCCAGACGGCTCGCACCAGGGCCTGTTGACACTATGCTCACGGGCGCTGTTGACCCCCGCAAGGGAGCCGAAGGCCGGGCGCGCCTGATCAGCGGATGAAGCGCTCGCCCTCGTCCCGAACCACCTGGTTCTCGATGTGGCCCAGGCCAGAAATCTCGATGCGGACCACCTGACCTTCGCGCAGCCAGGGCTGCCCCGGCCTGAACATCGCAACGCCTGCGGAGGTGCCCGTGGCAATCACATCGCCCGGCAGGAGCGTGAACGCGGTGGACAGATGCGCAATCTGTTGCTCGATCTTGAAGTGCATCTCGCCGGTGTTGAAGTTCTGCCGTTCTTCCCCGTCAACCGTCAATCTCACGTGCAGGTTGCAGGGGTCGGACACTTCGTCCGCCGTGACCAGCGCCGGCCCCATGGGGCAATGGCTGTCCCATGACTTGCCCATGGTCATGGTCGGCGTAGCACGCTGCCAGTCACGTATCGTGACATCGTTGAGCACCAGGTAGCCGGCCACAACTTGCAGGGCGTCCGCTTCCGGCACCCGCCGGCAGGTCTTGCCAATCACCACGCCGAGTTCGGCCTCATAGTCCAGTTGAACGGATTCGGGCGGCAGGCGAATGGGGTCATAAGGGCCTGTAGCGGCAGTGTTCTGCTTGTTGAAGACGATCGGCCGCTCGGGCGTTTCAAGGCCCCGCGCCTTGCGCACCGCCTCGGGCATTTCCAGTATGTGCGACATGTAATTGAGCCCCACGGCAAGAATCCTTGGCGGCCTGGGAACCGGGCACTCCAGATGCACATCGGCAAGGCTGGTATCAGGCGCGCCGGCATCGGCTGCGGCCCGGGCGCGGCTCAGCATGTGCTCACCACCCGCAAGCAGTGCGATCATGTCCGTGGGAATAGCGCTGTCGATCCGGTTCAGGTCGCAGATCCGATCACCGCGAACGGCGCCGGTTCTGGTTTCGCCATTCAGGGTATAGCTGATGAGTCTCATGCTGTGTCTCTCGCTTGCTCGGTGGTGACGTGACGCACGGAATCTGCCTGGTTCGGCGTGCGAATGTGGTTGGCCACAAGTAACTGGTTATTTTCCCTTGGAAATTCTCCGCAGCCATTCTGATTCATCCACTGCAACTCGGCTCAGCGAGTCCGCTACTTCCTGGGCTATCCGCTGTGCGTATTCGGCTTTGAGCTCACCCAGCCAATGGTATTGAGTGCCTTCAGCATCCTTGAACTCGAAGTGCCCGTCGGATTTGTTCGCGATCACCGGGGAAGGTGCGCCGGACGGTTGGAACGTTCTGTATTCCCACCGAGATGAATCAAGTTCGATACCCATTCGCTGGAAGTTGCCGTTGCGCTTCACAACGATCTGTGTCGATTTCTTGTCTGGCTCGACAATGGGAAGGAAGAGAAATCGAGTTTCATCCTTCAGTCTGACGCAATCGCAGCGGGGCCTCATGCAAAGCAGGTGCGATGTGGACTTGCCGGACGAGTCAGTGATGACCGATCCCAGCCACAAGATCGGTGGTGGTGCGTTGTACACTGTCCTGAAGCTCATGATCCATGCCAACTCTTTGTCGAGATTGGCAACATTGGAACCAGCGAAGCCTTCTGACAGATATTGGAAGTCTTTTTCGCGCAGGTTACTTGCCTTGAGACCGTCTGTGACCAACTCGACCGTCTGATCCAGCGTGAGCGTCTTGTCGCCGAATTTGAAGGGTGCATGTTCAGCGCCCTTGCGCCTGATCCATTTCTCCACCGCTTGCGCACCTGCCGGAGATTTATCGACCACGGAGTTTTCCATCAAACCGCGCAGTTCCTCGGCGATCAGCGTCACAATTTGTCGCTCAGCATCATCCTGATTGGGCAGACACGTCCTGTGGGCGAGAAATGCGGGGTCCAATCTCTTGCTGAACCGATCCAGCACCTTGTGCTCGCCCTCTCGAACCGCCGACAAAGAAGTAAGCGCAATGCCGGGGAGCAGGCCCTCGGTCATGGCGGCAAAATCTTGAGCCAGTCGATCGGGAAGTTCGGTCTCCGCCACAATCCGACACTTCAGACCCTTCGGCAGATTGACCCCGGTCTTTGCATACAGCACCACCAGGCCATGCCGATAAGCGATCTCCGTCTTGGCTTCGTTCTCGGCAGGCTCAAGACCAGCGTTCTTGAGTTCAGCAGACACATCCTTGCAGATTCCATCCAGCCCTGCCTCACCGGTGTAGATAGCCACCAGCCGCAGCGCATGGTGGTCGGAATTTTCATCCAGCAGGTCGTGAAGCAGCTCAAGAGCGTACTTTGACTCTCCATCTTGCAGGAGCCAATCGAGCACCACGATGTCGGCTTGCCTCAAGGTGGCCAATTCTGACTTGTTGGGACCGATCACCCCACAAATGATCCCGAGCGCGGAGAACGCATTCGTGATGGCGCCGGCATCCAGATCGTGCGTTTTCTCTTCAGGGTCTGGTCTTTGATCTTCTCCGCCGGAAGGCAAGTTGTTTCTGCCTGGCTGGACCAACCCGGGCTGCGGGCTGCTGCCTACACTGCCAGGCATATGGGCTCTGTCATCAACAACCACCGCTGTTTGGAGGAAGCGCCGAGCCAACGCATCTGCAGAACCTGTACACCCTTTGTCTGGCATCACCCGTCCTCATCCTGCGACTCGGTAATCGGGACGACGCCGAACGTTGCCCCCTCTTTGCCGTCAACCAGTTGCAGATCGAACCCAACCCGGCGCAGGGTCTCACGCCCGATATGCAACCCCATGCCGCGGCCGCCGGGCTTTCTGCTGAAACCAAATTCAAATATTGCTTCGCGGTCGCGGATGTTGACGCCTGGCCCGGTGTCAGATACGAGCCAGGTCCCCTCTCGCTCATCAAGCGTGATGACCCTCTCGCGCTGCGGGTTTTGCTGAGATAGCCAGTAGATCGCGTTATCAACGAGATTCACGAACACGGGGTAGAAGCTTGACGGAAAGCCGAATATTCGGGCGCGCACAAACGCTCTGCTGGCGGTAATCGAAACCTTGTGACGCACGATTCGCGCTTGAAAAAGATCTTCCAGAAAGTCTCGAACCTCGGAGCCTCGGATGTTCGCCTCTTTCCTGTACAGGCGTCTTTGCAAGGGCGTCAATAGCGTCAGGTAGCCGTCGAGATGGTCGAAATTCGTGCGAATGCCGTTGTAAACATCCTCCAACCCCTCGTTGACATCGGCCCATGACTTCAGCCTTCGCAAGCCGTTCCGAATGGAACGGATGGTGGCCGAGAATTCATGGTTGATAATCTCCAAAGCCATACCTAGCTGTGCCAATTGAGCGTCAGCCTCGGCCTGCTCTTCCAGCAGGAGGTTGCGTTGCTCGATGGCTATCAATTGGTCTGAGGTAGAACTATCGCCCGTTACGTCCACCGATTGAAGCTGCTCCAAAACGGAGCGCAACAACGCGCCCTGCTCCTCGGTGATGTCCTCAATGCGGCTTTCAAGCGCGTGCCTCTTTGCTACGAAATCCTCATCCGGCATCTCCGTCAAGTCGGTTCGCTGCAAATCGCTGAACACGCCGCGAAGCTCCGCTTCGACCGCCTGCAGGCAACGGCCAGCAGCTTTCCGCGCTTTCGAAGCGACCTTGTCCGCTTCCGTTCGCACCTGATCACTGGATGCTTTGGTAGTTTTCCGGGCATCGGTTCCAAGCCCACCCAGCGCGGCCTCTGTCCTGATCTGGCGATCAAGCATCAGTTCCGCCTCCCGGGCCTCTTCGTCAATCAACCCTTCAATCAGTTCGCGCGCTGGCTTGAATACCCTGTTCTGAAGCGACCCGAATTCCGTGGTGTATGCACGCCAATCACGAAGCGCCGCCTTGCTCAACCCAATGCGCGGACGCGCTATTCGGTAGCGGGCCTCCAGATTCCGAATGGCCGTTTGCGCCTCGCGCTCTATATCAAGCACCTTGCTGGCTGCCAGCGCAGGGTCCGCAACCGTGCGCGCTGCCCTCAGTTCCGATTCGACTTTCTCCGTGAGTGCCAAAGCCCCTTCTTCAGGCGCGTTTTTCGCGATATCGTCAAAAATCTGGTTCAAGCTTGCTGCAAACTGCTTCTTCCGCGCCGAAACTTGCTGCTCGCGCCTTCTTCGTACCTCTTCTTCTCTTGCGAGCTCGGTTTTGCGCATTTCAAATCGCTCGGCATGCACGCCCTCGCTTCTGAAAAAGTCAGCGGCAATCTGCAGGAAGAAGTTCTCCAGAATCGACCTGAACTGACGGTACGCCTTGTTTTGCTGAAATCCCTCTCTGCCAGCCTTTTCTCGCAAGCCCGGATTCCGCTCGGCGTCTATCTCCACCGCGCCGAACATCTTCCGGTGAGAAAAGTAGTAGTAGTAGGCGCTCTTTGTGCGCCTGAGCTCGATGTCCAGCCAATCGAAATCGGTGTCGCCGTAGGGCAGCACCCGAATGCCGTTGCGATAAATGTACAGCCCGCCCAGCCGCTCTGTCTTGTCTGCCAGTCGCGCATGCTCCTCGTGCGGAATAGTGGAATGCCTGTTCTCTCCCTCGAAGGTTGCGAAGTTGATGGAGAAGGGGCCGCAGCGCGTGGGCACGCCGCGCCCGCCGCCCCAGGGGATGACGTGGTCGGCGGTTTTCTCACCATAGATCAAAATCTCGCCCTTGAACTGGCCATACTCATCGAATTCACCGGAGATGCGGTGGTCGGTATTGCCAAATTCGTCGGGAGTGAAGAATTCGTTGCCGCCAATCCGTTCATCCACCACTTCGTCCGGCTTGTGGTCTCGGAACGCGGTTTGGATAACGCTGCTTGATTGTGGCGTCATGGTATTGCTGAAACCCAGCAAAGCCTTGTCGAACGGCGTCGCCTTCTTCAAGGCGGCCTTGCTTGCCGTTGGATCGACGTCAATATCCTCATCCAGCAGAGCGGAGGCGGGTTTGATGATGAAGTGGGTTCCGCAGCCATCACCGCCAAGAGAGGGCGCTTGCAGATAGGCGTCGATTCCCTGCGGGTCAACGTCAAACCGCTTCAAGTCGTCCAGCATGCTTTTCAGCAAGCGCTTCTCGACGCGGCGCCCCACCTGCGCGGCGCACTCGCGAAACTCATCGACCATATCCGCCACGTCGTCAGCCGTTGGCAGTACGCCCGGTGGAAATGCCCGCACAGGTATTTCTATCTCGTCCAGGTCGATTCCTGGCCACTCAAAGATGCCCCAGTTCAGAAACGCCGCTGTAAGTTCGGCGCCATCGTTGCCGACTTTCGGGCGAGTAAGCAGCAGGGTCTGCGGCCCGATCTTCGCTATCGCAAGTCGGCCAATGCCCTTTTCCCCGAGCATCGGACGTACTGGCTTGTCGGGGTCTGCCGGTGGCTTCTGGGCAGCGTCAAACTTGCTCTCCGTGCCGATGGTCAGCCATCGGGATGTGAAATCGTCCCGGCTCATGCCAACGCCATCGTCTCGCAGAACGAACAGGCCGTCCGAGCGGTAATAGTCAATTTCAACGCGGTCGGCATAAGCGTCATGCGCATTCTTGAACAGTTCACTGATCGCGGTTGGAATGCCGGCAATCTGCTGCCTGCCGAGCATGTCAATAGTGCGGGCGCGCGTCTTGAAGGTTGCCATCAGGTCAGTCTCCCCACACTCTGAAGATGCCTGATGAAGTGCTTGCCCAACAACTCCGCCAGAACAACCGGAACCGCGTTGCCAATCTGTTTGGCTTTTGATCCCATGCTGCCCTTGAAGACGAAGTCCTCGGGAAAGGTCTGCAAACTTGCAGCCTCCCGCAAGCTGATGGCGCGGTCTTGTTCAGGATGCCCGAAACGCCCGTTCGAATAGCTGATGCAGCGGGTGGTTAGCCCTGATGCGGGCGCATCCCAGGTCATTCGGCCATAGACATCGGTGTAACCGGAAAACCTCTTGTGGCATTGGAGCCGAAGATGTTCGGGCCAGTCGCGGTGACCGCCGCCCTCAGGCGTTTCCCTGATGCGCGCCAGATTCAGGGTGGACAATCGAGCGGCTCTGTGATCCGGGATATGCTCATGCGCTTCGCCTGCATCAATTGCAGGCAGGTGTGCGATCCAGTCTCGGACTGTGGAAAATCGTTCGTTCGGCGTTCCCGGGCCATGCGTGGGATCCGGCAAACTGATCGCTCCGTGACGGCTGGCTATCAGCACCAGCCGCCTGCGGCTTTGCGGCACACCGTAGTGGGACAGTCGGACGGCGCGGTAGTCTGGGTAATAGCCCGCGTTATCAAGTTGGTGCAGAAAGCTGCCGAAAGGCTCGGAGCAACCATCCAGACTCTGAAGCCCCGGAACATTCTCGACGAACACCAAGTCCGGTCGGAACTCCTCGACCAAGCGTCCGAAATGGGAAAGTAGCGGCACACGGTCATCTGAATCAATGTCCGGTCGCGCCGTGTTCTGCCTGCTGAAAGGCTGGCAGGGAGCACAACCAGCGAACAGCACCGGATGAGGGCTTTCGGTTTTCTTGCGACTGCTGATTGCATCAACAGACACATCCCGAATGTCGGCGGGCTCAAAATGCACATCTGGAAAGTTCGCCTTGAAGCTGGCCTTGGCGTCAGCATCATGGTCCAGCGCAAATGCGACCTCCATGCCAGCAGCCTGAAAGCCGCAGCTTGCACCGCCACAGCCGGAAAAGAAGTCGTACACGCGCACCGTCACGCGATCATCTCCAAGGGCGTGGTTCCACACATCGGGTTTCTACGCCCGGACAGTGTGCAGGGAGAAGAAGCACTACCCATCAGGCTGGACAGTCCTGCCAGAACCGGGGGCCAGGTTCGAAAATCCATTTGACTGAATTTTCTCATTTTCTTCCCGCCAAGCGGATGGCGTCGTGATCTGATTGGCCATTCGGAGAATGCTATCACCGTCTGCGGGCTGACAGGGACGAGTCATACCGTGCGAACCTATGGGGGCCAACGTCCGCCAAAACCATGCGTTCGCGCATAGCCTGTTCCGCCTCTTGGACGTCCTGATGGAATTCAAAATCCAAAGCGCCATCCGGCGATCCATCCAACAGCAAATACCCCCCGAAACCCGCCATTGGTTCAACACGTCGGCGCATTGAACGGCTTTATCGTCCGTCAATAACGCCTGCACCCGGTCCGCCAAGGTTTTGTCTGCGGTGAACACCGCCAGCTGCGATGATTCTGTTGGCTTATCCAGGCGTTTTCATCAATCCGACCGAAGTCGGCGACGGCATGGTCGAACTCAGTATCCTCCTGCCAGGCGCCGATCAGATGATCGAGATCGGAATGCTCGGCAGATTTTGAAATAACTGGAAATCTGCATAGTCAGGTTTTGAATTAAACTGAAGTTGCCTTGGCAATTTTTGATATAAGTCCATATTTGCCGTCGTCTTGCGGCATGGAGCCGATCAGCCGCTATCTCGCCGACCAAGCTGCCACGGACCTTGAACGCAAGATGGTCTTCATCTCCGGCCCGCGTCAGGCCGGCAAGACCACCCTGGCGCTGGAACTGCCCGGCGCGCGAAAAAGCTGACCTACCCTTCTTGGTCAACCGCCCATTGGAAGGAAATCCCCATTCCGAAGCCGGATAATTCAGCGTGGGCTGCATTGCGGGCTGCATTCGACCGAGCCTGTGATATGGAACTGCTTCCTATGCGGGATGCTGAAGCATGTGACGCCCGACGGATTATCGACCAGGCGGCGGCCTTGGCACTTGGTATGGACGAACGGACAATGGCGAACTGGCGCACTCGCCTGGCGGCTGAACCAACCGTATCCAACCAACGGGCCGCGCCAGGTTGAACGCAGCTTGGTGAAGCTCGGAGATACTCTCCGAACCCTCGCAGTCAACTACGCCGTCAAACCACTACGCCGTCAAACCACCATCCACCACGAACTCGGCGCCAGTGCAGTAGGCGCTTTCGTCACTGGCGAGAAACAGCGCCAGACGAGCGACCTCCTCTGCCTCGGCGACTCGACCCAGCGGAACCCGCTGCACGTGACGGTCGCTGTCTGCAAAGCCCGGAAGCTGGTGCAGCATCCTGGTTTCGGTCAGGCCGGGGTGGATGGAATTGACACGAATGCCTCGCTGCGCGAGTTCGACCGCTGCGGTCCTGGTCATGCCGCGCACGGCCCACTTGGAGGCGCTGTAGGCGAAGACGCCGTGGGCGGCGCGCAGGCCTGCTATCGAGGAGATGTTGACGATGGCGCCGCGGCCCGCCTCGCGCATGGCTGGCGCGACTGCGCGCATCCCGAGGAAGACGCCAGTGCAATTCACGTCCATGACGGCCTGGAAGTCTTCCGGCTCGGTCTCGAACAGGCGACCAGCGCGCAGGATACCGGCGTTGTTGATGAGCGCGTCAATGCCGCCCGAGGTCTTGATGAGCTCGCTCACCAGCGCGTCCCAGGCGTCGGGTTCACGCACATCGAGATGCCGGTACTCGCCGCCGATTTCTGCCGCCAGCGCCTGACCTTCGGCGTCCAGCACATCCGTCAGCCACACCTGCGCGCCCTCTGCGGCGAAGAGCCTTGCCTCGGCGGCGCCCTGGCCTCGGGCAGCGCCGGTAATCAGGCAAATCCTGTCATTCAATCGTCCCATTGCGTTCCCTCCTGGCCCTTGTGGGCGGCGTCCGTCGCGCCGCCATGATGAAGTCGTTTTCATGCAGGTCGGCGATGCTGTGGGTCCACCAGCACGCCTCGACCCTGCCCTTTGGAGATTATGCCTTGGTTGTGGGCGCGCGCCTGGCTCTTCGGTGATAATGCCCGCCCGAATTACTGAATTGACCGCGGTCGGCCGGCGTTGCGGCTTGTCGCGTACTTGGGGATGACTGAAAGCAGATCCGATCAGGGCCTTGCCCGCTCCTTGATGGGCGAGTTGGAGCGCGCCTATGTGTGGCTCATCAGCAAGCCCGGCCTGTTGCTGGCGGTGCTCGCTGGCGTCTTGCTGCTGGCGGCGGGGTTTGCGTCTCGGTTCAGTTTCGACGCTTCCTCCGAAACGCTGGTGGCGAAGGACGACCCGGATCTGGCGGCGCACCGCGAGGTGGCGGACCGCTTCGGCGGGGACGACTTCCTGTTCGTGACCTTTGCGCCGCATGAGGGCGCTCTGCTTGATCCGCAGAACCTGACGCATCTGATTGACCTGCAGGATCGGTTGGCCGCTATTCCGAATGTGATCTCGGCCTTCTCCCTGCTTGATGCGCCGCTGTTGAAGAGCCCGCCCATGTCGATTGACGAGCTGGCTGCCGGGATTCGCACGCTGCGCAGCCCGGACACCGACTATGCGCTGGCTGCTGTCGAACTGGCCGCAAGCCCGCTGTTCCGCGATCTGCTGATCTCCAGCGACGGGCGTACCGGCGTTGTTCGCGTCGAGTTTTCCCTGGCGCAGTCCGTTGGCGCTACCGAGACTATTCAGCAAAGGCGCGCGCGTGTGGCCGAGCTGGACCGGCTCATCCGCTCGGTGCGCACGGTGCGCGATGAGTTCAGCGACCGTGGCGAGATTCACCTGGGCGGCGTGCCCATGATTACGGCAGATATGGTGCGCTTCATCGAACGGGATCTCGCCACCTTCGGCGCCCTGGTGCTGGTGCTGGTGACTGCCATGCTCTACGCAACCCTGCGCCAGTGGCGGTGGGTGGCGCTGCCCTTGCTGGCCGCCGGCGCCACCATTCTTGCGACAATCGGATTGCTGGGCTACATCTATGTGCCGGCAACGGTGATTTCATCCAATTTCATCGCCCTGCTGATGATTCTCACCATCTCGCTGAACATCCATCTGATCGTCCGCTACAGGGAGCTCGCCCGGAGGTCGCCGGACCTGAGCCGGGCCGACCTGATCGTTGCCACCATGACCAGCAAGTTTGCGCCCTGTTTGTACACGGCGCTCACCACCATGGCGGCGTTCGGTTCGCTCCTGGCCAGCCGGATTGTGCCGGTGGAAGACTTCGGCTGGATGATGTGCG
Source organism: Pseudomonadales bacterium (assembly GCA_965199705.1). GTDB lineage: Bacteria > Pseudomonadota > Gammaproteobacteria > Pseudomonadales > Azotimanducaceae > Azophilus. The sequence continues at coordinate 820,233 of OZ241359.1, forward strand.
TGGGCGTGTTTCTGTCGCTGTGGATCACTTTCCTGCTGTTTCCCGCCGTGTTGATGCTGCTGGACCGTGGCCGGCCTGGTGCTGATGCGATTGGCGGCGCCCGCTTGATCGGCGGGTTGCGGCATGCAGCGCTTGAGCGGCCGAGGACGATTCTTGCCGTTGCCGTGGTCGCCATCGGCGTTACCGCAATCGGCATCGGGCAGCTGACGATCGACAACCGATTTGTTGATTACTTCAAGGAAGACACGGACATCAACCGCGGCATGGTCTATATCGACCAGAACCTGGGCGGCACCGCACCCCTGAACGTGGTGCTGGCGTTTGAACCCTGGTTCCTGTCGGAGGCGTCGGACCCGTTTCTGGATCAGGACCCGCTGGATGCGGACGACTTCTTCCTGGCCGGGGACACCTTCGACGATGAATCCGCAGACCCCTTCCCGGACCGCTACTGGTTCACTCGGGACAAGCTGGACCGAATCGGTCAGGTGCACGACTTCCTGGAAGCCCAGCCGGAAATCGGCAAGGTGGTTTCGCTTGCGTCCCTGGATCGTCTGGCTGCCGACTTTCTCGGTGGCGAGCGCCTGGACAACGTGCAGATCGCCGCGATCCTGGCCGCGATTCCGGAAGACCTGTTGGGACAGATCATTCACCCCTACGCATCGCCTTCGGCCGGGCAGATGCGGTTATGGGCCAGGGTGATCGAGAGCGGCCCCTATTTTGACCGGTCGGCGCTGGTGGCGCGCATCAGGGCAGAGGCGGAGACTGCAGGGTTTCTGTCGGAACAGGTTACCGTGGCTGGCATGGTGGTCATGTTCGACGCCATGTTGCGCAAGCTGGTCTCATCTCAGGTGGAAACGCTCGGCTTTGTTGTGGCCGCTGCCTTCCTGATGCTGCTGATCCTGCTGCGCTCGCCCCTGTTCGCCGTGCTTGGCCTGATCCCCAACCTGCTGGCCGCGGCGGCAGTACTCGGCGTCATGGGCTTGGCCGGTTTGTCGCTGGACATGATGACAACCACCATCGCCGCTGTTTCGGTGGGCATCGGCGTCGATTTTGCAGTGCACTATCTGCACCGCTATCGCCGTGAGCGCAGCCGGAGCGGCAGCCCGAACCAGGCCATCAGCGCCACCCACGACAGCATCGGCAGCGCCCTCTACCTCACTGCCATCATCATCATGGTCGGTTTTGCCGTCCTCGCCTTTTCCAACTTTGTGCCGACCATCACCTTCGGCCTGCTGGTGGCCGTGGCGATGGGTTTTGCCTTCCTGGCCAATCTCACCCTGCTGCCAACGCTGCTGGCGCTGACAGACTCATGGCTCGCGTCCCGGCAGGCGTAAACGCAGCACATGAAAAAGCCGTTCGGACATGGATGCCAGAGTGGTCGCCGCCAGCAGCCAGGCGAGCGGGCCCGGAACCGGCTGCAACAACGTGAACGGCTTGATCTCGGCGGCCACAGCGATCGCCGCCAAGGCGAAGAAGGCGACGCCGTTGGCCCGGCCAAGCGCATTGGTGCGCAGCGTCTCGCCCGCCAGCACGCGGGAATCCAGCACATATTGCAGAAACGCCAAGGGCACAAGCGTTGGCAGCAACCAGTTGAGTTTGCCCACAGCAGCCAGCCCGAAGAGCGTACAGGTCACGAATACGCAATCCGTGCCGTGATCGAACAGCCGACCGTGCGCCGAGCTTCGATTGAAGCGCCTGGCGACTATGCCATCGAGCAGGTCGGATACGATCGCCGCGGCAATCAGGGCTGCTGCCATGGCCCAGAGTTGCGCCACAATTGCCAGGCCAGCAGCTGGCGCGAGCAGCAGACGCAGAGCGGTCAGAAGGTCAGCCAGGCTCATGCCGGCATCATAGCCCGGATATGGCGTGAGGGGCCGGGCCTTGGCGCCGAATCCGGGATGGCAAGATGCGGATTGCGATAACCGGCGCCAACGGCCATCTGGGGCAGCGGCTGTTGCAGGCGCTCTTGGCCCAGGGCGGTGATGCGCAAGCAGAATCGTCTCTGCGGCCTGCTTCACCACTCTGTCTGGTTCGTCGCGAGGCCGCGGCGACAAGCCTGCGCCAGGCGCATCCGCAAGCGAACGTGCGCGTCGTGGACTATCTGGACGCCGCCGGCATGGCGACAGCCTTGCAGGGCATCGACCGAGTGGTTCATCTGGTCGGCATTCTTCTGCAAAACCGCCGCTCGACCTATCGGCAGGCGCATGAGGAGACCACAGGCGTCCTGGTGCAGGCAGCCGCAGAGTCCGGCGTGCAGGGCATCGTTGCGCTCAGTATTGTCGGCGCCGGCATGGATTCCGGTAATGCCTGCCTCGCTTCCAGAGGGCGGGCAGATGCGCTGCTCCTGTCCGCGCCGGTTCCGGCGGAGGTCATCCGCCTGCCCATGGTGCTCGGCGAAGGCGACTATGCGACCCAGGACCTCACCCGTCGCGCTCGCCGGGCAATCAACCTTGCCTTCCGCGCCGCCAGCCTCGATCAACCGATCTACGCCGGTGATGTGATACGGGCCATAGGAGAGGCGCTGAAGCGTCCGCCGGCTGGTTCAGCCACAGACCTGGCGGGGCCTGAGAGCCTGTCCCGCCGCCATCTCAATCAGCGAGCCGCTGCGATACTCGGGCGCCGCACGCGCACCATCAGCTTGCCGATTGGCCTGGGTTACGCGCTCGCCTGGCTCATGGAAAAGCTGCCTGATCCACCCTTGAGCCGCGCCATGCTCGGCGTACTGGATCAGGATGACAGGCTGGATATGTCGGCGCATGAGCACTGGCTGACGCCGCTTGACGCTGCCCTCGCCCGGGTGCTTGGGTCGAAGTGAGCGCCACCGTGCCAGCTCGGATGGCGCTTCCGGGGCAGGAATCCCGCCACGCCTTGGGTGGGCTGCCATGAAGTCTGAAGACTGGGCGCCTTTTGCGCCAGAGGTTCTGGCAAATCCCGCCCCCGGATGCGCCCTGTTGCTGGGCGAGTGCCCGGTGCACAGGTGCGAGGGCTTCGAGCCGCCCTTCTACACCCTTTCCCGTTACGCCGACGTAGAGGCGGCGCTGCGCAATACGGAAGTCTTTTCCAGCCATTACGGGCAGGGGCCCAGATTCACGGAGCCGCAAGGATTGCTCTGCGACCCGCCACAACACACTTTCTTCCGGCGACTGGTTCAGGGCGCCTTCACGCCCAGGGCCATTGAGGAAGTAAGGCCCATTGCGGCGGCGTTTACCGAGGAACTCATCGACGCGATTCTGGCCGGCGAGCCGGCCTTCGATCTGCATGACGACTTTGCCTTTCCACTGCCGGTCACGATCATCGCCCGAATGCTCGGCGTCCCGGAAGCAGACCTGGCCCGCTTCAAGCATTGGTCAGACATTCAGGTTGCCGCCATGGGCGCGGAAGATCCAAGCCGGTTTCAGGCAGAGCAAACGGCCTTTCTCACCTACATGACACAGCATCTGCGCACCCGCAGGGCTGCCATTCAGGCCGGAGAGCCGGTGGCTGAGGACTTGCTGACCCACATCGCCGGCGCGAGGGGCGAAGATGGGGCGCCAATCGCCGAAGCGGACGCGCTGTCGGTGCTTAATCAGCTTCTCGTCGGCGGCAACGAAACCACCACCTCGCTCATCACCAATCTGGTCTGGAGGCTGCTCGAGAAACCCGCGCAATGGCGGGCGGTGGCGGAGGACCCAGCGCTGATCGGCGCCGCCATCGAAGAAAGCCTGCGCTACGACCCGCCGGTGCTTGGCCTGTATCGCAACACAACCCGCGAGATCACCTTGCATGGCGTGACCATTCCGGCCAACAGCAAGGTCTATATCAACTATGCCGCCGCCAATCGGGATCCGCGCGCTTTCGACAACCCGGATGCGTTCGATCTGCACAGGCCGCGCAAGCGCCACATGGCGTTCGGTCACGGATTGCACTTCTGCCTGGGCGCGGCCATGGCGCGCATGGAGGCCGAGATCGCCTTGCAGGCGCTGGGCCGGCGGATGCCAAGGCTTCGTCTGCTCGGGCCAGGCGAGCGAATCGCGCCCTTCTTCCTGTGGGGCCGCCGCAAGCTACCGGTCGCCTGGCGCTGAAGCAGGTGCATCACCAGATAGAGGTCGTCGCTGAAGGCAAAGACCAGTTGCTCTGATTGCGAGGTTTATCAAAGTTAACCTGGTTTATCAAATTTGGATAAACCAGGTTAATATTCCTATAAATGGACGCAAGGCAGAATCCCTATGCGCCTGGCGCAGGCACGCCCCCACCGGAACTGGCGGGGCGCGATCGGTTGATTGAGCGCGCCGCCGTGGCGCTGGACCGTGTTCGGGCAGGCAGAGCGGACCGCAGCATCATCCTTTATGGATTGCGCGGGGTCGGCAAGACTGTCCTGCTCAACCGAATTCGTCAGGAAGCCGAATGTCGAGGCATCGCCAGCGTTCGCCTGGAAGCGGCGGAGGAGCGGTCTCTGCCGGCGCTGCTGATTCCGGCGCTGCGCGCCGCGCTGCTGCGCTTGAGCCGTGGCCAACGCCTCAGGGACGGGTTACTTCAGGGTATGCGCGTGCTGGCAAGCTTTGCCAGGGCGCTCAACGCGAAGTATCAGGACATAGAGATCAGCATTGACGCCGCGCCGGCTGAGGGGCTGGCCGACAGCAGCGATCTCGACCTGGATCTGACCGATCTTGTTCTGACCCTCGGGCGGCTTGCCAGGGAGCGTTCCACGGCGATTGTGCTGTTCATCGACGAGCTGCAATACGTGCCAGAAGATCAATTTGCTTCGTTGATCATGGCGCTGCATACCGCCAGCCAGGAACTGTTGCCGATCACCACGGTGTCGGCGGGGCTGCCGCAGCTGATTGCACGGAGTGGCAAAGCCAAGTCTTGCGCCGAGCGATTGTTCGAATTTGCACCCGTTGACCGCCTTGAGGACGAGGACGCCCGCAACGCGCTGGAGTTGCCTGCACACAGGGAGGGCGTCGCCTTCGAGGCCGACGCCATATCCGAGATCCTGCGGCAGACAAATGGCTACCCCTATTTTCTGCAGGAATGGGGCAAACACGCCTGGGACCTCGCCCAAGCATCTCCTATCCAGCTTGATGATGCCCGTCGCGCAACAACCGGGACACTCGCAACGCTCGACGCCAGCTTCTTCCGCGTGCGTTTCGATCGTTTGACGTCTTCCCAGAAACGCTACCTGCGCGCCATGGCTGAACTCGGCCCCGGGCCGCACCGATCAGGCGACATCGCCGAGATTCTGAATCGAAAGGTTACCGCCGTTGCCCCCATCCGCAATCAACTCATTGCCAAGGGCATGATTTTCAGCCCTGCCCACGGCGACACCGCGTTCACCGTTCCGCTTTTCGATGACTTCATGAAGCGGACCATGCTGAGTCTGTGAGACGAGGCGCACGTTGCCGGATCAAGCCGGGCGACGGATTCACCTGCTGCTTCCAGGGCGGCGCGATGAATACTTGCTACCCCAACCGCAAACGCGACCTGCCAGCACCGAGCAACTGAACTGCCGGGTTATGATGCGCCCTTGACCGCATCCCGAAGGGGCCCGTGTCATGCCAGCCAAGCGCAAGCTGCCCACCGGCATCCAGACCTTCCGCACGATTCGGGAAGAGGGCTGCTACTACGTGGACAAGACCGCCTACGCCCTGCGGCTGGCGCAGGGCGGGGCGCACTACTTCCTCTCTCGACCGCGCCGCTTCGGCAAGAGCTTGTTCCTCGACACGCTCAACGAGCTGTTCCAGGGCAGCGAGGAACTGTTCCGGGGTCTGGCGGTTCATCCCCATTGGGACTGGTCGGTGCGCCATCCGGTGCTGCGGTTCAGTTTTGCGGGCGGCAGTTTCAAGGCGCCCGGCGGCCTTGAATCCAGTCTGGATGAGCAGTTACGCGGGTTCGAGCAGCGTATGGATGCTGTCTCGGACGGTTCCACCCTGGGCGGGCGTTTTCGACGGCTGCTGCAAACGCTGCACGAGCGAGCGGGGCAGCGCGTTGTGGTGCTGGTGGACGAGTACGACAAGCCGATTCTGGACGCGATCAGCACACCCGACGTGGCCGAGCACAACCGGGACTTGCTGCGAGGATTCTATGGAACGGTCAAGGATGCGGACGCGCACGTCAAATTCTCGTTTTTCACCGGCGTCAGCAAGTTCTCCAAGGTCAGCGTGTTCTCCGACCTCAACAATCTCACCGACCTGACGCTGCACCCCGCCTATTCGTCCATATGCGGGTACACCGATGTGGATCTGGACTCGGTTTTCGCGCCTGAGATCGGGGGCTTGGACCGCCAGGCCATCCGCCGATGGTACAACGGTTATAGCTGGCTCGGCGACGAGAAGGTGTACAACCCTTTTGATGTGCTTCTGCTGTTCGAGCAGCGCCTGTTTCGATCCCACTGGTTCGAGACCGGTACCCCAGGGTTCCTGATCGAGAAGCTGCTTGAACGGGGCGTGTCAGTTGCGTCTCTGGACGGCATGGTCGTCACCGACAGCCTGCTATCCACCTTCGATGTGGATCACATGCCGACGCCGACCCTGTTTTTCCAGACCGGCTACCTCACCATTGCAGAGGCGCTTGATGACGTTGACGAGCCCCGCTACCGCCTGACCTGGCCCAATCACGAAGTGCGGCAGAGCTTCAACCGCAGCCTGCTGCAGGCGATGACGCCAGAACCGGCCGACGCGATCATGCAAGGCGGGGCCTTGCGCCGCTTCTTGCAGGACAACGATTTCAAGGGCTTGCGGACACTGCTCGACTCATTTTTCGCCAGCATCCCGTACAACTGGCATGTGAACAACAACATCGCCGACTATGAGGGGTACTACGCCAGCCTCTTCTACGCCTGCTTCACGGCATCCGGCCTCGACGTTCGCGCCGAAGAAGCGAGCGCCGCCGGGCGGCTGGACATGGCGGTGCTTTTCAACAGCCACGTCTATCTGTTCGAGTTCAAGATACAAAGGGGCAGGGCGCAAGCCCAGGCGCTGGCGCAACTGAAGGGCCGCGGCTACCAACGCAAGTACCGCCATCTGAACCAGCCGATCTTCCTGATCGGGGTGGAGTTCAGCGCCGAGCGCCGCAATCTGGTCGGGTTTGACGTGGAGTCCGTCGCAGCTTGAGGCCTCGGTGAGCATCCTCGGCTGAAGCGTGGGCAGTGGGCTTCCCTTGCTGGTTCGGTCTTGTCACAATGGCGCACTTCGCGTCGCCAGGAATCTGCGGCGCCGGGTGCCGGCGTTCCGAGTGCTTCCGGGCGATTGCACGATAGTCAGCAAGGGGGAATCTTGACACTACTCGACTGGTTGGGCCACGGCTTGTGGCCGCTGCCGTTTTGGGGAATCCTGCTCTGGGTTCTGCTGCTTACGCACATCACCATCGTGACCGTGACGGTTTATCTGCACCGCCATGTCGCGCATCGCAGCGTCGAATTGCATCCGATACTGCAACACGGCTTCCGCTTCTGGAGCTGGTTCACCACCGGCATGGTGACCGTGGAATGGGCGGCGGTGCACCGCCGACACCATGCCACGACGGAAACCGAGGCGGACCCGCACAGCCCCCAGATTCACGGGCTCGGCGCCATTTTCTGGCGTGGCGCCGAGGCGTATCGGAGCGCAGCCGCAGATCCCGAAACCATGCGCCGCTATGCCAGCGGCTGTCCTGACGACTGGCTGGAGCATCACCTCTACAGGCGCTACCCGAGCCTTGGCGTGCTGCTGCTCGGCCTCGTCGATGTGCTGCTGTTTGGCTTTGCGGGCCTCACGGTCTGGGCGATTCAGATGCTCTGGATCCCGGTGCTGGCCGCCGGCGTCATCAACGGTGTGGGGCACTTCTGGGGGTATCGAAACTTCGAGTCGCGAGACGCCAGCGCCAACATCCTGCCCTGGGGCATTCTCATCGGCGGCGAGGAATTGCACAACAATCACCATGCCTTTCCCAATTCTGCGAAGCTGTCCCAGAAGTGGTGGGAATTCGACATTGGCTGGGGCTGGATACGCCTGTTTCAGTGCCTGGGTCTTGCCCGTCCGCTCAGCACCGGCCCCATCGTTTCGCGCATACCCGGCAAGACGACGCTGGACATGGACACGGCCTGGGCGGTGTTGAACGACCGCTTCCGGTTGATGGCCAACTACCGCCGGTTCGTGGTGCAGCCCTTGCTGCGGCAGGAGCGCTCGCGCGCCGATCAGGCGGGCAGACGACGATTGCGGCGGGCCGGACGTCTTCTCTGTCGTGAACAGACCCTGGTGTGCGAGCGGGGACAGCAGCGGATTGCGGATGCTGTTTCGCTCAGCCAGCCGCTGGCCACTGTTTACCAGTTGCGCCTTCGGTTGCAGGATATCTGGGAGACGCGCGGTGGCTGTGCCGAAGAGATGCTGGCTTCATTGCGGCAGTGGTGCCGGGACGCCGAGGAGAGCGGCATTCAGACATTGCGCGAGTTCGTGGCGGACCTCAAGTCCTGCGCCACGCCTCGGCTGGCGCAGACGGCCTGAACGCAAACCGCTTCCGGTTACAGCCGACCCGGAGCGTCAAGGCCGAGCAAGCCAAGCCCGGCAGCCAGGTTGCGCCCGGTCAAGGCTGCCAGGCAGAGACGGCCTTGCCGCGTATCACCTGATGCCTTGAGAATCGGGCTGGTCTCGTAGAAGCGCGTGAATCGGCTCGCAAGTTCGTACAGATAACCGCAGAGCAGGTGCGGCAGCCCGTCCTCGGCCACCTGTTCCACAACCTCCTGAAAGCGTATCAAGGTCAAGGCAAGATTGCGTTCTTCGGGCGTATCAAGCACTGGATTGCCCTTGATCTCGGACACGTCCAGGCCGCCGCGCCGAAACAGACTCTGGATGCGAGCGTGGGCGTAGAGCAAGTACGGGGCGGTATTGCCTTCGAAGCTCAGGAGCTGATCCCATTTGAACAGATAGTCGCTGGTTCGGTGTTTGGCCAGGTCCGCGTACTTCACCGCGCCTATGCCGATGCATCTCGCCACCCGCGCCTGCTCGTCAGCGCCCAGATCCGGGCTCTTCTGCGCAACCACTCGGGCGGCGCGGGCTTCGGCCTCGTCGAGCAGGTCATTCAGCCGCACCACATCGCCCTCACGGGTCTTGAACGGGCGCCCATCCGGCCCGAGCATGGCGCCGAATGGCATATGCTCCAGGCGCATCTCGGCGGGCGCCAGGCCAGCCGCCCTGGCAACGGCGAATACCTGGCGAAAGTGCAGTGATTGGCGGCTGTCAGTGAAGTAGAGCACACGGTCAGCGGCAAGCGTTTGCGCCCGGTAGCGAATGGCGGCCAGATCGGTGGTGGCGTAGAGATAGCCGCCGTCGGATTTCTGCACGATGACCGGCGGCGATTCGGCGCCGCCCGCAAGCTCCGGCAGGAACACGCAGCGCGCATTCTCCGAATCGGTGAGCAGCCCCCGGGCGTCCAGCTGTTCGACTACCCCGGCCAGTTGCTCGCTATAGGCGCTTTCGCCGCGTACGTGGTCGTGCGTCAGGCTGACGCCCAGGCGGCGATACAGCGCATCACAGTGGTCCAGGGAGACTTGCGCCAGCCGCTGCCAACTGGCGCGGGCTTTGGGGTCACCCTGTTGCAGCGCCACCACCTCGCGGCGACTGGCGGTGGCGAAATCGGCGTCTGCGTCGAATCGCAACCTGGCTTGCCGATAAAGATCTTCCAGGTCTTCGAGCGCGTCCGGCGCCTGCTGCTCCGGCCCGAGATGCGCAAGCAACATGCCGAATTGGGTGCCCCAGTCGCCTACATGGTTCTGCCGGATGACGTCCTGTCCCAGAGCTTCCAGCACCCGGGCGACGGCATCGCCGATGATCGTGCTGCGCAGATGCCCTGCGTGCATCTGCTTGGCCAGATTCGGGCAAGAGTAGTCCACCACCACGCGTTCGCGTTGCGCCAGCGGCGCAAGCACCGGTTCGGTGAGTTGCAGGCGGTCAGCCAGACAGGCGTTCTTCAGCCGTATGTTGAGAAAGCCAGGCCCGGCCAGGGCCGGGGGTTCTGCCAGGTCGCCGAGATCAAGCCGACGCACGACATCCGCGCCCAGTGCGCGTGGATTGCTGCCGGTGCGCTTGGCGGCGCGCATGATGCCATCCGCCTGGTAATCCCCGAATTCTGGTTTTGACGCGGGCCGCACCAGCGCGGGACCGGGCGCCCCCGCTTGCGTCAGGGCGGCCTCGATGCGTTGGCCAAGAATGCGCCGAATGTTCACCGCGGGCGGCGCAAATGCCGGGCGCCGGTTACTCGCAGACCACTTGTCGGGCGAAGTAGCCCTTTTCGTTCTCATCTACCACGTAGCTGACGCGGTCCCCCTGCTTCAGACCGGTCTGGTTGTTCGAATGGGTGCGCACGCCGCGCAGATGTACGAAGATTTCGCCGCCATTGTCGCGAATGATGAATCCGTAGCCGCGCGACTTGTCAAACCACTTGACCACGCCTTGTTCGCGCACATCATCGCGCACCGAGGCGCTGCGCTTGCGCGGGGCACGGCGATTTGCATTGACAGGGCTGGCAAAACGCTCCGCCACACGCACGTTGAACAGGCCCATCACAACCAGCGCAAGGAAGGTGGCCACGATGAACGGCAAACGCGCCTCCATGGCGTAGCGGAGGGCGATTTCGGTGGTCAGGGCGGCAAGCAGAAGCGCACTGGCAAGAATATAGAAGTAGCTGCGCATGGCGAATCAGACAGGGTTAACGGGATCTTCTCGGCAAGAAAGATTCTAGCACGCCGGCGACAGGCTTCCGGTCAGGCCGAAAACCGGTTCCAGGCCAGCACTTCGTCGATGGGCCTGCGCTGCACTGGTCTGAACGCCCGGTCTGGATAGCCGACGGCTACGTGCACGAACATGTGCAGTTCATCCGGCACCTGGCAGAGGCGGCGAATCTCCGGTTCGGCAAGGCCAGGGAAGGTTGTGAAACAGGCGCCCAGGCCGAGCGATCGGGCAGCGACAATCAGGTTCTGCGCGGCCGGGTAGATGGCCGAGTGCATGAAGTGTTCTTCCGGCGCGTGCGGCGGATAGGCGTTGTGCGCCAGGCAGACGATCCAGGCCGGCACCTGCGCATAGGTCTGCGCCAGATGCTCGGCGCCGAGGAACATGCGCTCTTCCACGCCGTCCCGGCCAGGCGGTCGGTTGTCGAAAAAGGTCGCCATGCCGGCAAGAATCTTCTCGCCCAAAGCCGTCTTGATAGCCGGATCGTCGATCACCAGGAACTGCCATGCCTGGCTGTTTCCAGGGTTGGAAGCTCGGGTGGCGGCGAAGATCAATTGCCGGATGATGTCCTCGGGCACAGCTTTCTGCTGGAAATAGCGCATGGCAGTGCAGGTATTCATCGCTTCCATGACGTCCATGTCGAGTCACTCCTTGCTGGTGTTTCGGCTCATCGTTCCGGGGCTTGGTCGGGCTGACGCCGGGTCCGAATTCAGGCGCAGCGCTTCCAGCAGGCCGGTGAGAATGAGGTCGGGCACTACCGCATCGAACAGTCTTTCCCGATCAAAGAGATGGCAGAATCCGCCTGTGCCGATCACCCAGGGCGTTGCGTCGGCAAAGGCTTCTGCGGTGATGCGGTTGACCAGTTCTCGCACCATGCCCACGTTGCTCCAGTAGAGCCCGCTCTGAATGCTCTCAATGGTGGAGCGGCCGATACAGGCGCGCATCGGCTGAATTTCTACCGAGGGTAGCTGCGCCGTGCCGGATTCCAGCGCCTGCACGGCCAGACGCAGCCCCGGCACGATGTTGCCGCCGAGAAAGGTGCGGTCGCGGCGAATCGCGCAGACGGTGGTGGCGGTGCCGAAATCGATCACGATCAGGTCGCGTCCGGGATAGAGCTTGACAGCGCCCATGGCGTCGGCGATCCGGTCGGCGCCGACTTCCCTGGGGTCCCGATAGGCGATCTTGAGCCCGGTGCGGATGCCGGGCCGCAGGATCATGGGTTCGATACTGAAATACTTCTGGCAGCAGGCGCGCAGGGAGTAGTTGAAATCCGGCACCACCGAGCAGGCGGCGATTTGCCCGATCGCATTGGGGTCCACGCCATTTTCCCGCAACGCGGCACGCAGGAATACGCCGAGCTCATCGGAGGAGCCGCGTGAGGTCGAAGTGCGCCGGAACTGCGTAACTGGCTTGTCGCCATCGAAGAGGCCGCAGAACAGCTGGCTGTTGCCGACATCCAGGGTGAGAATCATGAGTTCTGCTTCGTCACGGGCAGATTGTCGATCAGCCGGACAGGCCCGCCCTCGCCGTCGAGGCTGGCTGCCGCAAGCCTGCGGTTCGCCTGCGTGCTGACGTAATCCACGTCGAAACCTGCATCGGTCAGCGCCTGCGCTACTGCTGCATCTGACAGATCCGAGCCGAGCAGTCGATAGAGTTCGGGCGCAAGTCGGCGAGCTTCGCTGCCAAGGCGCGCATTGCGAGAACTGAGCGCGAGGCCGTCCCGGTCGCGAACCGTCGGGCAGGCGACTATGTCCACATCCAGAAAGAATGCCTGGCACATGTCGCGCACCAGCTGAAGCTGCTGCCAGTCCTTTTCGCCCAGGTAGGCGCGAGTGGGGCGCGCCAGATTCAGCAGCTTCATCACCACTGTCAGCACCCCGGTGAAGTGGCCGGGCCGATGTGCGCCGCACAGGGTTTCGCTCTGCGGCGATTCGGTGATGCTGAAGCGGTAGTCGTCTGCATGGATCGCTTCCGCGTTCGGCATCAGCACGGCGTCTGCGTCGAGTGCGCGGGCGAGCGCCAGGTCCGCGTCAGCGTCGGCCGGATAGGCCGCGAGATCGTCCGGATTGTTGAACTGGGTTGGATTCAGGAAAAGGCTTACCAGGCAAACTGGATTCTCCGCCCGCGCGCGGCGAATCAGCGCGGCGTGGCCTTCATGCAGGCCGCCGAGGGTGGGTACGAAGCCGATGTCGGCGTCGATCGAGGCACGCCAGGCGCGCCACTCGGAGAGACCACGAAAGACTCTCATTGATAGGATTCCGCCAGGCCCGGAAAGGCGCCGAGACGGGTGTCGCTGGCGAATCCGTTGACGGCCTCCTGGATCATCTGCCGGCCGCGCGCGTAGTGGCGCAGGAACCTGGGCTTGAATTCCGGATTCATGCCAAGCATGTCCTGCAACACCAGCACCTGGCCGTCCGTGCCGTTGCCCGCGCCTATGCCGATGGCAGGGATGCCGAGGTCGGCGCTGATCTGGCGACCAAGGCGCTGCGGTACGCACTCAAGCACCAGGGCAAAGCAGCCGGCGTCCTGCAGGCGCAGGGCGGAGGCGTGGATGTTGGCGGCGTCCGTTTCATTGCGGCCCTGCACCCTGTGTCCACCAAGCGCCTCGACCGATTGCGGGGTCAGGCCCAGATGCCCCATCACCGGCACGCCTGACTCCACCAGATGCGCAATGATGTCCAGCTGCCCGGCTTCGCCCTCGACCTTGACGGCGTTGACCCCCGTCTGCATCAGCGCCTGCACCGCCCGCACAGCCTGCTTGCGGCCCTTGCGCATCGTCAGGAACGGCATGTCTGCGATGATGAACTTGTCCGGCGCGCCGCGGCGCACGGCGGCGCTGTGCATCGTCATCATGTCCAGGGTGGCGTTTACCGTGCTGGAGAAGCCATGCATCACCATGGCCAGGCTGTCGCCAACCAGCAGGGCGTCCACATCCGTGCCGTTCAGGACCTGAGCCGACCAGAAGTCGTAGCAGGTAATCATGGAAATGGGGTTGCCAGCGGACTTGCGCTGACGGAACTCAAGTGTGTTCATGTTGATCCTCCGGTACCTGTCTCTTCGAGATCAAGTCCTGATCCTTCCAATGCGCTGACGCAACCGCGAGCGACCTCAGGTCTCCTTCCGGCGCTTCGGATGGGAGCCTTTGCGTAGCCTGAAGCAGGCGCGCGATCAATGCAAGGGGGCGGCCCGCACGGGTTGGAGCGGCGCAGGCTCCTGGGTGTGCATCAACCGCCGGATCAGCGGGGCCGCAAGCATCACTGCCAGGCCGATGACGACGCCGGCAATGCCAAGGCCAGTGAACACATCTGCATAGACCGGCAGAGAAAGCGTCGGGTCGAGTGCGCCGTCGGCGGTGCGTTCGACCGCGGCCTCGCCTGCGATCAGCCCGGCGAGATAGGAAGCGCCGGCGGACGAAAGAAACCACACGCCCATCATCACGCCGAGCGCCTCCTGGGTGGTCAGTCGGGTCACCATGGACAGCCCCACCGGTGACAGGCAGAGCTCGCCGGTGGTGTGCAGCAGGTAGGCCAGCGCCAGCCAGATCAGGGCCACCTGGCCGGCCCCGTCTGCAAACTGCGTGCCGAGCGTCAGCGCCAGAAATCCGAGACCGGCCTGTAGCACGCCCAGGCCGAACTTCATGGGTGTGCCTGGCTCCCGGCCGCGGCGCGACAGGCGATCCCAGAGCAAGGCGAAGGCCGGGGCCAGCAGGATGATGAACAAGGGGTTCATGAACCCTGCCTGCGAGGCTTGCAGCGTGAAGCCGCCGATGGCGCGGTCCACGTTGCGATCGGTGAAAAGCGTCATGGAAGTGCCGGCTTGCTCGAATAGCGTCCAGAACACCACCGCGACCGTGGTAAGCAGCAGCACCGCAAATATCCGGTCTCGGGCCTGCTTGTTGCCGAGCGCCAGGGCGTAAACGATCAGCCCGATCACGGCGCCAGGGCCCACCACGCCGAGCAGATAGCCGACCGAGCGGGTGTTCTGAACCAGAAGCCATACCAGGAACACGCCGGCGATGCCGCCGCCATACACCAGAAGCGGCTTCTTGACGCCGAACTTCAGCTCTTCCAGCACGGCTGGCCTTTGCGGTTCTCCGGCGCCGTAGAAGTGGCGCTGGCCGCGCAGAAAGGTAAACAGCCCCGCCAACATGCCAAGCCCCGCCAGGCCGAAGCCGTAGCGCCATCCGTAGGCTTCGCCAAGCCAGCCGCACAGCAGCATGGCGGATAGGGCGCCGAGATTGATGCCCATGTAGAAGATGGTAAAGCCCTGATCCCGGCGCGGATCGTCCTGCGGGTAAATCTGGCCGACGATGGTGGAAATGCTGGGTTTGAGGAAGCCAACGCCCATGATGATGAAGGCAAGCGCCAGGTACATGGTCTGCACGGCGAATTGGTCGCGCGCCACCTGTCCGTCCACCCAGGTTGCCGGGGCGCCCTCGAAGGCCATCAGCAGGTGACCGCAGCAGAGCAGGATGGCGCCGAAGGTCACCGCCCGCCGAAAGCCGAGATAGCGGTCTGCCAGCAGGCCGCCGAGCACCGGCATCAGATAGACCATGGCGCCATAGGCGCCGAAGGTGGCGGCTGACATGCTGTCTTCGAACAGGAAGTGCTTGGTGAGATAGAGCACCAGAAGCGCGCGCATGCCATAGAAGCTGAAGCGCTCCCACATTTCTGTGAAGAAAAGCACATACAGGCCGCGCGGATGGCCGAGCAGGTCGTCTGGACGGGAAGGCGAGGCGGATATCCGGGTGTTCACAAGGTCGCCTCCTGATCGTTGCCGGTTGAATCTTCGCTGGCCGCTTGCGCCTGCTTGATGAGGTGATCGGCCACCAGCAGCGACTGGCGGCGCCCGACGCCCATGTTGACGAGGTATTTGTCCGCCACCACCAGGGCCGGCACAGAATTGACGCCTAGCTGGGCTCGCCTTTGTTCAAGGCGTGACTGGCGGCGTTGCAGGCGTGGATTGCGGGCGGCAGCAAGGAAGGCTTCGCGGCTGATGCCCCGGCCATCGACAAGGTCAGCGACGCTTTGCAGGTTCGGGAAGCTCTTGCCATTGTCGTGAATGGCCCGGAACAGGCGCTCGTGATTTTCCGCCAGGGCGTTCGCGTCGTGCAGGATCAGCCAGGCTTGTTGCAAGACTGCCCAGTCTGTCGTGAAGGCGACCGGCGCCCGTTCAAAGATCACGCCTTCCGGCAGGGTCTCGCGCCAGGCTTCGATAGCCGGATCGAAATTGCGGCAGGCGATGCAAGCCCAGGAGAAAAACTCGGTGACTCGCACTGGCTTGCCAGGGCGTGGCTCCGGCGCGTCCAGGATCGTCTGATAATGGGTGTTCTCGACAATCTCGCCTGGGTCAACCGATCCCAGGCTGTAGATCAGCCCCCAGATCAGAATGCCGCCAGCCAGCAGCGCCAGGCCGCCCACAAGCGCCCGGCGCAGCTGCTGGACCCGCCGCTCAGATGCGGTCAGTTTGCGCTTGCCGGATTGTTTGGCCATGCGTGCTGGCGCCTGCTCCGATTCGAGGCCAGTTTACCCTGTCGCCGCAGAAGTGAATCGGGACCGTCAGCGTCGGCGCCAGACTTCCGGCGGCTGGAACACGCCCTGCCAGATGCCGAGGCGCTGTTGTTGCGCCTGATCCTGATCTTCGCCGAACAGCTCCATGCCGACGCCCACGGCCAGTGCATGGCCTTCGGCAATCATCATGCGCGACAGGTTCGGCCGCGTCCGGTTGCGCATGAACTCGACGAACTGGCCCGGTGAGCGGGGAATGGTGCGCTCGGCAGAGTACAGCTCGCAGGCGCCGAGCACCTGATTGTCGCTGACCGTGAACATCGGCAGGCACAGCACCTGCGTCTCATGCAGCAGCGCCTGCAGGGCGTGGGCGGCACGCCGGCCACAGGCATAGTCAGAACCATCCGCATCCTGACAGGTCTGATCGATTTGCACGGCGTCGATGCCGAATAATTTCACCTGCACCCCGCGCAGCAGGAGGGTATTGCCGTCCACGGCATTAGCCAGGTCGGGGCCGAGCAGGTCGTCCGCCTGGTCCGCTGGCGCGAAAATCTGACCCGAGTGATTGATGGCGAATACCGTCGCCATCGTGATCAGGCCCAGCAGATGCCGTTGCCAGCCGATGCGGAACCTTATGCCGTGCAGGGCGTGGAGAATGCGCGCGAGTTGCGGCATGAGGGCGCGAGCGCCGTAGATCAGCACCGCCAGGGACAGCAAAAGATGGAAAGTCAGCTGCCAGGGGTCAAATTCGCCGATGTTGGCGCCCTGCTGCAAGGTCGAGGACCAGATCAGAGCCAGGATGTTGCCGAAGAACACCGACCACACCAGGATGGTGACGTGCACGCCGCTGAAGAGTCGCCAGGGATTGGCGCCGGCAGCGTCAAACACGTTGATGGCGGGCGGATTCAGGCGAAATATATCGTGCACGGCTGCCTCTGGCAGGTGGGCGCCGAGCAAGGCCGCATGCAGCATCTGCAAGCGATTGGTGGTCAGCCAGAACAGGAAACCGGCAAAGCCGATGGCCACCAGCGGCAGAATTGACTTGGGAATCTGATATTCGCCGAGGGTGATGTAGTCGGCCCCGGCGTAGGCGTCGAGCCCGGCCAATCCAGCGAACAGGATGGACAGGAAGGCGCCGGCAAAGGCCAGCCAGAAGAGTGACGAGAGAGACTCGATAGAACGCACCAGGGCCGCCGCCTGGATCGACATGGCGCGCAGCGCCGACGCCTCTGGTTCAACGCCATCCGCGTCGCCGGGTTCGGGCGCTGCTGCCGAGCCTGGCGTTGTTGCCGCTTCCGGCGCGTTCTCTGATTCCGGAGCCATCGCCGCAGCCTCGGCGGCTTCTGCCGTCTCCTTCGCCTGCTGCTCGTCTGCTTGCCTGTCTGTCACGGTTCCGCTCTTGGCTCCGGGCGGCTGCCTTGTTCGCAACCGTCCGGCTTGCTATGTTGTGCGCCCCGGTGCGCCGGGGCGCTACTTTAGTCGGCCATCGCCGGAATTCCCAATGTACTTGGGCCGGCCAAGGCCCGTCGTTCATCTGACAACGGGAATACAACATGAAACTTGGAATCATCGGCGGCTATGGGGGACGCAAGCTGAGCGTGCAGATCGAGGCCATCCGGCACGCGGAGCGCCTTGGCTATGAGTCCGTGTGGACAGCCGAAGCCTACGGCGCGGACGCCGTCACCCCGGCGGCCTGGATATTGGCGCAGACCGAGAAGATCAAGGTCGGCACCGCGATCATGCAGATGTCGGCGCGCACGCCGGCGATGGCGGCGATGACGGCCATGAGCCTGGCCGAACTCTCCGGCGGTCGGTTCCTCTGCGGCCTCGGCGCGTCCGGGCCGCAAGTGGTGGAAGGTTGGCACGGCGCTGCCTACGGCAAGCCGCTTACCCGGCTGAAGGAGTACATCCAGATCATGCGCCGGATATTCGCCCGTCAGGCGCCTGCCACGTTTTCCGGCGAACTCTATCAGTTGCCCTACACCGGCGCTGGCGCCACCGGTCTTGGCAAGCCCCTGAAGAGCATTCTGCATTGCGAGGAAGACATTCCCATCTATGCGGCCAATATCACGCCCAAGGGTGTGGAGACCGCCGCCGAAGTGGCGGATGGCTTCTTCCCGATCTGGCTGGACCCGGATCAGTTCCATGTATTCCGGGGGCCGATCGAACGCGGCTTTGCCAAGGCCGGCGACAAGGACCTGACCCAATTCGACGTAGCCCCGTTCGTCACCGTGGTGATGGGTGACGATGTGGCCCAGTGCATGATGCCGATTCGCGGCAGCATGGCCCTCTATATTGGCGGCATGGGCGCGCGCAACAAGAACTTCTACAACGACTACGTCAAGCGGCTCGGCTTTGAAGAGGCGGCGGTGAAGATTCAGGACCTCTATCTGGCGGGGCGTCGCGACGAGGCCATGGCGGCAGTGCCTGAAGAGCTGATGGATGCCTGCCACCTGATAGGTCCGGCGGATCGAATCAGAGACAGATTGCAGCGCTGGCGCGAGGCTGGCCAGCGTGGCGAAGTCTCGACCATGCTGCTTGGCGCCCAGCAGCCGGAGGCGCTGCAGCTCGTGGCCGAAACGCTTCTGTAGCCACCGCGAGTGAACCCTGGCCACCCTGTCTGGCGGATTGCTTGATGAGCCTGCCGCAACGCCTTGCGGTCACCCTGCCCGCTGGCCCGAAGGTGGCAGAGACGATTGAACGGATCGAATGGGCCGAGGCCAACGGCTATAACGACGCCTGGTTCGGCGATGCTGGCGCGCCGGATTCGCTCACTCAGGCGGCAGCCGTTGCCCACCGTACGCGCAGATTACGCCTCGGCATTGCGGTGACGCCCGTCTATACCCGCTCGCCTTCGGTGATTGCCGCGAGCGCGCACGTGCTGGCGCAGGTCCTGCCAGGGCGTTTCGTCATGGGTCTCGGTTCTTCCAGCCAGACGATGATGCGCGGCTGGAATGGCATCCCGCTCGACAAACCCGTCACCCGCGTGCGTGAAACCACCGAGCTGGTGCGCGCCATGCTCGCCGGCGAAAAGACCGGCTTCGCTGGCGAGACGCTGTCCAGCTACGGCTATCGGCAACCGCCACTGGCGGAGCCGCCGCCGATCTATCTGGCGGCCCTGCGCCCGAAGATGATCGAAATGGCGGCGGAAGTCGGCGATGGCGTGATCTTCAACCTCTGGCCCAAGGGTGCGTTGGCGAAGATGATTGCGCATGTGCGTATCGGTGCGGAACGTGCCGGGAAGGACTGGCGCCGCGTCGAGATCGTCAACCGGGCGATGGTGCTGGCCACGGACGACAAGCCGGCTGCGCGCAACCTGTTCCGGGCGGCGTTTGCGCCCTATTACGCGACGCCTGTCTATAACCGCTTTCTGGCCTGGGCCGGCTATGAGGATGTGGCCAGGACAATCCGCGAAGGCTGGGCGGCGAAGGACCGCGCCCGGACCACCGGCGCCTTCACCGACGCA
The DNA here is from genome assembly GCA_965199705.1 of Pseudomonadales bacterium. Taxonomy (GTDB): domain Bacteria; phylum Pseudomonadota; class Gammaproteobacteria; order Pseudomonadales; family Azotimanducaceae; genus Azophilus. The sequence goes on from OZ241359.1 coordinate 839,882, forward strand.
CTGATCGACGAGATCGCGATCATCGGCAATGAATCCGAGATCCGGGGGCGTATCGAGGCAGATGCCGACGCTGGCGTGCATACCCACATCATTGCCCCGCTCGGCAACGACTCGCAGGTTGTTCAACGCACTTTTGAAGCCTTTGCCGGAGACAGGTTCCGGTTGTCCGGGCAGGTCTGAGCGTCGGGCTTCAAGATCGGCGCGCCCGGCAATCCTGAACCGGGCGCCAGGACGTTTGGCTTGTGCCTGCCAGATCTGAATCGAGGAGACCGAGCATGGAATATCAGAAGATCATCGTGGACCAGCCGCGCCCTCGGCTGTGCCGCATCACCCTCAATCGGCCAGACAAGCGCAACCCGCTTTCCAATGCACTCCGGGGCGAGATGTTTCACGCTCTGGAAGCGGCGGATCAGGACGACGACATCCGGGCGACGGTGATTCGTGGCGCCGGCGCCTGCTTCTCCGCCGGCTACGATCTGAAGTCCAATGTAGCCAGGAACCAGCCCTTCTACACGGCGGGCGGGCTCGGCAACTGGCCGCGGCATGTGGTGGATGGGTTTTTCAGGATGTGGGACCTGGCAAAACCGGTCATTGCCCAGGTGCACGGCTATTGCCTGGCCGGCGGTACCGAACTGGCCACGGCCTGCGATCTGGTTTATGTGGCCGAGGATGCCCGGATCGGCTACCCGGTGGTGCGCGCGATCAGTCCGCCGGACAACCAGTTCTATCCCTGGATCGTCGGCCTGCGCCGGGCCATGGAACTGATGCTCACGGGCGATCACATGTCTGGCGTGGAGGCCGTCGAGTGCGGCTTTGCCAATCGCGCCTTTCCAGTGGCGGAACTTGAAGCAGGCGTGCTCGACATGGCCGAGCGGGTGGCCAGAGTCCCGACTGACCTGCAGCAGATCAACAAGCGGGCCGTGCATCGACAGATGGACGCGATGGGCGTTCGCGCCGGCATTCGCGCCGGCACGGAAATGCAGCAGCTTGCGACGTTTACCCGTTCCACGCAGGCGCATCTTGCAGAGATGCGGAAGGGCCTGACTCAGGCGCTCAGCAAGCGGGACGCTGCCTACGGCGACTATAGAACGGCAAAAAAGGAATAGCGCGCATATTGACCAGTGTCCCAGCGCAATATCCGGGCGGGAACTACATCTGAAATTCCGGGATGCGCACTTCCAGGCCATCAAGCGCCTGGGTGACCGGAATCTGGCAACTCAGACGGGAGTTGGCCTCGCGCTCCGGGTTCAGATCCAGCATGGCTTCCTCATCCGGCGCCGGCTGGCCCACCGCGTCCATCCACGCCTTGGCGACGATCACATGACAGGTGGCGCAGGAGCACTCGCCGCCACAATCCGCGTCGATGCCAGGCACGCCGTTCTCCACAGCGCCTTGCATCACCGAGTGATCGAGCGGAACGTCCAGTTCATGACGCGCGCCGTTGAATTCGACATACGTGATCTTGGGCATGGATACTGGCTCGGCGAAGTGTGCAACAGATGAGGGGCGCCATCATACTGAATTGAGCTTGCTCGGCAAGGGCGGCTGGCAGATCCGAAGGTGCTGGGATAGAGTGGCGGCGATGCGTTTTCGGGGGTGCGGCATGGGGCCTCTGGCTGGTGTGCGGGTGGTGGACTTCACCACCATGGTGTCAGGTCCGGTAGCGGCTGCGATGCTCGCCGATCAGGGCGCGGACGTCATCAAGGTGGAGTCGCCTGCGGGCGATGCGACGCGCCGCATCGGCGGTGGTCGCGGCGGCCATTCGGCCGGCTTCTTCTCCTGTAACCGCGGCAAGCGATCGCTTTGCGTTGATCTCAAGCATCCGCAAGCATTGGCGCCGGTGCAGGCGCTGATCGATTCTGCGGACGTGCTGCTGCAGAATTTTCGCCCCGGCGCCATGCAGCGCCTCGGCCTTGGCGCCGAAGCGATGCGGGTGCGCAACCCGGGCCTGATCTATGTGTCCATCAGCGGCTTCGGTGAGCAGGGACCCTACGCGCACAAGCGCGTCTATGATCCGGTGATTCAGGCCCTGTCCGGAGCGACCGACATTCAGGCGGACCGGGAAACCGGGCAGCCGAAGATGTTTCGCATCATCATTGCCGACAAGGTTACGGCCGTGACAGCGGCGCAGTCGGTATGCGCTGCGCTGTTTGCGCGCGAGCGGCAGGGCGGGGGCCAGGGCCAGCACATTCGATTGTCCATGCTCGACACGCTGATTGCCTTCTTCTGGCCGGAGGGCATGTCCGGGCTGGTGTTTGTCGGCGACGAGGTGGATGTCACCCGCTATCAAGGCGCCATGGACCTGATTTACAAGACCCGCGACGGCCATATCACGGCGGGCGCGGTAACCGACAAGGAGTGGCATGGTCTTTGCGCCGCACTCGGCAAGCCTGAATGGGTCACGGATGAGCGGTTTGCCACCACCGCAGCGCGCTTTCGCAATGCTGGCTTGCGCAAGCAATTGACTGCCGAGGAAATAAAGCATTGGCGGCGGGACGAGTTACTGGCCCGTCTGGACGCAGAAGAGGTGCCTTCCGCGCCTCTGCTGAGCCGTCTGGATCTGCTTGAAGACCCTCAGATCCTGGCTAACGGCAGTATCGGCATCTACGACTTCGAAGGTCCGGGACAGGTTCGCCTGGCCCGTCCGGCGGCTCGATTCGAAGGGACGCCGGCGGATATCGCAGCGCCGGCGCCGAAATTGGGCGAGCACTCCGCCGATGTACTGTCGGAGATTGGCTACGGGGCAGACGACATTGCCGGGTTGATCGACGGCGGCGCGGTTATCGTTTCCCGGCCGGATTGAAGGGCGGCGCGCCGGATTCTTCGGCTTGCCCGGATATTGCGCCAGCCCCGTGACGATAGCCCCGGCCTGCGGTTACTCGGCGGCGTCCTGCTGCGCAGCGCGCTCTGACGCCGATTCCGTCAGACGTCGCCACTGTTCGTCGATCTGGCGTTGCAGGGCTTCGATGCTGCCGGAATTGTCGAGCAGTACCTTTGCATGGCGGGCGCGCTCGGCATTGTCCGGCTGGGCCGCAAGCCGGGCGCGCGCCTGATCTTCGCTCAGCCCGTCCCGCGCCCTGGCTCGCCGGATGGCGGTTTCCGGCGCCACCACGACCACCCAGACTTCGTCGAATCCTTCCCCCCAACCAGCTTCCACCAGAACGGCGGCTTCCAGGCAAATGATGGCGTCCGGTTGCTGGCGCCGCGCTTCCGTGATACGGGCCTGGGCCAGACGGCGGATCTCCGGCCAGACGATGGCGTTCAGTTTGCTCAGTTGCGCTGGTTCTGCGAATACCAGGCTGCCAAGCCGGCGCCTGTCTATGTGACCATCCTCGCCGACCAGGTCGGCGCCAAAGGCGGCCACCACCGCATCGAAACCCGTCGATCCGGGGGCATAGGCCAGGTGCCCGAGGCGATCAGCGTCAATCACCCTTGCGCCGAGCGCTTCCAGATATGCTGCTGCGGTGGACTTCCCCGAAGCGAGGCCACCCGTGAGGCCGATCAGCAATCCGCCCTCCTGTTACCCGGGATTCAGGCAGGCCAGTTCGCCTTGCCGGCGTGCGCCGTGACGGATGCCTTCAGTCGTCCTGCTTGTGGATCAGTTCTGCCTCGATCCGGAGGCTGACCGCATCGCCCACCATCGGTACGTGCTGACCCAGACCCCAGTCCGAGCGCGAAATCAGGGCCGTGGCCGAGATGCCGATGGCCGGGGCCTTGAAGATGGGATTCGTGTCTGCCTTGTTGATTCGGGTCGCCAGCACCACTGGCTTGGTGACGCCCTTGATGGTCAGGTCGCCGGTGACGTCAAAGGTGTCCTCGCCAGTGGATTTGACCTGCGTGGAGGTGAAGGTGATTTCCGGGTGTTTCTCGGTATCGAAGAATTCTTCGTCGTTCAGGTGCTCATCGAATTCAGCGACCCGACTGCTGATGCTTGCCGCCTCGATGGACACCTCGATACGGCTGTTTTCCGGCGCCTGCGCATCTGCCATGAGGGTGGCGTCAAAGCGCTCGAATCCCACATGCGGATTGGAAAACCCGAGATGGCTGTATGAGAAGGTGATGTAGGCATGCGTCTTTTCGAGCCGATATTCGCCGGACGGCACATCCCAGGCGATGGTCTCGGCGGAACATACCGCCAACCCGCACAGGGCGAGACGTCTGAATGACTTGCTGATGGCTTGCATGATCTCCTCCTTGAGGCCGAGGTGACCGCTCGGCCTCGGCGTAGAATGTCGGTGCGCCTTTATACACCACCAGACAGTCGCCACGGGAATCTTGCCAGAAGCGACGGGAATCCGCGATTCGTGCGTAGAACCTGTCAGAAGCCCTGTGTGGGACGCACGGGCAAGACACGCAATCCAGGGAGACCGAAATGAAACACTTCCTCTTGGGCATGGCCGGAATCTGGCTCGCTGCGGCCTCGACTGCTGCGGCAGAACAGGGTGAAGAACCCACCCTTGCGGACCTGGAGGCGAAGTTGCAGGCGCGCTTCAGCGAAATGGATGCCGATGCCGATGGCCTGGTGACCGAAGCCGAGTTGCAGGCGGCTGATCTGAAGCCCGGGGAAATCTTCGGGCGCAAGCATCGGTTGCGTCGGGCGCTCCGTCGTCCTGGAGGGGAAGCAGGTCAGGCGGAGCGTCGCGAAGCCTTGTTTTCGCGCCTCGATGCGGATGCCGACGGGTCGATCAGTCGAGAGGAGTTCGACAGCGCTGCGGCCAGGCGCCGCGAAGGGCGCGGGGCGCGGCGAAAGGACGCAGCCGATGGTGCGAGCCGGGTCGAAGCCGCAAAGGCGCGCTTCTTCAGCCGGCTGGATCAGAATGAAGACGGCGTGCTCACCGCCACGGAGTTCAACGCGCCCGTGGACCGGCTACGCGAATTTGACGCCAATGGCGATGGCGTGCTGGATCGGGAAGAGCGCAAGGCCGCCAGAAGGCGGCAGGGCGAAGCTGGCTGAGCGGTTTGCGCTGCGCTGCTGTCATCGCTGCCGACAGCGTTCTCCAGGCCCTGACCGAGGTGGCAGGCGAGGATCCGGAGCCTGGCCGGGAGGCGCGTCTGATGCAGCAGGTTGCGGCTGGCGATGATCACGCATTCGGTCAGATCCTGAGCGAGCATCTGGATGCTGTTCACCACTATCTGGTGCGTCTCGTGGCCTCTCCGGACACCGCCTCCGATCTCGCCCAGGAGACCTTCCTGCGCCTCTGGCTGAAGGCGGGCAGCTTTCGCCCTGGCCGGGTTCGGCTGACAACCTGGCTGCACCGAATCGCCCACAATCTGGGTGTTGACTGGCTGCGCAAGGCGCAGCGAGAACCACTTCAGGGCGACCTTGAAGCGCATGGCGGGGGCCGGTGCGGCGATGATCCGGGCGCATCGCACTCAGGCGCGGGCCATGCGCAATCAGCCGATCCCCTGACGCAGCAGCAGCTGGCGGAACGGCGCCAGAAATTGCGACAGGCGCTTGATGCGCTGCCCGTCAATCAGCGCAGTGCGGTGATCCTCTGCCATCAGCAGGGGTTTTCCAATGCCGAAGCGGCTGCAATTCTCGGCCTTGGCGTGCGTGCGCTGGAGTCGCTGCTGGCGCGTGCGCGTCGGCGGCTACGGGAGTTTTTGCTTGAGGCGTTGCCTGAAAGTGGCACGCCTGGAGAGAGATTGACATGAATCACGAAGAATCACGCGACGAGGCAGCCCTTGTCGAGGAACTGGAGCGGCTGCTGCAACAACCACACAGTGCGCCACCGCATCTGGCGGCCAGGATTCGGGCGTCCTTGCCGGCGCGTACCCACTGGCTCAGGCGCTGGCTCGGGCTGGACGGTTGGCCGGCGGGCGTCTGGCGACCGGCGGCGCTGGCGCTGACGATCACGGCTGCTGGCTTTCTGGTTGGCGTCCATGCGGAACAGCAGGCTGGCTTGAGCGAGCGCGATGCCGTGCTGGCGCTCACCTTTGTTCAGGGGTCCATCGATCCCGCCATCTACGGAAACGCATTCCATGAATAGCAAGAGAAACTGGCTGATTGCGGGTCTTGCGATATCGCTTGCAATCAATCTCACCCTGGCGGGTTATCTGCTTGGCCGTTCGGTTCCCGGCGCAAAGGGCCCGCCGCTGGCTGATCCTGGTCATTGGCTGGGCGCGTCGCTTGGCGTCTTGCCGAAACACCGTCGTGCGGAATTGAGTGGCCCCTTGCGTGGCCAGATGCGCGGCATCGGCAGAGACTTGCGACGCCTGCGCGATCTGCGTGCGGACATCAGCCGAGCGGTGCGCGCGCAGCCACTGGATCGAGATGCTCTGGAAACTTCCCTGGCGGCCTTTCGCGCGGAGCTTGCGGCGATTCAGGCGAGAAGTCATGAAACGCTTGTCAAGGCGCTGCAGGCGATGACTGCCGAGGAACGGAAACTGGTGTTGCGCGAATTGTCGCGTCGAGAGAGGCGTAATCGACCCGCCTGACATCCGGGATTCAGACAGGCGAACCCCTGGGGAATCGGGGCGGGCGCTTGGCGCGTAACGCCTGTAGTCCCTCCGCGCCTTCCGGCCCCAGAAAACCGAGCATTTCCAACGCTGTGGAAGCATCGAAACTCGGGCCGGCCAGGCGCAGCCAGTTGTTGAGGGCGTACTTGGTCCAGCGGATTGCGTTCGGCGCGCCCTCGGCGATCTGCTTTGCGGTTTCCAGCGCCCTGGCCTGCAATTGGTCGTCATCCACGCAGAGCGACAACAGGCCGATGCGCTCGGCCTCCTCCGCTGGCAGCCGGTCACAGGTCAGCAGATAGTACTTTGCCTTGGCAAGGCCGCAGAGCAGTGGCCAGACGATCACGGCATGATCGCCCGCGGCAACCCCAAGCCGGGTGTGGCCGTCGGTGATGAACACGGAGCGGGCAGCGATGGAGATGTCGCAGAGCAGGGCGGCGACCAGGCCAGCGCCAACCGCCGGGCCGTTGATTGCGGAAATGGTGGGTTTGCCGCAGTTGATCAGGTTATAGACGAGATCCCTGGCTTCCTTCCAGGTATTCACGAGTACATCGTAGTCGCCTTGCATCTCTTCGATCATGTCGAAGTCGCCGCCGGCGGAGAACGCCTTGCCCTCACCGGTGAGCAGCACACAGTCGATGTCGGGGTCGGCGTCCACTTCGCGCCAGACATACGTCAACTCCCGGTGCCCGACTCGATCCAGGGCGTTGTACTTTTCCGGACGATGGATGGTGATTCGCAGGATGCGCTCCTCAGGGTAGTCGAAGCGCAGTCGTTGGTATCCTTCGTAGGGCATGAGCAGGGTTCCGGGCGTCGCTGTGACAGTGGATGGCATAGTGCACCGTGCGCGGATGAATCGCCACGCTCTGAGCGCCTGCGGCGGAGGCTCCTGGGGGACGAGAAGCTGGATGTCATACTTTCTTGATGCGCTGATGCCCGGTTGGCGCCAGGCCCGGGTTTTCGCTTGGTTCGGCCTGGCGCCCGGCCTGCTGCTTGCGTCATGGGGCGCGCTTGCGGTTGAACTCCCGGACGAGACGCCGGGGCAGGAAGCGCGCTCCGGCTATGCAGGCTCCGATGCCTGCCGCTCCTGCCATCAGCAGGCCTTCACAGCGTGGCAGGGTTCACATCACCAGAAAGCCATGCAGACAGCCGATGCGGGCGCCGTGCTTGCAGAGGCGGCGCCTGCGCTGGCGGATGCCGGAACCGCCCGATTGACCCAGGCCGATGGCGTTTATCGGCTGCGGGCGCAGGGTCCGGACGGCCGGCTCGCCAGCTACCCGGTGGCCTGGGTGTTCGGCGTGGAACCACTGCAACAGTACCTCTTGCCCTTGCCGCGCGGGCGCTTGCAGGCCAGCAATCACGCCTGGGATACAGAGCGCAGCCGCTGGTTCGACCTTTATCCAGAGGCCTCGGACGACCCGGAACACCTGTTGCACTGGAGCCGCCCGGCGCATACCTGGAACTTCATGTGCGCGGACTGTCACGCCACCGCCGTGCGCAAGAACTACAACCCGAGCAGTCGCAGCTACCGAACCCGATTTGCGGAGGTATCGGTGGGCTGCGAGGCCTGCCACGGCCCGGCCGCGGCGCACGCGCAAGCGCCGGCGACGACCCCGGCGCCAGCGTCGCTCAGTGGGCAGGCCAGCGAAATCAATGCCTGCGCGCCCTGTCATAGCCGGCGGGCGCAACTGGCAGAGGGCTTTCACGCAAACCGGGAATTTCTCGATCACTATGCGCCGGCTCTGCTGGAACCCGGCCTCTATCACCCGGACGGTCAGATATTGGATGAGGTTTATGAGTACGGGTCTTTCCTGCAAAGCCGGATGCACGCAGCCGGGGTCACATGCAGCAATTGCCATGAGCCGCACGCCGCCCGCCTGCGCCTGTCCGGCAACCAGGTCTGTACCCAATGCCACAATGCCGAGGGCCGCGCGGACTTCCCCACACTCAGGCCGGCGCGTTACGACCGGCCAGCACATCACCTGCATGTCCCCGGCAGCGCCGGCGCCGAGTGCGTCAACTGCCACATGCCGGCGCGCGCCTACATGCAGGTGGATGATCGCCGTGACCACAGCTTTCGGATACCCAGGCCTGATCTTGCGGCGCAGTTTGGCGCGCCCCATGCCTGTGCCGGCTGCCATCAGGAGCGCTCGCCGGAATGGGCTGCCGACGTTCTGCAAGCGGCGTTCGGGAAGCCGCAGACGGAGCACTTCGTGAGCGTCTTTGCAGTGGCCGAGGACGGCAAGCTGGCGGCGGAGGCCGGGCTTGCGGCGCTTGCCGAAGATGCGGCAAAACCGCCGCTGGTGCGCGCTTCTGCCCTGGCCCGGCTTGCGGCCTACGGCCAGCCGACTGGCGATGCGGCTCTGGTCAGGGGCTTGAACGACGCGCATCCGCTGGTGCGTCTTGGCGCCGTGCGGGGCCTTTCGCGCTGGCCTGTTCCAGTCCGCTGGCGGCGGGCACAGCACCTGCTCAGCGATGAATTCCTGGCTCTGCGCCATGCAGCCGCACCGCTGCTGGCCCCCGCCTGGACGCAATTACCCGCATCCGCGCGCGCGCCGCTGGCTGAGGCCATTGCCGAATATCGGGCCACCCAGCGGCTGCACGCAGACCGCCCGGAAGCCGCTGTCAATCGCGGCAACCTGCATCTGGCCCTGGGCGAGGTGGAATCAGCCGAACTCGCTTTCCGGGAAGCGCTGGCGCTGGCGCCACAATGGACGCCGGCGCTGGTCAATCTTGCGGACCTGTATCGGGCAAGCGAGCGCGATGCCCTGGGTGGCCCCTTGCTGCAGCGTGCGGTTGCTGGCGCGCCGGACAGCGCCGACGCCTGGCTTGCCCTGGGCTTCTGGCGTGTGCGTCAAGGTCAGCAGGCGGAGGCCGTGGCGCTCTTCGAGCGGGCCGCAAGTCTGGCCCCGGCGCGCGCCTGGTTGCAGGTGATTCAGGCGCTGGCGCTGCAATCTGCCGGTCGTTCCGAGGCAGGGTTGACGGTGCTGGATGCGGCGCTGGATCGCCTGGGCGAGCATCCTGAACTATTGCGCGCCGCTGCCAGCATGGCGCGTGCGCTCGGCTCGCCAACCCGGGCGGCAGCCTATGAAAGCCGGTTGCAGTCAGGCTCGCGCAAGTGATCGGCGCATGGCGCCAGCCTGGCTGTTGCGCCAGCGTCTGGACGACACCCTTGGCGCCAGGCGGGTCGCGCCCGGGTTCCGGCTTGCGAAAGCGCTCCGAGCGATCAGAGGATGAAGTGCTCGCCGGTCGCGCGCACGGTCAGATCCGCCAGGGATACGCCCCAGGGTTGGCTGATCGCGTAAAGGATGGCGTCGGCGATGGCTTCGGGATGCAGTATGGCGTATCGGGGATGGTCAACGTCCTGCTCTTCCGGGCTGAGGTTGCCGGTTGCGAATCTCTGCATGGTTGCAAAGGCTTCGGCGGCGTTCTGGCCGATGATGCCGACGCTGGCCTGGATGTTGATGACGCCGGCGTTCAGACCGGTCCCCGGCACGCCTGTCGGCTTGATTACGGTGACCTTGATCTTGCCCTGGGATTCCACCCTGAGCGATTCGGAAAGATAGTTCACCGCTGCCTTGGTGGCGCCATAGACGCCGGCGCCGACCACAGGGAAATTGCCGTATATGCTGGACAGGTTGACCACGTGGCCGCGTTCCTGGGCGATCATCTGGTCGAAAACCGCCACCATGCCGTTGAGGACGCCCTTGATGTTGACGTCCAGGCAGCGCGTCCAGGCGTCCAGCGCCTGCTCGTGGTCAGCGAAAAACGCCAGCGGCATGATGCCGGCGCTGTTGACGAGCACATCCACACGGCCAAAGCGTTCAACAGTCTGCGCCACGGCCTGGCGCATCTCTGCGGCTTCGGTGACGTCTGCCTGAATGGGCAGTATCTCCTCTGCCGTTGGCAGGCCTTCGACGCTGATGTCGAGGGCAGCGACCTGCGCCCCCAGCCGTACCGCCTTTTCACTGACCAGTTTGCCGAAGCCGCTGCCGGCTCCGGTGACCAGCAGCACCTTGCCCCGGAGTTGTTTGCGCTCGGCCATCATCCGCTCCCCGCCAGACGCCGGATCAGAGTCAGCCGTTCCGCAGCGGGATCCTGAAGCGGCGCCCGGCGCCAGGACGCTACTTCTTCGGCGCGGTACGGCACAAAATCGGCTGGCGTCTGTTCAGCAGACATGCTGGCCAGCAGCCAGTTCAACAGTTCGGCCAGGGCAGCGTCGGTGAGGCCTGCGTTGGCCGATCCCGGCACCCGCACCAGAAAGGCGCGGCCGCCGTCCACCTTCAGAAAGTGGCCGATGAAGCCGCGCATTGCCGGCACCTCGCCGTTTCGGCTGCCGCTGGCTTCCGGTCCATGGCAGCCCTGGCAATGCAGGCGATAGTTGCTCTCTGCGCGCGCCGGATTGGCAACGCCGGGCATGTCCGCCAAGGCCTGGCCCGCCGGCAGAAGCAGCGTCGCCAGCGCCGGCAGCAGCCGCAGACGCATGCGCTCCACTACTCGACCGCCACTCCGATCACCACCGCCGTGGTGCAATGGTAGGGCTGGTCCGTGTCAGTGCACCAGTTGATGTCATTGGACTTGGGCGGCACATAGACGGGGCGGTCGCCCTCGTTGGTGTTGCAGAAGCAGTTGCCGCAGGCCGACTTGCCGCAACAGTCGTTGTAGGAAATGATGTAGTCCTTGCCATCGGCCGGGTTGGTGCAGACGCCGGTCCAGGTGACTGGCGACATGGGCGCGCCAGGCGGGCAACTGTTCACCGTGCCGCCGCAGCAGGTGCAGATATAGCCATCGGTGGCGCAGTAGCGCCAGTATCCGCAATCCGTATCGTTGCAATCTTCCAGCTCGGGGATGTCTGCCTTGATCGGCTGAGGCGCAACGCTGGCGGCCTCATCGGGCGCGCTCAAGGCTGGTTCGGCGGGCAGCAGCCCGGCGCCGAAAACGCCAAGCAGGCCGAGCACTGGCAGGACGCTCAGGGCGCGCAACAGGCGTCGGGCAAAGGCTGCGCAATCGCGATCAGATGTCCGCTGCCGGCGGGTTTCATGGTGTGACATCTTGCAGGCCCTCCTGGTCAGTCTGGTCTATCTGTCTATCAGTGGCGGATAGTATCCGGCGGCGTGTCTGGTTCTGGACGGCGATCTGGCGAATGTTGTCAATCGGGGCCACGCCCGGCCGCTCAAGGCGCCAGTCCGTGAAACAGCATCGGTTCTGTCGCGTTCAGATCCAGCGATTTGACGTGTTCGCCGGAAGGCATGTGGTAGAGATCGATAACCGGCTCGATGTTGCGCGCGAATAGATAGCGCTGATCGCCGCTGCCGGTCGTGCCGAGGGCAAGGGTCCAATTCTTCATTTGCAGACGCTGGATACGCTTGCCGGCGGCCAGATCGTAGATCCAGACCTCGCTGCCGCCGTTGTCATGCGTGCCCTCCGCGCCATCCGGGTGCATCAGCACATAGCCCATGCCGGCGCTGTCCTCGACGATCTGATTGGCTCCGCCCGGGCGCCAGGAAGCCTCTGCTTCGTTCTGCGCCAGCGGCCAGGGCGGCGCGCTGCTGATCTTGTCGTTCCGCGTATCCACTGCCAGCACCTGGCCCGTGTAGCTGGCGAAATAGGCCACGCCATCCACGAACGCGGGCGATTCGAAAATCGGATCCGCGTGCGGGTCGAACAGCACCCCCGTGACGGTCGTGCCTTCCAGCGTGCCGTCCGGATTCAGGTGGCTGGTGCGCAGGGCGCCATTGCTGCAGATGGATGTGAAACTGCGCTCGCCGTTCGGCACCACCAGAGCGCAGCCGCCGGTTGCGAATCGGGTGACAAACTCGCGTTTCTCAAGATCGACGATGCTGACGGACTGGGAAAGTGTGAAGTTGTAGATGGCGAGAAAGCGATCATCGGCCACCAGGCCGGTCGCGGTGCGTTTCGGCATGCCGGTGAAGCGCCCGGTGGGAATTACCACCTCGTCCAGGACCGAAAGGGTTTGCGGATCCCAGATCGTCACCACGTCCGTGCGCTTGCCGCCGCGCCCGCCACGTTCATAGAAGGATTCGATCACATAGTATTCGTTGCGCTTGTGGCTGACTTCCAGGGCCGCGATCGCACTGGCGGGCATCATGCCCTTGATCTGATCGGCCAGCCGTTCGCCCAGGGGATCCACCAGCAGGATGCGCCCGTCCAGGCTCATCAGCGGGGCGTCGAAGTCGCGCACCAGGATCCAATGATCCGGTAACTCTGCCGGCAGGGGATTGATCTGCATCAAGGGTTCCGGCTCGAAGGCCGAGGCTGGCGTCAGCCAGGCCAGTAAGGCGAATGGCGCCAGGGCGCCCGACAGTCTGTTCATCCATTTCACCTGCATGCGTCGGCCCTCCGAGACAGCACACCGCTGCCCGCCAGAATCGGCTGGCGTAGACGCCTCTGCTCAACCACAGGCGCCGACCCAGCGGCTGCGCCGAATGGCCGGATTGTCGGGCGTGCCTGTGGTTTCGTCAAGTGGAACAAGGTCAGGGCGAATTGCCGCGTTGGCGGCGCGTCAGGGCCTGCACGAAGGGTCCCGGAAGTTGAACCCGGCAATGGCTTGCTTGATACTCCAATGCCGTTGGGCAAGTGTCTCGGCATCGACGCAAAGCATACTCATACTGATGAAGATCGAAGAACATCTGACGCAGATCAAGAACCGGATGGCCATTGGGGAGCGCCACGAACCAGAGCGCATGTTGATGGACCTGATCGCTCAGATGGGGCCCTCGGAGAGGGCGGACTGGCGCCCGGACATCGTTCGCATTGCCGATGAATTCCAAAAAAAGCGACGCAGAAATGTCATGGATCTGCTCGACAACGGAGAAATCTCTGGAATCGATCTCCATGGGCGAGAATCATGCGCCGCCGCACCGCTCGAATCAGCGTCTGTCGCAGAGGTGAAAAAACGCCTGATCGAATTTCGGCAGGCACTTGATGATCTCGGCGAGCGGCACATATTCCAGTGGTCAACCTTTTACCGAGACTGCTTTGATGCGCATCTCGACCGGTTCTTGCCCTCAATGGGAAGTACATCTCCAGATGGTGTCGTCGAGGCGGTTACGGAGTCGCTTGCGGCCCATACATTCTCGATATTCCGGCAAGGGTATGATCACGTCCTCCAGAATCGCGGTCACGGCGTCGCGATTAGCAAGTCAATTGCCGGACTGTCGCAGTTTCTGGCCGTTTTGCTCGACTACTATTCGGCTCGAGCATCAAACGTCTTGACCTACGACGCCACCATTGCTCTGCGGCTACTCTTCTCGGCCACGGTCTCCGGCATTCTTGATGGGTATTCCCGGATCGAGTTCGGTGGAGACAAGGGCGACCATCTATTGTCGCGATTTCAGCGCCAATGGGTCCAACATGTAGCCTTCCTCACCCCGCAACATGCAGAGGCGGTGATCGGCTGCCTGGCGCCGGGGCCATTGGCTAGCGGCCTGAAGCTCTCCGCGTTGCCGCTTCTGGACGCGCTGCAACGGTGCTTTGGCGACGAACGCAGGAACGAAGACTACTGGCCACTTCCGGTGCTTGGGCAGTACTCGTGGCATGAACGGCGATTGGACATCGGCATTCGGCCTCCGCGCAATGCGACCTCCCAGCGTCTGATCGAAGTGAGAGCCTTTCTGGAAGAAGGGTTTGTCAGCCGCACTGACCTCGACCATGCGCTAGGGCAACAGGTCACGCTTGTCATCGCGCCATTGAGGCCCGACATCAAGTCGATCGTCAATGATCACGAGCGGTTGAGGGAGATCGTCGTTACCGCCGACCGGCCACAGGCGGGCCCGGAGAAAGCGAGCAGGCAGAGCCGGGAGTTTACGGCTTCCCGCGCCTTCAAGGTGCTGGACGAATCATTGTATGCGCTTCGCAGCAAGCTCAAGGCGAGTTCGCCGATCACGTACAACTTTGCGCGCGAGTTTCCGCTGCACCAACCGGGCCGAGCGCAGGCCTTCCACGTCACCCGAACCAGCGTGCGGGACCTGCTTCGGACGTTCGAGCGTCGCAACGGCGTGCGGCTCTGGTGCAGCATCCGTCGAAGCGGCAAGACGACCGCTTGCTTTGATCTGGAGACGACGACCGGAGACTCCGTCATCGTCAGTCAGACATGCGGAACGCCGCCGAACGAGATTGCAGCCGCATTCTACGCCGGTGTGCGCGAGGCTGTGGGAACCGGCCAGATCTTGGCGAACACGTTTGTCCGGGACATCGTTGGCGAGTGCGCGTCGGTAGAAATCGATGGCAAAAGGACGGTGCTCATCATTGACGAGTACGAAACGTTGTTCGGACTGTTGAAGAGCGCCGTTGAACGCAAAAATGCGATTCGATACACCGTGGTTCAGCCGATTCTCGATCAACTCGCGGCATTTGCTCAGGACAACTTGCTGGTGTTTCTGGGCCAGCAGCCCGATGCCTACTTCATTCTCATGGATCAGAATCAGCTCGCGCCCTACGTGACGCAGGACTCATTTCCGTTGTTCGAGCACATATCGGGAACAGGTACGGGCGAGTTCTCCAAATTGGTGGACAAGATGTTGTTGGCCCGAATTGAGTGCACTGCGGAATTCCTGGATGCGCTGCATCTGGAGACGGCCGGACATCCTTATCTGACGGCAAACGTTCTGACCGAGTTCGTTGACTGGCTCATTGACAAGCAGCGGCCGCAGAGCGGCCTCAGGCTTCAGCAAGAGGACTTTTCCAACTTCGAGCAAGAAAGGCTTGGGGTGAATGGAATCCTGATGAGCCCCGAATACGATTTCTTCAGGCAGGCAGCGTCTTCGGCGTTGTCCGAGCAGGGGTACAGGGACAATCCCTGGCTCTTTGCTACGTATTGGACGCTGCGCCAGATACATGCCGAAAACTCCGGCGCCTTCAGCATCAGTCGGACGGATTTCAAGGATTTGGTGAGCCGTATTCCCGTTCCCAAGGGCGGAAATCTGCCTGAATGCTCCGAGCTGCTGCGCACCGCTTCCCAAGCGAACTTCCTCTCCCATGATGACCGTGATGTGAAGATTCTGATCCGAACTCTGGGGCGCATCGTGGCTGCCGTGCGGCCTGAAGTGGCCTGATTGGCTTTGTGAAAACGACGCGAAGAATCCCGAAATCTCATGAATCCCGAGCATCTTGTCGCTGAAGTCCAACGTCGATGGAAGAGCGCCGGGCAGATGCCCGAATTGAGCGTTTTCTGGATCAAATTGTCCGAAGACCGCGATGCATTTGCAGCGGGCCTCCGACAGGTGCGCGACGACCAGCCAATCGCGCCGGTCATATTGCGCGAACCGGGGTTGTTCCACGATCCGAACGCCGTGATGAATGACGTGACCTATCTGATCGGGGAAGCCAAGGATGACATCATGGAATTGGCGGACCGCGTCAGGCGGTACGGCGGCGTGGGTCTCGCCGTACTCAGTCGCCGCGAATTGGGTCTGGCCATCACATCCTCGCCTCTCCTGCTTCCAGATTGGTTTCCCGTGGCGCCAGGAAGAGAAGTCGCGGCCCGAATCGATGATCTGACCTGGTCGGTCCATGTTCCGCTATCGGACGGGGCGACGGCCATGCACGATCTGCAACGGATTCTTTACGACATCGACAAGGCGCTGCTGAGCCGGATCAAGGAAACCCTGGAGTCTGACCACAATCGGACGCAGGCGCTCCGGGAACGGATTCTTCGCAAGGGCGAGAGCGACATGGCTGAAGTCCTGGAAGGCGTTGGCCTGACTCTGAACGACATCAAGAATCCAGGCTCTTTCCGTCCGAGTACATCAAGAAAACCAACGATCGTCGGGCGGCTGTGGTTCGAGGCGAACCGTCGATCTCCCGACGAACTTCCAAAGACTGCAAAAGCGCTGGCGAGCGCCTTGCGCGCTGAGGAGTTTGATCGACGCGCTGGCGCCGCTTCGCTGATGGCCGTATTGAACCGCTCCACCAATCCGATTGACAACGCTGCTGTTCTCTGGGCTTTCCGAATGGTCGTCACGCTGCGCAGCGCGTGTCAGCTGGTGACCGCCGCGGTGCATTCCGACGACTATCCGATGTTTCCCGATGTGCTCTTGCGGGCGGTTTCCCTCGACTTGCGGCGCTTTCTGGACGACGCAATCCTCGTCATGAAATCCGGCTGACGGAGAGTCAATCAAGGGCGCTCCGCCTCATTCCGCTGCGCCTTCCGGTGGTAGAATCGGCTTGGCGGCGCGGTCGCCCCACGGCGCCCGTGGCTTGACCGGTGTGTAGCGAAAAGGAGAGAACCATGTCTGTGAAGAATCTTGCCCGGATACTCGGTCTCGTGGGCCTGATTGCAGGGTTGCCTGGCATTGTCCTGGCCAGCGAGGCGTCCGAGCGGCGCTCGGTGATCGAGGAAGTGGTGGTGACCGCGCAGAAGCGGGAACAGAACGTACAGGATGTCGGCATCGCCATCAGCGCGGTGACCGGTGAGCAGATGCGCCAGCTCGGCTACGGCAATGCCCAGCAGGTGACGGCCATGGCGCCAGGCGTGCATACGGTGCAGCCGAACGGCGAAGCCAACTACGCCATCGCCATGCGCGGCGTTGCCGCCAACGACTTCACCACCAATGTGGAAAGCCCGGTGGCCGTCTATCTGGATGAGGTTTATATCAGCCAGATGTCGGGCACGGGATTCATGTTGTTCGACATGGAGCGGGTGGAGATGCTGCGCGGTCCGCAGGGCACCCTGTACGGGCGCAACGCCACCGGCGGCCTGGCCCATTTCGTGACCGTGAAGCCGTCTGCGGATGAAGTAGATGGCTACGCGCAGTTCACCGTGGGCCGTTACGAGCAGGTCAAGTTCGAGGGCGCCATCGGCGGGCCTCTGGCCGATACGGTGTCGGTTCGCCTGTCCATGGCCACGCACAACAACGATGGTTACGTCCAGAACCGGCTTCTGGATCAGCGCCTGAACAACGCCAATGACTGGGCCGGGCGCCTGCAGCTGCTGTGGGAGCCAACGGATACGGCGTCCATGCTGTTGAGCGCACGGCTTTCCGGCCAGGACATAGACACTGGCTTCTTCGAGCACGTCACGGCCAACACAGACGGCGTCGCAACACCCGACGAGGTCAACACTGTACTCGGATACATCGACAACGACGGCGACCCCTATGCCGGGGATTACGACCGGGCTGGCTTCAACGATCTGGAGACAGCTGGCTACACCGCCACCTTCAAATGGGATTTCGAACCCTTCACGCTCACCTCGATTACGGACTATTCCACCGTCAAGCGGGATTACATCGAAGATTCGGACGCCTCGCCGGCGCCCTTTTTCAACTTCTTCCTGACCACCGACGCCAAGCAGTTTTCCCAGGAGCTGCGCCTGAACGGCGCCACCGGCAACACCGACTGGGTGGCCGGCTTCTACTATCTCGACCTGTCGGTGAATGATTCCAACGGCGCCGAGACCGAACCCTTCATTACCTACGAATTCGAGATCGACACGCCGGCGATGTCCGGCCTCGACAATCCCTATGAGACCAACACCCAGTCGCTGTCGCTGTTCGGGCAGGTGGAGCGCAGCCTGACCGAGCAATTGACCGGCATTCTCGGTGCGCGCTGGATTCGCGACGAGAAGGACCATGAATACGTCCTCAACGTGGTGGATTTCCTGCCGGGGACCGTGCACCGCAATGGTAACCCCAGCGTGCTGGCCCAGTTCGCAGCCTATTCGGGAGAGCGCAAGGACGACGAATTCTCGATCCGCGCTGCCCTGAATTACGACCTCACCGATGACATGATGCTTTACGGAAGCTGGAACCGGGGGGTCAAGGGCGGTGGATTCAATTCGCCTGTCTTCCCTCTGAGCCCGCCACTGGACTACGACGACGCCACCATGAGCTACAGCCCGGAGCGGCTTGACGCCTTCGAACTCGGCTTCAAATCGCGGCAGCTGGATGGCCTGCTGGTGCTCAACGGTGCTGTCTATTACTACGACTACAAGGATTATCAGGCGTTCCAGATCGTCGCCATCGACACGCTTACCACCAACGCGGACGCCGAGTCCTTTGGCGCCGAGCTGGAGTTGAAGGCGTCTCCGGCAGATGGCCTGGATCTGATATTCGGTGCGGCCTGGAACGACGTGGAAGTCGATCTCGGCGGTGGCGGCCCGAAGACCACCTCGGTGCAATCACCGAAGTGGAATCTCAACGGCCTGGTGCGCTATGAGTGGCCGCTGGCCTCGGGTTCGGTGGCAGTGCAGGCGGACGCGGTGTATCGCTCCCGGCACGTGTTTGCGCTGTCTGGCCTGCCGACCGTGGAGGAAGATGGCTATCTGCTCGCCAACGCCGCCCTGATGTACACAAGCGCTGCCGGCAAGTGGTCGGCCACCGCCTTCGTCCACAATCTCGGCGGGGTGGAACATCTGGTGCAGACCTTCGATCTTTCCGGCCCGAAGGTATTCGGCATGGTCGAGCAGTATTACAACCGCCCGCGCTGGTGGGGGATCACCCTGGCGGTGCACATGTAGCCTGAACATTGCCTCAGGACGGTTCGCCATCGGCCCTGCCTGCCGATGTCTGAATCGTCGTCAATTTGCTCGGGCAGCGCCGATCAGAAGAGCAGGGCATTCTGTTGCCAGATGGCGCAGAATTGTGTTGGAGTTCTTTACTGGGTGTGACGCTGGTCGCGTCGGCACGGGCGTTTGCCCAAGCTGATCGTGGCCGGGCTCCCCGATTCGGAGAAAGGCCGTGATTACTGCACTCCGGTTGCATGACTTCAAGAATTTCGTCAGCGAGACTCTCCAGATCGGCCCGTTCACGGTCATCGTCGGCGTCAATGCCAGTGGCAAGAGCAACCTGCGCGACGCCTTCCGGTTCTTGCACGGTATCGGCCGCGGCTACTCATTGGCGGAAATCATCGGCGGAAAATACGGAGCCGGTGGGCAGATCGAGTGGGCGCCAATCCGGGGCGCCATCAACGAAATCACTCGCTGGGGGACCTCGGCATTTTCCATTGAAGTCGATCTGCAAATGCACAAGGGAAAGTCAGCCACCTATTGCATCAAGGTCGGATACAACAAGGAAAATCCGGGCGACTTTCGGGTAGAGCACGAGGAATTAAGGCTTCAACGCGATACGATCTATACCTCCTACCCTCCAGAACCCGATCCTGTGCGCAAGCAAGATGATGATGCCCATCTGTTGCTGCGCATGGCAAAGACCGGCACACAAAGAAAGTACGGCAACAAAGTAGCGGTCCGATGGGACCGTCCTGCATTGTCACAAATTCAGGACATCAAGCCTGTCATGCGTGTCCACAAGGATTGCGTACGACAGGTTCTTGATCTGCTGGGGCATTGGCGTTTTCTCGAACCGATGCCTGACCTGATGCGCCAGCCTGCTTTTCCCGGGCAAACGGTTCTGGGTGACAGAGGCGAGAATCTGGCCACGGTATTGCAGCAAATTCATGCTGACGAACACCGCAGAGAAATCCTGTTCCAGTGGATACGCGATCTGACGCCGATGGATGTTGTTGATCTTGAGTTCCGGAGCGACCCCACAACCAGTCTGGTCAACCTTGTAATTCATGAGGCTGATGGCAATAGCACTTCGGCCTACAGCGCCTCTGATGGAACCCTGCGGTTTCTTTCCATGCTGGCGGCGCTTCTGGACAAGGGCCGTGCGCACCTCTACGTTTTTGAAGAAATAGACAATGGCACTCATCCGGCTCGCCTGCATCTGCTGATTGACCTGATCGAACAGCAAACAGCCGGGAATGCCGTGCAGGTTGTTACAACAACCCATTCACCGGAACTGCTTTCAATGGTGAATGACAGCACCTTCGACAAGATGTCTGTTGTTTGCCGGCTTGAGAACACTGAGAACGCCATTGTCCGCCCGGTTTCGCAACTTCCCAATGCTCGGAAGATTCGCAAGTCCCAAGGCCTGGGGCGGCTCCTTTCCGGCGGCTGGATGGAAGATGCACTTGCTTTCACCGAAATCAGCGACGAGGCAGCCGATCGATGAGAGTCCTGGTCATCCCTGAGGACTTCCGCAACGACCAATACATCCTGAAACCGTTGTTCGAGCGACTTGTAGCCGCTATCCGACAGAAATGCCCCGAAGACTTTGACGCACTTGCCCGGCGCATTGAAACAGTATTTGGCGCCAACCGATAGAGGCTGAGCTGCGCCGGAACCCACCGCCAGCCCGCAAACAACTCAGAGCGGGCATTCTGTGTTGCCAGATGACGCAAAAATGTGTTACGAAGCAGTTACCGGGCGTGACGCTTGACGCGCGGCCCGCTTGCGACTGAACTTGCCAATGGCATGGAGTAACTGGGATGGCTGATCGAACCTTGCGTTTTCTTGTTGGTTTCGGTGTTCTCGCCCTGTTCGCACAGGGCGCCCTGGCGCAGCAGGAATCAGAATCGGAGGCGGTGGCGGCTGCTCTCGAACCCACGGAAGTCGAATCGGCGTCGGAGGACGCCGACGAAGCACTCACCGAAGAGATAGTGGTGACCGGTTCCCGAATCCGGCGGGATACCTTCAGCAGCACCTCGCCGATCACTGTCATCACCGGCGAGCGCTCTGCGCTGGCGGGCCTGTTGGACACGGCGGACATACTGCAAGGCTCGACGATTGCCTCCGGGCAGCAGATCGACGATTCGTTCTCCGGCTTCGTGACGGACGGCGGCCCAGGCGCCAACACCCTGTCGCTGCGCGGCCTCGGCGCCCAGCGCACCTTGATTCTGGTGAACGGTCGGCGTTGGGGTCCTTCCGGCGTGCGCGGCGCCACCAACTCGGTGGACCTCACCGCCATCCCCAGTTCCATCGTCAGCCGTATCGAGATTCTCAAGGACGGCGCCTCCTCCATCTATGGCGCCGACGCCGTGGCCGGCGTGGTCAACGTGATCACCAAGACCCGTCAGGACGCCTTTCAGGTCAATGTGTCCGGGGCGCTGCCCGGCCGGGGGGGGGGGGAGGCCTATGGCGTTGATGCCGTTTGGGGCAAGGTGGGCTCCGATTGGTCGTTCAACCTGTCCGGCGCCTGGTACAAGCAGGAACAGCTGGTGCGCACCCAACGTGATTGGGCAGCCTGCGACACGCGCCCGCGCTTGACGGACCAGGACGGCGACAATCCCGGCGGCTCGCCGGACAATCGTGACCCGGCCACCGGTGAGGAACTCTGCTTCGGCGCAATCTACGGGTTTGCGGTCAGCCCCTTCGGCTTCGCGCGCTATGACTCAAGCCTGGGGCCAGGCGCGGATCCTTCCACACCGGGCTATGATCCCCTCATCAACGGCGCCTTTGGCATCCCCTACTTTACCAGGATGCCAGCAACGGCGCTCGACAACGAAAACGCCGCCTTTTATCGGGATACGCGCAGCCCGTCCATCTCACAGATGGTGTCGAACTCGGAGAGATTCTCCATCACCGGCTATGCGGACAAGGACCTGGATCTCTTCGGCCAGACCGCCAATACTTTCCTGGAGTTCTACTTCAACCGGCGGGAAACCGAGTCCACCGGCGGCTACCGCCAGTTCTTCCCGGTCGTGCCGGGGTCCAGCGTCTCCAACCCCTTCGGCGCCCACGGTCCTCTGGCGGCCATCAATCCGGCGGGATTTGCTGCCCAGCCGGTCATCATGACCTATGGCTTTGAAGACCCGGAGAACAAGGTGGAGGTCAACCGCATCAACGTGTTTGCCGGCATTGATGGCGATTTCAACGCCAGATGGGGCTACAACGCGCACGTCGGCTATAGCTGGTCCGAGGGCGAGTATGGCGGCGAGGCCATCCTTGATGACCGTGCGAACGCCGCGCTCAACACGGCCTACGACACCGACGGCAATCTGGTCTGCGCCAGCAACGAGTTTCCCGGCTGCGTGCCGATCCAGCCCTTCACGGAAGAAGCCTTGCTGAACGGCACCCTGCCGGCGGATGCGGTAGATTTCATTGTCCGCGACATCCTGGGCAACACAGTGTACAAGAGCCTGCAGTTTTCCGGCTATGCCTCTGGTTCCTTGTTCGATCTGTTCGGCACTGAGTCCGTGAGTCTTGCGATCGGCGGCGAGGTGCGACGCGAGGAGATAGACGACCAACCAGACGAGCAGTCTCAGGCCGGCAACCTGTGGGGAAGTAGCTCGGCGGTGGTGACAGCCGGCAAGGACACGGTCAAGGAGGCGTTCTTCGAACTCGAAGCGCCGCTGCTGCCGCCCGGCACGCCGATGGCGGAGGAGGTGCTGCTGAATCTGGCGGCCCGCTATACCGATTACAATTCCTATGGCGATGACTGGACGGAGCGTGCGCAGCTGAGCTGGCAGGTGAACTCGCTGATTCGATTGCGCGGCACCTACGGCACCTCCTTCCGGGCGCCGGACCTCTTCGAGCAATTCCTTGGCGACCAGACCGGGTTTCTCTCCGGCTTGGCCGACCCTTGCGTCAACTATGGCGAAAACTCTCAGCCTGGGGATCCGGTGTACGACAATTGCGCATCACTCGGGTTGCCGCCCGATCTCGGCAACGAAGGGGCGCCGGGCATCACGGCGATTACCGGCGGCAACGCCAATCTGCTGGCAGAAACCTCGGACGCCTGGACCGCCGGGGTGGTGCTCACGCCTGAGCAACTCGGGCTCTCGGTCTCGCTGAACTTCTTCGAAATCGAACTGGAAAACACGGTCTCGCGCCCCAGCGTTGGCTACATACTGGGCCAGTGCTATACCTCGCAGGGCCTCACGAACGCCTTCTGCAGCCGAATCGGGCCGCGTGACGACATGGGTTTCCTGACCGGGGTGGACGCCTCGTTCCTGAATATCGGCATCGAGCGCACCAAGGGCTACGACCTGGATGTGCTCTATGAGAAGACCTTTTCTCGCTTCGATCTCGCCATTGACTTCTCCGCCACCTATCTGGATGAACAGTACCTGCAGCTATTCGAAGAGGAGTACGAACTCGATGGCCGCTGGGGTTATCCGGAATGGACGGCGGAGCTTGACTTCTACGTTGATTGGCGCGACTGGCGCTTCCTCTGGGCAATCTCCTATGTTGGCCATACCCGGGAAGAGCGGGTCTTTGATCCCGACACCACCAATGTGGATCGGATTCGGCGCACCCCGTCCAAGGATTTCCACACGCTGTCTGCCCGCTACACCAGCCCCAATGACTGGCAGGTGATCGCAACGGTGCGCAATCTGTTCGACACGGACCCGCCGATCGTATCCGACGGCCAGGGATCCAACTCTGCCACCCGCATATTCAATACCATTCCGGGCGCGGGCTATGAGCTGCTGGGGCGCATGTTCATATTGCAGGTTTCCAGGCAGTTTTGACGCCTGAGGCGGCTGGCGGCGTAAATCGCAATCGGGAGGAGGTGACAGAATGAAGCAAACCCATTGGCTGGCAGCGCCGTGCTTGCTCGCTGCGTCGCTCATGGCAAGCACCGGCAGCGCCGAGGACAATCCGCTGGTGCCGCTGGTGCCGCTGGTGCTCTGGTCACACGACCCGGTGATCGACAGTGTGGACGTGACGCCGGACGGACAGCGTCTGGCGATGCTCACACTCAGCAATGTCAACGAGGCGCCACAGATCACGGTGCGGGATACGGCGCGCCTCGACGCCGAGCCGATTGCCCGCTTTGCGCCGGAGGACTCCAAGGCGCTTGGCGTCAGTTGGCTCAGCAACGATGCCCTGCTGGTGATTGGGCGCATGAAGTACGACTACAAGTACGGCGGCCGCACAACCCGCTGGTTTCGGAATCGGCTCTACGTTTATACGATCGACGAGAACGACCAGGTGGGTCGTCCGGCGCGGCTTTTCGACGACAATTCGCAGGTGCTGGGCGGGTCGGTGATCAATCGTCTGATCGAACAACCGGACAAGGTGTTGATCAGCATTGCCACCGAAGCGAGCGATCGAGCCACAGACCACTACGAGCTGGACGTAAAGTCGTTCAAGACCCGCCGGGTGCACCGGGGTTCTCCCATCAAGTTGGCGTTCACCAACTATCGGGGCGAGGTGTTCGCGCGTTCCGAGGTCGAGGGCGGCGGCGCCAAGGGGGCGCATATGCGCTTCCTGTACAAGCATCCGGAAACCGGCGCCTGGGAACACCATCACACACTGTATGCGCGCGACCGGGAAGGCATGTCGCCGGCTGGTCTCGACCCGGATGGGCGCACCGTGTATGTGCGCGACAATACCGGGCGCGACAAGGCGGTAGTGCGCAAGTACGATCTGGTCAGCCGCAGCCTCAGCGAGCCGATCTTCGCGCCGGACGGCAGTGAGGCGCTCGATATCATTCAGAGCCAGCATCCCGATACCTACGGCGAAGTGATCGGTTTCCTGCACGCGGACGACCGGGTGCGGCGCACCTATGTCAGCCCGCGGTGGAACACGCTCTACGACCGGGTGGCGCAGGCGCTGCCAGAGGATCAGGTTCCGGTGATCGAGTCCGTGTCCGACGATTTCAACCAGATTGTCGTGCGGGCTTCCGGCGACAAGGAGCCGGGCGCCTGGTATCTGCTGTCAAACCAGAAGGCGATGAGCCCGCTTGGCCGCTCCTATCCGGGCATAAATCCAGCCGAGATGAGCGACATGACCTTCGTCGAGTACGAGGCGCGTGACGGATTGGTGATCCCTGGCTACCTCACGCTGCCCCGGCGCGGCGAAGCGCCCTGGCCGGCGGTGGTAATGCCGCACGGCGGCCCCTGGGCGCGCGACTACTGGGGCTGGGACCCGTGGGTGCAGTTCCTGGCAAACCGAGGCTATGCGGTGCTCCAGCCCAACTACCGGGGTTCTGAGGGCTTTGGACAAAAGCTCTGGCGCGCCGGAGACCGGGAGTGGGGCCAGAAGATGCAGGACGACAAGGACGATGGCGCCGCCTGGCTGGTGCGCGAAGGCATCGCGGACCCGGACCGCATCGCCATCTTCGGCTACTCCTACGGCGGCTATGCGGCCATGGCTGCCGTCGTGCGCCCGAACTCGCCCTATCAGTGCGCGGTGGCCGGGGCTGGCCTTGCGGAGCTTCGCACCTTCGACAAGGTCACGTTCGAGGGCGACTTCATCCGCGACTACCAGAATCCGACCGTGGCCGGGCTTTCGCCTCTGGATGAGGTCAAGAAGGCCAACATTCCCATCTATATCTTCCACGGAGACCGGGACCAGCGCGTGCCGGTGGAGCAATCCCGCAAGTACTATCGCGCTCTGAAACGGGCTGGCGCGACCGTGGAGTACAACGAGGTGCCGGACCTGTGGCACAGCTATCCCTGGTTTCCCACCCACCGGATGGGTCTGTACGAGCTTCTGGAGGACTATCTCGGCAACCGTTGTGGCCCTGGGGGGTTGTAGGGATTGAATTCGTGTTCGTGTTGGATGCCAAGGCTGAGGTCAAGGCGCTGACTGACTTCAATAACGCTGACCCCATCTTGGATTATACTGGCCGGTAGAGTTGTTTTCCCCGGAGTCGGTCCGTTGATGGATCGCCTGGCAGGGTGTCCGGGTGTGGAAACAACTATTCTTGACGACAGTAATTTCCGGGGGATTCCATGATTTTCAGGCCGCTACTCGGTGTGCATCGGGCCAGTCTGGTCGCTGTGATTCTGCTGATTTCCGGTTGCGCCACCGTTCAGGTTGAACGGTTGGATTTCCGTCTTGCCGATGCCGAGCAGCGCCCGCTATCTGAAGGCGGATTGATAACGCCGGGAACCCGGGCAAGGCTGCAAGAAGTTTCTACCACCTCCACCGACGGTTCGCGTCAGGATCTGAACGACGCAGCCGCATACACCGTCACGGTTACCGGTGGCAGTTGGGACAGGAATACCGGTGAAATCCGGTTCAGCGAAGTGCCTCAGGAAGTGCCGGAGGCCGGCTATGAAGTTGTGGTTCAACATGCGTCCGGTGCGCGCCAGGTGCAGCGATTCAAGGCGGATTTCGCGCGCATTCTGGGGCCGGAACCGGACGACGTCAGCCAGATCGAGGTCCGCCTGATCTGGTGGGACGGCGACGAACCCTACATCATCCCGGAGCAGTCGTCCCTGATCCCTGGCGCTGCCTATGAGCTGCAAGTGCTCGTGGAAGACGTGCGCGGGCGGCGCTTTGAAACCAGTTCGACTGATTATCCGGTGCCGACCGAGCGGCTGGAAACCCGGATCGAGGGTCTGATTCCCTCGGCGGACACCGACCTTGTATATGTCGCGCAGCCGGATCCGCAAGCTGCATACGCCATCGAGGTGACCTACGGACCTGGTTCCGGTATCACCCGCAGCCTGGCGTTTGTGCACGATCCGGCCATGACGGATGGTCCGCCTGCCGACGCCGTGGCAGTCGTCTCGATCGAGGGTGCGCTGGGCAGTGCGACCTCGCTGAAACCTGGCGATATCCTGCCTCTTGAGGTCAATGTTCGTGATCTCGCAGGGCGTACCTGGACCCTGAACCGCAAGGGACCCGGTTCGCACACTGCGCAAACGTTCCGATTGCCGCCCGACCGCCTTCGAATTGACGTGGAAAACGGCGCCTATGATGCTGAGCAGGGCAGGGTGTCCTTCTCCGACGATGCCCAATCCATGCTGGGCGCAGTCTTTGGGCTACGCCTGACCTATGCCGGAAGGTCGGATCTCGCGACGATCAAGGAGTATGCACCCGATTTCCTGGGCATTGTGCCGCTGATGCAAACGGATGCCCTGACTTACGCCGGCCAGGACGGCTATGGCGGGCGTGATGGCCGCGACGGCCAGCCCGGCACCCGAGGCAACGGCACCACTCGCGAAATGGCGCGCGCCGGAGACGGCCGCGCGGGCGGACATGGCACGCCGGGTCAAGCGGGCGCGCGCGGCTCCCCAGGCCCGAACCTGCGCATTGTGGCTCGAGAATTGCGCACGCTTGATGCCAGCACGCGGCTGGCCCTGTTTGAAGTGCGAGTGCCGGGGCAGGCCGCCGAGTATTTCATTCGCGAGTTGCAGGGCACGCCGGTGAGCATTGTCAGCCGCGGTGGATCGGGCGGCGCGGGTGGCGTCGGCGGTAACGGTGGCGTTGGCGGTGACGGAGGAGAAGGCTACTTTTCAGGTGGCGGAGGCGATGGCGGGAACGCTGGAAGCGGTGGCGATGGTGGAGATGGCGGCAATGGCGGTGCGATTACGGTGATCCTGTCCAGCCACGATCTCGAGCAGGTTTTCGTGTTGGACAGCCAGGGCGGTCCGGGTGGCAGCGGGGGCGCCGAGGGCGTTGCCGGTCAGCCTGGTATTCCGGGTTCATCCGGGCAATGGCAAGGCGCCGACATTTCCAAGGATCAAGTTCCGCCTGAAATCGGTTCCTATGGCAATGAGGGGAATATCAGCCATACCGGCCGGGATGGGCACAGCGGCCTGGCTGGCACGGTGGAAATCATGGTTGACGAAGAGCAGGCAAGCTCCGTGGTGCGGCGCATTCCGGAACATATACAGTCTGTCACACTGTTCTGAATCTCCATGTGCATCGGGAACAGCCAGCGTCGCCATAGCAACATCGAATTCCAGAGCCAGGAATGACCGGCGCCGGGCCGACCGACGATTCTCCTTACGTGGCTACGGAGCCGAGCTTCAAGCCGCCACGACGGCGGCGCAAGACTGTCAGATGGATCTCCGTAGGCGTTCTCGGTGCGATTTTCGTGCTCCTGATCATCATGGCTCAGGTTCCTGACCCAGATGCGTTGGCAAGTGAATTGGCGGAAGGCGCGCTGGCGGCGATGCCCGCGAACGAGCTGACGACAGACGATCTGGAATCGGCTGTCGCTGCTGTTGCTGACGCGATGGAACTTTCGCCGGAAAACGAGTCGGCGAGGCGGGCGACAGAGCTCCTGCAACAACGCGCCGAGACCCAGATCGCGTTGAGCATCAAGGACGAAGCGTTCGACGCTGCGCAGTCGATGCTGGCGGTGGCCCGCACGGCTTGGCCAACGCAATCAAGGTTCGGCGAGGAGGGCGTTCTTCACCAGACCCTGTCGGACGCGCTTGCCATTCGGTCGTTGAGCGCGGATATCGCAGAGCGGATTCGGGGCGTGACGAGCCGTTTGGATGACAGCGTCCCGGACAATCGCGAGTTGCGTGTTGTACTGGAACAACTGCGTACGGCGCTGGACATGGCCCCGGCAGACGACGATTTGCTCGCCCTGCACAGAGACGTTCGGGAAATCCTGTTGCGCGCTTCGTCGGAAGCCCTGGCCGCCGGCGAGCTCGTGCGTGCGCAAGCACTGCTGGATACAACGTCAATAGAAACCGAATGGGCGGACGACCCGACACTTGCCAGATTGCGCGACCAGATGGCCCGATACCAGAGAGAACGCAATCGGGCCGAAGAAGTCAGCCGGCTTCTGACGGTCGGCGAAGGTCACCTTCGGCGTGATCGACTCAGCACGCCGCCAGGCGAGAACGCAGTCGATGTCTTTCAGCAGGTTCTCGCGCTGGAACCGGGCAATACGAGCGCTCGGTCGGGGTTGGCCCGAGTGGCGGACCGATATGCCGTGTTGACGCGCGCAGCGATCCGCGAAGGCGACCCTGCTGCTGCCAGACGACTGCTTGGCAGGATGATCGGGCTATTCCCGGGGCATGTCGAAACGACTCGCCTGCAGACGGAGATTGATGTATTGGAGTCCGCGCTCGCTGCCGCAGCGGCGCCGGCCCCGGACCCTGTTGCGGCGGCTGTGCCAGCGCAAGCGGGTGAGGCGGACGGGTCACCTGTGGATCAGGAGCCTGAATTCGATCCCCTGCCGGACGATGCCGAGGGCCGTCTGTGGTTTGCGGTCAAGGACAGTTGCGAAGAATCCGAGCTGCGTCGCTACATCGAGACCTATCCGGCGGGACGCTTTATCGAGGAGGCCTGGCGTCGGCGTTCCGCGTGCGTGGAACGCCGCGAATGAGCAAGGCAGGGTTCGATCTCAGCCGGATCAACCCGGACGACCTGCGTGTTGTTGCAGCGCTGGTCAGCATACTGGTCGCCGGTTTGGCGCTGACTGCGATGAGTTTCCTGCTGGAGCCGACTTCTACCGCCGCCGTCCTGCTGCTTGATCGGCAGAGCCAGGCGCTGCCCTATCCCCTGACCGTGCAAAATCTGATGCACTTCATGTTTGCCCTGGGCGTCGGCGAAGTGGTGGTGAGGCTGTACGGCGCACACGATGCGCGTCGCCAGATCGACAAGGGGCTGCTTGCGGGCCGCACCATCGACATGCTCGGCGAGAAGGCGCTGCGAGACCTGCATGAGCGCATCAAGCGGGATGGCGCCGGTCGGGATTCACATCTTCATCGTTTGGTGCATCGCATTATCGTGCAGTATCAGGCAACGGGCTCGGTGGGTGAGGCGCAGGCCGTACTCGATTCCAGCGTCGAGTACTTTCAGCACGAGATCGGGCTGCGCTACAACATGTTGCGCTACCTGACCTGGCTGCTGCCCACACTGGGTTTCATCGGCACCATCGTGGGCATCAGCCTGGCCCTGGCCACGGCCGGCGCCTTGCCTGATCTTGAGGATCGGCAAGCGCTTGAGAGTTGGATCAATGCGCTTACCGGCGGCCTTGGCGTTGCCTTCTACACCACCTTGGTGGGGCTGATGCTGTCTGCGGTACTGGTTTTCCTCAGCAATATTGCATCGGGCCGGGAGGAGCGGGCGCTGAACGATACGGGGCAATATTGCCTCGACAATCTCGTCAGCCGGTTGCGCAACCAGCCACTGGCATCGTCGGATCTGATGCGCGCCTCCGAAGGTTCGTGAAACGCCCGGCCAGCGAAGGCGAGCCGGTCGGGATGGCCGCCATTGATTTGTTCGCCTCCGGCATGGGCGCCTTTATTCTCATTGCTGTGGTATTCATGGTTCTGGTAGCGGCCTCGCCAACGAAACCAGGCGCCGTCAATGCCTCACCGACGCCCGTCTGCCCGGAACCCATCCCGTGTCCTGAAGCCCCCCGATGTCCAGAGCCGCCACCTCCCTGCCCGGCCACGCCAGCATGCCCGGCATGCCCTGCTGCGCCCGAGTGTCCGGCGCCTTGCCCGGTAGCCGAATTGCCGGCCTGTCCGGAACACCCGCCTTGCCCGGAACCCAGGCCATGCCCGGAGCAGGCTGCTTGCCCGGTTTGTCCAGTCTGCCTTGACCCATTGTCATGCCCGGAACATGTCTGTCCGGCTTGTCCAGTCTGCCCGGAACCCCAACCGGCGCCAGAACCGCCATCGCCTTCCACGCCCGAGCCGACCTCAGTGCCGCCCGTTCTGCCGGAAACGCCACTGCCCGACACCGACCTGGTTTTCATACTCGACACCACCGGCAGCATGGGGGTCGAACTTGAGGCGCTCAAACGTGAATTGCATGTGATGGCAGAGGTTCTCGAACGCCTCATGCCGTCCCTGGGCATAGGTGTCGTCACCGTCAATGACCGCCTGCAAACGCCGGTTGTGCGCAATCATCCGCTGCGACAGGTCACAGGTGACGAGACTGCGATGCGGGATTTGCAGCGTTTTCTGAGGAATCTGTCGGTCAACGATGCCCGCGGGCCGAATACGGATCTGCCGGAGGCCATTCTGAGAGGCCTGCAGACCGCCGTTGCATCCCGATTTCGGCAGCAGGCGGTCAGCCGTATTCTGGTCGTGATTACCGATGCCTATGCTTATGATGACGAAGCCGAGGCGTCCTGGGCGTTGGCCAGGGCTTACGCTGTCAAGGCAGGACACCGCATTTCGACAGTGCATGTCCGGGGTGACCCGGCGTCCGAGAAGTACCTGAAAGCACTGGCGGAGGCAGGCGGTGGCCAGTTTGTTCCAGACCGTGGTTCCATTCTTGCCAATGTTCTGCTGAGCGTACTCTGAAATGCTCCCCGCGGGCTGGCGTCAATGCCGAAGTAAAAGTCCGAAATGGCGCCTTGATCTCACCTGAACAGGCCGGGGCTCGCTGTGGCCGCGCAACTGGTTTTGGGTTCGACCAAGGCTTGCCCTATAATGTGCGCCCATCCTGGATACCGCCGGGGGACGTGGTGCGTGTCACGGTCGGCGGGTTCGTGTAGCGATGGAGTCCGCAGCTTGGCCAAATCCGGCGCCCATCCATGAGCCGCTACATTTTCGTTACCGGCGGCGTCGTCTCCTCGCTCGGCAAGGGCATTCTCACAGCATCGCTGGCGTCCGTGCTGGAGGCGCGCGATCTCAAGATCAATCTGTTGAAGATGGATCCCTACATCAATGTGGATCCAGGCACCATGAGCCCGTTCCAGCACGGGGAAGTGTTCGTCACCGCCGATGGCGCTGAAACGGACCTGGATCTGGGCCACTACGAGCGATTCACGCATGTGCGCATGTCCCGGAAGAACAACTTCACCACCGGCAGCGTCTATGCCGAGGTGATCCGGCGCGAACGCCGCGGCGACTATCTGGGGCGCACCATTCAGGTCATTCCCCACATCACCGATGAGATCAAGCGGCGCATCCGATTGCTCGGCGAAGAGGCCGATGTGGTGATCGTCGAAACCGGCGGCACGGTCGGCGACATCGAATCGCAGCCGTTTCTGGAGGCCATTCGCCAGCTTCGGCTGGAGATCGGAACCGCCAGTACCCTGTTCATACATCTGACCCTGGTGCCTTATCTGGACGCAGCCGGTGAGATCAAGACCAAACCGACGCAGCATTCCGTGAAGGAGTTGCGCTCCATTGGCTTGCAGCCAGACCTGCTCGTGTGCCGCTCGGATCGGGCGCTGCCCTCGTCGGCGAGGGCCAAGATCGCGCTCTTTTCCAATGTCGAAGAGCGGGCGGTGGTGTCCATCGTCAATGAGGAGACCATCTACCAGGTGCCGGCTGCGCTGCATGCCCAGGGTGTGGATCAGTTTGTGGTGCAGCGATTCGGTCTCTCTTCGCCGCCGGCGGACCTCTCGTCCTGGCAGGTTGTAGTCGATGCCGAACTCAATTCCAGCGATGCCGTGCGCGTGGCCATCGTTGGCAAGTACCTGGACCTTCTGGACGCCTACAAGTCGCTGATCGAGGCGGTGACGCACGCCGGCATTCACCACCGGATTCGGGTTGATATCGACTTTGTGGATGCCGAAGAACTGGAACAGGCGGGCGCCGGGCGCCTGGCCGACGTGGACGCCATACTGGTGCCGGGCGGATTCGGTCAACGCGGTTTTGAAGGCATGATCCTTGCCGCCGGTTGCGCGCGCGAAACTGGCTTGCCCTATCTTGGCATCTGTTACGGGCTGCATGCGGCGGTCATCGACTTTGCCCGCCATGTGGCCGGGCTGGAGGCGGCGCATACCACGGAAGTAGCGGCGCAGACGCCGGACCCGGTCATCGGGTTGATCACGGAGTGGCAGGATCGGGCAGGCGCGCGCGAAGAACGCAGTGCAGACGACGATCTTGGCGGCACCATGCGGCTGGGTGAACAGGCATGCGTTCTGCATCCGGAGTCGCTGGCAGCGCGCACCTACGGGGCCGGTGTGATCCGCGAACGGCACCGGCATCGCTATGAGGTGAACAATCGCTATGTGCGTCGGCTGGAAGACCTTGGCTTGCGCGTTGCCGGGCGCTCCGAAGACGGCGCCCTGGTGGAAATGATCGAGCTTCGGCGGCACCCCTGGTTCGTCGCCTGCCAGTTTCATCCCGAGTTCACTTCCTCGCCAAGGTCGGGCCATCCGCTGTTCAACGGATTCATCGGCGCGGCCATTGCCCGTGCGTCTGCTGGCGCGTCTTCGCCTCGGCCTGATTCCGCTTGGCAAGCGGGCGACCCGGAGCCTGAAGCGGGGCAATCGGCCCGGGCAAGCGCTGCCGGAGGCGGTGGCTGATGCGCCTCTGCGGTTTCGAGGCTGGCCTTGATCAGCCGCTGTTTCTGATCGCCGGCCCGTGCGTGATCGAGAGCGAGAAGCTGGCCCTGGAAGTGGCCGAATCGCTGAAGGAGATGACCGCAGCGCTCGGCGTGCCATTCATCTACAAGACATCGTTCGACAAGGCCAACCGATCCTCGCATACCAGCTATCGCGGGCCCGGGCTGGCCGAAGGCCTGCGCATACTGGAGCGCGTGCAGCGTGACCTTGCGCTGCCGGTCTTGACAGACGTGCACGAAGACACGCCGTTCGACGAGGTGGCGGAGGTCGTTTCGGTATTGCAGACACCCGCCTTTCTCTGTCGCCAGACCGGCTTTGTGCAGAAGGTGTGCGCCCAGGGTCTGCCTGTGAACCTGAAGAAGGGTCAGTTCCTGGCGCCGCGTGACATGCTTGAGGTGGTGGCGAAGGCGAGGGCGACCGGCAATGCGGAGCTGCTGGTGTGTGAACGCGGCGTCAGCTTCGGATACAACAACCTGGTCTCGGATATGCGCGCCCTGGTAGTCCTGCGCGAGACAGGCGCACCGGTGGTGTTCGATGCCACCCATTCGGTGCAACAGCCCGGGGCGCTTGGCGCAGCTTCCGGCGGCCAGCGCGAGATGGCGCCAGTGCTGGCCAGGGCAGCAGTGGCGGTGGGGGTTTCCGGCCTCTTCATGGAAACCCATCCAGACCCGGATGCAGCCTTGTCCGACGGCCCCAACAGTTGGCCGCTCGACCGTATGCCGGCCTTGCTGGAAGAGCTGGCTGAGATAGACGCCCTGGTAAAGGCCAGGCCATTTGCGGAACATGAGACGCAACCCGATCACGAGGCGCGGGCGGCGTGAGCCGGATCGAGCGCCTGCTTGCGCGTGAAGTGCTGGATTCGCGCGGCAATCCCACCGTCGAGGCAGAAATCTGGCTGGATACCGGCGAGTGCGGGCTCGCCCCTGTACCTTCGGGCGCATCCACCGGCAGCCGCGAGGCGCTGGAATTGCGGGATGCCGATGCCCAGCGCTATCTTGGCAAGGGCGTTCGGCAGGCCGTCTCCAACATCTGTTCGGAAATCGCTGCTGCTGTGCGTGGCCTGGACCCGGCCGATCAGGCGGGACTTGATCGGCTTCTGATCGACCTGGATGGCACAGACGGCAAGCGTCGCCTCGGCGCCAACGCCATACTCGCTGTGTCGCTGGCGGCGGCCAGGGCGGCAGCCGAAGCCAGACGCCTGCCGCTGTTCCGGCACATTGCCGATCTGCACGGTACGGCCGAGGCGGATCTGCGCCTGCCAGTACCGATGATGAACATCCTCAACGGCGGCGCTCACGCCAACAACAATCTGGATTTCCAGGAGTTCATGGTCCAGCCCGTATCCCAGTCCAGCTTCTCGGAGGCATTGCGCTGTGGCGCGGAGATCTTCCAGAGACTGAAGCAGCTACTGGGTCAGCGCGGCCTGACCACAGCCGTGGGCGATGAAGGCGGCTTTGCGCCTGATCTGGAGAGCCATGCCGCTGCACTTGAGGTCATCGGCGAAGCCACGGCCCTGGCCGGCTATCGCCTTGGCGAGGATGTGCTTCTGGCGCTCGACTGCGCTGCCACGGAATTTCATGACGCCGGAGACTATCGGCTGGCCGGGGAAGGCTTGTGTTTCGGCAGCGCCGGCCTGATCGACTTTCTCGCGCAGCTTGCGACCGATTGGCCTGTCGCGTCGATCGAAGATGGCCTTGATGAATCGGACTGGGCCGGTTGGGTCGGGCTCACACAGTGCCTGGGCGAGCGGCTGCAACTGGTGGGCGATGATCTCTTCGTCACCGACGCGGCGCTGCTTGAACGCGGCGTGCGCGACTCTGTGGCAAACGCCATCCTGATCAAGGTGAACCAGATCGGAACGCTCACCGAAACTCTGGAAACCGTCCGCGTGGCGCAAGCCGCAGGCTACGGCGTGGTGGTGTCCCACCGCTCCGGCGAAACCGAAGACACCAGCATCGCCGATCTGGCGGTGGGCCTGGGCGCTGGTCAAATCAAGACCGGTTCCCTCTCCCGCTCTGATCGGGTGGCGAAGTACAACCGATTGTTGCGCATCGAAGCCTCGCTCGGCGAGGAGGCAGCGTATCGGGGGCGACGGGAAGTCAAGCGGGCATGAAGTATCTGATTGGCGCCTTGATTGTGCTGGTGCTGGGGTTGCAGTACCGGGCCTGGTTGGGGGATGGGGGCTATCTGGTGACGCGCCAGCTGGAGCAGCGGCTGGCCGATCAGCAGGCGCAAATCGAGGCGCAGACGCAGCGCAACCGGGTGTTTCGGGAAGAGGTGTCCACCTTGCGTGACAGCCCGGAGGCTCTGGAAGCGCGCGCACGATTCGATCTGGGGATGATTCGTGAAGGCGAGACCTTCTATGTCTTTGTGGAGCCGGCGCCATGAGCGGCCCGGTGTTTGCAGCCCCCCGGGCCCGGGCGCGCCTGATTCGCTCTCTGGAAGGCGTCACCGATCACGGGCAGGTTCTGGAAGCCTTTGCCGCCGTGCCCCGACATCTGTTCGTGCCCGAGGCCATCTCCCATCTCGCCTATGAAGA
Source organism: Pseudomonadales bacterium (assembly GCA_965199705.1). Taxonomy (GTDB): domain Bacteria; phylum Pseudomonadota; class Gammaproteobacteria; order Pseudomonadales; family Azotimanducaceae; genus Azophilus. The sequence continues at coordinate 875,639 of OZ241359.1, forward strand.
TCAGGCGTTGCCTATCGGCCATGGCCAGACGATCTCACGACCCGGCACGGTGGCGCGCATGACGACTGCGCTCCTTGATGAACCGCGTGAGTCCGTGCTCGAAGTGGGTACTGGCTCCGGCTTCCAGACGGCCCTTCTGGCGCATCTCTGCGCTCGCGTTTGCACCGTCGAGCGCGTATTTGACCTGCTGCTTGCGGCCTTGCAGCGTCTGGAGTCCCTGGCTGTCGGCAGCCTGGCGCCTTGCGCCGACATGGCGGCGCCTGATGCCGGGTCAGCGAATTCCGGTGGCCAGGCTGGCGCTGCTTTCCAGGTCGGCAATGTCATGGCCAGGGTCGGCAATGGCTTTCTCGGATGGCCGGAACAGGGCCCTTTTGACGGCATCATCGTCACTGCCGCGCCACGCCATGTGCCGCGTGCGCTGCTCGATCAACTGGCCGTTGGCGGCCGCCTCGTGGTGCCGGTCGGCGGCGGCGAATCCCAGGCGTTGAAGATTGTCGATCGCGACGAAGACGGTTTTCACGAAAGAGTGGGCGAAACGGTGCGTTTCGTGCCATTGGTGCGGGAGCGTGCTGGCTGAGAAGCCCCTGCCCACGGGGCAGGACCAGCCTTTTGGCGCAACATCCGGGCCAGGTTTGCGTGCCCGGCCAGCGTAAAACAGGGCTGCTGCTGCGCGGCCTGACGATGGGCATTGTGGAAGTCGTGCCGGGAGTATCTGGCGGCACCATCGCCTTCATCACCGGGATCTATCGGGAATTGCTGGATACGTTGGCCGGTTTGCGCCTGCACATGCTGATCCAGGTTGTTCGCTCGCCGAGACGGTTGTGGCGAGAAGCCAATGCCGGTTTTCTGCTGTGTCTGGCCGCTGGCATGGCGGTCGGAGCACTTGGCTTTGCGCGCCTGCTCCTGTACTGGCTGGAAACTGCGCCGACGCTGGTCTGGGCCTTTCTGTTCGGCGTGATTCTGTTTGCTACCCTGCGCATCGGGCGCGGTCGGCGGCTGAGATGGCTGCTGCCGATGGGCGGCCTGGGGCTGGTCGCCGGCCTGGCCATGAGCAGCTGCAACCCCTGACCCCGGACCCCAACCCGGGTCTCTGGTTCCTTGGCGGGTTCCTGGCAATCAGCGCCTGGTTGTTGCCTGCCGTATCCGGCAGTTTCCTGCTCGTGCTGCTCGGCCTGTACCAGCCGCTGCTGCAAGCTCTGGTGCACTGGCACTGGACGACGCTGGCGCCACTCGCGGTCGGCTGTGCGACAGGTTTGATCTGCTGTTCGCGCGCCGTGCGCTACTTGCTGCACAGGTGGCCGGATGCGGTGCTGTGTTTTCTCACCGGGCTGATGGCTGCCGGCCTGATGCGGCTCTGGCCCTGGCGTCTGCCTGCCGGCGAGACGGGCGCCGGCACAGGCGGCGCGTGGATGACGCCCGGCGCCTGGGCTGAAGCGACCGGCAGCCAGATGCCGGTGTCGATTGTCTGCGCCATGGGCCTTGCCGGCGTCGTCACCTTCTGGCTGTTTTCGCGGTTGGACCGCAGGGCGCAGTCGGCGCCGCGATAGCGCGTTGACTTTCTCGCAATTTGCCATGAAACTACAGGCAAGTTGCAGATTGGTTCAGGAGGCGGGCCTTGAAAACGGTGCAGCGCCAGCTGGCGGCGGCTGCCGCAGATCGTCTTGGCGGCGCCAAGGCCATTGGTTGCGAGGTATGTTCCGATGCGGACATGGCGCTGGCGGTAGATTCGGGATTCCGGGTCGAGACGATCGACGCGCTGAAGCAGCGCGGCGTCACCGATCGGGAGGTGGGCATGTTGATCATCAAGCCTCGCACGCTGTCGCATCGTCGGGCCGGCCGGAAGCGGCTGACTGTGGAGGAATCCGACCGGGCTGCCCGGGTGGCGCGGATCATGGCGCTGGCCGAGAGGAGCTTTGCCAACCCGGACAAGGCCAATCTCTGGCTTCACAAGCGCCTCGACGCGCTGCATGGCAGGACACCGATGGACTTTGTTCGCACCGATGCCGGCGCCCGAATCGTCGAAAACCTGCTTGCGCGAATCACTTGGGGCGCGGCGGTCTGATGCGATTTTGGCGCCTGTCCGGGGCGGACCATGCACGGCGCTTTGATGGTGGTTTCGGGCTGGACCACGACGGGCGCTGGAATGATCGGGGGCGTCCACTTACCTACTGTTCAACTGGTCCTGCGCTTTGCGTGCTGGAGAAGCTCATGCACATCGAAGACGCGAGCCTGATCCCGGACGATACCATGTTGGTGAGTTACGAGGCGCCCGATGGCTTGCGGGTTGAAAAATCGGCGCTTGAGGGTTTGCCCGACGGCTGGCGCACCGATGCGCGTCTTACTCGATCCATCGGCAACGCATGGCTGGACAGAGGTTCCGCGTGCTTGTTGCGGGTTCCGTCCGTTGTCGTGCCCGTGCCGGACTCGGACGATTGCAACATCATCGTCAATCATCGGCATGCGGATGTGACGCGCGTCAGAATCGCAAGCGTCGAGAAGTTCGAATACGACCCGCGTTTACTTGCGTTTGGATGACATGATCGAGCACGACAGGGACGGCGACGGCCAGCTCCGCTTTCGCAAAACCCTGCGACTCGGGCTGTTGTGCGCTTCCTGGCCCTGATGTTCGCGGCGGCCTGGCTCGGCGCCTGCGCCGCGCCTGGCGACCCGGTGGTGGAAGATCGCTGGCCGGGTGCTGCGTCTGCAACCGCGGATGCGCGCAAGGCGCAGGCAGCGCGCAGCGGCGTCGTGGAAGTGGTCAGGGGCGATACCCTCTACTCGCTTTCACGCATCACCGGGGTTTCCGTGCAAAGGCTGGCGGCGCTGAATGGCTTGCGGCCACCCTATCGGATCTTTCCGGGGCAGAAACTCAAGTTGCGCGGTCAGGCTCAGCCGCCGGCGAGACGCCCGCGCACTCCACCGATCGCACGCCGCCCGGCTGCAAAGAAGCCGACGCCCGCGCCGAGCCAATCGCCGCCGACAACGAGTGGCGGCGTGACCTGGTCCTGGCCGACCTCGCGCTCTCCCGTCGGCGAGTTTGGCAGTGACGGCGGCCTCAACAAGGGGATGGCGTTCAGTCTGGCGCGCAATGACAGGGTCAGGAGCGCCGGGGCGGGCGAGGTCATATACGCGGGCGCCGGTCTGGCGGGCTTCCGGCATCTGGTGATCGTGCGTCACAATGCGGTTTACATGTCCGCCTATAGCCTCAATCAGCGGCTTTCGGTGCGCGAGGGGCAGAGCGTGAGTCGGGGCCAGACGCTATCGACCATGACCAGAAGCGGGCCGTCGGCCTACGTCATGCACTTCGAGATACGCAGGAACGGGCAGCCGATCAACCCCCGCTCAATCATAATGTAGGGGATGATCGAACCGGTTTGCGCTTTGCAAGACGCGCGTCCCGCGCCATTCGTGCTCGTTGCCCGCCTGCTCTTGCAGGGCTGCTCTTCCAGGGCTACTCCTCCAGAAGATGCCGCTTGTCGCTGACGTCGCGCCAGTCATCGGCGTCTGCAGGCGGGTCCTTCTGTTCCGTGATGTTCGGCCAGGATTGCGCCAGGCGCAGGTTGAGATCAAGAAAGTCCTGCTGATCCTCCGGCAGTTCGTCTTCCGAAAAGATGGCTTCGACGGGGCACTCAGGTTCACAGAGCGCGCAGTCGATGCACTCGTCCGGGTGGATAACCAGCATGTTCGGGCCTTCGTAGAAGCAGTCCACCGGACACACTTCCACACAGTCCGTCAATTTGCATTTGATGCAGGATTCCCCTACGACAAAGGTCACAGAGCCGTCCTCTGGATAGCAGGCGCGCTATTCTAGCCCGAATATTGCACCAGGGGCCGTGATGATCGCGCCGGATTTTGTCCGTCTGCGTGTGCTCGCGACCGAGAGCATAGCCACGCCTATGGTTGAGGGAGCATGGACGCGCAGACGGGCAAAAGACAAGCGAGCGCGCGGCAAGCGCAGTTTGTAATCGGCACAGCGCTTCAGTATCGAAGACAACCAATTGAAAGATAAAGAAAATCATCTCTTTCTATCAGCGCCCTGGTGCAATATTCAGGCTAGAGGGTTCGGTGTGTCTTTCAACTCGTAGAGCAGCGCCAGTGCTTCCCGAGGCGTCAGGCTGTCGAGATCCAGCGCCTCCAGGCGTTCCCGGATCGGGTCTGATTCGGGTTCCGGCGGCGTCGGCGCAGCCGCCACAAACAGGTCCCCTTGCGCCGGGTTCGAATGCACGGGCGCTTCAAGCGAAGCCAGCCGGTTGCGGGCAATGCGAATCACCTTGGCGGGAATGCCCGCCAGTTTGGCCACGGAGATGCCGTAGCTCTGGTTGGCGGGCCCCGGCCGCACTTCGTGCAGGAATATCACCTGGTTGCGATACTCGGCTGCGGTCAGGTGCACGTTGGCTGTGGCGGGCAGTGTGCTCGCCAGGCCGGTGAGTTCAAAGTAGTGGGTGGCAAAGAGCGTGAAGGCGCGGCGCCGCTCCGCCAGATACTGGGCCGTGGCCGAGGCCAGCGCCAGACCGTCGTAGGTACTGGTGCCGCGGCCGATTTCGTCGAGCAGCACCAGGCTGCGTTCGGTTGCCCGGTGCAGGATGTTGGCGGTTTCGGTCATCTCCACCATGAACGTTGAGCGACCGCCCGTCAGATCATCGCCAGCGCCGATGCGCGTGAAGATGGCGTCCACCGGGCCGATTCTGGCGTTGGCGGCCGGTACGTGGCTGCCGCAGCAGGCGAGCAGCACGATCAGGGCGGTCTGGCGCATGTAGGTGGATTTGCCGCCCATGTTCGGGCCGGTGATGATGAGCATTCGCTGGCGCTCGTTCAGGTCCACATCGTTGGCCACGAAGGCGCCGGCAATGGCTTCCTTCACCATGGGGTGCCAGCCGCCCTCTATGGCGATGCCGGGTCGGTCGCTGATGTCCGGCGGCGTCAGCCCCAGATGTTCCGAGCGCTCCGCGAATGCGGCCAGCGCATCGAGTTCGGCCAGCGCCAGGGCGGCCCGACGGAGGTCCGCGACGCTTCCGGCCAGGGATTCCACCAGTTCACCGTAGAGGCGCTTTTCCAGGTGCAAGGCGCGTGCCTGAGCAGTCAGCGCCTGATCTTCAAATACCTTCAGATCCGGGGTGATGAATCTTTCTGCATTCTTCAGGGTCTGGCGTCGCACCCACTCGGGCGGCGCTTGACTGGCTTGGGCCTTGCTGGTTTCCAGGTAGTAGCCATGCACCCGGTTGTAGCCGATCTTCAGGGTGTTGATGCCAGAGCGCGCGCGTTCGGTTTGCTCCAACGTACGCAGCCGCTCCGAGACTTGCGTCGAGAAACCCCGCAGTTCGTCCAGTTCCGCGTTGTAGCCAGGCGCCAGAACGCCACCATCACGGGCTGTGAGCGGCGGCGTTTCAACAACCGCCTGCTGCAACAGGTTCTGCATGGCGTCGAAATCCACGATTTCTTCGACCAGCCCCAGCAGGTGTGGCGCCGCTACCTGGGCCAGTGCCTCGCGCACGCCCGGCAGGGCGGCGAGCGCCGTGCGCAGACGACTGAGGTCGCGCGGGACTGCGTTGCCGAGCGCGATACGGGAGACGATACGCTCCATGTCGCCCACCTGGCGCAGCGCCTGGCGCAGCGCCTCGCGGGACGGCGCCCCGCGCAAATGCGTCACGGCATCCTGGCGCTGCAAGATCGTTTCACGCACGGCGCAGGGCGCGTTCAGCCAGCGCCGCAGGAGCCGTCCACCCATGCCCGTGCAGGTGCTGTTCAGCAGAACGAAGAGGGTGTGATCTTCGCGGCCATCCGGGCGCCGGTCTATCTCCAGGTTGCGCCGGCTGTTGCCATCCAGATGCAGCCAATCGCCCTGGCTGACCGGCTTCAGGCGGTCTATCCAGGTCAATGCCTGATTGCGGGTGGCCTGAGCGTATTGCAGCACGGCGGCGGCGGCGCCTATGGCAGGGTCATTGCGGGAAAGCCCGAAACCACCCAGGTCGGATACTCCGAGATGTTCACAGAGGAAGCGAAAGCCGAGGTCGGGATCAAAGTTCATCGGATCGCCGATGGTGCACCTGTCCAGCGCCAGTTCCGGCAACTCGTCGGGCGCCAGCACCTCGCTCGGACGCAGGCGCGCCAGTTCGGACCTGATCGTTGCTGCACCCTCCAGGGTCTGAACCGTACATTCACCCTGAGCCAGATTCAGGAGGGACAGGCCGTATCGGCGCCGACCCCGTGATGTGACCGGCGCGATGGCCAGCACCGTGCTTTCCTTCGTCTGATCGAGCAGCGCCTCTTCGGTGAGCGTGCCGGGGGTGACGATCCGCTGCACCTGGCGTTCGACCAGGCCGCTACTGGAAGCCGGGTCTCCGGTTTGCTCGCAGATCGCGACCGAACGCCCCAGGCTGACCAGTTTTGCGAGGTAACCCTCCACGGAGTGTACGGGCACGCCGGCCATTGGCACGGATTGTCCGGCGGATTGGCCGCGGCTGGTCAGGGTGATGTCCAGAAGTTCGGCGGCTTCTTCGGCATCGTCGAAGAAGAGCTCGTAAAAATCGCCCATGCGATAGAGCAACAGGTGCTTCGGGTGCTGCTGCTTGATGCGGTGATACTGTCGCATCATCGGCGTGTGACGTGGGGATTGCACGGATCGCTTCTCGGCAATTTGCGGGTTTGCCCCTCACCGCGAGAAAGTTTAGCCATTATGCGTGAGAGATTTCTGAAAATAGCCGTGAGCGGTGGGAAATGGTTGCCTTTGCAAGAGCAGGTCTATAGGGTCACCATCTGCATCAGCCGGGATGGATGACCATGGCCGAGTCCACTGCTTCACGATCCGCAGACAATCGCAACGCCAATCGGGAACGTGCGCTGGCGGCGGCGCTCAGCCAGATAGACCGACAGTTCGGCAAGGGTTCCATGATGCGCCTGGGAGACCGGGAGCAGGTTTCGATGCCGGTGATTCCGACCGGCTCCCTGGGTCTGGATATCGCCCTCGGCGTGGGCGGTTTGCCGCGCGGCCGCGTGGTGGAGATCTATGGCCCGGAGTCATCGGGCAAGACCACTCTGACCTTGCAGGTCATCGCCGAGGCGCAGAAGCAGGGCGGCGTCTGCGCTTTCATAGACGCCGAACATGCGCTGGACCCGATCTATGCCGAGGCGCTTGGCGTTGATACCGACAGCTTGCTGATCTCGCAGCCGGACACAGGCGAACAGGCACTGGAAATCGCAGACATGATCGTGCGCTCCGGAGCGGTGGATGTGGTGGTGATCGATTCGGTGGCGGCGCTCACCCCGAAGGCTGAGATCGAAGGCGAAATGGGCGATTCGCACGTCGGCCTGCAAGCGCGCTTGATGAGCCAGGCATTGCGCAAGATGACCGGCTCCATCAAGCACTCAAACAGCCTGGTGATCTTCATCAACCAGATTCGCATGAAGATCGGCGTCATGTTCGGCTCGCCCGAGACCACCACCGGCGGCAATGCCCTCAAGTTCTACGCTTCCGTGCGCCTTGACATCCGGCGCATCGGGGCGGTGAAGGATGGCGATGAGGTGGTGGGCAATGAAACCCGGGTGAAGGTGGTGAAGAACAAGGTGGCGCCGCCATTCCGGCAAACCGAGTTTCAGATTCTCTATGCTCGCGGCATCCATCACGCAGGCGAGCTGCTCGAACTTGGGGTCAAGCAGGGCATCGTCGAAAAATCCGGCGCCTGGTATGGCTACCAGGGCGAGCGCATCGGTCAGGGTCGCAAGAACGCCGCCGAGTTTCTGGAAGCCCATCCGGAAATGGCCGATGACATCGAAACCCGCGTGCGCGCTGCCCTCCTGCCGAAGACCGAGCAGCGAGACAAGGAGGCTTCCGGCGGGCGCTGAAGGCTTCTTGGCCGCAACCAGGCCAGCACCTGCCGAGCCCGCGCGCGAGCGCGCGCTGACGCTGCTTGCCCGGCGCGAATACGGTCGCCGGGAGCTTGTCGGCAAACTGCGCGCGCTCGGCTACCCGGAAGATGAAGCCAACACCACCGTTGATGCGCTTGCCGAGGCGGGGCTGCAAAGTGATGCGCGGTTCGCTGAGGCCTTGATCCGCAGGCGTATGGCCAGAGGCTATGGCCCGGCGGTAGCGCGCCGGGAACTCGGCCAGCGGCGGGTGGATGACACGCACGCGCTGGACAGGATATCGGAAACGGCCTGGCTGGCGGTAGCCCGGCAGGCAGTGAAGAAGCGATTTGGCGAGCCGCCTCTATCGTCGAAGGATGCCGATGCGTTTGCAGCCTGCGCGCGCTTTCTTGCCCGCCGCGGCTTTCCCAGCCACTTTGCGTGGCGCCTCGGCGCCGAGTCGGAATGACGCCGGCAAGCTATACTGCGCGCCCGATTTCCGGCAGCACCGGGCCAGCAAAATGAAGACGGCGGAACTGCGCCAGGCCTTTCTCGATTACTTTGCCGAGCGCGGGCATCGCTGCGTCGCGTCCAGCACACTCGTGCCGCACAACGACCCGACGCTGCTGTTTACCAATGCCGGCATGAACCAGTTCAAGGACGCCCTGCTCGGACGCGAAGACCCGGGCTACAGGCGCGCGGTTTCCTGCCAGCGCTGCGTGCGCGCCGGCGGCAAGCACAACGATCTTGACAACGTCGGCTATACCGCCCGCCACCTGACCTTCTTCGAGATGCTGGGCAACTTCAGTTTCGGGGACTACTTCAAGGAAGAAACCATTACCTGGGCCTGGGATTTCGTGACCGGCGTCCTTGGCCTCGACGCCAACCGCCTGTGGGTGACGGTGCATCCTGACGACGCCGAGAGTCGCTCCTTGTGGCGAGATCAGATCGGCATCCCGGCCGAGCGTCTGGTGGACCACGCGGACAACTTCTGGGCGATGGGCGAAACCGGCCCTTGTGGCCCGTGCAGCGAACTGTTCTTCGATCACGGCCCGACCGTGCCGGGTGGCCCGCCGGGTTCTGCGGACGAGGACGGGGATCGCTACGTCGAAATCTGGAATCTGGTATTTCCACAGTTTGACCGCGCCTCGGATGGCGAACTGAGTCCGTTGCCCGCGCCTGGCGTCGATACCGGCATGGGGCTTGAACGCATGGCGTCGGTTCTGCAGGGCGTGCAAAGCAATTTCGAGATCGATCTGTTCCAGCCGCTGATGCGTGCAGCGGGGGCGCTGGCTGGCCTGTCCGGGAAAGCCGTGCAGGCCAGCGCACCGCTTCGGGTGATTGCTGACCACCTGCGCTCAGGCGCCTTTCTGATCGCCGACGGCGTCTTGCCCGGCAACGAAGATCGGGCCTATGTGCTGCGCCGCATCATTCGCCGGGCGTTGCTGCACGGACACAAGTTGAAGATGCCAACGCCCTTCTTTCATCGACTGGCGCCGCTGCTCGTCGAGCAGATGGGTGCGGCTTTCGAGGTGCTGAAGGATCAATCGGCATTGATCGAACGGGTACTGGAAGACGAGGAGGCGCGTTTTTCCGAGACTCTGGAGCAAGGCATGTCCATGCTGGAGCGCACGCTCGCCGGCAAGCGCCAGGATCGCATTTCCGGCAATGTGATGTTCAAGCTCTACGACACCTATGGCTTCCCCCCCGATCTGACCGAGGCGATTGCGCGGGAAAGGGGCCTGGCCGTGGACCGGGCGGGTTTCGAGTCGGCAATGGCCGAGCAGAGGGCCAGGGGGCGCAGCGGCGCCCGGTTCGGATTCGCGCTGGGCCAGAAGATACACACTGATACGCGCGTGGACTTCCTCGGCTACGCCGGCTGCGACGGCGAAGCTGGCATCCTGTCGCTATACAGCCCCGAGGGTGACCCCTTGGCGTCGCTTGAGGCCGGAGAGGCCGGCGTGGTGGTTCTGGAGCGCACGCCCTTCTACGCTGAATCCGGTGGCCAGGTAGGTGACACAGGCGTCTTGCTCGGCCCGGACGGCAGTCGATTCGAGGTCTCGGATACGCAGATTGCGGGAGCCCAGCATCTGCACATCGGCGCCTTGCAGGCCGGCCGCCTGGCCGCGGGTGATCGCGTGCTGGCAGAGGTGGATGCAGAGCGCCGTCGGGCCATAGTCGGCAACCACTCGGCGACGCATCTGCTCCATGCTGCGCTGCGTCATACGCTTGGCGCGCATGTGCAGCAGAAGGGTTCTCTCGTGGCCCCGGATCGCCTGCGCTTTGACTTTTCCCATCCGTATCCGGTCAGCGCCGAGGAACTCGCGCAGATCGAACGCGGGGTCAACGACCAGATACTGGCCAACTCCGAGGTTTCGGTGCGCCAGATGCCTTATACGGAAGCGATTGACGCCGGGGCGCTTGCGCTCTTCGGAGAGAAGTATGGTGATCAGGTGCGGGTGCTCTGCATGGGGCCTGACGCGCCGCGTACAGAATCCGCTGCCGATGCGCCGCCGGCCTGGTATTCGGTGGAACTCTGTGGCGGCACGCATGTGCGCCGCACCGGTGACATCGGGCTATTTCGAATCGTCAGCGAATCCGGGATCGCAGCCGGGATTCGTCGTATCGAAGCGGTGACCGGGCCAGGCGTTCTCGATTGGCTTGCTGACCAGGATCAATGTCTGAGCGCGGCGGCCGCCGAACTGAAGACATCGCCACGCGAGCTCGTGCCGCGCATCCAGGCGTTGGTCGAAGAGAATCAACAGTTGCGACGCGACCTGCGCGAGGCCACGGACAAGCTGGCAGAGGCCGCCGGTGGTGATCTTGCATCTCGGGCAGTGCAGATTGATGGCGTTTCCGTCGTCGCCGGCGAGGTGGCGGACGACGCCGATCTGATGCACACGCTGGATGGTCTCAAGTCGCGGTTCGGCCAGCACGTGATCGCATTGGGCCAGGTGAAGGCCGGCAAGGTGGGGCTGGTAGTGGCGGTATCGTCTGGCCTTGCCGGTCGGTTGTCGGCCCCGGAGCTGATTGCCCGGCTGGGGGCGGAGGTGGGCGCCCGGGGCGGCGGTCGCCCGGAACTGGCCAGGGCAGGCGGTGGCGGCTCGCCAGAGGCGCTCCCCGGCGCGCTCCGGCAGGTGGCTGACTGGGTTCGGGGCGGGCTTGGCGAGCAGCCGGAAGCCTGACATGCGCATTGTTCAGAAATACGGCGGCACCAGCGTCGCCAGCGTCGAGCGCGTGCTGGCGGTGGCCGAGCGCGTCATTGCGGCGCTGAAACAGGGTCAGCAGGTGGCGGTGGTGCTCTCGGCCATGGCCGGAGAAACAGACCGGCTGGCGGCGCTCGGTCAAGCGCTCGAAGGCAAGCCGCATCACCGGGAACTGGACGTGCTGCTGGCGGCCGGGGAACAGGTTTCCGTCGCGCTGCTCGCCATGGCGTTGCAGGATCGAGGCTGGCCGAGCCGATCCTGGCTCGCGCATCAGATCCCAATCCGCACCGACGCAGGCCATCAACGGGCGCGCATCGAGCAGATCGAGACAGCCGGTTTGCTGGCGGATCTACAGGCCGGCGTGACGCCGGTGATCGCCGGCTTTCAGGGCATCGAGGCGACGGGCCGCGTCACCACTCTGGGCCGGGGCGGATCCGACACCACTGCGGTTGCCGTGGCGGCTGCCCTGGCCGCCGACGAATGCCAGATCTGCACGGACGTGGACGGCGTCTATACGGCAGACCCACGCCTGGTGGAGAGCGCTCGCAAGTTGAACCAGGTGGCCTACGAAGAAATGCTGGAACTGGCCAGCCTCGGATCCAGGGTGCTGCATCCGCGTTCGGTCGAATTTGCCAACAAATATCAGGTGCCCCTGCGCGTTCGTTCCAGTTTCGACGACGACAGCGGCACCCTGATCACCCAGGAGGTAGAGGGCATGGAAGAAGTTCTGGTTGCCGGCATCGCGCACACGGGTGACGAGGCCAAGATCACCCTGTCCGGGGTGCCGGATGTGCCTGGCGTTGCCTCGCGCATTCTCGGGCCGGTGAGCGGCGCCGGGATCGAGGTGGACATGATCGTTCAGAACACGGGCGCGGACGGGCTGACCGATTTCACATTCACCGTCAAGCGCGGCGACTATGATGCCGCATTGGCGCTTCTGCGCCCGGTGCGGGAGGCGCTCAAGGCGCGCGAGCTCTCCGGAGACAAGCGGATTGCCAAGGTGTCTCTCGTTGGCGTGGGCATGCGTTCGCACGCCGGCGTCGCCAGTCGGATGTTCGAGGCCCTGGCCGCCGAGAACATCAATATTCAGATGATCTCCACGTCCGAGATCAAGATTTCCGTGGTGGTCGCCCAGCGCTATCTGGAACTCGCAGTGCGCACCTTGCACCGGGCGTTCGACCTGTTCGAACCCGCACCGACCGCGACCTGAGGCGCCGGCGCGGATTCCTGCCGCGGCCGAGTTGTCGCTGCGCGGGAGCAGCGCAGCCGCAGACCAACGAATTGCCGGGGGGGCTCGAGGGCCCCACTCAGGCGAGCTTGCCGATCACCGGATCAGGCCGCCATCGCCTTCTGAAAGGCCGGCCTGGCCTCTACCCGATCTATGTAGGCGTGCAGGTGGGCGCTGTCGTCAGAGACGCAGCCCATACGACGGCTCATGAAGCAGGCGTGTCCCAGCATCACGTCGGCGCCGGAGAAGTCGCCGATCAGGTAGTCTCGCCCTTCCAGGCGCTGGTTCACCGGCGCCAGCGACCGGGCCAGCAGGCGCTGCGCCTGGCCGAGCGCCTCGGCGTTCTGGCGCTCCGGCGGCAGCAGGATCGTCTGCACCACGATAGTGTTGATCGGCGGCATCACCATGCCTTCGCAGTAGTGAAACCATTGCAGGTAGGCGGGAAACAGATCGGAATCCGCCGGCGGCCTCAGGGCGCCGTCCGTATGCCGGGCAATGATGTACTCGACGATGGCCCCGGATTCCCACAGGCGAACATCGCCATCATCCAGCACCGGCACCCGACCGAGCGGATGCCTGGCCCGATGCGCCTCGGACTTCAGATCCTTGGGGTGAAAATCCATGCGATTGAGCCGGTATTCCAGGCCGAGTTCTTCAAGCAGCCAGACGATGCGTCCGGCCCGCGAATTGGGCGCAAAGTGCAACGTGAGCATGTGCGAATCCTGTTCGGTGAATCTGACGAATCTGATGGGCGGCAAAGGTAGCCGCTTTGCGGTCGGGAATCCAATGCCGGAATCCAGCCCAGCATGGAGTCGATTGGCTTCAGGGCTGCGACTTTACACGCCATCGTTTGCGAGGCGCGATACGGTAGAATTCGGCAGCGGGTCCGCCATCGGGCTGTTTGCGCAGGGCGGCGGCCCCGATCCCGATGGATGCAAGCGAATAGGGTTGAGCCGAGCAGAAGGCCGCCAGGCGATGAGACAGCCATGACGATCCCGACGATCTTTGAAACCTGCCAACCGCGCCCTGACGTACTTTCGGGCAGGGTATCCGAGGCCGACTTCGCTGCCGACCTCGCGCAGGTGATTGTCGGCAAGGGTTCGCCGGACTACATAGACCCGCAGCGCTTCTTCGCCAATACCTACCCCACCAAGGGGCTCAGGAATCTGCTCGCCAACGTCTGCCGACGGCTTTCCGGTCAAGGCGGTGAGGTGGCGTCGATTTTCCGGTTGGACACATCCTACGGCGGCGGCAAGTCACACGGCCTGATCGCGCTATGCCATGCCGCGGGCAGCGGGCGCCGGGTGCAGGGCATTGAGGAATTCGTCGATCCGGAGCTTCTGCCCGAGGGCCCGGTGCGCATCGCCGCCTTCGATGGCGAGAATGCCGACCCCGCCAATGGCCGCCGTATGGACGACGAAGGCTTGCTCGCCTACTCCCCTTGGGGAGAAATGGCCTTTGCCCTGGCCGGCAAGGCAGGTTACGAGCGGGTGCGGGCGAGCGACGAACGCCGAATCGCCCCCGGCGCCGAAACGATAAGGGAACTGTTTGGCGGCGAGCCGACGCTGATACTGCTTGATGAGCTATCCGTCTATCTGCGCAAGGTCAGGAGCCTTGGCAAAGCGGCCCATCAACTCACCGCCTTCCTGACCTCGCTTTTCAAGGCCGTGGAAAGCACGCCCAACGCGGTTCTGGTGTACACCCTGGCGATCGGCAAGGACGGACAGGCAACCGATGCCTACAGCGAGGAAAACCAGTTCATCGCGGACCGGATGGCGGAGGCCGAAAGCGTATCCGGCCGAATGGCGACGCCCCTGAACCCAACCGAAGAGGACGAGACCATTCAGGTGCTTTGCCGCCGCCTTTTCGAGGACATCAGCGACGAGGCTGCAAACGCCGCCGCCGAATCCTACCGGGCGCTCTGGAATGCGCACCAGGGCGCATTGGGGTCGGCCCTGAAGCTGCCCGAGGCCGCAGGCGCCTTCTGTGCAAGCTATCCCCTGCATCCGGAGGTGCTGGAGACCCTGACCGAAAAGACTGCCACCCTGAGCAACTTTCAGCGGGTGCGGGGCATGTTGCGGCTCCTGGTGCGCACTGTTGCCCACCTCTGGGCCGAGAAGCCCGCGGACGCCACTGCCATTCACCTGCACCACATGGACCTGGGCCACGAACCTATCCGTCAGGAAATCGTGACTCGCCTCGGACAATCGGCCTTTGTGCCGGCGATCACCAACGACGTGGCAGGGCAGGGGGGGCGAGTGGCCCTGGCACAGCAAATTGACGCCGAACACCACGGCGGGATGCCGCCCTACGCAGCCTACGTCGCCCGCACCATCTTCATGCACACCCTCGCGTTCAATGATCCTTTGAAGGGCATCGCGCCAGAACGGCTGCGCTACTCCGCACTCGGGCCCGAAACGGACATCAGCTTTATCGAAGAGGCTCGAAAGAAATTCATTCTCGAATCCGCCTACCTGGATGATCGCCCTGGCGCGCCGATGCGCTTTCTCGCCGAAGCCAACCTGACCCAAATTTGCCGCCGGATGGAGGATCAGGTCGATGCCGAAGCCGCCCGGGCGGAGTTGAACGACCGCATCCGCGAGATATTCAGCGGCCCAACCCTGGATGCAGTGCCTTTCCCCGGCGGTCCCTACGACGTTGCCGATGAGGTGGCCGACGGCCACCCGAAGCTGGTTGTGCTGGGACACGAGGCGGTTGCCATAGGCGCTACGGTTGAAGCCCCACCGGAGTTGGTCCGGCGCATCTACGAGCGCAAGGGCGCGGAAGGCTCCGCCCTGCGGGCCCTGCGCAACAACCTGGTATTCGTGGCAGCGGACGAGGCGCGCACGGGCGACATGCAACGCCAAACCCGCCGCCGGTTGGCCTTGCGCGCCATGAAGCAGCCAGATCGCCTTGTTGAACTGGCGGAGCACCAGCAGGCGCAAGTGCGAGAACTTGAAGCGCGCTCCGAGCAGGAGCTGGCCCTTGCTATCCAGCAGTGCTACCGGCATGTCTTCTATCCATCACGCCTGCGCATCGGCGCCAGCGATGCCGACCTGGCCCATACCGCCATCGACACCCACTCGACCTCCGACCGGCCAGGCGCGGGGCAGCAGCAGATCGTCCGGGTGTTGCGCGAACTGAAAAAACTCCGGTTGGCGGAGGACGAGCCGGACTCCCCCGCCTACGTGCGCGACCGAACGCCGCTCCGAAAGGGCGAAATGACCACCTTGTCGCTGCGGGGTGAGTTCCGCCGCGACCCCGCCCTGCCCATCCTGGTGAAGGACGACATCTTCCGTCGTGGCCTGCGGCGCGGCATCGAGCAAGGCGAGTACATCTACCGCAGCGGCAAACTGCTGTATGGGCCAGGGGATCCGATGGCCGATATCCAGATCGACGAGCAATCCGCAATTCTGACAATGGCCTTCGCCAAGAACACGGGGGTTTGGCCACGGCAGCCAGAAGCCGCTGAAGAATCGGAACCCGCAGGCGACAGGTTGGGCGTTGCTGAGGAACGATCTGGGTTCGAGGCGCGACCTGGCGAAGACGCGCCCGCAGATACAGGGAGGGCTTCCGAGTCAGCACCGGACTCCATCGAAGCCGAGGGCGTTCTCCGCGAAGCGCTTGTTCAACTTTGGGAGCGGGTTCGCGCCAGAAACGTGGCTTCCGTCGGAACCCTGACCATTCGACTGTTCCAGCCAAGTGATGCCTTCAAGCTGCTTGGCGCGGTAGGCGCCGTTTCAAGCGCGGAACGCATCGTGACCATCGAAGGCGCCTACGAGACTCGTGACGGCGGAGCTTTCGAAATGAAGTTCCGCGGCGCTGTGCAGGATGCCCAACCGGTTCGGGAGTTTCTGGAGCCGCAACTGCGGGACGCCAAGGAAGCGGACTTCTGCGCGGGCTTCGAGTTGACTTTCGAGGCGGGCATTTCCATGCAAGGCGACGCGCCGGAAATGCTGACCGAGCGCCTCAGCCGTTTCACCAGCGGTGAGGCCCACCTTGTCGCCACGGCCAAGGCGGGATGAGGAGGCTTGGATGGCCCGACCGCAAAGAGAGACTGACCAGGAAGCGCCCGACTCCGCACCCAGATACGAGCTACGGCTGCGATGTCGCGGACCAGCGGAAGCCGAATACGAGATATGGCAGTTGCCGACCACCGCCTCGCCCCAAGTGACCGCAGCGAAGCGCGTGGCGGGTCTGCGGGGACGCAACCTTGAACTGGTGGAGCACCGGATTCTGCGGCGCTTGTCCCATGCGGGCATCCGGCTTGGGCGCCCGGCCGACAAGGACCAGCGGGGCCATGCTGTGACCGAGGACCTGGCGCTGATGCTGGGCCTCCTGTTTCGCACGCTCGCGCCCATGCGCAGCCGCGACAACATGCGGGCCGTGACGGAAGGCATCGAGGCCATGGGAAGGGAGGAAGCGGCCTACTGGCTCGGCATGGCGGTGCACCGAAAACACCCGCGACGGGTGCTGAGTGCGCTACGATGCCTGTTGACGGAGCCGAAGCGGTAGGGGGGACGGGTTGTGCGCATTGAGCCGGACATCAGCAATGCTTCCGTTGTACTGTTAGGGCGCTTTAACCCTGCGATTTTCACACCAGCATGGTTCGTCCTGCACGAACTCCTGCCAAAGCCTGTCGCGGATAGGCACGACCTTCAGGTTGCACATGATCAGATCGTGGCTTTCTCCACCGATTGGCTGCGGGTTGAAGCCAGGCCAGATCGATTTCAAGTGGAGACGCAGCAGGCGCCATATATTCGGCTCCACGACTTGGTGATTCGCTTGTTTGAGGAACATCTGTTCCACACGCCGGTGAGGGCGTTCGGAATAAACCGCGACGTACACTTCCGGGCGCCCAGCCGTGGCGCCTGGAACGCGGTAGGCAGACTGATTGCGCCCCTGTCACCTTGGGAGGGCTTGTCGGACAAACTGGATCTGACCGGAGAACAGGGCGGGCTCTCCTCACTGTCGATGAGGCAGTCCGATATGTCCGATAGACCCCCAGGCGGTCACCTTAACGTGACGGTAGAGCCATCCAGCCGAGTGGGTGGCGGGCAAACAGGTATCTATGTTGCAGTAAACGACCACTATGAGATTAACGATGAGTCACCCCAAGGCCGGGGGCAGTTGTTCGATTTGCTGAAGCAGCATTTTGAAACATCCCTCCGACGAGCAGAGGACATTGTGGATCATGTGATGTCCATGGCAGATTCACGATAGGAAATGTCAATATGTTCGATCCTCAAGGTTCAGCAACTGCTCCGGTCGATGTTCCACCGGATCAGGGAAGCGCAGTTGACGGGCGTTTCGACCACCCTGATTCTGGGAAAGCGATTGAGCGAGCGCTGATGCGCACTTCAGAAGAAAGCGTAGAGACCTCTGCACCAAAAGGACCGGGACCTGATTCGCCCGTGCGTTCGACCTCCCACTTGTCAGGCATCGCTGCCCCAGTGACTCGTGAGATTCTTCCGCCATCTCCCCGGCAGAGGGTTCAGGGACCAGTACTTCTCGCCCTGCAGGAGTGGGAAGGATATGTCACCGACATCTACGATGATGAGTTCGTGGCTCGGCTAACCGATTTGACTGCTGGCCGGTCACACGAGACTGAAGAGTCGGATATCCCTCTGGCCGAGATATCGGAGAATGACGCCGCACGCATGCAAATCGGCAGCATATTCCGTTGGGTAATCGGCTATGAGCGTTCCTCCGAGGGCACGCGGAGACGAGTTTCTCAGATCGTGTTTCGAGACCTCCCGCAGATGACCAAATCGGACTTTTGCGAAGGTGAAGCCTGGGCACAAGAGATGGCGCAGTGGCTTGGCCGGTAGCGAACGCGCATTCGCCGCCCGAACCGAACCAATTGGAACTCGCCCTGATCGGCCCGGGTTACGGCGAAAGCGCTCTACTTCACATTGGAAACGGAGACTGGATTCTTGTCGATTCATGCATGACAGTCGAGGGGGCGCCCGCTGCATTGAGCTACCTGGAATCAATGGGCATTGACGTCGCAAGATCGGTCGTTCTGGTGGTGGCAACCCACTGGCACGATGACCATATCCGGGGCCTCACACAAATTCTCGCGACCTGTCCCAAAGCTCGATTTTGCCTTGCCAGTGCGCTGTGCCAAGAAGAGTTCATTGCTCTGGCGGGGGCTTTGGAGAAACGCCACTTGTCTGCTTCCGGTTCCGGTTTACGGGAGCTTTTCGGCGCCATCAACCTCCTCAAGAAAATGGGCAGGCCGCCGCCATTGCACGCAATTGCCAATCGTGTGGTACATCGATCTTCAAGCTGTAATATCTGGACGCTTTCGCCAAGCGACGCCGCGTTTCAGAAATTCATCCGCTCGATTGGCAAATTGGTTCCCGCGGTCGGCAATGCCAAGATACGCATTCCCAGCCTCTCGCCGAACGACGTGGCGGTCGTTCTGTGGGTCGATTGTGGGGGTAGTGCGTTTCTGCTCGGATCGGATATGGAGCGGTCAGGCTGGGCAGCCATCGCGCAAGACAAGGCGCGCCCTCATGGCAAGGCTTCAATATTCAAGACGCCTCACCATGGGTCCCGAGACGCGGACGAGCCTATGGTTTGGAAGCAGATGTTGAAGTCAGAACCTGTCGCGCTCATGACTCCTTGGCGCCGAGGGCGGGGAAAATTGCCGACTGCACAGGACCGTGATCGCATACTAGGCGCAACGTCAAACGCTTGGATCACCCACACTGGCAAACCTCCATCCTTGAAACACAAGGACAGGACAGTGGCCAGGCAACTGCGCGAGAGCGGTGTGCGGATTCGTGAGCTGAGTGAACGCAAAAGCCTTGTTCGAGCCCGGCGCTCAAGTGGGCAGGAGGGGGATTGGACCGTCGAAGCGTTTGGCAGTGCAGGTCCACTGGTCGATTATGCTGTCTGACCAGCTATTCAATTGGCGCTGCGCGGCTGGTCCACCGGGGTCGGCTGCGGGGACTTTTGGCGGGGAATGACGGTATGCACGAGAGTGTGAATCAGACCGACGTTGTTGCTCTCGACAATACGCAGGTCAGCACCCCCGAAGGCACATCCTGGGATGAGTGGTTCGACGGCGCCAGCGTCAGCGAGGACTTCATGGCGGAGAGGGAGCAGCCGGAAGAACAGATGCGGGTGCAGGGCTGAAGCCAGCACATTCGTGTCCACAACCATGCGGGCCGGATTCACCGATGCGTTCGCTCCCAGTCGACTGCGTCCTTCACGTTTTCCTCGGCAAGGCCGAGTTCAGCCAGCTTCGCACGCACGCCATCGGCGCGATTGACGCAAGTGGGCGTCCGCCTGGTGACGATGGCCAAGATGGCCTGCACGCAAGGCTTAAGCACAAGCCTTGACATGATTCATCGGATTGCGGTGGTCAGGCAGGTGTTTCATGGCAGACGAATCGATTGGAAGAGTCGTAGGATTCGCTAGCTGAAACGCGCTTCCCAAGATTTTTCAAGCTCCGCTTCCTCTTCCTCGAACTCGTCTGGAGGCTCCATGCCCGTAAGCACGGTAAGGGTCTTTCCGTAGCTACCCAACCCGACGACCTCTTCCACAATCTCTTGGCGATGCAGGCCGCCGAACCAGTCCTGAAGAAAACTCTTCCCTTCCTCACGCGCACCGCGTGAGATGTTCGCTGCATCGGAATTGAAGTGCGCAGTTACGCTCTCGGGCGGCAATGGTGCGCCCTTGCGAATCCAATCGATATCCCGAAATTCCTTCAAAGAAATAGACATGAAGGCGTATTCGATGGTTTCGCCGCGACTCCGAACTACAGCCACCGGATCGCCACTGGTTTGCGCATATCGAATTGCCGTGGCTTCAAGGGACGTCTTGCACTGTGCTCGGAGCGTCTCTATCGCCTCGAGTCCGTCGCCGGCGCGATTTGCAGCGGTGACGAATAGCTTGCGGGGCATGAGCAACGCCGAGGCGAACTGGTCCGCCTCCCTCTCATAGCGATTAGTGCTGCGAAATCCAGCTTTGGAAAGGTGCTTCCCCTTGCTTAGAACGGCATCAACGTGACCTCGCAGCCGGTAGTGACCAATCTCGTGCGCCACGGAAAACCGCTTGAAACCTTCACTGCCAACATGAGTTGGGTACCCGATGCCGAAGGCGCCATTCACGTGGAGCAACATTCCCGATGCACCACCCGCCGACTTTGGAAGTGGCTTTAGCTCAATGTCCAGTTGACGGGCAATTGAAAACGGATCGACCGGCAGGGAATCTATATCCAGTTCCCGAAGAAGTCGCTTTGCCTCGTCGTGCACATTGCAGTACTGATTGGCGTGTCGCGTCATCAAACTAATCTTCTCTCGATTTCTGCTTGATGGACTTCTTGGCCAACATCTGAATGAAGTCGTCGGCCATTTCTTGATGTTCCGCTGAGAGACCGGAATAACTCCGATATAGCTTGTCGACAGTCATAGCTGACGCTTCCATCGAATCAGAGCGACCGAGCAAATAGTCGGTTGTTACTCGCAAGGCGTCGGCCAAGCGTTTGAGATTGTCAAACGAAGGCTTGCGGGCCCCCGTTTCAAAATGGGAAACGGCGGAAGCCTGCAAGTCGGATCGCCGCGCAAGGCCGCCCTGACTCAAACTGCGAGCGACTCGTGCGCTTCGCAGTCGCGACGGGAAAAGTTCGGTTGGTTGGCTTGACTCGGCCACGACTATTCCGTAATCTCATTTATGACGATTATGTCTATTCTTCTGGAGGCCATACGATGCGGAGGCCAAGACGGATGCGTCAAACATTGCAGTACAAATTCCATCAGATGGGGGAGCATACCATGGCAAAGAAACCAAAGAGTCACCATATCGTCCCGAACTCAAAGGGAGGCTGGGATGTCAAACGTGGCGGGGCGAGCCGCGCCAGCAGCCACCATGACACGAAGCAGGCAGCCATTGACAGCGGCCGCAAAGTCAGCCGTAGCCAAGGAACTGAGCTTCGCATCCATAACAAAGATGGGCGTATCGCCGGCAGCGACAGCCATGGCGGCGACCCCTATCCGCCAGAAGGTTGAAAGGAGGAATCCAGATCATGAAGCACGATCAAGAGAACAAGCCGGAACACGGCGAGAACGGAGAGAAGGGATTTTCGATCATCGTCAATGGCCGCGAGAAGACTGTTGACCATGAAGAATTGACGTTCGATCAAGTAGTTTCTCTGGCGATTGAAGATCCGCCCACGGGCGAATTCATCTCATTTACGATCACCTTCAGGTGCGCCGGTGGCCGCAAGTCAGAAGGCACGCTGGTCGAGGGTGATTCCGTGAAAGTACGGAACGGGACGGTGATCAATGTCACAGTCACTGATAAGTCGTAGCAGCGACCTCAAGAAATTGGCGGATGAGGGATACGATTTGAGCATCGTAGAGGGTCACTTGCTCGTCCGAGATGTTCCCTACGTAAATGCTGAGAAGCAAGTAAAGCTTGGTGTCTTGGTGTCAGCGCTGGACTTGGCGGGGGACACCACAACCCGACCGAGTACCCATATGGCCATGTTCGCTGGTGAGCATCCCTGTGATCAAAGTGGATGCGAACTTGCAAAGATTTCTCACGGGAGCGCTCGACAAGAGATTTCGGATGATCTTGCGATAGATCACTCGTTTTCGAGCAAGCCTGCTGACGGATACTCTGACTATTATCACAAGATGAAGACCTATGTGAACATCATCTCCGGCCCTGCGGAAGCGATCGATCCAAGCGTGACTGCACGGCCCCGCCGAGCGATACAGTCGAGCGATTCCGAGTCGGTGTTCAAATACGTCGAAACCGCTTCGGGTCGGGTGGGAATATCGGCGCTATCGAACAAGCTGTGCCTGGGCCGGGTCGCGATTGTCGGTTTGGGTGGCACGGGGTCCTACATACTCGACCTTGTGGCCAAAGCCCGGGTACGTGAAATCCACCTCTTTGATGGCGACGATTTTCTTCAGCACAATGCGTTCAGATCACCGGGTGCGGCGTCCGTGGATGATCTCAAGGTTTGCCAACGAAAGGTCAAGTACTATGCCGCTCGCTATGGCCTCATGCGAAACGGCATTGTGGAGCATGATTACGATATTGATGAGAGCAACGTTGGGCTTCTTGAAGATATGAGTTTCGTCTTCATCTCCGTGGACCGCGGAGAAGCCAAGCGCCCCATCATCGAAAAACTGGAGGAACTCGATGTCCCCTTCATTGACGTAGGGATGGGGATCGAACGTTCAATTGACGGACTTCGCGGTATCGTCCGAGTCACCGCCAGTACGCCAGAAAAGCGTGACCACCTGCGGAACAAGCAACGAATCAGCCTGTCCGGCGGCGACGCAGACGGCGTGTACTCTCACAACATCCAGATTGCGGAACTAAATGCTCTCAACGCCGCATTGGCAGTCATCAAATGGAAGAAGCTGTTTGGTTTCTATGACGATTTGGAGAAAGAGCACTTCAGCGCCTACACGCTGGATGGCAACTCGATTGTTAACGAGGATTGTGCGTGAAGCGGCCTATTGCCCTCACGCATGAGTTTGTCACGGTTATTCCAGATGAGGTCGAGGAGCGAACACTCTATGTATCGATGGACTACGCGACGGCAGTGCACAAGTGCTGTTGCGGGTGCGGGCGGGAAGTCGTCACGCCGCTGACCCCCACCGACTGGACGCTTATCTACGATGGTGTGTCGATTTCGTTGGATCCGTCGGTCGGTAGTTGGGGCTTGGACTGCCGTTCACACTACTGGATAGACAAGAGCACGGTGAGATGGGCGCAGAATTGGTCGAGCAGTGAAGTTAACGCCGCACGGTCGCGAGACCGCAGATTGAAGGCGATCTACTATGGAGAGAGTGAGCCTGTGGCCCAACTGGCTGATGGCCCAATCAGAAGAGGTTTGATCAAGAGATTTCGGAGATGGATGTCCAAATGCAGAAGGTCATAGGCCCCAAGGGGATATTCTTCAGCCTCCTTTGTTTTACCTGAAACCGTGAAATTGCCGCTATTCCGTGCTGTCGGCTGGCGGGGAGACTGGCGTCGATTAGTCCAGCATTGACACCGCAACCGATTGCTGTTGTACCTGCCAGCCACAAGCTACTGCCAAATTGTCAGAATTCTTGCGTCCGAAACGTGCCGCCGGCATCGCCTGGCCCGACCCGTGCCGAATGAATCAACCGACACGGCAAGCCCAGAGAGGCAGGTGCTGGTGATCTATCGACTTGGCGGCCAAAACTGGGGTCCAGTTCTCTTGATATGATGCATCGGATTGGGGGGCAGGGCAGGCGAGGGCGCTTCATGACAACTGAGGGTATGCCAGTTACTCCGGCTGTTGTCACCTGGGCGCGGGAGCAGGCTGGGTTTAGCCTTGCGTCAGCCCACGACAGCTTCCCGAAAATCGCCGTGTGGGAGGCTGGCGAGGCGGCCCCCAGCTATCCGCAGCTCGAAAAGCTGGCGGACAAGTTCAAGGTGCCTGTGGCGGTGTTCTTTTTCCCATCGCCGCCCGACCTTCCGCCGATTGAAGAGACATTCCGTACTCTCGGGGCGGAACAGATCGGTCAGGTTCCACCGCGTATTCGCCTCATGCTACGCAAGGCGCTTGCCTTCCAGATTGCGCTGGACGAACTGTATCAGGGCAGGAATGCCGCGCCTCGGATGATTACTCGCGACCTGGCGTTTCAATACACGGATGATCTTGAAGCCGCTGCCAGAGCCGTGCGCGAGTATCTTGGCGTGACTCTGGATGAGCAGTTTGCGTGGAAGGATATAGATACGGCATTGGATCGCTGGCGGCAGCGTTTTTTTGATGCCGGAGTCCACGTCTTCAAGGACCAGTTTCGAGAGGGAAGCTACTCTGGATTCTGTCTGTATCATCCAGATTTTCCAATCGTCTATGTAAACAATACAACCTCAAAAAGCCGACAGACTTTTACGTTGTTCCACGAACTAGCGCACCTGCTGTTTCATACAAGTGGCGTCGATGCTGAGGACAAAGACTATATTCGTGAACTGCCGCAGGAGGCTCAACAAATCGAGATTGCCTGCAATCGCTTGGCTTCCCTCTTACTGGTTCCCGATCAAGCCTTTGAAGAAGCACTTACCGGACGCGCAGCGAACACTGAAACCGCTAGCAGTCTGGCCCGACAATTCAAGGTCAGCCGTGAACTCATCTACCGGAAGTTTCTCGACCGAGGCCAGATTACGCGCCAGCAATATCAGTCTGCGGTCGCGCAATGGAGCCGAAATACGCAGAGCTCTGGAGGTGGAAACTACTACTACACAAAAGTCGCGTATCTGGGAACCCAGTACATTACTCGCGCGTTCGAGGAGTTCTACCAGAACCGTATTGACGCCGATCAGTTGGCTGACTATCTTGATACAAGACCCAGAAATTTGGCTCAACTGGAAGAATATGCGCTTCGGGGAGCCATTTGACCTACGTCTTCGACACCAGCGCTTTTTCCCAGCTTTTCCGCAGTTACTACCGGGACAGGTTTCCCACCTTGTGGAACCAGTTCGACCAACTGGTCACAGGCGGCGCCATCACGTCAACACGTGAGGTTGGTCGGGAGATAGACGATTGCCCCGTGGAATCTCTTCGCAGTTGGGCAAAGGCAAACAAACGGCTCTTCCCTGCTCCTGACAGAGTGGAAGGCCAATTCGTAGCCGACATCTTCAAGATTCGCCACTTTCAGCAGATCATCGAACGGAAAAAGTTGCTCAAGGGCGGCAAGAACGCGGACCCGTTTGTTGTCGCACGCGCAAATGGTCTCGAAGCAACAGTGGTCACAATGGAAGGCAAACCACCAAACGGAGCCCGAATCCCGAACATCTGTGACTATTTCCACATACCCTGCGTCTCTCTGGAAGGTTTCATGGAACGCGAGCAGTGGCAGTTTTGACCGGAAGCCAAGCATGACTGATGTCCGCCTGATTGAGCGCTGGCTGCCGATTGCGGCGTTGGGCGAGGAGAGCGTTCGCGAGCGGCGATCCATGACTGCGCTGCCGCCCACCTACTACCTCCACGTCTGGTGGGCGCGGCGGCCGCTGGTGGCGTCCCGCGCGGCGATTCTGGCTTCACTGCTGCCGGCGGATGCGGACCGGGAGAAGTTTCTGCATGTGCTGGGGATTCATGGGGACCCCGTGGCTACCCGCCAGCGGCTCGATACTGCGAAGCGTACTGGAGAGAATCTTGGTCCGAGCCCCTACGGATATCCAAGAGCGTTCGCTTATTCGCCGAGTCGCGAAGAAATTGCGTGGGTCGATTCTCTCTTGGCCAAGCCAAACGGCCCCAAGGTTCTGGACCCCACCGCTGGCGGCGGCAGTATTCCAATAGAAGTTGGGCGCCTTGGCCTGACAGCATATTCCAACGATTTGAACTCGGTGGCGGCCCTTGTCTTACACGCGACGGCGGACTGGCCAGCGCGTCACGGGTCAGGAGTGCTCGACGAGTTCAAGGATCTGGCGCGTTGTTTCGTTGGCCAAGCGGAACCAAAGTACCAACAGATTTTTCCTGCCGAACCGGAAGACACCCGGATAGACGGCTACCTCTGTGCCCGCACTATCACCTGCCCCTTCTGCGCTGGGCTGGTTCCACTCTCCCCCAACTGGCGGTTGGCGGCGGACGGAACCGGGGTGCGGCTGCGGCCTGAGTTTGGGGACGGGCCAATGTCGGAGGGTCGGGTCTGTTCGTTCGAGATTGTCGGGAAGGCGACTGAGCAATCGGCAGGCACAGTGTCCCGGGGTGATGGGAACTGCCCCTGGTCCGATTGCGGGCGCATCATCGACGGTGACGAGATCAAGCGTCAGGCCCAGGCTGGCGAGATGGGCGAGCAGCTCTATGCCATCGTCTTCAAGCGGCGCGTGGAGCGCTTTCTCAAATCGGGGAAACAAGGCAAGCCGAGGTGGGTGCGCGGTTACCGTGCGCCGGCGCCGGAGGACGACAACAGCGCGGCGATCGCCGCCCGACTGGCCGAGAAACTTCCAGAGTGGGAAGCGCTGGACATAGTGCCCAGTGAGCGTTTCCCAACGAACAGCAATGACGACCGCCCCATCCAATACGGGATGCCGCTTTGGCGCGATCTCTTCTCCCCGCGGCAACTGCTCTGCCACGGCACAAGCGTTGAAGTGTTTCGGGAAATGCTGGAAGCTGACCGGGCGAATGGCGAGCTGACCGAGGTGCGCAAGGCGGCGTATGGGTATCTGGCGTTGTCGCTGGACAAGCTGCTGAACTACAACTCTCGGATGACCCGTTGGCACTCCAAGCGCGAAGTTCTGCTAGGGGCTTTCGACCGTCATGACTTTTCGTTCAAATGGTCCTACGCTGAGATGGCCTCTCTCGTGGTCGGTCTTGGTTACGACTGGGCCATCGGGCAAACCGCCAAGTGCATCAAGGAACTCATCGCCCTCGTCCGCCCCGGAACGGCAGACGCCGACCTCCTTTCCGACTCAACCACCACCGCCCCACCGCCCATCAGCATCACCTGCAAACCCGGCGACAGCCTGGATCATCTTGAGAACAACAGTATCGACGCTGTGGTCATGGACCCGCCCTACTACGACAACGTCATGTACGCCGAACTCTCGGATTTCTTCTACGTCTGGCTGAAGCGCACGGCAGGGTACGTGTTCCCCGAGCTCTTTCGCCGCCAGCTAACCGACAAGGACAACGAGGCGGTGGCCAATCCTGCCCGCTTCCAGGGCGAAAAAGGCGCCAAGGCGCTGGCGGGTCGAGACTATCAGCAGCGCATGGCCTCCATCTTTGCCGAGTGCCGCCGGGTGCTCAAAGCCAACGGCATCATGACCCTGATGTTCACCCACAAGGCCACCGGCGCCTGGGATGCGCTCACCGCTGGCCTGATGGAAGCGGGCTTCGCCATCACCGCCTCCTGGCCGGTCAACACGGAAGCCGAAGGCAGCCTGCACATCCGCGACAAGGCAGCCGCCAACAGCACCGTGTTTCTGGTGTGCCGCCCCCGGGGGGCGGAGCGATCAGCGCCCCAGGACGCGCCCGGTGGATTGGCGCTGCGCGAGCTTCGGGCCGAATACACTGTCGCCAATGAAGAGGCCACGCCCGTTTACTGGGAGGACGTGGAGCCGCAAGTGGCCAAGGCGGTGCGCCAGCGGGTTGGCGACTTTCAGAAGGCGGGCATCTCCGGCGTCGATCTCTATCTGGCCTCCTTCGGCCCGGCGCTGGAGGAGTTCTCCCGCCATTGGCCGCTGAAGCGCGGCACACCACGGGAAATGCCGCCGGAACGCCGCAGGCGGCGGCAGCAAGTGCCGTTCGAGGGCGCTTGGGACCCTTATGCAGCAACGCCGGAGGACGCCCTGGACGCTGCCCGCCGCGAGGTCAAGCGCTGGCGGCTTGAACAGTTGACGCAGATGAAGGCGGACGCAGACCTGGACGCGCCCACTGCCTTCTTCGTGCTCGCCTGGGATGCCTTCAAAGCGCCCACCTTCTCCTACGACGAAGCGCTGCGGCTGGCGCGCGCGGTGGGCGCCGATCTCGACCGGGAGATAGTGGGGCGTCTGGCCCTGAAGAAAGGCAGCAACCTCACGCTGTGGGACAGTGCGCAACGGGCAGCCAAGGGGGCGCTGGGGCCAGCGGACGGCTCCCGCGGGATGATTGACGCCCTGCATCAAGCGGCAAACCGCGCCCGCTCGCGCACTCTGGAAGCGGCCCAGTCACTGCTTGCCGCCGCCTTCGTGGACCAAGACCCACGCTTCATGGCCGCTCTCAAGGCGGTGCTGGAAGTGTTGCCGCTTTCAAGCACCTTCACGGGCGTTGACCTGAAGGGCGAGGCACAGGCAGCCAGCAGCGATTTTGATGCCCTGTACAAGCTGAGACGCCTCGCCTACCGCGACCGAGTTGAAGAACCGGAACAGCTCAAGCTGTGGCGCGAAGATGACAGATAGCCATGCTCCGGGAACGCAACTGGCAATACAAATACACCTTCGAAGACGGCGGTCTGGTCCAGCGCTTCTACGTCCCGGCGCTTGAGGACGCGGAACGCTACGACCGGCTGACGGGCTATTTCAACGCGGGCGCCCTGGCGCTGGCGGCGCGGGGTATCGAAGGCCTGGTGCACA
The DNA here is from genome assembly GCA_965199705.1 of Pseudomonadales bacterium. Classification (GTDB taxonomy): domain Bacteria; phylum Pseudomonadota; class Gammaproteobacteria; order Pseudomonadales; family Azotimanducaceae; genus Azophilus. The sequence continues at coordinate 903,965 of OZ241359.1, forward strand.
ACCAGGGCAAAATGCGCCTGGTCGTCGGCTGCACGCTGCAAGCACCGGAGGTCGAGGCAATCATGCGCGGCGAGGCGCTGCGCGCCCAGGTCGAGCGGCATCTGGCCGACCTGCCCCTCGCACCGCCGGACCAGGAAACACACGATGCTCTGGAACTCCTGGCGTGGATGATCGCGCGCGGTTTTCTCGACGTGAAAGTTGCTGTGCCCTGTGACGGAGACCGCAATCCAATTCCGGATGACGCCCTGTTTCACGAGAAGACGGGCACTGTGGAAGACCGGTCCGGCGACCGAATCGCTTGGACCGGCAGCCTGAACGAAACCGTCGCTGGCTGGCGGCAAAACTGGGAGAGCATCAGCGTCCACACCAGTTGGGGGCCGGAGCCGGGCCGGGTGGATGCGGAGGAGGCCAGCTTCCTGCGGCTGTGGCAGGGCGAAGCGCCGCGTCTGATCGTGCTGGACGTGCCCACGGTGGCGCGCGACGACCTGCTGCGCTTCAAGCCGAAGACGGGTTTGCCCACTCGCCTGGCTCCGAAACCAGCGGAGGAACACTCGAAATCCCCGCCGTCGAAGCGAGAGAAACCGCCGCCGCCGGAGGCAAGCCAAACGCCCCCGCCAGCTGACGATCTACGCCAGCGTGTGTGGTCGTTCATCCAGGCCGCGCCCGCCCTGCCTGGCGGCGAAGGCGTGGGCGAAGCCACTGCCGGGGTTGAACCCTGGCCGCATCAGAGCAAGGTGTTCCAGAATCTGTGCCGAACCTGGCCGCCCAGGCTGTTGATCGCTGACGAGGTGGGTCTCGGCAAGACCATCCAGGCTGGTATGTTCCTGCGCCAGGCGTGGCTCGCGGGGTGCGCCAAGCGCATCCTCATCCTCACGCCCAAGGCCGTGCTCCGCCAATGGCAGATCGAGCTGCGGGAGAAATTCAATCTCAATTGGCCGATTTATGACGATGGCAAGTTGCTGCGCTACCCGTCGCCAGCGTTGCGCGGGCGCAATGAACGCGAAGTCGGGCGCGATGGCTGGCGTCGCGAGCCGGTGCTGATTGCTTCGAGTCATCTGATGCGCCGAACTGATCGGGCGGCGGACCTGCTGGAGAAGACCGACCCTTGGGATCTGGTGGTGCTGGACGAAGCCCATCACGCCCGCAGGCGCGCTGCGGGCAGCCAGAAGGAGGGCGGCCCCAACGCCCTGCTTGCGTTGATGCAGGGTTTGAAGGAGAGATCACAGGGGTTGCTGCTGCTGACCGCGACGCCGATGCAGGTAAATCCGGTCGAGGTCTGGGATCTGCTCAACCTGCTTGGGTTGCCGCCGGAGTGGAACGAGCGTGCGTTCCTGGAGTATTTCGAGGACATTGAGCAATCGGGATATTCGGAGGGTGCGACGGAGCGCGTGGAGCGCATGGCCGCGTTGTTTCGGGCAACCGAGTCGGCCTACGGGCAGGTGGTCGCCACCGATGCGCAGCGGCTCGGCGAACTTTCCCGGCTGAAGGCCAACAAGGTCCTGCGTGCGCTGCGCGACACAGCCAGCATTCCGCGCCGCCAGCTGGATCCCGCAGAGCGGCGGGCGGCCCTCGGCATCATGCGGGCCAACACGCCGGTCAAGCGACTGATTTCCCGGCACACGCGCACGCTGCTGCGGCGCTACATCGACGAAGGTCGTCTGAGTGCGCCCATCGCCAAGCGTGAGGTCCAGGATCGCTTTCTGCCCATGACGGCCCCGGAGCGGGCGATCTACGAGGCGGTAGAGGACTACATCGCCAACGCCTACAGCCAGGCCAGCGATCGGGAACGCTCCGCCGTCGGCTTCGTCATGACGATCTACCGTCGCCGGCTCGCCAGCAGCTTCGCGGCGCTGCGCGAAACGCTGTGCAAACGCCGGAACGCCATCGACCAGCCAGCGCGGATGGCCTTCCTCGAAGAAGACTTGCCGGATGACGAAGCGGTGGATGAAGTCATCGACAGGGACGAGGCCGAAGACCTTGAGCGTGAAGCCCTGGCCAGGGAGCAAAAGGCCGAAATCGACCGTCTGCTTACCGCCATCGCCCAGCTACCGCCGGACAGCAAGCTCGGCGCACTGCGGGAAACGCTTCACGACCTGCGCCGCCGCGACCGGCAGGCAATGGTGTTCACGCAATACACGGACAGCATGGACTTCCTGCGCCAGGCGCTTGTGGCGGACGGTGATTGGAAGCTGGTTTGTTTCTCCGGGCGCGGCGGCGAGATTGCTGAAGGCGGTGAATGGCGCAATATCGGCAGGGACGAAGTGAAGCGCCGCTTTCGCGACGGCGAGGCGGACATCCTGCTGTGTACGGATGCGGCTGCGGAAGGCCTGAACTTTCAGTTCTGCGGCGCCCTGGTCAACTACGACATGCCTTGGAACCCCATGCGGGTGGAGCAGCGCATCGGGCGCATCGACCGGCTCGGGCAGCGCTTCGCGGCCATCCGCATCGTCAACTTGCACTACGAGGACACGGTGGAGACGGACATCTACCGGGTGCTTCGGGAGCGGATCGGCTTGTTTGAATCCGTGGTGGGCAACCTGCAGCCCATACTGGCCAAGCTGCCGCGCACCATCTCGCAAACCGCGCTGGATGGCAGCGGCTCGGATCAACGCCGCCGAGAAAACCTGGTTGCCGAGATCAAGCGGGACACGACCGAGCTGGAAAGCGCGGGCTTCGACATAGACGCCGTGACGGCGGACGACCTGACGCTGCTCAAGCAGACGCCGCCCAACGTCACGATGGCGGATCTGGACAGGATCATCGGTGCACCCGCCCTCATGCCGCCCGGCGTCAAAATCCAGCCCTTGGGACCCCGGGAGTACAGCCTTCAAGCGCCTGGCATGAGCGAATCGGTGCGGGTGACCACGGACCCTGAGTACTTCAGTGAACACACCGAAAGCGTGGAGCTTTGGTCGCCGGGCAACCCGCTGTTTGAACCACCGGAGGTAGCCCCGACCCGGCAAGCGTTTGAGCCGCAGACGACCTTGTGCGACATTCTCGACGGCGATTGACGTTTCAGGGTCGATGCAGGGCACGAACTTCATACCTGCTTTCTTTGGCCCCATCGGGGAACTCGGCTGGTCTGGTCAGATCAACCTGGATATGGTCACCCATCTGGCGCTTTCTGCCCTTTGCTATCGCATAGCCAGCGCTTTGGCGCCATGCTGGATCACAGCCTGGAGCACTCTACCTGGCGCGTCCCGATTGCGCGCCAGGTCACGGGACCTCAGGGCACTCAGGTGCTCAGGATGCCGGTGATCTCGCCGGTTGCCTCGTCAAGGTCGATGTCGAATGCGTTGGGATGCATCGGCAGGCCGGGCAGGGTGTTGATGTTGCCGGCCAGGGTCACGATCTGCCGCGCGCCGGCCTGAATGCGCAGTTCCCGAATCGGCAATGTGTGCCCCGTGGGTACATTGAGCAGTTCCGGGCGTGCAGACACAGACAGGTGGGTCTTGGCCATGCACACCGGGTGGTTCCAGCCGAGCTCGGCGAATTGCGCTGCCGTGTCGCGGGTTTTCGGTCCCCATTCGATGGTGTCGGCTTGATAGATAACCTCGGCGATGCGGGCTACCTTGTCGGTCAGCGGCTCGTTGTCCGAGTAGAGCAGTTTCACGTCCGTGTCATCCCGGTTCACGGCTTCCCAGGTGGCAGCCGCCAGATCGCGCATGCCGCTGCCGCCGGCGGCGAATCCATCCGCTTCGGCAACGGCAACGGCGCCGGCCTCGTGCGCGGCATCGGCGGCGGCCTTCAGTTCTTCGCGTGTGTCCGAAGGGAAACGGTTGAGCGCCACCACGGCTGGCAAGCCATACAGGCCGACGATGCGGATGGCGTTGGCCAGGTTCTCCGCGCCCCTTTGCACGGCGCTGACGTTGGCGTCCTCAAGCCTGTTCCGCGCCACGCCGCCATGCCACTTGAGGCCGCGAAGCGTTGCCACGACGACTGCCGCATCCGGCGCTACCCCGCCTTGCCGCAGCTTGATGTCCATGAATTTCTCGAAGCCAAGGTCGGCCCCGAAGCCGGCCTCGGTGATGGTGAGGTCCGCGCAGTTCACCGCCAGCCGGTCGGCCAGTATGGAGTTGCAGCCGTGTGCGATGTTGCCGAAGGGTCCCATGTGTACGAACGCTGGTTGGCCTTCGCGGGTCTGCACCAGATTGGGCTTTACGGCGTCTCGCAGGAGCGCCATCAGCGCCCCTGTGCCGCCTATGTCTCGGGCCCGCACCGGGCCGCCGTGACCGTTCCAGCCGACAACGATGTCGCCGAGGCGCTGGCGCAGGTCCGCATAGCCGGAAGACAGCGCAATGATTGCCATGATCTCGGAAGCGGCGGAGATGTCGAACCTGCCCTCGCGCATGGGGCCGTTGATCGGGCCGCCGACGCCGGTGATGATCTGGCGCAGCGCCCGGTCTTCGGCATCGGTGACCCGTCGCCAAGTGATGCGGTCGAAGGCGAGGTCTCGGGCGACTCCCCGGTGCGCGGCATTGTCCGTCATTGCCGCGAGCAGGTTGTGCGCGGATTGAATGGCGTGGAAATCGCCGGTGAAGTGCAGATTGATCTCTTCCGCCGGCTGCACCGTGGCGCGTCCACCGCCAGTGCCGCCTCCCTTGTGTCCGAACACCGGGCCGAGAGACGGTTGGCGCATGGTGAGGGCCGGCCTCAGGCCGATGCGTGCAAGCCCCTGGGTCAGGCCCACGGCGACTGTGGTCTTGCCTTCGCCGGCCGGCGTCGGGGTGATCGCTGTCACCACGGCCAGCTTGCCTGGCCTGGGTTTCTCCGGGAAGGCCTCCAGAGGCACCTTGGCCTTGTATGGGCCGTAGAGTTCCAGCGCCTCGTGGGCCAGGCCGGCCTGGCCCGCTATATCACTGATTGGTCGCAGTTTCTGCTGTCCCATATCCACGCCTCATCTCCGGTTGGAAGCACGCGGCACGACGCCGTTCCCGGAGAATTCCAGAACGGCGAGAAGCTGTCAGACTGAACCGGCGCAGGCAAGGTGTCAATTTGTTGCGATGTTGCTTCAAGCGCAAGGTCGCATGTGCTAAAAGGCATGTCGCATATTCGGGTTCATGTCAGGTTTGAGGAGATCAGGCGAGGGTGTCCGACAGACCACTTGGATACGGGTTCCTGCTGACCCACGACTTCTCGCTCGTGGCCTTTTCATCGGCCGTCGAAACCCTGCGCATGGCCAACCGAACCTCCGGCCGGGATCTGTATAGATGGAGTCTCCTGTCGCTTGACGATCAACTGGTCCGTTCGAGCGCGGGCCTGACCGTGAAGCCGGATGGCCGGCTGGCGGAAGCAGCGCAACTCGACGGCGTCTTCGTCTGTTCCGGGGTGCATGCCGAGCAGCAATGGAGCCCGGAGCTAGGCGAATTCCTGAAACATCTTGCCGATTGTGGGCTATTGCTCGGCGGTCTGTGCACCGGTTCCTGGCAACTGGCCAAAGCCGGGGTGCTTGATGGCTATCGCTGCACCGTGCATTGGGAGCTTCTGGACCTGATGCGCGAGTTCTTCCCGCGCGTGCAGGTGCGCGATGAAGTGTTCGAGATCGACCGCGACCGATACACCTGCGCCGGCGGGACAGCGCCTCTGGACATGATGCTCTATCTGGTTGCCCGGCAGATGGGGCGGCCTGTGGCCCTGGCCATCTCCGAGCAGTTCATCGTGGACCGCATTCGCGACCTGGGAGAATCACAGGACGTGACTGTGCGCAACCGGTCGCCGGGCGCGCCTCGATATCTGGAGGACGCGGTGGCGCTGATGAAGAGCAATCTGCCGGAACGGTTGTTCGTCGGCGAGATCGCGGCCTATCTCAACCTGTCGCGGCGCCAGCTGGAACGCGCCTTCAAGCGTTACTTCAACGTATCGCCCAGTCAGTATTATCTGAACCTGCGCCTGGCCCGCGCCCGCAAGCTGCTGCGCGCCCCGGGCATGACCGTCCAGGGCGTGGCGAGGGTGGCGGGCTTCCGCTCGCCGCAGCATTTCAGCAAGTGCTACCATGACCACTTCAAGGTGCGGCCAATTGACGAACGCATTCGCGGCGGTGAGCCGCCGCTGGCGGGCTCGCAATGAGGGCGGGTCTCAATCAGGAGGGTACGCCATGCCCGGATGATCCCGCGTATTTGGCCGGGGTCGAACGTCCCAACTGTCGCGTCTCAATCAGGAGGGTACGCCATGCCCAGACGATCCGGCCGCAAGGCCCGCGTAAGTGAACGCGCCGCACCCCTGGCGGACGCCAGGAAACCGGTGCTGCCGGGTCAGATCGGCGGCCGCTATCGCCCGCTTGGCGATGCCGACGCGGGGGCAGTGCTGGACAACGCCTTCCGCATCCTGGAACGGGTGGGCTTTGCCGAGGCAACGCCACATTGCATCCAGGCGTGTACTGGCGTCGGCGCGCGCCTCGGCGATGATGGCCGCCTGCGTATGCCGAGAGCGGTGGTGGAGGAGGCGCTTCGGGTTGCCCGTCGCAATCTGACCCTGCACGGGCAAGACCCGAAACACGATCTTGATCTTTCCGGTAGCCGCGTGCACTTCTCCACGGCTGGCGCCGCAGTGATGGTGGCGGACAGCGAAAACCGCGCCTATCGCGATTCCGAGGCCCGGGACCTGTACAACATGGCGCGGATAACGGACGCCTGCGAGCACATTCACATGTTCCAGCGCACCTGTGTGGCGCGCGACATCCCGGACAACAGCGAGATGGACCTCAACACCCTCTATTGTTCGGTGCTAGGCACCAGCAAGCATGTGGGGTCGAGCTGGGTGGCGTCGGCGCACGTCGAACAGAGCCTGCGAATGCTGCATCTCATTGCTGGCAGCGAGGATGCCTGGCGCGCACGGCCATTCGTCAGCCAATCCAACTGCTTCGTGGTGCCGCCGATGAAATTTGCCACGGATGCGCTGGAATGTCTGCGCGTGGCGGTGGAGGGCGGTATGCCGGTGCTGCTGTTGTCTGCTGGCCAGGCTGGCGCTACGGCGCCGGCCTATCTGGCGGGAACCGTTTCCCAGGCCTGGGCCGAGTGTCTCGGTGGATTGGTGTATGTGAACGCAATCCGCCCGGGGGCGCCGGCCATCATCGGCGCCTGGCCGTTCGTTTCCGATCTGCGCACCGGCGCCATGAGCGGCGGCTCCCCGGAGCAGGGGCTGCTCTCCGCTGCCTGCGCCCAGATCGGCCTGATGCTGGATCTGCCCTTCGGCACCGCCTGCGGTATGTCCGACGCCAAGCTGCCGGACTTCCAGTCCGGCGGAGAGCGGGCGGCCACTGTGTTGTCCGCCGCCCTGTCCGGCGCCAACATTGTCTATGAATCCGCCGGCATGTACGCCAGCCTGCTGGGCGCCTGTCCGGAAAGCCTGCTGCTGGACAACGACCTGCTCGGCTCGGTAGGGCGGATGGTGCGTGGCGTGGAAGTGACGCCGGAGACACTCAGCTTCGAGGAAGTGGAGCAGGTCTGCGTCGGTGGCGAAGGCCACTATCTCGGTTCGGCCAATACTCTGCAGGTGATGCAGAGCGAGTATATCTATCCGGCCTTCAGCGATCGCGACAGTCCGACCGTCTGGGCAGAAAAGAACAAGCCGGATCCGTTGGCGGAGGCGCAGGCCGCCATCCGCCAGATGCTGGCGGAGCCGGCGCCGCAACACATCAGCGATGCCCTGGATGCGCGTTTGCGAGCAGAATTCCCGATTCGCATTTCGCCTGAGGCGATGGGGCGCCAGGGTCGGTCGCCAGAGTCTCAGCGCCACGAGGCATGACAGCATCCTTCGAGCATAGCGGCGGTGAGCGTTCGGATAACGACCTCTACCGCATTCGGCACAGCCTGGCGCATGTGCTGGCGCAGGCGGTGCTGGAATTGCGCCCCGGTTCCACACTGGGCTTCGGGCCGCCGATACGGGATGGCTTTTACTACGACTTCGTGCTCAGCGCACCCCTGACCGAGGCCGATTTCCCTGATCTGGAGCGGCGCATGAAGAAGATCCTGAAGAAGGGACAGCGCTTCTATCGGGAAGATTTGCCGGCGGCGGAAGCCCTGGCGCGCATCGACGCGATGGGCGAGCCCTACAAGCGGGAATATGGCGCCGAGCTGATCGAGAAGCATGACCTTGACGGCCTGTCGTTCTATCGCAATGGCCCGTTCCTGGATATGTGTGAAGGGCCGCATGTGGAAGATACGCGTCGGATTCCGCGCGATGCGTTCAAGTTGCGCAGTGTCGCCGGCGCCTACTGGCGCGGGGATTCCGACAACGTGATGATGACCCGCATCTACGCCTGGGCCTATGCCGACAAGGCGTCTCTCGACGCTGAAGTAGCCCGCTGGCAGGAGGCGCAGGCTCGGGATCACAAGAAGCTCGGCCGGGAACTTGGCATTTTCGCCATTGACAACCTGGTCGGGCGCGGCCTGCCGCTCTGGCTGCCGAATGGCACGGTTGTGCGCGATGAACTGGAAAACCTGGCCAAGGAACTGGAATTCGAGGCGGGCTATCAGCGGGTCGCAACGCCGCATCTGGCGCGGGAAGCGCTCTACTATCAATCCGGGCATCTACCCTATTACGGCGAAGACATGTATCCAGCCATGGAGTTGATGGATCAGTCCGACGCCCAGGCAGACGGCGACGCCCCGGATACGCTGCGACGCATCAAGGAAGCCTATCGGCTCAGACCCATGAATTGCCCGCACCACCATCGCGTCTATGCTGCCGAACCGCGCAGTTATCGCGACCTGCCGCTGCGTCTGGCCGAGTATGGGCAGGTGTATCGCTGGGAGGATTCCGGGGCCGTGGGTGGCCTGGTTCGGGTGCGCGGCATGTGCATGAACGATGCCCACATCTACTGCACGCCGGAGCAGATCAAGAGCGAATTCAGCGCAGTCATGTCGCTCTATCAGCGGGCCTACGCCATCCTCGGGCTGGAAGATTATGTAGTGCGTCTGTCGCGCTGGGACCCGGACGATCCCAAGGGTCGGGAGAAGTACGTCGATCAACCCGAGGCCTGGGCGCAATCGGAGCAGATTCTGGAGGACGTGTTGCGCACGCTTGGCGTCAACCATGTCGAAGGCGTGGGCGAGGCCGCATTCTACGGCCCGAAGATCGACATCCAGTTTCGCACTGTGACCGGGCGCGAAGAGTCTCTTTCTACCGTGCAACTGGATTTTGCTCAGCCGCGCGCCCTCGGCCTCAAGTACACGGGCGCTGACGGCGCAACACACACGCCCTACTGCATCCATCGGGCGCCACTCAGCACGCACGAGCGTATGGTCGCCTTCCTGCTCGAGCACACGGCCGGCGCCTTCCCGACCTGGCTTGCGCCTGTGCAGGTGCAGGTGATTACGGTGTCAGATCAATACGATGACTATGGGCAGGAAATCGTGCAACGCCTGCGCAAGCAACAGATTCGGGCAGAGCTGGCGCCGTCGAGCGACACAGTTTCAAAAAAGGTGCGCACCGGCGCCACGCGCAAGATCCCGAACCTGCTGATTGTCGGCGAGCGGGAGAGGGCAGAGCGCACCGTGACCCTGCGCCGCTACGGCCACAAGGACCAGCACACCCTGGCCCTGGATGTCTTCGAATCCCGATTGCTGGCCAGCATCCGCAGCCGCGCCCAGGCCTTTCTGTTGCCGGATTGAGGCGGGTCAGCGCGCTGGCGGGATAGACCGGCTGCTCAAGCGCCTGTGACCGCCGCCAGCACCCTGGCAGGATGATCGGCTGCTCTCGGAACGCGCTTCCAGTGTTTGGCGACCAGGCCGTCCGGCCCGACCCAAACGGTTGAGCGGATCACGCCGGTGACTGTCTTGCCGTACATCTTCTTTTCGCCCCAGGCGCCGTAAGCCGTCATCATGGCCTTGTCGGGGTCGGACAGCAGCGGAAAGGGCAGCTGATACTTGTCCGTGAAGCGCCGATGCGAGGCGCCGTCGTCCGGGGAAACCCCGATCACCTGGATGCCGGCAGCGCCAAGGTCGGACCAGAGATCACGAAAGCCGCAGGCTTCCTTGGTGCAGCCCGGCGTGTCGTCCCGGGGGTAGAAGTAGATCACCAGATGCTGGTTGGCGAATTGCGCCAGGGAGACGGGGTTGCCGTCTGTGTCTTGCAGGGTGAAGTCAGGCGGTGCGGCGCCTTCGGTGATGGCCATGGATAGATGCTCTTGGTTGAATGAAGCCTGGGCAGCGTCAGCCGCGCAGCGTGCGCAGCAGGTCTTGCAGTTGTCGAATCATGCCGTTGACGAATGGATCTGGCTCGCCGGCGGCAGACTTGCCGGCGAGCTCGGCCCTCGCGCCACTCAGCGTGACGCCACGCTCGCGCACCAGATGATGTATGCGGCGCGCAATCTCGATGTTTTCTGGCGTGTAGTAGCGGCGGTTGCCAGCGCGCTTGGTCGGGTTCAATTGCGGCACCTCGCGCTCCCAGTGGCGCAGCACGTGCGGCTTGACGTCCAGCATCCCGGCCACTTCACCGATGGTGAAGTAGCGCTTGCCGAGGGTTGTATCTGAATCAGGACTTGGCTTCTGGGCCGACATGACCCGCCACCCGGCCGCGCAGCTTCTGGCCCGAGTGAAAAGTGACGACCCGTCGCGGTGCGATCATGCATTCTTTCCCGGTTTTGGGATTTCGACCCGGCCGGGCCGACTTGTTTCGCAAGTTGAAGTTGCCGAAGCCGGAAAGCTTCACCTGCCCGTTCTTCTCCAGACAAGCCGCGATTTCCTCGAAGAAGGAGGCGACGATTTCCTTGCCCTCGCTTTTGTTGACGCCGAGATCCTCGTAGAGCAACTCGGCGATTCTGGCTCTGGTAAGTGCTGTCACGGTAAGCCCCCCGCACACTGTTGCATGACAATGAACCTCAGGCCCCTGAGGCCTCCGGCGCCTGGCGCAACCGAACGCCGAGTTCGGACTCCGCCGCCCGGATTGCTCGCTTTGTCAGGGCCTCGATCTTTCGCTCCGTGAGGGTGGCGGAAGTTCCTCGCAAGGTCAAGCCCACAGCGATACTTTTTTGTTCGGATTCAATTTGTTTGTCTCGATAGACATCAAAGATCGTCAACTCCGCAAGGCTTGCGCCCAGGCTTCGGGCAAGCGTCTCTCGCAGGGCGCCGGCAGACACGGACTCAGGCGCCAGAAATGCCAGATCACGGCGTGCGGCAGGTGTGTTGGGAATGTCCTGAAAACGTCGCCTGGGCCGCTCAAGCAGCGCTTCGGCGTCCAGCTCGAAAACCAGTACGCGGGAGTCCTGGCTGCTGAGGCCGAGAACGCGGCAGAGTCGGGGATGCAGACGGCCGAGCCATCCAACCGCCTCGCCCGCCAGGCGAATCGTGGCCTGTTGGCCTGGGTGCAGCATCGGCTCGCCGCCCACCGCGAAGGTGGCTGTCAGCCCCGTCCAGGCGATCAGCCGTTCCAGGGCGCCTTTCAGGTCAAAGAAATCCGCAGCAAGCCGCCGTCCGTGCCAGGATTCCGGGCGCCGATCGCCCCAGATCAGGCCGCCAAGCCGGGCAGTCTGGCGCACCGGGGAACCGGGTCCGAAGCAGAGCCCGAGTTCGAACAACCATACCCGCCTTTGCTGACGGTTCTGGTTGAACGCCAGCGCGCTGGTCAGTCCTGGCAAGAGATTGCTGCGCATCACCGATTGTTCGGACGACATCGGGTTCGCCAACGCCAACTGCTGGCCGTTCGGGTCGAGCAGGTGCTGGCGTTGGGGATCGACAAAGCTGTAGGTCACGGCTTCCTGAAAGCCGAGCGCCGCCATCTGTTGTTTTAGCTGTTCCTCGCTGCTGCGTTCCAGGTGCGGCGACGCCAGGGCCAGGGCCGCTTCCGGCTGTACGCCGGGGATTCGATCATAGCCGTGGATACGGCAGATTTCTTCAATCAAGTCGGCCTCGATGCGGATGTCGAAACGGTGCCGAGGGGCGTCGATCACCCAGACGGCGCCATCCTCATCGTGCTCGCGACGTTCCACGAGGAGAAAGCCGAGACGCGCCAGAACTGCATCCACGGCGTCTGCGTCGAAGGTGATGCCCGCCAGCTTGTTCAACCGACGCTGGCGCAGCGCAACCCTCGGCGGCGGCGATGGCCAGCCGGGCGCTTCGGCCCGGGTGACCGGCCCGGCGGCGCCGCCAGTGATTTCCAGCAGCAGGGCGGTGGCGCGCGCCATGGCTTCGTCTTGCAGGCTCAGGTCCACGCCACGCTCGAACCGATGCGAGGCGTCTGTGTGCAATCCATGGCGGCGGGCCGTGGCGGCAACGGTCATCGGCTCGAACCAGGCGCATTCCAGGAACACGTCGCGGGTGTCTGGGCCGATGCTGCTGCGTTCGCCGCCCATCACCCCGGCGATGGCCACGGCGCCGGCGGCGTCCGCGATCAGGAGCGCGTCCGGGTCCAGGTCGATGACCTGTCCGTCGAGGAGGGTCAGGGACTCGCCGGCCGTTGCCCGGCGCACTGTGATGCCGCCGCTGAGTTCGGCCAGATCGAAGGCGTGCATCGGTTGGCCGAGTTCCAGCATGACCAGGTTGGTGACGTCCACCACCGGATCAAGGCTGCGCAGCCCCGCCCGCCGCAGACGCTCGCGCAACCAGAGCGGCGAGACGGCATCCCGGTTGATGCCCTCAATCACGCGCCCCAGATAGCGTGGACAACCGGCCGGGTCGGCGAGGCTCACCGGCAGGCTGGCCCGGGTTTGTTCGTTGACCGGCGCAACCACGGGTTGATTCACCGGCAGGCCGTTGAGAACGCCGACCTCCCTGGCCAGACCGCGGATGCTGAGGCAATCGCCCCGATTCGGCGTGAGATCGAGATCGATCATGGCATCGTCAAGCGACAAGACTGCCTCCAGGGTGTCGCCAGGCGCGGTTGAATCCGGCAATTCGAGCAGGATGTCGTTGGCTTCGCCAAGGCCGAGCTCGGCCGCCGAGCACAGCATCCCGACGGAATCGACACCGTGTACGGCGCGGGCGGTGATGCGCCTGCCATCCGGCAGGCAGGCGCTGGGCGGCGCATAAGCGCAAGCGAGACCTGGCGCCGCATTTGCCGCGCCGCAGACCAGCTGCGTGCGACTGTCGCCTTCAGCCCCCGCGCTGCCACAGTCGATCAGACAGACCCGGAGACCGGGTTTTTCGGGATGTGGCGCGACTGATTCGATGCGGGCTGCAATCACGCCTGTCAGCGAGGCCGGCGCCGCCGGGCTGACGGCCTCGACTTCCAGGCCCGCCATGGTGAGTTGATCGACAAGCGTCTTTCGGCTGATGGGTGGGTTCACCCATTCCCGCAACCAGGCTTCGCTGATCCGCATCAGTTGAATTGCGCCAGAAAGCGCAGGTCGTTCTCAAAGAAGAGGCGGATGTCGGACACCTCGTGCAGCAGCATGGCCAGGCGGTCGCCGCCCATGCCGAAGGCAAAGCCGGACCAGACTTCCGGATCAATGCCGGACATTTCCAGAGCGCGCGGATGCATCAGGCCGCAGCCCATGATTTCCAGCCAGCCGGTCTGGCTGCACACTCGACAGCCGCTGCCCTGACAGCGCACGCATTGCACGTCTACCTCCGCCGAGGGCTCGGTAAACGGAAAATAGGAAGGTCGGAATCGCAGATTCAGCGGCTGGTCGAAGAAGGCGCGCACAAAGTCGGTCACGGTGCCCTTCAGATCGGCAAAGCTGATGTCTCTGTCCACCACCAGCCCCTCGATCTGATGGAACATGGGGGTGTGCGTCAGGTCGCTGTCGCGGCGATAGACGCGCCCCGGGCAGATCACTCGAATCGGCGGCGGCTGCGATTCCATCACATGCACCTGGGCCGGTGACGTATGCGTGCGCAGCAGCGTGCCGTCGTCGAAATAGAAGGTGTCGTGCATGGCGCGGGCCGGGTGGTGCGGCGGAATATTGAGCGCTTCAAAGTTGTGGTAGTCGTCTTCAACTTCCAGCCCGGAGTAGATCTGATAGCCGGCGCCGGCGAAGATGGCCTGCACCCGGGCGAGGGTCTGGCTGACTGGATGCAGTCCGCCCTGGGCCGCGGGGCGACCGGGGAGGGTGACGTCCACCGCTTCCGCAGCCAGGGTTCTGGTCAGCAGTTCGTCGGCAAGCTGCTGCTTGCGAGTGGCAATCCGTTCCGCCAGATCCGCCTTGGCGGCATTGACTGCGGCGCCCGCCTTTGGACGGCTGGCTGGATCAAGATCAGCAAGCCCGCGCAGCAGTTGCGTGAGTTGGCCCTTGCGCCCCAGATAGCGCACGCGAACCGCATCCAGCCCAGCCGCGTCCTCTGCTGCTTGTACCGCCGCCCTGGCCTCGGCCATGACGCTGTCGATTCGGGTCATGTTGGATGAAATCGCGCGCTGATCCGGGCGGATGTGAGCCTTTTGCGGCCGCGAGCGCTTCTGCTCAGGGTGCTGCGAGGGCGGCCTTGGCCTGCTCCGCCAGCGCGCCGAAGGCGGCTTCTTCATGCACCGCCAGGTCCGCCAGTACGCGCCTGTCCATGTCGATTTGCGCCTGCTTCAGGCCGCAGATGAAACGGCTGTAGGAAAGCCCGTGCTGGCGCGCCGCGGCATTGATGCGCATGATCCACAGAGACCGGAATTGTCGCTTGCGTTGACGCCGATCCCGGTAGGCGTACTGGCCAGCGCGGATAACCGCCTGCTTGGCCGATTTGAACGAGCGGCTGCGCGCGCCATAGTAGCCTCTGGCCGCCTTCAACACCTTCTTGCGGCGCGCCCTGGATGGCACGCTTTTCTTGACCCTGGGCATGAGTTCCTCTTCTCTGGCCGAGCCCTGTGGCTCCGCCGCGCATCCGTGATCTTGTGGTCGTGCCAGGCCCCGCTCGGCAGGCTCCGCCTGATGTTCTGCCTGGCCCGCCGGTTTACCTGGCCTTTTTTGGCGTCAAGCGCCGCAGACCGGCCACATCGGCTGCGGCCACCCGATTCAGGCCGCGCAGCTGTCGTTTCCGCTTCGGCGCCTTTTTCGTCAGAATGTGGTTGCGATTCGTGCGCCTGTGCTTGAAGCCGTTGGCTGTGCGCCGAAAGCGCTTGGCGGCGCCACGGTTGGTTTTCATCTTGGGCACGTCAATTTCTCTGTTCTTGTTCAGGCATCACGTATGTTGTTCGGGCATCCAGTCTGCTTCCGCGACCCATGCGCGGGCCGAACGGGATCAGCCCTTGCGCCGCTTCGGGGCCAGCACCATGATTGCCTGACGCCCTTCGAATTTCGGCTCCGATTCCACCATCGCCAGTTCCGAGAGATCGTCTGTGATGCGTGACATCAGCTGCATGCCGATCTCCGGATGCACGATTTCCCGGCCTCTGAACCGAAGCGACACCTTGGCCTTGTCGCCGTCTTGCAGAAAACGCACCAGATTGCGCAACTTGACCTGGTAGTCGCCCTCCTCGGTGCCAGGCCGGAATTTCATTTCCTTCACCTGGGTCTGCTTCTGTTTCTTGCGCTGCGCTGCCCGGTTCTTCTTGGCTTCGAAGAGATGCTTGCCGTAATCAAGAATCTTGACTACCGGCGGCTCCGCTTCCGGCGCGATCAGCACCAGATCCATGCCCGACCTTTGCGCCTCCGTCAGCGCCATGTCCCGGCTGACGATACCTACCTGAGATCCGTCCGCGCCGATCAGACGCACATTGGCAACCGCGATGTCGTCGTTGACCAGCGCTCGCTCGATGCGCCTAGCGCCCTTTTTGATGAGTTCTCTCCATGTACCCTCGATTCAGGTTATTGCCTCACCCCGCCCTTTTCGAGGCGGACGCGCATTCTAATGCGACAGTCGGCAAGGTACAACAAATTTGCAGTCGTCGGCCAGGCTGGTCTGGCGGCGCCAGCCGTGCGTCGGCCTGTCGCGGAGGCGTCATCCCTGGACAGCGACGGCGCCGCTCTCGAACCGACAGACGGACGGGTTGCCGGCCTTCGCAGCAATTTGCTCTACCCGCCGCCAGACGCGCAGCAGGTTGTCGCCGGCAATCCGTGCAATGTCGGCCTCGCTGTAGCCTCGGGCGAGCAGGCCGGCAATCAGGTTCGGAAAGCCGCCCACGTCCTTGAGGCCGACAGGCAGGGAATCGCCGACACCTTCGTAGTCCGAGCCGAAGCCGACCGCGCCAATGCCCGCCAACTCGACGCTGCGATCAATATGGTCCAGAACATCGTCAACGGCGGCGAAGGGCAGCGGGTTCTCTGCCCGCCATTCATCGCCAAAGGCGTCGAGCGCCGGATCATCCGGCGCCAGACCCTGCTCTGTGGCGTGCTCCGCCACAGCCGCCTGCCGAGCATCACTCCAGGCGCGCGCCTCGGCGGTGAGAAAGGTACTGCCGAAGTTGATCTGCACGACGCCGCCCTGTTCGCCGATAGCGGTTACCAGGGCGTCGGGGAGATTGCGCTCGAAGCCAGGCGTGAAATGGCGCAGAGAGGAATGGGAAGCGATCACCGGCGCTTCGCTCAGCGCCAGCACCTGCCAGACCGCAGCATCCGTCAGGTGCGAGACGTCGATCATGACGCCAAGCCGGTTCATGGCCTGAACCGCTGCCTTGCCGTAGGGCGAAAGGCCCAACCAGGGGCGCGAGGCGTCGTAGGAAGAATCGGACAACACATTGGCCTTGCCATGCGCGAGGGTGATGTAGCGAATGCCGCGCTGATGCAAATGGCCGAGCGCGCCCAGGTTGCTGCCAATCGGGCCACCGTTCTCCAGGCCCATCGGCAGCGCTACCCGGCCTTCCGCCTTGATTCTGGCGAGATCGTCGGCGCAGGTAGCCAGTGCAAACTTGTCCGGTGCTTGCATGGCCATCTGCTCGACGCGATCGATCAGCGCATCGGCGCGCGCCAGGCCATCACCGGCAGCATCCACCTCCGGCGGCACATAGATCGACATGAAGGCCGCGTCCAGCCCGCCCTGAAAAGCGCGTGGAAAATCAAACTCGCGGTCAGGCGCACTGGCTGCCAGATCGGCGTCTGCCTTGAGCAGCTTGGCGGGCGCGTCTATATGGGTATCGACGATCAGCAGACGCCTGGCAAGATCATCGGCCCGAGACTCGGTCGCCAGGGCGTGGGTCGCCGGCAGGCCAGCCAGGAGCGCACAGCCCGCGGCCCATCCCAGGCCGCGAGACAAGCGTCTCCTGACAGACAAGCGGCGGCGCGTCGGCGCATGTCGGGCCTGTTTGAAAAGCGATGATTTGCGGAACAGCATCCGGGCTGACTATACCATGCGCCCGGCGCCGGACATCGGGAAACCCTGCACGGCAAGCGGTGCTGCGTTGCCGCCTGCCATGCGCGCACAAACCCACGCCCTGCGGTCGGGGTATCATGCTGCCCAAGCCCCGAACTGGCAGGAGTCATGGCAGGAGAAATCAAGGTTGTGGGCCTGTTGAAGCGCCGACCCGGGATGACGGTGGAAGCGTTTCGCGCCTACTACGAAACCCATCACCGGCGCATCGGCGAGAAGTATCTGGATGGCGTTGCCAGCCGCTACCGGCGCCGCTATCTGACGTCGAGGGCGGACCGCCAGGGCAATGCGCCAGCCGACCCTGACTTCGATGTCATCCTGGAGATATGGTATGCCAGTGAAGAGGACTTTCAGGCTTCGAATCAGCAACTTTCGATGCCCGAAGCGGTGCGCGAGATCGTGGAAGACGAAGAAAAGCTGTTTGACCGACCTTGCAATCGCTTCTTCCTGATTGATGCAGAATGCGAATCCGCCCTGCAAGCCCGACACTGAGGTTCGGCTGGCGCTGACGATCAGAAAGCAGCCCGGCGGCTGGCGCAGCGCCGGGGGAAGGCATTACCCCCCGGCAGTCAGGGCCGGTAGGCCGCAGCGCCCCCGAGTTGTGTAGCGTCAGCGGCCTGGTTCGGGGCTTCGTCTGCCATCGCCCACTGCTGGCTGAAGCCGATCAGATCAAGCAATACTTCTCCGGCTTCGAGCAGCAGGGGGTCGGGTTCCGCTTCTTCCGCATCTTCCTCAAGGCCATCGGTCGCCTCGGTTTCTTCCTCAAGCGCCTCCAGGGAGGCGAGGAGCGGCTCGCCCTTGGCCTGGCGCAGCGCGTTCTCCAGACCGAGCCGCCAGGACTCTGCCTCAGCCTTTTCTGCCTGACGCACGGCTTCATTGAGCGAAATACGGGTTTCGGCGCGTTCCGTTTCCAGATGCTGAACCAGCGCCCGGAGATAGATGAAGTCCGGGTTTTCGTCCGTGCGCGCCTGGTGCCGGGTCAGTAGCTGCGGCAAGAACGCCTGCACCTGTCCCTGGCGGGAGAAGGCGACCGGTCGGATGCTGTCCCAGAGCATGGGGTTGTCCAGGCTGCTTTCGCCGACATGCTCGATGTCATAGAGGGCAGGAAACTCGATGTCGGGCAGCACGCCCTGGTGCTGGGTGCTCTCACCGGACACCCGATAGAACTTGGCGGCGGTGATCTTCAGCTGGCCCTGGTTCAGCGGCGCCATGGTCTGCACCGTGCCCTTGCCGAAGGTGCGGCTGCCGATGACGACGCCGCGCTCATAGTCCTGCATGGCGCCGGCAAAGATTTCCGAGGCGGAAGCGGAGAGTCGATTGACCATCACCGCCAGCGGCCCTTCCCAGGCCAGGTCCGGATTCGTATCGCGATAGACTCGGGCCGGGCGGCGGGCGGACTTGACCTGTACCGTCGGCCCGGTTGGCAGAAACAGGCCCGTCAGCTTGTCGGCCTCTTGCAGTGAACCGCCGCCATTGTTGCGCAGGTCGATCACCAGGCCATCCAGAGGCGCCTCGGCTTCCAGTTCCCGGATCAGGCGGCGCACGTCACTGGTGGTGCTGCGGTAGCTGGTTTCGCGCGCCTTCTGGGCGCGGAAATCCACATAGAAGGTGGGGATCTCGATCACCCCGATACGATAATCGCGACCGCCCCGCTGGTAGCTCAGCAGTCGCTTGTTGGCGGCCTGCTCTTCCAGCTTCACTTCCTGGCGCACCAGTTGCACCACCGATGGCGAAGCGTCCGCATCCGCTGACGCAACCTCCAGGCGTACTGTTGAATCCTTGGGCCCGCGAATCAGTTCCACCACGTCGTCCAGGCGCCAGCCGACAACGTCGATCATCGGCCCGTTCCGGCCCTGGCCGACGCCGGTGATCCGGTCCGATGGCTTCAGCTTGCCGGATTTGGCCGCCGGCCCGGCCGGCACCAGGCGCACCACCGCCGTGTAGTCGTCCTCGGAGCGCAGCACAGCGCCGATGCCCTCCAGCGACAGCGACATGCTGATGCTGAAATTCTGCGAATTGCGGGGCGAGAAATAGCTGGTGTGCGGGTCATACGTGCTGGCGACGGCGTTGGCGTAGAGGCTGAACGCATCTTCGCTCTTGGCCTTGTGCAATTGCTTCAACCGGTTGCGATAGCGCTTGCCGAGCGTTTCCTGGATTTCGGCAAGCGTCTTGCCGTTCAGCTTCATGCCGAGCACCGACGCCTTCAGGCGCTTGCGCCAGAGTGCGTCCTGACTGGCCGTGTCCGCAGGCCAGGGGGCATCGACGCGCTCCAGGACGATGTCCTCGTCCAGAGAAAAGTCGATCTGCTCAAGCCCGGTGTCCAGTTCAGCGAGCATGAAGTTCAGACGCTCGCGGAGCCGCGCCTGATAGCGGTTGAAAATGCTGAATGCCGGGGTCAGGTTGCCTCGCCTGAGCGCATCATCAAGCTTGTGGCGCCAGGGTTCGAATTCGGCGATGTCGCCCGCCGTGAAGTGCAGCCGCGCCTCGTCCAGCACTTGCAGATAATTGTTGAAAATCTCGCTGGAAAGATCGTCGTTCAGACGCCGTTCCAGGTAGTGGTTGTTGCGCAGTTGCTCCACCAGGGTGAGCGCTGTCCTGGCGTGCGATGCAGAGGCCCCGAGCTCCGGCAGATCGTCCGCCTGCGCGGTAGCCGACAGGGCTGCCAGCCCGTAGATCGCGCCACAGGCCGCCGCAAGGCGCAGTCTGGTCATGTCCGCTCGCTCATGCAGTCGCCTCCTCGAATGCGGGCGCTATTATGGCGACGAAAGCCCTGCTTTGCACAGGAAGCGAAATGCCTGAAAAGCTCGACCGCGCCCGGGCGGTTCGCGTCTGCCTGAGCGCGAGGCGAGAGGATCAGGCTACACCTGGTACCTTGCCTTCCACTCGCTGTAGGGCATGCCATAGACACGCTCGCGAGCTGATTCGTAGTCCATCGACAATCCCCGCGTTTCTGCCTCCGCCCGATACCACTTGGACAGGCAGTTGCGGCAGAAGCCGGCGAGATTCATCAGGTCGATGTTCTGCACTGCCTTGTTGTCATCGAGATGCTGCAACAGGCGACGGAACACGGCGGCTTCGATTTCGGTCGAGAGGTCGGACATGGGCGCGGCTCCTTGTGAAAACGGGCAGGCGCCAGCGGGCGCTGACTCAGGCAGGCGTCGGCTCCGGCTTGTCGCGCAGAAACACCCAGCGCTCGCTGCTCGATTCTGCGGCGCAATAGCGATAGCCGCCCCAATCGAAGGCCCGGATGCCTTTCAGGGTGCGGCTGCGCGTCTTCACCAGCCAGGCGGCCATCAGGCCACGCGCACGCTTGCCGTAATACTGGATGAACTTGTAGCGGCCGTTCTTCAGATCCTTGAAGACAGGCGTGATGATGCGCGCTTCCAGGGCCGCCGTATCCAGCACGCTGAAATATTCCTGCGAGGCCAGGTTCAGCAACGTATTCGAGCGGACCTCGGCGAGCGCCCGGTTGATCGTGGCCGTGGCCTGATCGCGCCAGAAGCCATACAGATCCTGGCTCTGTTCGACGCCAAGCCGCGTGCCCATTTCCAGCCGGTATGGCTGGATCAGGTCCAGGGGCCGCAACAGACCGTGCAGGCCGGACAGGATGCGCAGATGTTTCTGGGCCCAGGTGAGGTCTCGCGCTGTGAACTCTTCGCTGCGCAATCCCTGATAGACAGGGCCGTTGAAGGCGTACAGCGCCTGCTTGGCGTTGCGCCGCGTGAACGGCGGCTTCCAGGCCGCGTAGCGGTCGTAGTTCAGGCTTGCCAGGCTGTCGCTGATGCCCATCAGCCGCGCCAGATCCTGTGGCGCCAGCTGCCTGAGCTTCTGGATGATTTGCGTGGATTCGTCGAGAAACTCCGGGCTGCTCGACTTGGCCGTGGGCGCTCGGCTGTCGAAATCCAGCGCCTTGGCGGGAGAAAGGATGGCCAGCATCTTGCGTCGTCAATCGGAAGAGATGCGGTGATTGTAACGGAACCGGCGAAGGCCAGGGTGGATCATTACTGCGCGACCCGGAATGCCTGCCAGTGTCGCCATAACCGTTACAATGGCGGCCATGTCCGTTGCCCGCACGCTGCAGGAAAAACTCGCCGCCGGCTTGCGCCTGCAACACATGGACGTCATAAACGAGAGTCACAATCACAATGTGCCGCCGGGCGCTGAATCCCACTTCAAGGTGGTGCTGGTGAGCGAAGACTTTCACGGCCAGCGCGCCCTGGCTCGGCATCGGCAGGTGCATCGACTGCTGGCCGAGGAACTGGCCGGGCCGATTCATGCCCTGGCCCTGCACACATACACCCTGACGGAATGGCGCCAGCGCTTTGCCGATGCGCCCCTGTCACCGCCCTGCCTCGGCGGTGGCAAGGCCGCCACCGCACCCTGAGCGCTATCTGCTGTCATGCAGGTGATTACTGGCTATCGCTTCACGCCGCTGACGGGGCTTGCCGAGCTGGGCGCCTGGCTGCGTGCGGAGGCGGAACGCCTGGCGCTGCGCGGCACCATTCTGCTGGCGGAGGAAGGCGTCAACCTGAGCCTCTGCGGCCAGGCGCCGGCTCTGGCCCGCTTTCTGGAGCACATGCAGCGCGATCAGCGGTTGGCGGACCTGCCGGTGCAGCGCTCAGATACCCCCGCGCCAGCACCGGCGTTCGACCGCCTGAAGGTGCGCATCAAGCCTGAAATTCTCACCTTCGGCCAGCGCTGGCAGGGTGTG
Organism: Pseudomonadales bacterium; assembly: GCA_965199705.1. Lineage (GTDB taxonomy): Bacteria > Pseudomonadota > Gammaproteobacteria > Pseudomonadales > Azotimanducaceae > Azophilus. The sequence continues at coordinate 925,838 of OZ241359.1, forward strand.
GAGACAGTCGGTGAACCCGTGTCAGCAGCGCGCTGGAATCAGTTGCTGGACGATAGCGAGGTGACCGTGGTCGACGTGCGCAATCGCTACGAAACGCAACTTGGGGCCTTTCCCGGCGCCCTGGATCCGGGTACTGACAACTTCCGCGAATTTCCGGCCTTCGCCGAGGCCCGGCTGCACCCGGACAAGCACGCTCGCCTGGCGCTCTACTGCACCGGCGGCATTCGCTGCGAAAAGGCGTCAGCCTGGCTCAGGCAGGCGGGATTTGCCGAGGTGTATCAACTGGCCGGCGGCATTCTGCGCTATCTGACAGAGGTGGATGCAGCGGATTGCCGCTGGCAGGGGCAGTGTTTCGTTTTCGACAAGCGCGAATCGCTGAGCGCCGGCGCCGTCAGAGCTGAAGCAGCGCCCTGATCTCCGGCCAGAGCGCGTCGAGCAGCCTGGGTTGGGCGGCAGCGTTCGGGTGCACGCCGTCGTCTTGCATGAGGCCCGGCTCAAGCGCCACCGAGTCGATGAATGATGCCGCGAGCGGCGCCGACTCACGCGCTGCAACGTCTGCAAAGATGCGTTCGAAGGCGCGCACGTAGCGCTGCCCGTAGCTCGGTGGAATCTGCATCGGCACCAGCAGCACCTGGCAACCGGCAAGCCGCGCGAGGCGGATCATCCCGGCCAGATTGTCGGCGATGGTCGTCACTGGATATCCGCGCAGGCCATCGTTGCCGCCAAGCTCCAGGATCAACAGGTCCGGAGCGTGGGTGGCCAGCGTTGACGGCAGGCGCGCCAGGCCGCCACTGGTGGTTTCGCCGCTGACGCTGGCGTTGATGACCCGGTGTTCGGGATCATGGGCCTGAAGCCGCTGTTCGAGCAGCGCCACCCAGCCGGCTTGCCGTTGAATACCGTAGGCGGCACTGATACTGTTTCCGTACACCAGCACCTTGGCGGCGCCGGGCGCATCGGCCGCCGCCGTCAGAACCAGGCAAAGAATCGGCAGCGCCAGCAGACGTTGCCGGCGTACCCATTGTTGGACGAATTCAGGATTCATGATGTCAACTGTTGTCCGAGCCAGGGGAATTGGCAAGCGCGTGGGCACATCGGCCGGGCCGCTCGTCATCTTGGAGGGCATTGACGTCGAAATCAACGCGGGCGAGCGGCTGGCGGTGGCTGGCGCTTCCGGTTCCGGCAAGACAACGCTCCTGGCGATACTGGCGGGCCTGGATCTGCCGACGACTGGGCGGGTGGAACTGGTCGGCCAGGACTTGGGCGACATGGACGAGGAGGCGAGGGCTCAGGTGCGTGGCCAGCACGTTGGCTTCGTGTTTCAGACGTTTCAACTGCTGGCAAGCCTCACGGCGCTGGAGAACGTGATGTTGCCGGCGGAACTGCGCGGCGATGCGGACGCCGCTACTCAGGCCGAGGCCCTGCTCGCCCAGGTGGGCCTTTCGGAACGGTCCGGCCACTATCCGCGCCAGCTTTCTGGCGGCGAACAGCAGCGGGTAGCCATCGCCCGCGCCTTTGCATCGCGGCCGACCGTGCTCTTTGCCGACGAACCTACCGGCAATCTGGATACCCAGACCGGCGCCCGGATCATCGACCTGTTGTTCGATCTGAACGAAGCCTATGCCACCACGCTGGTTCTGGTAACCCACGATGAGCGTCTGGCCGACCGCTGCGAGCGCGTGATTCAATTGGCCGCCGGGCGGCTCGCGCCATGAGCGGACGCGGATTCCGGGCCGACTGATGCGGCCCGGCCTGATCTGGCGTTTGGCGCGCCGCGACTGGCGTTCTGGCGAGCTGCGCCTGCTGCTGGCGTCGCTCACCGTCGGCGTCGCCACGGTCACGGCCATCAGCCTGTTCGTCGATCGCCTGCAACAGGCGTTGCTGCTGGAGTCGGCCAGCTTTCTGGCCGCTGATCGCTATGTATCGGCGTCCGAACCCCTGCCAGCGGCGTATGCGCGCGAGGCCGAAGCGCGCCAACTGCCCCACACCACCACCCTGACGTTTCCGTCCATGGTGTTTGCCGGCGACCGCAATCAGCTGGTTGGCGTCAAGGCGGTAGCGGACGGTTATCCCCTGCGCGGCGTCCTGGTGACCGGCAGCGAGGCCTTTGCGCCCGGTCAGCCGGTTCAGGATATTCCAGCGCCCGGCGAGGTCTGGCTCGATTCGCGTCTCCTGCCGGCGCTTGGCGTTGTTGTCGGCGACGAGGTTGAAGTAGGCGTTGCGCGACTCAGGGTCGCCCGGGTGCTGGTGCGTGAACCGGACCGGGGCGGCTCCTTCTTCGATCTCGGCCCCCGCTTGATGATGAACCGGCAGGACGTGCCGGCCACCGAGGTGGTGCAGCCCGGTAGCCGCATCAACTATCGTTTGCTGCTGCGCGGGCCGCAGTCGCAACTCGACGCCTTTCAGGCGGCGACGGACCCGGACGAGCGCTATCGCTGGGTCGATATTCACCGCGCCAGTCCGCGCATCGGCGTGGCGCTGGACCGAGCCGAGCGCTATCTGCTCCTGGCCGGGCTGCTGGCGGTTCTGCTGGCGGGCGTGGCGGTGGCGCTTTCCGCCCGCCGCTATGCGCATCGGCACTTCGACCACGTTGGCATCCTGAAGACCCTTGGCGCCGGCCCCAACAGCATCCTGACAGGCTATCTCGGCATTCTCGCTGGCGTTGGCGGGGTTGCCGTTCTGCTCGGCCTGGCGCTTGGCGCGGTCTTGCATCTCGGCATCGTTGAAGCGCTTGAAGCCCTGCTGCCGGTCGCGTTACCGGGCGCGAGCATCCGTCCATTCGCGCTCGGCGCCGCGACCGGCATGATCAGCGCGCTGGCCTTCGCCATGCCGCCGTTGCTGCATCTGCGCGCTGTGCCGCCGGCGCGCGTGATTCGTCGGGACATGGGGCCGGCGCCGGTATCCGAATGGGTCACCATCGCTGTTGGCGGCGCCGGCGCCCTGTTCCTGCTCATTTGGTACAGCGGCAGCCTGCTGCTGACTGGCTGGGCGCTCGCTGGCATGGCCGGCGTGCTGCTGATTTTTGGCGTGGCGGCGTACTTTCTGTTGCGCATCGGCCGGGTTGTGGGCATGAAGGCCGGCAGCAGCTGGCGCCTCGCGCTATCCGGATTGCGTCGTCGGCAAGGCGAGAACATCCTGCAGATCGGCGTCTTCGGGCTGGCGTTGATGCTGCTGCTGATCCTGACGCTGCTGCGCAGTGCCCTGGTGGATGAGTGGCAGGCCAGCCTGCCCGAGGACATCCCCAATCACTTCCTGATGAACGTGACGCCGGCGCAGGTGCAACCCGTGTCGCAACTCCTGCAGGCGCACACCAGCCGTCAGGGCGTCTTGACGCCGATGCTGCGCGGACGAGTCGTGGCCGTGAATGGAGAGGCGGCGGCCGACCGCGAAGCGCGCCAGGGTCGGCAGGGCGACGGCCCCAGGCTCGGCTCGGAGCGCAATCTGACCTGGACTGCGGACTTGCCCAGTGGCAACGATCTGACAGCCGGTGTCTGGTGGGGGGCGGATGAGACCCGCCCTCTGGTTTCCCTTGAGGCCGAGTATGCGGAGGAACTGCGGCTGGGATTGGGGGATCGCCTGACTTTCGACATTGCCGGAAGCGCAATCGAGGCGGAGGTGGCGAGCCTTCGCGCGCTGGACTGGGAGAGCATGGAACCCAACTTCTTCATTCTGTTTTCGCCTGGCGTGCTCTCCGGGCAGGCAGTGACCTACATGACCAGCTTTCATTTGCCGACTGGCGAGAAGGCGTTTCTCAATCGCTTGCTGTCGGAGTTTCCGACCGTTACCGTAATCGAAGTGGACGCCATCGTGGCCCAGGTGCAACGCATCGTTGAACGGGTGACGCGCGCCGTGGAGCTGGTGCTCGGCCTGGTGCTCGTATCCGGCTGCCTGGTGTTGATCGCCAGCATTCAGGCGAGCCGCGATGGTCGCCTGGCGGAACATGCGCTGGTGCGCGCCCTCGGTGGCCGACGCCGCCTGATTCGCGGCAGTCTGGCCCTGGAGTTTGCCGTGCTTGGGTTGTTTGCCGGCTTGCTCGGCGTTTTCGGTGCGGAGGTGACGGTCGCCTTGTTGCAGCTTCAGGTCTTCGATTTGCCGCCGAACCTGCATCCGGAACTCTGGCTGCTGGCGCCGGCCCTGGGCGCTGCCCTGGTTCTGGTCGTCGGCATGGTCGGCGCCCGCGGGCTGGTGTCGAGCCCGCCCATTCTGGTGCTGCGTGGTCTGGAGTAGGAATGTGAAGCCATCTCGTTTCGTGAGCGGATTGTGGATTCTGGCGCTCGTCGCCTGCCTGGCCGGGCCACGCGCCGAGGCCGAGGTGCTGCTGAGCACGCGCATCGAGCGGCTGGAGTACTCCGAGAACGCGGGTGCGGGCCTGGTCGGGCGCATCCTGACGGATGCCGATGTCGCGCATCCCGGAGACGAACTGCGCTACACCATCACCTTTGCCAATACTGGCCTGGCAGCTGTGCCGGCAGGCGTGATTGTCATCACCAACCCACTGCCGGCGGGTGTGGACTATGTGCCCGGTTCCGCCGATGGGCCGAACACGCAGATTCTGATTGGCGCCGCGTCCGCCGACGGCGGCGAAATGGCATTCACCGCACGCACGGCGAGCGCAGATCCTGGTTGGCCGCCAGCCGAAAACCCGGCGGTGTCCGGGTCATCGGCGCCGGTCGCAGCGCTGCGCTGGATATTTGATGCCGAGTTAGCAGCCGGCGAGTACAGTCAGGTCTGGTTTCATGTACGACTGCCGCCGGGCGAAGCGCCTGCGGACGCTGCCAATCCCGTATCCGAGGGCGCGATGCCGGGTGAATCTCTGAATCCCGCGCCTGCAAATTGACGGCTTGCGGCCCGCCTCAGGGTTGCAGCCGCTCGACCTCCCAGCTATTCCCGGCATCCACGGGTCGAAACCGGAACCGATCATGCAGACGGCCGGCCCGGCCCTGCCAGAATTCGTATTCCACCGGCGCCAGGCGATAACCAGTCCACTCTTTCGGGCGCGCCAGACGCGCTTCCGGCGTTTGGGCACGCAATTCTGCTACGGCGCGTTCGAGCGCCGCACGGTTGGCGACCGGGGCCGACTGAACGCAAGCCGCAGCCGCATACCGGCTCATGGCCGGGCGTGCATGGAAGTAGGCATCGGCGTCGGCGCCAGGCAAGCGCGTGACCGCGCCGCGGATGCGCACCTGCCGGCTGAGTGGCGGCCAATAGAACAGGAGCGCCGCCGTCGGGTTGGCGCGCAGGTCCGCGCCCTTGTGGCTGCGGTCATCGCTGTACCAGCAAAATCCGGCTGCATCGAAGTGCTTGAGCAGCACCGTGCGCACCGAGGGCATACCGTTGGCGCTGACGGTGGCCAGCGCCATCGCGGTTGGATCAGGGCTTTCGGCTTCCGTCGCTGCCTGTAACCAGGCGCCGAACAGAGCGGTCGGGCTGGCCGCCAGATCTGACCGGCGCAGAGGCCGGTCTGGATAGTCCCGGCGCTGTCCCCGCTGATCGCCCGGGTCAGGCGGCGGCGCCGAATCGCTCATGGCGGATGCTCCGAATCTGATCGCGCAAGAGCGCCGCTTCCTCGAATTCCAGGTTACGGGCGTGTTCCTGCATCTTCTGCTCCAGCGACTGCACCAGTTTGCCCAGCGCCTTCGGATCCTCTGGCAGCTCTGCCGTCTGCTGCCGTGCCCCGCGCCGTCGCGCCGCTCTGCGGCCTTCGCCGGCTGCTGGCGCTCGTGCCCCTTCCATCACTTCAGTGACCCGCTTCTGAATGGTCTGCGGCGTGATGCCGTGGGCTTCATTGAAGGCCAGCTGCCTGGCTCGGCGCCTGGCCGTTTCCGCCAGCGCCCGCTGCATGGAGCCGGTTTCTGTATCGGCGTAGAGGATGGCGCGTCCGTGGACATTGCGCGCGGTGCGCCCGATTGTCTGGATCAGCGAGCGTTCACCGCGCAGAAAGCCCTCCTTGTCAGCGTCAAGAATCGCCACCAGGGAAACTTCCGGTATGTCCAGGCCCTCCCGCAGCAGGTTGATGCCAACCAGCACATCGAAGGCGGCCATGCGCAGGTCGCGCACGATTTCCATGCGCTCCACCGTGTCGATGTCGGAGTGCAGATAGCGCACCCGGACACCGTGCTCGTCCATGTAGTCGGTGAGGTCCTCGGCCATGCGCTTGGTGAGGGTGGTGACCAGAACCCGCTCTCCACGCGCCACGACCTGACGGATTTCGCCAAGCAGATCATCCACCTGCGTGGTTGCTGGGCGCACGACGACCTCCGGGTCCACGAGGCCGGTAGGCCGCACCACCTGTTCCACCACCTGCCCGGCAAAGTCCGCCTCATAGGGCCCGGGCGTGGCGGAGACGAAGATGACCTGAGGGCTCAGCTGCTCCCATTCGTCGAATCTCAGTGGCCGGTTATCGAGCGCCGAGGGCAGGCGGAATCCGTATTCCACCAGGGTTTCCTTGCGGGACCGGTCGCCCTTGTACATGCCGCCGAGCTGCGGCACGGTCACGTGTGATTCGTCGATCACCAGCAGCGCATCCTTCGGCAGATAGTCGAACAGGGTGGGCGGCGGCTGGCCCGCCGCGCGACCGGAGAGATACCGGGAGTAGTTCTCGATGCCGGAGCAATAGCCGAGTTCCTGGATCATTTCCAGGTCGAAGCGGGTGCGCTGCTCCAGGCGCTGTGCTTCCACCAGCTTGTCGCGCGCCCTGAGCCAGTCGAGGCGCTCGTTCAATTCGTCGGTGATCTGGTCGAGCACCGCCAGGATGCGTTCTCTCGGCGTGACATAGTGGGTTTTCGGGAACACCGTGAAGCGCGGCACCCGGTTGATGATCTCGCCGGTAAGCGGATCGAAAATGGAAAGGTTCTCGATCTCGTCGTCGAACAGTTCCACCCGTACTGCCGAAACTTCGGATTCGGCCGGGAAGATGTCGATCACATCTCCGCGCACCCGATAGTGCCCGCGTGCGAAGGCAGCGTCGTTGCGGCTGTACTGGAGCTCGGCCAGTCGCCTGAGCAGGTAGCGCTGATCGACCTTGTCGCCACGGTCGAGGTGCAGCACCATTTGCAGATAGGACTGCGGGTCGCCAAGACCGTAAATCGCCGAAACCGAGGCCACGATCAGGGTGTCGCGCCGCTCCAGCAGCGCCTTGGTGGCAGAAAGACGCATCTGCTCTATGTGCTCGTTGATCGAGGCGTCCTTCTCGATGTAGGTGTCCGAGGCGGGCACATACGCCTCCGGTTGGTAGTAGTCGTAGTAGGACACGAAGTACTCGACCGCATTGTGCGGAAAGAACTCCCGAAACTCGCCATAGAGTTGCGCCGCCAGGGTCTTGTTGGGCGCGAGCACCAGCGTCGGGCGGTTCACCGCCTGCACCACATTGGCGATCGAGAAGGTCTTGCCGGAGCCGGTTACCCCGAACAGCGTCTGATGGCTGAGGCCGGATTCCAGGCCATCGATCAGGCCCGCGATCGCCGACGGCTGATCGCCCGCCGGCTGGTAGCCGGACACCACCTGAAAGTCTGCCAGCGCCTGCACCATGATGGACTATTCTACCCTGCCGATTTGCTGGCTCGGATGCATTCTCGGCTTGCCGGGCCAAAACCGGACTGCATCGCCGGGAGCCGGGCGGTTTGGGATATCAGCGCTGATGCGAATCGGCGCCTACGTGTCGGATATCATCGACGTGGGCATCGAAATCTTGCCAATGAAGAACCTGGAGATCGAGATGTCGTCCGGCGTGCCTTACTTTGAAAGGGATCTTCTCAACGTCATCCGTCAAGGGAGAGGCGTACCGGCGGTCCCGCTGGTGTTGCTGGGCATTTGCCCCTGAATCGCACGCAACGCGCCACCGCCATCATCCCCTTGCTGGCGCGCGGGTCGGGTCAGTTCGGCATCAAGTTGCAGTGGCGCTGCGAGATCCTTGAGCCGGATCGGAGCTGAGCGCCATTCCCAGTCGCCCGGATGCGGCGTGGCGGTGCCGCTCAGACTGATGCGCGCCAGCACCTCCACCGTGTCGGCGTCGGCCAGGCTCAGCGCCTCGCTCATGCGGGTGGTTTCGTCCAGCCGAATCGTGCGCGGCAGGAGGATGGCCGGGCGCCGCGCCAGGGCGTAGGGCATCCCGCCTCCGGGCGGTCGCGCAAGCACGAACAGGGTGGCGCCGGCGGGTGGTTCGGCGCTCGCGCGCACCTGCACGTCTATCGCCGGCAGCAGGTCGCCAAGCGCTTGCCTCGCCTGGATCAGGCTGGCCCAGAGCAGGATCTGGCGCTCTTGCGGCAAGGGGCGGGTGAGTGCGCGATTGAAGCGCATGACGGCGGCGCGATGGTCACCGCGCCGGTAGGCGTCCAGCCCCAGGAGTTCGAGCGTGGTCGCGTGCCCTGGCTGGCGTTCCAGGATGTCGTTGGCCAGCGCCCGGCTGCTGTCGTCCAGGGCGCCATCGGCGGCCAGGAATCGGGCCTGCAACCAATAGACGTCAAGGCCAGCCGCTTCGCCGGCCAGGACGTGCGCTCGTTCGAAGGCGGTTGCGGCTTGGGCGTAGTCGGCCTGCTTCATCTGCAGGTGGCCAAGCAGTAGCCAGACGCCTGTATTCTCTGGCTCTTCTGCTGCCCGCGCTTCCAGGAAGGCGTGCCAGCGGCTGAGTTCTGCTGCGTCCCGGGCTGGTTCCAGCGCCAGGATGTCGGTGGCCCGGGACAGCCGGGCAGCGTCCTGTTCGCCGAGACGCCAGTAGAGCAAGACTGCTGTGGCGGCAACAACCAGCGCCACCGAGAGCCCGACCCGGACGCTGGCTCGGCCGCAAGCGCCATCCTGTGGCCGAGACTTCGGCGTCGCGGTTTCCACTGCCGCCAGATCGTCGAGCAGGGCGCGGCCCAGCTCGTCGCGCAACTCGGTTCGGCTGGCCCCGTCGAGTTCGGACAAATCGGATTCGTCCGAGAGTGCCTGCAAGCGCGCTCGATACAGGCTCGTGGCGTCTGGCAGCGTCTGCTTCCGGGCGCCGCTGCGCCATAGAAAGGGCGCCAGAACGAATCCTCCGGCGGCAACGCAGAGCAGCAGAATGCCTGCCCAGAACATGGCCTTGCGTCAATCCGTCCGGGATTCGAGTAGCTGCTTCAGGCGAGCGCGCTCACTTGCATCCAGGCGGGGGGCTCGCTGATATCGCAGACGCCGCAGGAGCACCAGCAAGCCGATGCCGGCGAGTAGCCCCGGCCCGCCCCAGAGCAGCCAGGTGGCCGGCGAGACGGGCGGATCATAGAGTACGAAATCGCCGTAGCGCGCGCGCAGGTAGTCTCGAATCTCGGCATCCGACCAACCTGCTTGCACCAGCAATCGATGCACGGCGGCGCGCAGGTCTTCGGCAATCGGCGCATCGCTGCCCGCAAGGTTGGTGTTCAGGCACCTGGGACAACGAAACTCGTCGATCAGCGCCCGATAGCGGGCCTCCATCTCGGCGTTCGGAAACTCGTACACATCGACCGGGCTCTCGGCCAGCGTCGATTGCCCCATGCCGAGCAGCGCCAGAGTCAGCAGCCAGCGCATGGCTAACCCGGCTGTCGCGGCGGGACGCTGGCGTCCGATGCGTCGCTGTGCGCGTCCAGCGGGGCGGCGGCAACGCCGAGCGCACGCAGGCGGGGCGCCAGGTCCTGCGACCAGGCCTGGGCGTCGATGGCGCCGACCTGCTTGAAGCGGACGATGCCGGCGCTGTCCAGGAGAAAGGTTTCCGGGGCGCCGTACACCCCCAGCTCCACGCCCAGGCGGCCATCCGCATCGGTGATCACCAGGTCATAGGGATTGCCGTGCTGCTGCAGCCAGGCAATCGCCGCCTGCGGATCATCCTTGTAATTGACGCCCACGATCCTGACCGGCGAGACCTTGCGAATGGCCGTCAGCAGATCGTGTTCGGCGCGGCAGGTAGGACACCAGGTGGCCCAGATGTTCACCAGCGTCGGGCCGTCCAGCAGATCCTCGCGGCTGACCATCAGACCCTCTGCCGCTTCCAGAGCAGAGGCGGAAAATTCCGGAAACGGCTTGTTGATCAGCGCCGAAGGCAGGCGGTGTGGATCCTCCAGCTGAAAGCCGTAGCCGCCGATTATCAGGATCAGCGCCAGCGCCGCCAGCGGCAGAAACAGCCAAAGGCGCCGCATCAACCTGCAACCAGGCTTTGCGGCTGCACCATGGCAGATGGCCGTCGAAGCCGGCGATCAACAACCGCAGCCACACCGCCAAGCGCCATCAGCAGGGCGCCAAACCAGATCCAGCGCACGAACGGCTTGACATGCAGGCGCACGGCCCAGTCTGCGTTATCAAGCGGTTCCCCCAATGACACGTAGATATCCTTGAAGAAACCGGCATCAATGGCGGCCTCGGTCATGACGGCGTCACGCACCGTATAGCGTCGCTTCTCCGGCGTCAGCAGGAATCGGCGGTCGCCATCTGTCACCTCGAAAATACCGCGTTGCGCCAGATAATTCGGCCCGGTCGCCTCGGTTACGCCGCGGAACCGGAAGCTGATGCCACCGTGGCTCACCGCCTCGCCAGGCGTCATGCGCAGATCCTTTTCCACCGAGAGTTCGTGCGTGAGCGCAACGCCGGACAGGCTCAGGGCAAAGCCCACGTGGGCGAAAATCATGCCGCCATAGCCGAGCCTCGGCAGCTTGCCCGTGCGCCTCAGGCGTCGTGCGAAGTCCTGAGCGTGCGTCAGCAGGATCCAGAGGCTCAGCAGCACGGCGGCTGCGCCGGCCCAGGACAGCCCCGCCAGCGTCCAGGCGGCGATGCTGGCCAGCACTGCGCTGGCAAGAAGACAGACCCCCAGGCGCTTGCCGAAGCCGGGCAGGTCGGTGCGTTTCCAGCCGGCCAGCGGCCCCGCAACCAGGGCCAGCGCCAGGGTGAGCGCGATGGGTACGAAGAAGCGATTGAACCAGGGCGGCCCGACACTGATCTTGTCACCGCCGGTCAGTGCCTCGTAGGCGAGTGGATAGAGGGTGCCGAGCATGACCACAGCCAGCGCCACCGCCAGCAGGCAGTTGTTCACCAGCAGAAAGGTCTCGCGGCTGACCAGGCGATGCCGTATGGCGGCTAGCAGACTGCTGGCGCGCAATGCGAAGAGGGTGAGGGCGCCCCCCGCCACCAGCGCCAGAAAGGCGAGGATGAACAGACCGCGGGTGGGGTCCACCGCAAAGGCGTGTACCGAGGTCAGCACGCCTGAACGGACGATGAAGGCGCCGAGCAGGCTGAGTGAGAAGGCGCTGATGGCCAGCAGGCGGGTCCAGCTCTTCTGCGCGCCCCGACGCTCGGTCACGGCCAGGGCATGCACCAGCGCCGTGCCAGCCAGCCAGGGCATGAAGGAAGCATTCTCCACCGGATCCCAGAACCACCAGCCGCCCCAGCCGAGTTCATAGTAGGCCCACCAGCTTCCCAGGGCGATCCCCAGCGTCAGAAAGGCCCAGGCTGTATTGGTCCAGGGCCGGCACCATCCGGCCCAGGCGCTGTCGAGGCGTCTTTCGAGTAGTCCGGCGACGGCAAAGGCAAAGGGTACCGAGAAGCCCACATATCCCAGGTAGAGCATCGGCGGATGCACGATCAGGCCGAAATCCTGCAACAGCGGGTTGAGGTCGGAGCCATCCGCCGGCGGCAATGGCAGCAGACGCTCGAATGGATTGCTGGTGAGCAGCAGAAACAACAGGAAACCGCTGTTGAGCAGCCCCATGACGCCAAGCACGCGGGCGTGAAAGGGCTGTGGCAGGCGACTGGATCCGGCGACCGCCGTCATCCAGCCGGTCATTATGAGCGTCCACAGCAGCAACGAGCCCTCGTGCGCACCCCAGAGAGCGCTGACCTTGTAGTACCAGGGCAGCAGGGAATTGGCGTTGTGGGCAACATAGGCGACGCTGAAATCGTCGGTGACAAAGGCATGCAGGAGCGCCACAAGGGCGAGACCGACGAACGCCAGTTGCCCGTACGTGACCGAGACTGCCGCTGCCATCCAGGTGGGGCGGCGCAGCCGGGCGCCCGCCAGGCCGAACCCGGCGCCGGCCAGCGCCAGAGCCAGCGCCAGAATCAGCGCGAAGTGACCGAGTTCGGGAATCACGGCGCTGGTTCGGTTTTCGCCAGGCCGGCAAGTTCCGGCGGCATGTAGTTCTCGTCGTGCTTGGCGAGCACTTCTTCGGCTTGAAAGACGCCTGCCGAATTCAGCTGCCCGCGCACCAGGATGCCCTGACCTTCCCGAAAGAGGTCCGGCAGGATGCCGGTGTGGGCGACGGTGAACTCGGAACCCTGGCGATCAGTCAGCACAAAGCGCACGGCCAGGGAATCCGGCGCCCGCACTACGCTGCCTTCGAGCACCATGCCGCCCGCACGAATGCCGCGCGCCATGGGCGCCTCTCCGGAGACGATGCTGGCGGGCGGATAGAAGAGGTTGAGATTCTCATTGGCCGCAAGCAGCATCAAGGCAGTGGCCGCACTGCTGCCGACGAGCACGAACAGAACGACCAGCAGGCGCTTGCGCCTTGTCGGGTGCATATCAGCGCGGCTCCGAATCCGGGCCGGCGCTTTGCCGTATTCGGGCGACCAGCTGCCGCCGCTGCCGGCGCAGGCGCCAGACGTTGACGGTGATTCCGACAATGGCGAGGCCGTAGGCCGGCCAGACGTACCAGCCGTGCCCCCCCATATTCAGCCAGACCACCCAGGCTTCCGGCATCAGCGGCTGCCAGGATTCGGGGAAAGCGAGTGCGCCAGCGCCCAGTCACGCACCCAGGCGGCGCCGGATTCCCGTTGCAGAATCGCATTGCGCAAGGCGCCGATCAGGTTGGCGCCCAGCAGGCCGTAGGCGCCGAGCACCACCAGCAGCAGCGGCAGCCACATCTCCGACGGCATGGCCGGCGCTTCTGTCAACTTGAATGTGGCGCCCTGGTGCAGGGTGGTCCACCAGTTCACCGAGTACTTGATGATCGGGATATTGACCACACCGACAATTGCCAGCAGCGCACAGGCGCGGTCAGCCCGCTCCTGCGTCGGGATCGCCTGGCGCAGGGCATGCAGGCCAACGTACAGGAACAGCAGCAGCAGGGTCGAGGTGGTGCGCCCGTCGAATACCCACCAGGCGCCCCAGGTGGGCTTGCCCCAGAGTGCGCCGGTAGCCAGCGCCAGGGCGGTCAGGCCCATACCGAAGCCGACCAGAGACTGTAGCACCATCCCGGCCATTTTCATTTTCCATATCAAAAGGATAGCACCAGAAACCGCAAGCACCACATAGACTGATTGGGCAACCATGGCGGCGGGCACATGCACATAGATGATGCGGAAGCTGTCACCCTGCTGATAGTCTGGCGGGGCGAAGGCGAGGCCCCAGAGCAGGCCCGCGCCGATCAGCAGGATGCTGACGACGAAGCCTGCGCCCTCCCAGGGAGCACTCATCTGAAAGAACCAGCGGGGTGAACCCAGGCGATGCCAGTAGGTCTTCAGAGTCACGATTCTTCCACGCTGATCTTCAGGGCTGCGGCAGCGGCAAAGGGCGCCAGTGTCAGGGCTCCGGCGCTGATGGCGGCCAGCCAGTATAACTGCGCCGCGGGCGTGACGCCCGCCAGGGCCTGATCAAGTGCGCTGACGCCGAATATCAGCACCGGCGCCTGCAACGGCAGCAGCAGCAGCGCAAGCAGCAGCCCGCCGTTTCCGAGGCCGACCGTGAGCGCGGCGCCAACCGCACCGATCAGGCTGAGTGCGGGTGCGCCGAGCAGCAGGCCGAGCAGCAGCCAGGGCAGGCCCGCCGGCGGCAGTCCGAGCATCAGTCCGGCAACCGGCGCCAGGCCCACAAGCAGCAATACCGGGCCGCAGCAATGCACGGCCGCCTTGGCCAGCACGGCCACGAATCCGGATTCTGCCTGAAGCAACATCTGTTCCAGCACGCCATCTTCGTGATCGCGCCGGAACAGGCTGTCCAGAGACAGCAGGTTGGCCAGCAGTAGCAGTGACCAGAGAATGCCCGGCGCCGACTCGGCGAGGCGGTCCGGCTTGCCGCCCAGGGCGATGGCAAAGGCGGTGATGGCCAGGAACAGGAAGGCGAGCGGATTGACCAGCCCGTCCCGGGCGCGAATCTGGGCGATCCAGTCGCGCCTGAATTGCAGTCCGAAGAGCCGTATCAAGAGCCGGCGTCCGTTGCTGTGCCGAGTTCCAGCGTCTGCGTTTCGCATCCGAGCGGCTGATGGGTGGCGCAGAGAACGCCGCCGCCAGCGGCCAGATGTCGGTCCAGCCAGACGCGCAGCAGGTTGACGCCCGCTGTATCCAGGCCGGCAAGGGGTTCATCCAGCAGCCACAGGGGGCGGCCTTCGAGGCGCAGCCGGGCCAGTGCGATACGCCTTTGCTGACCGCGTGAGAGATGCCGACAAGGCGTGTCCAGCTGTCTGCCCAGGCCGACTTCAGCGAGCACGGGATCGGCGTCGCGCTGCGCCAATCCTGCGGCGATGGCCAGGTTCTGTCTCGGGCTCAACAGGCCGCTGATGCCGTTGCTGTGGCCGAGATAGCTGGCTGGCCGCGCGTGCGCCTGGCCTTCGTGTTGCGTGTAGAGGCCGGCTGCGATGCGCAGCAGGGTGGATTTGCCGCAGCCGTTGGCGCCACGCACGGCGACGCAGTGGCCGTCGCCAAGCGACAGGTCGAGGCCACGAAACAACATCTGACCGCCGCGTTCGCAGGTCAGGCCGGACAAGCGAAGCAAGGTGTTGCTCAAAGGCGGACGTCGAGCCCGATGTATGCCTGCCTCGGCATGGCGGGGAAGTAGCGGTGATTGCCGAAGGCGTAGTCCGCCCGCCAGGCGTAGCGGTCGTTGAGCAGATTGATGATGCGCAGGAACAGGTGCGCGCGCTCTCCCAGATCCAGGCCGGTACGCCAGTTGACCTCCACATGACCCTTGTAGCGCGCGGTATTCGAGGCATTGGTGTAGTGCTTGCCCACCTGATTGACCTCGAATTCGGAATACCAGCGTTCGCCTGGCTGGTAGCGCCAACGCCCATGCGCCAGCCACTCGGGCGCGGAATCGAGCTGGTTACCCTCGCTGATCAGTTCGCCGAAGCTGACCGCGCCCGTGAAGTCATACTCGTGCTGTGCCCAGGTCGCTGCCAGGCCGAAGCTGTGAGCGCCGATCTGCCAGCCACCGGCCAGCTCCACGCCCAGCGATCGGGTCTTGCCGTCGCTGATGTTGTAGCCGCGTGAGTCGCGCAGGATCACGTGCCGACTGCGTTCTCGAAAGGCGGCCAGGGACCAGGGGCCGGATTTCACGCCCAGCTCGACGGAGATCAGCCGTTCCGCCTTGAGGTCGGCAACCGTCTGGCCGCGCTGCAGGCGGTAAAGTTCAGTTGCCTGAGGCGGACGAAAACCACTGCTCGCCAGTAGATAGGCGGCGCCTTTGTCGGCAAGGCGCCGCTCGATGCCGAGGCGTCCTGCCAGCTGCGTGAAATCGTCATGGCGCGAGGCGGGGCGGGTATAGAGGCAGCCGCCGAAGCCGCAGGCGGAGCCGTCGTCCCGGGTGTTACCGGTCAGGTGATGATTGTCGTAGTTGTAGCCGAGGTGCTCCAGGCGCAGGCTGTGGATCAGCCGCCAGGCGGGGGAGAGCGCCCAGCCGACATCCACGAAGCCTGCCGCCATCCACGATCCTATTGAATAGTCGTAATGACGGCCAGTCGGGCGGGTGGCCATCAGGAACGCCGAACCCCGGGTGGGAGCCGCCTGAACCTCATCGAGTTTGCCGTCCATCCATTCCAGGTGCGCGCCGGCGCGGCCCGACAGATTGCCGGCGTCGAAGCTGCGCACGCTGAGGATGCCGGCGCTGACCTGGGCATTGGTTTCTGTCGGCTGGCCAGGCAGGAAGTGTTGCAGGAACTGCATGCCGGAGCGTCGCAGATAGGCGGAATGGCGCCAGTTGGCGCCTTGCCAGTGGCTTGCGGCGCGCACCGAGAAGGCGTCTCGATAGGCATTCGGGTTCGGGTTGGCGCGTCTCAGTTCCGAGCGCTTGTAGGCTTCGTCACCGACCACATAGCCGCCGGTTTCCTGATTCAGGTTGGTGGCAGTCAGCGTGTTTCGAACCGACCAGCCGGCGACCTCGACGCCATGCGCGAGCGACAGTTTTTGCTGGCCGTAGCCGGTGTCGTCGCGCCAGCCGTTGCTGTGGCTGCCGTGGACGTTCAAACCGAAATAGTGGCCGCCCAGATCTCCGCCGAGGCTCGCGCGCGCCTGATAGTAGCCGTGCGAGCCGCCTTCGATGCTCACCCGCCCGCCGCGCGGGCTGCCGGTAACCACGTTCACGGCGCCGTGCAGGCCGTTGCCGCCGAGGATGGCGCTGCTCGGTCCGCGCCAGACCTCGATCCGCTGCGCCTGTTCGCTGTTGACCTCGAACAGGTTGTTGATGTTGCAGAAGCCTGCGGGTCGGATCGGCAGGCCATCTTCCAGATACAGAAATTCGCCACAGGCGCCGGCGCCGGTATAGACGCCGGAGCGGATGGCGGTGAGATGTTCTTGGCCGGAGCCTCGGGCGACCCATACCCCTGGCACGCGCACCAGGGCTTCGTGCACGTGCGTCGCGCGGATTTCCGCCAACGCTTCGCCTTCGATCTCGCTGTGGCTGCCGAGCCTGCCAAGGCGCGCTTCCAGGCTTGCGGTGACGATCACTTCTTCGATCTCGGCATCGGTTGCGAACGCCGGGCAAGCCGACGCAAGGACCAGGCCGGCGAGCGTCCAGGACATGACCCCGTTGCGGCGCAGACGCGTGCGCGCTGCAGGTCGGCCAGCCCGCCGATCTACACGGGCAGCATACGGATGAAGATTGCGGGCGGGCATCTGTGGCCGGGCGGCAAATAGACGAAAGCGCATAGGCCGCGCCTTTTAGCACAAATGGCGAGCCTGCGCTTGCGTTGCTGTTGGTCGGCCCGGATCAGGTGACCGGGCGCTCGCCGTCAGGGATTGGGAGTCAGGGGGTTCGCGTGAGAGGTACGAAGGCGACCGGCAATACCTGCCGGGTTTCCATGCCGCCTTCTGCCAAACGAGTGACGACAGTCAGGTTCTGCGCGCCATGCACAGGGCCGACCGGCAGCACAAGGCGTCCGCCTGGCTTCAATTGTTCCACCAGCGCCGGCGGAATCTCCGGCCCGACCGCGGTCACGATGATGCCATCGAAGGGCGCGGCTTCCCGCCAGCCGTGCCAGCCATCTCCCGTGCGCACCCGAACCTGATCGTAGCCGAGCCTCGTGAGGCGCTCGGCTGACTCCCTGGCCAGCGCCGGAATGATCTCGATGGTGTGCACTTCCGCTACAAGTTCTGCCAGCACAGCTGCCTGGTAGCCTGAACCAGTGCCGATCTCCAGCACCCGATGCTCGGCGGCGGGCGCCAGCAGGTCTGTCATCAGGGCCACGATAAACGGCTGTGAGATGGTTTGCCCGGAGCCGATCGGCAGCGGGCGGTTGGCGTAGGCAAGGCGCTCGCCAAAATCTTCCACGAAGGCGTGTCTGGGAACGGCGGCCATCGCCGCCATCACCGCCGGGCTCAGTGTGTCGCGCCCGGTATAGCCCCGGGTCGCGCGGGCATCAGCGGCGATTTCGGCCAGCATGTCTGCTTTCAACTCGGACACCAGAGCCTCGTCTGCAAGCGCAGGCAGGGCCAGGGCCAGGCCGCCGAGCGCAAGCGTCAGTCCCTTGCCAGGAAAACCTATGCCGAAAGGTAGCACAGACATGCGGGAGCGCCAGGTCAGGGTGTCGGCGCGCCGGTTTCGTCATCGGCCGCCAGCAGGGCGGCGCCGACCCGGTCGCGTGCGAAGTACAGGGCCGTGCGTCCGCTGCGCACCCCACGCGCCAGCGCCCAGCGCAGGGCTTGTGCCGCCAGGTCCGGGGTCCAGGCAAGCGACGCGTCCAGACGTTTCGCCAGCGTCTCGATCCAGTAGCGGCTGACGCGCAGGTAGGCGTCCTGGGTGAACGGATGAAACCCGAGGCGCAGGCCGAAGCGGTCGGACAGCGACACCTTTTCATCAATCGCATCACCTTCATGCAATTCACCGCCGACGAAGGCCGCAGTATCGTTATCCGCTGCCTGTTCGGTCAGGAGATGCCGGCGGTTCGAGGTGGCGTAGATCAGAAGATTGCTGGCCGTGCGGAACACGGAGCCCTCAAGCGCGCTCTTCAGCACCTTGTATGACGGATCGTCGGCTTCGAACGACAGATCATCACAGAACAACAGGAATCGGTAGGGCAGGGGGCGCAGTCGATCGGCGATTTGCGGCAGGGCGGCCAGCTCCTCCTTGCGCACTTCCAGCAGCCGCAGGCCGGCGTCCGCCAGGCTGTCGAGCAGCCCGTGCACAAGAGAAGACTTGCCAGTGCCCCGGGCGCCCCATAGCAGCGCATTGTTGGCCGGGTAGCCAGCGACGAATTGCCGGGTATTGGCAAGCAGGCGCGCCTTCTGATCGTCAATTTCAAGGAGGTCCTGCAAGCGGGTCGCATCCACTTGCGGATAGGCGTGGAAACCGCCGGCCAGCCGGCTGCGACGCCAGGTTGCCGCTCGACAGTTTTGCCAGTCCACCGCGCCTGGCTCTGGCGCCAGCCGCAGCAATCGCTCAATCAGCGCGCCGGCGTTGCGGATCAGATTGGCGAGCGTGGCGTCAGGAACGAGGTTCATCGTCGATTTCTCAGATAGACGATGTTGTCCGCTTCGCGGGAGAAGCGGGCGTGTGGCAGACCGTCGCCGCGAAACTCGATTTTACCGGCATCGAACAGGCGCAATCGGTAGCGGCGCGAGGCGTTGTCGCCTGCCGCCAACAGCAGCAGTTGATCGCCCGCCAGGCGCCAGACGCCCTGCTCCTGTCGTCCTGGCTCGGCAAGCTGATACTCGCCGCTATCAAGCGACCCGAAGAATGTCAGCGTGACGCGCCCGCCAAGCCATCGGCCGGGCAGGTTGAGACGCTTCAGCCAGGCGCGACGCGCCCGCCGGACTGAAGCCATCCAGATACCGAAACAGCCGGAGCCGACCAACAGCAGCAACCAGATCAACACAGCCAGGTCCGTTCAACCGCAATGAGGCGCGCATCCACTGATGTCTGCAGCAGGCGTTCGGCCTCAGCCAGGCCCTGATCCACCAGGCCGGCATGAGCGCCTATGGCCACCAGACTCCACTCGGCGCGTTGGTGCGCATCCTGATGATCACTCTCGCAGATGGCCAGGTTGGTCAGCCGCCCGAGCCGGGTGCGGGCGCCAGTGAGTCGGCGCCGCTTCTCCTTGAGCGAACGGCAACCTGGCAAGTGAAACTCGACGCGGAGCATGGCGGCTTGGGCGCCCATCGCATCAGTTTGCCATAGTGGGGCGATTCGGCGAACATGCCGACGCCGAGAGGCTGCGCCGCCGGGGTCTGAAATCATGGCCAATGCCAAACCCATTCCTTCCGCCACTGTCCTGTTGATTCGTGACGGCGCTTGTGGCGGGATCGAAGTATTCATGGTGGTGCGCCATCATCAGATCGATTTCGCGTCCGGCGCCCTGGTATTCCCGGGTGGCAAGGTGGATGCGGGTGACGCCGACGACCGTCTGCGTCCCTGGCTGGACGGCGCCTCCCCGGATCCGGGCCTTGCGGCCATGCAGGCGGCGGCCATCCGCGAAGCCTTTGAGGAGTGCGGTCTGTTGCTGGCTCGGGCGGCGCCCGGCGGGCCGCTGATCGACGGCGACCGCCTGGCGCAGTTGGCTTCTTGCAGACAACGCCTGCACCGCGGAGAGATCAGCCTGGCGCAATTCGTCGAGCGCGAGCGGCTGCATTTGGCGTGCGATCAGCTGCTGCACCATGCGCATTGGATTACGCCGGCCATGTTGCCCAGGCGATTCGATACGCACTTCTTTCTGGCGCAGGCGCCGCCGGATCATCTGGCCGTGCATGATGGCCATGAGTCGGTGGATTCCACCTGGATAGCGCCAGCCGAGGCGCTGGCAAGCGATCGCTACACGGTGATTTTTCCCACCGCGCGAAATCTGGCAAAACTGGCGCGCTACCAAAGCGTTCAGGCGGCATTGGCGGGCGTGCGAGAATCGCCCGTTGTCACCGTGACCCCCTGGATGGAAAAGCGCGAAGACGGCGACTGGCTCTGCATTCCGGCAGACGCCGGCTACGACATCTCGGAAGAACGCATGCCGGAACGTCCTGCCAAAGCCGACTGAACCCGATTCAGGCGGCGGGTGCCGGTTCAAATTGCAGTTCGGCAAAGCGCGCATAGAGACCGTTGTTCTGGATGAGTTGCCGGTGATTGCCTTCGGCGACTATCTTGCCGGCTTCGATGACCAGTATCCGATCCGCCTGGCGCACCGTGGACAGGCGGTGGGCAATGATAATCAGGCCACAGCGCCCCTTGAGCTGGTTCAGGCTGGAACGAATACCGTGTTCGCTCTCTGCATCCAGTGCGCTGGTGGCTTCATCGAGCAGCAGGATTTCCGGATCGGTCAAGAGCGCCCGTGCAATCGCCAGCCGCTGCTTCTGGCCGCCGGACAGCCGATTGCCGCCTTCTCCGATGTCTGTATCCAATCCTTGAGGCAGTGTTTTCACAAAGGCGCCAACGTGCGCCAGTTCCAGGGCCCGATCCAGCATGGCCGGCGTCGCTGAAGGATTGCCGTACAGAAGATTGGTTCGCAGGCTGCCGGAAAACATGACCGGGTCTTGCGGAACCAGGCCGATGCGCGCGCGCAGGTCCGTGCGCCGCAAGTCTGGCAGTGGCAGCCCGTTCAGGGTAATTGCGCCAGCAGACGGATCGTAGAAGCGTTGCATCAGATCGAAGAGGGTGCTCTTGCCGGCTCCGGATGGCCCGACCAGCGCCAGCATCTCGTTCGGGCGCAGGCTGAAACGCACGCCCTTGAGCACGGGCGTGTCCGGTCGAGTTGGATAGGAGAAGTGAAGATCGTGCACGGCGAGGCTCAGGCGCTCCGGCGGCAATTCAACCGGAGATTCCGGATCAGCCAGCTCGTTGGCGGCATTCAGCAGCTCCATCAATCGCTCGGTAGCGCCAGCGGCCCGTTGCAGGTCGCTGTAAACCTCGCTGATCGCGCCCACCGCGCCAGCGACGATGAACGCATAGAAGATGAAGGCGGCCAGTTCGCCCGGCGAGGTGCGCCCGGACACGACATCCTGACCACCCACCCAGAGCATGATCGCGATGGCGGACATCACCAGCAGCATCACCAGGGCGATCAGCAGTGATCTCTGGCGAATCCGCTGCACTGCCACCTGAAAGGCTCTCTGCACCCGATCCTCGAAATCGGCGGCGTCCCGGGCTTCGTGATTGAACGACTGCACCAGCTTGATTTGACGCAGGGACTCCCCCGCCTGTACGCCAACATCGGCGATCCGGTCCTGGCTGCTTCGGGACAGACGCCGCACCCGGCGGCCAAACAGCAGAATCGGCGCTACCACCAGCGGGGCCGCGATCAGGACAATCAACGACAGCTTGGGATTGGTGGCTACCAGCAGCGTCAGACCGCCCAGGAACATGAGCGCGTTACGCAGGGCGATGGAAACCGAGCTGCCGACAACGGTTTGCAGCAGGGTCGTATCGGTGGTGATGCGGGTCTGGATTTCGGTCGGCCGGTTCACCTCGAAAAACGCTGGATGCAGGTGGATCAGATGATTGAACACCGCCAGGCGGATGTCGGCGCTGACTCGCTCACCGACCCAGGATATGAAGTAGAAGCGCACGAAGGTGCCGACCGCCAGGCCGCCCACGAGCGCTACGAACAGCAGGATGCTCTTCTCCAGCAAGGCCTCGGAGGCGCCGAAAAGCCCCTGGTCAATCAACACGCGCAACCCTTGACCGATGGACAGGGTGATGGCGGCGGTGCAGATCAGGGCGGCGCCGGCGATCGATAGCTGGCGGACATAGGGGCGCAGAAAGCGAACCGCCGGTAACAGCCGCGTCAGTTCGCGGGTGGCCGGACGATCATAACCATCATCCATGGCCGCATTATCCTGGAATCACCGAAAACTTGATATGGTGACGAATTGCTTCGGAGGCGCATTCATGGGCCTTGAAACCGTTGTTGTCGATACTGGCCCCGAGCCAGAGTCTGTCGTGGTCTGGTTGCATGGTCTCGGCGCCGATGCACACGATTTCGAGCCGATCATCCCCATGCTGCGACTGGCCGCCCCGGTGCGCTTCGTGTTTCCGAATGCGCCGGTTCGCCCGGTGCGCATCAACAACGGCGCCGAGATGCGCGCCTGGTATGACTTCGACCCAGGCGCCGCCACTGGCGATGCAAGCGACATTCGCGTATCCACGGAGGCGATCGGCGAACTGCTGGATCAACTCCTGGACGAAGGCTTCGCGCCCCGGCGTCTGGCGCTGGCCGGGTTCAGTCAGGGCGGCGTCATCGCATTGGAGACCGGGCTTGGCTACCCGCACCGCCTGGCCGGCATCCTGGGGCTTTCCACCTATGTGCATGACCACGAGCGGCTGGGCGAACGCATCGGGCTGGCCAATATCGACACGCCGATATTGCTCGCGCACGGTTTGATGGACCCGATGATTCCCATCACCCGGGCCATCACCGGTCGCGAAGCCCTGCGGGCGCTGAATTATTCGGTGGCCTGGCGGGAATACAGCATGGGGCATCAGGTGTGCCCGGAAGAGGTGGCGGACATCTCGAACTGGCTCAACGAGACTGTTGCCGCGGGTTGACGCGGCCAGCGCTTCTGGTCGGGTGCGGACTCATCGCGGTCCGTGGCGCAGTGGGCGGGCCGGCGCGAGCGAGCGTCTCATCGCCCTCCGGTATGGCGTAGAATGCACATGCAGCAGGCGCGTAGCTCAGTTGGTCAGAGTGCTACCTTGACATGGTAGAGGTCCCCGGTTCGAACCCGGGCGCGCCTACCAGCCAATCCGGGCTACGGGCTGTACCAGACGGGGGAGGTCCAGGCCATTTCCGCGGTCGTTTCCGGCAGCCTCTCACAGATCTCCGGCTGCTCGTCGCCTGCCAGGGCGGCGCAGTCATGGCTGCGCCAATTGTCGGGCGTCGGTTCAAGCCCCAGACAGGGCGCCATGCGGCCATTGACCCGGATATTGCACCAGGGGCCGTGATGATCGCGCCGGATTTTGTCCGTCTGCGGGTGCTCGCGACCGAAAGCGTAGCTACGCCTATGGTCGAGGGCGCATGGACGCGCAGACGGGCAAAAGACCAGCGAGCGCGCGGCAAGCGCAGTCTGTAATCGGCGTAGCGCTTCAATAGCGAAGACTACCAATTGAAAGATAGAGAAAATCAGCCTGCTCCATTAGCGCCTTGGTGCAATATTCGGGTTAACCCATCCACCAGGACGGAATCCACAAGACCAGTGCCGGAAACAGGCAGATTGCCAGCAGTACCAGGAGATTCGCCAGCAGGAAGGGCGCTGCGCCCGAAAAGATCTCGCCGATCTCCAGCTTCGAGATGACCGCGCCGACATTCAGGCAATTGCCCACTGGCGGCGTGCACGCGCCAACCGCCAAGCCGCAAATCAGGATCACGCCGAATTGCACGCCGGACACGCCGGCTGCCTGTGCAGCGGGCAGCAAGGTCGGCGTGAGCAGCAGGATGGCGGGGCTGACATCAATGAACGTACCGAGCACGAGCACGATGCTGGCGATCAAGAGCATCGTGGTGACCGGCCCGAGGTCCATTGCCGTCACTGTGGCTGCGATCTGCGTGGGCGCGCCTTCCAGCACCAGTATCCAGACGAACAACTGCGAGAAGGCGATGATCATCATGATCTTTGCGCTCATGAGTATCGTGCCTCGCATCGACTCGCCCAATGTGTTGACCCAGCGCCGGCTGCGGGTAGCCAAACCGATGAGCATGGCCATCAGCACGCCGATTGCAGCCGATTCTGTGGCGGTGGCGATGCCCCCGACAACGGATCCGACCACGATCACCGGCATCGCGAGGATCACTGTCGAACCGGCGATTCTCGGCAACAGGCCGCCGCTGTGCTTCGCCCTCGAAGCGCGCGGGAATTTTCTTCGATTTGCAATCGAGAACATGATGACCAGCTGCAGGACGCCGATCATCAGGCCGGGCAACAATCCACCGAGGAACAGCCGCCCGACCGATTCCTGGGCAACGATGGCGTACAGTATGATCGGCACGCTTGGCGGAATCACCATCCCCATCGTGGAAGACGCCACTGTGAGCCCGGCCGCGAACTTCGCGGTGTATCCGCGGCGCTTCATCTCCGGGATCATGACTGCGCCGATGGAGGCGGTATCTGACGTCGATGAGCCGGATATGCCGCCGAAAATCATGCTGGCGCTGATGTTCACCAGCCCCAATCCGCCCCGCAGCCGACCGAACGCGATCGTCGATGCGTCGATCAGGCGCGTCGTGATCCCGCTGGAGTTCATCACTTGCCCCATCAGGATGAACAGCGGCAGCGCGATGAGCGCGTGATTGTTCATGCCGGAGAAGACGCGCTGTGGCATGACGACCAGCATCTCCGGGCTGGTGAGCAGATACACGAGGCTGGCAAGGCCCAGTGCATAGGCGACGGGGATGCCGATCGCGAGGAAGACCAGCAGCGATCCGAACAGCAGGATCATCGGAGCAGCCGCGCCACGCAGTACAGGGTGCTGAGGCCACAGCCGAGCGGGACACTGATTTGTGCGATGATCTGTGGCGCGCCGAGCGTCGGCATCAGAAATCCGCCGGTGCGTTGGATCCAGATGACAGCACAAGCGCCTATCAGGGCATTCAGTATCGCCAGCAGAACGAGGCGTGTTCTGGCCAGCCCTTGTTTCAATTCCGGCGGCAGCTTGTCCGTGAAATAGGTGACTGCGATGTGCTCATCGCGGGAAATGGCGACCGCTGCCCCGAGTGCGGTTGTATAGATAAAGGCGACGACGGTTGCTTCATTGCCGCCGATGAGCGTTGTCGAGAACAGGTAGCGCAGGACGACCAGCAATGTGACCATCGCGAACATGCCGAAGAGCAGGCCGATCAGCAGCTTTTCAATGATGCATGTGACACGGTCGATCAAGGGGTCTGCCCGGCGAGTGCATCCTGACCGCGCGCCAGGCGCTTCGCACGCTTGATGTCTTCCGGCGTGACCGATCCCTGATCTGTGAAGTATTGATACACGCCGGCTGACAATTCCCGGAAAGGGCGCAGCGCCTCGCCGGTCAGATAGTTGATCTCAAGATACGCCGACAGCTTCTCGATCATCGCCTGCTCCGCCGCTCGATTGAGTCGGTCGGATAGCTGCATCGTCTCGACGGCCACCTGATCGAATGTGCGGCGGAGATCCTCCGGCAGGGCGTTGTACCAGTCCAGATTGACGATCAGCGGATCGGGGCCGGTCGAATAGTGCGTCACCGTCATGTAGGCCTGGACCTCATGCAGGTGATAGTCCCAGATGTTTGCCGGGGGATTGTCCTGTCCGTCGAGAACGCCGGTGCGCAGAGCGCCATAGATCTCGGACGCCGGCATCTCCTGCGGGCTGGCGCCGAAAGCGCGGGCCGTCAGGACATACACCTGCTGTTGCGGCACCCGCATTTTCAGGCCCGCCAGATCATCTGGAGTGCGGATAGGCCGGACGCTGTTGGTGTGGGCGCGGAACCCCTGGCTGATACCGGTCGCCGGGACATGAAAGCCGTTTTCGCGCGCGCCGGCGTTGATCTCGTCGGTGAGCGGGCTGCCGATCAACCGCTCCGCCTGATCCCAGTTCTCGACCAGGAACGGCAACATGAACAGGTTGTAGCGCGCGTTTGCGTCGGCGAACAGGCCACCGCGGGTTCCCTGCAGAACCCGGGTCGCAACCATGTCCATCATCTCCCGTTCATTTCCAAGGACACCGGAGAAGTAATTCTCGACCGCTATCCGGTGGTCTGTCCGAGCCTCAAGTTGCGCCTCGAAGAACACCATGGACTGGCTTCGGGGGGAGTCGGGCGATTGCGAGTGCCCGTAGCGGAAAACAAATGCGTCCTGCGGCGCACCGCAGGACGCAAGGAACAGACAGAGAACCGGAAATATGGACTGGCGGCTAATTCTGGTAGTTGTACTGGACTCCAATCGCTATTGTTGTCCCGATATCGTCGTACTGCAACGCTCGGCGCTGATCGCCCGCGTAGTAATACTCGCGTTCCCCGGTCAGGTTTGCGACCTCGGTGTAGATCATCCAGCTATTCGAGAATCGGTACCTTGCGGTCAGGTCCCACTGCAGGTGACCGTCCGTGTACCGATCAAGCCCGGGATCTTCAAGAGAATCGATGTACCGGTCCCGGTACTTCAGGGCGAGCCGCAGATCCAGGCCGTGTTTCTCGTAGCCGACCACGGCGTTCACAATGTTCGCCGACTGCTTGGGCAGCTCCACCTTGCGGCTTCCGGTATCGGCTTCGCTGTCAACATAGGTATAGTTGAAACCGATCAGGAGTCCGTCGAATGGCGGGCTCAGGAACCCGAAGTGCTGTTGATAATTGAACTCCGCGCCGAATACGGTGGCGTCCTCGCCGTTCAGCGCGACCGCTGCCTCGTTGAGTGTCCGGCCCAGGAAATTGTAGTCGTCGATGGTCTGGATGAAGATGAACTCCTTGATGCTCTTGTAGAACATTCCGGCGGAGAGCACGCTGAGATCGGTCGGGTAGTACGCCAGCGAGGCATCAATGTTCCAGGCGCGGAACGGATCAAGGTCCGGGTTGCCCAGCTCGCCTTCGTTGTCTTCGATCTGGACACGCAGGGCGACTTCTTCGACCCGGGGGCGCACAACTGATCGGAAGACCGATGCCCTGCCAATGACCGTTTCGCTGAACTCGTAACGCAGATTGGCGCTTGGCAGAATGTCGGTGTACGACTTGGTGGCCTCGATCGGTGTCACGTTGACCAGGTCCTCTGGCGGATCACCCGGGCCGTTCGCATCCTCTTCGATCAATTCGACGATGTTGCCGCGATTGTCGAGATCGGTAATCTCTACGCGGACTCCGGCGTTGATCGAGGCCTTGCCCGTTTCCCAGTTGGCCATCGCGTAACCGGAGTACACATCTTCGTCGAACACGAAATCGGCGACGTTCGAGTCGATCTGTGAATCCACATCTTCGAATTCGATGCCGACACCGCCGGCCAGGATTTCCCGCTCCAGGCGGTTGTCCGGCACCGGATCCATCGGAGTCGGGAAGCCATAAACCGAGCCGCCTTCGGGCAGCAAGGCATCGGACAGGAACCAGGTTTCTCCATCACCGGACCAGATGTCCGCATCCTCATTGGTCTTCTTCTCGCGCAAGCGGGCCTTCAGACCGAATTTCAGGCTACCGAACCCGGTGTCTCGCGTGGCGTCAAATTGAAACGAGGACTGGGTATCTTCGTTCTTCTCACGGAAATTCTCGACCCCGTCGAGTTCGAAGCGTGTCGGGTCCTGGAATGCGCTCCAAAACGCCGATTCGACCACCGGGGCCTGGGGATTGGCGCGATTGAGCGTCAGCACTGGCTGTCCGGGGGTGATGACGCCATCGCCGGTCCCGAATTCCGCCACCCAGGTTCCGTCAACCTGGTCGGGGGTGCGCTCGCGCCCGTAGGCATAGCCCACCTCGAATTCGAGGCGCCAGAGGTCCAGTTGGGTATCGGAGCCAAACGCGATGGACAGATTCTCGGCGATCTGGCCGCGGCGATTGCGGCCTTTGGTGTCGCGCTCGATCTCGACCTCCGAGAAGCTTGCCGTGTTCGCGGTTACCGTCGCCTCGTCGAGCCCATCCAGACCGAAGGTCAGGCGATTGCGCAGTTCCGTGTCCTTGAACCGACTGTACAGCGTGTACAGATGCAGCGCGGTGGAATCAGAGACATCCAGGTCGAAGTTCAGAACACCGCCGATGCGCTCGCGTTCGATGACGTAGAGTCGCGGCTGAAATTCTTCGGGGAAATCACTGCCGTTTTCCGCGACCTCCCAGTCGTCGAGTTCGTTGTTGTCAACCTGCAGTGCCCTGTCGTTCCAGCTCAGTGCGCCGGCAATGCCCAACCGCCGGCCGTTGTCGAGTTCGAAAATATTGCTGCCGGCGACGGAGAGTTTCGGACTCCAGTCCTCCCGGCTCTCGTTGTAGGCGCTCTCTGCCCGCGCCTTCATGTAGGCGCCCTTGCGGCTGAAGGCGCTGAGCGTCTTGACATTGATGGAGCCGCCGATCGCATCGGCGTCCATGTCGGCCTGCAGCGTCTTGTGAATCTCCAGCCCGTCGAGCACTTCCGAGGGAATCACATCGAGCTGCAACGCCCGCCTGGGTTCCGCCGCAGTTGCCCGCAACCCGTTGATCGAGGTCGAGTTCAGATCCGGGTCCATGCCACGGATGACGACATAGCGGCCTTCGCCCTGATCGTTCTCAACGGTGACGCCGGAGAGTCGCCGCAATGACTCTGCGACATTCTGATCGGGGAATTGCCCCATCGCATCCGTGTCGAGAACAGAGACAAGGTTGCCGGCCGAGCGTTCCTGATTCAATGCGCCGGCGAAGGCGGCCGACTGTCCATACACGATGACTTCCTCGATTGCCGCACCGGCGCCGATAACCACTTCGCCCATATTCAGGCCGGTAGCAGGAACGCTGATCGGAATGCTGGTGTCGCCGACGCCAGAGTAGGAAATCACCAGCGTGTACTCACCCTGCGGCACATTGCCGAGGCGGAAACGGCCGTGATCGTCGGTCGTCGTGGAACGACCGAGTTCATCAATGCTGACGGTCACGCCCTTGAAGGTCAGGATCCGCTCCGCATCGACGACCTCGCCCGAGACGCTTTGCGCGGCAGCGACGGGCGCCAGGCACAGGCCGAAGGCCAGCGCGAACAGCGTTCCGGACGCAGTGCGGACGATCGATCGTCCGGTTATTGCCTGGCAGTCAGCCAAAATTCCAATCGGTTTTTTCACAGAATGCCTCCCTCGCGTTTCGGATTCATCAGGAAGTCGGACTTCTTGCAGGCAGTATAGAACACATATTTCTGGAATTACAAAACATGGAAAATATATTCTAAACTGCTCGAAGAGACCTCCGGCGACGGCAGCGGGCTGCGCCCCGATGGTCAACCGCTGGCCGGGGGCGCGCTTGAAAAGATTCCATCTGGCGAAACATATGTTGCATGGTGTGCGATTCAACAGGAATGCTAGGGATCCAGCATGAGCGTTTCCGCGCCCGGCAGCCTTGATTTACTGCGTGCCGAAATCGCCAGGCAGTTCGACGATCTGAGCCCGAGGCTCAAACAGGTGGCGACCTATGTGCTGGACAATCCCAACGATATGGCGCTCGAGACCCTGGCGGTGATCGCCGATCGATGCGAAGTGCAACCCTCCACCGTCTTCCGCTTCGCCAAGGCGTTCGGTTTCAGCGGCGCCAGTCAGATGCAGCGCCTGTTCCGCCACGAAATCATGAGTGTTGCGCCGAGTCCGAGTTACTCGGAGCGGATCCGGCAGTTCCAGAAAAGTTTGAAGACAATCGACCGACTCTCGCCGCAGAGCGTCATGCTGGAGTTTGCGGACAGCAACATCATCGGGCTGGAGCACCTGAAGGAAGCCGTTCGCAAGGAAGATCTGGAGCGATCCATCGACCTGATCCACCGTGCGCACACTGTCTATCTGGCCGGCGTGCGGCGCGCGTTTCCGGTGGCCTCGTATCTCGCCTACGCATTCAGCCATGTCGAAAAACGCGCCTTTCTGCTGGATGGCGTGGCCGGTATGACGGCGGAGCAAAGCTGGATGCTGAGTGTCGATGACCTGGTCATCGCCACCTCGTTCAGGCCCTACGCCGATGAAACCGCCAGCGTGGTTGAGCGGGCGGCGGAAAACGGCGCCGGCGTCATCGCGATCACCGACAGCCGTCTGAGCCCGATTGCCAGGAGCGCCAGTGTCTTCTTCGAGATCAAGGATGCCGAGGTGCGCCAGTTCCGGTCGCTGACCGCATCGCTATGCCTCGCGCAGACGCTGATCATCAGCTACGCCTACAAGTACGGCCTGGACAAGGATGATCGGCAGGGAGCGAAACAGTGATCCCGGTCGCCTTGTTCGGCGCTGGTCGGATCGGCCGCATACATGCCGAGAATCTGTACCGACACGCGGCTGCGGATCTGCGCTACGTGGTCGATATCGAGGATCAGGCCGCGGCGCGTCTGGCGGCGCATTGTGGCGCTCGGGTGGCGGATGCGGCCGAAGCGCTGGGCGACAAGGAGGTTGCCGCCGTCGTCATAGCGTCGTCAACGGATACCCATATCCCGTTGATCGAGTCCGCCGCCGAAGCCGGCAAGGCGATTTTCTGTGAGAAGCCCATCGGTCTGGATGTTGCTGCGGCGCGCGCCTGCGTCGATCTGGTTAAACGAAACGGGGTCCAGCTTGTGATCGGCTTCAATCGGCGCCATGACCCGACGTTTGCCAGGCTCAAGCGCGAGATCGAGGCCGATGCGGTCGGTTCGGTCGAGCACATCAGCATTATCAGTCGTGACCCGGCGCCGCCGCCGGCGGACTACATTGCCCATTCGGGCGGACTCTTCCGCGACTTCATGATTCACGATCTGGACATGGCGCGCTGGCTGCTTCCGGAAGAGCCCGTCGAAGTGTTTGCCAATGGCAGCGTCCTGATTGACGAAAGCATCGGCGCGGCCGGCGACATAGACAATGCCGTTACGGTACTGAAGACCGCCACCGGCAGGTTTTGCACGATCACGAATTCACGGCGGTGCAGTTTCGGCTACGATCAGCGTATCGAGGTCTTCGGCTCCTCGGGCATGCTCAGCACGGGCAACAAGACGGCGACGGAAGTCTGCTCCGCGGATTCGTCGGGCTTCCATCGTGAACCGGCGCTGCCGTTCTTCCTTGAGCGATACGCGGACGCCTACCGCCTGCAACTGGACCGGTTTTTTCAGGGATTGCGTGGTGAGCCGGTCGCGCTTCCCGACGGCGCCGACGGACTCAAGGCATCCATGCTGGCCGACTGCGCACAGGAATCCCTGCGCACCGGGCGGCCGGTCGCGGTGGCTTACGCATGATGTCGAAAATGGATTTACTCGGATAACTGAACGGGAACGACAATGACCTTGCACATTACCGATCACCGTCGCGGATTCGCCCACGGCGAGACGACGATTACGCGCTACGACGACAAGGAGCACAACACCGGGATTTCGCTGGCCGTTCTGCGGCTCAGGGCGGGTGAACGCATCCGGGCCACGACCGACCTGGAAACCGCCTGGCTGCTCATGAGCGGCAGGGTGCGCGGCATGGTCGGCGGCGTGGAGTTCGAGCTCGAACGCAATTCCATCTTCGATGAATCGTCGAGCTGCATTCATGTGTCCGCAGCAACCGACGTGGAGATGGTCTGCGATTCGGACACGGAATTCACCCGCTACCGCTGCGACAACGAACGCACCTTCGAGCCGCGCGTCTATCGGCCCGAAGACGTCGCCAACGAACCCCGGGGCAAGGGCCAGGTGAATGACCGATGTCTTCGCTACGTTCGCACGATTTTCGACGCGACGAATGCGCCGGGCGATGCAGAGCTCGTGCTCGGCGAAGTCATCACATTCCAGGGCGGGTGGTCGAGCTATCCGCCACATCATCACCCGCAGTCCGAGATCTACCACTACCGATTCACCGAGCCGCAGGGCTACGGTCACGCCGAACTGGGCGAGACAGTGCTGAAAGTCCGCAACTTCGACACCATCAAGATCCTGGACGAGAGTGATCATGCGCAGTGCGCCGCACCTGGCTACGGCATGTACTACTCGTGGGTCATCCGCCATTTGCCGGACAATCCGTACACGGTTCCCGAATTTACCGAGGCGCATGCGTGGATCATGAATCCGGACAGCCAGTACTGGGATCCGGAACGAGACTGATCCGTCGTGACCTCTGCGCTCGATGTCATTTGCCTGGGACGCGCCGCCGTTGATCTCTACGGTCAACAGGTCGGCGGGCGCCTGGAAGACATGCAGAGTTTCGCCAAGTACCTGGGCGGTTCGTCCGGAAATCTCGCTGCCGGTCTCGCGCGTCTCGGCGTGAAATCGTCCATGCTGACCCGGGTCGGCGATGAGCAGATGGGCCGTTTCGTTCGTCAGGCGCTGGCCGCCGAAGGGGTCGATGTCAGCCACGTGGCGACCGACCCCAATCGTCTGACAGCGCTTGTCATCCTCGGTATCCGGGACAAGAACTCGTTTCCGCACATTTTCTACCGCGAGGACTGTGCCGATCTGGCGATAGAACCCGCCGATTTCGATGAGGCGTATATCGCGTCCAGCCGCTCGCTCGCCATCACCGGCACACATCTGTCAACCGTGCAGAGTCGGCACGTGGTCGCGACTGCCGTCGCCTACGCGAAGGCGAACGGGACGAAGGTCATTCTGGACATCGACTACAGACCGGTTCTCTGGGGGCGGGTCGCTCCGGGGAGCGGTGAGGAGCGCGCCGTTGCTTCCGACGAGGCGAGTGACGCGATCAAGGCGCTGTTGCCGGGCTGCGATATCGTCGTCGGCACGGAGGAGGAGATCCGGATCGCCGGCAACGCCGAATCGACGATGGAGGCGTTGTGGGGCATCCGCCGACAATCCGAGGCCGTGATCGTCGTGAAACGGGGCGCGACCGGTTGCGTCATCTTCGACAACGGAATTCCGGATGGCCTGGATGACGGGATATCGAGCACTGGCCTGGAGGTGGACGTCTTCAACACCCTGGGCGCCGGCGATGCTTTCCTGAGCGGCTTCCTGTGCGGATGGCTGGAAGGCGCTTCCTGGCAGGAGTGCGGCGCCTTCGGCAACGCCTGCGGCGCTCTCGTCGTATCCCGGCATGGCTGCACGCCGGCGATGCCGACCCGAGTGGAGCTCGACCATTGCCTGCAACGATCAGGCGAGATGCGCCGCCCGGACCAGGATCGTCGCATCGACTATCTGCACCGCGCGAGTACTCGCCGGGCGGCGCCCGAGCAACTGTTCGTGCTGGCCTTCGATCATCGCAAACAGCTGGAAGACCTGGCCGCCGACAGCGGGTCCGATGGTGACGCCATCCGCCGGTTCAAATCCATTGTCTGCGAAGCCGCCGAACGGGTCGCGCGCCTGGACCACGGCAAGGCGGAATTGGGCGTGATCGTGGACGGGCGCTACGGCGACGCCGTGCTTTCCAGGATGAGCAACCGGGGATGGTGGGCAGCGCGACCCGTCGAAGTGCCGGGCTCGCGGCCGCTGCAATTTACGCCGCGCAACAATATGGGTCTGCCCATCATGCGCTGGCCCGGAACTCAGGTCGTCAAGTGCCTCGTCCACTATCACCCTGGCGACCCGATCGAACTCAGACTGGAGCAGGAGCAGCGCGTCTGCCAACTGCACGCCGACTGTGTTGATCTGGACCGCGAGCTGCTACTGGAATTGATCGCCTCCTCCAGTGACGAGCCCCGAGATGACGCCACGGTTGCCAATGCCTTGCGGCGTTTCTACAACCTGGGCGTGTTCCCGGCCTGGTGGAAACTGGAGTCACAGACCGCAGGCGCGTGGCAAGAGATTGCCGACGTCATCCGCGAGCGCGATCCGTTGTGCAATGGCGTACTCTTGTTGGGCCTTGATGCGCCGGAAGACGATCTGGCCGACAGTTTTCGTTTGGCGGCCTCGTCTCCGGTGTGCAAGGGATTCGCCATCGGCCGCAGTATCTTCGGCGATGCGGCGCGACGCTGGTTTGCGGGTGAAATGAACGATGGCGAAGCGACCGTCCAGATCGCCGAGAAGTATGAGCGCGTCATCAGGATGTGGCAGATGGCGGCAGCATCGGCGCTCGGTGAAAGTCCGTCGTTGACAACCGCCGGGTAGCAGGGGGAGCGCATGGCAGACAGAGTCAGGTTGACCACGGCGCAGGCGCTGGTGCGTTACCTGCTTGCGCGGCGGGTGATTGTTGATGATGTCGAGCAGGCGATGTTTGCCGGCGTGTTTGCCATCTTCGGGCATGGCAATGTCGCCGGGCTGGGCGAGGCGTTGCACGGCAGCCGGGATCGCTTGCCGGTCCTGCGCGCACACAATGAACAGGCCATGGCGCACGCAGCTGTTGCCTATGCGAAAGCGATGCGGCGGCAACGAATGATGGCGTGTACGACATCGGTCGGGCCGGGCGCAACCAATATGGTCACCGCGGCGGCTGTCGCGCATCTGAACCGCCTGCCAGTGCTGCTGCTTCCCGGCGACACTTTTGCATCGCGCTTGCCGGACCCGGTGCTGCAGCAGGTGGAGGACTTCTCGGACCCTGCGGTGACGGCGAACGATTGTTTCAAGCCGGTGTCGCGCTACTGGGACCGGATTACTCGGCCGGAACAGCTGTTGCAAAGTTTGCCGCAGGCGACATCAGTCCTGACCGATCCGGTGGATTGCGGGCCGGTGACGCTGGCGCTCCCCCAGGACGTGCAGGCAGAGGCCTGGGATTTTCCGGAGTCTTTCTTCGCGCCGTCCATACACAGGCGGCTGCGGCCAGCGCCGGATCAGCATCAATTGCAGGCGGCAATCGCCTTGCTTGCCCGGTCGAGTCGGCCCTTGATTATCGCTGGCGGCGGCATCCACTATTCGGCGGCCTGCTCGACGCTCGCCGACTTCGTTGAGCGCTACCAGATCCCGGTCGCGGAAACCCAGGCAGGCAAGGGTTGCCTGCCCTGGGACCATCCCTCCAACGTCGGCGCGATCGGTGTGACGGGATCGTCGGCGGCGAATACACTGGCTGCCGAGGCAGATCTGGTGATTGCAATCGGTACCCGTCTGCAGGATTTCACGACCGGTTCAGGACGCCTGATCGGCGGCGCCAGCCACCCGTTGCTCAGCATCAATGTCGCGCGCCACGATCTGGTGAAGCGTTCGGCGCTGGCGTTGCAATCCGATGCGCGGCGGGCGCTGGAAGACATCGGCTCGCAGTTGCACGGCTGGCAAAGCAGCGCCGACTGGGTGCAAACAACCCGCCGGCTTCGCTCCGAGTGGCTGGATGCCGTCAATGATGCGGTGTCGATTACAGCGGCCCGGCTGCCCTCTGACGCCAATGTGCTGGGCGCGGTCAACCAGGTCTTCGAACGCGACGCCGTTGTTGTCTGCGCTGCAGGCGGGTTGCCTGGTGAGCTGCACAAGCTCTGGCGGGCCAGCGACCCGCACGCCTACCACGTCGAATACGGATACTCCTGCATGGGTTACGAGATTGCCGGCGGGCTGGGCGTCAAACTGGCCCGACCGGAGCGGGATGTGGTCGTCCTCGTCGGCGACGGCAGTTACCTGATGATGAACTCGGAGATTGCAACGTCGGTCGCCATGGATCAGAAACTGATTATCGTCGTGCTTGATAACCGGGGCTTCGGCTGTATCAACAGATTGCAGCAATCCTGCGGCAGCGATGGCTACAACAACCTCATGGAGAGCAGCTACGCAACACCGGATGCTGCGCCTGTTGTGGACTTCGCGGCGCACGCTGCCGCGCTCGGGGCGGTCGCGGAAAAGGTCGATAGCCTGGACGATCTGGCGTCATCGCTCGCACGAGCACGCGCTGCCGACAAGACAACAGTGGTGGTGATCGAAACCGACCCGGGCGCGGCCACGGCGGCCGGCGGCGCCTGGTGGGATGTGCCCATCGCCGAGGTATCGGTGCAGCCCGCAGTGGCCGAGGCGGGCAGACGGTACCGAGAATACTAGCCCGTATATGGCGCCACATGCGGGTTAGCCCATCCATGTGGGTGAGACGCCGTCGATGAGCCTGTTCATCGGCGTAAACCCGATCATGTGGCGCAACGACGACCTGCCATATATTGGCGGTGATATCAGTCTGGCGACCTGTCTGCGTGATGCGGCAGCGGCGGGCTACGATGGCATCGAACTCGGCAGCAAGTTCCCGCGCGACGCTGAGCGCCTCGCGCCGCTGCTCGCAGAACATGGACTGTCTCTGATCTCCGGTTGGTACAGCGGTCACCTGCTGCTGCAGGATGTCGAAAGCGAGGCCGCCGCGCTGGCGAGTCATCTGGGCCTGCTTGAGCAAATGGGCTGCAACATACTGATCTTCGCTGAAGTCACTGCCTGCGTTCACGCCGATATTGGCGCCCGGGCGTCGTGGCGACCGGTCATGGACAAGGCGCAATGGGTGTCGTTCGCCAGGCGCTTGAGTCATCTGGCCCGGTTGACGGCTGATGCAGGCATGCTGCTCAGCTATCACCATCACATGGGCACGGTCGTGCAATCCGCGGACGACATTGACCGACTCATGGAAATGACGAGCGATGAGGTTCATCTGTTGCTCGATACCGGACACCTGGTTTACGCAGGCGCTGATCCGGCAGCTATCGCACGGGCTTATGGTCGTCGAATCGCGCACATTCATTGCAAGGATGTACGCCCCGGCATCCTCAAGCACAGTCTGAATCGTGACAGCAGTTTTCTGCAGGCCGTGCTGGACGGCGTGTTCACGGCGCCAGGTGACGGTTGTGTGGACTACGCTTCCGTACTCGCGGCGGTAGCTGACGCCGAATACGAAGGATGGCTGGTCGTCGAGGCCGAACAGGACCCAAGTGTTGCGCCGCCGGCTGCGTACGCGAAGCTCGGCTGCGAGAATCTTCGCCGTCTTGTCGGGGACGTCTTCGGCGGATCCGCTTTCGCCTGATCGTTCGGTTATTCGGCGGGCGCTCGCGGATCGTAATCGGGGTTCGATTCCAGGCCCATTGCGGCAGCGATCCGCTCCCACGGCGTCAGTTTGAAGTTCTGGCGCTCGGCCGGGGTGATGTTGCGCCCATCCTGAACGACGAACGCACCCTGCGGAAACTGCGGCCCGAGGCGGGCGCCGGTTACATCAAGCCCATCGGTTTCGGAGGCGCCGTCGATACCGGTCGCTGCGTCGGCAAGAACCCGGAAGTGTCCGAGGTATTGATTGTCGCCGGCGCGCTCGTAAACGGCGTAACTGTCGATGCCCTGGTCGGACGCCAGCAGATAGCCGCTGCCGCCGGGGCCGTAGAAGATTGCCAGCCCCTCGATATCGCCTGCAAGATTGCCGTCTTCGATGCCATCGACCCGGATTCTCGTATCGCCGCCGTCGGGCTCCGCCGAGTATTTCCAGATTGCGACATTTTCCTCGCCGACATACAGGTCGCCGGTTGCGTCGTCCGTCACACAGCCTTCGGTCTGTGAGCCGACGCCGAACTCGCGGACCAGGCTCGCGCCGACGCGACCTGCGCCGTTGTCCTGCAATTGCCACTGCCGGACGAGCCCATCCGTATCGTTGACGAACACGAAGAACTCGCCCGAACGAGGACTCTTGTACATGCACAGGCCGTAGGGATCGGCCATCCCGGTTGCGATGACGCCGTCGGCGACGTCGACCAATGTACGGGATTGGGGGTCGATCGCATAGATGCTGATCGAATCGCTGCTTCGATTGCTGCCGGTGACAATGTCGATCGACCGTCCGTCAAGCTCGAAACCGTAGCGAATGTCCACATTGTTGATCCGACCGTCTGCGCGGGACTCGATCAGCGAGCCGTCGAGATCGTACACATGGATGCCGTGCTGCTTCTGTGAACCGATCACCGTGCTGAGTTCCGGGTGCTCGGGATGAACCCAGAATGCGGCGTCGTCGGCGGCGTCTCCGTAGCTCTCGACTGGCGTGGTTTCGACGCTCGGCGTCACGATGATCGCCGAGGGCGGGGCGCTGATCGTGGGGTTGTGCACAACCCCGTCGGGCAGGTTAAGCGCCGTCGAGACATCGCGCCAGGCGAGCATCTTGTAGTTGGTATGTTCACCGTCGTTGTCGTCGTCGGTCAGTATCAGCAGCCCGTCGCCGTAGTCGTCCGACAGGCGCATCCCGGTGGCCGCCATGCCTTCGACTTCATCCGCGGCGCCGATGGACGCGCCGGCTACCACACTGAAGGCGCCCTGGTGCGCGTGCGATTCGAGGTCATGGACGTGCAGCAAGCTGACATCGGCGTCCGAAACAAGCAGGTAGCCGCCCCCTGCCTCGGACGCGACAATCGCCACACCCTTCACATCCCCCTGGTATCGGCCGTGTGGATGCGTGAGGTCGATGAGCGTCGCCTCTGTTTCTGCTTCGGGCTCGGCGTTCAGCGCCCAGACGCCGACCGTTTCCTGGGAGAAGTAGATCGCCATGCTCCGGTGATCGACGACGCAGTGGGCAGCGCCAAGCCCGACCGGCAAACGCCGAATCATCCTGCCTTCGATGCCGCCGCCGCTCGGCTGAAGCTCCCATTGCTGGAGCCACCCGGCGCCGAGCGCAAATGCGTAGAACTTGCCGGATACGGGGCTTCGATAACCACAGAGCCCCTCGGCCTCCATCCCCGTGCGCATCGGTGAGGCCGTGATCTGGCTCAACGAGGAACCGCCATCACCGATCCGGTAGGCCAGGATCTCGGCCGCAGCGACATCGTAGGCCAGAATCAGGCTGATTGATGCCTCCCCGAGCGGGAAGTTGTACAGGACATCCACCAGGCCGATCGGCCGATCCGACATCACGCCGACTCGCGTGCCATCCAGCGCGTACAGCTCCAGCCCACCCTCCTGGCCAGCACCCAGGATGCGGCTGCGCTCCGGGTTCGTCCCGTCAATCAGGATCGCGGGGTCGCTGGCGCCATCGGTCAGCGTCACCGTGGTCTCGGCAACCGGAGTCAGGCCGATTGCCGCCGTTTCCGGTGCACTGACGCCATTATTCTCGGTCTGTTGCGCATGGCAGGCCGCGACGATCAGGCCGGCGATACACAATAAAATATTGTTTTTCATGGACAGTTTGCCCTGATCAGCGTTGAATCTTGTGTTGAAGCGACCATTTGCGATTATCGCAGATGATGAAACAGGTATTCCAGTTTCACTCGTTCAGGCTCACTTTGCATTGGACAATGCTGACAATGATCTGGAAGATATTTTTGATTACAGTATTGAGCAGTTTGGCTTTGCGCGTGCCGAGCAATATATTGTCGACATTGAGCAGGCATTCAAAGAGCTGGCAGCCAACCCTAACCCAAGTTTACCAAGGCGGGGTCATTTTGGGCCTGTTCGGGCGGGCATGTTTCAAGTGGGCCAGTGCGATTTCCTGAGGCACCTGAATCACCTCGCACGCACGGTGACGTAGCCAATCAATTGCTGGCCCTGCGCCGGGTCAACCAGATACAGCGCCTTTTGGCCGGGTCGAGATACTAGCTGCTCGGTTTGAGAAGGGCGAAAATTGCCGCTGATGAAGCTCTTGTCCGCGTTCACTGTTACCTCTGTGGCCTGATCTGCCAAGTAGAGCATGGCGCCTGGGAGCCTGGGCGGTTCCGCCAGGCCGACCCAAACAGCGCTTGAACCACCCGGCTGCTCATTGAAGGTTTCGTTTAGATAAACGATCTGCGGGCCCCATCGCGCCACCTTGACCAAGGCGATGGATGGCAGGTCATCCAGAGGGCCTCTGGCCGGCGCGGGCGTTGCAACGCGCCCGGTACTGACCAGATGAAGGTGAACAATTGCCGCCAGGCGACACTCGGTTTCGGACAGTCGCCAGCCTTCGAGTTCGCACAACCGCCCCTCGCGAAAGTCCTGCGCCGCGGCCAGGCGAATGCTGCCCTCCAGATCGTTTTCGTCAAGCACGGCCATGATCTCCTGAACCAGCCGGTTAGGGTTGGCGAGCAACCCTGAGCCAATGGATTCCAGGTAAGCCGCGCCGACCTGTGGCGAAAAGTGCTCTTCGGAAACAAGCCCCGCAAGTTCCCGTGGCATCCAGGGCGCGTTAGCGTCGCCGACACTCAGTCGGCCCAGCTGAAAACCAACGGCAGCACTGGCCACGGCCACAGCCGAGAATTGCAGAATCCGGCGGCGGCGTATCTCAAGCACTGGCGCCCCGAAGCCGGTTCGCAAGATGACGCCCCAACCTGAGGCTCAGGGCAACGATGGTCAGGGTGGGATTCGCAAAGCCGAAGCTGGGGAACGCCGAGGAACCCGCCACATAAAGGTTATCAAGATCATGGCAGCGAAGATCGGCATTGACGACGCCGTCTGCCGGATCTGCGCTCATGCGCGTGGTGCCCAGGTGGTGCGCCTGACTGCTGACTCGTCCTTCCCTGAACCGGCCTTCGAAATCCAAGAGCCGCAATCTGGCGCCAGCGACACCCAGCAGACGGCCGAGCAACTCTGCCAGGCGGCCGACGCCAGTGGCGTCAAACGGATGAAGTTGCCAGTTGAGCGTTGCCCTCGGCACACCGTAGGCATCCTTTGCTGCCGCCAGGGTGATGTGGCTGTCGCGATTGGGCACATTTTCCATGCGCAGAATTGCGCTGAAGGGCTGCGCGCCCTGGCCGCTGAACCAGGCCTGATGCCGCTTCACGCCTGCGCCAAGCTCGCCAAGGTTGGGGCCGCGATAGGGGTTCATCACGATTCCGAAGTTGGCGAGCCCGAATTCCGCCTGCGCCTCGCCGGTCAAGCACAGATGCGGCAAGACTCCGAACTGCTCGCCAGCGTGCGTGATGCTGTGCCTGTAGTAACGGTTGCCAATGTCAGCCAGCACCGTGCCAATCGTGACACCCGTGTGATCGGCGAAGCAGCGCCCGACGAATCCACTGCTGTTGCCGACTCCGGCATGCAGCAGCAGACGGGCGTTTTCTATTGCACCCATTGCCAGCACATGGCAACCGGCTCGAATCAACATCCGGGCGCCATCTGACGAAGCCACCAGGGTGTTGCGGATTGCGCCGCCCTCGGCGACCAGATTCACCAGTGTGGCGTCGAGAAAGCAGCGAATGTCGTCCGCGCCCTGGATATCCGCCCGGTATCGAACACCAAATCGGGTCGGTGGGCTGAACAGGAAGTTCGAGACGCACAACTGGTCCACTGTATGGTGAAGGAAGTCTTGATAGCCAAAGTCGTACTCGAAAGCCGCCAGGCCCAGGCCGCCCGTAGCCACTTCGCAAACCTCAAGAGCGTCAGCAAAGTAAGGCGCAAGCACCCGTCGAGAGATCGGCCATCCGGGCGCCGGGACCTTGTCTCGCTTCTCGAAATCGACCGCGTCCAGCGGGCGACACCACCCGCCCCAGTGATTGGATATGCCGCCAAAGAAGCGCAAGCGAGTGCCGAAGGTGTCGTATTCCAGCCCGGTGTTGGCGCCTTGGTAGGGGTGGTCTCTGGAAACCACGGGCGGCTCCAGCCCGCCGCCTTCGAAAAGCCCGACCTGCAAGCCACTGCCAGAGAGCGCCCGAGCCAAGGATATGCCAGCAGGACCAGCACCGTAAATCGCCACATCGCAATCAAACTGTCGATGCCAGTCAGCGCTGTCTGAAGATATCAAGGCCCGACCCTGAAGATTATCGCTTGCGTCATGAAAGAAGCCATACAGCACAAGCCTGAAGCAGCTTCCCGGTTCCGTTCAGGCAGCGCCTGAGAACGAGTCTTATTGGGCCATTCGCGCCAGCAACGAGGCGCCGTCCTCACACTCGATGATCCACTCTCCCACCCCGGCCAGACGCTCCGGGTCGGAAACGCCCTCCAGCAAAACACCAAAACGCTCCGCCGTATCGCCGCCAAAGCGCAGCGCAACCATACGCTCAAGCAGAGTGCGTTCCCGAGCCAATGCGATCTCCTCGCCTTCGGCCTTGCCTCGGGCCTCGCCTTCGGCCCGGCCTCGCGCTTCGCCCCGTGCTTCGCCGTCAGCCTTGCCATTGTCAAACACCTGCCGCTCCCAACGCGCTATACGCTCCTCGAAATCAATCGGCTGGCGCACCACTTCCGCCGCAGACTCCCGGATCCTGATCAGTTTCATACGCCACTCCTGTGCATCCTGAATATCCGCATTCCCAATCCATGCCTCCAGCTTGCGCATCAGCACGTCCAGAAGACTGCCATCCTCCGCCTCGGAAAGCCACTCATAACAGCGCTTCACCAGCCGGGGCATGTCCTTCGGACCCTTCAGACCCTCGATCCACGCCAGCAAGGTCGCCGCATTGTCTTCCAGCAGGTCCTCACCCAACAGCGCCTGCTGATCGACCAGAATATAGCCGTCTCCCACCAGTTCCATCGGCGCCACATGCACACCCGCCGGCCCCGACTCCACCGGTTCCATCACCGTTTCCATCCCAGAGCCCTTCAGGGCCGAAAGGCGCAGCGGCGCCCGCCATGGCGTAGAGCCGTTGTAGAGCACAATCGGCAACACCGGCGGTATTGGATTGCTGGCGCTGAACGGCTTCTCCTTGTGCAGAGCCAGATACAGCAAGCTGGCG
Organism: Pseudomonadales bacterium; assembly: GCA_965199705.1. Taxonomy (GTDB): domain Bacteria; phylum Pseudomonadota; class Gammaproteobacteria; order Pseudomonadales; family Azotimanducaceae; genus Azophilus. The sequence continues at coordinate 967,965 of OZ241359.1, forward strand.
TAGTTCTGCACCCGTGCAGCCATGATCCATTCCGGTCGAGACTGGAACTCCAGCATCACCAGGATGTGCAGCCAGTGCGGTTCTTCGGCCTCGTCGTCGGGTGATGCAGGTTGCAAGCCGACCCGCCAGACCATGTCGCCGAAGCGGCGTTCCAGATTGTCGGTCAGATATTCACTGGAAAGGCGTTGCAAGGTATCCAGGCGCAGGCGACGCAGCATGGGCAGCCGGTCTCCGACCAGTTGTTCGAGCAGAAGCAGCTGGTCGCGCATCATGCGCGTGTGGGTGAAGGCGGCCTTGTAGGTAGCATCGTGCTGCATGCCGACCAGTGTGCACGGCTGAAGGGGCCCCGTATGTGCGCCAGAACCGCCAATTCGTGTACGACATCATTGCGGTGCGTGCGGCCATTCGCCCCTATCCCGCTATCCTCGCCGACCCGCGACTGCGATCGCGTTGGCCGAATTTGGTTGTTTCATGGTGTGGGGTGCTTCAACGGGGGTATTGACGAACAGAGGGGGACGGCGCAATTGTGCTCCACATTTGGAGTCTTGAAGAACCACGTCGGCCTCGCGCCGAAACGAAATTTTGTCTTCTCAACCTACAGTTTTGGAAGATACATAAACGCCAGCCTGCTATTGCAAGCGGCGGGCGACGCAGCACGCCTATGGTCGAGGGCGCATGGATGCGCAGACGGGCAAAGAAACAGGCAAGTGGGTCAGCGCAAATCGCCCGCGACCAGTTGTGTGGCTCAGGGGGGCATTATCGATGAGGGGGGAAAGTGAATGCTCCTCTTCCAATGACAGAAGCATTGCGGCGGGCTGTGCGTCGATTCACACAAATCGGTAATTTTGGAGTTGACAGACAACAACCGAACGGTTGCCCTCTACAAACGCCGCAGAAGCGCTTGAATAGCCATCAGCACAGTGTAAATGATGCCGAAGCCAGCAACGCCTATGCCCACGTTGGTCGATATGGCAACAGCGACCCGCTGTTGGGATTCGCTGCCCCAGAACGACATGTAGAGAACTACTGCGACTACAACGGACACAAACACAAAAACGCAAAGCATCACCTGGCGCAGAAGATTTATTCGGCGCTGGTCTGCTTGATCGTCCAGTTCTATCCGCTTGGTTTGGAATTCTGCGAATCGCTTGTCCTCTGCGTCGCTCGCTTCGATCGACTTCAGTTCGGCATGAGACCTGGATTCTTCGACTGCAACCAACCTTTCGGCAAGAGCCATCTCTTCAGGCGAGTGCACTGCATCAGGCGGCTTCGGCGCAGGCAGATCTCCGTGAGAGATTTCATTCATAGCGACTCGTAATCAACAGGGCTGGTCAATCTCTTCAAACGCGGATGGAAAAGAAACCTGGCCGGAAAGGTGCGAACCGTGAATCCGTCCCCGTACCGTGACTTTTGCACCTTGGTCACCATCTTCGCAGCCCCTGCACCTTGACCTTGCGTGCGGGACTTGATGCGCTCCACCTCGTCCATGGCCTCGCCGTAGGTGGAGTAAACCCGCTGAGTACTGTCCTTCATGAAGGAACTCCTGTCCGCCTGATCTGCCGTGAAGGGTGAGGGCTCGATACGCGGCAACACCCGTATTTCATCTACAACAACTCTTCGAAGCGGCATCATTGCTCCGCTACCCTTGGAAGTCAAACTGACGTAAGGGTTCAGGATCTTTCGGAATCTTGAGGTTCGGCGCAAGCGCTGTCATCAAACCTGACGAGGTACTCGTTCGGCGTCATGTAGTTGAGTGAAGCATGGGCCTTTCGTAGTTGTGGGAGAACTCGTAGTTTGCGAGTTTGGAGGCGCCGCCGCGGACGGTCAACGGGGCGTTGGTCGGGTTCTGGAACTCGATGAGCTGGAGCCGGCGCTGGATGGCCGTGTCGGATGTCAATGGCCTTGCCACATGACGGACATCACTCGCCCATGCGCGCCAGCAACGAAGCGCCGTCGTCACACTCGATGATCCACTCTCCCACCTCGGCCAGACGCTTCGGGTCGGAAACGCCCTCCAGCAAGACACCAAAACGCTCCGCCGTATCGCCGCCAAAGCGCAGCGCAACCTGACGCTCAAGCAGAGTGCGTTCCCGAGCCAATGCGATCTCCTCGCCTTCAGCCTTGCCTCGCGCCTCGCCCCGCGCTTCACCCCGTGCTTCCCCTCGCGCCTCTACCTGCCGCTCCCAGCGCGCTATCCGCTCCTCGAAATCAATCGGCTGGCGCACCACTTCCGCCGCAGACTCCCGGATCCTGATCAGTTTCATACGCCACTCCTGTGCATCCTTGATATCCGCATTCCCAATCCATGCCTCCAGCTTGCGCATCAGCACGTCCAGAAGACTGCCATCCTCCGCCTCGGAAAGCCACTCATAACAGCGCTTCACCAGCCGGGGCATGTCTTTCGGACCGCCGCGGCATCCGTCTGGTCGGGCGGAGCGAGGAGCGCCCTTCGCAGGGCCGATGCCGAGGGGCGCTCCGCCATGCCCGCGCAGTGGCGTCCCAGCATGGACCGGATGAGCGCGTCCGCTTCGGCGTGCACAGGCGGCGCCGTTCTGATCTTGGGGTTGGCCTTGAAGGCCGTATCCGGGGCGAGTTCGAGCTGTTCGGTCTTCATGGGCCGGGTTAAGCGCATGGCTCACCACAGGCGCTTCTGATCCCGTCAGGCGGCTGCCCGTTCAATCTTTCGGCGCAGGTCATCTCCGGCTTCAAGCGAGGCAACGGCTGTGCCGGCGACGTTGGTCAGTCGCGCCAGATCCAAGCGGGGAAGCTCCTGTTGGTTCTCGAACACGATGATCGATTCGAACGAGAGATCCTGGAGCAGGAAGTGCGACAGCATGATGGTCGTTAATCGAGCCTTGTCGCGGTTGGGAACGCCGTAAAGGAATATGGGTGAGTCCGATCGGCCTTCGAGCCGGTAGTCAACGGGGTAGCTGGATCCATTCGGGATGCCGGGCGGCACGAAATCCGCCTCAAGCCTGTCCTCGTCCACGATCCCGAGTAGCAGGGTCTTGAGATCCTCATAGAATGTTGACGCAAGTCGCGCTCGACTGAGGAATGCCAAGTCATAGATCTTGGTCAATGCTTGACCGAAGACGAATAAAGCGTCAGCGATGCCGTCCGGCGACGTCTCCGTGCTGAATACGCCGTTTTCCTCCGCGATGCCGGTTTCCCGTATGATCTGCTCGCGCAGCGCTGCGCGGGGGCCGTTGTAGAAGGCATCGACATCGTGCTCGTAGCTCAGATGCATAAGCGTATGCCCTTGATCGCTCAACCGAACGCTGCCGGTACCCGTTTCAGTTATATAGATGGGGTAGTGGTCGCCGTCGGGGAACGTGAATGGCGCGTCAAGCATGAGTACGCTATCGTCATCGTCTCGTCTGTGTACACGGACGACTGTGCACAGCCTCTCGCACAAGGCCTTCTCCAGAAGTGATCGGTTAAGTTTCATCGAATAAGTCCGGTTGATCGTGCTGAGCTTTCAGGTTGCGCACACCATAGTCTTCGATCAGGCAGGCCAGCGCCCCCTCCAAAGTTCTGTATCGATTCGTCTCCTCGGCATGACTATCGGGCTTTCTACCTGCCGAGATTGCTTCGGCCGTTGTGAGATGAATGTGGTACCGATAGGCGATACTCCCATGCCTGTGGCTGGCGCCGTTATATCGAACAAGGATGAGCCCCTTGCCTTGATTGTGAAGCCATACCAGACCACAGGAAAAGTCCTTGCTGTCGTTCATATTCTGTCGCAGGTAAATCCGATATAACTTGCCGTCCTCGGTTTCTGCCCGGAAGTTCCTCTGTCGGTAAGAGCCGCGCTTTTCTTTCCAGTGTGCTCCGGGGTTCGTCACCCTCTTCTTGCTGGTGCGATGAGCGTCGAGGTCTTCGTTTGACAGCAGCAGATCGGTCATGGGGTCTCGGTGCGACGGTTTCGAACGCCCACTACTGGGGCAGTCCCTATGGGTGAACGACAGTAATTCCCGCATCGGGACGACGGCTCGACATTGTTTTTACGCCGGAATCTGTGCATCAGGGTGGCCTGCTGCCAGAGCGTTCATGTACGCAAGGCATAAATCCCGAGACCTGTAGCTTCCAAAGCGAGATTGCTCATCTTGCTCGACGATGGGGAAGGTTGAGTAGATGTTGCGGACATCGTCACGGTTGATGATTCCGTGGAGGTGGAAGTATAGCGCGCCGGCGGCACGACCGGGAGTTGTTGTTCGATGATGAACCTTAATCCCCCGATAAGGATCTGTGGGGCTTGCCGCAGGCTCCCATTTTCTTCCATAGTGAATGTAAGACATTTACTTACTATAGAGGTGTGTTATAGCTGCAACCATTACATTCAGGCCCACTGATGAACAAGGTGGATTTATTGACCACATGATCGAATCTGGTGATTTTGCTAATCAGAGTTACGTTATCCGCGCCGGAATCAGGCTGCTTCAAGAGCAGCAGGCCAAATCCAAGCTGAATCAACTGCGACAGTTAGTGAAAGAAGGCGAAGACAGCCCAATCGTTGAGGGTTGGAACGCCAAGGACTTCGTTTCCAGGATGAGAAAAAAACATAATGCCTGATGATCCAGTCTTTTACGTTCACGAAAAGGCCGACAATGATCTGGAAGATATTTTTGATTACAGTATTGAGCAGTTTGGCTTTGCGCGTGCCGAGCAATATATTGTCGACATTGGGCAGGCATTCAATGAGCTGGCAGCCAACAGAGCTGGCAGCCAACCCCAAGCTAGGCAGGCGCTTCGATCCCGACATTAATCGTTATTTTCAATACCCCGTAGAATCCCACTATATTTTCTACGCTCTGACTGACAACGGTGTGGAGATTTTCCGTATCCTTCACAAAAATATGCTGCCTGTTCTTCATCTCTGAAGGCGAGTATTCGGTGAAGAAAGCGGTGTTAATTTATGGCTACTGGAAATCAATCCAATAACATCCGGGAAGTCGAATCGATCAATCAACGCCTTCAGGAACTGGAAGAAGAAAAGTCACGATTACTTGCCCGAAAAACTCAGTTGGAGTCTGTGGCTCCAAATTTGATTGCTAGCTCATCTACGCTTTCATCAAAAGACAAAGTTTCGCTGTTCCAGAATTTCTTTGCCGGTAGAGAAGATATCTATGCATTCCGTTGGGAAAATAATGCCGGGAAAAGCGGTTATGCAGTGGCCTGCCATAATGAATGGCAGCCAGGCTTGTGCCATAAGCCAAAAATCAGATGCAGTGAATGTGCCAATAAGGCCTATAAAACATTAGAGCCCAAGGCCATATTTGATCACTTGTCCGGCGTCCAGACAGTTGGGCTATACCCACTTATGCACGACGACACCTGTCGATTTTTGGCGGTGGATTTTGATAAATCGGATTGGCAACAGGCAGTAAAAGCATTCGCGCAGATGTGTGACGACAAAAACGTTCCCTATGCTATAGAGCGTTCCCGCTCGGGCAATGGCGCGCACATCTGGATTTTCTTTGAAAGCAAGGTGCCCGCAAGGGATGCTCGTCGCCTGGGGTTTGGATTGCTGGACCGCGCAATGGAGAGCTATCCAGGCTTATCTTTTGACTCCTATGACCGCTTATTCCCTAACCAGGATTCAGTGCCCAGCGGTGGTTTTGGAAACTTAATCGCGCTTCCTCTACAACATCAACCTCGTCAACACGGAAACTCCATTTTCGTTGACCAGAATTTGGTTGCCTACACAGATCAGTGGCAGTTTCTTGGCGGACTGAACCGGCTTGCACTCGACAAACTGCATAGGCTTATCAACCAGTTCGAAAAAGGTATGCCGGAGCCAGCGGCTAAACCCTGGGAACAAGGTATTCCCATTGGTCATACGAAGATCGAGAATTGCCCTGCGAGATTGAAAATCGTACTGGCGAATCAGGTGTTTATTCCAGTCAGATCTCTACCGTCTAAATTGTTGGCCCGTCTGAAGCGCCAGGCCAGTTTTGCCAACCCGGTATTCTTTAAAACACAAGCGATGCGTTTCAGTACCCACGGCATTCCCCGTTATATCAGTCTGGCTCGCATCGAGCAGGAGTACCTGATTGTTCCCCGTGGATGCCTGGATGACATTCGGGAATTACTCGCTGAGCAGAATATTGTGGTCGAGATCAATGATAAACGGGAGGCAGGACAGCGCCTGAAAAGTATCACGTTTCTGGGCGAGCTGCGTGGTGACCAGAAACATGCAGTGAAAAAGTTAGTCGCTCACGACGTGGGCGTTCTCCACGCGCCAACGGCATTTGGAAAAACGGTAACCGCCATTGGCGTCATTACCAAACGTAAGACGAACACCCTGATACTGACCCACACCCGACAATTGGTCGATCAATGGAAGGAACGTTTATCAGCTTTTGTGGATGGTGCAGAGATTGGCGTTATTGGTGGAGGCAAACGCAAACCGACAGGTTGTATTGATATTGCCACCTACCAAAGCCTGTTGAATAAAAAGGATAACAGCGTTGATCCGCTACTTCTGAATTATGGCCAAGTCATTATTGACGAATGCCATCATATATCGGCACCCAGTTATGAGCGTCTTCTGTCCGATGTCCGGGCACGATTTGTTCTCGGGTTAACGGCTACGCCCGAGCGGCAGGATGGCCATCAGCCGATAATCTTTATGCAGGCAGGCCCCATCCGTCACCGGGTGAAAACCGATAAGCAGGCCCATTTTGAACAGCGCGTTATCGTCAGGCCTGTAGCAGACAGGCCGCCTGAAATATTAGCTTCAGAAGAGAAGCCACATATCGCAGATGTGTACCGGTGGCTGATGCGATCTGACAAACGGAATGCGTTAATCGTGCAAGACGTTGCCGCTCAAATTGAAATTGGCTGCAACCCCCTGGTCTTGACGGAACGCAGAGAACATGCGGGTTTACTTAGCGAGGCACTATCGGCCAGAGGGTATGAGACCATTTTCTTACGCGGAGCAATGCGGTCTAAAGAGCGGGCACAAGCCATGGAGAAAGCCCAAACCGCGCAGGCGCTGATTGCCACGGGCAAGTATATTGGTGAGGGCTTCGACCTTCCCAGGCTGGATACGTTATTTCTAGCGCTGCCTATTTCCTGGAAAGGCTCTCTTGCGCAATACGTGGGCCGTATTCATCGGGTAGCCGAAAGTAAAGAGAAAGTGACGATTTACGACTATGTAGACAGCTCTTTGCCGATGTTGCAGCGCATGTTCCAGCGCCGCTGCAAAGGTTATGACGCGATGGGTTACCGACTGGTACACAGTGATAATGAGCTTATTCAATCTAAATTGGAACTCTAGCCCGCATATATCAGTGCGCCGTGCACAGGGGTACAACCTCAGTGGGTGCGAACCCCACCCGGCAAGAGTCGTTCCAGCCGGTAGCAATCGGAACGGCTGTGGAGGTAACGAAGCAGTCGAAGCTTCTGATGTAAAAGGGTCCGCAAGGGACTCAGCGAGCGCACAGGCCGTAACGAGCAGTGAACGCTGAGCAGGCCTCGAAAAGGGCAATGCGGAAGCCGACCCGCCTGTGGTTCGGGGAAGGCCGCCGTCGTTGGGGAAGGAGAACGATGTATGCACCCAACGATTCCGCCGGGGTAGTGGCGATGGCATGTGCGAAAGAGGGGTTGTGTGCAACACGGGAAACCCCGTTGGGCAGGCCTGTTCAAAAGTCCCTGATTTGCCGAATTTGCCGATGTTCGGTCGGGTCCGTGGAGGGTTTGTCGGATTTTGGTGGGTCTGGGGTTTGTGGCAGTGCCTGTTTTGGCGGGCTTTCGGCCTGTCTGGCACGGATTTGGGGTTTGCCCGGCGGCTTGCGGCCGCGGCGTTTCGCCCGGCGCGGCGCGCGGGGGATGGTTTGTTGGCGGGAGGCGGCGCTCAGGAAGTCGGCGGCTTGAGGACGGCGTCGAGCGCCTCTTGCGGGCTGGCGGCGTAGTGCCGGTTGGCGGGCGGCAGGTGGTCGAAGCGGCCCTCGCGTCGCACGATGGAGATGGCCGCGTTGGTCAGGCAGGCGAGATTGCGCGGCAGGTTGCCGACGCGCGCCCGGCAGCGGTCCTCGTCGTAGGTGAAGTCGCGCACATAGTGGAGCCGGTTCTCGATCTCCCAGTGGCGGCGGACGAGGGCCGCAATCGCCTCGGGAGCGGCCCGTCCGGCGTCGAGCGAGGTGAGTCCGTAGGCGGTCTCCCGGCTTTCCGATCCCTGCTTGACGATGTGCCGCTCGCGCTCGATCCGGAACGCTTGCCGCCGTCCGTGCAGGCCGGCAAAGCCCTCCCATTGCGGGCCGTCGAGGTCGAGCGCGGCGCAGCGGCGCCGCTGCAGGCGCCCGTGGCCCTTCTCCCAGCCGCCGTCGGCGTGGCGCGCCTGGCTCCAGTCCATCGCCCGCAGGTCGTCGAGCATGGTCGGCTGGTTGCCCTTCACGGCGGTCACCACGTAGTCCGCGCCGCAGTCCTCGACCAGGGCGCGGGCGGTCTCCTGCTGCGCGTGCAGCGCTGCCGGCTCGGGCTGAAGAACGCCCCTGCGGCCCGCAGCTGCTCTTGATCCAGCCGCGCCGCAAACTCGCCGAACGCCGCCACCCCCCGGTAGCCCGCCAGCCGCGCAGCAATCATGATCGTCGCGTAGCAGGCCAGCCCGTAGCGCACGCCGCGCGCCTTGCGGAAGTCCGGCATGCCCTCAAGGAACGCATGCAGGCTGCGCAGCTCCGACACCGACGGCGGCGGCCCCGCCTCGGCCCGGCAGTCCGCCGGCAGCGCCGCCGCGCCCCCCGTCCCCAACTCGTACACATACACCTCCTTCGGCTGGCCGTGCTCCCGCCAGCGCGCCGACCCGCCAGGCTCCCGCGCAAAGCCCCGCGTGCGCCCCAGCCACACCCAGTTCGACGCCCGGTAGCACGTGCCCGCGTAACGCGACGGATCCACGAACGTCTCCGCCAGCAGCACCGGATGCCCGTGCGCCTCCCGAACGTCCCCCGACAGCCGCCGCAGACTCAAACCCAGCACCCGCGACGCCAAGTTCGGAACCCGGCCCGCCGGAAGCACCGCGAAGCGGGCGTTGTTCGCGATCAGGTGCAGACGCGCAAACTGCCGCTCCCGCGTCCACCCAATCCAGCCGTCGCGAACCCCCACCTTGAACGCTCCCGCCTGCCAGCCCAGCAGCGCCAGCCAGCTCCCGCCGCGAACCGCTACATGCCGAAGCGACTTGCCGAACAGCCCCCGATACGCCAGGTAGTGGTGCGCGCGCATCAGCGCGTCCCAGCGCCGCCGCTCTTCCACGCCAAACACCGGGCGAACCTCCACCTCGCTCAACCAACGCCCGCTGACCCCACCGTCCAAACTGTCCATGACCCAGTTCTAACACAACAACTTTGAATGGCCAGCCAAATCCGAACGGAAACCTCAACCACCCAACATCAGGACTTTTGAATAGTCGACCTGCCGTACGGCCCGACTCCCTTGCCTTGTTCACTCGCGTAATCAAGGCCTCAGACTTTCCCGAACTCGGCAACCCAGTGTAAATGTCGATGGTCATGGCAACACCAGGCAGCGCCTGCGAACTGATTTTACTCGGCCATTCGCGCCAGCAACGAGGCGCCGTCCTCACACTCGATGATCCACTCTCCCATCCCGGCCAGACGCTCCGGGTCGGAAACGCCCTCCAGCAAAACACCAAAACGCTCCGCCGTATCGCCGCCAAAGCGCAGCGCAACCATACGCTCAAGCAGAGCGCGCTCCCGAGCCAATGCGATCGCCTCACCTCGCGCTTCGCCCCGCGCTTCGCCGTCAGCCCTGCCATTATCAAACACCTGCCGCTCCCAGCGCGCTATCCGCTCCTCGAAATCAATCGGCTGGCGCACCACTTCCGCCGCAGACTCCCGGATCCTGATCAGTTTCATACGCCACTCCTGTGCATCCTGAATATCCGCATTCCCTATCCATGCTTCCAGCTTGCGCATCAGCACGTCCAGAAGACTGCCATCCTCCGCCTCGGAAAGCCACTCATAACAGCGCTTCACCAGCCGGGGCATGTCCTTCGGACCCTTCAGACCCTCGATCCACGCCAGCAAGGTCGCCGCATTGTCTTCCAGCAGGTCCTCACCCAACAGCGCCTGCTGATCGACCAGAATATAGCCGTCTCCCACCAGTTCCATCGGCGCCACATGCACACCCGCCGGCCCCGACTCCACCGGTTCCATCACCGTTTCCATCCCAGAGCCCTTCAGGGCCGAAAGGCGCAGCGGCGCCCGCCATGGCGTAGAGCCGTTGTAGAGCACAATCGGCAACACCGGCGGTATTGGATTGCTGGCGCTGAACGGCTTCTCCTTGTGCAGAGCCAGATACAGCAAGCTGGCGTAGTTCTGCACCCGTGCAGCCATGATCCATTCCGGTCGAGACTGGAACTCCAGCATCACCAGGATGTGCAGCCAGTGCGGTTCTTCGGCCTCGTCGTCGGGTGATGCAGGTTGCAAGCCGACCCGCCAGACCATGTCGCCGAAGCGGCGTTCCAGATTGTCGGTCAGATATTCACTGGAAAGGCGTTGCAAGGTATCCAGGCGCAGGCGACGCAGCATGGGCAGCCGGTCTCCAACCAGTTGTTCGAGCAGAAGCAGCTGGTCGCGCATCATGCGCGTGTGGGTGAAGGCGGCCTTGTAGGTAGCATCGTGCTGCATGCCGACCAGTGTGCACGGCTGAAGGGGCCCCGTATGTGCGCCAGAACCACCAATTCGTGTGCGACATCATTGCGGTGCGTGTGGCCATTCGTCCCTATCCTGCTATCCTCGCCGATTCAACCCGGATGAGCCTTGTCCAATGATGTATGAGCCTGAAGCGCTGAGACTTGCTTTTTAAGCCCACTTCATCGGGTTCATCGGGTTCGCGCTCATTGTGGAGGCGCTCAGATAGTGTTAACGGGCCCCAGGAGCCTGCGCCGCAGGAATTCACGGCTGCAAATCCGCTTTCACTCGCCCCTTTGAACGTTTGATTTCGTAAAATATGGCCGGATATTCTCCTCAATCGCCCGTCCAAAGGGGCGGCGAAATCAAATTTTCGCTTTTGCGACTTCCTACGGCGCAGGCTCCTAGTTTTGAAGCATCAGTTGCCCTGGCATGGCGCCAGTGCAATTCAACCCCTCGAAGGTGATCGCGCCGTTGACCAGGGTGTACTTCAGGCCCTCTGCCCGCTGCACCAGGCGCCACTCGTTGGCCGGCAGGTCGCGTGCCTTCTCAAGCGTGTCCCAGGAGGGCGTTCGGCGGATGGTGTCAGGGTCGTAGATCACGATGTCCGCGGGCGCGCCCTCGCGGATGATGCCCCGGTCCCCCAGGTCGCACATGTGCGCTGGCAGTCGGCTCAACCCGTAGTGGGCGCGTTCGGCGGTCATGAGCCCCTCCTCGCGCACCAGCCATTCGAGCAGGTCAGTGGGATAGGCGCCCTGCACCGAGAAGTGGGTGTGGGCGCCGCCGTCGGAGATGCCCGGCACCACGTAGGGGTTGTTCAACACCTCCATGGTGGTCTCCGGAGATGTGTAGTAGGCATTGCCGCGAAACTCCACCTCGAAGTCCGAGGCCAGCACAGCGTCGAGCATGACGTCCACGATGTGCCTGCCCTCCTCTGCGCCAATGTCGCCCAGCGAACGGCCCAGATAGAGGCCGAGCTTGGCGCACCCGCCCGTGTCGTTGATGACGAGCTCGGCTGGCTTGCCGCAGGTGCCAAGGCCGTTGACGCCGCCGACGAAGCCGGTGTCCATTTCGGACCGCAGTTGGGCGCGAATGGACTCGTCGCGCATCAGTGCCGCGCGCGCCTCCTGGCTGCCGTTCATCACCTTGTTCCAGCCCCGATGGCCATCCCAGAGACTCCAGTCCTTGAAGGTGAGCACGGTGGGCGAGCGCACGGTGAAGCCCATGCCGAACACCTGCAGGCCCTCCTCATGGGATTCGTTCAGCCATTCCAGGAACCGGCGGTGGTGCCCCGGTTTTTCGTCGCTCGCGAGCAGGATGTTGCGCGCGATGGGCCGACCGCTGGCTCGGGCCAGGGAGGTCAGGAAGTCTTCCACCGTGTCGTGGTCGGACGGCGCGGCATCGAACATCTCGATGAAGCCCCGTCCGTATTCGCCGAGCGCGCGACCGAACTCAATGATCTCGCCGTCCGTCAGCGTGTCGGTGATCATCGGCGTGCCGTCGTAGTCCGGCTGCGTCGAGGGCACGCCGCAGCGCTGGTAGGAAAACCCGCAGGCCCCGTGGTCGAGCGCCTCGTACATCAGGCGAATCATTTCCCGCATCTCGTCGGCGGTGGGGCGACGCGCCTTGGCCTGGTCAATGCCGCCCATGACGTAGGCGTACAGCGGGTTCAGCGGCACCAGCGCGGTGGCGTTCACGCCCAGCGGCACGTTGTTGCGCAAATGCGCGAACCAATCCGGCAGGGTCTCCCAGCCGTGCTTGTCCCATTCCATGCCTTCCTTCATGGTGTCGAAGCTGATTGCCTCGTTGCGGGTCATCATGAGCATGGCGCGCTCCCGCAAGGTCGGCGGCACCGGGGCGAAGCCAAAGCCGCAGTTGCCGAGCACCACGGAGGTCACCCCATGCCAGCCGGAGATGGTGCAGTAGGGGTCCCAGAGGATTTGCGCATCGTAGTGGGTGTGGATGTCGATGTAGCCGGGGGCGACGATGCTGCCTTCGGCGTCAATGACCCGCTCGGCGGTCGCCCCGCGGCGCGTGCCGACTTTCACCACTCGGCCATCCTTGACCCCAACGTCCGCCCGAAAGCGCGGAACCATGGTGCCGTCGATGACCGTCCCGCCGCGAACCAGAATGTCGTAGTCGCCCATTGCGTTCTCCTCCAGGTTGGTTTTGCGATCCTCTGCTCCGGACCATCCGCCTTGAGGCCTTGAGGCCTCTGCCGCAGCGCTCCAGGTGAAGGTCGGCCCATGAACGGACGCACACTCTACGGAAAAATAATAATGATTATAATAGTTGCACTTTAAAAAAGTTGACGCTATATTGCCTGGCAATCCATCAACTTCGGGCCGTCAATGCGGTCAGCACTGCCCTCATCCCCAGTCAAGCCCTCCCCGATCAAGCCCCGCAAGAGCGCCGAGATTGTCGCCGGCCGCCTGCGGCGGGCCATCGTTCAGGGTGAACTCGCCAAGGGCGCCATGCTGCCGGTGGAACGGGACCTGATCGAGTCCTTCGGCGTCAGCCGCGCAACCATGCGCGAAGCGCTGCGCATTCTTGAGGCCGAGGGCCTGCTGGAGGTGGCCCGAGGCGCCAAGGGCGGGGCGCGGGTGGTGGGGCCGACCTTGGCGCTGGCCTCCCACGCCGTCGGCATGGTCCTGCAGGCGCAGGACACCGAAATGGCGGACGTGCAGCTGGCGCGGCAAGTCATCGAACCCCCCGCTGCCAGGCTGGTCGCGGAGCGGCCCAAGGCGGAGCGGATGCAGGCAGTGGCCTCCCTGAGGACCAGCCTGGCCGAGGAGCGCACCTTGGTCGATGCCGCCGAGTTCCCCTTCAAGGCCATGCAATTTCATGAAGAGCTGGTGCAGCTGTCGGGCAACCGAACGCTGGCGACCTTTCTGCTGGTGTTGCATGACATTCACGAGGGCGCGGCCTCCTCGCTCAGCGCCGAAGTCCGGCTCGGCGGCAGCCGGGTGCGCCAGCGAACGCTCCACTACCACGAACGGTTGATCCACTGCATTGACGATGGCGACGGTCCCGGCACCGAGGCCCTTTGGCGAGAGTACTGGCGCTGGATCACGCCCTACACCCACCCGGAGCGAGCCGTCGTTGACGTGCTTCGGAATCTCGGCGATTCCCATGATTGAAGTTGACCAGGGAGACCACCATGACACCTGAAACCGTACATCAGCTGCTGGATGAGGTGGACTACGAGTACGCCCGCAAGGCGCCGCCCGCCAGCTACCCCGACCTTCCGCGCATTCCCGCCGCCCGCTACTTCGACCGGGATTTCTTCAAGCTGGAGCAGGAAGCCATTCGCAAGTGTTGGGTGATTGTCGGCAACGAGCACGAGTTCCCGGAACCTGGCAGCTTCAAGGTGGTGGATCGTTGGGGCGGCGCGGGCGTATTGATTGTTCGCAGCAACGACGGCCAGATTCGCGCCTTCTACAACACCTGCCAACATCGCGGCGCACCGCTCACCTTTGAAGGGAAGGGCGCCGTCGATCGCCTGCGCTGCCAATTCCACTCCTGGACCTACAGCTTGGAGGGCGAGCTCATTGGCATTCCCGGGCGGCGCGACTTTCACGAGAACCTGAAGCGCGAGTGCATCGCCTTGCGCCGCGTTTCCTGCGAAGTCTGGCGCGGCTTCGTGTTCGTGACGCTCGACCCGGACCCGGCGCCGCTAACGGAGTGGCTGCAGCCAGTCACTGACGAGGCCATCTGGTTCGACGGGCTGCGCTTTGCCGAACAGGGTTCCATGACGCTGGACGTCAATTGGAAGATCGCCCTCGCGTCCAACATCGAGGTGTACCATGTCACCACCGTGCATCCCACCACGGTGGCGCTTGGGCTGGACTATCGCGGCACGGCCCACGCGCTGTACCGGCGCGGCCACAGCCGCATGATCGTTCCCGAACGCGATTACGACGCAAGGGCCGTGCGGCAGAAGGCGGAGCGGGACCCGCTGGATGCGCTGCTCACCCATGCGAGTGTTTCCTACCTGCTGTTTCCATTCCACCTGACGCCGAGTGGCGTAAAGTACGGAGATCGATTCGGCTTGACCCTGCTATCCTTCTGGCCGATCGATGTGGACAAAACCCGCCTTGAGTGGTTCACCTTGGCGCCGGACTGGGGCGACGGCGAGCCGCCTTCAAGAACCGCCTTGCAAAACCAATACTTCGACCAAGTCATGCAAGAGGACACGCAAAGCACGGTGCCCATTCAGAAGGCCCTGCAGGCCGGCGCCTTTGACGGCCCGCTGACCAGCTACCACGAGCGCCGCATCTATCACCTCGAAGCCAGCGTGGACCGGCTGATCGGCATCGACCGGGTGCCCGAACGCCTGCGCGTCGATCAGACTTTGCCGATTGCGGACTGACGAACCGCCGCCTGCCAGGGGACGAAGTTCGTTCATGGAATAGCCATCGGCATTGGAGAACATCTTGGCCGCAACGCAAAGCTTCCTGAGCCCTGAGTTTTTCGCTGACCCCTATCCTCAGCTGGGGTCGCTGCGGGAGCGCGCGCCCGTCGTCTTTCTTGAGCCGATGGGGTTTTACGTTGCCGTGGGCTATGACGCGGCGCGAAAAATCCTCTTGGATCCAAAGCGGTTCTCGAGCGTCTTGCGGGTTCCCGGCAGCTTGTCCGAGGAGGCCACCCGCATCATCAGCGAAGAGGGCTACGGCAGGAACCGGCCGGCGCTGGCCAACAACGACGCGCCGAGCCACACGGCCTTCCGGGGCCTCGTCAACGAGGCGTTCCGGCCAAAGCGCATTCGGCAGATGGCGGACTACGTTGACGGCATCGTTGCGGAGCTGATCGACGCCCTTGTTGAGGCAGGCGGCGTCGCAGACCTGGTGCGTGACTTTGCCGTGCCGCTGCCCTTGATCGTCATCGCCGACCAGTTGGGGGTGCCAAGGTCGCTGTACCGCACGTTCAAGGAATGGTCGGACGCCTGGCTGGGCGGTTTGGGCGCCAACCTGACCGAGGAGCAGGACATCGCCAACGCCCACAAGGTGGTGGCCATGCAGCGGTACTTGGCCGAGCGCGTCAACGAGCGGCGTGAGGAAGGCCAGGACGACATTCTCTCCGACCTTGCCCAGGCGGAAGTCGATGGCGAGCGGCTGGACATGTCCACTGTGCTCGCGATCGTCGAGCAACTGCTGGTGGCGGGCAACGAAACCACCACCAACGGCATTGCCTCGGGGCTGTACGCCTTGACCCAATTGCCGGACTGCCATGGGCGGCTGCGGGCCCAGCCGGAGCAGGCTGGCGAATTCGCCGAAGAGGTGCTGCGCATCCAGTCGCCGGTGCAAGGCTTGTTTCGCCGCGCGGTTGCGGACGTCACGGTCGAGGGGGTCGAAATTCCCCAAGGCGGGGTCGTGCTCGTCCACTACGGGGCGGCCAACCGGGACGGCGCGAAATTCGACAGGGCCGACCGCTTCGACCTTGAGCGCCCGAAAAAGGGCCAGCACATCGCCTTCGGCTCCGGCATCCACCACTGCGTGGGGTCGGAGTTGGCGCGGGTGGAGATGCGCGCCAGCTTCCGTGCCTTCACCGCCCGATTCACCGCCCTGGAGCTGGCGGACCCGAACATCCACTACCACCCGACTTTCGTGCTGCGCGGCATCGAGTCGCTCAAGGTGCGGCTGCAGGCTTGATCGGGTGAAGCGCATTGCTGCGTAGCCAAATCTACCTCAAGGGTTCCGTGCCCTCATTGATGATATCCACATAGGCGCGGTACAAGAACAGTTGATTGCGCCGCCTGCCCGTTATTTCCTGCAGGATGCCGACTTTCACCAAGTGCTTGATGGCGCTGCGTACTGTCGGGGCGGAGAGTGGCAACACTTTCACGAGCCCGGCAACCGAAGCAATTGGCGCGCCTTGCAGGCGCTGATGCACCTGCAAGGCCGAGCCCGCAGCCCGACCCAGGGACTCTATGGTTCGGCGGTCGTTGCTGAACAGCGTCAGTATGGCGCGGGCGGTGTCAGCCGCTTGCTTCGCGGTTACTTCCACGCCTTGCAGGAAGAAGTCGATCCAGGCTTCCCAATTACCTTCAGTCCGTACGCGTTGCAGAAGGCTGTAGTAAGTTTCCCGGTGCGTCTTGAAGTGCAGGCTCAGGTAGAGAAGCGGATTGTCCAGAGCACCCCCTGCTTGCAGCATAAGCGTAATCAGGAGTCGCCCGATGCGACCGTTGCCATCAAGAAAGGGATGGATGGTTTCGAACTGAACATGCGCGAAGGCGGTTCGTACCAGCAGCGGCAGAGACTCCGAGGACTCGTGAATAAAGCGCTCCAGATCACTGATGCAGTCGGCAACCTGATGTGGCGGAGGTGGTACGTAGATGGCGTTACCGGGCCGCGTTCCGCCGATCCAGTTTTGCGAGCGCCGGAATTCTCCGGGCGATTGATTGCTTCCGCGCCCTCTTTGCAGCAGCGCGGCGTGGACCTCCCTGAGCAGGCGGACAGAGATGGGGATTCCCTCCTCAAGCCGACGCATTCCAAGTTCTGCTGCCCGCACGTAGTTTGAAACTTCCTGCACATCATCGGTTGGTACACCCGGCGCCACGCCGCTCTCGTGCACCAGGAGTTCGGACAGGGATGACTGGGTACCCTCGATCTGCGAGGAGAGCAAGGCTTCCTTGCGCACATACATGTACAGGAACAGCCCCGGATCGGGGAGAATTGATGCCACGCCGTTCAGTTGTCCCAAGGCCCGGTTTGCGCTTTCGATGCGGCTCTGGAATGGACCGAGATTCACGGGAGGATCTGGCGGCAGGGGAGGCGGTACAAAGGCGCGCGCCTCCTCTTGAACAGTGGAGATCGTCACATAAGCGCCGAGCCGTGCGTTGCGTCCGGTCATGTCGTTAAGAAAGGGAACTTTCCTTGGCGAATGGCATAAGAAAGGATAAGGGCATATCCTTTCTCAAGCAACCGGGCGGGCGCTATGCCTCGGATCAGCGCCCTGACAGGCGACGCCACAACTCGGCGTAGTTCAGGTCGTTCTGCCGATTCGCTCTTGCCTTGTCGGTGGTGTTGGGGCTGACCATCACCATTGGCGTGTATCCGCGCAGCATGAGCTGCTCTGCCGTGGCCGCGTTGATCGCTTGCCCAACGGCAATCGCAACGCTTGTCGAGGTGGCGCCCACGCTGTCTTGCAGTCCTTCGACAGGAATGCCAGCGTCGCCGAGCGGCGCGCCGGTATCGATCACTATGTCGGCTGCCTCGAACAGCCGCGCACCCGATGAATGTCGCGACGGAACCTGCGACGAGTGCGGAATGCTGGTCACCCCGATGACCGTCATGCCAATCTCCTTCGCGCCCAGAGCAATATCCATGGTGACGGCGTTTATCCCCGAATGCGAGAAAATCAGCATGGTATCGTCCGGGTCGGTCTGGTGTGAGGACAATATGGCCTTGCCGTAGCCTTCCTGAGCGTGGATGAAGCGATATTGGCGCGCCCCCATGTCGCCGAGTACGCGGTGAAAGGAAATCATGGTGCTCTCGACAATGGGCCGGAATCCGGTCACGGTGCCGGTGCGCGGAAACATCTCCAGCGCGGCGAAGGAACCGTGCCCGGTGCCGAAAGTGAACGCCAGCTTGCCTTTCCCGATACTGTCGGCGCAAGCCTCCGCTGCACGTACGATGTGCGTCTCCTGATTGTCAAAGACCAGCGCGAGCTTCTCGTCGAGTAATCGGCGGTATTTCTGAACGATGCTCATGTGACGCCTCCGTCGCTTGATGTGTCCTCGCGCCTCGCTTGCGGGCGCAAGGTGATCAGGGTCATGATGGCGCTGACCACCAGCGCACAGGCCGCGACCCCGATGAGCAAGGGGTATCCGCCCGCGTCCGCCGCTGCCCCGCCCAGCCAGGGACCCAACGCAGAACCTATGCCCTGCGCGGCGGCAATCAGCGTCACGAACTGACTTCTGCTGTCCAGCGCCGCGATATTCCCCATCTGATACGGCAGCACGAATCCGATAGCAAACCCCAGGCCGGCAACGGCGCTTGCGTACACCCAGAAGGCGGTCAATTGCATCAGCGCCAGGATTGAAATCAGCATCACCAGCATCCCGACGAGCAGCGGAATCCATCGACCGAAGCGCAAACCGAGCAGCGTGGCGGCCACCGAGCCGAGTGCCGACGCCAGCAGGTTGGAGGCAATCACCGGGCTGATCGCCGATGCATCGAAACCCATGCCGATGCCGAGGCGTTCGGCAAACGCCCACACGGCGGCGAACGCGAATCCGGTGCCCAGTATTCCCAGCAGCGCCAGCAGGATGGGCAGCGAAGGGCGTCCCGCGGAACCCGTCTGGCCGGGTTCATCGGCCACTGCACCCACAGGCAGAAGCAACGCCAGGAGCCCAAGAATCAGGATGATCCCGCCGAGCAGGTAACTGGAACCTTCCAGGCCATAGTGCGGCACGATGAAGCGCCCGATGCAATAACTGATCAATGCCAGTGCTGTATAGGACACCAGAATACCCACGGCAAAACTGCGTTCCGGGTCGCTGCTTGCGCTGAATATTCGATAGGCGAGTGTCCACAAGCCGCCCATCATCAGGCCGATTGCGAATACGGTGGCCAGACTTGCCGAGTAGTTGTCCACCTGCGCCAGAGCAAGGAAGGCGGCGATCACGATTCCCGTGGCGATGAGACTCAGGCTACGCCAGTTGTACCGGCGCACCCACCAGAGGGCGGTCAGCGAAGCGGTGGAGAAGCCGACAAGATATCCTGTGCCCAGAAATCCGGCTTGCGTCTGGCTGAATTCCCCGGAAGAGATGTTGAGCCCGACGAAGAAGGGCAGGAAGGCCCAGAACAGGCCTCCGATGGTGTAGATACCAAGCGCACCGATCAGATTACGATTGCTCATGTTGCTTCACAGCGTCATTCAATCCAGCCTGATGCGGCACACTACAGGTTCCGCGTCAGTTCCAGGCCGAAGGTCCTCGGATAACTGTAGTTGCCCGCGGCGATATAGAAGCCGAACCCAAGCACCTCGTAGGCCTCGGTCAGGTATTGTTCATCCGTCAGGTTGCGCACCCAGAAGGCGGCATCCCAAGTGTCGTCGGTGGAGCGCAGCGCGAGGCGCAGGTCCACATCGATATGGGACTCGGTATAAAGCGCCCTTGATGCGCGCAGGTCTCGCGGGATGTCGTCTTCCCAGAGGAAGTCGAGCTGCCCGACGAAGCGCCACCCGTCATACACGGGCCATTCCACGGTGGCCGAGGAGTTGATGCTCCATTCGGGCGTGTTGGGGATGCGATTGCCGCTCAGATCCGCCAGGGTCGAGCCGAAGACCTGCGCGTTGTCGGGAAAGGGACTGCCGGTGCCGGTTCCGGCAACCGAAGTGACAAGGGCGCCGTATTCGCTGTCGATATAGGCCGTGCCGAAGCTCAGCTCGAGCCAGTCCGTGGCAAGTACGCGAAGCTGCAACTCTCCGCCCTGTATTTTCGCATCGTCGGCATTGATCAGGAAGTTGGTTGAAATACGACTCAGTGGCTCGACTGCCACCACCTGCGGGTCGGTTGCGTCGTAGTGGTAGATGGCCGCTTCAAGGCTCGCCCGCCCGTTGGCGAAGGTCGATTTCAGGCCGACCTCGAAGGCAGTGAGCGATTCGGATTTTGTTGGTTCGAGATTCTCGACGGTTGCCAGAAATTGACTGTTGAAAGTGCCGGCGTTGAATCCGCGCGCGATGCTGGCATAGATCAGCGTGTCTTCATCCAGGCTCCAGTCCAGCGCCACGCGGGCGGAGTAGTCGCTGTCCGAGAAGGAATTGCTGGCGCCGGCCTGCAGTTCTGCCGAGGCGAAGAACCCGGTGGTGCGGTAGTCGAAGTCACGCTGAACATCGGACCAGCGCCCGCCAACGGTCAGGGCGAGGTCCTCGGCCAGCGGATATTCGATTTGCCCGAACAGGCCCAGGGTGTCGGTTTCCAGCGCCGAGTAATCCTGGCGACCGCCCGAATTGAACGACGGGTCGCCTTCGAGTTCGTCGCTGGAGAAGTACATGCCGACCAGCCATTGCATGCCTTCGCTCGCATTCGATGCGAGCCGCAGCTCCTGTGAAAATTGTGAAACCTCCGATCTGCGCATATTGTCAAGCGCTCCGGTTGGCCCCGCGTCCTCATCAAGGGTGTCGAGACGCTCGAAGTCGTCCCATCCAGTCACCGAGGTCAGGGTCATTGTCGCGAAATCCCAGTTCAGCTCCGCGGAAATACCATGTGACTGGTAGTCGTGATTGCCGAGCGCATTCTGGTTGATGGTATAAGGGTCGCCATCGGTGTCGTTCCAGGTGTCGCCGCTCCCGAAAGGATCTCTCGCCAGGCAATTGCTTGCCGCCGCGGACACATCCCCGCGTACATACTCGGGACATAACTGATCCGGGATACCGTCGCCGTCTGTGTCCTGACCGGCGGGGATGGTCGCGAAGGGCCAGACATCCGAGTTGTCGCGCCCGGCGTGGAAGCGCACCAGCAACTCGATGTCATCCTCGGGACGGAACAACAGGGAACCACGCGCCATCAGCTGATCGAGTTCGCCGCCATCATCCTGACCGGGATGCGTATTGCTCAGCGGGCTGTCGGTCTGACGCAGATACTTGACCGCCATGCGGGCGGCGGTTGTGTCGGACAGGGGACCGCCGTAGGCGCCTTCGAAAGATGCTCTGGAGTAGCGCCCGATACCCAGGGTGGCGTAGCCCTCAGGCTCGAAGGTGGGGCGTCTGGAGACGAGATTGATGGCTCCGGCGATGGTATTGCGTCCGTAGATGGTGCCCTGCGGCCCCTTCAGCACCTCCATGCGTTCGAGGTCGAGCAGGCGGAACGCCTGCATCGGTGGTTGCGACACATAGACGCCATCGGCATAGACACCCGTGGATTGCGGCAGGGTTTCAACGAACCCGTCCGTATTCACGCCACGCAGTGCGATCAGCGGATAGCCGAACTCCCCGAATGGAGTTTGCACATTCAGGCCCGGCGAGAAGCGCCCGACATCGATTAACGAGACGGCGCCGGCCTCGCGAAGGCGGTCGCCACTGACCACATCAACCGCAATGCCGAGCTCGGCGAGCGATTCCTCCCGCTTTTGCGCGGTGACAATTATTTCTTCGAGTACCCCCGCTGATGGCTGTGCAAGCGCGGAGTTCGCAAACGCCAGGTGTATTGCGAAAGCGGAGAAGACGAGCAGCTTTTTCTTCATGGCGAATCCTCCTGATGGATCGGTCGGCCGCGACAGTGCGATCTAAAGTATAGTCAGTCAGTTGACTAGTCAAGTGGTCATTTGGAAAATGTCAGGTAACATGAGCGGCGAAATGATTTCAGGCCGGAAAGCGGGAAAGCCGCGCTACCTCGTTCTCTCCGATATGCTTCGCGACGGCATTCGTGACGGCAGATGGGTGGCGGGAGACCTGCTGCCGAGTGAAACCCAGCTCTGTCGGCAGTTCAGCGTCAGTCGCGGCACGGTGGTCAAGGCAATCGATGTGCTGCTTGCTCAAGGCATGTTGCAGCGACGCCAGGGCGTGGGCACCTTTGTCGCTCGCCCGGCGTTGCACAGGGCGCCCGGCTACTTGCGCGGCTTCTCGGAAACGGTTCGCAGTGAGGGGCGGATTCCTGCCCACAGACTCGTCGGGCAGCAGCAATTAAGCCGTAACCAGGCATTGCAGTTCGGATGCGATGAGCCGGCGCTGCTTCTTGAACGCATCCGGCTGGTCGATAGCATGCCCTGGGCCATTCATACGGCGCTGGTGCCCATGCGCATCGTGGAGAGGATTCCCGCATTGGCGGGTGCGAATAGCCAGGTGGCGGAACCCGATTTCTCCCTGTACAAAATCTTTGACGAGGCGGGACTGGAGATCGAGCATGCCGACGAATACATCAATGTGCGTCTGGCCACCGCCAGGGAAGCCGCAAATCTTGGTATCACGCTTCCTTCTGCGGTCATGCTTGTACATCGCAAGAGTTTTGACAGGAAAGGCGACCTTATCGAACTGATCGAAGCCGTGTATCTTGAGGGTTGCTATACCTATGACGCGCGTCTGGTTCGCTCGTACCCGGTGTCGCTGGTGCATGCAGACGATACGAAGCAATCCCCGCGACAACGGTATTCGTGAGCGCGCGCCTCGACAAGGGCACAGCTGTCGCGCTGCTGCTTATCGACCTGCAGAAGTCATTCTTTGACGAAGCTGGCGAGAATTATTTCCCCGAAAGCGCCAATGCGTTGCCAGCCCTGGGGACGTTATTGCAAGGCGCGAGGGTTGCCCGGCGGCCGGTGATTTTTGTCGTGGAACGCCACCGGCCCGGGGTCGATGATTTCGAATCCGCCAAGTTGCCTGTGCATTGCGTGGCGGGAGAGTTCGATGCCGGGTTGCTTGATGGATTTTCTCCGCAAGGGCCCGACGAGATGCTCGTGCTCAAGCGGCGCATGAGCGCCTTTCAGGCCACTGATCTGGATCTGCTGCTCAGGGAACTCGGAGTCGAAACCCTGGTCATTGGCGGCGTCAAGACCAATGTGTGCGTACGCGCCACTGTTCAGGACGGTTTCGCGCTCGGGTATCGCTGCCACGTGGTGCGCGATGCGGTGCGCTCCAATCGCGAGCACCTGGCAGAGGCATCCCTTGAAGACATTGACCGCTACATGGGCTGGGTGGTGTCGCTTGATGCAGGCGCGGGGATGCTGTCGTGAGCAAGGTGGTGGTCATCGGGTACGCATCGCTCGACTATCCGGCGGTGCTCGACGGGTTCTTTGCGGGCGACCAGACCGTCATGATTCGGCAACGCCCGATGGATGCCTTTCCGCGTCCGGGCGGTTGTCCGCTCTATGTGGCGCGTCCGATTGCCCGTCATGACATCAGCGTCTCCATCGTCACGTGGGTGGGAACAGATGCCAATGGCGAGCTCTTTGTCTCGCACACTCGCGAGGACGGCGTGGGTACCGACGGGATTGCAACCGTCGAGGGCGGAAACACGCCCGTGTGCTTCCTGTTGTATCAGCCCGATGGGAGCTGCGGTTGTCTGTTCGACCCGGGCATGTTGGGCAGCGAGCAACTTGACGAGCAGCAGAGCGAATTGATTGCCGACGCACAGATGCTGTGCGTCACGGTAGGTCCGCCCGACATTGCGAGGCAGGCGCTTGCGCTGGTGGGCGAGGATTGCCGGGTCGCCTGGGTCATGAAGAAGGATCCGCTATCCTTCCCTGAGTATCTGCGGTTGGCGCTCGCCTCCCGCGCCGATTTCATTTTTTGCAATCGGCAGGAGCGTACCTGGGTTGATGAAGGGCTTGCGCAGACGAGTGTGCGGCCTGAGACGATGATCGTCGAAACAGCAGGCGCCGGTCCCGTCGTGGCGCAGTCGGGAAGCGGGAACGTGCGGGTAGAAGTCGAGCCTATTCCCGTCGGAGACGCATGCGGCGCCGGGGATACGCTGGCGGGCGGCTGTCTGGCCGCCAGCCTGGGTGGTGAATCGGATGTGCGGCGCGTCGTTGCGCGGGGTATTGATGCGGCTGCGTCACTGTTGCGTGCGCGCTCTACCGGTGGCGAGGAATGAACAGCAAGAAAGCCTGGTACATCGGCTGCAGTAGCGAGCAAGTGGCCGAGCACGTGATTTTGCTGGGCGACCCGGCGCGCGTACCGCGATTCAGTCGATTTCTCACTGATGTGGAAATCGTGCCTGTCAACCGCGGATTGGCGACGGTGACCGGAAGCTACAAGGGACACCGTATCACGCTGTCGGCTTTTGGCATGGGGTCACCCATCGCCGCGATTGTTCTGCACGAACTCGCTGATCTCGGCGCGCGCGTGTTTTTGCGTCTGGGTACCAGCATCGGGCTTTCGCCGGTCAATATCGGTGACATGATCATCGCCCGATATGGAAGAGCCCATGAAGGCACCTCTTCAGCCTATGACGACGGCACGGTCGCTTGCACCGCGCACCCGGATCTGGTGAGCGCGCTCGCCGAAGCCGCGGCGAAACGGGAGGTCACCTTTCATGTCGGCGCCTTCGCGAGCTTCGATGGTTTCTACAAGGACATGTTTGCGCTCGACGATGCGACGCAAGGTCGTGTGCAGCACAATCTGGAACAACTTGTGCTGCGGGATGTGCTTGCGGTTGATATGGAGACTTCGGCTGTCCTCACGGTCGGCAACGCCCTCGGCTGCAAGGTCGGGAGCATGTGTGCATCCACAGTCAACAGCCTGGAGAAGCAGAAGATCGACAAGGCGGAGCAGATTGATGTCGAGCGCAATCTGATCTCGATAGCGCTCGAAGCGCTGACGCAGGTTGACCCGGTGTGAGGGGGGGAGGGGGGGAGGGAAACTCTGAAGTGCGCGTCGTGCCACTCATACCGCCCCCACCCGCATCAACCCTAGACTGAAGTTCCGACGAGTGTGATCTATAAGATATTGACATTCTGCAAAAACATCAGAATTCAGCGTTTCCGTACTGGGAACGTCAGAGACGCACTCCAAGTAGTTGAAGGGCTTTTTCCTGCAACGGCGTAGGTCGAGCGAGCAGTTCAAACGCCTCGGCGTCCGGCAGACGAGGCGCGACGGTGTTGCGGGTGAGGGTGGCCAAGTCGTCGAGCAGCGTGCGCAAGCTGTGCACGGGATGTCCTTCATCGGTGCGTTTGCGCCGCGCCTTGCGTTGAGCCGACTCGGAGACCTTCGCGGGCGCCACGACCGACTCGCGGGCGGCGTCGGCCGCCGCCGGGCGCTCGTCGTCGAACAACAAGGGCGCCAAGCGCTTGCGCATGTGCCATTCCACGTAGTAGGCGAGCAGGCACAGCAGCACGTGGGCGCGGACCCGGTCCGCGGTTCGGTGGAACACCGGACGCACCTTCAGATCAACGCTCTTGAGGCTGCGGAAGGCCCGCTCGACGCGGCTCAGGCGTTTGTAGGAGCGCACCGTGTCCTCGGCGCCCATCTCGGTTTCCGGCAGGCTGGTGCGCACGACGTACAAGCCGTCCAGGGCCGCTTCGCGGGCGATGGCGGCAGCATTGCGTTCATGGACGAGGCGGAAGTCCAGTCCAACTCCGCCGGCTTCACCTCATCGCGGATGCGCGCCTCGGTCAACATCCCCCGGTCCCCCACCAGAACCACCCGGGACAACCCGAAGCGGCCCCGCAACTTCTCGATCTGCGAACCCACCGTTGCCGGGTCCGCCGTGTCCCCGGCAAACACCGCCACCGCCACCGGACAACCCTCCCGGTTGCACAGCAAGCCAAACTCGATTTGCAGCTTGCCCTTCTTGCCGTCCCGCGAGTAGCCGCGCTTGGCCAACGGACAGCGGCGCCCTTCCAGGTACACCGATGTGAGGTCATAGAGCACCAGGGCGCCGTCGTTCAGATGCCGCCTGGCCAGGCCCTTTTCGATGCGCTCTGTCAATCATTCCCACTTACATGGGAGCAAATGGTTGTCCCTGATCACAACGTTCCCCAACGAAATCAATCGCCTGACACCAAAATCGGCGTAAAATCGGGGGGAACTTCAGGCTAAAACAACCCCTCGAACGGCAGCACCCAGACCCGGCTGCCGGGCGCGAGGTCGCCCTCTGAAGCCGGAATGCGAATCAGACAGTCGGCTGTGCTGAAGCTGCTCATGCGGTTGGAGTTCTGATCGCCCGTAGTGCGCACGGACAGTTCGCCTGCCTGCGCCGATAGCAGGCCGCGCTGATACTCTTCCCGGCCCGGTTTGTGGCGGATGTGATCGTCGAGACTGGCCGGCACGGCGAGCGGCGGCCTGGGCGACATGCCGCAGAGGGCGGCGACAGCCGGTTTTGCGACCAGGAGCGCGGTCACCAGGCTGGACACTGGATTGCCGGGCAGGCCGAGCATGTGCGACTGTCCGATGCGGCCAAAGGCGAGGGGCTTGCCAGGCTTCAGCTTCAGGCGCCAGAAGGCTAGCTCACCGAGTGATTCGAGGGCGGAGCGAACCCGGTCTGCATCGCCCACGGATACGCCGCCGCTGGTGATGATGAGGCGGCAGCTTGCGCTGGCCTCGGAGAGTGCGGCGACAATTGCCGGTTCAGCATCTGGCAGGACGCCGAGATTGACCATCTCCACTGGCAGCCCGGCCAGGAGCGCAGCGAGGGCGTGGCGATTGGAGTCGTAGATCTGGCCGTGGGCGAGCGGGCTGCCGGGTGCTTGCAGCTCGTCGCCACTGGAGAAGACAGCGATGCGTGGGCGCGCATATACCGTAACTCTGGCGCAGCCGGCAGCCGCAAGCGCGCCCGTGTCTGCGGCGTCGAGGCGCTTGCCGCGGGCAACTACGGTCATGCCAGGTTGCAGATCGTGGCCGGCCGGCCGGACATTGGCGCCGGCAGGCGATTCTTCCTGGATGTCGATGTGGGTCGCTTCCGGACTGCCGATCCGCTGGCAGTCCTCCTGGATGACCACCGTATCGCAGTCGCTCGGCAGGACTGCGCCAGTCGTGATGCGCACACATTCGCCAACGCGCACCCGGTCAGCGTAGGGGTGGCCGGCGAGGCTCGCGCCGACTACCCGCAATCGCCTGACGTTCGCTTGCCATCGCCAGGCGTAGCCGTCCATGGCCGAGGCCGGGAAGGGCGGCAGGGCAACGCTCGCCAGCACGTCGGCGGCGGCTACCCGGCCGAGCGCGTCTGCGAGCGACACTTCTTCGCTGGCCTCAGGCGGCGTCATGGCGGCGAGTATGCGATCTATCGCTTCCTTGAGGGCAAGCCCCGGCTGGGCGCCAGAACGCCGGTCTGCAAGCTCTGACGGCCTGGGCTTCAAGGGCGGGCGCCTTGCTGCGAGTGATATGATCCGGGTGTGGCGGCGATTCTGGGCATCGAGACTTCGGGCGGGCTATGTTCCGTCGCGCTCATGCTGGACGGCGCTGTGCGCGAATATAATCGAAAGCCCGAGCGGGCGCACAGTGCGCACCTCCTGCCGTTGGTGGCAACGGCGCTTGCCGAGGCCGGTGTCGCGGCGAAAGCGCTCGATACCGTGGCCTTTGGTTGTGGACCTGGCCCATTCACTGGCGTGCGTCTGGCGGCGTCCGTGGCGCAGGGTCTGGCGTTCGGCGCAAACGCCTCCGTGCTGCCCGTTTCTTCAACGCTGGCGCTGGCAGCCGCGGCCCGTTCTGCCGCTGGCCAAGAGGCCGGCGTGGTTGCCAGCATCCGCTCGCGCCGGGATGTCTTCTATCTGGCGGCCTATGGCCTGAGCGCTAGCGGCCTCTGCGCTTGCCGGGCGGATCAGCTGTGTACGGCTCCGCCGGATTGGCCAGAGGTTCAGGCAGGTTGGCCTGGTGTTGGTCCGCGCCCGGACTGGCTTGCCGACCACCCCTGGCTGCCGGACGTTGTCGTGGATGCGGCGCTCATCGCGCGCCTGGGCGCAGAGTCTTTCGAGGCTGGCGGTGGCCTGGCGCCGGAGTTTGGCCTGCCGGCCTACGTGGAAGGCGACACACCCTGGCGCAAGACCGGCGAGCAGTCGAAGCCAGAGAGCGCCTGACACGCAGGCATGAACAGGTTTTGCATGCAGAAGGCCGCGCAGAACGCCTGAAACGCCTGAGAAGACATCCGGGTAGCCAGGAGCCTGCGCCGTAGGAAGTCGCAAAAGCGAAAATTTGATTTCGCCGCCCCTTTGGACGGGCGATTGAGGAGAATATCCGGCCATATTTGACGAAATCGAACGTTCAAAGGGGCGAGTGAAAGCGGATTTGCAGCCGTGAATTCCTGCGGCGCAGGCTCCTGAATTGACGCTACAATTCGGGCGCCGTGGCCCCGCACCCAGCCTGACGTGTTCGATTCAAGGCGAAGCGAGCGGCACAGCATGACTTTGGATCGCATTGCAGGAGAACCCCTTGGACGAGTTACTGGACTTTTCTGGCAAGGTCGCGCTGGTTACCGGCGGCAGCCGGGGCCTGGGCCGGCAGATGGTGTTGGCACTGGCGGCGCGAGGCGCCTCCGTGGTGATCGCAAGCCGCAAGGCCGAAAATTGTGAAGCGGTGGCGGCAGAGGTGCGCGCGCTTGGGGCCGAGGCGCTGCCCTGCGGCTGTCATGTGGGTGATTGGGAGCAGCTGGCGGAGCTTGTGGACGCTGCCCATGCGCGCTTCGGCAAGATCGACATTCTCATCAACAACGCCGGCATGTCACCGCTCTATCCCTCCCTCGGGGCCATCTCCGAGGCACTCTTTGACAAGGTGGTGAGCGTCAATCTCAAGGGGCCGTTCCGCCTCTCGGCGCTGGTTGGCGAGCGCATGGCGGCGGCGGATGGCGGCGTCATCATCAATATCAGCAGCACGGCGTCCCTGAATCCGAGCCCGGATTCGGAGCCCTACGGGGCCGCCAAGGCCGGGCTGAATGCGATCACCCGTTCTTTCGCTTTCGCGCTCGGCCCCAAGGTTCGGGTCAACTGTATCGTCGCTGGCCCCTATCTCACCGACATTTCCAAGGCGTGGGACATGCCAGCGTTCGAGAAGCGCGCCAAGGCCAATCTGGCGCTTGGTCGCGGCGGGCAGCCGGAGGAGATCGTGGGCGCTGCCCTCTATCTGGCGAGTGAGACGTCCAGCTTCACCACCGGCGCCATTCTGCGCGTGGACGGCGGCGTGGCCTGACGCGCCTGGCTCAGGGCGCACCCTCCTTGGGCGCGGTCATCGCTTCGGGCACGACGGCAGCATCGAATTCTGCCTCGGTCAGGTAGCCCTTGGCGAGCGCTGTTTCGCGTAGTGACTTGCCTTCAGCGTGTGCGGTCTTGGCGACATCAGCGGCCTTGTCGTAGCCGATCAAGGGATTCAGGGCCGTCACCAGCATCAGGGAGCGGCGCAGGTTTTCTTCGATTCGGGCGCGGTCGGGTTCGATGCCGGCTGCGCATCGGTCGTTGAATGAGGCGCTGGCGCTGGCCAGGAGGTCAATCGATTGCAGCAATGTGTAGCCGATCACCGGCATGTAGGCGTTCAACTCGAAGTTGCCACTGCTGCCGGCAAGGCCGATGGTCACATCGTTGCCGATGACACGGGTCGCTACCATGGTCAGGGCTTCTGATTGGGTTGGATTGACCTTGCCGGGCATGATGGACGACCCCGGCTCATTGGCCGGGAGCAGAATTTCGCCGATGCCGCAGCGCGGGCCGCTGGCCAGCCAGCGGACGTCGTTGGCGATCTTGTTCAGGGCGGTGGCTGCTGTCTTCAGGGCGCCGGAAAGCGCCACCAGCGCCTCCTTGCCGGCCATCGACGCGAATCGGTTGTCGGCTTCCACGAATTTGATCCCCGTGCGTTCCGCCAGGGCAGAAGTCATGCGCGTGGCGTAGCCGACACGGGTGTTGAGGCCGGTGCCGACGGCAGTGCCGCCGATCGGCAGTTCCAGAACCAGCGGCAGAACGCCTTCGATACTGGCCTCGGCGATGCGAATCTGATCGGCGTATCCAGAAAATTCCTGGCCCAGGGACAAGGGCGTTGCGTCCTGCAAGTGGGTTCTGCCGATCTTGACCACGCCAGCAAATTCCCGCGCCTTGCCGGCCAGCGTGGCGCGCAGCTTCGCAAGCGCCGGCAACAGCCGCGCCTGCGTTTCCGAGGCAGCTGCCACGTGGATGGCAGTGGGAAAGACATCGTTGGTCGATTGAGCGCGATTGACGTGATCGTTCGGGTGCACGGTCCGGTTCTGGCCGAGCCGGTCGCCGAGTATCTCGGCTGCTCGATTGGCGATCACCTCGTTGGCGTTCATGTTGCTCTGGGTGCCGCTGCCGGTCTGCCAGACAACAAGCGGAAAGTGATCGTCGAGGCGACCGTCGATCACCTCCTCTGCGGCCTGGCCTATGGCGTCGGCGATATGTGCAGGCAGGTCTCCGAAACCGGCGTTGACTTTGGCGGCACAGTGTTTCACCAGGCCAAGCGCCCGGATCAGGGGTCGAGGCAGGCGCTCGCTGCCGATCCTGAAGTTTTCCAGGGAGCGCTGCGTCTGTGCGCCCCAGTAGCGGTCCGCCGGCACCTGAAGGGCGCCCATGCTGTCACTTTCCGTACGTGTCTTCATATGCTCGCTTCTCCCGGCGCGCTGCGTCTCAACCATGCAGTACACCATAGCGGAATTGGGGATCCAGCACGCGATTTGCCAGGCGCATGATGCCGGACAGATCCTCTGCTGCGTCAAGCCTGCCGTCGGCGTCTTCCCGCACCAGGCCATTGGCGATCAGTTGATCGACGAAACGCGAGAGTGGCCGTGCGTCGGCGAAGTCTGGGGCGTTGATGGCGTGTGTGCGCGCCATCCTGCGGGCGATGCGTTGACTTTCGGCCGTGAGTTCGCTGCGCGTCAGGCGCGCACCAGGGCGCATGAGGCGTGCGAGCAGGATGTATTGACGCTCCAGCAGAGGCCGGATCAAGCCAGCCAACAGATGCAGGCGATAGTGTGCCGGCGCTTCCGGCGGCGGTGGCGACGCCTGTTGCCCTTCCAGCCCGACCAGGCCTGCAGCCTGCAGATGGGCCATCCAGCGAGCGCTGTCTCCGGGCTCGAAGTCTGCGTGCAGTTCGCTGGCGATGTAGGGGAAGACGCGCTCGGCGATGTCCGTCAGCTGCTGGATGCGCACTGGTCGGTTGCGATGTTGCAGCAGATAGGCGAGCAGGGCTGGCAGCGCCAGCAAGTGCGCCGTGTTGTTGCCGAACCAGGCCAGTTGCGGTGCGGTATCCGGCGCCGGTGTCAGAATCACGTTGGTTTTCTTGCCTTCTTCGACCAGGATCGACAGATTCAGCAGGTAGTCGATGACTTCAGCACCGCTCATCTTCGGCAAATGATAGCGGCGCCCGCTGGCCTCCCGTTGCAGCAGCGCCAGGATACAGTCGATCTGCTCGTCGAGGCGTTCTCGCTGCATGGCGAGGCGCGGCGTTGCCATCAGCGCCATTGCGGCGAGGTTGACCGGGTTGACAACAGCCGCCTGATTGATGCGTTTCAGCACTTCTGCGCCCAGTGCCGAGAGCGCCTCGGCTGGCGCCGTCGCATTGGCCCATTGATCCACCATGATGGGGTCGCCAAAGCTCAGATCGACCTGGCCGTGGCGGGCGCGGAACAGCCGCACGCTGCGCAGGAGCGCGCCCAGCGATTCTTGTCGCTTGCGCATTCCGCCCAGCTCATCCACATAGATGCGGCCCTCGATCAGACGCTCATAGCCGATGTAGATGGGCGCCAGGGCCAGCGGTCGCGCCGTGGCGTTGCGGGCGCAGTCCAGCGTGATCCCGAGCAGGCCGAGACGCGCTGGCAGCAGACGCCCGGTGCGACTGCGGCCGCCTTCAATGAAGAACTCGACGCTGTGTCCACGCTCGAACACGGCCCGCAGGTATTGGCTGAATACGGCGGCGTAGAGTGGGTCTTCGTGGAAGCTTCGGCGCATGAAGAACGCGCCGCAGCGGCGCAGGAGTTGGCCAGCGAACGGCAGGTTCAGATTTTCTCCGGCGGCGATGTGCGGCAGGGCCAGGCCTTGCTGGAACAGCAGCAGCGAGAGCAGCAGATAGTCCATGTGACTGCGGTGCGCCGGCAGGTAGATGAGGGTGTGGGTTTGCGCCAGGGTCGTGATCGCCTCCAGATTCCTGAGTCGAATCCGTGTGTAGAGACGCGCAACGAATGCAGACAGCAGGCGTTCGAGCAGCCGTATCGCCGGGTAGGACATGTCCGAGGCGATGGCTTCGGCATGCTTGCGCGCACGAGCCGCGAGGCGCTTGCGCTCTGTTTCGTTTGCTGCTGCCTGCGTAATGGCCTGGACCACCTCGTCACTCGTCGGAATCGCCTCCAGCAGGGTGCGTCGATGCGAGAGATCCGGCCCCAGTGTCACGGTTCTCTGGCGGCGCCACTGCGCTTGCAGCGCGAGCGTGCATTGCTGTTGTTGCGCCGATTCGGATTCTCCGGGAGTTTCCACGGAAACGATGGCCCCCAGGTGCAGCACGATATGGCGACGATCGGCGAGGAGGATGACGGGGCGGCGCAAGCGCCCGCTTCCCGCCCAGGTTTCTGGAAACAGGGTGCGCACCAGTGAACCCTGACGCTGTGGCGCCTGCCCCCAGAATATCTGCACCGGCATCAAGCTCAAGCCAGCGGAACCGGTTGTCTGCCGGGCGCGCAGATGCTGGCCCAGGTCCTGGGCTGTGCGCTTGCGGCGTCGGCGCCAGCCGCCTGACTTCGGCGGTGTCAGAAATACGAAGCGCGGCGTTTCGGCGGACAGATCAGGCTGCAATGGCGTCCAGGGATCCGGCCAGCCCTGGTCGGCGGCCAGAATATCCAGTACCGCCAGATCCAGCCAGGAGCGTCCAGGCAAGGCATAGAGGGCGTCGGGCGGTGGCTTTTGGGGCGCGCCTGCTATCCGGGGTCGGGCTATCTGAGCCGCCAGCCAGCGCAGCAGCCGATAGCCGATGGCTCTCGGGGCGCGACAGGCAGAATCGGACGACACTGAGTTTCCCGAAGGGGCTGGTGCGGATGGCTGATGGGCCAGCGCCCGGTCCCGGAGCGGGGCTAACGCTCGCCGCGGAAGAGCTCCGCCATATCCGCCGCCACCGGGCTGGTGATCTCGACTTCCCAGATGTCCCGGTACTTGCGCGTGGTGGAAGCCGTTGCATCCTCGGGAGACTTGATGACGGTCGGGCGCAAGAACACCAGCAAGTTGGTCTTGTTGCCGGTGCGGGTGGTGGAGCGGAACAGATTGCCGAGGCCGGGAATATCGCCGAGCAGGGGCACCTTGCGTCGGGTTTCCACCACATCGTCCTGAATCAGGCCGCCCAGAACGATGATCTGCCGGTCTTCGGCGAGAATGGTGGTCGTGATCTGGCGCTTTGACGTCACCACATCCGCCAGCCCGGCCTGACGGATCGGCGCGTCGATCAGATTGGTGATCTCCTGATCCACATCCATGCGCACAGACGTGCCCTCGTGCACATGCGGCGTCACTTTCAGGGTGAGGCCGACGTCCTTGCGATTCACCGTGGTAAAGGGATTGTTCACGCCATCGCCGGTGGTGGTGAAGCTGCCGCTGCGGAATGGCACTTCGCGGCCGACCACGATGGTGGCTTCCTGGTTATCGAGCGCCATGATGCTGGGCGTCGAGAGCAGGTTGGCGTCGCCGCTGGTGGCCAGCGCACGCACGATGCCGCCGAAGGAAACCCCATCCGGGTTGATGCGCGCCACAGCCAGTGAAGGGCTGGATATGCTGGCCAGTCCGGCCAGCACGTCCACCTGTGCAGCCTCGCCGTCGGCATTGGCGGCCAGGTTGCCCAGAAGCGATGAAATGGCGCCATCCAGCGTCGTGCTCGCCAGCGGCGTGGTTAGACCGTCTGCATCGACAATGGCTGCCTCGACGCCGATATTCCGGGTGCTGGAGAGATTCACCTCCACCACGGCAGCTTCGATCAGAACCTGAGTGCGTGGCACGTCCAGGCTCGCCAGCAGGCCCTGCAACTCCGCCATGCTGCTCCTGTCTGCTCGGATCAATATCGCGTTCAGGGATTCATCGGCGCGGATGACGACTTCGCTGGGGGCGCTGGCGCCGGGCTGGGCCACCATGTCGGTCAGAATCGGGGCCAGGTCGGCAGCCGTCGCGTGTTTCAGGTAAAACACGCGAGAACCACCGCCCCGGCTTGACGGTTGATCGAGCTTTTCCACCAGCTTCAGCACTTCCGTGAGCGGTCCCGGCTTGGCGCGCACCACCAGGCTGTTGTTGCGCTGGTTGGCCACCAGCTGGACGCGCTGCGGCCCCTTGGCGGACGCGCCGATCTGTTCGGGAGCCAGTGTTTGCAGCAACTCCACGACATCGCTGACGGATGCTTCGGTCAGGGGTACAACCGCCACTTCCGTGTCGTCCACCACGTCGATGCGCTCGACCAGCGCAGTCAGCCTCTGGATGTTGTTGGCGTGGTCGCTGATGATGACTGCATTCGGCTCCTCGATCGCGGCGATGTGCCCGTACTGCGGAATGAGCGGACGCAGCACTTTCGTCAGTTCGGTGGCGCTGGCGTGCTTCGCCGGCACGACGCGGGTGACCAGGGACTCAGGCGGTAGCTGCCCCAGGCGGCCCTGGACGCCCGGCCCCTGCTTGCCGATGGCGGCTGCCTGGATGCGGATGATGTCGCCGGATGGCGTGGCGACGAAGTTGTGCACCCTGAGCACGGAGAGAAAGAGGGCATAGATGGCGTCGGCGCCCATGCGGGTGTTGGAGACGACGGTGACATTGCCCTTGACGCGCGGGTCCACCACAAAGGTTCTGCCGGTGATACTGGCGACCTGGGAGATGAATTCGTTGATGTCCGCATCCTGGACGTTGATTACCCAGTTCGGCTCGTCCGCACGCGCGATCAAGGCAGCCATCAGAAGGGCCATCAGCAGGCACGCCTTGATGGCGGCGGCAGTCCCGAATACGGCGCCAGGCGTCATCTTCGGGCCAGCCCGCCGGTCCGGGAGACTGTCGTTGTCTTCTTTCAATGGCGTGTATTCCATGTCGATACCTGGTCCGCGACAGATCCGGGCTAACCGTCGATGCTGGCGGTGACGAAGAAGTGTCGTTCGCCACGTTGCACTTCAACGCGGGCTTCGCCGGCGTTGGCGATTGAACGCAGCGCTTCCGGGTCCTGCGCCAGGGTCGTGGCCGGAACCCCATTGACGGACAGCAGCAGATCGCCTGGCTTCAGCCCCACCTGTTGCAGCCACGGCAGTTCTGCTGCATCCTCGACTCGATAACCGGCCTCCGTGCCGCGCAGCCCGGCTTCCGCCAGTGCCTCGACTACTGCGTCGGGACGTCCCGCATAGGCGTCGATCAAGGATCCAGGATCCACAAGCGCGGACTGGTCTGCTGCCGCTCCGCCCTGGTGCGCATGCAGCACGGGAACTGGCCTTTCACTCGAATGGGGCGCAGCCGCCCCGACCCTGACGATCTGCTGGCGCGCTTCCGGGAAGGTCAGCGCTTCGCGTCGGCCAGCCCTGGCCAGGACCACGTGTCCAGAATGCACGGAGATCAGGCTGGCGTTGCCCGGCAGGGTATCGCCGATCCGGTAGAGTTGGCCGTCTTCGCCGCGATTGGCGATGATGGCGGCAGACTGGTCTGCACTCTCTCCGGCGAAGACACCGAGCAGGACCAGGGGCAGCCGAGTCTCCACGGTCGGCGCCTGGCGCGCTCGCTCTTCCGGCGCGGTGGGATCGACCGCCTGGCCGAAGAGATGCGCGGCCTGGATGCGGGCCAGGTCAGCCGGTTGCCTGGGTCGGCCCGTGTCTTGAGGTTGCACGGCGGACCCTGCGACTGGCGCATCGGCCAGGAGGAACATGGCCGTATCGGCCAGGGTCCAGGCGACCGCCAGCATCAGCAGCCAGCAAATGGGCGTTGCGGCGTGCGCCAGAAGCGTATGGATCATGCGTCAACCCTGAAGAGCTTCTCTTCGAACGAGATCACCACTCGATCCGGCGGCCCTGCCCCCCGCCATGGAATATCCAGTAGCCGGATCAGGCTGTTGGTGAGGCCTATTCTGACATATCCGTTTGCCAGCATCTCCACCACCATCACTGGCGTGTCGCTGGCTTCCGGGTAAATGCGCGCGCCGGGCGTCGGCGCGTCATGCAGTTGCGCCACAAGCGGCGGCAATCGCTTGCGTTGGCGCAGGCCTGCCAGCTCGAATCGTACCTCGCCGCCGCTCCAGGACAGGGCGCCGGAAGCGAATTGAACAGTGCCTGACGCCAGGGTGACGCTGGTGTCGGAGAAGGTCATATCGCCTTCAAGCGCCATGCCATAGCGCCTCAGCCACGGGTTCACGGCAGCTACGCCCAGTGTGCCGGAGACATGCAGGGCAGCGCCGTCCAGCCCGAAGTTTGCGTGCCCCGACAGGTCTCCCGAGTCGTTGTCCAGACGCCAGTTGTAACCGGGCGCCAGTTGCAGAAAGCTCAGTGGCCGAAAGCGCCAGTGCAGCGTTCCGAGCGGCAGTGCGTTTGCAGACAACTGGCCGGCGCCGACCCAGACTGTTCCGTTGGGGGCCTGTAGTTGCAGGCCGACATTGCGCTCGAAAGACGGCGTCAGCAGCGAGGCGGGGGCCAGCGCCATGCAGAAGATCGGCACTGCCGCCAGCCCGAGCAGCAGATAGCGTTTCATCGCCCGAGGGTCGCCGTCAGTATGCGCAGATAGATGCCGCAGAGCCGGTCGATGTCCGCCACCCGCACGCACTCGTTTACCTTGTGAATGGTGGCGGCGACTGGTCCGACTTCCACTACCTCGCAGCCGAGCGGGGCGATGAAGCGTCCGTCCGACGTGCCGCCTGAGGTGGACAGCCTGGGCGTCTGACCGGTTTCCTCGGCGATGGCGGCGCAAACTCGATTGATGAAGGGCCCCGGCGGGGTGAAGAACGGCTCCCCGGAGAGATGCCAGTCGATGCTCGCGTCCAGCCCGTGCCGGTCGATCAGATCCGCCACGGTCTGCCGGAGCTTTTCGGCAGTTTGTTCGGTGGAGTAGCGAAAGTTGAACTCCGCCCGCAGCGCACCTGGAATGATGTTCGTGGCGCCAGCGCCGGCGCGCACTGACGAAATCTGGAGACTGGTCGGCGGATAGTGTGCATTGCCGCTGTCGTAGTGGTGGGTTGCGAGACTGGCCAGGAAGGGCGCCGCTTCGTGAATCGGATTGCGCGCTGACTGCGGATAGGCGACATGGCCCTGAACGCCGCGCACGCGCAGGCTCGCGTTCAGTGATCCACGGCGCCCATTGCGGATGCGGTCGCCGAGTTGGCGGTCCGAGGACGGTTCGCCCACCACGCAATAATCCGGGGTGATACCGGCCTGTTGCAGCTGCGCCGCAATGTGCCGGGTGCCGTGCCGCGCCTCCCCTTCTTCGTCGCTGGTGATCAGAAAGGCCAGGCGGCCGACCGGTTGCGGGTGCGCCTCGATGAAGCGCTCGGTGGCCACGATCATGGCGGCGAGGCTGGTCTTCATGTCCGCTGCGCCCCGACCATACAGAAAGCCGTCGTGCAGCACTGGCTCGAAAGGGTCGGTTCGCCAGGCGTCGAGATCCCCTGGCGGCACGACGTCGGTGTGCCCGGCCAGGGCCAGCAAGGGCTCTCCGGCGCCATACTCGGCGTAGAAGTTGCGCACCTCTTCCTGGTCGAGCCGGGTGACGCGAAAGCCCAGGGCTTCCAGTCGCGCCATCATCAACGCCTGGCAGCCAGCGTCTTCAGGCGTGATCGATGGCTCCCGAATCAGCGCTTCGGTGAGCGCAAGGGCCGGGGATTTCACCGATCGGGCCGTCCCGGCCCCGGCTCAGGATGCTGCTTTGTCCCAGCCATTTCTGGATGCTTCTTTATTCGGACTAGTTGTGCGCATGCAGGGTTTCGTTGAGGGCGATGGCCTGCCGATTGATCCGGCACTGTACTTCGCCGGTCTGGCCATGCCGAATGAACAGCAGGTCGGACTTGCCGGCGAGTGATCGGGCCTTGAGCGTCTCGCCGCGATTTCCTGCCGCGTCGATCAGGGTTACCGGGCTGCCGGCGGTGATGTAGAGACCGGCCTCGATGGTGCAGCGGTCGCCGAGCGGAATGCCGGTTCCGGCATTGGCGCCGATCAGACATTGCCTGCCGATGCTGATGGTGATTTCACCGCCTCCGGACAGCGTGCCCATAGTGCTGGAGCCGCCGCCGAGATCAGAATCCGCGCCGAGCACCACCCCCTGCGACAGACGCCCCTCCACCATGTTCGGCCCCATCGCCGCGGCGTTGAAGTTGACGAATCCGGATGGCATGACCGTAGTGCCCTCGCCGAGGTAGGCGCCCAGACGAATCCTGCTGCCATCGGCGATGCGAACCCCGCTCGGAACCACATAGTTGGCCATCTTCGGAAACTTGTCCACGCAAAGCACTTCGAAGTAGCGATCCCGCAGGCGTGCACGCAGCTGCCGCTCGCCCAGGTCGGCCAGGGAGATGGCGCCTTCGGTCGTCCAGGCCCGTGTTTCGAGGTGCGCAAACATGCCTTCGAGATTCAGGGTATTGGGCAGGGCCAGGCGATGCGACAGCAGATGCAGTTTCAGGAATGCCTCGGCGGTGGCGGTGATCGGCGCATCGTCCGGCAGCAGGGTTGCGGTCAATGGCTGCTCCGCCTCCAGCAGGGGCGCCAGCGTCGGCTGCCAGCCTTCGATGAAGGCGCGAGCTGCGTCTGGCTCGACCGGATGCGCGCCAGGCCGGAAGTGGCCGCGAATGGCCTCTGCCAGATCCGCTTCCGGCGCCCGCATCGGGGCAGGATAGTAGCAGTCAATGCAGCGACCGGCGGCGTCCCGCGTGGCCAGGCCGATTGCGAATGCGAAGAGCGTCACAGGTGTCTCCCAGGCTTTGCCGGATTGCGGTTGGCGCCAGCCAGTGCGTGCGCTTGGCCGGGCATGATATACGAGGCTGGCTCACTCGATGGGCGACAGCAACTCTGGCGACGTGACCAGCTGCCGAACCCCATGTGAGCCTGTCTCGTTGAACACATTGCCCTGCTCGGCCCAGCGGTGCAGCGAGTTGATGTCGAGCTTGGCGCACTGTGGTCGCACGCTCCAGGTTACCCGCGCCGGTGAGCAGTTGCTCTGATCGTAGGAGGGCCCGGTTGTGGAGCCGCGAAACAGCACCGGATCACCGGTTGTAGAGGGTATTGATCTGGCCTGGTGACGGCCGTCAACGACGTGCCGCTGATACGTCATGGTCGCAAAGTCCAGGGCTTCGGGATCATTGACGACGAGGAAAACCTGCGCTTCCACGCGCAACAGCGGGGCCTTGCAGGCCTCGGGCACGCAGGCGCCCAGACCTTCGCCTGGCGTCGCATCACAGGACGTATGCACCCAATGCACTTCAATCGTATCACCGGGCTTCACGCCCTCGTAGGCGCCCGGCGCTGGCGCCGTCTCGGCCTCGCTGAGTGCCGGCGTCTCGTTGCAGGCAAAGCCGCCGTCATCGGCGTCACTGACAAACAGGCGAAATCCCGGCCCCTTGTGTTCCGCATTGGTGTGCGTGTGTATGTTGCAGAGGTTCATCGCGCTGGCCGCCGGCGCCAACGGGAAGGCTTCCATGTTGAGTCCGTGCGCACTGCCGATGTCACGCGGTGTTTGCGGCCCCATGTGCGTGCAGAGGGCGCTGTCTGCGGAGTTGGCGCCGGCGTCTTCCGGTCCCGGTCTGGCTCCCCAGGCCGGGCTGACTACGGCAAACGGTAACGCAAGCGCGAGTGCGAAAATGTAATCAATGCGCATGATCGGGTCTCCTTTTGATCGCCATACCCAAGTGACCGGGGCGCGGCGGCTATTGGGTTGCGTATGGTACATGGGAGCGGGCGTTGCTTCGGGGCCTGGGCCTGAATGGGCGCCGATCGCGCACACGAATTGGCCTTCTGCAAACGCCTGGAACCCCAGGATGAAAGTTGCTGAGTGTCCGGGTCAGTTGGACCAATAGGCGTATGTGTCCGTGTTGCCGGTCGCGCTCGTCCGACTGAGTGCACGATCCACATTCACCGGACTGCTCATCCTGGAAGGCCAGCGTGGCGGCGACTGTTCGGCCCTGTGGGCGGCCAGAGCGGCGCGCATCCTGTCAAGTTGCTCCGGTAGATCGGCGCTCAGATCCTGGCGCTCGCCAGGGTCTGAGCGCAGGTCGAAAAGCCACTCCTGCCGAGGCAGCCCGTCTGGCGCACTGACGTTCAGTTTGTAGCGTCCCATACGCATGCTGCGGGCGGCGCCGCTCTGCCAGAAGAGCGCCTGGTGCGGCGGCCCGGCTGTTTCGCCCTGAAGGTACGGCAACAGGTTCACGCCATCAATCTTGCGATCCCGGGGCAGTTCGGCGCCAGCTGCGGCAGCAGCTGTGGCGAAGATGTCAAAGTGATGCACTGGCTGGTCATAGGCGCTGCCGGGTCTGATATGCCCCGGCCAACGGGCCAGAAAGGGCACGCGGATACCGCCTTCGAAAAGTGACATCTTCCAGCCCCGGAAGGGTTGATTGACCCGAGGCAGGCCCAGGTAGCCGGCGCCGCCGTTGTCGGAGGTGAAAACGACCAGCGTGTTGTCGTCCAGTCCGGTGCGCTTGAGTGCTTCCAGAACCTGTCCGACGCCGCGGTCCAGCGCCCGGATCATCGCCGCATAGACGCGCTCTCGGTGCGAGGGGATGTGCGCCAGGGCGTCGTAGTCTGCGCGCGTGGCCTGCAGAGGCGTATGCGGCGCCCAATGCGCCAGATAAAGAAAGAAAGGACGGTCACGGTTCGCCTCGATGACCCGGACGGCCTCGCGGCTGTAGTAGTCCGTGAGGTAGCCTGGCGGTTCGAACGCCGGCCCGCTGTTGAACCGGGCCGCGAACGACATGGCGCGCCACAGGAAGCGATCAATCGGGTCGAATTCCTGGCGCGACTCGACCACTTGCGCATCGTCCGTGCGCCCGTAGAGGCCGCTGAACATCAGCAGGCTTTCGTCGAACCCCTGATGTTCAGGCGCCATGTCGCCGCTGAGTCCGAGATGCCACTTGCCGATGTGCACCGTGTGATAGCCCTGATCCTGGAACAGTTCCGCCAGGGTGACTTCCTCTGACGGCATCCCCATGTCTTCGTAGGCCAGCGATTCGCCAGCCGAGTGATAAATGGCTGGCGGCCCCGCCACGTCAGCCGCTTCGCCGATGATGCGCAGCATCGGCATCATCCCGGGCGGCGTGGGCGTGAACTCGAATCCGAACCGGGTCGCATAGCGCCCGGACATCAACGCCGCTCGCGACGGGGCGCAGGTGGCGTTGGCGGCGTAGCCGTGCGTGAAGGTAACGCCGCTGGCGGCGATTGCGTCAATGTTGGGTGTTTGCAAGGTGGCGTCACTGCCGCCGGTGACCGACACATCGTTCCAGCCAAGGTCGTCGGCCAGGATCAGCACGATGTTGGGCGGACGCTGGCTGGCGTCGGCCACAGTCCGGACATCCGGCTCCGGTGTCTGCCAGATCAGCGGCCGGGCGGGTTCTGGCGAGTGATCCATCTGCGCCAGGAATCCGACGCCCGCGAGCAGCAGTTGCACCCGGAACAGCCAGGCCATGGCAGCCGCAAGCGCCAGTCCCAGGAGCGCTGTCAGAAGCAGAATGCGCAGGCGTGATGAGCGGAATCGGCGCATGGTGGTAATCAAGTTGCGTCGAATTCGATGCTAGGAGCCTGCGCCGCAGGCTCCTAGCCCCTGGAACGCCAATATCCGCTCGACTGCCTCAAGGCAGGTCTGGCGCGAGGCGACCAGCGCGATACGGACATGGCCTGCGCCCGGGTTGTCGTCGCCATCGCCGTAGCTGAGGTAGCTGCCCGGCAACACCGAAACGTGGCTGTGCTGATAAAGGGCGCGCGTGAACGCCTGATCGTCGCCGGCGACCGGCAGCCAGAGGAAGAAGCCGCCTTCCGGCGCGGTGATCTCGAAGCCTGTGCTGAGCGCCGGCACAACTGCGTCGAATCGCGCCCGATAGCGGGCGCGGGTGTCGCGCACATGCGCCTCGTCGGCCCAGGCCAGGGCGCTCGCTTCCTGCGCCAGGACGGGCAGGGCAACGCCATGGTAGGTGCGATACTGCGCGTAGGCGGCGATCAGCGCCGGGTCCCCGGCAACGAATCCAGAGCGCAGGCCGGGCGCGCTTGAACGCTTGCTCAACGAGTTGAAGGAAAGACACCGCGCATGATCCGTATTGCCGATGGCCTGGCTCACTTGCAACAGGCCGACGGGGGGCGCGGATTCGTCCGGATAGATTTCGCTGTAGCATTCGTCGGCGGCGATCACGAACCCGAAGTGGTGGGCCAGCTCGATCAGCCGTTGCTGCGTGTCGGGCGACAGCACGCGCCCGGTCGGGTTGCCGGGCGAGCAGAGATAGAGCAGTTCGGTTCGGTTCCAGATCCTGTCGGGCACTGCCTCGAAATCCGGCGTATAGCCTTGCGCCCGGCCAGCAGCGAGGTAGTGGGGTTCGGCGCCGTGCAGCAGGGCGGCCCCCTGATATATCTGATAGAAGGGGTTGGGCATCAGCGCCAGAGGTCTGGTCTTGCCGCCGATGACGGCCCCGGCGATGGAAAACAGCGCCTCGCGCGTGCCGGCAACCGGCAGGACGCTGGTCTCGGGATCTGCGTGCGCCTGATAGCGGCGCGCCAGCCAGCGGCTGATCGCCTGGCGCAGATGCGGCAGACCGCGGCTTTTCGGGTAGCGCCGCAGGCTGCTGCTGATGCGCTCCGGGTCTCTCAGGCAGGCAACCAGCGCCGCTGGCGGGTCTTGCTGCGGCTCCCCCAGGGACAGGCGCATCGCCGGCAGGTCCGCCGGTGGCGACACGCCCGCCAGCAGTGCGTCCAGCCGTTGAAAGGGGTAGTCGCGCAGGCGCTTCAGGCCGGGTTTCACGTGCGTCAACCAGGCATGCGATCGAGAGTCTGACGCACGGCGTTTTCCACCTGATAGATGAATTCCGGCTCGACGATGGGTTCTCCGGCGCTGTTCTGCACATGAAACACATCTTCCGCCCTTTCTCCGAGGGTCGTGATACGCGCCTGGCGCACCGTCAGATCCAGATCGACCAGCAGCATCCCGATGTGCGCCAGAAGGCCGTGTCGGTCGGTCGTGTTTACCGTCAGCCGGGACCAGGATTCACCCGGCGTATTTTGCAGACGCACTTCGCTCGGTCGCTTTAGCTGCTTGTGTCGGCGAGACAGGCGTTGCCGGGCAGGCGGCCGCAGGCAGGGTTCTGAAATGGCTCGGGTCAGACGCTCGATCAACGGCGCCCGGTCGCCGCGCACCGGTTTGCGCGCCCGATCCAGGACGATAAACCAGTTGAAGCACTGACCGTTGGCGGCGGTATGAACATGGGCGTCGAAGATGGAAAGCTGAAGGCCGTTGATGGCGGCGACGCAGGCAGCGAACAGATTTTGCTTGTCCAGCGTGTGAATGAATATCTCGGTGGCGGCGTCGCGCACGCTGCCTTCCAGGTTGCGCAGCAGGACCAACGGCCCGTTC
This sequence comes from Pseudomonadales bacterium, assembly GCA_965199705.1. Classification (GTDB taxonomy): domain Bacteria; phylum Pseudomonadota; class Gammaproteobacteria; order Pseudomonadales; family Azotimanducaceae; genus Azophilus. The sequence goes on from OZ241359.1 coordinate 1,011,484, forward strand.
GCCAGATCGTGTTGCGCTACCGCAGCTGTGATGTCCGCTGCCAGCCTGGGTGGGTGGCGCAGCATGAACTCGTCGTCCAGCAGGCGCCACACCCGTTGCGCCTCGGTTGCCGGCAAGCCGAGGGATTCGACCTGCTCGGTGGTTCGCTCCTGACAGGCGCGAATCGTCGCCTGCCGGTCGATTGGCGATTCGAGTCCCTGACGCAACATCTCGCGCGTGTTGAAGTAGAGGTCCTGCAGCAGCGACGCACGCCAGCCGTCCCACAGGTCGGGATTGGTGGCGCGGATGTCGGCAACGGTCAGCGCATAGAGATAGTCGAGCCGCCGTTCCGACTTCACTTCGCAGGCGAAGCGGTGGATCTCGTCCGGATCGTGAATGTCGCGCCGTTGTGCGGTTCTGGACATCAGCAGGTGCTGCTCCACAAGCCAGCAGACCAGTTCCGTGTCGTCGTCGCCAAGCCCCAGGCGCTCGCAGAAGGCGCGTGCGAATGTGCTGCCGATCTCGGAGTGGTCGCCGCCGCGGCCCTTGCCGATGTCGTGGTAGAGGCCGGCCAGGTAGAGGAGTTCGATCTTGGGCAGGGTCTTGACGATGCGATGCGCGACCTGAAAGCGTTCGGCCTGGGCGCGATATCGGAACATGCGCAGGTTGCGGATCACCATCATCGTGTGCGCATCAACCGTATAGATGTGGAAGAGATCGTGCTGTACTTGGCCGACAACCTCGCCATATTCCGGGATGTAGCGTCCCAGAATGCCGTAGCGGCGCATCCGGGTCAGTTGCGTCACCAGGGTGTAGGGCGCCTTGAGCAGGGCCAGGAACAAACGGCTGTTCTCCGGGTCCTGGCGAAATTGGTCGTCGATCAACGGCAGGCTGCGACGAATTGCGCGGATGGTGCTTGCGCGCACGCCACTGATGTCGCGGCGATGGGCCAGGATCACGAACAGTTCTATCAGAGCTCCTGGTGATTCTTCAAACACCTCCGGGCGCACTGCCTCGATGGACTGATCGTAGAGGCGGAACCGTTCGTTGACCTGTTCCACCCGCGCGCGGCGCGCGGCCAGCGATTCGTCCAGCGATTGCAGAACGATGTCGTTGACTTCACGCAGCGTCAGCACCTGGCGATAGTACTCGTGCATGAAGCGCTCGACGCCCAGCCGGGCGCTGGTATCGACATAGCCCAGGCGTCGGGCGAGTTCTTGCTGATAGTCGAATTGCAGGCGTTCTTCCTTGCGTCCGGCCACCAGATGCAGCCCGAATCGCACCCACCAGAGATAGCGCTGGCCTTCGCGCATCCGGTCAGCTTCCTGCTCGGTGAGAACGCCCTTCTGCGCCAGCCGCTCCGGGTCTCCGGCGCCATGCACGCGCTGGCACACCCAGATCACGTTTTGCAGGTCGCGCAGGCCGCCGGGCGCATCCTTGACGTTGGGTTCGAGGCCGAATTCCACATCTTCGAACGCCCTGTGGCGGGCGGCCTGCTCTGCGCGCTTGGCGCCAAGGAAAGCGCGAGCCGGCCAGGTGCGCGGATGTTCGAGGAAGGCGTCCAGCTTCTGCAATTGCTTTTGCAGGGCGGCGGATTCAGGCGTCGTCAGCCGGCGGCGTTCGAACATCGCCGTGGCGATGGTGACGTCTGCCTTGACCTGGGCCTTGCAGTCGCGGAGGGAGCGAACGCTGTGGCCAACGGCCAGATTCAGATCGAAGAGCAGGCGCACAAAGGCCTCGATTTCCTCGCGGTGCGATTCCGGCTTCTGACAGAAGATCAGAAGGTCAATGTCGGATCCAGGGTGCAGTTCACCGCGCCCGTAGCCACCGACCGCGAACAGTGCGAGGTTCTGTCGGGCGCGCTGGCTCAGTGTTTCGCGCCACAGTTCGGTCAGCAGTGCGTCAAAGAAGGCGGCCCGGTCCCGCACCAGGCGCTCGATCGGTTCACGCTGCCAGTAGCGTTCGGCCAGGGCGGCATCAGCGTCGTCGATACGCCGGCGCAGGCCGGCCGGCTGAACGTTCAAGGGGTGGCGCTGCGCCGCGACTGCCAAGGCGCTTCTTCGGCGCGCAGGGTCAGCACCTCCGCGCCATCATCCTGCACCAGCAGGGTGTGCTCCCACTGTGCGGAAAGGCTGTGATCCCGGGTAACCACCGTCCAGTGGTCTGGCAGAAGCCGGACATGCCTGCGCCCGGCGTTGATCATCGGCTCTATGGTGAACGTCATGCCGGCTTCCAGCAGGAGTCCGGTCCCGGGACGGCCATAGTGCACCACCGCGGGTTCCGCATGGAACGTCTTGCCGATGCCGTGGCCACAGAACTCACGCACCACGGAGAAGCGATTGCTTTCTGCGTGGCTCTGAACGGCATGGCCGATGTCGCCGAGGCGAGCCCCTGGACGCACCGCCTCGATCCCGAGATACAGGCACTCCTGGGTGATGCGTACCAGCCGTTCGGCCAGAATCGACGGCTTGCCGACGTAGAACATCTTGCTGGTGTCGCCGTGGTAGCCGTCCTTGATGACGGTTACGTCTATGTTCAGGATGTCGCCCCGTTTCAGGCGCTTGCGGGCGGCGGGAATGCCGTGGCAAACCACCTGGTTGACTGACGTGCAGATCGAGCGGGGAAAGGGCGGCGTCTGCGGATGGTTGGTGTAATTCAGGGGCGCCGGCGTGCAGTCAAGCTGCTCGACGATGAACTCATGGCAGATGTCGTTCAGCCGTTCGGTGGTTACGCCCGGGCGCACATGTTCGCCAATCATGTCCAGAACCGAAGCCGCCAGGCGTCCGGCCTGGCGCATGCCTGCCAGATCTTTGCTGTCGTGAATCCGGGCAGGGCCGGCAGGATGTGGGGCGGCTTTGGCAGACATGACGACATAGTATAAACTCGCGCTCCATTCAACCACACACGCGGCCCGGCATGGGTTCCCGGGTGCCGGCCTCACAGGGGCCGGTCGGAACGCCAGGGGCTGCGGAGGCTCAACCCGGAGACAGCAATTGAATATCAGCATGCGCGACATGTTGGCCGCCGGCGTGCATTTCGGCCATCAGACCCGCTATTGGAATCCGAAGATGGCGCCCTATATCTTCGGCGCCCGCAACAAGGTCCACATCATCAATCTGGACCACACTCTGACCGCCTTCGCCCAGGTTCTTGCGGATGTGCGCAATCTGGCTACCCTGGGCAAGACCATTCTCTTCGTCGGCACCAAGCGGGCCGCGGCGCGGGTGATCCGGGATCAGGCGACCCGTGTCGGCATGCCCTATGTCGATCAGCGCTGGCTCGGCGGCATGCTCACCAACTACCAGACCATTCGCCAGTCCATTGATCGGCTGAAGGCGTTGCAGCAGGAAGTGGAAAGCGGGGCGCTCGACGTGCTGACCAAGAAAGAGGCCCTGCAAAAGCGCCGCGTACTGGAGAAACTCGAACGCAGCCTCGGCGGCATCCAGGACATGGTCGGCCTGCCGGATGCGATGTTCGTGATCGATGTGGAGCATGAGCGCATCGCCGTCACCGAAGCCCGCAAGGTGGGCATTCCGATCTTTGCGGTGGTTGACACCAACAGTGATCCGGATGGCATCGACCGCATCATTCCCGGCAACGACGACGCCATTCGAGCCGTGCGTCTGTATGTCGCGGCTGTGGCGGATGCCGTCCAGCAGGGCCGAGACCAGGCGATCGGCCAGGCGAACCCTGAGGAGTTCGTGGAAATCGAGGAGGCTGCCGGGCCGTCTGTCCAGGTCAAGGGCCGTGGCGCCATACTCAGCGAGGCGGCGGCACGGGCCGCACAAGCGGCCGAAGAAGCGGATCGGGCGGCAGAGGAAGGCGCCAGGACGCGCACGACGGGAAACTAGGAGGCTGCGTCGCGGGCTCCTGGCCCGCATGTGGCGCACCGGGGGCGCGACCACCACGCGATCCCGTATATCTTGAAGGGGAGTTTCATGGCGATCACGGCACAGCAGGTCAAGCAACTGCGTGACCGAACCGGACTTGGCATGATGGACTGCAAGGCCGCTTTGCAGGAGGCCGGAGGCGACCTGGAGGCGGCCATAGACGCCTTGCGCAAGAAGAGCGCCTTGAAGGCGGCGAAAAAGGCCACGCGCACGGCTGCCGAGGGTCTCCTCGGCCTCGGCATGTCGCCGGAAGGTCGGCGTGGCGCCCTTGTAGAAGTCAATATCGAGACAGACTTTGCCGCCCGCAATCCTGTCTTTGTGCGCTTCGTGCGCCAGGTGGCGGACGCTGCCCTGGCCGGTGGCGACATGGCGACTGCGGAAGGCTTGAGAGCCGCCTTCGAGGCAGAGCGAGAGCGCCTGGTCCAATCCATTGGTGAAAACATCAGCATTCGGCGGATCGTCAGCCTGTCTGTCGAGGCGGGCAGCCGGGTGGCTGCCTATCTGCACACTGATGCGCGCAAGGGCGCACTGGTGGCGATGAGCGGGGATGACGATGTGCTGGGCCGGGATCTGGCCATGCATGTCACCGCGCATGACCCGACGCCCCTGGTGGTGCGCCCGGAGGATCTGGACGCAGGGACGCTTGCCCGTGAGCGTGAGATTCTCATGGCCCAGGCCAGCGAAAGCGGCAAACCGCCGGAGATTGCCGAGAAGATGGTGGCCGGGCGCATGCGCAAGTATCTGGCCGAGGTGAGCCTGGTCGAGCAGGCATTTGTGCGTGATGCCGATGTCAAGGTAGGACGCTTGCTGGCCGATCGTGGCGCCTCGGTCAGCGGCTTTGCCCGGCTTGAAGTGGGCGAGGGTATCGCTGTCGATGAGCAGGACTTTGCTGCTGAAGTGGCGGCTCAGGCCGGTCTGGATCGGAAATCCTGATTGCGCCGGGTGCTTCTGAAGCTGTCCGGCGAGGCGCTGGCTGGTAACCGGGATCAGGGGATAGACCCGCAAGCGCTTGAGCGGTTGGCCGGGGAAGTGGCCGCTGCTCGCGCCAGCCACGCGCAGGTGGCCGTGGTGTGCGGCGCTGGCAATTTCGTTCGTGGCGCGCAGTTGGCGACTGCCGGGATCGGGCGGATAGCTGCCGATCACATGGGGATGCTGGCAACCTGCATGAACGCACTGGCCCTCGCTGATGCTCTGCGCCGCCTGGGTTGTCCGACGCGCGTCCTGGCCGCCCGGGCCATGTCCGGCCTGCTTGCAGCCTACAGTGTGGAAGCAGCCTCCGATGCGCTTGAGCAGGGCGAAGTCACGGTGCTTGCGGGCGGCACGGGCAATCCCCTCTTTACCACCGATACGGCGGCTTGCCTGCGCGCGGTCGAGCTGTCTGCCGAAGCGGTGCTGAAGGCGACGCAGGTCGATGGGGTGTACACCGCAGACCCGCACCGAGATCCTTCGGCAGAGCGCTTCGAGCGATTGGATTTCGACGAAGTGATTCGCCGGGATCTCGGCGTGATGGATCTTGCCGCGATCTGCCTGTGCCGGGATCACGCCATGCCGGTGGTCGTGTTTTCGGCGGATGCGCCTGGCGCATTGACCCGGATTATCAAGGGTGCGAAGGTAGGCACTCGCATTGAACCCGCGCCCCGGGATTCTGCCGATGCTTGATGAGATCACTCAGGAAGCCGACCAACGCATGGGCAAGACCATTGCTGCAATGCACAATGGGTTTGCGCTGATTCGTACCGGCAGGGCCCATCCGAGCCTGCTCGACCGCGTCGAGGTGCCTTACTACGGCACTGATACGCCGTTGAATCAACTGGCGAGCGTGACTGTGGAGGATGCCCGCACGCTGTTGATTTCGCCCTATGAGAAGCGCCTCGTGCCCGATGTTGAAAAGGCGATCCTGAAAAGCGATCTCGGGCTCAATCCAGCCTCTTCTGCGGACGTCATCCGCGTGCCGCTGCCGGCATTGACCGGCGAGAATCGCCGCGAACTCTCGCGCCAGGCGCGCAAGGAGGCAGAAACCGCACGCATCGCACTGCGCAACATTCGCCGCGACGCCATCGCTGATGTGCGTGAGCTGCTGCGCGAAAAGATGGTCGCCGCCGATTCTGCGCGGCGGGCGGAAGAGCGGATTCAGGGCGTCACGGACCGGCGCGTCCGGGAAGTGGATCAGGCGCTGGAAACCAAGACTTCCGAGCTGATGGAGATTTGAGTGCCGAGAGGTCTGATGCTTTCCAGGGACGCGAGCGAGCAGGCGCATGCAGGGGTCTCGACGCTGGCTGCAAATCCAGCCGAGGCGTCGCCGGAGCATGTGGCCATCATCATGGACGGCAATCATCGCTGGGCCTCGCAGCGGCGCCTGCCGGGGGCCGCCGGTCACCGGGCCGGGGCTCGCAATGTTCGGCCCATCGCCGAGGCTTGCGCTGATCTTGGTGTGCGATATCTCACACTGTTTGCGTTCAGCACCGAGAACTGGTCCCGGCCGAAACCGGAAGTCCGGTTGTTATTCAGTCTCATGAGCAACATGCTCAAGCGCGACCTGGCGGAACTGGACGAGCGCGGCGTTCGGGTCAATTTCGTCGGTGATTGCAGCCGTTTCCCAGCCGAATTGCAGATGCAGATGCGTCAGGCGGAAACAACTACGCGAGAAAATGACGACATGATTCTGAACATCGCCGCCAATTATGGCGGTCGTTGGGACATTGCCCAGGCGGCCCGCAAGCTTGCCCGGGCGGTTGCGGAGGGTCGCCTGGAGGCGGACGCCATTGATGAGGATAGCTTTGCTGCAGCCCTGTCACTCGCCGGCCTGCCGGCCCCGGATCTGTGCATACGCACCGGCGGCGATGTGCGCATCAGCAACTTCCTCTTGTGGGACCTTGCCTATACTGAATTCCACTTTGCCGATGACTTCTGGCCGGACTTCAGCCCGGAGCGCCTGGCTGCGGCGCTGCTCGACTATATGGGTCGGCGGCGGCGTTTCGGTTGTCGGGGTTGAGCGCGCCGACGGCAGGGCGCGGCTCGCGATTGTGGCTCCGCTGGTTTCATCGTCGATCAAGCGCCGGCTGCTGACCGGGTTCGGGATGGCCGGCGCCGTTCTCGCGGCGCTGTATCTGCTGCCAACGCCCGCTTTCGCGGCCTTGTTCGGCATGCTGGCGGTGGCTGCCGCCTGGGAGTGGGCGGGCCTTGCGGGCTTTGCCAAGCCGCGTCAGCGCATCCTGTGCGCTGCTGGCCTCGGCGGCTTCATCGTGCTTGGCCTCGGCGCTTCCGAACTGCTTGCGCTGGCCCCGTGGGTCGGTTTCGGCGTCTGGCTCCTGGCGATTGGCGGTATCCTTGCCTGGCCCGCCGGAGCGGCCTTGTGGCGGCGCGGCTGGCTCATGGCCCTGGTCGGTGGCCTGATGCTCTGGTGTGCCTGGGCGGCGTCTGTGCTGGTGCACGCCCGTGCTGAAGGCCCGCACTGGCTGTTCGGCCTCATCATGCTGGTGTCGCTGGTTGATTCGGGCGCCTATTTCGCGGGCCGCGCCTGGGGTCGGCGCAAGCTGGCGCCAGGCCTGAGTCCGGGCAAGACCTGGGAGGGCGTGGCAGGTGGCGCCGGGCTCGGCCTGCTGACCTGCACGCTCATCCTGATGCTGCTTGACCGGTTTTCCGCAGCTCTGTTCGGGTTGATGTTGATTCTGGTCGCCTTTGCGATCTTCGGCGACCTTTGGGAGAGCCTGGTCAAGCGGGTCAGCGGCGTCAAGGACTCTGGCGCCCTGCTGCCTGGCCACGGCGGCCTGCTGGATCGAATCGATTCTGAACTGGCGGCCCTGCCGGCATTTGCCCTGCTCGCCCCGGCCTGGATATGAGTTGATGCAGACGATGGGTTACCATGCGCCCCGGCGCTCCCCGTTCGCGCGGTCCCGGAAACCGAGCTCATGCTGATATATCCGCTGGCATTCATCCTGACGCTCGGTCTGCTGGTGACCTTCCATGAGTTTGGCCATTATCTCGTTGCGCGCCTGTCCGGCGTCGGTATTCGCTGCTTCTCCGTCGGCTTCGGTCGGGCGCTTTGGGAGCGTGAGGACCGGCGCGGCACCCGCTGGGTGCTTGCAGCCATTCCGCTGGGCGGCTATGTGCGGATGCTGGATGAGCGAGACCCGGAACAGAAGGGGTCGATTGGTCCTGATGATCTCACCTACAACCGGTTGAGCGTCTGGTGGCGGCTGGCCATTGTCCTGGCTGGCCCGCTGGCCAACTTCGCGCTGGCCGGCGTCGTCTATCTGGGGATGGCCCTGGCTGGCGCCCAGCACCTGTTGCCGCTGGTAGGTGAACCCGATCCGGCAAGCCCGATTGCCGAGGCGGGCATGCGCAGCCATCAGCAGATCGTTTCCATTGATGGCCAACCCATGCGCCATTGGCCGGATGTGGCGCTCGCCCTGGCGGAGCGATTGGGAGATTCCGGAGCGGTTCGGATTGTTACCCGGACACCCGGCGCCGCTGATGACCGGCTGGTGGCGGTTCCGATTCGGGATTGGCAGCAGGGCGAGGCAGACCCGGACCTTTTTGGCGCACTCGGCATTCAGCCAACGCAACCGGCCCTGATCGGTGGCCTGATGGCCGAAGGCCCGGCCGAGCGAGCGGGGCTGCAAACCTTCGACCGGGTACTTGCGGTGGACGACCAGGCGGTTACCGACTGGCGTGAACTCGGGGCGGCCGTGCGCGATCGGCCAGGCGTCATCAGCCAGTGGTCCGTGCTGCGCGCGGGACAGCCGATCGAGCTGCTTGTAGAACACGCAAGCGTCACCGACGGCAGTGGCGCCAACATTGGCCAGGCGGGCATCCTCGGGCCCTGGCATCGAGTGTCCTACAGCCTTTGGGAAGCGCCCGGACAGGCCCTGCGCGAGACCATGGACCGCACGATCCTGACCTTGAATTTCCTGGTCAAGATGGTGACTGGCGGCGTGTCGCCACGCAACATGGGCGGGCCCATCGCTATCGGTGAAGTGGCGGGCGACTCGATCCGCCAGGGGGTGATGCCCTTTCTGTCGATGCTGGCGCTGCTCAGCATCTCGCTCGGCGTCTTGAATCTATTGCCGGTTCCAGTCCTGGATGGCGGCCACGTGGTCTGGTGTCTTTCCGAAATCGTGACCCGACGCCCGGTGTCGGAACGTCTCCAGATGCGCGCCAACGTGGTGGGTATGGGTCTCCTGGGCGCGCTGATGCTGTTCGTTCTGGTCAACGACGTAGCCCGGTTGATGTGAGCCGGACCGAGGCCGAGGGCGACAGCATGCGTTGCAACCGCATATCCGGACTACTGCGTGGCGCCTTGCTCTGCCTTGTGCTTGCCGGCCCGCAAGCGCTCCGGGCTGACGTCTTTGCCATCACCGACATTCGCTTGCAGGGGTTGCAGCGGGTTTCTTCGGGTACGGTGTTCAACGCCTTGTCTGTCGGTGTCGGCGATACGGTGGACGAACTGACAGTCAGACGCCTGATTCGCGAGCTCTTCCGCACCGGCTATTTCGACGATATCCGGATGGCTCGGGACGACAACGTGCTGGTGGTGACGCTGGTCGAGCGCCCGGCGATTGAATCGATCGAGATAGAAGGCAACAAGGCCATCAAGACCGAAGCGCTGCTCGAGGGGCTGACCCAGCAGGGTCTTGCCGAGGGCGAGATCTTTCAGCAGGCGACTCTGGAACGGGTTGGTCTGGAACTCGAGCGTCAGTATGTGGCGCAGGGCCGATATGACGCTGTCATCGACACTCAGGTCGAGTCGCTGCCGCGCAATCGGGTGGCGATTCGGATCGACATCGAAGAGGGCAAGACTTCGGGGATTCGCCACATCAACATCGTCGGCGCTTCCGCCTTTTCCGAGGAAGATCTGCTCGACCAGATGGAGTTGTCGCACCCGACGCTCTTCTCCTTTTTTCGCAACAACGACAAGTACAGTCGGGAAAAGCTGTCCGGGGACCTGGAATCCCTGGAATCCCACTATCGAGACCAGGGCTATGTTGAATTCGAGATCGAATCCACGCAGGTCAGCATCACCCCGGATCGGCGTCAGGTGTATGTTTCGATCAATGTGCGCGAGGGTTCCGACTACGAAGTCAGCGAAGTGAATCTGCTTGGTGAATTGCACGATGTGGAGCCGGACGCCCTGCGCCGCCTGTTCCTGGTGGAGTCCGGGCAGATGTTTTCGCAAGAGCTGCTGACCGCCACCGAAGACCGGATCGAGGCCGCGCTCGGCAATGCCGGCTATACCTTTGCCTCCGCCGGGGGCGTGCCGCGGGTGGACGAGGAAGCCGGTACGGTGGCGGTGGATTTCTACATAGATGCCGGCAAGCGCGCCTATGTGCGGCGCATTCGCTTTACCGGTAACCGCGTGACCCAGGACGAGGTGATGCGACGCGAGATGCGCCAGATGGAGGGCGGCTGGGCCTCGACGGCGCAGATTGATCTTTCCAAGCTGCGTCTGGAACGCCTCGGCTACTTCAGCGCGGTGAACGTGGAAACGCCGGCCGTGCCGGGCCGGGACGATCAGGTGGACGTGACCTTCGAGGTGGAGGAACAGCCCTCAGGCAGCATCTCCGCCACCCTCGGCTACAGCCAGGGATGGGGTCTGGTGGTGGGCGGCAACTACCAGGAAAACAATGTGCTCGGCACCGGTAACAGCCTCGGTGTAGGGCTTTCCTATTCCAGCTATCAGAAGTCCGCGAGCTTCAACTTCTTCGATCCCTACTACACGGTGGACGGCGTGAGTCGGGGCTACAATGCCTATTTCCGCCGCCTGGACTGGGACGAAGCCAACATCGCTCGCTACAGCACCGACGCCTATGGTGTCGGCATGACCTTCGGTTTTCCGCTCGGCGAGACGCAGCGCCTGAACTTCGGTGCCACTGCCGAGCTGACGCAGCTGACGGAGGGGCGATACCCGGCGGAGGAGATCCGCGAGTTCCTGGCGAACAACGGTGACGACTTTCTCAATTTCAAACTGAATCTGGCGTGGCAGAGTTCGACGTTGAACCGGGGCCTGTTTCCGACCCGCGGGCGTGCGCAAACGCTCGGCCTCACCGCTTCGGCGCCTGGCAGCGACCTCCAGTTCTGGAAGCTCAGCTACAGGGGCGAGCAGTACTTCCCGTTCCTGCTCGGCCAGACCATCCGTCTGCGCACCGAGCTCGGCTACGGCGACGGCTATGGCGGCGGCAATGGCCTGCCGTTCTTCGAACACTTCTTTGCCGGCGGGTTCGGCTCCATACGCGGTTTCGAGCAATCCACGCTCGGCCCGCGCACCACCAACCCGACTGTTGATTCCGAGGGCAACGAGGTGCCTGCGACCTTCTTCCGCCGCCCAGAGGGTGACCCCTTCGGCGGCAACATGCTCGTGGAAGCCTCGGCGGAGCTGATCCTGAACCTGCCGTTCGCGCGCGACAACCGGCAGTTCCGATCGGTGATCTTCGTGGACGCCGGCAACGTGTTCAATACCTCCTGCCCGACCATCAGCGAAAACTGTTTCGGCTTCTCACTCGACGAAATCCGCTACTCCGTGGGCTTTGGCGTGACCTGGCTGACCGGCATGGGGCCCATGAGCTTCGGCATTTCCAAGCCGTTCAACGCCAGCGACATCGACGAAACCGAATCCTTCCAGTTCGAGTTGGGACGAACCTTCTAGTCCGGATTGAGGAAGCCCCGTGCCGAGCAGAATGAACGTAGCGCCCATTGCCGGGATTGATGACGACATCAATGAGCTGCGCCTGAAGACCGCAGAGATCATCAACGAAGACGTGCTGCCGGTGGAAGCCAGGCTCTGGGCAGCGCAGCGTGATGGCAAGCGGGCGTCGAAGGAAGAGATCAAGGAAGCGAAGGCGCTGCGCGCGGCGATTCAGGACAAGGTCAGGCGGCGTGGCCTCTGGGCGCCGCACCTGCCGAAGGAATTCGGCGGCATGGGCGCCGGCTTCCTGCGGCAGGCGTACATGAACGAGGTGCTGGCCTACAGCCCGGGTGCGGCGGCGCTCTTTGGCGTGGTCGCCCCGAACTCCGGCAACCAGAAGATTCTGCTCAAGTACGGCACGCCGGAGCAGCACGAGAAGTGGCTGGCGCCGCTCACGGAAGGGCGAATGCAATCCGGGTTTTCCATGACCGAACCGGATCAGCCCGGATCTGACCCAAGGTCCCTGCAAACGAGCGCTCGGCTGGATGGCGACGAGTGGGTCATCAATGGTCACAAGTGGTTCACATCGAACGGATTTGCGGCGGACTTTCTCATCGTCATGTGTCGCACCGCAGACGACGCCGATCCAGATGCCGCGGGAACCCGCATGACTCAGATCATCGTGCCGACAGATGCCCCAGGCGTTGAAATCGTGCGTGGCGTGCCCGTCTGGGGGCGCGAATCAAGCCATTGCGAGATTCGCTACAACAATGTGCGCGTGCCGAGATCGAACCAGCTCGGCGGCGTCGGCAGCGGGCATGCAGCCGCCCAGGACCGCTTGGGCGCCGGGCGCATCTACCACTGCATGAACTCGGTAGGCGCCATGTGGCGGGCGTTCGACCTGATGGTCGAGCGTTGCACGACGCGCGCTGTGCACGGTGGTGAACACCTGCAGGACAAGCAGTTCATGCAGGGATTCATTGCCGATTCCTACATCGACATTCAGGCGGCGCGCCTGATGACCATTGATTGCGCCAACAAGATGGAGGCCGGCAGCAATGTGCGCGCCGACATTTCGGCGATCAAGGTGTTCGTGCCGGCAGCCTTCCACCGGGTTGTTGATCGCGCCATACAGGTTTGGGGCGCGGCGGGCGTCTCCGGTGACCTGCCGCTTGCCGGCATGTACACGGGAGCGCGCAGCCTGCGGCTTGCTGACGGCCCCGATGAGGTGCATCGCATCCTGATTGCCAAGACGGTTCTGCGCGCCTATCACGCCGGTCTCGGCTGGGATTTCGGGAACTAGGATTTCGGGAACCAGGATTTCGGGAACCAGGATTTCGGGAACCAGGATTTGGGGGAAGGTTCGAGGATGGCTGCATGAAGAGACTTGGCCGGATTCTCCTGTGGCTGGCCGCAGGCGCACTGGGGCTTGTTGCCGTGGCGTTTCTCATCGGCCTTGTGTCCTGGCGATTTGCCCTGGATGGAGATCGGCAGCACACGCAGACGACAGCGGCGCTTCCGCTCTATCCCGCAAGTGGCGATGGCCTGGTGCAGGCGTCGGCTCGGGGCATGAAGTTTCGCGCGCGCGTTTCAGGCCTGGCCCCTGCTGATTCGAGCGAGGGTGACGATGACTCTCCGGCGTTGGTCATGCTGCACGGATTTCCTGAGACATCGATCATGTGGCAGCCGCTGATCGAAGCCGCAGAGTCCGCCGACATGCGGGCCCTGGCCTTTGATCAGCGTGGCTACAGCCCGGGCGCGCGGCCGACTGCCGTTGCCGACTATGTGTTGCCGGAGCTGGTTGCCGATGTATTCGCTGTGGCTGATGCGTTCGGGATATCTGATTTCCATGTGCTTGGCCATGATTGGGGCGCGGCGGTTGCCTGGGGCGTCGCGCTCGCGCGCAACCCGCGCGTACTGAGCGTAATCAGCCTGTCGGTTCCGCACCTGCCTGCCTTCGGCGAAGCGATCGCGACAGATCCCGAACAGCAGCGCCGAAGCTGGTACATGGCTGTGTTTCGCACGCCCTTCCTCGCCGAATACCTGCTGGGCACTTTGGACATGGGATTGCTGAAGGCGATGCACGTGGGGAATCGGGGCGAAGTTCTGGATGAATACCTGCGCGTTTTCGCCGAACCTGGCGCCATGACCGCGGCGCTCAACTGGTACCGGGCATCCGCCTTCGAGACGGCGATTCCGGACGGGTCTTCGCGCGCCCCTGTGATGATTCATGTGCCGGCGCTATTTATCGGCGGGCGGGCGGACATGGCGATTGCCCAGTCCGGAATCGACGCACAAGCCAAGTACATGCAGGGGCCGTTCGAATCGCACATGCGTGACGCCGGGCATTGGCTGATGGGCGAAGACACGCAGTTCGTCGTGGACACGATCATGGATTTCGTGGCGCGCCACCAGCCGCAGGCGCCGGCAGCGCTTGCCGATCCCGCCGGTCAGGCAGCACCGCAGACGGAGTAGCCGCTACGCCATGCTCTGGGCTGACTCCAAACCTGCCCCGGCCGCCCCCGCGTTCGAAGCCGAGAACAAGCTGCGGCCCGAAGACCGCGCTGTCCACCACTGGTATCGATTCGTTCTTTCGTTCCCCCCGCACTTGGTACAGCGCTATCTGGATCGATTCGACGTCCGTCCAGGACAGGCCGTGCTTGATCCGTTTTGCGGCACGGGAACCACCCTGGTCGAATGCAAGAAGCGAGGCGTCACAAGCGTGGGGCTCGAATCAAATCCCATCGCCCGGTTTGCGAGCGAGGTGAAGGTAGATTGGTCTGCCGATGGCAAGGCACTGTTGCGTGAAGCGGAGCGGGTGGCGCAGTCGGCATCGCATGCACTATCGGAGGAACAGACCGCAGGTCAATGGGAGGCGGCATTGCTTCAGATGCCACAGCAGCCTTCACTGTTCGACGAGGCCGCTGCCGCCAATGGGGCGACGGGGCGCTTGCGATGTCTTGAACCCGAATCAATGAAGCTACTGCTGAAGGACTCGATCAGCCCGCTGCCGCTGCACAAGGCCTTGACGCTGCTTGAGGCCATCGACCACGGCTCTGCGGCGCTCCGCAACTACGGTCGGTTGGCCCTGGCCAACGCTCTGGTACAGCGCATTGGCAATCTCAAGTTCGGGCCGGAAGTCGGCGTTGGCCGGATTCGGAGCGATGCACCGGTCATTGACATCTGGCTGGCCGACATGAGGATTATTGCCCACGACCTCGACTCGTGCCGTGGCCGCAGTTCGGTCGTATCCCGAGTCATCAATTCCGACGCTCGCCACACCGCTCAAGCCCTGGCGCCAGCTACGATCGATGCTGTCATCACCTCACCGCCCTATCCCAACGAGAAAGACTACAGCCGCACGACGCGCCTCGAATCCGTCGTGCTTGGGCTGATTCGCAGTCGGGCGGAGTTGCGACAGGTGAAGCAGGGCTTAGTGCGTTCCAACACCCGAGGCGTCTATGTGACGGACACGGATGATGAAGCCATTGCCGGCAACCAGGCGATTGACCAGATCGCCGAAGCCATCGAGCGGCGCCGCATCGAGTTGGGCAAGACCTCTGGATTCGAGCGCCAATACGCACGAGTGACGCGCCTCTACTTCGGCGGCATGGCGCAACACCTGGCGTCGCTGCGCGAGGCGCTCAGGCCCGGCGCGAAGCTGGCCTACGTGGTTGGCGACCAGGCGTCCTATCTGCGGGTCATGATCCGCACCGGCCAGCATCTTGCCGATATAGCCGAGTCACTGGGCTACAGAGTCCGGAACATTGATCTGTTCCGCACCCGCCCATCGACGGTGACGGGAGATCAGCTACGGGAGGAAGTGGTCATCATGGAATGGCCGGGAGCATAAGCAAGATGCCCGGGAATCCGTCAAAGGCATCAAATTCCAGCCTATACAAACTATTGATTGAAAAGATATTCCTGGACCGCTATGCGGAGGGAATGACGGAGGTTCCCTTCCAGAGAAGTGACATTGAAGATGCCGCGACCACCCTGAATGTCCGCTTGCCCAAGAACCTCGGTGATCTCGTCTATTCGTTTCGTTATAGAAGGCCCATGCCGGACCCAATCCTGAAGACTCAAACGGAAGGCCACGAATGGGTGATCGAGGGTGCCGGTCGAGCCAGGTATCTGTTTAGCCTGGTGCGAGTCAAACCGAATTACTCCCAACCTGAGTTTGGTGACCACCAAGCTGCCCGACGCCACG
Organism: Pseudomonadales bacterium; assembly: GCA_965199705.1. Classification (GTDB taxonomy): domain Bacteria; phylum Pseudomonadota; class Gammaproteobacteria; order Pseudomonadales; family Azotimanducaceae; genus Azophilus. The sequence goes on from OZ241359.1 coordinate 1,027,184, forward strand.
CCCGAAATCGTTTCGGCCTACTCACTCTCGGACGAACAAGCCCTTCTCGCCAAAGAACCTCATGCCTAACCCAAGTTTACCAATGAGAAATTAAAAGTGATATTAATCATTGTGTTATGGGGAGATAATTTGGCGTAAGGCACTACAATGAGCGCCTTTGGGGAGTTGATCTTGTTCAGATGACCGTTTTGACGAAGCCGCCGGCGTCAGGATGTATGCCAAGCGCGTCGTAGATGGGTTGCTGGTGCGGTTCGAGGGCAGTGGCCTTGCGCAGATGCAGGGTTCGGCTGTCGGCGCATCGGAAGGTGGCGGTGACGCGGCAACGCGAGGCAAGGCGGTTGCGCAGGCTGGTCCAGCTATGATGGATGTCGTTCACGCGCAGTTGTCTGCGCACGATCTGGACGAGTTGGTAAGCGATGACGGCGATGAACAGGTGACCCTCGGCGCGCTTCGGGGTCTGGTGGTAGATGGGGCGCAGTCCGAGTTCGGTCTTCAGGCATCGGAACACGGCTTCCAGATCGGTGAGGGTGGCGTAGGTTCGCCATAGGCGTTGTGCATCCCAGTCGGTGAGATTGGAGCGCAGGCAATAGACGCCAGGGCGATCAGCCATGGAACCTTTGGCGGGGTTGCGGGTCCAGGTGATGGACTGGACGCGCTCACCCTGGACGGTCAAGTCGAGCGAGTAGTAGCCGGCGACGCGTCGGTGTTGCGCCTTGAGCCGCCCGAGGCGTTGGTTGATCTGCTCGGGTTTGCGCCGGGCCCGGGGGTTGGATAGCGCCAGCGCGAGTTTTGTCAATGCGGCTTCGTAGCGGGCGCAGAAGCGCTCGACCATGGCGCGCTCCTTCTGGGCGCGCTCCTCGGAGTAACAGTGCAGAAGGACTTCGCCAGAGTCTTCGCAGACCCTGCGATCCAGATGCAGTTGGCATCCCGAGGCGGTGGTGATGGATTCGGCGGCCTCGGCGTTGAACTCGCGCTTGCGCTTGCGGCTGACCACCAGATAGCGGTAACCGGCGTCACGCAGCCAGGCAATCTGCGCTTCGGTGGCAATGCCCCGATCCATGACCACCAGGGCGTCGGCTGGCGCGCCCAGGCCGGCCAGCATGCCTTGCAGCGTGGCGGGTTCGCGCACATTGCCGGCAAACACCCGAGAACGGCTGACAAAACCAGAGCCGTCCAACACCAGGCCGAGCGTGAGCAGAGGACAGTCGCTGCGTTTTTCCTTGGAGTGCCCGTGTCGGGCCAGGGGCTGGCCTGCGGCCTCCCCCTCGAAGCAGGTGTTGGTCAGATCAAAAAGCGTCACCGTGGCGCACAGGCCGAACAGGTTCATGGCGCGCTCGTACAGATGCGCTTCTATGGCGTCACGGTGCTTCACCAGGGCGTCCGAGGCCCGGTACAGTTGCATCGCGCCCATGGACTCGTAGTCCACTCCCAGCAACTCGCCCAGGGCACTGTCCTGTGCCAGCCAGCGGTGCGTCTCGCGCTCGCTGGCCGGGTGCGCCAGACGACCGACGATCAGGCCAGTCGCTGCCGAGCGCAAGGCGCCGTTGACGCCAAGCGTTTCCAGCAGCGGCGTCAGTCCCGTCTGCTGCATGGCCCATAACCCGATCTGCTCAACGCCGACGCTACGCGCACGGGCCAGCGCCATGGACTCCGGGCAGATCGCCACAGGGTCTCGTTCTGCGCCGGGCGCTGCGCCATGCCCTCGCGCCAACAGCAAGGCGGCAATGCGTTGCGCTTCGGTCTCGACGGTCTCGCCGAGGTCGTCAAACAGCCGGTGCTGTCCCTCAAGCAAATCCTCGATACGCGCGCACAAGCGCGGCCAGAGTTCCGGCTCGATCTCGAAGTGGCGCCCGAGGTTGAGCAGCGTGCGCTGACGCACCTTGCCGCCAAGACGCTCACTGCGCACCAGGCGAGTGGTGCTGTAGGTCGAACCATCCTTGGCTCGGCGGGTTTGCGTGCGGCGGATGAACATGCAGGTCAGGATTGGGTATGGGCGCAGGGTTGTCAATACCCAAATATACGATTATGGCACTACATTGAGATTTCCCAACGCACGAAAACAATAAATCAATGACTTACGCGCTCAAAACACCCAACAAAACCCCAAAATCCTGCCCAAACAGGCCCAAAATAACCCCGCCTTGGTAAACTTGGGCTAAGTCCGACAGGCCGCTAGCGTTTCACCATCACTTAGCATTGGACAAGTCTCCAGCAGCCAGCCAGCCCATACAAACCCTCGTTATGTGTTACCATTCAGGAGTCGGTAACCTAGGTGCCTGCGCTACAGGGCGCATTTCCTATAGGGTAGTGGAGTTCACAGGGAAAAAGCAGCCGAAAATGGACATGTTTGTGGGATTTCGGAACAGTTTTCGCGGATATACCGTGGCTATATGAGATATGAGATGCTGGCCCACTCGTAGTTTCTTCGGCGCAGGCTCCTGGATAGTGGAAGAGAGATGGGAACCATGCCTGTAGATGAGATTTGTGTAGTCACTAATCGGGACATCGTTGGCGATAGCTTTGGGGAACGTACAAACGCCTGCGGGATCGGAGAGGTGCGTGTCGCGACGGCCCGAGTAGATGATGAAGGCGCCGTTTCCATAAAAATTCTTGATGAATCGGAGCACGATAAAACGCTCCCAAGCGAACAGTTGTTCGCAAAATACGTGAAAGAGCTTCGGCAAAGCAAGCAGAATGCCGTGCTTTATGTACATGGCTTTAACACGTCGTTCGAACAGAGCGTTCGGGATGCGTGGGACATACATCAGACATACAACGTAGGGGTGGTGCTGTTTTCCTGGCCTTCTAATCCAGGCGGGATCTTCCTGCGCGAGTACAAAAAGGCGCGGCGGGCCGCAGAAGCGTCTTCGCCAGCCTTTGATAACTTGTTAGAAAAGCTCGGACTCTACCTTTGTAAAGAAATAGAGAAAGGGATCGAAAGCGAAACTGATTGCGAGGTGTCTTTCAATTTGATGTGTTTTAGTCAAGGAAACTATCTCTTGCAGAGATTCATCGAGTCAAATCACTACGAGGGGGAAACGCGGCTCTTTGCCAACGCAATATTGATGCAGGCCGATGTGGATAGCAAAGGACACGAGCGTTGGGCAACGGCAGGGGCTAGGTACCGCGCTTTCCGGCGCTTGTACGTGACGATCAACGAGTCGGACAAAATCTTGTTCTTGTCCGAAATCGTCAATGCAGATCGACTCGGGAGTACGGTCGAGAATCTTGTAAGCAAGGGTGTGCGGTACCTCGACTTCACGGATGCGCTGGACACGCTGGGGGTCGGGCGCGCTCATGGGTTCTTCAAGAGCAGTATCAAGAGTATGCCCATTCCCGATGGCTCCCAAGTGCGACTGTTCTTTGACTCGGCGTTGAACGGGAGGACCCCCGAACGAGAGATGCAGTTGGTGCGAGATATTGAGTCGGGCGCATGGCGAGTTAGTTAAATGGGTGGGGCATAAGGCTTCGAGCGCGGGATACTAGACAAACCTACGGTATAGAACGGTTCTCGCCAGCGCAGATAGGAAGGCCTGGCGTCATCAAACAGATGGAAAGTGAGTGGAACGAACTCATATGGCTATCACCACCTTGATGGTTTCAATCTCGCAAATGGGCTAACTAATAAGGAGACTGCTCCATGAACCTGAATATTGCAAGAAAGGCAAAGGTGCTACATGATGGCCCTTAAGCGGTTGCGCACCCGTCTGATGAGCGGCAGAAATCCGCTGAGGAAGGGGGCCGCCGCAGCGGAAATGCTGCGGCAAGTGTCACGGGAAGCACTAGCTGAGAACCGTGGAGAGATGCGGGTCATACGTATGGCATCCGAATTTTCCCCCAGACCAGAAGGCATCAGCTCGGATGACGAAACATACCCGACCGCGACACGGCTCCGCGAAGACTTTCTAGTCCCCGCGCTGGAGAAGAACACAAGGGTGGTGGTTGATCTTGACGGTCTGTATTACACGCCTTCGGCTGCGTTCCTCAAAGAGGCGTTCGGGGGCTTGGTGTCGATCAACCACCGCGAAAAAGAAGACCTGTTCGAGCAGCTAGCATTCGTCGCTACACGCGACGAAGCGGAGAAGGAAGTCAACGCGCAGACGTATTACTACATCAAAAATGCAACAAAAAGCGAAAAAACTGGATGAGCCAGTTCTGGCAATCGTTCGTGCCCGTGGGCATCGCCGGTGTCCTCGGGGCGTTGACCGCAACGATTGGCACGCTCTACGTCCAACGCCACCTCCAACGCTACAATATGCGTACAAAGCGTATGGAGAGGCTGGGGGGTGACTTTCGCGAGTTTTCAATGCTGGCTGCGTCGTACTGGACGGCCAAGGCTAATACACGCAAACATAAGATCGACCATACGCGCATCCGGGCAAGAAAGGACTTGCTTGTGATCGAATTCGGCGCGATGGCCAAGAGACACAAGCGCATCGAACAAGCGTTCAATAAGTCGCATCATTATCGACTAGACCTGTGGGAGGCAGCCATGGGCGGGTCCTTTGAGGAAACGGAAACGAAATGGCAGCCAGAACGCTACCGTGTGCCCAAGATATTGACGGCGGTCGGTCCGATTCTGGAATTATTGGTTGACTGACGATTTTTCAACGGCACGCGCCCAGTTGCAGATCCCTAAAATAATCTACGTTATCGAATTGGGTAGTATCAGCGTCAGATCCGTACCATAGGTAATCTCCGCAACTTGGCAGACTTGCTTGATTTTTTCTCTACTGTGTTCGTGCCAAACTTGCTGTTTACCCACCAACCATCCGTCAATTTTTTCTTGAATCGCAGGTCAGCTTGGTTTTTCGTTACTCAGGCTGCTAACCCTCATGCTTTTGTCAGCGCCGGGGACAGCGCTCAAGGGGCTTCAGGGTGGCTGCGAGGCGAGGGAAGCGGCGACCCGGCGGAACAAAGCCTGGTCCAAGTGCGGGCGGCCGGTCAGCGGGCGCAACCGGCCTTTCCGCGCCAGCGCATGATGCGTCAGCGGCAGAAGCCCCAGGTGAACCAAAGGTTCGTCATCAGGAAGCTCCGCTTCCCGCAGTCGCCTCGCAGAGTGGCCTCCACGCCCGGCTGCTGGCGGCGCTGCCCCTCCGGCAGCAGCTTCGGCACCGCGTCTGCCCGATACGCCGCAGAGAACCGCCGGAAGCGGTGGCCACCGCTTCCGGGAGTGAGGAAGCAAATGAGTATCCGTTATGAATCGCCCACCTGCTTCTTGCGCGAAGGAGCCACGTCATGCTTCTTGTCGATTATCACCTCAAGAAGGTAGCGTATGACACCCGCCAATGCGACGAAAATCGAGGCTGCTATAAGCACAAAGCTCGCTGGATTGATCCATTTCATGTCGAGCGCCCACTTATAGAAATTCATCCCCTTACCCGCTGCATGTTTGATGATGCTATCGCTATCAGTGGCTTTGGGAAGTTCACAGCAAGCTTGAGTAGCATTTGCAAACTGATCCGCTTGTGAATACAAAACGCCAACAAGGGATGACACGCCAATAAGAGATGGATTAATTACGCACCCTATCAAGAGTGCCAATAGGAGAGCAGCAAGAATCCACACGGGTAAGCGGCGGACAAGGCCGATGCCGGCATGGGTGGACTTATACCAGTTTTCATCTTGCTCGTTTGGCTTGGGAAACAGTGTTTTGCCGTCGAGCATCCAGTCCAGCAACCGACGGGCGAACAGGTCCTGCGGCGCTTTCTTTCGCTTGAGGGCCAAATATCTGGTATGACTCCACAGCAGTAATCTACTGGCTTTGTAGGCGAGATTTACCGGCGATTTTTTCGGGCCAAACGCTTCTTGGTAAGCTTTTAGTTCCGCTGCAACGGGGTCAGTATGATCGAAGACATTAATCCACTCGAAGTTTTCGCAGAAAACTGGTGTTTCTGTGTTGATATTGACGATCTGCGGCCAAAGATATGCATATTTGTCTAAAGGCGAACCGTAAGTCACAAACCCGCGCAATCTCTCAAAGAGCGTTTTGCGCATCAGCACCTCGTTATCGTCTTCGATCCACAATGGCCGCTCGGGCCACATATCTTTGACGCAAGCCTTGCTGTCAGGTGGTGAAAGCTGGCCAAATATGTTTCGGTTCTTTAACCCAAGTTTACCAATGAGAAATTAAAAGTAATAATAATCATTGTGTTAGGGGGAGATAATTTGGCGTAAGGCACTACAATGAGCGCCTTTGGGGAGTTGATCTTGTTCAGATGACCGTTTTGACGAAGCCGCCGGCGTCAGGATGTATGCCAAGCGCGTCGTAGATGGGTTGCTGGTGCGGTTCGAGGGCAGTGGCCTTGCGCAGATGCAGGGTTCGGCTGTCGGCGCATCGGAAGGTGGCGGTGACGCGGCAACGCGAGGCAAGGCGGTTGCGCAGGCTGGTCCAGCTATGATGGATGTCGTTCACGCGCAGTTGTCTGCGCACGATCTGGACGAGTTGGTAAGCGATGACGGCGATGAACAGGTGACCCTCGGCGCGCTTCGGGGTCTGGTGGTAGATGGGGCGCAGTCCGAGTTCGGTCTTCAGGCATCGGAACACGGCTTCCAGATCGGTGAGGGTGGCGTAGGTTCGCCATAGGCGTTGTGCATCCCAGTCGGTGAGATTGGAGCGCAGGCAATAGACGCCAGGGCGATCAGCCATGGAACCTTTGGCGGGGTTGCGGGTCCAGGTGATGGACTGGACGCGCTCACCCTGGACGGTCAAGTCGAGCGAGTAGTAGCCGGCGACGCGTCGGTGTTGCGCCTTGAGCCGCCCGAGGCGTTGGTTGATCTGCTCGGGTTTGCGCCGGGCCCGGGGGTTGGATAGCGCCAGCGCGAGTTTTGTCAATGCGGCTTCGTAGCGGGCGCAGAAGCGCTCGACCATGGCGCGCTCCTTCTGGGCGCGCTCCTCGGAGTAACAGTGCAGAAGGACTTCGCCAGAGTCTTCGCAGACCCTGCGATCCAGATGCAGTTGGCATCCCGAGGCGGTGGTGATGGATTCGGCGGCCTCGGCGTTGAACTCGCGCTTGCGCTTGCGGCTGACCACCAGATAGCGGTAACCGGCGTCACGCAGCCAGGCAATCTGCGCTTCGGTGGCAATGCCCCGATCCATGACCACCAGGGCGTCGGCTGGCGCGCCCAGGCCGGCCAGCATGCCTTGCAGCGTGGCGGGTTCGCGCACATTGCCGGCAAACACCCGAGAACGGCTGACAAAACCAGAGCCGTCCAACACCAGGCCGAGCGTGAGCAGAGGACAGTCGCTGCGTTTTTCCTTGGAGTGCCCGTGTCGGGCCAGGGGCTGGCCTGCGGCCTCCCCCTCGAAGCAGGTGTTGGTCAGATCAAAAAGCGTCACCGTGGCGCACAGGCCGAACAGGTTCATGGCGCGCTCGTACAGATGCGCTTCTATGGCGTCACGGTGCTTCACCAGGGCGTCCGAGGCCCGGTACAGTTGCATCGCGCCCATGGACTCGTAGTCCACTCCCAGCAACTCGCCCAGGGCACTGTCCTGTGCCAGCCAGCGGTGCGTCTCGCGCTCGCTGGCCGGGTGCGCCAGACGACCGACGATCAGGCCAGTCGCTGCCGAGCGCAAGGCGCCGTTGACGCCAAGCGTTTCCAGCAGCGGCGTCAGTCCCGTCTGCTGCATGGCCCATAACCCGATCTGCTCAACGCCGACGCTACGCGCACGGGCCAGCGCCATGGACTCCGGGCAGATCGCCACAGGGTCTCGTTCTGCGCCGGGCGCTGCGCCATGCCCTCGCGCCAACAGCAAGGCGGCAATGCGTTGCGCTTCGGTCTCGACGGTCTCGCCGAGGTCGTCAAACAGCCGGTGCTGTCCCTCAAGCAAATCCTCGATACGCGCGCACAAGCGCGGCCAGAGTTCCGGCTCGATCTCGAAGTGGCGCCCGAGGTTGAGCAGCGTGCGCTGACGCACCTTGCCGCCAAGACGCTCACTGCGCACCAGGCGAGTGGTGCTGTAGGTCGAACCATCCTTGGCTCGGCGGGTTTGCGTGCGGCGGATGAACATGCAGGTCAGGATTGGGTATGGGCGCAGGGTTGTCAATACCCAAATATACGATTATGGCACTACATTGAGATTTCCCAACGCACGAAAACAATAAATCAATGACTTACGCGCTCAAAACACCCAACAAAACCCCAAAACCCTGCCCAAACAGGCCCAAAATGACCCCGCCTTGGTAAACTTGGGTTAAGTCCTTCCAGACCGAATAAGGCAGGTAGTTGGGTAGCGCATGGGCTGTCTCCATTAGGCCATTCAGGGCGATCACGCTGCCTAGGCCTGCCCGTGCCCCATAACTCCGTGCTGGACTTCACGGACGGACCGGGTTATGTTGTGTTGCATGGATGCTCAGACGCAGGTGATGCGCACATTGCGGGATGATCTTCCCCGCCTTTGCGAGGTGCTTGACGAGGCGGTATCGGTGGGGGTCACGGGTCGTGGGCGTCTGGCGGATCACGTCTGCGACGCCTTCGGGTTGCGCGATGCGCTTGGTCGGTGGCAACGCGCAAGCTGTCATCACGCGTTGGGTATTTTGCACCGTGGCGGGCACATTCGATTGCCGGGCGGGTCGCGCCGTTGCGGTCATCGGAACCGTCCTCGGGTGCTCCGGGAAGCGGTGGCGTCGGCGGCTGGGGTACCGGATGCGGTCGGGCAGGTGCGGGAGTTGGCGTTGGTGCGGGTCGCTACCGATGCGCAGCGGCTGATCTGGAATACCCTGTTGGCGCACGAACATCCCCAGGGAGCGGGTCCGTTTGTTGGCCCGCAGTTGCGGTATCTGGTGGGTTCCGCCCACGGCTGGCTTGGCGCGGTGGGATTCGCCGCCTCGGCGCGGCGGCTGGCGGTTCGCGAGGCGTGGATCGGATGGAGTGAGGCGCAGCGCAGTGCGCACCTGCATCGGGTGCTGGGGCTGTGCCGGTTGCTGATTCGCCCCGGCGTGGATTGCCGCAATCTGGCCTCCTGGGTGCTGGGTCAGGCGGCCCGGCGGGTGGCGTCGGATTGCGAGGGTCAGTATGGTTATCGGCCCTGGTTGCTGGAATCCTTCGTCGATGAGCGCCACTACACCGGGGTGAGTTGGCGGGCAGCAAACTGGCTGCGCCTGGGCGAGACCAAGGGGCGCGGACGCAACGATCACACCCATGCCGCCACGACACCGCCCAAGGCGGTCTATATCCGTGAATTGGAGCCGCACTGGCGCCAACGCCTGGCGCTCCCCGCCCCGGGGCCGATCCCGCTTGAACCCGGCGAGGGACTCGATGCCGACGTCTGGGCCGCCAACGAGTTCGGCGGCGCCCCGCTTGGCGATGCGCGCTGGAGTGCCCGCTTGGTCACCAGCGCCCATCATATGGCACAGTACCCGATGCGCTCCATCACCGGAGCCAGCCACGGAGACCGCGCCTTGATCAAGGGCCATTACCGACTGATCGACCAACCCGCCGAGAGCGCGGTGACCGTCGAGAACATCTTGGCGCCCCATCGAAAACGCACCCTGCAACGCCTGCAATCGGAGGCGACGGTGTTGTGCATTCAGGACACCACCAGCCTGAACTTCACCGCACACGGGGAAAAGGAGGGGCTGGGCGTGCTCGGCTCGAACCAGACCGGCGCCTGGTCGCGGGGGCTGCATCTGCACACCACGCTGGCGACCACCCCCGACGGCGTGCCGCTCGGGGTCATGCGGGCCGCGTTCGACGCGCCCCCGCCCCCGGACCCCGAAGCCCAGGGCCGCAAACCGCTCAAGCAGCGCAAGACATTCCGCTGGATCGAGGGCCTGCGCGACTGCGCCGAAGCGGCCGAGTCGCTCACCGATACCCGCCTGGTGGGCGTGATGGACCGCGAGGCGGACTTCCTGGACCTGTTCGTCGAGCAGCAGACGAACGCCCCCAAGGTCGACCTGCTGGTCCGCGCCAAGGCCAACCGCGTCCTCGGACGGGACACCGACGCCCAGGGCAACTCGACCACCCGCCACTTGTTCGACACCCTGCGAAACGCCCCCGTCCGCGGCCAGTGCACCGTTGACGTGCGCCGCTTGAGCGCCCGCATCAAGGCCAGCAAACAGGCCAAGCGCGCCAAACGACCCGCGCGCACCGCCCAGATGGCCCTGCGCTATGAACCCGTCCAACTGCCGCGTCCCAACGCCGAACCCGTCGCCCTGTGGGCCGTGCACGCCCGTGAACGCCATCCGCCCACCAACACGCCGCCTCTGGAATGGTTCCTGCTCACCACCGTACCGGTTACCGAACCCGAACAGGCCACTCGCCTGCTGACCTGGTACACCCTGCGATGGCGCATCGAAGACTACTTCCGAATCCTCAAGTCCGGTTGCCAGATCGAGGAACTCCAACACCACACCGCCGAACGCCTGACACGCGCCATCGCCATCAACATGGTCATCGCTTGGCGCATCCAGTTGATGCTCCATCTCGGCCGCGAAGTACCCGAACTGCCCGCCAATATCCTGTTCTCGGACCTCGAACTGCGCGTGCTGGCCACCTTCGCGCGCTCGCAACGCCAATCGCCTCCACACCACCTCGGCGAAACCGTCCGACTGCTCGGAAAACTCGGCGGCTGGACCGGCCGCAAACGCGACCCACCCGGCGCCCAACTCCTCTGGCACGGCTACACCCAGCTCGCCACCATGACCTTCGCCGTTCAACTACACGATGACTTCGGATGAGAAAACACGACTCAATTTGCAATCGCCCAGCGAAACTTGTGGGGCACGGGCAGGCCTAGGCTATGGGCGAGCACATACCAGCGATCATAGTCTTGCTTGAAGACCGTGACCAACGTATTGACCATGCGCCTGCGAATCGCGATGCGGGGAGGCAGTCCCATGTCCGTCAGCGGGCCCTGACTTCCCCTTTGCCTATCCTGATAGAGTTTGATATCGCCCAGATACTGATACGGAAGATCAACGCCGGGAATTTGGCCAAGTTTCAGTGCTCGTAGCACGAAATTCAGGAAAGTAAAAGTTGTCATAGACAGAAGAAATACAAGGGAAAATCCAAACAATCTCAGCCTTGCCACTATGCACCGCGCAATTTCACCTCCCGGAAAAGGCGGAAAATTGGGCGGCTTCATTTCCCCGCTCGAACCGGGTCGCTGCGGCTTCGTGAAGCGTTTCGCTCCCCACATGCCCAGCCCCCAAAACCAAAATCTAATGCGATTGTGAAGTGTTGCCTTGTCGTCGAGGTCGGCCCACCAGACTTCGTGGATGTGCAAGGTTTTTCGGACTGACTCACCGGACTTGTCATTACATTGAATATCAATGCGGACCGGCGCCTGTTCCTCAGCAAGCCCTGTCTCTCGTTTCGCAAGCACCTCAGAGTCGCGAGTTGTAGTTGTTTGTACAGTAATCCGCAAACTGGGATTGATCTTCTGTTCGGCCTTCAATACTGCAATCAAGTTCCGAACTTCGCCGGAAAGATGCTCAAACCGGCGTTGCTCACCAATGCCGTGAACAAGAATCACCCCAACATTTTCGCTTGATTTTATTTCTATCTCTCCTCTATCTCTCCTCTATCTCTCTTCTATCTTTAGAAAATGGAAGCACTAGCCCAAGTCCACCAATGAAAAATCAAAGGAGGGATGATAAGCCTACGGCAAGCCCACCAGATACTTATCAGGTAATCAGTTTGAAGAGTGCGCGGAGCAACCACAATGGAATTGTCGGTATCCTGGAACGTTTATTGACGCTTGGGCGGCTTTCGATCGATTTTTTCCAGATGCAAACATTTTTGCATGCGGAGATGCGGTAGCCCATGCGCTGGAGAAAAATCACGTTCGTCACCCATGCGACGTCGGCGACGGTGTATTGTGATCCCATCAGGAAATCCTGGCCTTCAAGCCGGGTTTCGAGACCGGCCAACAAGTCGGCGGTCACCCTGTGAATTTCAGCCTTTTGGGCCTCGCTCATGCCGCCTCTGTACTTTAGGTGGAATTGGTGCAGAGGCGGATTGTGCTTCCTGTACAGTTCCAAGGCTTCATCGGAGCAGGGCCGTCCCGCTCCAAACGCATAAAACTGCGCCTTGATCGTGTCAAGGTGGCATTCCGCCGCTCTGTCAACGCTGCGCCACATCTCCTCTCGGTCGCTTCTGCCTTCCGGGGAAAGGGAAGGGGATGGGAATGTCTCTTCTAGATAACGAAGGATGTCATTTGAATTCGATACCGCGTTGCCATCATGCAGTAGCGCCGGAATCGTGCCTTGGGGATGCAACCGCAAGTAGGGCGACTTGAGGTTTTCCGCGTTAATCAAATCCACAGGGTGCTTTTCGTAGCTGAGGCCTTTTTCCTCCAGCATAAGCAGCACGCGGGCGACGTTGTTGGAGTAATTCGCCCCAAAAACGTGAATGCCTTCCTTGCCTTCAAGTTCCTCGTCTTTGACTTGCGTGATTGGCATCATCTTCTCCTGGATTCACAGTGACTGTCAGTACCGCAGTAATACTCCCCAAAAGTGCGGAAGTAAAAATCCCCAGTTCGCGCTTGTGTCATCGCCTCTGGAGTTACTGTCAGATCTGGTGTATGGGCGGATTGAAGGAGGCGGCGCATTCCTGCTGAAATTCGGTTAACCAACACCTGACAATCAGCGATCAAGGAGATGCGCCACCATGAGTAACAATACTGTTGTTTCGTTTTCCAATCCAATCCAGCTTTCCGAGACGAGCTCACTGACCTGGTGCGCGCTGGCGCGCAGCGGCTGATCCGCCAGGCGGTGGAGGCAGAGTTGAAGGCGTTTCTGGTTGAGCACCGGGACGAGCGGGAGGCCGGCGCTCGCCTGGCGGTGGTTCGCAACGGGCATCTTCCAGGGCGCACGATTCTGGCTGGTGTTGGCGAGGTGAGGGTTCGCGTGCCGAAGACGCGGGATCGAACTGGTCAGGGACGCCGGTTTCGCTCGGAGTTGCTTCGCCCGTACACCAGATTTGACAGTAACTCAGTGAAGTGCTTCTGATCGCGGTCTCTTCACCTGTACCGCAATCGAAAACGCGCTCGTCACTTGTGCAGCAGCTCGCTCGACTGCGGGATATCGCAGGGAATATTTCCGAATTAGACGTGAAAAAAATCTAAATTGGACGCTCCATAATTCCGAATATATTGGTATATTATTCCGGATTAGACGTTTATTTCATGCCGAATTGGACACCCTCTGTTGACTCAGTCTTGGCACGACACGCCGAGGCATCCATCCGGTTGGCGCTGACGGATACTCGCATTGTTGCGATTGTCGGGCCGCGCCAGTCGGGCAAGACGACCTTGGCCCGGCGCATCGCCGATGACGAAGGCCGCGCGTTCGTCTCGCTGGATGATGATCAATACAGACAGTTCGCTCAAGACGATCCCAACGGCTTTATCCGAGGCCTGCAAAATTCGGTGATCGACGAAGTCCAGCGCGCTCCGAAACTGATGCTGGCGCTCAAACGGGATGTTGATGAGCGTCCAGAGCCTGGACGCTATCTGGTCACGGGCTCGGTCGATCTGTTTCAAGGCACGATTTCTCCAGACTCTCTTGCTGGACGTGTCGAGACCATAGAACTTCTTCCGTTCTCTCAAGCCGAGATCGCCCGCTCCTCACCACCTCGTTTTCTGGACCGGGCTTTTGCCGGGGATTTTCCGGCCATCAAGGAAACCGGACCGACTGCTGGCCTGATTGAACGGGTTATTTCCGGCGGCTATCCCCTTGCGCTTGCCCGCACCACACCGGCACGGAGTCGCGCCTGGCTACTGGCCTACGCGCTGTCGCTGGCTGAACGAGACGTCCTGGCCATGACGAGTAGCGGAAAGCGTGCTGAATTGGTCCGCCTGATCGATCATGCAGCCATATCCTCAGGATCGATGCTCAACCTGTCACGCCTTGGCGCGCATCTCGGGGTTGACGGCAAGACGGCGGACCGCTGGCTCATACTGCTTGAGCAGATGTTCCTGATTCGCCGCGTCAAGGCTTGGCACAGCAATCGGCTGAAGCGGTTGACCAAGACACCAAAGCTCCAGTTTCTGGATTCCGGCTTGCTCGCAGCACTATTGCGAACCAATGCGGCTGACATCACGGAGCGCCGCCAAAGTCTGGGTCCGCTGCTGGAGAGCTTCGTTTATGGAGAGGTCGCCAAGGCTGTCGCGCTGTCGGACGAACTGACGTCCATCAGCCACTATCGTGACAAGGACAGAGTTGAGGTCGGTCTGGTTCTGGAGCGTTCCCCAAGAGCTGTTGTTGGCATTGAAGTCAAGGCGGGGGCAACGGCCCACCCGAGGGATTTCCGCGGGCTCCGCCGCTTGCAGGCCGCCTTGGGCGACCAGTTCGCCTGTGGCATCCTGCTGCATGATGGCGACCGCGTGCAACAAACGGCCTCCGGTTTGTTCGCCATGCCGGTCAAAATGCTATGGGAAGCCTGAGCGTGTTGGCAGCAGGTCAGAGCCTGCCTTGCTGCCCCCTATCCGTCGCCGCTGGCCAGCATTTCCGAGCCTTGGGTCAAAACCGTCGGCGCATCACATCCTGAATCGAGGCGGGCGCGAGCCGTCGCCCCGGGTGTTCGAATCGGCGCACCAGCAGCCAGCCGGCGGCAAAGCCACCGATGTGCGCCCAGAAGGCGACGCCACCCGTGCCGCCGCCGAGTTGCGGCAGTCCGCCGAGCAGTTGCAATAGAAACCAGTATCCGAGCATGAGAAAGGCGGGCACTTGTATGGTGGTGATGAAGATGCCGAGAAACAGGAGGGTGTGGATGCGGGCGCGAGGATAGAGGCGGGCATAGGCGCCCATGACACCGCCTATTGCGCCGGAAGCGCCCACCATGGGGATGGCGCTCGCCGGGTCCGACAGGATTTGCGCAAAGGCGGCGGCCAGGCCGCATACGAGATAGAAAAGCGTAAACCGGACCGGCCCCATCCGGTCTTCGACGATGTCCCCGAAAATCCAGAGAAACCAGAGGTTGCCCAGCAGGTGCAGCCAGCCGCCATGCAGAAACATGTGGCTGACGAGCGTCCAGAGGTTGGCCACGCCGTCCAGCCGGCAGACGCCAACGCCGAGATCAATGTTTCGGCCGTTCCCGACCAGGCCCAGGAGATCAGCCGGAATCAGGCCATGCAAGCAGAAGGAGCGCACCAGCGGCCATTCGCTGCCCGCGCCCTGCACCAGAAACCAGGCGCCGGCGTTCAGGGTCAGCAGAGTGATCACCATCACGGGCCTGTGTCGGGGCTTGAGCTGATCCTTAAGCGGAAACATCGCGGGCCAGAATCCGGTCCAGCGCCTGCAGCAGCCGATCGTTGTGATCGGGCATGCCGATGCTGATCCGAAGGTAATGGCGCATCCTTGGCGTGTTGAAGTGGCGCACGAGTATGCCCTCGCGCTTGAGCGCCAGATACAGGTCGCGGGCGCTCTGCTGGCCTTCCGGCGCCTCCGCCAGCAGAAAATTGGCTTGTGATTCCGGGGCCTTGAAGCCTCGCTCGGCAAGCGCCTGATGCAGGCGAGCGCGTTCACTGCGCACCTGCGTCCAGGACGCCTCCGCGTGCGCTCGGTCCTGCCACGCAGCGAGCCCCAGCGCCTGGCCGAGCGCATCCACGTTGTAGCTGTCGCGGGTCTTGGTCAGCATGGGGGAGATCAGGTCGGGCGCGCCGATCAGATAGCCGAGCCGCACACCGGCCAGGCTGTAGCCTTTGGAAAAGGATCTCAGTATCAGCAAGTTG
The DNA here is from genome assembly GCA_965199705.1 of Pseudomonadales bacterium. GTDB lineage: Bacteria > Pseudomonadota > Gammaproteobacteria > Pseudomonadales > Azotimanducaceae > Azophilus. Next base: position 1,042,860 of record OZ241359.1, read on the forward strand.
TCGGCATGTCGGAGCAGGCGCACCGTATCGTGCCCGAGTGCCGGATCCACGAAGTCCACATAGGCCTCGTCGAGCAGAAGGACGCCGTCCAGCGCATCGGCAAGTGCCGCGCAGGCAGCGGCGGATAAAAGGCTGCCGGAGGGCGCGTGCGGATTCACCACGCAGGAGAGCCGAACGCCAGCGCGATTGGCGGCCTCCGCAAAGTCGTCCGGCAGGCGCCAATCTGACCGATAGGCCGCCTGGTGCAGTGGCGCATCCTGTATCGCCGCCAGAACCGGGTACAGTGAATAGCTTGGTTCGGCATAGCCGAGCGGCAGGCCAGGCGGCGCAAAGGTGGTTACCGCCAGCCTCAGGGCTTCGTCGCCGCCGCGTGTGACAAGCACCTGATCGCGATAAAGCCGGTGCCGTTTGGCGATGGCGTCGCGCAGCATATCGGCAGTCGGTTGCGGGTAGGTGCGCAGGCGCGCTGCGGAGAATCCGGCGAGGGCGGCAGCGACAGCCGGGCTCGGCGGATAGGGATTTTCGTTGGTATTCAGCTTGATGGTTTTCCCATCATCCGGTTGCTCGCCCCAGGCATATCCCTGCATGGCCTGAATGTTGGCGCGCTCGTAGGCCATGTTCAGCCGGGATTGTCGGCTATAGCGGGCGCGATTGGCTCAGGTGGCTCGATGTCCCGGGCCGGGCCCAGAAGCAGGGCCAGCCAGCGGGTGTCCGGATTGGCTTCGAGCGCGATCTTGACTGTCATGGTCAATGGCACGGAGAGCAACATGCCGACCGGGCCAAACAGCCAACCCCACAGCACCAGAGAGAGGAAGACCACAAGCGTGGAGAGGCCGAGGCGCCCGCCCATGAAGCGCGGTTCCACAATGTTTCCCAGTATCAGGTTGATCGCCAGATAGCCGACCGCGACCAGCAGCGCCGTCATCGGGCCGGATTCCACCAGCCCGAGCAGCACCGCCGGAATTGCCGCGATCAGGGAGCCGATGGCTGGCACGAAGTTCAGCAGAAAGGCGAGCAGGCCCCAGAGGATCGGATAGTCCACGCCAAGCAGCAGTAGCAGGCAGGTCACCAGCAGCCCGGTGCCGATGCTGATGCTGGTCTTGATGGCGATGTAGCGGTTCATCGTATCGGCAAAGCGGGTGAAGTGCGGCATGGCGTTCTCGGGGTCGGCGAGAATTGCGCGCAGCTTGCGCGGAAACGAAGTGGCTTCCGCCAGGATGAAGATAACCGTGAGCAGGATCAGGAAACTGTTGGACAGGACGTTGCCAAAGCCGGCCAGGGCGTTGCCCGCCAGCGTGAAGGCGGTGGCTGGATTGAAGGTGTCCAGCAAAAGGTTGCGGGAAAGCGGGACGCCCAGGGATTCCAGCCAGCCGAGGGTAGCGCCGAACAGGGCGTTGAGGCGTGCCTGATATCCGGGCAGATTGCCAGAAAAATCGTTGGCGGCCTGAACCACCAGGGCGCCGACGCCGAAGATGGCGCCGAGGACACCGACCATGACCAGGCTGATCGCCAGCCAGCCAGGCAGGCCGCGCCTTTCCAGCCAGGCCATGGGCGTGGCAGCAATCACCGCGATGAACGCGGCGAGCAGGAAGGGGACGGCGAGATCCTCCGCCGCCTTCAGACCCGCAGCGATGACAATCAGCGCTGCCGCAATCAGGAATCCGCGTCCGCCTCGCATCTGCCTCACGGCTCCGGGAGGTCGGGCTGAATGCACTTTACCGGGACGTCCAGAAAGGCCTCGATGGCCGGCAGGTTGAAGGCGTCGCTTTCCGCAACAAAGCTGATGCTGACGCCGCTCGCGCCGGCGCGCCCGGTGCGTCCGATTCGATGCACATAGTCCTCGGCGTCTTCCGGCAGATCATAGTTGATGACATGGCTGATGCCGGTCACGTGGATGCCACGCCCGGCAACATCCGTAGCGATCACACAGCGGGTGCTGCCGGACTTGAATCGTTCAAGCGTGCGCGTGCGCTGGGATTGTGGCACGTCGCCGGCGAGCACCTCGCAGTCCATGCCACGCTGGTTCAACCATTGCTTGAGACGATGCGTCCGATCACGTCGATTGGAAAACACCAATGCGCGCTCCGGCTGCGCCCGCTTCAGGAATTCGAGCAGCAGCTCTGCCTTGCCGGCCTGATCGATCAGCCAGAATTGCTGTTCCACGGCTGCTGCGGCCACCTGTTCGGAATCCACCGATATGTGTTCTGGATCGAGCGTCCAGGAGCGCGCCAGACGCATGACGTCGTCATTGAAGGTGGCGCTGAAAAAGAGTGTCTGGCGCTGGCGCTTGTGTGGCGTCTGATAGACGATCCGGCGCACATCCGGGATGAAGCCCATGTCGAGCATCCGGTCGGCCTCGTCGATCACCAGGATTTCAACCTGGCCGATCTGCACCTTGCGTCTTTGCAGGAGGTCAATCAGCCGCCCCGGCGTGGCGATCAGGAGGTTGGGCCGCTTGGCTTCCAGGCGCTCGATCTGCTTTTGCAGATTGATGCCGCCGACCACGCAAAGCACCTCCTCGGCCATGTGTCGGGCCAGATCCCGGCCGTCACTCTCGATCTGCATCGCCAGTTCGCGCGTTGGCGCCAGTACCAGCGCCCGAGGCGAAGGCAGCGGCGAAGCAGGCGCCTTGCGCGGCTGTTCCCACAGGTGCGTCAGGATGGTTACCAGGAAGGCGGCGGTCTTGCCAGTGCCAGTCTGCGCCTGACCGCTGATGTCATAGTCGGCCAGGCTGAAGGGCAGCACCTGGCTCTGAATCGGCGTGCAACGGGCGAAACCCAGGTCCCGCACGGCGCGCAGCAGCGGTTCGGGAATCGCAAAGTCGGCAAAGTCGTGGTGTTCTGGCGGCAGCCCGGACGGCTGCTCGTCACCCGGCTCAGGATCGGACATTCAGAGCCTTTTCAACGGCCGCAAGTTTTACGCACAAGGCCAGGATTTGCATGGCCGCTTCGATCTGCGGTTCGGTAGCGAAGCTTGGCGCAATGCGGATGTTGTCGTCGTTCGGGTCGTGTCCGCCTGGCCAGGTGGCGCCAGCGGCTGTCAAGGTGAGGCCGACGCCCGCGGCCAATTCGACGACCCTCCGGGCAGTTTGCGCCGGAACCGTCAGGGACACGAAGTAGCCGCCCCTGGGTCGCGTCCAGGTGGCGATCCCGAGGCCGGCGAGCGCCTCGTTCAGGACGCCGTCCACCCGTGCGAATTTCGGTTTGAGAATGGCGGCGTGGCCGGCCATGTGGGCTTGCAGACGGCCCTTGAGGAAGCGCGCGTGGCGCAGTTGATTCACCTTGTCCGAGCCAATGCTCATCACCCCGAGCGTGCGCACGAGCGCCTCCAGCAGGGACGGGGCCCCGGCGCAGAAACCAACCCCGGCGCTGGCGTAGGTGATCTTCGAGGTGGAGGCAAAAAGGGCGACATGCGCCTCGGTGCCAGCGGCTTCGGCCAGGTGGTAGAGATTGGCCAGCGGTGCGCTCGGAAAATCAAAATCGTGCACTGCGTAGGCGTTGTCCCAACAGACCAGAAAATCATCGGCTGCCGCGCTGGCCGGCAATTGCGCCAGCCCCGCCACGGTTTCGTCACTGTATATGCAGCCGTCCGGATTGGCGTACTTGGGCACACACCAGATGCCCTTGATGCTGGCGTCGCCAGAGGCGAGGCGCGAGACTTCGGCCATGTCCGGGCCGGTTGCCGTCATGCGCACCGGAATCAGCCCGATGTTCAGCGAATCACACAAGGTAAAGTGGCGATCGTAACCCGGCACCGGCGCCAGCATCTGCACGGACGGGCTATTGCGCCAGCGCCGGTCGTCACCCCAGAGGCCGCGCCGGAGCGCTGTTTCGACTACCTGATACATCAGGAACAGGCTGGAACTGCCGAACGCCATGACCTGCTCCGCAACAAGCCCGAGCAGCTCGCCGCCAAGCGCCCGCGCCTCCGGAATGCCGAGCGGCGTGCCATAGTTGCGCACATCCGTACCGTCTTCAGCCAGATAGTTCGCAAGCGGCGTGTCCATATCCTGGCTGAGCCCAAGCTGCTCGCTGCCTGGCTTGCCGCGGGTCAGGTCCAGGGAAAGCCCTTCGGCCCGGCGCTGGTCAAGCTGCGTGTGCAGGTCGGCTTGCAGGGCCAGCAATTCGCCGCCGTTGTACTTGGCCAGGGGTTTGGGATTCATATTCAGGCCGCGAGGCTTCGGTCTTGCTCGACGCCGAGCATCAGATTCAGGTTCTGCACCGCGGCGCCGGACGCGCCCTTGCCCAGGTTGTCGTATCGGGCGGTCAGGAGCAGGGTATCGCCTTGGCCGAACACGCAGATGTCCAGTCTGTTGCTGTCATTGCGGGCGGAGGGGCAGAGCAGGCCACCCTCAAGGCCAGGGAGATCATCGGCTTCAACGATTCGGACAAAGTCTGAATCCGCATAGGCGGCGCCAAGTGTGGCGACCACCTCGGCGCGACCGGCGCCGTGGCTGAGTTGATCGGTGAACAGTGGCGTTTGCGTAATCATGCCCTTGTAGAAGGCTCCGACCATGGGTGTAAAAAGTGGCTGCCGCTTCAGGCCCGCATGGTAAGCCATTTCCGGGATGTGTTTGTGACGCAGGCCGAGCGCATAGGGCCGTGTGCCCCAGGACTCGATCTGTGCCGTGGAGGCCGATTGGTAGCTCTCTATCATCGCCTTGCCGCCACCCGAGTAGCCGGACAAGGCGTGCACACTCAGGGCGCTGTCCGCAGGCAGGAGGCCGGCCCGGATCAATGGGCGCACGCACAGGATAAAGCCGGTGGGATAGCAGCCCGGATTGGCCACGCGCGCTGCCTCGGCAATCCGCCCCGGTTGCTCCGGCGCCAGTTCCGGCAGGCCATACACCCAGTTTGCCTCGGTTCGGTGCGCACTGCTGGCGTCGATCAGCCGACAGCGCCCTTGCGCCAGGATAGCTGCCTCGCGTGCGGCGGCGTCCGGCAGGCAGAGTATGGCGACGTCAGCCTGATCGAAGCAGGCGGCGCGGGCGGTCGGATCCTTGCGTTCTGCGTCCGGGATGGTGAGCAATTCCAGGTCCTCACGGCAGCGCAGGCGGGCGGCAATCTCCAGCCCTGTCGTGCCGGCCTGGCCGTCTATGAATATCCTGGCGCGCATCGGTTCTCTCTGAACGGCGCCCCCCGTCGAATGGACCGCAAGGGCCGGCGCAGCATAGCATTTACGCCCGGCTAAACGCATATATGCGCAAACGACAGGCGGCGAGCAAGCGCACCGATGATGGCTGGCCTGCTAGAATCAGCTGGCAGCCTTGCATTTGGTGGTTCGGGAGGTTCGATCGTGCTGCTTCACAGTATCGAGTTGAAGAACATGCTCTCTTTCGGGCCGGACGCTCCAAGTTTGCAAATGAGGCAGCTCAACGTGCTCATTGGAGCGAATGGCTCGGGAAAATCCAATGTGATCGAAGCCATCGGCTTGCTGCGGGCTGCGCCGAGAGACATCGCTGCCCCGATTCGCGAAGGTGGTGGCATCGGAGACTGGATCTGGCGCGGCGAGCCACAGGCAGATTCAGCAACAATCGAGGTGGTGGTTGACAATCCGGGAGGCAGTCTCCCATTGCGGTGCAGGCTTGGCTTCGCAGAGTGCGGACAGCGATTCCAATTGACGGAGGAGCAGATCGAGAATGCGGAAGTGTATCCCGGACACGGCAGGCCCTATATCTTCTTCGAGAGAAAGAATTCGCGAGCACTCCTGAACTATCGAGACGGGACCCAGCGTCAACTCCGCCCTGAAGAGATTGATTCAGAGCAATCGATCCTGTCCCAGCGCAAGGACCCTGACCACTATCCAGAACTGACCTATCTGGGTAATGCCCTTGACCGCATACGGCTGTATCGGGAGTGGACAATCGGGCGCTACACGGCGCCACGCCTGCCGCAGAAGGCCGATTTGCCGAATGACTTCTTGAGTGCAGATGCCAGAAATCTGGGATTGGTGCTGAACAGCTTGCGGCGCCAACCCAAGGTCAAGGCGCGAATCATCAAGTCGCTACAGAAGCTCTACGAGGGCGTGACAGACTTTGAACTCCTGATCGAGGGTGGAACTGCCCAGATATTTCTGGAAGAGGCAGGAATCACTGTACCGGCCACCCGTCTATCAGACGGCACACTGCGATACCTGTGTCTGCTGGCGATCCTCTGTCATCCGAATCCGCCGCCGCTGGTTTGCCTTGAGGAGCCCGAACTTGGCCTGCATCCCGACATCATCCCCACGATTGCCGACCTGCTGATAGATGCTTCAAATGGATGCCAGCTTGTGGTCACAACTCACTCTCCGATCCTGGTTGATGCGCTGACCCGCAACCCGGAGTGCGTCATCGTATGCGAAAAACACGATGGTCAAACCAGCATGAGCCGTCTTGATCAGAAGAATCTGGTCGCATGGCTGAAGGACTACGAGCTCGGCGAGCTTTGGAGCAAGGGCGAACTGGGTGGTACCCGTTGGTGAAAGTCAAGCTGTATGTGGAGGGCGGCGGGGACGCCAATCGGCTTCGAACGTTGTGCCGTCAAGGCTTTGGCAGCTTCTTCAGGAAAGCCGGGCTCAAGGGCCGCATGCCGCGCATTGTCGCCTGTGGGAGTCGGCAGAAAGCATTTCGTGATTTCCGTACCGCGTTAACGGAGACTCATGCAGAGGGTTTCATCGCGTTGCTTGTCGATGCTGAGGCGCCCATCGGCAACAACGTCGACCCGCGACGTCATCTTGAGGCGCACGACAAGTGGAAGGCGCCCGAACGGGCGACCAAAGATCAAGTCCATCTGATGGTGCAGTGCATGGAGTCGTGGTTCCTTGCCGACCAGGAAGCCCTCGCGAGCTACTTTGGGGATGGGTTCAAATCAGGAGCGCTTCCTGCCAATCCCGACACCGAACAGATCAGCAAGGCCGACGTGTTTGCTGGATTGAAGTCTGCTACCCGGGATTGCGAATCCAAAGGCGCCTATGACAAGGGGAACCACGCCTTCATGATTCTCGAAGTCATTGATCCCGAAAAGGTCCAGAAAGCCTCGCCCAGTACCAGACGTCTGATCGGCGCCCTGATGGAAAAGGCCGGCGCATGAGGGGCGCATGGACGCGCAGATAGGCGCCGCTGCAGAAGGTTGACCCCAGGCATTGCCCACAATGCCCCAAGCTGAAACAATCCGCGCCCTGTCGCGCAACGGGAGCAAGTCGTGAAGGTAGATGGTGGCATTGGCTGGGATCTTGACAAGGTGGGGGCCGAAGCACGGGGCCTGGAAGCGGCCGGCTATGCCGGCATCCTGACAGCGGAGACCGGGCACGATCCGTTCTTTCCCCTGCTGGTGGCGGCTCAGCATACGCAGTCTGTCGATCTGATGACGTCCATCGCCGTGGCCTTTGCCCGTTCGCCGATGACCCTGGCAAACATCGGCCACGATCTCAATGCGGCCAGCGGCGGGCGTTTCGTGATGGGCATTGGTTCGCAGATCCGGGCGCACATCACCAAGCGGTTCAGCATGCCCTGGTCCAGCCCGGCTGCGCGAATGCGGGAGTTCATCCTTGCCATGCGCGCCATCTGGGCCACCTGGCACGAGGGCGAGCCGCTGCAATTCACCGGCAAGTTCTATCAGCACACGCTGATGACGCCCTTCTTTACGCCAACCAACTGTGAATCCGGACCGCCGCGCGTCTTTCTGGCCGCAGTCGGGCCGCGCATGACGGAGGTTGCAGGCGAGGTGGCCGATGGCGTGATCGTGCACGCCTTTACCACCGAGAAGTATCTGCGGGAGGTGACCGTGCCGGCGCTTGAGCGGGGTTTCGCCCGTGCCGGAAAGTCGCGTGACGACTTCGAGGTGAGCTATCCGGCTTTCATCGTGACCGGCGCCAATGCCGAAGACATGGCGGCCGCAGACACCCTGATTCGGCGTCAGATCGCCTTCTATGGCTCAACGCCTGCTTACAGGCCGGTGCTTGAGAGCATCGGTTGCGGCGACCTGCAACCGGAACTCAATACCCTTTCCAAACAGGGTCGTTGGCAGGAAATGGGCACGCTGATCGATGACGAGATGCTCAACGCCTTCGCCGTGGTGGCCGAGCCAGAGCAGGTTGCGGAGCGCTTCAAGGCGCGCTATGGCGACCTTGTGGATCGCACCTCGGTGGCTTATACCGACCTGCCGGAGGCGAACCGCGCAGCGCTGATTGCCGATCTATCCGCTGCCTGATCGAACCGGGTTTTCATTTTTTGTTCACTTTTGGTTCATTTGTGAGTAGGATGGCGCCCCTTTTTCCAGGAGGCGGGCCGGAGTATGGCGCAACGCAGCCGAGCGTTGAGATTGAAAGCCAGAACCCTGTGGGGCGCTTGGGCGTCGCGTTGGGTCGAGGCTTGGTGGGCTCGGGTGGCCGCCGCTACCGGCTTGGCTTTCGGCCCGGCCTTGCTCGCGCTCGTCGGCTTGTGGTTCGCTTCCGGGCCGGGTGACGCTGTCTCCGAGCAGCGTTCCACCTTTCCCAAGCCGGCGCTTGAGAGCCGCACCTGGCAGGCAGAGGCCGACTCCCTGGCGCTGCGCGTTCATGCAGCGCTTGATGTGCCGCTGGATCGAGCAGCAGCGCTTTCCGGCTGGATCCTGGAGGCCGCCGCCCGTGCTGAAGTGCAGCCCGAGCTGATTGCCGGCCTGGTGTTCGTGGAGAGTTCCTTTCGCACCGATGTGGTGTCTGTCTCCAACGCTGTCGGGCCAGCCCAGGTTAAGCCGTTTTACTGGGCCGAATTCTGCGGCGTTGAAGACCTCACCGAACCGGAGCAGAACATCTATTGTGGCGCGCAGGTACTGGCTTATCTGATCGAACAATGCGGGGCTCTGGATTGTGCGCTGATGGGGTACAACACCGGCTTGAATTCCGAGCGCCGCCAGGCCGGGCTGCGCTATGCATCGAGGGTTGTTCGCTACGGAACCCGCCTCGGCTCCATCTGACCGGCGCTGTCCTGGCTGGCGTCGGCGTCAGGCCGGGGGGCGCCAGGAACTGCGCAGCGTGACTGTGCGATTCCAGGCCCCGGCTTCTTCCGGATCGCGAAAGAAGTAGCCTGTTCGCTCGAACTGAAACCAGCGCTGATCCGACTCTGCCACGGCGCGTTCAACATAACCGCTGGCCGTCACCAGCGAATCGGGGTTGATCGATTCCAGCAAGTCGTCCGCGCTCGGGTCTGGCCTGTTGAATAGACGGTCGTAGAGCCGCAACCGCGCCGCCACTGCGGTTGCAGAGTCCACCCAGTGGATGACGCCGGCTGGCTTGATACCGCTTCTGTCTGCGCCGCTGCGTGAGTTGGCGAACCAGGTGCAGCGCAGTTCGGACACTTCACCGGCGTTATCCAGCACTACCTCGTCGCAGCGGATGATGTAGGCGTAGCGCAAGCGTACGCAGCCCCCCGGAGACAACCGTTTCCATCCCTTGGGCGGTTCCTGGGCGAAGTCGCTGCGATCGATCCAGATCTCCCGGCCAAATGGCAGGTCGCGCGCGCCAAACGCCGCCTGCCGCGGATGCCAGGGCGCTTCCAGACTTTCGCCGTCGGACGAGTAGTTTACAAGCACCACTTTGAGCGGCTCCGCAACGGCCATGCCACGTGGCGCGGACGCATCCAGAGCCTGGCGGATGCAGAATTCCAGCAGCTCCAGCTCGACCCGGTTCGCCTGCTTGGTTACGCCGACGCGGCTGCAAAAGTCGCGGATAGCGCCTGGCGTGACGCCACGGCGACGCAGGCCCGCCAGGGTCGGCATGCGCGGATCGTCCCAGCCCGCCACGACGCCGGCGCTCACCAGCCTTTGCAGCAAGCGCTTGCTCATCACCGTGTACTCCAGCCCCAGGCGGGAAAATTCGATCTGTTGCGGGCGTGCATTCAGGCTGAGGTTGTCCAGCACCCAGTCATAGAGTGCGCGGTGATCCTCGAACTCGAGAGTACAGAGCGAGTGGGTAATATTCTCCAGGGCGTCGCAGATGCAATGGGTGAAGTCGTAGGTGGGATAGATGACCCAGTCATTACCGGTCGAGGCGTGCGCGACATGGCGAATCCGATACAGCACCGGATCGCGCAGGTTGAGATTGGGCGAGGCCATATCGATCTTCGCTCGCAGTACGTGCGCCCCGTTCGGGAAGCGCCCGGCCTTCATCTGTGCAAACAGTTCCAGGTTCTCGGCAACAGATCGGTTCCGGTAGGGGCTATCGCTGCCTGGCTCGGTCAGCGTGCCCCGGCTGGCGCGAATTTCATCCTGAGACAGGCTGCACACAAAGGCGAGGTCCTTCTCGACCAGTTCCACAGCGCAGGCATGGAGGGTGTCAAAATAGTCCGACGCGAAGGTGCGTCTGTCTTCCCAATCGAAGCCCAGCCAGACAACGTCCCGCTGAATCGCCCCGATGTACTCTGTTCGCTCCGCCAGTGGGTTGGTGTCGTCGTAGCGCAGGAAGGCGATGCCGCCATACTCTTCGGCGATTCCAAAATTCAGGCAGATACTCTTGGCGTGGCCGATGTGCAGGTAGCCGTTCGGCTCCGGCGGAAAGCGGGTGACGATGCGCTCCATGCCGTGCGCCAGGTCGTGCTCGACGCGGCTGCGGATGAAGTCCCTGTGCGTGTCGGTCATGGCGTTCGGGCATTGGATTGGGGAACGGAAGCGCAGTGTAGCAGCCAGCGCGCCAAGCCCTGGCGCGTGGCATCATCTTCTGCTGTCGGTGCAACAGCGCCGGTCATGGAGGAGGACAGGCCGCCTTGCTGAAACGCATCACAATTGGCGTGATCGGCTGCCTGCTGATGGGCGGGCTGGTCCTTGGCCTCGCGCATTGGCGGTTGGATGCGACGGTGCGAGCCGGGTCGATGGCTGGTCACGCCTGGTACAGTCTCAAGGCCGGCGGCGCTCATATCGGGTATCTGTTTACGAACTCGGGGCCTGATCTGGAGGGTCGCTGGGAGTTTCACTCTGATCTCGCGTTTTCCCTGGATGCACAGGCGCCGGTGCGCATCCGCAAGCGCCTGGTATTCGCCGCGTCGCCGCCCCATGCCCTGATCAAGGCGAGCTACTGGCGCACGCAGGCAGATGCGCCTCGGCAAGGGGTGGTCTGGGCGGCCGATTCGCAGGATGGTCAGTTGACCTATCATCATGGCGCTGCGGTCAGTCAACGAACGTCCGAATGGCGCTATGAGCTGGGCGACTATCTGGCTGTCGAGTCCTGGCTGGCGCACGAGGCGCCTGGCCCGGGGGAAGCCAGGGAGGCGTTGGCGCTGGACCTCGATCTTGGCCGATTGGAGCGCCGGCAGTTCCAGGTGCAGGCGCACAACGAGACGGGCTATCAGCTGGTCAGCGGCGCGCCCATGGCCGCTACCGAGATTCAGTTGGACGCACGCTTCATGCCGGTCCGGTTTTCACTTGCCGGCCTGTTCGTGCTGGAGAGAACCAGCCGCGCAGAGGCGCTTGCGCCCTGGGGCGAGATGCGTCTGCCCGAGGTGCGGGTCCTGCTTGATCGCGCCTTGCCGGACCACGGGCGCATCGGCAGCCTGCGCCTGGTCTGGGATGGGCCATCCGATCTGGCTGAGATCTGGCCAGAGGCGCAGCGTCAGGCCGGGGAGTGGCGGCTTGACGCGCCGCTCATATCCAGCCCGAATCCCGACACCTTTCGGCAAGAGACGCTTGCCTATCCAGTGCGCCATGTGGCCGTTCAGCGGCTCCTGCGCGAAGCGCTGCCCGGGGCGCAGACGGGGCCGGCAGCGCTGGCGCAATTGGTACGCTTCGTCCACGGTCATGTGGCCTATCGTGGCGATGCGAGGCCGGCTTCGGTGCTGGAGACCTTGCGTCAGCGCACCGGCAACTGTACTGAACTGGCAGATCTCCTGACGACCCTGGCGCGGGCGAACGGCTGGCCGGCGCGCACGATTTCCGGCGTTGCTTACTCTGCCGAGCCGAGCCCGGCACTGGTGCAGCATGCCTGGAACGAAGTATTCCTGGAGGGCGCCTGGCGCGTTGTCGATTCGACCTGGAATCAGAGTCGGGCGGACGCTGCCAGGTTGCCGCTACGCCCCGGCGCGGCGCAAAGATTGGCGGAGATAGTCGGGCGTGCGCCCTTGCAGCTTCGAGTCGCCGGATATCACTACCACTGAGAGGGCTTTCGATTAGCCCGCAAGGCGCCTCGCAGGCTCTGGCGCATATCCACAAACCTTCCAGTTTGCAAGCGTTATTTCTTGATTATTCGGATTCAAGATGGCCGGCGATGCGTGGGCCTGTGCGTCCTTCACGGTGATGCGGGAGCGATTCGGGAGAACACCCGGAGTATCGTGCCACACACCCGGCCAGCGGTGCTCGTGCAGAAGGTCGGTCCTGTGATCAGAGAGGAATGCTCATGGAGAAGCGTGTCATTGTTGGAGTCGGCTTCGCCGCAGCGGTGGTTGAGGGGTTGCTGCCCGGCGCAGTGCCAATGGGCCTGCTGCCGCTGTTGCTGGTGATTCTTGGCCTGGTTTACGGCGTGATTGTCCTGGATGCCGAGAATTGCACGGACGTTCTGGTGCTGGCGGTTGCTGTTATGGCGGTTGCGTCCAGCGGCGTCCTGAGTCACCTGGCAGTCGGCGACATGAATCAGATCGGAGACGTGCTGAACCGCATTCTCGGGCAATTCGCCATCTTGCTTGGTGGCGTGGTGGTTGCCGTGCTTGGGGTTCGCACGATCAACCGCATCAAGGGGTAGGCGGGAAGTCTGCTCGCCGGGGCGTCGGGCTTTCCGGGCCGACGCCCTGCGGGCGTTGCTGCGCCTGAGGTTGTGGGCCTGCGCGGTTCCGGCGAACGGTTCCGTGCAGCGTGTCGGCGCACGGGCTGATCCTTGCCAGGCGTCGAGACCACCGCCCGTGCCGAGGTTTGATCGCTCGTGCTGTTTTCCGTCCGAGGATCCAAGATCAACTGGCAGTGGGCCTGGTAGCAGCCGATCCATACAATTCCGAGAGGTACTGAAGCCCGTACACGGACTTGACGGCAAGCCGGGCGAAGCGTATTGATGGGACCATGAGATACAGGCGTTCATGGCTTGCAGCGGTATTGTCCGTCGGCGTGACGATGGGCGGTGTGGTCTGCGCCTGTGCGGCAATTCCCCTGGATGCCGGGGCGGGTGACGCGCACCAGCATCATGCGGCGCCAGACACAGCCTCCTGCGAACGGCTGGACTGCGCCGGGTCCTGCGGCTTCGACGCGACTCTGTCTGAACGCGATCCCTGGCCGACCAAGCCGTCCAATCTTGCGGACAAGTTCGAGCCTGGTCCGGCGCTTGTCGCTCAAGCCGCGCTTTCGCCAACCTGGCGTCTGCGTCACGCTGCCTTGCCGCCACCGCGCCTGCCTGATTCCGATACGCCAGTCCGGCGCTTTGACACACTGCTGAATTAGACCGCTCCGATTCGCGCGGCAATCTTGCCGCTGGCGCCGTCGGCCTGTGCTGGCCGAACGGCTCTGTGCAAACGCATCGGAGGAGAACCATGCCCATCGCCCGAGCCCTGGCCGCCTGCGTCGGCGGCTGGCTCATGCTGTCAATATTCGGACCCGGTCTGGCTGTTGCCCAGGCAGATCCTGCGCCCTGGTCGGCGCATGGCGACACCAGGCTGGCCGCATTGATCGCGGAAGCGCTCGACAGAAACCCGGGCCTCATGGAGGCTCGCCTGGGCCGCGCTGCCGCCCGCCATCAAATAGCCCAGGCCGGCGCCTTGCCAGACCCCACCCTGTCGTTCAGCTGGCATCCGCAGCAACCGCAGACGCGGACGGGTCCGCAGCAGGCCGGCATCTCGCTGAGCCAGAAGCTGCCCTGGTTCGGCAAGCGGGCGGATCGGGAAGCTGTAGCCCGCAAGCTGGCGGAAGTGCACGACGAGTCGGTCGCCTTGCGGGCGGCAGACCTCATCCGTCAGGTCAAGTTCGCCTACCATGACCTGGCGTGGCTGGACAGTGCGCTCGGCATTGTCACCCGCGAACTCGGCGTGCTTCGCCTGCATGAGTCGCTCGCGCAGGCACGCTACGCGCAGGGCGCGGGCCAGCAGCAGGCGGTTGCGCGCCTGCAAGCAGAAATTACCCAGGCGTTGAGTCGCCACAATCGATTGCAGCAAGGGCGCATCGAAACGGAGGCGAGCCTGAACGCGCTGCGCGACCGGCCTGGCAATGAGCCGATTGCCGAAGTCAGGCTCGGACCCTTGCCGACGGTAGAAATCGAAGAGAAACGGCTACTTCAGTTAGGTCAGTCCCGGCGACCGGAACTCCGCGCCGCGCGTTTGCGAATCGCAACCGAAGAGGACAGGCTGCGTATCGCAGAACGCGATCACCTGCCGGATCTGACGCTCGCCGCGGCCTGGGGCCGGGTCGGGGAGAGACGAGACCTGGCAGGCCGGCGCTCGCCTCCGCAAGGCAACGGTGACGACACCGCAACGCTCAGCCTTGGCGTCACCTTGCCGCTCCGCCAATCCCGCTATCGCGCCGGGAAAGGCGAGGCGCTTGCGCGCCTTGACGCCGCCAGGGCGGCTTATCGCGATGCGCAGCGCCAGCTGGACGCAGACCTGCGGATGGTCGGCGTGCGTGTGCGCATGGTTCACGAGCGGATCATCCTGGTCAAACAAACGCTCTTGCCGCAGCTCGAGCAAGCATGGCGCACCGCTGAAGCGGCCTGGTCAACCGCCGCCATCGGCGCGCAAGAGCTGCTGCAAAGCGAGCGCATGTTGTTGAACGCGCAGTTGGATCTGGCGCGCCTCGAAACCGACTACATGCAGGCGCTCGCAGACCTGGAGCGGATGCTCGGCGCCGCCTTGCCGGATGAACCGAAATGAGCCGGCGCAGGGTTGGCGTCACGCTTCTCGTGATCGGCGCGGCGCTCGGCGTGACGGTCAGCACGATGTTCTCCTGGCACGTCCGGAATGGAAACGAACAAGGCGACCGGACGCCGGGCCAGCCTGCTGCCGACGCTGTGTCACCCGCCGGGGCGGCCGAGCAGTCGCGGCGGATTCTCTATTGGCGTGCGCCAATGGACCCCAACTATCGCTCCGACCGGCCCGGCAAGTCGCCGATGGGCATGGACCTGGTGCCGGTTTGGGAGGATGCGGACGTGCAACCGGGCACAGTGCGCGTCAGCAAGCAATTCCTGCAGAACTTCGCAGTGCGCAGTGTGCCGGTTACGCGTGGTGATCTGCCCCTGTCGATCCGCAGCGTCGGCATTCTCGCTCACAACGACGAAACGGTGATCTCGATCAATACCAAGTATGAAGGCTGGATCGAGCGGGCCAGAGTCAACCATGTGGGCGAGTACGTTCAGCAGGGCGATCTGCTGTTCGAGATATACAGCCCGGCGCTCATGACCGCGCAACAGGAGTACCTCGCCGCCAGGGACTACGACGAACGGCTGCGGCGGGGGGGCGGTCACACCGATGCGTTGGCCCGCGCCGGATCACTTGTCCGGGCGGCGCGCGAACGGCTGCGGCACTGGGATGTCAGCGACGATCAGATCGCGGCGTTGGAAGCTGCCGGCGCGCCTTCCCGAACCTTGCGGTTCCTGGCGCCCGTTTCAGGACTGGTGGTAGAGAAGGCGGGCGACTCGCTGGCGGGCATGAAGCTGACGCCGGGCGCGACCGTGCTCAAGATCGCCGACCACACAAAGCTCTGGGCCGAGGCCGAGTTTCACGAGGCGGACCTGGCGCTCGTGGACGAGGGCAGTCCGGTGTCCATCAACGCGGAGGCTTTTCCAAGGCGACGCTGGACTGGCAAGGTGCAACTCTTTCGCCCCGCCTTGAATCCCGACACGCGGACACTGACCGCGCTGGTGGAGGTTGCCAACCCGGATCTGGTCCTGCGGCCCATGATGTACGTCGATGTGTCCATCGAGGCGAGGGGCGCTCAGGACGTCGTCCTCGCGCCAGTTGAATCGGTGTTGCATAGTGGCGCTCGGTCGATGGTGATCGTGGATCTGGGCGGCGGCCGCTTTGCGCCGCGTGAAGTGGCGCCAGGGCTGACGGGCGGCGGCTTGCAGGAGATCAGGTCCGGGCTTGCGCCCGGTGAACGGGTCGTGGTGTCGTCCCAATTCCTGATTGATTCCGAAAGCAATCTGCAGGCGGCGTCGGCGCAACTGTTGCGTGGCGCCGAGCCCGGCCAGGAGGCTGACACGGAATCAATCGACGCCGGGCCGACTGTGCGCCAGCCTGAGGCGCAGCGCTGATAGCCGCCATGTTCGAGCGCATCATCGGCTGGTCGATCAACAACCGTCTGCTGGTGGTTCTGGCGGCACTGATCCTGACCATCCTCGGCATCCAGGCGATGCAGCGCGCCCCGCTGGACGCCATCCCCGACCTGTCTGACGTTCAGGTCATTGTTTACACGGACTATCCGGGTCAGGCGCCGCGCATCGTCGAGGATCAGGTGACCTACCCGCTCACGACCCGGCTTCTGGCAACGCCCGGAGCCCGGACTGTGCGCGGCTACTCCTTCTTCGGCTTCTCGTTGGCGCATGTCATCTTCGATGACGGCACAGACATGTATTGGGCCCGAAGCCGTGTTCTGGAAACCCTGAATGCCGCCAGTGTTCGTCTGCCGGCGGGCCTGAAACCGTCGCTTGGGCCGGACGCCTCGGGCGTCGGCTGGGCGTTCATCTACGCTCTGAAGTCCGACCGCCACGATCTTGGCGAACTGCGTTCCATTCAGGACTGGTTCCTCAAGCAGGAGTTGGCGAGCGTCTCCGGTGTTGCCGAGGTCGCCAGTATCGGTGGCTTCGTGCGCCAGTATCAGATTCGTGTCGATCCCAATCGGCTGCGGGCATTCAATATGCCGATCTCGCAGATCCGCGCTGCGGTGCAGCGCAGCAACAGCGATACGGGCGGTCGTGTTCTCGAAGCGGCGGAACGCGAGTTCATGATCCGCGGCCTCGGCGCCATCGAATCCCCGGCGGATCTGGAGCAGGTGGTTCTGGGCGTGGATGCCCGGGGGGCGCCGGTTCTGCTCAGAGACCTGGCGACTGTGCAGATCGGGCCGGAGATGCGTCGAGGTCTTGCCGAGTGGGATGGCGAAGGCGAAACGGTTGGCGGCATCGTCGTGATTCGGCATGGCGCCGGAGCCCGGCAGGTGATCCAGGACGTCAAGGCCCGTCTTGCCGAGGTGACCGCCAGCCTGCCCAGGGGCGTCGAGGTGCAAGTGGCCTACGACCGTACCGATCTCATTGATCGGGCTGTCGCCAGCCTGAGCCTGAGCGTGGCACAGCAACTGGCGATTGTGGGGCTGCTCTGCCTGCTCTTCCTGTATCACGTGCGCAGCGCCCTGGTGGCTGTGGTCACCCTGCCATTCTGCATACTCGTTGCATTCCTCGCCATGAACTTGCAGGGGCTTGGCGTCAACATCATGTCCCTCGGCGGGATCGCGGTCGCTATCGGAACCCTGGTGGATGCCGGCATCGTGATGGTGGAGAACGCGCACCAGCATCTGGCCCGTGATCAAGGCCGCCGGCCGCACTGGCAGGTGATCGCAGAGGCCGCGCAGGAGGTGGGTCCAACGCTCTTTTTGGCCCTGCTGGCGATAACTGTCTCCTTCCTGCCGGTATTCGCGCTGGAAGCCGAAGCGGGACGCCTCTTCAAGCCCCTGGCCTCCACCAAGACCTGGGCCATGGCGGCCGCGGCGCTGGTGTCGTTGACGCTGGCGCCGGTGCTGGTTGGCTACTGGGCGCGGGGCCGGATTCGGGCGCCGGATCAGCGCCCGGTCAGCCGATTGGCCATCCGCCTCTACCAGTTCTTGCTGGATCGTGTTCTGCGCCGCAAGCGCCTCGCGGTCGGCGTCGCAGTCCTGGGGCTGGCGCTGACCACCGTGCCCCTGGCGCGCCTCGGCTCCGAGTTCATGCCGAGGCTGTGGGAGGGTGACCTGCTCTATATGCCGACCACCCTGCCGGGCATCTCGATTACCAAGGCCAGCGAGATACTGCAGCAGACGGACCGCATACTCCGCGCCTTTCCTGAGGTCGAACACGTATTCGGCAAGGTCGGGCGGGCGGACACGGCCACGGACCCTGCGCCCCTGTCGATGATCGAAACAACGATCCTGTTGAAGCCGGAGGGTGAATGGCGGCCCGGGATGACGCCGGAGAAACTCACTCAGGAGATGGATGCCGCCATCCAGGTTCCGGGGCTGACCAATGCCTGGACGATGCCGATCAAGGCGCGTATCGACATGCTTGCAACGGGTATTCGCACGCCCGTGGGCATCAAGATCGCCGGCCCGGATCTGGCTGAACTGGAGCGGCTCGGCGGGCAGATCGAGGCGGTGGTCCGGGAACTGCCTGGCACCGCCAGCGCCTACGCCGAGCGCCCACTCGGCGGCAACTATCTGGACATTCACATCGACCGCGCCGCTATCGCCCGCTACGGCCTGACCATCGGCGATGTGCAGGACGTCATCCAGACCGCCATCGGTGGCCTCAACCTCACGACAGCTGTCGAAGGCCTGGCCCGATACCCGGTCAACCTGCGCTACAGCCGCGAACTGCGCGACGATCTGCCGGCTCTGCGCAGGGTGCTGGTGCCGACGCCCGCCGGCCCGCAGATTCCGCTGGGACGCCTGGCCCGCATCGAGTACACGCTGGGTCCGGCTACCATCAAGAGCGAGGGAGCCAAGCCCAACGTGTGGGTCTATCTGGACCTGCGCGACACGGACGTGGGCAACTATGTGCAACGGGCGCGCGCTGCCGTTGCCGAACGGGTTGTCTTGCCCTCTGGCTACACCCTGGCCTGGAGCGGCCAATACGAGACCATGCAGAAGGCGGAACGGCGCCTGGCGCTCGTGATCCCGGTCACCTTGCTGCTGATTGCGGCGATCATCTACGCGAGTCGCAAGTCGATTGCCGAGACCCTGCTGGTGCTGGCAGGCGCGCCGTTCGCGCTTACCGGCGCCATCTGGCTGCTGTTTGCGCTGGACTACAACCTAAGTGTCGCCGTCTGGATCGGCATCATCGCGCTTGCGGGCCTTTATGCCGAAACTGCGTCGGTCCTGCTCCTGTACCTGGATCTGTCCGTCCGCCGTTCTCGCGAACGCGGCTCGCTGACGCATCGGGCGGCACTCGTCAGCGCCGTCCGGGAAGCTGTCGGGCAGCGTCTGCGGCCGGTGCTCATGACCATCGCGACGGATGTCTTCGGTCTCTTGCCACTGATGTGGAGCACTGGCGCAGGGGCAGACGTGATGAAGCGAATTGCCGCCCCCCTGGTTGGCGGCATCGTCACCACCGGTGTGGTGGTGCTGTTCCTCTTTCCGGCGGTTTACGTGCTCTGGAAGGGACGTTTGTTCAAACGCTGACCCGCAAGATGCGTTGCCCCGAACATGGCGTCAGAGGCCGCTGCTGCAGGCGACACTGCCAGTCTTTGTTGGCCAGGGCCTCGGCGGATTTGACCCATGCGCCTTCGGTGCGCAAACTTGTGGGTCCACGATTCAACCCCGGATAACCTGCGCAAAGGAGGAGACGATGGCGATTCAGGAAGGTGACAAGCTGCCCGAGGCGACCGTGCACGTGATGCGGGAGGGGCGGCCACAATCGGTATCCACGACAGAACTGTTCGCTGGCAAGAAGGTGGTGGCCTTCGCCGTGCCTGGCGCTTATACGCCGACCTGTTCGCAGGCGCATATGCCGGGCTTTGTGGTGAACGCGGACAAGATCAAGGCCAAGGGGGTGGATAGCATTCTCTGCATTTCCGTCAATGACGCCTTTGTCATGGATAGTTGGGGCCAGCATTCCAATGCCGATGAACTCGTCATGGTCGCCGACGGCAACGGCGATTTCACCCGGGCGCTCGGCCTGGAGCTGGACGGCAGCCGCTTCGGGCTCGGGTTGCGCTCGCAGCGCTACGCCATGGTGGTGGATAACGGCGCCATCACGCATCTGGCGGTCGAGCCTGGCCCCGAGCTGAATGTCAGCAAGGCAGAGTCGATCCTCGAAGCCCTGTGATCGCTGGCAATGCGCAAGGCGCCGGTGTTCCGGCGATGCGCTCGATTCACCGGATCCGGCGCCTGACCTTGATTCTGGGTGGGCATGACCCTTGCCTCGGCTGACTGCATCTGAAATCGAGGCCTTTCTGGCCGAGCCGGGCGTGCTGATGCGCATCGCCGTCGTGCGCGCGGATGGCCGGCCTCTGGTAACGCCCATCTGGTTCGCGCACGAAGCCGATGCGCTCTGGTTCACCCCCCGAAAGCGCTCCGAGTGGTTTGCCTGCTTGCGCCGGGATGCGCGGGTCGCGCTTTGCATTGATGAAGCTGACCGCCCCTGGCGCAAGGTGCTGGCGGAAGGAACGGCCGAACTGGTGCATGATGTCGGCGAAGACGCCAGGTGGCGGGACCTGTACCGTCGCATCGCTGGCCGCTATGTGCCTGCCGAAGCGGCCGAGGCCTATATTCAGAACACCATCGACCAGCCGCGCGGCCTCTACCGGTTGCTGCTGAGCGAAGCTGCTGTGACCAGCTGGCGCATGCCAACCGCCGGCGAGGCGGGCGAGGGCATCTGGCATCATCGCTACTATGAGGAAGGCGCCGCTTTCCGCAACCGCTTGTAGCCGATTTTCATTGCCCGCGCCTTGCCGCCCGGGCCGTGCGCTGAAGGCAACTCAGCCGAACGGTGCCCAGTGTGTCTGGCGCGGATTCCTGTGCCTCAGGAAGCGTCGCGGACTTCCTGTTCGATGCGCCCGGCATATTTCGCCAGCGCTGCTTCCCGGCGCTTGACGAGGTGATAGTCCGGGAACAGTTCCTGTGTGCCCTGATAGCGGCCGAGCACCTGACGCGCGACTGTCAACTTGTGGACTTCCGTCGGCCCGTCCGCCAGGCCCATGTGGAAGCTGTCCAGCACGCCGGCTGCAAACGGCATCTCGTTGGAGACGCCAAGCGAGCCATGGATCTGCACCGCTCGGGCATACACGTCGTGATACACCTTGGGCATCTGCGCCTTGACAGCCGAGATGTCGGCTCGCACTGCCTTGTAATTGCGATATCTGTCTATTTTCCAGGCTGTGCGCAGCACCAGCAGCCGGAACTGTTCGATGTCGATCCAGCTATCCGCGATCATGGCCTGAACCATCTGTTTCTGCGCCAGAACCTCGCCCTGGGTTTCGCGCGAAAGCGCCCGTTCACAGATCATGTCAAAAGCGTGCCGGACCTTGCCAACCGTGCGCATGGCGTGATGTATGCGCCCGCCGCCGAGGCGTACCTGGGCGACGACAAAGCCCTGGCCAATCTCGCCCAGCAAATGATCGTGCGGGATGCGTACATCCTGGTAACGGATATAGGCGTGGACGCCGTGGCCCTCGCCCTCGAAGCCGACGCCCACGTTGCGCACGATTTCGACGCCTGGCGTGTCGATGGGCACGATGAACATGGACATGCGCTGGTAGGGCGGCGCCTCGGGGTCTGTTACCGCCATGACGATCAGGAAGGATGCGTAGCGGGCGTTGGACGAGAACCACTTCTCGCCATTGATGACCCATTCGTCTCCCATCCGCTCCGCCCGGCAGGTAAACACCTTCGGGTCCGCGCCACCCTGGGGTTCGGTCATGGAGTAGCAGGAGCAGATCTCGTTATCGAGTAGCGGCTGCAGGAAGCGCGCTTTCTGATCGACCGTGCCATAGTGGGCGAGAATCTCGGCGTTGCCGGAATCCGGGGCCTGGCAGCCGAATACGACCGGCGCGCACTTCGCCCGCCCGAGAATCTCGTTCATCAGGGCCAGCTTCAGCTGACCGTAACCCTGACCGCCGAGTTCCGGGCCGAGATGGCAGGCCCAGAGGCCGCGCTTGCGCACCTCCGCCTGCAGCGGCGGGATCAACCTGGCCCGGTTCGGGTCGGTATAGTCATTCGGGTGGCCAATGATGAAGTCGAGCGGTTCGATCTCGGAGCGGACGAAGTCGTCAATCCAGTCCAGTTCCTGCTGAAAATCGGGGTCGGTTTCAAAGTCCCAGGCCATGTGCGTTTCCTCGAATGGTTGGCTTGAATTGCGTGCGCTGATTGTAGCCGTGATTTCCTGCGGCGCAGGCTCCTGGCTTCAGGCCGCATGTTGCAGCATTTGACCGGCATCCGGGCGCGATATGCAAGTTTTGCGGATTGCGCGCCTGGTGACTGTCGCGGGGCCCCGGTATCGACTTGGCCCCCTGATTCGCGTAGTTTGCGCCCCTCGTCCGTCGCGTTCGCCAGGAGGTTGGTCATGTTCTTGGGTCTTGCCTGCACCACGCTTCGAAATCGAAGCCTGCCGCTATCGGCTGTGGCCGTTCTTGCCTGCGCCAGCGTCTGCGGCGCACCGGCGTTTTCCCAATCCGAAGATGGCGAAATCATTGAGGAGATCATCGTCACCGGCAGCCAGATCCGCGGTGCGAAGATTTCGGATGCGCTGGCGGTTTCCGTCGTTACCGCCGAAGACATCGAAGTCCTGGGCATTGATTCCGGCGACGAGTTGTTGGCCCTGATACCGGAAAACGGCCAGAACTTCTTCAACGAAGCGGAGAACATCAGTGGCGGGGTGAACTCGGCCCGTGGCGACATAGGCGCTTACAACCTGCGCAGCATGGGCACTGGCAATACACTCAGCCTGCTCAATGGACGCCGGGTGGTGAACTCGGCCACCTTTCAGACCGAGGAGGTGGGCGGCAGCTTCGTGCCAGTGAACACTGCCAATACCAATACCATTCCGGTGCGTGGCGTGGACCGCGTGGAAGTGCTGCGCGACGGGGCATCCGCAATCTACGGCGCCGATGCGGTCGCGGGCGTGGTCAATACGGTGCTGAAGACCGATTTCGAGGGCCTGCGCGCCCGCGTGAAGTGGCAGGAATACAGCAACGTGCCGGCAAATGACCAGTCGGTGAGCATTGAATGGGGCCGTTACTTCAACAACGGACAATCCAACGCGGGCCTCTTCTTCGACTATTACAACCGCGACAGCATCAACTCCCGGGACGATGAGCGCTGGGCCGATGCAGACTTTCGCAGCAGGATTCCCGAAGACTCTCCCTGGGCCGGCAACATAAGGTTTCGCAACAACAGCATCAGCAGTCTCTACGGTCAATTCGACGTGGCAAGCCGGCTCGGTAGCAGCCATTCCCTGCGCCAGAACGACATCGTGGACAATTCCGGTGAATTCGAGACCCGTCCCGCCGGCGACCCGCTCTGTACCTATGAGATCAATGACAGGGTGTGCGCTGCCGAGGACGGCAACGGCACGGTGCGCTACAACCTGAATGACAACCGCGACCTGCGCTCCGATCTCGAACGCTACAACGTCTTTCTGTATCTGAATCACGATTTCGAGAACGGTATGGCGAGCTTCAGCGAAGTCGGCTTTTACCGCTCTGATACACAGATGTTCCGGCACCCGTCCTCCCCCCTCCGCGCGGTGGGCCTGCTTCTGGGCGCGGAGAATTACTACAATCCACTCGGTCCCTGCGGCTCGCCCAATCGGCTGCCGGACTCGGTGATTGGCGACGATGTGCCCTGCACTGGCCTGGACGTGGTCATGGATTTCTATCGCTTTGCCGAATTGCCGCGCATTGTCAACAATCAAGGTACGACCTGGCGTCTGCTGCAAGGGCTGCAAGGCGAGGCTGGCGATTGGGATTGGGAAACCGCGATTGTCTGGTCGCGCTCCGAGAAGCAGGACGTCACGGACAACCGGGTGTCGAATACGCTGATTTCCGAAGCCTTGTCAGATCCCACGCCGGCCGCCTACAACCCATTCAGTGGCGGTGTCGATTCCAATCTGGAGCGGGCGTTGATTTCCGTGCGGCGCGACAGTGAAGCAGAACTGTTCACCTGGGATGCGAAATTCTCCAACAATCGAATCTTCGATCTCCCGGCCGGGCCTGTGGGGCTGCTTGGCGGCGTCGAGTTTCGCAAGGAATCGTTCGAGGATGATCGGGATCCGAGGCTCGACGGCAGCGTTCAATTCATCGACCTGGACGGCGACACCTTTCCGTATGTTTCAGACGTCGTGAACTCCAGCCCGACCGCCGACAACCGCGGCAAGCGCCGTGTCTGGTCCGTATTCGGCGAGTTGCAGGTGCCCGTCCTGGATAGCCTGGACCTGCAACTTGCGCTACGCCACGAGAATTTCTCCGATGTGGATAGTGCGACAGTCGGCAAGATCGCCGCCGGCTGGCGGCCGATTGGTCGTGTGCTGTTGCGCGGTTCCTATTCGCAGGCTTTCCGGGCGCCGAACCTGATTACGGTCAACGAGGCCATCGTCGCACGGCAGAATACGCGAGATGACTGGACCTGCTTCTTTGCCGACCCGAATGAATCGGTACTCGATTGCGAATACAGCGTCCAGCGCACCGCCCAGGGCAGCGAGACGCTGGAGCCGGAGGAATCGGACAACTATTCCTTCGGCATCGTGCTGGAGCCACTCGATGGCATGAGTCTGACCGTGGACTACTGGTCCATCGAAAAGAAGAACACCATCGGCCTCTTTGGCGAAGAAAATCACACCGTGCTGGATCTCCTGATGCGCCTTGAGCATGGCGGTGGCAACTGCGATGGCGTCGCCTTCAATCCGGCGGTGCTGCGAGAGGCGGTGGACGATCCGGACGTCCTGGCGGCCTATGAGGCCGCCGGCATCTGCCCGGCCGGTGACATCATCCGCATTGATGATCGCTACGCCAATCTGGACAAGCGCACCGTGCGCGGCGTCGATGTCGGGCTCTATTACGACTTCGAATCGCAGGTCGGGCGATTCCGATTCAAGTACAACGCCTCCTTCCTGACCGAGTTCGAGCAGGTTGCCGGCGGAGATTCGGCAACCTTGCTGGCGGCGCTGGAGAGTGGCGTCTTGCCGGCGAGCATTCCGGTGGCCGGCTTTGCCGACCTGACTGGCCGCGACGGGCATCAGGACTATCGCCACAACACGCGCCTGTCCTGGCGTTATCGCGACTTCGGCGCTGGCTTCGGCTGGGCGCGAATCGGCGACTTTTACCAGAGCAGCCTGACGCTGGCCGATGGAACCCGCTATCAGATTCCGAAATTCGATACCTTCGACGCCAATGTTGATTGGCACTTCGAGGTTGCGGGCCGGTCGTCGAGGGCGCGTTTCGGCGTGAAGAACCTCACCGACGAACGGGCCCCGCTGGCGGATCGCTACTTCGGATACTTTGCCGATGCGCATACCGACTACGGGCGCTATTTCTATGTCGATGTGCGCATGACAGTTTTCTAGGAGCCTGCACCCGAAAATCGCTCATACGGTCTTGTTTGCGTTGCCTTTCAATTGGTCGCATTCCATGCCCCGCAGCGTCGGAGATCGGTGATCACATTCCCGAGACTGGTGGGCTGGCGTTGGCGCATCCGTGGCGCTTGCTGGACGATCTGCGCGGGGCTGGCGCTGGCGAGCCCCGGTCTTGCAGCGGGCGCCACGCCACCGGCGCGGGTGCTCTTCGTGGGCAACAGCTTCACCTACTACAACGACGGCCTGCACAAGCATGTCGGCAATTTCCTTCGCGCTTCAGGCAGTTATCAGCGCCAGCAGATGCGTCTGCGGATGCTGACCCTCTCCGGCGGCAAGCTGGTGGAACACGCCGGCGGCATCGCCGCGCTGGTGCAGCCGGATGACTGGGACCTGGTGGTGATGCACGGTCACAGCACCGCCATGCTTTCCGAAGATGGCGCCAGCGCGTTTGCAAGGGCAGCGGCCCACTACGCCAGGCACATTCGCAACAACGGCGCCCGCCCCGCATTTCTGATGACCTGGGCGTACCGTGACGAGCCGCAGATGCTGACGCTGATTCGCAAGGGCTATCGCGACATCGGCCGATTGCTGGACGCCAAGGTGATTCCGGTGGGTCTGGCATTTGCCGCGGCAAGGCGAGAGCATCCCGAAATCAATCTCTACAAGGCCGATCTTGCCCGTTACAACGCCGACGGCAAGCCTGTGTATCGGAAACCCGTGAAGCACCCAAGCCGCGCCGGTACTTACCTGGCCGCGGCTGTCGTGGTGGCCTCGGTGTTCGAGGAATCGCCGGTCGGTTCACGCTATCGCGCCGGTCTCGACCCGACGAAAGCCGCCGCCCTGCAGCAGGTGGCCGCCGACACGGTCGCACGCTTCAACTGATGTTTCGCCGCCACAGGCCAGGCCACGCCTGGGCCGGAGGTTCTGCCAGCGCCCGGATGCGGTATCCAGCCTGGGCGCTTCTGGCCGCCGCAAGCCTGGTCTGGACGATTGCAGGCGCGCACGAAATTCGCGTCGAGAATCCGGCCCCGGTCTGCGGGTTTGGCGATCTGCGCTTCGACGCCGGATTCGAGGGCGGTCGCATCAACGAATGTCGGCAAGTGGGCGTCGATACGTACAGCCTGGGCGTGTCGCCGGAAAACAGGCCGGTGAATCCAAGCCCCTGGTACGCATTTCGCGTGATGGCCGAGACCGGGCGCCGAATCAGCGTCTGGTTGCATTACGGCCTGCATCAGCATCGTTATGCGCCGCGCATCAGCCAGGACGGTGAGAACTGGCAGCGCTTGCCGGAGGCGCAGTACCGGGTTGCGCTGGATGGCAGGGCGCTGTTGTTGCGTCTGCGCGTCGGGCCAACGCCGCTCTATGTGTCGGCGCAGGAGATCATCGACAACGCCGACTATGTCGCCTGGATGACGGCGATCAGTGAGCGTGCGTCGGTGCAGATGGTGGAGATCGGGCGCTCTCATGCCGGTCGGCCCATAGTCGCCCTGACGGCGGAGCCGGGCCTGGGCCTTGATTTCGACAACCTCGCCACCGCCAGCCAGCAGATGCAGGCGGCGGGGAATACATCGGACACAGGCTCCGCAGAGCCGGCGCTTCCCCGGGACTGGGTGCTGCTGACCGGACGCCAGCATCCCCCGGAAATCCCTGGCGCACTGGCCATGCGCGCCTTTATCGAACGCCTGGTGGCCGACGATACCCTGGCTGACAAGTTCAGGGCGCGCTTCCGGTTGCTGATGATTCCCAACCTGAATCCCGACGGGGTCGCCAGGGGCCACTGGCGGCACAATCTGGGCGGCGTGGACCTCAATCGCGACTGGGGGCCTTTCAGCCAGCCGGAAACCGCCGCCGTCGCCCGGCTGCTGTCCGCGCTGTTCGAGACAGGTGGTCAGCGTTTATGGCTCGGACTCGACTTTCATGCCACGCACCGCAACGTCTTCTATACCCAGGAGGATGGAGAGCCTGCGTTCCTGCCGGGGTTTACGGCGGACTGGTTGCGGGCGCTGGCGGCGCGGCTGCCGCAGTACGATGCCGAACGGGCCCCTTCCGCCAACGCCGGACGTCCAGTCTTCAAGCACTACATCAGCGAGACCTACGGCATTCCCGCCATCACCTACGAAGTGGGCGATCAGACCGAGCGAGAGATGATCGACCGTTCAGCGACGGTCGCCGCCGAGGAAATGATGCGTCTGCTGCTCGAGGCAGCGTCCGGGGGCAAGGGCGGATGAGCGTGCGGCAGGCGCAGTTTGGAATCGGCACAGCGCTGCAATATCGAAGACACCCAATTGAAAGATAGAAAAATCAGTTCGTTCCATCAGCGCCCTGGTGCAATATTCGGGCTGGTGTACCCTGCACGCCGAAGCGCTCTGCAACCGAGGCCCATGACATGGCATTGACGCAACTCAGCCGGTCCATCGCCGGCAAGACAGCAGTGGTTACTGGCGCCGCCAGCGGCATGGGTGAGGCGACCCTCAAATTGTTTGCCGATGAAGGCGCGAACGTGGCCGGCATTGACCTGCACGAAGAAGCCCTGGCGCGGGTGGCGCAGGAAATCGAGGCGGCTGGCAAGTCGGCGCGGGGCTGGACGCTGGATCTGGCAGACCGATCCGCCATCGGCCCGGTATTCAACGAGATCGCAGCGCACTTCGGCGGCATCGACATACTGGTCAACAATGCCGGTATCTCGATCTCCTCCCCCATCGACAGCGACGACTACGAGGCAGCCTGGGACAAGACCCTGGCAGTGTTGCTCACCGCCCACACCCAGACCATCCGGGCTGCCTTGCCCTGGCTGCGTCGGGCGGAGCACCCGCGCATCGTCAACATTGCATCGACCGAGGGCCTGGGCGCGACGCGTTTCGGCAGCCCCTATACAGCTGCCAAGACCGGCGTGATCGGCCTGACCCGCTCGCTGGCGGTGGAATTCGGCAGCGCAGGCATTACCGTCAACTGCATCTGTCCTGGGCCGATACGCACCGGCATGACAGAAGCCATTCCCGAAGCCGACAAGCGCGAGTATGCGCGCCGCCGGGTGGCGCTTCGGCGCTATGCCGAGCCGGAAGAAGTGGCGCACGGCACACTGAGCCTGGTACTGCCCGCAGCCGGATTTATCACCGGCGTGGCCTTGCCGGTGGACGGCGGCCTGACCATTCGCAACGCCTGACCGGGCCAGGGGAGTTGCAATGAGCGGGTTGGATGCGCGAGCGCTGGCGGCTGTGGATGAAGTGCTGGCGAGCACTCGCTCGGTTCGTCGTCGGCTCGATTTCAAGCGTCCCGTGCCGGAGTCCGTGCTGCTTGAGTGCATTGATCTCGCGGTGCAGGCGCCGCTTGGCCTTGGGGGTGAAAGCTGGCGCTTTCTGGTCGTGACGGCGCCCTCGGTCAAGGCGCGTCTGGCCGAACTCTATCGACAGGCGCTCGACGACCTGGTCAGCAGCCGCGGTATCGAAATCAAACCGTCCCAGCAGGCGCTGGTCGCGCGTCTGGCGGACATGCCGGCCATGATCCTGGTATGCGACAGTCAACCGCCGCCGGACTCGGACGACGCCGGGCAGATCGGCTACTACGGATCGATTCTTCCCGCGGCCTGGTCCTTGATGCTGGCGCTGCGCGCCCGAGGGCTTGGCGCCACCTGGACTTCCCTGCTCGCTGCGCGCCAGGCGGAAGTGGCCGAGGTGGTGGGCTTGCCGCCCGGTGCGCTGCTGACGGTGATGTTGCCAGTCGCCTACACGCAGGGCGCAAGGCTTGGCAAGGCGGTGCGCAGACCAGCCGAGGAAGTCACCTACTGGAACGCCTGGGGCCGCGCAGAGGATATTGAATGACCGCGCACTGGTGATTCGGGCCTGCAAAATCACTGACAAGGAGATCAACACATGCCTGTATTCACGCAGGGCAAGACCAGCCTCTACTACGAAGAAAGCGGACCAGCGGACGCCCTCCCGCTGCTCTTGATTGCGCCGGGCGGGATGAAGTCCGCCATTCCGTTCTGGGCCAATGCGCCCTGGAATCCGATAGAGGAATTCGCGTCGGACTTCCGCGTGATCGCCATGGATCAGCGCAACGCCGGCCGATCCCGCGCCCCTGTCAGCGCCTCGGACGGCTGGCGCACCTATGCCGGGGATCAGCTGGCCCTGCTCGACCATCTTGGCGTCGATCGCTTTCTGGTCGCCGGCATGTGCATTGGCGGTTCCTATGGCCTTGGCCTGATACAGGCGGCGGCCGAGCGGGTGGCGGCTGCGGTGCTGTTTCAGCCGATTGGCCTGGATGACAACCGCGACGCCTTCTACGCCATGTACGACGCCTGGGCAGCGGAGCTTCAGCCCACTGATCTGGCGACGGATGCTGCGGCCTGGGCGCAGTTTCGGGAAAACATGTACGACGGGGACTTCGTGTTCAGCGTCAGCCGGGATTTCGTGCGCGGTATCGCCACGCCCTTGCTGATTCTCATGGGCAATGACCTCTATCACCCGCAGTCCATCTCCCGCGAGCTGACGGCGCTTGCGCCCAACGCCCAACTCATTGAAGACTGGAAGGCGGGTGCTGCCGTGTCTGTGGGTCGCAAGCGGGTGCGCGAGTTCCTGCTTCAGGCTACTGGCTGACAGCGGCGATAATGCGGTGCTCGGCGGCGGTTACAACGCCCACCTCTGCGCTCGTCGCGTAGCCGGCGGCCCGCAGGGCGACGACGCACGCCTGCGCCTGATCGGCCGGGACGCTGGCCAGCAGTCCACCGGCGGTCTGTGGGTCCGCCAGCAAGCGAACGCGGTTGGTCAAGGCGTTGCAGCCGCTGAGCTCGAACTGTCGCAACGGGCCTTCATTCTCGGCCTGAAGCACGCTGCTAACGCCAAGATTCAGGGCCTCAAGCGCGCCCGGTAGAACGGGCAGACGATCCAGCCAGAGGTCAACGCCCAGGCAGTCTTCGGTCAGCATTTCCTGCAGGTGTCCGATCAACCCGAAACCGGTGACATCCGTGGCCGCGCGCACCTGATGCCGGCGCAGCACGGCCAGCGCGCTCCGATTTGATTGATCCATGCTGTCAATGGCTGCCTGCACTTGATGCGCGGGCAGCAGATTGCGCATCTCGGCGGCGAACACGAGGCCAGTGCCGAGCGGCTTGGTCAGGATCAGCCGGTCGCCCGGCCGTCCGCCAGCCTTGTGCAAGGGCGGATCAATCTGGGCGCCGGTCAGGGTGAGGCCGAGAAAGCGTTCTGCGCCTTCCGCAGAGTGTCCGCCGACCAGTGGCGCCGCCTCGGCGTTCAGCACCGAAGCAGCGCCTGCGAGCATTTGATACAACTCCTCTTCCATCAGCGCCGGGGCCATGAATGGCACGGTTGCCAGCGCCAGCGCGCTCACGGGTCTTGCGCCCATGGCGTGGATGTCGTTCAGGCAGTGATGCGCGGTGATGCGGCCGAAGCGCCAGGGATCGTCCAGCAGGCTGCGAAAGCCATCGGTGGTCAGCACCAGCGGGGCTGCCTGCGGGCTCAGTATGGCGGCGTCGTCGCCTATGCCCTGGACTACGCCGCTGGATGGTTGCGTCGGTAGCCGGGCCAGGGCGCGCCGCAGGATGTCAGCGCCGAGCTTGGCGCCGCAGCCACCACAGCGCATGCTGGATTCCAGGCCGTTTTCATCCTGATCCTCGGTTGCCGTCATTCGGCGCGGCTCGAAGCGACGCATGAAGCGCTGGTCGAGCCAGTTCTTCCAGCGCCAGGCCCAGCGTCCGCTGGCCGAAAAGCGGCCCCAGGAAACGACGGCTCGACCGTCGCCTGTTGCCATGAGCGCAAGCCCCCGCTTCTGTGGCCGAAAGCGGCGCAGGCGCTGTTTCCCGGTCAGCGCCCGTCGCAGATTGGTGGCGAGTATGGGGCCGGCGCGGACCGCGTAAAGGCCAGACTTGGGCAAGGCTCGATCGGCAAAGCGGATGATGTCGCCGGCGGCAAATATGTTGCGGTGCGAAACGGAAGCCAGAAATGCGTTCACTTGAATGAATCCGGCGGCATCCGTGGCCAGGCCACTGCCCCGAATCCATTCAGGCGCCGCCACACCGGTGACGGAGAGCAGATGCTCGAACGCCAGGCGCTGACCGTCTGCCAGACACAACGCTTTTTCGTCACCGCCCGTAACCCGCCCGTGAATCCGGCCTATGTCTGCCTCGGCAAGTTCTCGCAACAGGCGCCTGCGGGCGCCTGCCGCAAGGCCGGGTAGCCAGTTCTCCGCTATCAGGTCGATGCGCGTGCCTGTCGGCAGCGCCTGGCGTGCGGCCAGCGCCAATTCCACGCCGCCGGCGCCGCCGCCGACGATCAACAGCCGGTCTCCGGTGCTGACCTGGCCGCGCAGGCGTCGCCACTGTGACAGAAAATTGCCAATCGGCTTGACCGCCACGGCGCTCTGCAGATGGCGCTCCGGCGTCGCGCCACAGTTGATGGACAGAAGGTCGTAACGAATGGGCGGGCGCTTCGCACAATGCACCAACCGGGATTCTGGATCCAGGCCCACAGCCGCATCTGCCAGCAGATTGGCGCCGGTTTGCCGACACAGACGCCGCAAGTCGATGTGCATTTCCTCGCGCTGGTAGCGTCCCGCCACGTGTCCAGGCAACATCCCGGAGTAGGGAGTTTCGACTTCCCGGCTGAGCAGGGTGATACGCACGCCGGGCGGGGGCACCATGCCCATTTGCCGCAGCACCAGGACGTGGCTGTGACCGCCGCCGATCAGCAGCAGATCGCGCATGGCAGGGGGAGCGGCGACTGCTTGCATCGTCAGTTCAGGTTGAACGCAGGCCGGGCAGCCAAACTCGTGCGCCAGACAAGTCGTCCCGCGCCGGGCGGGCTGGCAGCGATCACGCCGGCTTGCGCATCCAGCGACTTTCGGGCGCGGTTGCGTGCACGGCTTCGCCGGCCTTCGCCCAGCCGTTGAAGCCAGGGTCCAGATGCGCCACATCCTCGAACCCCAGGTCCTTGAGTGCCTGGGCGGCCAGTGCCGAGCGACCACCGCCGGCGCAGTAGAGCACGATGCGCGATTCTGGCTTGAAGTAGTCTCGGTAATAGGGGCTGGCGGGATCCGCCCAGAACTCGAGCATCCCGCGAGGCGCGTGCCGGGCGCCGGGGATGGCGCCCAGGTCCACATATTCCTGCAATTCCCGGATATCGACCAGAACCAGGTCGTCGCGCGCCGCCATTTCTGCTTTCAGGTCGTCGATGGACAGATTTTCCAGGCTGCGCTTGATCTCGGCCACCTGCTCGAATATCGACTGGATGGGCATGTTCGCGGCTCCTCGGATGGGAGCATCATTGTTTCAGAAATCGACCCGCAAGGCTCCCGGCAGGTATGATAGACGCAACGATGGGTTGCCGGGGACGGGCCAAAGAGCGTCAGGTCGCAAGAACACGGGAACATCGGCATCATGAATTCGAGACGACGCTTTCTGCACACGGGTGCGGCAATGGCCGCCGGCTCTTCGCTGGCGCCGGGCCTGCTGAGTGCGGCAACCGATCAGATGTCCGTGCGCTCGGATGCCGACAATCGGGTGCAGCGTCAGGTGACTCTCGGCCGAACCGGGCTGCGCATTGCCGATGTCTCCTTCGGCTCGAGTCGGCTGCGGGAAGGGCAGGAGGCTCTGGTGCATCATGCTCTGGACAAGGGCGTGAACTACTTCGATACCGCGGAAAGCTATACCGACGGCGCATCCGAACGGGTGCTGGGGCGTGCGCTCAAGGGTCAGCGACAAGACGTCATCATCGCCAGCAAGTGCTTCGCGGGCGCTGCGACCGGGCGCGACCAACTCATGTCGAGGCTGGAAGGCAGCTTGCGGCGCTTGGCAACCGATCATGTCGAAATCTATTTCAACCACGCTGTCAACGATACCGACCGGCTGGAAAATCCGGAGTGGTTCGAATTTGTTGAACGGGCGAAGGCGCAAGGCAAGATTTGTTTCACCGGCATGTCGGGCCATGCCGGGCGTCTGATCGAATGCCTGGACCATGCCTTCGATCACGACCTGGTGGACGTTGTGCTGGTCGCCCACAACTTCGGCCAGGACCCTGAGTTCCATGAGCGCTTCACCCGCGGATTCGACCTGGTTGCCCGACAGCCGGATTTGCCCCGGGTGCTGCGCAAGGGTCAGGCTCTGGGTGTCGGGACTATCGCCATGAAGTGTCTGATGGGCGGGCGTCTGAACGACATGCGGCCCTATGAAGGCGGCGCGGCGACCTTTGCGCAGGCGGCATTGCGCTGGACGCTGGCGCAGGAATTTGTTGATGCGCTGGTGATTTCGATGACGAGCAAGGCAGGCATCGACGAATTTCTTGGCGCCTCGGGCTGGGCGCCGCCGAGCGCCGGCGAGCTTGCGCTGCTGCGCCGCTACGCCGACTTGAACGGGCGCAGTCAATGCCGCCTGGGATGCAATGATTGTGCAGGCGCCTGCCCCTATGGCGTGCCCATCTCCGAGGTGTTGCGCAGCCGCATGTACGCTCTGGATTATGCGGACCTGGACTTTGCCCGCAGCGAATATGCGACGCTCGAAATGAACGCCGCAGCTTGCCTTGGTTGCGATGGCAGCCCTTGTCAGGACGCCTGTACGCACGGGCTGCCCATAGCCGATTTCTGCGCGCCGGCCCACCGATTGCTGGCCTGACTTCGCCATGCGTGAAGCGCTGATCGCCTTGCAGCAAGGAGACATCGGGGTGGACGAGGCGATGCGCCGGGTGCATGCGGACTGGCTTGCCGATCTTGGGCACTCGACGCTCGACACGGGGCGAGCGGAGCGCACCGGCGCCTCGGAAGTGATCTATGGGGCGGGCAAGACGCCTGAGCAGGTGGCGGATCTGGTCGCCGCCCTGACGGATGCCGGGCAGAACGCTCTGGTCACACGCGCATCGGCAGAGGCCTGGCAGGTGGTGCGTGAGCGGATTCCGGACGCCTGTTTCCATGCCGAAGCCCGCATCATCACCCGCGTGGTTGCGCCGCCGCCGCAGGCCGATACCGCCGTTGCCCTGGTCAGCGCCGGCACCTCGGATGCGCCTGTGGCGGAAGAGGCAGCGGTGACGGCGGAATTCTATGGCAGCCCCGTGACGCGCATTCGTGACGTGGGCGTGTCCGGCCTGCATCGGCTATTGCAGCGTGCGGAGGAGATTCGCGATGCGCGGGTAGTGGTTGTGGTTGCCGGCATGGAGGGCGCCTTGCCCAGCGTTGTCGGCGGCCTGGTGCAGGCGCCGGTGATCGCCGTGCCGACCAGCGTTGGCTATGGCGCTGCTTTTGGCGGCATGGCCGCCTTGCTTGGCATGTTGTCGAGTTGTGCGGCCGGCGTGGCGGTTGTCAATATCGACAACGGCTTTGGCGCTGGCCATCTGGCGCACCGGATCAATCGGCTGTGACTGTTGGCCTCTCGCCGGAGCATCGCCAGCGTCTGAAGCGGCTGGAGCGCGAATTGACGCGCCTTGGCAGCGTGTTGGTGGCTTGGTCCGGTGGCGTGGACAGTTCCCTGGTGGCGTATGTTGCTGCCAGAACGCTGGGCGCCAAGGCGTTGGCCGTGACTTCCGCCAGCGCCAGCCTCAAGCGACGGGACCTGCAACTCACCGAAAGGTTGGCGGTTGAGTGGGGGTTGGCGCACAGGGTGATTCTCACCGACGAGCTCGGCCGCGCCGAGTACCGCGCGAATCCTGTCGATCGTTGCTTCTATTGCAAGACGGCCCTCTACCAGGCGCTTGCAGAACTGGCCCGCGACGAAGGCTATGCCCATATCGTCAACGGCGCCAATACCGACGATCTGGGCGATCACCGGCCTGGGCTGGCGGCGGCGCAGGATTTCCATGTGTGCTCGCCGCTGGTGAACGCCAACATCGACAAGGCCTGCGTTCGCGCCCTGGCCGCGCATCTCGGGCTTGCCAACGCTGACAAGCCCCAGGCCGCCTGCCTCTCAAGCCGCTTTCCGTATGGCGCCCGGATCGACCGGGCGCGGTTGGCGCAGGTGGAGGCGGCGGAGGAAGTGCTGGCGAGGTTGGGGTTTCGCGACTATCGAGTGCGTCACCATGAGACGGTTGCGCGTCTGGAAGTCGGCGCCGACGAGCTATCGCGCGCCCTCGCTGAACGCGAAGCCCTGGAAGCGGGCATTCGCGCCTGCGGCTATCAGTTCGTGGCGCTCGACCTCGGTGGTTTTCGCTCCGGCTCGCTCAATGTCGGGGTCATTCCCGTGCGCGCGGTTGACGCAGATGCCTGAGGGTGGCTTGTATCTTCTGCTGAAACTGCCGTGATCAAGCAGATACCGTTCGGCGCCACCGGCCACGCTTGATATTGGAAGCGGCTTTGGCGGAGGCTGATGCGCTCAATGCCGAGGCGCTCGAACGGGATCAGGCGGAACAAGCCGCAATATCGCTGTTCGTTCGCGGGCAAACGGACGAAGCGCAGATCGAC
This sequence comes from Pseudomonadales bacterium, assembly GCA_965199705.1. Taxonomy (GTDB): domain Bacteria; phylum Pseudomonadota; class Gammaproteobacteria; order Pseudomonadales; family Azotimanducaceae; genus Azophilus. Next base: position 1,078,416 of record OZ241359.1, read on the forward strand.
GCTCACGCTCCCCAGACGATCACGGCGGGGCCTTCTGCCGCCTCTTCCCGACGGAACAGGCGCTCGCTCCAGGGTTTCGATTCGTCGGATTCGAACACCACCAGATGGCCCTCTGCCGTGCCGCACTTGTCCATGTAGTCCCGGGTTTGCGCCACGCCCTGGGCGATGACCGAAGCCAATGACGCCGCCCCGCGCCGCACCTTGCATTCGATGACGATGCGGCGGTCTGCCCGGCCTTCGCCCTGCGGCCAGCACACCAGGAGGTCTGTGCGCCTGCGCCCGAGGGCGTATTCGCGCTCAATGCGACCGCCGCCGTTCACCACCCTTTGCAGATACGCCTGCAAGAGTAGCTGCGGCCCGGCTTCGCGATAGACGAACCGCGCCATCCAGCTTTCGCCGTTGTCCCGGTTGAATGACTGGAAGCCCTGCAAGAGACGCTCCATATCCAGAGTCTGCTCGGCCAGGTAGCCCAGCCGCTCTTCGGTAATCTCTTCCTGCATAAGCCAGGTCAGTTCCCGGGGCACTACTTCCGCGTAAATCGGATTGGCTATCCGAACGGGCGCGTCCAGCGCCACCAGACCCAGATCGCGGACGTACTCCAGATCCCGAGGCGAGTGGGCGCCCTTTTCCCGGCCCGCCAGCATCGGTTCGACCACCCGGCGCACGCGCTCTTCTTGCAGCTTGTCGGCGAGTTGATCCAGATGCGTTTCCCGGCGCAGTATCAGCGCCTCGCGGGCTGCGTCCACTGCTGCTGCCGTGATCGGCTCGCGTCGCTTTCGCGCTTCGCGGGCTGCCTTGCCCCGAAAGCAGGTCTCGTAGGCCAGCGCGTTGACCAGCCACGGCTGGCCACAGGTGGAATCGACGATGCGCGTAATTGCGGCTTCGTTGAATGGTTGCCCGGTTTCTGTGCTGTGCTGGGCGAGCAGGACGCGCGCTTCTGCCTCGCTGAAATCCCCAAGGCGCAGCGATTCGGCCTTGATATTGAAGGCGCTGCCGCCGGTGATGGGGGTCTTCTCGGAGCTGGCGTGGATGCGATAGTCGCGGATGTCGCGCACGCCGCACAGGATCACCGATTGCGGAAACCCTGCCGGACGCTGGTCGTAGCTTGATCGGAGTTGGCGCAACACCGAGACCAGGGTGTCGCCGACGAGCGAGTCGATCTCATCGATCAGCAGCACCAGTGGGCGCGGGTCGCGCCCAGACCAATTGCAGAGCAAGCTCGCCAGCGCAGTTCCGGGGCCGTCCCGGGCAAGAATTTCAGGCCAGCATTCTGCCATGCCGGCATCATCCAGCATCGCGGCCGCCCGATTCGACAGCGCGGCAAGAATGGTCTGCACGGCGGCGGGAACATCCTCGCGGAAGGCCTGTGCCGCTTCGATATTGGCGTAAACGCAGCGGTACTCTCCGCTGCTGTTGAGCAGGTCCGCCAGCGCCAGCAGCATGGAGGTCTTGCCGGTCTGGCGCGGGGCATGCAGGATGAAGTACTTGCTTTGCTGGATGAGCTCCAGAATCCCGTCCAGATCCACCCGTTCCAGCGGCGGAATCTGGTAGTGCCTTTTGGCGACCACCGGCCCTGTGGTGTTGAAGAAGCGCATGGGGACAGTATGCACCGATTTGCACTTGATGGGTGAATGACGGGTGCGGTTGTGCGGGCGCCTGACCGGAACGGACTATCCGCGGCGCAGGTAACCTTGTCCGGCGAGAATCGCCGTGGTTGACAGATCCGCCACCCGATCCAGAACCCGGATTTCGCCACCGTAGCCGCGCACCAGATCCGCGCCCACCACCTGGTCGGGCCGGTAGTCGCCGCCCTTGGCGAGTACATCCGGGCGCAGGCGATCAAGCAGGGTTTCGGGCGTATCTTCGGGGAAGTGAGTCACCCAGTCCACCGCAGCGAGCCCCGCAAGCACCTGTTGTCGCCTGGGCAGGCTGTTGATCGGTCGGCCCGGTCCCTTCAGGCGGGCGGTGGAGGCGTCGTCATTGACCGCCACGATCAGGCGGTCACCGAGTGTCCTGGCCTGATTCAGGCAATGCACATGACCTGCGTGCAGGATGTCGAAGCAGCCGTTGGTGAACACGATCCGTTCGCCGGCGTTGCGGGCGGCGGCCACCAGTTGTTCGAGCTGCGACGGCGTGACGATGCCCTGGTCTTCGGCGTCGGCCTGGGCCAGCGCCAACTCGGCGGCGCTCACTGTAGCTGCGCCGAACCGAGATACGGCCAGCGCGGCGGCCAGATTGGCGAGGCGGGCCGCCGTCAGACGGGAAGCGCCGGCCGCCAGCGCAGCAGCCAGTACCGCAGCAGCGGTGTCGCCGGCGCCCGTTACATCGAACACCTCGGTCGGATACGCCGGCAAGTGATGCGTCTCGCGCCCGTCGGCCAGAATCATGCCCCGGTGACCGGCGGTTACCAGCATGGCTTCGATTCCGCAGCGCTCGCAAAGGTCTCTGGCATTGTCGGCAGCCTGCGACAGGCCGCCCGTACGGGCTTCGCCGGTTGCCGTTTCTGCCCGGCCGACAAGGGCCATATCGTCGGCGGTCATGTCGGGGCCTGCCTGATGGCGCCATGCCGCCAGAAATTCCTGCCAGTTTGGTTTCAGCAAGCTCACGCCCGCGTAGGCCGAGAAGGGCTTGAACTTGGGGTCCGCCACAACCGGCAGCCCGGCCTTGCGAGCAGACTGGATCCAGGCTTGACAGTCGCCGAGCGCGCCCTTGTCGTAGTCCACCAGCAGCAGCAGATCTGCGTGCGCCAGCTGTGTGGCAAGGCGCTCGGCCAGGGCCTTGGCCGCGTCAGCCGGTAGCGGGCTTTCAAAATCCCCGCGCACCAGTTGCTGCTGGCCACTGACCACCCGCACCTTGGTGGGCGTGCGCCATTCCGGCAGGGTCAGAAGGTCGCAGTGCACGCCGGCGGCGTATAGCCGGCGCGCCAGTTCCGCGCCTTCTGCATCGGCGCCAATGGCGCTGATCAGCGCGCACTCGGCGCCGAGCGCGGCAACGCCCAGGGCCACGTTGGCGGCGCCGCCCGGTCGATCCTCGATTCTGTCCACCTGCACAACCGGCACAGGCGCTTCCGGGGAAATACGTCGGGTTTCTCCGTGCCAGTAGCGGTCCAGCATCAGATCGCCGGCCACGACAACACGGGTTTGAGCAAACGGCGGCAGCGGCAACATGGTCGGGATGCTATCACGTGGCTGGCGGGACTCCCGGCGCCATTGCGTATGTTGCGTCAGCGCTCTGGCGCAATATACGGAGATGGGCCACGCCTGCCGTTTTGCAGTACCATTCGCCGATACCGAATGTCGGACCCCTGCATGTTGCACGGCAGCATCGTCGCCCTCGTAACGCCCATGACGCCTTCCGGCGAAGTAGATTGGCGCGCCCTGGAGGCACTCATCCACTGGCACCTGGACAGCGGCACCAACGGCCTGGTTCCGATGGGCACTACCGGCGAGTCCGCCACACTCAGCACGGATGAACATCTGGCGGTGATTCGTCGCACCATCGAGGTGGCGGGCGGACAGATTCCGGTGATTGCCGGCACTGGCAGCAACGCGACAGCGGAAGCGATCCATCAGACGCAGGAAGCCGAACGGCTTGGCGCCGATGCTTGCCTGGCGGTCACTCCTTACTACAATCGGCCCACCCAGGAAGGTCTGCTGGCGCACTACACGGCCATAGCCCGGGCCTGCGCGCTGCCGATGGTGCTCTACAATGTGCCGCCACGCACCGCCTGCGATCTTCTGCCGGAAACCGCCGCTCGGCTGGCGCAAATTGAGTCCATCATCGGTATCAAGGAGGCTTGTGGAGACGCCGCCCGGGCAGCCAGATTGCGAAATCTCTGCGGTGCTGATTTCACAGTGCTTTCCGGAGAAGACGGGCAGACCCTGGAGATGATGCGGCTTGGCGCCAACGGCACGATCTCGGTTACCGCCAACGTACTTCCGAAGCAAATGGCTGACTTCTGCCGGGCCTGCAAGGCCGGGGACTTCGAGACCGCAAGTGCGCTGGATGCCCGCTTGCAGCCAGCGCACGCCGCACTCTTCCTGGAGCCGAGCCCGACGCCGGTAAAATGGGCGCTGCACGCCCTCGGTCGCATTGATGTCGGCATTCGCCTGCCACTTCTGCCGCTCTCCGAGGCGCGGCGGGAGGAGGTGATGGCGGCCATCGCCTCGGTCGAGGCCTGACGTCATGACCGCCACGGTGCTTTTCCGTCTCCGCTCGTCTGTCTTGATCTGCCTGCTCGGCATGGTCGGCTGTGGCTGGTTCAGCGATGACAGGGGCTTTTTTGTCAACCCGACCGATGATTATCTCGACGCACGGCCCGGCTCCAAGCTGGTGCTGCCTGACGATCTGGGCGCCGAGATCACGGACCCCTTCCCGATACCGGAGGTGCCGGCGAGGCAGAACCCACGTTATTTCCCCGGTCGGCCACCGCTGCCGGACGCCATCTATGCGGATGACAACCGCGACGCCATACGAATCCAGCGCCTGGGTGGGCGCGTCTGGCTGGTGGTGCCTCAGCCGCCCGTCACAGTCTGGCCCAAGCTGAAACAGTTTCTTGCCGAAAATGGCGTGGCGGTCGTCGCCGAGCGCCCGGCGGAGGGGCGCATCGTGACCGATTGGCTGGTCTCCGACGCTGAACCCGCGCGCGACCTGGTGCGCGCCAATCTGCGAGAAGCGAAGGCCGAGGCCGGCATGGCGCAGGAGCAGGGCCGGGATCGGTTCTTTTTTCGCATCGAACAGGGGCTTCGTGACCTCACGACCGAGCTGCACGTGCGGCATCAACGGGAAGTGGACGACGCCGCTACCGCAGAGCCGGACGAATCGGATCTGGCGGCGCTCGAACCGGCCCTGTTGAACGCGGTTGGCGGGTATATCGCGGCGCGGGTGAGTCAGGAAACCGTCTCCATGGTGGCGCGCGAAATCGCCGGACGCGCCAAGTCGGCGTTGGATCGGGATGCGCAAGGGCAACCGATTCTGCGGCTGTTCGTGGATTCAGAGCGCGCCTGGGCCTCCCTGAATCAGGCACTGGAAAATGCCGGCCTGGAGACTCTGGAATCAGACCGCGCAGCCGCTGCCTGCGTGGTGCGCATCTCCGAGGAGGCCTTTCTCGGCGAGCCGGTGCGCGAGCGTCGGGGATTCTTCCGGCGTCTGCTGAGAGGCGGTGGCAAGGCGGCGGACGTGCGCATCGAGTTGAAACCAGAGACGTCGGATAGCCAGATTCTCACCGTCCTGCAGCCGGATGGCGCGCCGGTTCCGGCGGATTTCGCCCAGCAGGTGCTGGTGCTGTTGCGCGAGTACGCCGCTTGATGGATTGCCGATACAAGGGCAGCGTTTGAATTCTGGCAGGGCGCTCAGATCACGGGACACAGATGGACACCATATTCAACACCAACGCCGAGACCTTTCAGACGCAGGTCGTGGACCGCTCTGCCGACGTGCCCGTGTTGTTGCTCTTCTGGGCTGCGCAGGCGCCGGAGGCTGCGGCGGCCAAGACGCAACTCGAGGCCCTGGTGGGGCAGTATGGCGGCAAGGTCGCCCTGGCGCTGGTGGATGTCAGCCAGGATCGCGCCCTGGCGCAGCATCTTCGGGTACAGGCCCTGCCCAGCTTGCGCGTGATATCCAAGGGGCAGATTGCGCACCAGGCAGAGGGGCCGCAATCAGAATCCGCATTGCGAGCCCTGCTCGATCAACTGACGCTGTCGGCATCCGAACGCATCGCCGAGCAACTCGACGATCTGCTTGAGCGGCGCGACTTCCAGGCGGCCAAGGCATTCCTTTCCGAAGCCATTCGGGAAGAGCCGGCGAATGCCAGGTTGCGGGTTGAACTGGCCGATCTGCTGGTGCGCCAGGGCGATCTGGCGGGCGCCAGGAAAGCGCTTGACTCGGCCCCCGCAGATGCACCGGAGCGTGACCGGCCCGAGACCCGGCTGGGCCTCGTCGAAGAGGCGGCGAACCTCCCGTCTCGGGCAAAACTGGCCGCCGCTCTGGAGGCGGCGCCGGATGACCTTGAACTCTGTTATCAACTTGCTGTTGCCGAGGCCGCTTCGGAGCGATTCGAAGCGGCGCTGGAACACGCTTGGTCGCTGCTCGCCCGAGACCGCAACTTTCGTGACGATCTGGGGCGGCGCACCCTGCTGCGCCTCTTTGCCGTGCTCGGTCGGGGCAGCGACCTCGCAGCTCGCTATCGCCGGCGCCTCTTCGCGCTCCTGCACTGAACATGGGAGTGCCAGAAACGCTTGCCAAAGTGCCGGAAGCCGGCAAGGCGAGCGCGGCCCCCTTGCACATCGGCATCCTGCAGACGGATTCCGTGCCCGATGGCCTGGAAGCGGAACACGGCGACTACCCTGACATGTTCGCCGACCTGCTGACCGATGCGTCCGCTGAGCCGCCGCGCTTCAGCGTGATCGACGTGCAGGCCGGCGCCTGGCCGGAACCCGCTTCTTGTGATGCCTGGCTCATCACCGGCAGCAAGGACGGCGTCTATGACGATCTGCCCTGGATCGGCGAACTGGTCAGCTTCGTGCGTGCTGCACTTCAGCAAAACCGCTGCGTGATCGGTATCTGCTTCGGCCATCAGTTGCTTGCGCACCACTTCGGCGGCCGCGCCGAGCGCTCGCCGAAAGGCTGGGGCGTGGGCGTCCATCGCAGCCAGCTGCTTGTGCGTGAACCCTGGTTGGAGGCAGCGGAATCTTCCTGCAACCTGCTCTACAGCCATCGTGATCAGGTAGTGGCCATGCCGCCCGGCGCCCGCCTGATTGCCACGCATCCATTCTGTCCGATAGCCGGCTTTGCCCTGGGTGATCAGGTGCTCACCTTTCAGGGTCACCCGGAATTTCGCAAACCTTACGCCCGTGCCCTGATGGCGATGCGCCGGCCGCAATTGGGCGAACCGGTCTATCAGGCCGGCAGCGCCTCGCTGGCCGAGGAGACGCACCAGGCCCGCGTCGGGCGCTGGATTCTCAATTTCTGCGAAGCGCAGCGGCGCCGGGCCGCCCAGGCAGGCGCCGGAGATTGATGAACGAAGAACTGGTGGCCAGGGGCAGAATCGAACTGCCGACACGAGGATTTTCAGTCCACTGCTCTACCGACTGAGCTACCTGGCCGAGCGCCACACCGACGGGACGCCATTAAAGCCACCCACCCGAGCGCGGTCAAGGAAATTGGCTGCCGCAAGCGGCGGCGTTTGACGTCGGAGGAAAAGCGGCAGAAACTATACCCTGGCCGTTCGCGGTTGGAATGGCCAGATTGGTGATTGACACGAACCAGGCCACAGGAAAGGGCGGACAGGACCGTCCGGGAGGGATGCGAGATGACGAATGACAATTCGACGATGGGGGACTATGTTCAGATGGACGCGGTGGATTGGGCGCCGTTTCCCGAAGGCTTGTGCCAGGGAGCGATCCGCTGGAAGCTGCTGCATGTGGCGCCGGAAATGGGGGCCTGGACTGCTATCTTCGACTGTCCGGCCGGCAGCTCCTTTGCCAAGCACATTCACATGGGCCCCGGGGAGTACTTTCTCACCAAGGGCCGCATGCATGTGCGCGGCGGCACCGTCGAGGGTGGCGCTACGGCGGTTGCGCCCGGTTATGGTTACGAAGAGTGCAATGCCCAGCACGACCATACCGAGTTCCCGGAAGACAGCGAGTTCTACATGACCTTCCTCGGGCCGCTCAACTTCATAGACGACGACGGCAACACCATCGCTCTGGTGGGCTGCCAACAGGTTTCCGACGCCTGGAACGCAGCGGCCTGATCTCGGCAAGAGGGGCCAGGACGCGAACGCCCCCGGTAGTTGCCGGGGGCGTTTCTCTTGTGCTGAGATCCCGCGAGTCGGGAGTCAGACAGCCGGCAACAGCGGGCGGATCAGAAGAAATAGCTCAGATTGACTGACAGCAGCTGCGGCTGCCCCAGCGTGCCGATCACGATGTCGTCTCCACCGTCCAGCAGGTGGAAGTTGGGGAAGTGCTGGACGTCGTTGTAGTAAGACTTGTCAAACAGATTCTCGGCACTGGCGGTGATCTCCCACTGCTCTCCGGATACGCCGAGCTGCGCGTTGACGATGGTGTAGCTGGGGTTGGTCACCGGGTTCCAGGCCTGTAGCCCCTCGTAGGAACCACTGTGCGAGACCTGCACGCCGAACAGGAAATCCATCCTGGCGTTGATCGGATAGCGCAGGTCGCCGTTCAGGTTCCAGTTGAAATCCGATACCACCGGCGGCGTGCTGCCGCCGAGATCGGCGCCGGCGACTTCGGTGCCACTGCGCCACTCCGCATCCACCCAGCCGGCGGCGGCGCTGATTCGCAGGTAGTCAGTAACCTGAATCGTCACATCCGCTTCGGCCCCAAGCTGGCGCGAATCACCTACATTGATGATGCCCTCGATCACCTCCCCGGATTGCGGGTCAACGGCCTGATACTCCACCTGACGGGCGTCGTAATCGACCCAGAAAAACGCCACCGTTGCGCGCATCCGATCATCCTGTGAACTGCCCTTCCAGCCCAGTTCCACGCTGGTGGCTTCTTCCTGGTCGAAGCCGAGAAGTTCATTCGAGCCCGGGAAGTGGTTTTTGTCGAAGCCGCCTGGCTCATAGCCGCGCGCGGCCGTCACATAGACCAGGCCGTTGTCCAGGCTGCGGCTCAATGACAGCCTTGGCAGCACCTCCGTGGCGCTGCGGCTGCCGGCGATGTTCGTGTCCAGGTTCAGGCTCTTGTTCTTCCAGCGGTCCACGCGCAGGCCAACGGCCAGATCCCAGGTATCCGACAGGGCCAGGGTGGCGTTGGCAAAGCCGGCCAGATGGCTCTTGTCGCGCATCCGCTTCTCGAAGGGAGTGCGTACGCTCTGCCGCTCCTCGGCCAGTGTCGGGGTCTCGCTATTCCAGAGACCGGAACAGGTCGGCATTCCGAGCGCGCAACCGAGCGGGCCGGTAAAGTTATCGTCTTCCAGCGCCAGCGTATTCCACCAGATCAGGTCGGAATCCATCTCTTCCTCGTACAGCGAATAGTAGGCGCCCGCCAGCCACTGCACCCGGCCGCTGCCGGTGGAAGTGAACCGCAACTCCTGGGTATAGACCGTCATGTCTTCGGGCCGGATCAGATCAAGCAGATACTCCTCGCGTATGTCCAGATCGCTGTAGCGCTCGCTGTCCGTGTCGGTAAATGACGTCACGGAGGTGATGTCCATGCCGTCCAGAGCCCACACCAATTCCAGCATGATCCCCAGAGTGTCACGCTCGTGGCGCGGGTTGGTGGTGGTATTGACTACGTTGTTGTGCGTCAGGTTTTCCGGATCCAGGGTACGAATCCAGGTGTTGTTGGGGCCGTCGAACTCGTTGTAGCGCAGTGACGCATAGGCAGAAAGGCTCTCACCCAATGGGCCGCTGACCGACGCCCGCATACCCCATTCGTCCATCTTGCCGACATCTTCGCTGTTGTCGGCGGACATCCCGTTCACCCGCGGGGGGTTGCGGTTGACCAGATAACCGTCGTTGGCGCCGCCAAAGCCGAACAACCGCGCCGCCCAGCCGCCGCCGAGTGGCAGGTTGACGCTTGCCTCACCGTCGATCATGGATTGCTCTCCGGCCGACAGCTTGACCCGCCCGAAGGTGCTCTCCGGATCAGGCCGGGCGCTGACGAACTTGATCGCCCCGCCGATGTTGCTGCCGCCATAGAGAGTGCCCTGAGGACCTTTCAGAATCTCGATACGCTCAAGATCGCCGAAACGGGACGAGGCATCCGAGAACACCTGAACATCATCCAGATAGAACCCTACGCCTTGCGTGTTGCCAAAGGAACCGAGGCCACGAATCGATACATTGGGGAAGCCATCAAGACGGGTGGCGAGGTTGAGATTCGGCACCTGCAAGCCGACCTCATCCAGCGTGCGCAGATTCTGCCGCTCGATGGCGCCACCGGCAATCGCCGCAACTGATTCAGGAATGTCCAGAAGCCGTTCCGCCCGCTTGCGGGCGGTGACCACGATTTCCTCCACGATCGGCCCGGCGTCCGACGCGGCAGCCGCATCCTCCTGCGCCACACTCGACGTTGACACCACAAGACCGGCAGCCGAGGCAGCCGCAACAATCGCCGTGACCCACCGGCCGACGGCGCCGGATAGCGTTTCCATGTGCATGATCCCTCCCCGATACATAGACAGGACAATCCCATGTTGCGCCTGCGTCGCGAGAAAGGCAAGGCCTGGCCTGTGGCCTGGCCTGTGGCGTGGCCTGTGTACTGGCCTGTGTACAGGCCTGCACCTGCCCCTTCACCATCACTTGACAGTGGAATCAGCCTGGCGTTTCACCATCACTTGGCATTGGACAAGGCTCCTGGGTTGCTCGAACCGGCCAATGCCATTAGTCTGCGCACTCCACGGGAAAGCGGGGTGGCAGGCATGGCCAAGGCAATTCATACCATGATTCGGGTGTTTGATCTGGATCGCTCGATTGACTTCTATACGCGCGCGTTCGGCCTTGAAGTGGCGCAGCGATTCGATTTCGATGACTTTACACTGGTATATCTGCGCAACGCGGAGACCGATTTCGAAATCGAGCTGACCTGGAATCGGGATCAGGCGGAACCTTATACGCATGGGTCGGGATACGGCCATGTGGCGCTGACCGTGCCGGATCTGGAAGCGGAACATGCCCGTTTCGAGCGCGAGGGGCTGAATCCGAATCCTCTCAAGACCATGTACAACAAGAACGTGCTGCTCGGTCGCTTCTTCTTTGTGCAGGACCCGGACGGCTACAAGATCGAGGTGCTTGAGCGCCAGGGGCGCTACGCATAGGGACAGGCATGGCCGCGCCGCCGGTGTCGCTCTCGATTTCCGGCCCCGATGATGCGTCAGGGGCTGCGATCATCGCGTCCCTGGCGTGACGCAGGGCCTCAGGCCCAGTGCTTCGGGAAGTAATCCGCCAGCAGTGGAAAGGCGCTGAGTGCGTGCGGCTCCGTCATCGGAGCGGCGCGTTCGAGCAGCTCCGGGTTCAGGTCTGACAGCCTTGCGGCGCCGATCAGGGCCATGCTGATGCGCAGCTCGCTCTCAAGCAGCTCCAGCATGCGCGATACGCCTGCTTGCCCGGCAGCCGCCAGCGCCAGGCATTGCAAGCGGCCGATGCCCACCAGATCGGCGCCCAGGCAGTAAGCCTTCAGGAGATCGGCGCCGCGCATGAAGCCGCCATCCACCAGCACCAGGCTCTTGCCGGCGACGGCTTCAGCCACTTCCGGCAGGGCGTCGATGCAGGCTCGGGTATGGTCCAACTGGCGCCCGCCATGGTTGGAGACATAGACGCCGTCCACGCCTGCCTGCACGCAGAGGGCCGCGTCCTCGGCCGTGAGCACGCCCTTGACCAGCAGGGGCAGGTCGAAGCGCTCCTTGATGTGCGCCACGGTCGCCCAGCTCATCTTTGCCTGGTATTGAAAATCCGACTCCCCGATCAGGCGCCCTGAAGGCGGCGCATGGCGCTTGAGAATGTCGCGTTCGCGCCGGGAATAGGTCTGCGTATCGGCGGTGAGACAGAGGCCTGTGCAGCCGGCGGCAATCGCCAGGTGGATGCTGTCGTCCATCCAGGCCAGATCGCCGGTCAGGTAAAGTTGATAGAGGCGAGGCCCGGGCGCTTCCCGCGCCAGCGTCTCGAAATCGACCTGGCCGACGCTACTCAGCATGTGCGGCACGCCGAACTCCGAGGCCGCCTGCGCAACCCCAACCACATCGCCAAAGACTTCGATGGAGCCGATCGGCGCCAGCAGAACCGGCATCCGCGCCGGCGCGCCAAACACCTGCGCGGCTGTGTCGATCTGCGAGACATCGTTCAGTATCCGTGGCCGAAACACCCAGGCGTCAAGCCCGTAACGATTGCGCTTCACTGACGCCTCGGTGTCAGAGCCGCCGATCAGGTAATCCCAGGTGTTGCGATCCAGGTTCTGTCGCGCCTGCGCCGCCAGTTCCTGTAGCGCCCGGTAAGCCAAGTCAAATCTCCCGCCGCCAAGCCTGGCCAGTGTAACCGCTAAAACCGGGCTAAACTAACCGCCGATTCGCGCACGGGAGTACAAGTTGTCCGATATCGTCATCGTCGGCGGCGGTCATGCAGGCGGGCAGGCCGCAGCCAGCTTGCGTCAGGAAGGGTTCGAGGGCCGCATCACGCTGGTCGGCGAAGAACCGTATCCGCCCTATCATCGCCCGCCTTTGTCCAAGCAGTATCTGGCCGGCGAGCAGGGTCTTGCCAAGCTCCCCCTGCGGCCCGAACGGTTCTATGCCGACAAGGGCATCGACCTGCGGCTCAGCGCGCGCGTCACGGGGCTCGACCCGCATCGTCGGCAACTGTCCATGGACGATGGTGGCGCGCTGCGTTACGAACAGCTATTGCTGGCCACCGGCAGCAGAGCGCGTCGCCTGCCTGTGCCCGGCGACGACCTGGCCGGCGTGCACTATCTGCGCAACATTGCCGATGTGGACGCAATCCGCCGCGACTTCCACCCAGGCCAAAAGCTGGTGGTGGTCGGTGGTGGCTACATCGGCCTGGAGGTTGCGGCAGTAGCGGTCAGTGCCGGGCTGGACGTGCAGGTTCTGGAAATGGAAGACAGGGTGCTCGCTCGGGTGACCACGCCCTGGCTATCCAATTGGTATCAGGCCCTGCATGAGAGCCGTGGCGTACGGATTCGGGTCGGCGCCAGAGTCAGCGAGTTTGGCGGCAAGGGCCAGCTGCAAGCCGTGCACTGCGGTGCGGAGTCTTTTGCGGCAGACCTGGCGATTGTCGGTGTTGGCGTTCTGGCCAACAGCGAGCTGGCGCAAGAAGCCGGCATCGACTGTGACAACGGCATACTTGTGGACGATACCTGCCGCACCTCCGCGCCCGGCGTCTGGGCGGCGGGCGACTGCACCAATCATCCCAACGCGCTGCTTGGCCGCCGGTTGCGTCTGGAATCCGTGCCCAACGCCATGGAGCAGGCGCGGGTGGCGGCGGCCAATCTTTGCGGCAAGCAACGCCAGTATGCGGCCTGGCCCTGGTTCTGGTCGGATCAGTACGAACTGAAGCTGCAAATGGTCGGTTTCTCGGCAGACGGCGACCTGGAAATCCGGCGTGGCGACCCGTCACAAGACGCCTTTGCCGTCTTTCATTTGCAGGGTGAGCGGCTGGTTGCGGTGGACGCGGTCAACAGCCCCCGCGAGTTCATGGTCTGTCGCCGCCTGATCGGGCAGGTGGTGGACGCTGACGCGCTGGCGGATCCGGGCAGCGATCTGAAGGCGCTGCTCTGATTGGCGCCATTCGCCATTGGCCGGCCTGCTGCTGTGTTGCGGCGGGTTGGCTGGTCGCACGGCTGCCGTTCTCGTGTCTCTTTCTGTTCGGTCGCCTGCTGGGCAGGGCCGCCTTTCACCTCGCTGGCGCCCGTCGGCGCATCACCGAAACCAACCTGAGGCTGTGCTTCCCGGAAAGCTCCGTCGATGAAGTGCGGGCCCTGGCGCGGCGGGTGTTTGAGGCCATCGGCCTTTGCGCCGTGGAGCTTTGCGTCGCCTGGCTCAATCCGCGCCGGGATATCGGCTCTCGGGTCGTCGTCGAGGGCGAGGAACACCTTCAACGGGCGCTTGCCTCGGGCTGCGGCGTACTGCTTCTCGGCGCCCATTATGCTGTGCTGGACGCGATTGCCCGGCCTCTGGCGGCTAGCGGGCCGGTGGATGTGATGTATCGCCGCAACGCCAATCCGGTGTGGGAATGGCTACAGCGCCGAGGCAGAGGGCACTACTTTTCCGGCGTGATCGAACGCCGGGATCTGCGCACTGCGCTACAGAGCCTGCGCGCCGGGCGCGCCCTCTGGTATGCCGCTGACCAGGACTACGGCCCGAAGCACTCTGTGTTTGCAGACTTCTTCGGGATGCCGGCGGCGACAATCACCGCCACGGCGCGCCTTGCTCGGCGCACGGGCGCTGCCGTGGTGCCGGTAGATCAGCATCGGGATCTCAGCACAAGAACCTGGCGGCTGCGTTTTGCGCCAGCCCTTGAGGGCTTCCCGAGCGGCGACGATCTGGCCGATGCGCGGCGCATCAACGCACTGATCGAAGCCCGGGTGCGTGAAGCGCCGGAACAGTATCTCTGGCTGCACCGCCGCTTCAAGACACGCCCGCCCGGGCGCCCGGATCTCTATGCCTGAGGATCGGTGCAGAGCAAAGGCCGTCGATAAAACCGATCGGTCAGAAGCAGACGCTTGTTCACGCAATCACTTCCCCCTCCCAGACCCTTTGCAAGAATTCCCGCACAGGCAGCACGCGCACATCGTCCCAAAGTGCGGCGCGTTGCCCCGTATAGACGCCAAAACATGAAGTCTTGCCAGGCCCCAGGTCTTCCGCCACGCGCCTTGATGATCGGTTGAAGCGCTTTTCCCAACGCGCAGCGGCCTTCACTTCAATGGTGACAAAACCGCGAGCGGTCTCAATGAGAAAGTCAACTTCCGCGCCATCGTAGGAGCGCCAGTAGTGAGGCGCGTAGCCGAGCCTGGAGTAGGCGAGGTAGGCGCGCAGCTCGCCCAGGATCAGAGTCTCAAGCTGCGGGCCAAGCTCTTCAATGGTTGGCGGATAGGGCAGCCGTCCGGTCAGCGCCCTGGCCACGCCGCAATCAAAGAAATAGAACTTGCTGCGCTGCAATTGGCGGTTGGACGACTTCAATCGCCATGCGGGCAGCCATTGGCCCAGCAGGGTATCCACAAGGATCTGGAAGTGGCTCTCAACCGTGCGTCGGTGGATGCCGGTGTCGCGCGCAATGCTGGTCGCATTGGTAATCTGGGCGTTTTGTCGAGCGGCGACTTCGAGAAAGCGGGCAAAGGCGCCGACGTTTCGGGTCAAGGCTTCGGCTTGCACCTCCTGGGTCAGGTAGGTCTCGACATAGCTGCGTAGATAGTCTTGTGCCGTATCAGTGTCGATGGCCAGGGGCAAGGTCCCGAACCGCAGTGTCTGCTTGATGTCGAAGTCGGCAGCCAGCTCGGCTGAGGTCAGGGGGAACAGGTTGCTGGTGATCGCTCGCCCCGCAAGCAGATTCACGCCGCCTTGCCGGAGCTTGCGCGCACTCGACCCGGACAGGACGAAGCGCAGACCTTTCTCTTCGATCAGCCGGTGCACCTCGTTGAGCAGCGCTGGCGCCTTTTGCACTTCATCAATGACGGCCCAACTGCCGGATGGGCGATCCGCGAGTTCTCGATAGAGCGCTTGCGGTTCGGCAACCAGCCGCAGGGCCTCGCCTGAGTCGAGCAGGTTGTACAACGGCGCTTCGGGAAACCGCTGCCGGATCCAGGTCGATTTTCCGGTGCCGCGAGGACCGAACAGGAAGGCGGAACGGGTCGGGTCTTGCAGTAATCTGGCATACATATACGCCAATTTTACGCGTAATGTGGCAGATTTCTATCGCAGAATGACAACCTGCCATGCGCTGCATGCGCGCCAGTCGCAAGCGCAGCCGGGAATCGCCTCAACATCCCCCTGACCGTCCCGGACGCCGCCCCCGAACTCGCCAGATACGAGTTCTTCCACAACTGCAAAAGGCCCCACGCTTCGCTCGACTGGTGACGAAGACGAAGATTGAGGCGTTTTGCGCAAACCTTTATGATGCCGGGCGAAGCTGGCGGCGATCCGCTGCCGGCTGTTCCCCGGTCCTTTCAGGGTATGCGCATGAAGGCTGGTTCAGGGTTTGTTTGCGGTTTGCTGGCGGGTTTTGTAGCTGGGTCTGTCTTGGCGGATGAGGCTGAAAACGAGTCTCTGGAGGAGGCCATCAAGTCGCTCGGGGAAGGTGTCATCATCGAGTCGATTTCGCCCAGCCAGTTGCCCGGTATCCATGTCATGCAGGTCAGCAGCGGCGAGATCCTGTATGTTTCCTCCGATGCCGAATTCGTATTCAGCGGCGATCTTTATCAGGTTACCGGCGCAGGCCTGCGCAATCTCACCGACGATCGTCGCGCCGACCGGCGTCGCAAGATCATGGCTGACATTGACCCGGAGGAAATGCTGATCTACTCGCCGGACCAGCCAGCCAGGGCCAGCGTTGTGGTGTTCACCGATGTCGATTGCGGATACTGCCGCAAGCTGCACCAGGAGATGGTGGAAATCAACGCGCTCGGCATCGAAGTGCGTTATCTGGCGTTTCCGCGTGGTGGTGTGGCGTCGCCGACTTACGACAAGATGGTCTCGACCTGGTGCGCAGACAACCCGACGACGGCGCTCACGGAGGTCAAGCTCGGCAAGTCGGTGGAAGCGCGCAGCTGCGTCAATCCAGTGCAGGCGCACTATGAACTCGGGCTCAGTGTGGGCGTCACCGGCACCCCGGCCATGGTGACTGAAAGCGGACACATGCTGCCCGGCTATCTGCCGGCCGAGCAGTTGGCGCTGCGGCTCGGCCTCTGATCGGTCGGTTCGGGATCGGGGTATTGATGCGGCCTGATCGGCATTGAAACCGCTCGCGATCGGCATTGCCGGCCTTGGCACGGTGGCGTCTGGCGTTATTTCGCTGCTGCGCGACAAGCCGGAAGCGCTGGCGCGTCAGGCCGGACAACGTCCACTGCGCCTGCAGCGCGTCGCCAGCCGGCGTCCGAAGCCTGATGTGGATCTGGGCGGCGCCGAGTTCAGCACGGATCTTGCCACCCTGCATGAACCGGGCGTAGACGTCGTCGTGGAATTGATCGGTGGCGAGACCCAGGCGCTTGAGCTCGCTCGCCGGGCGCTGGATGGCGGTCAGTCTCTGGTTACCGCCAACAAGGCGATCATCGCCCGGAATGGCGGGGAACTGCTTGCGCTGGCTCGGCGCCGGGCCGTCAGCATTGGTTTCGAGGCGTCGGTGGCCGGCGGGATACCCATACTCGGCAGCCTTGCCGGCGGTCTCTCGGCCAATCGCATCCGCAGCCTGGCGGGCATTGTCAACGGTACATCCAATTACATTCTTTCGGCCATGGCGCTGGAGGGGGCGTCTTTTGAAGAGGCGCTGGAACGCGCGCAGGCGCTCGGCTTTGCCGAGGCAGATCCCACCTATGATGTGGCCGGCATAGATGCAGGGCACAAACTCGCAATTCTGGCGGCGCTTGCCTTTGACATCGACTTCCGCTTTGCCGATGTGCATACGGAGGGCATCTCCGGCGTCAGCCCGGAAGATATGGAGTACGCCGCCGATCTGGGCTACTGCATCAAGCATCTGGCGCTGGCCCGGCGCAGCGAAGCGGGCATTGAGGCGCGGGTGCATCCGACGCTGATCCCCAAGGATGTGTTGCTGGCCAGCGTCCATGGTGTGACGAATGCAGTGCAGGTGACCGGAGATGCGGTCGGCGTATGCCTGCACACTGGTCCTGGCGCCGGCGCCCTGCCAACGGCATCGGCGGTGCTCGGCGATATCATTGCCATCGCCCGCGGCAAGGCGCCTGATTATCTCTACGGCGGACAGGATCAGCCGCTGCTGCCGATTGCGGACGTGGTCTCGGCCTTTTATCTGCGCATCCCCTGTCTGGACGCGCCTGGCGTGCTGGCCGAGATCGCGAGGCGGCTCAGCGAATGCGGGATCAGCATCGAAGGGGCCATTCAGCGGGAAGCGGCAGTGCGCGGCGGCGCCGATACGCCCTGGGTGCCGGTGGTTATCCTGACGGCGCCGGTGGCCGAGTCGGTGATGGCGGCTGCTCTGGAGAAATTGCAGGAGATGGCGACCGTGGTTGGCGAGATCACCCGCCTCTGGGTGGAACCCATGGCGGATGCGTGAACAGCCGCCGCTAAAGAAGATACTGACCCGCGCTGGCGAATCGCCCGATCTGCCGGGCGTGCCCGCACTTCTCCGCCGTGTCTATGGCAACCGGGGGGTCCAGGATTCGGCCGATGTCGATCTGCGCCTGGCCGGGCTGGCTCGCCCGGACGGGCTGCCGGATCTGGAGCAGGCGGCGGATCGGATCGTGGCTGCGGTGACCGCAGGCCAGCGGATTCTATTCGTCGGCGACTATGACGCGGATGGCGCAACCGCCGCTGCGCTTGGCGTTTCATTCCTGCGCGCCTGCGGTCACGAATCGGTAGATTTTCTGGTCCCCAACCGGTTTGACTTCGGCTATGGCCTGTCGCCGGAGATCGTGCGTCTTGCCGCGCAGCGGTACCCGGACCTGCTGATTACGGTTGACAATGGCGTATCGTCAATTGCTGGTGTGGCGCAGGCGAACGACTGCGGCCTGGACGTCATCGTTACGGACCATCACCTGCCGGCGGCACAGCGCCCGGACGCCTTGGCGCTGGTCAATCCCAACCTGCCGGAAAGCCGGTTTCCCAGCAAGGCCCTGGCCGGTGTCGGTGTCATCTTCTACGTATTGGCAGTCTGTTGCCGGAAGCTGCGAGCCGCTGGCTGGTTTTCGGATCAACGCCCGGCGCCGAGCGCAGCCGATTGGCTGGACCTGGTCGCCCTCGGCACGGTAGCGGACGTCGTGCCTCTGGACCAGAACAACCGGCGCCTGGTGCATCACGGTTTGAAGAAGATGCGGGGCGACAACTGTCGGCCAGGCATGCGCGCTCTGGCCAGGGTCAGCAAGCGTGACCCGCGCTTCCTCCAGGCGTCGGACCTGGGCTTTGCCCTGTCACCCCGGCTGAACGCTGCTGGCCGGCTCACGGATATGAGCGTCGGCATTCAGTGTCTGTTGGCGGAGTCTCTTGCCGAGGCGGAACCGCTGGCCGAGCAACTGGACGCCTTGAACCGACAGCGCCGTGGCCTGGAGCAGGATATGGTGGCGGAGGCCGAATTGCTGGCGGCGGACCGGCTGGCCGACGGAGACCTGGCGGTCGGCCTGACGCTCTACGACAGCAGTTGGCATCAGGGCCTGGTGGGCCTGATCGCGGCGCGCATCCGCGAGCGGCATCATCGGCCGGTCATTGCCTTTGCGGATGCCGGCCGCGAGCTCAAGGGATCGGCCAGATCGATTCCCGGCTTGCACGTACGCGATGCGCTGGACGCGATTGCGGCGCGTAATCCCGGCCTTGTGGAGAAGTTCGGCGGCCACGCCACGGCTGCGGGTCTCAGCCTGAATCCGCGTTATCTGAAGCGGTTTGCCGCAGCCTTTGATGACGAAGTCCGCACCAGAATCGGCCCCGACGCGCTTGAGCCATCCCTGACTACGGATGGCGAGTTGGCGCCGGAGGATCTCACCCTGGGCAGCGCCGAACACCTGGCCAATGCCGGGCCTTGGGGGCAGGGGTTTCCGGAACCGCTGTTTCACGGCGAATTTGACTTGATCAGTCAGCGCGTCGTTGGAGAGGCCCACTTGCGGGTCTCGTTGCGCGCTGATGGCCGTCTGATCTCAGGCATCGCCTTTCGTCAGCCACCCTTGCCGGCCTGTGATCGGGTGCGCGCTGTCTATGCGCTGGAGGTCGAGCGCTACCGGGAGCCGACGTTGCAGCTGCGATTGGAGCAGATAACGCCTGCGTAGCACGGTCTTGCGTCAGGTGCTGTGATGGCCGCAGCCGCTGGCGCAATATCTGGAAGGCGACAGGTTTATACTGGCGCACTGACTTGGGCGCCTTCCTGCTTGATGCGCTTGCGTTCAAACGGTTGCCCGACCGGCAGCCAGGCAACACGGGATTCAAGATCATGGCGGAGATCACCTCGATCCGGGACAGGATCAAGCGGCTGGACGAGCGTGCGAGCGCTCTTCGGGGGTATCTTTGACCTGGCCCGGCGTCAGGAACGGCTCGAAGAAGTGGAGCGCGAGCTGTCCGGCGCCGATGCCTGGGCGGATCCGGCTGCGGCTGGCCGGTTGGCCGAGGAGCGCGCCCGGCTGAGTGAGACCGTGACACTCTTTCGGGACATGCAGTCAACCCTTGGCGATTCTGCCGAGATTGCCGAGATGGCAGCCGATGACGGAGACGGGCAGACGCTGTCGGAAGTCGATGCCGAGCTGGAAGCGCTGGACCGGCGGCTTGCGGACCTGGAGTTTCGGCGCATGTTCCAGGGCGAGCTGGACGATCACGACGCCTGGCTCGACATACAGGCGGGAGCGGGCGGCGCCGAAGCGCAGGACTGGGCGGAGATGCTGCTGCGCATGTATCTGCGTTGGGCCGAGAAGCAGGGATTTGCGGCAAGGATTGTCGAGTTGTCGCCGGGTGATGTGGCGGGCATCAAGAGCGCGGCTGTTTCGGTCGCCGGCGACCATGCCTTTGGCTGGCTGCGCACCGAAACCGGCGTGCACCGGCTGGTGCGCAAATCGCCTTTTGACGCCGGCAACCGGCGGCACACGTCATTTGCCTCCGTGTTCGTGGCCCCGGAAATTGACGATGACATCGAGATCGAAATCAATCCTGCCGATGTGCGGGTGGATACCTACCGAGCCAGCGGCGCCGGCGGACAGCATGTCAATCGCACGGATTCGGCAGTGCGTCTGACCCACCTGCCGACCAATACGGTGGTGCAGTGCCAGAGCGAACGCTCGCAGCACCAGAATCGGGACCGCGCCTACAAGCAGTTGCGGGCCAAGCTCTACGAACTCGAGGTGCGCGAACGCCAGGCAGCGCAACAGGTCATCGAAGACAGCAAGGCCGACATCGGTTGGGGCAGCCAGATTCGCTCCTATGTGCTGGATCAATCGCGGGTCAAGGATTTGCGCACTGGCATCGAGCGCTCGGATCCGGGATCGGTGCTTGATGGCGACCTCAACAATCTGATTGAAGCGAGCCTCAAGGCCGGTCTCTAGCCAATGTTCGTATCAGGAATCGGAGTGGGCAGGGATGGCCTCCGACAAAGCGTCTGAAGGCGGCGCCGGGGCGCCGGCAAGGGATCGGGCGTCACAATCGAATGCGGCGTCGGCTGCCGATGCGCGCAATGTCGCAGCTGTCCGGCGGCAGCGCCACGATCGTTGGCGCGCTGCGGGCGGCGCCTTCGACAACAGCTTCCGGCGCACGCACGAGGCCGGACAACTGCACAGAGATCACGCGGACCGCTCCAAGGCGCAGCTCGCGGCTGAGCCGGTGGCAGTGGCGGTTGCCGGGCGTGTCATGTTGCGGCGGGTGCTCGGCAAGGCCAGCTTCCTGACGCTGCAGGACGAGACAGGCGCCATTCAGTGCTATCTCAGCGAGAAGGAGCTTGGTGAAGCGGCCTACGCTGCGTTTCAGGATCTGTGGGACATCGGTGATCTGGTCGGGCTTCAAGGTAGCTTGATGCGCACCAACCGGGGTGAATTGACAGTGGCCGCCGAATCGGTGGTGCTTCTGAACAAGAGCCTCAGGCCGCTGCCGGAGAAGTTTCACGGCCTGGCCGATACCGAAACCCGCTATCGGCAGCGCTACCTGGACCTGATGATGAATCAGGCTGCCCGGTCGCGCTTCGCCCACCGCTCGCGCATTGTTTCCTCGCTGCGCGGCTTTTTCGAGGATCGGGGGTTTCTCGAAGTGGAAACGCCGATGATGCACCTGATTCCCGGCGGCGCCAACGCCGCGCCTTTCGTCACCCATCACAATGCGCTTGACCTGCCGCTGTACCTGCGCGTGGCGCCGGAGTTGTTTCTGAAGCGGCTTGTCGTTGGCGGTTTCGAGCGGGTGTTCGAAATCAACCGGAATTTCCGCAACGAGGGGCTTTCGACTCGCCACAACCCGGAATTCACCATGCTCGAATTCTATTGGGCCTACCACGATTACCGGGATCTGATGGCGCTCACGGAAACGCTGCTTGCCGAGATCAGCCAGACGCTTCTGGGTGACACGGCCTTCAGCTACCAGGGCCTGGCGCTCGATTTCGGCAAGCCTTTCGAGCGACTGACCCTGGCGCAAGCGATCCAGCGTCACAGTGGTCTTGCGTCAGCCGAGCTCGACGATGAGGCGTATCTGCGCAAGCGCCTTGCGGACAGACATGGCAAGGACAGGGATCTGCGCACGGCGGGCCTCGGCGCCTTGCAGATGGCGCTGTTCGAGGCCGAAGCAGAGCCAGAATTGCAGGCGCCGACCTTCATTACCGACTATCCGGCGGAAGTCTCGCCCCTGTCGCGTCGCAACGACGCCAATCCTTTCCTGGCGGACCGCTTCGAGTTGTTCGTGGCCGGGCGAGAAATCGCCAATGGCTTCAGTGAATTGAACGACCCGCACGATCAGGCGGAGCGTTTTCGTCGCCAGGCGGCGCAAAAGCAGGCAGGTGACATCGAGGCCATGCAACTGGATGATGCCTACCTGGATGCCCTGGAATACGGCTTGCCGCCGACGGCAGGCGAGGGCATCGGCGTCGATCGGCTGGTCATGCTGCTCACCGACGCGCCGTCGATTCGGGATGTGTTGCTGTTTCCGCTGATGCGTCCGCACAGATGAGCGATACCGCTGCCAGAGTGCGTCTCGAAGCGTCCTGGAAGGAAGCCCTGCTGCCAGAATTCGACAAGCCCTACATGACGAAACTGCGCGCCTTCCTGCAAGCCGAGAAGCAGGCCGGCAGGAGAATCTACCCGCCCGCCTCGCTGATCTTTCATGCCCTGGATGCAACGCCGCTGGCCGCCGTCAAGGTGGTCATCATCGGCCAGGATCCCTATCACGGCCCGAATCAGGCGCACGGCCTGTGCTTCTCGGTGCGTCCGGGTGTGCGACAGCCACCTTCGCTGGTGAACATCTTTCGCGAGATCAATGATGAACTGGGAGACCAGCATCAGGGCCTTGACGCCAGACGCGGCTGCCTGGCGCCTTGGGCCGAACAAGGTGTTTTGCTGCTGAATTCTGTACTTACGGTGCAGTCCGGGCGCGCTGGCTCGCATCGTGGCCGGGGTTGGGAGACCTTTACCGATCAGGTGGTGCGGGTGCTTGACGAACGGCGTGAAGGGCTGGTGTTCATGCTTTGGGGCGCCTATGCCCAGGCCAAGGGCGCGGCCCTGGACAACGGCCGCCACCTGGTCTTGCGCGCTTCTCATCCTTCGCCGTTGTCTGCCCACAACAGTTTTTTTGGCTGCGGTCACTTCGCCCGCGCCAATTCCTGGCTGGAAAGCCGGGGGTCTCAGCCCATCGACTGGTTCGCCGTTACATGACGGGCTGGCATTCCGGTTAAAATCCGCCGATGGACTTTGAACTTTCGGCCGACCAGCAGGCATTTCGGGACACAGCCAGGCAATTTGCCGAGCGCGACCTGGCCCCGCATGCAGCGCGCTGGGATGCGCAGGAAGAGTTTCCCAAGGAAGTGCTGGCGCGCGCTGGCGAACTGGGCTTCTGCGCTCTCTATACGCCCGGGGCCGTCGGTGGTCTCGGCCTCTCGCGCCTGGACGCCAGTATCGTATTCGAGGAGTTGGCGCGCGGTTGTACGTCCACGGCTGCTTTCCTGACCATCCACAACATGGCGCTCTGGATGATCGCCCGCTTCGGCACGCAGACCGCCCGCGATGCCTATTGTGGCGGGCTTGCGAGTGGCAAGCTCCTGGCTTCCTACTGCCTCACCGAACCGGGGGCGGGCAGCGATGCGGCCGCCTTGAAAACCCGTGCCGAGAGACGCCCGGACGGATATCGGCTGACCGGCACCAAGGCCTTCATTTCTGGGGCAGGCGACACAGACGTCCTCTTGGTCATGGCGCGACTGCACGAATCGGCCGGGGCCCTGGCTGGCGCCCCGGGCGTGTGCGCCTTCGTGGTCGAGTCCGATCTGCCGGGGGTCAGCTTCGGGCGCAAGGAAGCCAAGATGGGCTGGAACAACCAACCCACCCGGCAAGTCATTCTGGATGGCGTCGAGGTGCCGACGCATTGTCGCCTCGGCGATGAGGGCGAGGGCTTCAAGATCGCCATGCGCGGCCTGGATGGCGGGCGCATCAACATCGCCATCTGTTCTGTGGGCACAGCGCAGGCGGCCCTGGATCAGTCCCGGCGCTATCTTGCCGAACGGTGGGCATTCGGCCAGGCGCTCGGCGAGTTTCAGGCGTTGCAATTCAAGTTGGCGGACATGGCCACGCATCTGGTGGCGTCTCGGCAAATGGTGCGCCTGGCGGCCGCCAAGCTGGATGCCGGTGACCCGGACGCCACCACCTACTGTGCGATGGCCAAGCGGCTGGCCACGGACCTCTGCTTTGATGTTTGCAACGACGCCCTGCAATTGCATGGCGGCTATGGATACATCAAGGAATACCCGCTGGAGCGCCATGTGCGGGATACCCGCGTCCACCAGATACTGGAAGGCACCAACGAAATCATGCGCGTCATCATTGCCCGCCGCCTGCTGAATGGCGCGGACAGGGTCACGTGACGCGAGTAACCGACCGGAGTTGAAACATGATCGAATCCCCGAGCGAAAGGCTTCTGGTGGAGCAGCGTGGTCACACAGCGCTTCTCACCATCGCCAATCCGCCAGCCAACACCTGGGATACCGAAACCCTCCAGGCGCTCCGCGAGCTGGTTGCTGCGTGTACGCACGACAAGCGCGTCTATGCCATTGTCGTCACCGGCCAGGGCGAGAAGTTCTTTTCCGCCGGAGCTGATCTCAATCTGTTTGCGGACGGCGACAAGTCGGTTGCCCGGGACATGGCCGAACACTTCGGCGCAGCCTTTGAAACCCTGGCGGATTTTCGCGGCGTCACCGTGGCGGCGGTCAATGGATTCGCCATGGGCGGCGGTCTGGAGTGCGCGCTTGCCTGTGACATTCGCATCTGCGAATTCGGCGCTCAGATGGCTCTGCCGGAAGCCAGCGTTGGCCTTCTGCCCTGTGGCGGCGGCACCCAGAATCTGGCCTGGACAGTGGGCGAGGGCTGGGCCAAACGCATGATTCTCTGCGGCGAGCGGGTTGATGCGCAGACTGCGCAGCGGATTGGTCTCTGCGAAGAAGTGGTGGAGCGTGGCGAATCCCTGGCCCGCGCACTTGCTATCGCAGAGCGGGTCGGGCGTCAGAGCCCGAAAGCCGTATCCGCCTGCAAAGGCTTGATTCACCGGGCGCGCTCCGGGTCCATTCACGGCGCCTATGGGTCCGAGCGTGACGCCTTCGTGGGCCTGTTTGATACCGCGGACCAGCGCGAAGGCGTGAACGCCTTCCTCGAGAAACGTTCGCCGGAGTGGGTCAACGGCTAGCCGAATATTGCGCCAGGCGCCGGGCGATCGCCGGACATGAGGAACGCCATGCGAGAACTGACTGATTCGAACGCAGACGTGCTGCTGCGCGAGCATGAGACGGCTGCTGGCCGCATTCTCGCAGAAGCGGTGCTGAATGTGCCGAAAACGCTCAATTCCCTGAGCCTTCCGATGGCCCTTGGCCTGAACCGGGCCTTGCGTCGATGGGCTGATGACGAGCGGGTTGTCGCGCTGCTGTTTACCGGCGCTGGCGAGCGCGCATTTTGCGCCGGCGGCGACATTCAGGCGCTCTATCACGCCATGTGGCGCAATCACGAGGCCGGGTCTCTGGTCGATGACTATCCATTTCGCTTCTTTGAGCATGAATATCGCCTCGACTACCGGATTCACACCTTCCCGAAACCGGTTGTGACGATTGGTCACGGCGTGGTCATGGGCGGCGGGCTCGGCATCTTTTCCGCTTCCCGGTTCCGGGTGGTGACCGAAACATCGCGTATCGCATATCCCGAAGTGACCATCGGCCTGTTCCCGGATGCCGGCGGCACCCGGATGCTACGCAATCTGCCGCCGCACCAGGCGTTGTTTCTCGGCTGCACCGGCGCCCACTTTCAGGCTGGCGATGCGCGGGCCATGGGCGTCGCCACACACGCGGTGGTGAGCGGCGAACGCGATCGGGTGCGGGAGCTGCTGCTGTCCCTGGACCTTGCCGGAGATGCCGGAGACAACGCCAGGATCTCGGACACGCTGGATGGCCTGCCAACCCCGGCGCTGCCGCCGCAACAAGCGCACGCCATACCGGAACACCTGAGTCTGGATGGCGATTACCCTGCTGTGGTGGCGAGCATTCGCGCCCTGGCCGGGGACGGCTGGCTGGGCCGCAGCGTGGCGGCCATGGAGCGCGGCTGCCCAACCACGGTCGGCGTGGTGATCGAGCAACTCAGGCGCGCCCCCGACCTCAGCCTGGCCGACAGCTTCCGCATGGAGTGGAACATCGGCGCCAACTGTGCGCGACACACGGATTTTGCGGAGGGCGTGAGAGCACTCTTGATCGAGAAGGACAATGCCCCCAAGTGGCGTTTCGGCGGCCTGGACGGGCTGGACTGGCAGCATGTGCTAGGCCACTTCGAGTGCCCGTTGCCAGAAAATCCGCTACATGACCTGGAAGCAGATCCGGGCTGAAGGGACGAGCCGGAACCAAAGCGGCCAGAAATTGCGCCCGTTCACCTGCGGCAGCCTGGGTGCGATACGCGGCTCAAGGTTCAAGGCCCAGGGCCAGGACGCATGACTCAAGGCACATGAATTGAAGGAGCGCACGACATGAAGGTGGGATTTGTCGGCCTTGGCAACATGGGTGGCCCCATGGTGCAGAATCTGATCAAGGCGGGTCATTCGGTACGGGTGTTCGATCTCGTGCCGGAGCGCATGCAGCAGGCGCCTGGCGCCGAGCCAGCAACGTCGGCGCTGGCGGCCGCGCAAGGCGCTGATGTATTCATCAGCATGTTGCCCGCCGGTCGGCATGTGGCTGGCCTCTATCTGGAGGAGGGCGTGCTTGGTCGAATGCCCGCGCAAGCGCTGGTCATCGATTGCAGCACCATCGATCCGGCCACGGCCCGGCAAGTGGCGGAAGCGGCGGCAGAGCGCGGCATCGCCATGCTGGATGCGCCCGTGTCCGGCGGCGTCGGAGGGGCTGTCAATGGCACACTCACCTTCATTGTCGGTGGCGCTGCCGAGGCGCTTGAGCGAGCCAGGCCCTTGTTCGAAGCGATGGGCGCGCATGTCTTTCACGCCGGCGCCGAAGGGGCTGGGCAGATGGCCAAGATATGCAACAACATGCTGCTTGCGATTCTGATGGCGGGCACAGCCGAAGCTCTGACGCTCGGCGCAGACAACGGCCTGGACCCGGCCGTGCTGTCCGAGATCATGAAACAATCGTCGGGCGGCAACTGGGCGTTGAACGGCTATAACCCCTGGCCGGGCGTGATGCCCGGAGTTCCGGCCAGCCGAGGCTACGAGGGCGGATTTCTGGTGGACCTCATGGCCAAGGATCTGGGGCTGGCCATGACCACTGCCCAGCAGTCCCGCAGTTCTGTGCCCCTGGGCGCCCTGGCCGAGAATCTCTACCGCCTGCATGCCGACACGCATGCCGCGGGCGGATTGGACTTTTCCAGTATCCAATGGCTCTATAAACCCATGCTGGCGATGTCTGACGATGGCGCCGGGCAGGCCGACTGAAGCCCTGAGCGGGCCACACGGTGCTGCGACTGCGGCGTTCTACACCAAGCAACCACAGCACAAGCACCACAGCACAACCACAGCACAAGCAGCTTGACATCGGGCGAACATTCAGCGACGCTGAAACACATTGAAGTGGGAAGCGTGGCCGCTTGGTGACCAGGACGCACGTTTCCCTCAGCACGGATTTGACACTGAATCTTGCGAGGTGTTCGAGATGAAATTCTCCCGTATTTTCCTCCCCGCTGCGGGCTTTCTCGCGGCTGCCGGCCTGTTGGTTGGCACACCTTCCCCGATGGCACAAGAAACGGCCAGCGCCGACGGCGAGATCGAAGAGGTCGTCGTGGTCGGCTCCCGGCGCCGCGACCGGTCGGCATCCGACTCGCCGGTTCCGGTGGACGTCATCGGCGGCGATGAGTTCGCGGCCCAGGGCGGCTCCAACATGGACGACCTGATCGCCAGCCTGGTGCCGTCCTACAACGTCAGCCAAGAGCCCATCAGCGACGCGGCCACCTTCATTCGTCCCGCCACCCTGCGCGGCTTGGCCCCGGACGCCACCCTGGTGCTCGTGAACGGCAAGCGGCGCCACCGGGCCGCCGTGATCGCCTTGCTCGGCGCGGGCATTTCCGGCGGCTCCCAGGGCCCCGACGTTTCCGTCATCCCCGCCATCGCCCTCGACCGGCTCGAAGTGCTGCGCGACGGCGCCTCCGCCCAATACGGCTCCGACGCCATCGCCGGCATCATGAACTTCGTCCTCAGGGAGGACAACTCCGGCATGACCGTGGACGCCAAGTGGGGCAGCCACTACGAAGGCGACGGCGACGCGCTGACCCTATCTACCAACGTCGGCCTGCCGCTGACCGAATACGGCTTCGCCAACCTGAGCTTCGAGTGGAAGGAGTCCGACCCCACCAGCCGCAGCCGCCAGCGGGCCGATGCCCAAGGGCTGATCAATGCGGGCAACACCAACGTTCGCGACCCGGCGCAGATTTGGGGGGCCCCAGAGTACTCTGACGACTTCAAGCTCTTCGGCAACTTCGGCCTGGATCTCGGCAACGGCATGGAAGCCTACGCCTTCGGCAACTGGGCGGAGCGCCAAGTGGAAGGCGGCTTCTACTACCGTAATCCGCACACCCGAGGCGGGGTCTTTGAAGGTCCCGATTTGCCGGACGGCACAAAGACCTTGAAGGTTGCGGACTTGAGCGGCGACGGGTCGGGCTGCCCGGTTGTGCCAATCGTCAACAACGTGCCCGACTCCGGCGCCCTGGCGGCGGTATCAGCCGCTCCGCACTGCTACACGCTCTATGAGAAGTTCCCCGGCGGCTTCACCCCGCAGTTCGGCGCTTTCATTGACGACTACGCCTTGGCTGGCGGCGTTCGCGGCGAGCTCGGCGAATGGTACTTCGATATCAGCGCGGTCGCCGGGCGCAGCAACGCCGAGTTCTACATCTACAACACCATAAACCCGCAGCTGCTCGGGCAACGCAACGACATCGACGTGTACTACGAGGCGGGCGGCTACACGGAAACCGACCGGGTGGTCAACATCGACTTCTCAAGGCCTTTCGCCGTCGGCGACCTGTACGGGCCGGTCAACGTGGCCATGGGCTTCGAGTACCGGGACGAGACGTTCAAGATCACCAACGGCGAGCCCAACTCCTTCTACATCGACTTGGAGTACGGCCTTGCTTCGCAGGGCTTCGGCGTCGGCTCCAACGGGTTTCCGGGCTTTCAGCCGGGCGACGCGGGCAGCCACAAGTCGAGTTCCATCGCCGTCTATCTTGATGTCGAGTCGGACGTAACCGACCGGCTGCTGCTCGGCGGCGCCTTGCGCTACGAAGACTACAAGCAATTCGGCGACACCTTGGACATCAAGGGCGCCGCTCGATTCCAGGTGTCGGAGGCCTTCGCCCTGCGTGGCGCGATCAGCACCGGTTTCCGCGTGCCGACGTCAGGCCAGGCCAACCTGCGCAACGTGACCACCGAGTTCAACATGGGGCGATTGGCGGACATCGCCACCCTGCCGCCCACCAATCCGGTGGCCCAGCAGAAGGGCGCCCAGGCCCTGACGCCCGAGGAGTCGGTGAACATCACGGTCGGCGCGGTGTTCAACGCCGGGCCGATGGACGTAACACTTGATTACTACAACATCGAAATCAAGGACCGGATCGCCTTCACCAGCCGCTTCGACCTGTCGGGAGCTGACATTGAATCGCTGCTCGCTGCGGGCGTTACCGATGCGCAAAGCTTTACGTCGGTGCGCTTTTTCTCCAACCAGCAAACGGTGGAGGCCTCAGGAATCGATCTGGTTGCCACCGCGCCCTTCGATGTGGGCGGTGGCGTCTCCACCCTGACCGCAGCGGCCAACTGGTCGGACATCGACCTGACGAAGTTCAATCCCGGCTTCACCAAAGAGAATCGACGGCTGCAAATCGAGGAGGGTCGCCCGGACTTCCGCTTCGTCCTGACGTACAGCCATGTGCAGGGCCCGTGGCGGGTCATGGCCCGAGGCCGCTACTACGGCGAGTACTACGATGCGCCGACCAACAGCGAAAAATTAGCGTACTACCCCGATCCGAAGTTCCTGGTCGATCTTGAGGCGTCCTACAACGTAAGCGAGTCCGTGACCCTGCTGGTTGGCGCCCAAAACGCCTTCGACACCTACCCGGAGAAGAACCCTAACGGCGACGCGGCTGGGCTGATCTACCCGGAAGGCTCACCTTTCGGCTTCAACGGCGGCTACTACTACTTCCGCGCGACTTGGCATCGTCAATAGAAAGCCGATCGGGCGGCTGGGGGTCTGCGCCGCGTATGGCGTGATATGGCGTCGCGTCGCGCCTTATCCGGCCAAGCTTGGCCGGGTAAGGCGCACTTGCTGGGACCGCAGCCGGAAGAAAAAGCGGCTGCCCTGGCCCACCTCGCTCTCGATCTGCAGGCGGGCGCCGTGCCGCTTCAGGACATGCTTGACGATGGCGAGGCCAAGGCCGGTGCCGCCTTTCACGCGGGCGCGGGCCAGGTCCACGCGGTAGAAGCGCTCCGTGAGCCGCGACAGGTGTTCTGGCGCAATGCCCATGCCCTGATCGCGCACCTCGAACAGTGCGCCCTTGCCGTCCTGCCGCCAGCAGATGTCGATATCACCACCTTCCGGGCTGTACTTGATGGCGTTGGTGATGAGATTGCCGCACGCGCTCAGTAGTTCCTTCTCTACCGCCAGCGCCTTCAGGGCCGGTTCAACCTGCTGCCGGATGCGATGCCCGCCGGTGGTGAGCCCGGAGGCGTCTTCCACCACATTGTCGAGCAGGACGCGCATGTCGATTTCGCTGAGATCCCTGGGTTCCGGATTGGGGCTTGCCTCCAGCCGCGTCAGCATCAGCAGGTCGTCCACCAATGCGTGCATCCGCCGCGCGGGCGAGCGCAGCCTGTGCACCAGGCTGCGCAGGGCCTGCTCGTCCAGGGCTTCGCCCTCGTCCATCGCTTCGAGGTAGCCAATCACGACTGTCAGCGGCGTGCGCAGTTCATGCGAGACGTTGGCGATGAAATCCTGACGCATGGTCAGCAGTCGGTTCAGGTGCGTGACATCGCGCACCAGGATGAGATCCTGGCGCTCGCCGACCCGGATGCGCCGCAGTTCCAGGCGCTGGCCTTCCATGTAGGGCGAGCCGATTTCAACGGTTTCATCCGGCGTCTGTTGCTGCATCAGGCTGACAGCGTCCGGATGGCGCAGAAGCGCGCCCAGGTCCGCACCCTTGTGCTTGCGCTTTAGCCGCAGCAAGGCGGTGGAGGCGTCGTTGAAGTTCTCGATGCGACCCTCGGAATCCACCAGAACGGCGGCATCCGGCAGGGCGGCAGTCACATTCCGGAAGTGGGACGTCTTCTGCAGGGCTTCGTGCGTGCGCCGCCGCGCTCGTTTCAGTGACTTGCGCAGATCATTGCTGGCCGCTTGCAGCGCCTGGTGCCGGATGTGCGGTTTGCGCAACGGTTTGCCGGCCCAACGCAGGAACTGACGCAAGATGCGCTGCTGATAAAGCAGCCCGGCCGCAGCCGCTGCGACGAGCGCCCAGGGCAGGGCGTCAGCCAGCGTCATTGGCAGTGCGCTCACCGTCTTGACCGGGCGCACAGCAGCGATAGCCAAATCCGCGCACGGTCTGGATCATGCCCTCGACACCGCAGGACTTGAGCGCCTTGCGCAGGCGCAGCACGTGTACGTCCACCGTGCGCTCCTCCAAATAGATGTTGCGGCCCCAGACCCGGTCCAGCAATTGCGCGCGATTGAAGGCTCGGTTCGGGTGGCGCACGAACAATTGCAACAATCGGAACTCCGTCGGACCCAGCTGCACCTCCTGGCCGTGCACTGTGACCCGACGCGCATTGAGATCCATGCAGAGATCGCCCCAACCGAGGACGCCGTCATCCGGGTCGCCCGAGCGCCGCAGGAGCGCCTTCATGCGGGCTACCAGTTCCCGCGGCGAAAACGGCTTGGTGACATAGTCGTCAATGCCGGAATCGAAGCTCTTGAGCTTGTCGGTTTCCTCGCCTCGGGCGGTGAGCATGATCATCGGCAAATGGGCGGTGTGGTCGTCTTCGCGCAAACGACGCGTCAGGGCGATACCGGACAGATCCGGTAGCATCCAGTCGATCAGCACCAGGTCCGGCAGCGGTCCGTCAAGCGCCTGCAGTGCTTCTTCGGCGCTGGCGGCCTCGCGCACGTCGAAGCCGCTGCGACCGAGGGAAAAGTTGAGCATCTCGCGAATTTCTCGCTCATCCTCAACGACAAGCACGGAGTTCTTCATGGGAGGCCGACAAATCCGGCGAATGGCATAAACGAGGATTAGACCCCAGCATTATGACGAATGCGTGACACAAACTCGAATCAAGAGAGTAGTTGCCATACAACTTGGGCGAGTCAACTTTGTTCCGGGGCAACTGCAAACTGGTTCATCCAGTTCGCCAAGTCGTGGCGCCGGACATCGGCGTTGTGCAGAGACCGAACGAACACGCCAAGCGACATCCCCGTTTCCTGGATGACGCTGCGCAATTCCCTGATGCGCGCACAAGCCAGAATCTCATGCAGCCAGAAACGCTCGATGCCGCTCGGCGGGTCGGCATAAAACGCCTGCCGCATTTGCTCAGGCGTTGGCCTGTCCTCCTTTGGCGCCCCGGCCATGTAGGATGCAACCAACATCGCCAGGATTCCGCGTCCTCCATCCTCGGACATGGCGGTCGGCGTGTTGTGCCCGAACCACGAGGGCGGTGCGAGCCGAACGGGGGCGTAGTCCTCGGCTAGGCGAGAAACGAGCGAACGTGTACGCCCTGGCTTGCTGGAGCCTCCGATCAGCGCACCGTGCTGGCCAAGGCATTCGGCTTCGGGGTCCCGTCCGCCTTCAATGCAAAGGCGAAACAGTTCACGCTCGCTTTCCGCGACCCGCTCCTCTCGGGTCGGCACACGGACAAACTTGTCACTAGACGGGCCTGCGGCATAGGCGGCGCGGACCGCATCCAAATCAAGGGCCACCCTGGCCACCGCTCTTGGGTCTGTAGCCGCGGTCCCCGGGAACCGCGTCGGCGCACAGAGCGTCGGCCGCTGACCAGTCCCCGGCAAACACCGCCATGGCGACATGCACGCAATGCTCAACGTTCTCCGCGAGGGACTTCGGCCGCGCCACGCTGAGAATAGGGCGTCCGCTTGACGGGTGGCCTGCCCACTCTGGGGGAAGGCGTGCCAGTTCGCTCCGCAAGGCATCGCACTCCTCATCTGTCATGGTGTCGAGTGCGGCGACCAAGGCGCCCCTGTCAAGAACGGATGCCGCCGCAATGTCGTACAGGTCCCGAACCACGAACACGCCGTTGCTCATCATTCGGCCTTGTATCTTCCGAGAGATAACGAGTTCAGGCGGCTCAATCGCCACCGTCGATCCCGCCACCCTGTGCGGGAAGGGGCGTTCGACCCCAATCGGCGTATCCGAAGTCGACAGCGACATCTCGCCTTCAGGCATCAATATCTTGATGAACCCCCGCATCACGTCCAAGCGCATAGGGCGAAGTGTGTCCCGAAGGTCATTCTCAAGCGAGGTACGCAGTCCGTCGTTCATGGAGACGGCTCGATAGGCCGCGCCGTCCATGAACAGGTCAACGTCCGTGCTGTGCCTATGGCGCCAGACCGCCGCGAGGGCGGTGCCGCCGCCCAAGGCATAAGAGCTTGGATTGAAGTGCCTGCTAAGCACAGGCTCCGCCAACTCGAATATCCTGTCCGGGCCTTCCGGTAGCGTACGCTCAGTTACTTTCATGGCGTTGCCCATTCAACCTTTTTCAGACTCCCAAAGACAAAGGGGCGAATCATCCAGTATCTTCCATCGTAGGTGCACTACCCTTTCGTGGGCAACGCTTTTGCGCCGGAAATGGGGCATGTAGCGCATGGTTTTTAGAATCTGCGTAACGGGCAAGTGATCGAATGAAGCAGCTATATCGGTCTGCCGAAGTTCGCCCGATGGCGCCTTGGCGAACAAGGATATCGAAAAGCGAGCAGGAGTCGATGGGATCAGGTGGCGCATTACCTGATTTCTTCATGTCATGAATGCCTTTTTGGAGTATTTCGATGGTAGCTATATCCGACAACTTGTTGGGCGTTTCTGCGGCTTTGAGTACAGCCCTGATGGCAGGGCTGTAGTCGTTCAGTGTCGAATTTATTCGAGCGTCGTAATAATCGCATTGCGCTTGGCTGAAGCGTTGTTCCAAGGTATCAGTGTCCAAGTCGGCAAGATTCAATGAGTCGGCATCAAGCATACCTTGGGCGATAGCGGACATGGCGCTTTGGAGATGATGCGGAAAGCCGTCTGATTCGCCGTAAGCCCAATCAGCGATAGCATCGAATATCGCATCCGCCAGGCCTGCAAGCCGCCATGAGTCTCGCGCCGGTTTGTGGTACAAGGGCCGCCCTTGTTGAGCACAACCGGAGGCGGGCCATGGGTGATGTGATCGAGTTGCAGTCGCAGGACGGTTTCAGATTCGGGGCCTATCAATCATTACCAGAGGGCAAGCCGAAGGCCTCCGTGCTGGTGATTCAGGAGGTCTTTGGCGTCAACGCCCATATCCGGGCCGTAGCCGATGGCTATGCCGATGCCGGATACGCCGCGCTTGCGCCGAGGATATTCGACAGGGTCGAGCCCGGCGTCGAGCTTGGCTATGAAGCTGACGACATGGCCCGAGGCATTGATATTGCCTTCTCCCAACTGGCCATGCCTGACACGCTTGCCGATCTCCAGGCTGCGACCAATCATGCCGCTGGCCAAGGCCAGGTTGGCGTGGTCGGCTATTGTTTTGGTGGCCTGCTTGCCTGGCTTGCGGCATGCGAGCTGACCGGTGTTTCCGCAGCAGCCTCCTACTATGGTGGCGGCGTTGCCAACGAAATGCAGCGCACGCCCCGGTGTCCGGTGATCTTTCATTTCGGTGAACTGGACAGCTTCATCCCCTTGAGCGATGTCGAAAAGGTGAAGGCCGCCCAACCCGGCCTGCCGGTGCACGTGTATGCAGCAGACCACGGATTCAACTGCGATCATCGCGCCAGCCACGACGCGGCCAGCGCGGATCTGGCCCGCCAGCGCACCCTGGCCTTTTTTGCCGAGCATCTGGGCTGATTGGCGCTTCGCGGTTGCCTGGTTGCCCGGGACTGCGTTGGTCGCCTGAATGAGCTGGCAGGGTTCGCAGTCGGCGATGGCTTTGCGGCCTGTTGGCTGAGGTAGGTCCGCAGCCAGCGGACGAAGCCGACCACGCTCAGTACGGTGTAAATGACCATCAAGGTGGCGTAGATGACCAGTTCGCGGTCCTGGTAGAACCAGATGGTGGTCAGGTTGATCAGCATCCAATAGATCCAGGCGTCGAGGGCCTTGCGTACCTGCAGAAAGGTGGCGGCGAAGCTGAAGCTTGTGGTCATGGCGTCAATCAGTGGTCGTTCGGCATCGGTGAAGACGGCCAGCAGCTGTCCCAGGGTGAGACCGAACGCCAGGCTCAGGGTAATCAGCGCGGCATTGCCGGTCGCGGAGAGCCGGACCACCGGGTGGCTGCTGGTTCGATCCCGGGCCGACCAGCGAACCCAACCCCATACCCCCATGCCAACGTAGAAGGCGTAGAGAATCGCTTCCGAATAGAGCCGCGTATCGATAAAGAGATAGATGCTGAGCAGCGATCCGGCAATGCCGAACGGCCAGCAACTGACCCGCTCCCGGATCAGCAGCACGATGTAGATCAGGCTCGCTCCGGTTGCGAAGACTTCCAAAAGCGTATTTGCTGACGCTGCCATGCGGCGCTTGGCGCCCTGTACGGGTCAGCCTGTTGCTGGGGGCAGGCGGGCCGGCATCAGAAAGCGTACTGCGCGTCAATGCCGAAGCTGCGCGGCGCCCCGCGTTGTTCGTAGGTCTGGGGGATCCAGAAGGCAAAGTCGTCCCTGGGGTCCGCGCCGAAGTACAGGCCGTGGGTCGCGTAGGCCTCGTTGGCCAGGTTTCTGACCCAGAGGTTGAGTGAGAGGCGTTGCATCGTCCAGAGGACGTTGGCGTTGACCAGATTGAAGCCGTCCAGGCGGCCATCGTGGTAGTAGCCGTAGTAGCTGCCGCTCCGGCCCTCGACGCTGACTGAAGCGGACAGGTTGGCGGGCAGGCTGGCGCTGAGGCCGGCAGCGTACTGATGTCTGGGCGACCTGGTCTGGTCGCGTCCGTTGCGGCTCACGAAGTCAGAAGCGTCGAGATCAAAGGTCGCGAGATCATCGACCTGCGTGCGCAGGATGCCGAGGCTGGCGAACGCCTGCAGCTGTGGCGTGATCTCGACCCGGGCTTCCATCTCGACCCCGTAATTCTCGCCGTCGCTGGCGCCGTCCAGGTAGCCGATCCAGAGGCCGGCCGCGTCATCCCACATCCAGCTTTCCAATTGCGCATTGACTCGGTGGGTGTGGAAGGCCGCCGCCCGCAGCGACAGACGGCCTCCAAGGGCTTCGGTCTTGTAACCCAGCTCCTTGTTGACCAGGCGTTCGCTGCCGAAACGGATTTTCCGGGCCATGAAGGCCCGGAAGGCCGGGCTCATCAATGCGAATTGGGAACTGGCGCTGACGTTCACGCCACCGGGTTTTTCGGAGGTGGCCAGCGAAGCGTACAGGACGCCACCCCCGCCAAAGCGGTATCTGGCGCTCAATTCTGCGTTCCACAGCGTTTCGCTGTTGTCATGGGCGACGCCGTTGCCGTCTTCGTAGTCGTCCTTGAAGGTCTCCACGCGAGCGCCGAGGGACAAGGCGAGGCGATCGCTCAAGGCGTATTCCAGCGTCCCGTAGGCTGCGGCGCGTCGGGTTTCGTAGTCGGTCGCTACCGCATAGTCGCCGTACCAGGCGCTTGGGTAGGCGTAGCCCAGACCTTCATCGGTGGCCTTGAGGTAGAGGCCTGCGACCTGCCGCCACTGACCGGCCTGCAGAGCCTGGCCGCGCCAAATTCGGAGTTCGACGCTGGTCTGATCCTGGCTTCGGTCGAAGGACTCGGTGGCAGTATCGTGGCCGAATGAGCAGGTGAACGTCATGCAGAAGGCCGGCGATGTCCAGTCCACGTCGTAGCTGTACAGCAGATCGGCATCGGCGCGGGAGGCGATGGCGCGCAAGTTGTAGTGTTCGTTCAAGGCCCACTCGCCGGTCAGGGTGACTCCGATGAGTTCCTGGCGGTCAACGCCTGGCTCGTCGGAGTGGGTGGTTCGGTTGTTGTCCAGAGACCAGACGTCATAGCCGTTGTCGCTGTCGATGGCGAGCAGGTTGAGACCGTAGTGGGATTGCTGGCTGGGGCGCCAGCGCAGCTTGGCGCGAGCGGTCAGTTCGTCGAAGCCGGCCAGATCGTCTCGCCCCAGGGCGGCGTTCGTGAAATGGCCGTCGCTTGCGTTGCGCTGAACCGCGACTCGGCCTTGCAGCGTATCGCTCAATGGGCCACTCAGCACGGCGCCAAGATTGTGAGCGCCTCGGTTGCCCGCGCCCGCGCTCAAGGCGCCCTCGAAAGTCTCCGTCGGCTCCTGGGTGCGGATATTGACCAGCCCGGCGTGGCCGCTGGCGCCGAACCGAACGCCTTGCGGCCCGCGCAGCACTTCGACCTGCGCTGCGTCGAACAGAGTGGCGGCATTGGCGGCGCTGCCGATTTCGAGATCGTCGATCGTGACGCCAACCGCCGGGTAGTACTTGGGTTCGGCGAACTGCTCCAGGTCGCCGATGCCGCGCACTTGCAGAAACCGGCTTCGGGACGCACCCGTGGACCAGCTCAGATTGGGCGCCAGGCCGAGCAGTTCCTCGATGTGGCGCGCGGCGCGGTCGCTGGCCGATTCGCCATCGACCACCGTGACGCTTGCAGGCGCCTCCATCAGCGCGGCGCCATGGAAGGTGGCGGTAACGATGATTTCCTCTTCAATCAGCTGATCGGCCACTGCCGCGGGAACGGCCAGCGCGAGAAGCAGGGCGGCCAAGGATGCTGGAACGCACGAAAGCAGTGGTTGGCGTGAAGGCTTCATTGGAGTCTCCTGGGCGAATTGCGGGAGACCCGGCAAGCGGTGCAGGAGGGTTCGCGGAAGAGTGCGGGTGGATTGGGCACGTTCCTGGTCCCTACGCCGGCATTAACCGGATCAGGTTCAATGGGTTCAGCCGCGCCGGACCATCCGACTCGGCCATCTCAGGCGTCATGCCACCCCAGAGGATGCGGCCAGTGTAGGCAAGGGGCCTCGAGCCGTCAATTGCGCCCAGGTGCCGTGTTGCGCCCAGGTGCCGCCGGTGCGTGTCCCGTGGATCGAATCGAGCGTGACGGGTCAGGGCGCCAGGCGCCTTGGTGATATGCTCTTGCCGCCGACCCGGGTCGCCAGCCGTCTCGCCAGGGGAATTTGAGGATGAGAATCAGAAAGCGTTTGCTCCCACTCGTGTCCGTCCTGCCGCTCCTTTGTATCAGCGGTTGCGACACCGGCCCGGAACCGGCTCTGCAACAGCAAGCCGCTCCGGCGCAGCAATCGAAGTACGAGTCGGATGGTCCCACGACGCTGAATTCGACGGATCAGTTTCAGGCCTTGAGCGATGATCTCGGCCCCCGCGAGGCGCTGCCCGGCGCCGCCCTGTACGCGGCGCATTGCGCGCACTGCCATGAGGGCGGCGTGAGCAGGTCGCCGCACCTGGCTTTTCTGGAAATGATGACTCCCAAGGCCGTTTACGCGGCCATGACGGATGGGATCATGCAGCCCCAGTCCGCCCACCTCAGCGAGGCGCAGCGAACCCATATCACCGAATACATCACCCGGGCTCGCCTCGACGCCGACACTGTCGTTGCCCAAGCGCCCGTCTGCACTGGCGAGGCGTTGAAGTTCGACCGCTCGCGTCCAATGCCCAGGGTGGGCTGGGGCCATGACACCCGCCGCTTCGTTCCCGCGGAACTCGCCGGATTTGACGTCGAAGATGTGCCCGCACTGAGGCTGAAATGGGCCTTCGCCTTTCCAAACGCGCTTCGCGCCCGGTCCCAGCCTGCCATTGCCATGGGCGCCGTCTTTGTCGGCAGTCAGGACGGAACCGTGTACGCGTTCGACCTGAAGACAGGTTGCGAGCGCTGGTCGTTCCAGGCGTCGGCGGAGGTGCGCACCGCCATCGTCTTGAAGGATGCCGAACAGGAGGCCGGCACGCCGACGGCCTTCTTCGGCGACATTCTGGCTCGGGCCTATGCCGTCAATGCGCTGACCGGAGAGTTGCTGTGGTCGCTAAAGGTGGACGACCACCCCAGCGCCACCATCACCGGCGCTCCGGCGCTGGCGGGCGAGAAAGTGCTTGTGCCCGTCTCCTCTCTGGAAGTGGTTTCGGCCGCCGACACAGACTACGAGTGTTGCAGCTTCCAGGGCAAGGTGGTGGCCCTTGCAGCCGATTCCGGCGAATTGATCTGGAGCCATTCGGCCATTCCCCACCCACCGGCTGCCGTGGGCGTTACCCGCGCAGGCACTCGGGTGCTGGCGCCTTCCGGCGCGCCCGTTTGGACCAGCCCGGCGGTGGACTTGCGGCGCAATCTGGCCTACTTCGGTACTGGCGAGAATTACTCCTCACCGGCCGACGACAACAGCGACGCCGTAATCGCCATCGACCTCGCCACCGGTGAACGAGCCTGGCGCTACCAAAGCACGGCCGGCGATGCCTGGAACGTGGCCTGCATGATGGCCGAAAACCCCAATTGCCCAGAGGAAGACGGCCCGGACGTGGACTACGGGGCCAGCATGGTGCTGATGGAAGGCGGCGCGGTGCTTGCCGCCGGGCAGAAGAGCGGCATGGTGTTCGGGCTTGACCCGAACCGGGCTGGTGCATTGCTCTGGGCCACGCGAGTGGGACGGGGCAGCAGTCAGGGCGGCGTCCACTTCGGCATGGCCGCCGGTGACGGACTGCTGTACGTACCGATCAACGACATGAATGACACGCGCGCAGGTGAGGACCTGGACCCAGCCTTGGCCCGCCCCGGCGTTCACGCCATTGATCCTGCCTCCGGCGAAGTGGTGTGGCGGCACGTGCAGGAGAATCTCTGCGGTGACGGGCGGCCGTTTTGCGACCCGGGCGTGTCCGCCGCGCTTACCGCCATGCCAGGGGTGGTGTTCGCCGGCCACCTGGACGGCCACGTACGCGCCTACGCAGCCGAGGACGGACGAGTGCTATGGGACTTCAACACCACCGTGCCCGTGCAAGCCGTCAACGGGCTGACCGCGCGTGGTGGCGGCATGAGCGGCGGCGGTCCGGCCTTGGGCGAGGGGTATCTGGTAGTGAGTTCCGGCTATGGGCTGTACTTTCATGAGCCGGGGAACGCGCTACTGGTATTCGCAGCAGGGGCGGAGTGAAAGAGGGGATCTGGACGCGGGTGTACGCCTTGAATTGTCCAGGGCGCTTCGCTACCATGCGCGCCTTCTTGAAAGCTGCCTCCGTTCCCGGATCGCGTCTGCCTTGAGGGTCAGTAACCGACGATGAAAACTGTCAGCCTGCGGCCGCAGGATGTACGCCCTGATTGGTATGTGGTGGATGCCGAGAGCCAGGTGCTCGGTCGGCTGGCATCCGCTGTCGCCCATCGGCTGCGCGGCAAGCACAGGCCGGACTACACCCCGCACGTAAACTGCGGTGACTTTATCGTGGTCATCAATGCGGAAAAGGTGGCGGTTACCGGCAAGAAGGAAAGCGACAAGATCTACTATCGGCACAGCGGCTATCCGGGGGGCATCAAGGCCGCGGCGCTGAAGCAGGTGCGGGCGCGGCATCCCGAGCGGATCATCGAGCGTGCGGTCAGGGGCATGTTGCCGAGGAATCGCCTCGGTCGCGCCGTGTTCCGCAAGCTCAAGGTCTATGCCGGGCCCGAGCATCCGCACGTGGCGCAGCAACCGAAACCCCTCGAAATCTGAACGGGCAGGCGCGGGTAACCAAAAGTCATCCACGGAAAACGAGAGCAGCAGCCAAAACCATGATGGAAATCCAGGCAGACTACGGCACCGGGCGGCGCAAGACGTCGTCCGCCAGGGTGTATCTGGCCGGCGGTGTCGGGCGCGTCACCGTCAATTCGCAGCCTCTGGACCGCTATTTCGGGCGCGAGACTGCGCGCATGATCGTGCGCCAGCCACTGGAGGTGGTGGGCCTGACGGAATCGGTGGATGTGGCTGCACGGGTGCGTGGCGGCGGCAATTCCGGCCAGGCCGGGGCTATCCGGCTCGGAATCGCACGGGCTCTGGTGGCGCGTGACGAGTCACTGCGCGGGCCGCTGCGGGCGGCTGGCTTCCTCACTCGGGATGCGCGCGCGGTCGAGCG
Source organism: Pseudomonadales bacterium (assembly GCA_965199705.1). Lineage (GTDB taxonomy): Bacteria > Pseudomonadota > Gammaproteobacteria > Pseudomonadales > Azotimanducaceae > Azophilus. The sequence continues at coordinate 1,119,436 of OZ241359.1, forward strand.
CAAGAAGGTCGGGCGGCACAAGGCGCGCAAGCGACCGCAGTACTCGAAGCGCTAGTGCTACACGGCGTGCGGCCGACAGTGCGACCAGGCTACACGCCGCAAGGCAACGGGCTTTAGAATGCGCTGGGCGGCCACAGGTCAGAATCAGGACAGGGGCAAGACTTGACGACGCATGCAGCCGATGACGGCGCAGAAGCGCCGCCGCTGAACAGCCCGGGGCGGCGTTACTTTCTCATAGGCGCCACCTCGGCGGTAGGCGCTGTCGGAGCGGCGGGCGCCGCCGTGCCCTTTGCCGCGTCCTGGATACCCAGCGCCAAGGCCCGCGCCCTTGGGGCGCCGGTGACAGTCGATATCGGCAAGTTGCAACCGGGTGAGTTGTTCGGGCCGATTCCGGCCTGGCGTGGCAAGCCGGTATTCGTGCTGCGGCGCGGCTCGGAGGCGGTGGCGGCCCTGGAAGCCGGCAGTTCCGATCTGGCTGATCCGGATTCTGACAATTCAGCCATGCAGCCGGAGTTTGCGCGCAATCCCTGGCGCTCTCGCCGACCGGACATCGGCGTTTACCTGGGGCTTTGCACGCATCTGGGATGTTCCCCAAAGTACCACGGCGTCGTCGAGCCGAAGCCGTTTGATCCCGATTGGCAGGGCGGCTTCTTCTGTCCCTGTCACGGCTCTCGCTTCGATCTGGCCGGGCGCGTGGTCAAGGCCGTGCCGGCCCCGGACAACCTGGAAGTCCCGCCTTACTACTTTGTTTCCGACACCGTGATCGTAATCGGCGAAGAATCCGCGGAGACGGCGTGATGGCTGAATCGAGCGAAGGTGCGGCGCGGCCGCTGGCCGAGCGTCTGGAAGGGCTCTGGCGCGGACTGATCGGCTGGCTGGACGCCCGTTTCCCGTTGGTGGAAACCTGGGAATACCACCTGTCGAAGTACTACGCGCCGAAGAATCACAACTTCTGGTATCTGATGGGGTGGCTGGCGACCCTGATCCTGGTCAACCAGCTGGTCACCGGCATCTGGCTCACCATGTTCTATGTGCCGAGCGGGGAGGGCGCGTTTGCCTCGATTGAGCACATCATGCGCGATGTCGCGTATGGCGATGTGCTGCGTTACATGCACTCCACGGGGGCGTCGGCCTTCTTCCTGATTGTCTATCTGCACATGTTCCGTGGTCTGATGTACGGCTCCTACCGCAAGCCGAGGGAACTGGTCTGGCTGATCGGCATGGCCATCTATCTGGCGTTGATGGCCGAGGGCTTTTTCGGCTATCTGCTGCCTTGGGGCAACATGAGCTACTGGGGCGCACAGGTGATCGTGTCCCTGTTCGGTTCCGTGCCGGTGGTCGGGCCTGATCTCGCCGAATGGATCCGGGGCGATTTCGTGATGTCGGAGATCACGCTCAACCGCTTCTTTGCCCTGCATGTGGTAGCTGTGCCGCTGATTCTGGTTGGCTTGGTGTTCGTGCATTTCGTCGCCTTGCACCACGTGGGTTCCAGCGCCCCGGACGGCGTGGATATCAAGCGGCTCAAGGATGCTTCCGGCAAGCCTCTGGATGGTGTCGCCTTCTGGCCCTATACGGTCGTGCATGATGTGCACGCCACGGTGGTGTTTCTGTTCCTGTTCTGCGCTGTGGTGTTCTTCGCGCCCGAGATGGGTGGTTATTTCCTGGAGAAGCCCAATTTCGAAGTGGCCAATCCGATGAAGACGCCGGAGCATATTGCGCCCGTCTGGTACTACACGCCCTTCTACGCGATGTTGCGAGCCGTCACCTTTCCGCTGTTCGGCATTGAGGCCAAGTTCTGGGGATTCGTGGTGATGTCGAGCGCCATCGTGCTGCTGTTCTTCCTGCCCTGGCTCGACAAGAGTCCGGTCGCTTCCATGCGCAACAAGGGCATGGCTTCGCGCTGGATGCTTGCGCTCTTTGTCGTCAGTTTCCTGATTCTCGGCTATCTCGGGGTCACGCCGGCTTCCAACCTGGCAACGGCAGCAGCGCAGATCTTCACCCTGATCTACTTTGCCTACTTCGTGCTCATGCCCTGGTACACGCGGGCCGAGAAAACCACCGAGCCCCCTGAACGGGTGACCATGCGATGACCTGCACTGCATTCCAGGCCCGCTGCTGGCTGGCCAGCCTGGCGCTGTTGCTGGCGCCATTCCTCGGGCAGGCGGCCGAGAGCAGCTGGCCCTTGCTGCCGGTGGACATGGACCTGCGCGACAAGGCGTCGCTGCAGCGCGGCCTGGCGCTCTATGCCAACTACTGCCAGGGCTGCCATTCGTTGCGCTACCAACGCTATGAGCGCACCGCCGATGATCTTGGCATCCCGCATGATGTGGCGCTTGAAACCGTGGTGTTCAGTGACGCCAAGATTGGCGCCCTCATGCAATCGGCCATGGATCCGGAGCAGGCCAAGGCCTGGTTCGGCGCACCGCCACCGGACCTGACCATGGTGACGCGCGTGCGCAGCCCGGAATGGCTCTACAACTATCTCAAGACCTTCTACGTGGACGAGAGCCGGCCGTTCGGCGTCAACAACAAGGTGTTCGAGAACGTGGGTATGCCACATGCATTGCTTGAGTTGCAGGGCGTGCAACGAGACATCTGCACCGAAGACGCCATTGCCTGCCGGCAGCTGGCGGTGGATGCGGGCAGCGGCGCCCTGACAGCCGCCGAATATGATCTGGCCGTGCGCGATCTCACCAATTTTCTGCACTATGTGAGCGAGCCCGGGCGCCTGGCGCGGCAGAGGCTCGGCCTCTACGTGCTCGGTTTCCTCGGCATCTTCGGCATCTTCACCTGGCTGCTCAATCGCGAAATCTGGAAGGACGTGCATTGAGCCGCGCACGTCCCGGCGGAGTGAGGTCGTGACCCTGATCGCACACAGATCCTCGATGGTGCTGTTTTCGGACCCGAAGGATCATCGCTCTCATCAGGTGCGCATGGTGCTGGCGGAGAAGAGCGTCAGCTTTGATGTGATCGACCCGCACAAGGAAGGCCTTCAGGAAGATCTGGCCGAGGTCAACCCCTACAACACGCTGCCGACCCTGCTTGACAGAGACCTGGTGCTCTATCAGGCCGACATCATCATGGAGTATCTGGACGAGCGTTTTCCACATCCGCCCCTGCTGCCCGTGTATCCGGTGCATCGGGCGCGCTCGCGTTTGTGGATGTACCGCGTGGAGCGGGAGTGGAGCCGCAAGCTCGACGAGCTGCTTCGCCCCGGCGTCGAGGATGCGGCGGCGGCAGCGGCCCGTGCGGAATTGCGGGAAAGCCTGATCAGCACCGTCCCCGTGTTTGCCGAGATGCCGTTCTTCATGAACGAGGAGTTTACGCTGGTGGACTGCTGCGTCGCGCCCATTCTCTGGCGCATGAAGGCGGTTGGCATACCGTTGCGCGAGCGAGCCGCCAAGCCACTGCGCTCCTACATGGAAAAGCTCTTCCACCGAGAATCCTTCCGTCGCAGCCTGACCGAAGCCGAAATCGAGATGCGCGAATAGTCCGGCGTTCGATGGCCGGCGCCGCCCGCCACGGCGGAGCGCGTTTCGGTGGCGCCGCCTGGCGACTCGGTAGGCCTGCGCCAAGCCATCCCGGGATCAATCTGCCTGGCGTTGCAGAAATCGGCTGAGATCGACCGGCGTCGAGTCCACTGCCCTGGCTGCTGTTGCCGCCGACGCCAGCGCCGGGGCTGGTTCAACGACGGCTATCCCGCCGCTTGCCTGCCGACGCGCCAGTGTCGGAACGTCGAAATCCACTGCCTCGTCACCTGGATCGGCCAGCCGTCTGGAGCGTCTGCTGATTTCGCCGGATGCGGGCTTCTTGACGGCGGGGCGGCCCGCGTCGAGGCCGGCAGCGATGATGGTGACCTTGATCTCGTCCTGCATGGTCTCGTCCAGCACCCAGCCGGTGACGATCTGCGTGCCTGGCGCGACCCGTTCCCTTACCCGCTTGCCGATGCCCGAATACTCACCCTGGGTGATCGATGGGCCGGAGGTGATGTTGACCAACACGCCGGCGGCGCTTGAGAGATTTATGTCATCAAGCAACGGGCAGTCGATTGCGGCGTCCACGGCCTTTTCGCTGCGGTCGTCGCCGGAGGCGCGCCCGGTGCCCATCATGGCGGCGCCCTCATTGGACATGACCGTGCGCACATCGGCGAAGTCCGCGTTGATGTGGCCGGTGTTGACGATCAGATCTGAGATGCCCTCGACAGCCCGAAACAGGACATCGTCGGCCGACTGGAATGCATCCATCAGCGAGCATTGATCTGGAAAAACCTCGCTCAGCTTGTCGTTGGATACCGTGATCAGCGAATGCACCTGCTCCTGCAATCGCGCCAGCCCCTGTTCTGCAGCGTCGTCGCGGCACTCCCATTCATAGGGCTGCGTCACGACGGCCAGCGTCAGGATGCCTCGCTCGCGCGCAATCTTGGCAACCACCGGGGCTGCGCCGGTGCCGGTGCCGCCGCCCATGCCAGCGGCGATGAACACCATATGCGCGCCCTCCACGGCCTGGGCAATCTTGTCCGCATCTTCCAGCGCCGCCTGCTCACCGATCTGCGGATCACAGCCCGCGCCCAATCCTTCCGTAATCTGGTAGCCGACCGTGAGCCGGGTTTCCGCTGGTATCAGGTCGAGCGCCTGTTCATCGGTGTTGATGGCGATGAACTCCACCCCCTGAAGCCGCTTGCGGATCATGTGTCGCACGGCGTTGCCGCCACCGCCGCCCACACCGACCACCTTGATGATGGCGCTTGATGGCACATCGTCCAGCTTGAATGAAGGTTCGTTGTCCCAGTCGCTCATGGCTTTGCTCCTCGCAAGGGTTGTCGTTGGGGGGTTGTCGTCAGAGGTTGTCGTTGAACCATCGCCTGAACCTGTCCAGCCAGCCGGGCCGGGCCGCATCGGCCGGGTCGCCCGCCTGTTGCCGGCGCTTCATGCCGTGCAGCATCAAACCGACGCCGGTGGCGTGAATCGGATTGCTGACGATGTCCTTGATGCCGGCCACATTGCGCGGCGTGCCGAGGCTCACCGGCATGTCCAGCACGTCCTTGGCCAATTCAATGATGCCTTCCATCTTTGCAGCGCCGCCGGTCAGCACCACGCCGGATGCGACTTGGTCGATCAGGTCGCCTTGCCGCAACTGCTGCTGGATCAGCCCGAAGAGCTCTTCGTATCTGGGTTCCACGACCTCGGCCAGCACCTGCCGGGGCAGCTTGCGGTCATCCTGATTGCCCGGGCTCGGCACCACCACGTACTCGTCCGCCTTGGCCAGTTGCGGCAGCGCGTAGGCGTAGGCGATCTTCAGGTTTTCGGCGTCCGGTGTCGGCGTGCGCAGCGTCATGGCAATGTCATTGGTCACCTGATCGCCGGCAATCGGCACCACGGCTGTGTACAGCACGGCGCCGCGCTTGAATACTGCGATGTCCGAGGTGCCGCCGCCGATGTCGATCAGGCAGACCCCGAGTTCGCGCTCATCTTCGGTCAGCACAGCTTCGCTGGACGCCAATGGCTCAAGGACTATGGTTTCTACCTCCAGGCCGCAGCGGCGAATGCACTTTTCGATGTTCTGCAACGGGTTGCTGGCACAGGTGACCAGGTGAACCTTGGCGACCAGGTGTCTGGCCGACATGCCCGCCGGATCCTTGACGCCGTCCTGTCGGTCAATGATGAATTCCTGAGGCAGCACATGCAGTACCTGCTGTTCACTCGGCAGGGAAATGGCGGTGGCGGCGTTGATGGCCAGCCACTTGTCGGCCTCGTGCACCTCGCCGCTTGGCACCGGCGCCTCACCCTGTGAGTTCCGGCTGCTCACATGGCTGCCGGCGATACCGGCGCAAACCGAGCGAATTTCAATGTCCGACATCAGTTCCGCTTCTTCCACGGCGCGCTGAATGGAGGCGACCGTCGCCTGCATGTTGACGACGACGCCCTTCTTCATGCCGTGCGCCGGATGGGTGCCAAGCCCCTTGATTTCGAGTTGCCCGTCGGCGCTGATCTCGCCAACGATGGCGGCGATCTTGCTGGTGCCTATGTCGAGGCCGACGATTACCGACGTTTCGCTGGGCCCGGTCACGGTGTGTTGCCTCCGGTCAAAAATATCCTGGCGCCTCGTTGCCATCTCTGGCAGGTCACGGTGGGAGCCATCACCTCAGCCCCGCCAGCATGGCCTGGTCAGCCCAGCGCACGGCGGCGCCATTGACATAGCGCAGGTCCACATAGGCCAGCGTCTTGTCCGTGCGTTCCGAGAGATGTTCGTGCAGGGTCAGGAAGCGCGCCATCCGGCGCTGCAGATCCTGGTTGCCGAGGCTCGCCTCGATGCCGTCTTCCGTGCCAAGGCGCCACTCGCCGAGGCCGTTCTCGTGCAGGCTGCTGATCGTCAGGCCTTGCGTCTCGGCCATGGCCTGCAGATAGCGCCAGGTGGCGAGCGCAATCTGTGGTGTGGCGAAGACGCAGTCGAATTCGATCACGCCAGGGATCTCGGCCGGTGCATTGATCAGGCGTCCGGCTTCCGACACATAGCGGCCATCAGCCCAGCGACCGATCAGCCGCTTGCGTTCGAGTTCCACGCGCAATGTATCCGGCCAGGCCCGGTAGATGCGTACGTTGTCGGTCCACGACAAATCGAGAATGCTGTCCCGGAGCGCATCAAGCCGAGTCGAGAGAATTCCCTGACCAATGGAGCGGGCAATCTGCTCACGGACCTCCCGGGCTTCCGAAGGCCGTTCTGCGCCATGCACCGCAACTGTTCGGATCGGTGCGTCAAGCGCGCGCCAGGCCCAATGTACGGCCACAGCCAGCAGCGACAACATCGAGACAAGCAGCAGACTACGCAGCATGGCCAAACCCCGCCTGGCTGGAAATCTCGCTGATATTGCCGGCGCCCTGCACCAGAAGCACATCGTCATCTCGGAGCACTTTGGCCAGCTGGTCAAGGGCGTCCGCTGGATTGGCGGCCTGGAGCGGTCGCAAGGCGCCGGCGTTGGCAATCGCTTCGCCGAGCGCCTGGCTGTCGGCGCCGTCGATGCGCGCTTCGCCGGCCGCATAGACCGCTGCCAGGATCAAGGCGTCGGTTTGCGAGAGCACGGCTACAAAGCGGTCGAACAGATCCCGTGTGCGGCTGTATCTATGCGGTTGGTAGGCCATCACCAGACGGCGCTCGGGCCAGATCCGGCGCGCTGTCTCCAGCACTGCCGCGACTTCCGTTGGATGGTGACCATAGTCATCGACAACCGTGATCCGGGCGCCGGCCAGCGTTACCTGGTCATGCACCTGGAATCGTCGCCGGGCGCCCCGGAAGACAAAGAGCCCCTGCTGGATCGCGGCGTCCGGCACGCCTTCCTCCGTGGCCACTGCAATCGCCGCCAGAGCATTCTGAACGTTGTGACGGCCGGGCATCGCCAGTTCGACGTCGAGCGCCGCGTGCGGCGCTGGCCGTTCGGCGCGGAAGCGCCAGTGGCGGCCTGCCTCGACCAACGCCTCGGCCCGGTAGTCCGCCTGTGCACAAAATCCGTAGGTGCGAAGCGGCCTGGACAGCCTCTGCAAGAGACCGGCGATCTCCGGGTCGTCCCGGCAGACCACGGCTGTGCCATAAAACGGCAGGCGCTGGATGAACTTGACGAAGGCGTCCTTGAGCCGTTCAAGGTCGTCGTCATAGGCGCCCAGATGGTCGGCGTCAATGTTGGTGACCACGGCCACCATCGGTTGCAGGTAGAGAAAAGAGGCGTCGGATTCGTCCGCCTCGACGATGATGACCTGGCTTGCGCCCAGTCGAGCATGAGCGCCGGCGCTTTCGAGCAGGCCGCCGATCACGAAAGTCGGGTCCAGTTCTGCGACCTGATAGATGGCTGTCAGCAGGCTTGTTGTGGTGGTTTTGCCGTGCGTGCCGGCGATTGCGATGCCGTGTCGGTAGCGCATCAATTCTCCGAGCATCTCGGCCCTCGGCACCACCGGCGTCTGCTTCTGCCAGGCTGCCTGCACTTCAGGATTGTCGGTGGCTATGGCGCTGGAGCGGACCACCACGTCGGCGCCGTCCGTGTTCTCGGCGGCATGGCCGATGTGGATGCGCGCGCCGAGGCGCGCCAGGCGCCGGGTTGCGCTGCTCTCGATCAGATCCGATCCGGAAATGACGTGCCCCTGATTGAGCATCACTTCGGCGATGCCGGACATCCCCGCGCCGCCGATACCGATGAAATGGACGTGACGAATCCGTCCCATGCCCGGCGCTTCCGATGGTCTGCCAAGGTTCGGGGTCACGTGCGGTTGCCCTCCATCTGGGTCCGGCAGACCAGCGCCACCAGAGCGGAGCAGATAATCAGGCTGTTGCCGCCGTAACTGATGAACGGCAGGGTCAGACCCTTGGTCGGCAGGCTCCCGGTGGTGACGCCTACATGCGTCAGCACTTGCAGCCCCAGCAGGATGGCGACGCCATAGCAGAGATAGGCGGCAAACCGGTCGCCGCGCCGAAAGGCGGAGCGGGCGCTGCGCAAGATGCGCAGGACCAGGAGCGCGAGCAGCGCCAGCAGGGTCAGTGCGCCGACCAGGCCAAGTTCCTCAGCGACCACAGCATAGATGAAATCGTTGTGCGCATCGGGCAGATACCAGAGTTTCTGGATGCCTTCGCCCAGGCCGAGCCCCCAGACTTCGCCACGCCCGAAGGCAATCAGCGAGTGGGTCAACTGATAACCGCTGCTGAGTGCTGTCGCCCAGGGGTCAAGAAAGCTCAGCACGCGCGTCAGCCGATAGCTTTCCTGCACCGCAGCGAGATTGGCAAGGATCAGGCCGGCGGCGGCCAGAATCAGGAAGTGCTTCGTGCGTAAACCCGCCAGCAGCAACATGGCGCCGACCAGAGCGCCGATCAAGAGGGTAGAACCAAAGTCCGGCTCCAGCATCAACAGGGTCGCGAGCAGGCCATAGATTGCGAGCACGGGCGTCAGGGGGCGCACTGACTTCTGCAGCGTCTGATCGTTGCGGCTGAGATAGCCGGCCAGGAATATCACCATGGACGCCTTGGCGATTTCCGCAGGTTGAACCGAGAAGACGCCGAGATCCAGCCAGCGGTGAGCGCCGTTGATCTCTCGCGACATGCCCGGCAGCACCACCAGCAGCGCAAGCGCCAGGGCGAGGCCCAGCACAGGCCAGTAGCAGGCTCGCCAGAACCGCAGGGGCACGATCAGAACGGCAGCGAAAGCCATCAGCGCCAGCAGCAGGTGCAGGGCGTGCTGGCTGGCCAGGGGATTGGCGGTTGCCAGGGTCGTCGAAGCCACCATCACCAGGCCGAACCCAAGGCACAGCCCCCAGGTTGTCAGCAGCGTGTTGTCGATACGGCTCATGCGACCAGGCCTTGCACCAGCGTGCGGAACGCCTCACCGCGCTGGGCGTAGTTGCGATAACTGTCGAAGCTGGCGCAGGCCGGGGAGAGCAGCACCGTATCGCCCGCACCCGCCAGTTCGGATGCTCGACGCACGGCTTGCGCCAGATTGTCGGTTTCTGTAACGGGGGTGCGCCCGGTCACGGCTTGGCGAATCGCCGGGCCTTCTTCGCCCAGGGTGATCAGATAGCGCACGTGTTCAGCAATCGCATCGCCGAGCGGGGTGAAATCCGCGTCCTTGCTGCTGCCGCCGGCAATCAGCAGAAGGTTGCCGTGCGTCGGCGCGAGGCTGGTAATGGCTGCCAGGGTGGCGCCAGGATTGGTGGCCTTGGAGTCGTTGATCCAGGTGACGCCATGCCTCCGGCGCACCGTTTCGCAGCGATGCGCCAGACCGGAATAGTCCTGCAATGCCTTGCATAGCATGGCCGGGCCGAGGCCCGAGCAGAATTCCGGGTCACCGTGAATCAGGGCCAGCGCCGCCATCAGGTTGAGGGTATTGTGACGCCCGTTGAGCGGCAGCGAGTCGGTTGCCGCCACCCGCTCCTCGCCGCAGACTATCCAGCTGTGGTTGCGATCGGTGGTCATGCCCCAGTTGTTCCAGTGGCCGCCGCTTGCTGGCGGCGGCCCGGCGCCAAACGTGTGCAGTCGCGCACTGTCTGCGCTGACAGGCAGGGTTGCCGGATCGTCGCGATTGGCGATCAGGCGCGCGGCCTTGCGGTAGATGCGCTGCTTCGCCGAGGCGTAGTGGGTCAAGCCGCCGTGATGGTCGAGATGGTCGGGCGAGATGTTGAGGATGGTCGCAGCCCGATACGGATAGGTCTGCATCCGTTCCAGTTGAAAGCTCGACAGTTCAAGCACATAGCAATCTCGATCCGGAGCGATAAGGTCCAGGGCGGCGATGCCCAGATTGCCGCCGACGCCCGGTCGGTGATTCAGCCGCTGCAACAGATGTTCGGCAAGGGTGGCGACGGTGCTCTTGCCATTGGTGCCGGTCACCGCATAGATGGGTTCGTCCACCGCCCGGCAGAACAGATCCAGATCGCTCAGCAGCGGTAGCCCACCCTCGTCGAGTTGGCGCACGAGCGGATGCGTCAGGGGAAGGCCAGGGCTCAGGATCGCCCGGTCGAACTGACGCGGGTCCAGACTGGTGCAGGCCAGATGCCGGGGGATGTCGGGAAACTCCCGAGCGACCTGCGCCAGCATCGGCGGCTCTGCGCGCGTGTCGCAGACACTGAGATCGTCCCGCCCGGCCAGATGCCGGAGACAGGAATATCCAGTGAGGCCGAGCCCGACGATGAGCGTGCGCTGCGCCATCTCTATCTCAACTTCAAGGTAGAGAGGCCGATCAGCACCAGCACAAGCGTCAGGATCCACAAGCGCACCACCACCTTCGGTTCGGGCCAGCCGAGCTGCTCGAAGTGGTGATGCACCGGCGCCATGCGGAAGATGCGGCGTCCGGTCATGCGGAAGTAGCCCACCTGCAACATCACCGAGACGGCTTCGGCGACGAACAGCCCGCCCATGATGAGAAAGGCGATTTCGTGTCGAACCACGATGGCGACAACTGCCAGGGCGGCGCCGAGGGCCAGCGCGCCTATGTCGCCCATGAAGACTTCAGCCGGATGCGTGTTGTACCAGAGAAAGCCGAGGCCGGCCCCGACCAGGGCGCCGCAGAACACTGCCAGTTCACCGGCGCCGGCGATGTGGGGGATCTGCAGATAGGCCGCAAATTCCACATGTCCGGCCAGATAGGCAATCAGGCCGAGGGCGGCGGCCACAAGCACGGTCGGCAGGATGGCAAGGCCGTCCAGCCCGTCAGTGAGATTGACGGCGTTGCTCATGCCGACAATCAGTAGCCAGGCGAGCGCCACGAAGCCAAGGCCGAGCGGTATGGCTATGGTCTTGAAAAAGGGTAGCAGCAGCTCGGTATGCACGCTCGATTCTGCCGAGAAGTACAGGTACAGCGCCGTCGCCAGACCGAAAACGGATTGCCAGGCAAACTTCTGGGCCGCCTTCAGGCCAGCTGAACTGCCGCGGCTGATCTTGAGATAGTCGTCGGCGGCGCCGATGCATCCGAACAGCAGGGTGACGGTCAGGGCGGTCCAGACGTGGCGGTTGTCAAGATCGCCCCAGAGCAGCGTGGTAACGCCGATCACGATCAGGATCAGGGCGCCGCCCATGGTCGGCGTGCCGGTCTTGGCAAGATGCGTCTTTGGGCCGTCGCTACGCACCGATTGGCCGATGCCGTAGCGCCTGAGCCGGGCGATCACCGCCGGCCCGATCAGGAGCGAAACGACCAGTGCCGTGACCACCGAGACCATGGTGCGAAAGGTCAGGTACTGAAAGACCGCAAAACCGCTGACGAATTGCGCTGCCCAGGTGGTGATCCAGTACAACATCAGCCGCGCGCCTCAACGGCGCTTGCCGCCGCACTCGACGCTGGCTGCAGCAGGCTGCCGATCACCTCGCGGTCGCTGAATGGCCGCAATTCACCCCCAACGTGCTGGTGTGCTTCATGGCCCTTGCCGGCTACCATGACCAGATCGCCGGGGTTGGCTTCGGCAATGGCCCCGGCAATTGCGTCCGCCCGGTCTGCCTCCCGGCGCACCAGAGCGCCCCCCGGCGCAGGCGTCTTGAGGCCGGCCAGCATGTCGTCGATGATCTGTTCCGGGTCCTCGGAGCGAGGATTGTCGCTGGTCAGCCAAACCGAATCCGCGCCGACTGCGGCAGCTTGCGCCATCAGCGGCCGTTTGCCCGGGTCTCGGTCACCGCCACAGCCGATCACGCAGATCAGGCGGCCCCTGGTATGGGGACGGGCAGCGGCGAGCGCCTTGGTCAGCGCGTCCGGCGTGTGCGCGAAATCCACGACAGCCGTGCGCCCGTCGGCGCCCTGGAGAAACTCCATGCGTCCCGGCACAGCCGGCAGCCCGCTGACCGCCTCGGCAATCTCGCTGAACCGGAAACCACCGCTGGCCAGCACGGCGATGGCGGCAGCCAGGTTATCGAGGCCGAAGGCGCCATAGACGGGCGCGCGGATCCGCCGGCTTCCCCAGGGTGATCGCAGGCGCCCGATCATGCCTTTTGCATCGGATCTGATGCTGCGCCAGCCAAGGTCGGCGTTGGCGCTGCCGTAGGTGATGACATCCAGGTCTGGCAGGCTGCCAGCGAGCTCCCGGCCCCAGGGATCACCGATGTTGATGATCGCTGTCTTCAGTGAGTCAAACTCGAACAGGCGGCGCTTCGCTGCCGCGTAGGCGGCGTGACTCTCGTGGTAGTCACGATGATCGCGGCTCAGGTTGGAGAAGACCGCAAACTCGAATGGCGCCTGGTCCAGGCGGCCCTGATCCAATGCGTGCGAACTGGCTTCCATGGCAGCCCACTGCAACCCACGCTGTGCGAGACAGGCCAGTCTTCTCTGTGTGGCGACTGCGCCTTCCGTCGTCAGTCGGGTTGGTTGCAGATCCGCCACCGGGCCCCAGCCGAGGGTGCCGAGATAGGCGGTCGGGCAATCCAGCAAGCTGGCCAGGCTGGCCAGATGATGGGCAATGCTGGTCTTGCCATTGGTGCCGGTAATGCCGGCCAGGCGCATGCGCTTGCCGGGTTGCCGGTAGAAGCGGGCTGCGAGGCGGCCGCGTCTTGTCTTCAGTTGCGGCACGGTGATCACCGGCGTCCGGGCGCTTGGCAGAGGTTGTTCAGCCAGGATGCACGATGCGCCGCGATCAATGGCGTCGTTGGCGAACCGGCAGCCGTCGGTGGTCTGGCCGGAGACTGCGAGGAAGGCATAGCCGGGCCGCACATCGCGCGAATCATCGGCCAGCCCGCGAATCGCAAGCGCCGGCGCCGTGCTGTCTTCAAGCAGTTGTTGCAAGTTCACGGCAGGCGGCTCAGGCAGATCCCAGACGCGTATCGACGGCTGACCCTGACTCGGGGCGCACGCCGAGCAGGCGCAGGGCGCGGCCAGCGACGCGCCCGAATACGGGCGCCGCATTGAGGCCGCCGGCCGCCTTGGCAGCGCTCGGCTGATTGATGACAACCACCATCACGATGCGCGGTTCCGGCACGGGGGCGAGGCCCGCAAACAGGGCGATATGGCGCCTGTCCGTGTAGCCGCCAGTGCTCGCCACGCGGGTGGTGCCGGTCTTGCCGGCGACTCGGTAGCCGACGGTGCGCGCTGCCGGCGCGGTGCCGACATTCGACACCACGCCTTCCAGCATGGCCACGACCTGGCGGCAGGCGTCTGCATCGAGCACCTGCCTGCCTGCCGGCAGCCGCCTGCGCTTGAGAATGGTCAGTGGAATCTGGCGGCCTGCATTGGCAAGCGTGGCATAGGCTTGCGCGAGTTGCAGTGGCGACATGGCGATGCCATAGCCGTAGGAGAGGGTGGCCCGGGCGACCGGATCCGAGAGCCGACCGCTGAAAGCCGTGCCGGCGGTTTCACCGGGCAGCCCGAGGCCTACGAAGTCGGTCATGCCGACCTGCTTGAGCACGCTGAGCACGGCATCTTCGGGCAGCGCCAGGGCCACCTTGGAAATCCCCACCTGGCTGGAACGATGAATGACCTCGGTGAGCGTCAATGCGCCGTAGTTGCGCTTGTCCTCGATCAGCTTTCTGCGTACTGCCCAGTAGCCGGGATGCGTGTCGATGACGCTGTCCGTCTGGTATTGGCCGCTGGAGAGGGCGGCCAGCGCGGCAAAGGGTTTCATGGTGGAGCCTGGCTCATAGGCATCGGTGACGGCTCGGTTGCGCATGGCGCCAAAGTTGCGCGCGAGCGCGGCGTTGGGGTTGTAGGACGGGGCGTTTGCCAGCGCCAGCACCTCCCCGGAGCGCACATCGACGATGACCGCAGATCCAGACTCGGCCGCCTGGCCGATCACGGCGCTCTTCAATTCCCGGTAGGCGAAGTACTGCAATCGAAGGTCGATGCTCAACGTCAGATCCAGGCCGGATTCGGCGGATTCGAGAATCATCGAATCGGCGATCGGCGAGCCGAGCCGGTCGCGCAATGTCAACTTGCGCCCGCGCTTGCCGCGCAGGTGATCGTCGAAGGCGAGTTCGGCGCCTTCCAGCCCCACGTGGTCGATGCTGGTCATACCCACGATGTGCGCCGCCGTTTCCGACGCCGGGTAGTAGCGCCGGTACTCTTCATCCAGGAACAGACCTTCGATGCCGAGCGCAGCGATGGCGTTGGCGTCCGCCCAGGAAACCCGGCGCTTGAGATACACGAAACGGCGTTGACTGTGCTCTGCGAGACGTCGGCTCAGGGCTTGCGGGTCCAGGCCGAGCAGGGGCGCGAGCCGCTTGATCTCGTCTGCGCTCGGCAGATGCCTGGCCGGATCGGCGACCACGGAAGCGACCGGGGTGCTGGTCGCCAGGATCTGCCCGAACCGGTCCTGGATGACGCCTCGGTGCGCGGGAATGGATTCCTCTCGAATCGAGCGCGCGTCGCCCTGATCCTGCAGGAAGTCCTTGTCCACCAGCGCCAGATAGCTGCTGCGCCCGGCCAGGGTCAGGCATGCCGCCAGAAAGAGGCAAATCACCAGATAGTGGCGCGAGTCGCTCATGGCGCGATCTGTTCGACCTTGTCGGGGAAGCGCATGTCGAGCCGGCTTGCCGCTGTGCCTTCGACCTGCTCATAGGCAGCCAGCGCGCTCTGCTCCAAGAGCAGGCGATTGCCTTCCGTGAGCAGCCTGTCATGTTGCTGGCGTGCGACTTCCAGTTCCTTGAGCAGTAGCCGATTGTGGTTTTCGCGGCTGACTGCCAGGAGGCCGGACGCTGCGGCCCCGGCCATCAGCCCGGCAATGACGAGGATTCGCGCAGGCGACGCTGGCGGGCGGGCGTCGGCTTGCCGGGTACTGCGATTCATGGCGTCGGACCAGCCGCTTGTCGAGTGGCGCGCGCCAGCACCCGCAAGGTGGCGCTGCGAGCCCGCTTGTTGGCGGCAATCTCGGCCGCGCCGGCCCGTACTGGACCGGCAATCAGTCGCCCGGACACTTCTTGTTCTCTGGCGCGCACCGGCAGATGGCGCGGCAGGGGCGGCGGCTTGCTGCGCGCCCGGCAAAAGCGCTTGACCTGCCTGTCTTCCAGCGAATGGAAACTGATTACCGCCAGCCGTCCTTCCACCGCCAGTGCGTCATAGAGGCTGGCCATGCCGCTTTCGAGTTGGCCCGGTTCATCGTTGATGAACATGCGAATTGCCTGGAACACCCGGGTGGCCGGGTGCTTGTTGCGCGGCCTCGCCGGCTGGCTCTCTGCCACCACCCGCGCAAGTTCCAGTGTGCGGTGCAGCGGCCGCGCTGCGACCACGGCTCGGGCAATGCGTCGGGCATGGCGCTCTTCGCCATAGCGTCGGAACACGTCCGCGAGTTCCGACGCCGGCGCGTGGTTCAGCCAGTTCGCTGCCGAGACGGGCTGACGGCGGTCCATGCGCATGTCGAGCGGGCCGTCCGCGCGAAAGCTGAAGCCTCGGTCCGGGTCGTCGATCTGCGGGGAGGAAACCCCGAGATCCATCAGCGCGCCACGCACCGGCGCCATGCGCGTTTCGTTCAGCACCTGGCCGAGTTCGCTGAAGGCTGCGTGCCTTGGCAACACCCGGGGGTCCTGGCGGGCCAGGGCGCGGGCGCAGACGAAGGCGTCCTCGTCCCGGTCGAGCGCCAGTAATCTGGCGTCCGGGTCCAGGGCAGCCAGCAACTGCCGTGCATGACCGCCACGACCGAAGGTGGCGTCCACGAAATTTCCGCTGGTTCCGCATGAGGTCAGATGCTGCACCGCTTCGGCGCAGAGCACGGGATGGTGCCGCTTGGTCACAGCGACAGGGCCGAGAATTCTTCCATCGAGGCCAGCAGCTCCGCCCGGTCGTCGGCCAGCCAGGCGGTTTCCTGCTCACGCCAGTTGTCTGCATTCCAGATTTCGATCTTGTCGCAGACGCCCACCAGCGCCAGCCGCTTGACCAGCCCGGCGCGGTCGCGCATGCCGGCGGGAATCAGCAGCCGACCGTTGGCGTCAAGATCCAGGTCCACGGACGGACCGATGAGATTGCGTTGCACGCGCCGCACCAGCGGCTTGGTCAGATTGGCGTTGGCCGTGACCCTGGCCTTGAAATCTTCCCATGTGCTGCGCGGAAACAAGAGCAGACACGGCTCGAAGAGATCCGGGGCCATACTGATCTGCGGACATTCGGCCAGTGCTTCCCGGTGTCGCGCAGGTAACGCCAGGCGCCCCTTGTCGTCAAGGGTTGCCGGAAAGGCGCCACTGAAACTGAAGGAACCCGACATGGTCGGCTTGTCACCCCGTCGCCCGGCTGGAAGCTAGAACCACATTCATCCACTTTTTCCCATAGTTTCCCACCTGCGGAGATTAGTGCGCCATATCTGCGTAGTCAAGCACTACCGACCGTATCTTTGGACGCGCAACAAAAGCCCTTCGACTGACCACCCTGAGGCGCAGCAGGCTCAGGTTCAGGGTTAAAATCAGCGAATGTGTTTGCGCGCTGCGGGCCAGGCCCGGCTGGTTATGCGAATCCCGTTAATTCTCATGCTTGTTGTTTGTCCGACTCTGGCCCTTGCCTGGTCGGGCGCTCGCGACAAATCCGCCTTCTATGCGGTTCAACAGCCGCTTGCGAATCAGTCCGAGGCGGCACGCACCGAGGCAGTGCGTCAGGGCCTCGCGCACGTACTCGAGCGGTTGACCGGACTGACCCAACTGCCGAAATCACCGTCGCTGGCCGAAGCCTTTCGGCAGCCGGACCGCTTCTACACGCGCTTGCGGTTTACTGCCGATGAAGAGATTCGGATCGATTTCGATCCAGCTTCCCTGCTGCGCCTGATTGACAGCGCCCGCTTGCCGCTCTGGCCACTGCGCCGGCCGCGCGTGATCGCCTGGCTGGTCGCCGAGACCGGAGCGAATCGGACCTGGTTGCTGCGCACGCATCCGCTGGCGGAGGCCCTGCTGGCGCGAGCAACCGACATGGGTCTGACGCTGGTCCTGCCCTTGATGGATCTGGAAGATCAGGTGCGCGTACAGCCTGGGGTCGTCTGGGGTGGATCAACCTTGATCCTGGAGCGCGCCTCGCGGCGCTATGACGCCGAGGCTGTGCTCGTTGGCCGCATCCAGGCGGCAGGGCCGGTCTGGTTCAGTGACGTTTCCGTCCAGTTCTCGGAATCGGCGTTTCCAGGAACTTCCGAAGAAAGGCGCTTTACCGCTGTGCATAGCGCGCCCAATCTGGCTGATCTCGGCATTCTGGTGGCGGATCGCCTGGTGGCGCAGGTCGCGGCCCGGCAATCGCTGCCCTGGCGCGGCGCCGAAGTCCAGTCCCTGCGGATTGAGGGCGTGAGCACGCCAGACCGGTACGGGCAGCTATTGCGTTATCTGAACGGACTTGAATATCTGGCGGGCTACGACCTCTTGTCTGTCGAACAGGATCAGATTGTTGTCGAGGTGCGCTCGCGCGCGGCGCCCGATCGTCTGGCGGCGCTCCTGCGTGCGGACGACGCCTTGCTGGCCTTGCCCTCGGAGATGCCGGGGGCCTGGCTGTTGCGTGCTGAAGAGGAGTTTCTGCCGTGAGGGCAGCTGATCTGCCGAATCTGGTGACCGGGCTGCGGGTGCTGCTTCTGGTCCCGATCGCCTGGATGCTGTGGCGCGTCAACTATCCGGCAGCGCTGGTGCTGGTCGCACTGGCCTGCCTCTCGGATGCGGTGGATGGCGGGCTGGCGCGTCAGTTCGGTTGGCAAAGCCGCTTCGGCGCCCTGGCCGACCCCATCGCCGACAAGGTGATGGTGACCGTGCTTTTCGTCGGCCTCACCTGGCAGCAACAGATTCCGATCTGGGTAACTGCCCTGGTGCTCGGTCGGGACCTCGTGATTCTCGCGGGTGCTACTGCCTATCGGCTGATGTTCAAGGAACTCTCCATCGCCCCGACCTGGCTCAGCAAGATCAATACCGCGATGCAGTTTGTCGGCCTGATCATGCTCTTGCTCGGCCTTTGCGACTACGGCGCCATCAGTGCGGCGATGTTGACCCTGATGCATCCTGCCGGCTTCTGGCTGATCGCGTTCCTCAGCCTGGTTTCCGGCCTGGACTATGTGATTACCTGGAGCATCCGGGCCCGCCGCCGAGCCCGCGCTACGGTTCGGGGGCAGCTGTGATTCGGCAACCCTTGCCATCCGGCGCGCCCCGGGGCCCTGGCCCGATCCGGGCTGGTAAGGCCGGCGGCTGAAGGCGCATGAGCAGAACTCTCAAGGTCGTGCTTACCGGCGGCGGTTCAGCGGGCCATGTCCTGCCCGCCGTGCCGGTGCTGCGCCTGTTGCGCGAACGCGGTCACTCCCTGGCCTTCATCGGCGGTGCTGACGAGCACTATCTGGCAGCGGAAGACGTGCCTTTCCATCGGATTTCTGCCGGCAAGCTCAGGCGTTACTTCTCGTGGCGCAATCTCGTGGACGGCTTTCGGGTGTTGCTCGGTGTCTGGCAGAGTTTCCGGCTGTTCGGATCCTTGCAGCCAGACGTGATCTTCTCCAAGGGCGGATTCGTCAGTTTTCCGGTGGTTTTTGCCGGCTGGCTCAGGCGGACGCCGGTGGTGGCGCACGAATCCGATGCCTCGCCCGGGCTTGCCAATCGTCTGGCAATGCCGTTCCTGACAGCGCTCGGCGTGAGTTTTCCCATGCCCCGCCCACACCGGCTGCGTGGTGAGCTGGTGCACACTGGATCGCCGATTCGCCCGGAGTTGCTGGCGGGCGACGCCAGCCGCGGTCGGGCGCTGGTTGCTGCTGGCCCGGACACGCCCCTGGTTCTGGCGACAGGCGGCAGCCTGGGTGCTGCGCGCCTCAACGATATGCTGCGCGCCGCAGCGCCGGAACTCAGCCAGGACTGCTGCCTGGTGCATATCTGTGGTCCGGGCAAGGCGGCGCCGCTGGACTTGCCCGGCTATCATGCATTCGAATTCGTGAATGAGGGATGGGGCGATCTGCTGGCTGCGGCGGACGTGGTGGTCTCGCGCGCAGGATCAAATGCGCTGTTCGAGCTCCTGACACTGGGCAAGCCGCATCTGCTGATTCCCTTGCCGCGTCGGGCAAGCCGCGGCGATCAACTGGAAAACGCTGCCTGGTCGGAAGGCGCCGGCTACAGCCTGGTGCTGCAGGAGGAAGAACTCGACCCGCCACGGCTGGTGGCGGCGGTGCGCCAGATTCTGGCTGAGCGAGCGCTGTGGCGCGCCCGTCTATCGGCATTTGTGGCGCCGGACGCCAGCCGTCGCCTGGCGGACATGATCGAGGCGGCGGCGCGTCCCTGAAACCGGATCAGAGAAACCATCATGTATCGAATCCGAACCCACAATCAGATTGCCCCTCTGGGCCTGCAACAGCTGCCTGCAAGCGACTTTGAGGTGGGCGAGGGCGTTACTGATCCAGACGGCATCCTGCTGCGCAGCTTCAAACTGTCGCCGGCGGACATCAGTGATCGCCTGCGTGCGATTGCACGCGCCGGCGCCGGCGTAAACAACGTGCCGGTGGCGCATTGCACCGAGCGGGGCGTCGTCGTCTTCAACACGCCTGGGGCCAACGCCAATTCGGTCAAGGAGCTGGTGTTGGCGGCGCTCTTTCTGAGCAGTCGGGACATATTGGGTGGCATGACATTCGTGGCGGGTCTTGCGTCAGTTGCCGGCGCGCAAGACCTGAACGCCCTGGTGGAGGCAGAAAAAAAACGGTTTCGCGGGCGCGAACTGCACGGCAAGTCGCTGGCGGTGGTTGGCCTGGGCGCCATCGGCTCACTGGTGGCGCGGGCGGCGCTTGACCTTGGCATGGACGTGCTTGGCTATGATCCCGCCATATCGGTGGATGCGGCCTGGCGCCTGCCGGCGGAAGTGCGGCGCATGGACAGTCTTGCCAGCCTGTTCGCGCGGTCCGACTTCATCACCCTGCATGTGCCCCTGCTGCCGGCAACGGCCGGCATGATCGGTGACGAGGCGCTTGCCGCAGTGCGCCGGGGCAGCGTGCTTCTGAACTTTGCCCGCGAGTCGATCGTTGACCAGGGTGCGCTGATTCGCGCCCTCGACGCCGGTCGGCTCGGCTTGTATGTGGCCGATTTCCCTGCCCCTGAACTGATTGGCCGATCTGACGTCCGGCTGATGCCGCACCTGGGCGCCAGCACAGCGGAGGCGGAAGAAAACTGCGCGGTGATGGCGGCAAGACAGCTCGGGGACTTTCTGGAATCCGGCAACATCACCAACTCGGTCAACTTTCCGACGGTATCGCTCGAACCGTCCGATGGCTATCGGCTCGCCATCGCCAATCGCAATGTGGCCGGCATGTTGGGACAGGTGACCTCGGTGCTGGCAGCGCATGACATCAATATCATCGACATCCTCAACAAGAGCCGGGGCGAGGTTGCCTACAACCTGCTTGACATCGAGACCGAGCCCGGCCCTGCCCTGGTAGCGGAACTGAACGCGGTGGACAGCGTCATCAACGTGCGCGTGCTGAACCGCGCCCGAACGCGCTGAAGCGCTTTCTAGGCCTTGCGCGGGGACACATTCGGGTCAACGGCTGTTGCTCCGAAGCGATAGCCACGCCGCGCCTGGCGCGCCCGAAACCGGTCTGGATGCAGGGCCAAGAGCGCCGCAGCGTCCAGCGGCGACAGGTCGCCGAGCATCTCGCTGACGATGGCGGCGGCTGCAAACGGTGCGCTCTGCATGCCGGTGGAGCCGTGCCCGGTGCTCACAAACAGGCCATCGTCCACTCGTCCGACCACGGGGTTGCGATCCGAAGAAACGCTGCGCGTCGCCCGGAATCGGCCGAGCCATTGATGGCTGCGGCCATCAAGCGTCGCCAGATTGGCAGCACTGGCGGCATCTGGCGCCCAGGGCGCCTGCTCGTAGGTGGCGCCGAGCACGACGCCCTGTCTGTCGGGGATGATGCACGGATGCCCGGCGAGTGGCAGCCGTGGCGGCGCATCCATTCGCGTGAGGTCCATCTGGCCGTGCACTGGCGCGAGTTCCAGATCGGCAGCTTGCGGCCACTGCCGCACCGCGTTGGCGCAGGCCAGCGCCAGAGGTCGCTCCGATGCCAGCGCCGGGCAGCCAGGATGCAGGCGGATTGCGGGATGATCGAGCAGGGCGGCGAGCAGTCGGGCTGGCGCAATCATCCCTGCGTCCGGGAACAGCAGGGTGGGACGATCCAGGGGCCAGGCGCAACGCCGAGAGGCCTCGTCCGCGTCCAGCAATAGCGCCAGGCCGGAGTCTTGCCAGAGGCCGGCGATGGCGACAGCGCGTTCTGCCTGCTCGGTGCTGCCTGATCCTTGCAGCACACCACTGGCGACAAACCCTGCAAACTGGCTGAGCCAGGCGCGGCTGAAAGCGTACGCATGCGCACGCCAGGCATGGGTCTGGTCGGCCTCTGCGGGGCGCCGGGCCGGCAGGCGTGGATGCAGAAGCGTGACCGGCATCGAGGACCCACCGGCGCCGATGCCTGGCGCGGGATCAAACACGTCCACCGTGACGCCCGCCGAGGCCAGCAACCGGGCGATGCAGGCGCCAGCGATCCCGGCGCCGGCCACGCTCACCCGTTTCGGTTGCGGCAATCTCGGTCGCTCCTGTCCGGCGCTGCGCCTGCCTTGCCAGACGCCAGCCAGACTCTCCCGCTTGTGCGGGCGTTGGTCCACCCGGCGCATGTGAAACCCGACCTGTTCAAGGCTTCTTCGCACCCGGCCGGCGGCGGTGAACGTAGCGAGCGTCGCGCCGTGTGCGCAGAGCCTGGCGAGCATCCGCAGCAGATCGTCCCGCCAGGCATCCGGGTTGCGGTCCGGCGCAAAGCCATCGAGCAGCCAGGCGTCCATCGGCTGCCTCTGGCGTTCAACCAGATCCGCAAGGCCCTGGTTTGCCGGACCCCAGAACACGCTGAGCGTGATCCGCCCTTCTGCCAGATAGCGTCTGTGCCAACCGGGCAGAGGCGGTGGCCAGGCTGTGGCGAGCTCGCCGTAGATCGGGTACTGGCGATTGCGCTGGCGGGCGATGCGGGAGAAATCCGCTTGCGTCAGTGGTTGCGCCTCGACGCTGAAAAAGTGCAGCCGGCATCCGTGGCGCAGGCTCAGGCGGGCGCAGGCTGCCAGGTTCAGGGCTGTGCCGAAGCCAATCTCGCCGATGCGGAGCGTCCTGTCTCGCCGGGCGGCTTCCCTCGCCTTGTCCGCCAGGCGCGCCGGCTCGACAAACACGCGCACCACCTCGCGCTCGAAGTCCGGGGCATGGTAGATATCGCCATAGGTCGCGGACTCGGGTTGCTCGCCATGCCAGACGATGCGCGCTGTGTCCATTGTTGTGTGCGCCGCCACGACTCACCTCAGGCGTCGTCTGCGGGTCCGCCCGTTGAGCGTGTATGATGGCGCAGGGCTGCATCTCAGGGGGACAAGGCGAGATGAACTGGTTGCTGGTATTTGGTCTCGGCAGTGCCTGGCTTGGCTGGCAGATTGTCTGGGCGGCGCCCTTGCCGCGTCAGTTGCGGCGGGGCGATGTGCCGAGAGGCGAGCCGGGCTCGGCAAAGGCGTTTCAGCTATTCTGGCTTGACCAATACGGCTGGCTCGGAATGACCCTGCTGCTCGGTGGCGTCTTGCTGGCGCTGGCGGGCCTTGTGTCATGACTGCCGTGCCCGTGACGCTCCTGTATGCCGGCGCGCTCGCGCTGCTGAGCGTGCTGTTGGCAAACCAGGTGCTGTACGTCCGCTTGCGCGGGCGCAAGCTGCCGGAATGGAAGGCGCATGCGACCGAGCGCGTGCAGGCCAATTTTGTCGAGAACGCGCCCTTGGCGTTGCTGTTGCTCGCGTTCATCGAGTGGGCTGGCGCAGCGCCCGCCATGCTGCATCTGTTTGGTGCGGCGCTGTTGATATGCCGGCTCCTCCATGCCTGGGGCATGAGCGCCTGGCAAGGCGCCAATTATCCTCGACTGATCGGCGCTCAGGGCACCTTTCTGCTGCTCTCGATCATGGGCATGACAGCACTCTGGCTCGGCATCCGCTCGCTCATCGCCTGATCCCGCCTGCGGTCGATTCTCAGTCTTCTGCGACGCTGCCAAGGAACCGATAGGAATAGTCGCCAGGCTTGCGCTCGCCGAGCAGAGAGCCGCTGTCGCCCTTCAGGTAGAGGTCGGCGTCCGGCTCGGTGCGTGACCAGTCGTTGACTTCGGAGCGAAAACTGATTTTCCAGACGCCTGCCCGGCGCTCGTAGCGGTCCACATATCGGCCAGAAATGAACAGATCCACTTCCTGGCCTTCCTGAATCACCTTGTGAAATGCCTGAAAGTAGATTTCGCCCGTGGCGGTATCGCCCTGTACCTGAATGTTGGCCTGGCCGATCATGTGGTGATTGGCGAGGTGGTCCTGCAGCGCGTTCTGCGCGAAGGCGACAAAATCCCGCCCTGAACCCTGAAAGAAGCCATAGTCCACGGTGGCGTCGTCGTGGAACACGGAGTGCATCAGCGGTGCGTCCAGCCGGTCCAGGGCGCGCATGTAACTGCAAGAAAGTTCGTAGATCTCCTGCTTCGCAAGCAGTTCGTCCAGCGTCATGTCATTTCCGGATCCGGTTCATTCACGTCCATTCACCACGTGGACTAGCCTGTCGCGCCGTCCGGTTCTTCCTCGGCAGGCTCTGCCGCCTCGACGGCGGGCTCCGTTGCTGCCGGGCGATACCAGATGGGTGAGGACCAGGCGCGATCCTGCACGGTGGCGTAGATGTCCGGCCGCGGCCCGAAGCCAGCGGTCACCGCATCGTGCGTGGACCATCGGCACTTCGGATTTTCCAGCACCCGCGCATAGTAGAAAGCCCGCTGGCCGGGCACGAAGCCGGGGTCCCGCCAGACGGCGGAAAGCTCCGTGGCGCCCTTCTCACGGGTGATTTCACACGTGGACATATCCACGTTGGCGCCATTGTCCGGGCAGCGATGATTGGCCAGATTGACCTGATCGCTATCCGAGCAGGCGACGTCGAAAACCCGTTCCTGCGCCTGGCCGTCCTGTACCCAGCCCTTGATGATCTGGATGCGCTGCAAGGGCGCAGAATTCGTATCCTGCAAGGCCCATACAAAGAAGGCTGGCGCTGTATCTCCTTCCGGCAGAAGATCTGCGCCCATGGGCACGCCGACGGCGTAGGCGGCCGCGACTGGATCCGGTGTGGCGATGATCTGCTCATCGATGCCATAGCCGGCAAAGAAACGCACCGGGATGCGCGGGCCGCTGGTAGCGAAGGTCTCCTTGCGCCGAAAGGCGTCATAGATGTGTCCACGGGTGTTGGATTCCGCCCAGACGCCGGCGAGGCCAGAGGCGCCCCAGAAACGGGCAAAGCTTGGCAGATAGACCTCGGAATTGCCGGGTTCATTCAGGGCCGCAATGCCGACGTCACTGTCGGCGATTGTGCGGCCGTAGTCGGCTTGCTCGTTCAGCGTGAGCGGCACCACCCCACGCAACGTCGGCGTGGCGTCAGTCAGCCCGGTCTTGCTCCAGTAGGGTTTCTCCTGAAACGAACCCGCGCCATTGTGTGAATCGGAGGAGCCGATCACGCCAAAGTCATAGGGGTTCAATCCCGTGCTCTCCCCCATGGCCAGGCCGTTCAGCCAGGCCTCGCGGACATAGCTGCCCTCGGGCTGACTGGGCAGCGTGCTGGCGACGCGAATCGGCATGATCTCGAAGTCTGCCCACTCGTCGTTGGGCGACAGGAGGGGGTGCGTATCGGAAGTGCCTTTCACCTGGGTGATTTCAACCAGCGGCTCGTTGCGCCGACGCCGCTCGATGTAGGCGCGGTCGAAGGGTTCGCCCGCCAGGTTTGTCAACTGGAACATCCAGCCGTTGGAGCCGTTGGAATTGTGGGGAATGGCGATTGATTCGATGCCCTGGTCGCGCAGGTTGTCCATCCACGCCCAGAGATCCTCCGGATCGGCCGAGTCCAGGGTGCTGAACGGCAGCTCCGGCGCCTCGCTGCCACGAAAAATGACGTTGCGGTGCAGGTTTTCAAATTCCGGGCCGGACGCCGTGTACTCGTAACCGATGAAGGTGGTGAAGGCGCCGGGATCGTTGTGGCGCTCGGCGGAATCCTGGATGCGCTGCCAGGTGTTCCGCGTCAGGTTCAGGTCCAGCAGACTGTCTTGCTGGTCAGTCTGGTCTCCCCAGAGGGTTGATACCAGGGTCTGGAAGAAGACGATGCGGTCGTCCGCGCCATCGATTTGTCGCAGTTGAACGGCCAACTCATGTGCGCCCAACTCAGTGCCGGGGTCCGACATCTCCGGGCCTATGCCCAGATACAGGGCGTGATCGGTCACCGCCAGAAAGTCCAGCGGCCTGGATAGCTGCAAATCGCGGCCGTCCGGGTGCTTGATTGGTTCGCCCCTGGCGAATTTGTAGGCATCGTCCGGCGTGGCCCGGGCGCCGAAGACAAAGGCGTCGAAGGAGAAGAGGGTGTGCACGTGCAGATCGCCAAAATAGGCGTTGCGATTGGGGTTCGGCGCCGGCAGCGGCTTTCTCGCCGACTGCTCGGCGGCTGCCGACTCGGCGTCCGCGCCCATCGAGGGGTCGCTGCCGTCTGGCTCGCTGCCACAGGCGCAGAGCAAGAACGCGCACAGCAGAGCCAGCGCGAAATCCGAGCCCCGGGTGATCCGTGGCTGCTTCATGGGGCTGACCGGGAAACGCCGTTGCCGCGGTCCTGGCCATTGCCGGCAAAGAGGCTCGGCAGGGTCTGGTCGTCCGTTTCCAGCAGCTTGTCCAGCCAACTGTGGAAACACTGGCCGCCACCCTCGTTGCGCCCGAACTGCACATGCGACATGCCGCCGGTGCGCAGGGCCTGCTGCAAGCGCAGGCCAGTGGCGTAGTCCTCTTCCCGAACCACATACTCAAGGAACTTGAATTGTTCGTGCGCCTGCTTGGCGATGGCTTCGTCCGCCGGCGGTTTTTCCATCAGATAGTTCTGCACGGTATAGGAATCGAGCGCGGTTTCGCCGGGAAAGAGCTGCGAGATCATCACGCCGCGCCCGCCGCCGTCAAAACTGGCGATCGAGACGTGCGGAAATATGGTCCAGACCCCGGACATCAGGTGTGCATCGCTGGCGTCTTCGATCCGGTTGTACTTGCCAAACGACGCATCCGGCGAAGTCACCCGCTGATGCGGCCCCCAGGCGCGATACAGGGCCTGGTTGTGGTAGTCGGCGCCAAAGGTGTTGCGGTGCAGGATCGGCAGGTGGTAGAGGTCGAGATAGCCGTCGTAGGCCACCTTCCAGTTCGGGCCCTTGAGCGTGCGCCGTTCGAAGAAGTGCCAGTCGGCAAAGTTGAAGTGCTCCAGAATTCGGTCGTAGCCCGACAGGAAATCATCGATGTCCAGTGACGCATTCGGGTTGAGCATCACCCAGATCAACCCGGCGCGCTCGGCCGCCGGCAAGGCCACCAGGCTATTGCAATCGCGATCGACGCTGCCGAAATCCTGCTCGGAGAATACCTTCACAAGCGCCCCCCGGTCGTCGTACGTCCAGGCGTGGTAGGGGCAGGTGAAACGCTTCGCCTTGCCAGTGCCTTGCGCCATGATCTGCGCGCCACGATGCCGGCACATGTTGATGAAGGCGCGCACCTTGCCATCCTGCCCTCGGGTAATGAGCACGGGTGTGTTCACCGCCAGCATGGATTTGTAATCGCCCGGCTCCGGTAATTCCGCCGTCATCGCCAGCATCAGCGGCACGCGCTGGAACACCTGGCGCATCTCCTGGCGCCAGCGCGCTTCGTCGAAATAGTGCTCGGCCGGAACCTTCCGAATCGCCTCGGTTTGCGCCACTCGTCCGGTCTCCGCCCACCTGAGGCTTTCGCGGGCCATCTCGATCAATTCAGTGCGGCTCACCGGATCTTCTCCCATCTGTGATCGCAGGATTATGGCAAATTATCCTGGTTGCTGCTGCGCGTCATGCGGAGCAGACCGCACCGGTTGAGCGCAAGCGCCGCGCACCTGGTTGCGGCCCCCGATTGACCATCCGTTTACACTGGCGCTTCGTCGAAACCGATCGAGCGCACATGCGCGTATTGCTGCAACGAGTGGCCCATGCTTCTGTCGCCGTCGAGGGCGAGACCATTGCCCGCATCGGCCCCGGGCTCCTGGCCCTGGTTGCCGTGTTCCCGCAAGACGGGTCGAATGATGTGCGCTGGCTGGTCCAGAAGACGCTGAATCTCCGTGTCTTTGCGGATGCGCACAAGCCGATGAACCGATCCGTGCTGGACGCCGGAGGCGGCGTTCTGGTGGTGTCTCAGTTCACCCTCGCAGCGGATACCCGCCGAGGCAATCGCCCCGGCTTTTCTGACGCTGCGGCGCCCGAACACGCGGCCAGGCTGATCGACGATTATGCAGCAGGCTTGTCGGCAGCCTGCCCGAATGTGCAATCCGGGCGCTTCGGCGCCGACATGCAGGTGACGTTGGTGAATGACGGCCCGGTGACCATCCTGCTGGAATCGCCATAGGACTGCTGCTGCCTGAATCGGCCTTCGTGGTAGCATCCGGGGTTATTGAGGATAGGGGAGCCTGTGTGATGGCATCGCGAGCTGGCGCGGCAATGGTGGTGTCGGGATGGTTGCTTGGCGGACTGGCGGCGCAGGCCGACGAAACCTGCATGTCGCCTTACATGGCCAAGATTTCCGGCCAGGAGGATTATGTCTATATCTGGACGCTGGGGCTGCCCGGCGTCGGCGATGAACAGGACAAGCTGGTCACTGTTGACGTCAATCCCGAGTCGAATCGCTACGGCGAGGTGGTCAATCAGCTATCCGTCGGCGGCCAGCACGAGGCGCACCACTCCGGGCTGACGGATGATCGCCGCTATCTTTGGGCAGGTGGCCTCGAGAGCAGCCACATCTTCATTTTCGATGTGCATACGGATCCGGCAGAACCCCGGCTGCATCGCACCCTGGAGGACTTCGTGGAAATCTCGGGCGGGGTGGTGGGGCCGCACACCAGCTATGCCCTGCCAGGCCGCATGCTGCTCACGGGCTTGTCCAATCAGGAAGACCATCATGGTCGCACCGGGTTGGTGGAATACACCAACGCCGGCGAGTATCTGGCCACCTACTGGATGCCGACCGAGGGAGACCTTGGCGGTGCGGTGAAGTCCGGCAAGTACGCAGATGGCTACGGCTATGACGTGCGCGCCCTGCCCAGGCGCAACGTGCTGATTACCTCGTCGTTTACTGGCTTGAACAACTACACGATGGACCTCGCCGCCATGCTGGGCGATGCCGAAGCCATGCAGCGTTTCGGCAATACTGTCGTGGTGTGGGATCTGCATGCGCGCACGCCGAAGAAGGTGCTGGATGTGCCGGGCGCTCCGCTGGAGATCCGCTGCGCCTGGGACGAAACGCACGACTACTGCTTCACCTCCACGGCGCTTACTTCGAAAATCTGGTTGATCTACGAAGATGAGGCCGGCGAGTGGCAGGCCAAGGCGGTTGCGGACATCGGCGACGCCAGCAAGATTCCGCTGCCGGTGGACATTTCCATCTCCGCCGACGACAACCTGCTCTGGGTCAACACCTGGAACGATGGCATGACCCGACTGTTCGACATTTCTGACCCACATGCGCCCGTGCAGCGATTCGAGCAACAGATTGGCGAGCAGGTGAACATGGTGTCGCAGAGCTGGGACGGCAGGCGGGTGTATTACACCTCGTCGCTGTTGTCCGCCTGGGACAAGACGGAAGGCGAAGCGGACTTGCACTACTTCAAGCTCTTTGCCTGGGACGGCGAACAGCTCAGCCAGCAGTTCACACTGGATTTCCTGGCTGCGGGCCTGGGCGCGCCGCATCAGATGCGTTTCGGCGCCTATGCGCTCTACGGACAAACGCCGCCGACGCAGCTGCAAGCGTCGCAAGAAACGGCGCAGGGAGAATAGCCGCCTTGCCCCTCGGAGCCGCTGGCGTGAGTCGGCTGGCCCTGGCCCCTCTCCTGATCAGCGGGCTCTTTGGGGTCGGCTGCGGCGGTCCGGCGCAGGATTCGGGCGCCGGGCCGGCAGGCCCGCAATCAAGCCCCGGGCCGGCGACGCACGCGCATGCGCAGCCCGAGGTGCTGGCGCCCGGTTACGCGGAACTGGCGTTCACCCCGCCGCCGGCCGGCAGTTATCGGCTGCCGCCGTTGGGGCTGGCCGCGGATGGCGCTCTGCTCGACAGCCAGGGCGACGCCTTGCGCCTGCATGACCTCTTTGGTGACAAGCTCGTGCTCCTGAGTTTCATCTATACCCGATGTCCGGACGTCAACGGCTGTCCGCTGGCCACGCATGTGTTACGCAAGATGCAGGAGCGAATTCGTTCAGACGCCGGTCTCGGCGATCAGGTACGCCTGCTCAGCCTGAGCTTCGACCCGGACCATGACACCCCTCAGGTGCTGCGCGAGTATGCTGGCCACTTCCGGGCGCCGGATTTCGACTGGCGCTTTCTCACAGCCGCCTCCGAGGCGGATCTGGCGCCAATACTCGAGCAATACAATCAGTGGGTGATTCGGGATCCGGACGGCGGGGCCATGTCACATCTCCTGCGCGTCTATCTCATTGATCGGCAAGGACGGCTGCGCAACATCTACAGTGTTGCCTTCCTCCATGCCGACGTGCTGGCCAACGACGCATACACCCTGCTGTCCGAGGCGGGCGGCGCGCCCGGTCAGTCCAGCGGATAAGTCATGCTGATTTTTCTGCCTGTGCGGTGAAGAAATCCGCCCGAGGCGTCATCGTCTCGTCATAGACCGGCTCCGCCAGATCAACCCGGTACTTGGCAACGTCCGACCCGGTGATCCCGTAGGAGCCGATGTTGTCGCGCATCTTCAGGTACCAGTCGCATTCGAAGTGCGCCTTCAGTGCAGCTTCGCTCTCCCAGCGCTCGAATACGCGAATGCGCCCCGGAATGCGCGGGTCCGGGCACCAGTCGTAGTCCAGGCACCCCGGTTCTGTCAGTGCGCCTTCGATCAGCGGCGCCCCGGCTTTCAGGGCTGGGGCGACATTCTCGGGCGGCATGTCGATGGTGCCGGAAATGATGATTCGGGTCATGCGCTTGGTCTCCTGCTGGTGCGGCCTCGCCGTTGGCCGGTTGACGGTGAATGCGCAAATATGTATCAAGGCTCGCCAGCGATCAAATCAGGGAATCAGGCCAGCCATGGATTTTGCCGTCAGCGCCGAGGATGAAGCCTTCCGGCAGGAGGTGCGGAACTTCCTCGCAAGCGCCTTGACTGATGAGATGCGGGAGGCCGCCGCCCGCACCACCACCGTGTTTGCCGACAAGGACCTGGCCATGGCCTGGCAGCGAATCCTGGTGGACAAGGGCTGGGCGGCGCCGAGTTGGCCGGTGGAGCACGGCGGCACCGGCTGGAGCGCCACGCGCAAGTACGTGTTTGCTGAGGAGATGGCGCGCGCCGGGGCGCCTGGGCTGATTCCACTTGGCCTGCGAATGCTGGCGCCCGTGCTCTTTCGCTATGGCACGCCGGCGCAGAAGGTCGAATACCTGCCAAAGATGTTGTCCGGTGAACACTACTGGTGTCAGGGCTATTCCGAGCCGGGTTCAGGCTCGGATCTGTCCAGCCTGAAAACCACGGCGATTCAGGACGGCGAAGACTATGTGGTCAACGGAACCAAGATTTGGACGACGCAC
The DNA here is from genome assembly GCA_965199705.1 of Pseudomonadales bacterium. Lineage (GTDB taxonomy): Bacteria > Pseudomonadota > Gammaproteobacteria > Pseudomonadales > Azotimanducaceae > Azophilus. Next base: position 1,150,413 of record OZ241359.1, read on the forward strand.
GCGCAATTTGCGGATCACATCTTCTGCCTGGTGCGCACGGACGATTCCGGGCGCCCGCAGCATGGCATCACCTTTCTGTTGATTCCCATGCAGACGCCGGGCGTGACCGTCGAGCCGATCATCACCCTGGCGGCGGACCATGAGGTGAACCAGGTGTTCTTCGATGATGTGCGGGTGCCGCAATCGAATCGGGTAGGGCCAGAACATCAGGGCTGGAATGTGGCCAAGTATCTGCTGGAGTTTGAGCGTGGCGGCGGTGGCGCTGCGGCCCGCCTGCAAGTTTCGCTGGATCACCTGAAAGCGATCGCCAACGAGGAGCGGACGGGTGATGCGCCGCTGTGGCGCTCGCCCGGCTTCCGCGCTCGCGCCAATGCCCTGGACATTCGCATCAAGGCCTTGCAGGTGGCGGAACACATGACGCTTGCGCGCATGGCCAGGGGCGAATCGCCAGGCGCCGGGTCGTCGCTGGCCAAGAATACGTCTGTCGATATCGATCAGTCGATCAACGAACTGAAGCTCGAAGCCATGCACTATTACGGGATGCCGCACGCCAATCTCATTTCCATGAATGGCCACACCGCGCCCCGGATAGGGCCGGACTACGGCGAAACCGTGGTCCCGCGATACCTGAATTCCCGCGCCGCCTCCATTTTCGGCGGGGCCCGAGAGGTGCAGAAGAACATCATCGCCAAGGTGGTGCTGGGGCTTTAGCCTGATGCGGTATCCGGGTTAGCGCACACCATGGATCTGGGCATCTGCGTCGCCTCGCATATCGGCGACATCGACTATGTGGTGCGCGCCGAGGAGCTCGGCTACAGCCACGCCTGGCTGGCGGACAGCCAGATGCTCTGGTCCGATTGCTACGCCACTCTGGCGTTGGCGGCAGATCGTACTTCCCGTATCCAGATCGGCACAGGGGTTGCTGTGACCGGCACCCGACCGGCGCCGGTGACGGCGGCTTCCATCGCCACCATCAATGCGCTGGCGCCTGGCCGCACCTTCTGTGGCGTTGGCGCCGGCAATACCGCCATGCGCGTCATGGGCCTGCCGCCACAGCGAATTGCCGAGTACGACGCCTACCTGGAAACGCTGAGGCCGTTGCTGCGCGGCGAAGAAGCCGTGCATGGCCCGGAGGCGAAGCGCATACGGCACATCATGCCGGACAAGGGATTTGTCAACTTTGCCGAACCTGTCCCGCTGTATGTGTCCGGGTTCGGGCGCCGATCTCTCGCCCTGGCCGGCAAGCATGGGGACGGGGCGGTGCTGACGGCGCCCGCCAATGGCGCGGTGATGGCCAACCTCTGGCGCATGATCGAGCAGGGCGCCGAGGCAGCGGGCCGGCGATTGCAACGCGACAGCTTCTACACGACCGCCTTGACGACGATGGTCGTGCTCGAACCCGGCGAGGCGCGGGATTCGCCCAGGGTCAAGAGTCAGTGCGGCGCCATGGCCATGGCAGCGGTGCACTACGCCTACGATCAATACCGCAACTTCGGCCATGAGCCGCCGAAGGCCCTGGCGGGCGTCTGGGAGGATTACACGCGCCTGCTGGCCAGCTTCCCCGAAGACCGGCGTCATCAACGTATTCATGCCGGACACAATTGCTGGGTGCTGCCTGAGGAAGCCCGGTTTCTGACGCCCGAGGTGCTGGCCCTTGCCAGCCTGATCGGCACGCCGGACGAGCTGATCGAGCATCTCTCCGGGCTCGCGGCTGGTGGTTTGAATCAGGTGATGATCCTGCCCGACTTCGACACCCGCTTCGATGTGCTGGAATCGGTAGGGCGAGCGATACTGCCGCATGTCTGAGACGCCGGGGGCCAGTTGTGGCGTGACCCGACCGGTGGTTGTCCTCACGCGACGCTGGCCCGAAGCGGTCGAGGCCAGCCTCGCTGCCGCATTCGATCTGCGCCCGAACGAGGACGATCATCCATTCAGCCAGGCTGAACTCGTTGCGGCGCTCGCCGAAGCGGATGGGGTCGGCGCGACGGTGACCGACAGGTTCGACGCCGAGGTGTTTGCAGCGCGACCGCGCGCCAGAATCCTCGCCAACTTCGGGGTGGGCGTGAACCACATCGACCTCTCGGCAGCGCGGGCAGCGGGCGTCGCCGTCACCAATACCCCGGACGTGCTCACCGACTGCACGGCCGATCTTGCCATGACACTGTTGCTGATGTCGGCGAGACGGGCCGGTGAGGGGGAGCGGGAACTGCGTTCCGGGCGCTGGCGCGGGTGGCGACCAACGCATCTGCGAGGCCTGCGCGTGTCGGGCGCAACGCTTGGCATCGTCGGCATGGGCCGCATCGGCAGGGCGCTGGCGCACCGGGCGCATGATGGCTTCGGCATGCGCGTGCTCTGCTACAACCGGCGTCCGCTGCCAGAATCCGTGCTCGGCGAAGTCGCTGCCAGGCAAGTCGAGAGTCTCGACGCACTGCTGCCGCAGGTCGATTTTCTGTCCCTGCATTGTCCGGCGACCCCGGAAACCGAGCATCTCATCAATGCTGGTCGGCTGGCGCTGATGCGGCCGTCTGCGCATCTGATCAATACGTCCCGTGGCGCTGTGGTGGATGAGGCTGCGCTGGCGGAGGCTCTGGCCAACAAGGCGCTGGCCGGCGCCGGTCTGGACGTCTACGCCGCCGAGCCACAGGTGCCGGAGGCGCTTCTTCGGCTTCCTAATGTGGTCTTGCTGCCGCACCTTGGCAGTGCGACGGAAGCTACGCGAGAGGCGATGGGCATGCGTGCGCTCGTCAATTTGCGCACCTGCTTCGAGGGACGCACACCCCCCGACCGGCTCGACTGAGCATCGCGTTCGTCGGCGCCTGAGCAGCGCGGACGCAGACGGACAAAGTCCGGCGCGATCACTACGGCCCCGGTGCAAAATCCCGGCCTGCATTGCAGGCATAATGCGTCTTTCTGACAGGCAAAGGGAGACGAATATGGCCAACGCGGCCCTTGAGCAAGGCAAGGCGGCCCTCAGTGCGCGCATCGGGCAAACCTCGCAACCGACCGATTGGTTCGAGATGACCCAGGCGCGCATCAATGGCTTTGCCGACGCCACCCTGGATCATCAATGGATTCATGTGGAGCCGGAACGCGCCAGATCCGGCCCCTTCGGGGCGCCTATCGCCCACGGCCAGCTCACCATGTCGCTGATGAGCTTCCTGCCTGGCGGCGAGGGGGTTGGTCTGCCGACGCTGCCCGGCATGAAACTCGGCATCAACTACGGCTGGAACCGGGTGCGATTCCCGTCTCCGGTCCCCGTCGGCGCCGAGATCCGCACCCACGGCAAGATCATCAGTGTGGAAGAGAAGGGCAGCATGCTGGAAGTCGTGAATCAGCTCACTGTCGAGGTCAAGGGTCAGGCCAAACCCGCCTGTGTCGGCGAAGCGGTGCTGCGCCTGGTGTTTTGACGCGCTGGAGGCGCCAGGCGCCTCCGTCAGCCTGCATCCGGTTCTGCGTCGGCAACGGCCAGCACCAGCAGCAGATTACCCGGCATGTGGTTGTAGATGCCGTAGCCTGAACTGAGCGTCAGCTCTCCATTGTGGATGATCGGCCCGGCGGCCCCGCCGAAGGAGCCGCCTCGGGTGACATCGCCGGTGATGCTGGTGAAGGCGGCGGTGCTGTCGATTTCCCGGAGCACGGCGCCGGTGGCAGCGTCGTGGACGCGCAGCACGCCGTCCATGCCGCCGGCATAGACGAGGTCGCCAGCTGAGGTGATGGCTTGCGAAATACCGGGATGGCAGAAGGCTCGGCCCCGGCAGACGTCTGCGATCGGGGCGTACCACAGCAGCTTGCCGTCCTTGATGTCCAGCGCATGCAGGCCGGGTCGATCCGGCGTGTCATAGCTGCGCCCGTCCGCCATGTCGGAGATGGGCACGAACAGGCGGTCTCCGGCGGCGGCCATGCCGAAGTGAACGCCGCCCTGAATGCCGCCCCGGCCGACGCGGGTTTGCCAGACGACGCCGCCCGTATCCGGGTCCAGCGCGTGCACCCAGCCGGATTTCTGGCCGCCGATCACCAGATCCCGGCCGTTGCTGTCGGTGAGCAGCATGGTGGCGGCGCCGAAGTCGAAGTCCGGCCCATTCTCGGGCGGACAACTGTGATCGTTCTCGGTATCGCAGGCCACGTTCCAGACATCGTTTTCGGTGGCCTGGAATACCCATTTCACGGCGCCATCGCGCATGTCCATGGCAAAGATGGCGTCGCTGGTCAGGGTCGCCGGCGAAGACATGTTCTCGCCGGTCGCCACATAGAGCTGAGATCGCTTCACGTCTATTGTCGGCGCATTCCAGATCACCGCGCCTGAAGGCCCGCGCATGATAGTGCCGGCCCGGTTGCGGCTCTGCGGTCGGGCCGGTTCGTCAATTGTCCATGCGCGCCAGACCGGGGTTCCGTCGGCGGTTGCGTAGGCCACGACAGAGCCCCGGAAGGTGCAGCATTCATAGGCCGGATCAACCGCCAGGCTCACTTCCAGCGCGGAAACGGGCGCATACAGCAGATCGCCGTGTGCGGCAGGCGTGCCGGTCAGCGTCGCGTTCGGGTGCTCATCGGCGCGCGCGCGCCAGATTTCTGCGCCCGTATGGGCATTCAAAGCATAGACATTGGCCAGCACGTCGCCGAAGTAGAGCTGCGCCTTCGGGCCGTCGAAGACGATCCCGGTGCGCACTTCGCCAGCGGCGGCGTAGGCCCAGTGCGCACAGCCGCTCGCCGAGTCCAGCGCATAGACCTGGCCGCCATGCGAGCCGACGAACAGGCCATTGCCGGCGTAGGTGGGCTGGGACCTGACCCGGTTGGCGCCGGGGAAGCGAATCGCCAGACGCGGCGCCAGGCGCGCGAGGTCGGCGGCTGCGAGGCTCTCGGCGGGGCCGACATGACGGTCGTTATTGTGGTTCAGGCCCCAGTTGATGATCCGCCCGGCGTCGTCGCCGAAGTCGAGCTTCGCGGTTTCCGACGGGCAAGCTGGCAGATCCGCCGCGATGTCCGCGCCCATTTCGGCGCCGGCCAGATACTCGGCGACCTCTGTTCGCTGTGCCGCTGTCAGGCCAGACGACTCCTGGCGCATGATGCCGGTTTCCATCACCGCGAGGATGGCCTCCGGGGTCATCAGGCCGATCATCTCCCGGTGTGGCGCCTTCTTCACCTGACCCTCATGGCAGGTCGCGCAGGCCTGGTCATAGTGCGCCCGCCCCGGCATGGCCTGACGCATGCGCAAAAGGTCCAGGGTCGCCTGCGCCGATGAGTCTTCGGCGATTATTTCTGCGCCGGCGGTTTCTGTCAGGTCGGGTTCGGAGGCCGGGGCCTCTGCCGGGCGCTCGCAACCGGCCGCCAGCAGGCAGGCCAGCAGCGTTCGCCAGAAGCGTCCGCCATGAAGCCGGTCAAGTAGTTTTTTTATCTTTTTTTCAATGACTTCAATCCTGGTCTATTGCATCGGTCAGGGCCTCTCCCGGCGTTGGCCCGTAGATCCTGGCTTTCAAGGGTTCGATTCCGGCAGCCGAGCCTGATCCTGAATCAGGGATTCCGGAACCTGGATGTGTTTCGCGCGCAGGTACTCGCCCAGGGACTTGGCCTGCTTGTCGATTCGATGATTGGAGACTGCGCCCGTGCCGAGCAGTCCGTGAATACAGAAGTTGAGGGCGCGCAGATTGGGCAGCTCGAAGCGCTCGATTTCGTGGTTCGCCATGTCCGGCAGCAGTCGCTTGAATTCGGCGACCGTGAGGCTGTGGTACAGAAAGGCGTAGGCGTCGTCCGAACGCGCCCAGACTCCGCAGTTGGCGTTGCCGCCCTTGTCGCCGGAGCGGGTGCCGAACAGGCGGCCGAAGGGCAGGGTGACCAGGGCGCCATCGGGTTTCGGGCCGATGCGCGCCGGCGGCGCCTGGTAGTAGATTTCCGGCAGGTCCAGGGCCTGGCTGGGCAGTATCTCGGTGCAGTCGCCGGCGCAGTGCACCCGCTCGCGCACCCGTGCGCTGTCGATGCTGGCAGGCCAGTGGACGACGGTTGGCGCGCCCCGGAAACCGGCGCCGCCGAGGCCGGTATTGCCCGGCACATTGCCGAGCGCCAATTCGATCACGCGCGCGTCGAACAGCCTGCCGAGTCGCTTCGGGTCTTCGCTGCTCACCGTGATGCGCAGGATGGCGTGGCAGGCTTCGTTGCATTCCGGGTCAGCGTGGTCCGTGCGCAGCAACTGGACGTCCACATCATCGAATTGCTCGCGCCCGCCCAGGTTGTGGAAGATTTGGTCCACGTGGATGGCTGCCTTGCGTTCGATGTCGAGCCCGGACAGCCAGACTTCGGCAGTCTGCTTGTGCGGCCCCTGCATGTTGAAGCAGACCTTGTGCGTCGGCGGGGGGCTGCTGCCGCGCACGCCGCTGACGCGCACCCTGTCCGGCCCGTCCGGTTCAAGGCGAGCGGTTTCGAAGTGGGCGATGACATCCGGGTTGGCGTAGGCCGGCGAGGAAATCTCGTACAGTAGCTGCGCAATCACCGTGCCGGGGGAAACAAGGCCGCCAGTGCCTGGCTGCTTGGTGATGGTAAAGCTGCCGTCGGCCTCGATTTCGGCGATCGGGTATCCCATGTCGCGGAATGATGGCACCTCTTCGAAAAACGAATAGTTGCCGCCGCAGCATTGCACGCCGCACTCGATGATGTGGCCGGCGGTGAGCGCGCCTGCAAGTGCGTCGAAGTCGGACCGGCGCCAGTTGAAGCGCCAGGCGGCAGGCCCCATCACCACCGCCGCATCGGTAACCCGGGGGCAGATCACGATATCAGCCCCCTGATCGAGCGCCTCCTTGATGCCCCAGGCGCCCAGATAGACGTTGGCGGTGAGCGCTGTCTGTCTGGCCTGCGCAAGCGCCTGACCGGTATCAAGGTTGGTGAAGGCTTCGCCCGCGCCCTGCAGGGCGTCGAGTGCGGGCATCAGGTCATCGCCATCAATCCAGGCGACGCGCGCGTCCACCTGCTGCTCGGCGAGGATGCGCTCCACTTCCGCCGCCATGCTGCGCGGATTCAGGCCGCCGGCGTTGCTGACGATCTTGATGCCGCGCGCCGCGCAGTCCGCCGCTACCTCGCGAACCTGCTTGAGAAAAGTGCCTACGTAGCCCATATGCTCGCCGCGCGTCTGCTGTTGACTGTGCAGGATGGCCATGGTGACTTCGGCCAGATAGTCGCCGGTGAGCACATCAATCGGCGTGCTGCCGTCGATCAGTTCCCGCGCTGCTGCCAGCCGGTCGCCATAGAAACCACTGCAATTGCCGACACGCAGTACTTCAGGCATGCGTCAGTCCGCCTCGGGCGAAGGGCGATCGGATGCTTCGGGCAGGGACATGATTCAGGAATCCTGCACCCAGGCCGGATCGCGTTTTTCGCGAAAGGCGGCCATGCCTTCAGCTGCTTGCTCGGAATTGAACATGCGCAGGCTCCATTCGCCGGTGGTCTCGAAATCCAGGTCTCGGGCCCGGCCGGGAATGCGCCGCACCAGCTTCTTGCATTCACGCACCGCATCGGGGCCGCCGCGCCGGATCATTTCCACTTCCCTGATGGTTTCCCGGCGCACCTCGGCGCCCGGCGCCGCCCGGTGCGCAAGGCCGAGCGTCACCGCCTCCCTGCCGCTGAAGCGGGCGCCGGTCAGGAACAGGCGCATGCCCTGATGCGCGCCGAGTTTCGGCAGACAGACCACCGAGATCACAGCCGGAATGACGCCGATGCGCACTTCGCTGAAGCTGCATGTGGCGTCCTCGTCGATGATGACGATATCGGCGGCGGCCACCAATCCGAGCCCGCCCGCGAAAGCGGCTCCGTTGACGGCTGCAAGCACTGGTTTGGCGCAATCCTGAATGCCGGCGAGCAGGGTGTGATAGGGCACGGAGGCGCGCCCGTCTATGGCTTGCCCGGGTGGCGCCTTGAGATCGGCGCCGGCGCAGAAGGCAGAACCGGAACCGGTGATGACGATGCAGCGCACGCCTGGGTCGGCCTCCGCCGATTGCAGGTGGGCGTAGAGTTCATTTACCAGTGCGGCGGACAGGGCGTTGCGGCTTTCTGGCCGATTCAGGGTGATCCAGGCGGCTTCATCCTGTATTTCGTAGAGGGTGACCGGGCTGTTCATGGTGGACTTTCCTCAGACTGTGGCGCCGGCGCCGATGGTCACCAGCAAGGCGCCATGAGCCACCTGCTCGCCGGTGCGAACGTGCACGGCTTCCACTTCGCCGTCCGCCGGCGCGGTGATGCGATGCTCCATTTTCATGGCCTCCAGCACCAGTAGCAACTGGCCCTTTTGCACGGTTTCGCCTGCCTGCACCGGAATCGAAAGGACGCTGCCGGGCATGGGGGCGGTCAGGCCGCCGTTGGCGAGGCCGCTCTCGGCATCCGGATAGCGCGGCAGCTCGCGCAGGCTGATACCGCCGAGTTCGTCCTGCACGAACCAGGCGTCGTCACGTCTGTCCACCGCAAAGGAGAGCCGACGGTTATCGAGCATCACAGAGACATGACCTTCGCCACATTGCAAGGGCGTTGCCAGGATGATGTCGTCGGCATCCGCCTGCATCTCGAAGACGCCGTCCCGCCGGTGCTGATAGCGCAGGCGCAAGGTTTCCGGGCCGGTATCGAAGTCGAGCCTCTGCCAGGGCATCGTGGAATTGCGCCAGCCGCTTGGCAGGCCGCGCCCGATTCGGGTGCTGGCCCGGCGTCTGGCCTGCGCCTCCAGGGCAATGGCGATGGCCGCTGCCACCCATTCGCTGCGAGTAACGGCCCGGCGCCGCGCCGGATTGACGCGCTCGATGAAGTCCGTGGTGGTGTCGCCCGCCAGGAATGCCGGCGTGCGCAGGCAGGCGGCGAGAAAGTCGCGATTGGTCACCAGGCCATGAATGTGCGTGGTTTCCAGCGCCCGCGCCAGCTTCAGCGCCGCTTCCCGGCGGCTCGGCGCCTGCGCGATCACCTTGGCGATCAGGGCGTCGAAGTGGATGCTGATGTCGCTGCCGGATTCGACGCCTGAATCGAATCGCGTCTGGCCGTGGCTGGCTGGCCGCCAGATGGCGACATGGCCGGGAGACGGCAGAAATCCCTGCTCCGGATTCTCGGCGTACAGGCGCGCCTCGATAGCCGCGCCCTGAATCCTGAGATCTGACTGAGTGAATGAGATCGGCTCGCCCTCGGCAATGCGGATCTGCTCGCGCACCAGATCCACGCCGATGATGGCCTCGGTGACCGGATGCTCGACCTGCAGGCGGGCATTCACTTCCAGGAAGTAGAAGTCTTCGTCCTGCACCAGAAACTCCACCGTGCCGGCGGAGGCGTAGCCGAGCTTGCGTCCGGCGGCGAGGGCTGCGTCCGTCAGGGCCGCGCGCAGCGCCGGCCCCACCGCCGGCGACGGGGCTTCCTCGATGACCTTCTGGTGGCGTCGCTGAATCGAACACTCGCGCTCGAAACAGTGCAGCAGATTGCCGTGCAGGTCGCCGAGAATCTGCACTTCCACGTGCCGGGCGCGGTCCAGCCACTTCTCCAGAAAGAGCGTGCCGTCGGCAAAGGCAGCTGCTGCCTCCCGCCGAGCCCCGGCGATGGCCGGGGCCAGTTCTGCCGGCGTGCGCACGACGCGCATACCGCGTCCGCCGCCGCCTGCCGCCGCCTTCACCAGGACCGGATAGCCGAGCGTCTCGGCAATGGCCTCCGGGTCTGCCTCGGCATCAAGCGCCATGCCTTCGAGCGTAGCCACGCCAGCGGCCCGCATCAGGCGTTTGGCGGCCAGTTTGTCTCCCATCTGGGCAATCACGTCCGGCGCCGGCCCGACCCAGGCGATGCCAGCGTCGAGCACCGCCTGAGCGAAGGCGGCGTTTTCCGACAGGAAGCCGTAGCCGGGATGCACGGCGTCAGCGCCCGTCTGCTTGCAGGCGTCCACGATCTTGTCGATGTCGAGGTAGGTTTCGCGCGCCGTTTCACCTTGCAGGGCAAAGGCGCTGCCCGCTTCCTGCACGAAGGGCGCGCCGGCGTCGCCGTCGGCATGGACGGCGACAGTGGATATGCCCATGCCGTGCGCGGTGCGCTGGATGCGACGCGCAATCTCGCCGCGATTGGCGATCAGCAGGCGGCTGATCGGCTTGATCTCGGGCACTGGCGTTACATCCGCCATGTGCCGAACTCCCTGGTTCCGGACACCTGGTTGTTGCAGGCAGCGGAGAGAGACAGGGCGATGACCGCGCGCGTGTCGCGTGGATCGATCATGCCGTCGTCAGAGACCCGGGACGTAGCGTAGAGGCCCTTGGAGCGCTCTTCCGCCCAGTGTTCGGCAATAGCTGCGCGCTCTGCGTCCGCAGCTTCATCGAACTTCTGCCCCCGACGCCTGGCTGCCGCCCGCCCGACTATCGACATCACCCCGGCCATCTGCTTCGGCCCCATGACGGCGATCTTGGCGAAGGGCCAGATCCAGGTGAATCTGGGGCCGAAGGCGCGCCCGCTCATGCCGTAGTTGCCGGCCCCGTAGGAGGCGCCGGTGATGATGCTGATGTGCGGCACGGTGGAGTTGGACACCGCATTGATGAGCTTCGAGCCATTCTTGGTGATGCCGCTCTGCTCGAAGTCCGTGCCGACGATGAAGCCGGTGATGTTGTGCAGAAAGATCAGCGGGGTATCGATCTGATTGCAGAGCTGGATAAACTGCGCGCCCTTTTCCGAGGATTCCGAGAAGAGCGCGCCGTTGTTGCCGAGCAGACCCACCGGGTAGCCATGAATGCGCGCCCAGCCGCAGACCAGGGTGGGGCCGTAGAGTGGCTTGAATTCCTCGAAAGCCGAGCCATCGACGATGCGGGCGATCACCTCGCGCATGTCGAAGGGCGTGCGCAGGTCAGTGGTCACGATTCCGAGCAGGTCCTCCGGGTTGCACACCGGCTCGCTGAATTCCCCGGCTGGCGCCGGGCCCTGCTTGCGCCAGTTCAGATGCGCCAGCACCTCGCGGCACATGCGAATGGCGTCCAGTTCGTCACGCGCCAGATAGTCGCCGAGTCCAGACACTTGCGCGTGCATCTCGCCACCGCCGAGGCTCTCCTCGTCGGCATCCTCGCCGGTAGCCATCTTGACCAGTGGCGGCCCGCCCAGGAACACGCGTGACTGCTTGCGAATGAAGATGTTGTAGTCGCTCATCCCCGGCTGATAGGCGCCGCCGGCGGTCGAGGCCCCGAACACCACCGAGATGGTGGGAATCCGCAGCTTCGAAAGCTCGGTGATCTCGTAGAACAGGCGCCCGGATTCGGCAAAGTGCTCGGTTTCCCGGCGAATGGCGGCTTCTGGATCCTGCCCTGCCTCGCCGCGCAGGTCGGCGCCGGCAGATTCCACGAACTGCACATAGGGCAGGCGATTCTCGCGCGCGATCTGCAACCCGCGCATCAGCTTCTTGGCGTTGAACGGATTGAAGGCGCCGGCGCGCACCGATGGATCATGGCCGAGAATGACGCACTCCACATCCTCGACCACGCCGATGCCAACCACAAAGCCGGAACCCACCGTATAGGCGGAGCGCCAGGCCGCCAGCGGGCTGATTTCCAGAAACGGAGAATCCCGGTCCAGCAGCGCCGCGATGCGTTCCCGAATCGGCATCTTGCCGCGCGCCGCCAGCCGCGCTGTCGCCTCCGGCCCGCCGCCGCGCGCCGCTTCGTCCTGCAGCGACTGCAACTCGTCGAGCGCAGCCCGCATGTCGGCCAGATTCTTCCAGAATCCGGCGGCTTTCGTATCCAGCCGACTCTCAAGAACGGGCATCCGCGCCTCACGCGCAACGGAAAACGTGAAAGCTACCAGAAAGTGGGGTTGGCGGGGGTTGCATTCGTGATTGGCTGTGTGTGCAAAGCCAGGGCGTCACGGTGGTCGGCGAGCAGAGGATTGGCGCATACACATATCGATATATATTACTCAATAGCGTAATGTAACGCCCATGCAGTCTTTCGAACGAGCTCAGGTGGGCGTCTTGCGGAGTCGCTTGGCGGAGACGCCACACCGGATCATCTCCATTTTCGGGCCCCGGCAGACTGGCAAGACCACCATTGTGCGCCAGGCGCTTCGACGCCACCCGGGACCGAGCCGTTACCTGGCTGTAGATGATCTGGCGGCGCCGGAGTCTGCCGGCTTTCACGGCTCCACGCCCTTGTCCGGCGCCGGACCGGAAGCGCGCAATGCCGAGTGGCTGATCGGCCACTGGCAAGCTGCGCGTCGGCGGGCCCAGACGGATTTGGGCGGATATCCTGTGCTGGTGTTCGACGAGATTCAGAAGATTCCGGCCTGGTCCGAAGTGGTCAAGGGCTTGTGGGATGCGGATCGATTCAGCGAGACGCCATTGCACATCGTCATTCTCGGCTCGGCGCCGCTGCTGATGCAGTCCGGGCTGCGTGAAAGCCTTGCCGGGCGGTTCGAACCCATACACGTCTCGCACTGGTCATACGAGGAAATGGCGCGGGCCTTCGGGTTTTCCCTGGATCAATACCTCTACTATGGCGGCTATCCTGGCCTGGCCCGTTACACCGACGAAGAACCGCGCTGGCGCAATCAGGCGCAGCACGTGATCATTGAGCCGAGCGTCGAAGCCGATGTGCTGGCGATGACGCGGGTGGACAAGCCGGCTCTGTTGCGCCGACTCTTCGGTATGGGCGCCGAGCAATCCGGGCAGGTCATCTCCTACAACAAACTGCTTGGGCAGCTGCATGATGCTGGCAACACCACCACTCTGGCGCGCTATCTCGACCTGCTCGGCCAAACCGGCCTGTTGACCGGGCTGCAAAAGCACGCGGGTCAAGCGCATCGCCGTCGCGGGTCGAGCCCCAAGCTCTGCGTGCTGAACCCGGCCCTGATGACGGCAGTTTCCAGCTACACCTTTGATTCGGCGCGCGCAGACCGTACTCAGTGGGGGCGCGTCGTGGAGAGCGCAGTCGGCGCCCACCTGGTCAATACCGCCGGTTCCATCACCCGAGTCGAGTACTGGCGCGAGAATGGATATGAAGTGGATTTCGTGTTGCGCCGCGGCGCTCGGCTGGTCGCCATCGAAGTCAAGGCCAGGAGCCGCGCCAAGCATGGCGACCAACGGGGCCTGACAGCGTTCATGAAGCGGTTCCGTACGCATCGTGCGCTGATCGTCAGTGGCCCCGGGTCAGAATTGCCAGAACCTGTGCAAGGCGCCGAGGCGGGCGTCGAAGTGATTGCCCTGGATCAGTTTCTGATGCAGCCCGCTGACGCCTGGTTCGAGCCAACATGATTGTCTCGCGCGCCTGTACCGAAGTCGGCAGGCCGAACAGTCGGAACACCGCTCCGTCTGAATCGTCTTCGCGCCCGCTTGAAGAGTTCGAATCCTGCGCCGCCTATGTGTTGCTTGGCGATCCCGGGGCCGGCAAGACCACTTCGTTTGCGGCGCAAAGCGAAGCGGCCGGGCCGGACGCCGAGTGCGTCAGCGCTCGCGACTTCTTGGCTTTGAATCCGGACCGGTGGCGGCACAAGACCTTGTTCATTGACGGTCTTGATGAAGTGCGGGCGGGTAAAGCGGACCCCCGCCCGCCGTTCGACAAGATTCGCCAACGCCTCGAATTGCTCGGCAATCCGCGCTTTCGCCTGTCTTGCCGAGAAGCGGATTGGCTTGGCGAGCAGGACCGGGAACGGCTGGCGGCAATTTCGCCCGACGGCGACGTCACTGTGCTTCGTCTCGATCCACTGAGCGAAAGCGACATCAAGAAGCTGATATCAGATCGGCTGGACGCGGCTGACGCCACTGACTTTATTGAGTCTGCGCACGACAAGGGCGTGTACGGCCTGCTCGGCAACCCGCAGACGCTGACAATGCTCGCGGCCGTGGTGGCTGCTACCGGGGCTTGGCCGCCAAGCCGTCGCGAGCTGTTCGAGGCAGCCTGTCGCAGGATGACGCAGGAGCAGAACAAGGAGCACCTGGCGGCGAATCGAGGGCGTCCATCCGGTCCCGATGCGCTTCTTGATACCGCCGGGCAACTGTTTGCGCTGATGCTGCTGTCTGGCAAGGCGGGCTTTGTGCAGCATGGCGTTGATGCTGCCGACGACTTTGCCCACTTCGCAGCATGCGGCGTCAAACCGAAGCAGGCGCGCAGGGTGCTGGCGACGAGCCTCTTTGCCGCAGCCGCGTCGGCGCCTGGGCGCCTTGCGCCAGTACACCGTCACGTGGCGGAGTATCTGGGGGCGCGCTATCTTGCTCAACGCATCAAGGAGGGCGTCCCTTCAAGACGTGTGCTCGCACTGCTGACAGCCGACAAGCAAGGGGTGGCGACAGCGCTCAGAGGTCTCGTTGCCTGGCTGGCCGCGCTCAATCAGGAAGCATGTGCCGATCTGGTAGCGCTCGACCCTGCGGGCGTCAGTCTGTATGGCGATGTTTCCGGTTTGTCGGTTGCGCACAAGCGCGCGCTTCTGGAGCGCCTGCCGAGACAGTTGATGCGACAAGCGCCGGACACCGCCGACCTCTGGGACTACGTTCGGCGTCAAGCGTCGGCTTTCACGTCACTCGTCAGCGAGGACATGGCCGGGCCGATTGGCGACCTGCTGCGTGACCCTGGCCGAGATGAGGCGCGCCAGATAATTGTTACCTTCGTATCGGGGGTGCTCGCGTATGGCGAGCCTCGGCCCGAGCTTGCCGATGTTCTCTTGCGTACGGTTTGCGATCCAACCTGGTCGGAGCGCGTCAGGTGCGTAGCGCTGGACGCCTTTGTTCACCAATGCACAAATGACGCGCAACGGGTTGATGGGCTCAAGCGCGTGCTGACGCGCATCAAGGCCGGAGACCTGGCTGATGCGGACGAGGATCTGCGCGGAACCATCCTCGCAGCGTTGTACCCAGCGGATATCTCGCCGGTAGAGACTTGGCGTTGCATGTATGAACGGGACCGGGAGTCGTTCCACTTCAGGCGATGGTGGCGGTTCTGGACCGATCGGCTTGTGCAAGCATCCTCATCAGATCAAGTCGCCGAACATCTGGACATCCTTGTGACGCGAGGGGAGGAGTTGCGTCCTGCGCTGGAGAGCCACGATTTGCAGGACTTGCCCTTGCAGCTGTTGGCGCGGGGTCTTCAAGAGTGTGGCGACGCATTGTCCATGTCCATCGTGCGTTTGTACGACTGGCTTGACACAGGCTTGCCGCGCCATTGGCAGGCGCCGAGGCGCGGCAATTGGACCGAGGCGATTCACGGTTGGCTGGCGGAGCGCCCTGATGTCCGGTGCGCCATCGTCGCGGAAGGGCTGGGGCGATGCCTTGCAGAAGTTGATTTCATCAGGCTGCGCTGGGATAGCCGCTTGTACGGCGCCGCGCTACCGCCGAATCTTGGGCAGCTCTGCCTGGATCGAGCTCTGGCCGTCGAGGACCGGAGTCTGGCCAGGCGCCTTCTGTACGAAGCCCTGCAGACCCTGTTCAACCAGAGCGGTAACGCGGGCCTTTCACTTGAAATCGTCCAGTCTCGGGTGAAGGGCCACAGGCTTGCCGAAGCGTTGCCGGGCCTGTTGTACTGCCCTCTGGATGACGACTACTGGAAGGACCGGGCCGAGGCGCAAACCTTCCGGGCCGAACGGGAACGAAGCGACAGGAAATTGATTGACGCCGTTCGCCGGGATGAGACGGCGCTGCGCAAGAATCAGGGACAGCCGCGCTTGCTACATCATTTTGCGGACAAGTACTGGTGGGCGGTGCAATCCGGGGAGGACCCGGCAAGCAGCTTCGATGCCCTGCTTGGCGGCAATAGGCGGCTGACGGAAGCCGTACTGGCTGGTCTGCGCCAGACGCCAAGCCGGGCGGATATTCCGGACCTGGTGCAACTGGGCAGGCTGGACGCAAGAAACCTCCGTCATCCGCTTGCCTTGCCGGTGATTGTGGGCCTCCGGGAACGCGCCAGGAGCAGAGCCGAGCACTCGCCTGCGCTCCAGACGAGCCAGTTGGAGAAGGCGCTGGTGTGTCGCTACTTTACTGGCCGGCCCGATCTGGATGCCGAAGGCGGGCAGTGGTACGAGAAATTGCTGATCGACAACCCGCAACTGATCGCGGATGTTCTGATGCAATGCGCCGGTTCGGACACCCGTGGCGAGCTATACGCTCAGGCCGTCTATCCGCTCGCACACGACCGTGGTCATGCAGCGGTGGCCCGCCTCGTCTGCTTGCCGCTGCTGGAAGCGTTTCCGATCCGATGCGCCAGGCGCCGATTGAAGGACCTCGACACCCTGCTCTGGGCTGCCTTGCAACATGCCGACCACATCCAGCTATGCGATTTGATTGCCCGAAAGTTGGCGCACAAGAGCATGACCGTCGCCGAACGCGCGCACTGGCTCTGTGCCGGGTTCGCAGCCGATCCGAGCCGTTGGCTTGCGCCCTTGCGGGAACACCTGCAAGACCGGGATCAGCGCATCCGCGAATTGGTCGGCTTTTTCTGTTCGGGGGAATCCCTGACATTCCTGTTCAGACGTCTGGACGCTGCCGCGCAAGCCTTTCTGATTGAATATCTCGGGCGCTCGTCGGCGCCGGATCCCTGGCCGAAGGACGATGACGCCATGATAGTATCTTCCGCGCACCATGCGTCCGAAGCCACGCGACGATTGCTGGATTCGCTGGCCGGCTCGTCCGAACCGGACGCGGACGACATGCTCGCCGGACTCGAAGACAATGCGGCATTGACCGTATGGAGGCCCTCATTGGCGCGCATTCGGGCTGCCCGGACGGTTGCGCTCAGGGATGCGCTGCATCGCTATCCGAGCATTGCGAAGATTCTGGAGACGCTGGCGGGCGGGCCGCCCGCCAATGCCGCCGATCTGGCGGCATTGCTTGTGGAGCGGATCAACGACCTCGCAAAGCGCGTTCGGGACGACAACCCCAACGGCTGGCGGCAATACTGGAACGAGGATCAATACGGTCACGCGACCACCCAAAAGCCCGAGGACTCCTGCCGGGACGCTCTGCTGTCAGCCCTGCGCCCGTATCTGCCAAGTGGCGTGGACGCCCAACCCGAAGGCCAGTACGCGGACGGCAAACGGGCCGATATCCGGGTTGCCTGCAAGGGCACGGACAAGGACATGGAAGTGCCCATCGAGATCAAGCGAGACAGTAGCAGCGATCTCTGGCGCGCACCCAGGGATCAGCTGATTGCCAGATACACCCGAGCTCCGGGCGCCGCTGGATACGGCATCTATCTTGTGTTCTGGTTCGGCGAAGGCCGGGGCCGCGACATGCCCCTGTCGCCGGACGGCGCCAGACCCGCCGGACCATCGGAGCTGAAAGCGGCGCTTGAAGCAGGGCTGCCCGCGGACAGCGCCGACAAGATATCAGTCTGTGTGCTGGATGTGAGCAAGCCGGTGGATGGCGGTAGCTGACCGGCGTAGATTCTGGCAACACCCACGCCTGCTTTCGCATAAACTCCCCCTCGCTCACGGTCAGGCGGGTTGATGGCATGGACGGCATTCACGATCTGGGTGGCAAGCAGGGCTTTGGCGCTGTTGACCATGTCGCGGACGAACCCGCCTTTCATGAACGCTGGGAAGCGGCGGTGTATGCGTGCATGCGCGCGCTGGCGTCCGCGGGTGTGCTGCGCAACCTCGATCAGTTTCGCCACGCGGTCGAGCGCATTGACCCAATCGCCTATCTCGATCACACCTATTATGGCCGTTGGCTCGGCGGCATCGAGACTCTGCTGGTGGAGGGTGGGGTCGTTTCCCAGGCCGAGATCAAGGCGCGGATTCGGCAAAGCGACGGCGACATAGGGCGTGTGGCGGCGCAACCATCGGATGCGCCAGACCGCGTGGAATATTCGCCTGCCGGCCCGGGCGCGCGCCGGCCGCTGGCGGCAGCGCCGAAGTTCGCGGTCGGCGATGAGGTGCTGACGCGGGCTACGCCGTCCGACGGCCACACTCGATTGCCGGCTTATGCGCGCGGCAGGAGGGGCAGGGTGGTTGCCTGGCACGCGGGCTGGGTGTTGCCGGACAGCAATGCACACGGTCTCGGAGAACAACCCGCCCACCTCTATACAGTGCGCTTCTCCGCCCAAACGCTCTGGGGCGACGAGGCGGAGCCGGGGGCATCGGTCTGCGTGGACCTGTTTGAACCCTATCTGCATGAGATCAGAAGATGAGTGATCCGAAACCCCAGGCGTTGCGCGCCGAAGCTCTGGAATCCATCCTCGTCGAGCGCGGCCTGCTCCAGTCGGAGGCGGTTGATGATGTGATCGCGCTCTTCAATGAACGGGTTGGGCCCATGCATGGCGCCCTGGTGGTCGCCAGGGCATGGCGAGACCCGGCGTTCAAGGCTCGATTGCTGGAGGACGGCACACAAGCCATCAAGTCCTTCAACTTCGCCGGCGGTCAAGTGGACAAGCTGGTCGTCGTCGAGAACACGCCGGACGTACACAATGTGGTGGTTTGCACCCTCTGCTCCTGCTATCCGTGGGCGCTGCTTGGGCTACCGCCCCGCTGGTACAAGGATCCGGCCTACCGCTCCAGGGTGGTGCGCACGCCGCGTGCCGTGCTCTCGGAATTCGGCCTGCATCTGCCGTCGGAAACGGAAATCCGGGTATGGGATTCCAGCGCTGAGGTTCGCTATCTGGTCTTGCCGCAACCGCCGTCGGACGCAGATTCGCTCACCGACGAAGCGCTGCTTCAGCGCATCAGCCGCGACGCCATGGTCGGCGTGGCTTTTTAGCCAGGACTTGCGCCAGGGGCTGCAAGAGCCGGGAATCGGCAGTGAATGCGATTCAGATCGTTAAGGCGAGAACGGCTGTTGCCCCATGCTGTGATTGGCCTGCGCGGTTCTCCTGGCGTATGCTGGCTCGCTAGTCTGATCATCCAGCGTCACTGTGATAGTCCGCACCTTTGAAGCCTCCGCTTGCTTGGGCAATTACTTGGAGGGAGCAGAGCATTTGCCTCTGCTGGTGGCAGGTGATGCACTGAAGGTGCTGCGTAGCTTTCCATCTGAGACGTTTGACTGCTGCATGACAAGCCCGCCGTACTGGGGGAAGCGTGAGTACAGCAGTGGCGGCATTGGGCTTGAGGGGCGTCACCTCGACTTTGTCGCCAGCGTCAGCTCGGTCTGTTCAGAAATCAAGCGTGTACTGAAGCCCACCGGCTCCCTGTGGCTGAATATTGGCGATTCCTACCGCCAAAAGAATTTACTGGGTATTCCGTGGCGAATCGCAATCGAACTAACGGACGTCCAAGGCTGGACACTGCGTAACAGCGTGGTTTGGAACAAGGTCAAGGGCGGATTGGACAACTCCAAGGATCGGCTGCGTAACGTGCATGAACAAATATTTCACTTCGTCAAGAGGCCGCAGGGGTACTACTATGATGCTGACGCCATTCGGAGCAAACCCAACTCGGCAAGAGTGGTCAAAGGAGCAGTCGTCTCCGCCAGTGGTGTGCGTGGCGTGCGCTATCAGCGGCAGTTGGAGTTGTCCACAGAGTTGACCGATCAGCAGAAGCAACAAGCGCTTTCGGAGCTGAATGACACGCTGGCTTTGGTGGCTGATGGCAAGATCGCAGACTTCCGAATGATCATTCGGGGACAACAGCGCACGACCCACTCTGATTCTGCACGTGTGTCGGGAAGGGCGAAGGAACTCCTGGACAAAGGCTTCTATTTCCTGAAGTACCATCCCAACGGCAGTAAACCGGGGGATGTTTGGGACATCTTGCCCGAGGACACGCAGAGGCGCACAAAGCACTTCGCTGCTTACCCTGAAGATCTTTGCAAAATTCCCATTCTCGCCACTTCGCCGCCGGGTGGCGTGGTGCTTGATCCCTTCTGTGGAACGGGAACGACGATGTATGTTGCCAATCGTCTCGGGAGAAAGTCGGTGGGAATTGACTTGTCCCGAGACTATCTGGAAATGGCTCGGGAGAGATCGAGAGGCCTGTTTTAAAAGATGAGTGACGTACTGGAATTGTTTGGTCAACCCTCATCAGCCGACTCGAATTGGGAGTCGATTGTGGTGTCGCAGGCCTGTCCCTTTTTGGGCCGGAGGTGTGTCAAAGTCAGGAAGAGTGAACCAGAAGTGTCGATCGGAACCTGTTCAGTCACCCACGGCAGGGACAAACGACCCATGATTATCTGTCCCTTTCGGTTACTTGAACGTAGGCAGATTTTTCTCGACTGCATCCACTTGCTGCTATCGCACGAGCCAGGAAACCAGCTACACATTGTGCCTGAAGTGACGGTTCCGGGCGGTAGTGTTGACTACTTCCTCGCATCGGCCACAAACGGAAAGGTCAGGGACTTTGTGGGGATAGAAATACAAGCATTGGACACGACGGGGACCGTCTGGCCAGCTCGGCAGCGCTTTCTTGAGCAGGTATGGGATGCGGGTGTTCGGGATTCGAGCCAGCCATACCGAACGTATGGAATGAACTGGAAGATGACCGCCAAGACGACGTTGATCCAGATGCATCACAAGATTCAGACGTTCGAGGCGATCAATCGCCGTTTGGTGCTGGTCATGCAGGATCGCCTGTTGCAGTACCTGAAGGATGCTTTTGACTTCGGCCATGTTGGCGTAGCCAACGTCGGTGATGCAATGCACTTTCACTCATATCGGTTTGGTGAATGCGATGGCCATTTCAACATTGATCTGGTCTCCCGTTTAAGCACTGGAGCGGAAGGCGTGGGCGTTTGCCTCGGTCTGAAGGCGGATCCCAAGGTTGAATTCACCAGCATCGCGCTGGAAGTGGAACGGAAACTCTCGCGGGAGACTGTGTTCAGGATTTGAAGCAACTGTGGCAACCGGGAGTCAGATTCCAGGGCGCAGGTGACTGGCAACTGAAAGCCGCATGCCTTTAACTCTTGAACCCGGGCCTTCGAGATCAGCCGTAGACAGAAAGCGTATTCATTGATGGAGAATTGTCGTAACCGATGAACTTGGTTCGCTTGCAGATCAGCAATTTCCGGGGAATTCGGTCCGCCGATTTGCTTCTTCCTCAACACGCGGTTCTTGTTGGTGACAGCAACACGGGCAAGACCACTTTGCTGGAGGCGGTGGACTTGGTCTTGGGCCCCGATCGTCTCAGTCGACGACCGCCTATCGACGAACACGACTTCTTTCAAGGATTGTACAGGGTCAACTCGGCGGCCGAAGAGTTAACCGGTTGCACTAGGAGTGACGCGGAAAGCGACAGTGCGGAGGTGGCTCCAGATTCGGAGATTCAGGTCGCCGGATCCGAAGTGACTCGAATAGAGATTGATGTGACCATTGTCAACCTTGGCGACGAGCAGAAGGCCCGATTCGGCGACTATATCGAGTTCTGGGATTCGAACAAAGAGGAGATCTATGACAGACCCGAAGTTTCTGGCATCGATCAAGCTCATGTCACAGAGGCGCTTCGTGTCTCCTTTCACGGTTGGTACGATGAAGAGGAGGACGATTTCGAGGGTGTGACCTACTTCACCCGCACGCTTTCGGAAAACGAGCAACCCGTAACGTTCTCAAGACGGGACAAGCAAGCGTGTGGCTTTCTATATCTCCGTTCTCTCCGCACAGGGTCCCGTGCGCTGAGCTTGGAGCGCGGCAGTCTGCTCGACGTCATTCTGAGGTTGAAGGAAGTTCGACCGCAGATGTGGGAAGGTGTGCTCCAAAGACTCTCATCAATGTCGGTCGCGGATGACCCGGTGCTCGGAGTTTCGCCCGTTCTTGAGAGTATCAACACAGCACTCAAGAAATATGTGCCAAAAGAGTGGGGCGTCGAGCCTCATCTCAAGGTATCCAATCTTACTCGCGAACATCTGCGAAAGATCTTGACGGCGTTTATCGCAACGGATGACGGAGATCATGCGGCGCCGTTTTATCGACAAGGTGCTGGAACGATCAATATGCTCGTTTTGGCGATGCTGTCTCAAATAGCTGAAGATAAAGGGAACGTCATTTTCGCCATGGAAGAGCCGGAAACGGCGATACCTCCCTATGCGCAAAAACGCATCGTTCACGAAGTGCGCCGATTAGCCACTCAGGCTCTGTTTACATCCCACTCGCCCTACGTGATTGAGGAATTTCCCCCGGAAGATACAGTCGTGCTCACGCGCACTGCGGATGGTTGTCTGAATCAGCGGATCCTTGAGCTACCTGACAGCGTCAAACTGAAACGTTACCGGCAGGAGTTTCGAACCCGCTATTGCGAAGCATTGCTGTCCCGTCGTGTCCTTGTGGCCGAGGGAGCCACGGAAGCGTCGGCTTTTCCGGTCGCATGCCGCCGACTGGAGGAAATAAGGCCAGATACCTATTCGTCGCTTGAATCTCTTGGCGTATGCACCGTCGACGTTGGAGGCGACGCGAACATCCCCGAAGTGGCGCAGTTCTATAAGGATCTGAAAAAGAGTGTATATGCTCTCTGTGACAAGCAGGAAAAAGACAGCAAGGCCCGGATCATGGACCGGGTTGATTTGCTGCTCATGCATCCAGGGCGGGGTTTTGAATCCATGGTGCTGACCGGCACTACCGAGGATGCCCTTGCGCGATTTGCAAATCAGATTGATTGGCCCCCTCACTTGAAACAGAAGTATCCAGATTGGAAGGTGGATATATCTAATGCAATGCGTGACTATTTTGGCTGGGCAAAGGGCAACTGGGGCATTGCTGACTTCCTCGCTCAATGTACGGAAGAAGAAATCCCGGGGTGGCTCCGGACAGCGGCGATAGAGTTGGCGAAAAAATGCACTTCCGATCCAACCACACTGGGAGATATTCAACCAAAGTCAGATTCTGATGAACCTGACTAGCGGGCAACAGGACGTGATGGCGGCAAGCGGACATCTTCTTGTTACAGGCGGTCCCGGTTCTGGCAAGACAACCATATCCATTCTTAAGGCAGATCAGGTCATTGAGAAGGACGGTGGGCCAGGCCAACAGGTTCTTTTTCTGAGCTTCGCTCGTGCATCTGTATCGCGAACAGTTGAAGCTATTGAGTTCGAGCAGACAATCCCGCTTGAGCGGAAGCGGCAGATTAGAGTCGAGACCTACCATTCTTTCTTTTGGCGGATTCTGAAGGCTCACGGGTATCTCATCGGACTACCTCGACGGATTGAGATTCTGACTCCGGCCGCTGAGGCCGTAAGACTTTCCGACGCGAGGCTAAATTTCTCCACCGAAAACCATGATGAGAATAACGGGGTAAGTAGGGAGAAGGCAATACGGCAACGTTTAGCGATTGATGAGGGGCGAGTCTGTTTTGATCTGTTTGCGCTATTCGTAGGTGAAATTCTTCATGGAAGTGAACGCCTCCGCCGCCTTGTTGCGACCAGGTTTCCCGCTGTTGTCATCGACGAGTTTCAAGATACGAACGAGGAACAGTGGCGTGTCTTGCAAGCCTTGGGATCAGTCTGTCGTTTAATCGCCTTGGCAGATCCAGAACAGCGCATCTACGACTGGATTGGTGCTGACCCAGCTCGCTTGGACCAGTTTCGCGACGCCTTTTCGCCAAAGGAATTGCAGCTCGGTGCCGACAATCATCGGAGCTCTGGAACAGAAATTGTTGAATTTGGAAACGATGTGCTCAGCGGCACGTTTCGTCGGACAAAATATAGGGGTGTTAGCTGCGAGTCGTTTGAGCCGTTTCAAACTCGGGCGATGGCAAAGCTGATAACGACGATTTATGCGGCTCGCAGGCGGTTGATCAAGGCGCGACCTGCCGGCTGGTCTCTGGCCATTCTGGTACCAACGAAAAAGATGACTCGTTTGGTTTCAGATGCCTTGCGCGCACCACCTGCCGGGATGGATGACATTGCACACTCTGCAGTTATTGATATGGAGGGTCCAATACTCGCTGCCGAAGTAATTGCGTTCCTGCTTCAGCCTGGCACCGGTGATCGCCACTGCTCCCAATTCATCCAACTGGTGTGCGACTACTTTCATGGAAAGAACGGTAGTCGACCAACACAGGCCGCTTTCAATCAGGCTGCCAATATCCGTAAAGCTCATGAAAATTGGATGGCCCGTCGTTCTGGCGGCAAGGCTATCCGTAAGGGGAGCGTTCTCGTTTCTATGCTGGAAGTTTACGAGCGGACGCGTCACCTCGGTCTTAGTGGTGACCCGAGTCGGGACTGGCGGTCCATGCGGTCCGTTTTGGAGCTTGGTGCGTGCAGGAGACTTAATGACATAGCCCAGGCGGTTCGAAGTATTCGCATCCTCAGCAGAGGAACGCTACTCCGTCGAGAACTGTCCGAAGATTGGCGGAATAATGGGGGCTATATCAACGCTCGGGCCATAGTTGAACGGGCGTTTGTTCAGCAACACTTCTCCACTAGCGTAAATCCTGAAGACGGAGTCGTCGTGATGAATATGCATAAAGCGAAGGGAAAACAGTTTGACGAAGTGATTATATTTGAGGGTTGGCCGAGGAAGCAGGGTCAGGGAATCTACAACCCCGATCGTATTGTCCGATCCAATTCCAAAGCCTGTATCGATAGTCAAGCAAGGCAAAATTTACGTGTCAGTTTGACTCGCGCCAGAACTATGACCACAATTCTGACTCCAAGTACTGATCCTTGCGTTCTGCTGATACCGGCTTGAGTGAAGTGGCGCAAGGGTGCGACGCGTCGCCTACGCACTGATGTTACGGTGGCGGCCAGCCCGATTGCCGAAGCCCTTGCCTTTGAGTGGTGGCGCTTGTTTGGCCGTCGTGACGACGAGTTTCGGCTCCTCCGGCATCGCTCAGGTTATGCACTGCCCGACTTGCGCATGAGATTCGACGGCGAGCGGGTCATGATGACTTGCGAACCAAGGGAGTATGTCAGTCCGCCGGTGTTTTTCTTTCAGAACGCCAATCAGGTGATGCCGAAGAACCAGGCCGAGTCCGAGATTGGTGATTTGATCAACCAAGTTATTGATCGCTTTGGCAGTGTGGGCGTAGCAGGTTCGGCGCTTCAGTTGCGTTGGGAGCGGTCGAGTCATCCTTTGAGGACACCGAGGAGCGCGCCTTCTGCGAGGCGGCTGGCGCCATGGGGCTCTCGATCCCTACGAATTGCCGGATCAAGCCAAGCGGCGGCGTTCATTGAGCGGGCTGGAGCATTGTTTGAGGGTGAGGCACTGTTGGAGTTCCTTTCTGGATTGCGAGGTTCGGCACAGTCGGCCGGGCAACAGGAATCCCTGCTGGAATGGGTGTCTGGGTGCGAAAAGCGTCCTCAATACACATCTTGCTTGCCCTTGCTTGGAGGCTTGCGGCAGGATGCGAATGAATTGACGCGGCGCAGCGCCCGTCCACCTTGGGGGTCGGTTCAACGGGCTGATCTGGCAAGCTCGGCGCTTGATGTGAGTGATGTCGTTGGATGAGACCGACAAATTTGCGCTTGAAGGCCCTCTGGCGCCGCCCATGGTCAATGGCGAACTGGCTTTCGAGGAACCCTGGCAAGGGCGTGTGTTCGGCATGGCCTGGGCATTGTGCGAGAGTGGTTGCTATGAGTGGCGCGAGTTTCAGGCCAGCCTGATCGCCGCGATCGGGCAGGGCGACGCCAGTGCCGCTGCCTACTATGATCGCTTTCAGGAAGCCTTGGAATCGTTGCTGGCTGCCAAGGGGTTGGCCAGGCCGGAACATCTTGATGCCCGCAGCAACCTGCTTTCTCAGCGCCCGCATGGCCACGACCAGCATTGACAGGGCGCATGGCGCTGCTTCGCGCATGGCGCTATATCCGGGGTGGCGGAAGTGACGGGTTGGTAACATGAGCGGCATCTCCTGACGCCGCCAACCAGGCCATGAACGAAGCTCCGTCCGCATCTGCGCCAGCCAGGGCGCTGCGCGAGTTCATCCGCCTGGAATCGGCTGGCGGCATCCTGCTGCTGGGGGCCAGCCTCGTTGCCCTGGGCGTAGCCAATTCACCGTTATCGGGCGCTTACGGAGCGCTGATCGACACGACGGTTGCAGTGCAAGTCGGGGCATTGGCCATCAACAAGCCGCTGCTGCTTTGGATCAACGACGGCCTGATGGCGCTCTTCTTCTTTCTCATCGGACTGGAGGTCAAACGCGAATTCCTGGTAGGCGAGCTGTCCTC
Organism: Pseudomonadales bacterium; assembly: GCA_965199705.1. Lineage (GTDB taxonomy): Bacteria > Pseudomonadota > Gammaproteobacteria > Pseudomonadales > Azotimanducaceae > Azophilus. Next base: position 1,176,379 of record OZ241359.1, read on the forward strand.
GCGCGATCAGCTGGCGCTGCCTGCGTTCGGCGCTTTCGGCGGCATGGTTGTGCCGGCGGCCATCTATGCGGCGCTGAACTGGGGCGACCCGGTGGCCCTGGATGGCTGGGCCATACCCGTTGCCACGGACATCGCCTTTGCGCTGGCGCTGCTCGGGGTTTTCGGGCGCCGCGTGCCAGGTTCGCTGAAGGTGTTTCTGCTGACGCTGGCGATCTTTGATGACCTGGCTGCCATCACCATCATTGCCCTGTTCTATTCCGGGGACCTGTCGCTGGTCGCGCTGTTGATCGGCGCCCTCGCGCTTGCGCTGGCGGTTGTGCTCAATCTGCGCGGGGTCACCCGATTGTCTGCCTATGCGCTGGTCGGCCTGGTGCTCTGGGCGGCGGTGCTCAAATCGGGGGTACACGCCACGCTGGCCGGGGTGCTCATCGCTTTCTGCATCCCGATGCGCGGCCCGGAGGGGCAGTCGCCACTGCGCCGGCTGGAGGAGGATCTGCATGCGCCCGTGGCCTGCATCATCCTGCCCCTCTTCGCCTTCGCCAATTGTGGTCTTGCGCTTGGGGAACTCAGCTTTCAGGACCTTCTGCACCCGGTCACCTTCGGCGTTATCGCCGGGTTGCTGTTGGGCAAGCCGGTCGGCATCGTCCTGTTCGTTGCCCTGGGCGTGCTGCTGCACATGGCGTCCCTGCCGCGTGGGGCCAACTGGATGCAGGTAACCGGCGTTGCCTGCGCCTGCGGCATCGGCTTCACCATGAGCTTCTTCATTGCCGGGTTGGCGTTTGAACACGGCAGCGGCGACTATTTCGCCGGCGACCGGCTGGGCATATTGGTCGGCTCTGCGGCATCGGCCCTGCTGGCCTATGCACTGTTGCGTTACAGCCTGCCGGCGGCTGCGCGGTCCTGAAGATCAGTTCTGGGTTCGGGCACGCTGACCAAAGCGGACTCCAGATCAGCGCCACGCCAGAACCAAAAGAGCACGAGCCACGGGTTTGAAGGGAATTATTGAATCCATTGGTTGAATGTAACTACTCGTCCCCTGCACGGTTTGCTGATGCTGGGTGAGCTTTCCACGAGAGTTGACCAACATAGCGGGTTGGTCCTATGGTTCGCCGATTCGAGTGTTGGGCGCGGTCATGGGCGATGCATGGTTTGGTTCCAAGGCGACGGCGGGGCTGTGCCAGGCGCTGATTGCGCTGATGCCGCCGCACTCGACGTACATCGAGACGCACCTGGGGGGCGGGGCGATCATGAAGCGCAAGCCCGGGGCGCTGCGCAACATCGGCATTGACTTGGACGAGCGGGCGATTTCCGGGTTTGAGTGCGGCTACCCGGTGGAGCTGGTGCGCGGCTGCTGCCACCGTTTCCTTGAGGGGTTCGAGTTCGACGGGACGGAGCTGGTGTACAGCGACCCGCCGTACCTTTTGAGCGCCCGCAAGTCGTCGCGGCGCTACCGGCACGACTACGACGAGGCGGATCACGAGGCGCTGCTGGGGCTGCTCAAGGGGCTGCCGTGCGCGGTGATGGTGTCGGGCTACCCGTCGGCGCTCTACGACGGGCTGCTGGCGGGCTGGCGCAGCCTGTCGCTGCAGGTGGCGAACCAGGCGGGGGTGGTGACGGAGCAGGTGTGGTTCAACTTCGAGCCGGACCGGGTGCATTGGGCCTCGCTTGCGGGGCGCAACTTCACGCACCGGCAGACGGTCAAGCGCAAGGCGGCGGGCTGGGGGCGGCGCTACGCGGCCATGCCGCGGGCTGAGCGTCTGGCGGTGCTGTCCGCGATCATGGCGGTCGAGGCGGAGTGACGGGTGGCGACGGTCAACAAGGCGTCGCTGCGCTCAGAGTTCGACGCGCTCAAGGGGCGCTTCGAGTCGCTGCGCGAGTCGGGCGGGATGGGCCCCGATGCCCAAGCCCTTGTCGAGGCCCTTCTGATGCTGTTCGAACTGCTGATGGCGGTGTTCATGGAGAAGGGCACGCCGAAGGGGTCACGCAACTCCGGCCTGCCGAGTTCCCGGACGGAGGCCGACGACACCGCCCGCGGCGCCGGGAACGGGCCGAACCGCCTGGTCGTCGAGAGGCACAAGGCCCCGGCCACCGAGTGCCGCGCCTGCGGTCGCGGCCTCAAGGGCGTCGCGCCGCGCGGCCACGAGCGGCGCGTGCTGGTGGACATCGTGTTCGAGACCCGCGAGACGACCGTCGAGGCCGAGACCAAGACCTGCCCGCGCTGCCGGGCCGGGAGCAAGGGCGCCTTCCCCGACGACATGCCGGGGCCGCTGCAATACGGCCACGGCGTCGTGGCCTTCGCCGTCCACCTGCTGGCCGCCCAGATGGTGCCGCTCAAGCGAACCGCGCAGGCCCCCCTCTAGTGATCATGAAGAGTCAAGTGAGGTGTAACTTCTCTCCAAGTAATTCGATCAGCTTGTCTGTGTCAATATCGGTGTCGGTGTGACCAAAGATGTATCGATCTGGCCTGACGATTGTGGTGTGAGAATGATCTGAGTAAGTTCCGCGTACCAGCTCATGTTCGTCCAGCGCAACGATTCGAATAGATAGCCTCCTCAACCGTTGCTTCGAAGCATCGCTCAAGCCAAGTGCACTCAAGCTCGGGGTTACCAGCGCAAACCCGGGTCCGAGCACCTCATCAAATCGGCGCTCTCCATCTGCATCACGCACGATCGGCTGGCGGTAAAGCGAGCCTGTGAGTGCTGATTTGTCTACTTGTGTTTGGACGATTACGCCGTCTCGTAGAGGTGGCGCGTCACGCCCCTGGCCGTAACCCGACGCTTGCAGATCCTCGGGTACTTCGGGTGGCTCTTTACCGGCTCGAGTAGCGGCTTCTACGTCTGCCAGATGTTCCATTAGGCGGCCGATTGAGACTGCCCAGTCCACAAAGTCATGAGCGTGGGCGACGCGTTCTGCCTCGTAAGTTTCGAGCAGGCTGGCATCAACTTCGCCGTTAAGCACGAGTGGCAGTTTCCAGGCGAGATTGATGACGTCGCGCATGCCGGTGTTCATGCCTTGGCCCAGAAAAGGGGGAGTCTGGTGCGCGGCATCGCCCGCGATCAAGACGCGGCCTACTTGCCAAGTTTTGGCGGTCCCGGCATGAAACTGATACATCGCCGCGCGACGGATCTTGTACGTCTCTGTGGGTGTCCATGGGTCAATTAGGGAGAGGATTTTTTCCTCTTCGAGCATCTCCTCCCAAGTCTCGCCCTCATTCAATCTGAACTCCCAGCGACGGTAGGGATCTTTAGTGCAAACATGGGTATGAATTCGATCTGGATCGCAGACCTGCAGGGTTTCGTTTTTGAGGGTGTGACCTGGCAGCACCTCAACGTCCACCACCAGCCAATCCTGATCGTAGCCGAGATCCTGCCATTCAATGTTGAGCACTTTCCGGATAGTGCTTGATGCACCATCGCAAGCGATGAGCCAAGGTGCAGACAGCGTTTCGCTTACATCCTCACTTGTGACATCGATGTGCACGCGGTCATCACTCTGGCGAACGTTGTCTGCAATGCAGCCAACAAAACTCGCCACGCTTGGCTGGTCGAGTGCCAGCGTACGTAGATAGCTTTCCAGCTGCGGTTGATCGAACATGTGTATCGTCTGCCAGCCCGAGGCAGAAAAGTCACTCACTTCGCGTCCAAACAACCAATTACGTTTTGAGTCAGCGAAGCCTGATCGATCTCCGGGCCTGACCTTCTGCAACAGATCAAACAGTTCATCCGCAGTGCCGTGGGGTTGAAACGCACGAATGATCTCGCCATCCAGGGCAACGGCGCGCGGCAGTTTGTAGACCTCTGTGTCCTTTTCTACCGCAGCAACGCGAATGCCATATTGCGCAAGCAGATACGTTGCAAGGCAACCTACCGGTCCCATGCCGATGATGATGACGTCGAATGTCGGATCTGGCTGGCTCATTCGTCTAGCTTGGTCCGCCTTCGGGTCCCCAATGTGAGCCCAGCAACTGCTCAACCGGTGCTTTGTGAGAGCCGAAGTCTTTGTTCATGAGGTCACCATCCGTGAAGTGTTCCAGCATGAACCCGTTCGGATCTCTCCAATAATCAAAGACCTGACTGCCCAGCAGGTGTTTGCCGATACCCCAGCTGTGTTGATAACCGGCTCTATCAAGCTCGAAATGTCCCGCCATCAGGCAATCCCAATTGGCGATTTCGAACGCTGCGTGGTTGAACTTCGGGTCACTGCTGCTGAGGAGAAAGAGGGTGTGATGATCCACGTGCTCGTCGCCACGGTCACAACGCATGAAGGCGCCCAGGGCGTTGTCTTCCGTGCCTGCATAGACCTCATCGCTGGTAATGAAACCAAAGCGTTCTTTGTACCAGGCCTCGGCACGACGGAAGTCGCTCACCTCCAACACGATATGTCCCAGGCGCTTGATTGTGCACGGCTGATCTTCGTAGGTGACCCGCGCGCCCAGACGAGGGCGGGTCTCTCCTTCGTTGAAAGCGGACCGGCTCGGCACGGGTAACGGCTTGGGTGATTCAGCACCCCAGACGAGCTCGACGTTGAATCCGTCGGGATCGGTGAGATGTGCGATCAGTCCGCCTCCGGGTGCCGAATTGCTTTCGACTTCAACACCATCCAGCGCCGCGATCTCGTGAAGGACGTCTTCGGAGTCGGCCTGAAAGCCGACCGCAACAAAACCGGGTTCACCCTGTGTTGCGCTGTATACAAATGGGCTTGCATCGGTGCCGCGGGCATAGAGCACGTCGCCGACCTGATTGACTGCTAGGCCGAAGTCTTCGAGAAACTTCTGCTGCTGAGACAGGTCCACGACCGAAAATCGAACGTAGCTGATATCTTTCAAGCGAATCATGTTGTCGTCCCTCCTTTGTCTTGTTTCCAGAACTTCAGCATGCGGACCAGCGAATCATCGCGCATGATAATGTGATGGTAGAGCGCGGCCACTATGTGGACCACGATGAGCGCGATAATCGCGTTGGTCGCGAACTCGTGGATGGGTCGCAGTGCCTTGAATGTCGAGTCGTCCACGGCGCCAATGGTGATTTCGACTGACTGGAACAGCGCAATTGGAGCCGTGGCATTGATTGCGGTGGCGAGCCCCGAAAGGATCAAGAGGCCAATGAGACCGTATAGCAGCCAGTGCCCCCAATGCGCGGCTTTGACCTGCCAGGCTGTCATACCGGCAGGCAATGGCGGCGCACCGTGCCGGATGCGCAGATAAATGCGAATCAGAAAGAGGGTAAGCACGATTGTGCCCAGGGTGGCGTGATCTGAACGGGATTCCAGCCGATCCCACTCTTCCATCACTCCGCCAAACTTATCGGCAACAAATAGATCCAGGATGATCAGAAACGACATGAGCCAGTGCACGACTTTCTGACTAACGCGGTAATCGATAGGGTTGCTCATAGCTGTGTGGTCTCAGATTGGAGTTTTTATTTATGTGTATAAATTCAAGTATTGTATAATATAATATGCACGAAGACAAATATTAAGTGTTGAGGGGAAGCGTGGATAACATACCTGTATTGATTGCCGGTGGTGGTCCGGTCGGTTTGATGATGGCGCTAGAACTCGATTTCCACGGCATCGATGCGATCCTGATTGAGCGTAATCCAACCACCACTCGTCACCCCAAAATGGATATTACCAACGGTCGCAGCATGGAGCTCTTCCGGCGGCTGGGTGTGATTGATCAGCTGCGCGCCGCCGCTGTATCAGAAGATCACATCATGTCCGTGATCTGGATAGATAAGCTCGACGGCTATGAGGTTGCTCGGTTTGACTATCCCAGCGTCAACGACAAACGTGCTGAGCTAAGGGCGGCCAACGATGGCAGCATGGCGCTCGAGCCCAGCATGCGGATCTCGCAGGTCGATCTCGAGCCGGTGTTGAAACAACACATCGAGGAGACCAGCAAACACATTGATGTGCGCTTTGGCTGGGGGCTTGAGACATTCGAACAGGACGACGATGGGGTCGCTGCAACCATCCGCAATACGGCCACGGACGAAGTGCAACAGATCAGATGTGCGTACTTGGCGGGATGTGACGGTGCGGGCTCCGTCGCCAGGCAGACCCTCGGTATCCCCATAAACACCATTACCCCGGTGGACTACGTCATGGCGGGGGATGATCACCACAATTATCTCGATACCGCGCGCGGCAAACCACCCGCTGATGCGGAGAAAGTGCGGGCGATGTATATGATCCACTGGACATCGCCAGATCTAGAGCTTTTCGAGCGCTACGGTACGGCGTGGCACCTTCAGTCGGTGCAAGGTTGGACCATCATCTCCCAGAACGACAAAGACACTTGGACGGTCCATGTGCCGCTTCAGGACATTGATGACTGGGAGAGCCGGGATCCCAAAGACATTCTCTTTCAATTCTTGGGGTGTGAATTCGAGTGTGAGATCCAGGTGGCTAACCCGTGGTACCCGCGCCTGGGCCTCGCTGACAACTATGGTTCGCGGCGAGTGTGGCTGGCGGGTGATGCAGTGCATCAAGTCATCCCTACCGGCGGCTATGGAATGAACTCAGGATTAGGCGATGCGATGGGGCTCGCTTGGGCATTGGCGGCGAACGTCCAAGGGTGGGGTGATCATTTACTTTTTGCAGCCTACGAGAAAGAACGTCGCCATGTCGGCGCTCGAGTTCGGATCGGCTCTGCCCGCCACTCTTCCGTGCGTTTCCGGATTGCCGGTGAGTATGATCCGACAGTGCATGAGGACTCGGTTGAGGGCGAAGCGGCTCGTAAGAAAATAGGTGAATTCATTCTCGAAGCCGGAAATCTGGAAAACGAAGCTTGGGGCATCGAATGGGGCTATCGTTACGCAGATTCGCCGATCGTCTGTCATGAAGAAGGTGACGCGCCGCCCTATGAGTGGGAGGAATATGTACCCGCAACCTGGCCCGGCGGGCGTCCGCCCAATGTATTCCTGAGTTCCGGTGAACCCATCTTTGATCGCTTCGGTCGCGGGTTTACCTTGCTCCGTTTTGGTGGTGCAGCGACGAGCGTACTCGAGACAGCTGCACAAGAGCTGGGTGTACCGTTGCAAGTCGTGGATGTCGATGATGATCATGCGGCGAGCTTGTACGAGAAGCCTCTAGTGCTCGTCAGGCCCGACCAAATTGTGGCGTGGCGCGGTGATGACGAACCCGCGGCTGAAGAAGCGATGGATATCTTCAACAAGGTGCGGGGAGCAAGCGCATGAACTTTAACGAGACTGTAGATAAGGCCAACAGCAACTTCACGAACGCCCACCGCAACAAGGTCGTCGGCATGGCGCAGGGCTCAAACCCCCATTTTGAGTTGTACCATGCCGCCCCCTCGCTTTGTTCGATGAAGGTTCGAACAGTACTTGCTGAAAAGAACATCCCGTACATATCCCACGACCTGAACCTCCCGGTCAGAAAGGAGATGGTGGAGTGTTACCTGCCGGACTATGTTCGCTTGCGGCTCCTGGGCGCACCAGATGCAGAACTGGCGCGCGGTTACACCGGTCAGTCGTCGGTGACCACCGAAGGGTTTGACCCGTGTGTCGTGCCGACGTTAGTGGATCACGAGCAGGAGCGGGTGGTGGTGGATTCATCAAGGATCTGCACCTATCTGGATGAGCAGACGCCGGAACCGAAGCTCGTTCTGGAGGCGCTTGCTGGTCAGATCGCTGAACAGATTGCTTTGGTTGACCAGGCGCCCCACGTGGCGTCGCTTTATGGTGCGCATCCGGATCACGATCCCCGCCCGAAGGGTTTGAAAATCAACATTACCGGGGTGCATGCCAAAAAGATTGTAAAGCTCAAAGAAGCCCGCGAATGGGCCTATGACGAACCAACCTTGGTTGCAGCATACGATGCAAAAATCGCAAAGGAATCCTCTGCCGGGGAGTTCGTTTATCAAGCGGAACAGATGCGTCAGGCGCACAAAGCGATGGACGCGCACGTCGGGGCTCTCGAAGAGCAACTCGGTTCCCACAACGGTGAATGGGTAATGGGTGATCGCTATACGATGGCGGACATCTTGTGGACGACCAGTATTTATCGGATGAAGTGGCTTGGGCTAGGGAGTGCGTGGGAGGGCAATGCGGCGCGGCCGCGGGTCAACGCCTATGTTGCCAAGGCGTTTGATCGGCCGTCTTTTCGTGCCGGTGTGATTGAGTGGCCTGGGGCTTATGGTCCGTCTCCGCACATACCTGAATTTGCCGGTTTGCTTGCTCTGCCCAGGTTCATGCTAGAGATGAAGCGACGAGCTTAGTACTTGATCCACAGGGCTAGACAGCAAGGAGTCTCAATGAAACTGTTCCACTTCCCCAGGGCTTGCTCGCGCGTCACCATGACCGCGCTGGAGACGGCAGGATTCGAATACGAAGATCAAGTGATCAACATCATGAAGGGCGAACAAAAAAGCCCGGAATACCTTGCCGTGCATCGCAGTGGCAAAGTGCCTGCGCTGCAAGTCGACGGCAACGTGATCACGGAAAATGCGTCGATCATCTACTATCTGCACAACAAAGCACCACAAGCGGGCCTTTTGCCGGATGTGGCGTCAGATATGGAGGAGGCGCAACAGCTGTCAGATCTGGTCTGGTGTTCGGGTACCGTGCATCCCACCATGCGTCAGGTTCGTATGCCGATTCGATTTACCGATGGGGATCCCAGCGGTGTTCAGGAGAAAGGCCACGAACTGCTTGCTGGTATCGCGCAGCACGTGAATGATCGCGTTGGCGACGGCTGGTGGTACGGCGACGCTTGGTCGATTGTCGATGTCTATTTGATTTGGATCTTCGCTACGGGCGCTTCGGGTGGGTTCGATCTCTCACCATACAATAATTTGCGGTCGCTCATTGAAAAGGTAGGGGGGCTGGACGCTTACCAGCGGGCGCTGGCCAGAGAAACTGCGGCCCAGGAGGCCGCCGGCATTGAATTTCCCAGTTAGCGGGATTCGGGTTTGGTCGAGGTACTCTTCCAGTACCCATTCGAGCATCACGCCACGAAACAACATGCCCGCCGGATCCAACAGACCCCAAATGACCCCGCCTTGGTAAACTTGGGCCAAGAGCCCGAATACGGGGTCGGTAAACACATCGAAGAATCGCGCGATACCGAAGATGGCGCCTGCGGCGGTCAGGCTGATGCCGAGTTCAGCGTAGAGCGGGGGAAGAATGGCGATGACGGGCAGGCTCAGCGCGGCCAGCGCGGACGCGGGCGATGCGAAAGCCGCAACGCCTGCGCGGCTCATGCCATCGCTTGGCAAGTGCTACGCGGCCTTGGGCTTGGGTGCGAAGCGGCTTCGCAGTTGTAGCATGGCCCATCTGAATCCCCCCAAGTAGGCCTTCGGAATGGTGGCAGGGTCGCGCGGTCCGCTGGGCGTCCGAAGCTTCAGCGTGTTCCAGCTCTCACCGGCCTCCAACCGCTGCTGAAGCTCTGCGGGGTTGAAATCCACCCCGATAGGGTTCGATCGAAAGTCGCTGCCCGCCAGAAACTCGTTGGTTTCCTCGATGGACTCAAACACGTCCACCTGAGTCTCAATGACATTGTCATCAAGGTCTCGATAGTAAATGGAGATGGTGGCCCCGTGGTGGGTGCACCACACCGGCTCATGCCCCGCAGCGGTCATCCGCCGCCAAGTGGTTAGCAAGCCATCAAGATCATCGTAGGTGTACGCGTGATGATCCACGCCGCTCATATTCTTCAGCTTGGGCAGCAGGCCTGGTCGCTCGGTGATCGCGAGTCGGTGGTGCTCGTCGTCGTAGCTGAGAAAGACAATGCCTGGCCCCTGGTGGACAATTCGAGCGCCCAGTAACAGTAGGTAGAAGTCGAGCTGCTCCTTAAAACGGCTGGTTTTCAGTACAAGGTGAGCGAACTTGGCGGGTGTGGGAAAGTTGGGTTCCATCAGGCCATGCCTCCAATCCATGCGGCGATTGCCGCGCCGATTTCATCCGGGGAGTCCTCAGTCATGAAGTGGCTCCCGCGCACCGTCACTTCCGTTTGGTTTGGCCACGTGCGGCGCAAATCCCGCTGTCGTCCCACCAAAATAGCGCCGGGCAATACCCGCTCAACAAACAGGTTGTTCTCCAGCACCATCTCCTCACCTGCCGGCGATCGAAACCCTCGAAATACGGGCGCGATGGCGGGGTTCCAGTCCTCCCAATCTGGGAATGGCGCGACGATGGCCTCCATGTAGGTGATGCCCTTGAGGTCCGGCGCGATGCAACGACCCAAACTTGCGAGGCGCGCGATGAAGTAGGCGGTCATGTTGAACCGAATATTTGCCAAGCGCACAAAACATTAATATTCTATTTGCCAACTGTCAAATATTGTGATCCATGGCATCCACTGCGAAAGACGTCCTGTCAGCCAAATCTGAGATTACCCAGCAGAAGCTGATTGATGCGGGTATTGAGCTGTTTGCCAAGCAAGGTTTTGAGGCCACGAGCACGCGCCAGGTGCAAGACCACGCCCAGGTTCAGCGAAACCTCATCACCTATCACTTCGGCAGCAAGGAGCGATTTTGGAAGGCCTGCATGCACGAACTGTTTGGCCGCCGCATGAACCAAGTAATGGGGCCGGCCATTGAGCAAGCCAAAGACATCGCCACTACCGAGCGTATTCGGTTTTTAGTTCGTCGTTTCATTCGTGCTTCGGCGGCCAATCCGGAGAGCACGAGCATCATGTTTGACGAGGGCCGCTCCGACAATTGGCGGCTCGAGTGGTTGGTGTCGCGCTACGTTCAGCCGTTCTACGGCGTCGTCGAGTCTCTGTACGAAAAGGACGAGTTGGGTGGCAGTTGGCTGACCGTGGTCCAGTTTTACTACCTGTTGGTGAGCAGCGCTTCGGTCTTTGCGATGGCGCCCGAACTTCGCCGCCTGAGCGGTACAGACCCTTTTGACGAGGCGTTCGTTGACAATCAGGCCAACACCATCGCTCAGCTGCTCACACCTTCACGTCCACTCCAAGAGACATAACCTATGAGATACGCAACTTACGCTGTGGCCGGCAAAACCTCGTATGGCATCGTGACCGACTCCGGCATTGTCGATCTCGGCGCCAGGCTAACGGGCGCGCCCACGCTGCGCGAGTTGATCGCACTCGGATTTGAAGGGGCGAGTGAGCACGCCGGTTCGACGGCCGACTACGCGCTCCACGAAGTTGAACTTTTACCGCCGATTCCAGTGCCTGGCGCGATCTGGTGCACGGGCCTGAATACGCACTCGCACTTTCATGAGGCCGCTCCGCGCATGGGGTTCAAAGAGATCCCGCAATACCCGATGTTCTTCTTGCGCGCAGCCAACACACTGGTGGGGAGTGGCTCACCCATCGAAAAGCCGGCACTCGAGCCTCACTTTGACTATGAAGGCGAGATCGCCGTGATCATCGGTGAGCGCTGCAGGAATGTTTCGGTTGAAGATGCACCGAAGCACATCGCGGGCTATAGCTGCTTTAATGATGGCTCCGCGCGTCAGTACCAGATTCGCGGTTTTCAGGTCACAACCGGAAAGAATGCCTACCACAGCGCGGGCTTTGGGCCTTGGATGGTGAGTGCCGACGAGTTGGCCGCAGAAGAGATGGTGCTGCAAACCAGGGTGAACGGAGAGGTGCGGCAAGACATGACGCTTGATGACTTGATCTTTAGCTTCGCGGATCTGATTTCACACATCTCAGAAGTGACCTGGCTCGAGCCGGGAGATGTGCTGGTCACCGGATCCGCGGAAGGGGCGGGGGCGTTGCGCAGCCCGCCGATGTTCTTGGCGCAGGGCGATGTCGTGGAGGTTGAGGTGAGCGGCATAGGAACGCTCATCAACACGGTCGAAGAGCAAGTCTTGGCGAGCGGCTGATCATGAGCGTGCTGGGGCTTGCAACGGAGGTGGTCATCGTAGGCGCTGGCCCCAGTGGCTTGCTTGCGTCCATCCTTTTGTCAAAGCTTGAAGTCTCTCACGTGCTCGTGGAGCAGCGCCAAACTACGGTCAAGGCGCCTGCCGCGCATGTGGTGAACACGCGCACGCTCGAGATCTATCGGCAAGCCGGCATCAACGTGGACGAGCTTTACGGCCTGAATAGCCACCCGACGGCGCATCTTGTGACGTGGAAAAGCACGCTAGGTGCTGAACCCCTGGGCGTGTTCAACGCTGCAGAACATCGAGAGCCCCTACCGGTGCCCATCTCTCGGGAACACACCACGAACATCTCACAGCATCGGCTGGAAGCCTATCTGTTGGATGTAGCTCAGCAGTCGAGCTTCGCCGACATTCGCTTTAGCACGCGTTGGGTTGAGTTTTCGAACCCGGAGAAAACCTCAAGTACCTTTGAATCCAACGGGGGGGCGGTAGAGATCGGTTATCGCTACATGATTGCCGCAGATGGCGCCGCGAGTCCGGTGGCTCGGTCGCTTGGCATCCGAAGAGTCGGTCCTGATGCCATCGCCACGTTCTTGAACCTGACGTGCGAAGTGGACATCTCCGCTGTGAGCGGAGAAGACGCGTCGCTATTGTATTGGCTGCTCGATCCTTCGGCGCAAGGCACGATCATCGTGCATGACCCGAGGAAGCTGGCGGTGTACATGCGCCCACTTGCAGTGCCTTATGAGTCCATCAATGACTACGACGACGAGCGCTGTGAGGAGCTGACAAAGGAGGTGTACGGCGACGTTCCGTGCAAGATCGTTCACAAAGGCATCTGGAAAATGACGGCCCAAGTTGCCGAGCGATTTCGGGATGGCCCCGTATTCCTTGTGGGAGATGCGGTTCACCGATTTCCACCCACGGGTGGCTTAGGCCTGAACACCGGCGCGGGTGATGTCCACAACCTGATCTGGAAGCTGTACGCGATTCTCAAGAACACCGTGGCTGCAGATCAGGCGGACGCGCTGCTCGAGAGCTATGAGCTTGAACGCAAGCCCGTTGCTCAACGCAACTGCGATGTGAGCGAACGCAATAACGGCAAGATGATGGAAGTGGTGCAAGCGCTCGGCTTAGACCCGAGCAAAGCAAACGTGTTGGCTCGGGTGATGAATTTCGGGTTGGTGAAAGCGTTGCCGGACTCGCTCCGCTCTGGCGTCTTCAGCCTGCTCACCAAGCCGGTGCGCTCAATTCTGACCGGCGCGTTAGCAGACACTGAACAAGGCCAGCAAGTTCGCCGTCGGGTAGATCAATCGATTGCCAACCAAAAAGAGCACTTCAGCTCCCTCGGCTTGGACCTGGGGTATGTCTACCGGAAAGGAGTATGTGTCTCTGCGGCGGCCTCTGAAACACCCGAGAATTCGGTCACCACTTACGTGGAGTCCACGGGCGCGGGCGCGCGATTTCCAGAGAGGCTGATGGATAAGACGTCGAGCGAGGCGTTGCACGATTTGATCGACTACACCGGGTTTACGCTCTTTCGAACAAGTGACGCACCGGTGATTGATGAGCCGACCTTTGGCCTACCGGTTCGGGACGTGGCGTTAGATACCGGGTACGAGTACTCACCGCCTCTTGGCATTGAGGGAGGCGGCTGGGCGTTGGTGCGTCCGGATGGCCACGTGATGCACAGTTCTGTCGATACGTAGAACTTCTCAGGCCTTCAAGAGGCGCTTGCGCTGTTTCTAATTGATTGAATGGTTTGATGTTATGTGAGGCGTCGAAAATTTATTCTCCCGGAGAAGCGGGGATTTGGCCCGATTTTGGGGTGTTTCGGCCCGAATTGGCGGATTTTCACCCCAAGGTTGGTTGTTGCAGCCGAGGAGGCGGAAGCGCCGGTTGTCATGTGGCAAAATGGTGGTTGTAAATCAAACAATTGCCGACCTTCGAGGTGATCATGACAACCGGCCCGAACAATTTACTTTTTTCTTGGGACGCTGTCGAGCCGCTGGCGGATCTGAAACGCCTGTCGATGGTGCTGGAGCACTTGCCGGACGCGGAGTTGGTTGCGGCGCTTGCGGCGAAGCGGGGTCGGGGCAGGAACGATTTTCCGGTTCGCGCGATGTGGCGCGCCTTGGTGGCGGGTGTGGTTTTCCAGCACGCCTCGGTGGCGTCGCTGGTTCGGGAGTTGCGCCGCAATCCGTCGCTGCTGTCGGTGTGCGGTTTCAATCCGTTGCCACGGCAGGGCCGCCCGGTTGCGCGGGTCGAGCGGGACGCGCGCACGGGTCGGTCGGTTGTGGTGCGGGAGGCGGCGCCGGTTTTGCCCTGCGTTCCGAACGAGTGGAACTTCTCGCGCCTGCTCAGGAACCTGATTGACTTGGAGGACAGGCAGGGGTTGGTCAGCAGCCTGGTGGACGAACTGCGTGGCCGATTGCTGGCGGTGCTGCCGGACTACGGCGTGCATCTGGGGTGCGACGGCAAGGCGGTGGCGAGCCATTCCACCGGGCGGGTCAACCGCGGCGCCGGGGGTGAGGGTTCGGATCCAGACGCGGATTGGGGCAAGCACGAAACGCGGGGCGTGGACAAGCAAGGGCGCGCCTGGAGGCGGGTCAAGAGTTGGTTCGGCTACGGTCTGCATCTGATTGCGGACACCCGCTATGAGTTGCCGGTGGCCTTTGCGGTGACGCGGGCATCGGCTTCGGAGCAGCCGGTGGTGGGGAAGCTGCTGGCGGAGTTGTTCGAGGCTGAGCCGGGTCTGGCGCAGCGGTGCCGGGACTTCAGCGCAGATCGGGGCTATGACGGCGGAGCGTTGAAGCAGGCGTTGTGGGACGAGCACGGGATTCGGCCGCTGATTGACACCCGGCTGATGTGGCGCGAAGAGAAGCAGGATCCGAACCACGATCCCGCGCAGCCGATCCTGCGCAGCCTGGCCCCCGAGCGGACGGACAACATCCTGTACAGCGAGCGGGGCGAGGTGTCGTGCCGCTGCCCGGCGACAGGGACGGAGCGCCCGATGGCGTTCCAGGGGTTCGAATCGGACCGGGGGACGCTGAAGTACCGGTGTCCGGCGGCGGCTTGCGACCTGAAGTGCGAGGGCCGGGCGGCGTGTCTTTCGCAGTCCGGCTCGAAGGCGGGCGACTTCGGGCGCATTGTGCGTATCGATCTCAAGCGCGCGAACCGGCGCATCTTCACCCCCACGCCCTGGGGCTCGCCCGCTTGGCGACGCGGCTACAACCGACGCTCGGCACTGGAGCGGATCAACGCGCGCCTGGACCGCAGCTTCGGCTTCGAGGTGCATTTCATCCGCGGCCTGGCCAAGATGAAGACACGGATGGGGCTGGCGCTCGCGGTGATGATGGCGCTGGCGGTCGCCGCCGTGGTCGAGGGACGAGACGAACGGATGCGCTCGCTCGTGCGCCCGGTCCCGTTTGCAGACACCGGATAGCGCTGCGCCAACCCCCAACCGCTCCAACCCGTCCCCTGCCTGCCCCTGGACGCCGCGCCCCTGTCCGCAGCACACCCTTGTTGAGAGCCTTTCTCATCTACCCGCGATCGGCCCTCGTTCCAACCTCTCCCCAGCACCCCAATCCGCTGCCCCGCCTTCAATCAATCCTCCCGCACTGCCAAATCCGCTCCACTACACCTCCCCATCCCGACAAAAACACCCACAGCGCAAGCGCCTCTTCAAGATTTGTGCATCGGGAGAAGTGCTAGATGGATAACAGGGTCTTCTTGTGTTGAGGCAACGCATGATCGACGATATGGCGTTACGCAACTCAACGATACAACTCAGATCGGTTATATCTGGGCTGTGAAGCAGCTAACCCAGTTTCTAGACAGGGTAATTTTCAGCCCGTCACCGGTTCCGGCAGGTAACCCTCGTCCTGCGTCCAGACGAGCGGGAATTCGGGACTCGCCATAGGATCTCCTGGCGAGAGATGCTCGCTTTTCTGTGAATCCGGTGGAGTACCCTCCCGCGGGTGGTAGCGGCAATCCTCACCGATGTAGCGGAGCGACGCGGCGCGACGTGGACGGTCGGTGGTGTTGCCTGTCGAGCCGTGGACAGTCCGTACGTGATGTACGATCGCGTCGCCAGGCCGGCACTCGACCCACTGGATGTCGTAATCGTCCTCCTGGCCTTCGATATCCGGTAGCGGTTTCTCGGCGGAGCCTGGCATTGGCTGGCGAGTGACGAAACCATTGGCAGCATGGATTTCCCAGCGGTGCGATCCACGGATGTAACCCATCGCCGCGTTCGATTTGTCGACCACATCGAGCGGCATCCAGATCGTGCAGCACTGGTCGCCCTTGAGATGGAAATAGGGTGCGTCCTGATGGAAGGCCGTAGGGTGCATTGATCGCGGCTCTTTCAGGAAAAACTGATCGCCATAGAAGTTAATGCGGTTTGCGTCCATCAGCCGAGCCGCGACCTCGGGCAATGGACCTCTGATACCCAGGGTTCGCAGATCGGGAATGCGCAGGTGGTTGAAGGTGCCCACCTTGAAAAGGCCTTCTGCCTGCGAGACTTCTTCATTGCTCGCCAGCAGCTCGGCACCCATAGCCTGGAGCATGGGTGCAAGCTCACTCGCGTTCAGCTCGTTCAGTCCTTCGACTCGCTCTTCGCCAAAAACAAGCTCAAAGACGCGCTCCACCTCTGCCAGCCACACGGGATCAAGCAGGCCTTGCAGGTGGACGATGCCGTGTTCGGCAAAACACGCGACCTCCTCGTCGCTGACGGGACGGGTGAGTCCTTCTGGTACGGGGGATACAGACATGGGGCTTCTCCCAATCAGTAGCTACGTCAGTTCTCAGAGAATACTGAGGGCTTCGTGTTTTTGGAATTCGTGGGGCTCATCGGTCCGCCGGCACACGTCTGCGCGCTGCTCAAACAATGCTTGATCGAAAGGGAGTTGCTGCTTGGATTCCATGGATCATGCTTTTGTAGTTCATGGAAGCTCTCTCGTTAAGCAGTTAACTTGGCAGGTAGAGCGTCAAACCCTTGCAGGAGGTTGTTCAGGAGAGGCGTGGGTTCACCGACTTCGATGACTGACACTCTTTCGATCAGTGCGCGAGCCAGTGCTTCCATTTCCATCCGCGCAAGATGTTTACCCGCGCAGAGATGGACGCCATGTCCCCAACCGACTTGATCACGAGGGTTACGGTCCACTTGGAATATCTCTGGATCCGGGTAGTGACGCTCATCCCAGTTGGCGCTGGCGTACAGCACTGCGATCCGGGAACCTTCGGGGACGGTGCCGTCTCCGGTTTCGTAGTCTGTTGCGCAAAATCGAGTGAAACTTCGAATAGGTGACCCGAGACGAACACTCTCGTTCACCATACTGCTGATGAGTGAAGGATTTTCTCTAAGTTGCTTGAATTGCTCAGGTGACCTTCCCAGTTCCCAAAGCATGTGGGCAGTGGCGAGGATGGTGGTATCCAGGCTGGGTGCCACATAGTCCACAACCATCATGGCGCCTTCCTCTGGGCTCAAGCCGCCGTTGGCGACCTCCTTGAATAATCCAGCGGCCCATCCATCCGGTTTCACTCTATCCGGGGTGAGCGTCTGAATGTACTCAATGAGGCCCAGTGCGGTTTCCAGCGCGTCAGCAGTGCGCTGGTTCATGGGGCCCAGAGCGTTGAAAGTTGCTGCCGCCCATTCGAGCATGTTGTCGCGACCGGACTCCTCCAGTCCAACAAGTTCACTCACGATTGAGACTGGCAGAACCCTTGCAAAATCTGCGACACCGCAGAACTCATCGCGTTCGAGCAGTGTCTCGACCAATTGATCTGCGGCCGCGTTGATTCGATCCGCGACCGCCTTCAGCGAACCCGGCATGAGCGGGCGCATCAAGACAGCTCGACGATGGGAGTGAATCTCGCCGTCGCTCGTGATGGTTGCGTAACCTTGCGTGCTGTTCAGAAAATCGTTGGCGGCGACACCCTGACCACTGATCAAAGTCGAATCCGCTCGAAGTGCCGCACGTACGGCATCGAAGCGAGTGACTGCGTACAGATCATTAGTCGGCAGATACACGATCCCGCCCGAATCGCGCAGCAACTTATACGTTGACGAGGTATTCGTCAGCGTGTCGTCACCGAATAGATCGGCATCAACTGAAGGGATGCTCATGTCTAACGAATATAGCTTTGACTCTCAGCCACGACAGTGTTTTCGATGTGGCCGATCTGGTCGACATCGATACGAACTGTTTGACCCGCCTCCAGCCAAGGTTGCCCGTCCATGAACATCGCCACGCCTGCGGATGTGCCTGTTGCAATAACGTCGCCCGGAAGCAGCGTAAATGCCGTCGAAAGATGGGCGATCAACTCATCGATTTTGAAGTGCATGTCGGCGGTGTTGTAGTTTTGGCGTTCTTCACCATCTACAGTCAATCGAACATGCAGACTGTGTGGATCTGTGATTTCGTCCGTTGTGACGATGCTTGGGCCCATAGGACAGTGTGTATCCCAAGACTTGCCCATCGTCATTGTGGGAGTTGCGCGCTGCCAGTCTCTTATGGTGACATCATTAACGATCGTGTACCCAGCGATCACGCTGTAGGCGTCTTCTTTGCTCACTCTGCGGCAGGTCTTGCCAATCACGACGCCAAGCTCAGCCTCGTAGTCGAGTTCATTAGACTCTTGCGGCAAGCCAATAGGTGCGTAGGGGCCGTTGGCAGACGTGCTCTGTTTGTTGAAAATCACCGGCGTCGTAGGCACATTGAAGCCTCGTGCCTTGCGAATTTCTTCAGGGATCTCAAGGATGTGCTGCACGTAGTTCAATCCAACCGCGAGAATCTTGGGTGGATTGCCAATCGGGCACGCCAACTGCGCATCGGAGAGACTCACGGCGACTGAGCCCGTTTCGGCTGCCGCGCGGGCCGCAGCGAGCGCATCATCCCCGCCTTGCAGGAGGCTTAGCATATCGCCGGGTAGATTCGCATCGGCAGCTTGCAGGTCAACGATGCCGTCCTTCTTGAGCGCACCAAGACGTGTTTGATTGTTTGCGGTGTAGGTGACCAGTTGCATGGGATTCCTCAGATTGGTGGTTTCATTTGCTTGATGTTGTGGGTTCTTTGATACCGAAAAGCGTGATGAGCAAGCCCAGCCCGGCGCCAGTGCCACAGACATAGAACACGGTTTGGATACCGGCACTTTCAGCGATGGCGCCGGTAATGCCTGGCATTATCGCACCACCAACCACTTCACCAATGCCCGCGACAATTCCGGTGGCTGTGGCGGCGAGGTGTGGTGGCACGGAAGTATTCATAAGTGGTCCGACATTGATGGCGATAACGCCGGAAACACAAAGGCTTACGGTAAAAAGACAGGTAGTGAGCACCCCTACGGAGGGATCTTGAACGGTAAGGATGGCGAGCGCGAGAAACGCGCAGGCCATCGCAACAACCATGATGGGTTTGCGTCCTAGGCGATCGGACAGCGCAGGCACGAGCAGCATGCCGATGACGCCACCCATGCCGATCGCAGACATCACGATGCCCATTTGCTGCATCGGTAAGCTCATGTAATCAGTCATGTAGCTCGGCATGAACGCGGACAGTGGATGTAGGCTGGAGAAAAAGCAGATCATTCCAAGCGCGCCGAACAACACGTTCCGATAGGCAAACGCTTCCTGAAATGAAGGCCGTCCAGGTCCGGAGGCATGACTGTCCGGGCGGTTGGGCGCTCGCAGTGTGCGATGCAAGAAGTAAGCCAGGACGAACCCAGGCAGGGCGATGATTGCGAAAACCCACTCCCAACTCACATACTGCAAGAGGCTGACGGCGATGATGGGGCCAAGTCCGAGACCCACGAGTGGGGCCGCCATTTGTTGAATGCCCACAGTCAGGCCCGTTCGGCTGGGTTTCGATGCATCGATTGTGGCCACGATGCTTGCGGGAACGAACCCACCTTCAGCGAATCCCATGAGTGCGCGTATGACGATCAAGCTGGTAATCCCCGTCGCTAGACCGCTCATCGCGACCAAGGATGAAAACAAGATAACGGATGTGACCAACACCGGTCGATGGCCTATACGATCTGTGAGCTTCCCGGCAAAAAGAGAGGCGATACCCCAAGTGAGTGCTAGAACACCGGAAATGAGGCCCAAATCTTGATAGTTCAATCCTAGATCATTGGCCATCGCTGGGAAGAGTGGGGCGATGATAAAGCGGTCCAAGCCCACCAGGCCAAAACCCAACGCGAGTAAGGCAACTGCCTTCAACTCATAGGTTTTGTCCCAGGAAGACTGCATTGTTGTATGGCTCGCCCCGTGCCACTCAAGCGACTGACTTGTTCTTGTCTAAAACTTGTCTCCGATATGACAATATCCCCACTAAATATGATTGTCAACAAATATATCGGCTTCTACCACCCCACCCAGTCTAATAATTTTGCCAATTTACAAAATATTGACCCTAAATTTGATCTATGACAAAATAAGAGATGTTGCTTTCGTGGAAAGAGCAGAATTCCAATGAGGGGAGAATAATTATGGAGTTACGTAACGTCCTGGTTGGCGCATTGGTCGTCGTGCTGTCCATGCTGTTGACGGTATCGGTGCCTGTGAGTCATGCCGAAGAAGCGGTGATTGAGGAAGTCATCGTTACCGCTAGCAGGCGATCCGAGAGCATTCAGGATTCGTCCCTGATTGTTGAAGCCATGACCGGCGATCAGCTCCGTGAGCAGGGAATTCTGAACATGGCCAACCTGGGCATGGCTGTCCCATCACTTCAGGTTGGCGCTGCTGGACCCGCGCTGCAGATATACCTGCGTGGGGTAGGCAGTGGCACCGCGACGAGCTTCGGCAATCCCGCGATCGCGGTCAGTAAGGATGGTTCGTACATCGCGCGCGTGCCTTCAATCGCCTCACACTTCTTCGACTTGGAACGTGTGGAAGTTCTGAAAGGCCCTCAAGGCACCTTGTATGGGCGAAATGCGACCGGCGGCGCGGTTAACCTCATTACGCGACGCCCGGATCTGGAGAAGGTATCTGGGTATGTGTCCACAGATATTGGTGACTACGACAAAATCCAAGTGGAAGGTGCGGTCAACATTCCCTTAAGTGAGACTTTCGCCGCTCGAGTTTCCGCGATTAGCGTTGATCGAGATGGTTACATGTCCGATGGCACCAGTGATGACGAGCACTATGCGGCAAGGCTGCAGTTGTTGTGGGAACCAGACGAGCGACTGTCGTGGCGTTTTCAGGGTCAATTATCAGAATATGATGGCAGGGGCCAAGGGTTCACCTACGCCGGGGCTCAAGATGCTTGGACGAGTCTCTACCCCAGTGCCAACGCGATCTTGGCCGCCAATGGGCCGAGGGCTCCCAGCATTGCATTTCCTTGGATAACAACTGCCCCCGTGTTGGGGCCGGCGCCCACACCGCCCTTTCCTCCGGGGACGAACTTCATTTCGTTGATCAACTTCATCGAAGATGACATTAGCCAGGACATGACATTCTGGGACGTCAGCACCGAATTTGAATACGACTTCGATTTCGCGACCTTGACCGTGGTTGCCTCTCATCAAGATGCGGAAATGACTTACGTCAGTCGTCCCTCCGTGCGATTGCAACTGGCTGACGAGTTGGATGGTTTTCAGCCCGAGGAGGCGGATTCTCTATCCATCGAGGCGCGCTTGAGCGGTGAAACCGATACGCTCAAGTGGGTTATTGGCGCCAACGTGTTCAGTGAAGAGCAAACCGTCTTCAACCGGGTTAACCAAGGCGTGATCCAGAACCTGCAAGTGCAGAGTGAATATGAAACCGACGGCCTCGGCATTTTTGGAGAACTCAACTACAGCCTGAGTGATGCGACTCGGCTGATTGCCGGCTTGCGTTACAGTGATGATGAGCTGGAGAAGCCCAACTTCTTTCGTTGGGCGGTCGGTGAGTCGCTCGCGTGTCCACCCCCACGTCAGCAAGTCGTGAATGGTGTTGTCGCCTGCCTGGTTTCTGGCCCTGAATCGGAATCGATTTCCTTCGACAATGTGGATTGGAAACTGGGTCTCGAATACGACATTGCTGAAGACGTGATGTTGTTCGCTACTGTGAGCACCGGTTATAAATCAGGCGGTCTTCCTGCGGTATCCGGTCCTGGTTATGACGAGGAAAAGCTGGATGCGTACACGCTGGGTCTCAAGAGCACGGTGCTCGACGGACGCATGCAGTTTAACGCCGAAGTTTTCTACTGGGACTACACCGGTCGTCAAGAAGCCGCTGTAGGACCTGATGCCACAGGTATCGTCGGAATCAACACCTACAATGCCGGCGACTCCACTATCCAAGGTGTTGCCTTCGATATGCAATGGGCGGTCACGGCAAACGACTTCTTGCGCTTGAACTTCGAGTACCTGGATGCTGAGTACGATGACTTTTCGTTCACGCAAGCCGCCCAGTTTACGCCACCAACCACGTGTTCAACGACGCCTACGGGAGCAACCGTCCCCACACCGGCCGGTCTATCGCCTGAACTCTTAATCGACTGTTCCGGCTTCGAAATGACCCGGTCTCCTGAAATTTCCTATTCGGCTGACTACGTTCACACGTTTCCCTTGGGCAGCAATGGCGAAATCGATGTTCGGGTGAACGTGTCATACACGGATAAGCGATGGCTTTCCGCCAACTTCCTCGCTGAACAGCGCGTGGATGACTACACGATCTTAAACGCTTACGTTTCCTATCGTTCAGCGGACACACGCCTTTCGGTTACGGCCTACCTGGAAAACGCGACAGAGGATGCAGCATTTAATACCTCCTTAAACCACACGCAGGTACCCGCGTTGATCGGCTTGATGCCGAATCCACCACGCACCTACGGGCTTCGGGTGCGCTACGGCTTCTAGGTTGGGTTCAATGAGGAGATCGTTCAGCCTGACATTGGCGCTTGTTCTATGCGCCAATGTCGCCTCAGCAGATGAGCGCCCCAACTTCCTCATCATTGTCGCCGACGATATGGGTTGGTCGGATCTGGGTGTGTTGGGCGGCGAAATTCGGACGCCCAGTCTTGATGCCCTGGCACAGAGTGGCACGCTCATGACGGCCTACTATGTGGCCCCTACATGTGCACCCACGCGTTCGATGTTGATGACCGGGGTCGATAACCATCAGGCGGGACTCGGCGTGCAGTCGGGTTTGAGTGCCCCTAACCAGGTCGGTATCAACTATGAAGGTCAGTTGCATGATGGTGTGGTCACCATGGCGGAGGCCTTGGGCGCCAGCGGCTATGGCACGTACATGTCCGGCAAATGGCATTTGGCGGACAATCATAATTTCCATGCGCAGGCTCCGAATAAAAGAGGGTTTGATCGTTCCTTTACTCTGATTACGGGTGGGGCGAGTCACTTTGGTGATCAGAGGCCTATCTCGCCGGTGGAGCTCGCAAACTATCTCGAAGATGGCGAGCGCATTGAAAAACTGCCTGATGATTTCTATTCGACCATCAGCTACACCGATAAGTTGTTGTCCTACCTCCAGGATCACGACCAACGCCAACCCTTCTTCGCCTACCTGGCCTACACCGCACCTCATGATCCGTTGGGTGTACCAGATGAGTGGTCGGATCGTTATGCCGGGGCCTATGATCAAGGGCCGGTTGCAACCCGGCGTGCGCGAGCCGACCGGCAGCAGGAAATGGGCCTGCTGCCTGAAGGGGCCGGGTTGTGGCAGTACCCGGCTTTTCCGGGATGGTTCCCGAATCATCGAGGGCCTTGGTCAGAACGTGATCCGGAACAGCGGAAGAAAGATGCTCGACGCATGGAGATCTACGCGAGCATGGTGGAGCTCCTGGATCAACAAATTGGGCGTGTGACGGCAAATCTCGAATCGACGGGTCAGCTCGATAATACGTACGTCGTTTTCTTCTCCGACAACGGCGCAAGTTCTCCCGGGCCCTTTGTATACCCTGGCGTAACGCAAGAGTGGTTTGCCGAGACTTGGAAGAACGACTACGAAACCCGAGGCCAACCGGGCAACTTCGGCGTGCAAGGCCGAGAATGGGCCAGCGTTTCGGTCACACCCTTTAAGCTCTACAAGGCCTCTGTGAGTGAAGGTGGCATCCGCTCTCCACTTATTGTCAGGGGGCCAGGGGTGGTCCCCAATGCGTTTAACAGTGCATTAGCCCATGTTACCGACATCGCGGCGACGCTGTATGACCTTGCCGGTGTGGACACTGACAGCGCGCTCTTTGCGGATAAGGTGCCACCTCAAGGGGTTTCTTTGATGCCGGTGCTCAGTGGCCAGGCGGCTTCCGTGCGCGAGGAATTCGGCGTGCATTTGTTTGGTAACCGTGGCTTCCGACGGGGCAAATGGAAGATCAGTAACACCCAGCCCCCGCTCTCCACCGGCGTCTGGGAGCTCTATGACTTGGAACAGGATCCGGGTGAAGTCAATGACTTGAGCGATGTGTATCCAGAAATCAAAGCTGAATTGTTGGCAGGCTTTGATGAGTACGTTGCGCGCAACGGTATCATTCTTCCGTCGGAATCTCCATTGCGTGGGGGCTTGCGGAATCTTTACCCGGAGGAGTGCGACTGGTGGTGTGAGGCGCGCTTCACGGTGATCGGCTGGTTGCAATAGCAGGTGCTAACGACGTTTGTGACGATTCTACTGGCCCTTGGCGCGACGTATGTCTACATGGGGTCCCGGCGCCCGCCGCCCATACCCTATCACCTGATCAACGCTGTCTCCGGTCTCCTGCGTCCTGATTTCCATTCCGGACGACCGACCGTGTGTCCTCGGATGACCGAGGATCTCCGCTATCCAGCCGCAATCCCTCCGCCGGACACCGCCAATCTGCACGGTGAAATCGAGGTGTTGGAGAGCGGTACGGAAGCCGCACACTGGTATGCCGATTCAGATGGCGTAACCTGGCACTTTGTAACAGCAGGCGAACCCGACCAGCCGGTGATCCTCATGCTGCACGGATTGCCTGAATCCTGGTGGGCGTTTCATCATCAGATCTCGGAGCTTGCGAAAGATCATTACGTGATCGCGCTTGATTGCAAAGGCTACGGGCAGAGTGATAAGCGTCTTGACCTCGACTATACGGCAGCAGGAATGGCGCAAGAGACAGCTAATCTGATGGATCAGCTGGGCGTTGGTGACTTTGTTGTAATTGCCCATGATCGTGGCGCAGTCATTGCGGACCACATGACCAGCATCGAAAGTCTGAAGGGTCGTATCCTCAAGTACGTTCGGATGCAGCAGTCGTTTAACGAGCCGCATGGTAAGCCGAGACCGCCTCATGCCATGTTCGCGACGAAGATGGGGGAGGGGAACTTTCAGTCCAAAAACATCATCAATATCGTCTACACCAAGGTGATGGCAACGGGGCTGACACCCACGACGCTGGCGCGATTGAACTATGAGTTCAAGTTCAAGGGCACAGCCCAAGCGGTCAGCCGGTACTTTCAGTTCAACAACTTCGACTTGGAATACAAGGACCGGCACGAAAAGCTGTTCGCGCACATGACCATGCCGATGTTGGTTCTGCAGGGTAAATGGGACGCGGGTCAGCATCCGGAAGAGTACGCCAGGAGCGCTGACTTTGCCGGGGACGTTGTCGTAGAGTTCGTTGAAGCCAACCACTTCAGCCATATCGAAAATCCCAGGGCGGTGAATGGCGCGATACGTCGCTTCCTGAGCAGGTAATCATAGAAAAGCTGATAAAACGGACCGATGACAGCGGTAGACAAGAGGACGCGTAAGCGCCGACCCCAGGAACGGGCGGAGATCACCAAGCGCAAACTAATTGAAACCGCGCTCAGAGAATTTTCCGGACGCGGATTCGACGCGGTCACCGTGCGAGATATTGAAGTAGAGGCAGGCGTACAAAGAAACCTGGTCAGCTATCACTTCGGCAGCAAGGATGAACTCTGGAAGGCGGCTGCTGCGGACATCATGACCAAGCTTGAAGCGTTTCGAGCGGAGCGCGCGGAGGTCGTTAGAGATTTATCCATCCGTGACCGAATCGCATACACCCTTCGAAGCTACGTTCGTTTTTGTGCTCAACATCCTGAACTGAATCGCCTGATGATCCAGGAAGGTAAACAAGCGAGCTGGCGCATGGAATGGATGGTTGATCATTATCACCGTCCAGCGATGCTTGGATTGCGTACCCTCGTCGAAGAAGGACTGGAACTCACCGACGATGAGTTCGTCCACTGGTACTATCTGTTTGTGAGTAGCGGCGCGATGATCTTTTCGTTGGCGCCTGAGGCAAAACTCTTGTTTGAGGTGGATGTCAGCGAAGATGCCCTAATCGATCGCCACGCTGACATGATGGTCGAGTTTCTGATGTCACGCAGCAAAGACCAGTAAGCTCGGTCTCAACCAAAATCCTGAAGCCCGGATACCTCTCTGAGCGATGTCCCCGCCGACTGCTGGTGGGTGTGCATTTGTTTACGCATTTCAACCAAAGGCGGTGGATCCTGAACCTCTTTCGCGAACTCAGGTTTTGCGTTCAGCTGATCGAACCAAGCGCCTATGCGCGGGTGTAGATCATGCAGTGGGTATCCCGCATTGGATAGCCGCACAGAGTAGATGTACCAGGCGATGTCCAGCAGAGAAAGTTCAGACTCCAGAAGGTAAGGCTGATCAGCCAGCCGCTCATCCAGGTTGTCGTAGGCGTGCTTGAAACGGTGCGCTGATGCCATTACCTGATCGTCGCTGATACCGCCATTGCTCTGGATATCGCGGAAGAATTTGAGCTCCACCGCTTTGTGGGGGTCTTCGGCACCGCCGACCTTGCCGCTGCCAAACTGTTGATACTTCTCCAGCGCCTCGTCGCTCCGTGGCTTGGCCCCGGGGAAAGCGTAGCGCATGGAAAGCGCGCGAAGATCCAGATGCAACTCGTCTTCCGCAGCCAGCAGATCGTGAGACTCACTTTCCTTTCCTTTTGGAATCAACGGTGGTGAAGGAAACTTGGTCTCCAGGTATTCCAGGATGTCATTGCTCTCGATGATTACGTCGCCATCGTCGACCAGCACCGGGACGAGTCCGCGTGGATTAATGCCCATGAACCACTCGGAGTAGTTCTCGTTCTTCGAGAGATCAACGTGGTGAGATTCCCACTCGATCCCTTTCAGGTTCAAGAAGATCCGGGTTTTCTGTGAACAGGACGAGCCCATGAAGTGCAGCAGGTGAATGCCTTGCCAGTTCAGAACTTCCGTGGTCAGGATGTCGGTCTCAAGCAGTTGAACCATAAGTACTCATCTTAAAAATGTGCATATAGGAAAATATAATAGTATAAAATATGATCTACTGCAAATATAATCGTCGCTGATGCTCAGGGGGAAGCCAGATGCAATTTACGTGTCTTGCAGATGTGGAAGCGTTCGAAGCGGTACCCAGCGCTGAGCGTTGGCGAGGGGAGAATACTTACGACCTGATTGCAAAAACCGCGCAGCGTCAGCCCGACGCGCTCGCGTTGAAGTACCAGTTCACCGCTGCGATAGACGAGGGCCCTCTGGAAGTGTCGTATGCGGCTTTCCTGAGCAGGATTCACCGGACCGCTAATGCGCTTTATCAGGCAGATGTCACAGTGGGTGGGGTGACATCGG
This sequence comes from Pseudomonadales bacterium, assembly GCA_965199705.1. Lineage (GTDB taxonomy): Bacteria > Pseudomonadota > Gammaproteobacteria > Pseudomonadales > Azotimanducaceae > Azophilus. The sequence goes on from OZ241359.1 coordinate 1,203,759, forward strand.
TGGTGATGCCGAATCTACTGGAAACACACTACGCGCTGTGGGGCGCACAGGCACTGGGGATTGTCAGTCCCATCAACCACATGCTGGCCGCGGACGCCCTCAAGGAAATCCTGGTTGAGTCTGAAGCGGAAGCCATTGTCGTGCTCGGACCTACCCCGGGGGAAGATATGTGGGAAAAGGTGGCTGGTATTGCCGACCAGATTCCTACGTTGAAAGTGATCCTGCAGGTCAACTTGGAAAAGGCGGATGATGGGCCTCAAGAAATCGGTGGCGTGCCCGTTGTCGACTTCAATGAGGCACTCGACGATGCTGAGGCGACCCATCTTGTCTTCGATCGCGCCATTCTTCCCTCTGATGTCGCGTCCTACTTCCATACCGGCGGCACCACGGGGACGCCTAAGTTAGCGCAGTTGACGCATGCCAATCAGGTCCACGTTGCCTCCATGATGGCGGACTATCGCTCTATGGATGTGAACACGGCGACGTTCGGTGGCCTGCCGTTGTTCCATGTGAATGCCTTCTTTAATGCGGGCCTCACGATCTTCGCGGCTGGTGGTCATGTGATCTATCTCACGCGCGCGGGTTTTCGTAACAAGAAAGTAATAGCGAACTATTGGCAGCTGGTAGAAAAGTACAGGCCATCGTTTCTTATGACCGTGCCGACCATGGTTTCGAGCCTGCTTGATTCCCTGCAGTCGGACACCGACTTGAGTTCGATTGAGTACTTCGTTTGTGGAGCTGCACCCATTTCACCAGAATTGTTTCGTCGCTATATGGACATGACTGGCGTCAACATCATTGAGGCGTATGGCTTGACGGAAGGGACGGTGACGAGCTCAGCGAACCCTCAGCATGGAGAGAAGAAGGTGGGCTCCATTGGCATTCGCACCCCTTATCAGCAAATGAAATGTGTTGTCCTCGACGAGGAAGGAGGATACATCCGGGATTGTGATGCCGATGAGCCGGGTGTGATCGTGATTCGAGGGCCAAACGTGTTCAAAGGTTACAAACAAGCCGATAAGAACGTTGGTAGCTTCATTGAGGATTGGTTTGTCACCGGTGACCTGGCTCGACAGGACGAAGATGGATACTTCTGGATGACAGGCCGGGCCAAGGATCTGATAATCCGGGGCGGGCACAATATCGACCCGAAGATTATCGAAGACACATTTGCTGAGCATCCTGCCGTCGGTTTAGCCGCAGCTGTTGGTCAGCCTGATAGCTACGCTGGTGAACTGCCTTGTTTGTACCTGACGTTAGCTGAAGGCGTTTCGGAGGTTGATCTGGAAGATCTGGTTCAATATGGACGAGACAACATTGCGGAACGCGCAGCGAATCCAGTTTCGATTGAGGTGTTGCAAGAAATGCCGCTAACAGCGGTAGGTAAGATATTTAAACCGACGCTAAGGGAGTGCGCGACCGAGCGCGTTGTATCGGAAACGCTGAAGGATGTGGCTCCAGACGCGGGAGTAAGGGTGACCACAGATCCAACCAAGGGTCTCGTAGCGACTGTTTCTTTAGGGGGCGAGAATACCAAACGGGATCGTGTTCAAAAAGCGTTGGCTGAATTCACTTTTGCTTGCGAAATTGTCTGAGTTTGGCTGGTTGGTTTTTTTTGGAATACGGATATCGTCACAAACTTAATGGGTAACTACTCGCACCCTCGCGCCGTTGGTTGACTCTGGAGGGCGGGTTTCGCATGCGGCAGCACCTATCAACGACCTCATGTTTCCATCTTGCTCGACCGATTGGCCGAGCCGCCACATAGCATCATCTCGGTAATCGGGCCGCGCCAGACAGGCAAGACCACCATCGTGCGGCAAGCGCTGGACAAGATTGATTGGCCAGTCCGTTATGTGGCAACTGACAGATCGGGTCCGAGTGAAATTGAGCCACTCAACCAATCCGATGCCATTCCACCACCGGGGGCGTCCCGAAGACGGCGGCGTACTGTTCGAGGGCGTTGAGCAATTCGCCGGCTACAGCGCTTCCGAACCAGGATCAATCCCCAACCCAATCCCGCAGCAGATGATGGGCGATGGCCATTGGCCCGGGCGCTTTCAGCCGGGGGTGTGTCTGCGCCAGCACAGCGACCACCTCGCTGCGCTCGAACCAGCGCACGTCGGCCAGCTCTTCGTTGTCGATGTGGATTTCCACGGTCTCGGCCCGGCCGCGGCAGCCGATCATGAGCGATGACGGAAAGGGCCAGGGTTGCGAGGAGTGGTAGCGCACCTCGCCCACTTCGATACCCGCTTCCTCGCGCACCTCGCGTCTGACTGCCTCTTCGATGGATTCGCCCTGATCCATGAAGCCGGCCAGCGCCGAATACATGCCCATGCGCACCAGCGGGCCGTGCGGCTGCCCGAGCAGGCAGCGCTCGCCATCGTCGATCAGCATGATGACCACCGGGTCCGTGCGCGGAAAGTGCTCAGCCTTGCAGGCGTTGCAGGTGCGCACCAGGCCACCTCGCCCAGGTTCGGTGGGCTGGCCGCAGACGCTGCAGTAGCGATGCCGCTCATGCCAGCCGAGTTGCGCCCGCGCCTGGGCAACGATGCCGGTATCCGGTCCGGGCAGGCGCATCGCGGCCATCCGGCAATCATCGAATTGCCAGCTGCCGCCAAACTGTTTCGGGTCAAGTGATGCGGGCGCAGCCGCGGCAAAGTGCGCGATCGCATCGGCCAGGCCGAGCAGAATCGGGGGTTCCCGGGGTTCTTCCAGGCCGCCGACCGCTTCGATTTCCGCCAGCGACAACCATCCGAGGCCGGCGCCGTCGAGCAATACCCTGAGATCCGAGAACAGCAGGAAACGGCTGCTGAAGTGGTTGGCCGCACGGCTGATCCAGTCTGGATCCCGGCGCTGTGCATCGGCGCGGTCCAGAGGATTGCCGCTGAATGTATGAATCATGGCGGTATGATAGCAGGCAGCGGCGCGGCGCCACCGCTCGGCCAGGTGCTGGCAAGGCGCAAGGGCTTGTTATCGAGTCCGTATGCCATAGAATCTTCAAAACCCGGACGTGGAGGCGTGGATGATGGATGCGGGGACAATCCAACAGTTGCGGGATCTCATGGAGTACGAGGCAGCCCGTCAGGCGCCGCCGGCGGCGTTTCCGGTGCTGCCGGACATTCCCGGCGGACGCTATACGGACCCGCGCTTCCATGAACTGGAACAGGAATACATCTGGCGCCGTAGCTGGCTTCTGGCCAGCCACGTCGACGAAGTGCCCGAACCCGGTTGCTTCCGGCTCTGGGAGAACGCCGGCCAGCCAGTGCTGATCGTGCATGCCGAAAGCGGTGACATCAACGCCTTCTACAACACCTGCAGTCACCGCGGCGCGCCCATCGTCACACAAACGTTCGGCAAGCGCCGGCGACTGGTTTGTCGCTACCACGGCTGGACTTACAGCCACGATGGCGACCTGCTGGCGATTCGGGACCCGGAAGACTTTCGCGGCCTGGATTTCTCCTGCCGCGGGTTGCAACGCATCCGCTGCGAACGCTTCGGCAACCTGATCTTCGTCAACTTCGACCCGGATGCGCCCAGCCTGCTCGAATGGCTCGGCCCGATTGCCGACGAATGGGCAGAATTCCAGTTCGATCAATGCCGCCTGGCGGCCCGTCACATCTTCGATCTGAATTGCAACTGGAAGGTAGCCATGGAGGCCAACACCGAGGTCTATCACGTGCGCAGCATTCATCCGAAGACGGTTGCGCCGATGCTGGATGACAGGCGCAACGTCAACACCCTGTATCCGAACGGGCACGGGCGCATGATCGCGCCGCCGCCACAGTCGCACACCGGCGAGCGGCGCTCATCCGGTTTCGGGGATTCACCGCTTGCGGAGATTTCGACGGCGGGCGAAATCGCGCGCACCTGCACGCAGAGCTACGGCATCTTTCCCAACTGGGTGTCGCCACTGAGCCAGTTTGCGGTGCCGCCGCTCCTGTTCTGGCCGAACGGCATCAACAAGTGCCGGTTGGAAACCTGGACCACGGCGCCGGATTGGGGCGACAACCCGAAGCCGGACCTGTGGACTGATAACGACGGCGAACGGCTCAGCCAGGTGCTGACCGAAGACACCGAGTTCGGCGAGTGGATTCAGAAGTCACTGGAATCGCATGGGTTTCGTGGTGTGCCACTGAGCTACCAGGAGGCGCGCATCTATCATTGGAATCAGGCAGCCGACCGCATGATCGGCGTGCAACGGATTCCGCCCGAGCTGCGCGTGGCGCAGGTGATCGGCGATGAGTGGATCTACCCCAACGACCCGCGCCTGGAGGAGATGGCCAGCCTGGAATCGCGCCGCAAGTCAGCCTGAATAAAGCGCGCGCCCTGTTCGGCGATCATCACTGTTGGCGCGTTGGTGTTGCCGGAGGTGATGTGCGGCATGATCGACGCATCAATCACGCGCAACCTGCGAATGCCGCGCACGCGCAGGCGGTCGTCCACCACCGCCATGGGGTCCAGCCCCATCTTGCAGGTGCCCACGGCATGAAAGATGGTGGTTCCGAGCGCTTGCGCCGCCAGCATCAGGTCCGCATCGCTGGTGGCTTCCGGCCCCGGTTTCAGTTCAGTCGGTGAAAATCTCGCCAGTGCTTGGGCCGCCATGATCCGGCGGGTATAGCGCAGGCCGGCAACCGCTACGCGACGGTCTGCTTCGGTGGCGAGGTAGTTGGGGCGAATCAGCGGCGCCCGATCCGGGCTCGGGTGCGACAGCCGCACATGGCCCCGGCTGGTGGGGCGCAAATTGCACACAGACGGCGTGATGGCGTTGAAGGGGTGCAATGGCTGGCCGAAAGCGTCAAGCGAAAGCGGTTGTACATGCCATTGCAGATTCGCCGCTGGCTGCTCCGCATCGCTGGCGGCAAAGGCGCCAAGCTGCGAGGGCGGCATGGTCAGCGGGCCGGTGCGCCGCAGCAGATACTCGATGGCCATTGCCGCCTTGCCGAACAGGCTGCCGGCGCGCTGGTTCAATGTGCGCGTATTGTGCACGCGCCATATGCTGCGAATCTGCAAGTGGTCGTGCAGGTTCTCGCCGACGCCTGGCACGTCCAGTACCAGCGGCACGCCATGTTCGGCGAGCAGGGCGCCTGGCCCGACGCCGGAGCGTTGCAGCAGGTGTGGCGAGCCGATGGCGCCGGCCGCCAGCAGCACTTCCCGGCGCGCCCGGAGGCGAAGCCGGCCAGACGGCGTGCGCACGCGCAAGCCCCGGGCCTCTCTGTCCTTGAAGTCGATGTGCTCCACCAGCGAATCGGTCATGATCGTCAGGTTCGGTCGCTGCCGCACCGGGTCCAGAAAGGCGCGCACGGCGCTGCAACGCCGGCCGCGACGCTGGGTCATCTGAAAGTAGGCGCAGCCGGAATTGTCGCCGCGATTGAATTCGTCGATCGGGGCGATGCCGCACTCGGCGGCAGCCGCTCGCCAGGCGTCGAGAATTTCCCAGTCCACCCGTCGCTCTTCCACTCGCAACTCGCCGCCCTCGCCGTGCCAGGCGTTGGCGCCGTGCTGATAGTCTTCCGAGCGCTTGAAGACTGGCAGCACCTCGTCCCAGGACCAGCCGCGATTACCCAGTTGTCGCCAGTGGTCGTAATCACCGCGCTGGCCGCGCATGTAGATCATGGCGTTGATGGATGAGCATCCGCCGAGTACCTTGCCTCGGGCGTAGGCAATGCTGCGCCCGCCCAAGCCAGGTTCTGCTTGCGTGTTGTAGCACCAGTCGGTGCGCGGGTTACCGATGGTGTAGAGGTAGCCGGCTGGAATGGGTATCCAGAAGTAGTTGTCGCGACCGCCAGCCTCGATCAGCAGCACTTGCGTGCTGGGGTCGGCTGACAACCGATTGGCCAGCACGCAGCCAGCCGTGCCGGCGCCGACTATCAGATAGTCATAGCTGCGGTCGGCGCTTGTTGATGGCGTCTGCATTCCTGCCGACTCTGCGGTTGATTCCATGCTTGTTCCATTCTGCGCCACGGGCCTGCTCGGCACAGGTTACAATGGCAGATCAGTTCGCACTCCCGAGAGCGCGCCGCCGTGTCCAAACCCGCTCCCGTCAGGGCCAGCCATGTCGTGCGTTTCGCCGGAGATTCCGGCGACGGCATCCAGTTGCAGGGGCAGCAATTTACCACCGCGTCTGCCCTGGCTGGGCACGATCTGGCCACCTTGCCCGACTTTCCGGCGGAAATCCGTGCGCCCGCCGGCACCCGGTTCGGCGTTTCTGCCTTTCAGATTCAATTCGGCTCGGATGCGATCACGACGCCGGGCGATGCACCGGATGTGCTTCTGGCGTTCAATCCGGCTGCGCTGGTGGTCAACTTGCCGCACCTGGCGCCCGGGGCGCTGATTATCGTCGATGACAGCGCCTTTACCCGGCAACGTCTGAAGCGCGCGGAACTGGACGCCAATCCTCTGGAAGATGGCAGCCTGGCGGACTACCAGGTCTGCCGGATCGACATTGCGCGCCTCACGCTTGAGGCCGTCAAGCCATTTGGCCTCGGGGTCAAGGACGCCGGGCGCTGCAAGAACTTCTGGGCGCTTGGCCTCGTGCTCTGGATTTTCGACCAGCCGCGCAGCGCCTCAGAGGCCTGGATCAAGCGCCGGTTTGCTGGCAACGAAGCCCTGGCTGGCGCCAATCTGGCGGCTCTGAATGCGGGCCACACCTATGGCGAGGTGGTGGAGCAACAGCATTTCATTCGCCAGCAACCGCTGGCCGAAGCGTCCCTGGCCGATGCCGAGTACCGCACCATCACCGGCGCCGAGGCATTGGCCCTTGGCCTGGTTGCAGCCGGCGAACGGGCGGATGTTGAACTGCTGTTCTGTTCCTATCCAATCACCCCGGCTTCGGCCGTGCTGCATCATCTCAGCGGGCTGGAGGAGGCCGGTGTCGCCTGCTTCCAGGCGGAAGACGAGATTGCCGCCGTCTGTGCCGCCATCGGCGCGTCCTACGCCGGCAGGCTGGGGGTAACTTCCAGTTCCGGGCCAGGGATTGCACTGAAAACGGAAGCCCTGGGGCTTGCGGTTGCGGCCGAATTGCCGTTGCTGGTCATCAACTCCCAGCGTGCCGGGCCGTCCACTGGCATGCCCACCAAAACCGAACAAAGCGATCTCTATCAGGCGGTCTATGGCCGTAATGCCGACACCCCGTTGCCGGTGGTGGCCGCGAGTTCTCCCTCGAATTGCTTTGACGCAGCCATCGAAGCGGCACGCATAGCATTGTGTCACATGACGCCGGTGATCCTGCTCACCGACGGCTACATCGCCAATGCCTCCGAACTCTGGGAAATTCCGGACGTAGAAGCACTTGCGCCGATCCGCTGTCATCTGCCAGGCCCCGCAACCACTGCCGATGCGGTCTGGCAGCGGGACCCGGCCACCCTTGCGAGGCTCTGGGCAACCCCGGGCCATGCCGGCGCCGTGCATCGGGTCGGGGGTCTGGAACGAGATATTGACACCGGCCATATCTCCTACGATCCGGACAATCATCAGGCAATGACGGACCTGCGTCGGCGCAAGGTGGCTTCGGTTGCCGATTTCACGCCTGAACAACGGCTGGAGCAGGGTTCCGCCAGCGGCCTTGCGGTGGTGACCTGGGGCTCTACCTGGGGCGTTGCCTGGCAGGCGGTGCAATCGAGCCTGCGTCTCGGGCGCGCAGTTGCCCATATCCAGTTGCGGCAGATCAATCCCTTGCCAGCAAACCTGGGGGCGCTGCTGGCCGCATACGATCAGGTGCTGGTGCCGGAACTCAACAATGGCCAGCTTGCCACCTTGCTGCGCGATCGGCTGCTGCTGGACGTGCGCCAGCTCAACAAGGTCTCCGGGCAGCCGTTCACGGTAGCCGAGCTGCAAGCGGCCATCGTCGAGCTGGCGCCGCGCCAATTGGATGATGTGGCGCATGGCTGATCCGGCATTCAAGCGTTTTGCCACCGACCAGGAAGTGCGCTGGTGTCCTGGCTGTGGCGACTACGCCATTCTCAAGTCGGTACAGCGCACCCTGGCGGAGCTCGGCGCCCTGCCGGAGCAGACGGTATTCGTATCCGGCATAGGCTGCGCTTCGCGGCTGCCCTACTACATCGAATCCTACGGCTTTCATACCATCCACGGGCGCGCGCCGGCGGTCGCCACAGGCGTCAAGCTGGCCAACCCGGCGCTGGACGTCTGGGTCATCACCGGCGACGGCGATGGGCTTTCCATTGGCGGCAATCACCTGCTGCATGCGCTCCGGCGCAATGTGAATCTAAATATTCTGTTGTTCAACAATGAGATATATGGTCTGACGAAGGGCCAATACTCGCCCACTTCACGGCCTGGCACGCGCAGCCCGTCAAGCCCGCGCGGTTCGGTGGACAGCCCTGTGTCGCCAGGCGCCTTTGCAGTCGGCGCCGGCGCCGGTTTCATTGCTCGCGGCATAGACACGGATCAGAAGGGGTTGCCGGGCATCCTTGCTGCTGCCCGCAATCATCCGGGCGCTGCCTTCGTGGAAATCCTGCAGAACTGTATCGTCTATAACAAGGACGTATTCGATGCGGTAGTCAATCGCAAGACGGCTGCCGAAACCCAGTTGCATGTGCGCCACGGCGAACCCTTGCGCTTCGGGGTGGATGGCGCCAGGGGCATTCGTCTGAACGCCGAGAAGCTGACGCTCGAAGCGGTATCCGTAGCCGACGCGGGCGAGCATGCGATCCTTGTGCACGATGAGACCAACCCGACCCTGGCGCAGATGCTGCTTGGCCTGGAGCCGCCGATGCCGGTTGCCTTCGGGGTGATCCATCGCAAGGGCCGGCCGGCGTTTGAAGAGGCCTTCTGGCAAGCCAGATCGGGCGGACGCCGACAGAAGATCCAGAACCTGTTGCGCCAGGGGAACCTCCTGGTCCGGACATCGCGCCAGGGGCCGTGATGATCGCGCCGGATTTTGTCCGTCTGCGAAAGACAAGCAAGCGCGCGGCAAGCGCAGTTTGTAACCGGCACAGAGCTTCAATATCAAAGACAACCAATTGAAAGATAGATAAAAGCATCCCGCCCTATCAGCGCCCTGGCGCAATATCCGGGCCAAACCATCGAAGGGCAGAGGGCAGCCGCGCCTGAGCGCCTGTCCGGTTCACCGGGGCCTCGCATCATGTGATGCCAGGCCCGCAACCGGGCTGGGTGTTTCCCCAGCCCGAAGATTTCGCCGAAGGCCACGAAGATCGTCGCCCGTGGCGCCACATCCGCTGCGCGTCCGAGATTCACCCGCCGGCCAGTGCGAAAGCGCCTTGCCGGGGCGCCGGATTTCGGCGCCGGCGCCGCGCGGATTCTGCTGTCAATGCGCCGCGATTTGCAGGCCCATTCTGCATTCCGGCATCAGTCTGGCTCTGATTCAGGGAAACAACCCGGAACCTCGCCGGCGGTCGTAGCGCCGGCGCGCCCAAGCGCGGATAGTGGCCGCTCCTTTCAAATATTGGAGCATGCTCATGCGTGAATTGAATCAGAACGAGTTGCAGGCCGCTTCCGGCGGCGTCGCGCCACTGGTGGTCCTTGCGGTTGCGATTGCCTCCCATGTGGTGCGCCATACCGCAGTGCGCGCCGCTACCAACGGCTTCGGCACGGGCGCGACTGCGGCGGCGGCCGGGCAATACATCCGTGGCCTGGACTTCGGCCGCAGTGAAGCCGCGGTCAACGGCGCGCAGACCGTCGGCTCGCCTTGATGGCAACACCCACAGATATTCGGATGGAGGAGTACCCGATGCGTGAACTGTCGATGAATGAACTCTCAGTCGCCTCTGGCGGCGTTGTGCCTCTGATCGTTTATGGCATTGCTGGCGCGGTGGTCGGCGCGGCGACTCAGATTCTGTTGAGCCCAAGCCCAAGCACTCCGCAGCCGCAACCGCAGGCGCCACCTCGTGGTTGTCCGGCGCCGGGTTCCGGTTCGGCGCCCAATGGCGCTGGCGCACCCGGCTAGCAGGTCGGGCTGACGACCAGCCTGAGGAGACGGGCAGTGGATGTTGCCCTGTCAGCATCCGCTGCCCCGTCTTTCCCGCCCGACACCTGGCCCCCGTATGGTGTCAGGGGCCGAGACGCCCTGGCGCAGCATCCGGCTCAGAGCGCATCCGCCAGGGCGTGCACCAGCGCCCTGCGGTGCGCGCTCAGGTCTTCGCCTGTCGCCTGACGCCAGGCGCCATGCTGGGCGATGACGATGTTGCGAGTCGGGTCCACCCAGATCATCTGGCCAAAGATGCCGAGCGCAGCGACCCTGCCTTCCCCAAGGCGCCACCAGTAATAGCCATAGCCCTCGTCTGCCGGTGAAGCCGCCAGCGATTGTGCGACATAGCCTTGTGGCAGGATGCGTCTGCCCGAGGGCGTGACGCCATCGCGCAGCAGGAACAGGCCGATGCGGGCATAGTCGCGCAGGGTGGCGTTGATGCAGCAGCCGCCGTATTCGACGCCGCCTGCCTCATGCAGCAGCCAGCTGGCGTTCGCCTCCATGCCGAATGGCCGCCAGATGCGATGGCTCAGGTAGGTGCTCAGGTTGTTGCCGATGGCTGCCCGCAGCACGGCGCCGGCGATGCTGGTTTCGCCAGTGTTGTAGTTGAATCGGCTGCCGGGGGCTGCGGCGCGCGGCAGCTCCCGCATGTAGTCGATCAGCCCCATGCCGCCGCCAGGCGCGAGCGCCGTATCCGATTCGGCGTCGGTATAGTCTTCGTTCCAGGCCACCCCGGAGGCCATTTGCAGTATCTGGCGGATGCTCACCGAGTCGTAGGCGCCGCCCTTCAATCTGGGCAGATAATCCACCACCCGTTCATCCGGGCTCCTGATGTAGCCATCCCTGAGTGCCGCGCCATACAGCAGCGACACCACGGACTTGGCCACCGAGAACGAAATCCAGCGGCTGGCCGAGGAATTGCCAAGGCCATAGCGTTCCAGCATGACCTTGTCGTCCTTGATGGCGATCAGGCCGGCGATGCGTTGGCCTTGCATGTAGTCATCGATACGATGGCGCTCGCCTCCGAATACATAGCGAAACCCGGAGAAGTCCCGCTCGCCCGGCAGCAGCGGATAGGGCAGTGGCCCGGCGGCGATCTCGCGGGTCGGAAACAGCCGGTCGATGGATCTGTAGCCCAGCACCTGCTGCGGGGCGGACCAGAAGAGGATACCGGCGTCGCCATGCACCTGCGGCGGGTCCTCGGCCTGGCCGACGGCGGCAGTCAGGGTCAGGGCTAGCAACAGCGGTTTCACATGCGTCATGGCGATTCCGATCGGGTTCTGCGGCCTGGCGAGATATGCGGGTTAGAATGATCGGCCTTCTGCTACGCAACTTCAATGAGGGGAGCCCATGTCGAGCGCCGATGGCCTGAACGCCGATCTCTACGATCTCACCATGTCACAGGAGGCCGAGCCGCTGCTGGCCGCCGTCAAGCAACACATCGTCGAAAATGTGGATCCGATTGTCGAGGAATTCTTTCGCCTCGGCGAGGGGCGCGCGGATCGCTGGAGCTGGGCGCCCGGGCAACTGGAGCTGCTTGAGGGCGCCAAGGACAAGGCCAAGGCGGCCGGCCTCTGGAACTTCTTTCTGCCGGATGCGGACACCGGCGAAGGGTTGAAGAATCTTGATTACGCCTACATTGCCGCCGAGCTGGGCAAGAGTCCATTGGCTTCCGAGAGCCTCAATTGCAGCGCTCCGGACACCGGCAACATGGAGGTGCTGGAGCGTGTGGGCACCGAAGCGCAGAAAGAGCGTTGGCTGAAGCCGCTGCTGGAGGGTGAAATCCGTTCCGCCTATGCCATGACCGAGCCTGATCTGGCGTCTTCGGACGCCAAGAATGTCGGCATGCAGGCGCTGCTTGAAGGTGATGAGTGGGTGCTGAACGGTGAGAAGTACTATATCTCCGGCGCTGGCGATCCGCGTTGCAAGATCATGATCTGCATGGTCAAGACCAGCCCGGAGGCGCCGCCGCATCAGCAGCAGTCGCAGATTCTCGTGCCGATGGACACCCCTGGCGTCGAAGTCCTCGGCCCGATGCACGTGTTTGGCCACGATGACGCGCCGCATGGCCACATGCACCTGCGTTTCACTGATGTTCGCGTGCCGAAAGAGAACATCCTGCTCGGCGAGGGCAGGGGATTCGAGATTTCTCAGGTGCGCCTGGGCCCTGGCCGGATCCATCACTGCATGCGCTCCATCGGCCAGGCGGAAAAGGCGCTTGATCTGATGGTGCGCCGCGGCCTTGGGCGGCAGGCTTTTGGCCGACCCATCGCCCATCTCGGCAAGAACATTGAAGTGATCTCCCGCGCCCGCATCGAAATCGAGGCGATGCGCCTGATGGTGTTGCAGGCGGCCAGAGCCATGGACGTGCTCGGCAATCAGGAAGCCAGGGTGTGGGTGCACATGGTCAAGGCGATGGTGCCGGAGCGGGTCTGTCAGATCATCGACCAGGCCATTCAGATACACGGCGCCACGGGCGTCTCGCAGTGGACGCCGCTGGCTGACATGTACACGGGGCAGCGCACATTGCGCCTCGCCGATGGCCCGGATGAGGTGCATCATCTGGTGGTCGGGCGCGCGGAACTGCGCAAGTACAGCGACATTGCCTGAGATCTCCGTGTGCCCGCTCCCAGGCTTCACAGGCTAGGCGTCAATGGCACGCAACTGGCGTACTTCGAGCATGGTGCGCCGCAGCAGGGCCGCCCGACTCTGCTGTTCGTGCACGCCACCGGCTTTCACGGGCGCGTTTGGGACAGCGTCATTGCGCGGCTTGGCGACTGCCACTGCATCGCCGTCGAGCAGCGCGGCCATGGCCGCAGCGAAAGCCGCAAGGTCGATCACTGGCAGGTGTTCCACGATGATCTGACGGCCTTCGTGCAGGCCCTGGGCTTGTCGCGCCTGATCGGCGTCGGCCACTCGATGGGCGCGCACGTGCTGGTGCCGACAGCGCTGGCCACCGACGCCTTCGAGCGCTTGCTGCTGCTGGATCCGACCATCATGGATCCAGATGCCTACGGTGTGTCGTTGCCCTGGCCGGAGCTGAAGGACGGCGAGCATCCGGTGGCCCGCCGCTACAATCGCTTCGAGTCCGCAGAGGACATGATGCAGCGTCTGCGCCACAAGGGTTCGTATCATCTCTTTGATCCGGAAGTTTTTCGCGACTACTGCGAACATGGCCTGCTGGCAGTCGGCGAGGGCATGACGCTGGCCTGCCTGCCGGAGGTGGAAGCCGCAATCTACCTGAGTTCCAGAACCAGCGAGCGCATCTTCGAGAGCGTCGATGCGCTCGATATTCCGGTTCTGGTGGTGCGCGCCAGGGCGCCGGTTGGCGAGCGCGGCATCATGGATCTGGGCACTTCGCCGACCTGGCCGGGTCTCGCGGCGCGGTTTCCGCAGGGCCGGGAGATTTATCGCCCGGACCTGTCGCATTTCATTCCCATGCAGGCCCCCGCCGAGACCGCGACGCTGATTCTGGACGAGATGTCCGCCTGGGTTGGCGCCCGGGCCAGCGCTGAAGCGGGCTGAGCGATGGCCCTGCCAGTGCAGGAATTGTCGCCATGCCTGCTGACTGACGCCGGCGGCCAGGCGGTTTCATTTCCGGGCGAGCGCCCGGCCTTGATCTGCGTCGTCAAGGAAGACTGTCCCACCTGTCGGGAAGTCATGCCTGTGCTGGAAGCGCTGCATTCGGCGCTTGCCCCGTACCTGGATCTCTACCTGGTGGGCCAGACGCTTGAGGGCAACAGGTTGCTGGCGCAGAAGCATGCAGGCTTGCCGCCTCTGCTGGATGACAGCGGTCTGAAGGCGTCCTTTGCCTGGCGGGTGGATGTGGTGCCGAGCCTGTTTGTCCCGGACGCGACCGGGGAAATGCACAGCAAGCTGGAAGGCTTCAGCCGCGCGGAGTGGCAAGATGCGCTGGCAGCGCTTGCCGAGCGCCTGAACGCGCCATCGCCGATCGTCGACTGGACGGTCTATCCGGAATGGCGCGCCGGTTGCGGCTCCCTCTCCGCCGATCCTGTCAACGCTGTCCGGCTGCAGGCGGAATCTGCCAACAGTCCTCTGCGCGCACGCCGGATCGAGCTCGGCGCACAGGAGGACCCGGTCGAGCGATTGTTCGAGCTCGGCTTCGGCGATGGCCTGCCGTTGACGCCGCCAACGCCGGAGCGGGTGCTCGATATGTTGGCTGGAACCGAGCGCCCGGCGCAGGAAGTGGTCGCCATCGTGCCGCCCAATCTGGGTGAGGCCACGGTCGAGAAGGTGGCGATCAATGCGGTCATGGCTGGCTGCACACCTGCCTGTCTGCCTGTGGTGCTGGCTGCCCTGGAGGCGGTATGCACAGATGAATTCAACATCCACGGGGTCATGGCCACCACCATGGGGGCAGCGCCCGTACTGGTGGTCAATGGGCCGATCCGCAAACAACTTGGCATGAACATGCAACTCGGCGCGCTCGGCCAGGGCAACCGGGCCAACGCCACCATCGGCCGGGCGCTGCGCCTGGCGATCCGCAATCTCGGCGGCGCCGTGCCAGGCGGTACGGAACGCTCGACGCTTGGCAGCCCGCTCAAGATCACCATGTGCTTCCCGGAATGGGAAGAACGCAGCCCCTGGCAGCCACTGCACGTGGAGCGCGGCTTTGCCGAGGAAGATTCTGTGGTGACTGCCTTTGCTGCGAGCAGCGGCCCGACGCTGATGGTCGATCAGGACGCCCGCACCGGCGCCCATCTGGCCGGCAGTTTCGGCCTCTGTCTGGATACCGTCTTCCATCCGCGCGCGCGCCGGGCCACCGAGGTCTTGCTGGTGATCGCGCCTGAGCACGTGGATACTTTCGTGCGGGATGGCTACGACAAGGCGATGATTCGCGCCCGCATTCAGGCCGTGACCGCCAGGCCGATCGCAGAGCTGGCGGCGGATGAGGTGTCCGCGGTCGGCTTCAGCCAGGAAGCGCTGGAAGCGATGGGAGAGGAGGCCAGCGCGCACACGTTGTCCAAATTCAGGCGCGACGAAGACATCCACATCGTGGTGGCCGGCGCCGAAGCGGGCAAGTTCACCGGCGCCTTTCACGGCTGGGTAACCGGCCCCGTGGGTTCAGTCAGTGTTTCGCGCCGAATCGAAAGCACGGTTAAGATGGCAGGCTCCTAGCCGAGGACCGGTTCCACGGGAAGTCAAGCGCACCCGCGTATCCAGGGCAAACAAGCACAGGAGACCAGGCACATGACCATGATCTTGCTCGACCCCACAGACGAACGCCAGCCGGCGCCCAGGCGCCTGGCCCCGCGCAGCGGCGCCTTGCGCGGCAATCTGGCCTTTCTCGACATCTCCAAACCGAAGGGCAATCTGTTGATCGACCGGCTGGCCGAGCTGCTGGCGGAGCGGGCGCCGGAACTGCGGGTGCAGCGCTATGCCAAGCCCACCTTCGCCAAGCCGGCGCCGGCAGCGTTGCGTGAGGAGATCGCCGCCAACAACGACTTCGTGGTCGAGGCGCTGGCGGACTGAGGCTCCTGTACCACGTGCAGTTTGCATGACACGGTATGGTTCGAGCTTCAGGGCAAGCCGACGGTCGCCATTGCCTCTGACGCCTTTGTGGATGCGGCGGCCACCCAGGCCGAGGCGCTCGGTATGCAGGAAGCCGCCTGCGTGTTCGTTGCGCATCCCATTCAGGACGCGACGCAAGCGGAAATGCGTGCTCGCGCGGACACGGTTCTGGAACAACTGATTGACGCCTTGACATGACCCAGCCCAGCCCAGCCATACGCTTGCCGGATTACAGCCTGGCGCCGAGCCAGGTGCCGAGGCATGAGCCGGAGGTGCTTTCAAGCGTCGAGCAAGCGCGGCTTGTGGCCGAGATCCGGGCGCGGCTTCGCGCCCGCAATGCGGTGCTGGTGGCGCACTACTATGTGGCCGGCGAGATTCAGGATCTGGCGCAGGAGACCGGCGGATTCGTTTCCGACTCCCTGGAAATGGCCCGCTTCGGCAGAGATCATCCGGCAACCGAACTGGTGGTGGCCGGGGTCCGCTTCATGGGCGAGACGGCGAAGATTCTCTCACCCGACAAGCGCGTGTTCATGCCGACGCTGAAGGCCGAGTGTTCGCTTGATCTCGGCTGTCCGCCCGACGCCTTTGCCGACTTCTGCAAGGCGCACCCGGAGCGCACCGTGGTGGTGTACGCCAACACCTCTGTGGCCGTCAAGGCGCTGTCGGACTGGGTGGTGACCAGCAGCATCGCCCTGCCGATCATCGAGCACCTGGCGGCGCGTGGCGAACCCGTCCTTTGGGCGCCGGACAAGCACCTGGGGCGCTGGATCCAGAGCCGCACCGGCGCCGACATGCTGCTCTGGCAGGGCGCTTGCGTGGTGCATGAGGAATTCAAGGCGCAGGCGCTTGCGGACATGAAGCGCGTCTATCCCGAGGCTGCGGTGCTGGTGCACCCGGAATCGCCGGCGGCCGTGATCGACCTCGCCGACGCGGTCGGCTCCACCAGTCAGATCGTGCAGGCGGCAGGAGACCTGCCGCAGCGCACCTTTATCGTTGCCACCGACCGTGGTCTGTTTCACCGATTGCGGCAGCGGTACCCGGACAAGCGTTTCATCGAAGCGCCCACCGCCGGCGAGGGGGCGACCTGCCGCAGTTGCGCGCACTGTCCCTGGATGGCGATGAACGAGCTGCGGCAGCTGGCCACGACGCTGGCTGACGAGACGGCGCTGGCGCGCAACGAGATACTGGCGCCGCCAGAATTGGGCAGAAAGGCGATGCGGCCCCTGCAAAGGATGCTGGATTTTCCGAAGCCCTGAGGCCTTCGGTCAGCTGCTTTTTTCCTCGCGCATGCGGATGCGCAGATTGCGGATCTTCTGATCGAGTCTGGCGATCGCCTTGACGTCCTCCAGGCTGGTCAGGCGTCGGGCGTATTGCAGATGCTGCAACGCCTTGCCAAAGGCGGCGTGTAGCTGAAAGTACTCGGCGCGCGCGAGATGCACGCCGATGATGTTTCCGGCCTGGCCCGCCACTTCCGCGAGTTCGAACCAGACGTCCACGTCATCGGTTTGCTCGCGGCTCAACCGGGTCAGTACCTGTTCCGCTTCGGGGTAGCGACCCTCTTCGATCAAGGCGCGTGCGTGCAGCATCGACAGTGGCGCATTGCCGGGATTGAGCTTCAACTCGGCCCGCACCAGGGGAATCGCCTGCTCGGTTCTGTCGGCATCAATCAGGATTTCCGCCAGGGCGGCGGTGTACAGGATGTTGCGCGGATTGGCCGTTCGGATGTGATCGGCCAGGGCGATGGCTTCGTCGAATTCATCCAGGGCCACGAGCGCCAGCGCCAGGCCATACTGGGCGCCCGTGTCGTCCGGGTTGGCGGCAAGTTCCTGCTCGAACGCCTTGCGTGCGCCCTGCGCGGATTCGGCGAAATGCATACGCGTTCGCGCCCGCATCATCCGGTAGTCGGGTGACTCGAGCCGAGGCTCGTGCGCGTGCGACTGAGCCTGATTGCGCGTGTCGGCGATGCGGGTTTCACTCAATGGGTGGGTGAGCAGGAATTCCGGTGGTCGCTGGCTGAATCGGTAGGCGCGGTGCATGCGCTCGAACATCCGTACCATGCCCTGTGGATCGAAGCCGGCGCGCACCAGCGTGTTCAGGCCGATGCGGTCCGCTTCCTGCTCGCGGCTTCGGCTGTAGCGCAGCATGTTGGCTTCGGATGCGGCCTGAACGCCGCTGATCGCTGCGATGCCAGCATCGCCACCCCCGGCGATGCCGATCATGACCGCCGCCAGCATACCCGCCATCGCGATCAGCCCCTGGCCGCGCTGCACTTCCACGCCTCGGGCGAAGTGGCGTTGGCTCAGGTGCGCCAGTTCATGCGCCATGACGGCCGAGTACTCGTGTTCGTCCTCTGCGTGCAGGAGCAATCCCAGATTCACGCCAATCACTCCGCCGGGCGCAGCAAAGGCGTTGATCTCTTCGTTGTCGATCAGCACCAGCTTCAGATGAACTGCATCCAGGTCGCTGCTTTCGGCCAGCCGCGACAGGTTTCCGCCCATGTAGTACTTGAGGATGGGATCGTCGATCGTGGGCAGGGAGGCGCGTACCCGACGCAGGAAGTCATCTCCTATCTGACGCTCCGCCTCCGGTGAGATCAGGCTCGACGAGGCGTCTCCCAGGGCAGGCAGGTCGTCCCGGTCCTGGCATGGGGCCGGCGCTGACGCCAGCAGAAGCGTGGCCAGCAGGATCAGGCCAGACCAGGACATGGCGCCAGCCCGCCGATTGCTGCCTTGAAACATCCTGGCTGGTTCGTGCATGCCAGGAGCCTGCGCCGCAGGAAGTCGCAAAAGCGAAAATTTGATTTCGCCGCCCCTTTGGACGGGCGATTGAGGAGAATATCCGGCCATATTTGACGAAATCGAACGTTCAAAGGGGCGAGTGAAAGCGGATTTGCAGCCGTGAATTTCTGCGGCGCAGGCTCCTGGGGAGTATATGCGACAACGCGATTCCTGTTTCAGGGGCGCGCTGGTGACGCCACCGGGCCGGCGCGTGCATGGCGCGCAGCAATTCTCATGTTGGCATTTCGGGTGTTGGAGTGTTGGGTCCAGATGTCAACCGCCCATTCGCGCAAGCAACGAAGCGCCGTCCTCGCACTCGATGATCCACTCTCCTGCCGCGGCCAGACGCTCCGAGTCGGAAACGCCCGCCAGCAATGCGCCGAAACGCTTCGCCGTATCGCCGCCAAACCGCAGCGCAACCTGACGCTCAAGCAGGGTGCGCTCCCGAGCCAACGCTTTCGCCTCGCCTTCAGCCTTGCCTCGGGCCTCCCCCTTCTCAATTAGCTGCTGCTTCCATAGCGCCACCCGCTCAGCCGGGTCAGCCGGTTGTCGCACCACCTCGTCGGTCGATTCCCTCAGCCTGACCAGTTTCATAAGCCACTCCTCCTCGTCCCCTATATCCGCACTTCGAACCCATGCCTCCAGCCAACGCTGCAGCACATCCAAAAGACTGCCATCTTCCACCCCGGAAAGCCACTGCAAACAGCGCTCCACTACACGCTTCAGGTCTTCTGGACTGGTCAGACCCTCAATCCACGCCAGCAGCGTCGCCGCATTGCCTTCCGGCAGTTCCTCGCCCAACAGGGCCTGTTGATCGACCAGAACATAGCCGTCTCCCACCAGACCCATCGGCCCCACATGCGCGCCCAACGCTCCGGGCTTGCCGGTTTCACCCTCTGCCTGTGCTGATACATCCGCTGACGCCGCCTCCATCCCGCCTGGGCGCGTCAGGGCCGACAGGTTCAGCGGCGCATGCCATGGACTGGAACCGTTGTAGAGCACAATCGGTAGCACTGGCGGGACCGGGTTGCTGGCGCTGAACGGTTTTTCCTTGTGCAGAGCAAGGTAAAGCAGGGTCGCATAGCTCTGCACTCGTGCGGCCATCATCCAGTCTGAGCGAGATTGAAATTCCAGCATCACCAGGATGTGCAGCCAGTGCGGTTCATCGTGTTCGCTGTCCGCGGAAGTCGGTTGCAAGGCGACCCGCCAGGCCATGTCGCCGAATCGCTGTTCCAGATTGTCGGTCAGATACTCACTGGGCAGCCGTTCCAGCGTATCCAAGCGCAGGCGGCGGAGAATGGGCAGGCGGTCGCCCACCAATTCCTTGAGTAGAACAAGCTGATCGCGGATCATGCGCGGATGCGCGAAGGCGGCCTTGTAGGTGGCGTCGTGCTGCATGGCGACCACTGTGCACTGCGAAACCGGCCTTGCATGTGCGACATAACGCCAATTCGTGTGCGAAATGGACCTGGCCAAAGCCCCGACACCAACGCAACGAAGGGTCTCACCGAGGCCCGAAATCGCCACCCAAATGAGAATTGCTGCATGGCGCGGCGCATGTGCGACAATGCCGGACATGTCTGATGTCGTTGTCGATGCGGTCGGCCTTGGTTGTCCCATGCCGTTGCTGAAGGCGAAGCAGGCGTTGAACCGGATGCAACCCGGGCAGCGTCTGCTGGTGCTGGCGACGGACCCCGGATCCGTGCGCGATTTTGAAGTCTTCTCCGCGCAAAGCGGGCATCGGCTTGTGGAATCCACGCAGACCGGGTCCGGCTTTCGTTACCTGCTGGAGCGCAAGGCAGGCTGATGCATCGCTGTACGCGCCGCGCCTGACGGTTTCCGTCCGTACGCAACATGCAGTTCCTGGAGATCATTCGCGCCTGGGTCAACCGCTACTTTTCCAATGAGGAAGCGGTGCTGCTGGTGGTGGTGCTCGCGCTCGGGTTCGGCCTGGTGCTGCTGTTTGGCGGCAGCCTGGCGCCGGTCCTTGCAGGGCTGGTGTTTGCCTTTCTGTTGCAGGGCCTTGTGCGTCAGCTGGTCGCCTGGCGCGTGCCGGAGCCAGCGGCGGTGTGGCTCACCTTCCTGCTGTTCCTCGGCGGCTTGACCGGCGCCGTTCTGGTGCTGGCGCCCTTGATCTGGCAACAGATGATCGCCTTGTCTCAGGGCTTGCCGGCGCTGGTGGAACGTGTCGCCGAGGTGATGAACATGGCCACCCAGGCCTTTCCGGCGCTGGCCGAGCAGGAGGCGCTGCAAACCTGGCTGGAAGAGCCGCTGCGCCAGTTGGGGCAACTGAGCATATCGACCCTGGAGGCGGTGGTGACCAATGCGCCTTCTCTGGTATGGGTGCTGGTGTATCTGGTGCTGACGCCGATTTCCGTGTTCTTCTTCCTGCGCGACCGGCGCCGGATTGTCGGCTGGGTAACCGGCTTCCTGCCGGCGCAGCGGCCGCTGATGCAAGGCATCGGCGCTGAAATGAACCAGCAACTGGCCAACTACGTGCGCGGCAAGTTTGTCGAAATCCTGATTGTGGCGGCGGTAACCTGGCTTGCGTTTACCCTGCTCGGCCTGAATTATGCGGCCCTGCTCGGTTTGCTGGTCGGCATTTCCGTGCTGGTGCCCTTTGTTGGCGCAGCCGTGGTGGCGCTGCCGGTGGCCCTGGTTGGCGTTTTGCAGTTCGGCTGGTCCTGGGATCTGGCCTGGGTGATGCTGGTCTATGCCCTGATCCAGGCGCTCGACGGCAATGTGCTCGTACCGCTTCTCTTTTCCGAAGCCGTTGACTTGCATCCTGTCCTGATTATTGTGGCGGTATTGGTATTTGGCGGTATCTGGGGGGTCTGGGGCGTGTTCTTTGCGATTCCTCTCGCCACGCTCCTGAAAGCCATTCATAATGCCTGGCCTCGGCAACCGATTGGCGAGCACGAAACGGACGGGTCCTGAAGCGGATCTGAAGAGTTCAAGGAGGGTTCAAATGACTAGAATTTTATCGACGCTGGCGGTTGCAGGCGCGCTGCTGACGGCACAGGGCGGTCTGGCCCAGGAAGCCGGGACGGCGCAGGGTTCGGGGGGGGGGGCATCCCGAGGCGGTGCGGTGGAAGAGGTGATCGTCACCGCGCAGCGCACCGCAGAGAGCATCCAGGACGTGCCCATTGCGGTGACGGCGCTCACCGGGCAGATGCTGGAGGACGCGCAGATCATTACCCCGTCTGACCTGCAGATGAACGCGCCCAGCGTCAGCTTCACGCCTACCAACTTCGGCGGCTCCAGTATCAGCATCCGCGGCATTGGCCGTCTGGTGATCGCCAGCACCGGCGAATCCGGGGTTTCCACGCACATCAACGAAGTGCCACTCAGCACCAACCTGAACGCCATCGAGTTCTACGACATGGAGCGGGTCGAGATACTGCGCGGCCCGCAGGGCACGCTCTATGGCCGCAACGCCACCGGCGGCGCAATCAACCTGGTCACCGCCATGCCGGACTACGAGCAGCTTGGCGGCTTTGTTGACGCCGAGGTGGGAGACTACAACCACTTTCGCGTCAAGGCGGCGCTGAACATGCCCTTCGGCAACCGGGCCGGGCTGCGCCTGGCTGGCTTCAAGCTGGACCGGGACGGCTACATCGAAAATCTGGCGCATGAGGCAGTCGGCGCCAACGGCTCCACCATTCCCGGCATTGACGACGACATCGACGGCCGTGACATCCTCTCCTGGCGGGCGACCTTCGCCTTCGATCTGACGGATCAGACAAGTGGCTGGGTGCAATACAGTCGCTTCGAGGAAGATTCCGACCGGGCGCGCATCACCAATCAGGTATGCAAGCGCAACACCCTGCCCACCACCGGCTGCGTGGCGGACGAATTCGGCTTTGACGCGCCGCATCTCGGCGCCACCACAGGCGGCATTTTCGGCGGTCTGGTCGGCGCCCTGCCGCTCGGCGCGGATGGCTCGGATCCGTCGCTATTCAATTATCCAGCGCCGCAACTCGACGGCTTTCGGCAGATGTTCACCGACATGGATCCGGTCTATCAGTCGGAGGAGGATCTGGTCCTCGTCGGGTTCGAGCATGAGGCGAGCGCCTTTACCGTTGGCCTCCTTGGCGCCTGGCAGCAGACCGAATTCTTCTCTCGCCAGGATTATCTGATGGATGTGGGGGCGAATCTTGGCTCCACGCCGCTCAATCCGGCCGGCCTCTGGCCGACTTCCGAACCTGCGGGCGGCGCCGGCGACGATTGGCGCCCCGGCCCCTGCAACCTCAATGACGGCACCACCGGCGTTTTTGGCGGCTGCATCCTGGACGTGGACCAGACCCGCGTCTTCTCCTACGACCAGGCGGATAACTCCTCTGAATACTGGACTGTCGAAGGCCGCATTCAGACGACGTTTGATGGCCCGTTCAACTTCCAGGTCGGCGCCAGCACCTATGACACGGAATCCAACGGGGACTACTACGTGCTCGCCAACACGCTCGACATGGTGAGCCTCTATGGCGCCCCGGCCATCGGCTTTCCGCCGCTCTATCCGGGATACTTCAACAACACGGGCGACCCCAGCGGCGGCACCCTGCAGGACGGCTGGGCCGTATTCGGCGAAGCCTACTTTGATGTCAATGATCGGGTGAAGATCACTGCCGGCCTGCGTTACAACGAAGACAACAAGGAAGTGAAGGACACCAGTGTTCTCTTCAATGCCGTCAACAGTCAGGCAGTCGCACTCGGGTTGTCGAGCGCGCTCGCGCAAACACAATTGATGTCGCCGGATATCGCGATAGCCCTGGATTTGCTGGATCCGAACTATCTGGCCAATGCGCCGGCCTGGACGCGGTTGGACACCCTGAACATGCTGCTTGGCCCGCTTATGCCGTCCTCCACCACAGAAGAAGCGCTGGCCCGGGAAGATGCGCTTCTGCGGCTGTATGGCGCGACCGACGAGCAGCTGGCGGCGGTGGCGGCGACGCCTTCATTCAGCGCGGAGCGGGTCGCGCTCGTCAGCATGGTGCCGCTCGTGCCGCAATTCGGCGAGACGCGAACGCTCACCGGCAGCCCGAGCACCGCCAGCTGGAAGGAGATCAGCGGCCGTGTCGGCATCGACTGGCAGGTCACGGATACCTCCATGATCTACGGCTTCTTCAGCCGGGGCTACAAACCAGGCGGCTTCAACCCGGCCATTCCGCCTGCCTTCCAGGCCACATCAAGCTTTACGTTCGAAGCCGAAGAAGTGAACTCGATTGAAATCGGCGTCAAGAACACCCTGGCCGACGGCCAGCTGGTGTTGAACGGCTCCGCCTTCCTGTACGACTATGGCGGCTTGCAGGTTACCCGCATCGCCAACAACACCTCGCTGAACGACAATGTGGACGCCAACATCATGGGCGTTGAACTCGAAGGCATGTGGCGCCCCGAAGCGGCGCCCGGGCTTCAGGCCGATTTCGCCTACAGCTGGTTGAACTCCGAAGTGGACGGCACGGAATCCCAGGATCCGTTGAACCGCACCGCCGGCAATTCGGACTACATCCTGCTGAAGAACATTGACCCTGGCTCCCTGACTGGCGTGACCTACATCGCCCGCGAATCGGATATCAATGCGGGCATCGTCGGCGCTGCCATTGGCGCCGGCGCCACTCTGCCGCTTCCCGGAACCACCTACGCCCCGAATGCTGACGGCGTGGTGATTCCGGCCTACTTCTCGCGCGAGTTCCTGGACGCCGTGGGCGTGGAGACGCTGGACGGCCTGCCGGTGAATCTCGACGGCAACGCTTTGCCGAACTCTCCGGAACACACGCTGCGGCTGGGCCTGGCCTATACCTTCAATGTCGAGGCGTTGCGCGGCTCTCTCACCGCCCGGTGGGACTTCTACTGGCAAGGCGAATCCTATGCCCGGGAGTTCAATACCATTGGCGATGAAATCGACAGCTGGAGCCAGCACAACGCTTCGTTGATCTACGAGAGCAACGACGGGCGCTGGCAGTTGCGTGCCTGGGTGCGCAATCTTGCCAACGACGACAATGTCACCGGCAAGTACCTGACGTCTGACACCTCCGGGTTCTACCGCAACTACTTCCTGACCGAGCCGCGGATTTACGGCGCTTCCGTGCGCTTCAACTTCAGTCAGTAGGGGCAGGTCAGAGAGTCGGCGACACGCATGTCCGGGGCACAGGGCGACTGGCGGGAGTCGCCTCAGGCGGATGAGGATCTGGCGTTTCAGGCGAGGGCGCTGGAGGGGGTGTCACGCACCTTCGCCCTGACCATCCCGCGCCTGCCCGGTTCGCTGCAGCACGAGGTCGGCAATGCCTATCTGCTGTGCCGCATTGCCGATACCATCGAGGACGATCCCGACCTCCCTGCCGACGCCAAGGAGGCATATCTCGCCCGCTTTGCGCAGACCGTGGCGGGCGATGCCTCGGTCGATGAATTTGCCCGCGATCTCTCTGCCTGTCTGTCTCCCGAGGCGCCGGCGGCAGAGCGGGAGCTGGTGCAGAACAGCGTGCGGGTGCTGCGGATTTTCGACAGCTTCGGCGCCGAGCAGCAGCAGGCGATCAGCCGCTGCGTGCGCATCATGACCGGGGGCATGGCCGAGTTTCAGCATCAGGCTTCCAACGCCGGCCTGGCGGACTGGCCGGACTTCAGCCGCTACTGTTACTACGTGGCAGGCGTGGTCGGCGAGATGCTCACCGATCTGATGTGCGCATCCTCGCCGTCGATTCGCGCCCGGCGCGAAGAACTGTATCGTCTCTCCACGCGCTTCGGTCAGGGCTTGCAGATGGTCAACATCATCAAGGACGTCTGGGCGGACCGGCGCCGTGGCGTATGCTGGCTGCCGCGCGATGTATTCCAGGAAACCGGCATCGAACTCGCCGGCCTGGGTGAGGCCGATACGACCCTGGCCGACGGGATGCAGAACCTGACAGAGCGGGCCTTCGGTTGTCTGGCGGACGGCTTGCGCTTCACCCTGCTGATTCCACGCAATCAGGTGGGTATTCGCCGGTTCTGCCTGCTGAGCCTGGGCCTTGCCGTGATGACCCTGCGTCGCATCCACGACAATCCGGGGTTTACCGATGGCAGTCAGGTGAAGGTTTCTCGCCGCACCGTCTGGACCACAGTTGGCCTCACCAGCCTGCTGACGCGATCCAACGCGGCGCTCAGGGCCCTGTTTGCGGTGCTCGCCGGCGGTGGCAACCGGCTGGTGGCCTCCGCCTGATCCTGGCCTCAATCGCCCGTCCAAAGGGGCGGCGAAATCAAATTTTCGCTTTTGCGACTTCTTACGGCGCAGGCTCCTGGGTCAGTTGAACAGATGACAGGCAACCTGGCGCTCGGTTTCGTCCTTGAGTGGAATCAGATTCGGCGTTTCATCACGACAGCGCGGCATCGCCTCCGGGCAGCGGTTGGCAAACCGGCATCCGGGCGGCACATTCACCGGTGACGGGATTTCACCGCGAATGGCGGTGGAGGGGCGAGTTCGCTCGGATCTGGGGTCCGGCTCCGGGTTGGAGCCGATCAGCACCTGCGTATAGGGGTGCCGGGGCTCGAAGAACACCCGGTCCGAGGCGCCCACCTCGACCAGCGAGCCGAGATACATCACGGCCATCCGGTCGCTGACGTAGCGCACCATCGAAAGATCATGGGCGATGAACAGCAGGGTCAGGCCCAGCGAATCCTTGAGCGCGTCCAGCAGATTGATCACCTGGGCCTGCACGGATACGTCCAGTGCCGAGATGGGTTCATCGCACACCACGAATTCCGGCGCCAGGATCAACGCCCTGGCGACCCCGATGCGCTGCCGTTGCCCACCGGAGAACTCGTGCGGGTAGCGGGACATGTGATCGGCCTGCAAACCGACCCGTTGCAGCCACTCGGCAGTGCGCTCGCGTATTGCCCTGGCGCCGAGGTTGGAGTGCAGCTTCAGGCCCTCACCGACAGTTTCGCCCACGGTCATGCGCGGATTCAGCGATGAGTAGGGGTCCTGGAAGATCATCTGCATCTTTCGGGCGTAGCGAGAATAGTCACGCTGACGGTAGCGCGCCGGCAGCCGCGCTCCGCGATACCGGGCCTCTCCGGCGGTCTTGTCGAGCAGGCCGAGCAGCGTCTTGCCGAAGGTGGACTTGCCGGAACCGCTCTCGCCTACCAGGCCGACGATTTCGCGTGCACCGATGGCGAGGCTCACGCCATCCACGGCGTGTACTTTCTGCCCCCGGCCCATGTTGAAGTAGCGCGTCAGCGATTTCGCTTCGATGAGCGGCGCGACCTGCCGAGCCTCGGGCCTTGCCTGTTCTGGCCCATCGCTTGCCGCGCCCGCGCCATCCGGTCTCATGCGCTGGTCTCCGGCAGATGCAGGTCCGGGGCTCGCGTTTCGGCGATGGCGCGGGCATCCGGGTGTTGCAGCCAGCAGCGGGCGTAGTGCCCGGCCCGCAGTGGCAGGGGCGGCGGCTCCCGGGTTTCGCAGCTGACCATTGCAAAGGGGCAGCGTGGCCGATAGGCGCATCCTGGCGGTGGCGCAAAGAGATCGGGCGGGCTGCCGCCGATGGGCATGAGCGGCTCGTCGCGGTGCGCGCGACGGCTGGGCATGGCGGCCTTCAGGCCCAGCGTATAGGGGTGGCCGGCGCGATAGAACACTTCGTCAACCGGCCCCTGCTCGACGATGCGCCCTGCGTACATCACGGCGACGTCGTCGGCGAGGCGCGCCACCACGCCGAGATCATGGGTGATGAGGATGATCGCCATGCCGGTCTGGCGCTGCAAATCGACAAGCAGGTCGAGAATCTGGGCCTGAATGGTGACATCCAGGGCCGTGGTCGGCTCGTCGGCGATCAGAATTGCGGGTTCGCAGGCGATGGCCATGGCGATCATGGCGCGCTGCAACATGCCGCCGGAGAACTCGAAGGGATGCTGACGAATCCGCTTCTCCGGCTCTGGTATGCGCGTCATCCGCAACAGTTCGACCGCCCGTGCGAGCGCCTGGCTGCGGCTGAAATTGCGGTGCGCGACAAGGGTCTCGGCGATCTGATCGCCGATCGTCATGGTCGGATTGAGTGAGGTCATCGGGTCCTGAAAGATCATGCCGACGGCATTCCCGCGGATGTCCTGGCCATCGATTTCCGGTTGCCCGAGGATCTCCTGGCCGCGCAGTTTCGCCGAACCCTGGATGATGCGGCCAGGCGGCATGGGAATCAGACCCATCACGGTTTGCACCGCCACCGACTTGCCGCAGCCGGACTCTCCGACGATGGCCAGCGTCTCCCCGGCATTGACCGCAAAACTGACCCCGCGCACTGCCTGCACGACGCCGCCCCAGGTATCGAACTCCACGCGCAGGTCCTCGACTGCCAGCAGTGGCCCTGGCGCGGATGCGATGGCCGCCATCAGCCCTGATTTCTCATGCGCGCATCAAGGGCGTCGCGCAGGCCGTCGCCGAGCAGATTGAACGCCAGCACGGCGATGCTGATGAAGAGCGCCGGGAAGATCAGCTCATGTGGATAGGTGAGCATGGTCTTGATGCCCTCGTTGCACATGCTGCCCCAGGATGGGGTGGGCGGGGCCACGCCCATGCCGATGAAGGAGAGAAACGCCTCGGTGAAGATGGCGGTCGGCACGGCGAAGGTGAGCGTCACCAGAATCACCCCCAGGGTGTTGGGAATCATGTGACGCAACACCACATAGCCGGAGCGAGCGCCCAACAGACGGGCAGCGGCGACATAGCCTTCCTCCCGGATCTGGAGTATCTGGCCACGCACCAGGCGGGCCGTGGCCGGCCAGCTGAGCGCGACCATGGCGATCACCATCGGAGCGATTCCGGATTCGCCCGGCTGCACGCCGGACACCACGCGAATCAGAATCATGAACAGCAGAAACGGCAGGGCGACCACAAAGTCCGAAAAGCGCATCAGCAACTGATCCAGGCGCCCGCCGAGGAAGCCGGCGGCTGCGCCATAGACCACGCCGATACCCACGAACAGCAGGGGTGCGGCCAGGCCGATGAAGAATGACACGCGGGCGCCGGCCATCAGGCGCGCAAGCAGGTCGCGGCCGAGATAGTCCGTGCCGAGCGGATGCAGTTGCAGCTTGATGACATCGCCTTCGGCCAGGGCCTGGCCGTCCCGCGCCAGATTGCGCGAGCTGGCGTTCTCCAGCGTGATGACCCGCTTGACCGGCACTTCCAGGATCTGATGAACCCCTGACAGACGCTCGCCCTCGGCATCGAGGGCCACGAGGCTGTAGAACCAGGTGCTCGGCCTGAGATCCAGCCGATCTTCAAAGTAGCGATGCCGATGCTCGCTGGAGGCCGGGGCCTCGAACAAGGGCAGGCCGAACGCGATCGGCTCGCCGTCCGGGGGGTAGGGGCTTCGGTACAGACGGTGGCTTGCGGCGCCGGGCAGTGGATCCCAGGTCAGTCGGGCGGCCTGTGTTGTGGCCAGCGTTGCCAGGCGCAGGCCGACGCCAGGCGTCGCGACGCCCTGATCCGCAGACCAGGGCTCGAAGGCGCCCACAATTTGCGCCCGTCGGTCGGCGCCGGGTGGTTGGCTTGCGCGCTCCACATCCGTGTCGGCCGGGTCCAGGCGCCAGATCATGGGGCCGAGCAGGGTGAACGCCAGCAGGCCGATGACGATGAACAGCGAGGCCAGCGCCCGGCGATTGGCCTTCAGTCGAACCCAGGCATCCTGCCAGTAGGAGAGTGCAGGCCGGGCAATGCTCTCTGCCGCATCGACGGGCGGGGCAGGCAACAGGTCATCGGCGCGCAGTGTGGATTCGGCCATGGCTATTCCAGCCGCACCCGGGGATCGATCACGCCGTAGAGTAGATCGACGAGGATCACCATGAATACCAGAAAGCCGCCATAGAAGACGGTAGTGCCCATGATCACCGTATAGTCGAGCTGCTGTACCGCCTGCACGAAGTAACGGCCGAGGCCGGGGATGGCGAATACCATCTCGACTACGAAGCCGCCGGTGGTGATGGCGGCGATCGCCGGCCCGAGCACCGTGATCACTGGCAGGATGGCGTTGCGCAGTTGATGGTGAGTGAAGATGCGGGTTGCTGGCAAACCCTTGGAGCGGGCGGTGCGAACAAAGTCGGAGTTGACGATCTCCAGCATGGACGAGCGCATCAGCCGGGTGAGATAGGCGGTGGTGCCGAGGCCGAGCACCAGGGACGGAATCAGCATGTGGGCGACGCTGCCCCAGCCCGCCACGGGCAGCAGCGAGAAGCCGACCAGGTCGTTCAGGCTGACCAGAGCGAACTGGCCGAGGGCGGCGAAGACGAAGCTCGGCACGGAGATGCCGAGGATCACCAGCAGCATGATGAGGACGTCTGGCAGCCGATTGCGATACAGGGCGGTGAGCGCGCCCCAGAGGACGCCACCGAGGCCGGCAAACGCGACCGCCAGTACGCCCAGGGTGGCGGATACCGGGAAGTGTTCGCGGATGATGTCGTTTACCCGCCGGTTTTCCTGTGTGAACGATACGCCGAAGTCGCCGGACGCCAGGTTGCGCAGATAGATGCCGTATTGGGTGAACAGCGGCTTGTCGAGACCATACTTGGCTTCCAGATTGGCGCGAATCTTCTCCGGCACGGCCTTGTCCTGGGTCAGCGGGTCGCCGGGGACGGCGTGCATCGCGAAAAAGGTGGCGGTGGCGATGAAGAACACGGTGATGACGCCCTGAAGGCAACGCTTCACGGTGTAGCGGAGCATCCGATCAGTCCTTGATCCAGGCGTAGGTGTAGTCGGTGCTGGCGCCGATCACCCGGCGCAGGATGCCGCCCACCTGTGGATGCGTCACATAGGCGACGCCACGCTCGTAATTGGGGATGAGCGCCACATCCTCGAACAGGATACGCTGCATTTCCGCGAACGCCTGCATCCGGGTTGCCGGGTCCAGCGAATTCTGGGCAATGCGCACCTGCGCGTCGTAGGCGGGATTGTTGTAGAGCCCGCGGTTGTTCAGGTTCCAGGAGGCATAGAGATCGCCAAACGTGAGTGGGTCGTTGTAATCCGGCCCCCAGCCGGCCAGCACCATATCGAAATCGCCGGACGTCATCTTCGCCAGACGCTGCTTGAAGATCTGTCGATCGATCTTGATGTCGAGGCCCAGATTCTTGCGGAACACCGCCTGGAAATACTCACTCTGCTGATTCGAGATGGGGTTGTCGCCGGCCAGCAGCACCAGCGGCGGAAACGTTTCAAGCCCCAGCTCCTGACGCGCCAGTTCGAGGTGCGCGCGCGCCTTGTTGATGTCCATGCGCCGTATCGGCGCCGGATACTCGTCCCGGAACTTGCCCTTGATGCCCTCCAGAAAAACCGGAAACAGCGACACGCCCGGTAGATACCCGGGCAGTTTGGTCACTCGATACACCAGCTCGTTCGGGTCCTGGGCATAGGCCATGGCCAGGCGCAGGTTGCGGTTGCGGGTGAGTCGCTCTGGCCGATGGTTGAAATCAATGAAAAAGACCGAGCCGTCCATGAAGCGTTGAATCTGCCAGCGCTGATCCAGAGCCTCCGGCAGATTCTCGGCGGTCAGGGACGCCAGCAGCACGATCTTGTCGTCCTTGAAGAGGTTCAGACGGGCGTTGGCGTCGGAGACGATGTAGCCCACGTTGATGCGGTTGAGGCGAATCCGCGCCTGGTCCCAGTACCAGGGATTCCTGTCCATGACCAGCGATTGACCATGCACCCAGCTGCTGATGACGAAGGGGCCTGTGTACAGTAGCTGATCGGCGTCCGACCCGTAGCGGCCCTGGCTTGCTGCAACGAAATCCTCGCGTTGCGGGAAGTAGGTGGAGAAGGCGGTCAGCTTGTCGAAGAAGGCGATCGGGCGCTCGAACTCGACGGCCAGCGTGCGTGCGTTCAGAGCCCGAACGCCCAGCGCCTCGACTGGCATCCGGCCCTGATTGACGGCTTCGGCGTGCTTGATCGGATACAGGATGAAGGCGTATTCGGAGGCGTTGTCCGGGTCCAGGACGCGCCGCCAGGCGAACACGAAATCGTGCGCTGTCACCGGCTCGCCATCGCTCCAGCGGGCGTCTGCGCGCAGGTGGAAGGTGGCGCCTTCGGCGTCGATGCGCCAGTCTTCGGCCAGCCCGGGCGCGAGTTCATGGTGATTGTCGTAGCGCAGCAGGCCCTCCATCACGTGCCCGAGTATCTGGCCACTCACCTGATCGGTGGACAGGGTGCTGTCGAGTTGCGGCGGCTCTTCCGTGAGCATCACGGTAATCGAGCCCTCGGCAGCGTTCACGGCGCCGCCGACGCCTTCTGCCGACGAGGTCAGCCTGGCCAGGAGATTCAAGCCCCACATGAGCGCGATGAGGCCCGCCAGGGCTGCGGCGGCGTAGAGCGCAAGCTGGCGGATGGCGGCCTTGTTGAAGCCCTGAGCCGGCCGCGCCGGCGCTGTCGCCGTATCCTCGCTCACTGGCTGCTCCGCAGCAGGTTGCCGACCACGCGCTCAAGGTGCGCCAGGCTGTTGCATTCCTCGACCTGATGACACCAGGTTGCGTAGCGGCGCATCTCGGAATCACCCGTATTCCAGGCGCCCCGGCCTTCCGGATTGAGCCAGATCACGCGCCTGGCGCGGTCGTATATCTCTTTCAGGATCTCTGCCCTGGATTCGCCGTAGTTGTTGCGCGCATCGCCCAGAATGACGATCGTGGCGCGTTTGTCAACATCGTCCAGGCACAGGCGCTTGAAGTCCGCCAGGGCCTGACCGTAATCGGTGGAGCCGCCAGCATGATCGTGCAGCGTTCTGGCGATGGCGTTGTCGAGTGGATAGCGGCTGAACAGCTCCGTGACCTCGGCAAGGTCGGACGAGAAAGCGAAGGCGCGCACCTTCGGCATCGCCTCTTCCAGGCTGTACAGAAACATCAGCATGAAGCGCACGTATCTGGCCACGGAGCCGGATACATCACATACGGCGAAGACGCGCGGCCGGTCGATCCTGACGGCCTTCCAGCGCAGGTCGAACACAGCGCCGTCGTAGGCCATGTTGTGGCGCAGGGTGCGCGGCACATTCAGCACCCCACGCCTGGACACCTTGCGCCGCCTGGCGTACAGGGTTGCCAGGCGCTTGGCCATCTTCAGCACGATCTCCTGCAGCAGATGAAAGTTGCGATGCTCCACGTGCGAGAGTTTCACCTTGCGCAGCAGCGCCTCCCGAAGTCGTTTGCCATCTGCGTCCGCGTGCAGCAGGAACTGGCGTTCGACATGGTCTCGCACCTCCTCGCGCAGCCAGTCGCGCTTCTGGCGCAGCGTCCGGCCAAGCCGCCGACGCGGCAGGTCGTCGCTGGCCTCGGCGTCGGTGATTTCCCGGTTCAGGTCGGCGAGCCCCATCGCGTCCATGATGCGCCGGGTATAGATTCCCTTCTGTGTGAACACCTGAATGTTGCGCACTTGCACGGCTTCGCCAGCGGCGGACATGGCGAGGCTGAGTTCAACGCGGGAGTCGGTCATCAGCAGCCGGCCGAGCGCCGATTCGGGCGCTGCCGTGGGTCCTGCGGTCAGCGGCGTTCGCTGTATCCCGGTCGCTTCGCTGGCGGCGTCCGGTCCTCGCCGACGCTTGACCTTGCGTTGGCTGCGCGTTCGCTCGCCCTGCGCCAGCCCGGAATCCGACGGCTGGCTTTCGCCCACTGATGCGCCGCCACCAGCGCCATCTCCCTGCGCGTCTGCCTCGGCGCCGTCTGCCTGACCGTCACCGGCTGCGGGCAATGGCGCAAAGGAATCGAAGGAGAAGAAATCGTCGAAGCAGGCGCTGAATATGGCCTTTTCATCTGCGCTCTTGGGCAGGGTGAGTGACAGGGCGCGCTTCAGCGTGGCCTTGTCCCGGTAGCCCACCAGTTGCAGCGTGTCGAATGCATCCAGAGTCTCGGCTGTGGAGATGCGCACCTCGGCGTTGCGCAGGGCGCCGATGAATCTCGTCAGGGTGCGCTCCATTGCCCTTGTCCGGGCGCGCGCCCGCGGTTAATCCGCCGCCACGGGCCGGGTGTCGGCCTCGCGCTGCGCGGATGCCGCCAGCTTGCGGGTGATGGCGTTGATCTCGCCCTGCACATGGTCGATGTCTTCCTGGAACTTGAGGATCACGTTCAGAGTATCCCGCACCAGCTGGGCGTCCAGGGCCTCTGCGTGCAGCAGCATCAGCGTGCGCGCCCAGTCGATGGTTTCGGAGATGGCCGGCGCCTTCTTCAGGTCCAGCGCCCGCAACTCGTGGATGAAGGCCACCAGTTGCTGGCGCAGGCGCGCCGGAATCTCCGGTGCTCGAGCGTGGACGATACGCTGTTCCAGAGGTTCGTCAGGGAAGGGGATGTAGAGGTGCAGGCAGCGTCTTTTCAGGGCGTCTGAAATCTCGCGCGTGTTGTTGCTGGTGAGGAACACCATGGGCGGTTCGCGCACTGCCCTGACGGTGCCGATTTCCGGGATCGACACCTGATAGTCCGACAGGATTTCCAGCAGCAGGGATTCGAACTCGTGGTCCGACTTGTCCACCTCGTCGATCAGCAGCACGCAACCCGCCTCGGCCTGCAGCGCCTTCAACAACGGTCTGGGTTCCATGAAGGCTGCGGAAAAGAAGATGTCGCCGAATTCGTGCAACCGATCCACCGATTCGGCAAAGCCCCTGGCGCCTTGCAGCACTTCGTCGAGCGTTTCCTTCAACACCTGGGTGTAGAGCAGCTGCTTGCCATACTTCCACTCGTAAATGGCCTTGGCCTCGTCCAGCCCCTCGTAGCATTGCAGCCGGATCAGCGGCAGGGCGAGCATCTCGGCGGTGGTCTTGGCCAGCTCGGTCTTGCCGACGCCGGGCGGCCCCTCGATCAGGATCGGCTTGTGCAGGCGATAGGCCAGCCAGACGGCAGTTGCGATCTGCGGGCTACAGATGTAGCGGTGGTCTTCGAGCGCCGCAGCGACGGCGGTGGCGTCTGCGGTGATGGTGTCAAGGTCTGGCAAAAGCTATGGTTCCTGCCTGGATTTCCAGAGTGCGCCGCACGCTGCGAACACGGCATTATCCGATTCCAGCCGGGAATCACAAACACTTGCGGCGAGCCGGCAATCAGGCGCCAATGCGCTTCAACGCCTCGCGCGCCGACAGCATTGGAATGCCCTGCGCCCAAATGCCGGTGCGTACCGTTACAATATCGGCAGTTCGACAAGGGGTTCTGCGTTGAAGACACTGATCTCGACCCTGCTGCTCGGATTGCTGGCCGCCAGCCCGGTGTTGGCGCAGTCGGAGTCGGCCTATGCGTCCACCTATGCGCCGCGCCCGGCCGAGCCCACCCTGATCCGGTCGGTTTCGGTGCTGACCGGCGCCGGTGAGAAACTCCTGGATGTCGATGTGCGGCTGGCCGACGGGCAGATTGTCGCGATCGCACCCGATCTTGAAGCCGGACAGGAGCGAGTGCTGGAGGCGGCCGGCAAGTGGTTGACGCCGGGCATCATCGACGTGCACTCGCATCTCGGGGTCTTTCCGGCGCCCGCTGTACCCTCCACCGCCGACGGCAACGAGGCCACCCTGCCGAATGGTGCTGGCGTCTGGGCAGAGCATTCGGTCTGGCCCCAGGATCCGCAATTCGGCCATGCCCTTGCCGGCGGCGTCACCACCTTGCACATTCTGCCCGGCAGCGCCAACCTGTTCGGCGGGCGTGGCGTCACCCTGAAGAACGTGCCGGCGCGTACGGTGCAGGCCATGAAGTACCCCGGCGCGCAGCAAAGCCTGAAGATGGCCTGTGGCGAAAATCCGAAACGGGTGTATGGCGAGCAGAACAAGGCGCCGAGCACACGCATGGGCAATGTGGCCGGCTACCGTGCGGCCTGGGCAGCGGCCCTTGATTACCAGACGGCGCAGCAGCGCTATGCCGATGGCGCCTCGGAGACGCCACCGGCGCGGGATCTGGCGCTTGATACGCTGGTCGGGGTACTGAACGGCGAGATACTCGTGCAGCAGCACTGCTACCGTGCGGACGAGATGGCGACCATGCTGGCCGTGGCGGCCGAATTCGGTTATCGCATTGCCGCCTTCCATCATGCGGTGGAAAGCTACAAGATCGCCGACCTGCTGGCGGAGGCGGGCGTTTGCTCGGCCATGTGGTCGGATTGGTGGGGTTTCAAGCTGGAAGCCTTCGACGCCATTCCGCAGAACGCCGCTCTGGTGCATGCGGCCGGCGCCTGCGCCGTGCTGCACTCGGATTCTGCCGAAGGCGTACAGCGGCTCAATCAAGAGGCCGCCAAGGCCATGGCTGCCGGCCTGCGCTCGGGACTGTCGGTCAGCGACGCGGAGGCGATCGGCTGGATTACCCTGAATGCGGCGCGCATGCTCGGCATCGAGGGGCGAACCGGCAGCGTCGAAGAAGGCAAGGCCGCCGATCTCGTGCTCTGGAACCGCCATCCGCTGAGCGTCTATGCCCTGGCCGAGCAGGTCTGGATCGATGGCCACCTGTACCTGGATCGTGGCGACCCGGCGCGCCAGCCCCTGCGTGACTTTGATCTGGAACAGACCGCCCAGGGCCGGCTGGCTCGCGTGTCCCGGCAGGAGCCGCAATGAACGCACACCACCCTGAGCTCACTGCATTACCGCGCACTCCGGCAGCCGTCGCGATGCGCGCCAAGGCAACAACCCGGCGCGCCTGGGCCGGAATGTGGATGGTCGCTGGTCTGCTGCTGGCTGCTCTGGCGCCAGCCTGGACCTGGGCCAAGATCGCCATAGTCGGCGGCAAGGTACACACCCTCACCGATGCTGGCGTGCGCGAAGGGGTTACCCTGCTGCTGCGCGACGGGCGTATTGAAGCCATCCACAGGCGTCAATCCGTGCCGCGTGGCTATCTCAGGATTGATGCGACAGACAAGGTGGTCACGCCTGGCCTGATCGAGTCGTTCAGTCACCTCGGGCTGGTGGAAATCAGCCTGGAGGCAGGTACCGACGACAGCGCCTTCACCGATGCAGAAGGCGTTTTACCGCATCGGGTCGGGCCGTCCCTGGATGTGAGCCTGGCGCTCAATCCGACCTCCACGCTGATTCCGGTGAACGCCATGGACGGCGTGCTTCGGGCCATCACCGCGCCCAGGGCCGGGATTGATCCGCTCGCGGGCCTTGCGGCGTCGGTGCGCCTGGGCCCCGGCGCCTTTCTGCTGCAACCGAGGATTGCCCTGGTGGGCTATATGGGCGCCGAGGCGGCCAGGTTTGCCGGCGGCAATCGAGCAGCGCTGCTCGGCGGGCTGCATGCTGCGCTGGAGCAGGCGAGCGCCTATAACGCTGGCGGTGGAAGGCTGGATGACGGCGAATACAGCCGCCGTGACATGGCGGCGCTGGCACAGTTCATGGCGTCTGGCCAACCACTGCTGCTGCAGGCTGACCAGGCAGCGCAGATCCTGCGTGCGCTTGACCTTGCCGCCGCGCATGGTCGGCAACCGATCATCCTGGGCGGCGCCGAAGCCTGGCAGGTGCGCGAACGCCTGGCCGCCGAGAGCGTGCCGGTCATCGTGCGCCCGCACGCGAACCTGCCGCGCAGCTTCGAGCAGCTCGGCGCTCGCCTGGACAATGCGGCGCTGTTGCACGCCGCCGGCGTGCCGGTGCTCTTTACCGCCGGAAATACGCACAACGCCCGCAATCTGCGGCAACTGGCGGGCAGTGCTGTCACCCATGGGATGCCTTGGGAGGCGGCTCTGGAAGCGATGACCCGGCGCCCGGCGAGCGTCTGGGGCATGGCCGACGTCGGCGTGATCGAGGTTGGCGCAGTCGCCGATCTTGTGATCTGGACCGGCGATCCCCTGGAAGTGACCACCTGGGCCGAAACGGTGGTGATCGACGGCGAGGTGCTACCTTCGAGGTCTCGGCAGACCGCCCTGTTCGAGCGCTACCGGGATCTCGGTCGGCCCTACGGGTACTACCAGTAGGTTCATCCGTGCAGCAGGTTCATCCGCGCCAGGGGACAAGCGCGGCTGTTGCAGCGGACGAACCTGGCGCCTGTCAACTACCGCTCAACCAGGGCGCAGGCTCCTGAGGCAATCTGAACTGCGGTCGCCTGGCGCAGCCGTCTGACTAGCCGCTGGACGCTTTGGTGGCGTCGGTGTCTGGGTCCAGCCTGAGAAAACGGCGCGGTGGAAAGCCGGTCAATACCTTGAACGCCAACCCGTGCCCGTGTTCGGCTTGCAGCCGATCAATTTCGCTGCCGCTGGCCGGCACAGCCTGGTAGGGCGCCGTTGTTCCGTCCATCTCCAGCAGGACGCCAGGATTGGCCAGGGCTCGCCGGAACCAGGCGCGCGGCCAGTGGTTGGCGGCCACGAAGAGCTGGCCGTCACTGTCGATGCGCGAAAGCACTCGGCTGTGCTGCTCGCCGTCGGTTGACCGAGTGATCAGCGTGATGTTGCCCGTACCCGCCGGTTGAAAGTAGCCGAGCAGGGATTCGAATGCGACCACCATGCCGACATAAGCGATCAAGGGAATCCCCACGAGCTTCAAGACCTTCATCTGCTGCCTGCCCCTTGCGTGCGCCCCTTGTACTGCACGATGCGCGATTCTGGCCATTGTGCATCAGCGCAGCCACCGTCACAAACCGGGCTATGGCGGCTTGACCACTTCGATTCGATACAGCCTCGGCCAGCGTTTGCCGGTGACGAACAGGGCTTGTTCCTGCGCGTCATAGGCAATGCCATTGAGCACCTGATCGGGGGCGGTGCGGAAGGCCTTGGGCAGAAGCCCGGACAAGTCCAGCCAGGCGCGCAACCGGCCCTGGGCTGGATCCAGGATGGCGATGCGATCGCTGCCCCAGATGTTGGCGTAGAGATCGTCATTCACCATTTCCAGTTCATTGATCCGGTCAATCGGCATCTCGCCGTCGCGCGCTGTCACCCGGTGCGTTTCCTGCAAGCTGTCGAGCGCCAGAAACCGCAGGTGGTGGCTGCCGTCGCTGAGGATCAAATGGGCGCCGTACCGCACCAGCCCCCAGCCTTCACCGGCATAGTGGAAGGCGCCGGTGCGCGTCAGCGTATCGGCGCGATAGATGAATCCTTTGCCCGCTCGCCAGGTGAGTTGATAGAGGCGCTCGCCGGCCAGAGCCAGGCCTTCGCCGAAGTACCGCTGCGGCAGGTCGCGGCGTAGTTGAACCCGGCCGGACGCAAGCGCCACCCGGCGCACCGAGGATTTGCCGTATTCCCCTGTGCTTTCAAACAGCACGCCGTAGCGCACGGCAAGTCCCTGGGTAAAGGCCGCGGGGTCGTGTGGATAGTGATCGAGCACCCGATACCCGTAAACCGGTGCTTCCGAAGCCAGTGCTGTCATGCAGGCGGCAACCAGAATCGTGCCTGCCGCAAGCGCCGTCCATCGCCTGAAGCGCATGTCGCCGGATTTTCGAAACCTGGTGCTCATATCGTTCTCGGCGCTGAAACTACCCACTCAGGCGCCGGTGTGGCAAGGTCACCCTCATCGGCACGCCTTGGCGCGAACCCGGGCGTCTCCGCTCGTGCGCCATGTTTTCGTGCGCCGAGGCGCTTGCGCTGTTTCTAATTGATTGAATGGTTTGATGTTATGTGAGGCGTCGAAAATTTATTCTCCCGGAGAAGCGGGGATTTGGCCCGATTTTGGGGTGTTTCGGCCCGAATTGGCGGATTTTCACCCCAAGGTTCGTTGTTGCAGCCGAGGAGGCGGAAGCGCCGGTTGTCATGTGGCAAAATGGTGGTTGTAAATCAAACAATTGCCGACCTTCGAGGTGATCATGACAACCGGCCCGAACAATGTACTTTTTTCTTGGGACGCTGTCGAGCCGCTGGCGGATCTGAAACGCCTGTCGATGGTGCTGGAGCACTTGCCGGACGCGGAGTTGGTTGCGGCGCTTGCGGCGAAGCGGGGTCGGGGCAGGAACGATTTTCCGGTTCGCGCGATGTGGCGCGCCTTGGTGGCGGGGGTGGTTTTCCAGCACGCCTCGGTGGCGTCGCTGGTTCGGGAGTTGCGCCGCAATCCGTCGCTGCTGTCGGTGTGCGGTTTCAATCCGTTGCCACGGCAGGGCCGCCCGGTTGCGCGGGTCGAGCGGGACGCGCGCACGGGTCGGTCGGTTGTGGTGCGGGAGGCGGCGCCGGTTTTGCCCTGCGTTCCGAACGAGTGGAACTTCTCGCGCCTGCTCAGGAACCTGATTGACTTGGAGGACAGGCAGGGGTTGGTCAGCGGCCTGGTGGACGAACTGCGTGGCCGATTGCTGGCGGTGCTGCCGGACTACGGCGTGCATCTGGGGTGCGACGGCAAGGCGGTGGCGAGCCATTCCACCGGGCGGGTCAACCGCGGCGCCGGGGGTGAGGGTTCGGATCCAGACGCGGATTGGGGCAAGCACGAAACGCGGGGCGTGGACAAGCAAGGGCGCGCCTGGAGGCGGGTCAAGAGTTGGTTCGGCTACGGTCTGCATCTGATTGCGGACACCCGCTATGAGTTGCCGGTGGCCTTTGCGGTGACGCGGGCATCGGCTTCGGAGCAGCCGGTGGTGGGGAAGCTGCTGGCGGAGTTGTTCGAGGCTGAGCCGGGTCTGGCGCAGCGGTGCCGGGACTTCAGCGCAGATCGGGGCTATGACGGCGGAGCGTTGAAGCAGGCGTTGTGGGACGAGCACGGGATTCGGCCGCTGATTGACACCCGGCTGATGTGGCGCGAAGAGAAGCAGGATCCGAACCACGATCCCGCGCAGCCGATCCTGCGCAGCCTGGCCCCCGAGCGGACGGACAACATCCTGTACAGCGAGCGGGGCGAGGTGTCGTGCCGCTGCCCGGCGACAGGGACGGAGCGCCCGATGGCGTTCCAGGGGTTCGAATCGGACCGGGGGACGCTGAAGTACCGGTGTCCGGCGGCGGCTTGCGACCTGAAGTGCGAGGGCCGGGCGGCGTGTCTTTCGCAGTCCGGCTCGAAGGCGGGCGACTTCGGGCGCATTGTGCGTATCGATCTCAAGCGCGCGAACCGGCGCATCTTCACCCCCACGCCCTGGGGCTCGCCCGCTTGGCGACGCGGCTACAACCGACGCTCGGCACTGGAGCGGATCAACGCGCGCCTGGACCGCAGCTTCGGCTTCGAGGTGCATTTCATCCGCGGCCTGGCCAAGATGAAGACACGGATGGGGCTGGCGCTCGCGGTGATGATGGCGCTGGCGGTCGCCGCCGTGGTCGAGGGACGAGACGAACGGATGCGCTCGCTCGTGCGCCCGGTCCCGTTTGCAGACACCGGATAGCGCTGCGCCAACCCCCAACCGCTCCAACCCGTCCCCTGCCTGCCCCTGGACGCCGCGCCCCTGTCCGCAGCACACCCTTGTTGAGAGCCTTTCTCATCTACCCGCGATCGGCCCTCGTTCCAACCTCTCCCCAGCACCCCAATCCGCTGCCCCGCCTTCAATCAATCCTCCCGCACTGCCAAATCCGCTCCACTACATCTCCCCATCCCGACAAAAATACCCACAGCGCAAGCGCCTCTGCGCCATGTTTTCGTTGATTCTTCAGTCCCTTGCGGGTTAACATAACGGCTGATTGATTGTCGCATCTGGAGAATCCCTGCATGTTAAACAAACGCAATGGCCCCGTCGCCAAGCCCTCCGTGGCGCCAGAACCGACTTCCACGGTCACACCACCGCAGACCGAGGCGGCTGCCCGGCAATCCGCTCCGTCCGCTGCACCGTCGAATGCTTCGGCACAGATTGGCGCCGGCATCCACATTCGAGGCGAGATCAGCGGCAGCGGCGATGTGGTCATTGATGGTTCCCTGGAAGGCGAAATCAACCTGCCCAACAGCAAGGTAACAGTCGGCAAACCATGCCACGCCAAGGGCAGTATCCGGGCAGCCAAGGTGCTGGTTCAGGGCACTGTCGAGGGTGACATAGCGGCGTCGGAACTGGTGGTGTTGTCGCAGACCGCGAATGTCGAAGGCACCATCAAGGCGCCGCGCGCGGAACTGCACAATGGCGGGAGATTCAAGGGCAGTATCGACATGGACGTGTCCCCGGAACCGAAACAGGCGGCTGCCAGGCCGCCGGAGAGGCCTGTGCAGAAGGCGTCCGCCACGGCACTGAAGACGCAGCAGCGGCAGGCGCCTGCGGCCGTCGATTCCGGGGAGCGAATCGCCGCCAAGGGTTGAGACTGAAGGCGTTTGTCGGCCGCTGAAAGGCATGGCGACCGAATCCAGCCCGCTGTTGATGGAAGTCTTCCGGCGCGAAGATACGTGCCGGCGCCTGCATGTTCTGGACGTGGGCCCAGCGGCTGCCGAGACATTCAGTTTTCTTGGCAACATGGATTGCGCCTGCCGTCTGCATGTGGCTGACCTGATCGCCAGCCAGCTCATTCAGGATCAGTACGTATTGCAGGAAGACGCCCTGGTGCGCGCGTTCCAGCGGACGCTTGACCGGGTTCACGAGCCGCTGGATGTGGCGCTGCTCTGGGATCTGCCCAACTATTTGACGGCGTCGGCGCTCAGCGCATTTGGTCGAGCCCTGGCCCCGCATCTGAACCCGGGCGCCTGGGTGCATGGATTTTGCGTGGTCAAGTCCTTGTCCCCCACCATGCGCCATCGCTACGGGATCCTGCAGGCAGGTCGGGTGGTGCGCGTTGACACGCCATCGGCGCCTCCGGCAAAGCACCCGCAGCTACGCAGCACGCTGGTTCGGGCGATGCCGTTTCTGGACATGGTGCGCGGCGCCCTGCGCAGTGAAGGGCGCATGGAAGTGCTGTTGCGGCGAAACCAGGCGAGCGCCCGAGCCTCTCGGGACGAACTCTCCATCGAGCAGGCTGTGGATCGGGATATGGCCGTCATGGCGTCCACTGCGCTACCGCAACGGGCGAAGCGCGAGCTGGATCCGGCCTATATCGAAGCGCAGGCCCGGTAAGCGATCACGGGAGCCTTCGAGTACGCTTCCAGAGGGTGCCGTCGCGCCTGTCTTCCAACTCGATTCCAGCGTCTCCCAGGCGATCCCGGATGCGGTCGGCTTCGGCAAAGTCGCGCGCCTTGCGCGCCTCCGAGCGTGCCGCAATCAATGCTTCTATGTCTGCATCGGACAACACTGCCTCGCTGATGGCATCCGAATCGGTGCAGCCGCGAGTCGCTGGCGCATCGTGAAAGTGGTCTGCCGGTCGTCTGGTCAAAAGGCCCAGCAGCGCGCCACCGGCGCGCAATTGCCGACGCAGGTCCCGGCGCGCTGCTGCGTCGGTTGATCGGTTCAGGTCGCCGGCCAGCCCATGCAAGGCTGCGAGCGCGGCTGGCGTATTGAGATCGTCTTCCAGGGCATCAAGCACTGAGGCCGGCGCCTGGTCGGATGCGTCTGCGTCTCTGCCTGAATCTGGCGTGGCCGACGCATCCTGGAGGCCCTGGTAGAGCCGGTCCAGGCTGCGCCCGGCTTGCTCCAGCAGCTCGTCCGACCATACCAGCGTCGAACGATACTGGCCGGAGAGCAGGGCGTAGCGCAGTGTTTCTCCGCCATGGCGCTGCAACAGGTCGCGGATGGTCACGATATTGCCCAGTGACTTGGCCATTTTTTCGCGGCCAAGCGTCAACATGCCATTGTGCATCCAGTAGCGCACGCAATCCGGCTCGGCGTGGGCGCAGCGTGATTGCGCCAGTTCATTCTCGTGATGCGGAAAGGTCAGGTCCGCACCGCCGCCGTGAATGTCGATCACCCGCCCGAGGTGCGCGTGGATCATGGCGGAGCATTCGATGTGCCAGCCGGGTCGCCCTCGGCCCCACGGGCTTGGCCAGCCCGGTAGTTGCGCCGACGAGGGCTTCCACAGCACAAAGTCCTTCGGGTCTTTCTTGAAGGGCGCCACCTCGACCCGGGCGCCGTCGATCATGTCCGCCAGCGTGCGCCTCGACAGGCTGCCGTAGGCCGGGTCTGCAGCTACATGAAACAGAACGTGTCCCGCCGCTTCGTAGGCGAATCCCCGATCTATCAGGGTTTCGATCATCGCCAGTATTTCCGGGATGTGCGCGGTAGCCTTCGGTTGCAAGGTCGGCGGGCGAACCCCAAGCGCCTGCATGTCTTCGTTGTAGGCCGTGCAGTAGCGCTCTGCCAAGGCAGAAATCGGTTCCCCATTGGCGGCAGCGGCGGCATTGATCTTGTCGTCCACGTCCGTGATGTTGCAGACGTACGCCACCTCCGGGTAGCGCAGCTCAAGCAGGCGTCGAAGCACATCGAATACCACCGCCGGGCGGCCATTGCCGATGTGCGCAAGGCCATAGACGGTCGGGCCGCACACATAGACAGTGACGCGGTTCGGGTTGCCGGGCCGGAACAGTTCCTTGCGGCCACTGGCGCTATTGTGCACCCTGAGTGTCATTGGCTGTCCAGCTTCGTCCACCGAGGCCGGGGATCGCCCGTCATCACCGAGTTGCAGCCGAGCCGCAAGCGAGACCAGAGCGGTGTGATGCGCCCGCCAGCATGAATCCAGACCATGCCGGACAGTGTGACACTTCCGCCCGGCTTTGTCTTTGCGCTTGCCCGTGCGGGCAACTCTGGCAGGGTGGGCCTCATGGCCTGGCGTCAGCCGGAGCAGCTTCTGGAACCGCTGGCCGTGCTGAAATCGCTGGCTGACCAGGTGTCGCTGGTGCAGATGGCGGAGCCGTCCAGCGCGACGCCCGGCCAGAGGCCGGGCCTGCCGCAGCTGCGGGCTTCGGTGAACGCCTTCAGCCGGCTCTGGTTTGGCGTCGTGCCGGCGTCAACCGGCGCCATTCAGGACGGGCTGGAAACAGACAGCCCGGCGCTGCTGGCAGATCTTGACGCCTGCATGCGTCTGCCGAAGCCGCGCATCGGTTGGGACTTCTGAGCGTGAACACGGCACACGGATGGACGAGATGCCGCTCTCATTGCCGCTCCTGGCGCCAGATCCGGGCTATTCCGGCTGCGGCACGATGCGCAGGTAGGGCTTGGGCGCCTTCCAGCCTTGCGGATACTTCTTCCTTGCTTCCGCATCTGATACGGCCGGGACGATGATAACGTCCTCACCCTGACGCCAGTTGACCGGCGTCGCCACCTGGTGTTTCGCCGTTAGCTGGCAGGAATCGAGCAGGCGAAGCACCTCGTCAAAGTTGCGGCCGGTGCTCATCGGGTAGGTCAGCATC
Source organism: Pseudomonadales bacterium (assembly GCA_965199705.1). GTDB lineage: Bacteria > Pseudomonadota > Gammaproteobacteria > Pseudomonadales > Azotimanducaceae > Azophilus. The sequence continues at coordinate 1,248,038 of OZ241359.1, forward strand.
GCCTTGATGGTCTTGTCCGGCCCGATCAGAAACACTGAACGGACAGTGGCGTTGTCGGCGGCGGTGCGGCCATCGGCTGCGTCCCCGGTTTCCGCGGGCAGCATGTCGTAGGCCTTGGCGACAGCCAGGTCATGATCTCCGATCAGTGGATAGTTCACCGCGTGGCCCTGGGTTTCCTCGATATCCTGGCGCCAGGCCGCGTGGTTGCCGACCGGGTCCACCGACAGGCCGATGATCTTGCAGTTACGCCGGGCGAATTCCGGCTCCAGCCCGGCCATGTAGCCGAGCTCGGTGGTGCATACGGGCGTGAAATCCTTCGGGTGCGAGAACAGGATCGCCCATCCATCGCCGATCCACTCGTGAAAGTTGATGCGGCCCTGTGTAGTGTCGGCGTCGAAGTTCGGCGCCACGGCGTTGATGCGCAAGGTCATGCGCGACCTCCTTGGATGCGTTGGCTGGAGCGCGAAATCTAACACTATTTCTGCGTCTTCTCATGATCACTGAGGCAGGTCGATGCCGCCCAGCGATTCTCACTCTGGCGATTCGGGTGTTGTTTTGGCTCCCCGTTGCGTTGGTTTCAGGGCTTGGCCCTGGATGAGGTCCATTTCGCACACGAATTGGCGTCATGTCGCACATGCAAGACCGGTTTCGCAGTGCACAGTGGTCGCCATGCAGCACGACGCCACCTACAAGGCCGCCTTCGCCCACCCGCGCATGATGCGCGATCAGCTTGTTCTACTCAAGGAATTGGTGGGCGACCGCCTGCCCATTCTCCGCCGCCTGCGTCTGGATACGCTGGAACGGCTGCCCAGTGAATATCTGACCGACAATCTGGAACAGCGATTCGGCGACATGGCCTGGCGGGTCGCCTTGCAACCGTCGGCGGCGGACGATGAAGCCGATGAACCGCACTGGCTGCACATCCTGGTGATGCTTGAATTTCAGTCTCGCCCAGACTGGATGATGGCCGCACGAGTGCAGAGCTATGCGACCCTGCTTTACCTTGCTCTGCACAGGGAAAAACCGTTCAGCGCCAGCAACCCGGTCCCGCCAGTGCTACCGATTGTGCTCTACAACGGTTCCAGTCCATGGCATGCGCCGCTGAACCTGTCAGCCCTGACGCGCCCAGGCGGGATGGAGGCAGCGTCAGCGGATGTATCAGCACAGGCAGAGGGTGAAACCGGCAAGCCCGGAGCGTTGGGCGCGCATGTGGGGCCGATGGGTCTGGTGGGAGACGGCTATGTTCTGGTCGATCAACAGGCCCTGTTGGGCGAGGAACTGCCGGAAGGCAATGCGGCGACGCTGCTGCGTGGATTGAGGGTCTGACCAGTCCAGAAGACCTGAAGCGTGTAGTGGAGCGCTGTTTGCAGTGGCTTTCCGGGGTGGAAGATGGCAGTCTTTTGGATGTGCTGCAGCGTTGGCTGGAGGCATGGGTTCGAAATGCGGACATAGGGGACGAGGAGGAGTGGCTTATGAAACTGGTCAGGCTGAGGGAATCGACCGACGAAGTGGTACGACAACCGGCTGACCCGGCTGAGCGGGTGGCGCTATGGAAGCAGCAGCTGATTGAGAAGGGCAGAACTGAGGGTGAGGCCGAAGGTGAGGCCCGAGGCAGGGCCGAAGGCGAGGCCCGAGGCAAGGCTGAAGGCGAGGCGAAAGCGTTGGCTCGGGAGCGCGCCCTGCTTGAGCGTATGGTTGCGCTGCGGTTTGGCGGCGATACGGCGAAGCGTTTCGGCGTCTTGCTGGCAGGCATTTCCGACCCGGAGCGTCTGGACGCGGCAGGAGAGTGGCTGATCGAGTGCGAGGACGGCGCTTCGTTGCTTGCGCGAATGGCTGATTGATGTCCGCCTGGACGTCTCGCCTCAACATGACTGCCTGATATCAGAATTCTGAAAGGCACTTAGCCCGTACGCGGTTTACATATACTCCCTATCCTTAAAAAAACGAGGTAACTACTCGCCCCTTGACATTATAGGGAGCCGGTTCTATGGTGTGGGCTTTCCGACAGCACTCACCGGCATGGGCAACGCATATTTCGGTTCCAAGGCGACGGCGGGCCTGTGTCAGGCGCTGATTGCCTTGATGCCGCCGCACAGCACCTACATCGAGACGCACCTGGGGGGCGGGGCGATCATGAAGCGCAAGCCCGGCGCCCTGCGCAACATCGGGACCGATCTGGACGAGCGGGCCTTGGCCGGATTCCAGTGCGATTATCCGGTGGAGTTGGTGCACGGTTGTTGCCACCGGTTTCTGGCGGAACATCCCTTCGACGGGACGGAGTTGGTGTACAGCGACCCGCCGTACCTGCTGCGCACGCGCAAGTCGGCGCGGCGCTACCGCCACGACTACGAGGACGCGGATCACGCGGCGCTGCTCGGTCTGCTGCGGTCCTTGCCGTGCGCGGTGATGGTGTCGGGGTATCCGTCGTCGTTCTACGACGAGCGGCTTGAAGGCTGGCGCAGCGCGTCGGTGCAGGTGATGCACCAGGCCGGTGTGGTGACGGAGAAGGTATGGTTCAACTTCGAGCCGGACCGGATGCACTGGGCGAGCTTGGCGGGCCGGAACTTCACGCACCGCCAGTCGGTCAAGCGCAAGGCGGAAAGCTGGGGTCGGCGCTATCGGGCGATGCCGCCGGCGGAGCGGCTGGCGGTGCTGGCGGCGCTCATGGCGGTGGAGGCGGAGTAGCCGGTGGCGCGGGTCAACACGGCGTCGCTGCGCTCGGAGTTCGACGCGCTCCAGGGGCGCTTCGAGGAGTTGTGCGCGCAAGGCGGGATGAGTCCCGAGAGCCGCGCCCTGGTCGATGCCCTGCTGACGCTCCTGCAACTGCTGATGGCGGTGTTCATGGAGAGGCGCACCCCGAAGGGTTCGCGCAACTCCGGGCTGCCCAGCTCCCAAGCCGAACCGGACGGGACCGCCCGCGGGCGCCCCGGCGCCAAGGGCAAGGGGCCCAAGGCCGGCGCCGCTGGGGACGGCCCCAACCGACTGGTCGTCGAGCAGCGGACCGCGCCGGTGGCCAAGTGCCGCGCCTGCGGTCGCGACCTTGGGGGCGTCGCCCCGGATGGCCATGAGCGGCGCGTGCTGGTGGACATCGTGTTCGAGACCCGCGAGTTGACCGTCGAGGCCGAGGTCAAGACCTGTCCGCGCTGCCGGACCGAGACCAAGGGCCGGTTCCCCGACGACATGCCGGGACCGCTGCAATACGGCCACGGCATCGTGGCCTTCGCCACGCACCTGCTGGCTGCCCAAATGCTGCCGTTGAAGCGGGCCGCCCAGACCCTCAAGGTCCTGACCGGGCGCGCGGTCGCCGAGGCGACCTTGCTGGCCTGGCTAACTCGACTGCACCGCGCGCTGGCCGACTGGGAGGCCGCCGCGATCCAACGCCTGCTCGCCATGCCCGCCCTGCACGCTGACGAGACCGGCCTGCGCATCGACCGGAAAAACCACTGGCTGCACACCGTCGGCGCCGGGGACCTGACGCTGAAGTTCATCCACCGCAAGCGCGGCCGGGCCGCCATCGACGACCTCAATGTCATCCCCCGCTACGGAGGCGTCCTGATCCACGATCGCTGGGCCAGCTACTTCGCCTACCGGAACTGCGAGCACGCCCTGTGCGGCGCCCATCTGCTGCGCGACCTCGCCTTCGTCGAGGACGCCCACGGCCACGCCTGGGCCAGACGCATGGGCAGGCTCCTGCTCGAAACCTGCCGCAAGGTCCGCGAGCACGACGGCAAGGCGCTCAACAAACCCGCCTTCAAAGCCGTGCGCAAACGCTACCGGACCATCCTGACCCAAGCCAAACGGGAACTCCCCACGCCACCCGCCCGACTCGACGGACAACGCGGGCGCGTCGCCAAATCCGACGCGGAGAACCTCCGCGAGGCGCTGGCCACCTACGAAACCGAGGTCCTTCGCTTCGCCCGAGACCCCGACGTCCCGTTCACCAACAACCGCGCGGAGCGCGATATCCGCATGGCCAAGGTCAAGCAGAAAATCTCCGGCTGCTTCCGAAACACCCAATACGCCGCCGCCTACTGCCGAATCTCCAGCTACCTCCAGTCCATGGCCAACCAAGGCTACAATCCCCTCGCCGCCATCCAGATCGCTCTCAACGGCAACGCCGCGAACATGATCAAGACGCCGCCGCAACAGACGCCGTCCGTTCTCGGGTAAGGGGGCGAGTAGTTACAAAACGAGATCAAACCTTGGCGCCGGGTCGGATGGATGATCCCGCCTCAAGGCAACGCGGACTTCGCGGCCGCCATGGAGCAGGTGCTCGACGTGTACCGCCGTCCTGACGACAAGGCCTTCCCCGTGGTTTGCATGGACGAGACGCCGCGCCAGCTAACACGCACGCTCGCAACAAGCTCAAGCGCCTCTATCCGACATTTGACTCGTGACAGGACACTGGTGAAATTCCTCTTGGCCCTGAATGGGTCCATTTCGCACACGAATTGGCGTCATGTCGCACATACAAGGCCGGTTTCGCAGTGCACAGTGGTCGCCATGCAGCACGACGCCACCTACAAGGCCGCCTTCGCCCATCCGCGCATGATGCGCGATCAACTGATCCTGCTCGAACAACTGGTCGGAGACCGGTTGCCCATTCTCCGTCGCCTGCGCCTGGATACGCTGGAACGGCTGCCCAGTGAATATCTGACCGACAATCTGGAACAGCGATTCGGCGACATGGCCTGGCGGGTCGCCTTGCAACCGGCTTCATCGGACGACGAAGCCGATGAACCGCACTGGCTGCACATCCTGGTGATGCTTGAATTTCAATCTCGCTCAGACTGGATGATGGCCGCACGAGTGCAGAGCTATGCGACCCTGCTTTACCTTGCTCTGCACAGGGAAAAACCGTTCAGCGCCAACAACCCGGTCCCGCCAGTGCTACCGATTGTGCTCTACAACGGTTCCAGTCCATGGCATGCGCCGCTGAATCTGTCGGCCCTGACGCGCCCAGGCGGGATAGAGGCAGCGTCAGCGGATGTATCAGCACAGGCAGAGGGTGAAACCGGCAAGCCCGGAGCGTTGGGCGCGCATGTGGGGCCGATGGGTCTGGTGGGAGACGGCTATGTTCTGGTCGATCAACAGGCCCTGTTGGGCGAGGAACTGCCGGAAGGCAATGCGGCGACGCTGCTGGCGTGGATTGAGGGTCTGACCGGTCCAGAAGACCTGAAGCGTGTAGTGGAGCGCTGTTTGCAGTGGCTTTCCGGGGTGGAAGATGGCAGTCTTTTGGGTGTGCTGCAGCGTTGGCTGGAGGCATGGGTTCGAAATGCGGATATAGGGGATGAGGAGGAGTGGCTTATGAAACTGGTCAGGCTGAGGGAATCGACCGACGAAGTGGTGCGACAACCGGCTGACCCGGCTGAGCGGGTGGCGCTATGGAAGCGGCAGCTGATTGAGAAGGGCAGAACTGAGGGTGAGGCCCGAGGCAAGGCTGAAGGCGAGGCGAAAGCGTTGGCTCGGGAGCGCGCCCTGCTTGAGCGTCAGGTTGCGCTGCGGTTTGGCGGCGATACGGCGAAGCGTTTCGGCGCATTGCTGGCAGGCGTTTCCGACCCGGAGCGTCTGGCCGCGGCAGGAGAGTGGCTGATCGAGTGCGAGGACGGCGCTTCGTTGCTTGCGCGAATGGGCGAGTAGAGTCCGCCCTGACTCCGCGCCTCAGCGCCCGGAATGTCAGACAGCGCCATTGAAAACGACTAGCGGCTGCGGTCTGGCGCCTCTTCCTTCCCTTCAGCCACGCGCTGGTAGTAGAGCCAGCTGGTGACGTTCGAGCGGTCGTCGTCAAGGGGCGGTGGCTCGCGGTATTCTGGATAGTGGGTCTCGATTTCGGACTTCATGCTCTCCGTGTATGGGCTCAGCACCTTTCGGAATTTTGAGATCAGTCAGTCATGTTGATGCGAGAGGTCCAACGGACTCCGCCGGTCGGCGCAGTCCGCGGGCGAATGCCCCGCGCAACGTTGCCGCCGGGCTAAGCACGGTGCGCCGCAGCGCCCGCACGCGGCGCGCTGCTACATAAACCTCATTGCTGCCACCAGCACCGCAGTCTGAATGCTCGCAATCGCAAGTATCACCCCCGTCACCCACTTGATCAAACCGACCTTGGCCGCCTCAATCTCCACTTTGAGCCCTGCCTCGAACTGCGCAAGATTCGCCTTCAGCCCCGCCTCAACCTGCGAAAGGTCCGTCTTGGTCGCCGGGTTGTCATTGAGCAAATTCACCTGCTAGTCCGCCAAAACTTAGGCTTGCTGCTTGGAGAAGCCGTTCTCGGTGAGCCGCTCGACGAAACGGTGCGTGTCGAATACGATGGCTTGGTTCATGGGGGCATTATATGTACAGCTACATGGTTGTTTGAAGCTCCTGCAGGGCTATTTCGAGTTCAGCCTCAGCCGGTTGATTCGCCGGGCGGATGGAAAGGCATTGGATGCCGCCGCCGCGATGTGCCGGGATGCCCCTGCCGTGGCGAAGGAGCGAGGTGATGGGCAGGCCCTTGACCAGGAGCGTGGCGGCGTTGGACGGGGTGTCGGTGCGCCCCGTGTGGTCGAGGGACGAAACGAGCGGATGCGCTCGCTCGTGCGCCCGGTCCCGTTTGCAGACACCGGATAGCGCTGCGCCAACCCCCAACCGCTCCAACCCGTCCCCTGCCAGCCCCTGGACGCGGCGCCCCTGTCCGCAGCACACCCTTGTTGAGAGCCTTTCTCATCTACCCGCGATCGGCCCTCGTCCCAACCTCTCCCCGGCACCCCAGTCCGCTGCCCTGCCTTCAATCAATCCTCCCGCACTGCCAAATCCGCTCTACTACATCTCCCCGTCCCGACAAAAACACCACAGCGCAAGCGCCGCCGGATGGTGTGCAAAATCCAGTGTGCAAAATCCTGTGTGCAAAATCCGGCTTGAAAACTCTCTCATTCCATGTTGTGATTTCCACACAAACATACAATCAGGAGCCTCCCAAATGGACCTGTCAGCATGGATTAGCCTAGTCGGCGTGGTTGTAGCCGTTGTGATAGCAGCTGTTTCAGTTGGTCTCTACTTTGGCGCTGAACGCGAGCGGGTGACCAAACTCGCCGAGCAGATGTCCAGATTGCACGACACACAGACATCCGTATCGAACAGTGGCAAGTCTCGGTGGATTTGGATCGGCGCGTTCGCAATAGCCGCTATGATAGCGGTTCCTTTAATTCAAGTATCCCAATTGGAAAATGAACTTAAAGGCTTCAAGTAACTACTCGCCCCCTTACCCGAGAACGGACGGCGTCTGTTGCGGCGGCGTCTTGATCATGTTCGCGGCGTTGCCGTTGAGAGCGATCTGGATGGCGGCGAGGGGATTGTAGCCTTGGTTGGCCATGGACTGGAGGTAGCTGGAGATTCGGCAGTAGGCGGCGGCGTATTGGGTGTTTCGGAAGCAGCCGGAGATTTTCTGCTTGACCTTGGCCATGCGGATATCGCGCTCCGCGCGGTTGTTGGTGAACGGGACGTCGGGGTCTCGGGCGAAGCGAAGGACCTCGGTTTCGTAGGTGGCCAGCGCCTCGCGGAGGTTCTCCGCGTCGGATTTGGCGACGCGCCCGCGTTGTCCGTCGAGTCGGGCGGGTGGCGTGGGGAGTTCCCGTTTGGCTTGGGTCAGGATGGTCCGGTAGCGTTTGCGCACGGCTTTGAAGGCGGGTTTGTTGAGCGCCTTGCCGTCGTGCTCGCGGACCTTGCGGCAGGTTTCGAGCAGGAGCCTGCCCATGCGTCTGGCCCAGGCGTGGCCGTGGGCGTCCTCGACGAAGGCGAGGTCGCGCAGCAGATGGGCGCCGCACAGGGCGTGCTCGCAGTTCCGGTAGGCGAAGTAGCTGGCCCAGCGATCGTGGATCAGGACGCCTCCGTAGCGGGGGATGACATTGAGGTCGTCGATGGCGGCCCGGCCGCGCTTGCGGTGGATGAACTTCAGCGTCAGGTCCCCGGCGCCGACGGTGTGCAGCCAGTGGTTTTTCCGGTCGATGCGCAGGCCGGTCTCGTCAGCGTGCAGGGCGGGCATGGCGAGCAGGCGTTGGATCGCGGCGGCCTCCCAGTCGGCCAGCGCGCGGTGCAGTCGAGTTAGCCAGGCCAGCAAGGTCGCCTCGGCGACCGCGCGCCCGGTCAGGACCTTGAGGGTCTGGGCGGCCCGCTTCAACGGCAGCATTTGGGCAGCCAGCAGGTGCGTGGCGAAGGCCACGATGCCGTGGCCGTATTGCAGCGGTCCCGGCATGTCGTCGGGGAACCGGCCCTTGGTCTCGGTCCGGCAGCGCGGACAGGTCTTGACCTCGGCCTCGACGGTCAACTCGCGGGTCTCGAACACGATGTCCACCAGCACGCGCCGCTCATGGCCATCCGGGGCGACGCCCCCAAGGTCGCGACCGCAGGCGCGGCACTTGGCCACCGGCGCGGTCCGCTGCTCGACGACCAGTCGGTTGGGGCCGTCCCCAGCGGCGCCGGCCTTGGGCCCCTTGCCCTTGGCGCCGGGGCGCCCGCGGGCGGTCCCGTCCGGTTCGGCTTGGGAGCTGGGCAGCCCGGAGTTGCGCGAACCCTTCGGGGTGCGCCTCTCCATGAACACCGCCATCAGCAGTTGCAGGAGCGTCAGCAGGGCATCGACCAGGGCGCGGCTCTCGGGACTCATCCCGCCTTGCGCGCACAACTCCTCGAAGCGCCCCTGGAGCGCGTCGAACTCCGAGCGCAGCGACGCCGTGTTGACCCGCGCCACCGGCTACTCCGCCTCCACCGCCATGAGCGCCGCCAGCACCGCCAGCCGCTCCGCCGGCGGCATCGCCCGATAGCGCCGACCCCAGCTTTCCGCCTTGCGCTTGACCGACTGGCGGTGCGTGAAGTTCCGGCCCGCCAAGCTCGCCCAGTGCATCCGGTCCGGCTCGAAGTTGAACCATACCTTCTCCGTCACCACACCGGCCTGGTGCATCACCTGCACCGACGCGCTGCGCCAGCCTTCAAGCCGCTCGTCGTAGAACGACGACGGATACCCCGACACCATCACCGCGCACGGCAAGGACCGCAGCAGACCGAGCAGCGCCGCGTGATCCGCGTCCTCGTAGTCGTGGCGGTAGCGCCGCGCCGACTTGCGCGTGCGCAGCAGGTACGGCGGGTCGCTGTACACCAACTCCGTCCCGTCGAAGGGATGTTCCGCCAGAAACCGGTGGCAACAACCGTGCACCAACTCCACCGGATAATCGCACTGGAATCCGGCCAAGGCCCGCTCGTCCAGATCGGTCCCGATGTTGCGCAGGGCGCCGGGCTTGCGCTTCATGATCGCCCCGCCCCCCAGGTGCGTCTCGATGTAGGTGCTGTGCGGCGGCATCAAGGCAATCAGCGCCTGACACAGGCCCGCCGTCGCCTTGGAACCGAAATATGCGTTGCCCATGCCGGTGAGTGCTGTCGGAAAGCCCACACCATAGAACCGGCTCCCTATAATGTCAAGGGGCGAGTAGTTACGGCTTCAAAGATTCCGTTGCTGGCATTGAGCGATCGTTGCGAAATGTCAGCAGGGATGACGGTCGCCGGGGGGGAGTCACCCGATTCAAGAATGGCGGTCGTTGGGGCGCATGGAGTGAATCACTCTTTTGCCCCGCGGGTCAGGTCGTCTGCGGTCTCCAGCAAAAAGTTGAACCAGGCGAGGGCAAGGGCCATGACGACACCGCAATGAACGCTGTCGGTTTCCACTGTTGCCCTTTGAACAAATCAGAAGCCGATTGATTGCGTACGCTGCTACAGCGTGGTGCCTGCCTGCGTCAGTTGCCCTCCCAGTATTGCTGCGAGCAGGTACAGGAGAGCGAGCCTGATGTGGCCCATCTAATTCAGCACCGGCGCTCATAACCCGTATTTTTACGAAGCGAGTTGAGGAACGTCGGAGCCTCTGGACAGTTCACGTCGCTAGCTCCACATTAAGAGAGGCATCCGCCGTGAAAAAAGCGCTGCTACAACGCGGCCCGTTTCATATCCGTCAAGTAACGCCGCAGCGACATGGAGAACCGGCTCAAGGACCAGTAGCTGTGCCTGTTCGCCGACCGGGCCTCGTCGAGCGACCTCCGCGCCAACCAGCTTCGGCTGCTGCTCATCAGCGGCTTAGTAGCTTACACTCTGCTTGAGGGGGTGCGCCGAGTGGTACTCTCCGGGACCCACTTGGCGAAGGCGTCGCCCCAAACCACCCATATCCGCCTGCTCAAGGTGGACGCAGTGGTCATGTCCAACATGCGCCGGGTGTGCCTGCTGATGTGCCGCTCGTATCCCTCGCCTGGCCCTGTTCCGTCGCGGCTCCCCGTTTTTCGCCTCGCCGGACTTCCCGCAGTCATTCTTGAACCCAAAATCTCGCGCAACCGGGCAAAAAGCTCAACTCTCTGCCCTTATCACTCTCTGCCCTTATCAGGGAATTGGGGGACTATCGTCCAGTGGCGCACTCCGTGAGCGCGTCCAATGGTGGTCTCGGCTCAAAGCACTTGGGCCGTGATTGGCCGCCACTACGCCATCAACTGGCGGTTGAATCATCTCCGCTTTCACCGTCAAGGAGCGTGCGGACGTAATTCCGCAAACCACTAATGCCGCGTGACGTGTTGATGCGGTACTTTGGCTCGCCGTTGCTTCCAACAAGTTCCAGCAGGCTGAACTTCAAGCCGCGCAAGGCGGCGGGTCGGTAGCCGGGAACACGATGAAAACGCTCTGCTGCACTAGCATGAATTAACGGGAGTTTCTTTGGGTCCGGGCGGTCGTTGTGGTTCACGCACACCATCCGCGGTGTCTGACCGCCCACCTTCGCCATGAATCCGTCATGTCCGTGTAACACGCCGTTCGCCATTGGGTGAATCACGAAGTCGTCCACCTCCATAACCGGCAGGCCCTCCCCCTGGTCTTGAAGCAACCCTTGCTGATCAAGAAGCGCATGCACTTCGTCTCGGTTCTTGCCGTCTTCGATTCGAATATCTTCGGCCAGCGCCTTGCTGCATCGTTCGATCATGAACTCCAGCGCCACATCCGACAGGCCGTCGTGCCAGTATCCACCACCGATATCGCTATGTACGCCCGGAAACCATACTTCCAGAATCCGGCGGTCATCAACGCAGTCAGCGCTGTCGTAGTCGTCGTCTCGGTTGATCAGCGTAGGCGTAAACGGCACGCGGTTTTCATCCAGTGACACGATATGAACAGCACGCTCTACATTGCTGTCCAGCGTACCGTTCTCGAAAACCACATCGCTGCTGATTTGCTCACCCCTGCGATGAATCCCGTCCATCGCAGCCACCGTGTCGAACACACCCAGAAACGCGACCTTGCGGTTGCGATCCTCGCGCAGAATCGTTGCTACAAACTTGCGTGCAAGCGCCGCCCCGCGGCTAAAACCGAAGACCACAATACGATCCCCTTTCTGAACCTCGGCTTCATCAAAGTCCTTCTTTGCTTCGTTGAGAATGTGCGCTGCGTCAGCCCAACGCGGCGCAAAAGCCATGTTCGCCATCCTGCGCAAGTAGCCGATCAGCGGCACCCGCAAATTCCCCTCCCGAGTGCCGATGCCGTTGTAGTAGAAGGTCTGTTGTTCCGCACCACTCGGTGTCTTGGTGTCGGTTTTGTCCAACTTCAAGCCGCCGCTCATCAATATGTGGAGTTTCAGCACGTTGCTGATGCTTTCGTCTTCTGCGAACTGCCCTGCGTCGGACGGCTCGTTTCCCGTGCCGTCAAAACTGAAGACGAGCGTCCTGGGCATTACGTCTCCTTGGAAACGCAAACGATCAGGCATCTCACGGGGCACTGAGGGGTGGATGTTTCGCCCCACTGCTGCCGGGTTGATCGACTAATGCGCTCTACTGTACCTAACTGGCTTGTGCATTGTCGCTCCCCTGGAAGGCTGACCGGATCTTTCGCCACAAACTGAATGAGCGTTGCTCCTTATAGTCAGCTCGAATTGTGATTGATCCTCGAGCATCCTTCGTTACTCGTTTGCCCAGGACATGGACACACTCCCCATTGTTGCTCACTGTTGCGTACAGGTAAAACCCATCCGGGGAGATATCCCTCACCCCTTGGAAGCTCGAATTCTTGCTCTTTGATGGCACCTGGGGGACGATCGACTCTGCGATGATGCTCCAGCCTTCTCTTGCCTGTACGTGCCAATTGATCAATGTGGCAGTTTCCTTACAGTGGGGATTTCGATGACTTTTACTAAAGTCGCGCATTTCAATTTCGGGTTCAAGTGCGAAAGGCAGACCGTATTCGAGTATGAAACCCAGCACCGTAACAACGGCAGCCATTAAGACCGCTATTTTGGTTATCTTTGCCCACATGACGGCTTTGCTCCCTCTTGCATGATAAGAAGTCCGGCAATGTTCTATCAGCAAACTTGCTGATGGTCGGGGCTGGAAGGGCTCAGCACCTTTCGGAATTTTGATCAGTCAGTCATGTTGATGTGAGAGGTCCAACGGACCCCGCCGGTCGGCGCAGTCCGCGGGCGAACGGCCCCGCGCAACGTTGCCGCCGGGCCAAGCACGGTGCGCCGCAGCGCCTCGTGTGGTCGAGGGACGAAACGAGCGCATCACTGTGTGCCTGATCCGGGCTGGAATCGAGGCTGAAGCCGCCGGACTTCGAGTTCCCGGACGACCTGGCCTCGGCCATTCGCAACGGGTTGCCCGAGCCCGCTCTGAATACGGCTGGCGGCGCCATCCTGCGCATCTTGCCAGGTGGGGTAGGCCACCTCGCCCCAACGCAGCGTCAGGTTCCGGGTTTGGTGCGCTTCGGCGCTTCCTCTCGGCCTTCGCGTACGCGCTGGTAGTACATCCAGCTGGTCACGTTGCGCCGATCATCGGTCAGCGGTGGCGGCGATCGGTACTCAGGATACCAGGTATCGACTTCGTGCTTCAGGCTGTCCGGGAGGGCGTCCCAGGAAGACAGGCGCAGGCCCGCCGTGTGCATGTAGATCACGCCCTCGCGCCCGCCCATCTGCATCCAGGGTAGCCAGTCGGATACCCGCACCCAACCGATGCTGCTGCCGGCGGTCCGGGTTGCCGGGTCCAGCAGTTCCTCCGCTTCGCCCAGGAAGTTGAACATCTCGGTGGCGTGATAGGCGCCCCCCACCTCGGGCTGGTAGTCGCCCGCCAGCGGGTTGGGATAGAAGAGCGGCACGGTGGTGCTCTGCCGCCAGCGTCCTTCGGTGATCTGGCCGCTCCAGCGGGCTGGCTGGCCGTCGCGCCCGATCTCGTAGCTGGCGAAGTTCACCGGGTCGTTGGCGACGTGCAGCACCTCCACGGTTTCGCCCGTCCAGGGATTGTCCCAGGTGGCCAGCGCTTCGCCGGTCTCCGCATCCCGGTAGATCAGCAGTTCCCGAGACACCATCTTGTAGCCTGGCCCACGCTCCGGGTGCGTGGCGGCGACGCAGGCGCGGGTGTTCATGCCTTCTACATTGAACAGCAGCCGGTCCCGTTCGCCCTGCCGCCGCGAGTAGGCGCGGCCCTCCCACCAGAAGGTGGCGGCCTCGCCATCCACCGTGGAACAGGCGATCTTGCGGCTGATGGTCAGCGCGTCCTGCGCAACCTCAGGGTCCAGCCGAGGCGCTGACGCTTCTGCTTCGTTCGTTTCGCTGACCGCGAGGCCAGGCAATGTCAGCAGGGCGCTGACAAGCCCGGCCAGGCGGATGCGTCTTGCAAGAGCGCCAGCTTTCATCCGGGTTACCAGTTGGCGCTGAGTGTGACGCCGAAGGTCGTGCCACGACGCGGGGCGGCAATGAAGGCGCGGTAGTAGGTGCCGGCGTCGAGATAGCGCGTCACGTTGGCTGCGCTGTCTTCATCCGTGAGGTTGCGGCCCCAAAGGCGCAGGCTGTAGCGGTCGGACTCAAAGCCGATGCGGGCATTCACCAGGGTGGTGTCGCCGGTCTCCGCCAGGTTATGCACCTGTGCAAACTTGCTGGATTCATGGCTCAGGCTGACCCCGGCAAACCAGCCCCAGCCATTGCCGAGAGAGCGCCGCATTTCTGCGTCTGCGAACAGCATGTGCTCGGCGGAGCGAGGAATCTGCCGATCTTCGATGGAGCCGAAGATGGCGTCGCCGGTGTTGCAGCGGTCCAATGACGGGAACTGATTGCCGGTCGAGCAGTTGGTCAGGCCATCGTCTGCCACGTCCAGCAGCACGCCCTCGTTCTGGTCCACGCCGGCGGTGAACTCGGCATCCGTCCAGGCGTAATTCAGCATCATGGTCAGGCCGGGCATCGCTTCCGGCCTGGCGGTCAGCTCGATCTCCAGGCCGTAGATGTCTGCGTCACCTGCGTTCACGGTGGCCGAGTCCGGCGTGCCGGTAGCCGAAAGCACGTTCTGGGTGAGCTGATAGCCCTCGACCTCGTTGAAGAAGGCAGCGACATTGGCCACTACCTGGCCGCCGGCCAGGGTGTTCTTGGCGCCGATCTCGATGCTGTTGGCGTCTTCTTCATCAAAGGTGGGAATGCCCGACTCGATGGCTTCGCTGCCATTGAAGCCGCCCGGCTTGGTGCCCTGGGCGTAAGCCAGATAGAGCATGTGGTTGTCGTTGGGCCGCCAGTCGAGCGTGACCCGGGGCAGGAAGCGGTCGAAGCTGGCCTTGGCGTTCAAGTCCGGCGCCGCATCGCCGCCTAATGCCTGGTCGATGAAGCGCAGCGTCACACGCTCGTCCTGATAGCGGGCCTCGGCGCTCAGCCGCACCTGCTCGGTCAGGTCGAAGGACGCCAGACCAAATACAGCCGTGTTCTTCAGGCCGTTCCATGTCTGATCCCGAGAGATGCTGGGGTTGTATCCAAACAACGGAACCCCTGCAACGCAAGCTGGGTTGGCGGCACAAGCAGCTCTGATTCGCCCCACGGCAGCGCCGAAATTGGCCTGGCCCTGCGCCATTTGGGCGTCGCTGATCTGCCGGTTGTCTGCGATATGGATGTCCTGATCAAAGTGATAGAAGCCGAGCAGGCCGAAGAAACGATCTCCGGTCCAGGCCATCTGTAGCTCCTGCGACCAGCTATCCGTCTCGCTGTTGTTGGCAAAGGTGAAATCGACAGGAAGATTTCTAGCAGTGCTCACAAAGGCCCATGCACCCGGGAAAATAAACCGAGCCGGGAATCCGTTCGGCGTGGCTAACGGGAAATGGAACGACCCGCTGCCATAGTCGGCATCGAACAACTGGCTGTAATCGCGCTTGTTGTGGCCGGTAATGGAGGTCAGGGTTAGCTGGTCGTTGATATCCCAGGTCGCCTTCAGGCTGAGCTGCAGGTTGTCATCGTTCAGGCCTGCGCCGGGCGCCTGAAATGGCCAATCCGTATTCACTTCGTCTGCCGCGACCGTGCCACAGAAGTAGCGGCCGGTGCCGCCGTAAAAGCCGCCATTGTCCGTGAAGCAGTTGTTGTTGGCGGGGTCCGTGACAGTCACGGCTGGCTGGCCATCGCGCCGCTCGCCATAGTAGGCGCGGGCGCGCAAATTCAGTTGATCGCTTGCCTGGATGTCAAGCACGCCGGAAATCGACTGTGATTCCTGCTCGCCGATGTCGGAGTCGTCATACACGTTCGTGAACGGGCTGTTCAGCTCGTAGTGGCGCACGGACAGGCCGCCGGCAATCCGATCACTCAGTGGGCCGGAGACGGACGCAGCGATCCGATACTCGCCGTCTTCGGCGATCTCGGCGCTGATCTGGCCGCCCATCTCCTCGCCGGGTGAGCGGGTAACGATGTTGATGGCGCCGGAATAGGTGTTGCGTCCGTAGAGTGCGCTCTGCGGCCCCTTGACCACCTCGATGCGCTCCACCTGGCCGAGATCGTAGTCGCTGATCGGCGTCGAGATATACACCCCGTCGATGAAGTAGGCGACGCCCGATTCGCCGAGGATGTTCGCCTGGCCGCGAATCACCGGCCGGTTGGAGGCACGGGTGAACTCGTCATCGAAGATCAGCCCGGCCGTCAGCTTGGCGACGTCCGCCAGGCTGTTCAAGCCGAAGTCGTCGATCTGCTGCGCGCTCACAGCGGTGATGGCCACCGGCGTATCCTGGAGGCTCTCCTCCACCTTGCGCGCGGTCACCAGGACTTCCTCGACCGTGCCTGCCGCTTCTTCGGCGGCATGGGATGCAGTCACGCCGACCAGCGGCAGCACGGCTGCAATGGCTATCCAGAGCCGGCTGGCTCTTGCAATGATCGAATCGTTCATGGGCTGTCTCCTGTGCATTCCCTCGATTTTCCACTGGCGGGCCAGTTGCGGCCACCCGGCCCAGCGATGCCGGAAAGCCGACCTTCGCCTTCAGCCGCAACCGGCGCGTCTGCCCCGATCTCGGCTGCTTTGCTATATTGATATATCATTATGCGGTAATGCAAGCGCCCGAGGCTGTTTCTGCCGTCTTTTTTCGTGCGACCATGGCGCAGAACTGTCGCAGCGCAGATTTCGGGCCGACGCCAGCAAGGAGCAGGAGCAAGCAATATGAGCGACATCCGCAACGACATGCCGGTTCTCGTGCGACACGAGGGCGAGTGGCGCGGGGAGTATGTGCACCTGGACGCCGACAACAAGGTGATTGACCGACACGCCTCGCACCTGGTCTGCGGTTTCCCGGAGAGCGGCGAGTACGAGTACTTCCAGACCAACACCTACACCTGGGAAGACGGCAAGCGCGAAGAACTGAGCTTGCCGGCGCACTATCGGGACGGACGCATCTGGTGGGACAACGAGCGCATCGTCGGTTCAGCCTGGGAGGCGGACCCGCGCTGCATCATGCTGAGCTGGACGCGCAAGGACCTGCCGGGCAGCTACCTCTACGAGATGATCCAGATCAACGATGCCAATGACAAGCGTGGCCGCACCTGGCACTGGTTCGTGGACGATGAGCTGGTGCGTCGCACCTGCATCAGGGAACAGCGGACTGCTGGGCCGCCCAAGCGTCAATGATGTCCGAGGCGCTGGCGGACCAGACGCCGAGGCTGCCCTTGATGTGACCGAGCGCTGCCTCCAGGGCGGCGATCCGGTGTGGTTGGCCGAGCAGCCAGGGGTGGATGTTCAGGGCCAGCAGCTTGCCGCGCCCGTCTGCGGCTGCTTCCGCCAGCAGGAAGTCGCAGGCGTCCTGCACCTGGGCTGCGTACTCCCATTCCGAGTGCAGGCTGGTCTGCAACAGGAATTGATCGTCGAGTTCCAGTGACAAGGGCAGGGCGATCAGGCTGCCGGTTCGGGTGCGAAAGCGATAGGGCGCCTCGTCGTTGATCCAGTCGCCCATATAGCGGATGCCCTGATCCGCCAGCAGGTCCGGCGTCTTCTCGCTCTGCGAGCGGGCCGGGCTCAGCCAGCCATCGATCCGGCGCCCGGTCGCGGCGCGCAGCGTGGAAAGGGCGCGCTCGATCAGCGCTGATTCCTCGGATTCCGAGAGCCCTGAGTGATGTGGCGTCGCCATGCTCCAGGAATGGGCAAGGATTTCGTTGTCGCGCGCCAGCAGCCGCTCCAGCAGCTGCGGACAATGCTCGGCAATGGCTGCGCTGACCGCGAACGTGGGCGTGACGCCAGCCGCGTCCAGCGCCTCCAGGCAGCGCACGATGCCGACACGATTGCCGTAGTCGCGCAAACTGAAATGGCGCAGATCCGGATAGGGGGTGCGCATCCCGCCCGGCGGCGGGAAGGGTTGGTTGCCCTGGTTCAGGGGAAAGAACTCCACAGCCACATTCACCCAGAGGGCGACCCGGGCGCCATCCGGCCAGACCACGGGGCTGCGCTCGGCCAGCATGGACCAGTCGTAGCGATCATGATCCATGCCATATCGGCGATGCGGGTAGGCGAGGTAGGCGGAATCCAGCGGCATGGTCAATCGCCAGGGTAGTGGGTCAGAAAATGCTCGGCGATTTCGCGCCCGGTGGTCAGCCAGACGTCGCTGTGTCCGGTAATGTGCGCCAGTGCTGTCTCGAAGGCGCGCAGGCGATGCGGATGCGCCACCTGGTAGGCGTGCAGTGGCACGCACATCACCGTGCCGCCGGCCTCGCCCTCCGCGTACAGCCGATCGAACGCCTGGCGGAGCATGTCCCCGTAGCGCCTGGGCTCGACGCGATTCACCACATAGGCGATGGTGTCGTTGAGTTCCAGAGAGTAGGGCACGGACACAAACGGCTTGCCGGAGCGCACCCGCACGGGGGTCGGCTGATCGTCATGGAACAGGTCGCAGGTATAGATGCCGCCGGCTTCGGCAAACAGATCCAGAGTGCGTTCCGTATGCGTGAGGGCCGGCGCCAGGTAGCCGGCGCACTGCTGGCCCGTGTGTCGGCGGATGGCGGCGATCGAGTCTTCGATCATCTCGCGTTCCTGAGCCTCGCTCATGCCGTAGGTGTAGCGGGTGTTGTAGATGCCGTGGCTGAAGAACTCCCAGTCGCGCTTGACGCACAGGTCGATGATCTCCGGGTGATGGTCGCAGAGGGCGGCCGACAGGCTCACCGAGCCGCGCACGCCATACTTGTCCAGCACTTCCATCATGCGCAGATGCCCCACTCGATTGCCGTAATCGCGGGTGGCGTAGCCCTGCACATCGGGCAGCGGACGCGGCCAGGCTTGACGCTGCGGATTCGGCGGCGGGCGCAGTTCATAGAATTCGATATTTGGCGCAACCCAGAACGCCAGGCGGGCGCCGCCCGGCCAGCGGATCGGCAGCCGCTGATCCCAGGGCCGCCAGCCGTAGAGGTCGAGCGATTCCCGCATCAAAAGGGCGCGCGCCTGGCCTGGCGGATGGGCGGACAGCCCGGGTGCGCCTCGAACCAGGCCGCCACCGTTTGCTGCGATTCCACGTCTGCGTACTTCAGCATCAGATCACAGAGGTTCGCAAAGTGGGGGATTTCGTGCTTGTCGGCCACGCACTCCTCGACCACGATGGTGCGATAGCCGCGTGACAGGGCGTCCACGGCAGAGGCCCGCACGCAGCCGGAAGTGCTGCCGCCGGTCAGGATCAGGGTATCCACCTTGTGCCAGGTCAGCAGAGACACAATCGGGCTGTCGTGAAATACGCTCGGCATCCGCTTGTTGACCAGCGCGTCAAGGTTTGGATCCACCTCCAGGCGCGGGTCCAGCTCCGCTCTCGGGCTGCCGAGCTTGATGTTCTGCAGGGAGTTTTCCGTATTCGTGCGCGTCCCCCAGACGCCGGCGTCATCGGCGTTGTCCATGTAGGCCACATGCGTCCAGATCACCGGCATCCCCTTGCTGCGCGCCAGCCTTGAGAGACGGTTGATGTACTCGATCTGGCGCGGGTCTGTCTGGTAGGCGGTGGCGAATGCGTCCAGGTCCGTGTAGGCGCGCTGCAGATCGATATTGACAAGCGCCGCCTTGTCGCCGAAGCCGAATCTGGCCCGATCTGGATTGGCCTTGATCCGGGCCCAGTATTGCCTGGGCGTGAGATCGGAATTTTCCATTCTGGGCATGGCGGATACCTGGCGTCGGCGGCTTCGCCGACGGCTCATCCCAAGAGCAAAGCATATTGACCGGTCAATAGCAACTTGCGGCTATACTGCCGCCATCAGGCGCTGGCGTTGGCAGGTGACACCGGCGCGCAGGCAGACGGTGGAGGCGGGTCTGACGGCTCAGGCGACCATTCAGGATATCGAGACTCTGGCGCAGGGCCTGCCAGCAGGCGTTCTCTCGCAGGATGCCGGGTTGTGCGAACTGTATGGCCAGGATGTCGCCGACGACCGGGCGCCGGTCGAAGCGGTGGCGCGCCCTGCCAGCACCGCCGACCTTGTGGCGGTGGTGCGCGCCGCGCGGGTCTCGGGCCGCGTGCTCGCGCCTCGGGGTGGCGGCATGTCCTACAGCAGCGGCTACCTCTGCTCGCATCCGCACACCTGGTGCGTTGACCTCTCGGCCATGGACCGGATTCGCGAGATCAACCGGGAAGACATGTATGTGACCGCGGAGGCTGGCTGTACCTGGCAGAGCCTGCACCAGGCGTTGGCGCCACTTGGCTTGCGCACTCCATTCTGGGGCACCCTGTCTGGCCTCAAGGCAACCATCGGCGGCGGTCTTTCCCAGAACAGCGCTTTCTGGGGCAGCGCCCGGCACGGCGCCGCCGTGGATTCGCTGATCGGCCTGGAAGTAGTGCTGGCGAGCGGCGAGGTGCTGCATACCGGGTCTTCAGCGCAACTGCACGCAACCCCCTTTTTCCGTCACTACGGGCCGGACCTCACCGGGCTCTTCGCAGGCGACACCGGCGCCTTCGGCATCAAGGCGGCGGCGACCCTGAAACTGTTGCCGGATACCCGAGGCCGCGCCTGGGTGAGCTTCGACTTTCCGCACCATGTAGCGCTCTTTGCCGCCCTGTCCGAGGTTTCCCGCCAGGGTCTGACCGACGCTGGCTTCGCCTTCGATCCGACGATGCAGGCGCAACGCATGAAGCGTGAGTCCCTGCTTACCGATGTCAAGGCGCTCGGCCAGGTGATGACGGCCCAGAACGGACTGCTCAAGGGAATCAAGGCTGGCGTCCGGGTGGCGGCAGCGGGCCGTCGTTTTGTCGATGAATCCCGCTTTGCGGCCCACTTCATGGTTGAGGAGCGGCTGCAGGAAACGGCGGATGCGGGCGCAGCCGCAATACGCCAGATTTGCCGGGACGCCGGCGGCCGGGAGGTGGAAAACACCGTGCCCAAGGTGGCGCGGGCAAATCCCTTTGCGCCGCTGAACTCCATGATTGGGCCGGCTGGCGAGAGATGGCTACCGGTGCACGGGATCGTGGCGCACTCAAGGGCGGTTGCAGTGCATGAGGCGATTGAAGCGCTGTTTGCGCGTCACGCCAGCGCCATGCAAGACCTGAAGATTCGCCACGGCGCCCTGTTTACCACGGTGGACGCCAATGGCTTTCTGATCGAACCGGTGTTCTACTGGCCGGATGCGCTCAACAGCTTGCATCGGCAGAGCGTTGAGGACAGGGTGCTGCGCCGGGTCAACCAGTTTCCCGAAAACCTGCCCGCCCGAGAACTCGTGATGCGATTGCGCGCCGAGATCACGGCGCTGTTTCGAGACCAGGGCGCGGTGCATCTGCAAATCGGTCGGCACTATCTCTATCAGGAAGGTCTTGAGGCGCCGGCCAGACAAACCCTGATTGCCCTCAAGCAATTGCTGGACCCGGACGGCATCATCAATCCGGGCGCGCTCGGTCTTTAGCCAAGCATCAAACCAGGACCCAGATGACCGACATCCATCAGTACTTCACGCCAGTCGAACTCGGCTCACTGCGGGCGGACGGGCCGATTCCCCTGTATCACCAGTTGTATCAGCTCCTGAAGCTGCGCATTCAGTCCGGCGAGCTGAGCCAGGGCGCGCGCCTGCCGACAGAAGCCGGCCTTTCGGAGGGCTTCGGCGTCTCCCGGGTGACCGTCAAGCGCGCCATGGACCTGCTGATGAGCCAGGGGTATATCGAGCGCAAGCGAGCCAAGGGCAGCTATGTGATCTTCCAGCAGCCGGATTCTGAAGTGGATGCGCCATTGGTGGGCATGCTGGAGAAACTTGCGCGCATGTCACGCACCACCCGTGTGCGTGTTCTGCACATCGAACGCCGGCTGCCGCCCGCGCATATCGTCAGCGATATGCGGATGCCGGCGGATGAGCGCGTCCATCATGTTGTGCGGGTGCGCTCACGCGAGGACGGCGTGCCCTTCGCTTACTATCAGAGCTGGACGCGCGGCATCGCCAAGGGGTTTACCGCCGCCAATATCGAACGCCGCCAGCGGTTTGCGATCATGCAGGAAAATGGCCACCGGATCGCGCACATCGAGCAGTTTCTGAGTGCGGCAGCCGCGCCGCCGCCGGTGGCGGAGCAGCTTGACCTGGCGCCAGGGGATCCGGTGCTTACCCTGGTGCGGCATACCTTTGACGAGCAGGGCGAGGTGGTGGACTTGCTGGACTGCCAGTACCACACCGGGCACTTCCACTACCGCATGCGGCTCTCCATGGCGGACTTTGCCGGCTGACCAGCTCGCCTGGCAGTGGGCCTGGCAAGTGCAGTGCGGTCCTGAGAACTTCGAATTCGTTATCATGGGGTGATGCCCGCCATCTGAACCGCCATGACCCGACACAAGCGCCTGCCTATCGGCATCCAGACCTTCCGCAAGATATGGGAGGACGGTTGCCACTACGTGGACAAGACCGCGCACATCGAGAGGATGGTGGACAAAGGTTCCTGCTACTTCCTGTCGCGCCCGCGCAGGTTCGGCAAGAGTCTGCTGCTGGACACGATCAAGGAGTTGTTCGAGGGTAGCGAAGACCTGTTCCGGGGGCTGCATATCCACGATCGCTGGGACTGGCAGACCCGGTATCCGGTGGTGCGGCTGAGCTTCGGTGGCGGTAATTTCGACACCACGGAGGGGTTGCGCAGGAATGTTCTCAACCAACTCCGGGCGCATGTGCGGGATACCGGGGTGGAGGCAGAGGGCAACGAGGCGCCAGAACTGTTCTGGAACCTCATCCAAGCCCTGCACGAGAAGACCGGCCAGCGGGTGGTGGTGCTGGTGGATGAGTACGACAAGCCGATTCTGGACGCGCTGGCTTCTGCGGATGGTCCGAACGAGCAGGCGCGGCGCAACCGGGACGAGTTGTGGGCCCTGTACGGCAACATCAAGGAGCTGGACGCACATATCCGCTTTTCGTTTCTGACGGGGGTGAGCAAGTTCAGCAAGGCGAACCTTTTCTCGGGGCTGAACAACCTGCAGGACATCACGCTTGATCCCAACTACTCCACCATTTGCGGCTACAGGGAGGCGGACCTGGACGAGGTGTTCGCTGCGGAGCTTGAGGGTCTGGATCGGGAGGATGTGCGCGAGTGGTACAACGGCTATAGCTGGCGGGGTGATAAGCGGGTGTACAACCCGTTCGATTTGCTGCTGTTGCTGAGCAGCAGGGAGTTTGCGGCGCACTGGTTCGAGACCGGCTCGCCGCGCTTTCTCATCGACCTGCTCAAGAGAAGGCAAGTCGGCCCGCTGGATCTGGACGGGCAAGTGGCGTCGGACGAATTGCTGTCGGCGTTCGATGTGGACAGAATCGGCACGGAGGCGCTGCTGTTTCAGACGGGCTATCTGACAATCGTTGACGAGACGATGATCGGTTTCGAGGCCCGCTACCGGTTGGGCTATCCGAACATGGAGGTTCGCAGGGCGCTCAACGATAGCCTGCTGGCGTCCATCGGCTGGTCGCAGGCGCAGGATCTGGCCCGTCGGGACCGGTTCTGGCAAGCGCTGGAGGCGGTGGATTTTGATGCGATACAGGCGCAGTTGAAGTCGCTGTTTGCGAGCATTCCGCACGACTGGCATCGGCGCAACGATATTGCGAACTACGAGGGCTACTACGCGAGCATTCTGTATGCCTGGTTCTCGGCTTTCGGCGCGTTGGCGGTGGCGGAGGATACGAGTGCGGCGGGCCGGGTTGATCTGTCGGTGCGTGCGGCGGGGCAGGTGTTTCTGCTGGAGTTCAAGGTGGTGGAGCGAGCCGGTGAGGGTTCGGCGCTCGCGCAGTTGCAGGAACGCGGTTACGCGGCCAAATACGAAGGTGGTGGCGAGCCGGTGCATCTGGTAGGCATCGAGTTCAGCGCCGAGAAGCGCAGTCTTGAGAACTTCGAATTCGCTACCATACAGTGATGCCCGCAACCCGATTCGGGATGTCAACGCAAAATCCGCCCGCTCTGACGCCGCCTGCGCGTTCGCGCCCGCCTGGGTCAGATGATGTCGCTTTTGATCAGCCTCTGGATGGCGCCCTCCTGCATCGCCAGAAAGTGGGATCTGTCGGGTATTCGAATTTCTCCGTCAGCACCGATCAGGCTGTTCGGCGGGTGAATGGCAGCGTCTCCAAGGGCGCGGGTAAAGAGGTCCAGGCGCTGCCGCGAGAAGAGATTGAACAGGCCCGGACGCCGACGCCAGGCGCGCAGAGCGTCGAGATGCAGGTCGGCGGAGGCTGCCATGGATTCGCCGCCGGCCGCTGCCGCCAGCACCCGGCCCTGGTAGTCCACCACTTTGGAACCACCATCGACCGACAGGTTGGGCAGGTCGATGCCGGCAACGCCGGCCGTATTGGCGGACACCAGGAAACAGTGGTTCTCGTGCGCGCGCGCCAGCTTGGCGACGTTCTTCGGAGTCAATTCAGGGCTTGCGATCTCCGACGATGAATGACACAGCACTTCCGCGCCTTTCAGGGCCAGGGCGCGGCTGATCTCCGGGAACAGGATTTCTTCGGAGGCCAGCGCCGCCAGCCGCCCGAGAGGGGTGCTGACCACCGGAAAGAGGCTGTCCTCGCCATAGATGTCCAGATAGCGGTCGAGCACATCATGGGGCGTGGGGCCGAACTGCGAAATCAGCCGCCGATAGCGCAAGATGATGTCGCCGGTTTCCGAGGCGATGAAGCAGGTCTGGAAGTAGAAGTCCGGGAAGTGCGGGTCCGTTTCATAGAGGTTGCCGGCCAGGAACACTCGGTTTTCCTGGGCGATACGGCCGAGGCGCTCGTACTCCGGGCCATCCGGGTCGATGCCCGCCAACTGCCGCCAGGCCGGGATGCCGCCGCCCTGGGGGTAGCCGGTAAGAAAGTACTCGGGCAGCACCACCAGGCGCAGCGATGGCCCGACAAATGCGAGGGTTGCGGCGACTTGGGCAGCCAGCCGTTCGAGTGCTGACCTGATCGCGTCCCTGGCGGCGATGACATCCGTGATGCCCGCGATCGAGCGAACGCCGATCTGCAGGGCGACTGCGGTGTAAGGCGGCATGAAGGCCGGCTCAGGCGGCCGCGCTCGCGGCCCCCGCGCCCGGCGCCCCCTGTTCGCGGGCGTGCCGAAATCCCTTGGGCAATCCGGCGTCGGCAAGGAAGCCGTACAGCGCTTCGTCCGGCAAGGCCGCCGCAACCTGCTTGCGCACTTCGATCAGACGCTCCAGGTCGATGCCGGTATTGAGGCCAATCGCCTCCAGCATGAACACCAGGTCCTCGGTGACTATGTTGCCGCTGGCGCCTGGCGCGAACGGACAGCCGCCTATGCCGCCGAGTGAGCTGTCGATGGTGGTGATCCCCGCCTCCAGCGCGGCCATGACATTGGCCAACCCCTGGCCGCGGGTGTTGTGCAGGTGGATGCCGGTCAACCTTTCCTTGCCCAGTGCGTGCCGCAAACGACGGCTCAGGCGCAGCACGGACGTTGGATCAGCATAGCCACTGGTGTCCGCCAGGCCGACCTCATCGGCGCCAAGCGCAATTGCCTGCTGCGCCAGGGACAGAACCCGATCTTGCGCCACAGGCCCTTCCAGCGTGCAGCCGAAGGCCGTGGAGAGCGAGACCTCGAAGCCGGGCCTGGTTTCCGCCGGTTCCTGCGCCAGCCGGGCCACGATCAGGCGGATCTGTTCCAGCATCTCGGCATGGTTGCGCTTGACGTTGGCCAGGCTATGGGTTTCGCTGACGGACAGTGGCAGGGAAATCTTGTGCGCGCCTGCGACGATGGCTGCTTCGGCGCCCTTCAGGTTCGGCGCCAGCACGGCAACGCGTAGTCCGGGCAGGGTCCTCCTGGCCCAGGTCACCAGCTCGCCGGTATCCGCCAGTTGCGGCAGCAGGCTGGCCGGAACAAAGGAACCCACTTCGATTTCCGGGACGCCGGCTGCCGCCTCGGCCGCGATCCAGGCCTTCTTCAATTCGGTCGGCATGATGCTGTCAAGGCTTTGCAGCCCGTCCCGCGTGCCTACTTCACTGATTTCGATATCGAGCCGCATATCGCCAAGCACACCTTGTCTCCGCAATTGACCTAATGATATATCATAAGGACATTAAAAGGTCGCGGGGATGTGCGTCGGCGAATTGACGCCCTTGCCCGGTCGGCGAGCGGGCCCTTGGTCCCGGAGGCGCTGTTGAACGAGTCCCTGCCACTGTCCGACGTCCGGGTGGTGGAGTTTTCGCACATGGTCATGGGGCCGGCTGCGGGCCTGATCCTGGCCGACCTCGGCGCGGACGTGCTGAAGATCGAACCTGTCGGCGGCGACAACACGCGCCGACTGAAGGGTTCCGGTGGCGGTTACTTTGCCATGTACAACCGCAACAAGCAGAGCCTCTGCGTCGATCTCAAGCAGCCCCGGGGTCAGGCGCTTGTGCTGCGTCTGATCGAAGACGCGGATGTGCTGATCGAGAACTTTCGCCCCGGCGCCATGGATCGCCTGGGTTTTGGCTATGCGGCGCTTTCCGAGACCCATCCGCGCCTGATCTATTGCAGTCTCAAGGGGTTTCTCAGCGGCCCCTACGAGCACCGGCCGGCGCTTGATGAGGTAACCCAGATGCTTGGCGGGCTGGCCTACATGACGGGGTTGCCTGGCCGCCCGATGCGCGCTGGCGCTTCGGTGGTGGATGTAGGCGGTGGCATGTTCGGCGTCATCGGTATCCTGGCGGCGCTCAATCAGCGGCGCAGCACCGGGCGCGGGCAACATCTCACCAGCGCCCTCTTTGAAACCACGGCCTTCTTCGTCGGCCAGCACATGGCGCAGGAGGCGGTGCTCGGGCAGGAGCCACAGCCCATGTCGATCCGCCATTCCGCCTGGGGCGTGTACGATCTGTTTACCTGCGCTGGCGACGCCCCGCTCTTTGTCGGCGTGGTAACGGACGGCCAGTGGCGGCATTTCTGCGCGGAGTTCGAGCTGGACGCGCTGGCCGAAGACGCGACTCTGGCTACCAATGCCGGACGGGTGGCCGAGCGCGAGCGCTTTCTGCCGGCGCTGCGGGATCTCTTTGCCGGCATGGGGCGGGCAGAAGCAGCCGCGCGCCTGGAGCGGGCTGGCCTGCCGTTCGCGGAAGTCAACCGGCCGTCGGATCTGTTTGACGATCCGCATCTGTCCGGCAAGGGGCTGGCGGACCTGCATGTTGCCGATGGCGACAATGCCGGCAAGGCGATGCGCCTGCCCAAACTGCCATTGGAGATGGACGGCAGCCGCATGGATGCGCGCCGGGACCTGCCGAGAGCCGGCGAACATTCGCGCGCTGCGGTTGCCCGAACCGGCGAGCCGCCAGCGGCCATAGCGGCGCTGCTCGAAGCCGGCGTCATCGCCGAGAACTGACCCGACGCCTGCGCCACGCCGCCAGCCAAAAGGCCCGGAAGCGCGTCGCCGGATGCCACACCAAGCCAGGGAACGGAGCCCGACATGCCAGCACATCTCATCATCACCGCCCAGATTCACGACCGGGAGGCCTTCCTGAAAGCCTATGCGCCCGAGGCTGCCCGTTTGACCGCCCGTTTCGGCGGTGAGTATCTGCTGCGGACCCCCGGCGCGGAGGTGCTGGAAGGGGCGCATCCGGGCGGCTCCGTGGTGATTTCCAGATGGCCGGACAAGGCTGCCGCTCTTGCGTTCTGGCAATCCAGCGAGTACGCCGAGGCCAGAAAGCTGCGCGCCGGCATTGCCGATTGCCAGGTTCTCCTGGTCGGCGATTGAGGCGCCAGAACACCCACACGGAGGATGCCGACATGAGTCTGCGATTACAGCGCGCCAACTTTGTGGTGCGCGACCTGGAACGGGCGCTTGCCTTTTATTGCGACGTCCTGGGGTTTGAACTGACCTTTACCAAACCGCCGCGTGATGTGAGCTATTCGCACCGGGTGTTCGGCCTGGATGCGAATCATCCGGTTGGATTTGCCGTCCTCAGCACAGCGGAGCAGCCTCGGGTGATGGCGCTGACAGAGGCCCCGAATCTGCCGCCTCAGGCCGAACCGAGGCGCGCCACGATCGTGCTGGATGTGGCTGATCTCGACGCGGTGATCGGCCGCGCCCGGACTGCCGGCCATACCGTCTTTCCCGAAGAAAGACTGGTGACCCACGACGGCCGGGTTGGACGCGAGATCGGCATTCTGGACGCGGACGATAACCTTGTCGTGCTCTACCACATCTCCGGGCGGCTGACGGATGAATCAGGCGCCTGATCCGGCGGCTGATCGCGCCTGGCCGCCAGCCGGGCGCTCCTGGTATCTGGTTGCGCTGCTGACGCTGGCCTATGTGGTCTCGTTCGTTGACCGGCAGATACTCAGCCTGCTGATCGACCCGATCAAGGCGGATCTGGCAATCACCGATACCCAGATGGGGCTACTCCTGGGGCCGGCCTTTGCCGTCTTCTACGCCACCATGGGCTTGCCACTTGGCTATCTGGCCGACCGCTGGCGGCGCACCTGGATACTGGGGCTCGGCGTTGCCCTCTGGTCGGCTGCCACCACCCTGTCCGGCCTTGCGCGCAACTTCGTGCAAATGCTGCTGGCGCGCATGTCGGTCGGTATCGGCGAAGCGACCCTGAGCCCCTGCGCCATGTCTCTGATTGCAGACAGTTTCCCGGAGGAGCGGCGGGGCAAGCCGATTGCCGTTTACTCCAGCGCGATTTCTGTCGGCAGCGCCCTGGCGGCGCTGCTCGGCGCCGCCGTGTTGCACTGGGCCAACACCAGCGGCGATGTCAATTTTCCCGGCCTTGGCGTGCTCGCGCCCTGGCAACTGGCCTTCCTGATTGTCGGACTGCCCGGCCTGCTGCTCGCCCTGGCGTTCGTGGGCTTGCGCGAACCCAGGCGCCGCCTGGAAGCTGCGGACGCAGCCGGACAACGGCACCTCGGCCACACGCTGGCGCACGCCGGTCGGCATTGGCGGCTGTATGCGAGCTTCGTGAGCGTTTTCTGCGTGATGACCATCATCGCTTACAGTCACGGCTGGCTGGCGGCCATGTTCGCCCGAACCTGGGGCTGGGCCGTGCGCGATTACGCCATCCTGCACGGCTCGACGCTGCTGGTGCTGGGGCCGCTGGCGGTCACCATTGCCGGCTCGCTGTCAGATCGCTACACCCGTCGAGGTCACCGGGATGCGCCCCTGCGCATCGCCATGGCTGGTCTTCTGTTTGGCGTGCCGCCGAATGTGATCGGCCCCTTGCTCGATTCCCCCTGGGCTGCCTTCGTGTTGCTGGCGCTCGGCAACATCGGTCTCGCCTTCGTCTCTGCCACCGGCGTCACCGCACTCCTGAACATCGTGCCGGCCAACATCCGCGCCCAGATGGTGGCGCTCTACTACATGGCCATCAGCTTGACCGGTCTGTTTCTCGGCCCGAGCCTTGTGGGCCTGCTCAACGATCGGGTCTTTGGCGTTGAGGGCGTGCGCTACAGCATCGCCCTGCTGCCGCTATTGTTTGGCCTGCCGGTGTTCGCCCTGGCGCCGTTTACCTTGCGCTGGTATCGGCGGGCGCTGAAGGATCCGCAGGTGTGCGGTGAGGCGGCAGCTACAGCACGCTGAGCGCGTTTTCTGGCGGCCTGCCGATGGCGGCCCGGCCGTTGCCGACAGCGATCGGACGCTCGATCAGGATGGGATGGCGGATCATGGCGTCGATCAGTTCTTCTCGGGAGCGCCGGGGGTTGTCCAAATCAAGCGTTCGATAGGGCGCTTCCTGGCGACGCATCAGTTCACGGGGTTGCAGGCCAAGCAGCTCGAGCAGGGCGCTCAACCGCGCTGCATCCGGCGGCGTTTCGAGGTAGTGCACCAGTTCTGGCTGCACGCCCTTGTCCTGGAACAGGGCCAGGGTCCGGCGTGATTTGGAACATCGCGGATTGTGATACAGCGTCACGGATGTCAATTCATGTCTCCTGGTTCAAGGATCAATTCGTTGTTGCAGACGCCTGGCCGGCTTCGGGTTCAAGCGCCGCCCACGGATGGCGGCTGAACCAGGTTTGTTCGAAGGCGTCGATTGTCTGCGCCTGTTGCAGTGTATGCGCAATCGAATCCAGGCCCTTCAGGAGGCGCTGTTGCTCCGCCTGGCCTATCTCGAAGCTGACCCGAAGCCGACCGCCCCGAATGCGCTTCTCGGCCAGATCAATCGTCAGCTTGCGCGCCCCTGGATTGTCGGCTACCCAAGCGGCCATGGCCAGAAGATCAGTCTCTTCCACCCGCGCCGGCAACAGGCCGTTGGCGATGCAATTCTTGTGGAAGATGGCGCCGAAACTGGGGGCCATGATGGCCCGGATGCCAAAATCAACCAGTGCCCAGACGGCCTGCTCGCGCGATGAACCGCAACCGAAGTTGGCGCCGCCGAACAGCAGGCTGGCGCCTGCATAGGCGGGATGGTTCAGCACAAACTCCGGGTCTGTTTCCCGCGTTGCCGGATCCCGGTAGCGCCAGTTGGCGAATAGTCCGCTCCCGAGCCCGGTTCTGGCTGGGCGGCGCATCTCTCGGGAGGGGATGATGGCGTCCGTGTCGATGTTGGGACGCAACAGCGGCGCGGCGATGCCTGTGTGTGTGGTGAAAGCCTGCATCGAGCCGCGTCCGGGAACAGGCTCTAGAGCATATCCGGCGCGGACAGTCGTCCGCGCACGGCCGAGGCAGCCACCACCGCCGGGCTCGCCAGGTGCGAGCGCGCGCCCGGCCCTTGCCGGCCCTCGAAGTTGCGATTGGTGGTGGAGGCGATGCGCTTGCCCGGCCCGAAGGACTCACCGCCGGCGTAGAAACACAGGCTGCAACCGGCTTCGCGCCATTCAAAACCGGCGGCGCGAAACACCTGATCCAGCCCTTCGGCCTCGGCTGCCCGCTTGACGCGACCGGATCCCGGCACGCACAGGGCGGCCACGCCAGGCGCCACCCGGCGATTGCGCAGCACCTCGGCGGCAGCGCGCAGATCGCTCAGCCGGGCGTTGGTGCAGGAGCCGATGAAGGCGGCGTCGATGGTGACATCGGTCATGCGGGCGCCCGGCGCCAGGCCGATATAGGCAAGTGCCCGGGCGTCGGCATCACTGGCCGGCGTTGGCACCCGGCCGCGCAAGGCCACGCCCTGGGCCGGCGATGTGCCCCAGGTGATTCGATGTTGCACCTGGTTTGCGTCTATCTCGATCACGCGCGCAAAGTCTGCGTCCGGCTCCGAGCGCAGCCGACGCCAGTCCTCGAGCGGTAGTTTGCGGGGTGCGTAGCGGCTGTTTGCAAGCAGCGCATGCACGGCGGCGTCCGGTGCGATCAGGGCTGTCAGGGCGCCAAATTCGACCGCCATGTTGCACAGTGTCATGCGGGCTTCAGGATGCAGGGCGTTTATCGCGTCGCCGGCAAACTCAACCGCCGTGCCCTTGCCGCCGTCCGCGCCATGTTCGGCAATCAGCTGCAAGGCCAGATCCTTGCTGCTGACGGAGGCTTGCAGGGCGCCGGAGACACGCACCAGCAGACTGTCCGGGCGGCTGATGCGCAGGGTCGAGGTGGCCAGCACATGCTCTGCTTCGGTGCTGCCAATGCCGAGCGCCAGCGTCCCGATTGCACCCAGCGTGCAGGTATGCGAATCCGGGCAGACGAGGGCCAGGCCGGGCAGGGCAATTCCCTGTTCGGCGCTTACCAGATGGCTGATGCCCTGGTCCGCATCCTGAATGTCGAACAGCCGTAAGCCGAAGTGGGCGGCGCCTTGCCGCTGGCGCAGGATGAACGCCTCGCCGCCCGGCGCTTGCGTCTCGTCACCTCGCCCCGGGCGCGTGTCGATGATGTGGTCGGTCACGCAGAAGGCGTGCTCCGGTCGGCGCACGCGCCGACCCCGGTCCCGCAGCGCTTGCAGCGCCAGTGCGCCGGTGCGTTCGTGCAGCACGATCCGGTCGATGTACAACAGGCTCTCGCCATTGTCATCCGTTTCGATGCAATGACTGTCCCAGAGTTTATCCAGGAGCGTTCCTGGCATGGGTCGCTCCAAACTTGTTTGGCTATAATGACCCATCATTATGACAAACATGATTTCTGCATCGAACCCTCGTGGTGGCCCCGATTTCCGGTTGGCGGCTGCTGACGTTGATGATGTCCGGGCAACCGCCCTGCGCCTGCGTGCCGGGCAAGCGACCTGGGCGGCCTCAATCGAGCATCGGTTGACCGTCTTTGCAGCCTGGCGGCAGGCGCTTCTCGCTCGTCGCGAAGCGCTGGTCGAGGCCCTCAGCGAAGACACGGGCCGGCAGCGTCTGGCTCGGTCCGAGTTCGATGGCGTACTGTCGAGACTCGATTTCTGGGCCGAGCGAGCCTCCGGCCTGCTATCCCGCCCTGCTGCCGGCGAATCCGCCATGATGCCTTCCGTGCGCTATGAGCACCGGCTCTCGCCGCTTGGGCTGGTGGGCGTCATCGGCCCCTGGAACTTTCCCTTCCTGTTGCCGCTGATCGACGCCATTCCGGCACTGCTGGCGGGCTGCGCCGTGCTCATCAAGCCGAGCGAGGTGACGCCTCGGCTGGTGCAGCCGCTCCGCCAGACAATCGCCGACGCGCCAGAGCTTGCTGCGGTGCTTGCGGTGGCGCCTGGCGGCCCGGCTTGCGGCGAAGCGGTGGTGGATGCGGTTGATGCCGTCTGCTTTACGGGCAGCGTGGCCACCGGTCGGCGGGTGGGCGCCCAGGCCGGGGGGCGGCTGATTCCGGCGTTTCTGGAACTCGGCGGCAAGGACCCCTTGATCGTTCTGCCAGAAGCAGACCTGGCGCTTGCCGTGCGCGTGGCCTTGCGGGCTTCGGTGCTTGCGACCGGTCAGGCTTGTCAGTCCATCGAGCGCATCTATGTGCATGCCTCGGTGCATGACGACTTCCTTGTACAACTGACGTCTGCGGCAAAGGCTGTGCGCCTGAATCTGGCGCGCGTGGACCAGGGCCAGATCGGCCCCTTCATCGACCCGCGACAGGCCGACCGGGTTGCGGAGCAGCTAGCCGACGCCCTGGCTGAGGGTGCGGAGCAGCACTGTGGCGGCCTGATCCGGCAGGATGGCGGCGTCTGGTGCCAGCCGGTGGTATTGAGTCGGCTGCATCACGGAATGCGCCTGTATCAGGAGGAGACGTTCGGGCCCGTACTGCCGGTGATGCCGTTTGCGGACGATGCCGAGGCCGTGCGCCTGGCCAACGATTCAGAATTTGGCCTCTCGGCCTCCGTGCTCGGCGAAGAGGCGCATGCCCTGGCCCTGGCCGAGCAGTTGCGCGCTGGCGCCGTAAGCGTCAATGACGCCGGCTTGACCGGCCCGGTAGGGGATGTGGAGAAGGAGTCCTTCGGCGTTTCCGGCCTCGGCCGGTCGCGTATGGGGAAGAGCGGCCTGTTGCGCTTTCTGCGCCGCCAAGCGTTGTTGATTCAGACGGGTGAGCCCTTGCCTCTGGCCGCCTTGGCGGAAGAAGCGAGCTAACCCAGGACAGGTCGCGCCAGGCAGACCGCGCCAGACCGCGCGATCATCGCGGCCCCTGAGGCAAGACCCCGGTCAACGCGCGGGTGAGAGAGAACACTGGCCACGATCTGGATTGGGCTCGACCTCGGCCAGCCCCAGCAGATCCTTGAGTGCATCCGCGCCGCCGACATAACAGCCGTCAATCCAGATTTGTGGCAGGGTAACCGGTGTCTTGGGGCCGATGACGGGTTTGACGCGAGCCAGCATCTCGTAGAGGGCGCGGGTGTCCTTGACCACGTCGCAGTAGCGGCTTTCGATGCCGGATTCGGCCAGATAGCCCTTGGCGCGGACGCAGTGGGGACATCCGGTCTTGCCGAAAATGTGATTGCCTGTCATGGGCGTGTCCGACATGGCGCACTCGATTACCGCCTGGGTCAGAACGCCGCGATTCAGCGCCGCGCCCTGGGAGACGATCTTGCCGTTCACCAGGACGATGGGCGCGTGCCAGCCGCCCTTCGGCAGTGGCTTCCACCATTCGCTGAGCCAGTCGCGCATATCCAGCGCCACCTCGATGCCCGCCAGGTCCGTGTCGATGCAGTCCTGAATGATGTCGTGGGTGAGAGCGCATTCGCCGCAGGGAATATTCACCTTGAACGGCCCCCAGGCCCCGGCCCAGCGGAAAACAGTGATGTTGACAGGGTTGCTCATGCGCCGTGCGGCCTCCTGCTGGTTGGTTTCTGGTCGCCTGAATTCCAGGAGCCTGCGCCCTGTGATTTCGCGGGCGCACTGCAATGTAACGCCACCACGCATCGGCGTACAAGGTCATGTACGGGCCAGCAGGATCACGTCATCATCTCCGGCTTCTGCAGCCCACCCAATTTTGCAACAACCCGGCGATGCAGATTGGCCGGGCTGTGAAGACCTCGCGCCTTGGGGATGAAAATGGCCAATTCAAGTGCTTTGAATGCGCCTGTCGGCCCCCAATTCATGGGCCGTCAGCAACTGATGAACCAAGGAGAACTGACATGAGCTTGATTCGATGGAACCCGATTCGGGACCTGGACTTCTGGTTTGGCCACGGCCCCTTCGCCTCTGACCCGGCGTCTGCCGGTGACTGGCGTCCGCCCGTGGACATCCTGGAAACGGAAGCCGACTTTCGCATCGACATGGAATTGCCGGCGATAGACCGAGAAAGTCTGTCGGTGACCGTCAAGGATGCAGTCTTGACCGTGAGCGGCGAGCGCAAGCAGCGGGCTCTGGATGACATTCGCAATCATCGGCTGGAACGTCGCTACGGCGCCTTTTCGCGCAGCTTCCGGCTGCCGGACACGGTGGATGCGGATAGCATCTCGGCGGCTTCCCGCGAAGGCGTGCTCAGCTTGACGATCGCCAAGCGCGAGCCGGATGGACCCAAGTCCATCGAGGTTCAGGTGCACTGAATCCCCGTCGCGCATACGCCAACCCCCGTAGAGGCCCCCGCAATGCCGGCGAGCACCGGCATTGCGGTGGCGCCGTCGCCATCAAGGGCTTCCCCTTCGCCAACCAGTAGCAGGCATCTCCCCGACTGACGCCGGATTCAGGCAAAATAGCTGCAATCTGCGGCGCCGCTTGATGGCCTGGGAGCCTGCGCCGCAGGAAGTCGCAAAAGCGGATTTGCAGCCGTGAATTCCTGCGGCGCAGGCTCCTAGGACGCCGTCAAGCCAATGGATAGGGATTGCCCATGAGTCAGGACAGCTTTCGCTGCCGCAAGACGCTGGTCGTTGATGGTCAGCGCTACGATTACTTTGATCTGTCTGCTGCTGAGGCGGCTGGCGCCGGCAACATCAGTCGGTTGCCATACTCCCTGAAGATTCTGCTCGAAAACCTGCTGCGCCACGAAGACGGCGGCGCAGTCAGCCGCAGCGACATCGAGGCGCTGGCGCAGGCTGCCGATGCACGCCCGGCGGACAGGGAAATCGCCTATCGGCCGGCGCGCGTGCTGATGCAGGATTTCACCGGCGTGCCCGCAGTAGCGGATCTGGCCGCCATGCGCAGCGCCGTGATGGCTGCCGGCCATGACCCGACGCTGATCAATCCGCTGGCGCCTGTCGATCTGGTGATCGATCACTCGGTGATGGTGGACAGATTCGGTGATTCTGCTGCTTTCGACAACAATGTCGCTATCGAGATGGCGCGCAACGAAGAACGTTATCGTTTTCTGCGCTGGGGCCAGACTGCGTTCGACAATTTCCGCGTGGTGCCGCCGGGCACAGGCATCTGTCACCAGGTAAATCTGGAATACCTGGCGCGGGCGGTCTGGACCCGCGCCGACGGCGACAGCCTGCTCGCCTATCCCGATACGCTGGTCGGCACCGACAGCCACACCACCATGATAAACGGCCTCGGCGTTCTCGGTTGGGGCGTGGGCGGCATCGAGGCCGAGGCGGTGATGCTCGGCCAGCCGATCTCCATGTTGATCCCGGCGGTGGTCGGATTCGAATTGACCGGCGCCCTGGCGGAAGGCGTTACCGCCACCGATCTGGTGCTGCAGGTGGTCGAGATGCTGCGCGCGCACGGCGTGGTCGGCAAGTTTGTCGAGTTTTACGGCGATGGCCTGGAGACGCTTTCGCTGGCAGACCGGGCGACCATCGCCAACATGGCCCCGGAATATGGCGCAACCTGCGGTTTCTTCCCGATTGATCGGGAGACGATTCGATACCTGGGGCTCTCCGGTCGGCCTGCGGAAACCCTCGCCCTGGTGGAGGCCTATGCGCGCGCGCAGGGGCTGTGGCGCGAACCCGGGCAGCCGGCGCCAGAATTCGAGGCGCGGCTGTCCTTGGATCTGGCGCAGGCGCAGCCGAGCCTGGCAGGGCCGAAACGGCCGCAGGATCGGGTGTCGATGCGCGAGCTGCCGGCGGCTTTCGATCAGGCGCTGGCGCTTCAGGGGCAAGCGGGTGCGCAGCAGCAGCGGGTTTCCGTGCCGGGCGCCGACTACACGCTGGGGCATGGTGATGTGGTGATTGCGGCCATCACCTCCTGCACCAATACCTCCAACCCGGCGGTGATGCTCGGCGCCGGTCTCGTGGCGCAGAAGGCGCTCGCCGCTGGCCTTCAGGTGAAGCCCTGGGTCAAGACGTCGCTCGCGCCCGGTTCCAAGGTGGTCACTGAGTATCTGCGCCGCTCCGGCCTGCAATCGGCCCTGGATGCGCTCGGCTTCAATCTGGTCGGCTATGGCTGCACCACCTGCATCGGCAATTCCGGCCCGCTGCCGCAGCCGGTGTCAGAAACCATCGAAGCAGGCCGTCTGGTGGTTTCCTCGGTGCTATCCGGGAACCGCAACTTCGAGGGCCGGGTGCATCAGGAGGTGCGCGCCAACTGGCTGGCGTCGCCGCCGCTGGTGGTGGCCTATGCGCTTGCCGGCAGCACCCGGATCGATCTCGGCAGCGAACCGCTGGGCGAAGACCAGGCTGGCAAGCCTGTCTATCTCCGGGATATCTGGCCAAGCAATGCAGAAATCGCCGATGCTGTCGCTGAGGTGTCGGCAGAGATGTTTCAGGAACAGTACGCCGATGTCTTTACCGGCTCGTCTGCCTGGCGGGCGATAGACGCCGGCGCCGAAGCCAGCTATCGCTGGCTCGAATCCACCTACATCAAGCAACCGCCCTTCTTTACGGTCGGCGAGCAGGCGCCGCAGCCGGTTGAGGTGCGCGATGCTCGCGTGCTGGCCATGCTCGGCGATTCGGTCACCACGGACCATATCTCGCCAGCCGGCGCCATCGCCCCGGACAGCCCCGCTGGCCAGTACCTGCAACAGCAGGGCGTTGATCGGGCCGAATTCAACTCCTACGGCGCCCGACGCGGCAACCACGAGGTGATGATGCGCGGCGCCTTTGCCAACATCCGCATTCGCAACGAAATGACGCCGGATCTGGAGGGCGGCTACACGCGCCACCTGCCCACTGGCGATCGTCTGTCCATCTATGATGCCGCCATGCGCTATCAGGGCGCCGATACGCCACTGGTGATTGTTGCCGGCAAGGACTATGGCACAGGCTCAAGCCGTGACTGGGCGGCCAAGGGCACGCGGCTGCTCGGCGTCAAGGCGGTGATCGCCGAGAGTTTCGAGCGGATTCACCGTTCCAATCTGATTGGCATGGGCGTTCTGCCGCTGACCTTTCTGCCAGGCGATGACCGAAAGCGCCTGGGGCTTGTCGGTGATGAATTCATCGACATCCGGCTGCCGGACGGGGAGACAGACATTCGGCCACGCCAGGAACTGGAGCTGGTCATCAGTCAAGCCGAAGGGAGCCCCGGAGCTGGCCGCAAGGAGAGCAGGCGGCTGCGCGTCAGAAGCCGTCTCGATACCGACAACGAGATGGCCTACTTCCAGAGCGGCGGCATCCTGCAATTCGTGCTCAACCAATTGCTGTCGGCACAGTAGCCTGTTGCCGCCAGCCGGACGGACCCTGCGGACGGGTTGCTTGCGACAGATTGAAGCCAGCGAGGTGGCGTCCCTGCTGAAGCCGGGGATGCGGGCGTATGTCGGCGGCAGCAGCAATGAGCCGAAGGCTCTGGTGCAGGCAATCTCGGCGCAACCTGACTGTGCCCGAGGCGTGCGGTTCCTGCAATTTCCGTTGCCCGGGCTGAACAGCACCGATTTTTCGGCGCTGCACCCCGAGGCGCGGATGACCACCTTTTTCCTCACGCCGCAGCTACAGTCCAGCCATGCCGCAGGTCATGTGGACTTCCTGCCCATGCACATGCGCCACATCTTCGATTTCCTGCGCGCCACGCCGCTGGATCTGGCGTTCGTTCAGGTGGCGCGGGATCGGTCAGGACGCTTGCGTTCGGGGCCGAATGTGGATTTCTTCGAGGCCGCAGTGGCCTCGGCCCGCTGCGTCGTTGCCGAATTGAACGATGCGATTATTGCACCCCTCGGGGCGCCCGAGCTGGCGCCGGAGCGCGTTGACTTCATGCTCGCCAGCCATCTCCCCCAGGTCTGCCTGGCGCCGGCCAGGCTGGATGACACGGCGCGCACTATCGGCGCCCGAGTGGCGGAGCTGATTGCCGATGGCGACTGCCTGCAAACCGGCATTGGCGCCATCCCGGCCGCTATTCTGGCGGCCCTTGGCGGGCGTTGCGACCTCGGCTGGCACGGCGGCCTGATCGATGACGCTGGCATGGCGCTGATCGAAGGCGGCGCGATCACCGGTGCGCGCAAGTCGCGCCTGCGCGGTCGCCACGTGGCCGGCATGATCGTCGGTAGCCAGCAACTGCATGACTGGGCGGCCGAGGCGCCGGAGCTGTTGCTTGCCGGGGCCGATGTGACGCATGACGCCAGTGTGATCTCCGGAATCGACCGGTTCGTGTCCATCAATTCGGCAGTGGAAGTGGATCTCAAGGGTCAGGTGAACGCCGAGGTGGTGAATGGCCGGCAGGTTTCCGGGACCGGCGGCGCCGTTGACTTCATGCGCGCCGCGCGCCAGTCTCGAAACGGGCGCTCCATCGTTGCCCTGACGGCAACGGCTCGGGGTGGCGCCGTGTCGCGGATCGTGCGTCAGGTAGCTCAGGTGACGGCCCCGCGCGCGGATGTGGATCTGGTAGTCACCGAATATGGCGTCGCCAGAATGCACGGCGCCACGGAGCGCGAGCGAAGGCAGGCGTTGATCGACATCGCGCATCCGGCGTTTCGCGCCGAACTCGCCTGACCCGAAATGGAGGATCGTATCTTGCCGCAATGCGTGCTCTGCCCATGACGGCGTCATCAGGCAGCCGACCGCGGTCGGCTCCTCTGTGGCAGAGAGTACTGCTCTGGCTGGTTACGCTGGCCTGTTTTGCATGGCTCTATACCCGGATCGACAGCGCCGCGGCGCGCCAGGGCGAGACCGCTGTCGGCTATCTGCTGGACGTGTTTTCCGGCGTGTCCTGGAGCGCCTGGCTCGCGCTCATGGCGCCTTACTCTGCCTTCTTCTTCCTGATTGACGCCACGGTCGTCTGGCGCGTGGTCACCTGGTTCAACGCGCGCGTCGCCTGGACGGGCATCCTGCCCATCCGCGCGAGCGCCTACATCATCTCGATTGTCAACGAGCAGGTGGGCAAGGGCGCCATGGCGCTCTATCTGAACCGGCGCGACGGCGTGCCTGGTTGGGAGGTTGCGTCGTCCATGCTCTTCATCATGTTTTGCGAGCTGATCTACCTCACCTTCTGGGCGAATGTCGGCTATGCGATGGCGGCAGACTCGCTGCCCGCAGTCTTCCGTTGGGTGCCCTGGGTCGGTATCGTGGTGCTGGTGTTGTTCGTTTTCTGGGTTGCCTGCTTTCGTGGTTTCATCCCGCTCGCCGCCAGCATCCGCGAACGTGCGATTCTCAAGGCCTTTCGCGAGGCTTCGCCGAGCCGCTACCTGATTGTTGCCGCCATCCGTTCGCCGGCGCTGCTTGGCGCGGTCGTGGTCTATACGCTTGCGCTGCGCCTGTTCGGCGTGGAGGCGACCTTTCTGGACATGCTTGGCGTCTTGCCGGTGATCTTCCTTGCCGCCGCCATCCCCACCCCCATGCGCGCGGCGGCGATCACCATCTGGGTTGTGCTGTTTCCGCAAAACGCCGCAGAACTCTCCGCGTTCGGGCTGGTGATGCACAATTTCTTCATCTTCTTCAATGCCGCTATCGGGCTCCTGTTCCTGCGCCGCGCCAATCGGGAGCTTTTGGGCTAATCAAGCGCGCGACAGCCTTTTCCGACCAGCATTCGCCAATAGGCGCCGCGTTGCTCGGCGTCAAGCGTGCGGTTGACGATGTAGCGCACATGCGCATTCGCTGTCGCCTGGCGGTCGAGTTCGATTCCCCAGAGCGGCTTGATGCGGTTCGGCGCCATTGAGTAGCGGACATCGATCACCCGCTCCGGGGCTTCTGGATCGGCCGCGACATAGCCGTCCGAGAACCAGCGGAAGCGCTCGACGTCGATCGCTTGCTGGCTGTCGGGCGGCAGCCAGGGCAGGTCGCGTTGCAGGTCCAGCGCCGCAAGGCTTGCGCCCGGACAGATGCGGACTGTCAGGCCGGTTCTGACGCCATCGACGTACAATCGCCCGCCTGCCTCATACACCAGCTTCCAGGCCAGCAGATTGGCAAAGCCCGCCTTGGCCGTCAGGCGTTCGGGCACATGTCCACGGCTTGCGGCCAGTTCTGCCCCTGCGGCCGCCGCTCGATTGTGTTGCCAAACGCCCAACAGCAGGTAGGCCAGGGCCCAGACGAGCCCGGCCAGCGCCAGGGCCCGGCGCCGCCGGAGCACGGCCATGATGGTCAGCGTCGCCAGCGGCAGCGTGAACAGGGGGTCGATGACCGAGACGTTGTTCCAGGCGACGCGATGATCGGAAAACGGCCACAGTAGCTGTGTGCCGTAGGACGTGCAGGCATCGAGCAGACCATGCGTGGCATAGCCGATCAGACAGGCGAGCCAGGACTCCCGAAATCGCAGCCGGCGGCGCACGAACGGGTGCAAGGCGAGCGCCACCAGGCTCGCCCCGACCGGTATGAAGACCAGCGCATGCGTGAATTGTCGGTGATATTCGAGGAACAACATCGGATCTTCGGAAGACTGGATGAACACATCCAGATCCGGCGCCATCCCCGCCAGGCAGCCGAGCAGCGCAATCATCCACAGGTCGCCACGTCTCAGTGTGGCTTGCGCCGCAGCCGCGCCAATTGCGCCCTGACTGATGGGGTCCATGGCCGCGTCCTGTCAGGCCGCAGCCGCGCCCGCCAGGGCGCCGTTGACCACGAGGGCGTTCGGGTGGGCGCCCGCCTTGGCATTGAAGCGAGCGGGATCATTGGTCATCATGCGCGCCCGTAGCATATCGCCCGGTGCAGTATCCGGGTCGGGTTCAGGTTTCGGGAAGCCGTCATGATTGCCACCCTCGACAGCTATGATCGGGTTCCGCGCATCCTGCGTCTGGACGCAGGCGGTCGCCCTGTGGATTGGCTGACCTGGCAGGACGCAGCCTGTCTTTGTGCCCGGCAGGCGGTGGCCTGGACGCTCGGCGAACCGATATTGAGAATTCGTGGCGGCTATTGCCGCCGTGACGGCTCCCGCAGTCAATTCGATCTGAACAGCATCATTGCCAGCCCCAGTCGCCATGCGCCGCCGCTGGCCGGCGTGCCGCCGCTGACCAATGCGGCGCTGTTCGTGCGTGACCGCAACACCTGCCTGTATTGCGGGCGCTGGTTTCGGGATGCGGACCTCACCCGCGATCACGTGCTGCCAAGCTCCCGCGGTGGCCGGGATACCTGGGACAACTGCGTGGCTGCTTGCCGACGCTGCAATCATGCCAAGGGTGACCGGCTGGCCAGCGAGTGGGGGCGGCAACTGCTGGCGCTGCCCTATACGCCGAATCTCGCCGAATATCTCGCGCTCACCAACAGTGGGCGGATTCTCGGCGATCAGATGGACTTCCTGCGCCGCAGCTTCAGCGCCAACAGCCGCTTGTTGAATTAGCCCGGGGTCTTGTTGCATCAGGGGCCGCGATTGCGCGTGCGGCCATGTTCCGCCTGCGCGTTCTGGCAGGCATCGAACAGCACGCTGGCGACGCAACCGGTCAGTCGGCGGGCCGTGGCCAGATCCAGATATTCGTTCGGGCCGTGCGCGTTCGAGCCCGGGCCGAGCACGCCGGTCACCAGAAATTGCACGCCCGGATAGGCGTCCGCCAGCATTTTCATGAATGGAATCGTGCCGCCCATGCCCATGTACATGGGCGGCCGTCCGAAGTACTGCTCCGAGGCGGACGCCAGAGCCGCCTTCAGCCAGGGTGCGGTTTCCGGTGCGCACCAGCCGGTTTGCGGCGTCTCCAGGTCAAAGCTGACCCTGGCGCCATAGGGCGGGTCCGCCTCCAGCAGCGCCTTGACGGATTCGGCCGCCGCTTCTGCTGGCAGGCTCGGCGGCAGCCGCAACACCAGCTTGGCGGCTGTGCCAGGGCGCAGCGTGTTGCCGGCATCGCCAATCGCCGGCGCGCCGTCCAGGCCGACGACGGCCAGGCTCGGCTCCCAGGTGTTGGCGAGCAGCAGCTGCGTCGGCGACAGGTCCTGCGGCCCAGCCCCTGGTACCCAGGGGAAGCGGCTGCTGAGCTGCTCACCGAGCACTGCGCCAGCGCGCTCGAGTTCAGTGCGCGCCCAGGCTGGCGCTTCAGCCCGCAGCACATCGTGCAGCGCACCGGTGGCGGCGTCTTCGATGCGCTCGATCAGTCCGCGCAGGATGCGAAAGGAAGACGGCACTATGCCCCCGGCAGCGCCCGAGTGCTGGCCTTCGCTGAGAATTTCCACGCGCAGGACGCCGGGCAACATGCCGCGCAGGGAAGTGGTCACCCATAGCTGATCGTAGTTGCCGCACTCGGCATCCAGACAGATCACCAGCCCCGGCTCACCGATTTCCTCCTTCAACGCCGCCACATAGTGCGGCAGGTCAAAGCTGCCGGATTCTTCACAGCCCTCGATCAGCAGTACGCAGCGGCCATGCGGCAAGCCGGACTGTTGCAGGGCCGCAATCGCGGTCAGCGAGGCGAAGAGCGCATAGCCATCATCGGCGCCGCCGCGGCCATACAGGCGGCCGTCGCGCTCCACCGGTTCCCAGGGGCCGAGGCCGGGCAGCCAGCCAGTAAACGCTGGTTGTTTGTCATAGTGGCCATAGAGCAGGGTGGTTGGCGTGGCTTCGCAGCCGGGGCTGGCGGGTATCTGCATCAGCAGCAGCGGCGTGCGCCCCGGCAGCCGCACGATGCGTCGCGTCGCCGCAGCCAGAGGCACTGTTTCGCTCCAGCTGTCCAGCAGTGTCACGGCGTCGTCCATATAACCCTGCTGCGCCCAGTCCGGGTCGAACGCCGGCGACACGTTGGGGATGCGGATGTAGTCGCGCAGCACCGGCATGATGCTGCGCGCCCAGATGTCTTCGATGAATGGGGTGAGATCGCATGGTGCGCCGGGCCGCTCTTCACATCGGCTATCTTGACCCTGTGTCAACTGGCTATCTCCCGGCTTGCGGTATTGTCCCGAAGGCGTTTGCAGCAGGCGCCGCGATCATCGCGGCCCGAGCCGCAATTGTCGCATTGGCGGTGATGCCCTGCATGGGCGCGTATGCCGTCGCATATCATAGTAAAGTGACAGGCCTTGGGCGTCCTGGTGCAACATGCAGGCTAATCAAACAGATTTCGATGCGCCGCCGGCCAGCGTATCGGAGCCCGGCGTTGCCTTGGCCTTTCCGCAGCGCCTGGTTTCCGAGCGCAGCCTGGGCGACGCCCTGCTCCGCGCCGGTCGCATCACTGCGGAAGACCTGGAAAAGGCGCTGCAA
Organism: Pseudomonadales bacterium; assembly: GCA_965199705.1. Taxonomy (GTDB): domain Bacteria; phylum Pseudomonadota; class Gammaproteobacteria; order Pseudomonadales; family Azotimanducaceae; genus Azophilus. The sequence continues at coordinate 1,291,385 of OZ241359.1, forward strand.
ATTCAACGGGTCGGCGGTGGCCGCCTGCTCGCCTTGCTGGTGCGCATCGGCGCCGTTTCCGAAGACGGGCTGCTGAGCCAGCTGGCAGCCGAGTTGCAGGTCGAGTACCTGCAGGCCAGCGATGCGCTGCCGAGTCCTGCGCACCTGTACCAGTTCATGCAGGCGTCGCCGATCAAGCTTGACTGGTTTTTCGACAACGCCGTGCTCGCCTGGCGCCAGGACGCGGGCCTGCACCTGATCGCGCGCGACTTTCTCGACGCGCACCTGTTCGAAACCCTCGATTACTTCTATCCGGACGCCACCCCGACCTTCCATCTGGCGGCCAACCATCAGATCGATCGATTGCTGGATCTGGTGCGTCGGGAAGAAGCAATGGAGCGGCTCTTCAGCGGTGACGGCGATGCCCAGCTACGGCAGATGGCGGAAGAAGCGCCGGTGATCGAACTGGTCAACAATCTGCTCGCCCAGGCCGTGGACGCCAATGCGTCGGACATTCACGTCGAGCCTGGCGAAAGTGCGTTCAGCGTGCGCCTGCGCGTCGATGGGGTGCTGCATCTGCGCCTGACCCAGCCAATCGAACGATTTGCGGCTGTGGCTTCCCGCATCAAGCTGATTTCCGGCATCGACATCGCCGAACGGCGTCTGCCCCAGGATGGCCGGATCAGTACGCGCGTTTCCGGGCAGGAGATGGACATTCGGGTGTCCACCGTGCCCTGCGCCTTCGGCGAGTCCGTGGTCCTGCGCCTGCTGCCCAAGGAGCGTGAGGAGTTGCGCCTGGACAAGCTGGGCATGGCGAGTGACCATCTGGAACTGTTTCGCGGCTGGCTGACGGCCAGCAACGGCATCATCCTGGTCACCGGCCCGACCGGCTCCGGCAAGTCCACCACCCTGTACGCGGCGCTCGCAGCCTGCGATGACGGCGTGCGCAAGATCATCACGGTGGAGGACCCGGTCGAGTACCAGATGGAGAACATCACCCAGATCCAGACGCATGCCGAAATCGGCTACACCTTCGCGCGCGCGCTCAGGGCCATCCTGAGGCAGGATCCGGACACCATCATGATCGGTGAGATACGCGATCTGGAAACGGCAGAAATCGCCATTCAATCGGCGCTCACCGGCCATATCGTGCTCTCCACCGTGCATACCAATGATGCGATTTCCAGCTTCACGCGCTTGATCGACATGGGCGTGGAGCCGTTTCTGGTGGCTTCCCCGATTCGCGGCGTGCAGGCACAGCGATTGCTGCGCCGCCCCTGCCGGCAGTGCGCGAAGTCCGCGTCGGCGCCTGCCTGGCTGCAATCGGCGCTGGCTGCCTTGCCTGCGTCGCTGCTCGGCGACGCCTGGATGACGGCTACCGGTTGCAGCGCCTGTCAGCAGACCGGCTATCGCGGGCGCATCGGCATCTACGAAATGACGCCGATGACCGACGAACTGCAGGATCGAATCGTTGCCGGCGCCAGCCTCAACGACTTGAAGCGGCTGGCCGCCAGTCAGGGGTGCCGCACCCTCTACGAGGACGGATTGATCAAGGCGTCCCAGGGGCTTACCACGCTCGACGAGGTGAACCGTCTGACGCTCGCCCAGACATGACGCCGAATCCCGGTTCAGGCAGGATGGTTTCCCGCCCGGGCGCCGTATCCGGGCAGGTCTGATGCCAGACTTTCTGTACCAGGCAGTGGACCGGCAGGGCCATCGGCAGAAGGGCGAGCTGGCGGCAGAATCGGCTGCCGCCGCAGTGCGCTCCCTGAACGCGGACGGCCATACGGTGATCGAGGTGCGCGAACGCCAAGCGCAGTCGCCGACCACTTTCGGGGCTCGCTTGCGGGTGCAGGAAACAAGCCTGGCGCTGCACCAGCTGGCAACCCTGCTCGAGGCGGGCGTCGCCTTGGGCGAGGCCATCGCCGCTCAATCGCAGAGCGCCTTCAAGCCGGCGTTAGCTGACGCATTCGCCCGGATGGACGCACAACTGATGCGCGGTGAGCGCTTTGGCGCGGCGCTTCGGGAAAGCCAGCTACCACTGCCGGACTATGTATTCCAGCTAGTCGAGGCCGGTGAAACGAGCGGGCGTCTGGCCGAATCCCTGCGCCAGGCCGTGTCGCAGATGAACTACGACCACAAGGTCGCGGCCGACCTGCGTGGCGCGCTGGCCTATCCCGTCATCCTGGTGACGGCTGGCCTGGCGGCCATCCTGTTCGTGTTCATGTTCGTGGTGCCGCGCTTTTCCAATCTGCTCGAAGGCGACCTGCCCTGGCTGGCGGCCGCGGTGCTGCATACCGGTCTCTGGTTCAACGACAATGCCCTCTGGGCGTTGGCGGGCGCTGCCGCGATGCTGTTCGCCGCTGCTGCGCTGTGGCGCCAATCGCGCATGCGCCAGGCGCTGCTCGACAGCCTGGCGCGCCTGCCCTTGCTGGGCGCCTGGTTTGCGGAAGCGGAAACCGCTCGCTGGGCCGCTATCATGAGCGCCATGCTGCAAAGCCGCGTCGAGCTGATGGATGCGCTGGCGCTGGCAGTGCGCGGCATTCGTACCAGCCGCCGCCGGGCGGCGCTGGCGCAGGCGCTGGTGGATGTGCGCGCTGGTCAGCCGCTTTCCGATGCGCTGCAGCGCGGCAAGGCGGTGACGGCCGCCGGCTGCAATCTGGTTCGGGTGGGTGAGCGGTCGGGTCAGCTGGCGGCGATGCTCGCCTCGCTTGCCCGACTCTACGAGGAGAACAGCAGCCGACGCATGGCGCGCTTCATCAACCTGATCGAGCCGCTCGCGATCTTGCTGATCGGCGGCTTTCTGGGGACAATCATGATCGGCATCATCCTGGCGATTACCAGCGTCAACGAATCGGTGCTCTGACGCAGCAGGGAGTTCAACGGCATGATGGGCGTGCACACAACGCGAGCAGCACAGGCGGCAAAAACGGCAAGAGCAACGAGCGCCGGGCGGCGGCGCCTGTTCGCTGTTGGCCGGCAGAGCCGCGGTCCTGCCGTGCGCGGGTTTTCGTTGATCGAGCTGATGGTCGTTCTGGTCATACTCGGCCTGCTCGCTGGCCTGGTCGGCCCAAGGCTCTTCGGGCGGGTGGAAAGCGCCAAGGTGAAGACAGCAGATACGCAGGTGCGGATGCTCCGTGGCGCATTGCAGACCTACCGTCTCGACGTGGGGCAGTATCCGACCAGCGATCAGGGTTTGAACGCCTTGATGCAGGCGCCGCCGGAGGTCGCCGAGTACTGGGACGGGCCTTATCTGGAAGAGGACATCCCTTTGGACCCCTGGCGAACGGCCTATGTGTATCAATTCCCCGCCGACAACCTGCAAGGGTTCGCGCTCTATTCGCTGGGCGCTGACGCCACTCAGGGCGGCGAAGGCGCGAACGCGGATGTCGGCTTCCTGCCAGACCGGGGATAGCCCGGACATCGCGCCACGGGACGCGATGATCGCGGCTGGCGCAGGCAGTCTTCAGGCCCGCAGGCTCCGGCCTGTGCGGGCGTCGGCAGGCTTCACCTTGATCGAGCTGACTGTGGTGCTGGCGATCCTCGCGCTGGCGAGCGCCCTGGCCCTGCCCAACCTGCAACGCCTTCATGGCTCTATTGTGCAGCGCACGCAGAGCCATGCGCTGCTTGACCAGATCGCCGGCCTCGGCGCACGCGCGCTGCTCGACGGGCAGGATTATGTGGTCTGGCCGTCCGCGCCGGAGTCGATGAGCCTTGGTGACGACTACCTGGATCGTGTGGCCGAGGCCGCGACGCCCTGGTCATTGGGTGTGGCGTCCGGCTGGCGCTACCAGCTGGACCGTCCCCTGCTGGCGCTTGCCAGCGGCGTCTGCCTGGGCGCTGTCCTCGAGATCGAGGACCCGGCTGGCCGGCGCCAGGCGCATACCTTGTCGGCGCCACTGTGCCAGGCAAGCGCAGCCGCCCGGCCGGGGCCGCAGTGAGCAGCCGGCTTGCCGGCTTCAGCCTGCTCGAATCACTGCTGGCGCTCGTGATTCTGGCCGCCAGTGCGCTGGCCTTGTACTCATATTATGCCGCGAACATCAATATCCTGATCAAGTCGGGCGATGTGTCATCGCACGCGCTGGTGATGCGCGAGGCGGTGGAGCGACTCTACGCCATGAATCTCGACGGGCCGGCCACGGGTGATTTCGCCGTCGGCAACATTGATTTCTCGTGGACAGCCGAAGCGCTGGAACCTGCGCGCGAGAGCCAGAGCGTCATCGGCTACATCGGCATCTATCGGGTTGGCCTCTATGGCGTTGATCTGGAGGCCCGTCGCGGGCCGCGTCTGCTCGGCCGCTGGCGTCTGCGCCTGGTCGGCCATGAACAGGTACGGCCTCTGCCCGGCGAGGCGGGATAGCCCGGCATCACGCCGATGCGCGTTACCAGCTATCTGCCGCCCGGCAGGGTCGCGGTCCGCGGCGCGTCGGGCTTTACGTTGCTGGAAGTACTGGTGTCGCTGGTGATTACCACGCTGTTGGCGACGCTCGTGTTTCAGGGGCTCGGCCTCTTCCTCTCCACCACCGACAATGTTCGGCGCGCCGCTGACGAAGCAACGGCCCGGGCCTTGCGCCAAACCTGGTTTGCAGAATCCCTGCGCGGCCTGGTGGCCTACTTCGATGGGCCGGAAGCATTTCGCGGCGATGCGCGGTCACTTTCCGGAGTTTCCCTGTCATCGCTCGGCGCTGAACCCGGCCTGCCGCGGCGGATTCACTGGTCGATTGACGCGGGCGGCGAGCTGCTGCGCTATCGGGCGCTCGGCCAGGATTGGCCGGTCTATAGAGATGTTGGCGAGCAGTTGTATTTCGACTATGTGGACCGCTCCGGCGCCAGCCTGTCGCAATGGCGTCCGGATCGCTCCAGGCCCGAGCGGATTCCTGCCGAGGTGCGCCTGCGCGGCGCCGATGGCGAGATTATCTGGTCTGCTCATCTGCGCCTCTCACCACTGCCGATCACCAACTTTCGAGAATTCGATTGACCGCGCCAAGCCGCCTGTTCCGGACGCGAAGCGGCGAACGCGGCTTCATCCTGGCCGTCGTTCTCTGGGCTCTGGCCGGCATGGGCGCGTTGGCGGCCTACATCGGCTCGGTGGCAGACGCCCATGTCGAGCGGGCGCTGCTGACACGGGAGACCATTGAGCGCGAACTGCGCTGGCGCAGCACCGAAGCCACTCTGATCTATCTCATGGCGACCAATCGCATGAACTATCGGGGGGCGGCGCTGCATCGGGTGCAGCGCTTTGATTGGGATGGCGCCGAGCCAGAGCGGGAACCGCCGGACGCTGAAATCTGGATGGACGGCACGCCCTACCAGGGCCTGGACAGCGTGCGCTTTGCGGTCCAGGACGAAGGTGGCCTGGCGCCGGTGAACCTGCCGGAAACCCGCCTTTTTGCAGCCGTGCTCCGGCACGCAGGTTGCAGCCCATCCGCGAGCGCGCAACTTGCGGCCAGAGCCAGGGACTATGTGGACCGGGACCAGCAGCTGACACTCAACGGCGCCGAACGCTTTCGCTATCAGCAGCAGAATCGCAGCGGTCCTCCGAACGCCCTGATGGTGTCGCCGGTGGAGCTGCAACAGGTGCTCGGATTCTCTTCTCTGGTGTCGGCTGCCGAGTGGCAGCGGCTCAGGCCCCTGCTCACCACGCGGCAACCGGCTGGCTACAATTTCAACACCATGCCGCCGGCGGTGATCGAGGCGCTGCTCGGCATATCTGCGGAGGCCGCTCGGTCCATGGTCGAAGCCCGGCAAAGCGCTCCGATCTGGCGGATTTCTGACGTCGTGGCGCTCAGTGGCCGCGTGCCCGACATCGATCCGATGGCGATGATTCGCTTGCCTTCCAGCAGCTTTCGGCTGATGCTGTGGGAAGCGGAAGCGAGAACCCGCCTGGTGATGGGCTATCACTTGACGCCCTTCGACGGATACGGCCCCTGGCGCAAGGATTATGAGTACTGGGAACGACTGGATGCCCCGGCTGAGGCGCGCCCTGGAAGCGGTGCAGCACCGCCTCCGGCGCCGCTTTTGCAAGGCGCCGACCTGGTTGCAGGCGCGTAACGGCGTCGTCCGGCTGCCGATTGCCGGCCTGCGCCCCCGCTGGCTCCTGAGTCGCGGGCTGTGCCAGTATCGCTGTGAAGACTTCACCCACGTGCCTCGGGCGAGGCGCGCTGCCGCCCTGGCCTTGCAGCTGCCGCAGTGGAGCCCCTTCGATAACAGCCAGCACCATGTGGTCTGGTCTGGCGGCCTGGCGATGGTGTGGTTCTGGGATGCAGGGCTGCTCGCCGGGCAGCCTGAGTCCGGCGAGTCAGGGCCGGCGGATGCTGCACTGGCACCAGAAACACTGTTCAGGCCCAGACACCGTGACGGGCTTTGCATTCAGCGCTGCCACGAAGGCCATGAATTGCAGTACTGGCAGGATGGCGTGCTCAGAGGCTCGGTCTGGTCTCTCGAAGCGCCGAGTGTCGAGCGCATACACTGGTTTGTGGATCGCCAGGGCGCGCATGGCGCCCGTGATGCGCTGATTGACGGCTTGCAGCATTCGGACACGTTGCTGGAGAGCGCCTGGCATCAGGGCATTGACCCCGGCGTCTGGTTGAGGCGCAACGAATGGCCGCTGGCCGGCGGCCTGATACTCCTGCTGCTTGCCGTGCTCACCTGGCAGGAAGCGCGCCTCCTGCGCCTCGACTGGGCGGCGACCGAGGCCGAGCAGGATTTCGCAGAGCTCGACGATGCTGTCTCACCCTTGCTTGCGGCCCGCGATAGCTACAGGCGTCTGCGGCGGCTGAACCAGCGTCTGACGCAGCTGCTCGCGCAACCTTCACAGGCCCGGCTGATGGGGTTGGTGGATCAGGCGCTACCCGATGACAGCGCCCGCTTCTCCCTGTGGCGCTATCAGCAAGGGGCGCTGGAACTGGTGCTGCGCGATGCAGGCGCCGATCCGGTGCAATACGTTCGCTCGCTGGAGCGCCAGGCTGGGCTCCGGGACGTGCGCATCGGACAGTCACGCAATGCCGATGAGGTGGTGCTGAACATGCAGGTTGTCAGCCAGTGAACCGGGCGAGCCTGCTCGCGGCCTGGCGTCGGCTAGGCCGGGAACTTGCGGATCAGCCGCGCCTGCGCCTGGGAATCTGGGCGATCGTCTTGCTGGGCCTCTTCTATCTGTTGCTCTTGCAGTCCGAGCGCCTGGCCGAGGCGCAGGCGCGGCTGCTGCGCCAGACCGCAACCCTGGCCGAGGCCGAGCAGCTTCGCGCGCAGACGCAGTGGCCGGCGTTGCAGACCGCCGAAGCCGACCGGCGCACAGCCCTGATCGAGCGCTTCTGGACTGCGGAAACCGAGGGCCTGGCTCAGGCCAGATTGCAGGCTGTCTTGCGGGTGATGCTGGAAGACGCCGGCATGCAGAGCGTGCGCATCCAATCCGGCGTCAGCCAGGAGGTCGGGGCTGGCGCCGAACTCTGGCAGGTGCAGGTTCAGGTGCAGGCGCGTTACCGCCCGGGCGACGAACTGCGCCTGCTGCACGCACTGGCCAGATATCCAAGGAAACTGGTGGTGGACCGGCTTGATCTGCTGCCCCGCAACCAGCGCATGTTCATGTTGATCTCGGCTTACTTCTCTGGCTTGCCGACACCGGATGCGGATACTGATGCGGATGCAGGCGGCTGAAAGAAAAATCCATCCAAACAATAAATTACCCAAAGAAAAGGAGGAGGGGACTGATGCGGGACTTTCTGACCGAGTTGGCCGGCGCCCTGGGCGACAAGCCGGCATTGATCGAAGATGCGCCCGACGGCGACGTTGCCATCTGGCGCTTTGCCGATCTGGAGGCCAATGCCAATCGCCTGGCGCGGGTGCTGATGGCGCTCGGCCTGCAGCCTGGGGACAAGGTGCTCTGGTGCGGCAAGAATGGTTTCTGGCCGGTTGCCTGCGGCCACGCAGCGCGCAAGGCGGGGGCCGTATCGGTGCCGCTCAACTACCGGTTGACGGACGATGAAGCGGCCTATGTCACGCACAATTCGGATGCGCGGGTCGTGCTCACAGACGCCGAGTATGCGCCGCTGTTTCAACGCATCAAGGCGCGTGCGCCGCAGCTGCGCCAGGTTCTGGTTTACGCTGGCGCGCCCCTGGCCGGGCAACTGGATCTGGAGGCCCTGACAGCGCAGGCGGACGCCACCGAGGTGACGATGCCGGCGGACCCCGGCGAGGCCGGCACGATGATCTACACCTCCGGCACCACCGGCAATCCAAAGGGGGCAGTGCGCACAGGCCCTGGCGACCCCGAGCAGTCAGCGCGCATGGTGGCCACATACGGCTGGCGCCCGGACGACATCTACCTCACCTGCGGCCCTCTGTATCACTCCGGCCCGGGCGGATTTCTGGCCCTGGCGCAGATGGTCGGCAATACATCGATCATTCAGAGGAACTTCGACGCCGAAGACTGGCTGCGCCTGTTGGACAAGTATCAGGCCACCGCCACCTTCGCGGCGCCGACGCCAGTGCGCCGCATCTGCCAGTTGCCGCCCGAAACGCTGGCCCGCTACAAGCGCGACAGCCTGCGCATCATGATCGCCAACGCCGCGCCCTGGTCATACGCCTTGAAGCTTGAATACCTGGAACACTTCCCGGAAGAATCCCTGTTCGAGGTGTACGGCTCCACCGAACTGGGCGTGAACACCATACTCACGCCCGAGTATCAGCGCAGCAAGCCGGGCTCCTGTGGCCGCCCGGCGCCCGGCGTCGATATCCGGCTGTATGCCGAAGACGGCGCGGTGGTGACGCAACCGCATCAGCCTGGCGAACTCTTCGTGCGCTCGGCCAGCATGTTCCGCACCTATTACAAGGCGGAAGAGAAGTTTCTCGCCGATCGGCGCGATGGCTGGCAGACGGTGGGAGACATCGCCTACTTCGACGAGGAGGGCTTCTATTTCATCTGCGATCGCAAGAAGGACATGATTATCTCCGGCGGCATGAACATCTATCCGGCGGAAGTCGAACATGCGCTGGAAAATCACGAGCAGATCCTGGAAGCGGCTGTCTTTGGCATACCCAGCGAGGAATGGGGCGAGAGCGTCCACGCCAATGTGGTGGCCCGACCCGGCGCCGACCTTGACGCTGACGCGGTAACCGCCTGGGCGCGCCAGCATCTGGCCGGCTACAAGGCGCCGCGCTCGGTCGAGTTCGTGTCCGAGATTCCGAAGACCGGCTCCGGCAAGATACTCAAGCGGGCGCTCAAGAAACCTTGGTGGGAGGGCCACGGCAGCAATCTGCTGTAGTCGCTGCAACAGCTCGTTCCAGCAGATCCCTGGTGCAATATCCGGCGGGCTACGCCACCCATCCTGCGGACAGCGCCTCCGCCTGTTCGAGCACGGTCTGCGTTGCCCTGTCCTGCTTGTCCGGCGGGTAGCCGTGCTTGCGCAGTATGCGCTTGACCAGCCGGCGCAGGTTGGCGCGGACATTCTCGCGCAGCGTCCAGTCGATGGTGACATTGCCACGCACCGTTTCGACCAGTTCGCGTGCAATATGGCGCAGGGTCTCGTCGCCGAGTACCTGCACCGCGCTGTCATTGGTTTCCAGTGCGTCGTAGAAGGCGATCTCGTCCTCGGAGAGGCCCAGCGTCTCGCCGCGAGCGCTGGCCTCTCGCAGGTTGCGGGCGAGCTGGATCAGTTCCTCGATCACCTCTGCTGCCTCGACGGTGCGGTTTCGGTAGCGGTTGAGCGCCTGCTCCAGCATCTGCGCAAAGGACCTTGCCTGTACCACATTCTTGCGCCGCCGGGCCGCAATTTCCCCCTTCAGCAGCTTCTGCAAGAGTTCGACCGCAAGGTTGCGCTGCGGCATGCCTTTTACCTCGGCCAGGAATTCTTCCGATAGGATCGAGATGTCTGGCCTGTCCAGCCCTGCTGCCGCAAAGATATCCACCACGCCTTCCGACGCCACCGCCTTGGAGACAATCTGGCGAATGGCGTGGTCCAGTTCTTCTTCCGATTGCGTCGCTCCCATTCCCGCAGCCCGCTTCGCCAGTACGGACCGGACAGCCTGGAAAAACGCCACGTCGTCGCGAATGGCAAGGGCATCCTTGTGCGGTGCAGCAAGCGCAAACGCCTGGGATAACTCGCGCACCGCCCGGATGCAGCGCGCCTTGCCGTTCTCCTGCGCCAATATGTGCTCTTGGGCGGCGGGCAACAGGCTTAGCCGTGCGGCTGGCGTTCCATCTATCCACTGCGCTCGGTCAAATCCGTGAAACAGGCCGCAGCAGACCTCGTATTTCTCCTGCATCACGGCAACGGCTTCGGATTGGTCGAGCGCCGTCTGCCCCTGGCCGCCGTTATCGGTGTAGTTGGCGAGCGCTCGCCTGAGTTCGTGCGCGAGCCCCAGGTAATCGACCACCAGGCCACCGGGCTTGTCCCGGAACACGCGGTTGACGCGGGCAATCGCCTGCATCAGCCCGTGCCCACGCATCGGCTTGTCGATATACATGGTGTGGAGCGAGGGTGCATCGAAACCGGTCAGCCACATATCGCGCACCAGGACGATGCGCAGTGGGTCGCCCGGGTCCCGAAACCGCCTCGCCAGGGCCTCTCGTCGTGGCTTGTTGCGGATGTGCGGCTGCCAGTCTGCCGGGTCGCTGGCTGCGCCAGTCATCACCACCTTGATTCCGCCCTTGTCGTCGTCTGCGTGCGCCCAGTCCGGGCGCAGGCGAACGAGGCGATGATAGAGGTCAATACAAATGCGTCGGCTCATGCAAACGATCATCGCCTTGCCATCGATTGCTTCAAGGCGGTTCTCGAAATGCGCGACCAGATCCTCCGCGACCAGGGCGATGCGCTTGTCTGCGCCGACGATGGCTTCAATCTGCGCCCACCTGGTCTTGAGCTTCTCCTTGCGTGTGAGCTCCTCGCCTTCAGTCGCTTCCTCGAAGTTCGGGTCTATGCGGGGCTTCTCGCCCTCGTCGAGCGCCAGGTCGGCAACACGGTTCTCATAGTAGATCGGCACGGTTGCGCCGTCCTCCACCGAGCGCTGAATGTCATAGATGCTGATGTATTCGCCAAACACAGCGCGGGTATTGGCGTCCTCAAGCTCGATTGGCGTGCCGGTAAAGCCGACGAAGGAGGCATTGGGCAGGGCGTCTCGCATATGCCGGGCGAAGCCGTCGATGAAGTCGTACTGGCTGCGGTGCGCCTCGTCGGCGATCACCACGATGTTGCGGCGCTCTGACAGCACCGGATGCCGGTCGCCCTTCTCATCCGGGAAAAACTTCTGAATGGTGGCGAACACAACGCCGCCCGAGGCGACTGCAAGTTTCCGTCGCAGATCCGCTCGACTTTCAGCCTGAGCCGGCGACTGTCGCAAGAGATCCTGACAGTGCGAGAAAGTGCTGAATAGCTGGTCATCCAGGTCGTTGCGGTCGGTCAGCACCAGAATAGTTGGATCTTCCATCCCCGGCTCGCGGACGATACGCCCAACGTAGAAGGCCATCGTCAGGCTCTTGCCGGAGCCCTGCGTATGCCAGACGACGCCGGCCCGCCGGTCGCCCGGACCACCGCCGGACCTTCGCCCGGATTCGTAACCTTCGCGCACGCGACCTGCCGGAGCGCGCTGCAGCTCGGCGGCGCGCAGAGTCTGGGCAACTGCCGTCTGTACTGCGTGGAACTGATGGTAGCCTGCCATTTTCTTGGCAAGCTTGCCGCTGCCGTCGTCCTCGAACAGGATGAAGTCGCGCAGCAACGCCAGAAAGCGTGGCTTGTCGAAAGCGCCTTCGATCAAGACCTGTATTTCCGGGTAGAAGGCCGGCGCCAGGGCTTCGCCGGTGATGGTGCGCCAGGGCTTGAACCACTCTCGACCGGCGGTCAGCGTGCCGATCAAGGCCTTGACGCCATCCGAGACGGCGAGAACCGCGTTGCAGGCGAAGAGTGCGGGTAACTCGCTCTTGTAGGTTTGAATCTGCCCCAGTGCGGTCGCCAATGTAGCTGATTCGTCGGTTGGGTTTTTGATATCCATGACTCCTGGCGGGAGCCCATTCACGAACAGCACCAGGTCGGGGCGCCGTGTGTGGCGGTTCTCGGTCACGGTGAGCTGATTCACTGCCAGCCATTTATTGGCATCGGGTTGCTCAAAATCCACGACGCACGCCTGGGCGCTGCGAACTGGCCCGTTCGGGGTGCGGTACGCCACTGTCACGCCGTTTACGATCATGCGGTGAAAGTCTCGATTGCGCGATTCGAGATTCGGACCCGCCGGGTTCGTGAGTCTGCGCATGGCCTCGTCCTGCGCGTCCTCGGGGAGATCAGGATTGAGGCGCGTCAGCGCTTCCAGCAACGCCGGGCGAAGCACCACGTCTGCATAGGTTTCCCGCATGCCATAGGGTCCCGGCCCCAGGTCAGCGCCGGCGAGTACCGTATAGCCAAGCTTCTGGAACCAATTGAGGACAGCGTCCTCGACCATCAATTCGGTGACGATGGCCACGGGATCAGCTTGGCCGAGACAATGGCTTCAGGCCGCTCAACCAGCCGAGCCAACCGTCGAAATGCTGACATTCCGAACGCATGCGCTGGATTCCGATGCAGGCGGCAACCTGCACGCCATGCGTGATTTTGTGGTAGCCACCGAGCAGGCCTGATATTCGGGCTGAAGGATGATGGTCTTGCGTATGTACCGAATCAGGCGCGGCGTCTCCGATGCATCGTCTGATTCGGAAATTGATGCCTCGCCAGCGTCTTCCTTGTTTTCTTCGACAGACCCCAGGAATCCCAAGCTTGCCATCATGCCTTGTGCGGAGGGAAACAGCCTTGCATGATAAATCTGGTCACCAAATTCAATCTTGATTTCAACTGCCTTCGTGTGCTTCGGGCCTCGATACAAGACCTTGCTCGGCCCGCCCGCCTGCCGACATACAGATCCCGGTGACCGTTTGAAATTGCAGACATCACGCGAAAGACATCAAGCAGGTTGGACTTGCAAGCACCATTGGGGCCGATGAGAACGTTCATTTGACGGAGCTCGAACTGCTCCAGGGCTTCAATGGATTTGAAGCCGCGAACGGTTATGCGGTTGATGTTGGGCATGTCAGCGGAACCAGCCTTGAAGCACCGATCTGAATTTCGTTCCTGCCAGCCAACTTTCGTCTCGCGCCCTGTCGTCCCGCACTGAACTGGCAAGGTCCGCCTCAAGAGACTTTTGCTTGAACTGCCAGAAAGTCCTCGATAGTTGGCTACTCCGCCAGTTCGCCGCGCACGTCCATCCGCGCCTCGTCGTCCGGGGATTCGTACAGGATGACTTCTTCGCCAGGCGGGACAGATAATCTGCCCAGTGGCATTGAGTCCACTTGAGTTCAGGCTACGGCTTCAATGATGGCATCGCGGAATAAGATAAAGCTGGGGGAATTGCAGGCAGCGGGGTCGAAGTGCTTGCCGATTTCGGTAGCTGCTTCCACCTTGGCGAGACCTTGCTTGAAATATCCGTGCTTCTGCATGACTCGCTCGAATGCTTCCCAGGTTCCACCCTTGATTGCATCGGGATTTCGGTAGCTGGACCGGCGAGGGATGTTTAGCGAAACGTTGGGGTATGCAGCGCATACGGCTTGCCAGTTCCCGAAATACCAGGCTTCCAGTTCTTCGATTGCGATCCGGGTCACAACCTGCCAGTCGTCTGGGCTCGCTATTGGCCTTGAGTCAAGTCCAGCGTGTGCACATGCCTCCTCAAGCTCCGACTTCAGGCTTTCACAGCAATCGTCATCGCGGTCCACGACCACCACGACTCGATACTCGGGTGGCATCCACTCTGCATAGCCCTTCAGGCGATTCCCAAGATTCTTCAGCAGATTCTGTTTGCCTCGATAGGGATGTACATCGAACGAAAAGCTCTCTGGATAAAACCGGGGAAGCCATGCTCGAAGAAATGCCTCCATGGACTGCTCTTCCACATGAAACGCCAGGTGGGGCGCGGTCATTTCAGCGCGAGCCTCCATTTCGTGCCGGCATTCCGCTATGGTTCAATGGATCACCAACTCCGAAATGACCCTCCATCCACAAGTCGCCCAATTGGGCTCCAGCATCCATGAGCGCCTTGACTTTATCGTTCCCGCTTACGGCGTTACATTGCGTATAACCTGACTCGTCGCGCCAAAGCACACGGACTTCCTTGGGGCGCAGTGCGTCAAGGAAAAACGGAGAGTGGGTGGTCACGAGGATCTGCGTTGCTTCTGATGCCCTCCGGCATTCTTCCGCAAGCCCATGTAGCAGGCGGGGATGAAGAAAATTCTCCGGCTCTTCAATGCCGATGAACGGTGGCGGATTCGGGTCATGCAGCAGGGCCAGATAGGAAAGCATCTTGAGCGTTCCGTCCGAGGCGAAACGGGCCATGACCGGTTCGCCAAATGGGGCATCCTTGATTTTCAGCAACAGTCTGCCGTCCGGCATCGGCTCCGCTGCCACGCTCTCGATCTTGGGGATTCGCTGACGAAGCCTCTCGAAAATCATGTCCAGTCGCCCACGGTGCTCTTCCGAAAGGTACTGAACGACATTGGCAAGATTGTCCCCTGTCTTGCTCAGTTGCTCCTGCGGCCCCGCTTCGGGCTGTCCCCTAGCGTCGTCGGATGAGAGATACGAGACATGCCATCCCATGATGAAGTCGCGTAGTGCGACAACTCGGGGATTTTCCGCCAACTGGCCGAGTGCGTTGACCGCAAGTGTGTCGGGTGAGCTCAGGGCAACCTCTACCCGCTTATCCTGTGCATCGGGCAGCTCGCCGGAGACGACTCGGCCAACACCCTTCGCGTATTCGAGAATCCGAAATGGCGCACCGCGGGGCTTTCGTTTCCATCTCAGCCACTCCTGTGCCACCAGCGGCCGCCCCCGCTCTTCGTCCACCTCCAAGTGGTAGGTTATAAGCGGACTTTTCGGCTGCTCCCGATAGGCGATTTCGATAACTACCGGACCGTCACTGCCGCGTGACTTCAATTCCCGCGCTTTGCCCCGTTTCTCCCACGCTCGCCGCAACCCACTCTCAAAGCATTCGGCCAGAAAGGCAAAGACATCGAATACGGTCGATTTTCCACTGCCATTGGGACCCAGCAGCACGGTAAGCGGTGTGAGTTGATTTAACTCGATATCGCGCAAGGCGCGAAAGTTGCGCACCTTGAGCCGCTCAATTCGTGGTGGCGCCTCATTAGGCATCTCTATGGTTTCTTGATTTCGCCGTGCGGTCGCCAAATCATAACGGCTTCAATCGCCATCCGGCTGCTCATCACTGGATAATACGCGTTCCAGGCAAGGATTCAGCAACTTCCATCGCTGGCCTGTGCGCTCAAGATCGCCCGTCAAGACAACCATTGCCTTGGTCTTGTGGGCCTCCACCGCACGTTCGTAATCGAATTTCTCCAACGCCGCCTCGACGGATTGCGTTTGCCCGTCAATTTCGGTTTTGAGCGTGGTCGTCCCGTCTGCCTCCTTTTCTCCGCGTTTGAGGGTGCGAACAAAGCCACGGACATGTGTATCGGGTTTTGGCGCCCGCGCTCGGAAGGCTTGTGCAGCTTCTGTCAGTAGCGCGGCATCCGATTGACTAAAGTGCACGACTGTAGTCGGTTTCTTCATGGGCCTCGTTTGGGCCCAGGAAAGGCCAACATCAAGAGTTGGGAATGGCTCGACGATCTGAGCCAGCGCCTCACACAGATTGGCGCTCACGCCCTCGGCGGTGGATTCCGCAAAGGCGCTCCTATTGCCCGAAGCCATCTGCTCTGCTGCCCGCCGTACCGCGCTCAGTGCTTGGACAAGGCGCTTGGTCATCCGGCGGGTGGCTGGCGCATTTTGATCATGTGGATCTTCAAAGAGCGTAGGCGAAGGTGGCGGGAGGGGTTGGGTAAGCAGATTGACAATGAAACTACCGTGGCCCGTCTGTCCAAGCCGCATTTGGCGCAACACCGCCTTGGCTTCCCTATTCGCGCCTGCCTTATACACGGGCTGCGAGTCCCTAAGTGAACACGCTGCCGCAAGCACCATGTCGCGAACTCCATTGACCAAGCTCACGCCGTGTTCCAGCTCTAGGCTGCCGTCATCGCTTTCGGCGGCTCGGATACGGATCACGTCGCGGTCAGTGGTCACCAATAAGCGGTACACGGCCAACTCATCTTGGTCAGAAACCTGAGCGAAGGTTTGGATTAGCGCAGCTACAGCGCTGGCATAGTCGCCCAGACTGTCCGTACTCGGCACTATGATTTCCGGCAGCGTGTCGCTGGTATAGATATGTGAGTGCTGCCGATAGGCCTCTCGCCGACTCCAACCAGCAGTTTGGGCGTAGGCCGAAAGCGCCGCCGGCGAAACTGCCAGCAGCGCCTTTTTGTCTTGAAGGCTGACTTGCATCAGAGTGCTCCTCTGCTTGATATTTCCATCAGTTTTTTCAGGCTCTCGACGTCAAGAACATTATTCCCGGGGATGCGAACGGTGACGGATTGCTGCCCCGCTCTCTCCTCGTGCCCTTGCTGGAGGCTCAGCCAGTAGGCGCGTCGGCGCAGAACAAGTTCTTCGGGAGTCACTGTCATCCATTGCGATTCATCTCCCGGAAGCTCCAGAACCACGAGCAGGCGTGGCGTTTGCGTTTCGACTCGAAGATCGTCGTAGTTCTTGCTGCATAGCCTAAACCGGATAAAGCCGTCCTGCGCCCTTTTTAGATTGCTGGTGGCCTTGAGTTGCAGGTCGATCGCCGGGCGTTGAGTACCGCCTGCCTGCAGCCGCAAGTCCACACTGTCACGGTCAGGCTCCGGGACAGACACGGCATAGCCCGCTCCGGCAGCCAAGGCCCTGGCATAGACGAGCGACAACGCCTCCTTTTGATCGGGGCCGCTGAGCAGGCTGGCGGTCATGCAGCCTCCTCTACCCACCGCTCGGCATCACGCAGGCGGATATCGCCGGAGATGAGTTTGGGTAGGAGCGTGTCTCTGAGTTCGGATAGAGTTTTGTACTCTGAGATGCCGACCATCGCTCGCTCCACTAGAGGCAGCATCATCGACTGAAATGATTCAAGAAGTTGATGGGGTGGCAGTGCAAAATTGAACTCACACATGTGCTTCCAACTAGTTCTTGGCATTCTCGTCCCTGTTGACCCTTGAGACGTGAATTCAAAGAAACGATTCTGGGAAACCAAGCAAGCAATAAAAATTTGAGCATTGGCATTAGGTTCAATAGCAACAATGTCTGTTGAACATACCCCACTAAGTGGAGCGATTACGGACTTTTCAAAGTAGGGTCTCAACTTTCCGAACAGAATATCGCCCTGCTCAAAAACCGTTTTGTTGCTCTCAACATCGGAAGGATTTCCCCAAGTTGAAAGAAAGATATGACCCCGTGGCAGGTGTTCCAAACCGACATATGAAAGGAAGTTTGTCATTTGTTCAGGTTTGACCGATTTAGAGCGGTTGCCACCCACCGCCCTTAAACTGCCAATCTCCCACCCCTTCGGAATCCCCCCGATCTCCGACTCCACCAACTCATCAGGGAACAGATCACTGATTTCAGGGGGAAGACCTGTCGGGCGACCCTCTGCCTTTGCTCGCACGGGATCAAAGTCCACAAACCATGACTTGAAGATTGCCTTGGCGATCTCTTCAAGGGTTTGGTTCATCTTTTGGTTGAGTTCGATCTTATCGTCTAGGGTGCCCAGGATGTGGGCAATGGCGCGTTGTTCGGGCAGGGGCGGTAACGGAATGCCCCAGTTCGCAATATCGGCGGGCCTGATCGATGGGTAAGTGGATGTGCTATTTTCGGCGATAGTATGAAGCTGCTCCACAACGTGATTTTGCGTGAGAAACCAGTAGATAAATCCGGTATTCGCAATGCCTTCTTGTCCTCGAAAAACAGCAAATCCGGTCGATACCAGAAGATTCTCTGGCACATTCCGCAGCAAGCCAAAATGTCTCTGATTTGGGCGCACTGTTGAGTAAATAGTGTCTGCCAGAAAACTCCCTTTCCTGGCGATGGTCCTGTTTAAAACCACAGTTGTTTGGGCGGGCTCCAAGTCATCGGATCGGCGGCGGCCGTCGCTTAGGCCCGCAGGCGCGGGGCAATTGACACCGAGAATTGCCGGCCAGCCGGTTTTTCTCACGGGTGGGCACACCCGCCCGTTCCGGTCATCCGGCAGGGGCGGTCGCCAGTCGGGATTGGGTCGCTCAGGCGGCGCGGCGGAGCCTCCGGCGCTCCCGCTCCCGCAGGAGCCGGCCCAGCCGGTGCAGGTTGGCCGCCAGCACCGACAGCGCCACGGTGCGCTCGAATCCGTCGGCGCCATGGGTGCGCACACGGTCCAGGCCTCGGTGCTCCAAGGCGTTGATCGCCGACTCCACCGCCGGATGCTGCCGGCGCGCCGCGGCGAACGCCGCGTCGGACTCGCGTTCCCGTTCGGCCTGCGTCAGCCGCCCCTTGCGCGGCAGCACGTTCAGGTCCAGCAACCCGTCCAGGCGGACCCGGTTCCCCGGGCTGTGAAAGCCGCGGTCGAAACTGCACACGCGCAGATCCGGGTGAACCGCCTGCGTCTCCTCCACCATCGCCGCCGCCGCATCCACATCGCCCCCCGTCCACTGAATCCCGTGGTGCAGGATGAACTGGAACTGGTCCTCAACCACGCACACCGGAACCCCCAACTCCACCGGCCTGCCCGCCTTGCCCTTCGCCACCCAGCGCGTGTGCGGTTCGAAGATCGAGAACACCTTCTCCCCGTGCGGGATCGCCTCCCCCTTCAGCAACCGGCGCTCCACTTGATCCATCTGGCGGCGCACGTGGCCCGCGAGACCCCGGATGCAAGCCAGCTCCGCAGCCGCGACGCCTGCCGCCTGCAGGGCCTCCAGCGTCCTCTCGACCCGCCCGACCAACTCGCCGCACCGCGCCAGGTAGGCCTTCACACGCTCCAGACGACCCTTCGCGCGGCGCGTCGAACGCACCCCGTTGAACAGCGACTTGACGCCGTTCGAAAGATGGCGCCACTGGCGCCAGCCGCCGACCCCGTGCCGCCCGGCCGCCCGAGCCACCTCCCGGATCAAGCACCGCATCGCGTCCCACAGCAGGCTCACGTCCGTCGGGTAATGCACGTCCGTCTCCACCGCGAAGGAGTCACACCGCCCCCGCAACGGCTCGCCAGGCTTTTTTCCGGCCACCGCGTGGCCGCTGTCCACCACCAGCTTCCCCACCGCCGACAGCAACTCCGGCGTCAGCAAGGACACGTTGTCGATCAACGTCTGCAACTCGTAGCGGCTGTCGTCGGCGAAATCCCCGTGCGCCAGCATCGCCCGAACCGTGCGGTGGTTGTTCGCCAAGTCCTGCAAACGGTCGAAATCGCAGCCAAGCCCCTGCTTCAGAACCCCCAGCACCAAAATCCGCCACAGGTCCATGCCCGGACGGTCCACCGTCCGAGCCGTCCCAGGGAGGATGTGCGACTCCAGCAGCCCGAACAACTCCTCGCGCCGCTCCACGTAAATGTGTTGAAGCCCCCTCAGCACCGCCGGAATGTCGTCCCGGGACTTCGGATCCAGCCAGATGTCCTCGATCGCCACTTGGCCGAACTGCATCTGCCGCCTCTGCACTTCTCGCATGCTGCCTCCTCGAAGATCGCCCGAATCGGGCCGAAAAACGCCTCTTTCGCCCCGAATGCTAACCCATCGGCAACTTCTTCACCACCAAAAACAGGTCGTTATCAGCATAGAATCAAATATTTATGAGTTTCCGGGCAGGCACTAAATAATATCTCCCAGATCGGCTTTGCGCCGTGCACGGCTTGGAAGTTGATCTCGACCCGGAATCAGATACTGAAATCCATCTACCCGATTGTCCGAAAGGCTCCGGTTTTGTAGTAAACCGGCGGCACTATTCCTTCCAGTATCCAAGCCGTGTCAGGTTATCTGCAAGGGCGCGAGGCAGAAAGACGGTTTCGATGGTCACAGTCGCCTACTCCCCTCCCGCAATCGCCTCATACTCCACCAATGCCGAGTCTCCCAGAATATCCATAATGCGAATCCAACGGTTCCGGCCAAACGAGTCGGTGAGGCGCAGCGATTCTCCGAAGCGAAAATAGACGGGCTGTGTTTTACCCTCGTCGATTGCGATGTTCCTGGTGTACAGATACGCGCGGTCAAGGGAATCTCGAATCGGGTTGATGCTGCCGGAGAAGCCAGGCAGCGCACCGCTGCCATCTTGAATTATCACCGCACCGCCATCGGGCAATAGTTTGATATCAACCTCCAAAGGCCCTTTCTCCGGAATCCACTCTATTTCCTTGTGCGCCGCACAATCGAGCGCGGCCACATAGACAGTCATGGGCAATTCACCTGTGTACAAGTCGAAGTGCGCTTCGCCATCGTGCCCGGTTGTGGCGTAGTGCCTTGTGTGGTTGGGAAACAACACCAGCACGTCTGCTTCCGGCAATGGGTTGCCGTTTGACAGCACCCTCACAGTCGCCGCATTCGGGTTGTATTGATGTGTCGCCGCCGGGATGGTGAGCAGCAGCTCCGCGTCACCTAACAAGTTGTACGTTGGTAATTTCCCGCACAGCTTCCTCGTTTCGCGCTGAATGATTCGAACCCCGTCGCCCCGACGCTCCATGAAGTGGCCGCGCTCTTTTCCTCCGGCAATTTCACCAACTTGCATGCGCCCGAGCATGGATACCAAGGTATTGTTGCGGGTGGCCTGACTGCGGGACATGGTTTGGGCCGTCAGCCCATTCAGCAGTCCGCCTGGTGAGGAGATTTCCATGCGGTCGTCGAACATGGCCACGCGAATACGGCGTCGGTCCATGTGGTAGTCGCGATGGGCAACAGCGTTCACGACAGCTTCGAACACAGCGCGCAAGCTGTACTCGGGCATGTCCACCCTGGCAGGAGTCTTGCGGGCAGCCTCGCGCATATTGCGCTGTACGAACGCCATCACTTCACCAATCTGACGGTGCACGGGCCCTGTGATTTCGCGTGCATCCAATTGGCGCGCGTCCCGATCATTGCCTGCATACTGCGCAACCGAAATCGTCGCTTGATGAAGCCACGCCTCCGGGTTGAGCGTACAGAGCAAGATGCCGGTGGTTGTGGCGCGAAGCGCGCCAGAGTCATCTTCGACAAGCAGCCCTAGCTGCTTGAGATCGATTCTCGGGTCATCATCGCCATCCGCGCTGAGCAAGGGCTTCCACAGATCATCCTCAAGCGTAGCGAAGCCAGTATTGGGGATCGGCTGCTTGTCGAACCAGCTATAACGCGCCTGCCCTCGACGCTGCAGGAGGCGTAGTTGCTCGTCACCTGTCATGAGGCGCCTGGAACTCCCAGCGCGTCGATAGTATCCACTCGGTCCTTCGTGGGCTGTATCCCCCTTTGGCACTTCTACAACCAGGATGAGATTTCCCCTGGTGAGTTCCAGATGTTGTGTCTGCACACACACGCTGGGCTTGATCGAGTCGTTGGCGATTTCGGCGATGTGCGATTCAAGTGCGACGAGCTGTTCGCGCGTCATTCCCTGAACCTCGCCGGAGTCCTTGACCCCACAGACCAGTACACCGCCTTCAGCGTTCGCAAAGGCTGTAATTTCATTCGCCAGGTCATCGCGCTTCGGACTCTTGGGCTTGTTGCCCGAGAATTTGATCTGCTTGAACTCCCACTGGCTGTCTTCGCCCAAGCGGCGCAGCCGCTGTTCGACCTCTTCCACACTGCGAGTCATGTTGAAAGCCTCATTTGTCCGCCCATCTTGTCGGCGGTGTGTGAATCACAAGCCGGACTCCATCCTGGCCCATCGACGAAACCGCTCTTTGATACGGTCCCGCCGGCCGAACCGCGCACCGAGATTCCTGTGACGTTGTCTGAAAGTATAAGGCCGAACGGCGTAGCCCCTGTTGCGCTGTATCTGCCACTGCGGCGGCATGGTGCGTCCGAGCGCCTGAGACTTTGGCGGCGTGGCGAGTTCGAGCGCCTACGACTGTGGCGGCACGGCCCGCTCGAAGAACGCCTTGCTGCAAAATTCGGCGCGGCTGTTCACGCCCGTCTTGGCGAAAATGTGCTGAACGTGGCTGCGCAGGGTGGGCATGCAGACGCCGAGCGCGTCGCAGATCAGCTTGTCGGGCTGGCCTTCGAGCAGGAAGCGAGCTACGTCGAGTTCCCGGTGCGTCAGCTGGCAGGCGTCGGCGAGATGCGCGCACACCTCTTCCAGGTCCGGGGCCGGCGCCTGGTTGGCGGCGAAGAGAATGTTGCGCATGGCGTTGCGAAAGTGAGGCGCAATCATGTCCAGTATCTTCAGTTCGCGGTGGTCGAAATTCTTCCGGTGACGCGCCCGCCAGACCCTGAAGTCGCCGATGTTGCGGTTGCCCTTGTCATACACATAGATGTTGATGCCGTAGTAGAGGCCGTCGCGATTCAGGAAGTCGGTGAAGAATTCGGAATTGACCAGTTCTCTCTGGTCGATCACCTCGTTGACCGCCACGGCTCGTCGGTAGGGCTGCATCTTGAAGGTAATGGGATCGTGAAACTGATAGTAGCTTTCGTACAAGCGCAGATTGTCCGGTGACATATTGATGTAAACCGGCTTCGAGAACACTTGCCCGCGGTTATCCCAGATGTAGGAGGCGAAATGATCGGCGGCCAGGAGATCCAGCAGGTCGCGCCCCGCCTGTCGGCGGATGGCCTGATCGTCCAGGCTGTCATTCAGGTGCTGGATCACCGATATCAGCTTGCGCCATTCCTTCTGGCTGAGGTTCATGGCGGCCCCTCGCAGGTCTGCGCTGGCGCGCCCTGGCCGCCATCATCTCGCCGGGATTGCATCCTGCGGTCCAGGGTCCTGGCCAGCAGGTGAACCGGCTGATCAGAAATGGAAGGTCGCGGTGGCGCCGTACATGCGCGGGTCGCCATAGACGCCGACGACGCTGGACGCGATGGTGTAGATGTGGGAGAGATACTCTTCTCCGGCCAGATTCTTGCCCCAAACAGCCACTTCCAGGCTGCGGTCCGGGTTGCTCCAGCCGATGCGCGCGTCGAGCAGATCGAATGCTGGCTGAATGGCCCAGGGTTCAATTTCGCCACGCTGGTCGTCCGTGTAGCGCCAGTTCAGATTGAACTCGAGTTCGGCGCCGCTTGCCAGTGGCCAGGTATATTCGGCACTCAGGCTGATCTTGTTGTCCGGCGCCCGGATCAGGTCCTGCCCGGATTGATCGGGAAAGGCGGTGCCAGCCACGAAAGCGTTCTTGAACTTGCTGTCCTGCAAGCCGTAGAAGCCACTGAGGAGCAGGTTATCGGTTGCCAGCCAGTCGAATTCGATCTCGACGCCGGTGATTTCTGCGTCGCCCGCATTGAAGGTCTGAAACGTGCCGAAGGCGGATGCGGGGGTCAATGGGCCGAACGTCTGAATTTGCAGGTCTTCATAGCGGGTGTGGAAAACGGCGGCGTTCAGGCGCAGGGCGCCGCCGATGTCTGCCTTCATGCCGGCCTCGAAGTTCCATGCCTCCTCCTGATCGAGCGGCTGTGTGAACTCGATTCCCTGGGGGGCCGCCGGAAAGCCGCCGCTCTTGAAGCCGGCCGCAGCCGTGGCGTAAAGATTGATCTGCTCGGTGGTGGCGTGGGAGATCGATACGCGTGGCGTGAACGCTTTCCAGGATTCTTGCTCGCTACTCGAGAAGGTCTGGTTGATGACCACGAAATCGCCGGCGATGGCGCGATTGTCGATCTCCTTCTCCTCGTAGGTGTAGCGTCCGCCGACCGATAGTGTCCAGCGCGCCGCCAGGCGCCAGTCGAACTGCGTAAAGGCAGCGTAGCTTGTGGTCTCGTTCACCTGGTTGTACCAGTCGGTGGCGCCGCCGTCGGCGTCCGGCGTGCAATCGCTGACGACCGGATCATTGTCGAAGCACTCGGTGCGGTCCGTCTTCTCGTGCAGATACCAGAGACCGGCCACGTAGTTCACTGCATCGCCAAGGTCAGCCACCCAACGCAGTTCTTGCGAGAATTGCTCGGTCTGGTCGAAGATGTCGTCGTTGATCTGCCCGAATATGGACGCGGGCAGGGTGGTTGCTCCGGACGTGCCGGAAGAATCCATATTCCAGTCCGCCTCGTTTTCCCGCCAGGCGGTGATCGATGTGAGCTCGCCTGGTGCGAACTGCCAGCTCAGCCGGGCGCTCAGGCCCCAGGCGTCGCGTTTCGCATAGCCATCCACTGGATTGGCCGAGCACCTGGAGCCGCGTTCCGGGCACAGGCGATCATAGTCGCCGCCGATCCAGAAGGCGGGGTCGCCGGGAACGCCCGTTGCAATCGGGATGCGGGCCATGTCTTCTACGTCCAGCTTGTTCATGTCGGCGCTGATGAGCGCCTCGAAGCCGTCGATCGAGTACAGCAGTTGTCCCCTGAGGGCGAGCACGTCGTCGTCCTTCAGCTTCTTGTCCAGCAGCCGGTTGTGCACCCAACCATCCCGGTTGCGGCGGCTGAAGGAAAGCTTGCCGGCCATATTCTCGGCGATCGGGCCGGTCACGAGGCCGGCGAAATCCAGGCGCCCGTAGTTGCCGACATTCACCCGCAAGCGGCCTTCCGGTTCTTCCAGATTCGGGCGCGTCGATATCACGTTGATGGCCCCGCCGATGGTGTTCTTGCCATAGAGCGTACCTTGTGGCCCTCTCAGCACCTCGATGCGTTCGACGTCAAACATTTCCGGGTTGATGTTGGATACCCGCCCGAGATACACATCGTCCACGAATACGGCGACCGAGTTGTCAGTGCCGGCCCCGTCGTCATTGGAGGAAGCGCCGCGCAGTGCGACGATGTTCTGGCCGGGCGAGAAGGGCGAAAAGGTCAGCCCCGGGATGCGGGTGGCGAGATCAGCCAGGTCGTGGATGTCCGCTCGCTCCACCGCCGCCTGGGTGAGCGCGGTAATCGCGATGGGCACCTCCTTGAGGCTCTCGCTGCGCCGTTCGGCGGTGACGATCACCTCTTCCAGGCGACGATCAGCCGCCGTCGATTCTGTGGCTTGCGCCGCGGCCAGGCCGGGCAGGCTCGCACAGAACGCAGCGGCCAGGGGCATGAGGAATCGGGCCTGGATGATGTTCATGGACGTTTCTCCTGCGGTTGCGTTGCGGTTGTTGCGGTCACCGGGTGATTCATCAGCGCTTCGATGGCGATGCCGATTGCGAGCAGGCGTCGGTCGCTCATGGGCGGGCCGTCGATCGCGATGCCTGCGGGCAACTGACCGACCGGGCGGGCCAGCGGCAGGCTCAATCCAGGCAGCCCGGCGTTGCTGCCGGGATCGGTATTGCGGATGTAGGTGTTGAATACGGGCGTCGGCTCACCATTCCAGTCAATCGTGTCCGACACTTCACGGGTGCGACGGGCGGTGATCGGGGTGGTCGGGAAGAGCAGGGCCTGTACCTGATGTTCCGCAAAACACGCCTGATACACCCGTTGCAGTCTGGGGCGATGCACCTGCATCGCCTGACGATAAACCTTTTCGCTCACTGGCGTCTTCATGTTGTTGGTCAGAATCGCCTTGACGTCCGGGCTGGCAATGGATTCGATGAACGCTGCGAAGCCAAGGCCAGGCCGGTAGCGTTGCAGATAGGTCGGCAGCAGCTTGCCGGTTTCGTACAGCGCCACTGGAAAGCCGATCTGGCCGGTCAATGCGCCGACCTCCGGTAGCTCAACGTCCACCAGAGCGACGCCGGCGGCCCGCAGGCGGGCGTGCAGGCTCTCCACCGCATCGGCAATACCGGCTTCCAGATTGTCGTGGAACCAGGCGTGGGGCACGCCGAGACGCAGGTCAGACAGCGCGACCTGCGGCAGCGGCTCTGCAATGTCGGCGAGCACGCCGTCAAGCAGCGCAATGTCTGCTACAGCGCGGGCCATGGGGCCGATGACGTCGCGGGTGCTGGAGATGGGCGTGATGCCTTCTGCGGGATAGCGTCCCGGCGTTGGCCGAAAGCCGGCGATGCCGTTCAGGGCCGCCGGGATACGGCTGCTGCCGCCAGTATCCGTGCCGAACCCGGCAATCACCATGCCGGCAGCCACCGCGGTCGCGGTGCCGCCACTGCTGCCACCCGCGATAAAGGCGTTGTCGATGGCGTTGCCAACCGCGCCAAAGGCCGGATTGATGCTGGTGACGCCGAATGCCAACTCGTGCAGGTTGGTCTTGCCGATGACGATGGCGCCTGCGGCCTTGAGCCTGCTGATCGCTGGCGCATCCTCGTCGGGCACAAAATCCTTCAGCGCCGGCGTGCCGGCGGTACTGGGCATTCCGGCCACATGAATGTTGTCCTTTACCGCCAGAGGAATGCCGTGCAGCGGCCCCGGCAAGCTGCCGGCAGCCCTGGCCGAATCCAGCCGTCGCGCCCTTGCCAGAGCCGCCTCACCGGCGACCGTGATAAACGCATTCAGATGTTGATGCGCTTCGATCAGGTCCAGGCTCCTGAGTGTCATGGCTTCGCTTGACAGGGCGCCCGCCGCCATCGCCTTCTGTGCCTCGGCGATGGCCCCATGCGCCCGCCCGACGACAGTCGAGCCAGCGCAGACGGCAAGCGTCAACACTGGAAGCAGTCTGGCGAGGCTCGGCGGAGTCAGCTTGAAGGCGCAACGGCTCATGTGAAAAGATTGTAGGTGAGGCTTGGCAAGCCGCCATCATCAATACTGATGACATGGAGAAAGAGACGGCGCATCAGGAGTCGCCGCTCGCCTGGGTTGGCATCTGCCCTGGAGTCGGATAACTTTGCCGCGCACTTTGCATCAGGGGCCAAGATGACCTATGTGATCACCCACGCCTGCATCGACGTACAGGATCAGTCCTGCATCGAGGTGTGTCCCGTGGACTGCATCTATCTGGATGCGGGCGAGGATCGCATGTGTTACGTACATCCAGAAGAATGCATCGACTGTGCGGCCTGTGAATCCGCCTGCCCGGTCGGCGCCATCTTTGTTGACCAGGCCGTGCCGGCCGAGTCAGCCGAGTTCACGCATTTGAACGCGCTGTGGTTCACCGACAAGGCCGCGGCCCGAGCGCGGGTGGCGGAGATTGCCGCCAAGGGATTGTCCATTACCTGAAGGGGCCCTTGTCTTCCCACTGCGGGAGCGTTTCCGAGCCTTCAATCTGGCGCAGCAACGCCAGCACTACTTCGTAGGCGTCGCACGAGGCCCCGGCCTCATTGGCAGCGTTGACGAAACCGTCCCGACCGCCGGCGCGTACCCGCTCGCGCAGCGCAGGGTCCGTGTTCAGCAAACGTATGAACCGCTCACCATTTTCTATGGACATGATGCCTCCTGTGCGAGCTAAACGGCCCCTGGCGCAATATCCGGGCTGCTAGCGCCAGATCAGCCGGCTGACGACGACCATCGTCAAAGCGCCGACAACGAGGATGATGGCCGCGTGTCCGGCGATGTCCCCGATCGGATTGAACAAGCTGCGCATCCACAGGGCGTGGACGGCGGCGTACAGGCCGAGAAAGACGCACGCCCGCAACGCCGGCTGCGGTCGATAGGCGCGCGCCAGCAGCAGCGCCTGAATGCCGACTATTGCCGCGACCACCGGCGCTACCCCGGCGAGCAACAGGCTGAGCCGATCGGCGACGTCAATGTAGCCGCTCACCACGCCGAGCCAGATGGCGGTCAGCAAGTCCGTCGGAATCACGCTGAGCAGCGCCAGGACGATGACCGCCGCAAACCGCGCCCTTTCGGACTCGAAGAAGCCGCCGCGGCCCGCCGGACGCGCCAGGACATAAATGCCGACGACCAGCAGCGCCAGCACATAGGCAATGGCGATACTGCTGATCAGGATGATGAACATGGCGCTTCAGTCAGTCGCCAGCCGCTGTGCGGATGCTGGCGAGCACGTTGGCAAGCGACGGGCGCGTGCGGTAGCCGGGCGTAGCGAACTTGGCGTTGATGCGACCGTCCGGGGCAAGCCAGAAGATGCCCGGGCGGGGAATGCCTTGCCCCATGTTTTCGTCCTCCACTCCGAAGCCACTGACATGCTGCGCTGCTTTATCGCGAAGCAGCGGATAGCCAAGCTGCTCGCTCTTGTGGAATGTGCTGAGTACCTCGACGCTGTCATAGGTCATCGCGGCGATGTTCACGCCAACCTCGGCAAATGCGTCTCTCCACCGTTCCAGTTGAACCAACTGGGCCTTGCAGTAGGGTCACCAGTCGGCGGAGCGACTCAGCACCAGCAGCAGGCCGTTGTGGCCGGCAAGCGACTTCAGGTCGCGCGGAGAGCCGGCCTGATCTTCGGCCAGAAGGGCAGGCGCTGTCGCGCCGACCGGTGGCCCCCAGGTATCGGTGTAGTTGTTCGCCAGGGTCGCACCCGGCAGAGCGGCCAGCGATCCGATCAGGCAGAGCTTTCTGAAGTTCATGAGCCTGGCGCCTCCGTATATCGCGATATCGCGTCTGGTGGATGACAAGCATAGAACATCCTTCACCTGTCGGTAAATCGAAGTATCCGGGTTAAAATGCAGATTGACGATTCCAACCTGCGCCAACCAAGCGATTCGCCATGCCAACCCTGTACGACAAGATTTGGGCCGACCACCTGGTTGGCGAGCGTGAAGACGGACAGTGTCTTCTCTACATAGATCAGCAGTTGCTGCACGAGGTGACCTCGCCACAGGCATTCTCCGCACTGGACCTGGCGGGGCGGCGGCTCTGGCGGCGGCAGGCGAATCTGGCGACTCCGGATCACAATCTGCCGACGGAGAGGCGAGCCGCCGGGATCCAGGGCATCGAGGATTCGGTTGCCCGGGCACAGGTGATTGCCCTGGACGACAATTGTCGTCGGCACGGGGTCCTGCAATTCGACATCCACGACCAGCGTCAGGGCATCGTGCATGTGATGGGGCCGGAGCAGGGCGCCACCCTGCCGGGCATGACGATTGTCTGTGGTGATTCGCATACCTCGACGCACGGCGCCTTCGGGGCCCTGGCCCAGGGCATCGGCACCTCCGAAGTGGAACACGTGATGGCGACCCAATGCCTTGTACAGGCCAAGGCCACGAACATGGCGGTGCGCTTCGACGGCGCCCTGGCGCCGGGCGTCTCCGCCAAGGACATGGCGCTCGCCATGATCGGCCAGATCGGCACTGCCGGCGCTACCGGCCACAGCATTGAATACTGCGGGCCGGCTGTGGCCGGGCTGTCCATGGAAGGTCGGATGACCTTGTGCAACATGTCCATCGAGGCGGGCGCGCGCGCTGGCCTGGTGGCGGTGGACGATGTCACGCTTGCCTATGTGCACCGGCGCCCCTTCGCCCCTTCCGGCGCGCTCTGGGACGAAGCCGAAGCCTGCTGGCGGGGGCTGGTGAGCGATGCGGATGCGCAATTTGACAAGCAGACCACGCTGGATGTGAGTCGGCTTGCGCCGCAGGTCACCTGGGGCACTTCGCCGGAGATGGTTGCGCCGATAGACGGCGTCGTTCCCGATCCGGCACAGGCGCCCAGCGATCTGGCCGCAGATGGCATTCGGCGCGCGCTCGACTACATGGGGTTGCAGCCAGACCAGCCGATGACTGACATCCGTCTGGACCGCGTGTTCATCGGTTCCTGCACCAATGCCCGGCTGGAGGATCTGCGTGCTGCGGCGGCCCTGGTGGCGGGCCGCAAGGTGGCGCCCGGCATCAAGCAGGCGCTGGTGGTGCCCGGATCCGGGCTGGTCAAGGCAGCAGCCGAAGCCGAGGGTCTGGCGGATGTGTTTCTGGCAGCCGGATTCGAGTGGCGGGCGCCCGGTTGCTCGATGTGTCTGGCGATGAACCCGGACAAGCTGCTGCCTGGCGAACACTGTGCGGCCACATCCAACCGCAACTTCGAAGGCCGCCAGGGGCATGGCGGGCGCACGCACCTGGTCAGCCCGGCCATGGCCGCAGCGGCGGCGGTGACCGGCCGGTTCAGCGATGTGCGGAGTCTGATGTGAAGTCGTTTCAGGTAGAAACCGGGCTGGTGGCGCCGCTTGACCGCGCCAACGTCGATACAGACCAGATCATCCCCAAGCAGTTTCTCAAATCCATCAAGCGCACCGGCTTCGGCGACAACCTGTTCGACGCCTGGCGCTTCCTGGATGAAGGCGATATCGGCAAGACGCTGAACGAGCGCCGGATCAATCATGACTTCGTGCTCAATCATCCTCGCTACCAGGGCGCTTCGATCCTGCTGGCGCGGGATAATTTCGGCTGCGGATCGAGCCGCGAGCACGCTGTCTGGGCCTTGTTGGAATACGGTTTTGTTGCGGTGATTGCGCCCGGATTTGCAGACATCTTCCATCAGAACTGTTTCAAGAACGGATTGCTGCCGGTGACTCTGGACGCTGCCGAGATCGCACGCCTGTTCGAGCGCACAGCCTCGGAAACCGGCTTTACGTTGACGGTTGATCTGCAGCAACAGCAAGTCATTTCGGCAGACGGCAGGGCGGTGGCGTTTGCCATCTCTGCCGCCAATCGGCGCAAGCTGCTGGAGGGCCTGGACGACGTCGGCCTGACACTTGCCCAGGCCGACGCCATACGCGCTTTCGAGGCAGACTACTTCAAGCGCCGGCCCTGGCTGCAGCGGCGCGCCGGGCCTGCCTGGCCGCAACCGGAATCGGGCTGAGCCATGCCAGAAACAGGGGGCTCGATGGCCGGGAAGGCCAAAGCAGAAACAACGGGCGCAGAAAACGCCGGCGGAGACAACCCGAAGGTCGTGGTTCTGGCCGGCGACGGCATAGGGCCGGAAGTGATTTCGGTGGCCGTGGAAGCGCTGCGGCTGGCGCTGGCCCGTCACGGGCGGCGACTGGACGTGACGGACGCACTGCTCGGCGGCGTGGCGATTGATGCGGCCGGTGCGCCGCTGCCGGAAGAAACCCTGGCTGCCTGCCGCAGTGCGCACGCCGTGTTGCTTGGCGCTGTCGGCGGTCCGAAATGGGACAATCTGCCCATGAATCAGCGCCCGGAACGTGGTCTTCTCGGCCTGCGCTCTGGCCTTGACCTGTTCGCCAACCTGCGACCGGCGCTGCTCTTTGCGCCCCTGGCGCAGGCGTCTTCACTGAAGCCCGATCTCGTGGCCGATCTCGACATGCTGATCGTGCGGGAGCTGACGGGCGGGCTTTACTTCGGCGAGCCCCGGGGCGTGTTTCGTGAGAACAATGAACGGGTCGGCGTCAATACCTATCGCTACGCCGAACACGAAATCGAGCGGATTGCACGGGTTGCCTTCGAACTGGCGCAGAAGCGCCGCCGCAGGCTCTGTTCGGTGGACAAGGCCAATGTGCTGGAAGTGACCGGCCTCTGGCGCGAAGTGGTCACGGAGCTGGCGCCGGCCTATCCGGATGTAGAGCTTTCGCACCTCTATGTGGACAACGCCGGCATGCAGCTGGTGCGGGCGCCGAAGCAGTTTGATGTGCTGGTCACCGGCAACATGTTCGGCGACATACTCTCGGATGTGGCGGCCATGCTGACCGGCTCGCTCGGTATGCTGCCCTCCGCCTCGCTTGGCGTCGGCGGGTTTGGCCTGTATGAGCCAGTGCATGGCACGGCCCCGGACATCGCCGGTCAGGACAAGGCCAATCCGCTGGCGACAGTGCTGTCCGCGGCGATGCTTTGCCGCTACAGCCTGGATGCGGAGGCGGTGGCGGATGATCTGGAACGGGCAGTCGCAATGGTGCTCGGTGACGGTCTGCGCACGCCGGATATAGCGAGCGGCGCAAGCGGCGAGCAGCCGGTGGGCACGGCGGCCATGCGTGATGCCTTGCTTGGCGCCCTGGAGGCGCCAGAGGAACGGGCGTCGAGCGCATGAGCGGGCGTCAGTTCAATGTGGCGATTGTCGGCGCTACCGGGGCGGTAGGCGAGGCACTGATCGAAATTCTGGCCGAGCGGGACTTCCCGGTCGCCGAACTCTTCCTGCTGGCCAGCGAGAGATCCGAGGGCAAGCGCCTGATGTTTCGCGGCAAGTCGGTATCGGTTCAGCGTCTGGATCAGTTTGACTTCAGTACTGCCGAGATCGGGCTCTTTTCCGCCGGCGGCGACGTCTCCGGGGAATTCGCGCCCGTGGCGGCGGCGGCGGGTTGCGTGGTCATCGACAACACGTCCAGATTTCGTTACGAATCCGACGTTCCCCTGATCGTGCCTGAGGTCAATCCGCATCGGATCGCGCAATTCGGGCAGCGCAACATCATCGCCAACCCCAACTGTTCCACCATCCAGATGCTGGTGGCGTTGCAGCCGATTCAGGCTGCGGTGGGCATCACCCGGATCAATGTCGCCACCTACCAGGCCGTTTCCGGGGCCGGCGCGGGCGGTCTGCAGGAGTTGGCCGGTCAGACCGCCAATCTGCTGAACGGCAAGCCGATCTCGTCCGGAGTCATGCCAGTGCAGATCGCCTTCAATGCTGTGGCTCAGATTGGTCCCTTCCAGGACAACGGCTACACCCTGGAAGAGATGAAGATGGTCTGGGAGACACGCAAGATATTCGAGGATGACGATATTCAGGTGAATCCGACCTGCGTCCGTATCCCCGTGTTCTACGGACACTCCGAAGCGGTGCACATCGAAACTCGGGAGCATTTGCCGGTGGATCGGGCGAGAACCCTGCTGGCCGAGGCAGAAGGCGTCACCCTGGTGGATCGGATGGCGCCGGGCGGCTATCCGACGCCTGCTATCGAGGCGGCGGGTACGGACCCGGTATTTGTCGGGCGGGTGCGCGCGGACATATCCCATCCGAACGGCCTCGACTTCTGGGTGGTCTCGGACAATGTGCGCAAGGGCGCGGCGCTCAACAGCATCCAGATTGCCGAGCGATTGGCGCCAATGCTCTGATGGCGAGCGTGGCGGGCAGCCTGTCTGCATCCGTGCGGCGCATCCTGGCCCGAATATTGTGGCTTGTTCTGGCGGCACTGTCCTGGACACCTGTTGCCGAGGCGCGGGAGCTGATCGTGATGGAGGGCGACACCCTGTGGCGCCTGGCCAACGCCAATCTGCCGCCGGGCGAGACCGACGCGCAGGCCTATATGGACGCAATCATGCGCGCCAATCCGCATGCCTTCCTGCAAGGCGACAGCCATCGCATGGCAATCTGTGCGCGCTTGACGTTGCCTGGCCACGCCGACCCCGAAGAGACAGCCTCAGCTGATCGGTGCGACACCGCGCCCGAGGTCCTGCGCCAACCTGATGCGCGACAGCAAGTTGATCTCGAGACGAACTCTGTCATCTCGACGCCAGCCGCCGTGCAGACCGGGCTGGTCGCGCGCAACGGGGAACTCGATGCGGTGCGTCAGGCATTGGCCGACGCCTCTCTCGCGCTTGCGGACTTGCAGACCAGCTCGGCGGCGCAGACGGTGACCTGGAAGCGCCGGCTGGGCGAGGCCGAGTCTGCAACTGCCGGTTTGCGCCAGCGGCTCGTCTGGTGGCAGGGTGGTGCCCTGGCGGCGGCGTTGCTGGCCCTGGGGTTTGCTGTCGTCTGGTGGCGGCAGCGCGCGCTCGTCGCCACAGGCTCCGCCGGGAATCCGCCGCCTCCGGACGCGCGCGCCGATACGGGCGAACAGGCGGGTACAACCGAGTCGGGTGACGAGGGCGCTATTGATGCGGCTGTGAAACTCAGGCTGGCGCAGGCGCAGATTGGTCTGGAGCGCTTTGCGGAGGCCCGCGATCTGCTCGATGAAGTGATCGACCAGGGCGATGCGACGGCGCGTGATGCAGCGCTTGAACTGCGCCGGACGCTGCCACCTGAATCAGCCCCTGACGCAACCCGGGACCCGGCCGCATGACAGCAACGATCGCGCTTGGCGTCGAATATGACGGCAGCGGATTTCAGGGATGGCAATGGCAGCGGCATGGCCCGTCTGTGCAGGAGACCCTGGAAACCGCGCTCGCCCGGGTGGCCGACCGACCCGTACAGACGGTCGCGGCGGGCCGCACGGATGCTGGCGTTCACGCCACCGGGCAGGTGGCGAGCTTTGCTGATGCGCCGCCGAGGCCCTTGCGCGCCTGGCGCGACGGGGTTAACGGTCATACCGGGCCGGCGCTGAAGGTGCGTTGGGCGCGCGAGGTGGATCCGGGCTTCAACGCCCGACACAGCGCTGTCGCCCGACGCTATCTGTATCTGTACCGGGCGCCGGATCAAGCATCGCCACTCAGCGGCCGGTTTGCCTGGGAGACAGGCACGCTGAATGTGTCGGCCATGGCCGAGGCCGCGCAGGCGCTGGCGGGCGAACACGACTTCAGCAGTTTTCGGGCCAGCGGCTGCCAGGCGACCTCCGCATGGCGTTGCGTACACCGGATTCGGGTGCTGGCGGTCGGCAGCCTGGTGGTTCTGGATATCGAAGCCAATGCGTTTCTCATGCGCATGGTGCGCATCATCGCCGGCGCCCTCTGGCACGTCGGGCGTGGCGAGCAGCCCATCGCCGCCGTAGCCGAACAACTGGCGGCTCGCGACCGCACCGCCGTCGGCAGAACAGCACCCGCCAGAGGGCTTTATCTGGCGGATGTCCGCTATCCGGGCTACCATTTTCCCGCAGCCGGCCTGCCGCCGCTGTTGTGCGCCCTCAATGGGCTGGATGCGCTATGAGCTTGAGCATTGGAGAAGTCTGCACGACCCGTGCGGCCGTCAGGATCAAGGTGTGCGGCGTCACCCGGGCGCAGGACCTGGAACTGCTGCTTGAACTCGGCGTGGACGCGGTTGGTCTCATGTTCTGGCCGCAAAGCGCGAGGTTCTTGCAGAGGGCCGAGGCGCGTGCGCTTTCCCGGTTGGCCGAAGGCCATATCCTGCGGGTTGGCGTATTCATGGACGCTCAGCCCCGGGGCGTGCGCGAGGTGCTGGAGGAAGTGGACGTGGATGTGCTTCAGTTTCACGGTCGGGAGACGCCGGATGTCTGCGCTGGTTTCGGGTTGCCCTGGGTGAAGGCGGTTCAGGTATCCGCGCCGGTTCAGCTGCTGTCCCTGACGCGCCAGTATCAGGGCGCCTCTGCACTGATGCTC
This sequence comes from Pseudomonadales bacterium, assembly GCA_965199705.1. Lineage (GTDB taxonomy): Bacteria > Pseudomonadota > Gammaproteobacteria > Pseudomonadales > Azotimanducaceae > Azophilus. Next base: position 1,326,242 of record OZ241359.1, read on the forward strand.
GATGGCGGCGCCGGCGAGGGCCGGGTGTTTGACTGGCGTCGCTGGCCGCAAGACGCCGCCGGTCGCCGATTGATCCTGGCTGGCGGGTTGAATCCGGACAATGTGGCCGAGGCCGTGCGTCGGCTGCGCCCGTGGGGGGTGGACGTCAGCACCGGGGTGGAATCGGCAAGGGGCGTCAAGGATGCGGACCTGATTCGACGATTCGTAGAGGAGACACGTCTTGCCGCAAGCGAATAGCCCATACGCGCTACCCGACGAACAGGGCCGATTTGGCGCCTATGGCGGCCGCTTCGTGGCCGAGACGCTAACTCACGCGCTGGACGAATTGCAGGCCCTGTACCAGGAAATGCGCGCAGACCCGGCCTTTCAGGCCGAGTTTCAGGCGGACCTCGCACACTACGTCGGGCGTCCGTCGCCACTCTATGCCGCCGAGCGGCTGACCGAGCACGTGGGTGGCCCGAAAATCCTGCTGAAGCGTGAAGACCTGAATCACACGGGCGCGCACAAGATCAACAACTGCATAGGCCAGGCCCTGCTCGCCAGGCGAATGGGCAAGCCGCGTGTCATCGCCGAAACCGGCGCTGGCCAGCATGGCGTCGCCACCGCCACCATCGCCGCCCGCCTGGGTCTCGAATGCCGGGTGTACATGGGCGCCGACGACATCGCCCGTCAGTCGCCGAATGTATATCGCATGAAGCTGCTCGGCGCCGAGGTTGTGCCGGTCACCTCTGGATCGCGCACGCTGAAGGATGCATTGAACGAGGCCCTGCGCGACTGGGTGACGCACGTGGACACAACGCACTACATCATTGGCACCGTAGCCGGCCCGCACCCCTATCCGATGCTGGTGCGGGACTTTCAGTCTGTCATCGGCGACGAGACGAGACGCCAGAGCCTGGCGCAACTTGGCTGTCTGCCAGACGCACTGGTGGCGTGCGTTGGCGGCGGCTCCAATGCCATCGGTCTCTTCCATCCCTTCCTGGAGGACACTGAGGTTGCCCTGATTGGCGTCGAGGCTGCCGGTCTCGGCCTGGCCACCGGCCGCCACGCTGCCCCGCTGAATGACGGCTGGCCGGGCGTGCTGCATGGCAACCTCACCTATCTGATGCAGGATGCGCATGGCCAGATCCGCGACACGCACTCCATTTCCGCCGGCCTGGACTACCCGGGCGTCGGCCCCGAACACAGCTATCTCAAGGACCTTGGCCGGGTTGAATATGACTCGGTTACCGATGCAGAGGCCCTGAACGCCTTCCGCCTGCTGAATCGACTGGAGGGCATATTGCCCGCTCTGGAAAGCAGCCACGCCCTGGCCTGGGTACTGCGCGAGCAGAGCCGGTTTCGCCCGGAGCAGGCGCTGGTGATTAATTTGTCCGGGCGCGGCGACAAGGACATTCAGACGGTGGCCGATCTGGACGGCGTCACCCTGTGAACCGGATCGAAACGACGCTGACCCGACTGCGTCACCAGCAGCGCAAGGCGCTCGCGCCCTTCATCACGGCTGGAGACCCGGAGCGGCAGGTGACCGTGCCGGCGCTGCACGCGCTGGTGCAGGGCGGGGCGGACATACTGGAAGTCGGTGTGCCGTTCAGCGACCCGGAAGCGGATGGTCCGGAGATTCAGGCAGCATCGGAGCGGGCGCTGCGGCAACAGGTCTCCCTGCTGGACGTCTTCGATCAGGTGGCCGAGTTCCGCCGCCGAAATGCTGATACGCCGATCGTGTTGATGGGCTATCTGAACACGATCCTTGCCATGGGAGAGGCGAATTTCGTGACGCGCGCGGCCAAGGCAGGCGTCGATGGCATGATCGTTGTGAACCTGCCGCCGGAAGAAGCCGCGACGCTCAGGTCAGCGTTGGCCGAGGCGCAGATGGATCTCATCCTGCTGGCAGCGCCGACCAGCACGTCCGAGCGGCTCACCCGCATTGCAGAAGCAGCGTCCGGCTTCCTCTATCTGGTTTCGCTGAAAGGCATCACCGGCGCCGATCACATTGACGTCAGCACGGTGGCAAGCCTGGTCGCGCGCGTGCGTGAAGTCAGCGCCTTGCCCTTGCTGGTGGGATTCGGCATCAAGGACGGGCATACCGCGCGTGCGGTCGCGGCCCATGCCGACGGCGTGGTGGTAGGCGCAGCGCTGGTTTCGCGCATGGCCGAACTGGCGAACACGCCGACCGCCATCCCGGCCATGCTGAAAGACACGCTCGGTGATATTCGCAGGGCGCTCGATCGGTAAGGGATCGGGCGTGGGGATGCAGCCAGATCGGCTGAAGGATCAGGAAGGGGCGCTGATGCAACATGCTGGATCGTGACTTTCGCGAGGCGCCTGGCGTTGCCGCCGGCCTGGACGCCTGGCTCGCCTATGTGGATTCGCTGAACCCGGTCTGGGATCTCGGGCTTGCCCGGGTGGGTCGGGTGGCCGAGGCCATGCGCGTGAATCGGCCGGCGCCCCTGGTGGTGACCATCACCGGCACCAATGGCAAGGGCAGCACCGCCGTGTGCCTGGAGCAGGTAATGCTCGCGGCCGGGTGGCGCACTGGCTGCACCCTGTCACCGCATGTCGAGCGTTTCAACGAGCGCATTCGCATCAACGGTCGGGAACTGCCAGACGCGGAGATAGTGCGTGCGTTTGCAGCCGTCGAGGCGGCGCGGGGCGGCGCTGATCTGACCTACTTTGAATTTTCCTGCCTGGCGGCCCTGTACTGTTTTCTGGCAGCCGGCGTTGAAGTCGCGATTCTGGAGATTGGCCTGGGCGGGCGTCTGGACGCTTTCAATCTGGTGGACGCACAGATCGCAGTGGTGACCAGCATTGGCCTGGACCATTGCGACTATCTCGGCGATACGCGCGAAGCCATCGGCGCCGAGAAGGCCGGCATATTCCGCCGCGGGCAGAGCATCCTGCTGGGCCCGGACATGCCGCGCAGCGTCATCGAGGCCGCACAGGCAGCCACCACGCGGATCCACCAGGTGGGCCGTGACCTGCAAGTCACGCAGACGCAAGGCGACTGGTCGTTGCGTTTCGACGGGCAGAGCCTCGATCATCTGCCGGAGACGCCATTCGTGCTCGACAACTGTGCGCTGGCCGTTGCCGCCGCCCTGCTCGCCGAGCCCTGTTCTGCTGCGGTGGTGCGTCAGGGCCTCGCGCTCGCTCGGATGCCGGCTCGGTGTGAAGTGATCGAGACACAAGGTCGCCTGCATCTGCTGGACGTGGCGCACAACCCCCTGGCGGCCGCCTGGCTTGCGCGGGAACTCGCGCGCCGTTGGCCGGGTGCCGGTGTGGTGGCGGTATTCGGCAATCTGCAAGACAAGGACAGTGCCGGCATCTTCGTCGAACTGGGGCACCTGGTGCGCCATTGGCTGCTGGTGGACACACCGGGGCCGCGTGGGCTTTCGGCTGCCGACCTTGCCAGCCGTTGTCCCGCCGCGCCACATACCCTGGCGCCGTCGGTAGAGGCAGCACTGGTCGAGGCAAGGTCGCTTGCGCGCGCGTCTGATGTTATTCTGGTCTTCGGTTCGTTTGTGCTGGCCCAGGCTGCTCGCCTCGCATTGATGCAATCTGCCGATCAATCTTCGCTTCCAGCTGATGCATGAACGCACTCGCTACCGGTTGACGGGCGGGATCTTCCTGATCGCCCTGGCCCTGCTTCTTGCGCCATTGTTACCGGACGACGATGAACCGCCGGGGGTCACCCTGATTCCCATCGAACTTGATGACGCCTACGAACCGCCCGACATACCGGCGTTCGACGAGGTGGCGCCGGAAAGCGACCTGCAGGCGAGGGTCGAGGAAATGCGTCAGTCTGTCGATGCGGACGGCTTTCATGCCGACACGGACACCCGCTTCGGCGAGCCAGTATTGTCGGCGCCAGATGACGCGACAGAAGCCTGGGCGGTGCAGCTTGGCGCCTTCCGCGATGCCGAAAGGGCCCGGGCGTTTCGTGATCGACTGCGGCAAGACGGCCAGGAAGCCTTTATCAGCACGTATCGTCCAGCGCCGGACGAAGTCCTGTTCCGGGTGGCGGTGGGGCCGCTGGTCAACAAGGGGCGCGCGCAACAACTTGCCGAGGAACTGTCCTTGGCGCACACAACCGAGGCCAGGTTGATGGCGTTTGGCAATTGATCCCGGAATTGGCGGCCTTTGACGCAGTGGCGCTGATCGCCATCCTGGTGTCTGCCGTGGTCGGCATCGCACGCGGGTTCGCGCGCGAGCTGCTGTCGCTGGTGATCTGGGGCCTGGCGGTGGTTGCCACCCTGGCGTATGGAAGCCGTCTGGCGCAGGCGCTGGCGCTGGAATCAGAGGCGCTGTCAACCCTGTTTGGTTACGGCCTGATCTTCTTCGGCGTGCTTCTGATCGGCGCCCTGGCGCAATCAAGCCTTGGGCGCATGATCAAGTCGCTGGGTCTGAAGGGTCTTGACCGCTCACTCGGCCTTGCTTTTGGCGCGCTGCGCGGCATTGCGGTCTGCGTGCTGATCACCATCGCCCTGCAACCCTTCTTCAGCGATACGGACTGGTGGCGGGCAGCCTTGACGCCGCCCCTGGCAAACCTGCTGGCGGCCGCTGTGGCGGACCTGGATGAGACACATGCCGGCGCTGGCCGCATCAGCCTTCAGGTGGCGCCTTGATGTCGCCTGTCCTGGCCTGGTTTTTGATGGAGCGAAGCTGATGTGCGGTCTGGTTGGCATGGTGACGGTACGCGATCCGGTCAACTATCAGATCTACGAGGCCCTGACCGTGCTTCAGCATCGAGGGCAGGATGCGGCGGGCATCGTGACCAGCGACGGCGCACGCCTGCATCTGCGCAAGGATCTCGGCCTGGTGCAGGATGTGTTCGATCAGAGCCACATCGATCGACTGACCGGTCGGATGGGCATAGGCCATGTGCGCTATCCGACTGCTGGCAGCGCCAGCCCGGCCGAAGCGCAACCGATGTACGTCAATTCACCGCACGGCATCACGCTGGCGCACAATGGCAATCTCATCAATGCGGAAGCCTTGCAGGCGGACCTCTTTCGCAATGATCGGCGGCACATCAATACCGGCAGCGATTCCGAGGTGTTGCTGAACGTCCTGGCGCACGAGCTGCAATCGCTGAAGGTCGATCAACCCGGGCCGGACGATATCTTCGAGGCCGTGCGCGGCGTGCATGAACGCTGTCGCGGGGCCTACGCTGTCGTTGCGCTGGTGGTCGGAACCGGCATGGTCGGCTTTCGTGATCCGCACGGCATTCGTCCGCTGGCCTATGGTCGGCGGCAGACAGAGCATGGGTTCGATTACATGATCGCCTCGGAGTCGGTGGCAATCGACATCGCCGGCTTCGAACTCATCGCCGATGTGGCGCCGGGCGAGGCCATCTTCATCAGCGAATCCGGCAAGGTCGCCACCCGCCAGTGTACGGCAGAGCAAAAACAGACGCCCTGCATCTTCGAGTATGTTTACCTTGCTCGGCCCGACTCGATCATCGACGAGATCTCCGTGTACAAGTCTCGCCTGCGGATGGGCGAGCGTCTTGCCAGGCGGGTTCTGGACGTGTATCCGACCCATGACCATGACATCGACGTGGTCATCCCCGTGCCTCATACCGGCTGCACCAGCGCCCTGCCTGTGGCGCACGAACTCAATGTGAAATACCGGGAAGGGTTCGTCAAGAACCGCTACATAGGCCGCACCTTCATCATGCCGGAACAGCATCAGCGGCAGAAGTCCGTGCGCCGCAAGTTGAATGCGATCGATCTGGAGTTTCGCGGCAAGAACGTGCTTCTGGTGGACGATTCCATTGTCCGTGGCACTACCACCAGCCAGATCGTGCAGATGGCGCGGGAGGCAGGCGCGCGCAAGGTGTACCTTGCCTCCGCCGCGCCGCCCATCCGCCATCCCAATGTCTATGGCATCGACATGCCGGCGGCGGCTGATCTGGTGGCCTATTGTCGCAGCGATGAAGAGGTGGCGCGCCAGATTGGCGCGGATTGGCTGGTCTATCAAACGATCGACGACCTGGTGGCGAGCGCCCGCGAGGGCAATCCTGGAATCGTCAATTTCGAGTGCTCGATCTTCAATGGCGACTATGTCACCGGCGGCGTCGATCAGAACTACGTGGACAAGCTCTCTCTTGCCCGTGGCAACGGCATGCGGCAGCAGAGCCTCACCCTGCCCATGGGGCAGGCGCGGAACCCGGATGTGATCGACTTGCACAATCATGGATGAGGCGGGCGGCAGCCCCTGCATCGGAGTCTGTTCGACCACCTATGGCGATCTGATCTGTCGGGGCTGCTATCGCTTTGCGCACGAGGTAACGCAGTGGAATGGCTACGATGGCGCACAGAAAGCCGCGGTTCAGGCGCGCCTCGATCAACTGCATGACGGGGCGGCCACCCGCCATCTGGGCACAGGCCGCATAGGTCACCTGCTGGCGCTGATGCCGGCCTTGCGCTTGTCTCGGGACGGCCGCGGCCGGGCGGCGACCGCGTATCGGGTTCTGCGCTACCTGGTGTTGCGTCGCCGGCCTGTGCCCTGGTCCGAATCCGATACGGGGGTGGCGGAAGGCAAGCGGCTGCTGCGCAACATTGATCGGGAGATCTTTGAGCGCTCGCAGGCGCACTATGAACGCAGCTTCCGGATCCTGGCGGAGTAGCTCCGGCCCGCAAATGGCGCGCTTGATCTGGCTCGGATACGGCGCCATACCCTGGCGAAGAGGACAATGACGCAGGGGAGTCCAAGGCGCATCTTTGTTTCTGACCTGCATCTGACGGATTCGGCTGACGGACGTTTCGCTGGTTTCGCAGCCCTGCTGCAACGGGAGTCCGGCTGGGCCGACGAGATCGTGATTCTCGGTGATCTGTTCGAAGCCTGGGTCGGCGATGACGATGACAGCGCCTTGGCAGAGGCGACCCTGGCAGCCCTGCGCACGGCGGCAAGCCAGGTGCGCTTGTGGTTTCTGCCCGGCAACCGGGATTTTCTTTGCGGCCAGAGGTTTGCGCGGCGCAGCGGGGTCCGTCTGCTGCCCGAAGTCCATCGCACGGACGACGGCCTTCTGCTGGCGCACGGCGACGCCCTGTGTACCGCCGACCAGGACTATCAGCGGATGCGCACGCTGGTTCGCTCCCGGCGCTGGCAGCAGGACGTGCTGTCCAAGCCGTTGGCCGAGCGTCAGCGGCTTGCCGAATCGCTGCGCGCGGCCAGCGTCGAGCATCAGTCGAACCGGCCAGAGGCCATTACCGATGTCTCGCCGGAGGCGGCGGCGCAGCTATGCGGGACGCACGAATCGAACGTTCTGATCCACGGGCACACGCATCGTCCGGGCGTGCATCGGGACGGCGGGTTGACCCGCTATGTGCTGGGCGATTGGGCGCGCTGCGCCTGGGTGCTGCGGCAGCTTGGCGCCCGGATGCGACTCGAATGCTGGCCCCTGCCGGGCGAGCCGTCAATCGACCCGGACGAAGACGAGCGAGGAGCGCCCATGCGAACCTCGGCGAGGGGTGCTACCGGCCCCTGAGCGTCATTGACCAGCGCGTGCGATGGCTGCGGCGAGAGTGTTCTGCAACATCGCGATGCGGGTCATCGGCCCGACGCCGCCAGGCACCGGGGTAATCCAGGCAGCGCGTTCGCGGGCTACCGGAAAGTCCACATCGCCACGCAGCTTGCCGTCTTCGCCTCGGGTGATGCCGACGTCGATCACGATGGCCCCGGGCTTTATCCATTCGCCCTGAACCAGGCCCGGCTTGCCGGCGGCGCTCACCAGAATGTCCGCAGTGCGAACGTGCCGGCGCAGGTCCCGGGAGAAGCGATGCACGGTGGTGACGGTGCAACCTGTCAGCAACAGTTCCAGCCCCATGGGCCTCCCCACATGATTGGAAGCGCCGATGATGGTTGCTTCCTGGCCGACGAGCGGTTGACCGGTTTCTGCCAGCAAGGCCATCACGCCCTTGGAAGTACAGGGGCGAAGCGCCGGCTCACGCGCGGCCAGGCGACCCAGATTGTAGGGATGAAAACCGTCCACGTCCTTTGCTGGATCGATCAGTTCCAACACATTCTGGGCGTTCAGTTGTGGCGGCAGGGGCAATTGCAGCAGGACGCCATCGACATCTTCGCTGTCGTTGAGCCGACCGATGGTGGCGTCCAGGCTGGCTTGATCCGTGTCTTCAGGCATGCGCAGCAGCGTCGAGTTGAAACCCACTTCGGCGCAGTCCTTGCGTTTGTGGCGTACATACACTTCGGATGCCGGGTGCTGCCCCACCAGAATCACCGCCAGCCCGGGCGCCGGCTTGCCTTCTGCACACCGGGCTGAAACTGCGGCCTTGATCTTCTGGCGCAGGCGCTGGGCGATCCGGTTGCCGTCGAGCACCTGCGCGGTCATGTCAGCTGGCCAGGAGGAAGTGCACGGCAGCCCAGCCCACAGCGCCCATGATCAGGGTATAGGGCAGGGCCAGCAGCACCATCCGCAGGTACGAGAGGCGCACCAGAGGCGCGACTGACGAGGTCAACAGAAACAGAAAGGCTGCCTGCCCGTTCGGTGTGGCGATGCTCGGAATGTTGGTGCCCGTGTTGATCGCCACCGCCAGCAGCTCGAAGTGCTCGCGGCTGATGACGCCGGCCTGCAATGCCGCCTCCACCTCGTTGATATAGACAGTGGCCACGAACACATTGTCGCTGATCGCGGATAACACGCCGTTGGCGAGATAGAACATGCTGGGTTGCAGGCGAAGATCCAGGGTAAGCACGTATTCGGTGACCGGCGCGAAAAGGTGTTGATCGTGGATCACCCCCACGATTGCGAAAAAGACCACCAGCAAGGCGGTAAAGGGCAGGGCTTCTTCAAATGCGTGACCGAGTTGATGCTCCTTGATGATGCCGTTGAAGGCGGTCTGCAACACGATCACCATCAGCCCGACGAAGCCGACTTCTGCTACGTGAAACGCCAGGGCAAACACCAGAAGAATCCCGGAAACGGCTTGTATCACCAGCCGCGCACGGTCCCGCCCGGTGCGCCTGCGAGCCTCGGCATTGTCGAACTTCTGCAGCACATCGCGCACTGACTCCGGCATTTCCACGCCATAGCCGGCGATCTTCAGCTTTTCCAGCAGCATGCTGGTGATCAGTCCGGCTACCAGCACCGGCATGGTGACCGGCGTCATGTTCAGGAAAAAGGTGATGAAGTCCCAGCCGACCTTGTTGGCGATCAGCAGATTCTGCGGTTCCCCGACCGTGGTGCAGACCCCGCCGAGCGCGGTGCCGACGGCGCCGTGCATGAGCAGGGTGCGCAGAAACGCGCGGAATTGATCGAGGTCTTGCCGGTGCGCGGCAACCACCTGCTGGTCATCTCCCTGTTCATGCGCCTCCTCACCGCCCAACGTCTTGCCCGACGCCACCCGGTGATAGACGGCATAGAAGCCGGCTGCAACGCTGATGATGACCGCGGTCACGGTCAGGGCGTCCAGGAAGGCGGACAGGAAAGCGGCGACGAAGCTGAACAGCAAGGCCAGTAGCGCCTTGGAGCGCACGCCGAGCAGAATCTTGGTGAAGGTGAACAGCAGCAGCTCCTTCATGAAGAAGATGCCGGCCACCATGAACATCAGCAGCAGGATTACCGGAAAGTTATCGAATACCTCATTGCGCAGGGTTGCCGGCGAGGTCAGGCCCAGCACGATTGCCTGCAATGCCAGCAGGCCGCCTGGCTGCAACGGGTAGCAGGTGAGCGCCATCGCCAGGGTGAAGATGAACTGCAGCAACAGCACCCAGCCGGCAACAAACGGGCCAGCGACGATGAGCAGCACCGGATTGATCGCCAGGAAGGCGACGACCGTCAGTTTGTACCAGCGCGGAGCATGGCCCAGAAAATTCTGCCAGAAGGCGCCTGCTGCTTCGGTCATGTATCCCCCATGTGCGCCGGTCGCCTGCATGAACGACTGTCGGCTTCCCGTGCCGGCAGCCCACGCGACGCTGCCGACGCTTGTGCGTATGGGGCGGGAAGTTTGGTAGATTCCGGGCTGTTCGGCAAGGGATACGAGCCAGGCGCTGACAACGACCGTCAGCGCCACTGGCGAGATGCGCGTATCGGTTCCGCGCCACGGCAATATCGCGTCTTGACGCTGGCCTTCCTTCCGACTACCTTGGCGACAAATTCGGGCGCAGAGGCCATGCGACGTTTATTCCAGGATTTTCTTTCCCAGGGTTGGCTGATGAAGGGCGTGATTGCCCTTGGCTGGCTCTGTGTGCTCGTCATGGCTGCCAGCCTGGTGGACAATCTCCGGCAGATTCTGGCTGGCTGAGCTGACCGTGTGGTTGTCCGCGCTTTCCAGCATTCAGCGCGAGGCGCTGATGGGCCTTGCGCACAATGTCGTGGTGTCGGATGGCCTGCTTGACCCCAATGAAGAGGGCATGCTGGACGAGTTCAAGCGCGAGATGGACTTGAACCCGGCCCTCGAATCCGAATATCTCGAACTCGACGGGATCGAGCGCACCTTCGATAACCGCAGGTCGCGCATCATCGGCCTGCTGAATCTGATCCGTCTGAGTTACGCGGACGGCGCTCTGGAAATCGAGGAAGAGTGTCTGCTCAAGGAGATCAGCCGCGCCTTCGGCGTGGACGACGAAGAGTTTCGCCTGCTCGACAACTGGGTGCGCCGGCTGCTGAGCCTGGAGCAGGAAGCGACTGATCTGATGCGCTGAACAGCGCCGGGCGCTCAGCCGAGAAGCGTCTGCTTGGCCGCATTCAACTGTTGTGCAATGTAGTTCGAACCGCCCTTGTCCGGGTGGTTGTGCGCCATGAGGCGGCGGTGCGCGGCGCGTATTTCGTCCGGGCTCGGATTGCCGCTGAGCCCGAGTATCTTCAGGGCGTCCGCCCGGCTGAGGGGGGCTGCACCGCCGGTCGGCCCGGCTTCGGACTGCCGGGTGCGTGGCCCCTGAAAGGACGAAAGAGCGCGGGCGAGGAGCGGTAGCAGGCGCAGCGTCAGGCCGCCTGCCCGACGCAGAAACGGCAGGCTGGCCGCTGCCACGGGCGCCATCCAGTGCAGTCGGCCGGTTGCCGCCAGATAGCCGAGGCCGACCACCGCGGCAAGGCTTGCCAGCGTCACGATCAGGGTTCCGGCGCCTGGGCGAGTCTGCCGCGAACGCAGCCAGAGCAGCACCAGCCCGAGCAGCAGGCCAAGCGCAGCGATGCCAAGCAAGAGGGTCATGTTCTTGTGCTCTGGCGAGATGAGCGCGTCAGTCTGCCACAGGCGCACTGTCATATCCCGACCAACATCACGGCCCCGTTTCGAGGCGGGACAAACCCGTAAAACCCATGTTCCGAAAGCGCCTGATGTACACTCCGAATATGCGGGCTTCAGATTGGCGTTTTGCGCTCGACTGACATGAGATAGCCGCAGTCCAGGGCGATTCAACCAGAGACGAGGTATTGGATCGAATGATTGCAGATGCAGGACGCAACTGGCGCTACCCAGGGTCGCGGTGGTGGAAGTTCGACTTCCACACCCATACGCCAGCGTCTGCGGATTATGGGAAGGGCGACAGCCGGGCAACTTTGCGCGGAATAACGCCAAAGGACTGGCTGCTCGAATTCATGCGCGCCGGCATCGACTGCGTAGCTGTCACGGATCACAATTCAGGCGCATGGATTGACCAGCTAAAAGCCGCGCTATCGACCCTGGAAGCGAAGGGGCATGAGGGTTTCCGACCCTTGCACCTGTTCCCCGGCGTCGAAGTGACCGCCAACGGCAACATCCATATCCTTGCAGTTTTTGACACGCACAAAGGCGCCTCGGACATCGATAAATTGCTGGGAGAAGTCGGCTACCGCGGGGCGTCAGGAAGAAGCGATGTCGCGGCGGACAAGGCGCCAGTTGAAGTGGTCAAGGCCATCTGCGAGGCTGGCGGGATACCCATCCTCGCTCATGCCGACGGGCCATCCGGCGCCTGGAGATTATCTGGAAACACGTTGCGCCGGCTGCTTGATGTGGACGGGCTTTTCACGGTCGAGATCGTGGACAGGGAATCCCGGCGGCCCGATTTGTATCTCCAGCAGGAATTCTCCTGGGCCGAGATTCTCGGTTCGGGCGCGCATCATCCTTCGGGCAAGGGTGAAGACCGATTTCCTGGTTCTCACTACACCTGGGTCAAGATGGCAAAACCGTCGCTCGAAGGCTTGCGGCTGGCATTGCTCGACGACTCGGGTTTCTCCATTCGCCGCAGCGACGAGCAAGATCACTTCAAACCCTACACACCTCCGGCAGATTGCATCGAAGGGATTGAAATCAAGGATGCCAGATACATGGGCCGAGGCAAGCCGGCAAAGCTCACTTTTTGTCCTTGGCTCAACGCCTTGGTCGGAGGACGTGGCGCAGGCAAGTCCACAGTCATCCATGCGCTGCGGCTGGCTTCGAGCCGAGGACAGGAACTGCGACGCCTGGACGACCAGAGCGCGCCTCGCCTGACCTTTGAACGATTCGACCAGACGCCTGGCAATCGCACGGCAACGGGGGGCTTGACCGAAACAACGGAGATCCGATGGATCGTGACCCGAGACGGAGTACGTCATCGGGTGAATTGGCGACAAGACCGTTCTATCCCGGTAGTGGAGGAAGATGCCGGCAATGGTGATTGGAAACCATCATCTGTGCCGCCGGACCGCATTCCGATCCGAATCCTGAGCCAGGGCCAGATCGCCGAATTGGCCGGCGAGAACCAGCAGGCGCTCTTGCAGGTGATCGACGAGGCAGCAGGCGTGAATGCGCTGCACGAGAAGCTGCAAGAGGCGTGCGAAGCGCACTTGGCCTTGCAGTCGCGGATTCGGGAACTGGACGGCAGGTTGGCCCGTCGAGACGACCTGGCGCTAAAACGAGATGACGTCGAGCGCAAGCTAAAACGCTTCGAGAAAACCGGGCATACGTCGGTCCTGAGCGCGTATCGCACACGCAACCACCAGCGGGGGGAATTGGACCGGCACTTCAAGGTGGCGGAAGCAGCCGCGGCGAGTATCGACAAGGTGGCTTCGACGCTGGCGCCGGAAGATCTGTCAGCGGAGCCATTTGATGGAAATTCACCGGAAGACCAGCAGGCCATTTCGATTATCGAGTCTTTGGCCGGGGGGATTCGGGACGCAAATCAGGCCTTGCGCGACGCCGCGGGGAATCTGCGTGACGTTGTTGCAAGGAACCGTGAGGCTTTGGCCAAAAGCACCTGGCAGGCTGCGGCGAATGATGCAGAACTGCGATACCAAGGCCTGGTTGAGGCGCTGCGTGCGGAAGGCGTCACCGACCTGAATGAATACGGTCGCCTGGCCAGTGACCGTTTGTCCCTTGATGGCGAATTGGCAAACCTCGATTCCCTGTCGGAAACGCGGAGCCAACTCAAGGCTCGGTCGAAGACGCTGCTGGAGAAGGTGCTGTTGGCTCGTCGCGCAGTGAGCAAAGAACGGGAGGCCTTTCTGACCAGACAACTGGCGAAAAATCACTTTGTGCGAATCCGACTCCACAGGTACGGAAACGACGCGCGGGTGGTCGAACGCTCGTTGCGCGAAGCCTTGAACGTCCCGGACGGCCGTTTCGATCGAGACATTCTGATAACCGGCGACGACGGCGAGAATCGCGGCTGCGTGGCGGAGTTGCTGAAAGACCCGGACAAAGGCGCAACGGATCCCAGGTCGAAAACGGAAGGGCGGATTCAGGCGCTCAAGGAGTCTTTTGCTGACGCTTGCGCAGGCAAGCAACCATTCGGCAAACCTTTCAATAACTACCTTGCCCGGGAATTCAGTCGGTCGCCGACGTTTCTGGACCGGCTGCTGACCTGGTTCCCGGAAGACGCATTGCAAGTGGAGTACAGCCGCTCCGGAAATGGCGCTGACTTTCAACCCATCGCTCAGGCATCCGACGGCCAGCGTTCCGCAGCGATGCTGGCCTTTCTGCTTGCGCATGGCGACGAGCCGCTGGTGCTCGACCAGCCCGAAGACGATCTCGACAACCATCTGATCTACGATCTGGTTGTGCGGCAAATGCAGCAGAACAAGCGGCGGCGTCAGATCATCGTCGTGACCCACAATCCGAACATCGTCGTGAACGGCGATGCCGAGATGCTGCATGTGCTGGATTTCCACGAAGGGCAGTGCCGGGTAATGCAGGCCGGCGCTCTCCAGGATGCTGTACTGCGTGAAGAGGTCTGCCAGGTGATGGAGGGCGGACGCGAAGCCTTCGAGCGCCGCTATCGTCGGTTGGGTCAGGGGCCGACTGATGTTTGACGGCAGCAAGGCGCTTCAAGACAAGATTCGGCTTGGGGAGGATGCGTTCCTGGAATTCAAGGAAGTCCGCTTCGCCAGTGGCCGGGTTCAAGCCCCGCACCGCGACTCATTGGCGAACGAGCTCGCGGCCTTCGCCAACAGCCGGGGTGGCGTTTTTGTGCTTGGGGTCGAGGACAAGAACCATGAAATCCTTGGAATTCCCTTGGATCGGCTGGATGCGGTCGAGCAGTACGTTTCCGAGGCAGCGCAGGACTTGATCAAGCCCCCTCTCCATCCGGTCATCGAGCGGCTTGAACTGCCGGATTCGGCAGGCCGAGCGAAGCCTGTCATCAGAATCGATGTATCACCCAGCCTGTTCGTTCACGAAAGTCCGGGCGGATACCTGTATCGGGTAGGCAGTTCGAAGCGTCGCATGGAGCCTGACTACCTCGTGCGCTTGCATGAGCAGCGCAGTCAGTCACGACTGGTCCGTTTCGACGAGCAGCCAGTTCATGGCGCTTCTTTCAGTGAACTGAACCTTGACAACGTAGAGCGTTTTCGAATTGATGGGGCCACGGATGAACCGGCAATCCTCGCCCGCAAGTTGGGGATGCTCACCAGATCGCGCGAAGCCGAGCGATGCCCAACGGTGACCGGTGTGCTGATGGGTTCCGACCGGCCGCAGCGGTGGTTGCCGCACGCATACATCCAGGCTGTGGCGTACCGAGGCAGCGACGCGCCAAGCGCCATGGACTCTGAGTGGTATCAACTCGATGCTCAGGACATCAAGGGGCCACTGGACCAGCAAGTTGCTGACGCCTGCACATTCGTCGCCCGGAATCAGAAGATGCGGGCAAGAAAGGCCATGGGACGGGTCGATCAACCGCAATACGACATGCCATCCGTGTTCGAGGCAATCGTCAATGCGGTCGCACACCGCGACTATTCCATGCATGGAACCCGCATCCGGCTGCACATGTTCTCGAATCGCATCGAGTTGCATTCGCCCGGGAGCCTGCCCAATACCATGACTGTTGACGATCTCGCCTATCGGCAAGCGAGCCGCAACGAAACCTTGACCAGCCTGCTTGCCAGATGCCCCGTCCCGATCAATATCCCCGGCTTGGAAACCCCGCGAACGACCTTGATGGATCGCCGCGGCAATGGCGTGCCAGTCATTCTGTACCGGAGCAAAAAGCTTTCGGGAGTGGCGCCAGTGTATGAACTGCCAGGGGACGCGGAGCTCCGTCTCACCATTTTTGCGGCCGACCACGACCATGGCGACTCTTCCTGATCGGCTTCTGGTGGACCGCCTTGTCGCCGCGCATCCAGACCGGAGACCTTGGCGCAGCGGGCTGCCTGACCTGGGTTATCATGGCCATGAGTTCACCGACCGCCGGATAATGGATCAGGGACAGGCGCAGGAATGGCTCGAAGCGTTGCGGGTCGAGCATCGGGATCTGGACACAGTGGTTGCGCACCTGGTCGGCGCCGGGCATCACGATTCCATGCGCATTCAGCGCCTGAAGAAGCGCAAGCTGAAATTGAAGGACATGATCTCCAGGCTCGAAAGCCAGCTGATTCCGGATCTCGACGCATGAGCGCGCAGCCACTCACTGTTGCCATTTCGTCCCGGGCCCTCTTTGATCTGCACAAGGACAACGAGATCTTTGAAAAAGAGGGCGAGGATGTCTATCGCAAGGAGCAGATCGCCAAGGAGAACGAAACTCTGAATCCGGGCGACGGCTTCCCCCTGGTCAAGAAGCTCCTGCAGATCAATCAGCTGATAGCCAGGCAAGCCGGTGTTCCAAAATTGGCAAGGCCACGCGTGGAGGTGGTGCTGCTCTCCCGAAACTCCACCGACACTGGCCTCAGGGTTTTCAACTCCATCAAGAAGCATGGCCTCGACATCAACCGGGCGGCCTTTTGCGACGGCGAGAGCCCTTGGCGATATGTGGCCCCGTTCGGTTGCCATCTGTTTCTGAGCAAGAAAGCGGACGATGTGCGTCAGGCGCGGGACGAAGGCCTGCCGGCGGCGCTCCTGCTTGACGGCGGTCGCAGCCAGGCGGATAGCCAGCAGGAGCTTCGCATCGCCTTCGATGGCGATGCGGTGCTGTTTTCGGATGAGGCGGAACGGGTGTATCAGGAAAAAGGCATCCGCGGGTTCCATGACCATGAAAAGAAAAAGGCGGACACGCCTCTGCCCCCCGGGCCATTAAGCGGCTTTCTGGAAGCGCTGCATGCCTTGCAGAACGAGTTTTCGAGCGATCCGTGCCCGATTCGCACGGCGCTGGTAACGGCCAGGGGGGCGCCTGCGCACGAGCGGGTTATTTACACCCTGCGCCAGTGGCAAATTCGGCTGGATGAAGCACTGTTTCTTGGCGGCGACAACAAGGATGATTTCCTGAAGGCCTTCGGGGCGGATATATTCTTTGACGACAAGCTTGAAAACTGCGAATCTGCCGCCCCGCACACACCGGCCGGGCAGGTGCCCTCCGACCTGGAGCGGGCGAATGAGCCGCCTGCCGGCAGTGCATCGAAGGTTGAGCAGGCGGGATGAGACTGGCGTCCCCTAGGGGAGTCGAACCCCTGTTGCCAGGATGAAAACCTGGAGTCCTAGGCCACTAGACGAAGGGGACAAGCAAGGTGAGCGGCGCATTCTAGGGACGCGCCGTTCAGTCGTCAAACGATCAGGAGACAGCAAAATTGCAGCTCTGCACTGAATCTCCCGAAGTGGACAATGTCCTAGTTCAACCTCGTAGCTGGGGTGACGAGGCTGGCATTCACGAACAGCTACGCTGGTTTCGCGCCGAGTTTCCCCGGCGCTATCTCGGCCCGACCGGGTTCGAACCGTTCTGGAATCTGGTGCGCTATCACGACATCAAGGAAGTGGAGCAGCGCGCCGACATCTTTCGCAACGCGCCCAATTCCGTGCTGACGGCCGAGATGGTTGGCGCTGTCGTCCGTCACCTTAGCGGGCGCGAAACACTGATTCGCTCTTTGGTGCAGATGGACGATCCAGAGCACCGCAAGTATCGGGCGCTGACGCAATCCTGGTTCATGGGCCACAATCTGCGTCGGCTGACCGCCACCATCGACGACCTGGCCGCGCGCTATGTGGGCCGGCTGGCCGAATTCGGCGGCGAGTGCGACTTCATCGGCGATGTGGCCAAGTGGTTTCCGCTGCGCGTCATCATGTCTATTCTGGGGGTGCCGGAAGAAGACGAGGCGATGATGCTGAAGCTGACGCAAGAGCTGTTCGGCAGCAGCGATCCAGACATTCAGCGATCATTCGAAATCGCGGACTTCGTCAATGTCACGAAGGACTTTGAAGACTACTTTAACCGCCTCACCGAGTCCCGGCGTGCGCATCCCACAGATGATGTGGCCTCCGTCATCGCCAATGCCCGAATCGACGGCGAGCCGGCGCCGGAACATGAAACCAACGGCTACTACATCATCATTGCCACTGCCGGCCATGACACCACCAGCGCGACCATCGGCGGCGGCCTGTTGGCGCTGCTGCAATATCCCGAGCAGATGGCCAGGCTCGCCGCCAATCCGGACGCCTTGATGCCAGGTGCGGTGGACGAGATGATTCGCTGGGTGACGCCGGTCCGTCATTTCATGCGCAGGGCAGCCGATGATTACACGCTGGGAGATGTGCAGATCAAGAAGGGCCAGGCGCTGGTGCTTTGGTATGTGTCGGCGAACCGGGATGAATCCGTGTTCGAGGCGCCGTTCGAGTTTCGGATGGATCGCTCGGAAAAGCATCTGGCCTTCGGGTTCGGGACCCACGTCTGCCTGGGTCAGCATCTGGCGCGCATGGAGATCAGCGCCCTGTTCCGGGAACTCCTGCGCCGCGTGAAGAAGGTGGAGTTGGCAGGGGAACCCAGGTATATCCAGTCCAGCTTCGTTGGCGGCCTGAAGTCGCTGCCGATTCGCTACGAGATGAAGTAGCCTCAGCGGCCAGTCCGCCAGGCGGCGCAAGCCGTCGGGCACGGTGCAGGCCAGGTACAGGAGTAGCGAGGGCAGGGTGCGTATCGGTATTTCACTTCCGGTCAGGGAGATGGCGACGGATCTCGTCGCCATCCGTGATTTCGCCCAGGCCGCGGAGGGGCTGGGCCTTGCGCATCTGCGGGTTCCGGATCAGGTGATCCGGCCGGCCAGCGGCCACCTGCACGAACCCATCACGCTGCTCAGCCATCTGGCGGCGATCACCGAGCGCATTGAACTCGTCCCTTCCGTGATCGTGCTGCCGCTGCGACAAACGGCGTTGATCGCGCGCCAGGCGGCGGCGCTGGACGTGTTGTGCGGTGGTCGTCTGCGTCTCGGCATAGGCGTTGGCGCCAGCGCTGCCGAATACGAGGCTATGGGCGTCGACTTTCACAGCCGGGGCCGGCGCTGCGATGAGCAGATGGAAGTGCTGCATCGCCTGTGGGCGGAGCCGTCGGTCAACTTTCGCGGGCAATTCCACAGCATCACCGACAACGGCATAGATCCGCGCCCGATTCAGCAGCCGATTCCGCTCTGGGTGGGCGCCCGCGCCATCCCCTCGGATGCAGTGGCGCGGCGCATCGGGCGCTGGGCAGCTGGCTGGTTCGTGCTGGCCTCGCCCGAAGACTATCCAGGCGTGCGCGCCCGCATCGACGCCGCGGCCCTGGCCGCAGGCCGGGACCCGGCGACGATCGGCACGGAGGCCGGTGTGGCCGTGGTCGGCAAGCGGGCCGGCGAATGGCAGGACCGAGTGCGCAACTGGCGCGCAACCGGGCTGACCCATCTTTGCCTGCGCACCCTGGGCGGAGGCCTCTCGGTTGCCGACCACCTGCCGAAGATGACAGAGACGGTGGCGAACCTGCCTGTCGCGATAGAACCTTTGGCGTAACGACGCCACAGACGGGCATCGGGTTTCCAGTGAACAGGGAGTGCGCATGAGCCAACCATCGACCCACCGACAATGGCTGATCAACGGCAATCCACGCGGCCGCGCACTCGTCCCGGAAGACTTCAAGGCGCATGAATCGGCGCTCGCCCCCCTGGCCGATGGTCAGCTACGGGCGCGGGTGGAATGGCTGGGTTTCGATCCTTCGCAAAAGGGGCAGATGGAGAATATCTCCGGCTATACCAGCGGCGCGAAGGCCGGGCAGGTGATGTCGGCGCGGGGCATCGGCGAGGTGATCGAATCCCGTGTGGCGCGCATCCCGGTGGGCAGCAAGGTCATGGGCCAGGTTGGCTGGCAGGAATATGCGACCCTGGGGGCGTCCGAAGCCGAAGTGCTGGACGATGACGATCTCCTGACCGCGCATCTCGGTTGTCTGGGCGGCACTGGCCTGACCGCCTATTTCGGCCTGTTGCGCGTTGGTCGCCCGGCGCCCGGCGATACGCTGGTCGTGTCCGGCGCAGCCGGTGCGGTGGGGTCGGTGGTCGGTCAGCTCGGCAAGATCATGGGGATGCGGGTGATCGGCATCGCCGGTGGCGCCGTCAAGTGCGCCTGGCTCACGGATTCGCTCGGTTTCGATGCCGCCATCGATTACAAGGCGGAGAACATCAAGCAGCGGTTGCGCGCCCTCTGTCCGAAGGGGATAGACGTGTTCTTCGACAATGTGGGTGGCGACGCGCTGAATGCGGCGCTGGCCTGTATTGCGCCCCGGGCCCGGGTGGTGATCTGTGGCGGTATCTCTCGCTATTCGGAGACAACCCTGCCGCCAGGGCCGGCCAACTACTTCAATATCGTGTTTCGTCAGGCGACAATCGAAGGCTTTCTGTTGAGTGGCTATGAAAGTGAATATGGCGAGGCCAGACGCCGTCTCACCGAGTGGGTTCGCGCCGGGCGGATTGTGCATCGGGAGGACGTCCAGACCGGTTTCGAGAACATTCCGGCCACGCTCTTGCGCCTCTTCTCCGGCGCAAATCTGGGCAAGCAGCTCTTGCGGTTGCCGGCCTGAAGGCATCCGATATCCGTGCGACCGGGCGCCTGATGCGCTTGCCCTTGAAATGACTTCCTGATCTTTGCTCCATGCAAGTTACCCTGACCGAAGAGCAACAGCAGTTTCAGGACGTGCTGGCGCGCTTTTTCAGTGACGTCTCTGACGTGTCACAGGTGCGTCAGCAGATGGCCTCTGATACGGGCTTCGACGCAGGCGTCTGGGCTCGGCTTGGCGAGGAACTCGGGATCCTGGGCCTGGTGGCGCCGGAAGCCTTCGGTGGCGGCGGATTCGGGCCGGTGACGCTCGGCCTGGCGATGCACGAGATGGGTCGCGCCCTGTACTGCGGCCCCTTTTTCGGCTCTGCCGTGTTGTCCGTTCACGCCCTCCTGCATTGCGCGCGCGAATCCGAACAGGCGCGGCTTCTGCCCGATCTCGCAAGTGGCCGACGCCGGGCTGCGCTGCTGGCGAGCTATGCGGCGCCGAGCATCAAGGCAGACCAGGAACGCCTGTCCGGCCATGCCCGTCTGGTGGTCGATGGCCTGGCCGCCGATGTCCTGCTGGTGGCGGCAACCCAGGGTTCCGGGGTGACACTCTATGAAGTGGATCCGCAGGCGCCCGGAGTCCAGCGACGGGCCTTGAACGTGATCGACGCCACCCGCCGGTTGGCGGAGGTGCGCCTGGAGCGGGCGCCGGCGCTGCCTTTGGGGGACGCCGCAGAGGGCTTGACGCGTGCGCTCGACCTGTCGCTGATTGCGTTGGCCAACGAGCAGGCCGGCGTCGCCAGCCGAGTGTTTGCCGATACGCTTGAATATCTGGATCTGCGGGTTCAGTTCGGGCGCAAGGTGTCGTCCTTTCAGGCGATCAAGCACCGTTGCGCCGATCTGTTCCTCGATGTTCAGCTTGCCGAAGCCGCGGCCAGGCAGGCGGCGGCTGCGGCGGCGGACATGGCCGAGCGCCCGGATGGCTGGGATGCTGCGAAGCTCGCGTGGCACGCAAGCCAGGCCAAGGCCGCGACGAGTGACGCGAGCATGATGGCGGCTGCCGAGGCGATTCAGCTACACGGCGGCATCGGTTTCACCGAGGCGCATCATGTACCGCTCTGGTTCAAACGCGCCAAGAGTTCCGAGGTGCTGTTCGGGCACGGCGCCTGGCATCGGGAGCGCATGATTCAGGCGCTGTCCGAGCAGAGGTCCGCATGAGCGCGCCGTCGGTGACCGAGGTGCGCCGGGAAGTGGGTCGCTGGCTGGCGCGTCACTGGGATCCGAACATGGCCTTGCGCGCCTGGCGCAATCGGCTGGTTGACGCCGGCTGGGCCATGCCGGAGTGGCCGGAGCCCTGGGGCGGACGCGGCTATTCGGCAGAGCTGGCGCGGGTGGTGGACCAGGAATTTGCCCGTGCTGGCGCTGTTGGCGCCGCCCGCACCGGCATTCGGCTGCTGGCCGGATTTACCCTGCTGGAACACGGCAACGAGGCGCAGAAGTCCACCTGGCTGAGGCCGTTGCTGACTGGCGAGCACGTCTGGTGTCAGTTGTTCAGCGAGCCAGGCAGCGGCTCCGATCTCGCCGGCGCCAGCACCCGTGCGGAGCGCAGGGACGGTGTCTGGATTGTCAACGGCCAGAAGGTCTGGACTACCAGCGCCCATCACGCGGATTTCGGGCTCTTGCTGGCGCGTACCGATTGGGATGCGCCCAAGCATCTGGGTCTCAGCTACTTCATCATCGACATGCGTCAGCCGGGTGTGCTGGTGCAGCCGATTCAGCAGATGAACGGACATGCGTCCTTCAATCAGGTCTTCTTCAACGATGCCGAGGTCAAGGCGGAGCAGCTGGTCGGTGAGGAGGGTGGGGGTTGGGCCGTGGCGATGACCACCCTTGCGCATGAGCGCAGGCGCGCTGATGGCGTTCGCTCCGGCGCCTCACAGGCGCCGGACAGGCCCGCCGCCGAAGGCTCGATGCACGCCGAGGAGGCCGAGGAACTGGCCACCGCCATGGCGCCCTATCGCTGGTATCCGCAGCGCGCAGGCCGGGTCGATCTGGCAGTCGAGCGGGCTTTTGCCAGCGGCCGGATCGAGGATCCGGTGGTGCGCCAGGAACTGGCGCGCCTGCTGATTCTGGCGGAGAGCGCGCAATTCATGGCCAGGCGCGCGCGCGAGGAGGCGAAACAGGGTCTGCGCCAGGGGCCGGGCGGGTCGCTCGGCAAGCTGGCGGCTTCAAGGGTGGCGCGTCAGGCTGCACGGGTGCACACCCTGATTGCTGGCGAGGACGCGGTGCTGGCGGGAAAGGACGCCCCGGAGCAGGGGCTGATTGCGGAAATCCTGCTCTCCGTGCCAGCCGTGTCAATCGCTGGCGGCACGGACGAAATTCAGCGCAACATCATTGCCGAGCGCGTGCTCGGGATGCCCAGGGAAACCCGCTTTGACAAGGGCCCCTTTCGCGACGTTCCCCGGAATTGATCAGACGTCATCACCGATCTCACGAAAATCATCTTCGTGCGCAGCTAATTGCCAAACCCGTCCCCACAGTCTTTCTTTGGCTACAGGACACTGTTGAAGACCGGAGACACCCGGATCAGGCCGGGCGATTGCTGCGGCCTTCGAAGCGTTCAGCCGGGCGGATGTGTTCGTAGGCGCTGACCACCTCGGCAAAGGCGTCCGGCGTGCTGGCGTGTACGATCACGCCATCGGCGCCGGCATTGAACTGATCCAGCCAGCGCTGGGCGCAGGTGCTGGCATTGCCGACGGCCGCCGGCAGCCAGGCTTCCGGCAACAGCTTGGCGATCTCGGCGAGTTGCGCTGGCGTGGCGACGCTGTCGATCAGACCGGGAACGGCGCGCACGCGCTTGTCCGTGCGAAAGCGGGTGAGCAGCTCCGTATCCCAGCCGTTGATGGCTACCAGGGCATCGCCATAGCCGGGGATCTGCAGGTAGGTTGCAAGCCGCCCGACCATGCCCCGCAGATACTGCTCTTCGCCGGGCTCGCAAAGTGTGGCCAGAACTGACCAGACGCGGACGCTGCCGGCAGGTCGGCCAGCGTCCTGCTCGCCCTGGCGCACGGCGGCCACTGCGTTTGCCAGCGCTTCGTCGGACATGAAGGTATGCAGATGTACGCCGTCATAGATCTTTCCAGCGTGACGCAAGCTGGTTTGCCCGAACCCGACATAGAGGATGGGGATGTCCTCATCGACATAGGGCGCGAGGCTGAGCGCCGGGTACTCGCCGAGCGCGCCGCTATGGCCGTACACTGATTCCCCACGCCACAGGCGACGCATCAAATCGATGAATTCCCGCTCCCGCTCGTAGGTAGGGTAGGGCAGGTTCCAGGCCTTCCAGCGCAGGCCAACGCCCTTGGCCAGGCCGAGCGCGAAGCGGCCGTTGGACAGGCGATTGAGCGTTGAGGCCATGGAAGCGGTAACCGCCGGATGGCGGGTGTTCAGATTGGTGGCGGACGTGCCGATGTAGATTGACTCGGTGACTGCCGCGCAGGCGCCGCAGATGGCGCCAATTTCCTTGTAGTCGGCTCGTTCCGAGAGCATCACGTTGCCTATTCCCAGCGCTTCTGCGTCCTCTGCCTGGCGCAGCAGGTCACGCGGCGCCGACGAATGCCCTGGCAGGCCGTAGAAACCGAGTTCGGGAAATCGGGAGCAGTGTTCCGGGTACATTCGAGTGCCGTCAAGCCATGCTGCAGGTGATAGTATCACTGCCCTTGCTGAATGCGACGGGGAGGCGTGATGCCAGTTGTCTCGCATCCAGATCAGATAACGCCAGCCTGGCTTGCGCCGATCTTGCACCGGGCCGGTTGGACCGGGACGGTGCACAGTTTGCGCTGGAAACCCATCGGCGCCGGTCAGATGGGCGATACCGCCCGCTTCCTGCTTGAGGGATCTGGATCTCTGCCGCCTACGCTGGTGGGCAAGTTTCCAGCCGAGGACCCCGTCAGCCGACAGACCGCCGTGGTGACGGGCAACTATCGGCGTGAGGTGTTTTTCTTCAATGAACTCGCTGCCAGCGTGGACATCGCTTTGCCTCGGGTACTGACGACGGAGTTTGACCAGGAAAACCACGATTACGTCATCCTCATGGAGGATCTGGCGCCGGGGCGGCAGATCGATCAAATCGCCGCCTGTTCGGTGGACGAGGCTGCCCTGGCCTTGTCCGAGTTGGCGCGATTGCACGGACCCCGCTGGGGTGATACAGCGCTTGCGGGTCATCCGTTGCTGTTGCAGACCGAATCAGGGTTGGGGGACACGCCTGTTTACAATCTGATGTTGCCGACCTTCATTGAGCGCTATGCGGCTCGGCTCGGCGAGTCCGGCGTCGATTTGGCCACCCGCTTCCAGGAGTGCCAGGCTGCCTACAGTCAGCCGGTTGGCGCCAAGACATTGATTCACTTTGACTATAGGCTGGACAACATGATCTTCGGAGGCCCCCGGCCGTTGACCGTGCTTGACTGGCAATCCATCACCATGGGCTGTGCGCTGCTTGACGTCAGCTATTTCATGGGCACATCCCTGAAGCGCGCGCAGCGGCCACGGGAAGAACGTGCGCTGCTGGCGCACTATCTGGAGGGGCTGAAGCCCTATGGCATATCGCTGACCTGGGACGACGCCTGGACCTTGTATCGGCGTTTCGCCCTGGCTGGCCTGTTCATGGCCGTTATCGCCTCGGTCATTGTGGGCGAAACGGAGCGAGGCAACGACATGTTCATGGCCATGGCCAGGCGCAGCATCGCCATGGCGGAGGATCTCGATGCGCTGGCGCTGCTGGCGGCGGATTCGTGATTGGTCAGGCGGGCGCTGCAAACTGATTGAGCCAGCGAATCGGTCGCTGGTTTCGCACGCCATGCGGGTTGCTTGATCCTGAGGCGGGGCAGCGGATTGGGGTGCTGGGGGAGAGGTTGGAACGAGGGCCGATCGCGGGTAGATGAGAAAGGCTCTCAACAAGGGTGTGCTGCGGACAGGGGCGCTGCGTCCAATGGCTGGCAGGGGACGGGTTCGAGCGGCTGGGGGTTGGTGCAGCGCTATCCGGTGTCTGCAAACGGGACCGGGCGCACGGGCGAGCGCATCCGCTCGTTTCGTCCCTCGACCACGGCGGCGCCTCCACCGGCGCCTCGTCCGAGCGCCGCACGAACACGTTCGACGGCTTGACGTCCCGGTGCAGGAAGCCCGCCGCCTGCACCTCCCGCAGCCCGTCCACCACCGGCAGCAGGATCCGAAGTAGCTGCGCCTCCGCCAGAGCGCCGCGGTGCGCCAGCAGCGCGTCAAGCGGCTCGCCCTCCTCGTAGTCCATCACGATGCAGGCGGCGCCGTTGGCCTCGAAGTGGTCCCGCACCCGCACCACGTTGGGGTGCTCGAAGCGGGCGAGCGTCCTGGCCTCGTCCAGGAAGCGCTTAAGCCCCCACTCGAAGTCCCCCCGGTCGGCCTCCGACTTCGGATGCACCGTGGCGCCCTCTCGCACCGCGAACTCGTTCGGCAGGTACTCCTTGATGGCGGCCCGCTGGCCCAGCGTGACATGCTCGGCAAGGTAGGTGACGCCGAAGCCGCCAATCCCCAGAACGCCCAGGACGCGGTGGTTCTGCAGCCGTGTGCCCGCCGGCAGCGCCTGCCTGTGCGCTCCCTCCTCCATCAATGCCTCCACGAACCTCCGGGATCAAGCGTAGCCAATTGCTGTGTGGCAACCAATTTTATTGTTCCAGTACCTTTGGCGCTCTGGAAAATACTACTCAAACCCAGCCTCCCTGATTTGACACATCTCGTTGCTTCCTCCTACGCTGTGTTCGTGAACAAAGACAAAAATCCTTTCAAGCCGGGCTTTGGGGTGATGCCGCCCCGGCTGGCCGGGCGCGAGCAGACGCAGCAGGCCTTGCGCCGTCGCCTGGACGAGTTGCTGGATGCAGAGGAGGATACACAGCTTATCCCCCTGTTACTCAGCGGTCCCAGAGGGTTGGGCAAGACCGTGTTGTTGCGCTGGTTGAGGGAAGAGGCGGAGAAAGGGGGCGCTGATGTCATAACCACCAATGCGGAGAAGTTGTCCACCCCTGTGAAGATGGCCTACATACTGGCGCCGGAGGTGGTGGATGCGGCGCGCAAGGATGGCTTTAACTTCTCCGTTGCCGGAACGGGCTACGCTCATACCCCGGGGTCGCCCCTGACTGACCCGCATTGGGAGGCGCTGATGCTGGAGTCCTTGCAGAAGAGAAAAACCCCTTTGCTGGTCGCTATAGATGAAGGGCACACCCTGCCCGGGGAGGTGGTGTATGCCTTGGCGCACTTGACTCAGGATTTGTTGTGGGAACGTTGTCCGGTGTGGTTTGTGCTGGCGGGCACGCCTGGGATGCCGGGGCATTTGAGCACGGCTGGGGTGGTGGACCCGATCAGCGGGGAGGTGCGCACCGCAAGCTTCTTTGGCCGGGCGGCCAAGATGAGATTGGGCTTGTTGTTGCCTGATGGCTCCAGGGAGGCGGTGGAAGCCCCCCTGGTGGAACGAGACTGGAAGGTGGAATCGGAGGCCTTGGCGCAGGTACTGGAGGATGCCCAATGCTACCCCTACTTTTTGCAGTTGTGGGGGGCTGCGCTGTGGGATGCGGGGGTGGCGGGGGCTCGATGCTTGAATGCGGAGGTGGTGGAGTCTGCCCGTCCTGTGGTGGACGAGCAGAGGAACGAGCTGTACAGAGAGCGTTTTGAGGAGATTTATACCCATCAGGGTGAGATTGAAGGACGCAAGGTGTTGCAGGCTGCGGCGGCGCTTGCGGCCATCTGTCTGGAGTCGGAAGAGGGCAAGGCTTCTATTGCGCAGATGTCACAAGTTTGTGAAGACTTGGATCTGGATGATGATGGCCGCAAGACCTTGCAAGATGTATTTTTGCGCACGGGTTTTCTGGTACAGGTGGTGACAGACTGGACCTTGGGCATTCCCTCGTTGGGGCGGTTCATCCTCGGTCAGGCACAGGCGTTGGGGTTGTATCCGCCGACGGCGAGGACATAGCCTCCTGCTGATTTTGAAAAGAACAACACACCAACACAAAAAGCGAAACTGATATCACATCAGATCACAATAGCGCCGCCTCCCGCCAACAACCCTGCCCCCGCGCGCCACGCCGGGCGAAACGCCGCGGCCGCAAGCCGCCGGGCAACCCCCAAATCCGTGCCAGGCAGGCCGAAAGCCCGCCAAAACAGGCACCGCCACAAACCCCAGACCCACCAAAATCCGACAAACCCTCCACGGACCCGACCGAACATCGGCAAATCAGGGACTTTTGAACAGGCCTGCAGGGGATTGGGAGTAATTGCCTTGTCTACTGCCAATAGTGCATCATCCCAGCTTTGCAATGTCTCACCTTGACCATCGTGCTACACTCGCACTTGCAGGAGAGGACGAATGAATAACCGCAATGTCTCCGACTATACAGATCACATCGCGAAAATCCTACCAACTGAGTTTGTCGCCGTCTATCTAGCAGTAACTCAATTTGCCAATCTTGGCGACCACGCATTGCGTCAGCCTTTGCTGCTCGTATGTCTTGGGGTGTTTTTCGTACTGATCCCGCTCTTCCTCATTAAGGTCAAGGGAATTAAGGATTACATGCATATCTCTATAGTTGTTTTATCATTCCTGGTCTGGGCCTACGCCCTAGGCCTGCCCGTGCCCCACAAGTTTCGCTGGGCGATTGCAAATTGAGTCGTGTTTTCTCATCCGAAGTCATCGTGTAGTTGAACGGCGAAGGTCATGGTGGCGAGCTGGGTGTAGCCGTGCCAGAGGAGTTGGGCGCCGGGTGGGTCGCGTTTGCGGCCGGTCCAGCCGCCGAGTTTTCCGAGCAGTCGGACGGTTTCGCCGAGGTGGTGTGGAGGCGATTGGCGTTGCGAGCGCGCGAAGGTGGCCAGCACGCGCAGTTCGAGGTCCGAGAACAGGATATTGGCGGGCAGTTCGGGTACTTCGCGGCCGAGATGGAGCATCAACTGGATGCGCCAAGCGATGACCATGTTGATGGCGATGGCGCGTGTCAGGCGTTCGGCGGTGTGGTGTTGGAGTTCCTCGATCTGGCAACCGGACTTGAGGATTCGGAAGTAGTCTTCGATGCGCCATCGCAGGGTGTACCAGGTCAGCAGGCGAGTGGCCTGTTCGGGTTCGGTAACCGGTACGGTGGTGAGCAGGAACCATTCCAGAGGCGGCGTGTTGGTGGGCGGATGGCGTTCACGGGCGTGCACGGCCCACAGGGCGACGGGTTCGGCGTTGGGACGCGGCAGTTGGACGGGTTCATAGCGCAGGGCCATCTGGGCGGTGCGCGCGGGTCGTTTGGCGCGCTTGGCCTGTTTGCTGGCCTTGATGCGGGCGCTCAAGCGGCGCACGTCAACGGTGCACTGGCCGCGGACGGGGGCGTTTCGCAGGGTGTCGAACAAGTGGCGGGTGGTCGAGTTGCCCTGGGCGTCGGTGTCCCGTCCGAGGACGCGGTTGGCCTTGGCGCGGACCAGCAGGTCGACCTTGGGGGCGTTCGTCTGCTGCTCGACGAACAGGTCCAGGAAGTCCGCCTCGCGGTCCATCACGCCCACCAGGCGGGTATCGGTGAGCGACTCGGCCGCTTCGGCGCAGTCGCGCAGGCCCTCGATCCAGCGGAATGTCTTGCGCTGCTTGAGCGGTTTGCGGCCCTGGGCTTCGGGGTCCGGGGGCGGGGGCGCGTCGAACGCGGCCCGCATGACCCCGAGCGGCACGCCGTCGGGGGTGGTCGCCAGCGTGGTGTGCAGATGCAGCCCCCGCGACCAGGCGCCGGTCTGGTTCGAGCCGAGCACGCCCAGCCCCTCCTTTTCCCCGTGTGCGGTGAAGTTCAGGCTGGTGGTGTCCTGAATGCACAACACCGTCGCCTCCGATTGCAGGCGTTGCAGGGTGCGTTTTCGATGGGGCGCCAAGATGTTCTCGACGGTCACCGCGCTCTCGGCGGGTTGGTCGATCAGTCGGTAATGGCCCTTGATCAAGGCGCGGTCTCCGTGGCTGGCTCCGGTGATGGAGCGCATCGGGTACTGTGCCATATGATGGGCGCTGGTGACCAAGCGGGCACTCCAGCGCGCATCGCCAAGCGGGGCGCCGCCGAACTCGTTGGCGGCCCAGACGTCGGCATCGAGTCCCTCGCCGGGTTCAAGCGGGATCGGCCCCGGGGCGGGGAGCGCCAGGCGTTGGCGCCAGTGCGGCTCCAATTCACGGATATAGACCGCCTTGGGCGGTGTCGTGGCGGCATGGGTGTGATCGTTGCGTCCGCGCCCCTTGGTCTCGCCCAGGCGCAGCCAGTTTGCTGCCCGCCAACTCACCCCGGTGTAGTGGCGCTCATCGACGAAGGATTCCAGCAACCAGGGCCGATAACCATACTGACCCTCGCAATCCGACGCCACCCGCCGGGCCGCCTGACCCAGCACCCAGGAGGCCAGATTGCGGCAATCCACGCCGGGGCGAATCAGCAACCGGCACAGCCCCAGCACCCGATGCAGGTGCGCACTGCGCTGCGCCTCACTCCATCCGATCCACGCCTCGCGAACCGCCAGCCGCCGCGCCGAGGCGGCGAATCCCACCGCGCCAAGCCAGCCGTGGGCGGAACCCACCAGATACCGCAACTGCGGGCCAACAAACGGACCCGCTCCCTGGGGATGTTCGTGCGCCAACAGGGTATTCCAGATCAGCCGCTGCGCATCGGTAGCGACCCGCACCAACGCCAACTCCCGCACCTGCCCGACCGCATCCGGTACCCCAGCCGCCGACGCCACCGCTTCCCGGAGCACCCGAGGACGGTTCCGATGACCGCAACGGCGCGACCCGCCCGGCAATCGAATGTGCCCGCCACGGTGCAAAATACCCAACGCGTGATGACAGCTTGCGCGTTGCCACCGACCAAGCGCATCGCGCAACCCGAAGGCGTCGCAGACGTGATCCGCCAGACGCCCACGACCCGTGACCCCCACCGATACCGCCTCGTCAAGCACCTCGCAAAGGCGGGGAAGATCATCCCGCAATGTGCGCATCACCTGCGTCTGAGCATCCATGCAACACAACATAACCCGGTCCGTCCGTGAAGTCCAGCACGGAGTTATGGGGCACGGGCAGCCCTAGGCGACGCATTTGAGCCAGGAACATGGATTAGGAGTAACTGGCACAACCCCGTGATCGGGCTCACTGCCTTGATTATCTGGGGGTTAGTGCCGATGGTGTTTGATGTCAAAAAAGTGCAATGACCAAGAGTTTTGTCTCATGCAGTCTAGTGTCGGCCTGGATCATCATCATCGATTTGGACACGGTCTCCGCACAAACCATTTGCGAAGCGGAAGCGGACGCATGGGTTTCGCTCAAGAATGACGCTTATCGCATTAAGCATCAATTCTTTAAATCTACCGGTTTTGGGACAGTAGCTGTGATGCCTAGAATCTATTCACGGGAGGAGGCCAATACCGCAAGAAGGTACAACACACTGTCGCCTCGTGCTTGTATTAGGCGCACAAGTTTTAGCCGCAGACAGACAGACTCTGCACCTTGGTGGTTCATCTTCAATCACAGGGATAGTGAAAGGGCATCTGACCACACCTACATGGGCTTGCTCGTTGTCAAGAGAATGCGCGAACCTCAGTTGAAGCCCTTGCAACTTTTCCGCAATATAGGATGGCGCGAGCCAAAGGAAGAATTCAGCGCACAATACGATCAGGACTTGTTGGGTCAGTTCCCTACACTGCATCAAAAGGAGCAGGAAGGCGCGTTTAGGAAAGCGTTTGGCAGGTGGCACGCCGCCCTCAACACAGAATTATCGTCATGGGACCACAGGGAGTACTGGCCTAGTATGTATGATGCTAGAACGTTTCCCAAGGCCAACAGACCAGACGTGAGAACCGCAAGACGCTGTTTTGAAGAAATTGATAGACGACGTGAAGAAATTGGTGAACGACGAAGGTATTCGGGCCTTTTCTATCAGGCGCGTCTAATTCAATTTCAGGTTACGCCAAAAACAGATTCCCACCACCCCGTAGTCTGGTCTATCCGGCTAGGGTCGCAGCAGAATCCCATCGTGGATGCCTTTTTCATTAGCACTTTCTCTCCTCTGGGTAACGCTTTCTCAAATAAATACTGCGTGGAGATCGGCAATTAGGAATATCCAGGGCAGTTCCTTGCAGTTGATCCTGGTAACGCTACTTGAGGTGGTCGGGTCCGTTTGGACAGTTTGAGGACAGAGCTAGGGATTGCTCTCGTGTTAGTTCATCGCCCTCGCCTCGTCTGGGAGGCGTTTCAATCTTTACTCGGCTCGGAACCTGGGAATTCAGCGCGCTGATACGGACGCGACTCGCCGACTGGCGCAGCGCATTGGTTGCTATTCAAGCAATAGAAACGGAAAGCTGGAGCCACGGGGTCACAGACGGACCCAGGTTGCAGGAACATCCTCAAGAAGATCAGTGACGCTCAATTCGGCAGGCACTATGTCTTGGTCGGCGCGTTTGCTCAGAACTCGCTTGGTGACCTCCGAATAGGCGTGTTCGAACAGCACCGAACATATGACCGCTGGGTTCCTTGGGCTCAACGTAAAGAAGTGACGCCTGGGGTTCAGGAAGCGAGTGAGTGCCGACAAATAAGAATACGGCAGCGAAAGCCGCATCAGAGCACGGATGGCGACGCGGAATCGCTGCGAGTTCGTAAGCGATGTGTCCCGGCTGTTAGCGGCAACTATAAATTTCCCACTTATGTCAACGAGGAATTGCGCACTTTGGATTGGCGGCGATTCTGGACGGGTCCACCCTGTTGGTCTTGCCAACGAGGAGGAGGCGCGGTCGGATGCATGGATGGGGGACACGGATGTTGTTGAAGCACTATCTTGATCAGGGGGTCAGCAAGGCGGAGTTGTCGAGGCGCTTTGGCGTCAGTCGACGGACGATCCACCATTGGATTGCCACGGGTCAGTTGGATCGCGAGCTTGCTGCCGGAGCGGTGAGCGGGGCGCCGCGGCGGCGCAGGGCGCAGAAGCTGGATCCGTACAAGGGGATCATCAACGTGCGCCTGGAGGAGTTTCCGCGGCTCTCGGCGCAGCGCCTGTTCGACGAAGTGCGCGCGGCGGGCTATCCGGGCGGCTACAGCCGCGTGAGGGACTACGTCGGCCAGGTGCGGTTGCGCGGCCCGGTCGAGCCGGTCGTGCGCTTCGAGACGCCGCCGGGGAAGCAGGGCCAGGTGGACTTCGGCACGTTCACGCTGCCGTGGGGGCGGCGGCACGCGCTGCTGGTGGTGCTGGGCCACTCAAGGCTGCTGTGGCTGCGCTTCTACCCCTGCCAGACGATGCGCGTGCTGTTCGAGGGGCTGGAGGGCGCGTTCGCGCGCTTCGGCGGGGTGCCGAGGGAACTGCTGTTCGACCAGATGCGCGCGGTGGTGCTCTCGGACGACCGCAGCGGCGGCGGCGAGCTCATTCTCAACCCGGAGTTCCTGCGCTTCGCGGCGCACTGGGGGTTCGTGCCGCGCTCCTGTCGGCCGTACCGGGCGCAGACCAAGGGCAAGGTGGAGCGGCCGATCCGCTACCTGCGGGAGAGCTTCTTCTACGGGCGCGCGTTCGTCAACGACGCCGACCTCAACGAGCAGGCGCAGCGCTGGCTGGACGGCACGGCCAACGTCCGGCTGCACGGCACCACGGGCGAACGTCCGGCGGATCGCTTCGAGCGCGACGAGAGGGGGGCGCTCGGCGCGCTTGCGGGACGGCCCTACCGACGCCTCGGCGCTGCACAGGCTGCGGCGCCGCGGGCGCGGCCCGCCGTGCAGGTGCAGCGGCGTTCCCTGAAGGACTATGCGGAGGTGGCGCAATGAAGGCGGCGACGAACCGCCGCGACCGGGTGCGGGCCATGCTGGCCGACCTCAAGATGCCCGGCGCGCTCGAAGTGGCCGACGACGTGCTGGCGCAGGCCGACGGCGGGGCCGTCACCGCCGGCGAGGCGATCGAGAGGCTGCTGGACGCCCAGATCGCGCTGCGCAACAACCGCCGCCTGCAGACCGCGATGCGGTCTTCCCGGCTGCCGGCGGTCAAGACCCTGGCCGAGTTCGACTTCGCCTTCCAGCCCAGCATCAAGCGCGAGCAGGTCGAGAGCCTGCACGAGCTCGGCTTCGTCGAACGCGCCGAGAACGTCGTCCTGCTCGGCCCGCCGGGCGTCGGCAAGACCCACATCGCCATCAGCCTGGCGATTGCCGCGGCCGAGTCCGGGCGCCGCGTCTACTACGGCACCCTCGCCGACCTGGTCGAGTCGCTCATGGAGGCGAAGACCTCGGGCAACCTGGCCCGCCGGCTCAAGGTGCTGACCCACCCCGCAGTCCTCGTGGTGGACGAGATCGGCTACCTGCCGGTCACCCAAGACGGCGCGATCCTGTTCTTCCAGCTCATCAACGCGCGCCACGAGCGGGCCGCCACGGTGCTCACCTCGAACAAGGGCTTCGAGGAGTGGGGCGGCGTGCTCGGCGACGAGGTGATGGCGGCGGCGCTGATCGACCGGCTGCTGCACCACTGCCACATCGTCAACATCCGCGGAAACAGCTACCGGATGAGGGCGCACCAAGACCTGCTGCGCAGCCGGGTCGAGGACGACGGCAGCCGGGCGGGCGCCGCGTGACCGGGCGCTTGGAGGACGGCGCGCTGCGGCCGGGCCTCCGGTCGCTGCGCTCCCTGCGTCCAGGCCGCAGCGCCGGATCGACGCCAGCGGACCAGCGCTGGCGGACTCCCGGGCTTCTCTCCGGAAGTCCGCAACTTTCGACTGACATTGACACGCCTTGCGGGCCGACCTCACGCGGGGATCACGGCGACACCCGAGGCAATCTTCCTGGAGAAGTGTGCAATTCTAAGTTGCCAAAAGTGAGCAGTTTTAAGTTGCCATTGACACCGGCGGACGCGGATCATGGTGTTGTGATTCAGGGCGTCTGCAACCGGACGGTAGCGGACACCGCCCGGGCGGGCTTCGCAAAGGTATCGGTCACCGATGTACATGGCAGCATGGTGCCAGCGTGCATCTATAGAGGCGTAACCTATCCTCTCCTGTGTCTGGATGATTCGGCGCTGAATCCAATTGGGATGCGAGGTTGCAAAAAGCAGCAAATCCCCGGGAAACCAAGCATTGAAGTCGGGAATGTGACCAAACTCGCGTATCCAGGGTGGAAGCAGGGTCGGTTCAGAACCGCTACGCGATTGCGCGGAGGAAATGTACTTTGGGATCAAGTACCTGCTGCGGCATGAGCTACCTGGACGGACTTCACACAACCGGCGTCATCGGTTTCGAGGACCACTTGAACACCGTTGCACAGCCCATATGCGTGAAGCGGCTCTCCGGTGTAGCGCGGACGTTTAAGCTGGTCCAGTGTGAACGCAAATCTGCTACCGTCGTTTGTACGAATCTCGCACAGGCCAAAGTCATTGATGTTCGTGACCGTGCCCTTATTGCTGGCCATCAAGGGTATTCCTGGAGAATTGACTTCGCGAAGCGTAACTTGGCGGGTGCAGGCCTGTCCAGCAAATTTACCGGCTCAGGCAGGGCCATCCCAAAGTCGGGCGTAAGCGTTTGTGGTGTCATGCGGAGGCGGTGGGGGTGGACAAGCGGGCTGTTCGGTGTCGGGGCAGGGCGGTGACGGGTGTCGTGTAGTGGCGATGTGAACCGGGCGTCGGGTACCGGTTCGGTGGTGTTGACGGAGTTGTTGGCGCGTCCGGTGCGGGATCGGGCGGAACAGTCGGAATGGGACCGGCTCATGGACCGGCACCGCTATCTGGGCTTCCGGTGCTTGTTCGGTGGGGGGCCGGCACATGGCCGAGACGCCGGACGGTCGCTGGGTGGCGCTGCTGGGCTGGTGCTTGGGGGCGTTCAAGGTCGGCGTTCGGGACGCCTGGATCGGCTGGGCGCCGGAGCAGCAGTTCCGGCGGCTGCGCTTGGTGGCGAACAACACGCGGTTTCTGATTCTGCCGGGTTGTGGCGGTGGCTGGGCGGTGAGAATTAAGAAACGGGGACAGCCAGTCCCGGTTGAAGGCGTTGACTTCGCCGGCGTCGTCCACATGGCCAAGATCGGGAAGCGATCGAAAATGCCCCTGAGATCGGTTTCGAGCGCGACAATGCTGGACACGTCGAGAGAACGCCAGTCCTCGAGTTCGGTGATCGACTCAAGCAGAAACGCCTCCGTAAAGAGGCTTCCCGGGAAGGGGTCAACCACGGCCGGGCGTCAGCAATTGCGTACGCCGATGCGTCAGCGCGCGTCCCCGGTATCCGGATCAGCGCTGCTTCGGCAGGCGCCCGGCGATGTGGTCGTCGATCAGCTCGTGGTAGCGTCGCACTCGGCTTTCCTGGTTGGAGAGATACACGCCCTGGAAGCCGCGCGAGCGAAATCCGCGCTGCTGCTTGACGAAGACTTCCACGTCTTCGTCTATGGCGCGCCCGATCCAGCCTTCGCCGTAGTCAAACTCCTCGTGCGGCACTTCGGCGTCACGCTCGATCAGACCGATGCTGGTCTGCACCGGCTGCATGTCGCCTTCCGGGCAACTGGCGTACCACCAGTTGTCGAAGACGCAGCGCTCCGGGTCGTTATAGACGGGCCGTGCGCGCAGGAAGTGGAAGCCGTCGGACCAGATCGACACGGCGAAGTTCGGGAACAGCGTGTAGTGGAAGGCGTCGGTCAACTGTTCGTCCGGCACCCGGCCGTAGTGGCTGTAACCCCGGCCCGGGCCCAGCCGCCGCTTGGCTTCCTGAATCGCCTGGCGGGTTGCTTCCGGGTTGCCCTTGAAGTCCGCCGGATCGAGTTCCCAGTGCCGTAGCTGGCTGGCCAAAGGCTCCAGGATATTGCCGGCCTTGTCTGTCTGCCCGACGCCGTAACCGCCCGCCATGACCATGCGGTTGTGGCCTTCGTTGGAGAGGTCGAATCGGGTTTCCTTGTAGTTGGTGTTGATGTTGCCCTGAATCTTGCGACGGTCGAATTTGGTGGTGGCGCCCATGTGCACGGTCGGCACGTGATAGGACTCATTGAAGTTGTCCAGCACCACCTTCCAGTTGCACGGCAGATGCATGGTGCGCGCCATGTAGCGACGCCAGGTGTGCAGCTCGTAGCGGCTCCACTCATCCCAGATGGGGCCGAGAAATTCCCTGAGCGGCATGCACTGCTTGTCCATGTTGACCCAGACGAAGCCGGCGAAGGTTTCGCAGGCCAGCTCTTCCAGGCGCAACTTGCCGCAGGGGTTGCCTTCCGGGAAATCGTCGGCGTCCGGGGCGAAGTTGAGTTCGCCATCCGGCATGAACGCCCAGCTGTGATACTTGCAGACGAAGCGGCGCACATGGCCCTTGGCGTCATCCACAAGCGGATTGCCGCGATGCTGGCACACGTTGTAGAAGGCCTTCACGCCGCCGTCCTTCTGACGCACCATGAGGATTGACTCCGGGCCTATGTCCTCGCGCTGCCAGTCGCCCGGGTTCGGCAGTTCCTCTTCCCGGCCAAGCAGGATCCAGACCTTGGTCCACATGCCCTCCCATTCCTGTTCGGCGAATTCGCGGGAGGTGTATCGGTAACCGGGGATGCGGTGGCCGCGCAGTTGCTGTTGCGGCCAACTGATGATCTGTGGGGAATGAAGGGGTTCGGCCATGCGCTGCCTCCTCGGATCTCGGCGCTGATGATGAACCATCAGGTTAGCACGAACCGCAGCGATCCTCTCCGATACCCCGCACGCCTGCGCTGGGGAAGTGTCAAAGCCCGCACGGTTCGATAGAATGGCGCCTTCCCGACCGCAGGAGTGGCCAATGCGCCGCAACAGGATCATCGAGGCCCTGGAAAACGAGCAGACCAGGATGGATGCGCCAGCGTTCTCCCCGGGAGACACGGTGGTTGTGCGGGTCAAGGTGCGGGAAGGCAGCCGCGAGCGCTTGCAGGCGTTCGAGGGCGTGGTGATCGGCATCCGCAACCGTGGCCTTAATTCCGCGTTTACCGTGCGCAAGGTCTCGCATGGCGTTGGCGTGGAGCGCACCTTCCAGACGCACAGCCCGTTGATTGCCGGCATCGAGGTCAAGAGGCGCGGTGATGTGCGGCGCGCCAAGCTCTACTACCTGCGCCAGCGCTCAGGCCGGTCCGCGCGAATCAAGGAAAAGGTCTGATTGCAAATCCTGGCGCCGCCGCAGGCCGGGATCGCCATCCGCGTCGGCAAGCAGGAGTCAGCCTGAAGTCAGGGAGCGCCAGCGCCGAGATCGAGCTGTATCTGAACGAGATATGGCTGGAAAAGGGGCTTTCGGACAACTCGCTGGCGGCCTACAGGCGCGATCTTCGCTTTCTTGCAGACCGGCTTGATGGCCCCTTGCTGGAAGCTGATCCCGGCGACCTGCTTGGTGTTCTGGCGGCGCGCTACGATCTTGGCTATCAACCTCGCAGTTCGGCGCGCTGGCTATCGTGCGTCAAGGGGTTTTATCGACACAACCTTGCGCGCGGGCGCATTCCGGCGGATCCGGCTGCCCATCTGGAGCATCCCAAGCTGGGCAGGCCCTTGCCAGGCGCCCTGTCGGAAGGCGAGATCGAAGCGCTTCTGCAAGCCCCGGATGTGAGCACGGCAACTGGCCTGCGCGATCGGGCCATGCTGGAACTGCTCTACGCGACCGGCCTGCGCATATCAGAACTGGTGAATCTGGAGGTGAGTGCGCTGAATCCGCGTCAGGGCGTCATTCGGGTGATCGGCAAGGGCAACAAGGAGCGCCTCGTGCCGGTGGGTCAGGAAGCCCTGGACTGGGTGAGCCGATTCGTTGCCGATGGACGGCGGGCGCTGGGCGGGGCCGCCTTGC
The DNA here is from genome assembly GCA_965199705.1 of Pseudomonadales bacterium. Taxonomy (GTDB): domain Bacteria; phylum Pseudomonadota; class Gammaproteobacteria; order Pseudomonadales; family Azotimanducaceae; genus Azophilus. Next base: position 1,364,137 of record OZ241359.1, read on the forward strand.
GGGTTCTCTTTCCCAGTCGCCTGGGCCGCGCCATGACGCGCCAGACCTTCTGGTACGCCGTCAAGCGCTACGCTGCGGCAGCGGGCATTCGAAAGCCCCTGTCGCCACACGGTTTGCGGCATGCGTTCGCCACACACCTCATCAATCATGGCGCTGATCTTCGCGCCGTGCAGATGATGCTCGGCCACGCCAATCTGTCCACTACTCAGATCTATACGCACGTTGCCGCCGCCCGCCTGAAGTCCCTGCATCGCACGCATCATCCGCGCGGCTGAATCACGCCCGGAGAACGGTCACCGTGCACGCGCCATGCGCCTTACATGTCCTTGACAAGCGAAGTTGCTTTGTTGATGCTGTGTTTGCGCACGGCGGAGGGGGCGTAGCAAGCGCTTTTTCGGGGGTGTCGGTCGGCATCCTGTCTTGCTCCCGCAGATGTTGACTATTCAAGGAAGTAGTATGAAGAAGGAACCCAGACCCTGGCTCGGATTCGCGGCAGGACTCCTCGGCATGGCGCTGGCTGGTCCGACCTTCTCGGCGACGCTGGCGGACATCTACCAGGTAGCTGAGCGGATCAACAGCCAGGCCGTGACCTCGCAGGCGAAGATCGACGCGCTGACGGAAGAGACTCGCAAGCTGCTCGGCGAATACAAGACGGTGCTGAACCAGGTCGAGGGGTTGCGGGTTTACAACCGTCAGCTGGACACGCAGATCGCCAACCAGAGGCAGGAGATGGCGCAGCTGTCCGAGTCCATTGACAACGTGACGGTGATCGAGCGCCAGATCACGCCGCTGATGATGCGCATGATCGACGGTCTCGAGCAGTTCGTGGCGCTGGATATGCCCTTTTTGCTCGACGAACGCACCGATCGCGTCGATCGTCTTCGGGACATGATGGACAGGTCCGATGTGGCCGTTTCCGAGAAATTCTCTCAGGTGTTGCGCGCCTACCAGATCGAAAACGACTATGGCCGCACCATGGAGGCCTATACCGATACCATCGACCTGGACGGCTCTGGCCGTCAGGCGGAGGTTCTCAAGGTGGGGCGTGTTGCGCTGGTGTTTCAGACGCCGGACGGCGAGGACACCGGCATGTGGAACAAGGCAACCGGGCGCTGGGAGCTGCTCGGCGACGAATTCACGACGCCGGTTCGCAATGGCATCCGCATGGCGCGCAAGCAGCTTTCGGTGGATATGTTGACCCTTCCCGTCATCGGACCGGAGGCCTGATCCATGAGAGCACCGATAAACTGTCTGTTGGGCGCCACTACCGCCCTGGTTCTGGCCTTTTCTGGCAGCGCTGTGCTGGCGCAGTCGGAAGCGGAGGCTGCGCCCGAATCCGATCTGCAGGTGGTGCAGGCGAACAGCCTGGATGAGCTGCTCAGCAATGTCGAACAACGCCGAGTGGTGGAGTCGGCCACGCACCGGGCGCGCGAAGAGCGCTTTGTCGGCGAGCGGGCGGATCAACAGAAGTTGCTGGACGACGCCAGGGCGGAGCTCAGGCGCGAGCAGCGACGGTCAGACCGGCTGGAAACCGAATTTGAACAGAACGAAAGCCGTATTGGCGACCTGAAGGAACAACTGGACAAGCGCCTGGGTTCATTGCGGGAACTGTTCGGCGTGTTGCAGCAGGTGGCCGGAGACACGCGCGGCCTGTTTGAAGGTTCGCTGATTTCTGCGGAAATCCCGAATCGCGGCGACTGGCTGGGCGAGCTGGCGGCGAAGATGGGCACGGCCAGTCAACTGGCCACCATCGAGGAAATGGAAGACCTCTGGTTCGAGCTGCAACGAGAGGCGACGGAATCGGGCCGCATCAGCCGCTTCCCGGCAACCGTTACCCTGCTGAGCGGGGAACAGAAACAGGTGGATGTGGTGCGCGTTGGCGCCTTCGCGCTGATTGGCGATGACCAGTACCTGAACTACAACGCCGACGATGGTTCGCTGGTCGAGCTTGCCCGGCAGCCAGCCGCCCGCTATACCAGCACGGTCGCTGACCTGCTCGAAGCGGAACCCGGCGAAGTGGCGCCCTTTGCGGTGGACCCGACGCGCGGCTCCCTGCTTTCCCTGCTGATCCAGGCTGCTACGGTCGGCGAACGGGTGGGTTCCCTGTTCGGCGGCATCACCACCGGCGAGTGCTATCTGCCATTCTGCGATGGCCAGGGCGGTTATGTCGGTTCGGTCATCATCCTCGGCGGCATTCTCGGCGTACTGCTTGCGCTTGAGAGACTGGTCACGCTCTATCTGACCAGCGCCAAGGTCAAGGCGCAGAAGAATTCGGATGAGCCGAACAAGAACAACCCGCTCGGGCGCGTGCTCCTGGTGTATCACGACAACAAGGATGGAGAGGTGGATGTGGAGACGCTGGAGCTGAAGCTCGGCGAGGCCATATTGGGTGAGACTCCCAAGATCACCCGCAATATCACCCTGATCCAGGTGATTTCCGTGGTGGCGCCGCTCCTTGGCCTGTTGGGAACGGTGATCGGCATGATCCTCACCTTCCAGGCCATCACCCTGTTCGGCACAGGCGATCCGAAGACCATGGCCGGCGGCATCTCGACCGCGTTGATGACCACCGTGCTCGGTCTTTGCGTGGCGATTCCCACCACGCTGCTGCATGCGTTGGTCGCCCAGTTCAGCCGCTCCTTGATCCATGTTCTGGAGGAACAGACGCAGGGCTTCATTGCCGAACACGCAGAGCGCAGCGGCAAGGCGCTGGCATAGCAGCCAATGCTTGGAGACGCCTATCTCGCAATCGTCCAGTTCATGGAGCAGGGCGGCAATGTGCTGTACCTCATTGCCTTGCTCACCTTCTTGATGTGGACGCTCATCTTCGAGCGCGTCTGGTACTTTTCCACTCGGCACAAGCTGGTGATGCAGCAGGCAATGGATGGCTGGGAAGGCCGACCGGAGCGTCGCTCCTGGAGCGCGCACCAGATTCGGGACCGGCTGATCTCCGAGGCGTCGCAGGGCATCACGGGCAGCCTGCCCATGATTCAGACCTGCGTCACCCTCTGTCCGCTGCTCGGGTTGCTCGGCACGGTAACCGGCATGATCTCGGTGTTTGACGCGATGGCGATGCAGGGCGGCAATGCGCGTTCCATGGCCGCCGGCGTTTCCATGGCCACCATTCCGACCATGTCCGGCATGATCGCTTCCCTTTCCGGGCTGCTTGGCAGCACTTTCTTGAAACGAAAGGTGGATTACGAGATCGAGTTGTTCGAGGATCAACTCACGATGGACCACTGATCCGGGGCAGAACGCAGCAGGCAGCATTCAACACGCAGGCTTGACGAACATACCCGGACGAACAGGAGCAGATTGAATGGCGCGCCGGTCCAACCGCTTTTCCCGCAGCGACGAAGAAGCTGATATCAACATGACACCCATGCTGGACGTGGTGTTCATCATGCTGATCTTTTTCATCGTCACCGCCACCTTCATCAAGCAGGCCGGCATTGATGTTCTGCGTCCTGACGCAGAGACAGCCGTGCAGAAGCCGGTGGTCAGCGTGCTGGTGGCGATCGGGCCAAGTGGCGACATCTGGATAGACAAACGCAAGGTGGACGCCACAGCCGTGCGCGCACACATCGAGCGCATTCACGCCGAGAACCCGAAGGGCGGCCTGGTGATTCAGGCGGACCGCGAGGCCAAGTACGAAAAACTGAAGGCGGTGCTCTCCGCAGCCCGAGCGGCGGGGCTGACAGAGGTCGCCATTTCCACGGAGGCCTGACGCCATGATTCGATACGCTTTTGCCGTCGCGCTCGGCGGCGTCGCCACTTTTGCGCTGTTTCTGCTGATGCAGGCTCTGATCAAGAGCGACAAGAGCCCCTTTGACGACACCATCACCGGCAAGATCGTTGATTTCGTGCGGGTGCAGGAAGATGTGCCCATTGTCACCAAGACGCTCAAGCCCAAGCCGCCGCCACCGCCCGATGAGCCGCCTCCGGATATGCCAAAGCCGTCGTTCGACAATCTTGATGGCGGCGCCGGCGTCGAGATCTCTGCCGTGAGCCCGGATCTGAATCTCGATATAGGTGGTACAGGCGGTTTCAATTCCGATGGCGAATACCTGCCCATCGTCAAGGTGGCGCCGATCTATCCGCGCCGGGCGCAGACGCGCGGTATCGAGGGGTACGTCCTGCTGGAATTCGTGGTAACCCGCACCGGTGCTGTGCGCGACCCGGTGGTGATCGAATCCCAGCCTTCAGGCATTTTTGATCGGGCCGCCCTGAATGCGGCGCTGAAGTTCAAGTACAAGCCCAAGGTGGTGAACGGCGAACCGATTGATGTGGCCGGCGTGCGCAACCGGATCACTTTCGAATTGCAGGACGGCTGATTCGTGAACAAGACCATGAACAAGGCAGCCACATGGCTTCGTCGCGCCGGTCTGTTGCTCGGATTCACCTGGGCGGCAGGTTTCGTGTCTGTCGGCTCGCTGGCACTGCTGCCGGCCGGGGCGGCAGCGCAGGAGTCGGGTGGGCAATCGGAGACCCGGCAGAAGACGCGACGGGTGCCATCCATGAGCGAGGCCACCTTCAAGAAGCTGTCTGAAGCCCAGGAATTCATTGACGCCAAGGATCCAAACAGCGCACTGGCGGTATTGCGGGGGATGCTGGACCGGAGCCGTCGCTACAACGGTAACGAAATCGGCCAGATCAACAACATGCTCGGTTTCGTCTATTTCTCCATGGAAGACTACCCCAGCGCCATCCGCCACTATCAGGTGGTGCTGGAGCAGGGTGAGGATATCCCGGAGGGCCTGGAAACCACCACGCTTTACACGTTGGCGCAGCTGACTTTTGTTGCCGAGCGCTATTCAGACGCGCTGCGCTACATGGAGACCTGGATCACCAAGGCCACCAACCCGGGGCCGGAGCCGCATATCTTCATGGGGCAGGTCTATTATCAGATGAAAGACTACCCGAACGCTGTCCTGCAGATCGAGCAGGGCATTGCCGTTGCCAAGGAACGCGGTCGGCCAATCAAGGAAAACTGGTGGGCGTTGCTGAATTTTCTCTATTCCGAGCAGGAAAATTGGCCCAAGGTTCTGGAAATTCTGGAAATTCTGGTCCGGGATTTCCCCAAGCGCGCCTATTGGGTCAGCCTTGCGGGCGTGCAGGGCCAACAGGGCATGGAGAAGGAGCAGACCTACAGCATGATGGCCGCCTACGAAGCGGGCTTTCTCGTGCAGGAATCGGATCTGACCACCCTGGCCGGGCTGCTGATGCAGGCAGAAGTTCCGATCCGGGCCGCAGACGTACTGCAAAAGGCTGTGGATAACGAACAGGTCAAGGCCACCGACAGGAATCTTCAGGCCCTTGGTCAGGCCTATCAGTTGGCTCAGGAAGTCGAGAAAGCGATTCCGGTATTCGAGGATGCGGCCAAGCTGTCGGATGAGGGCCGTATCTACGAGAATCTGGCGCAGCTTTATCTGGAGGACGACAAGTTCGGGGACTGCGTCGAAGCGGCAACCAACGCGCTCAACAAGGGGGGGCTGCGCAAGGTGCAGTCCACCTACATCGTGCGTGGCATGTGCAACTACAATCGCGACAGACTTTCGGATGCGCGCACATCCTTCGTGTCCTGCCGCAACGAATCGCGTCGGGCGGAAGATCCCTCCAATCTGCGCATGTGTCAGCAGTGGATCACCTTCATAGATGGCGAATCCGAGCGTCGCGAGAAGCTGGCTGCCTCCATGTGATGGCGACCGGCGGCGCCCGCGCCCTTGCCTGACGCGCCTGCCGGTCGATCCGGCTCTGCTGCAATATCCTCATGTTTACCGGCATCGTTCAGGCGCTCTGCCCGGTTCGGCAGCTAGCCGATGAAGCCGGGCTGCGTCGGCTCGGCCTGGCGCTCGGGAGCGCAGCTGCCGACCTCGCAGCCGGCGCTTCGGTGGCGGTCAATGGCGTCTGTCTGACTGTCTCGGAGCAGGTCGGGGATATCACCTTCTTCAACGTCGTTCAGGAAACCCTGAACCGCACCAATCTTGGCGCACTCGGGCAGGGTGATCGCGTCAATGTCGAGCGCTCGGTGCGAATTGGTGATGAAATCGGCGGTCACCTGCTGTCCGGCCACGTCTGGGGCCTTGCCGAACTGAAGCGCATCGAATCTGGCCCGAACCGCCGCGACCTCTGGTTCGAGGCGCCGACAGACGCCGGCCATTACCTGTTGCGCAAAGGATTTGTGGCGCTCGACGGCGCCAGCTTGACCATCGCCGATCTGGACGCCAGCAAACATTGGCTGAAGGTGGCGCTGGTTCCGGATACCATCGAGCGCACAACGCTGGGCGCCATGCAAACCGGGGCCTTCGCCAATCTCGAAGTGGATGCTGCGACCCAGGCGATCGTGGAAACCGTCGCCAGGGTGTTGGCGGAGCAGGCGTCACAAGAGGAACCGCAATGATCCTGACCGCCGCTGCATCAAGCGTCGCGACCGGCGGCAAAACCGCACACAGGAGACCCGGATGACGGACCAATCCCGCAAGTATTCCGCACTGGTGGTGGACGGCGTCGCGCAGGCGCCGAGTCGCGCCATGCTCTACCCGGTCGGCTTCGGCGAGGCGGACTTCAGCAAGCCGCAGGTCGGCATCGCCTCGACCTGGAGCATGGTCACGCCGTGCAACATGCACATCCATGAGCTGGCCGAGGCCGCTGCCCTGGGTGCGGACGAATCCGGCGGCAAGTCGGTTCAGTTCAATACCATTACCGTATCGGACGGCATTTCGATGGGTACGCCGGGCATGCGTTACTCGCTGGTGTCGCGCGAGGTGATCGCGGATTCCATCGAGGCGGTAGTCTGTGCTCAGGGATTTGACGGCTTTGTCGCCATCGGTGGTTGCGACAAGAACATGCCGGCCTGCGCCATGGCCATGGCGCGTATCAATCGACCCTCCGTGTTCGTGTATGGCGGCACCATTCAGCCGGGCGCCGAGCGGCGCGATATCGTTTCGGTATTCGAGGCTGTGGGGGCGCATGCGGCTGGCGCTATCACGGATGCAGAACTGAAGCAGGTAGAGGCCACCGCTATCCCCGGACCAGGTTCCTGCGGCGGCATGTACACGGCCAACACCATGGCGTCGGCCATGGAAGCGCTTGGCCTTTCATTGCCCGGCAGTTCTGCTCAGGAGGCGGTGTCCAGCGCGAAGCGCAAGGACAGCTACGAGGCGGGCGTCGCCGTCTGTCGCCTGATCGAGCGGGGCATCAGGCCGAGCGACATTCTGTGTCGGGAAGCGTTCGAGAATGCCATCACCCTCACCATTGCCCTCGAAGGCTCCACAAACGCCGTGTTGCATCTCCTGGCCATTGCTTCAGCCGCCGGTGTGCCGCTGGCGCTTGATGACTTCACGCGCATCGGCAAACGTGTTCCGGTGCTCGCAGACATGCGCCCGGCCGGGCGTTTTGCCATGAGTGAATTGATCGAAATCGGCGGCATCGCGCCCTTGATGGCTACGTTGCTGGATGCGGGACTGTTGCATGGCGGCTGCCTGACTGTAACGGGGCGCACACTGGCGGAAAATCTCGCCTCGGTGACGCCCTATCCTGAGGGCCAGGAGATCGTGCGGCCCCTGGACAATCCGATCAAGGCCGACAGCCATCTGGTGGTGCTGTATGGCAACCTGGCGCCAGAAGGCGCCGTGGCCAAGATCACGGGCAACGAAGGGCTGAGCTTTACCGGCAGAGCGCGTTGCTTTCATGGCGAGGAAGCCGCCATGCAGGCGATTCTCGAAGGTCAGGTAGTGCCGGGCGATGTCGTGGTGGTGCGCTACGAAGGACCGAGGGGCGGTCCGGGGATGCGGGAAATGCTCTCGCCCACCAGCGCCATCAACGGACGCGGGCTTGCCGGCCAGGTGGCGCTCATCACGGACGGGCGCTTCTCCGGTGGCTCGCACGGATTCGTTATCGGCCACGTCTCGCCCGAAGCATTCGATGGCGGCCCGATCGCATTGCTGCAAGACGGCGACGAAGTTACCGTGGATGCAGAGAGCCGTCGGATCAGCGTCGCCGTCAGCGACTCCGAGATTCAGGCTCGCAGGGACGCATGGCAGCCGCCCCCGCCTTACGCGAAGCAGGGGGTTCTCGCCAAGTATGCGCGGCTGGTCAGTTCAGCCAGCCGGGGAGCGATTACTGACGGTTGATCGGCGGGCCGGAACGGCCGGGGCCAGGCTGCCGCTCACGCGCCTGGCTGACCCGCAGTCGGCGCCCCTGCACTTCACTGTCGTTCAGTTCAGAAATGGCCTTGGGGCCTTCACTGTTGGACATTTCCACGAAGCCGAAACCGCGCGAGCGGCCTGTCTCCCGGTCCATGACCACACTGGCAGAGCGCACTTCGCCGTGTGGCGCGAACAGGTTGCGTAGCTCCGAGTCCCTCACCGACCACGGCAGGTTACCTACATAAATCTTCATCTGTTGTTCCAAGCTGATCTTTCAGATGATCGGCGCAGACGTCGATACCGACGCAACAGCGCACGACCAGATGGCTGGCATACCGCAAAGAACAACGCGAGAAATCGAATCCGATGAGAGAACCGTAATGCTCAAGAATCAAGGCGGAAGCCAATTTCGCAACGATACGGCAAAAACCGCAGAGTCACAACAGCAACGGCCGCCTTTGGCTCTGATATTGCCAGGCTAGCCATGCGTGCGCACTTGCTCCACCAGAAAGCGCACATGATCGACTGGCGTTTCCGGCAGGATGCCGTGCCCGAGATTGAAGATATGTCCGGGTCGGCCGCCGGCGGCGTCGAGAATCGCCTTGGCCTCGCGGGCGATGATGTCGCGATCGGCCAGCAGCACTTGCGGGTCCAGATTGCCCTGAATCCCGGGACAGCCCAGGGTCTGCCAGGCGGGGCCAAGCGGTGAGCGCCAGTCCAGGGCGATTACGTCCGGCTTGAGTTGGGCTATATCGGGCAGAAGATGCTGGTTGCCCGTGCCGAAGTAGATGATCGGCATCTGCGGGTGTTGCTGGCGGGTGGCCTGAATCAGGCGCTCGGTATGCGGCAGGACATGGCGCCGAAAGTCGTTCACGGAGAGACAGCCGACCCAGGTGTCGAACAATTGCACGGCTTCGGCGCCGGCGCTGATTTGCAGATCAAGATAGGAGATCAATTGCGTGGTCAGCTTGTCGAGCAGGCGCTCCCAGACGTCCGGCGCCCGGTACATCATCGACTTGACCTCGCGGCAGGCGCTGGATCCCTTGCCTTCCACCGCATAGGAAGCCAGCGTGAAGGGCGCGCCGGAAAACCCGATCAACGCGACTTCGGGCGGCAGGTCCGCGCGGATGTTGGTGATGGTCTCGGCGATGTAAGGGGTCGCCTCCGCTGCCGGGGCGTTGATCAGCGCATCGACGTCTTGCGCCTGGCGCAGTGGATTGGCCAGCACAGGGCCTTGCCCCGGCACATAGTCCAGCGCCAGGCCCATGGGTTCCAGTATGGGCAGGAGGTCCGCAAAGACGATGGCCGCATCGACGCCGAGTATGCGTTGCGCATCCAGCGCAGCTTCTGCCGCGCATTCCGGGTGCTTGAAGAATTCCAGGCTGGTCAAGCGGCCCTTGGTGCGGTGGTACTCGGGCATGTAGCGGCCCGCCTGCCGGTTCAGCCAGATCGGCGTGCGATCCGTCGCTTCTCCCCGGCAAGCCTTCAGGAAAGGCTTGTCCATACCGTGGCTACCAGCCGGTGACGTCCGCCAACTCCTTGCCGATGCTGACCAGGCTGCGCGCTGTTCTGACGCCTGCCTCTTCGAGTGCCGCGAACTTCTCTTCCGCCGTGCCCCGGCCGCCGGCAATGATGGCGCCGGCGTGCCCCATGCGCTTGCCGGGCGGCGCCGTGACGCCGGCAATATAGGCCACCACAGGCTTGTTGACGTTGTTTTTGATATAGGCGGCCGCTTCTTCTTCGGCGGAGCCGCCAATCTCGCCGACCATGACGATGGCCTCGGTGAGGTCATCGCGCTCGAAGAGGTCCAGCACCTGCACGAAGCTCGTGCCGGGGATCGGGTCTCCGCCTATGCCGACACAGGTGCTCTGGCCAAAGCCGAGATCGGTGGTCTGCTTGACTGCCTCATAGGTCAGGGTGCCGGAACGAGACACGATGCCCACCCGACCGCGCTGGTGGATGTCGCCTGGCATGATGCCCATCTTGCACTGGCCGGGGGTGATGACGCCGGGGCAGTTGGGGCCGATCAGCCGGCTGGCGCTGCTGTTCAGTCGCGCGCGCACCTCGACCATGTCGAGCACCGGCATGCCTTCGGTGATGCATACGATCATGCGAATACCGGCGTCAATGGCTTCCAGGATCGAATCCTTGCAGAACCGCGCCGGCACATAGATGACCGAAGCGTCCGCGCCAGTCTTGAATACCGCCTCGGCCACCGTATTGAACACCGGCAGGCCGAGATGCTTGGCGCCGCCCTTGCCCGGCGTGACTCCACCCACCATGCGGGTGCCGTAGGCGATGGCCTGTTCGCTGTGCAAGGTACCCTGGGAGCCGGTAAAGCCTTGACAGATTACCCGGGTGTTGCGATCAATCAGGATGCTCATACGGCTGCCCCTGAGCCCAGCGCCGCCTGCTGGGCGGCGCCTTCGAGTGATTCGACGGCCAGGACGTTGAGTTTGCTTGCCGACAGGACTGCCCGCCCGCGTTCTGCCTCATTGCCCTCAAACCGCACCACGACGGGTACGCCGACACCTGTTTCCGTCACGGCGGAGAGAATGCCTTCGGCAATGACGGCGCAACTGACGATGCCGCCGAAGATGTTGATGAGCACGCAGCGCACCTTCGTATCGGCGAGAATGATCTTGAAGGCCTCGGCGACGGCGCCCTTGTCGGCAGCGCCGCCGACATCGAGAAAGTTCGCCGGCTCGCCGCCGTAGAGCTTCACCAGGTCCATGGTGCCCATCGCCAGGCCGGCGCCATTCACCATGCAGCCGATGTTGCCGTCGAGCACCACATAGTTCAGGCCGTGCATCGCCGCCTCGGCTTCGCGCGGGTCTTCCTGGGACCAGTCGCGCATATCGCTAATCTCGGGCTGTCGGAAGAGGGCATTGCCGTCTATGTTGATCTTGGCGTCGAGACAGTGCAGGTCGCCGGATGCGGTGACGACCAGTGGGTTGATTTCCAGGAGCGCACAGTCCTTTTCCTGGAACAGGCGAGTCAGCCCGAGATACAGATTCGTGAACTGGGCAACCAGGCCGCCGGTCAAGCCGAGTTGGAAGGCGAGCGCCCGGCCCTGATACGGCTGAGCGCCTTCGAGCGGCGGTATCTCGCGGGTGTGGATCAGTGCGGGGGACCTGCGGGCGACCTCCTCAATCTCGACACCGCCCTCGGTGGAGGCCATGACCGCAACCCGCCGGCTGTTGCGATCCACGACAGCGCCGAGATAGAGTTCCTTGTGGATGTCGATGCAGGGTTCAACATAGACGCGGGAGACAAGTTGTCCTTCCGCGCCGGTCTGTGCCGTGACCAGCTTCTGCCCGAGCCATTGGTCGGCAAAGGCGCGAATCTCGTCCAGCGACTCCACGACCTTGACGCCACCTGCCTTGCCGCGCCCGCCGGCATGCGCCTGCACCTTGATGACCCAGCGTTCGCCGCCGAGGTCGCGGGCCGCAGCCACGGCCTCTTCGCTGCTGGCCGCGTCCCGCCCGGACGATACCGGCAGACCGTATTCGGCGAACAGTGCTTTCGCCTGATATTCATGCAGATTCATCGCCTGGCCTGCCCTCGGGTTCGATTCACCATGTGAATGGCGTGGCCGCCCAGGCCGAGCGCCGCTTCGTGCACTGCCTCGGACAGCGACGGGTGCGCGAACATGGTCAGTCCCAGATCCTCGGCGCTGGCATCGAACTCCATGGCAATCACCCCCTGGGCGATAATCTCCGACGCCTGCGGGCCGAGCACGTGCATGCCGAGCAGTCGATCACTCTCGGCATCGGCGATCAGCTTGACCAGCCCCACAGCGTCGTTTGCCGCCAGCGCCCGGCCGTTGGCGGTAAACGGGAAGACGCTGGATTTCATGTCTGTTCCGGCGGCTTTCAAGGCTTCTTCGGATTGTCCGACCCAGGCGATTTCGGGATGGGTGTAGATCACATTCGGAATCGTTTCATAGTTGACAGCCGGCTTGAAACCGGCGATTCGTTCCGCTGCCATGACGCCTTCTTCCGTGCCCTTGTGGGCCAGCATCGGCCCGCGCACACAGTCGCCGACCGCATAGACGCCGGGAACCGCCGTGGCGCAGTGTTCATCCACTTCGATGAAGCCGCGCTGGTCGCGGACAACGCCGGAATCTTCAGCCAGTAGCCCGTCGGTCGCGGGTGACCGACCGACCGCCACGATCAGCTTGTCGAATGTCTGCTGGTCTTCGCCCTCGCTGTTCTGCCAGGTTGCGCGCACCTGGTCGGCGTCGGTTTCGGTGTGCGTCACCTGGCTTCCCAGACGAATATCAAGACCTTGCCCGCGCAGGATCCTGAGTGCGTCGCGACTGACGCGCGCATCGGCCATCGGCAGGAAGTCCGGCAGCATCTCCAGGATGGTAACCTCGGCCCCAAGCCGCGCCCAGACGCTGCCAAGTTCCAGGCCGATGACGCCGGCGCCGATCACGCCAAGCCGCGCCGGAACTTCGGTGAAAGCCAGGGCGCCGGTAGAATCGACAATGCGCACGCCATCCACGGGCGCTGGCGGAATCTGCATCGGCTCCGACCCGGCTGCGAGGATGACATGGTCCGCCTCCAGCGTTGAGGACTCGCCTTCGTGACTGCGCCAATCTACCCGGCGCCCCGCCAGCAGCGTGCCCTGGCCGTGCAGTGGCGTGACGCCATTGCCCTTGAAGAGCGCGCTTATGCCGCCCGTCAGCCCGGCAACGACCTTGTTCTTGTGCGCCATCATGCGCGCCACGTCGATGCGCGTCTCGCCGACTTCGATGCCCATATCACCGACGTGCGCGCTGACTTCCTGATACTTGTGGGAGGCGTCCAGGAGCGCCTTGGAGGGAATGCAGCCCCAGTTCAGACAGACGCCGCCGAGCACGGGCGAGCCGTCCACGCCCAGGGCGCGGTCGATACAGGCCGTCTTCTTGCCGAGTTGCGCGGCGCGAATGGCGGCCGCATAGCCGGCCGGCCCGGCGCCGATCACGATCACGTCATAGCGCTGGCTCATGCTTACAACTCCAGGAGGATGCGCGCCGGATCCTCCAGAAGATCCTTGATGCTCACAAGAAACTGCACGGCTTCGCGCCCGTCAATCAACCGATGGTCATAGGAGAGGGCAAGATACATCATTGGACGCACCTGAATCTCGCCATCGATCACCACCGGCCGCTCCTGAATCTTGTGCATACCGAGAATGCCGGTCTGCGGCGGGTTCAGAATCGGCGTGGAGAGCAGCGAGCCGAAGATGCCGCCGTTGGAGAGGGTAAAGGTGCCCCCGGACATCTCCTCGATACCGAGTTTTCCAGCCCGCGCCTTGTCGCCGTAGGCGTTGATCTGATCCTCGATCTGAGCAAGGCTCAAGGCGTCCGCATCGCGCACCACCGGAACCACCAGGCCCCGGTCCGTACTGACCGCCACGCCTATGTCATAGTAGCCGTGATAGACGATGTCATCGCCGTCGATCGAGGCATTGACGGTCGGGAAGCGTTTCAGCGCCTCGACCGAAGCGCGCACGAAAAAGGACATGAATCCCAGGCGCGTGCCGTTGTGCCGACGCTGGAATGCCTCACGGTACTTCTGGCGCAGGGCAATCACCGGGCTCATGTCCACTTCGTTGAACGTGGTGAGCATGGCGGCGTTGTGCTGGGCCTCCACCAGGCGTTTGGCGATACTGGCGCGCAGGCGAGTCATGCCGACCCGGCGTTCGACCCGCTCGCCGACTGCCTGATCGGGGAAGATCACGCCTTCCTCCACGGCTGGGGACGCCGGGGCAGCGTCTGCCCTGTCCGGCGGCGGCGTCGGTCGCTCCTCGATCACATAGCGTTGTACGTCTTCCTTGGTGATGCGCCCGTCCTTGCCGGTGCCCTGAACCCGGGCGACGTCCACGCCCTTTTCCAGGGCCAGTTTGCGGGCCGCAGGGCTGGCGCTGGCGGTGGCGCTCGCTTCCGGCGCAGGACTGGCTGACGCCGGGGTTTCCAGGGCGCCCGCTTCGAATACTGCAAGCAGTTCATCGCTGGCGATCACGTCGCCTTCCTGCTTGAAGATCTGCACCAGGCAGCCATCTTCCGGCGCCACCACTTCAAGCACCACCTTGTCGGTTTCGATATCGACCAGCAGGTCGTCGCGTTTCAGCGGCTGGTTCACGCCCGTGTGCCAGACAGCCACCGTTCCCTCGGTAATGGACTCCGGGAAGGTGGGAGCCTTGATGTCCGATTTGCGCATTTCAGGTTCCGTCAGCCGATACCGGCATTCACAGACTCATGAACTTGCCGGCCAGGGCATCGTTCACCAGGCCCTGCTGTCGGTCCATGTGCAGCCTGGAATAGCCCGCTGCGGGTGCGGCGAAAGGCATGCGCCCACAGTAGTGCAGTTCGATGCCCGGATCCTGGCGCTCCAGCACGATGCGCGCATGGTGCTGGCTGGAGTACCAGGCGCCCTGGTTCATGGGTTCTTCCTGACACCATATCACTTCCTGCAACCGCTTGTACGGCGCCAGCACCCGCGCGAGGTCTTCTTCGGGATAGGGATACAACTGCTCCACCCGAATGATGGCGATGTTTTTGATGCCGGTGTCACGCCGCGCCGCCAGCAGATCGTAATAGACCTTGCCGCTGCACAGGATCAGCCGTTGCACGGCAGTCTTGTCCTGCGCTTCGGTTTCTTCGAGGACTGTGTGGAAAGCGCCGTCGCAAAGTTCCTGCAACTGCGAGACCGCCAGCTTGTGGCGCAGCAGGCTCTTGGGCGTGAGCGCGACCAGGGGCTTGCGCAGCGGGCGGATACACTGCCGACGGAGCATGTGAAACATCTGCGCCGGCGTGGTCGGCACACACACCTGCATGTTGTGTTCGGCGCTCATTTGCAGATAGCGCTCAAGACGCGCCGAAGAGTGCTCGGGGCCGGCGCCTTCGTAGCCGTGCGGCAGCAGCATGGTCAGCCCGCAGAGGCGCCCCCACTTGGCCTCGCCTGAAGAGATGAACTGGTCGATCACGACCTGGGCGCCGTTGGCAAAGTCGCCGAACTGGGCTTCCCAGATGATCAGGTCGGTCGGTGTCGTGGTGGCGTAGCCGTATTCGAAGGCGAGCACGGCTTCCTCCGACAACAGTGAGTCGTAGATGTCGAAGTTGATGGATTCCGAGAGCCCGTTCAACGGGATATAGCGTTTGCCATCCTCCTGGTTGTACAGGCAGGCGTGGCGATGCGAAAAGGTGCCAACACCGACGTCCTGGCCGGTGAGGCGCACGCCGTGTTCCTGGGCCACCAGCGTGGCGTAGGCCATGATCTCGGCGTAGCCCCAGTTGACTGGTCTTTCGCCGCGGGTCATTTCGTCGCGCTCCGCCAGCGTCTTGGCGACCTGGCGTTGCAGGCGGAAGCCGTCCGGCATCTGCGTGAGCTGTTCTGCAATCTCGATGAAGCGGTCGCGTGGGAAGCGCGTATCGGCGGCAGCCGTCCAGCGGTGGTCGAGATAGGGCCGCCAGTCAATGAACAGGCTCTCGTCCGGCTCGCTGACGATCGATCTCGCAACGTCGCCGCCCTCCACCAGGGTGTTGCGATAGTCCTCGGCCATGGCGCCCGCTTCCGCCTCGCTGACAGTCCCCTCGGTTGCCAGTTGCGCCACATAGCGCTCGCGCGTGGTCGGCTGGGCGCGAATTCGCTGATACATCTGCGGCTGCGTCTTCATCGGCTCTTCGGCTTCGTTGTGCCCGCGCCGGCGGTAGCAGACAACGTCGATGACCACATCGCGGCGAAACTTCATGCGGTAATCCGCCGCCAGCTGCGTGACGAAGCGCACGGCCTCCGGGTCATCGCCGTTGACGTGAAAGATGGGCGCCTTGACGATCTTGGCGATTTCCGTGCAGTACTCGGCCGAGCGGGCGTCGTCCCGGCGGCTGGTGGTGAAGCCGATCTGGTTGTTGACGATGACATGGATGCTGCCGCCGGTCTTGAAGCCCCGCGTCTGCGACATCTGAAACGTCTCCATCACCACGCCCTGGCCGGCAAAGGCTGCGTCGCCGTGGATCAGGATCGGCACGACAAGATCGCCAGCGTAATCGCGGCGACGGTCCTGGCGGGCGCGCACCGAGCCTTCCACCACCGGCCCGACGATTTCCAGGTGCGAGGGGTTGAAGGCCAGCGCCAGGTGCATTTCGCCGCCGGGCGTCATGACGTTGGTGGAGAAGCCCTGGTGATACTTGACGTCGCCTGAACTCTGCTTGCGCTCAACGTTGCCATCGAACTCGGCGAACAGATCCCAGGGGTTCTTGCCCAGAATGTTGACCAGCACGTTCAGTCGGCCCCTGTGCGCCATGCCGATCACGCTTTCGATGACGCCGTGTTCACCGAGCCGTTGCAGCAAGGTGTGCAGGCAAGGGATCAATACTTCGCCGCCCTCCAGCCCGAATCGCTTGATGCCGGGATAGCGACCATGCAGGTACTTTTCCAGGCCTTCGGCGGCAGTCAAGCGCTCGAGCAGGATGCGCTTCTCCGATGGGCTCAGTGGCGCGTCCGTGTACCGGGATTCCAGCCGCGTCTGCACCCAGAGTTGTTCTGCCGCCTGAAGTATGTGCCTGTATTCGGCGCCGATGCTGCCGCAATAGGTGGCTTCCAGAAAGGCGACGATATCGCGCAGCTTGGCGCTGCCGTCGCCAAAGTTCAGGAAGTCCGTGTTGAACACGTCGTCGAGTTCCGCCAGGGACAGTTCGTGGTAGTCCAGGTTCAGTACCGGCATGGGCGGCCTTCGCATCATGTCCAGCGGGTCCAGTTTCGCCTTCTTGTGGCCGCGATGCCGATAGGCCTCGACCAGCGCCTGCACCCGCATCTGCTTGCGTATCTGCTCGCTTTCCACCGCCGCGCTTTCGCGCTCCGGGCGCGCCTTGAGCCGGTTGCGGCCAATGCGCTCGAAATGCGAGACGATGCCGCTATGCGGCACTTCTGTCTGGTCGCCGATGCTCGGCAGGCCTTCAAAGAAGCTGCGCCATTCGCCTGGCACCTGATCCGGGGCTGCGATCCACTGTTCGTACATCGCTTCCATCCAGGCGCCGTTGGCCCCGGCAAGATGCGAGCTTGTCCGCATGCGTTCGAAGGTGGATCGAGACATGTCCCGGCTCGAAGCCTCAGGCGCCCTGGCTCAGCATCAGGGTGCGGATCTTGCCGATGGCGCGGGTCGGATTCAGCCCCTTGGGGCAGACATTCACGCAATTCATGATGCCGCGGCAGCGGAACACGCTGAACGGGTCTTCCAGATCGGCCAACCGCTCTTCGGTGGCGGTGTCGCGGCTGTCGGCCAGGAATCGCCAGGCTTGCAGCAACCCGGCCGGGCCGACGAACTTGTCCGGATTCCACCAGAAGGAGGGGCATGAGGTGGTGCAGCAGGCGCAGAGGATACATTCGTAAAGGCCGTCGAGCTCGGCCCTGTCTTCGGGCGATTGCAATCGCTCCTGCGCCGGTGGCGGCTTGTCGTTGATGAGCCAGGGCTTGATCTTTTCGTACTGGGCGAAGAACTGGCTCATATCGACCACGAGATCGCGCACCACGGGCAGCCCCGGCAGTGGGCGCAAGCTGAGCTTGCCGCGCTTGGCGATGGCGGATACAGGCGTGATGCAGGCGAGGCCGTTCTTGCCGTTCATGTTCACGCCATCCGAGCCGCAGACGCCTTCACGGCAGGAGCGCCGATACGCCAGGCTCGGGTCCTTCTCTTTCAGCCGTTCCATGACGTCGAGCACCATCAGGTCCTGGCCCAGGGGCAATTCCAGGCACTCTGCCTGCATGCGCGGCTTGTCGTCCGTATCCGGGTTGTAGCGATAGACGCTGACATCAAGCGTCGAGGTTTCCTTGCGTTTGGGCATCAGTACTGTCGTTCCATGGGTTCGAAGGCGGGTACGGTGGCCGGTTCAAGGTTGACCTGGCGTTTGCCGACCTGACCGGATTCCGGGAAGTAAAGCGAATGGCAGAGCCAGTTTTCGTCATCCCGTGTCTGAAAATCTTCGCGCGCGTGCGCGCCGCGACTCTCCCGCCTGGCTTCTGCAACCACGGCCGTTGCCCAGGCGACTTCCAGCAGGTTGTCGAGTTCGAGCGCTTCCAGACGAGCGGTGTTGAACACCGGACTCTTGTCCGGCAGATGCGCTTCGCCGATGCGCTGGCGCAGGTCGTCAAGCTGCTTGATGCCATCGCGCATGTGTTCTTCGCTGCGGAAGACGCCGAATCTCGCCTGCATCACTTGCTGCAGCTCGCGACGCAACTCTGCCGTGCTTTCGCCGCCGGTGGAGGCATTCCAGCGTTCGAGACGGGCGCGCGCTCGGTCCAGGTCGGAATCACTGGCTTCGCGCCGACTGACGCCCTGACGCATGGTCTCTTCGATGTGCTGGCCGGCAGCGCGCCCGAACACCACCAGATCCAGCAGTGAATTGCCGCCGAGGCGGTTGGCGCCATGCACGGAAACGCAGGCCGCCTCGCCGGCGGCGTACAGACCATCGACTGGTCGGTCCTGGCCGTCGGCGTCCTGTGCCAGCGCCTGGCCGCTCACTTGCGTGGCGATGCCGCCCATCATGTAGTGACAGGTGGGCACGACCGGGATGGGTTCGCGCACCGGGTCTGCGTGCGCGAAGGTGCGCGCGAGTTCCAGTATGCCGGGCAGACGGCTGTTCAGCACCGCCTCACCGAGGTGGTCGAGCTTGAGATGGACATGGTCGCCTGTCTCGCCACAGCCGCGCCCTTGCAGAATTTCGATGACCATGGACCGAGCCACCACGTCGCGCCCGGCCAGATCCTTGGCGGTGGGCGCATAGCGTTCCATGAAGCGCTCGCCATCCTTGTTGACCAGGTAGCCACCCTCGCCGCGGCAGCCTTCGGTGACCAGAACGCCCGCGCCGGCGATGCCGGTGGGGTGGAATTGCCACATCTCGATGTCCTGAACCGGCAGGCCAGCGCGCAACGCCATGCCGATGCCATCGCCCGTGTTCATCAGGGCATTGGTGGTGCTGGCGTATATGCGTCCGGCGCCGCCGGTGGCGAGCACGGTAGCGTGTGCGGCCACGTACACCAGCTCGCCTGTCTCGATCTCGATGGCGAGCACGCCGACGATGGCGCCGTCCTGATTTTTCACCAGATCGACCGCAAACCACTCGTTGAGAAAGGTGGCGCCATGTTGGAGGTTGGCCTGGTAGAGGGTATGCAGCAAGGCATGGCCCGTGCGATCGGCAGCGGCGCAGGTTCTCGCCGCCTGACCGCCCTTGCCGTAGTTCTTCGACTGGCCGCCGAACGGACGCTGGTAGATACGACCGCTTTCGGTGCGGGAAAAGGGCAGGCCCAGGTGCTCCAGCTCGAATACTGCCGCCGGCCCCTCCTTGCACATGTATTCGATGGCGTTCTGGTCGCCGATGTAGTCCGATCCCTTGACGGTGTCGTACATGTGCCAGCGCCAGTCGTCATCCGGGTCGTCGCTGCCGATGGCGCAGGTGATCCCGCCCTGGGCGGAGACAGTATGCGAGCGGGTGGGGAAGACCTTGGAGATGACCGCGGTCTTCAGGCCGGATTGGGCAAGATGCAGGGCTGCGCGCATCCCTGCGCCGCCGCCGCCGACAATGAGGCCATCAAAGGCCATGCGTCTGATCGTTGACGTGCTGCCTTGCATCAATCAGCCTGCCAGGCCCAGAAAGACGCCCAGCCCCCACCAGAGATAGACGACCAGCAGCAGGGCGCCGGTGGCGTGCCACATCAGGCGCAAGGCAGTGGCGCCAGCGCCGATGTGACGGGGCTGAAGGTAGTCCGTGCCCACGGTCCAAAGCCCGATCCAGGCATGCGCGGCTGTTGCCAGCAGGGCCAGCAGATTGAATACCTGCATGGCCGGATGGCCCAGAAAGGCGACCAGGACGGTGTGGGTCATGCCCGGATTGGCCAGGAAAAAGGCAAGCAGGCACAGGGTATAGAGCGCCAGCACGACGGCGCTTGCGCGCTGCGCCACAAAGTCCGCCAGGCCACTGCGGGACAGGGATGTGACCTGGGTTACCACAGCCAGAGCGCCAGAAGCGCCGTGCCAACCGCGGCGCCGGCAAAGGTGAACCAGGCGCCAGCGCGTGCGGCGGCCATGCTGTCGCCGATATGCAGGTCCAGCAGCAGATGCTTGACGCCGGCGATGAAGTGATAGCAAAGGATTGCCAGCACGCCGAGCAGGACCAGCTTGGCCATCGGCAGGGTGAGGATTGCCCGCGCCCTGTCGAATCCCGCCGGCGATTCGACCGCCAGGTTCAGAAGCCAGAGCAGCCAGGCAATGCCGGCTACGAGCAAGACACCGGATATCCGGTGCGCGATGGACGCCATGGCGGTTACCGGCCAACTGAATCGAGTGGGCGACAATGACAGGAATACGGGGCGTTCTGACATGGGGCAAGAGCCTGGTGGTAAATGCCGGACGCGGGCCTTGTGCTTGTAGCAGCGCCGGGCGAGTTTGGAAGATAATAGCCACTCCGCTCCATGTGGCGCAATCCCGGCCTGATGAATCCACCCCGATACCGGCTGCCCAACCGGCAGCGTGTATATCTCATGCGCCACGCCGAAGCAGCCTACGTCCGTGAAGACGGATCCGTGACGGACGATGAGCGTTCGGTCAATCTGACGCCTCAGGGACGCCAGCAGGCGCGCAAGCAGGCCGCGCTGCTGGCCAGTATCCCGCTGGACCGGGCGGTGTGCTCCGGCCTGCCACGCACCCGCGAGACCGCTGCCCTGGTACTGGCGGGACGCACGTCGCCGACGCTGGAAGTGATTTCCGAGCTGCAGGAGGTGCGCCCTGGCGCGCGTTATCAGTATGTGAATTCGACCGATTCCGATGCCTGGCTGGCGCAGGTCGCCAATCCCTGGGCGATGGCGGTCGAGCCGGGCAGCCGCTTTCTCGGCGGTGAGCGATTCGAGCACTTTGACGCCAGGGTGCGTACCGCCTTTGACGCGCTGATGGCCGCCAAGGGCTGGCGGCATCTGCTGCTGGTCCTGCACGGGGCGGTCAATCGGTCGATTCTCAATCACGTGCTGCGGCTGCCGTGGCAGGCGCAAGCGAGCATCGAACAGGACAATGCCTGCCTCAACATCATCGACGTGGACAAGGACCCGGCGGGCGCCGTCAACCGTTATCTGCTGCGGGCCGTGAATGTAACGGGTTATGACCTCAACAAGTCCGGCATGTGGTTGACCACCATGGAACAGGTTGCCGAGCAGCTAAGCGCCTCGTGGGAGCCGGGCTCGGATTGATGCTGCCGCAGCCGGGGAAAGCCCGAGCCCGGCTTGCGCCGGGCCCCGGCCGGAAGGACTTCAGACTGCAAAGCCCTTACTGTCAGATAGATCCACGATCACCTCCTTGTTTGTCCGCCCGAGAAGCCGTGCATGGTGCGCGAATGCAGGCATGATGACAAGCGGTCAGGAGCGGATACGGCGGCGGCAGGTTGCTTGCGTGCGGTTCTGTCCACCTCACCGCAGGTTCAATCCGTCTCACCGCAATCGGTTAGAGCGAGCCTTGCATCTGTGGGAGTATTGGGGTTCGCAGGTTTCATGTGACGCCGCTGACGGGGGACGCCAATCATGCCAAGCACACCACATGTCAAACATCCGATCGCCAGCGCGGTATCGCTGGTGCTCGGCACGGCCGCGACGCTACCGGTGTATGCCCAGGATGAGCCGCAGGGCGAGTCCCGGGCCGGGGCCGAGCAGGTCATCGAGGAAGTAGTGGTCACCGGCATTCGCTCCAGTCTGAGGCGTTCGATGGAGGTCAAGCGCGATTCCTACGGCGTGGTTGACGCGATCACTGCGGAGGATATCGGCAAGTTCCCCGACACCAATCTGGCCGAATCCCTGCAACGCATCACCGGCGTGGCGATCGACCGGCAACGCGGCGAAGGCGCCGAAGTCACGGTGCGCGGTTTTGGCGGTGGCTTCAATCTGATTACCCTCAACGGTCGGCAGATGCCGACGCACAATGGCACGGGCCGCTCCTTCGACTTCGCCGACATCGCCTCCGACGCCGTGTCCGGCGTGCAGGTCTATAAGACGGGGCGCGCCAGCGTGCCCACCGGCGGCATCGGCGCGACGATCAACGTGACTACCCAGAGGCCGCTGGACCAGCCGGGCCTCAACCTGAGCTTCGGCGGCAAGGCGATCCACGACACATCGGTGTATGACGGCGATGAATTCACGCCCGAAGTGTCTGGCCTGGTCAGCCATACCTTCTTCGACGACACAGTTGGCATTCTCGTCAACGGCAACTATTCGGAGCGCCATTCGGGCCAGGCCTTCGGCTCCAACTCAGCCTGGATCGAACGCGATGGCGCCGCCATACCGGACAACGGCCAGCAGACCAACCCGCCCGCCGAGGGCGACATCGTCGGCCTGCCGCAGCAGATGATCTACCAGACCGACGAGTTTGATCGCAGCCGCATCAACGGCCAGGTCGCGCTGCAGTGGCGCCCGGTCGAGTCGCTGACCGCAACCCTGGACTACACCTACGCCGAGTTCGAGCTCGATCACCGCTTCAACAACATGTCGGTATGGTTCAGCCCCACCGGCCAGTCGGGCGCCTGGACGGCGGAGGGCCCGGTGGTGTCGCCCATGCTATACAGCGAATCGAACAACCAGCCGGACCTGCCCATGGGCGCTGGCATCGACGCTTCCCGGAATGAGCGGGAATCGATCGGGGTGAACCTGGAGTGGGATCCGCGCCACAATCTGACGCTGAAGCTGGACTACCACGACTCCACTGCCGAACGCTCTCCCAACAGCCCCTATGGCAGCAATGCAGTCATCACCATCGCCAGCTTTGAACGGCAGTCGGCGAGCGTGGACTACTCGCGCGATCTGCCGGTCACCTCCATCGTTACCAACGATCCGTTGAGCCCGGACGACATGCAGGTCACTGGCAGTGTGTTCACCAACAACTGGGCGACGATGGACATTGAGCAGATGCAGTTCAGTGGCCAGTTCCGCTTCAACGAAGAGCGCAGCGCCATCGACTTTGGCGTGGCGCTGACCGAGCTCGACAATTTCGAGTCAAGCAGCAACGTCCAGCGCAACACCTGGGGGCAGAACCAGGCGTCGGCCTATGGCACGATTGCGGACCTGCTGACGCCCGCTTCGCTGCGCGATGTGTACGACGAAATCGACGGTGGCGACGGCGCCGTCAACAACTACTTCCTGTTCGACATGGCCGAGGTGGCGGCGCGCGCCGAATACCTGCAATCGCTGCCATCAAGCAATCCGCTGCATCTGCGGGCGGCGCCCGACGCACTGGGCGACTGCGGCACCGGCTTTTGCGCCGACAGCAACCCCGGTTTCGGCAATCAGCTCAGTGAGGAGACCATCTCCTACTTCATCGAGTTCACCCACATGGGTGAATTGGGGGCCATGCCCTACAACCTGCGCGTCGGCCTGCGCCACGAGCAGACCGATGTAACAGCGAGCGCCGAGAGCGAGACCTACTCGGCCATCGTCTGGGCAGCTCCGAACGAGTTTACTGCGGTGGTGGATTCCGACACTACGGCGTCAGGCCTTGAGGACGACT
The DNA here is from genome assembly GCA_965199705.1 of Pseudomonadales bacterium. Taxonomy (GTDB): domain Bacteria; phylum Pseudomonadota; class Gammaproteobacteria; order Pseudomonadales; family Azotimanducaceae; genus Azophilus. The sequence continues at coordinate 1,387,803 of OZ241359.1, forward strand.
ATGACGCCACCTTGCCGATGTTCAATCTGGATCTGGAACTGACCGAAGAAATCACGCTGCGCGCGGCCTACAGCAAGACCATCGCCCGCTCGAGCTTCCAGGATCTGCGCGGCACGCTCGATACGCCGGACATCCTGCGCGTTGACCGCGGCATCCACACCGCAAACGCCACGCTCGGCAATCCGGGCTTGCAGCCGCACGAATCGGACAACATCGACCTGTCCGTGGAGTGGTACTACGGCGACGCCAGCTACGTGTCGGCAGGCTGGTTCGACAAGTCGGTGGACAACTTTGTTACCGATACCGAAGTGGAGGACTTGATCCTGTTCGAGAATCTGGCGCACCCGGCCCTTGGGCCGCTTTATACGGCAGCGGTTGACGCTCTTGGGCCGACCGCGGGCAACGCCGATCTGTGGCGTTACATTCTCGACACCTTTCCCAATGAACCCGGCGTTGATGCGGTGGCGCAAACCATTACCGGCGTGCCCGGGCGTGACGCGCCGGCGTTCTACGATGTCGATTCCAAGATCAATTCGGAAGACCAGGCCAACATCAACGGTTGGGAACTGACCTGGCAGCACGAGTTTGGCGACACCGGCTTCGGTTTCATCGCCAACGCGACCTTTGTTGACGGCGACGCCGAGTTCGACAACAACTCCATGCAGCCACAGTTTGCCCTGCCGGGCCTCAGCGACACCCGCAACCTGATCGTTTACTACGACAAGCATGGTTTGCAGGTGCGGATTGCGTACAACTGGCGCGACGCCTTCTTCACTGGCGGCACCACCCAGCCGAGCTATACCGAAACGTATGAGCAGTGGGACATCAACGCCAGCTACGAGGTGATCGACGGCCTGACGGTGTTTGTCGAGGCCATCAACGTAACGGATGAGATCAACCGCACGCACGCGCGCAGCTCGTACCAGATCTACTACGTCGGCCAGACCGGCCCGCGCTACCAGGGCGGTTTCCGCTACAACTTCTGATCCGGGGGGCTGCGCCAGAGGCGCCTGACCCGGCGTCTGATCGCCTCCCTGTCCGCACCCGGCTACACTGCCTCCGGGAGAGGGCGCGTGCGCTCGCCCCGCCTGGCGTCGTGATGGTGAGGAACAATGCAAGCAGTTGAGCGCGTCGTCATTGTCGGCGGTGGCAGCGCCGGCTGGCTGACTGCGGCCAGCCTGGCGGCGGAATACCGCCAGGAGCCGGGCGGCGTTGTCGTCACCCTGGTGGAATCAGACCTCACCGGGCCCATCGGGGTGGGCGAGGGCACCTGGCCCTCGATGCGCACCACCCTGCAAAAGATCGGCATCTACGAGGCGGATTTCGTGCGCGACTGCGACGCCTCCTTCAAGCAAGGATCAAGGTTCGTCGGCTGGCTACACGGCGGGGAGGAGTTCTACTACCATCCCTTCACGCTGCCCGAACAGTATCAAACGCTGAATCTGGCCGACTATTGGCGCACCGACCAGTCCGGGCTGGCGTTCGCGCAGGCGGTGACGCCGCAGTTCGATGTGTGCGAGGCGCAGCGGGCGCCGCGCCAGGCGGCCATGCCAGACTACGCCGGCGCCCTGAATTACGGCTACCATCTGGATGCCCTGAAGTTTGCCGAGTTGTTGCGCCGCCATGCGGTAGAGAAGCTGGGTGTGCGGCATGTGATCGACCATGTGACCGGCGTGGTCGGTGACCCGGACGAGGATGTGCGCGCCATCGTCACCCGGCGCCACGGCGCCATTGCCGGCGACCTGTTCGTGGATTGCAGTGGCATGGGCAGCCTGTTGCTGGGTGGTCACTACAGCGTGCCGCTTGTCGATATGAGTCACATTCTGTTCAACGACAGTGCGCTGGCGGTGCAGACGCCTTATGCCGAGCCGTCGGCGCCGATCGCTTCGACCACCGCAGGCATCGCGCTGTCGGCGGGCTGGAGTTGGGAAATCGGCCTGCCCACCCGCAAGGGCGCCGGCTATGTCTGGTCCAGCCGCCACCTTGACGAAGCGCGCGCACGGTCGGAGTTTCTGAACCTGCTGGAACAGCGCAATCCGGGTATCCCGGCGCGCGACCTGGCGCTGCGGCTGATCCAATTCCGCCCTGGCTACCGGCAGACGTTCTGGCGCCGCAACTGCGTTGCCATCGGCCTGTCGGCTGGCTTTGTCGAGCCGTTGGAAGCCTCGGCGCTGGTTCTGGTGGAATTGTCGGCGCGCTTTCTGGTCGAGCAGATGCCGGCCAACCGGGCGGTCATGGATGCGGTCGCCGCGCGCTTCAACGACAAGTTCCAGCATCGCTGGCAGCAGGTAGTGTCCTTTCTCAAGCTGCACTATGCGCTCTCGCGCCGCGATGACACGGCCTACTGGCGGGACAACCGCGACCAGGCCAGCATTCCGGCAGAGTTGGCGCAGCAACTTGAGTTGTGGCGGCGTCACCCCCCGTGGTACCGAGACGAGACCCACGCTGACGACCTGTTCCCTTCTGCGAGCTACCAGTATGTTCTGTACGGCATGCAGCATCCGACGGCAGAGCACTGGCGGCGGCGACGCCATGCCGCGGCTGAGCAGGCGCGGGCCGCAACAGCGTTTGGCGGCGCCCGTCGCAAGGCGAAGCAGTACCTGGCGCATCTCCCCGGCAATCGGGAACTGATTCGGCAGATGTGTACACTGTAGCGGGCCGCGCACAATACCTGTCATGGCGAACTATCAGAAACTGAACAACATTGACCACGCCGGCCTGCGGGTGGTCACGGAGCGCGGCGCGCGCTTTGGCGACGATGTCATGTTCTGCATGACCTTTCCGTTCGAGATGCGCAGCCTGCAAGCCTGCTACCCACTGCTCATGCATCGCGACCCGGAAGGCGGCGCTCTGTACCCGGTGGCGATGTTTGGCTTCGAGACCGGCGAAAACCTGTTTCTGGATGGATCAGTCTGGGACGCGCGGCACATACCGCTGATGATCCGGCGCCCGCCTTTCCTGATCGGGTTTCAGAAGGCGAGCCCTGCCGCGCCCCGCGAGCGGGTGGTAACCATCGACGTGGACCATCCTCGAATCAGTGATCAGGAGGGACGCCCGCTGTTCCTGCCGCACGGCGGCAACACTGATTTTCTCGAGGAGGTCGCCAACCAGCTGGAGGCCATTCACCAGGGGCAGGCGCAGAATCGGCAGTTCGTGGACCTGCTGCTGAAGCACGGGCTGATCACCGAAATGACGCTGGACATTACCCTGGCTGACGCCTCGCGCCACCAGCTGCAAGGCATGCACATGGTTGACGACGAGAAAATCCAGACGCTCGACGCCGCTGCGCTGGACGACCTCAACCGAGGCAGCGCGCTGCTGCCGGCCTGCATGATGGTCGCCTCGATGGGGCAGCTGGGCGGCCTGATCGCGCGTCGTAACGCCCGGCTCCGATGAAGGCGCAATGCACGCGGCCATGCAGGCGATAGAGGAGCGGGCCGATGTCGCGCTGGCCGACGCCGCAGAGCTGCTGGCCGGGCGCGAGCAGCCGCTGCTGTTGCGCGGCCTGGTAGCAGACTGGCCACTGGTGCGGCTGGCGAACGAGTCCACCGAGGCGGCGCTCGATCACATCGCCGGATTCTATCGCGGCAGGCCAGTGTCGCTGTTCCTGGGCGAGACAGCCATCGACGGTCGCTTTTTCTACAACGAGGATCTGACCGGGTTCAATTTCATGCAGATGGAGGCCAATCTGGCGGACGTGCTGCGCAAGCTGCGAGAGGTTCGCGAGCAGGTTGACGCGCCCTGCCTTTATGTCGGCTCCACCGCCGTGGACCAGTGGCTGCCTGGCTTCGTGGCCTGCAATCCAACGCCAGTCGAGTCGCTGGCGCCGCTGGTCAGCATCTGGCTGGGCAACCGCAGCCGCGTTGCCGCCCACTTTGACTTCCCGGACAACCTGGCCTGCTGCGCCATCGGGCAGCGCCGGTTCACCCTGTTCCCGCCGGAGCAGATCGCCAACCTGTACATCGGCCCCCTGGATCTCACGCCGGCCGGGCAGCCGATCAGCCTGGTGGACTTTCATCGGCCCGACTTCGCGTGTTTTCCGCGTTTCCGCCTTGCGCTGGAGGCTGCGCAGACGGCCGAGCTGGCGCCCGGCGACGCCTTGTTCATACCGGGCATGTGGTGGCATCACGTGGAGGGTCTGGCGGCGATCAACGCGCTGGTGAACTGTTGGTGGAGCGTCACGCCCGAGTACATGGGTTCACCGGCTGATGCGCTGACCCATGCCTTGTTGGCGGTCAAGTCGCTGCCAGCGGCCCAGCGCCGGGCCTGGCGCAGCCACTTCGATCACTATGTGTTCGATCCGCCGGAAGACGCCGGCGCGCACATTCCCGCGTCGGCGCTTGGGCGGCTTGGCAAGGTTGATGACCTGTCGGCCCGGCGCCTGCGCGCCGAACTGCTCAACAAGCTCCGGCAATGATGAGCGACGACACGCAACCCATGCGGCGTGTGGTGATCGCCGGCGGCGGCGCTGCTGGCTGGATGGCCGCGGCGGCGCTGTCAAGGCTGATCGGCGCAAATCTCGACATCACGCTGGTGGAATCGGACGACATCGCCACCGTGGGGGTGGGTGAGGCGACCATTCCGACCATCCTCACCATCAATCGGCTGCTGAAGATTCCCGAACCCGAATTCATCAAGGCCACTCAGGGCACTTTCAAGCTCGGCATCGCTTTCGAGAACTGGCGGCGTCCGGGGCATCGCTACATTCACTCCTTCGGCGACACCGGCAAGAGCGCCTGGGCGGCTGGCTTCCACCATTTCTGGCTGCGCGGTCGGGAACTGGGCATTGCGCGGGACTACGGCGCCTATTGCCCCGAGCTGCAGGCGGCAGAGCAGGGGCGCTTCGGCATTCTCTCCGGGCGGAAGCTCAACTACGCCTACCACTTCGATGCGGCGCTTTTTGGCGGGTATCTGCGCCAGCTCGCGGAGGGCGCGGGCGTGCGCCGTGTTGAGGGCAGAATCAGCGATGTGCGGCTGCGTCCGGCGGATGGTCACATCGAGTCGCTGCAATTGGCTTCGGGCGAGCGCGTGGCAGGCGATCTTTTCATTGATTGCACTGGTTTTCGCGGCCTCTTGATCGAAGGCGCACTGCATACGGGCTTTGACGACTGGAGCCACTGGCTGCCCTGCGACCGGGCGCTGGCGGTGCAGACCGAGGCGCTCGGCGAGCCGCTGCCCTACACCCGCTCCATCGCCCATCGCGCCGGCTGGCAGTGGCGCATCCCCTTGCAGCACCGGGTTGGCAATGGTCTGGTCTATAGCTCAGACCACCTGTCAGACGATGAGGCGCGCGATCTGCTGCTGGGCAACCTGGAGGGTCGCCCCATCACCGAGCCCCGGCTGCTGCGTTACCGGACCGGCATGAGAAAGCGCTTTTGGAACCGCAACTGCATAGCTCTGGGGCTGGCCAGCGGCTTCGTGGAGCCGCTGGAGTCCACCAGCATCCACTTCATCCAGAACGGCCTGCTCTGGTTGCTGCTGATGTTTCCGTACCGGGGGGCGAGCGCAGCCGTGATCGAGGAGTACAACTCTGTGCTCCGGCGCGAAGCAGAGCGGATTCGCGACTTCATCATTCTGCACTACCATGTGACCGAGCGCGACGACTCCGAGTTCTGGCAGCCGCTGCGCAGCATGGTGATTCCGGATACCTTGCAGCACCGCCTGGACCTCTTTGCGGAGTCCGGCAGGGTGTTCAAACCTCAGGATGACGTGTTTGCGGAGAATTCCTGGGTGCAGGTGATGCTCGGCCAGGGCATCACGCCACGCCAGTATCACCCGATCGTGGATATGATGGGCGAGACGGAGTTGAACGAGTTTCTGCTCGACATCGAGCGCAATGTGTCCGGGCTGGTAACGGCGCTGCCAGCGCACGGGGAGTTCGTGCGCCGCTATGCCGAGCGGGCGGCGCAGCAGGCTGCAGAGGCTTCAGCGGGGCGCTGAAGCGGGGAGGGCGTGGGTCAGGGTTGGCCCGACAATCCGGGCGGTGGCGTTACGCCGCAGGCGCAGCGCCGGTCTTGACCATCCTGAATGTCCAGCGGGCCGGCGTGCCGTCGCTGGTGAGGATGCCAACCACCACGGTAATGCGGTTGGGATCGTCCTCGTCAAAAGTTATCTCGTAGTCGATTGAACCCGGCGCATCTGCCGGGCTGGTCAACTCGGCGTTGTTGATGACCTTGGCGATGCCGAGGTAGGAACCGGCTCCGATCAGGCGCAATGTGCCGGCGTCGGCGTCATGCTCCCAGGCGCCGTCAGCGCTGCCGTCATGCGGCGCAACTGGCGTGCCGCAGCCCTCGGGCGCGCCCTGCCAGGTCTCCAGCCAGGTTTCGTCGCCCACGGCATTGCGGAATGTGCCGTCATTCAAGAACACGTACTCATCGTCAAACAGGCAGCTGCGGGTGTCCACATCGGCTGCGGAACTGGCCCACCAAATGCCGCCGTCCGCCGGGCCGACTTCCAGCGCGTTCGCTTCAGGCGCAAGCCGCCATACGCCGTTGAGACGCGCTGGCGGGGCTGGCGCGTCGCCAACCCGAGTGTGTACGAAGGTCCAGTGGCCAGGGTCTGCAATGGGGATGCCTGCCACCAGGTTGCCGTCATCGTCAAAGCTCACGTTGTAGGTGATCGAGTCAACCGCAGACGCCGGATTGGCCAGCTCGCCGCCATTGAATACCTTGGGCAGCCCCAGATAGGCGCCGCGCCCGGTGAGTGTCAGCGAACCGGCGTCCGCATCGTATGCCCAGGCGCCGTCCGCGCTGCCGTCATGCGGCGCCACCGGCGCCCCGCAGCCGTCGTCGGATGCGCCCTGCCAGCCCTCCAGCCAGGTGGCGTCGCCCAACACATTGCGGAACGAGCCGTCGCTCAGAAAGATGTATTGGTCATCGAACAGGCAGGCCCTGAGATCGACATCCGCCTCGTTGTTCATCCACCAGCCTCCGGATCCCGGTTCCGGGCCAACCCGCAGCGCGCCTGCCTGCGGCGCCAGCTGCCAGGTTCCGGTTACCGCGGCGCCAGGGTCGGGTTCCCCGGCCTGCACCTCCCAGCGAATGTTGTCCAGTTCATACGACACATTGTAGTGCTCGCCGATGGTCGGGAAGATCACGATGCCAGTGTTGACATTGGCCAGGTCCAGCGGCGGCGCCAGGTCTGCAATGGCCACCTCATGGGTGTTCCACTCGCCGCGCGTGTGGTTGCTCAGGTCGAGCGCCCGGTCCCCGGAACTGCACGGGAAGAAGCAGTCGATCTTGAACGTCATGCCGTGCGTGGAACCCGCTTGCAGCTTGAGATCGAAGATCAGCTTGCCTTCGCTGGCAAAGCTCGACAGATCGACCGCCGATGCCGACTGAATGTAGAACACGCCGTTGTCGGCGTTGGATCCGAAGTTGACCTGAAGGATATTCCCGCGCTCCGGGTCGCCCGAATCGACCACGTTCCAGGTCACCAGATTGGCGGTGTTGCCTTCGTAGTAGTCACCGCCGGCAGCGACGTCCCAGGCGCCGATGCCGTTGGTCCAGGCGGGGCCAACTTCGTTGATGAAGACCGGAACCAGCTCGCCGTCCACCTCGCCGCCAGGTGGGCGGATGCCGCAACCATTGCGCTCAGGGTGGCCGCAGGCGATCTGGATGTTGTCCACCTGCACATGCGCACTCGATGTGGGCTCGAGCACGAAGAAGCTGACGATCGCGCTGGTGTCGATTGGCTGCTCGAAGCCGCTGCGGTAGGCGATCAGGTCGTTGATCGGCACGCTCACCGTGGTCCATTCATCGGCGGGCAGGCTGGACACCGCGAGATCGTAGGTTCCGAGCGCAGGCCAGCCGCTGTCCATCTTGATCAGCAGCGAGCTGTCCGGGTCGGTGCCGTCGCGCATCACCCGGATGTCGAACTTCAGCTCGGCGGCGTGCAGCATCCACCAGCTGGGGTTGTTGCCCATGCCGAACAGGGTCGTGGGTTCGCCATCGACTGCGTTGATCGAGATGTTGCCGGAATTGCTGGTCTGCACCTCAAGCACCGTGCCACGCCCGTCCACTGCCACTGCCGGGTCGAAGACAAGGGCGTTATCAGGCCCTCTCCAGAACGAGTTGACGGCGAGTTCCCTGAGTACGGTTTCACCCTGAATCACCCACTCCAGCGGCGTGGCGCCATCGACGTAAATGTTGAATGAATCCTCGAATGCAGATTGTCGTTCCGGCGCTTCGAGCGTGCGGTCAGCGTTGACGTTGCAGCCAACGCCGTTGTCCGGCCCGGCGCTGCATTGATAAACGCGCACATAGTCCACCACCATCTCTGCCGGAATGGCGGCGTCATCCACTGTCCCGGGCAGGTTGCCGCCAACAGCAAGGTTCAGCAACAGGTGAAAGGCCGTATCGAATGGCGCGGCGCCGGCCCCCGCCTCATAGCCGGTCGCGCGGTTGGCGTAGTAGTAGGCGTACCAGTGGTCTGCGTTCACGGTCTTGTAGTGCTGGTCGTTGATGTACCAGCGGATGTATTCCTCGGACCACTCGATTGCATAGACGTTGAAATCGTCCGCCGGGTTGACGCCGTCCACGGTGGTCGTGGCGAGCCGGTTGAGTGGCCAGGGGAAGCCGTGGTGCAGCGAGCCAAATACCTGCTCGGCGGGGGTGTCGGCGTTAACCACTTCCATGATGTCCACTTCGCCGCTGGAGGCCCAGCCGCCATACGGGGAATCCTCCGGCAGCATCCAGAAGGCGGACCACAGGCCCTGGCCGGAGGCGGAGCGGATGCGTGCTTCGGCGCGCCCGTACTTGAAGCTGAACTTGCCGCTGGTGCGAATCCTCGCCGAGGTGTAGGGGAAGCCAGGCCGGGAGGCGTCGGACCCGGCGGTTATGGTCAACATGCCGTCGCCAACCGTGGCGTTCTCCGCCAGATACCACTGTTGTTCGTTGTTGCCCCAGCGCACGAGGCCGACATCGGTGCTGCCGGGCGCATCGGAACCATCGCCGAGCTGAATGTCCCAATTGGAGAGGTCCAGGCTGTCGCCGTCGAACTCGTCATTCCAGACCATCTCCCACTCGTCCTCGGCGGCGGGGTAGAAGGGCTCGGTCTCAGGCGAATTTGCGGACCCGGTACCGCCGCCGCAGCCGGCCAGCAAGCCCGCAACAGCCGTGGTCAGGGCGATTGACTTCAGCACGACATTGATCGATTCAGGCATGACAGTCCCCAAGCAGATGCAGAATGGCGCTTATCGCCCGTGATTTATCACACAAAGCGCCCATGAATGTAAGCAAAACGCGATGTAATGGATTGCTGATGGGATAAGGTGGATTGACTCCCCGCCGCGCCGCAATCAAGGCGCCCGCGCCTGCCCGGCGACTTCAGTTCACCGTCCCCCTGCGCGCTTCGAGGGCGCCACGTATCTCGTGCGCCCTGTTCTCGGTGATCGGGTAGCCGACTATCACCGCAATGGCCAGTGCGGAGGCGAGTGCAGGGAAGCCCACGTCGAATATGCGCATCAGCAGCAGCGCCTGTTCGGTCTGCTTGCCTTCCAGAGCCACATCAAAGCCGGTGGCGTTCAGCAGCACACCACCGAGCGCGAGCGCCGTGGCCATGCCGAGCTTCACCACCCACCAGTAGATCGAACCGAACATGCCCTCGCGTCGCTGCCGAGTCTCGAGTTCGTCGTAATCGCACACATCGGCGATCATGGACGGCATGAGGGTGAACAGCCCACCGAGGCCAAACGCGATCAGGGGCGCCGGCAGCAGCAGCAGCCACGGGTAGGCGGGGTTGTAGCAGAACCACTTGGCGAGATAGCCGACGATCGACAGGCCGGTGCAGACAAAGAAGGCGCGGCGCTTGCCAAGGCGGGTGGACAACGCGCTCACCACAAGAATCACGCAGAAGGTGGCCGCGGCGGACACTGTGCCCACATAGCCGATGTACACCGCGCCGGCGTCCGTGTCTCCGCCAAACACATAAAAGATGGTGACGTAGGACTGAAACGCGGAAATCATCATGAAACCGTTGAATATCAGGAAGGTGGCGGCGCAGAGCCGGGCGAAGGGCGGGCACTTCAGCACCGAGAAGAAGCCGCGGCCAAAATCGACGCTGCTGGCCCATAACTGCCGGTAGCCGCTGACCACCGCCCGCTGCAAGGCGCCCTGTTCGCTGGCGGCCAGCTCGCGGAAACGCTCGACCAGAAATACTGCGGGCAAGACGCCGATGCAGACCACTGCGACCGCAATCGCCAGCGCCAGACCGGCGGCGCCCTCTACCATGTTGTCGAACCAGAGCTCGTGCTGCATGAACACCAGAAACCAGGGCGCGACGAGATAGGCCAGTTGCCCGATGAAGTTCTGCACTGCCATGATGCGCGTGCGCTCGTGGTAGTCCGGCGTCAGCTCGTAGCCGAGCGCTACCCAGGGGGTGGCAAACACCGTGTGCGCCAGGTAGAACAGCAGCGAGCCGATCAGAAAGAACCAGAAGTAGTAGTCTTCGCTGCGGCCCTCAGGTAGCTGCCACAACAGCGCGAAGCTGACCGCTGCGAAGATGGCGCCGACGAATATCCAGGGCCGCCGGCGCCCCCAGCGTGAGCGTGTGTGGTCCGACAAATACCCGACCAGCGGGTCGGTGAAGGCGTCCACCAGGCGCGGAATTGCGCTCAGGAGGCCCACCAGCGCCGGGTTCATGCCGAGCCCGAGGTTGAGCACGATGGTCATGCCGCCAATGGCGGCGCTGAGCAGATTGTTGGTGAAGGCGCCCAGACCATAGGCGATCTTCTGCAGCAAGGGCAGGCGATCGCGGGGGTCGGTTGCGCGGTGGGCGCCGGGGTTCATGGTTCAGGGCGCGGCCAATGCGCGTGGCTGGGGCCTGCGTGGGTTAAACCAGGCAAAACTCGGCCTGCAGGCTGGCGCGGGAATCGCCGCCCACCCAGATCTGAAACCGGCCCGGATCAGCCACCCGCTGCATGGTCTGATTGTGGTAGGCCAGATCATCGGCGCAGAGCGTGAACCGCAGTTCACGCTGCTCGCCGGGGTCGAGCCGCACGCGCTGAAAGCCCTTGAGCTCGCGCACCGGGCGGGCAATGTCGGCCACCGGGTCGCGCAGATAGAGCTGCGCCACTTCCTCACCTGCACACTGGCCGGCATTGTGCAGCAGCACCCTTGCCTGCAGGCGCTCGCCGCGCGCAAGCTGCGCCGTGGACAACTCCAGACCGCTGTATTCAAAGCGGGTGTAGCTCAAGCCAAAGCCGAACGGGAACAGTGGCTCGAAGCCTGCGTCCATGTGAAATGCGGTCATTCCCAGCGAATTCTGACCGGCGCGGCTGTCTATGTCTTCCAGCGGCGCTATGTGGGCAGATTCCGGCGGGCGCCCGGTGTTCTTGCGCGCATAATAGATCGGCGTTTGCCCCACGGCGCGCGGCAGGGTCACTGGCAGCTTGCCGCTGGGGGATTCGTGGCCGAGCAGCAAGTCCGCCAGCGCCGGCCCGCCCATGCTGCCAGGGTGCCAGGCGTAGAGCAGGGCGTCGGCTGCGTCCAGCACCTCGGTCAGCACCAGCGGCCGGCCAGCCATGATCACCAGTATCAAAGGCTTGCCCGCGGATTTCAGGGCGTGAACCAGAGCCGCCTGATTGCCGGGCAGGGCGATGTCGGCCCGGCAGTGGGCCTCGCCGCTGAGAATCTGCTCCTCGCCGAGACAGAGCACGGCAGCGTCGCTGGCCTCGACTGCCTTGAGCGCTGCGGCAAATCCGTCTTCGTTGCGGCTGCGGGTGTTGTTGCAGCCGCGCGCAAAATGAAGCCGAACGCCTGCCCCCAAAGCCGCGCTCAGCCCTTGCAGCAAGGTCTGACTGTGGCGCTCTTCGCCGTCAAACACCCAGGTGCCCAGTTGTTCGTAGCCGTCGTCCGCCAGCGGCCCGATAACCGCCAGCGATTGCAGGCGGCTGGCGTCAAGCGGCAGCGCGCCCGCGTTCTTCAGCAGCACGGCAGAGCGCATTGCTGCGTCGCGCGCGGTCTGGCGATGGTCAGGATTGAGCGGCGGCGGGAGCCGCTCGGGCCGGGTGTATGGATTGTCGAACAATCCCAGGCGAATCTTGAGCGTGAGTATGCGCAGCACGGCTGCGTCTATCGCGTGCATGTCCAGCTCACCGGCATTCAGCAGGTCTTCCAGATACTGCTGGTAGTGCTGGCTGTACATTTCCATATCGACCCCTGCCAGCATGGCCTGGCGGGCGGCGTCGCGGCCATCCGCGGCAACGCCATGCACGGTGAGTTCGCGCACCGCGTTCCAGTCGCTGACAACGATGCCGGTGAATCGCCACTCCTGCCGCAGCACCTGTTGCAGCAGGAAGCGATTGGCGGCGCCTGGCACCCCGTTGACGTCACTGAAGCAGGGCATCACGCTGACTGCGCCGGCTCGCAGCGCCTGCTCGAAGGGCGGTAGATAAACGTTGCGCAACTCCGACTCCGACAGATTCGCCGTGCTGTAGTCGATGCCAGCCTCGGCTGCGCCATAGCCGGCGAAGTGCTTGACGCACGCGGCTATCGCGCCGGGTTCGGCCAGATCTTCACCCTGAAAGCCGCGCACCATGGCGGCGCCGAGCTCGCCGCAGAGATACGGGTCTTCGCCCAGACTCTCGGCAATGCGTCCCCAGCGGGGGTCGCGGCTGATGTCGAGCATTGGCGCAAAGGTCCAATTCACGCCGCAGCGGGCGGCTTCCAGGGCGGCGTAGCGAGCACCGCGCTGCGCCAGGTCGCGGTCCCAGGTCGCCGCCTGGCCGAGCGGAATCGGCAGGATTGTCTTGAAGCCATGAATCACATCGCGCCCGACGAGCAGCGGGATGCCGAGCCGGCTCTCCTCCACCGCCTCCCGTTGCAGCGCATTCACGCGCTCCACATCAACCTCATTGAGCACGGCGCCTGCGCGGCCCGCGCGAATCTCTTCGCGCAAACCCTGAAGACTGGCATCGACCTGGCGCATCTGCCCGATCTTCTCCGGCAGCGTCATGGCTGCGAGCAGCCCGGCGGCGCTCGCTGGCGCGGAGCCCGGCGTGGCTTGGAGATTCACTGCGTCTGCGCCCATTGGCAACCCCGTCCACATACTGCGCTGACACCTGCCGGCATGGGGCTCGCCCGGCGACCGAGCGACGACCTCCTGCAATTGGGCATGGCAGCGAGCGGCATTGTATGCCAGCCTTGCAGGTCAGAAACTCGCAGCGCGAGCCGATCACGCGAGATGGACTACAGCCAGGCCAGCGCGGACCAAGGACGCGACCAAGCGGTCGAGCGCCTGATGCCGGGATTCGGCGCTGCCGACCTGCGGCTGTTTGGCCAGAATCGTGACCTGCGCTTCTGGGCGGTGCAGCTGGTGGGCTGGTGCGCCTATTCGCTGGTCAACTTCCTCAGCATCACCGTGGTTGACAACAACGTAAGCTGGCCGCATGTCGGGCACATCAGCCTGTCGGCGCTGCTCGGCATACTCACTTCCTGGCCACTGCGCCCCTTGTACCGCCGCACCTTCGCGCTGCCACTGCAAGCGCGCGCGTGGGTGGCGCTGGCGGCCATCGTCACGGGCGCTGCCTTGTGGACCTGGCTGCGCATCTGGCTGTTCGCGGCAATCGTTGGCGAGGAACCGCTCTGGCACGAATATCACTACTGGTACTTTGGCTCGCTGTTCGTGTTTCTGAGCTGGACCCTGCTGTACTTCGGCGTCAGGTACTACGAACTGCTCAACGAGGAGCGTCAGAAGCTGATGCAGGAATCGGCGCTGGCGGAGCGCGAGAAACTGCTGCGCGCGCAGGCGGAGTCGGAAGCCCGCAACGCCCAGCTGCTGATGCTGCGCTACCAGCTCAATCCGCACTTCCTGTTCAACACCCTCAACGCCGTCAACGCGCTGGTGCAGCTGCGGGATACCGAGCGCGCCGGGCGCATGATTCAGTTGCTGAGTGATTTCTTCCGCCATACGCTGCGCCAGGCTGATGTGCAGAACGTGAGCCTGGAACAGGAGCTGGAATCGCTGATGCTCTACCTGAACATCGAAAAGACCCGCTTTCAGGATCGCCTGCAGCTGGAGTTTGACATCGAGCCGACTGCGCGCGGGGCGCTGGTGCCCGGTCTGATCCTGCAGCCCATCGTCGAGAACGCGATGAAGTACGCCATTGCCCCCAACGAGGAAGGCGGCACTGTGTCGGTATCGGCGCGGGTGCGCGACGATCAGCTACAGCTGGAGGTTGCGGACACTGGCCCGGGCTTGCGCACTGGCGCCGGAGACGACAGCCCCGGGATCGGCCTGCGCAACACCGCGGAGCGTCTGCGGACGCGCTATGCCGAGCGCTTCTCGCTGCAAGCGCGCGAGCGCGAACCGACGGGTCTCGTGGTGCAGATCTGCTTGCCTTATCAACTCGAAAAGCCTGTCGTAAATGGCTGATTATTTGCCGGTTCTGCGTACTGTAACGGTTGACGACGAGCCGTTGGCGCGGCGTCTGCTGCGCGCCCTGCTCGGCGAGTTGAGTGGCATCGAGCTGGTGGCCGAGTGTCGCAACGGGCGCGAGGCGATTGACGTCACCCGCAGCCTGGCGCCGGATCTGCTGATACTGGACATCCAGATGCCGGGCATGAACGGGTTCGACGTGATCAAGGCCCTGCAAGCCGATCTCATGCCCTGCGTCGTGTTCTGCACCGCCTACCAGGAATACGCCCTCGACGCCTTTGACCTGCACGCTGTGGACTACGTGCTCAAGCCGGTCAGCAGGGAGCGTCTGGGGCGCGCCATCAAGCGCGCACGGCGTCGCATTCAGGAAACCCCGGCGGGCGGCTACAAGACGCCACTGATCGGCGCCATCGACGAGATTGCCGGCAAGGCGGCGCAGCCGCCCGACCATCGCGGCGCCGTCGTCCCGGCAACCGACTCGCAACAGCGTATTGCCATCAAGAACCACGATGGCACGGTGCTGATTGCGATGAACGATATTGACTGGATCGATGCCGCCGGCGACTACATGTGCTTGCACGTCAAGAGTGAGACCCTGATCATGCGCAGCACGCTCAAGGATCTGATCGAGCGCCTGGATCCGGCCAGATTCAAGCGCATCCACCGCTCCACCGTGGTGAACCTGGAGCGCATCGACAAGATCGTGTCGCTGCAGAAAGGCGAGTTCATGCTGGAGTTGGGCGGCAACCAGCAGCTCAAGGTGAGCCGCAACTTTCGCAAGGCGATCAGTCAGTTTCTCGAGGAACACTGATCCGGTTGGCGGTCAACCAGCTGCCTGGCGCACACTTGCCCCGGTTGTCGATCTGCTATGGTGCGCACGGGCAAAAACTGGCAAGGCAAGGAGCGGCATCTTGGAAATTCACGGCGTCTGTGATCCTCGGTTCGAGCAGGTCCGGGCAGTATTTTCGGAAAACTTCAGCGAGCGCGGCGACGTGGGCGCATCGGTTGCAGTCACCCTGGCGGGCGAGTGGGTGGTGGATCTCTGGGGCGGCCATCGAGACCGTGCGGCCACCTTGCCGTGGGAGCGCGACACCCTCGTCAACGTCTATTCCACCACCAAGACCATGGCGGCGCTCTGCCTGCTGCTGCTTGCGGACCGGGGAGAGGTGGACCTCTACGCCCCGGTCAAGCGCTATTGGCCGGAGTTTGCCGCCAACGGCAAGTCCGGAGTCGCCGTCCGTCACTTTCTGAGCCACTCCGCCGGCCTCTCCGGCATGGACGAACCCATGCAGGGGAAAGACGTTTATGACTGGGAAAAGATGGTCACGGCGCTCGCCCGGCAGGCCCCCTGGTGGGAGCCTGGCACGGCCAGCGGCTACCATGCCCTGACCCAGGGATATCTCATTGGCGAGGTGGTGCGCCGGGTCACCGGGCAGACGCTCGGCAACTTCTTCCGGCAGGAACTCGCCGAGCCGCTCGGTTCAGACTTTCACATCGGCACAGGCCCGGAGCTGGACCCGCGCATCGGCGAATTGATCCCGCCCAAGGCTGCCGCCGGTGATGGCGCTGCCCCGGATTCCATCGCTGCCCGCACCTTCGCCAGCCCGAGCATTGTGGCTCGCGCCAGCAGAACCCGGGCCTGGCGCGCGGCGGAAATCCCTGCCGCGAATGGCCACGGCAACGCCCGCTCGGTGGTGGCCGCGCAGACGCTGGCCGCGAATCTCGGCTGGGCCAACGGCAAGCGACTCCTCTCCGAAGACGGCTGTCGGGCCATTTTCGATGAGCAGACCTTCGGCAAGGATCTGGTGCTGGGGATGCCAGTGAAGTTCGGCATGGGCTATGGCATCACGACGGAACTCCTGCCCATGGGCCCGAATGAACACATTGCCTATTGGGGCGGCTGGGGTGGCTCGACAGCGGTGGTGGACCAAGATGCCCGCCTCTGTGTTTCCTATGTCATGAACCGGATGGACGGCAACCTGATGGGCGACCTGCGCGGCTTCAAGCTGTTGCAGGCGGCCTATGCGGGGCTGGCTGGCGGTTGAATGCTGATGGCGCTCCATGCCCAAGGCATCGAGCAAGGCGAAGCCCGATGCATCAGGAAGGGTATGGGCCGAGGTGTCAAGCAGGCCCGGGCGGACTGGCCCGGGCGGACGAACGGGCGCGGTTGACGAATACGGCAGAGCGCGCTGGCGGACGCTGAAATTCAACAAGGTTTCGCGCAACGACCACCGGCGCCGGTCATCAAGCGCTTTGGCTTGCAAGCGCTTGAATATGCCCCACCATGATGCGCAGGCCATTGCCGCGCATGGGGCTCAGGTGCTGGATCAGGCCGAGTTCATCGAACAGGGCCTCCATGTCGAAGGCGCAGATCTCGGCGGGCGGGCGGCCCTGACAGGCGGCCAGAACAATCACGATCAGCCCGCGCACGATGAAGGCGTCACTGTCCATGCACAGCGTCATGCGGCCATCCTGTACCTCGCTGTGCAGCCACAACCTGCTCTGACAACCGCGAATCAGGGCAGCGTCGGTCTTGTCGGATTCCGGCAGCGGCGGCAGGGCCTTGCCAATGTCGATGATGAAGCGATACCGGTCTTCCCAGTCATCCAGGAAACGGAACGTATCGCGAATCTCGTCCAGGTCCATGCGCGTCCCGATACCGGATCAGTAGAGCCCGAGTTGCAGCTGCGCCTCGTCGCTCATGTGTTCACGCGACCAGGGTGGATCGAACACGAGTTCAACATGCACGTCTGTGACGAAGGGCGCGAGACGTACTCGATCCTTCACTTCCTGCACCAGGACCGGCCCCATGCCGCAACCCGGCGCGGTCAGCGTCATGGTGATCGAAACCTGACCCTCGGGGCTGATCTCGCGGCCGTAGATCAGGCCCAGATCGACGATGTTGACCGGTATCTCCGGGTCGTAAACGCTGCGCAGGGCCGTATCCACCTGGCTTGGGTCCACGCGCCCGTCAGCCGGTGGCGAGAAGGTGAGCTGCTCGGCCTGCATCCCCAGCGCGTCGCCGTCCGCGCCGTCAATGCGCGCCATATTGCCGTCGAGGATGACGGTGTAATTGCCGCCCAGCGTCTGTGTCAGGGTCACAAAGGCGCCGGCGGGCAGGGTGGTCGGGTCGCCGGTGGGCACCAGGCGCGCGGCCACGCTGCGCGACAGCGGCACGATTCGGCGTTCCATCCTGCGCTACGTGGCCTGACTCAAGCCGATTGGCCTGCGCCTGCTCCTGTCGCCTCTGCCAGGGAAAAGCTCTCGCCACAACCACAGTGTGCGGTGGCGTTGGGGTTCTTGAAGCGGAGGCTCGAATTCAGCCCTTCGTTGACGATCTCCACCTGCGTGCCGGCCACCAGCGGCAACTCGGACCGGCGCACATGCACGTCGAGCCCGGGCGCGACCGCAAATGCCTGATCGTCGCCGGCAGGCTCATCAATGTAGTCCAGGGCGTACATGTAGCCATTGCAACCACTCTCGCGGACGCCGAGGCGCAGCGCCCGCTGCCCGGATTTCGCCAGTTGCCGCAGCAGGTGAGCGGCGGCCTCGGGCGAGACAGCGACGGTCGAGGGGGTGAAGGTTTCAACGGGCATCCGCGCCTCTCACATCAGGGACAGGGCCTTGTCCAGGCTGGTCATCAGTCGATCCAGATCAGCCTCCACATTATACAGGGCAAAGGAGGCGCGTACCGTGCCGTCTATGCCCAGGCGTTGCATCAGCGGCATGGCGCAGTGATGCCCGGTGCGCACCGCCACGCCCTGCTGGTCGAGCAGGGCGCCGATATCCTGTGGATGTCCGCGCTCCGGCAGGAACGACACGATGGCTGACCTTTGCTGCGGCTCGCCAATGATGCGCAGCCCCTGGATCTGCCGCAGACGGGCCACTGCCTCGGCTACCAGACGACTCTCCTGGCGCGCCAGGGCAGTGCGCGGAATGCTGTTGAGATAATCCACAGCCGCCCCGAAGCCGACCGCGCCGGCAATGTTCGGCGTGCCGGCTTCAAACTTCCACGGTAGCTCGTTGTAGTCGGTGCGCTCCAGGGTAACCCGCTCGATCATCTCGCCGCCGCCCTGCCAGGGCGGCATTGCTTCAAGCAGCTCGGCCCGGCCATACAGGGCGCCGATCCCCGTGGGTCCGAATGCCTTGTGGGCCGAGCATACGTAGAAGTCGCAGCCGAGATCGCGCACGTTGATGTCAAGGTGCTGTATGGCCTGGGCGCCATCCACCAGCGACAGGGCGCCACTGCTGCGCGCTGCCTTGACCAGCTGCGCCACCGGATTGACATTGCCAAGCGCATTGCCGATCTGGGCAAAGGCGGCGATGCGCGTGCGCGGCCCCAGCAGCCTGTGGAAAGCGTCCATATCCATGTCGCCGGCGTCGGTTGCCGGGCAGGCGATCAGGCGAGCGCCGGTGCGCGCAGCCAGCATCTGCCAAGGCACGATATTGGCGTGGTGTTCCAGTTCCGAGATCAGGATTGTGTCATCCGGCTGAATGCGCTCCGCCAGCGAAGCCGCCACCAGGTTGATCGCCTCCGTTGCGCCTCTGGTGAATATGATTTCCCGCGATTCGGCTGCGCCGAGCAGGCGCGCCACCTTGTCGCGCGCGCCCTCCAGAGCCGCAGTCGCGTCGTCCGCCAGCCTGTGCGCCGCCCGATGCACATTGGCGTTGATCTCTTCGTAGTAGCGGCGCTCGGCATCCAGCACCATCACCGGTTTCTGGCTGGTGGCGGCGTTGTCGAGATAGGTGAGCGGGGCGCCGTTGACTTCGCGCGCCAGGATCGGGAAGTCCGCTCGAATAGTCTGCCCGGATACTGCTGCGGAACCTGGGTCAATCGTCTCCTCGCTCATGCTGCCAGGCGCCCGAGTAGTTGTTCAAAGGCTTCTGCCGATGCCTGTTGCTCGGGTCCTTCAAGTCCAGCGCGCAGGAAACCGAGGCAGAGCAGGCGCCGGGCTTCGGCCAGTGGCAGGCCCCTGCTTCTGAGATAGAGCAGGGCGCCTTCGTCGATCTGCCCGACCGTGGCGCCATGCGCACAGCGCACATCGTCATTGTAGATTTCGAGTTCCGGCTTGCTGTTGATGACAGCATTCGCGCCAAGCGTGAGGTTTCGGCTGTTCAATTGCGCGTCCGCGCCGGCGCCGCCGGGATGAATGTGGATGCGTCCATTGAACGCCGTTGTCGAGCGCCCTGTGCCGACGGCGTGCTGACGCACGCGGCTTTGCGTGTTCTTTCCCAGGTGTTCGATCACGAGGTGCATGTCCAGCCGGGCGCCGTTGTCGATCAGGGCCGAGCCGCTGTTGCTGAATCTGGCGCCGGCGCCATTCAGGCGGACCATTCCGTCGAGGCGCTCGTCGCCCGCGCCGAGACGATGCTGATGCAGGCTGAAGCGGGCGTCGGCGGCGAGGTCGGCCTGCAGCAGCATCCAGTTGCGGCCCGCCGGCGCCAGCGACGTCTGGGTAAGCTCCAGTTCCGCCCCTTCTGCAAGCGAGATCAGCAGCAGGTGGCCGCCCGCCGACTCGTCATCGCCTGGCGTTGCTGCCGCCCAGCGATTCTCCACGGATACCCGGCAACCGGCGTCCACCTGCAACCAGATGGGCGCAGTCAGGCAGCCCGCAATTGTGTCGAGTTGCAAGGGTTCGGGCAGTGATTGGCGGATTCGCAAGCGCCAGCCGGCGCCGGACAGGGCGGCGGTGACGGCGGCCAGGGGATAGCGATTCAGGTCGATTGTCGGCGGTCTGGCGCTCGGGCTGATGGCGCGCCAGGCGCACGTCTTGTCGGGCGCTGCTGGCGTGCGCTGTTCGATGCGGCCAGCCAGCAGGGACCGAAGCATGCGCGGCAGAGACGAGTACTTCCAGGTTTCGCGCGCCAGCGGGCCCTGGAGCGCCGAGCGAGCCTGCGCCAGGGCGTCGCGCCCGAGCCAGTCCGGCGCCTCAAGCGCCTCCATGGCGGCAATGTCGGTGTTCAGGTTTCGGATTCGGTCAGCCATGCGTAGCCGCGTTCTTCCAGAGTCTTGGCCAGGGTCTCGTCGCCGGATTGGACCACTCGGCCATCCGCCAGCACATGCACCCGATCTGGCCGAACGTGGTTCAGAAGGCGTTGATAGTGGGTGATGACCAACACCCCGCGACCGGCGTTGCGAAAACGGTTGATGCCTTCGGCGACAACCCTCAGGGCGTCTATGTCGAGGCCGGAATCGGTTTCGTCCAGCACCGCCAGCGTCGGTTCCAGCAGCAGCATTTGCAGTATCTCGTTGCGTTTCTTCTCGCCGCCGCTGAAGCCTTCATTGACGCCGCGCTTCAGGAAGTCCGGCGCCAGCCCCAGGCTCTCCGCCAGTGCCCGCAGCCGCTTCAGGAAGGCAGCCGCGGGTTCCGATTCCTGACCATGCGCCTTGCGCTGGCTGTCACCGGCGGCCTTGAGAAATTCCAGATTGCTGACGCCGGGCACTTCCACCGGATACTGAAAGGCAAGGAACAAGCCGAGGTGGGATCGCGCTTCCGGCGGCTCGGCGAGCAGATCCCTGCCATGCAGCCGCACCGAACCGCGCTCGACCGTGTAATCCTCCCGGCCAGCGAGCACATTCGCGAGCGTGCTCTTGCCGGAACCATTCGGACCCATGATGGCGTGCGTTTCGCCCGCTTCGATGCTGAGGTCAAGGCCCTTGAGAATGGGTGCGTCGGCAACGGAGACGTGCAGGTCGGCGATTTCCAGCAGCTTCAACCCACGGCTCCTTCCAGGGAGACTTCCAGCAGCTTGCCGGCCTCCATGGCAAATTCCATGGGCAGCTCCCGGAACACCTCCTTGCAGAAGCCGTTGACGATCATGGCGACGGCTTTCTCCGCGTCTATCCCGCGCTGTCGGCACAGGAAGAGTTGATCCTCGCTCACCCGTGAAGTGGTGGCCTCATGTTCGATATTGGCGCTGCGCGACTGATTTTCGATGTAGGGAAAGGTGTGCGCACCGCAGGCGTCTCCGAGCAGCAGGGAGTCGCATTGGGTGTAGTTGCGTGCGCCCGTGGCAGCCGGGGAAGTGCGCACCAGGCCGCGATAGCTGTTCTGACTCTTGCCGGCGCTGATGCCCTTGCTGATGATAGTGCTGCGCGTGCCCGGCGCCAGGTGGATCATCTTCGTGCCTGTGTCTGCCTGCTGGTGGTGTCTGGTCAGCGCCACCGAGTAGAAGGAGCCGACGCTGTTCTCGCCCCTCAGCACCACGCTCGGGTACTTCCAGGTGATGGCCGAGCCGGTTTCCACCTGGGTCCAGGAGATCTTCGAGGCGCGGCCGAGGCAGGCGCCGCGTTTGGTAACGAAATTGTAGATGCCGCCCTTGCCGTCGGCATCGCCCGGATACCAGTTCTGCACCGTGGAATACTTGATTTCTGCGTCGTCCAGGGCGACGAGTTCCACCACCGCGGCATGCAGCTGGTTTTCATCGCGCATCGGTGCGGTGCAGCCTTCCAGATAGCTGACATAGGCGCCGGCGTCAGCAACGATGAGCGTGCGTTCGAATTGGCCGGTGTTGCGCTCGTTGATGCGAAAGTAGGTGGAAAGCTCCATCGGGCAGCGTACCCCGGGCGGCACATAGACGAACGAGCCATCGCTGAATACGGCGGAGTTCAGCGCTGCGTAGAAGTTGTCCTGGCGCGGCACCACGGAGCCGAGATACTTGCGAACCAGCTCCGGATGCGTTTGAACGGCCTCGGAAATCGGGCAGAAGATCACGCCCGCCTCGGCCAGTTTGTCCTTGAATGTGGTGACGATCGAGACGCTGTCGAAGACGGCGTCCACCGCCACCTCGCCGGAGCGCCGAACGCCGGCCAGCGCTTCCTGTTCATGCAGCGGAATGCCGAGTTTTTCGTAGGTGCGCAGCAGCTCCGGGTCCACATCGGCCAGTGACGCCGGGCCCTCGGCCAGGCTGCGTGGCGCGGAATAATAGGAAATGCCCTGGAAGTCGATGGGCGGGAACCGCACATGCGCCCATTGTGGCGGCGTCATCGCCTGCCACTTTCGAAAGGCTTCCAGGCGCCAGTCGGTCAGCCAGGCCGGTTCGCGCTTGACGCCGGAAATGTGGCGCACCACCGCCTCATCAAGACCGGGACGCAAGGTTTCGGAGGCCACGTCAGTCACGAATCCGGCGTCGTAGGCGCGTTCGATCAATTCTGGCGACAGTTCACTCATGGTGTTTCGGCGTGTTCTGCTGAACGCTGATTTTAGCGGAAATGGGGATGCCGAACCCAAGCATGATTTCCTGTATCTTGCCGGCTTGGATACCGGGCGGCAGCGTTACGCCGCGCGTTGCGGCTTCTCCGATGCCCGATTATCACGGCCCCTGCTGCAATATTCGGGCTATCTGCCTGTGCCTGCCTGTGCGCTGCTGCAGAGGCTGCCGTCCTGGCCCGGAAACACGCAGTCCGGGCAACCGTCGGCTGCGAGCCGGCGTTCGGCGGCCAGGCGGTCCGCCTCGCATTGATACTGCGGTTCGGCATGGCGCAGGCTGCGGCTGTCGCCCTGTGATTCCGGGTTTTCCGTTGGTCGCATCGCCTTTGCCTTCCAGTCTGTTCCGCCCGGCCAGGCGTAGGGCAGACGCAGGAAGGCGCCCGGTCGTTTGCTTCGGACAACCGCGTTCAGGGCGTCCAGGGCGATTCGACGTTGGGTCTTGGCATCGCCGGGCGGACCGGCGGTGCGCCCCAGGGGATAGTCCAGGAATACCGCCCGCGGCGGATTCACCGAGGCTGTGATGGACCAGGCGCTGCTCAGGCAGACGCTGGCGATGCCGGTGGCTTCAATGCTGCGCGCGATCAATCCCACGGATTGATGACAGACGGGTCAGACAGGCACCAGCAGCGCGATGTCCACGCCGTCCTGACGCAATCGGTCGGCGATTGCCGGGGCCAGGCTGTCTTCGACTCGGCGGCTGGAATAGATGCCGCCCATGAACGCATAGGCAGGCCCGATGCTGCCAATGCGACCTTCCGCCGCCAGGCCGCGCAGGGTTTCCAGAGGGAAAACGCAATTCGGGTCGCGCCGCGCGTCGGTGAGGTCATAAGCGAAGTGCGTGGTGCGCAGCTCTGCGGTTGGCGTGTCTGCGTCGATCACGCGGAAACTGAAATCGTCGCGATGATTGAAGGCGATCTGGCCCTCGCGGTAGATCCCGCCCGAGGCAACAAGCCCAACGCGACAATCTGCCAGCGGCTTCGAACAGGGTGCGAGCGGCGGCGCCTCTGCGTTCTCCACCCAGCGATAGGCGGTATAGCCGAGCCGCCGGTACAGGGCACGGGTTCGAGCGAGGTAATCGACGGGCGCCGTTGGTTGCTCGTCGGTGAGCGGCTCTGGTACAGCGCTGTCCGGCATAAGGGCGCTCCAGGTTCGGGGTGAGCCGGATTGTACGCCTGTCCAGATGCGCGCGGCCAGCGCATAGCTGCGCCTCGAAGAGCCGTATAACTCCTTCATAACCGATTGAAAGATGATCTAAATCATGCCGTTCACCCAGCCTCTTGGCGGTACCTCCGGGCTGGCGCCCTGTCGGCGCTCGCGTAATAATCCCTGCTCCACGCTCGGAGACGCACATGAAGATCGAAATCGAAGTGACCCCGGAAGAGATGCGAGCGCTGTTCGGGCTGCCGGACGCGCGCGGTTTGCAGCAGGTTTTTCTGGAGCGGGCGACAGACTGGATGAATCAGAATCCGCCAGGCGCCGAGTTGATGCAGCGCTGGATGGAAGGCGTTACCGCCGGCGGCCTGCGTTCCCTGGAAGCTTACCAGTCCTTTCTCGACAAGCTGGGCGCTGCCGCCAAGCCGAAGAGCTGAAGCCGGCTCCGCCGCCGGCGGATTCAGGCGCTTGCGCCACGGGCAATCGCGAACGAGAAGGATGCGATATCGCCGCGCCTTCGGGTCAGCGAATCACCCTGTCTGCGCGTAGCTGGTCGATTTCTGCTGTGGACAATCCGGCTTCCGACAGGGCTTCAAGGGTGTGCTCGCCGAGTTCCGGCGCCGGTCCGCGCGGGCGCACGTCCGCTGTGTGAAAGCGCATCGGCGCTCCGATGGTCGCATAGGCCCCGAGTTTCGGGTGGTCGATTTCCGGGAAGACGCCAAGGGCCTTGGCTTGCGGGTCGTCCACCACCTCGTCGAAGGACAGAACCGGCCCCCAGATCACGCCCTCCCGGTCGAAGATGGCGCCCCATTCGTCGCGGCTGCGGCTGGCCAGGGTCTCATCGACGCCAGCGACCAGTTCCGCCATGTGCCGGTAGCGGCTCTTGCCGGTGGCAAAGCGTTCATCGGTCAGCCAGTCCGCACGCCCGAGCACGCGACACAGCCTTTCCCAGGCATTGGCGTCCAGCATGTTGATGACCAGCCACTTGTTGTCGCCGCAGGGGTAGCGATTGGTCATTGGCGTCAACTGTTCGAATCGGGTGCGGCGACGGGCGGGCGCCTTGTCGATGACCGTGGCGCTGTAGTCTGTCGCGAGCGTCCAGATGGCGGTTTCGTAAAGCGAGGTTTCCACCACCTGCCCCTCGCCCGTGCGTTCGGCGAGACGCAGTGCGGCGAGTATGGCGCTGGTCAGGGCGAGGCCGGCGGTATGGTCGCCTTGGGCCGGTCTGGCATGTGGGACTATGCCTTGATCGCCTTCACGCAGGCCGTCGTAGAGGCCGGAACGGCCGAAAAAGGCCGTGACGTCGTACCCGGGTCGCCAGGCGTCCGGGCCCTGGGTGCCGTAGCCGGTGAGCGTGGCGTGTACCAGGTCCGGCTTCAGTTGCAGCAAGGTGTCCGGGTCCAGCCCGAACTTCTCCTGGCGGTGGCGCAGCAGATTGCACAGGAAGATGTTGGCGCTCTGCATCAAACGATGAATCAATGCCTGGCCCTGGGCCGTATCCAGCGCGATGGCGATGCCGCGCTTGCCACGGTTGTCCACATCGAACTGAAAGTCATAGCCGGCAAACGAGGAAGCGCATTTCAGGGGCCTTCCGAGACCCCGGTTCGGATCCCCGGACAGAGGCTCGACCTTGATTACGTCGGCGCCCATGTCCGCCAGCAGGGCAGCGGCGCTTGGCGCCGCGATGAAACCGTCCACTTCGAGGACGCGGACATCCGTCAATGGGGCGTGCAAGGCAGGTCTCCCGAGCGTGCGATCGGGCGCCACTATAGCACGCAGTTCAGCCGCAAGCCGGCGCAGCTTCGGGTTAAACTACCGGCCCCAATTGAATGCAAGGGAGAATCGCGAATGCTGGGATATTGCACTATTGGCGTGAGTGAACCGGAGCGCGCCCTGGCCTTCTACGATGCCCTGATAGCCGAGATCGGCGGACGCCGCATATTCGGCAATCAGGACCGCATCTGGTTTTACGGCGCCGACGCCCCGCCTTCGCCGATGCTGGCGTTGTGCATTCCGTACAATCAGGAGGCGCAGCACCCGGGCAACGGCAATATGGTCGCCCTGCCGGGCGGCTCTCCGGCAGAGGTGGACCGGCTTTACGCCAAGGCCATCGAGCTCGGCGCAACCGACGAAGGCCCCCCCGGATATCGTGTGCCCAATGTGTTCTATGGCGCTTACGTGCGCGATCTGGACGGCAACAAGCTCTGCTTCTTCGACATGAACATGGGCTGATCCCGGATAAGCGCGGGTCTGCCGAGTGGCCGGTTCTGCCAAGCGATCAGGGGCGCCCTGCCTGCCTGCCGCGCCAGCCGTTGGTCCCGATTGCGCCGGCCTGTCGCCGGAGCAGGTCGGGCGCTATCGTGCCGAAGGCTATGTCCTGGCGTCGGGCTTGATCCCGGAATCCCGGCTTGCGGCTGTCGAGGCGCGCTTTCTGGCGCTCGCCCGAGGCGAGTTAGTGCCGCCATCGCGCATGAAGCTGGTGCGCGATGTCATGGTGGTCAAGGGCGCCGCACAGCCCGCATCGCCGCTGCACGCGGTGAACAAGTTGATGAATTTCGAGCAGGATCCGGTGCTCTACGGGTACGTCAGGGAACCGGCCCTGGTGCGAGCGGTGGCCAGCCTGATCGGCGCGCCAGCGTATTCGGTATCCACCAACCTGTTCAACAAGCCGCCTGGCGTTGATGGCCGCCACCCCTTGCATCAGGACCTGCGCTACTTCCGTCTGCGCCCTGCCGACGGCTTGATCGGCGTCTGGACTGCGCTTGGTCGAGCGACGCGGGAAAGCGGCTGCCTGGCCGTGCTGCCAGGATCGCATCTTGGCCCTCTGCATGCGCACACGGAACCGGACTGGTTCTTCGTCAACGCCGGCTTCTTCGGCATTCCTGGCCTGAACATCGAGCATCGCCGGCATCTGTCGATGCGCCGGGGCGACACCCTGCTGTTTCATCCGCTGCTGATTCACGGCTCCGGACGCAACCGCAGCGCGGATTGCCGACGCGCCATCTCCTGTCACTACGCGACTGCCGAGTGCCGATCTCCGCCGCCGGATTGGCGGCAGCGTGCGCAAGTGCAGAAGCTCTGACCCAGGCGGTCAGCCGGCTCCGTTTCGGAACAGCGAGGGCGTGGTCAGCGCCTTGTTCGGTTCAGTCTGCGGGTGCGTTGATTCCGAATCGGGTCTGGCCACAGACCAGTGCATCGGACAGACCGCGCTTGACTACGGCAAGGCCTGTGCCGGTCGCCGAGTCACCGTCGGCAGCTTCGGCTACGGCCACCAGGACGCCGGCTGCGCGACCTTCGGCAGTGTGCAGGGTCGCGCCTGTTGCGGGCGTCGGTCCGCGCCAGCTCACTGCCGTGAGCAGGCGCTTGACCGCACCACGGTGCTGCGCCCTGGCAATGACTTCCTGGCCGAGATAGCAGCCCTTGGCGAAGCTGACGGAACCGAACGCATCAAGCCCCAGCATCTGCGGTAGAAAGAGGCCTGCGGTTTCCGCCTGTAGCCAGACTTCGCGCGCGCTGACGGCGGCTGCCTGCCAGAGGCGCCGGGGCAGGGGCGCTTCCGGCTTCGAGACACCAATGGCCTGGGCCAATGCCTGTTGCAGGTCGTGCGGCGCAATGCCTGCCCCCTGAGCAGTCGCGTCTTCATCTGCCAGCGCCAGCAGCTGCCGGCCGTTGCCGAGATCAAGCGCTGGCGGTCTTGGCTTGTCGCAGATGAGGCCGATGATGCGGGTGTCGGCGCTCTGGTCGATAGCCCGGATTCTGGAGAAGGCGAGGTAGGGTTTCAGAAAATCCAGGGTGACCTGGCCCAGGCTCTGGTGCGCTGCCAGCTGCACCGTATCACCTTGTCGCCAGGCATAGCCGGTCAACCGGGTGCGGCCCTTGATGTCGCACAGAGCAGTCGGCGCCGGTTGGTCGCTGAGCTGCGCCGTATCACTGGTGAGGTAGCCTTGGAGAAAGGCCGCAGCGTTTGCGCCCTCGAAGGATAACAAGCCAAGCTCCGGCAGTGGCAGCCAGCCCGGGCTCTTGTGCCGGATGTCGGCGACGGGATCGGTCATGACGCGGGTCTCTTGGAGAGAACGCCCATTGCGGGCGACGCCTCTGTTGGGTGAGGATTGTTGCCGGTTACGGGAGATGTGTCGAGATGGGCAAGGTCAGCTGCGATTCAGCGCAGGAGTGCAATCAGGCGCCGACCTCCGGCGCGCTCTATTGGCGTAGCCGCCGAGGCATGGCAGAACTGGAGATGCGACTGCTGCCGTTTCTGGCGTGTGGGCTGGCCGGCTTGCCGGCGGCCAGTCAGGTCGCCTACGCGCGCCTTCTGACGCACGAAGACTGGCAGATCCTGGATTGGCTCCAGGCCGTGTCGGCGCCGACAGACCCGGCGCTCGCCGCAATCGTGGACGCCATTCGACAGTTCGAGGCCGATGCCTGAGCCGGTCTCCGCGCTCGGCGATGGACATGAGGCCGGGCTTTCGATCGCGGTGACAAGCGGCCGTCTGCGCTGGTGCGTCTGGGCGCTCCACGCAGCGCTGGCGCTTGCCGGCGGTTGGCTCTGGCTCGGCAATGCCGGCGTTGGCCTGATGCTCGCCTGGTTTTACGCCTTGCGCCCACCTAGCCGGCAGACCCTGTCTCTGCCGGGGCCGATTCAGGGATTCCGCCTGACGCGCTTTCATGTCACTTGTTGGCGGGCGCCCGGCTGGCGGCCCGGCGCTCCTCGCTGCGTTCGCGTCTATCGCGATGAACTGAGCCGGGCGATCTTTGTTGGCCTGCGTCGGGATCTGAAGTCGGCCTGTCGCGCGCACCCTCGGGTTAGCTGGATTCAGCGGATCTGGTCAGCTTTCGGCTGGCAGCAAAAAACGCCAGGCCGCCGAGCGCGCCGGTCAGCGTCTGCGCCATGAGGCCGAGCGCCGAGCGGGTGGCGGGCAGCGGATGCATCTCGAACACTGCCACGAGGATGAGATGCAGGGTCAGAATGGCGCTGGCGCCGCCAATCATGTAGCCCACCCCGTGTGCCAGCCTGACAAATCTCAGTGCGAAGCGGCTCACAGCCAGGCCGATCATCAGGGCCACGGCAAGCAGCGGCAGATAGGTGGGCGCCATGCCAACCAGATCAAGCCCGGCCAATTCGAGACGCATGCCCATGCTGACGGGGATGCCGAGGTCGGCGGTTCGGTTCAGCACCATCTGGGTGGAGATGAAGGCGCCTGGCAGATAGGCGGCGAGGGCGCCGACAACGAAGGCGACGGGGATGCGAATCAGGTAATCTGGCATCAAACCGACTCAAGCGTGGAGGCGCCATTATGCGCAATTTACCCCGGAATGCCCGCACCAGGACCATAGGCGGGGCCAGTCCGCACAATGTGCGAGGACGCTGGCGCAGCATCGGAGCCAGCTTGCTGCTGCTTTCGGCGGCAGGGATCGCAAACGCCGGCGCCGCTGAAGCGCATCAACTGAAGACGGTCGCCGAAGGCCTGGACCACCCCTGGTGTCTTGCCTTTCTGCCGGACGGTCGTCTTCTGGTGACCGAACTGGGTGGCAACCTGCGACAGATTTCGGCGGATGGCCTGGTCAGCGACCCGATAGCCAATGTGCCGCCCGTGTATCGGCGCAGCCAGGGCGGCCTCTTCGATGTGCTGCCACACCCGGATTTCGGGCGCAACCAAACCCTCTTTCTCTCCTACGCCGCCGGCCCGCCGAAGAACAGCGCCACCTCGGTGGCGCGCGCGCGACTCACGGACGAGGGTCTTGCAGACGTGCAGGTGATCTTTTCGGTTACGCCGCGCATACCGACGCCCGTGCACTATGGCGGGCGCATGATATTCCTGCCGGAGGGCGCCTTGCTGTTGACCACCGGGGACGGTTATGACTTTCGCGAGGCCTCTCAGGACCTCACGGGACTGCTCGGCAAGACAGTGCGTATTCACTTGGACGGGCGCATTCCAGACGACAACCCCTTCGTCGGCCGCGAAGATGCTCACCCGGCCATCTATACCTACGGGCACCGAAATCCCCAGGGGCTCGCGCTGGACGCGGACGGTCGGATCTGGCTGCATGAGCATGGCCCCCGGGGTGGCGATGAGGCCAATCTGCTGACCCCCGGCGCCAACTATGGTTGGCCGGCTGTTACCCACGGCATCGACTACAACGGCGCCCGGATATCGCCCTTGACGCAAGCGCCAGGCATGGCGGACGCTGCGAAAGTCTGGACGCCGTCGATTGCGCCATCCGGCCTTGCCGTTTACACCGGCGACCGCTTCCCCGAGTGGCAAGGCGATCTGTTTGTTGGCGCTCTGGTGGGCAAGGAGGTGCGCCGGCTTGACCTGGAGGACGGGCAGGTGGTGGGCGAGGAAGCGCTCTTTGCCAGCCTTGGCCGACGCGTTCGCGATGTGCGGGTCAATGACGGCTATCTGTACGTGGTCGAAGACGGCTCGAATGCGCGTGTCCTGCGCGTCGAGCCGGCAGATTCCTGATTTCTCGCCAGGCGCCGTCTGAACCGGCGCAAGCGGCAGGCCCGGAATTCGCCTGTTTGCGCAGCGCACATCGTTGGCGCATCGGCGTAATTTCCTTAAAATCGCGGCCTTCGGCGCATTCGGAGTGTAGCTCAGCTTGGTAGAGCACTACGTTCGGGACGTAGGGGCCGGAGGTTCAAATCCTCTCACTCCGACCAGCGTCGGGCCAGGTGTTGGTCTGCTTTGCCCGTCTGGGTTGGAGCTTACCGGATTCGCGTCAGCGCGAATTCAGCCAGCTCGCTCAAGGCGCTGCGGCTCGGGCTTGGCGGCAGCGCAGTCAGCCCGGAGACGGCCTGGTGACTGTGCAATCTGGCGAGTTCCTGCACGCGGTCCAGCGCGCCTGAGCGCTGCACGGCCTCGCGTACCTCGGCAAAGGCCGCGCTGGAACGGGATTGCAAGGCGTCGCGCACGATTGCCTGATCCGCCACAGCCCCCTGATTCATCGTCAGGATCAGGGGCAGCGTGACCTTGCCTTCGGCCAGGTCGTCGCCGGCGTTCTTGCCCATGGCGCGATCATCGCCCGCATAGTCCAGCCAGTCGTCGATGAGTTGATACGCCAGGCCAAACTCCGTGCCATAACGGGTGAGAGCCCGAGCCTCGGCCTGCGTCGCGTCGGCCAGCACAGCGCCGCTCTGCGCCGACGCCTGGAACAGCAGCGCGGTCTTGCAGCGGATCACTTCCATGTAGCGGGCTTCGCTGATGTCGAGCTTGCCGGTGTCGGTAAATTGCATCACCTCGCCCTGCGCGATCAGGTTGGTGGCGTCGGCAAGTATCGACAGCACTTCCGGTTTCTCCAGCGCCACCATCCACTGGAATGCGCGGCTGTAGAGAAAGTCTCCAACCAGAACGGCGGGCACGTTGCCCCAGCGCGCGTTCGCGGTGAGCAGCCCCCGACGGCGATTGGATCTGTCCACCACATCGTCATGCAGCAGGGTAGCGGTGTGCAGATACTCGATGATCGCCGCCAGCCGAACGTGCTGATTGCCGCGATAGCCGCAACATCGGGTGGCGAGCAGCACCAGCGCCGGCCGCAATCGCTTGCCGCCCGCCTGGATGATGTGGCGGCCGATTTCCTCGATCAGATTCACCTTCCTGGAGATTTGCCCGGCCATCATCTGATTCACCGCGGCAAAGTCACAGGCGATCGGTGCGAAAATGGCGGCGAGGGCGTCTTGCTGGTTGTCGCTCTGCGGAGCCTCTGCGAGGCCCGGTCCGGCGTCGCCTGCGTCAAGCAGCTCGGCCCGCATAGCGGCGCTACGCACGGTCATGCGCATGTCCGTTGCCGCGAATCCGTTGTAATTCCATACCCTCGCCTCTACAATCGCGGCCTTTCCGAAACGGCGCCCGCACGCGCCATTTTATACGCCCGGCATCACGGGCGGACAGGATCAAGCGGAGACGGGTATGTTTGCGGTTTTCGTCAGCGGAGGCAAGCAGCACCGGGTGACCGGGGGCGATACATTGAAGCTGGAGCGATTGCCCGTCGCGCTCGGCAGCGAAGTCGTATTCGATGAAGTGCTCATGATCGGCGACGCGGATGGCGTGCAGGTCGGTCAGCCTCGGGTGGCCGGTGGGCGCGTATGCGCCGAGGTGGTGCAACATGGGCGAGGCCCCAAGGTGCGGGTGATCAAGTTGCGCCGCCGCAAGGGATACATGCGCCGGCAGGGGCACCGGCAGTGGTTTACCAAGGTCAGGATCACCGCCATTCAGGCGGCTTGATTCGCGGACGACCCTCTCGGAGGCAGGCGCATGGCGCACAAGAAAGCAGGCGGCAGCACCCGCAACGGGCGCGATTCGGAATCCAAGCGGCTGGGCGTCAAACGCTATGGCGGCCAATTCGTGCGCGCCGGCAACATCATCGTGCGTCAGCGTGGCACGCACTTCCATGCTGGCGAGAATGTGGGGCGCGGGCGGGATCATACGCTCTTCGCCGTGGCCGACGGGCATGTCCGATTCCTGCGCAAGGGGCCGCTTCAGCGCCGCTATGTGAAGGTAGAGCCCGTCGTCTGATCTGCGCCATGGCCCGGCCATCAGCGTTCGGGGCGGCTCATGCAATTCATTGACGAGGCCAGGGTTCAGGTTCAGGCCGGCAGGGGCGGCGATGGCTGCCTGAGTTTCCGGCGCGAGAAGTACATTCCGCGCGGCGGCCCGGACGGTGGCGATGGCGGCGATGGCGGCGACGTCGTTCTGCTGGCCGACGACAGCCTGCAAACCCTGATCGATTTCCGCTATCAACCGCGCTTTGCAGCGGGCTATGGCAGGCATGGCAGCGGCCGCAACCGCACCGGCGCCCGGGGTGAAGACTGCCTGCTGCGAGTGCCAACCGGCACCACGGTATTCGATGCTGAACTCGGTGATCTGCTGGGCGACTTGCCGAATCGGGGCGCGCGTCTGCTGGTGGCCCGTGGCGGCCGCCACGGGCTCGGCAACGCCCGCTTCCGGTCGAGCGTCAATCAGGCGCCGCGCCGCGCCACACCGGGTTGTGATGGCGAAGCTCGAAGCCTCCTCTTGCAGCTGCGCCTGCTGGCCGATGTCGGGCTGCTTGGCCTGCCCAATGCTGGCAAGTCCTCCTTGATCGCTGCCATGAGCAGCTCTCGCCCGAAGGTGGCGGACTACCCCTTCACGACCCTGAAGCCGAATCTCGGCGTGGTGTCCGTGGCCCTGGACGCCAGTTTCGTGATGGTCGATGTGCCGGGCCTGATTGCCGGCGCTGCTGCCGGCGCCGGTCTTGGCGTGCGTTTTCTGCGTCATCTCTCCCGCACCCGGATGTTGCTGCACCTGATCGACGCGGCGCCCGCTGACGGCAGCGATCCGCTGGCCAATGCCGAAATCGTGGAAACCGAAGTCAAGCGCTACAGCACAGCCTTGTCCTTGCGACCGATATGGCGGGTGCTGTGCAAGAGTGATCTCTTGTCAGAGGCGCGTCTGGCCGAACAGCTGGCGCGTCTCTCCCGGCTCGCGCCGGAACGGCCGCTCTACTGCCTGTCTGCACATGCGCGCCGTGGCTTGTCAGAACTGGCGCAGGCGATCATGCAGCATCTCGATCAGGAGCGGGTGCGATTGGCCGAGGATGCAGCGGCTGCCGAAGCCGAGGCTGATCTCGGGCGCCGCATCCTGGCCCAGGTATCTGCCGAGACGTCCGGCGTCTGGCGGCAGCCATCATGATCGACGCGGCACAGGCCGAAGCCGCCCGCGCCAAGCTCGCGGCTGCCGAGTGCGCACTCATCAAGGTGGGCAGCGCCACGCTCACGGCGTCTGGCCGTGGCCTCGCGCTGGACGCCATAGCGGATTGGTGTGCGCAGATTCTGTCGCAGATTGAGCGCGGTCGGCGTCTGGCGCTGGTGTCTTCCGGAGCGGTCGCCGAGGGGCGGGCGCGCCTTGGATGGGGCGAGGCGCCAGCTGACTTGCCGGGCTTGCAAGCCGCAGCCGCCGTCGGTCAGGCGGGCCTGGTGGGCGCCTATGAATCTGCATTTGCGCAACATGGCCGACGCACGGCGCTGGTGCTCCTCACCCACGAGGACCTGGCGGACCGCAATCGCTATCTCAATGCTCGATCAACCCTGACCCGGCTGATGGACCTCGGCATCGTGCCGATCGTCAACGAGAACGATACGGTAGCCACCGAGGAAATGCGCTTCGGCGACAATGACACCCTGGCGGCGGAAGTGGCCAGCTTGCTGTCAGCGGACCTGCTGATTCTGTTGACCGACGTGGACGGCTTGCACGAGCAGGACCCACACCGACAATCCGGCGCGCCAGTGATCCGCCACGCAGCGGCCGAGGATCCTCGTCTCGAAGCGCTGGCCGGGCCCGGTGGCCGCCTTGGTCGGGGCGGCATGGTCACCAAGGTTCGGGCGGCGCGCATTGCTGCCCGCTCCGGCGCCCATACGGTGATTGCCAATGGCCGCCGGCCGCAGGTGCTGCAACGAATCTTCAGCGGCGCCGAGGAGGGCACGCTGCTTGCTGCAAGCCTGCCGCCGTTGCTGGCGCGCAAGCGCTGGATTGCCGGTCTGCGGCGACCGCCCGGTGAATTGGTGCTTGATTCCGGCGCCGCCCGCGCCCTGCGCGCTTCCGGTTGCAGCCTGTTACCTGTGGGGGTAACTGCCCTGCGCGGCGAGTTCCGTCGTGGCGAAGCCGTGCTCTGCGTTACCGAATCGGGGGAGGCGGTCGCTCAGGGACTGGTCAACTACGCCAGTGACGAGGCGAGCCGCATCCTCGGGCTTGACAGCGGGCAGATTCAGAAGGCGCTTGGCTATGCGCGCGAACCGGAACTGCTGCACCGGGACAACCTGGTGCTGATCTGACCGGCCTGCAGGGCCGATCAGCGCATGTCAACCGGTTCCGCGCAGCTCGCACACCCTGGCGTTGAGGCGCGACTTGTGCCGCGCTGCCTTGTTCTTGTGCAGAATGCCCTTGCTTGCCATTCGATCAATCAGGGGCACGGCGTCGGCCAGTGCGCTGGCGGCTGCGTCTGCGTCGCCGCCGACAATGGCGGCGTTCACCTTCTTGATGCTGGTGCGCACTCGGGACCGGTCGCTGGCATTGCGCCGGCGCCGGGTTTCCGCCTGGCGGGCGCGCTTGCGGGATTGCAGGCTGTTGGCCACTCGAAATCCTTGACTCTGGGTGACAATGGCGCGCCACTATAATTCAAGCGCTGGCGGAAGTCGAAAGGGATGGCGTCGGAGCTCGGGATGAAAGGTGTCGGCAATCAGCCTGATGTGCAGCCGGACGCCGCAGGCGACAGCGTAACTGCTCAGGGCGCCGTGGTGGCCGGCATGACGTTCCTGTCTCGCATCACCGGTTTCCTGCGCGACATGGCGTTTTCACACTATCTCGGCGCCGGGGTGTCGGCGGACGCCTTTCTGGTGGCCTTCCGCATCCCCAATTTCTTTCGCCGGCTGTTCGCCGAAGGGGCGTTCAGCCAGGCGTTTGTGCCGGTTCTGGCCCGATACCGGCAGCTCGGACAGGTTGAACTGCGCCAACTTGTGGCCGTGGTCGGCGGCAATCTGACGCTGCTGCTGATCCTGGTAGTGCTCCTGGGTATCCTGCTGGCAAATCCGCTGACGCTGATTTTCGCGCCGGGATTTGCGGGCGACGGCGAGCGTTTGCAGATGACGGCCAGTCTGCTGCGCGTGACCTTTCCCTATCTCGGGTTCATTTCGCTGACAGCCTTTGCCGGCGCCTTGCTCAACGTGCACGGCCGCTATGCGTTGCCAGCGGTTACCCCGGTGTTGCTCAATGCCTGCTTGATCGCGGCCATGTTGTTCGCGGCCTGGGCTGGCGCGGAGATGGCGCCGGCGCTGGCCTGGGGCGTTCTGGCTGCCGGTGTGGTGCAACTCTGCGCGCAGGCTCCCGGAGTCGCCCGCCTCGGCCTCTTGACGCTGCCGAAGGCATCTCTGCGCGACCCGGGCGCGGCCGAGGTGGGGCGGCTGCTGACGCCGGCTCTGATTGCCTCTTCCGCCGGCCAGCTGAACGCCCTGATCGGCACTGTGCTCGCCTCCATGCTGATGACCGGCAGCATTGCCTGGCTCTACTATGCAGACCGGCTGATGGAACTGCCCATAGGCCTTGTAGCCGCGGCGCTCGGCACGGTGCTGCTGCCGAATCTGTCGCGGCTCGCTGGCGCCAACGCCCGGTCCGAATTCGCCGCAACCCTGGATTGGGGCTTGCGTGTCGGCATTCTGCTCGGCCTGCCGGCATCCGTTGCTCTGGTGCTGCTCGCCGAGCCATTGGTGGCGACCATCTTTCATCACGGGCGCATGACCGATGTCGATGTGCTGCGCTCGGCAGAAGCGCTTGTCGCCTTCGCCTGTGGCGTCCTGCCGCTGGTGCTGGTCAAGGTGCTGGCGCCAGCCTTCTTCGCCCACAAGGACACCCGTACACCCCTCAACTATGCCCTCATCTCGGTGGCGGTCAATCTGCTAGCCGGGCTTGCCACTTTTCAGTGGCTGCACCATGTCGGCCTGGCGCTGGCTACGAGCATCGCCGCCTGGGTGCAGGCTGGCCTTCTGTGGCGCGGCGTTCTGCGTTCCGGCTACTACCAGCGCACGCCGGATCTGGCCAGAACCCTCGGCCGGGCGCTGCTGGCCACCGCCTGCATGGCCGTCTGCCTGCTGTTGCTGACGCCGGCGGACACGTTCTGGCTGGAACGCTCGCCGCTTGGGCGGGCGCCCTGGCTGGCCGGGCTGGTGACACTCGGCGCTCTGGTCTATGGCGGCGTGGCCTGGCTCGCCGGGTTGCGTCCTTCCGAACTCATAC
The DNA here is from genome assembly GCA_965199705.1 of Pseudomonadales bacterium. Lineage (GTDB taxonomy): Bacteria > Pseudomonadota > Gammaproteobacteria > Pseudomonadales > Azotimanducaceae > Azophilus. The sequence goes on from OZ241359.1 coordinate 1,424,302, forward strand.
ACCGCGCATAGAATCAGAGCCGTCGCCAAGCAGGTCGTCAGGATGCTTGGCCTGCATCCTGCCGGGATCAATCGCTGCGTATAATCCGCGCATGGACGTGGTCATCGGGCTGCACAACATCAAGCCTCGACATCAGGGCGCCGTGGTCACTCTTGGTAGTTTCGATGGCGTGCATCGTGGCCATCAGATGATGCTGGAAGAGGTTGCCGCCAAGGCCCGCGCGCTCGGAACCGACAGTGCGCTGATCACATTCGAGCCAACGCCCAGAGAATTTTTTCGCGCCGCCGTGCCGGCCCGCCTTACCCGATTCCGGGAAAAGATCACGCTGTTGCGCCGTAGCGCGCTGAACCGGGTGATCTGCCTGCCATTCAACGCCCGCATCAGCTCCGAGCCCGCGGCCTGGCTGGCGGATCAGTTTCTGCATCGGCAACTGGCTGTCGCCCACGTGGTGGTCGGGGATGACTTCCGCTTCGGCAGGGGGCGCAAGGGCGATCGTGGCTTGCTCAAGGCCGCTGGCGAGCGCCTGGGCTACGGCGTCAGCCAGCTCGACACCTTGCGCATCAAGGGTCAGAGGGTTTCCAGCAGCCGGGTGCGCAAGGCGCTGAGAGACGGCAATTTCGGCCTGGCGGAGCAGCTCCTGGGGCACGCCTATTTCATCATGGGCCGGGTGGTGTACGGGCGTCAGCTAGGTCGCCAACTCGGCGTTCCCACCGCCAATATTCGCCTGCAACGCTATCGCTCCGCCCTGGAAGGCGTGTTTGCGGTCACGGTGGATGCCGGGCTGGGCGGGCCGCGGCGGGGCGTTGCCAACGTTGGCATTCGTCCCACCGTCGAGGGCAAGGAGCCACTGCTGGAAGTGCACGTGTTCGACTTCGACGAGACGATTTACGGACAATTGCTCAGCGTGACCTTTCGCCACAAGATTCGCGATGAACGCGCCTTCGCGTCGATGGCGGCGCTGAAAGCACAGATAGGCTACGACATTGAGGCTGCGCGCGCCTGGTTCCGTCTGCGTGAGTCCGCCGATGCCGGTTGATGCGCCAGGCAGGGCAGGGGAGCTGCTGCCTTGAGTGCGCGGGAGTCCCGGGGCCGCCGCAGGTGGTTCGTCGACGTTCCGGGAGCGGCGTTCGCGCGGCGCTGGCTGAGGCGTGACGCCTTGCCCTGGATCCTGCTGGCGTTGCTGGTCGTGGTGGGCGATCAAGCCAGCAAGTGGTTGGCGTCGAGCCAGCTCGCGATGGGTGAGCGCGCGTCGGTCCTGCCCTTTCTGAGCTGGGTGCTCTGGCACAACGACGGGGCGGCGTTTTCTCTCATGGCGGGGTTCGGTGGCTGGCAGAGGTGGCTCTTTGTCGGCCTTGCCATCGGCTTCTCCGCCTTCGTGCTGTTTGAGTTGCGCCGCTTGCGCCGGCCGGACAGGCTTCAGGGTTGTGCGCTCGGTCTGTTGCTCGGCGGCGCACTTGGTAATCTGATCGACCGGGTCAGTACCGGCTATGTGGTGGACTTTGTCCTGCTGCACTATCGTGGCTGGTACTTTCCCGCCTTCAATCTGGCGGATACGGCGCTGACCCTGGGCGCTGCCCTGCTCATCTTCTGCATGCTTCGAGACTGGTGGGCAGCCCGGCAAACCTGACCGTTCATCGCCTCAATGCTGCCGTTCGTCGCAGGCTTGCGCAACCGCAAGGCACGGCTTGATAGGCTGGTTGGCATGTTTGGCCAAGCCTGGCCCGCCTGGGCGATGCGCTCTTGTGCAACCGATTGCCTTGCAAACCCAGCCCGGCCCCTGCGCAGTGTCCGGGCTGACGCTGGTGGAACTGCTGATTGCGGTGGTGATTCTCGGACTGCTGGCCGGGCTTGGCGTGCCGGCTCTCAACGCCTACAACGAACGCAGCTTTCGCGCCGAGGCGAGGGCAGACCTCATGGCTTGCGTCCTGGCGCTGGAGCGTCGGGCAGGCCGCAACTTCACCTATGCCGGCGCAGCAGATGGCGATGGTGACGGCCTTGGCGATGCGGATGCGGGCCCTGTGGCCGCGGAAGTGTGTCGGCCTGTATCCCAGGCTCAGGGCCGCTACCGCATCGAGCTGGCGGGCGCCGATGCCGGCTTTGTGCTGACGGCCACGCCGGATGACGCCGGGAGCATGGCCGGCGACGGATTCATGACCGTTGATCAGTTTGGCCTGCGACAGTGGGACCGGGACAACGACGGCCAGATCGGCCCCGATGAAGCCCGGTGGGATTGACCCGCATGTTTCGCCAGGAGCCGCGATGATCACGCAGACGGGCAAGCGGACGGGCAAGCACAGGGGCAAAAAGACAGCGCACGCGAGGGCGCGGACAAGGGGTTTCTCGCTGATTGAATTGGTGGTCGCCTTGCTGCTGTTCGGCATCGGTATTCTTGGCGCCGCACGCCTGGAGCTGGTGACGCTGCGCGAAGGGCATGAGGCCCTGGCCGCGCTTGAGGCCGGGGTTCGCGCCAGCGATCTGATGGCGCGCATTCGAGCCAATCCGGCAGGCTTGGCAGCCGGCGCCTACAGCCGCACAAATGTCGCCGCTTCGGTTGATTGCGGCACGAACGCCTGCACGCCGGCGCGCCTAGCGGCCTTTGACGTGGCGGCTGCCTGCCCGCGGGATGCGTCCGAAGCCATGCCCGACTGCGAGCAGACAGCAACGCGGCTCGCGGCTGTGACTGCCGACCCGGACTCCGGGCGCGTGCGCCTGGAGGTGCGTTGGGGCGCAGATGCGGACAATGCTCATCTGACCCTGGACAGTCTTGCAGAGACGCCGGAATGACGCTTGCCCACTTGCGCCGTCTGTAACCGTGACGAGCTTCACCCCGGCGCTATATAGAGACCAGGTTCGGAATTGAAGCGCGCGCTCCCGAGAATCGCGCTGGATCATGTCTCCGGCTTCACGCTTCTGGAACTGATCCTGGCTTCGGCGCTCGGCGCCTTGCTGGTGACGGCTGCCGTGCAGCAATGGCGCGCCGCACAGTTGGCGCAGACACAACTTCGGGATCGGCTCGACGCTGCCACTGCGGGCGTCTGGGCGCTCGGTTTCCTGCGCCGCTCGGCCGCTGCTGCCGGCTATCTCGGCTGCAACTCGGCGTCACTGGCGCTTGGCAATGCCCTGAACGGCGATTGGGCGGACCTCTCGGAGTTCAATCTGCAAAGGCCTGTCGAGGGCCATGACTGGCAAGGCGTCGCCACGTCCGGGACGACGCCGGACCTGGATGATTGGCGTCCGCCGCTGACCACTTTGCCGCGGCAGGTAGCGGGCGGCGCGCGCAACGCCATGATGCCCGGCACGGGTATTCGCGTGGAGCAGCTTGTCCCCGGCAGCGACCTGCTGATCTTTCGCCGGATTCAGGGTCCTGGCGCGCCGCTGCTGGCGACCACCGGGAACAATGATGCGATCCGGGTTGCGCCAGCCGATGACGGCCTGGACGAGGATGTGATGGCGTTGATGCATGATTGTGAGCAGGGTGTGCTGTTCCGCATCTCGGACCTGGTTGCCACGCCTGGCGGGCGCATTCTGCGCCGGGCAACCGGCGCAAGCGCCTACGACAATCGCACCGGTGCGAACTTGACGCCGATGGGCCGACCCTACGCTGGCGCCGACAACCCGCTCGGCGGCCGGGTCTCGATTGTGCAGGCCGAGATCTACTTTGTGGCGCCGGCCGCGGCGCCGAATCTGACCAGCCTCTGGCGACGCACTGGCACGGCGCGGCCAGCCGAACTGGTCGAGGGGGTGGCGGACCTGCAAGTGCTGGCGGGGATTGACGCCGACCCGCTCATGGGCGGCGATGGGCCGGATTCTTATGTGACCCTTGATGCCCTGATGCCGCAGCACCGCATCCATTCGCTGATGCTGGCGTTGACGCTGCGCTATGGGGAGGAAGTCAAACGGCTGACGCAGACTGTTCGGCTCGGCAATCGCCGGAACTGGTCGCCCTGATGCGGAGGCCAGCCCGGCAGGATGGCATCGCCCTCGTCATGGTGCTGGCCATTCTGTTGCTGCTCGGCATTTCGGGCGCCGCGGCGGTGCAGAATGCAGGCTTGCAGCTACGTCTCGCGCGCAATCTTCAGGACAGCTTGCACGCTCGGCAGGCGGCTGAGGCAGCCCTGGTCGCAGCGGAGGCGTTCTTGCGGGCTGACAGGCCCATGCTGGACCGCTTCCACGAAGCTGGCAGAGGGGGGTTGTGGCTCGTCGGCGCATATCCGACGAATGCGCCCTGGGAAACATCAGGCGTCTGGGCGGCTGGCAGCAATCAAAGCCTTGCCGTGGCCCGGGGTGGCGCAGTGGGCGCCGCCGCGCCCCGCTTTCTGATCGAATGGCTGGGCTGGCTTGGCGAGCCCCTTGATGCGGATTCGGAAATGTCCGACGCGCCAGCCGGGCAAGCTGCGCTGTATCGCATTACCGCACGCGGTTTCGGCCCAGGGCGTGCAGTCTCGCAGATGCAGGCCATCTTTGCGCTCGACGCCGAGACGATTGTGCCGCCGCCAGTGCCCGAGTTGTCCGATGCCCCGCCTGGGGATCCGGGAATGTCCGCCTGGCGTCTGCATGGCCGGATTTCCTGGCGGGAAATGGCGGAGTTCGATGCCTGACTTCGGCGGCTTCAGCTACTGCGGGCGTGACCAGCGCACATTACGTTCCGACGTTACGTTCCGGCCAAGGCCATCAGGCGCGCCCGGTCCTGGCGGTAGCGTCTGCCGGCCAGATAGTAGAGGGGTACGGCGGCGAGCGAGACCAGGGTGAAGATCAGAAGCGTCAAGGTGTAGGGCGCGGCAACTCCCCTGGCGAGCAACTCATCGATCATGAAGCCGCCCGCGGTGACCCCCACGCCGAGGCCGATGACATTCAGCATCAGGATGTAGAAGGCCACCACCGTAGCCCGGATGCTCGGCGGAACCAGTTCCTGCACGGTAGAGAAGGTGGGGCCGTAGAAGCAGCCCAATTGAAAGAAGCCGAAGAAGATGCCGATCCAGAACCAGAGGCTGGCCGGGTCCACCAGGCGATAGGCGACGCCTATCGGAGCCAGGACCAGGGCCACCCAGAACAGGAACATGGGGCGCCCGACGCCAGTGCGGATCAGGAACCGGTCGCTGCCGAGACCTCCGAAGAGGTTGCCAAGCACGCCGCCGGCCAGCCCGACCCAACCGGTGATCCGAGCAATCTCCGCGCGCTCGAATCCGCGCTCCTGGACGTACCACAGTTGGTCGAAAACGGCGGCGCCCAGGATGAAGTGGGAAACAACGCCGCCGGCGATGGTCAAGGCCAGCGCCGGGCAGGTTCGCAGGGCGGACCAGAGGGTCGAGAATATCTCCTGGAAGCTCGGGGTGTGCGGCGTCGGTTGGGTCTGTTGCGGCGCATGGCTGAGCGGCGCGTCCTGCCGTTGGGCAGGTTCCGCCGGGTCGGTGGGTTTGGACTCCTGAGCATGTCGGCGAGGCGTGTCCTGGATGCGCCACATGACGAGCGCCAGGGCCAGGCCGATGGCGCCGAGGAGATAGAAGCAGTTGCGCCAGCCGATGGCTGGCCCGAGATAGCCGGCGACCAGCAGGCTGACGCCGACGCCTACCGGAACACCCAGGTAGTAGAAGCCGGCGGCAAAGCCCATTCGGTCGCCGGAAAAGCGATCCGAGAGCAGCGAGATGGCGGTGGGCGACATGATGGATTCCCCTACGCCGATCAACATGCGCGGCGCCGCCATCGTCCAGAAGCCGCGCGCGGCGCCGGATAGCATGGTCAAGGCGCTCCACAGGGCCAGGCCGAGGGCGATCAGACGGGTGCGATTGACCCGGTCCGCCAGGGCGCCCATGAACAGCCCGGCGCCGGAATAGACAACGATGAAGAAAAGCCCGGTCAGCAGGCCGAACTGGGTGTTTGTCAGCCCAAGGTCCGGCACGATGAAGTTGGCGAAACTGCCCAGCAACTGCCGATCGACGATGTTCATCACGTTGAGCAGCGTCAGGAAGAGGAGAAATGTGTAGTTCCCGGCTTGCATGTCTCGTCAGCCCTCTGGCGGCGCGCAGGGCGTGAGGCCCCGGGGCTTGCCCGGGCCTTCTCTTGCCCCGAAGCGGCGCATGGTGGAGAAGCCTGAGCGTTGGTGCAAGCCGGATCGGACGCCAGGCGCTGTCTCCGGGTTGAACGGCGATTCGGATCAGGGGCAGGTCAGCGGTCGGCCCCGGGCGTCTTCCCGGACGCCATCACCGTCGCTGTCAACCGCCAGGCGGGCTCGGCCCTGGGCATTGAGAATGAGCTGGCGGGCAAGGGCCGGGTCTTGGTCCGCTGGACAGTAGTGGAAATTACCGTTTTGCCAGTCCGTCAGGCCGCTGCCGCGAAATAACAGGTCCCGGCGGTTGCGGAACGAGCGCCAGCGAATGCGAGCACCCGTCCGCACCGGCGCGAGCCTGAGCGCAACCGTCTCGTCATTGTCCACCCGGCGATTGTCGTTGCTGTCGAAGAACACGAATGCCCCCTGGCGCCAGTCATCGGCGCCTTCGCAGACGAGCGCCGGGCCAGCGCACAGCCGCACAGCCTGATTGTGCAGGATGGCAAGGGCGCGGGCGTTCCGTACGGCGCCGAGCAGGGCGTTGACGTCTGCCGATGCCCGGTGCTCGGAGACCAGGGCCAGGAACCCGGGGGTTGCTGCGCCCGCGAGTATCGCCGCCAGCCCCAGGGTCAGCAGCAATTCGGTCAACGAGAAGCCGCGTGTGCGGCAGGTGGGTCGATACGGTCCGGGCTTGCTCACGCGGCTATCCTGACAGCTGTATTCAGACCGACAATCAGCCTTTTCCCCACGTGCGCGTAGTACATTGCCGCTTGAACCTGATCCGCGTCATCCTGTCCGATTCCCCCCGTGTGCAAAGGACATTGGTTCGCCGGGCGCCCGGGCTTGCGGCAGCCGGACTTATCCAGGCAGCCGGACTTATCCAGCCGGACTTATCCAGCCGGACTTATCCTTGACATCCTTGTTGCCTTCCATAGAATGGAGAAATACTGAATCCGTGGCTTGTCCAGTCGCGGCGCCCTGCCGGCTTCCCGTGGAGCGGCCAGTTGATCTTGGGCTGTCTTCAAGAGTTCAATGGACGTTGACAGGGCGGTAGCTTAACGAGTGCAATCGGCGGTCGCTGATCGTCATCTTCAGGAGAGGAAACATGATGAGAGTCACTTCAACCTTGGGTTTCGCCGTTGGAAAAGTTGGGGGGGGGGGGGGGAGCCTCGCGCTGCTGGCGCTCAGCTCCGCCTTGGCCGTGCAGGCGCCTTCCGTTGCGGCGGCGGAGCAGCAGGGTGAGTCGGGCGTGATCGAGGAGATCGTGGTCACCTCCCGGCGTCGGCAGGAATCGCAGCAGGACGTGCCGCTGTCGGTGACGGCCTTTGGCGCGGAGCAGATCGAGCAGGTGAAGCCGCAGACCTTGCGGGACTTTGACGGCTTCATTCCGAACATGTACATCGGCATGAACACCGCCGGCCCCGGCGCCAGCGCCCTGTACATCCGCGGGGTCGGCTACGCGGACATCGAGAAGACCCAGAGCCCGCAGGTCGGCGTCATCGTCGATGGCATCCAGATGGGCTCCAGCACCGGCCAGTTGATCGACACCTTCGACGTGGAGAGCATCGAGGTCAACCGGGGCCCCCAAGGCGTCCTCTTCGGCAAGAACACCATCGGCGGCAACGTGGTGGTCAACCGGGTGCGGCCGCAATTCAACGAGATGGGCGCACGGCTTGCCGCGGAAGTCGGCAACTTTGAATCCCGAATCATCAAGGGCCGCGTCAACATCCCCCTGGTTGACGATACGCTGGCGCTCAAGCTGGGCGCCATTTCCCGGCAGCGGGACGGCTTCTACCACAACCTCACGCTGGACGATTCCGCCGGCGACATTGACGTGAACTCCCAGACCGCGGCCTTGCGCTGGGCGCCAACGGACAGTTTCGACGCCATCCTCACCTACGACCGCATCCGCGACCGAGGCCAGATCCCGCCCCAGGACCCGCGCTTCAACGGCGACGACCCCTTCGAGAACCTGGCGGACAAGAAGGAGCCGGTCAGGTACGACGTGGACCAAATGGGGCTGCGGGCCGAATGGGCGCTCGGCAACGGCTACGTCATCAACTCGATCACCGGCTACCATTCCGGCGACGACTTGATCAACCAAGACTTCGACGGCGCCGCCATCAACGGTGGGGCGTCACCATTCGCCCAACTGCACACCCTGCGCGACCAGAAGTTTGACGTCTTCACCCAGGAACTGCGGATTTCCGGCGACTTCACCGACTCGGTGGATTTCATGGCGGGCTTCTACTACTTCGATTCGGAGCTTGAGTTCCAGCAGAACACCAACAACGTGCTGCAGTTGATGCCGGAGACGCTCGGACTCCCACCCGGAGTGCCTTGCGCCGCGTTAACGCCTGTTTTGGGATTGAGGGCCAATCCCGGCCTCGGCGATACGCTCTGCCAATTCCCTAACGCCCGCAGCATCCAAAGGGCTGGCGAAGACGTGCAATCCATCGCCCTGTTCGGCGCCATCAACTGGCGGCCGGTGGAAACCTTGGAACTCAGTTTCGGCCTCCGCTACATTGACGAGGAGAAGGATGTCTTCAACTCCTATTTCGATTACACGACGGGCACCTTCGACACGGGGCCGGTGACCCAGGAATTCGACTTTTCCGGGCTGCCGGAGCGGGCAGGCACCGCCTACGAGGCCAGCGACTCCTGGGATGACGTCATCCTGCAGGCGTCCGCGACCTGGGCCCTCACGGACGTAAACACCGCCTATGTCAACTATTCGGAGGGCTTCCGCAGCGGCGGCTTCAGCATCCGCTCCGCCCGGGACCCAAGCGAGGCAGTCTTTCAGCCGGAGGATGCAGTCCAGATCGAGGTGGGCTTGAAGAACGAGTTCTTCGACCGCAGGCTGCGCCTCAATCTGGCCTACTTTCACCTGGAGCGGGACGGCGGCCAATTCAGTTCCATCATCACCTTGCCGCCGGGCTCCATTCCCGGCACCACCACCCTCATCAACAACGAAGACATCAGCGAATATTCCGGTGTGGAAATGGAGGCGCAGTGGCTGCTGAACGAGTATTTCACCCTGGTGGTGAATGGCGGCATACTCGACGTGGACAACCATCCATACTCCATCGACTGCTCCATTCTGGATGGTTGCGTTACTGATACGCCGGGCGTTTTGGATCCGCCAGGCACACTGCGGGAGCGTGGCGGCAACAGCGATTCCCGGCAGCCGGATTGGAACGTCAGCGTCAGGTTGGCCTTCGCCCGGCAGATGGGCTCCGGCCTCTTCTCGGCCAATGTCGGTTGGAAGAAGGTGGGCGACTTCCTGCTGGTCAACACCGGTGGCGGCGCCGACCAACGCCTCTACGAGGGCGGCTATTTCGGCCTTGATGCCCGAGTGGGCTACGAGTGGACCCTGGACAACGGCAACACCTTGAGCCTTTCGGCGTTCGGCAAGAACCTGACTGACGAGGAGTGGCGCGAGCAGGCCTTGTTCCTCGGCGGCTTCCGAACCGGCTTCCAGGGCTGGGGCGCGCCGCAGACCTACGCGGTCGAATTGCTGTACCAGATTTAGGCCGACACCGACCCCTTCGGCAAAGCGCTGGGGTCGGCGCCCGTTGAAGCGGCGCAGGGCTTAGCGGGCTTGTGAGTTCGTGAGCGACTCGGCCGCCGTCGCCGCCGAAAGGCCTTGGCCGAGCCGCGCCTACGCCTGGCTGGTGGTCGCCGTGCTGGTGGCGGCGGCGTTGGTGGCCTTCATCGACCGGCAGGTGGTGGCCATCGTGGTGGATCCGATGAAGGCGGATCTCGGCGTCAACGACGCCCAGATCGGTTGGCTGTACGGCGTCTTCGCGGTGTTCTACGCCGTCGCCGCACTGCCCATCGCCTGGCTGGCGGATCGCCGGAGCCGCAAGCTGATCATCGCCGCAGGCATTTTCTTCTGGTCGCTGATGACCATGGCCTGCGGCGTCTCGCGCACCTTCTGGCAGGTGCTGCTCGCGCGCATCGGCGTCGGTATCGGCGAAGCGACGCTCACGCCGGCCACCACCTCCCTGGTCGGAGACCTTTTCCCGCGCGAGCAGGTGCCTCTGGCGCTGTCAATCGTGCAGAGCGGCCCCATCATGGGTTCTGGCATAGCCTTCATCATCGGTGGCTACGTCCTTGGTCTGGTGCAGGATGCGCCGCCCCTGATACTGCCGGGATTCGGGGAATTGTCGGCCTGGCAGCAGACTTTTCTCTATCTGGGGGCGCCGGGACTGCTGCTGGCCTTTCTGTTTGCACTGCTGCGCGAACCGCCAAGGCGGGCCTGTGTCTCGGCCAGTCACGGCGGTTGGGGCGACCTGATTGCCTTCTATCGGCGCAACGCCCGAACCCTGCTGCTGCATCACTTCGGCTTTCTGTCGCTGGTGCTGGCTGGCTATGCCTTCGTGTTCTGGACCGTGTCCTGGTTCGTGCGCGTGCACGGACAGGAGGCAGCCGAGGCATCCTGGATATTCGGCTGGATCTTCCTCCTGGCCGGGCCAACCGGGCCTGTGCTGGTGGCGCTGCTGGCGCGCTCGATGAGTGCCCGCGGCCATGCAGACGCCAACATCCTGGCCGCCATGGTGGGCGGCCTTGCGGCTGGCCTGCTGGTGGTTGCGGTGCAATTTGCACCCAATGCAAGCCTTGCCTATGTGCTCTATGTGCCGGCCCTGATTGCTGTCAATTCACCCTATGGCCTGGCAGCCGGCGCCCTGCCGGTGATCACGCCGCCACACCTGCGCGCCCGGGTTGCGTCCGTCTATTTGTTCGTGTCTGCGCTCGGCATGATGCTCGGCCCGCCGATTACCGGCCTCTTCAACGAGGTCGTCTTTCCGGAGCCGCAGGGCGTGCGCTACTCGATGATGACGGTATCGGTGATCTTCGGGTGCATCGGTCTCGTCATCTTGCAACTGGCGCGCAAGCCCTATGCCGCAAGCCTGGCCAGGGTGTCCTCGGCCCCGGGCGGTGCTGCTGACTGACCGCAATACGGCCGCCGATTACTCCAGGCGAAAGGCGTCGAGTTCCGTCAGGGCGTTCAGACAATTGCCGAGCAGGGTGCGCCCGAGCGCCTGACCACGGGCGTTGCCGAGATCCAGCGTGCCGGCGATGATCACCGCATAGCACAGCAAGTAGAGTGCGCTGATGCGAAATCGTTCGCGGCAGGTCGCCAGCTCGTAGCGGATGCCGCGCCTGGTCAGCGCTGCGTGATAGAGCGCTGGCCAGTCTTCCTGGACGCGCACGTGCGTCGGGATACTCTGCGTGACGAAATAGGCAAGATCCTGCTCCGGCGCCGAGCGGCAAACGGATTGCCAGTCCACCAGCGCCACCTCGTCCTCGCCGAAGAAGATGTTGTCGAGCCGCACGTCCGCGTGACAGAGGCAGACCGGTGGCTGGCACATGGCCTTGAGCAGCCGCCCGATCTGGGCGGGCATCCGCTCGCCGGCGCTGGCGGCGGCAGCCGGGATCAGGCTGCCGAAGTGCGCCTGCGTCACCGGCCAGCCGGCCTCGAATCCGGCGATCATGCCATCGCGTTGCATCGGATTGTCGTGCAACAGTATGTCTGGCGCCTGATCGTCCCAGCCGCTGGCGTGCAGGCTGGCCATCGCTTCGACGACGGCCCTGGCTTCCGCCAGGCTGCACCCGGCGACCTGATCACCAACGCGCCAGGCCTCCAGATCTTCCAGCAGCAGCACGAAATCGCCGCTATCCGCATCCAGACTGGCGTAATGACAGGCTGGCGTGCGCAGCGGAATGCGCTCGGCTATCTCCTGATAGAAGCGCACCTCCCGCCCGTACATGTCGTAGGCGTTGGCGACTGCTCGATTCTCCGCGGCCGGCGACGGAAACTTGGCGATGATCGATTTCGGCCCAGAATCCGGGGCTTGCAGCGACAGGCGGGTGACCTGACCGATGATGCCTGCGCCCTCACCGAGCGAGGACACTGCAAATGCCTGCACGGGTCGGCCAAGCGCCTCGGCGAGCCAATCGGTTGTCAGCGCCTGCGGGTGGTTGGGAAAACTCGCCATGTGGGTACCCTGGTGCTTGCGTAATCACCTGTGCCAATGCCCTGCTGCGGCCGGGCGAGACGCGACGCTGCTGGCGATGGTAGCAAATGCCAAGCGCCGGAGTGTCGCGGCCCCTTGGCGCAACATTCGGGTTAACGTGTGCCGTCCTTGAATCCGAGCTGGCTTGATGACCTATCTGTTGGATTACCTTATGTTCCTGGCGCAGGCGCTGACCGTACTCGCCGTGCTTCTCGCGCTGCTTGTCGGTGCGCTTGCCATCGCCCGTCGTCGGCACGCAGGCGATCCGCCGGGTGAGCTGGAGGTGCTGCGTTTCAACGACTATCTGGACAAGCTCCGTTATGGCTTCGATCAGGCCATGCTGCCGCCCGGCGAGTTTCGCCGGATGGCGAGGCGGGCGGCCAAGCTGCAAGCGAAACAGGCGAAGGCGGCAGCCAGGAAAAAGCGTCGGGAGGACAAGCGTCAGGCGTCGGCATCTGCGGCGGATGCGGGCGCAACGCAGCCTGCGCCGGATTCCGACGTGGACGCGACCGAGGCGCAAACAGATACCGAGGGGCAAGCCGATGCCGAGGCGCAAGCGGCGCCGGTGGCGGCGGCGCAACCCCGTCGGGTGTTCGTGCTGAGCTTCAACGGCGACATCAATGCCTCCCGGGTGACGCACCTGCGACACGAGATCAACGGCGTACTGGCCAAGGCGATGGATGGTGACGAAGTGGTGGTGCGCCTCAACAGCTTCGGTGGCCGGGTGCATGGCTACGGGCTGGCTGCGTCACAGTTGCGTCGGGTGCGTGATCGCGGCCTGCGGCTGGTGGCGGCGGTGGATCAGGCAGCGGCGAGCGGTGGCTATCTCATGGCGGCGGTCGCCAATCGGGTCATCGCGGCGCCCTTTGCGGTGGTCGGTTCCATTGGCGTGGTGGCCGAGATTCCCAATGTTCACCGCCTGCTGAAGAAGCGGGACGTGGATGTCGAGGTGATTACCGCCGGGCGGCACAAGCGCACCCTGACCCTGCTCGGCGAGAATACCGAGGAGGGCAGGCAGAAGCTCACCGAGGAATTGGCGGACCTGCACCTGCTGTTTCAGGAGTTTGTTACTGAGTGCCGGCCCGAATTGGACCTTGAGAAGGTGGCCACGGGCGAAGCCTGGTATGGTCGGCGAGCCGTGGAACTCAACCTGGTCGATGATCTGATGACGAGTGACGAGTACCTGATGGCCTGTTGTGACGATGCAAGTGTCTATGAGGTGCGCTGGGTCGAGCCAAAGAAACCCATTGAGCGGCTGCTCGGTCAGGCCGAGGCAGGCATCCGCCGATTCACAGCGCTCCTGCCCGGGCGGGGCCTGGTGGATTGAACAGCCCGGTAATCAGTCTTGACCCAAGTTCCGCCTTGGGCGCCTGCCGATTGAACAGCCAGACGATCAATCGCGACGCAATTCTGCCTTGAGCGCCTGCGGGCTGGGGAAGCGAAAGACCACCAGATAGCTCGACAGGACCAGCGTCAGGATGGTCGCGCCGATGATGACGTGTGCGGCGCGATCGTCGATCAGGCCGGCTTCTGTGGCCAGAAAGGCCAGCAACAGCGAAAACTCCGAATTCTGGCCTAGCCGCCAGCCGATTTCCCGCGCATCGGCGCGGGTTTCCCCGAGCTTGCGCAACAACCAGGAAAACGCCATTGGCTTGGTCACGATGAGCGCCCCGGCCAGCAGGGCCGTGGGCAGCAGCAGCTCGAGTGCGAGCCCTGGATCGAGGCTCGCGCCGACCGTGAAGAAGAACAGCACCAGAAAGAAATCCCGGATCGGTTTGAGGCTGGTAGCGATGTACTGGGAGATGGGGCTGGTGGCGAGCGCCACGCCGGCGATGAATGCGCCAAGCTCCAGGGATAGACCGGCCAGGGTGCCGGCCCAGGCGATGGCCAGGCACCAGCCGATGGCCATCAGAAAGATGAACTCGTGGAATACGTCGAAGCGAGCAATCAGCGGTAGCAGCGCGCCGCGCACGCAGAGCACGGCCAGGGCAACCAGCAGCGGCACGGAGGCGCCGGCAATCAGGAGGTTGCTCAGAGCAGCGTCTTCATTGCCGACGGCAGCGCCGACCGCGACCAGGGCAAGGATGGCGATGAGGTCCTGAAACAACAGCAGGCCGACCACCATTTCACCCACGTGGCGATGGTGCAGCACCGTGGTCGGCAGCAGCTTGATGCCGAGAATGGTGCTGGAAAAGACCGCTGCCAGGCCGGTTACCACCGCCGCCTGCCAGGGGTAGCCGAAGGCGGCCATCAGCAGGAAGCCAAGCAAGAAGAAGATCAGCGAGGCGCCGGCGCCCGAGAGCAGCAGCGTCTTCAGCCGCCGCCGCAGGTTGTCCGGCTCCATGTCCAGGCCGATCAGGAAGAGCAGGAAGATGATGCCGAACTCCGAAACATCCCGCAGCAGCTCGGCGTCCGCCACCAGGGAAAGCCCGTGGGGGCCGAACAGGGCGCCGACTGCGATGTAGGCCACCAGCAAAGGCTGACGGCTGAACAGGGCGAGGGTGGCCAGCGCGGCTGCGCCGACAAATATCAGTGTGAAGGAGGTGGTGAGATCGGCGACGTGGATGGTGACGTGTCTTGGCGGCTTGGCCGCTCTCCGGGATTGCGTACGGAGCCCTGATAATACCCCTCGTGCGGCGCTTCGGGAATGCCGTCTTCGTCACTCGGGTAGTGCGCGGCGTCAAATCCGCAGCGTTTCAGGTAGTGGTCCAGTTCCGGATGCACGGCGCCGGCGGCGACGAGGCGCCCGCGATAGTTGTGCCGACGACGCAGCGCGACTGCCAGCGACAGGCCGCGTCCATCGTTGAAAGCGGGAAACTCGATGGCGATGGCCGGGGCGGCGAGAAAACGAGGCTCGATTTCAGCGTCCACCGGCAGCGACAAGCCGGCGCCTGGCTGCCACTCCGAGACAGCGAGAAAGGCCTGCGGCTCCGCGGGCGTCTGCTCAGGCGGCTGCGGCATAGATCCGGTTCCGGAAGGGCTCGATACCAACCCGACGATAGCAGTGCAGGAAATTCTCGCCGTCCAGACGATGCTCCAGATAGACCGCCAGCAAGTCCTGAACCGCATCCGGCACATCCGCGCGGGACAGTGACGGCCCGAGGATGCGCCCGAGCGATGCGTCTTCTCCGGCATGGCCACCGACCGATATCTGGTAGAACTCCTGGCCGCGCTTGTCCACACCGAGGATGCCGATATGCCCGACATGGTGATGGCCGCAGGCGTTCATGCAGCCGGAGATGTTGATGTCGAGGTCGCCGAGGTCGTGGAGATAGTCGCAATCCTCAAATGCAGCCTGGATCGCCTCTGCTACCGGAATCGACTTGGCGTTCGCCAGCGAGCAGTAGTCGCCGCCCGGACAGCAGATGATGTCGGTCGCAAGCCCGCGGTTTGGCGTATCCAGTCGCAGTGCGCGACTCGCCTGCCAGAGGTCGAAGAGCTGATCCTGGCCTACGTCCGGCAACACGAAGTTCTGCTGATGCGAGATGCGAATCTCGCCGAGGCCCCAGGCGTCGGCCCAGTCCGCTACTGCCTCCATCTGTTGCTCGGATACGTCGCCTGGGGGTATGCCAGTTGCCTTGGTGGACAGAACGGCAATGGCGTATCCAGGCGTCTTGTGCGCTGCAACATTGCGTCGTACCCAGCGATCAAAGGCCGGTTCGCGGAGCCGCGCCTCGGCCAATCGGCCAGTGGCATCAGGTCTCGGCGCGCGCGCTGGCGCTTCAAAATGCGCGCACATGGCCGAGATCTGCGCCGGCTCCAGCGTGCCTTCGCCGTCGCAGAGGCTCGCCCACTCCGCATCCACTGCTGCCTTGAATCCGTCTGGCGACATGGCGCGAACCAGTATCTTGATGCGCGCCTTGTACTTGTTGTCGCGCCGCCCGAAGCGGTTGTACACGCGCATGATGGCTTCCACATACGTGAGCAGATGGCGCTCCGACAGGCTGCGTCGGATGCAAGCGCCGATGGCCGGAGTACGCCCGAGGCCGCCGCCCGCCAGAACGTCAAAGACTGTCTGATCGCCTGCCCGCCGCGCAATCAGGCCAATGTCGTGCACCTTGACGCCGGCCCGGTCGTCGTGCGCGCCGGTGACCGCGATCTTGAATTTCCGGGGCAGCCAGTCAAATTCCGGATGCGCGGTGGACCACTGTCGCAGCAGCTCGCACCAGGGGCGCGGATCGACCGCTTCGTCGGCTGCGACGCCGGCGTATTCATCGGTGGTTACGTTGCGGATGCAATTGCCGCTGGTCTGGATGGCATGCATCTGCACCGAGGCAAGCTCTTCCAGGATGTCGGGCACTTCCGCCAGCTCCGGCCAGTTGAACTGCATGTTCTGGCGAGTGCTGAGGTGGCCATAGCCACGATCGTAGCGCCGGGCGATGTGCGCCAGCATGCGTAGCTGCTGACTCGACAGAACCCCATAGGGCACGGCCACGCGCAGCATTGGCGCCAGTCTCTGGATGTACAGGCCATTGCGCAGACGCAGTTGCAGAAACACCTCTTCGCTGAGCTCGCCCGCCAGGTAGCGCTCGGTCTGGCGCCGAAAGTGCGCCACGCGCTCATTCACGAACTGCTGGTCGAAGCGGTCGTAACGGTACATGAAGATGCCAAGGATGCCGATGCACCCGCAAGGCTAGCATCGGCGGCCTGACCGGCATCGAATCAAGGGGTCTATGGTTAGAAGCGCGGCTGAATTTGACACGGATGCCCTCTGTCTCTAGGCTTGCGCGCCCTCACTACCGGGTCTGGGGCCATAGCTCAGCTGGGAGAGCGCTACAATGGCATTGTAGAGGTCGGGAGTTCGATCCTCCCTGGCTCCACCATTGACCGGCAAGTGATGGCGCTGATGTTGCGAACTTCCCTGGTGCTGTTCATCGTTGGTTTGGCCGGCCTGATGCTGGCCGGCTGCGAGGCGCGTACCGAGCCGACGGCGGCAGATCAATCCGTGCGCCCTGCCCGGGTGGTTCAGGCAACGACCTGGGATCGACACAGCCGATACGAATTCGTTGCCCGGCTGGAAGCGGCACAGACCGTCGATCTTGCTTTCGAGGTGGATGGCGTGCTCGCGCAACTGCCTGTGCGGGAAGGGCAGAGCCTTGCCGCAGGCACGCTGCTCGCGGCCCTGGAACCACGCGATCTGGAGCTGGCCGTGGCGGTTTCCGAAGCGGAACTGCAGCTTGCCGATCAGGATCTTGCCCGCAAGCGGACACTGCTGGCGCGTGGCGCGATCGGCGCGTCTGCGGTGGACGATGCCGAGGCTCGGCAGCGGTTGCACCGGGCGCGTCTCGCCCTGGAGCGGGAGAATCTGGCCAAGAGCCGACTGTTCGCGCCCTTTGATGCCTACGTCGCGCGCCGCTATGTCGATAACTTCGTGCGCGTGGACAAGGCCGACAATATCCTGCGGCTGATCGATCTGCATGAACTGCTGGTGGTGGCGAACATTCCCGAGCGGTTGTTCGCGCTTTTCGACGCCGATCAGAGCGCACGGCTCGAGGCCGAGTTTCCGGTGGCGCCCGGCCGCAGATTTCCGCTCGTTTTCCGCGAAAACCGGGGCGAGGCCGAGGCGGTCAGCCAGACCTATGAAGTGTCCCTGGCCATGCCGCGGCCCGGTGATGTCAATCTGCTGCCGGGCATGACCGGCGCCTTGCATGTGACCGTGTTGTCGGGGACGGATCAGCCTCCGCTCGTCGTGATTCCGCCCGAGGCCCTGGTGATTGATGCGCACGGCGATTTCTTCGTCTGGCGGGTAGATCTGGCGAGCGGTCAGATCGCGCGCCAGCCCGTGGTTGTCGATCTGCCCGATGCAAGGCGAGGCGTGCCCGTCCTGTCGGGGCTTTCGGGCGGCGAAGACCTCGTTGCGGCGGGCGCGAGCCAACTCCAGGACGGCATGCGGGTGCGTCCGCTCGCGAGCGGCGCCGGGCCCGCGCCCTGATTTTGAACCCTCGCATCTGAGAGGACGCTGGTGCGCAATATCGCCCGACTCTCGATCGAGCGCCCGGTTTATCCCTGGCTGCTGATCCTGACGTGCGCCGTCGGTGGCTTGGTCGGGTTGCGCGAAGTCGGGCGTCTCGAGGATCCGCCGTTTCCCATCAAGACGGTGCTTGTGGTGACCGAGTATCCCGGCGCTTCCGCAGAGGAGGTCGAGCAGGAGGTGACCGATGCGCTGGAGGCTGCGCTGCAGGAGCTGCCGCAAGGCGATGAGATTCTGTCGAAGTCTTTGCCCGGGCGGTCCGAGATCCAGGTCGAGATCCAGGAGCAGTACGGCTCCGAGGACACACCGCAGATCTTCGACGAATTGCGCCGCCGCGTGCGCGAGGCGACGGCGCGCCTGCCGCCGGGGGCCGGGGAGCCGATTGTCGAGGACGACTTCGGCGATGTGTACGGCATTCTTTACGCCGTCACGGCGCCCGGCTATGCGCCGAGCGACATCCACGACATGTCCAGGCGCCTCGCCAACGGCCTGCGAGGCGTGCCCGGCGTGGCCAAGGTGGCGACTGCCGGCGAGCCGCACGAAGCGATCCATGTCGAGGTCGATCACCTGCGCCTGGGTCGGCTGGGCGTGCCGGTGGATCAGTTGATCGCGTCGGTGGCGGCCGAGAATCAGGTGATGCCGCCGAGTTCACTTGCCTTCGAGGGTCGCCGGTTGCTGCTTGCCCCGGAGCAGGCCATGGACACTGCCGGCGCGGTTGCCGACATGCGTATCGGCCGGCCTGGCACCACCGAGATGGTGCGGCTGGTCGATATCGCCGATATCCGGCGCGAAGAGGTGGAAACGCCGCGCCAGATCATTCGCCATGACGGGGAACGCGCCTTCACTGTGGGCGTTTCGGTCGTGGCGGAGGAGAACGTCGTGCGGGTGGGCAAGCAGGTGGATGCCCGCATGGCAGAACTGATTCAGCAATTGCCGGTTGGCGTCTCCGCGCAGCCGGTCTATGCCCAGCATCAGGTGGTCGAGCAGGCCATGCAGCGCTTTCTCACCAACCTGATGCTCTCGGTGGCTACGGTGGTTCTGGCCCTTTGCCTGTTCATGGGCTGGCGGGCCGGGATCGTGGTCGGAGCCGTCCTCCTGCTGACGGTGCTCGGGACGCTGGCGCTGATGGCGGTCCTCGGAATCGAGTTGCAGCGCATCTCCCTCGGCGCCCTGATGATTGCCATGGGCATGCTGGTGGACAACGGCATCGTGGTGGCCGAAGGCATGGTGATCGGAGTGCGGCGCGGCCTGACGCCGGCCGAGGCGGCGGATCGGTCCGTGCGACGCACCCAGGTTGCCCTGCTCGGCGCCACGGTGATCGGCATCGTCGCCTTTGGCCCCATCAGCCTGACGGACGACAATGGCGGCCACTTCCTGCGCTCCCTGTTTCAGGTTGTGGCGATTGCGCTCCTGCTCAGTTGGGTGCTGGCGGTCACGGTCGTGCCCATGCTCGGCAGTCATCTCCTGAAAGCCGGGGCAGCGCAGGATGAGAACGCCCTGTATTCGGGCTGGATGTACACACCCTATCGGGCGCTGATCCGCTTCGGGCTGCGCCGGGCCTGGTTCACCACGGGTGTGTTGGTGGGCGTTCTGGCCGCTTGCTTGTGGGGCTTTCAGTTCGTCAAGCAGGCCTTCTTCCCGACCACGGACACGCCCTTGTTCTATGTGGACTATCGGCTGCCCGAGGGCACTGACATTCTGACCACCTCGCAGAGCGTTCACGACATGGAAGCGGCGTTTGCCGACATGCCCGGCGTGCTGAATGTGACGACCTTTGTCGGCCAGGGCGCGTCCCGGTTCACCAGCGTCCATCAGGTGGAACAACCCAACTCCGCCTATGCGCAACTGGTGATTCGAGTGGCGGATGTACGCGCCATGGATACCATCATGGCGGCGGCCGGGCCCAGGCTGCGCGAGATACGACCGGATGCCGAGGTGATGGTCACCCGGGCGCAATTTTCCCCAAGCGGCAACGCCAAGATCGTTGCCCGCTTTTCGGGACCGGACGCGCGGATACTGCGGCATCTCGCGGAGCAGGCGCTCGCCGTGTACCTGGCGCACGACCTGATCGACCGAGGGACGGATTGGCGGCAACGCGCCTTGCAGATCGCGCCCCGCTTCAACGAACCGGCGGCGGAGATCGCCGGCGTCTCGCGCCGTGATGTGCACCAGGCGTTGGCCTATGCGACACGCGGCTTGCAGGTGGGCCTGTATCGCGAGGGCGACAAGCTGATCCCGATCATTGCCCGCGCGCCAGAGACGGAACGGGCCGATCCTCAAGCGTTGCCCGAGCGACTCGTCTGGAGCGCATCCGGCGCCCGTCACATTCCCATGCGCCAGGTTGCCGGGTTCGACCTGGTGGCCGATGACGTCATCATCCACCGCAGGGATCGGGTGCGTACCATTCAGGCGCGCGCCAACCCGCCGGTGGGACACAACGCCAACCGGGCTCACACGCGCGTTCGGCCCGCCGTGGAGGCGATTCCCCTGCCGCCCGGCTACACGCTGGAGTGGGGAGGCGAATACGAGGACAACAAGATGGCCTACGCCACGCTGTTCTCCAAGATACCGATAGCGCTTGGCCTTATGTTCTTGATTACCATACTCATGTTTGGCCGCATGACAGAACCGGTCGTGATCTGGCTGTGCGTGCCGATGACGATATGCGGGGTCGTGATCGGTCTGTTGGCGACCGACCTTTCCTTCACCTTTCCGTCCTTTCTCGGTTTCTTGAGTCTCTCCGGCATGTTGATCAAGAACTGCATCGTGCTTCTGGACGAAATCCACAAGCGTCTGGAAGAGGGGGCCTGCACGCTGGAAACCATGGTGGCGGGCAGTGTCAGCCGGCTGCGCCCCGTGCTGCTCGCGGCCGGCACGACCATCGCCGGCATGTCGCCGTTGCTGGCCGACCCCTTCTTCCGACAGATGGCCGTCTGCATCATGAGCGGTCTGGCTTTTGCCACCCTGCTGACGCTTGTGGCGGCGCCCGTCTTCTACCGGATCGCGCTGCGCCGGCGGCTTCAGGATACCCTGCCGGCGGTTCCGGTCAGCGCATGAGGCGGAACGCCTTCTGCACCTCCTTGATGAAGAGCGCAGGCTGCTCGAGCGCTGCGAAATGCCCGCCTCGGTCGAGTTCGTTCCAATAGACGATATTGCCGTAACGGGTTTCCGCCCAGGAACGGGGCGTGAGAACGACTTCCCTGGGGAAGATGCTGCAACCGGTCGGCAGGCTGATCGGCGCTTCGCCACCGGTGAATCGGCCGAAGCTCTCCCAGTAGAGGCGTGCGGATGAAGCGCCTGAGGCGGTCAGCCAATAGAGCATGATGTTGTCGAGCAGCACGTCCCGGTCGAGGATATTCTCCGGATGCCCCTGACAGTCCGTCCAGGCGTGGAACTTCTCCAGTATCCACATGGCCTGGCCTACCGGCGAATCGGTCAGGCCGTAGCCCAGGGTCTGAGGTCGCGTGCTTTGCTGCTTGGAGTAGCCAGAACCCCACTGCTGATAGTGTTGCGCGGCTGCGAGCGCCAACTTGTCCTTTTCGTTCGGGTTGGCGAGCGCCTCGGGCGTCGGTTGCGCCAACGGCATGTTGACATGTATGCCGGCGCAATGGCCGAGATTCTGTTGGGCAATGGCGGTGGTGACCAATGCGCCCCAATCGCCACCCTGGGCGAAGTACGGGTCGTAACCCAGCCGTTGCATCAGCCGATCCCAGACATCGGCGATTTTCTCTACGCCCCAGCCGGGCGTGCTCGGCTTGCCGGAAAAGCCGTAACCCGGCAGGGACGGGCAGACCACATGAAAGGCGTCCGCGGCGTCGCCGCCGTGCGCAACCGGATCCGACAGGGGCGCGATGACCTCCTGGAACTCGACGATGGAGCCGGGCCAGCCGTGCGTGATGAGGAGCGGCCGGGCATTCGGCTCGGGGCTTCGTTGGTGGATGAAGTGGATGTCGAGCCCGTCCAGGCGCGTGGTGAACTGAGGAAAGCGGTTGAGCCTGTCTCTGCGCGCCCCCCAGTCGTAGGATGCCGACCAGTAGGCGCAGAAGTCCCGGGCGTAGGCCAGGGGCACGCCCTGCGACCAATCGTCCGGCGTTTCCGCCTCGGGCCAGCGGGTACGGGCAAGGCGATCCCGGAGATCTGCCAAGGCCGCGTCTGTGGTGGTGATCGTGAAGGGATGGATCTCGGACATGGGATACGGGCTCCAAGGCTAAATCGTGCCGATTGTATGCCGGCTGACTTCGAAAAGACTCGCGTGATGGAACGCCGGGCGACTCCGGGCTACAGCAGGTTCAGGATGCGGCTGAATTTCAGGATGACTTCTCGTCGTGGCGGACCGACGGCCTCCCGTTCGTCGAGCTGGTTATAGACCAGGAAGAGGCCGGCATTGGCGGTTTGCAGCCAGGCCAGACGCAGGTTGGTGGCGATGACGTCGTTGCGGTTGTCGTATTGCACCAGTGCCTGTAGCGTCAGGCGCGGGCGCAAGGCCCAGGTGGCCCGCAAGCGCCCCACCTGGACGTCGAAATGGTTGTCCGGCAGCTTGAATCGGTTGTAGTTCCAACTCAGTTCCAGGCTGAATTTTTCACCCCACCGATAGCGCAGGCGCGGCTCCGCGTTGGTCCGCGTGCCACCGAAGCGGCCACCGAGTCTTGAAGAGACGTGAAAGCTCAGCGGTTGCGCCTCGTCGGTCTGGAACACCAGTTGTGCTTCCTGGTGCCGGTAGTCGCCGACTGGCACCGTCACGCCGCTGACAATCTCAAAGGGTTCGCTGACACCTTCGTGGGTGATATTCATGCCGGTGTGAATCTCGAGCCCGCTCTGCCATTCCCAGTGATTGTCGATGTGCACGAACATGGATTCGTGGTAGCCGTCGCCATAGCGCCAGTAACTGGTGGCGAATATGTGTGGGCGCAGCTCGTGCAGGCCCCACAGGTCGTCCGGTCGAATGCGCCGCAGCAAGCTGCCCAGAGCCCGCCGATACGCCTGGCGACCCAGAAAACCCACTTCCGGGTTGAAGTTGTCAGCCAACTGGGTATAGGCGAGATTGCCCGTCCACTTTTCCGAGTCGAGCGAGCCGCGCAGGCCGAACGCATGATCCCGGCCGGAACGGCCGGGCGTATCCGTCTTCGCGAGCCAGCCGGAGAGAATGAACTGCTCGCCGATACCGAGCCGTCCATCCACGGCATAGGTGCGGTTGTGATCCTGATCGCGCGGTGTCTCGTGGCTGCCGTCTCCCTGGCGATTGACGAACATGAGGCCGATAGCCGAATGCTGGCCGAACTCCCGTTGCACGCGGGCCACGGAGAAGTCGTTGCGCGGCGCCTCGTCGGCCACTCGATCGGTGCGGATATGCAGGAGTCCGAGATTGAGGCCTCGACCGAGCTTGCCGGAGAGGCGCCCGCCCGCCTCGATGGGGATGGGGACGCCGTCCTCGCTGAGCCCGACCCGCCGGCTGAAGAAGAGCTCCACCTGTCCGGGTGTGCCCACCGCGAACTGGTTGGCGTTTTCCAGAAAGAAAGGCCGTTTCTCCTGAAAGAAGAGATTGAATCGATCGAGATTGGCGCGTACCTCGTCGGCCTCGACCTGGGCGAAGTCGGTATTCCAGGTGGCGTCCAGCGTCAGCGAAGGGGTGAGCGAGTACTTCAGATCTACTCCGGTCTCCATGTCCGCGCCACGCTCGTCGGCGTCAGAGCCGCCTGCTATGCGCCGGCCAAGCCCGTAGGGGCTGACTTGCAGATTGCGTTGCGGCGGTTGCTGCAATCCGACCCCGGCGCCTGCTCTGGAAATTCGGGTGATGTCGTGCTGGCGTGTCAGTGGCGCCCAGAAGGCTCGCTCCCGGTTGTGGCGAATGTTGCGTTGAAAGTTGAGCCCCCAGACCTGCTCGGCGCCTCCGCCATAGCGCAGCGACTTGAACGGGATTCTGAACTCCGTGGACCAGCCCTTCGCATGGACGCGGCTTGCCACTGTCCAACTGGTATCCCAGTTGCGGTTGATGATGCCGCCGGACGCCATCCTGGCGTTGCCCTGGCTGACCTGTGCATCGAACTCCACCCCGGCTGGATTGGTGCCGAACAGGAAGCCGTTGCGTCCGTCGCGGAAGGTGTCGAGCAGCACCAGGAAACTGTCGCTCTCATCCAGGTCGCTGTCGCGGCCCGTGCTGTTGACGATGATCCGCTCCGGCCTCTCATCGTGGCAAACAGCGGCAATGTAGAGGGCGTCCGCCGTGTACCCGACATGCACTAAAGTTTTCTGGCTGGCGGCTTCGCCTTCATTCGGTTGCGTCTGAATGAACCCGGTCGCCGCCGGCAGCCCGGCCCAGGCGGAATCGCCTCGCACATTGCCGTCTATCTCCGGCGGGTTTTGCAGCCTTGTGAACACAAGGCTTGGCGCCGTCCAACCGACCGCCGGCAAGAGGAGCGCGCCGCAGAGCAGGGCGGGCAGCCAGATGCGTCCGGCGCGGCGACTGCCCGGCGCCTGAATCCTGTGGCGTCGCGGTTGCGCACATGCGCCGGTTGCCGGGTTCCAGCCGTTCATGATTCTGCACGCTTGATGGACAATCATCCTGGCGCTGCTTCCGGTCTGGCCGCCAAACCCTTGCCCTGAATTGGCTCCAGTGCGGATGAGGTGGATTGCAGGTTGACGGCTGCGTCTCCAAGATGTTTCAATTATGTGTGAGTCATGTTTCCATTTCTGAAACAAAGAATCCCGGCGTAACCGTTGATTTGCGTTACAATGTGGCCCGCCCTCGGGTAGGGAATGCAACAAGGGCGCGAATGATCTGGCTGATTCGGCGGGTGGCTGCCACGGGGAGGCTTTTCGATTCCGGGAGCCTCCACCAAGGCGGGTCTGTCTGGTAGCTGGCTCCATTCGCAAGACAGGATCATACAAGAAAAACCGAACCGTGACACAGGCAGGCGCAACTCCAACGGGCGGCATCATGACGCCCGCGGTGGATCAGTTCAGGGGGCTGGCAGAGGCGCTCGACATTGCCGGGCGCTGGCCGACTGGCTTCAATTTCTACAATGGTTCGGGCGTCCTGAGCCATGCGTTGCCCTATGCGCAACTGCGCCTGCAAGCCAGGGCGGCGGCTCGCCGACTGCTGGCGCTCGACCTGCCGCGCCACAGCCGGGTGGCGATCGTTGCCGACACGGACCCGCTGTTTCTGAGAATCTTCTTCGCCTGCCAGTATGCCGGGTTGATTCCCGTGCCCTTGCCGGCTGCTCTGCCCATGGGCGGCGCCGCGGCTTATGTGGGTCAGATTCGGCGCATGATGGATAGCTGCGGCGCTGCGGTCGGCGTAGCGCCCGAGAGCTATCTGGGCTACCTGCAAGAGGCGGCAGCGCCACTGAACCTGCGGTTTGTCGGCAGCGCGGCGGCGCTGGATGCGCTGCCGGAGTCCGACGCGCCGCTCGCGCCCCTCCTGGACGCCGAACCGGCCTATCTGCAATACACCTCCGGCAGCACCAGATTTCCGCGTGGCGTGCAGATGTCGCAATCTGCAACCCTGTGCAATCTGCGCGAGATCGCCGATGTCGGCGTGCAGATGACAGGGCGCGACCGCGGCGTTTCCTGGTTGCCCTTCTATCACGACATGGGGCTGGTGGGCTGCGTGCTCGTACCGCTCATCCGCGCCGTTTCGATGGACTTCATCAGCCCCAGAACCTTCGCCATGCGCCCGCGTCTGTGGTTGAAACTGTTGTCCGAGAACCGAGGCACCTTTTCCACCAGCCCGCCCTCCGGTTACGGCCTGTGCGCCACGCGCCTGCGCGACGTGGACCAGAAACGCTATGACCTGTCGCATTGGCGGGTCGCCGGGGTTGGCGCAGAGCGCATCAATCCGCGCCTGCTGGAGCGATTTGTTCAGGTGCTGCGCGCGAGCGGATTCCGCCCGGAAGCCCTGGTCGCCTGCTATGGCATGGCTGAATGTGGCCTGGCGATCAGCTTTGCGCCGCTTGGCCAGGGGCTGTCCGTGGAGTCGGTGGACCGCCGTCAGATCACCGAAACCGGCCTGGCTGCGCCAGCGCAGGCCGATTCTGACGCACTGCAGCTGGTGGACTGCGGCGCCGTCATGCCCAGTTACGAATTTCGCATCTGTGATGCGGCTGGCGTGGAACAGGGCGAGCGCGTCTGCGGCCGAATCATGGTGCGCGGCCCGAGCGTCATGAACGGTTATTTCAATGATCCAGAAGCAACCGCCGAGGTGCTGGACGACGATGGCTGGCTGGATACCGGCGATGTGGGCTATCGCGTGGGTCGTCACCTGGTGATCACCGCGCGCAGCAAGGATGTCATCATCATCAACGGCCGCAACATCTGGCCGCAGGATCTGGAGCAGCTCGCAGAAACCATGCCCGGCGTGCGCACCGGCACCACCACGGCCTTCGAGGCGGCAGACGCCAGCGGCGCGTCCATGGTGGTTCTGGTCGTGGAGAGCAAGCGCCCGCGCGCTGATCTGCCCGGCCCGATTGAAGCCAGGGTGCGCGCCCACTTCGGCATCAACTGCTATGTGGAAATCGTGCCGCCGCGCACCCTGCCGCGCACCTCGTCCGGCAAGCTTTCGCGCTCGACCGCTCGCCGCGATTTTCTGGCCCGGCAGGACCAGCAGGCTCGCCAAGCCCGGCCAGCCTGACGCCGGGATCATTCACCGGGTTCCCGACTCCTGAATACCAGCCCAGGCCGGGTAGTTGCGACCGGTTTGACCGGTTTCATCGGCCGCCGTTTGCTGCCTGCCTTGTTGGCAGCGCGCTGGCGGGTGCGGGCGCTGGTGCGCGGCCCTGCCGCCTTCCCGGCCGGCGTCGAGCGCCGTCGGGTTGACTTGGGCGATCTTGACGGCCTCACCGAGGCGCTGGCCGGCGCCGATGCCGTGCTGCATCTGGCCGGCGCCGTGCGCGGGCGCGGCCCCGCTGACTTTTATCCCGCCAACGTCGCAGCCGTTGCCAATCTGTGCACGGCGCTGGCCCGTCAATCGAGGCCTGGCGCCCTGTTGCTGCTTTCCTCGCTGGCGGCATCGCGTCCGCATCTGTCGCACTATGCGGCCAGCAAGCGCGCTGGCGAAGAGGCGCTTTCGCCAGGGCTCGCCTGGACCGTGTTGCGGCCAACGGCTGTCTATGGCCCGGGCGATCAGGAGCTTGCGCCCCTGTTCCGCTCGATTCGCCGAGGCTGGATGCCGGTGCCCGGTAACCCGGCGCAGAGGTTGACCTTCCTGCACGTGGACGATCTGGCTGCGGCGATCGTGCATTGGCTCGCTGATTCCGAACCTTGTCTGGGTGGTGTTTTTCATATCGACGATGGCGCTCCCGGCGGCTACGATTGGTCCGCCATTGCCGCTGCTGTCGGCTGCACCGAAGCCCGGCGGCTGGTGCTGCCGAAGTTGCTGCTGCGCGCTGCGGCGCAAGGCAACCTGGCGTTGTCCCGG
The DNA here is from genome assembly GCA_965199705.1 of Pseudomonadales bacterium. GTDB lineage: Bacteria > Pseudomonadota > Gammaproteobacteria > Pseudomonadales > Azotimanducaceae > Azophilus. Next base: position 1,451,748 of record OZ241359.1, read on the forward strand.
CTGCTCGGGCGCAGGCCGATGCTGACCCCTGGCAAGGTGCGCGAACTGACGCAGGATGAATGGCTCGGCGGCGAACCGGACTTCGCCACAGCTACCGGATGGCGCCCGGCCTATGGGCTTGCTGCCGGTATAAGGCAAACGTTTGCAGAGGCGCTGGCATGAACCAATCGATTGAATCCACGCTACGCGACCTGCTGGTCGGCGTGACGCCGCTGCCGCCCGAATTCTCGGCTGATTCCGACCTGCTTGAAGACGCGGCCCTGGAGTCGGCGCAGGTGATGGAGTTCATCATGGAAGTGGAAGACCACTTCGACATCATCGTGCCGCAGGCGGAGTTGGGGGAGGTGCGCACCCTGGCCCAGCTGGCGCAATTGGTGGTTCGGTCACTGCAATGAGTTTGCTCGACAAGTTCGAGGCAACAGCCGCCACCCGCGCCAGTCTTGGCGCGCGCGATCCGACGCGGGTGGTGATCGAGCGGCTGCTGTCGCCGACCCAGGGGATGATCGAAGGCAAGCCGGTTATTCTCGCGGGCACCAACAACTACCTTGGCCTCACCTTCGACCCGGATGGCGTGGCGGCGGGCCTCGATGCCTTGCAGACAGCCGGCACCGGCACCACCGGTTCACGCATGGCCAACGGCACCTATGCCGATCATGTGGCGCTGGAGCGTGAAATTGCCGACTTTTACGGCTACCCGGCGGCGGTGGTGTTTTCCACCGGCTATGCGGCCAATCTCGGATCGCTGGCGGCTCTTTGCGGCCCGGAGGACGCGATACTGCTGGATGCGGACGCCCATGCCAGCCTGTTCGATGGTTGCCGACTTTGCCAGGCAGCGGTCTATACCTTTCGTCACAATGATCCGGCGAGCCTGGATCGACGGCTGCGTCGTCTCGGCGAGCGGGCGTCCAACACCCTGGTGGTGATCGAAGGACTGTACAGCGTCCTCGGAGACAAGGCGCCGCTGGCCGAGATGGTTGCCGTGAAGGCGCAGCATGGCGCAGCGCTTCTGGTGGATGAGGCGCATAGCCTGGGTGTGGTTGGCGCTGGCGGGCGCGGCGTGGCCGAAGAAGCCGGCGTGCTCGACGAGGTTGATTTCGTGGTCGGCACCTTCAGCAAGAGCCTGGGCGCCATGGGCGGTTTCTGCACCAGCCGGCACGAGGCTGTTGCGCTGTTCCCCTATGGCAGCAGGCCCTACATGTTCACGGCTTCGCCGTCGCCGGCGACCATTGCCTGCACCCGCTCTGCTCTGCGCGCCTTGCGCAGCCGACCGGAGTTGAAGCAGCGCTTGTGGCGCAACGCCCGGCGTTTGTGGCAGCAACTCACGCAACACGGTCTGGCGGTGGGGACAGAACCGAGCCCGGTGATGGCCGTGCGTCTGCCGGACCGGGCGCAGGCGCTCGCCGCCTGGAGCCGGATTCTTGACGCTGGCGTGTATGTCAACCTGATGCTGCCGCCGGCGGCGCCGGGTGGCGACAGCCTGGTGCGCATGAGCGTGAGCGCTGCACACAGCGATGCGCAGATCGACGAGGTAGGCCGTGTGCTGGCCCGGACATTGCGCCAGGGCGCCAGCGCAGGCATATAATCCGCCTGGCGGTCGCCTGGGCAGACGGCGGGGCAGGGAGGGCAGCGCATGGAGACAGGTGAACGGCATCGAGGCGGCGCGCGTGCCGACTGAAGCGGCCGAACTCGGCGGGCAGAATCTCTGGCCGTTTCTGATCTACTCCCTGGCGGTTGCCCTGGTGTGCGGCGTGACCATCGGCATTTCCTGGCTGTTGGGTACCCGCACGCGGCGGCGAAAGGCCACGGATCAGCCGTATGAGTCCGGCATTATTGCGGTTGGCGAGGCGGATCAGGTTCGGTTTTCCATCGAGTTTTATCTGATCGCCATGTTCTTCGTGCTGTTTGATCTGGAGACCATCTTCATTTTCGGCTGGGCGGTTGCTTTCTTCGAGCTCGGCTGGCCTGGTTATGTTGGCGCCTCCGTGTTTATCCTCATCCTGCTGGTCGCGCTCGTGTACGAGTGGCGCACCGGGGCGCTTGACTGGGGGCGGAAGCGGCGTCAGCCGCCCGGCGGTTACGCGCTGGCCGAGCGCCAGGCGGCGCCCGCGCAGGCGTCGAGCTGAGAGGCGTCTGATCATGCAGTGGCGTTTGATCAAGGCAGAGCCGGACCAGCCGATGGCCGAAGCCGACGCTGCCTACGGCGAGGATGTGGCCAAGGGCTTCCTGACGGCGCGTCTGAATGATCTGGTGGCCTGGGGCCGGGCCAATTCGCTGTGGCCGTTCAATTTCGGTTTGTCCTGTTGCTATGTGGAGATGGCCACTGCGTTTACCTCTCGGCATGATCTGGCGCGCTTCGGCGCGGAGGTGATCCGGGCGACGCCGAGGCAGGCCGATCTGATCGTCATCGCCGGGACTGTCTTTCGCAAGATGGCGCCGGTGGTGCAGCACCTCTATGACCAGCTACTGGAGCCCAAGTGGGTGATTTCCATGGGTTCCTGCGCCAATTCCGGCGGCATGTACGACATCTACAGCGTAGTTCAGGGCGCCGACAAGTTCCTGCCGGTGGACGTCTACGTGCCCGGCTGTCCGCCCCGTCCCGAAGCCTTGATGCAGGGCCTCACATTGTTGCAGGAGTCGGTGCGCAAGCGTCCCAGGCCTTTCAGCTGGCTGGTGGACGAGCAAGGTCAGGTGAGCAAGTATCAGCCCAGTCAACGCGATGCCAGAACGCCGGAGAGAATGCGCGTCCGGCGTCTCGCTGAACCGGATAGCGTGGGCGACGCGCCGCTCTCGGACCGGCTCTTGCGACAGCAATCTGACGTTGGCACTCGACCGCCTGCGACGGATTGATGGCGGATTTGGCGGCAGATCTGCCGAATCTGGCGGCGGATCAGGCAGTGCATGACTTGCGCCAGCGGCTTGGCGCCTCCGCCGTGTCCCAGGAAACCGCCGATGGCGTGCCTACCTTCTGGATACCCAGGTCCCGGTTACTGGCGGTCATGCGCGATCTCAAGCCGCACTACCCGATGCTCTTCGATCTCTCGGCGGTGGATGAACGTGAGCGCAGCCATCGGCAGGGCCTGCCGGAGTCCGACTTCACCGTGTTCTATCACCTGCTGTCGCTGGATCGCAACGCGGACCTGCGCATCAAGGTGGCCTTGCCGGCGGGCGAGGAGAGCCTGCCCTCGATCACTTCCGTCTGGCCGGCGGCGAACTGGTATGAACGCGAGGCCTACGACATGTTCGGCCTCGGCTTCGAGGGCCATCCCAACCTGTACCGCATCCTCACCCCGGCCCTCTGGGAAGGGCATCCGTTGCGCAAGGAACATCCGGCGCGGGCCACCGAGATGGAACCCTATCGGATGACGGATGAGATCCTGGCAGCGCAGCAGGAGAGTCTGCAATTCAAGCCGGAAGCCTGGGGCATGTCGCGGGACGCCAAGCACACGGACTTCATGTTTCTGAACCTTGGCCCCAACCATCCGAGCGTGCACGGTGTCTTCCGCATCGCCTTGCAGCTTGATGGCGAGGTGGTGGTGGATGCGGTGCCAGACATCGGCTACCACCATCGGGGCGCGGAGAAGATGGGAGAGCGCCAGTCCTGGCATACCTATATCCCCTACACCGACCGGGTGGACTATCTCGGCGGGGTGATGAACAACCTGCCCTATGTGATGGCCGTGGAGCGGATGATGGGCATCCGCGTACCCGAGCGGGCGCAGGTGATTCGGGTGATGCTGGCAGAGTTCTTCCGCATCGCCAGCCATCTCCTGTTCTGGGGCACCTTTGCGCAGGACGTGGGGCAGATGTCGCCCGTGTTCTACATGTTCGCGGATCGGGAGCGCCTGTTCAGCATAATCGAAGCCATCACCGGCGGGCGCATGCACCCGGCCTGGTTTCGGATTGGTGGCGTTGCCCAGGATCTGCCGACGGGCTGGGACAGGATGGTGCGCGACTTCCTGGACTACATGCCGGCCCGTCTGGATCACTATGACAAGATGGCGACGCACAACGGCATCCTCAAGCGGCGCACCATCGGCGTCGGCCAGTACAACACCGCCGAGGCCATCGAGTGGGGCGTGACCGGCCCCGGCCTGCGCGCCACCGGCTGCGACTGGGATCTGCGAAAGCAGCGCCCCTACAGCGGATATGACCAGTTCGAGTTTGACGTGCCGGTGGCCGCCAATGGCGATTGCTACGACCGTTGCCTGGTGCGGGTGGCGGAAATCCGCGAGAGCTTGCGCATCATCCGCCAGTGTCTGGACAACATGCCTCCCGGGCCCTGCAAGGCCGATCATCCACAGGCGACGCCGCCGCCCAGGGAGCGCACGATGCAGCATATCGAGACGCTCATTCAGCACTTTCTGAATGTCAGCTGGGGGCCGGTGGCGCCACCGGCCGAATGCTCGGTGATGATTGAAGCCACCAAGGGCGTGAATGCCTACTACCTCACATCGGATGGCGGTGGCATGTCCTATCGCACCCGTATCCGAACGCCCTCGTTTCCGCACTTGCAGATGATCCCGCTCATCACTCGGGGCTTCATGATTGCGGATTTGATCGCCGTGATCGCCAGCATCGACTTTGTCATGGCGGACGTGGACAGATGAGCGAACCGGCTCTGGTTCCGGCGTTGTCCGACGCCGAGGTACAGGCCATCGAGGCGGAGTGCGCGCACCTGCCGGATCGCAAGTCTGCGGCCATCGACGCAATGCTGATCGTGCAGCGACACCGGGGCTGGATTTCTGACGCCAGCCTGGCCGCCATTGCCCGTCTGCTCGGCATGTCCACGGCTGCCCTGGACAGCATCGCTACCTTCTACAACCTGATCTATCGCCAGCCGGTGGGCCGGCATGTGGTGCTGGTCTGCGACAGTGTGTCCTGCTATGTGATGGGCGCAGACGGGCTGCGCGCCGAGGTGGAGGCGCATCTTGGCATTCGCCTGGGCGAAACCACCGAGGACGGGCGCTTTACCCTGCTGCCAATCGTCTGTCTGGGCGCCTGCGACCGGGCGCCTGCCCTGATGATCGACGAGGACCTGATCGGCGAAGTCACAGCCGAGGGGCTGCCGGAAATCTTCATCCGCTACCCATGAGCCCGGCCCGAGTATGGCGCCAGGGCGCTGGTCGAGCAGGCTGACTTGGCGCTCGGCCGCTTGCGCGAGAGGCGGCAAACTGGCGCTGCCGGGCCGACAGCAGCGGCTGGTGGGCAAGCCGCACAATCCCTGAATCGGCCGAGGCTGATTCTCTTTGGCTTGCCCGAGTACGCTGTCTTCCTGGCCGCCGTGCCGGTGGGGCTGTATCTACCCCTGGTCTATGCCAAGGACTTCGGCCTGAGCCTCACGCAGGTGGGCATGATCCTGATGTTCGCCCGCATCTCCGATGTGGTCACCGATCCACTGATCGGTTGGCTGAGCGATCGCACCCGAGGCCCGATGGGGCGGCGCAAACCCTGGATGCTGGGCGGCGCTGTGCTGCTCATGTTGTCCGCATATCAGCTTTTCAATCCACCGGCGGGCGTTTCTGCGACCTACCTGTTGATCTGGGCGGTGGGGCTCTGGCTCGGCTGGACCATGATCAACATTCCCTACTATGCGTGGGGCGCAGAACTCTCCGACAGCTACCACGAGCGCACCCGCATCACCGGCTATCGCCAGGCGCTGGGATTCCTCGGCAATGTCAGCGTGCTTGCGGCGCCGACCCTGATGCAATCGGCTACCGGCTATGGCGGCCTGCCGCGCGAGGGGCTGACAATCATCGGCGCCATGCTGCTCGTCGCCCTGCCGGTGGCTATCACGCTGGCGCTTGTGGGGGTGCGCGAACGGCCAGGGATGACGCTGGCGCGCTCGTCCCTTTGGCGTCACCTCGGCAAGATGCGGCGCAACGGCTCCTTCCGCTTGCTGTTCTACGGGTTTCTGCTGCAATCGCTCGGCACCGGCTGGGGTTCTGCTACGTTCATGCTTTTTGCGACCTACGTGGTTGGCGCCGAGCACAGAACCCAGGCCATCCTGCTCGGCTACTATGGGTTCAACCTGTTGTCCTTGCCGCTCTGGCTGGCGATCTCGCATCGGATCGGCAAGCGTCCGGCCTGGGTCACCGGCGGCGTCATGTTCGTGTTCGTGACGCCCCTGTTTCTTCTGCTCGGCAACGGCGACCTCGGGTGGTTTTTCGCAATCCTGGCGCTTTACGGGATTGCCGGCGGCAATTTCAATGCAATTTCCTTGTCGATGAAGGCAGACGTCATCGAAGTGGCTTCGCGTCGGCACAGCGAGAATGTGGCTGGCAGCTACATCGCCGTCTGGTCTCTCGGGCAGAAACTGATGAATGCGTTGCCACTCGGCATTGCCCTGCCGGCGCTCGAATGGTTGGGATTTTCCCCGAGCGGCGACAATACAGACGCGGCCATCCGGTTGCTGGCCTGGATGTACGTGCTGCCGCCCTGGTGCTTCTATGCGCTTGCGGTGGTCGCGATCTGGCGTTACCCGATCAGCGCCGAGCGGCTGGCGCGTTTGCGCACTCGGTTCGACCGTCGCGATGCCAGTCGGGTGGCGAGGGCAGCCAGCCAGACGTCTGGGCAGCCAGCGGGCTAGGAGCCTGCGAAATTGGGGTACACTCCATCCACCTCTGAAGCAGTCGCGCCCCGCATCCGCCAACCGAACCGCCATGACCCAACCCACGCGCCTGCCCATCGGCATCCAGAGCTTCCGCAAGCTGCGGGAGGATGGCCTGCACTATGTGGACAAGACAGCGCACATCGAGCGGCTGGTGGAATCGGGTTCCTGCTACTTCCTGTCGCGCCCGCGGCGGTTCGGCAAGAGCCTGCTGCTGGACACCATCCAGGAGTTGTTCGAGGGCAGCGAGCCGCTGTTCCGGGGCCTGCATATCCACAGCCGCTGGAACTGGGACGCGCCGCATCCGGTCGTGCGGCTGGATTTTGGCGGGGACCGATTCCACACGACGAACATGCTGCGCGAGAGCGTCCTGGAGCAAGTCAGCGTTCAGGCGCAGGCGGCGGGCGTCGAGGCCGCTGGCGGCTCGGCTGCGGCGCAGTTTCGGCATCTCATCCGCGCCCTGCACGCCAACACCGGCCAGCGGGTGGTGGTGCTGGTGGACGAGTACGACAAGCCGATCCTGGACCCGCTGACCGCCGTGGATGGTTCCCGCGAGCAGGCGCGCCGCAACCGCGATGAGTTGCGGGCGCTGTACGGCAACATCAAGACGCTGGACGCGCACATCCGTTTCTCGTTTCTGACGGGGGTGAGCAAGTTCAGCAAGGTGAGCCTGTTCTCGGAGTTGAACAACATCAAGGACATCACGCTGGACCCCAGATACGCGGCCATCTGCGGCTACACGGAGGCGGATCTGGATGCGGTGTTCGCGCAGGAGCTTGAAGGTCTGGATCGGGCCCGGGTGCGCGAGTGGTACAACGGCTACAACTGGCGGGGGCAGGACAAGGATCGGGTGTACAACCCGTTTGACGTGCTGTTGCTGCTGGATGAGCGTGAGTTTGCGGCGCACTGGTTCGAGACGGGTTCGCCGGCGTTTCTGATCGAGCATCTGAAGGCGCACGGCGTTGGCCCGTTGGACCTGGATGGCTTGGTAGCTTCTTCGGATCTGCTGTCTGCGTTCGATGTAGAGCACATCAGCCCGGAGGCGCTGCTGTTCCAGACGGGCTATTTGACAATTGTGGATGAGGCGAGACGGACGGGCGGAATCCGCTACCGGCTTGGCTACCCGAACATGGAGGTGCGGATAGCGCTCAACGAGCGCCTGCTGGCGTCTATCGGCTGGGAGCGGGCGCGGGATCTGGGCAGCCGGGACCGGTTCATGGACGCGCTGGAGGCAGCGGACTTCGAGGGTATGAAGGCGCAGTTGGAGGCGCTGTTTGCGAGCATCCCGCACGACTGGCACAGGCGCAATGAAATTGCTCGCTACGAGGGCTACTACGCGAGCATTGTGTACGCCTGGTGTGCAGCTTCCGGGGCCTTGGTGACTGCGGAGGATACGAGTGCAGCAGGTCGTGTGGACATGTCGGTGCGCGCTGGCGGGCAGGTATTTCTGTTCGAGTTCAAGGTGGTGGAGCAGGCAGGGGCAGGCGCGGCGCTGGCGCAGTTGAAGGCGCGCGGCTACGCGGCGAAGCACGCAGGCAGTGGCAAACCAGTGCATCTGGTAGGCATCGAATTCAGCAGCAAGGAGCGTACCCTCGCGCATTTTCACTTCGATACCATCGCCTGATCTCGGCAAGGCAGTGCGCGTTCTGCTCGGCAGCAGCGAGGCGCAATATCCGGGCTGGTGACCCCGCGCAGCCACTTGTTTCGGGTGCGCGTCTCGGTCATCCTTTTGCCCCTGTCGTCAAGCATCGGCATCGGCAGGCGGGGCGACAGCCAATGCAACGCGCAACGAACGCATGCAACCTGAGGGGGAGCCTGGCATGGAAACACCGAATCACGCGCTGAGTGAGATGAAGCGCCCGGTATCGTTGGCGGACGTGGACCTGTTCGGGCCGGGTGCGCAGGAGCATTGGTATGAGGCCTACGACATCCTGCACCGGGAAGCGCCGGTGCATCGGATTCCGGGGGAGGGTTTTGCGCCGGGCACGGATGGCTTCATCCTCACCCGCTACGACGATATCAATCTGGTAGTGCGCAATCCGGATCGATTCCCGCCGACCATGATGCTCGGTTTGCAGGCCCTGCTGGAAACCGGCAAGGATCCGGACGAGTTGCCGGACATCAATATCATGACCGCCTCCATGATGACATTGCGTCCGACCCACGCGCTGTATCGAAGCCACCGTCAGGAACTCACCGACCCCTGGGTGGGGCCGGGCGCCTCGCGTAACGCCGAAATGATCCGCGGGCATGTGGACGACCTGATCGGCAACTGGATCGACCGCACAGAGGTGGAATTTATTTCCGAGTTCGCGCGGCCGCTGCCGCAGCGGGTGATGAACAGCATTCTCGGGTTCCCCCAGGAAGACATCGCGATGATCGAGAAATGGGGGGCCGCACAGGTCGCGCCGTTCGTCATCGGCGCCGGGCATCGCAACATCCTGAACGAGGCCCAGGCGCACGAGACAATGAGCGCATTGCGCGAGTTCGCCGCCTATGTCCAGGAGCACATCACCGACCGCCGCAAGCATCCGCGCGACGACATGATTACCTTTCTCACCCAGGTCACCTACGAAGCCCTTGGTCGCAAGCTGAACGATCTGGAAATCAACGGTGTCGTCTATGCCATGGTGATCGGCGGTCTGGAGACCACGCAATACGCCATCGAGGAGCAGGCGCAACTTCTGTGCGAGCGCGAGGGGGTGTTCGAGGCCATCAAGCAGGACCGCAGCAAGCTGCGCCATTTCACTGAGGAGAGTATGCGCCTGCGCTCTCCGACGCAGGGGCTATCGACGCGCATCACCTCGCAGGACGAGGTCTTTCAGGGCGTCAAGGTGCCGGCCGGCTCGCTCCTGCATCTGCGCTGGGCGGCAGCCAATATCGATGAAACCGAATTCGCATGTCCGCACCAGCTGGATCTGGAGCGCAAGGCGGTGAGCCGCCACCTCACCTTTTCTGCCGGCCCGCGCGTCTGCCCGGGCGCGCACCTGTCGCGGCTTGAGCAAGTGATTGCCTGGGACCGGCTGCTGGACAACCTGGATCATCTCGAATATGCCGACGGCAACACCTTCAAGCACCAGCCGGGCATCATGCTCGGCACCCTCGAATTGCGCCTGAATTTCACGCGCGCGGCCACTGTCGATGCGGCTTGAGGGGCGCATTGCCGCCATCACCGGCGGCACGGCGGGCATTGGTCGGGGCATCGCCGAGGCGTTTCTGGCGGAGGGCGGGCGCGTCGCCTTGATGGCGCGCAATGCGGAGAAGGCAGCGCGGATGCTGGCGCAGCTCCAAGTGGGTGACCGAGCCTGGTTCTGTCCGGGCGATGCCACCGTGCAAGCCGACGTGGAGGGCTTCGTCGATCAGACGATCGACCGGTTCGGGCGCCTCGACATCCTGGTCAACAACGCAGGCGGGGCCGGCGATCTGCAACCCCTGGCCCAGCTTTCGGATGATGCCTTTGATCTTGCGATCAAGTGGAACCTCTACGCTACCTTCTGGGCCTGTCGGCGCGCCTTGCCGCACCTGTCAGAACAGGGGTTCGGGCGCATCATCAATATCTCCTCCACCGAGGGCAAGGTGGGCAAGGCCGTGTTCACGGCCTACACGGCCGCCAAGCACGCCGTGAACGGGCTGACCAAGTCCCTAGCGCAGGAGGTTGGCACACAGGGCGTCACCGTCAACGCCATCTGTCCCGGCCTGATCATCACCGACATCGTGCGCGAAAACGGTCCGGCAACCGCCGACGCCATGGGCATCAGTTTCGACGAAATGGTGGACATGTTTGCGGAGGATGCCGCCATCAAACGTCCGAACACGGTTGAGGAAGTGGCGGCCATGGCGGTACTGCTGGCCAGCGACGCCGGGGCCGGCATCACCGGCGCCATGCTCAGTGTGGACGGCGGCACAGCGCCTTATTGATCGGTTTATCCAACCCCGGGCCGAACGCGCCCCTGGTTCAATATTCGCGATTGAATAAGGCGCTTGAGGAAGCTCTTTTGCTCTTCAGACAAGGACATTGCGAACTCGATCCTCGGCAATGCGGCAGTATTCGGGTGAAACATCAATGCCGAGATAGCGCCGACCGAGCTTCTTGGCGACGGCGGTGGTGGTGCCCACGCCGTTGAATACATCCAGGATCAGGTCGCCCTGATAGCTGAAGAGCTTCAATACGCGCATCGCCAGTGTTTCGGGATACATGGCGGGATGGCCGTAGTCCTGCATGCGCCGTTCCGGCGCTATCGACCATTTGCCGTAAACCCATTGCTTGAATTCGTCGGCGGTAATGTCGATGTCGCTGGTCTCGCCCACATGCTTGCGCGTGCCCTTGCAGAATATCTCAAGGAACTCCCAGGAGTACTTGAGGTAGGGGCTTGAGGGGCTCTTCCAGCTGCCCCAGGCGGTGTACTTGCAGTTGTAATTGTTCTTTTCCCAGAGTATTTCTCCTTTCCACAGCATCCCGCGCTCAAGCAAACCGTGGGAAATGACGTGATGCGTGGGGATGTAGTCCGAGAACAGCGGCTGAATGTTGATCACCAGGCGGCCGCCGTGCTTGAGCACGCGGATGGTTTCATCAAGAATCGCGAACAACTTGTCGAAATAGTCTTGCCAGCGGTCTGCGTCCTCGGACGCCTCGTAGTCCAGCCCGAAGTTGTAGGGCGGCGAGGTCAGCATCAGATCAACGCAGTTGTCGGGCAGGCGCTTGAGAACGTCAAGGCTGTCGCCGCAGGCGATCCGGTTTTCGAATTCCGTCGGTAACTCGCGATCACTCAATCCGGAGGCCGTGCGCGAGGGTTTGCGGCGAGCCGCTTTCGTCTTGCGACCCTTGACCTTGCGCTCGTTGTTGTAGCCAGCGTAAACCCGCTTGCCGGCGCGCAATCCGTACGAGCGAACCTTGTACAGTTCTGAACAGAGCGCTTCGGCAATCGCCTTGTCCTGGTTCGGGCTGGATTCGTCAAGACCAGCGGTTTTTTCGGCAAGCCGCCGAAAGTCGATGGTTGACACGAACAGGTTGAAGCACTGATCTCCGTTGGCTTCGTAGAAGAGTCCGTCGCCGAATTCCTGCAGGAAGTCGTCCAGGAAGGCGCGTCGCGCCTCCGTGAGGGCGTGCGGGGCCGTTTCAACGCGTAGCTGGCGGTATTCCATCGAATCGGTCTTTGTCACTACATTTGCCAGCTCGAAACTGGCCCGGTCGGCCTGATGCGCCGGTGCGACTGGCGGGGGCAGGATGCATCAACCCGCTGGCTGTTCCTCGGCTTTCAGGATGCTGTACACCCGCTGCTGGAAGTACCAGCGGCCATCCACCTTGACGTAGTCGTCTTCATATTGGCCGACGATAAAGCGCTTGCCACCGTCCTTCTGGTGCAGTTCTTCTTGTTGATACCAAGTGCCGCGGGCGCTGTCTCCCTCGACGACGATGGGGCCGGCGGAGGCGAAAAAGCCGACGAACGAGAAGTCGGCCATGGCATTCTTCCAGACGGGGAAGAAGTTCTCCTTGCCGGTGATGGCCGTGCCGCCGGGCAGGCTCCAGGTGGCGTCATCGCGCCAGTTGGCCGCCCAGGCGTCGCCGTCAAAGCGCATCACCGCATCATTGTAAGACTCAACCAGTTCGCGGATGGCGAGCCGGTCTTCCATGGGTCCACTGCTGATCATCGGGTTCCCTCCCTGTCCAGGTCGGGGTGCGACCTCGCGCCCCGCGTATGCGCGAATTTCAACCCATATCGGCGGTGCTGACAAGGACGGATTCAGCGCCGAAGTCATCCCGGCGCTTGCCGCATTGCGCCGCCTGGCGCGGACGTGCGGCTGCGCCAGTCCGCGCTCAGTGAAAACAGCACCGGCGCCACGAACAGGGTCGTGAGCGTGGACATGGCAAGTCCCCAACCCAGTGCCAGCGAGATGATGCTCACGATCGGATCGTAGCCACCTATGCCATAGGCGGTGGGCAACACGCCGCCGAGCGTGGTCAGTGTGGTCACAAGGATCGGCCGAAGCCGCTCGGTGACGGCTTCAATCAGCGCCTCCCGGCGCGCCTCAGGCGTTTGCGGGTTGCGTTCGGCGCGTTTGCGGTGAATGGCGTCGGCCATCACGATCACCGCGTTGACCACGACGCCGGCCAGCCCCACAGCGCCCATCATGGTGAACAGGCTGACCGGCTTGCCATGCAGGAAGAACACCAGCAGGACGCCAGCGACAGCGAAGGGGATCATGGCCACCGCCAGCACGGCTTCGAGCAACGAGCCGAGCATCAGCCAGATCACCAGGGTGATCCCGAGCACTGCCATGAGACCGGCCACGCCGATGGACGTAGTTGTCTTGCGGGTCTCCACGGCCTCTCCGCCGTTGTAAACCTGCAAGCCCTCCATACCGGCAAAGCGCGGAAACAGCTCCTGTTCCATGCGCGCGCCGAAGCTCATGGCGGCCAGGCCGCTTTCGGTCGTGAAGGCAGCCCGGATAGTGGCCGAACGAAAGCCGTCGCGATGATAGATGCGGCTGACGGCGGGCGTCTGAATGGGTTCTACCAGATCGCGCAATCTGGCGGAGGTTCCATTGCGGGTGCGAATCCTGGCGTCCAGCAGGGCGTCCAGATCCATGCGCGCGCCTGGGTCGAACTGCACCCGTAGCTCGGTGGTCTCGTCCAGCGCCCGATGTTCGCTCGCCTTGATACCGAAGAAGGCCGCCGCCAGTGTATTGCCGACTGTTTCTGCATCCAGGCCGAGACGCGCCAGCTTCTCGTAGTCCAGGTTCAGGTCCAGCTGCGGGGCCCCCGGACGCTCATCGGTTTCCACTTCGATGACGCCCGGGATGTTGCTCAACCAGTGCTCGATGGCGTGTGCGACGCCCCGCCGCACCTTATCGTCATTGGACAGCACGTGCACGGTGACGGGCTGATCCGTGGGCGGCCCGAAGTACTCGGACTGGTAGATCAGACGCACATCGGGCGGCGCCCGCAAGCGCCCGGGCAACCGGTCGATCCACTCCTGGTTGGTCCAGGTGCGTCCGAAGCGCTTGAACTGCACCTGAATCAGGGCTTCGTGTTCGGCATCGCCGTAGCCCTTGGTTTGCGCCTGGGTATCCTGATGGCCGATACGCCCGGTCAGAACTTCCAGGTCCGAGCCCAGGATGGCGAGCAGTTGTCGCTCCAGGTCCGTGGTGATCGCTTCCGTGCGCTCCAGTGGCGTGCCGATTGGCGCCGTCACCTTGATGAACAGGCGGCTGGCGTCATCCTGGGGGAAGAGCACGAATGGAATCAGCGGGCGCACCACCACCAGAACCAGCGTCAGGCTGGCCAGTGCTGTCAGAACGACAGCCAGGCGGTGTCGCAGCAGCCGCTCCAGGCATTTGCGGTAGCCCGCTTCCAGCAACCGCACGAAGCGCCGGGATTCGAGGCGGACAGACCCGCGAATGGTTGAAAGATGCCCCGGCAGAACGAAAAAGGACTCGATCAGGGAGAAGATCAGGGCCAGGACGACAATTGCCGGAATCTGCCAGATGATTCGGCCCGGCAGGCCGCCGAGGAACGCCAGCGGCAGGAACGCCAGCATGGTCGTCAGCGCCGCCGCGGTGACCGGCGCCAGCATTTCGCGGGCCCCGGCCAGGGCAGCTTCTGCGGGCGCGAGGCCAAGCGCCCGCTTGCTGACGATGCGCTCGGACACGACCACCGCATCATCCACCACCATACCGAGGACGATAATGAGGCCGGTCAGACACATCAGGTTGAGCGTCATGCCCAGTGGCCCGATCAGGGTGAGCGCGCCCAGGAAGACGATGGGAATGCCGATCAGTATCCAGATGGCCGGGGCTGGCCGCACGAAGGCGAACAGGACCACGCTCACCAGTGCAATGCCGATCAGGCCATTGTTGAATATCAGGCGCAGTCGATTGGAGACGATTTCGGACTGGTCATTGGTGACCTCGGCCCTGACCCCCGGCGGTAGCGTGTGGGCTGCCGTTGCCGCACGCACGGCCCTGGCCGAGTCGATGATGTCTGCCGTTTCCCGCTTCTGTGCCAGCAGAGTCAGGCCGCGTTGTCCGTCCGTATGGGTGACAAGGCCCGTGTCTTCGCGCCCGGATTCGATGCGGGCTATGTCTCGAATGCGCACCAGGCCGCCGTCCATCGTGTGCCGAAGCACCACATCGGCCACTTCCAGAGGGTCGTCAAAGCGGCTCCACATCACCACCTGACGACGGCCTGTCGGGTCTTCCAGGACGCCGCCCGTGCTGGACACATTGCGTCCTCGAACGGCGGCGATGATCTCGCCGAGCGTCAGGTCATGCGCTTCGGCGCGCACCGGGTCCACGAGGATGCGTACTTCCGGATCGGCAAGGCCGACCACATGCACGCTTGAGATCCCTTCAAGCCGCTCAAGCCGCCTTTCCAGCGCCTCCGCAGCCTGCCCCAATTCGGGCATGGCGCCGGACATGGCCACTTCAATCACTGTCTCGCGCGCCGGGTTCAACTGCCGCAGAACCGGTTCGTCTTCCAGGTCATCGGGAAAGTCGGTGATGGCGTCCACGGCTGCGCGAATTTCCAGTTCGGTGGATTCCACCTGCTCCTGCGTGTAGTCGTCGTACAGCTCGATGGTGGTGTAGGACGTGTTGTCGGAGACCACGGTGGTGTATTCGTCTATGCCCTCGACCTCTGCCAGGGCCTCCTCGATGGGAATGGTGAGCTTGGCCTCCACGTCCTGAGCCGAGGCGCCCGGCAGCATCGCGGTCAACCAGAAAATGGGCGTACTGACGCTTGGAATGAACTCGCGTTGCAGGTTGGCGGCTGACAACCAGCCGAGCACCACAAGGCTGCCGGCGATGACATTGACCAGCAGATGCCGCTCGATGAAGAACCGCAGCAGAGCTTGCAAGCGCTTTAGCCCCCCGCCGCAGTCACGACCACCGGAACGCCGTCGCCGAGCGCAAACTGGCCTTCCACGACCACCTGTGCGCCCGTTTCCAGGCCGCTCTTGATCTCCACCCAGGTGCTGTCGGTGCGGCCGATCGCCACCTGCCGCAGCTGTGCCAGACCGTCTTCGACAACAAATACATGGTGTGCGCCTTGCTGCCGAAACACGGCAGCTGCCGGCACCGCCAGGGCGACCGGCGGGGCGGTGAAGAGGAGATGCATGGTGGCGATCATCCCGGCCCGCAGGGTGAGCGTACCCGCATCCAGCCAGACTTCCACCGCATAGGTGCCGGTGCTGGAATCCGCAGTGCGCGCGAGGCTTTGCAGTCGGCCTGTCAAGCGCTCGTCAGCAAGGTGGTCGAGGGACAACTGCACAGTCTGACCGACTGCGAGCAGCGCTGCTTCAGACCCGGTAATCCCGGCGCGCACGCGCACGCGGGAGAAGTCGGCAACACGCACAACGGGATTGCCCACCTTGACGTAGTCGCCCAGCTGCACCTGCACCGCTTCAACCGTGCCGTTGAAGGGCGCCTGAATGTCCGTATCGGCGAGCGTTCGCTCTGCACCGGCGAGCGCAGCCTCGGCAGCTATGGATTCGGCCTGTGCGCGTTCAGCGCGAAAACGCAACCGTTCCAGTTGCTCATCGCTCAAGAAATTCTCTGCCTTGAGGCCCTCGCCCCGGCGCAATTCGCTGGCCGCTTCCCTGGACATGGCACGGCTGACAGCAAGCTGTGCGGTTGCCTGCGCCAGGGCGATGCGTGGGCGCTCGTCATCAATCCGAACCAGCGTCTGTCCAGCCTGCACGCGGTCGCCGGGTTCAACATTTCTGGCTGCCACTCGGCCGGCTGCTTCCGCGGCCAGTTGCGCCTCGCGAAACGGCGCTACCCGGCCAAGCGCGGACGCGCCCGAGACCAGGGTCGCGCTTTGCGCCGACGCCACGCGCACCTCGATACGGGTTTGTTGTTGACTGGCTGTCGCGGCCGGGCGCACTGCTTCGGAGCCGTCATCCCCTGGCTCTGCGCAGCCGGCGCCGAGCAACCCGCAGATGCACAAGCCGTATAGCGCAAAAGGACGCAACGACGACGCTACCAGGTGTCGATGTTGGGGCGCTTCTTGCCGCTGCGCACAGGCGTCGGCGGCAGGGCGTCGAGCGCGGCGCTGATCCACCGGCGTGAGTCCGCTGGATCGATCACTTCGTCCACCTCGAAGTGGGAGGCAGTGTTTACCGCCTTGCCGCGCTGGTACATGTCGGCGACCATTTGCTCGTAGGCGGCCTGGCGTTCTGCCGGGTCGCTGATCGCCTGAAGTTCCTTGCGGTAGCCGAGCTTCACCGCGCCTTCCAGCCCCATGCCGCCGAATTCGCCGGTCGGCCAGCTAACGCAGAACAGGGGCGCCTTGAAGCTGCCGCCGGCCATCGCCTGGGCGCCGAGACCATAGGCCTTGCGGGTGATGATGGTCATCAGCGGCGTGCGCACGTTGGCGCCGACCACGAACATCCGGGCAGCATGCCGCACCAGCGCCGTCTTTTCGCTCTCCGGGCCGACCATGATGCCGGGGCAATCGCACAGGCTCAGCACGGGCAGGTCAAAGGCGTCGCAAAGTTGCAGGAAGCGGGCGCCCTTGTCGGCTGCTTCTGAATCAATGGCGCCGGAAAGATGCCCCGGATTGTTGGCAATCACGCCGAGTGGACGGCCCGCCACCCGTATCAGGGCGGTGAACAGGCCGGGCCCCCACTGCAGGCGCAGATGCAGCACCGAGTCGAGATCGGCGATGCCCTCGATGACCCGACGCATATCGTAGTAGCGCAGTCGATTTTCTGGCACCACAAAGCGCAGCTTGCGGGCGTCCGGCGCCCGCCAGTCGCTCACCGGGCCCTGGAAGTAGCTGAGATACTGCTTGGCGGCCTGGACTGCTTCGGCTTCGTCGCGCACGGCGATGTCCACCACCCCGTTGGCCGTCTGTATTGGCAAGGGGCCTATGTCGTCCGGTCTGAAAACGCCGAGACCGCCGCCTTCGACCATGGCCGGACCACCGATGCCGATGTTGGCGCCCTCGGTGGCGATGATGACATCGCAGCAGGCCAGCAACACGGCGTTGCCGGCGAAACAGCGACCGGTGGTGATGCCGATCAGCGGCGCCAGGCCGGAGAGCCTGGCAAAGTAGGTGAAGGCCCAGCAGTCGAGGCCGGCCACGCCACGCCCGTCCGTGTCGCCGGGCCGGCCGCCGCCGCCTTCGGCGAACAGCACGGTCGGTAGTCGTTGCTCGGCTGCCACCTCGAACAGGCGATCCTTCTTGGCGTGATTGACGATGCCCTGGGTGCCGGCCAGCACCATGTAGTCGTAGGACATCACCATGGCCCGTGCCTGCTCCGGGCTGAAGAGATGGCCGTTGATGCGCCCGAGACCGCAGACCATGCCATCGCCGGTGGTGTTGCGGATCAGATCGTCCATCTGCCGCCGCCGTCTCTGTCCCGCCACCACTACCGAGCCGTACTCCACAAAACTGTCCGGGTCGCACAGGTCGGCGATGTTCTCGCGCGCCGTGCGATGTCCGGTTCGGCGCCGCTTCGCCACGGCCTCCGGGCGTTGTGCGTCCTGGCCCGCTGCCTTGCGTGCAAGCACTTCGGCGAGGTCCGGGCGAATCCGGTCGAGATCCTCGGCCGCATCAGCAGCCGCTGCCGGCGGTGATATGTCGGCCTCGCTCAGGTAGATCAGCGGATGCGCTTCATGCACCGTATCGCCCGGCTCTGCGCTGATTCGCTGAACGACGCCACTGACCTCGGCTGCGACCTCGTGTTCCATCTTCATGGCGTCCATCACCGCCACCGGACGTCCGCGCCACACGCTGTCGCCAACGCCGACCTCGAAGGCGAGCAACGTGCCCTGCATGGGGGCGTTGATGGTGACGATGCCGGGCGCGAGCGGCTCGGTTGGCCGGGCAAGAGGCCTGGGGGCGGCGGGCGTCGCCTGTCCGCCCGCCGCCTTGCCGTGCGCCAGCACTGCCAGCGGGTCCTCGGCGTTGACCCGGGCGCCGGCCAGCGAGGCGGCATCCTTGTCGACGGGTATGGCGTCGAGGCCAGCCGCGGCTTCCAGCAGAGCTGGCAGATTCTCGTCAATGTAGCCGATGTGCGCGGCCCCTGCGGCGATCTCCGGGGCCTGCGTCAACGCCCGCAGAAACGACAGGTTGCTGGCGATACCCTCGACTCTGGTCTCGGCCAGGGCGCGATTCAGCTTGGCGACGGCGTCCGCATGGCTGCCTCGCTGCGTTTGCACGATCAGCTTCGCGACCAGGGAATCGAAGGCGCTTGCTATCGGCGAGCCGCCGGCGATGCCGGCATCGATCCGAATACCTGGTCCGGTGGGCCATTCCAGGCCCTGAATCATACCGCTGGCCGGCTGCACTGCGCCATCCGGCGCCAGCGACTCGGCATTGATGCGGGCTTGCAGGGCAACGCCGCTTGGCGGCTGTCGCTGCGCCTGGGTCAGCCCCAGGGATTCGAGGCTGGCGCCGTCGGCGATGGCGAGTTGCGCTGCTACCAGGTCGATGCCGGTGATTTCCTCGGTGACGGTATGCTCTACTTGCAGGCGGGCATTGGCCTCCATGAAGACAAACCGGTCGCCGGATAGCAGAAATTCCACTGTGCCGAGGCTGCGATAGCGCAACGCACGGCCGAGGCTCAGGGCCGCCTGCAGCAAGGCCTCGCGCAGAGGGGCAGGCAGGTTGGGGCAGGGGGCCGCTTCCAGCAATTTCTGGCGTCGGCGCTGCAAGCTGCACTCGCGCTCCCACAGGTGCGTCAGGGTTTCGCCGTCTCCGAGTAGCTGCACTTCCACGTGCCGGGCATTGGCAAGGTATTCCTCGATGTAGAGGGCGGACTTGCCGAACGCTGCCCTGGCTTCCAGCGCACAGCGTTGATACGTCTGCGCCAGTTCTTCTGGACAGCGCACCAGGCGCAAGCCGCGCCCGCCACCGCCCGCTACCGCCTTGAGCATGGCCGGCGCGCCCTTGAGGCTGGCAAGAAATTCCTGCGCTTCGTCCAGCGTGACTGCGCCGGCGCTGCCGCGCAGCACCGGCAGTCCGCAGGACTCGGCGAGGTTGCGCGCCTCTGCCTTGTCGCCGAGTCGTCTCAGGGTGTCCACGCTGGGGCCGACGAAGGTGACGCCGGCCTCGGCCACCGCCTTGGCAAAGTCGGCGTCCTCGCTCAGAAATCCGTAGCCGGGATGGATGGCGTCGCAGGCTTCCTCGCCGGCGATGCGAATCAGTTGTTCGCCGTCCAGATAGGCGCCAGCCCCGCGCCCGGCTAGTGGCACGGCCCGTTCGGCGCCATGTCGGTGCGTGGACTGTGCATCCTCGGGCGGATACACGGCCAGGGTGGGAATCTGCATTTCAGCGGCGCTGCGGGCGATGCGCAGCGCGATTTCGCCGCGATTGGCGATCAGCAGTCTGTCCATCAGCCGGTTCCGTGATCGAGCCTCTACCTGCCGGCAGCCCGTGCGATCCAGGACGAGACCTGCCGGCTGGCTGCGAACCTTATCACGTCCACCCGCACGGCCATTCGCATTGACTGTCTCTGGCCAGCGTCCCATGATGCCGGGCAGGAAGGAAAGGGCCACTTGCATGAACGATCCTGCGACCTTCACTCCGATTCAAACGGTGGCGTTGACGTCCGTTCTGTTGCTGGCCTTCGCCGCGTCCATCGGCATGGTGTTCAACGTGGACGCCATTGCCTTGTCGTTCGGGGTCAGCAACACCTGGGCTGGGGTAGCGGCCTCCACCGAAATGGGCGCCATTGCCGCCGGCAATCTGCTGTTTGCCCGTTTCGCTTACCGCTTCAATCCACATCGGGTCTATGCCCTCGGAACCCTGGCGATCGTCGCCTTCAATGCCGTGTCCCTGTTCGCTGTTGGCATCTGGGATCTCCTGTTCATGCGCGCGCCGGCAGGATTTGCGCTTGGCGCCGTAGCGGCCACGGTGATGGCCACGGCCGGCCGTTCAGCCGCGCCGGAAATGACCTTCGGCATCATCAACGCGATGGTGGGCGTGCTTGGCATGGCGCTTGCCTGGCTGCTGCCGCGCGCCTTGTACGCGCATGAATTTGCCAATCTGCACTTGCCGCTCGGCGGTATTGTCTGGAACGAGCTGGATGGTCTCTATGCGGTGTACATCTGCATGTCGCTTTGCGCCCTGCTGTTCATTCGCGCCACGCCGGTAGTCGCTCTGGCGACGCCGAATCAGCCAGGAGGCGCCCAGTCCCGGCTTGGCATCGGCTGGCTGGCGCTCGTCGGGATCGGTATCGTTTTTCTCGGACATGCCGCGACAGCGCTGTTTCTCTTCAAGATCGGCCGCGAGGCGCTGGGTGACGAGCAGATGGTTGGTTATGTGCTGATGGCCGGTAGCGGCATCGCCATAGTCGCGCCGCTGATCGCCGGCTATGTCGGCAGCCGCATGGCGCCACTGCCGCCGCTCCTGGTTCTGGTTGGCCTGCTGGCGTCAAGTGGCCTGGTGATCACGCAAATCGAAGGCCCGCTCGCCTACGTGCTGGCCACGCCGGTATTTGCGGTGCTGCCGGTAGCCCTGATGCCGATCATGCTCGGGGTGCTGAGCCGATTTGATGCGTCCGGAGCGCTGGCTGGTTCGCATCCCGCCTTTGTCATGATCGCCGCCGCCCTGGCGCCGCTATTGGGAGGGGCCTTGAGCGACTGGACCGGTAACTACGTCGCCAATGGCTGGTTTGCGCTGGCTTGCTTCGTGCTCGGCTTTGCGTTCTGGTTGCCGGTACTCGCTCGCTCGCGGCCCCGTTGAACGGCCCCAAAGCGCCAGCCACTCAACCGCAATCAGTGTTTTCCAATATGGAAATGAGCCTGAACGAGCGGTGGTGCCTGGTCTGCTGTCTGGGCGGGGTTCCGAGGTTGGAAAGGGTTCCGATTGTGGGGGGATTCGCCCGTTGCGCAAGCGGAGGGCGGCCGTTGCGGGCAGTTGAACACGGCAGTTGGTCCTGGGCATGCGATTCCCCGATTCGAAGATTGGCGGTGGGGCGTCCGTGCGCCCGGCGCAGCGCTTGCGGGATAGCCCGTGCGCTCCCGAGTCTGTCAGGCGGCGGCCCAGGTCTCCCCGATGCGCCGGAACAGGCTGTTCCGGGCCGCATTGACGGCTTGGGCGGCCTCGAGGTCGAAGCCTGTTGGGATGCGCCCTTGGACATCGATATCCACGCCATCCCGGCCCGAGCCGCCGAGCCGGCCCACTTTCACTATGACGTGCGCTACGCCTTGCGGGCCAAGAGCCACCAATTCAGGGTCAGCGGGGAATCCCATGCCCTAGCAGCCTGTCGGACTTGCGGTCACGACCCCATATAAACTATTGAAAAATATATGTTTTATATTTTTGCGCTGAAAACCCCATTTGAAAAAATTGTAACTACTCGCCCCCTTGCCCGAGAACGGACGGCGTCTGTTGCGGCGGCGTCTTGATCATGTTCGCGGCGTTGCCGTTGAGAGCGATCTGGATGGCGGCGAGGGGATTGTAGCCTTGGTTGGCCATGGACTGGAGGTAGCTGGAGATTCGGCAGTAGGCGGCGGCGTATTGGGTGTTTCGGAAGCAGCCGGAGATTTTCTGCTTGACCTTGGCCATTCGAATGTCGCGCTCGGCGCGGTTGTTCGTGAACGGGACGTCGGGGTCTCGGGCGAAGCGAAGGATCTCGGTTTCGTAGGTGGCCAGCGCCTCGCGGAGGTTCTCCGCGTCGGATTTGGCGACGCGCCCGCGTTGTCCGTCGAGTCGGGCGGGTGGCGTGGGGAGTTCCCGTTTGGCTTGGGTCAGGATGGTCCGGTAGCGTTTGCGCACGGCTTTGAAGGCGGGTTTGTTGAGCGCCTTGCCGTCGTGCTCGCGGACCTTGCGGCAGGTTTCGAGCAGGAGCTTGCCCATGCGTCTGGCCCAGGCGTGGCCGTGGGCGTCCTCGACGAAGGCGAGGTCGCGCAGCAGGTGGGCGCCGCACAGGGCGTGCTCGCAGTTCCGGTAGGCGAAGTAGCTGGCCCAGCGATCGTGGATCAGGACGCCTCCGTAGCGGGGGATGACGTTGAGGTCGTCGATGGCGGCCCGGCCGCGCTTGCGGTGGATGAACTTCAGCGTCAGGTCCCCGGCGCCGACGGTGTGCAGCCAGTGGTTTTTCCGGTCGATGCGCAGGCCGGTCTCGTCGGCGTGCAGGGCGGGCATGGCGAGCAGGCGTTGGATCGCGGCGGCCTCCCAGCCAGCCAGCGCGCGGTGCAGTCGAGTTAGCCAAGCCAGCAAGGTCGCCTCGGCGACCGCGCGCCCGGTCAGGACCTTGAGGGTCTGGGCGGCCCGCTTCAACGGCAGCATTTGGGCAGCCAGCAGGTGTGTGGCGAAGGCCACGATGCCGTGGCCGTATTGCAGCGGCCCCGGCATGTCGTCGGGGAACCGGCCCTTGGTCTCGGTCCGGCAGCGCGGACAGGTCTTGACCTCGGCCTCGACGGTCAACTCGCGGGTCTCGAACACGATGTCCACCAGCACGCGCCGCTCATGGCCATCCGGGGCGACGCCCCCAAGGTCGCGACCGCAGGCGCGGCACTCGGCCACCGGCGCGGTCCGCTGCTCGACGACCAGTCGGTTGGGGCCGTCCCCAGCGGCGCCGGCCTTGGGCCCCTTGCCCTTGGCGCCGGGGCGCCGGCGGGCGGTCCCGTCCGGTTCGGCTTGGGAGCTGGGCAGCCCGGAGTTGCGCGAACCCTTCGGGGTGCGCCTCTCCATGAACACCGCCATCAGCAGTTGCAGGAGCGTCAGCAGGGCATCGACCAGGGCGCGGCTCTCGGGACTCATCCCGCCTTGCGCGCACAACTCCTCGAAGCGCCCCTGGAGCGCGTCGAACTCCGAGCGCAGCGACGCCGTGTTGACCCGCGCCACCGGCTACTCCGCCTCCACCGCCATGAGCGCCGCCAGCACCGCCAGCCGCTCCGCCGGCGGCATCGCCCGATAGCGCCGACCCCAGCTTTCCGCCTTGCGCTTGACCGACTGGCGGTGCGTGAAGTTCCGGCCCGCCAAGCTCGCCCAGTGCACCCGGTCCGGCTCGAAGTTGAACCACACCTTCTCCGTCACCACACCGGCCTGGTGCATCACCTGCACCGACACGCTGCGCCAGCCTTCAAGCCGCTCGTCGTAGAACGACGACGGATACCCCGACACCATCACCGCGCACGGCAAGGACCGCAGCAGACCGAGCAGCGCCGCGTGATCCGCGTCCTCGTAGTCGTGGCGGTAGCGCCGCGCCGACTTGCGCGTGCTCAAAAGGTACGGCGGGTCGCTGTACACCAACTCCGTCCCGTCGAAGGGATGTTCCGCCAGAAACCGGTGGCAACAACCGTGCACCAACTCCACCGGATAATCGCACTGGAATCCGGCCAAGGCCCGCTCGTCCAGATCGATCCCGATGTTGCGCAGGGCGCCGGGCTTGCGCTTCATGATCGCCCCGCCCCCGAGGTGCGTCTCAATGTAGGTGCTGTGCGGCGGCATCAAGGCAATCAGCGCCTGACACAGGCCCGCCGTCGCCTTGGAACCGAAATATGCGTTGCCCATGCCGGTGAGTGCTGTCGGAAAGCCCACACCATAGAACCGGCTCCCTATGACGTCAAGGGGGGCGAGTAGTTACAAAAAATTATATATAAATCAATATATTATTAAATATAATCGGCCCAAGTCCGACAGGCTGCTAGCCCTGCCCGTGCCCCATAACTCCGTGCTGGACTTCACGGACGGACCGGGTTATGTTGTGTTGCATGGATGCTCAGACGCAGGTGATGCGCACATTGCGGGATGATCTTCCCCGCCTTTGCGAGGTGCTTGACGAGGCGGTATCGGTGGGGGTCACGGGTCGTGGGCGTCTGGCGGATCACGTCTGCGACGCCTTCGGGTTGCGCGATGCGCTTGGTCGGTGGCAACGCGCAAGCTGTCATCACGCGTTGGGTATTTTGCACCGTGGCGGGCACATTCGATTGCCGGGCGGGTCGCGCCGTTGCGGTCATCGGAACCGTCCTCGGGTGCTCCGGGAAGCGGTGGCGTCGGCGGCTGGGGTACCGGATGCGGTCGGGCAGGTGCGGGAGTTGGCGTTGGTGCGGGTCGCTACCGATGCGCAGCGGCTGATCTGGAATACCCTGTTGGCGCACGAACATCCCCAGGGAGCGGGTCCGTTTGTTGGCCCGCAGTTGCGGTATCTGGTGGGTTCCGCCCACGGCTGGCTTGGCGCGGTGGGATTCGCCGCCTCGGCGCGGCGGCTGGCGGTTCGCGAGGCGTGGATCGGATGGAGTGAGGCGCAGCGCAGTGCGCACCTGCATCGGGTGCTGGGGCTGTGCCGGTTGCTGATTCGCCCCGGCGTGGATTGCCGCAATCTGGCCTCCTGGGTGCTGGGTCAGGCGGCCCGGCGGGTGGCGTCGGATTGCGAGGGTCAGTATGGTTATCGGCCCTGGTTGCTGGAATCCTTCGTCGATGAGCGCCACTACACCGGGGTGAGTTGGCGGGCAGCAAACTGGCTGCGCCTGGGCGAGACCAAGGGGCGCGGACGCAACGATCACACCCATGCCGCCACGACACCGCCCAAGGCGGTCTATATCCGTGAATTGGAGCCGCACTGGCGCCAACGCCTGGCGCTCCCCGCCCCGGGGCCGATCCCGCTTGAACCCGGCGAGGGACTCGATGCCGACGTCTGGGCCGCCAACGAGTTCGGCGGCGCCCCGCTTGGCGATGCGCGCTGGAGTGCCCGCTTGGTCACCAGCGCCCATCATATGGCACAGTACCCGATGCGCTCCATCACCGGAGCCAGCCACGGAGACCGCGCCTTGATCAAGGGCCATTACCGACTGATCGACCAACCCGCCGAGAGCGCGGTGACCGTCGAGAACATCTTGGCGCCCCATCGAAAACGCACCCTGCAACGCCTGCAATCGGAGGCGACGGTGTTGTGCATTCAGGACACCACCAGCCTGAACTTCACCGCACACGGGGAAAAGGAGGGGCTGGGCGTGCTCGGCTCGAACCAGACCGGCGCCTGGTCGCGGGGGCTGCATCTGCACACCACGCTGGCGACCACCCCCGACGGCGTGCCGCTCGGGGTCATGCGGGCCGCGTTCGACGCGCCCCCGCCCCCGGACCCCGAAGCCCAGGGCCGCAAACCGCTCAAGCAGCGCAAGACATTCCGCTGGATCGAGGGCCTGCGCGACTGCGCCGAAGCGGCCGAGTCGCTCACCGATACCCGCCTGGTGGGCGTGATGGACCGCGAGGCGGACTTCCTGGACCTGTTCGTCGAGCAGCAGACGAACGCCCCCAAGGTCGACCTGCTGGTCCGCGCCAAGGCCAACCGCGTCCTCGGACGGGACACCGACGCCCAGGGCAACTCGACCACCCGCCACTTGTTCGACACCCTGCGAAACGCCCCCGTCCGCGGCCAGTGCACCGTTGACGTGCGCCGCTTGAGCGCCCGCATCAAGGCCAGCAAACAGGCCAAGCGCGCCAAACGACCCGCGCGCACCGCCCAGATGGCCCTGCGCTATGAACCCGTCCAACTGCCGCGTCCCAACGCCGAACCCGTCGCCCTGTGGGCCGTGCACGCCCGTGAACGCCATCCGCCCACCAACACGCCGCCTCTGGAATGGTTCCTGCTCACCACCGTACCGGTTACCGAACCCGAACAGGCCACTCGCCTGCTGACCTGGTACACCCTGCGATGGCGCATCGAAGACTACTTCCGAATCCTCAAGTCCGGTTGCCAGATCGAGGAACTCCAACACCACACCGCCGAACGCCTGACACGCGCCATCGCCATCAACATGGTCATCGCTTGGCGCATCCAGTTGATGCTCCATCTCGGCCGCGAAGTACCCGAACTGCCCGCCAATATCCTGTTCTCGGACCTCGAACTGCGCGTGCTGGCCACCTTCGCGCGCTCGCAACGCCAATCGCCTCCACACCACCTCGGCGAAACCGTCCGACTGCTCGGAAAACTCGGCGGCTGGACCGGCCGCAAACGCGACCCACCCGGCGCCCAACTCCTCTGGCACGGCTACACCCAGCTCGCCACCATGACCTTCGCCGTTCAACTACACGATGACTTCGGATGAGAAAACACGACTCAATTTGCAATCGCCCAGCGAAACTTGTGGGGCACGGGCAGGGCTAGCAGTCTGTCGGACTAGCGGTTTTTCTGGGCCAATCGAGGGGTGCATATGACCTTGGTGGTGTTTCTGGCGGGGGTGCTTGATTCAACGGGAGACAGTCAGCGAGTCGGGTTGAGAGCCAGTGAGAGCAAGGTGGCGTTCCGATTGCCGCTTGAGGGCTTGTGAAACACCGAAATGAGGCCGAAAAGGGATCAGGAAATGCTCTTTATTACCTGATCAAGCCCGAATCATGTTGTTCAGTCGCTTGCAGTTATATGCCAGCGTCACCAGGGCCCACTCCCCCTGCACTTTCTCTGATCCGCGCAGCAAGAACTGCCGGAATCCCATCGCCTGCTTGACGATCCCGAACACCGGCTCCACCGTCTGCTTGCGCAAGCGATAGTGCGCCCGATTGGCATCGCTCGACATCTTCTCCTGCATCCGCTTGAGCCAGGCCGCCTTGGGTTCCCTGATCGGCTTCTCCGGCGCTGGCGGACGAAAATCATGCGCTCGACGACGATCTTGTGCGCCAACCGCCACCAGAACTTCCAGGCCCCGCCCCTCCAACTGGGCAACCTCCGTGCCCGTCGCGTAGCCGTTGTCCGCCAATACCCGTTCCGGCGAACCCAACGCATCAGGCATCGAATCCACATCCGCCACCAGTTCGTTCCGGTCACTGGCGCAATCACTCACCCGATTCCCCACAACCAACTGGCTCCCCTCAGCGTCCACCACCGCCTGAACGTTGTAGCACTGCTGATACTCGCTGCGCTTGTTCTTGCGCATCAGCGCACTATCCGAGTCCGTCAGGTTGATCTGCTCCTTGTCCTCAGGCACATCCTTCGGCGGCTTGATCCGCCCGCCCTTGCGCCGGCCCTCTCGCTTCTCCTGCGCCGCCAGCTTGCGCTCGTACTCCGCCCGCTCCGACGCCGCCTGCGCCTTCGCGCGGTGCGCCAACTTCGCACACGCCTTGTCCAGCTTCGACTTCAGCGTCTCACGCCTCTTCAACTCCTCCGGCAAACTCGATGCCGGCGGCGCATCCTCAACATCCGCTCGCTCCGCCTGACCCAACATGTCCTTGATCTCGCCATCCAACTGCTTGCGCAACGCCTGCGCTCGATCATGACGAATGCTCCGGCGCTTGCTCGCGTTCGCTCGAAGCTTCGTCCCGTCCACACTCACCGTGCCTACCTTCAACAGCTGCAACTCCCGCGCCAGCAGCAATACCTGCAAAAACGCTTCCGTCACCGCCTCAAGGTTGCGACGCCGAAACGCACAGATCGTGTCGTGATCCGGGTGACTGTTCCCCGCCACATAACGAACTCCTATGTCCCGGTACGTCGCTCTCTCTATCCGCCTCGATCCAAATATCCCTTGTGCATAACAGTAAATCAGCAACCCCAGCATCATCCGTGGGTGATATTGCGCCGATCCCGTCCCGCGATGGTTCACTCGAAACGAACTCATCGGAACCCGCTTCACCGCCTCCAGTACAAAATGCGCCAGATCGTCTTCCGCTACCCATTCCCGCATGTCCGGCGGCATCAAGTACAACTGCGACGAATCCATATCCACAAATCTCGCCATCTCGATTACCCTTATCTTGCCTCGTCATTCATTATAAAGAACCTCATGCCTAAGTCCGACAGGCTGCTAGCCCAAGTTTACCAATGAAAAATTAAAAGTGATAATAATAATCATTCATTCTTAATCCCCTGATAAGGCCGTGATCCTGGCTGATCAGCGTCATTTTGAGGCTGAGGACGGGGGGAGCGTCATGCGCGGGCCAAGCGCAGGCGCATCTGGACGGCGGGGCGTTGCAAAAGGATGTCGGATCCCGCTTGCGGGACGGTCGGTTTCGGGATGTGCGCAAGCGCGTCCCCGCCGCAGGGCGGCGTTGGGCGGCTTCGGCAGGTCAGGCCGGCGTTGCGGGCGGCGGGGCGCGGGCCTCCAGGGTGGTCATGGCCTCGTAAAGCCAGTCCAGCCGGAAGCTGGTCTTGGCGAAGCGCAGGCCGATCCGGCGCGCCGTGCGGATCATGTGCGCTGCGGCGCACATCACGTGGCGGATGACCTGTCGGATGCCGTGGCGCCGCGCCCCCTTCGGCAGCGCCGTGAACTGCACCGCCCGAAGCAGGGCCTGGGCGATGTGGCCCAAGGCGTAGAAGGCTTGGTTGGCCCGGTAGGATCGGCATGGGGGGTGGTGCAGGCCCAGGTCGATGAGCGGCCCCTTGAAGGCGTTCTCCTGGCCCTGCTTGGCCCGGTGGCGGCGCACCAGCTCGTCCAGGGGCAGGTCGTTGCGCGAGACCAGGATCACCGTGTGCTGCGGTATCAGCAGAAGCTGGCCGCCCAGGCTGCGGCGGCGGATCACCACATAGTGGCGCTGCGCGTCCCAACCGCTGGGGCAGTGGCTAGCGAAGATCGCCTCCTCCTCCATGCCGATGTCCGTCCACGCCGAGTCGGGCAGCCCCTCAAGCTGCTCCAGCACCGGCCCGCGCCACCGGTCGTTGGTCACGCTGATCGAGAAGTCCCAGCCCCGCTCCGCGCACAGGCGTACCAGTCCGCCCTTGTAGTAGGCGTTGTCCGCGCGAAGCCACACCGGCGTCCCCGCCGGCAGCATCCCCGCCGTCCAGTCCAGCAGGGTGCGCCAGTTCAGCGTCACCCGGCCGCCGCCCGGCTGCAATTGTCCCGCCGACCAAAGGCCGCCCAGGAACGTGGCGTGCAGCCAATAAGCCCCGGTTGCCGTTGTAGTCCTGCCTCGCCCGTTGGAAGAGCTGCCCGTCCACCTCAATGCCGGTGGCGTCGATGAACAGCGCAACGTAGCCCTTCGTCCCGACCTCGTGCTCAATGACGGACGGCGCCACCCGGCCCGCGAACTCGACGGCCGCCCGCCACAGGCCCTTCACGTCACCTGGCTTCAGCCGCCCGAGCCACTCCCCGGCGCGCCGCGCCTCGGGGACGCGGCGAAGGCCAAGCAGCGTGCTGGCCACCTTGTCGGCGCGCAGCGCGTCCAGGTCGGACAGCGACCCGTGGCCCCGGGCCAGCGACGCGATGATCGCCCACAGCGTCTCCGCGTCCGACGCGCCCCGGTTCCTGACCTTCACCGAGACCGCCTCCCCAAGCAGTTCGAACAGCCCGAGCCGCCGGGCGGTCCGCGCCAGGATCGACGCGCCGCCGAAGGCCGTCAGGTCCAGATCCGTGAACTCGAACTCCACCTTCGGCGGGCGGATCCGCCGATTCCCCGCTGCCTTCCGCTGCCGGCGCCTGCGCTTCCCCAAGGTTCACCCTCCAAGTGAGTTTCCGGGAACCCCATTTTCGCACGCAAAACCCCGTCGGGTGGACTCCTGCGGCAAACCCCACGGATCCTTATCAGGGGATTAAGGTCATTCATTCGGTAACTCAGCATTTATCTGAATAACGTGTACCCGGTGCATAGTAACGCTGGTGCCAGACACCTGTTTCGGATTCGCCCTCGACCGGCATTCGCCAACTCTTGACGACACTGTCACTCAGGACAACGCGATAGAGACCCCGCTGCTGATCATCCGTATTGTCGACATAGGCATTGGCGGCTTTCTCGGTTACATAACGTTTAGCGATCTGCCTGTAGAGATCTCGCCAGGCATCGTCTTCACCGAGATCGTGGATAAGTTCCGCTCTGCCTTCGATAATGATCTTTCGGTAGGGGGGATTCTGATCGTCGATGCAAAGGGCTGCTCTGGCATCACGTCTGAGGCAGGCGAACCATTCTGACTGCGCCCTGGGGGTGATATAGATTGTCCCCTCTTGGTGGATAAACCAGATCGGTGTGACCAGCGGGCTGCCATCTGGCCGCACGCAGGCGATTCGCATCAGGATACCGGGAGTATCCAGAAATTCCTTCTGCTCGGGAGCGGTGAGTTTTGGCATGGTGTTCTTCCTTAGTTCTTGAGTTCGTGGTTGTGATAGCGGTCATAAAATTCCGCGTATTGGTTGTATGTGAAAACTCTGGCTTCATGATCAATCCTGCTCTTCCCAAAAATGTCGAGACTCGCGTCACCATCCCCACAGCGACCATGGGTGGATGAATCTGACCGTGGGTGTGGTTTGCCTGCCGTCCCCAGGGTTAAGGCAATCACTTGCGCCTGGGAATTTCCTCGGGCGCGTCGAAGTACGCATAGTGAACCAGGTGCTTCGCGCTAGAGACGAGCAGCTGTACGTGTACCGATCGTACTCCCGGTATCGACAAGACCTTGTTGTCGCAGAGATCGCCGAGTTCCTGCGTGTTTGAAGCGTTGAGGAACGCCAACATGTTGGCTTCGCCCGTGACTTCTCCTAGAAACGAGATCGACTCCAATTGCTGTAGTTCCTTGAGCACCTCGTCCGTGTAGCGCGAAAGTGTTGTGATGCGAGCGAAGGCCGTCGTTTCCGGGCGCAGGGCGGCAGGGTTGCACACCACCTGGAACTGCATTTCGCCCTGCTGCAGCATCTTATTAAGGCGCTGGCGCACGGTGGTTTCAGAAATGCCGAGCTGCCGGGCGACTTCGCGATTGCTCTGCCGACCGTCCTGGGATAAAGGCACGAAGATAGAGTCCTCTGCCTCCTCTACGTTGTGAGTCGTGTTGAAGTTCCCGAGTGCTGACACGTACTTGTGAACGTGAATGCAGGCACAGACCTCGACGGTGTCTACCCCGCTGGTGTCACCGATGCTATTAGCGAGTTCGTGGGCGCTTTGCAGCGACGTTGCCCGTATGGCGACGAAGATATCGGGATTGCCCAATATCTGCGCTACGCTCCAGACGTCCCGGTACGCGGCGATGTCGGCGCTGACTTTCTGCACGGTACGCCGGGACGTGTTGATGAACAGGAAACAGAACACGTTGTAGTCGTCCGAGAACACGTGTTTCTGCGCGATGACTCTCATCACTCCGCGATCTGCCATGTTGCGGATACGCTGGGCCACGGTGCTCTCGGCGATGTCGAGCTGGTTGGCGATTTCCCTGTTCGTGATCCGCGGGTTTGGCCGCAGGGCTGCGATGATGTTGTTGTCTGTTTCGTCTGGGTAGTACATGGCCTTGAGCTTTGCTTTGCCTTGGTATTTCGCCGGGCATCCGCGCCAGCAATTCTCATTTTGGTTGATGTTGAGTTCTGTGGTTGCTCTGCGGTGGTGTTTTGCGGTGGTGTTTTTTGGCGGGAGGTTGGAGGGCTTGTCGGTTCAGGGCGGCTGAGCGGCGGTTCCGCCGGTGGCGAGCAGTCTGACGAGGGCGTTCCAGTCGGCGAAGACGCGGTACTCGGTGACGGTTCGCAGGTGCTCGAACAGGCGGCGTCGAGCGCCGAGGCGCTGCCGGGCTTGCTGCCAGAGGGATTCGACGAGGTCGCAGGCGGTGTGTAGGGCGAAGGCGATCAGATTGAGCGTGGCCAGCATGCAGGCGAGGGTGCGCTTGCCGTGGCCGAAGTTGTGTTCGAGGTGATAGCCGTGCCGCTTGAGGACGTTGAAGGACTCGTTCTCGATTTTCCATCGGGCGCGGGCGCAGTTGGCAAGCGTGGCGACGTTGTCGCGGTTGACGGGCAGGCTGGTGACGAAGCTGCCGCGGTAGGTGACGGTTCCGTCGGGCTTGGCGATGACGGTCTCGAACCAGTTGACGCGCAGGGCGTCGGCGCCGTCGCGGATTGGCAGGTCGGTCATCCAGCGGTGGCGCTGGATGCGGCGGCGCGTCCCGGCGCCGGTGGCGGTGCGGCGGGCGGGGATCTGGACGCTGTCGAGGTACTCGTAGAGGGTTTTGTGGCTGGGCGGTTTGGCGGTGAGCAGGAAGTCGCCGCCGGCGTCGAGCATGGCCTTGCAGACGGTCTGGCAGGCGTACAGGTCGTCGCCGAGGTAGACGGGGCGCAGCGTGGCGGTGCGGGCGCCGTGGCGGTGCAGCCAGCGTTTGACGGCCTGGCGCTCGCAGTCCTGCTTGTCGGCGCCGTCCTGGGGCTGGATGAACTCCGGGGGCAGCGGCAGCGCGCGGGACTGGCCCGGGGCGACGCGGGTGGCGGCGAGCATCTGGTGGAAGCGCTCCGTGCCGCCGTCGTTGCGCTTGCGGGTCGAGCAGTTCGGGCAGTGGATTTTGCGCGAGCGGAAGAACTCCGTGCCGTCCAGGGCGATCAGCGTCCGTGCGTCGAGGCAGCGCATGGGGGCCAAGGCGCCGTGCGTGTCCAGATCCCCGGCGATGGCGTGGAACTCATCGTCCATGTGCGCCGGCGGCGCGCCGTCGAGCAGTTGCCGGATGTGGTTGTCGCAGGGGATGCGCGCAAGGCCGAACAGCGTGTGCGCGTTGGAGCGGCGGCCCTGCGTGGCAAGCGCCCGCTGGTGAGCAAGGAACGACGGCGACTGCATGAGGCACACCGACAGCGCCGCCATGCCCACGTCCGCCATGGCGTAGCGCCGATTGCGACCGTGGCGCGGATCCGGCAGCCTGGCGAAGCACGCCCGCAGACGCTCAAGATGACGCTCAAGATGCCTCACGGCGCCTGCGTCTGCACCGCCATGATCGACGCCAGCACCGCCAGGCGCTCCGCCGGAGGCATCGCCCGGTAGCGCCGCGCCCAACTCGCCGCCTTGCGCTTGACCGTCTGGCGGTGCGTGAAGTCGCGCCCAGACAGCGACGCCCAATGCACCCGATCCGGCTCGAAGTTGAACCACACCTGCTCGCTGACCACCCCGGCGTGGTTCATCACCTGCAGCGACAGGCTGCGCCAGCCGCGAAGCCCCTCGTCGTACAATGCCGACGGGTACCCCGACACCATCACCGCGCACGGCAGCGGCCGCAGCAGCGCCAGCAGCGCGTCGTGGTCCGCCTCCCCGTAGTCGTGCCGGTAGCGCCGCGACGACCTGCGCGCGCTCAAAAGGTACGGCGGGTCGCTGTACACCCACTCCGAACCGTCGAACGGAAACGCCGACAACCATCTGTGGCAGTCCCCGTGAACCAACTCCACCGGATGGCCGCACTCGAACGAGGCCAGCGCCCGTGCGTCCAGGTCGATGCCGATGCTGCGCAGCGCCGCCGGCTTGCGCCTCATCACCGCCCCACCGCCCAAATGAGTCTCAATGTAAACCGAGTGCGGCAGCATCAACCACACCAGCGCCTGCCACAACCCCGACGCCGCCTTCGAGCCAAACCACTGGTTGCCCATGGCCACCACCGTAGCCGCCAAGCACTATGCTGTCAAGACTCCCCAAAGCCCAGACTCCCCAAACCCCAACAGACTCCCCAAACACCCATCAACCCGAGTGAGTCCAAAATGAGAATTGCTGCATCCGCGCCGCGACGCTTGCGATTCTACCCCGTCTTCGTTCGCGGCCTCCAGATTCTTCAAGCCAACTCCCTGATACTTTCGATTACCCCGAAGAAATCGTATTTGTAACTATATTTTCGATGTTATTGCACGAATATTGTAGATTATTACGATTTATGTAGTAATATGCAAACTTATGGCGCATCATTTGAAGCCTGCGACATTGCTAAGAGGGGCGCACAAGCGCGACATAGCAATCGCAACGGCAGTGATCGATGGCATGAGGGGCGCAGGGAGGAGCGCGCGCGGCGTCGTGAACGACGGGGATAGCGTCGTGCGAAAGCACGCATGACAACTTAATCAGTTTCGGGGGAACAAATGAATAAAGTTACGCGTTACAGCATACTTCTACTTTTCGTGAGCATCGCTTCGGCCAGTTATGCTCAACCCATTATTGAAGAGATCGTAGTCACGGCTGAAAAGCGTGAATCGTCAGTTCAAGATACACCGATAGCGATTACAGCCTTTTCCGAAGACCAGATTGTCAGAGATCGTCTGTTTGATCTCCCGTCGATTTCACTGAAAACACCTAATCTGGTGTTTGCTGAAGTTGCAGGATTCTCACGAATCACGCTACGAGGCGTAGGGACCGATGTCCCGAACCTGGCTGAAGCCGCGGTCGCCACCCATATCGATAATGTCTACCAAGGTCAGACCTTTACCCAGCTTACCCCCTTGTTTGATTTGGAGCGTATAGAGGTTCTGCGAGGACCGCAGGGCACACTCTATGGGCGCAACGCAACCGGCGGCAGCATCAATCTGATCACCAAGTTGCCGAATCAGACACCTGAATTCAATGCCGCTATTACCCTTGAAGACTTCCAGAGAACAAAGTACGAAGTGGGCGGAAACCTGCCGTTAAGTGACACGACGGCAGTGCGAGCCAGTCTGACGTACGATGATCAGAGTGAAGGGTATCGAGACAACATCGTTACAGGCCAAGACTCGGACGAAGCGGAGAACCTCTCCGCAAGAGCCTCGTTTCTCTGGGATGCGTCGAACAGCGTGCAAGTCGTACTGCGCGGCGATTTTCTCGAGGCAGAAAGAACCGGTCCAGAATTCGAGAATATCAGTTTTCCACCCAACGACCTTGGCGTCACTCCAAATAACCCCGATGGGCTCTTGAACATTCCAAACCCAGCTTTCGGCGGGCTGACTTTAGGTCAGGTTTTTGGTCTGGATGTCGCCGATCGAGTAACGGAAGTACCCAGTGACCCAGACGATCTAACCGTCACCACCAACGATCCGCTGTTACGGGAGAAGGAGCTCTGGGGCACCAGTGCAACGGTTACCTGGGATATCAACGAGTCTGTGTCCTTGAAGAGCATCACTGCATATCGCGATGCGGAATTTGGCACTTTACAGGATTCGGACGCATCACCAACCACATCCATCGATATTTTCAGTCACACAACATCCGAACAATTCACACAGGAATTTAACCTATCTGGCTTAACGGATAATCTGCAGTGGATTGTTGGCTATTTCTACTTACAAGAAGACGCAAATTTTGTCGCTGATGTTGAATTTACGGATCAGCAGACATTATTTGAGGCGCTATTTGGTCTCGGTAGCATAGGCATGCCCTTACCGCCCGGGAGCCTAGCTGCACCAATGCTGAATGGCACGATTTCGGCGGCGCCCTTTGTTCAATTCAGGACTGATCAAGAGACCACCTCCAATGCTGTGTTTGCCCAGGGCACGTATGACCTGAATGAGCAATGGTCGCTTACCGCCGGAATGCGGTGGACAGAGGACGAAAGAGACGTTGATAGAACCCTCAGCAGTAACGTTGCTGCCCCCTGCTTTAATAATAGGGAAGAAGAGAGCTGGACGGAAACAACAGGAACAGTGGGTGTCGATTACAAACCCAGCAATGATTCCTTGTATTACGGAAGAATCTCCACAGGTTTCAAATCTGGGGGATTCAATGTCACAGAATGCACCGGTTCATTTAACCCAGAAACGATCACGGCCTTTGAGATCGGTGCAAAAAACGAGTTTTTTGACAATCGTCTGCAAGTCAACGCAGCAGTGTTTTTCTATGAGCTTGAGGATATTCAGATCACTCGATTCATCGGAACTACCGGAGTGGTTGAAAATGCTGCGAGCGCTGATCTCTTCGGCGTCGAGTTCGAGTACATTGCTCTGCTGGGTAATAATTTTCGGATCGACGGCTCTGTCAGCTACCTGAATTCCGAGTATGGCAATACGTTGTTTGGCAACGCACTCCTCACTACCGTTCCGCCCGTTAATGTTGGGGGGAATGATGCGGTTCGTTCGCCCGAGTGGTCCGCCACCCTTGGTCTCGAGTACAGTTGGGATTTGGCAGGTGGTGATCTCAACCTTCGCGGTGACGTGAATTGGAAAGACAACTACTTCTTCGACGTACACAATGCAACGCTGCCAGGTCAGGAAGCCTTGGAGCAGGATGCTTATGCCATCGTCAACCTTCGCCTGGGCTGGACTTCTGAGGACGCAGCGTGGCAAGTGCAAGCCTTCGTCGAAAACCTTACAGACGAAATCTATTCTGAAGGAGCGCAGGCAGCAGGAAGCAGTGGTTCAGTATTAGCGTCGTTTTCGCGGCCCCGCACCTTTGGAGTCCGCCTCGCATACAGCCACTGACATGGCCTTTTCCGTCAGCAGGCACGAAGCAGTTACCCGTTGGACCCCGGGTAGATGAGGGGGATGAACCGATTTGTTCGCACAACACGTTCACTCCCCCCCGCATCACCTTACCGACCCTGTGTTCAGCGCTCCGAGGTGCTCAGCCGTAATCGTTCTGACTGGCCACGTAGGCCATGAAATTAAAAGAGCTCAAATCTAATAGACGAGGAGTCTCATGAGTATTGGATTTATTGGCCTGGGTACCATGGGCCGACCTGTAGCAGAAAACCTGCTGACCGCGGGTCACGACCTGATCGTTCACGATGTGATGAGTGCTGCCGTTGATGAGATGGTGGAACTGGGCGCATCAGCAGCTGGTTCGGTTCAGGATCTGGCGCGTAACGCGAAGGTTATATTTCTATCTTTACCCGGTCCCGCTCAGATTGATTCGGTGGTGCTGGGCACAGATGGTGTGCGTCTGCATGCGGCAGAAGGCACCATCATTGTCGATCTGTCAACGAGCTCCGTCGCCGCAGTGCGCTCGGTTGCATCCTCGTGCGCCGACGCCGGGCTGCACTATGTGGATGCCCCGGTTTCCGGCGGCGCCCCGGGCGCGCGCGCTGGTACGCTCAGCATTCTTGTGAGTGCCGACGACGATAAGGTATTCGCAACGATTGAACCGCTGTTAGAGGTCATTGGCAGCAATATCGTGCGGGCTGGAGGTGTTGGCAGCGGCACTATGCTGAAACTGATCAACAATCAGGTGTTTCTCGCTGGTGCCTTGCTCGTGCAAGAGGCCTTTGTGTTTGGTGCCAAAGCTGGCCTCACGTCAGACGAGATCAAGACCGTGCTCGATCACAGTACTGCAGGCGTCATTACGCGCGAGACAGGTTTCGCGCTAAGCCGCGATTTTGACGCACAGATTTTCGCGCTGTCGCTCGCCACCAAGGATCTGGCCCTGTCGCTGGAATCCGCCAATGCCTTGGAGGTGCCGATGCCTCTGGCAGAAGCGGCTCATAGCGTGTTTCAGCAGGCAGTGGATGCGGGTTATGGAGACCAGGCTTTCTATGCCACGGTACAACGCCTGGAACAGCTGGCCGGTGCTGAGGTATCGCCATTAAGCCCATTAAACAAAGAGGATCAGTAACATGACTACCCCGTCGTCGTCGCCGAGTGTCGATCTTTCCCGCGGCGCAACTTTCGCCAATGGTTTTCCTCATGAGTTTTTCAACTGGCTGCGTGAGCATGACCCCGTACACTGGCATGAGCCCACACAATACACACTTGGTGGCGAAGGGTTCTGGGTAGTGAGCCGCTACGAGGATGTGGGTTACGTGATTCGCAATCCCCAACTGTTCTCGTCTGGCGCTGCTGGTGGGCGGAAGGGCGGCGGGACCGGCCTGGAGGACCAGGAAGAAAATCTCGTCAATGTGATGCTCAATTTTACTGATGACCCGAAGCATCGACGGCTGCGCGGCCTGATCAGCCAGGGATTTACGCCCAAGGCCATCAAGAAGCTGCAGACGGATATGAGTGAGCGGGCGAACCGCTTGTTCGATCAGGTGACGGATCTACAACATTTCGACTTTGTGCACCATGTGGCGCGGGAGTTGCCATTGCAGATGATCTGCGCTGTGTTGGGTGTACCCTTAGACGAGCGCGCCGACCTGGTGGACTGGATCGACAAGGGCTTGGCCAGCGACAAAGGCGATATCATGGACGTCGAATTCTCCAACAAGTTACGCCAATACGGTGCCGAACTCATTGAAAGAAAACGCCGGGCACCGGCCGACGATATCCTCTCAACGCTTATCGCTGCCAGATTTGATGAAGACGGCTCTCAGCTATCCGATGCGGAACTGCTGGGGTTCTTTGGGCTTCTGTTCCCTGCAGGGGCTGAGACCACCCGTAGCGCTCTAGGTGGCGCAGCCAAGGCGTTTGCCGAATTTCCTGAGCAGTTTGAGCGGCTGAAGAACGATGCCGAACTCATCGAGTCGGCGGTCGAGGAGATCGTACGCTGGACGACGCCTTCCATCTACAAACGCCGCACCGCGGTAGAGGACACAGAACTAGGTGGCCGTAAGATCCACCGCGGCGACAAGGTCACTCACTGGGAGATGTCGGCGAATCGAGATGAGCGTGCATTTGCAGACCCGTTTACCTTTGATATCGGTCGGTGGCCCAACAAACATCTCGGCTTTGGTGCCGGTGTGCACTTCTGCCTAGGCGTCAGCCTAGCCCGTTTGGAAATTCAGGTCGTGTTGGATGTGCTGACGGAGCGATTTCAGCAGTTGGAGATCGTCGGCGATCACGCATGGATGCCTAATAACCGTCTGCTTGGCTTGACCAAGCTGGAAATTTGCGCGGCCTGAATCGGCCGAGTTTGAACTGGAGAGAATCAGTGGCGAATGAACCTACCAAATCTGAAAAAGGGCTTGCTCTGTTCCAACGTCTGACCGAAGGCGCTGCCACAGGTGGTGGGTCAACACCACCGCCAGCACAGTTTTTGGAGTACACCTTTGAGCATCTTTTCGGAACCGTGTGGCAGGACGACACTCTGGCTCTGGAAGAGCGATCATTGCTCACCTGCGCCGTCCTGGTAGCGCTGAACCGGGAGGCAGAGCAGCGGGTTCACTTTGTGGGCGCGAAAAATCTGGGTGTTTCACGGGCCAAAGTGGAAGCCATGATCACCCATACCGCCCACTATGCCGGTTGGCCCTGTGCCGCCAGCGCCTTCCGGGTACTGGGTGAAGTCTGGCCCGAAGAGACGTCACAATGAATAAAAGTACGTTACCGGGTCGCCTCGGCGACGCCGATATGACGGTGCTCACAGATCCACGAGCCGACCACCGGCTTGTCGCAGCAATTGAACTGGCGGCTGAACCTCAGAGCAGCGTTGAAATCCCGTCAGGCGACGTCAGGTATGAAGAGGCACTGTCCCTTCTTGGTGCATTTGAGGATGTCGCCCAAAGTGGCAATGAAGTTATGAATCAAGCCCTACCGGTATGGGATAACGTCGCTTGTACCACCGAAGTGATTCAAAGTTCCGATGGTAACGAGATCACACTGCACGTGCACAACCCAGTCGACGTCGCAGACAAAGCCCCGTGTATTTATCATGTACATGGTGGCGGGATGGCCCTGAGCAGTGCCTGTGACCCGGTATTTGTGCGGCTACGAAATAGTATTGCAGCTCGGGGTGTCGTTGTGGTCGGCGTCGAGTTCCGAAACGCCGCCGGACGACTGGGCCCTCACCCTTTCCCCGCAGGGCTGAATGACTGCGCTGCCGGTCTCCAATGGGTCTACGACAACAAGGACAAACTGGGCATCGACAAAATCGTCGTCTCCGGAGAGTCCGGTGGAGGCAACCTGGCCCTCGCAACGACGCTGAAAGCGAACCAGGAGGGGTGGGTTGAAAAGATAGATGGGGTCTACGCCATGTGTCCCTACATTTGCGGGCGTTACGCTCAACCGCCTGAAGGTCTTCCTTCCCTGGTCGAAAACGAGGGCTACATGATGGAAAGCCAGTTCATGTCACTCATGGCAAACGTCTATGACCCCAGAGGGGAAAACGCGGAGAATCCCTTAGCTTGGCCCTTGTACGCCACCGCGAAAGATCTGCAGGGATTGCCGCCGCATGTGATCTCATTAAATGAACTCGACCCATTGCGCGATGAAGGACTGGCTTTCTATCGAAAACTGGTTGCTGCGCGCATCCCGACACTTGGACGTACAGTCCATGGCACTGTTCATGGGAGTGAACTGATGTTCGGCGACGCTACCCCCGAAATCTACTCAGACCTGGTGGCCTCGATCACCAATTTCGCCAGAAGCCTTTAGCGGTTGATGATGAAAGCCTTTAGCGAGTGTATCCACGAATCTATTGAGGTTACCCATGAAAGAAATCTACGACCTAAAGCCCTCGAGCCTTTCCTGCTTTGAACCAATCACTATACCGCAAGCAAAATACGATGCTTCTTTCGTAGAGACCATTCGATCGGCACACAGTGATTTGGTGAATTCACTCCTGCCACTTTACAAAGACGACCCGAATACCAAATTAACAGAGACGAGCGATGCCTTTGGCAAAGTCCCCGTGGCAATCTTTTATCCAAAGCCTCGACCAGATGAAGCGCCCTGCCTGATCTGGTTCCACGGTGGAGGGTTGATAGCGGGCAGTTATCTACAAGATTACTTTTTTGGCAGGTATATCTCAGACACAATCGGGTGTGTTGTTGTTTCCGTCGATTATCGGCTTGCGCCGGAACACCCGTTCCCCGATGGGGTTGAAGGTGGATTTAACGTGCTGTCTTGGCTTGCGCAATCAGAAGCACCGGCTGAATTTGTGGCTTCCAAATTTGCAGTTGGCGGGTGTA
Organism: Pseudomonadales bacterium; assembly: GCA_965199705.1. Lineage (GTDB taxonomy): Bacteria > Pseudomonadota > Gammaproteobacteria > Pseudomonadales > Azotimanducaceae > Azophilus. Next base: position 1,492,686 of record OZ241359.1, read on the forward strand.
GCGGCGGAGGACCATTTGCCACCGGAACCGCCCTGAAAGCCAACAAGGGAACGGGTCCCAAAGTCTGCTTTCAACTCCTTCAGACGCCAATGCTCGATCATCGCTCGATGTCAGAATCAGTCAATTTCTCAATGGATCCAAGTAGTTGGACTCGGGATAACAATCGTGCTGCATGGGATTTCTATTTGGCACGAATCAGGGGAACTGGGGAACAAGTTCCTGGAGAAGCTTCACCCACGGTGGAGCAGGATTATTCCAATTTCCCACCCACATACCTGAGCGTGGGAGATGTGGATTGTTTCCGTGACGAAGCCATCGAATTTGCGCGCGGACTGGTAAGAGCGGGAGTTCCAGCTGAACTACACATGTTTCCACAGTGCCCCCACGGCCTCGATGCTATCGCACCGGAAGGGAATGAGTTTAAAGATCGCTGCCGCCAGGAGTATGCACAGGTCCTAAACCGCGCACTTAACCAGGATCAATAAATGATTGTGAGAATCAGATACAGGAAGGGTATTTCTTATGTATGACGTGTTAATCAAGCAAGGTGAAATAGTAGACGGGACAGGCTCAAAGCCATTTGTCGGTGATATTGCGATCAAAGACGGCCGCATAGTTGAGATTGGGCAGAACATTGATGGGAAAGCTGCCCGGACGATCGACGCAAAAGGAAAGTTGGTTACGCCTGGATTTGTCGATGTGCATACACACTATGACGGTCAGGTAACCTGGGACGAAGAGGTTCGGCCTTCATCTGATCACGGCGTGACGACGGTTGTTATGGGCTGCTGCGGTGTCGGGTTTGCGCCAGTGAAACCGGGTTCTGAAGAGTTTCTCATTCAACTTATGGAGGGTGTGGAGGATATCCCTGGCACTGCGCTCAGTGAGGGCATGGACTGGACGTGGGAGTCTTTCCCGGAATACCTCGATGCACTTGGTAAAAGGCAATACACCATTGATATTGCAGCCCAGGTACCGCATGGCGCGCTCCGCTTCTATGTGATGGGAGAACGGGGCGCGAATGACGAGCCTGGCACAGAAGAAGATGTGAATAAGATGGCGCGGTTAGTGGGTGAAGCGCTCGAGGCGGGGGCGGTAGGTTTCACGTCTTCGCGTGTTAAGGCTCACCAGGCAGTAGATGGGCGATTTGTTCCGGGGACGCTCGCTCCTGTCGATGAATTAATGGCCATTGCGCGCGAGATGGGACGGGTCGGTAGCGGTGTGTTCGAGCTGATTCCCTCGGGTGCAGCCGGTGAAGCTTTACCAGGATTGAAGGATCAGTTCACCGCACAGGAAGAGATTCAGTGGATGAGAGAGTTTTCGCGAGTCTCAGGTAGGCCCGTTACGTTTACTCTAGTTGAGACCTACAGCGAGCCGGAGACTTTTAGAGAGCTGCTGGAGCTGCAAGACGAGGCTGACGCCGAAGGCCTGCGTTTGCATGGCCAGTTTCCGATCCGGCCGACTGGGCTATTGACCTCCCTCGAGGGCCACCACGCTTTTACTGCTCGCCCCACCTACAAAAAGCTGGCCAAGCTGCCGCTTGCAGAGCGTGTTGTTGAGTTGCGTAAACCCGAGATCAAGCAGGCTATTCTCAGCGAACCGGATCAGCCAGAGTCGGACGCGTTCATGGACAATTCCCACGTACTTCTACAAATGAGTCTCGACTTCATATATCGGATCACGGAGCCGGTGAACTATGAACCTGAGCCTCGGTTCGCATTGTCCAGCATGGCCGCAGCAGAAGGGCGCGACCCACTGGAACTGTTATACGATCTCATGCTGGAGGATGATGGAAAGGCGGTGCTCATCTCACTGGCGGCAAACTACAAGGCCAACGACCTCTCCGCCATTGAGCACATGATGCAGAATGCGAACGCAGTGCCCGGGCTGTCAGATGGTGGCGCGCATTGCAAGATCATTTGCGATGCGTCTTCCAGCACCTACATGCTTACGCACTGGGCGCGAGATCGACACAGGGGGCCGCAATTCCCCATTGAATATGTTGTGAAGAAGCACACTAGCGACACGGCGTCTCTCTATGGTTTCGAAGACCGAGGTGAGCTGGAGGTAGGCAAACGAGCTGATATCAACGTGATTGATTTTGAGCGGCTCGCAGTACACGTCCCGAAACTAGTGTGTGATCTGCCTACGAATGAGTCCCGATACCTGCAGGAATCTAGTGGTTATGAGTTTACGCTGGTGAATGGTGTGGTAGTACGAGAGAACGATGAACTCACCGGAGCTCGTCCTGGTCGGCTTATCCGAGGGTAGTCCGCGAAATGTCAGCCATTTCTCGAGACCCTGACTTCAACGGTAAGTTCAAGCACTTTAATGCAGTGCCAACCACACCGACCATCGGTGCGACTATCGAGGGGTTGCACCTTTCAGAATTGAACGATGAGTCTGGTGAGGAACTGCGCCAAGCCCTATGGGAGTACGGCGTGTTGTTTGCGCGTGAACAGCACCTGTCGCCTGCAGATCATAAACGCGTGGCGGCGTTGTTCGGTGAAGAATTGGAGAAGCATCCGGTCGATCCACCTGTTGATCCTGATAAAGTTGTTTTTGACAAAGGCGGCCTTTCAGAAGAGCACCCAGAGGTCCTCCGGATCTACATGGAGACGAGTGATCAGGACAACCCGTACAGTACGGATTCGTGGCATCACGATGAGACCTTTCGAGAACACCCAACTCTCGTCAACGTACTTCAGGCCAAAGACGTGGTTTTTGGCTGCGATACTTTGTGGGCCAGCATGTCAGCAGCATATGAGATATTGCCTGACGAATTGAAGCTCTTGCTCCTGGGCCTGGACCTTGATCACGACGTGCTGTTCTCGTCGCTTCGTCACGATTTTGGTAATCCTGCTGAGATCATCAAATATGGAGAGCGGGGGTTTGGAGCGCAAACGTATCCAGCTGTGGTGCAACACTATGCATCCGGTCGTTTAAGCCTCTTCGCAGGAGAGGCTTTCGCTAAACGGGTGCATGGTTATCCGACGGACCTCAGCGAAGCGATCCTGAAGATCATGTTTGAAACCCCGAAAAATCCAGAGGTGCAGGTACGGCATCAATGGAGACCTGGCGATATCGTGATATGGGATAATTTCGCGACGCTGCATTTTGGCATAACACGGGGTCTATTGCGGGGGGATATCGGCCCGCAGACGAGAGAGCTGCACCGGGTTTCCGCTTTTTCTCCCGGCGTTCGGCCTTCGTTGGATCGCGAAAAAGCCGTAAGCGATCTGCTGAGCACGATGTATCCCTCAAGCTGAGCATCGCTTTCTTGACTCTGTCGGCACAGGGGTGGGTTCGGACCGTTCAGACTTACCTGCATCAGTCACAATAGTGCTTGCGCTGTTTCTAATTGATTGAATGGGTTGGTGTTATGTGGGGCGTCGAAAATTTATTCCAAGCACCACCGCTCGTTCAGGCTCATTTCCATATTGGAAAACACTGCCGCTGGCGGACCTGAAACGCCTGTCGATGGTGCTGGAGCACTTGCCGGACGCGGAATTGGTTGCGGCGCTTGCGGCGAAGCGGGGTCGGGGCAGGAACGATTTTCCGGTTCGCGCGATGTGGCGCGCCTTGATGGCGGGGGTGGTCTTTCAGCACGCCTCGGTGGCGTCGCTGGTTCGGGAGTTGCGCCGCAATCCGTCGCTGCTGTCGGTGTGCGGTTTCAATCCGTTGCCACGGCAGGGCCGCCCGGTTGCGCGGATCGAGCGGGACGCGCGCAAGTGACTGGACAGGTAACTACGTCGCCAATGGCTGGTTTGCGCTGGCTTGCTTCGTGCTCGGCTTTGCGCTCTGGTTGCCGGTACTCGCTCGCTCGCGGCCCCGTTGAACGGCCCCAAAGCGCCAGCCACTCAACCCGCAATCAGGAGGAGTGTTTGATTCGGCAACACTCGAATCACTATGTATGGCGACATGATGACTGATGCTGCCAAGCCTGCGCAGCCATCAGACGCGAGAACCTGTGCCCGTACACTGTGGCTTGCCGATCCTGTGGCTCGCCGTTCCGGGCTTCCAGATACGATGCGCTGGTCCGTTCGCCTGATTGTCGGCACGACCTGGCGCGGGCGAGGCAAGACTTTAACCTGACGGAGAATCAAACCATGACCACTTATCGACGCATCTTCGCCTTGATGCTGGTCGCCTGCATCTGGGCATCGGGCGCGACGGCGCATATGCCGGATGACTGCCGACAAGATGCCGCGAAGCTGAAAATGCATTCCAGCCGAAAGGCAAGCGATGTCGAGCAAGTGGTGGAAGCTATCGGCAAGGCCATTGGCCTTGTTCCAGATGATGTGCGCGTGTTGATAGCGCTGCAGGAGCCGACCCCGGCGGATTGGGAGCCTGACCTGCGCGAACTGGTGATAGCGATGGATGATCTACAGACGTTTGTAGGCAGTTACATCGCTCATGATGCGTTGTTCTTGGCTGACCTGATGGCGTTTACTGAATGTTTAACGAAGGCGCGAGAATGAATGTGCGCGAGCAAATGCGGCAAGGGCGCGCCGTTGCGAGGGCCTTGCGCTGTAGCGTTTCGCCAGGGCGCAACTCCGTTACCGATGCTGACGCACGGCGCCATGTGCCGGTCAGAGATAGATTTCGCCAAGCGTCCAGGTCAGCGTGACCAGCATCAGAAGCGTCAGCGGCAGGCCCACACGCACAAAGTCCAGGAACGTGTACTTGCCGGCGCTCATCACCAGCAGGTTGGTCTGGTAGGCCATGGGCGTGGCATAGCTCATGTTGGCGCCGAACAGTACGGCCAGTACGAAGGGCTCCGGTGGCAGGCCGAGGCCCTGGGCGATGCCGATGGCGATGGGTGTGCCGATCACCGCAGCGGCATTGTTCGATACCACGTTGGTGAGAATCGCCAGCAGCAACATCAGGGCGCCCAGGATGAGCAGCTGGTCGGCCCCGGCGGTGAGAAACAGAAACATGTCGGTGATGAAATCGACCGCGCCAGTGACCACAAGCGCCTTGCCGAGCGCCAGGCTGGCCACGACGATGAAGAATACCGATGTGTTGATGGCCCGAAATGCCGCGCCGACCTTCATGCAGCGGCTCAACAGCAGCACCAGACAGCCGGCCACTGCGCTCACCGAAATCGGCATCAGGCCGCTGGCGGCAGCCACCACAACGGCTGTAAAGGTGGCCAGCGCGATCCACGCCTTGCGCGATTCGGGCAGATCAATCGTGGCGTCCAGCACCAGAAATTCGGCGCTGCGCTTGAGCCTTGCAATCTGCTCGCTGTCGCCCTGCACCAGGAGGATGTCCCCTGGCCGCAAGAACGCACGATGAATGTTGTCGTCATGGCCGAGAATCTCCCGGCCCGAGCGATGCAGCGCCAGCACCACGAGCTTGAAGCGCTCCAGAAACTGCACCGCGACCAGCGTCGTCCGGTCCAGAACCGAGCCTTCCACAACGGCGATCTGGGCCAGGCTCTGATTCTCGGCCAGCGAATTTTCCGATCCGCTGGCGCTGTCAATGCCGTGCAACCTGGCGCTCAGGCTGTCCTCGAACAGCTTCAGATTGGCCGGCGTATCCTGTACCCGCAGCCGATCGCCAGCGCGCAGGATGACATCCGGCAGGGGCACGACCAGCGAGTCTCCGCGGCGAATGCGCTTGACCTTCAGCTTGCCGGCGCACAGATCAACCGCCTGCTCCAGCGTGGCGCCGACAGCGGGGGATTGGTCGTCGAGATGCAGGCGGCCTTCGAACAGGCGCGGGGCTACATCGCCCAGGTTGACGTCTCGACGCGGCAGCAAGCGGGGCGCGACCAGCCACAGATAGAGGACAGCGACGCCGCCGGCCACCAACGCTGGGTAGGCGAAGTCGAACATGCCGAATCGCGCAAGCCCGAGATCTGCGGCGACGCTGACCACGAGCAGGTTCGTGGAGGTGCCGATCGTGGTCGCCATGCCGCCAACCACGGTCGCCAGCCCCATCGGCATCAGCAGGCCGGATGGCGAGGCGCCGGTGCGCTGGCAGACGCTGATCAGAATCGGCAGCAACAGCACCACGATGGGGGTGTTGTTGACGAAGGCGGAGAGGCAGGCGCCGATCAGCAGGGTGGCCAGAATCGACAGGAAGGGTAGCCGATTCCAGTAGCGCGCGAGCAGTCGGCCAAAGGGTTCGAGCGCTGCGGTCTGCGCCAGGCCCTGACCGAGCACCATCAGCGCCGCCACGGCGATAAGCGCCTCGTGGCCGAATCCGGCATAGAACTCGGTGGCCGAAAAGTCGCCGAATGGAAAGAGTGAGAAACCAATGGCGAGCGTGACGAGCAAGCCCAGGCTGGACAGTTCCAGCCGCCATTTCTCCCGGCTGAAGGCGATGAGTGCGATCACGGTCAGCGCCATGCAGGCCAGCGCATGGGCGTTGGGCAGATCAGGCATGTGCGCCGCTTGCCGATTTCGGAGAGCGGATTATACGCAGGCACGGCCAGCGCGCCGGCTTCCGGGCAGGCCGCTGGTTGCGAATATAATTCACGAAATCTGCACAGGGATGGAGTGACGCATGCGACCAGGGCTCATGTGGTTGTTGACGGGAGGAATGATCCTGGCTGGATGTACGGGCGGCGAGGAGGGCGCTTCCGACGAGGCGGGCGCCGGCGGGTCCGTGCGCGGGGTGCATTCGGATGAAATCGTGCTCGGCAGCCATACCGACCTCTCCGGCGCCACCGCTATCTGGGGGGTAGGCTCCATCAATGGCGCCCGAATGCGCATTGATGCCGCCAACGAGTCCGGCGGCGTGCATGGGCGACGGATTCGGCTGGTGGTGGAAGACACCGGCTATCAGCTACCGAAGGCGATTCAGGCGGCTAACAAGCTCATCAACCGGGACGAGATTTTCGCCATGTTGCTGGCTGTGGGCACGCCCATGAATAACGCCATCATGCCGCGTCAATTCGAAGCGGGCGTCCCCAACCTGTTCCCGATCAGTGGCGGGCGGCAGATGGTGGCGCCCTTTCATCCCATGAAGTTCACCCAGCGGGGCATCTACTACGACGAGATTCGGGCTTCGGTGAAGTACTTTGTGGAACAGGCCGGCAAGCACAAGATCTGCGTCATTCATCACGATTCGGATTATGGCCTGGAGGTTGTCGAGGCCACTGAAGCCGAGGCGGCAGCCCAGGGTTTGAGCGTCCTGGAACGGGCGGCGCACAAACCCACCGAGAGCGAGTTCACCGCCGCAATCCTGCGTCTGCGCCAGGCCGGCTGCGATCTGGTCACCATGGCAACCGTGCACCGGGATACCATTCTGGTGCTCGACACGGCGCGCAAGATCGGCTGGAACGATGTGGTCTGGGTGGGCAACAACGCCGCTTACGGGCAGGTGATTGCCGACCACCCGGCGGGCGAAGGCTTCTACGCCTTTGTGCATATGGCCCGGCTCTATGCAGAAGACGCCAAGTCGCCGGCGGTGCAGGCGTGGTGGGACGCCTATCTGCAACGCTACGGCGACGAGCCTGGCCTGGCCGCCATGGAGGGCTGGCGGGCCGCCGACCTGACCATTCTGGCTCTTGAGCGCGCTGGCCCCGACCTGACCACGGACAGCCTTCTGGCCGCCCTTGAAGGTATAGCTGACTACACCGACATTTTCGGTTATCGCGTATCCTTCGCGCCGGACAAGCATGCCGGCGTGCGCGAAGGCGTGCTGTCGCAGGTGCAGGACGGGCGCTTCCAGGTGCTCGCCGAGTCGATCTCCTACTGATCCCGGGGCAGGGGCGGTTACGCGACGAACGGAAACACGGGAGGCACGGCCATGCAGATCGAACCTCGAAGCGGCGGCCGCTGGCAGCGTCGCGCTTTCCTCAAGCGCCTGGTTGTTGCTGGCGCTGCCGGGCACGCCTTGCTGCGCACCGGATCCCTCAAGGCAGCGGTGGCGGAGGCCAGGGGGGTGGCCGGCGACGGCCTGGATCTGCCGTCGATGCGCTACCGCAGGCTCGGGCGCACCGGGTTTTCCGCGAGTCGGTTGATATTCGGCTGTGGCGCAGCCCTGTCCCGGCGTCCCAGGGATGAATTGTTGTATGCGGCGGTGGAAGCCGGCGTCAACGTGTTCGATGTGGGCACCGGTCGCTACTATGGCGATGCCGAACGCAACATGGCGCAATTCCTGAAGTCGCACAGGGAACGGATCTTTCTGATTTCCAAGTCCATTGTTTATCTGGACGACCCGGTGCAGCCGGATGACCGCATCACTCCCACCCTGGCCCGGCAAGGCGCCCGCACCTGGGCAAGGGTGCTCGACGAGAGCCTGCGTGACCTCGGCGTGGAGCAGGTCGATGCCTACTATCAGATGGCCGCCAACAACGTGGACCTGATTGCCAGCGAGGAGATGCGTCTTGCCTTCGAGCGGGCACGCGCTGCCGGCAAGGCCCGCTACTTTGGCCTTTCGACGCATCAGAACGCAAGGGCGGTTCTGGAAGCCGCGATTGATACCGGCTGGTATGACCTCGCCATGGTCGCGGTGACGCCGGCTGGCTGGTACGACTGGGACGGTCGCAGCATCCTGCCGGATTCGCCACCCATGACCGGTCTTCTGCCCCTGTTCCGGCGGGCGCAGGATGCTGGCATCGGGCTGATCGGCATGAAGGCGGCGCGCCACATCGCTGGTCGCAATTTTTTCGGTTGGGGCGATGAGAAGGTCTTTGACGCCTACTACGATGCAAGGTTCCTGGCGTCCCGGCTGAACGCCTTTCAGCGCAGCTACGCCTATGTGCTGGAACACGGCGTCGATGCGGTGAACGCCGACATCCAGGGTTTCCTGCACTTGCAGGAGAATGTCATCGCTGCCGCAACCTCTGCGGACCACTTCCCGAACACGGCCTGAAGCGGCAAGCACCGCCGCTCGCAAGGGATGCGCACCCTCTACTACCAATGCAGCGCCGGGATTGCCGGCGACATGCATCTGGGCGCGATGCTGGACCTGGGGGTGTCAGAATCCCTCTTGCGTCGCCAACTGGCCCGTCTGCCTTGCGCCGAAGAGTTCGAGATCAGTGTGGCGCGGGCAAGGAAATCCGGCATTGCCGGGGTTCGGGTGTGCGTGACCGATCAGTTGGCGGGGCAGCCGGGCCGGGCGCATCGTCACTATCGGGACATCGTACAGATGATCCGCGCCGCTCGGTTTGAGGCCGCTGTCGAGTCACGGGCCCTGGCGATATTCCGGCGAATTGCCGAGGCGGAGGCGAAGATTCATGAGCTGCCGGTGGAGGAGGTGCATTTCCACGAAGTCGGGGCAGTGGATTCGATTGTCGATGTGGTGGGCGCGGCCATCTGTCTCGAAGCGCTGTCTGTGGAGCAGGTGCTCTCGGAGCCGGTGCAACTGGGCAGTGGCTACATTGATTGTGCGCATGGCCGCCTGCCTGTGCCGGCGCCGGCCACGCAGGAGATTCTCAAGGGAGCGCCCTGTGCCTATGCCGGCGTCGAGGGTGAAGCCACGACCCCGACCGGCGCTGCCATCCTCAGGGCGTCGGTCGATCATTTCGCGCCGCCGCAGCAATTCGTGCCGACCGCCATCGGCTACGGCCTCGGTGAGCGGGACTTCAAAGTGCCCAATGTACTGCGATTGGCGCTCGGAGAGGCGCCGCAAGCGGCAGTGCAGCCACCGGCCGAAGCGCGCCATTACCGGATCGACGCCAATATCGACGACATGAGTCCGGAGGCCTATGAACCCTTGATCGAACATCTGCTGCGTCAGGGCGCCAGCGACGTCTTTGTGACGCCGGTCGTGATGAAGAAATCACGTCCCGCCATGTGCCTGTCGGTGCTGTGCGCTGCCGAGCAGGTGGATGCGCTGAGCGACGCGATTCTGAATCGATCCACCACCATCGGTTTGCGCCTCGCGCCCTTTTTCAAGCGGGTGTTGCCGAGGGAGACGCGCCTGGTGCAGACCAGCCTGGGTGAAGTCCATGTCAAGCAGGCGACTCGCCCCGACGGCAAGGTGCGCTGGAAGTCGGAGCACGACGACATTCGCCGACTGGCGGACGCAGCCGGGCTGGACTATCTGGAAGCCAAGTTTCAGGTGGACCAGGAGTTAGCCCGAATATTGCACCAGGGCGCTGATAGATTGGGCTGATTTTATTGATCTTTCAATTGGTTGTCTTTGATATTGAAGCTCTGTGCCGGTTACAAACTGCGCTTGCCGCGCGCTCGCTTGTCTTTTGCCCGTCTGCGCGTCCATGCTCCCTCGACCATAGGCGTGGCTATGCTCTTGGTCGCGAGCACACGCAGACGGACAAAATCCGGCGCGATCATCACGGCCCCTGGTGCAATATTCGGGTTAGCCCGGATACTCAAGCACGACGCCAGACAGACGGATTAGCCCTGTCGTTCAGTCTCTGTCTTGATCTTCAAGCATTGCCTGCACCCTGGGACTGCCCCCGGGTGCTCTGGCGCCGGATTCAGTGGGTGGCGACCCCGTGCGTCATCCAGGCCGCAAACTTCGGGCCTGGCACGTATTCTGACGTCTTCTCCCGCAGGCGAAAGCCGGCGTCTTCAAGCAGCACGTCCGGCTGGCGGGTCAGACGGCAGCCGCCGCCGATTGCTTGCCACATGGGCGCAAGGCCCCGCTGTACCCGAGCGACCCAGGGCTCCGGCGCCAGGCCATGTTCCACGAAATAGAAGCAGCCGTCCGGCTTCAGCACCCGCTTCAGTTCGCGCAGCGCTTGATAGACGTCTGGAATCGAGCAGAGCGTCCAGGTGCAGACGATGCTGTCGAAACTGGCGTCGTCTGCCGGAATCGCTTCTCCGGAGACCTGGAGGATGTTCACTGGCGTTTGCATTTGCGCCGCCCGAAGGCTGGCTCGCTCGGTCATCTCCGCGGCCGGGTCCAGCCCGGTGATGGTGTCCGCCGCCCGGTAGTGTGGCAGGTTGTGGCCGGTGCCGATCCCCACTTCAAGCACCCGGCCACTGGCCCTCGGCACATAGCGCGAGCGCAACTCGGTCATCGGCGGCTGGCCGCATGCGAGATCGATCAGCCGCGGCAGCACATGCCGGGCATAGAGACCCATCAGGCGCTCATGATCGTGACGCCACTGAGCCCCGGTGCTCCGTACACATGGGTATAGCCGGTTTTGGGATTGCCCGGAACCTGGCGTTCACCCGCCTGGCCGCGTAGCTGCAGGCAGACCTCGTAAACCTGGCGCAGGCCGGAGGCGCCGACCGGTTCGCCATTGGCCATGCAACCGCCATCCGTATTCACCGGCAGCTTGCCGTCGATGTCCGTATGGCCCTCGCGCAGCCACTTTTCCTGATCGCCGTCGGCGCAGAAGCCGTTTTCCGCCATGTGCATGATCTCGGCGCCGGATTCGGTGTCCTGCAGCTGGGCCACATCTATATCTTCAGGCCCGACGCCGGCCATGTCGAAGGCGGCGCGCGAAGCCTGAACCGTGGGCGCTGGCGCGCGCTCAAGCGCCTGGGACTGGGAGAAGACCTCAAAAGAACCGAACTGGCGTGTCTTCACGGACACTGCCTTCAGAAACACTGGCGTTGATGTGAATTGTCGCGCCTTGTCGGCCCGGCAGAGGATCATGGCGCAACCGCCCTCGGCAGGCGAGCAGAACATGTACTTGCGCAGCGGGTGGCAGACCATCATGGATTCGGCCACGTCCTCGTAGCTGAAGGCCTTGCGTCGCCAGGCGTTGGGGTTGCGCGCGCCATTGCGATAGTTCTTGACCGCAACCCGGATCAGGGTGTCTTCGCTGATGCCGTATTCGTGCATGTAGCGCTGAATCTTCATGCCGAAGAACTGCGGTGTAAGCGCCATGCCGATATCGCCGTACCACTTGCCGAGGCCGCTGCCTTCCGGGTTGACGGTGAAGGCGCCGCGTGGATGCTTGTCGAAACCGACCGCCATGCCGATATCGAACATCCCGGATTGAATGGCCATGTACGCCGATTGCAGGGCGCTGCCGCCAGTCGCACAGCCGTTGGAGACGTTGATGAACTGAAGGCCGGTCAGGCCGAGCTTCGACACCATGGTGTCAGCGGCGCCAGCGGCAGAGGAACCGCCATAGGCGAACTGCATGTCCGCCCAGTCCAGGCCCACGTCCTTCAGGGCCTGGCGGGCGGCGAAGATACCCTGGTCGCGTCCGTCAACGCCTTCCGTTCGCCCGAACGGATGGATTCCGATGCCGATGATTGCTACGTCCATTGTGATTTTCTCCAAAGGGTTACACGGATTTATTCAAACTTCATCTGATGGCTGGAAGAAGTAGGCGATGATGTCTTTCCCGTCTCGCTCGATATACTTCTCCACGACCAGATCCATAGGCATGCCGATATGCAGCCGACTGATGTCGTTGGTCTTGATGCGGGCCTCTACCCGCACCTGCCCCGGCAATTCCACATAGCCAACGCCGAAGGGCTTGAAGGTTTCCGGGGTTTCCGGGCCTTCGTAGGGCGGCCGGTTGGGCAGGAAGCCCTGGATGGTCCAGGTCCACAGCGTGCCCCGACGAGCGAGTTCAATCTGCTCGGTGTCTTCACCGCAACAGGCGGGACAGCCGGATTGGGCGGGAAAGGTCACGACGCCACAATCCCGGCATCGACTGCCAAGCAGGCGCGGGTCGTTCGATGGCCAGGTGAACAGGCCCTCGGCGATGGGCGTTTGATTGGCGATGCTGGACATGCAGTTCCCCCCTCTTTGACTGGCCGCCAACAAAGCTGCTTTGTACCCGATTCCGAAGCAGACTGGAAGGCCGGTTACATCCCTTGCAGGTTCCTGTGAGCCAGACGGGCGCACGCTATCTGGAGGTCGTGGAGTCCGGCCAGCGGGTGGACAATTACCTGCTGCGGGAATTGAAGTCCGTGCCTCGAACGCGCATCTACCGGATGCTGCGGCGGGGCGAGGTGCGAGTCAACGGCGGACGGGTGACGCCCGGCTATCGGGTGCAATCCGGTGACCGCTTGCGCCTGCCGCCGCTCCGGGACGCCTCGCCTCGCCCGGGTCAGCCTCGGGCGCCGAGTCGCCAGATTCAGCGTCTGCGCCAGCGCATTCTTTTCGAGGATGATGACCTTCTGGCGCTGGACAAGCCGGCGGGCCTCGCCGTGCATGGCGGCAGCGGCGTGCGTCTGGGGGTGATCGAAACCTTGCGGGCTGAACGGCCCGGCGCCTCCCTTGGCTTGGCGCACCGCATCGACCGGGATACGTCCGGTTGTTTGCTGGTGGCCAAGTCGCGTGCGAGCCTGCTGGAACTGCACCGTATCTTTCGCGCCGGCGAAGCGATCAAGTCGTACCAGCTTCTGGTTGCTGGACGCTGGCCAGCGGCGCGCCGGAGCGTCAACCTGGCGCTGCACCGCTATGTTACCGGCACGGGTGAGCGTCGCGTGCGGCCGTCAAGGCAGGGGCGACCCGCACGCACTGACTTCTCGCTGGTGCATCAGCCCGGCCCAGGCGCCGATGCGCAAGCGGCGGTGACCTGGCTGCGCGCGCGCCTGCACACAGGCCGCACGCACCAGATTCGGGTGCACGCCTCTGCCAGCGGCCATCCGCTCCTGGGCGATGACAAGTACGGCACGGAGGCGTCCGCCAGCCTGAGCCTGAGCCTCGGCGTTTCCCGGCTCTGCCTGCATGCGGTCAGCCTGGCGTTACCCTGGGCGGGCGATACCCTGCGCCTTGAGGCGCCGCTGCCGACCTGTTTTGAAGAGGCCTGGCAGTCAGCCCGGCCGTAGCGGGTCGAACCCGGCTTCGCGCAGCATCCGACAGAGCCGGATCAGGGGCAGGCCGATCAGCGCATTTGGATCTGCGCCTTCAATGCGTTCGATCAAGGCGATGCCAAGCGCTTCCGAGCGAAATCCACCGGCGCAGTCGAAGGCCGGCTCACGCGCCAGGTAGTGGCGGATGTCGCTGGCCTTGAGGTTGCGAAAGCGAACCCGGGTGACTTCCGTCTCCAGGCGTTGGCCAGAATCCGGCGTGAGCAGGCAGACGGCGGTCAGAAACGTCGCCTCGTTGCCGGACAGCGCCTTGAGCTGCGCTTCCGCTGCGCGCCTGTGGCCGGGTTTGCCCAGTTGTCTGGCGTGCTGGCCCTTTCCGACCACCACAACCTGATCCGAGCCGATGACCCAGGCGTCAGGTCGGCGGCGAAAGACGCGCTCCGCTTTTTCGAGCGCAAGCCTCGGCGCTAGCCGCTCGGGCGTTTCGCCCGGTTGCGGGCGCTCGTCCAGATCCGGGCTCAGATGTTCAAAGGGCGTCTGCAAGCGTTCCAGCAAGGACCGGCGCCAGGGCGAAGAGGAGGCGAGGATCAGGTTCGGGGGCGGCATGGCGTCTTGATGGCATTCAATTGGAAAGGCCAGATTGATATATCATGGCGCGCCTTTGGGCAACAGGCGGCTTGCCGGGCGTGTGCCGGAAGCTGCGAGCATGCCCTGGCAAGGGCGTGGAGCGGACGATCCGTATGCAGACGATGGCCGATCAAATGCTGGATGCGCCCCGCCTGGCGGATGCCGAGGCGGTACTCGAAGAGGCGCTGTCGGTGGCCGGGCTGCCGCGCTTTGCGGCGCTCTGCGACTGTCCCGAGGGCGTGCGTGCGCGCCTTGCGTGGCGGCGCCGGGCCGATGGCCGGATACAGGTGGACGGGCGGTTGCGGGCGCGCCTGGCGATATCCTGTCATCGCTGCCTGGAACCTGTGAAGACGGTGCTTGAATCCGACTTTACACTGGTTCTGGCGCACAGCGATGCGGAAGCCACGGAAATAGGCAGCCGCGAGGCGGTGGTCTGTGTCAGCGACAATGGCCTCGATTGGGCGGGCCTGATCGAAGACGAGTTGCTGCTGGCTTTGCCGCAGCAGCCATGCCAGGACGTCCACTGCGCGCGGGCGCCAGCCGAGTGCCTTGGCGCGCCGCCGACGGTTGCCGGCAATCGACCTTTCGCAACACTGGGCAGTATCTTGCCTCAGGCGCCGCGATAATCGCGCCCGTGCATACGCGCAGCCGGCGAACCAGGCTTCAATCACCACCCACAACCATGGACCACTGACGACAGGACAAACAGCATGGCGGTACAGCAAAACAAGGTTTCCCGCGCCCGCCGGGACCAGCGACGTTCCCATCATCGGCTCAGGCAGGCGGCCCTGGCGACAGACCAGACCACAGGCGAGAAGCACCGACGCCACCACGTCACCGCAGACGGCCACTATCGCGGCCGTGCAGTAGTGGAACTCGCCGACAGCCGAGCGGGCGAGGATGACGACTAGCCCGGATATCTACCCAGGACGCCGGCCACCGGAACACCAGGTGCAACGGCGATCGCCTCAGCGCGAGCGATTGCGTCTTGTGCAGGCGGTTCGCCGATGACGCTGGCGTTCCAGTTTCCGGGGCAGGGATCGCAATCACCAGGCATGCTCACGGATCTGGCGGCGGCCTATCCGCTGGTGCGCGAGCGTTTCGAGGCGGCGGGCGACTTGATTGGAGAAGATCTCTGGAATCTTGTGCGCGAGGGCCCGGAATCGGCACTTTCGGCCACTGCCGTCACGCAGCCGGCCCTGCTGACGGCAAGCGTTGCTCTGTTCGAGGTCTGGACCGGCTGTGGCGGTCCCCGGCCGGACATCATGGCCGGCCACAGTCTGGGTGAGTATTCAGCGTTGGTGTGCGCCGGTGCGCTGGCCTTTGAAGATGCGGTAATGCTGGTGCGTCGGCGTGGCGATCTCATGCAGCAAGCCGTGCCGCGCGGCGAGGGCAGCATGGCCGCCATTCTTGGCCTGGACGAGGCGCTGACCGCCGAGGTCTGCGCCGCCGTTGCCGGGGTGGTCGCGCCGGCCAATCTCAACGCGCCTGGCCAGACCGTGATCGCCGGTGCGGCCGACGCCGTTGCCGAGGCCGTGGCCGCTTGTCGGGAACGGGGTGCGCGGCGGGCGCTGCTGCTGGATGTCAGCGGCCCCTTTCACAGCCCTCTGATGGCGCCGGTGCGTGAGACCTTTGGCCCGGTGCTGGCGTCGGTGACGATTCGCCCGCCAGAAATTCCGGTGGTGCAGAATGTGGATGCGACTGTCGCATCGGATCCGGCTGCAATCCGCCAACGCCTGCTCGATCAGCTGGCGGCGCCCGTGCAGTGGACGAGTTGCGTACTGAAGATGGCGCAGGCGGGCGCCGAGCGGCTTCTGGAATTTGGCCCCGGCAAGGTGCTGACCGGCCTTGCCAGGCGCATCGACCGACGCTTGCAAGCCGGCTCGGTTGGCGATCTGACAGCCTTCCGCGAGGCGCTGGCGGCGCAGGGTTGATCCCTTGACGCAACCGGTGGATAACTGAGTCATGCAAGCCAGGATCGCTCTGGTAACCGGCGCGTCTCGCGGCATTGGCCGCGCCATCGCCAAACGCCTGGCCGCCGACGGCTATCGGGTGGTTGGCACGGCAACCACCGAAGCCGGGGCAGAGGCGATCTCGGGTCGTCTCGGCGCTTCTGGTTGCGGACGCCAACTTGATGTTGCCGACCCGGACAGCGTCACCGCCTGTTTCAGGGCGCTTGCGGAAACACCTGGCCCGCCCGCCGTGCTCGTCAACAATGCCGGCGTCACCCGTGACAACCTGTTGCTTCGCATGTCGCCCGAACAGTGGGAGTCGGTGCTGGCCACCAATCTCGGCGGTATCTATCGGGTGGCCCGGGCGGCGCTTCGAGGCATGTTACGGGCGCGCTGGGGACGCATCGTCAACGTCAGTTCCGTGGTGGCGCGGCTTGGCAACCCCGGCCAGACCAACTATGCGGCTTCCAAGGCTGCCGTGGAGGGCTTCACTCGCTCCCTGGCGTTGGAGGTGGCTGGCCGCGGCGTCACGGTCAACGCCGTGGCGCCCGGCTATATCAGCTCGGAGATGACCGAAGCGCTGAGCGAAGCGCAGCGGGCCGGAATTCTGGCGCGCATTCCCGTCGGTCGGACAGGCACAGGCGAAGAAGTAGCGGCGACTGTCGCCTTTCTCGCCAGCGATGAGGCAGCGTACATCAGCGGCGAGACGATTCAGGTCAACGGCGGCCTGTACATGGGGTAGTCAGCTGTCGGGGCAGGGGCGCAAACCCGGTCGAGCAAGACCTGTCGAGCAAGACCTGTCGAGATTGAATTCGCAAGGGCGCGCATATAGAATCCGCCCGCTTCTCAGGAAGCGCAACCACACTCACACGGGGGAAGGCCTGATCATGAGCAGTGTTGAGGATCGAGTTAAAAAGTTGATCTGTGAACAGCTTGGCGTGAAGGAAGAGGAAGTTCGGGACGATGCCTCGTTTGTCGAGGATCTCGGGGCGGACTCGCTTGATACCGTGGAACTGGTCATGGCTCTGGAAGAGGAATTTGAAACCGAGATCCCGGACGAAGAGGCGGAGCGCATCACCACCGTCCGCGAGGCAATCAACTACATCCTCTCCCATCAATAGTCCCTTTCATTGCCGCAGGGCCTGGCGATTCAACCGATTGCGCGCGACGCCGGCTTCTGATCCGGGTATTGCAGGATGAGCAGGCGCAGGGTGGTTGTCACCGGCATGGGCCTGGTCTCCCCCATCGGCAATACCGTGGCGGACGCCTGGGCCAGCGCCCTGGCCGGCAAGAGCGGCGTTGGCCCCATCCAGAACTTCGACACCACGGACTTCAGTGTCCGCTTCGCCGGCGAGGTGCGCGGGTTCGAGGCGGCGGACTACATGGAGCGCAAGGAAGTCAGGCGCTGCGACCCCTTCATCCAGTTTGGCATTGCCGCCGGCATTCAGGCGGTGACTGACGCCGGCTTGCCGCATGAGCCAGCGGATGCGCACCGATACGGGATCGCCATAGGCTCTGGCATCGGTGGCTTGAAGACCATCGAAGACACCCATTCGGTGCTCGTCGAGCGTGGCCCGCGTCGGGTATCCCCTTTCTTCGTGCCGGCCAGCATCATCAACATGATCAGCGGCAATCTTTCCATCCGCTACGGCTATACCGGCCCCAATCTGGCGATGGTCACCGCCTGCACCACCGGCACGCACAACATCGGCCTGGCGGCGCGGTTGATTCAGTACGGGGAGGCCGACGTGATGCTGGCCGGGGGCGCCGAATACGGCACATCACCGCTTTGCGTCGCCGGTTTTTCCACCATGAAGGCATTGTCTGCTCGCAATGACGATCCCGAAGCGGCCAGTCGGCCCTGGGATCTGGAGCGAGACGGCTTCGTGCTCGGCGAAGGGGCCGGGGCCGTGGTGCTCGAGGAATATGAGCGGGCAAGGGCCAGAGGCGCTACCATCTTCGCGGAATTTCTCGGCTTCGGAATGAGCGCCGATGCGCACCACATCACCAGCCCGCGTGAAGACGGCGCCGGCGGCATCGGCTGCATGACCGCGGCCCTTGCTGATGCCGGCCTCGATCCGGGCGATGTGGACTACATCAACGCCCACGGCACCTCCACCCCACTGGGCGATGTGGCCGAAACCCGCATGATCAAGGAAGTTTTCGGCGCCGACACCCGCATCGCGGTGAGTTCCAGCAAATCCATGACCGGTCACCTGCTCGGCGCCGCCGGCGCGGTGGAAGCCATTCTCAGCATTCTTGCCCTGCGCGATCAGGCCTGCCCGCCCACAATCAATCTGCACTACCCGGACCCGGACTGCGATCTCGATTATGTGCCGCACGACGCCAGGCAAATGCCGATTCGGGCTGTGCTGAGCAATTCCTTCGGTTTCGGCGGCACCAACGGCACCCTGATCTTCGGTCGGGTCTGAGCTGCCGCGACCGTTCCGCATGTGCGGAATCGAGCCATGACGAAGCGCCGCACTTTCGGTCTCCTGATGGTGCTTGTCGGGCTGCTCGCAGGGGGCGCCGGCGCGTTCGTCTGGCTGAAAAACTGGTGGCACGGCCCGCTGTCGGTTGCCGAGCCGTCCGTGTTGACGATTGCATCTGGCGACAGCATGGCCGATGTGGTGACCGAGCTGGCCGACCGAGGCTGGGTGACGAGACCTCGTCTGCTGTCCCAGGCGCTGCGCCTGCGCGGTGATGCCAGACGCCTGCAGGCCGGTGAATACGCTGTCTTGCCTGGTCAGACGCTGGCGCAATTGGCGACTGATCTGCGCTTGGGTCGGGTGCTGTCGCACTCATTTCGCATTCAGGAGGGCTGGCGCCTGGCGGATCTGCTGGCGGCGCTGGCTGCCGATGAGCGGCTGACGGCATCCCTGCCGGACGCGCGCGCCGAGACGCTGCTGGCAGAGCTGGATCTGCCGGCGGACAAGGCAGCCGCGATCCGCCCTGATGGCGCCCACGGCGAGGGTTGGTTCTTTCCCGATACCTATCGGTTTCGGCGTGGCGACGATGATGTTTCCCTGCTGCGACGGGCACATGCGCGGATGCGCACGGAGTTGGCGAGGGCCTGGTCGATGCGTGACGCGGACCTTGCGTATCAGGGCCCTTACGATGCGCTGATTCTGGCGTCTATCATCGAAAAGGAAACCTGGCGCAAGGATGAACGGGCGCACGTGGCCCAGGTGTTTCTTTCGCGTCTGAACCGCAACATGCGCCTGCAAACAGATCCCACGGTCATCTATGGCCTCGGCGACGCCTTCGATGGCGATCTGAAGCGCACCCATCTGCGCCAGCCGACGCCCTACAACACCTATGTTCACAAGGGCCTGCCGCCGACGCCCATCTCCCTGCCCGGTCGCGCCGCCCTGCAAGCAGCCGTACAGCCGAGCGGCGGGCCCTGGCTCTATTTCGTGGCCCGAGGCGATGGCTCCAGCCAGTTTTCCAGAACGCTGGCAGAGCACAACGCCGCCGTTCGCAAGTACCAGTTGAAGCGAGACAGGTAGGATGCGCCGAGGGCAATTGCAAAGGCGAATTTGCAGCCGTGAATCCCTTCGGCGCGGGCGCCTGGACTGGATGTGCGCTTGAAACCTGGCAGGTTCATCACGCTCGAAGGCCTGGATGGGGCAGGCAAGAGCACGCAGGCCGGCCTGCTGCAGGCGCACCTGGCGGCCGCTGGTCAGGCATCCATACAGACTCGGGAGCCCGGCGGCACGCCTCTGGCCGAAGCGCTGCGAAACCTGCTGCTGACGCCGGGCGCCGAAGCTGTATCGCCTGTGACCGAACTGTTGACGATATTTGCCGCCCGCTGCCAGCATCTCGACCAGGTCATCAGGCCGGCTCTGGCGCGTGGCGTCTGGGTCATCTCGGAGCGCTTCACCGATGCCACCTACGCCTATCAGGGTGCTGGGCGCGGCCTTCCAGAGTCTGACATCAAGGCGCTGGAGCGTTTGGTGCAACAGGGCCTGCAACCCGATCTGACGTTGTTTCTGGACCTGGACCCGGCGCAGGTTGCAGAGCGGATGCGGCAGCGGAACCCGAGTGCGGAAGCGGCGGATCGGTTCGAGCGGGAGGGTATCGAGTTCTTTGCGCGGGTCCGCGCTGGCTATCTCGGGCGCAGCCGGCGCTGCAAGCACATGTGCGTTGTGGACGCCGCCGCCAGTCAGGCGGAGGTAAGCCGGGCGGTAGTCGCCGCGGCCAATCGGCTGCTGGCTGGCTGAGGCGACCGATGGCGGAGATCTACCCTTGGCAGGCGAGCGTGCGTAGCAGCCTTCTGGCGGCGATCGAAGCCCGACAGTTGCCGCACGGGCTGCTGATTTCCGGCTACCCTGGCTGGGGTTCCGGCGAGTTGGGCGCCTGGCTTGCGACCCGCTTGCTCGGTATTGACGTCGAGCGCGACCCGAGGCAGGTGGCGCACCCGGACCTCTACTGGTTGCGTCCTGAAGCGCGCGCCGCCATTGCCGTGGCCGGCGTCCGCGATCTTCGCGAATTCATCATTGGCAGGCCGCAGAGCGCGGACCTCAAGGTTGCCGTGATCGAAACTGCGGACCGCATCACGATCAGCGCCGCCAATGCCCTGTTGAAGACGCTGGAAGAGCCGCCAGGCAATAGCTGCGTGATCCTGACCAGCGAGCGGCCCGGCGCGCTGCCGGCAACCATCCGCAGCCGCTGCCAGCATCTGCGGATTCCTCGTGACCCGGAAGCTGCGCGCGCCTGGCTTGACGACCCGGAAGCCGAAGCGTTGCTGGCGGACTACGATGGCGCCCCCTTGCTGGCGCGGGCGGGCGCCGCCAACGGCGAAACGCCAATGCCCACACTGCTTGCGGATCTCGCCGGCTCCGGCCCGGCCGAACAGGCCGCAAGGAAGGCGTTGTCGGACCTTGACGCAGCCCAGCTATGCGCTCGCTGGCTGCGCTGCCTGACGCGCTCGCTGGCCGCCCCAGGGGAGGGCGCAGGGCCATCGCCTGGCCTTGACCGCGCTGCCTTTGCCTTTGTCGATGAGCTGCTCTGGTTTCATTTTCAGGTTCAGTTGTCCGGCAGCGCCAACGTGCCGCTCTTGCTGGATCGCCTCTGCTTTCTCTGGAAACGCCTCATGAATCGCCGATCAAGAGGCTAACGCGCGTATGGCGCCCGCCCGGCCTGTTCGAATGCGCCATTGTGCGAGATGACCCACTGAAAATGCCGATTTCGCCGATGCTCAGGGCCTGGATTCTCGCCGATCATGACCCAGGTTGAAACCGGTGTTCATGAGGCGTCTGTTGACCAATCTGCTGGCCTTGCACCTGCGCGACGCCGCCGCCTTGCGTGCGGCCTGGATGCCGTTCATACGCGGCGGCGGCCTGTTCGTACCCTCAACTCACGACCATCGCCTTGGCGAAGCGGTTTTCCTGCTGCTCACACTGCCGGGTGAAGCCGAACGGATTCCGGTTGCCGGGCAGGTTGTGTGGCTCTCGCCAACGCCTGGGCCTGACGGGCCCAGGGGCATAGGCATTCAATTGACAGAGGCGGACGAGCCGCTGATGCGGCGGATCGAGGCGTTGATCGAGAGCTAGTCATTCTGGCTGGAAGCTGTCTTCGAACATGGCATAGCGGGTAGCCTGCATGCCCAGCCGGCGGTAGGTGGCCTGGGCGCTCAGGTTGTCGCGTTCCACATAGAGGCGGACGCCGCAAGCCCCGGCTGCGCGTGCGGCGTCCAGCACCCGTTGATGCAGTCGGGAATACACCCCGGCCCGGCGCAACGAAGGCGCCACATAGACGCTTTGGATCCACCAGAAGCAGGCGTTGCGCCAGTCGCTCCACTCAAGCGTGAGCATCAGGCAGCCAGCTGGCTCGCCGTCGCATTCCGCCAGCAGATATCGGCCCTTGTTCGAGTCATGCAGCGCAGCCGTCACGCCGGCAAGCAGCGTCTCAGGCTCCAGAGAGCGCCCCTCGCTCTCTTCGGCCATGGCCTGGTTGAAAGCGGCAAGGGTGGCGGCGTCTGCCGGGTCGGCCCAGCGAACCCGAATGTTCACAGCCGCTCGCGGAAGAAATTCAGGATGGCATTGAAGCGGTGGATGGCCACGGAAGGCTCTTGCAGGCCGTGACGCGCCCCCGGGTAGGCCATGAAATCGAATGCCTGGTGGCGTGTCTGCAAGGCGTCCATGAGCTTCAGGGTGTGGTTGAAGAGCACATTGTCGTCGGACATGCCGTGCATCAGCAACAGCCGACCCTTGAAGCTATCAAGATGCGACAGCACCGCGCTGTCGCGGTAGCCCTCCGGATTGTCCCGGGGGTGGCCGAGATACCGCTCCGTGTAGTGGCTGTCGTACAGACGCCAGTCGGTGACCGGCGCCACTGCCACGCCGGCCTTGAACAGGTCCGCGCGCCGGGCCAGACACATCAGGGCCAGATAGCCGCCGTAGCTGTGCCCGAATACGCCCACCCGATTGCCATCCACCCAGGGCAGGCGGCTGATGGTTTCAACGCCGAGCGCCTGATCGCGCACTTCGACATCGCCGAGTCTTCCGCGCAGTGGCGCTTCGAAGGCCACAGCCCGGTTGCTGCCGCCTCGATTGTCGAGTTCCAGGGTTGCAAAGCCATTGCCGACGAACAGTTGCAGGCTGAGTGGCGGCCATTCGTCGCGCACGCGCTGAACGCCCGGCCCGCCATAGACACAAAGGATCAGCGGCAGTGCCTTGTCATGCCGGCGCGGGCGCGTCAGGCGGTAGTACAGGGTTTGCCCGTCTTCAGCCACAAGGCTGCCGAGCTCCGGCGTGCAGTGATTGCGCAGATACGGTCGATAAGGATGCTGCGGGCCAACATCGGGCGAGGGCGCATCCGCGCGAGCGCCGGCTTCGTTGGCCTCCGGGCGCAGCGACAGCCAGTGCTCGCCCGCCCGCGAAAATCGCACCGAGGGCGGCGCTTCGAGACTCGATCCCAGATCGAACAGCCAGGGTTCGCCACGGCACTCGCTGCACGTCAGTTGATGCCATCCGGAATCGGTCAGAGCCGATACGCGCCCGGTCTGCAACTTGATTCGGTATAGCTGCTGTGCCACGGGGCGCTCGCGCCAGCCACTGTAGAGGGCCGTGTCGCTGTCCGCCCAGAGCAGATCGTTCACCCGCCCGGGACCATGGCTGATCTGTATGCAGTTGCCGTCTTGATAGCGATAGAGCTGATTGCTGCCGCCGCGCTCGGAGGTCCAGAGATAGTCGTTCGGGCCGAGCGCCCGAAAGTTGTCGTGCAGGTTGATCCAGGGCGCCCCTCGCTCGCTGATGAGACATCGCTTGCGCCGGGTTTCAGGGTCTATCAGCCAGACTTCAAGGCAGGTCTGCTCCCGGTTCTGAAGCTGCACGACCAAGCCTTCCGGCGTGAAGCCGGCGCGCGCCAGATAGACGTCTCCGCTTGCCGCACCGGCGCCAGCCAGGGCCTCGGCCAGATCCAGCCAGTGGGTCTCCCCGGTGGCGAGCGTGAAGAGCGCCAGCTGAACCGTCGGGTTGACGCCGCCGGCAAACGGATAGCGAGTTTCCACAGCCCGGACTCCGCCAGCATCCGCTTCGAAGCGATGCGAGGACGGCGTCGGCGTCAGGTCGGTGCGGGTGAAGGCGAGAAATCGCTCATCCAGGGACCACCAATGACCGTCGTAGCGGTGCATCTCTTCCTGGGCCAGAAAATCGGCAATGCCAAAGGACACATCCGCCGAATCCGGCGCAGCGACAAGACGCCAGTGGTCCGGGTCGTCTGCGCCGGCGCCCGCAGTTTCCGACGGGCCGGATTCGCTCAATCGCCGGATGAACAGGGCGCCATCGCCCACGCAGCTCAACCAGGCTCCGCCCGGCGACAGCCTGAGATCGGTATAGCGCTGGCCTTCCGGCGTCAGCCGCAGCGCCTCGCCGGTATGCTGATCCAGCAGCCAGCCGGCGCCATGCGCACTCAGCAGCAGTTGTCCGCCGTCGGGCATCCATTGCTGCTCCGTGATGCCGCCCAGAAACTGCCGACGACGCTCCATTGCCGCCTTCTCTGCCTGGGTGAGGGCGCCGCTGCTGGCAAGGTCCTGGCCGCGCAACCAGAGCCGCGCGCGCCCGGTTTCAGGGTCGCCTCGCCACAGGTCGCTGCGTTCCAGATTGTCTCTGGCGCCCTGGAGCCAACTGAAACAGCTACCGTCCGGCGCCATGCGAAACCTGCGCGGCGGCGCCGGAAAGAGGGCAGGCGGAGAGAATAATCGTTCAACGCTGAGCGTCAGATCAGTCACGCCGCCAACCCGGATCTTGCATCAGGGGCCACGATTACATGCGTGCGTCTTGCCCGTCAGCGTGTGCCTGGTTGAAGGCGTCTCGGGTCAGGTTGCGGACCCCGCTGTCGCCGACCAGAACATTGTCTTCGATGCGCACCCCGCCCCAGGGCAGGCAGGCTTCGACCGCGGGCCAGTCAATCTCGGCGCCTGCCGGCTCTTCGCGCAACGCCTCCAGCAGCATGGGGATAAAGTAGATGCCGGGCTCGATCGTGAACACCATGCCCGGCTTCAGGGTGCGGGTGCAACGCAGGGTTTCGTGGTGCTCTGGCGGCGGTGTCTCTGCGCCGTCCGCCTCCTGCTGCCAGCCGCCGACATCGTGGACCTGCAAGCCCAGCAGGTGGCCGAGCCCGTGCGGCATGAAGGTTCGGGTCAGGCCGAGTTCAAGGGCGGAGTCGGCGCTGCAACGCACCCATTCGAAACGCTTCAGGATGTGGCTGATGCGCGCGTGCATGGCGAGATGCAGCTCTGCATAGTTCTGGCCTGGCCGGATACCGTCGAGCAGCGCCTGCTGCTCTGCGTCCAGACAGTCGATCAGGTCTGCAAAGCCGGATTCTCCGGGCGCCGCCCAGGTGCGGGTGATGTCGGAGCCGTAGCCGCAATGTCGGGCGCCGGCGTCGATGAGAAAACTGATCGGCCTCGCCGGCGGGCTGCGATCGTAATACTGATAGTGCAGGGTGGCGGCATGTTCGTTCAGACCGACAATGGGCGGGTAGGGCGCTTCGGCCATCGTTTGCCGGGAGCCGGCCAGAAAGGCGTTCAGGAGATCAAGCTCGCTGCCGCCTGCGAAGAAGGCAGCGCCTGCCGCCAGATGGCCCGCTACCGCCGCCTGACTGGCGGCTTCCAGGCACGCCACCTCAAAGGCGGTCTTTTGTGCGCGCCACCAGGTGACCTGCGCCAGCAGTGGCGCCGGATTGACCGGAGCGTTCAACTCCGGCCAGTCACTGGAACCGATCAGCGCAATCCGACCGGGCGTCGATGCGTCGCGCCGGAGCTGGGCGTCGCGGGCTGCCTCGGTGCTGAACGTCAGTAGATCGAAGTGCTGTTCGGCCCATTCGGGCGGCGCCTTGTTGAGGGTCCAGTAGTCCGCCCGTTGCAGGATGTACAGCCGAGGGCGGTGGCCAGGCCTGAACAGGAGACAGGCGTCCTCAGAGTGGGTGTCTGGATACCAGAGCGCAAAGTGCGGGTTGCTGCGAAAGGGCGGCGCCTGGTCGTCGAACAGGTAGAGCTCTGGTCGTCCGGCGCTCACCAGTACGGCGTCGAATTCGGTCGCCTGAAGGGCGCGGCTCCAGCGTTGCGCCTGAATCTTCAGGTGATCGGCCAGCAGATTCTGATTCAGGGCATTCACGGGCGCGATTGTACGGTATTGGCGACGACTCCATTGAAGTCCTGCGCGATGAGGTCGCTGCTTGGCAAGCCGAACGCGGCCGCATTCAGGCCAACCTGCCGCTGAAAGCGTCCCTCCCATGGGCAAGTGCCGCCCAATCCCGGAAATCCACCAACGCCGCCGCGGTTTTTTCGGCGAAAGCTGCCTTTGGGGTTGCTATAGCAAACGCATGTACGCCATATTGACCAAACAAATTCAGGCGTGTATTCTCGCCGGAGCCTTGGAAGGGCTAAAGGGCGTCATTGGCGGGTTGTTCCCTCTGGACCGACAAAACCAGCTTCAAGGGAGAGATTGAATGAAAATGCGGCTACCGGCTCTGGCCATAAGTACAGTTGTTTTACTATTCTCAGCGTCCGCCGAGGTCACTGCGGGGGAGTCGCCAGCTCGGGCCGACCCAGTTGTGATCGAGGAAATCCTCGTCACTGCGCGCAAGCGCGAGGAGAACCTGCAAAGGGTGCCGGTCGCGATTTCCGCGTTCTCCGGTGAACAGCTTGACCAATCAGGCGTTCAACAGTTTACCGACATCGAGTATCTGACCCCCAACCTCATCATGAGAGACGCGATGATCTCGTCCTCAACCACGGTTGTGACCATTCGCGGGCAGTCGCAAGCCGATACATTGCTCACGACCGACTCATCGGTCGGGGTTTACCTGGATGGCGTGAACATTCCCAGGACGACAGGCCTCAAGGCAAATCTCTTTGATATTGAACGCATCGAAGTGCTCAAGGGCCCGCAAGGGACGCTGTATGGGCGCAACACCACGGGCGGCGCAGTTTCCGTCATCACCAAGCGGCCGCATTACGACGGCGTGGCCGGATTTGCTGAAGTCACTGGCGGCAGTTTCGATCGTCTCGACTTTGGCGGCGCCATCAACATCCCGCTAATTGACAACGAATTGGCAGTCCGGATAGCAGCGCAACGCAACTCGATGGATGGTTATGGAAACTACGTCAACACGGGCGATGAGGCTGGGGATGACGACGAGAGCTTCGCGCGAGTGAGCGTTCTCTTCGAACCGGGTGACGTTTTCAACGTGCTGTTGACGGCTGACTGGCAGAAGACGAACGAAGCTGATGCGGTGCTCAAAGTGGCTGATCTGGGAGCTGGCCCGCTAACGGGTCGCGTCACGCCCGCAATGATATCGGCGGGCGTTGAGCTTGGCGACTTGAATCCGCTTGATATTCCCTCGCAGTTCAATGGGTTCCGACCTGGCGCGACTTTTTTTCCCGGCGTCATCGCCGGTCATGAAGCGCTTGCGGCCTTCGCGGCAACTGGCGATGAATTCGACAGTTTCGAGGGAGGCCAGTACTTTGAGGGTCAAGGGGGGGTGAATGAAACCGAAGCCTGGGGCTTTGGCGCAACCATGACTTGGGACCTGCCTGAGGTGACCATCAAGTCGATCACCGGTGTCCGGGATTTCGAGTCGCTGAGTCGAGTTGAGCTGGATGGAACGCCGTTTTCGATCCTTCACCCCTACATACCCACGGAGTACAGATTCTGGTCTGAAGAGCTCACGTTCTCGGGTGACGCCGCGGGTGGGTCGCTGGAGTGGTTGGTGGGCGCTTACTACAGCAATGAGGATGGAACCGATGGCAGCAGGACATTTGCGGTAACGGCGATCAATCCTTCTAACCCCAATACCCTGGATGGCGATGTCAAGAATACGAGCTGGGCCTTGTTTTCTCAAAACATGTGGGCGGTTCTTGACGATGTGAACCTCACCTTCGGGCTTCGCTATACGGAGGAAAAGAAGGAGCTCGCCTCGAGAAACCGGGTTGGCAGCGGCCCCCTTGAAATGTGCAGCCTTCCGCCGGGCGGCGTGCCGCTGGACCAATGCGAAGCGACTTTCAAGGATGACTTCAATGGCTGGTCCTGGTTGGTCTCCGCAGACTACCAGGTGAACGATGGCCTCCTGGCGTATGCCAAATCGTCGCGTGGCTTTAGAGGCGGCGGGCAGAACTTGCGCGGCTCAACCGACGCGAGTTCGTTTCAGGAATATGACCCAGAGTACGCAACGGATTTTGAGATCGGGGTGAAGGCGGACCTGTTTGATCGGCGTGCGCGGGTCAATCTCGCAGCGTTCCACACGGATTACGAAGATATTCAACGATCCATCATCGTGCCCGCCGCCGGCGGTAACCTGGCTACGGTGCTTTTAAACGCTGCCGCAGCAACCATACGAGGATTTGAGCTGGAGACGGTCTTGTCGCCGATAGATGGCTTGAGAATTACCGGAAGCGTCGGATATGCAGATGGAGAGTACGACGACTTCATGTCTCGCGATCCTTTAACCGGGATGCTTGTTGATCGCTCTGGCGAAGAGTTCACGACCCCAAAATGGCAGGGCAGCATTGGGGTCAGCTATGAACGACCCGTCCGGCTATTTGACGGGGTGCTTGGCGTTCACCTTGCCTGGTATCGGCAGAGTGCAGTCAGAAGCCAGACCACCTTTGTTGATCCGACTTTCAGCCTGGATAACATCGAAGTTGATCCCCATTCCCTCGTCAACGCGCGATTGGAGTTTCGCGTGGATGAAGCCGGGTTGACCGTCGCGGTGTTCGGCACCAATCTCGGTGACGAGGCAGTGCGCATTGGAGAGCAGGACCTGACCCCCCTTGGCTACTGGGTCACCTCTTTCGGGCCGCCGCGCATGTGGGGTCTTGGTCTGACCAAGGAGTTTGGACCTTAGGGACCGCCAACGACTCGGCTCGTCCAAAGCGGTTTCCGCGCACAGACCATCTCAGGAGGACGATTATGAACCAATATCCAATCATTGACATTGATTCCCACTACACTGAACCGCTCGATTTATGGACCTCGCGGGCTCCAGCAAACCTGAAGGATCGTGTTCTTCATGTGGACACGTTGCCAGACGGCATGGAGGCCTGGTTCATTGATGATCGCTATGTGGGAAAGATTGGCCCCCAGGTAATTGACAGGAATGGCGAAAAGGTTCGCGGCACAACCTCGTTGCCGCGCCTGGACGAGATGGCCCCTGGTGGCACGTTCGTCCCGGAGCGCCTGAAGGTGATGGACAGCATGGGCATCTCGGCGCAGCTGGTCTATCCCAACGTGGTCGGCTTCGGTTCGTCGAAGCTAATGGCGATCACCGGCGACGAAGAGCTTCGTCTGTTCCACGTTACAGCCTACAACGATGCGATGGCTGAGATGCAGGAGGAGTCGGGCGGACGAATCTACCCCCAAGGCGTGCTGCCGCTCTGGGACATTGACCTTGCCGTTGCCGAGATGAAGCGATGCAAGGAAGTTCTTGGCTTGACTGGCTTTGCGATGTCCGATCAGCCCAAGGATTTTGGGATGCCGAGTTTGGCGGATCCAGTCTGGAGTTCGTTCTTCGAAGCCTGCGTCCACTACGACGTGCCGGTGAATTTTCATGTGGGCTCCGGCAGCAGTGAGATTTCCGACGGATGGTGGGGTGGCCTCGACCGCGACATGAAGACCACCCCGCCGACCCTTGCCGCCTACTATTCGGTTTCGTTCTTCCTGCACAACTTTCGCGATATTGTGAATCTTATCCTGTCGGGCCTGTTGGACAAATACCCGACATTGAAGTTTGTGTCGGTGGAGAGCGGCGTGGGCTGGATTCCCTTTGTCATGCAGTCGCTTGAGTACACGTTTGACGAAATTCTGTCGGCGAAGGACCGCCGGCAATTCGGGCTTCGGCCTCGCGACTACTTCCGCAGGCAGATCTTTGCGTCCTATTGGTTTGAGGACAGCCACCTGGTTGACGCTTTCCTTTCGGACATTGGCACCGACAATTTGATGTTTGAAACCGACTATCCGCATCCCCAAGCGCTGTATCCCGATGTGTCCCAGAAAATCGAGGAGACGCTGGGGCATCATCCAGAGGATGTGCAGCGAAAGGTTCTTTACGAAACAGCGAGCAGAGTTTACGGCATTAGCGTCTGAACTTCCCGGCAGGCATCCAACGAGGGTTTGCGATGGCAAAAGGCATCAATCTCGGCTATGCGGGGAAGCGAGTGGTCGTGACCGGCGTTTCCTCAGGCATGGGCAGATCCGCGGCGGAGTGGCTG
The DNA here is from genome assembly GCA_965199705.1 of Pseudomonadales bacterium. GTDB lineage: Bacteria > Pseudomonadota > Gammaproteobacteria > Pseudomonadales > Azotimanducaceae > Azophilus. The sequence continues at coordinate 1,522,631 of OZ241359.1, forward strand.
GTTGAAGAAGGCGCAGTGGTCACTGGTCTGGACATTCAGGACTGTGACCTCCAATTGGCTCGATTTGAACGGCTGGATCTCAAGGATGTCGAATCCATTCGCTCCGTTGCCGCCGCGCTGGAAGGCGAAGTCGATGTGTTGTTGAACTGTGCCGGGGTGGGAAACTTGCCGGACCCCCGGGTCGTCCACTGGATCAACTATCTGGGAACCCGCCGCTTGACCGAGGAAATCATCCCCAAGATGCGCCGGGGGGCGGCTATTGCGAACATAGCCTCGAAATCCGGTCTGGATTATCCGAAGTGGATCAGGGAAATCGTAACCCTTGTCGATATTGAAGATGACGCGGAGGCTGACCAATGGCTGGCGGATTTTGAGCCAGCACAGCAAAACCCGTATGGGTTCTCCAAGGCGTGCGCCACCGTATATACCTTGGCTCGCGCCGCTCAACTCGCTGGGCAGGGCATAAGGATGAACTGCACCTCTCCGGGAGCTTCGGATACCGGGTTCTTCGGCGAAGCGGACGCCAACCAGATCCCTGCTGTTGTGAAGTCTTATGATCACTTTGGTCGGTTGGCGACGCCCCAGGAGCAAGCGTTGCCCTTGCTCTATCTCGCAAGTGACGCGGCTTCCTATGTTTCGGGCGCCAACCTCGTCGTGGATGCCGGCGGGCTCGGTGGCTATCTCACTGGCAAACTGGAGCCGCCGCCTGTGCCCACCTATGCCAATATTCTCGATGGCTGGACCATCGGCTACTGATAACGGAACGCGATTGGGAGGAATCCTGACATGTATGACCTCAAGATTCGAAACGGCACAATTGTCGATGGCCTGGGCGCCCCGAAGTATGAGGGAGATGTAGGCATCAGAAACGGAAAGCTGGTCGCGGTTGGGGAGGCGCCGGAAGATGCCGAGCGTGAGATCGATGCAAGCGGCAAGGTGGTTTGCCCTGGCTTCATCGATACCCATACTCACTATGACATTCAGTTTGCCTGGGACCGGATGCTGTCGGTGTCCCCTTGGCACGGCGTCACGACAGTGGTCATAGGCTGTTGCGGATTTGGCGTCGCGCCCACGCGAAAGAAAGACCGCGACTACATGCTGGAAACCCTGCAGTACGTCGAGGGCATGGATGTTGGCTATACCAAGCAGGGCATGGGCAATTGGGGATTTGAATCCTACCCTGAATATCTTGACTGGATTGAGAAAGTTGGCACCGGCATCAACGTGGCGTCTCTAGTGGGCCATCTCGCCATTCGGGTGTTCGTGATGGGCGAGGAGGCGGGCACTCGCAGGGAGGCCACTGAAGACGAAATCAACCAAATGCGGGCTATCGTGCGTGAAGCGATTCAAGCAGGCGCGGTAGGGTTCTCAACGTCGAATTCCCCTGCCCATACGGGCGTAGGCGGCGTCCCTGTGCCGAGCAGATGCACCACGATTGAAGAGTTGGAGGCGTTGACAAGCGTGATGGGGGAACTGGGGCGGGGCACTTTCCACTGCAATTGGGGCCCAGAACTTGACTCGGAAGGCATTGAGCGGATTGCTCGAAACGCAGGCGTGCCCATTTGCGACCCGGGAATCGGGCCTTCGCCGGACGGCTCCCGGGAAGGCGCTTTGCTCAAGCAAATTGAGCGCATGAACGCCGAGGGATTGACGTGGCGGCCGCAAATGGGCGTGCTGCCAAATACCTTTGAAGTGGGGCTGGATCACCCGTTCATGTTCGCGCTGGATCTGCCTGAGTCGCTGATGAAGCCGGCCAAGCCGCTGTATGGCTTGTTTACGCCGATCCAGGAATTGGCGACAGTCGCCGAACGCATCGAGGCCTACAAGGCAGACGAATTTCGAGCGCAATTCCTCGACCAGACGGACGAACCGGGCTGGAATGAACGCTACTGGCCCAATATGGTGATCAACTATTCGCCCAGGAAGCGGGAATACGAGGGGCGCCGATTGGCGGAGGTGGCCGAAGAAGTCGGAAAGACCGCCGCTGAATTGATGTTGGACCTGAGCATTGAATCTGATCTCGAAGCCAGGTTTGGCGCGGTGGCCAGGCGCCCGGGCTTGGAGCGCAGGCAGTTGGACCTCTACATGAGCGACAACGTAGTCATTGGCAAGGGTGATGGCGGGGCACACGTCAGAGAGCTTTGCGATGCTCGATATCCGACCAACCTGCTCGGACCCTGGGTTCGCGACTGGGGTTTGCCTATTGAACGGGCGGTGCAACTAATGACGAAGAATGCAGCGGAGATCTACGGCATTGAGGATCGGGGGCTGTTGCAGGAGGGGCTGGCCGCAGACGTGGTCGTGTTTGACCCTGATACCATCTCCGACGGACCGCTTGAGCGCGTCAACGATTTTCCTGGTGGATCCAGAAGGCTCATCTCCAGGTCAGAGGGCATCGACTACGTCATAGTCAATGGAACGATCCTGCGGGAACACAACGAATACGCGGTGGACGAAAACGCGCCGAAGTTGCCGGGGAAGGTCTTGCGTAGTTTCAGGAAGCGTTCGTCAACCGCCCGCAGCCAGGCAGCGACGGGGAGCGGATAGCGGCCAAGGGATTCGTAACGTGGAAATGCGCGAACGGATTTTGGTGGGCGGTCGCTGGGTGGAGCCTGCGACTGACGGCAGTTTCGATGTGATTTCACCGGCCAGCGAAGAAGCGGTGGCCAAGGTGCCACTCGTGTGTGAAAGGGATGCTGCCCAAGCGGTGGCCAGCGCTCGACAAGCCTTTGACGAGGGTCCTTGGCCCAAGATGCCCATGCATGAACGCATTGATGCGTTGCAATCGGTTTCGGACTATCTGGAGGGCCACGCCGGGAAGATCGGTTCCTGCGTTGCCCTGCAGATGGGAATGGCGTCAGCCGAACGAGGCTCAATGCTTGTGCAAGCATCCGTTGCGCTATTCAAGGAGTACTTGGCGGTCGCAAAGGATTTGCCGCTGCGCGAAGTTCGCAGGGACGCCCAAGGTCCGTCATTGATCGAGCGGGAGCCGATCGGCGTTGTTGCCGCCATCGTTCCATTCAACGGGCCACTGCCGACCGCGGTGAACAAAGCCATTCCCGCATTGCTGTCGGGTTGCACGGTGATCGTAAAGCCGCCCTATGAAACGCCGCTCGATTGCTATGCGCTTGCCGATGCCTGCTTTGCGGCTCGGCTCCCGGCCGGCGTAATTAACGTGCTTCCCGGTGATGGCGATATCGGTCGATATCTGGTTGAACATCCGTCAGTTGACATGGTGACCTTTACCGGCGGCGCTGCGGCGGGTCGTCGAATTGGCGCGGCCTGCGGTGAAAGCCTGAAGAAGGTGTGCTTGGAATTGGGTGGCAAATCAGCGGCCATCGTCTTGGAGGATGCTGACTTGGAGAAATCGGCGCCCATTTTGGGTGCTGGGTGTTTTGGTGGATCCGGACAAGCTTGCATTGCGCTAAGCCGAGTGCTTGCGCCCCAATCGAGGTACGAGGAAGTCGTGCAGGCACTGCGAGCCCAAGCGGATGCATTTTCCCCCGTGAACGGGCCACTCATCTCATCGCAGGCCCGAGGCCGCGTTGAGTCGATGGTCGCCGATGCTGTGGAAGAGGGCGCTCGCTTGGTTGCAGGCGGACAGCGCCCTGCCGGACGGAGCAAGGGATGGTTCTTTGAGCCAACGGTCTTTGCAGACGTTCAGAACCATATGCGGATTGCGCAAGAAGAGATCTTCGGACCGGTTGTGGTCGTGATACCGTACGAAGTTGAGGCTGACGGCGTCAGGATCGCCAATGAGTCGGACTACGGCTTGCATGGAGCGGTGTTCACTGAGGATGAGGAGCGTGGGCTGGGAATCGCTCGCCAGATCAGAACGGGCACCTTCGCCATAAACGGCTACGGCACACGGCCTTCCACGCCTTTCGGTGGCTGGAAGCAGTCGGGTCTCGGTTGGGAGCATGGCCCAGAGGGCATGGGCGAGTTCCTGCAATATCGGTCAATATCGATTTCAGAGAGTTTAGCCTTGTCCTTGGAAGCGGATTCCAGGCAGTAGCCTTTCGACAGCCATTCAAGAGTGGGGCCAGTCTTCCGGCAAATCGCCGTGAGTGGATTGGGTGACCCGCTCAACGCTCTTAAGCAGCCGAATCCCAAGTCGTTTCACATCGTCACTTGACAGCGGCTCCTTGAATTCCCTTAGCGTTACGGTCAAAACCACCTGTCCGCCAGAGCCGAAAACGGGTGCAGTAATGTTGTTCACCTTTTTCGTTTCCCCTCTGGACGAGGGCTGATGAGTGCTTTCCAGCTTCGCCATCAGGTCTGCGAGCATTTCGCTGATTTCCCTGGAGTTGGGCAGGCCTTCCAGTGTGCTGGCGGCTTTGAGGATTTGGGTTCGTGGATCGGACACATAGCCGACGTCATAGCCACGGGCTCTTAACTCCTTCAGCGTGTCTTCAAAATACGACTTGGTGAAGGCCACATTGGGCTGCTCAATTCGATCAAGCCACTTCCTCTGCACGTCGATGGGCGCCCACGCGGCGAACGTAGGTCCGATGGGCGGCAGCCATGCTCTTTGACTGCCCACACTCGGATGACCTCGGTGCCCGCGCGGCGATCGATTGGCGAGCACCGTTGTAACGTCGCCTACAAGCCCTGTGGCCACAACCGTAAGCGAAAGCTCGGCAGCCAATGCCGCCATTTCCGTTCGTGATACCTCCAAGGCTTCATGTCCTTCCGGCGCAACGGCAGCGGCAAACCTCAAAAGTGCTGGGCCCAGCGAGTAGGTTTTCTCGATCGGGTTGCGGATGAGCACGCCGTGCTTCTCGAGCGTGGTGCACATGGCGTGACAGGTCGCCTTGTTGAAATGCAGTGTTCGCGCAAGTTCAGACAGCTTGAATGTCTCAAGCCGGTGACTGGACATGTACTCGAGTAGTTCCACGGCGCGGTCTATCGCGGGTGCTGGTCTTGGCACGTCTTTCCCTTGAATCCTTGAAAGCTCAACCGGGCAGCGCAGGCAACTTTATCAGCGTCGTTTGTTTTTGCAAACGCTATAAACGCTATAGATGGGGAAAACCAATGCCGCCGGAGCCCGGCAGGCCACTGGCCTTGGGGCATTGGCCGGCTGCGCGGGTCCACGCTGCCCCTGCACACCTGACTCTGGCAACGCGCAGCCTTGAAGCGGGGGTGGAGGCGGGGGTTGATGTTGCTTCTCCCGGAACTGGAATGTACGATATAACGAATACATCGATCACAATAGCAAACAAACTGGCCCGGCAGGAGGTGTCAATGAGTGCCCAAGAGGCTGTTGAAGTGAGGTCCTTGTCGGAAATCGCCGATTCGATTCCCGATCCTGTGCATGAGCGCCTGCTCGAAATGCTTCGCGCCCCCGGCTTCGTGACGGATCCGTATCCCTTCTATGACTGCCTGTTGGAAAATGCGCCCGTTTGGCCAACTCTGGACGGAAACGTCATATTTGGGCGTTATGAGCCCTGCCGGTACGCTCGTCGGTTTGAAGTGCGGGACTTTGGCGGCCGAGCTTCGCGGAATGACCTGCGCAGGGAGTGGGTGCAGTACAATTCGCTCATTGGCTGCGACCCGCCCGACCATACCCGCCTGCGAGCGATTTTGAATGACGCGGCCTTCACCGCGCCTGCCGTGAAGGCTTTGCAGGAAAAGCTCGACCGATTCACCCATGACCTGATGGACAAGATCGTGACTCGGGGGGAAATGGACCTGATGGCGGACTTCGCCAAACCGCTGCCCACTTACGTCATCACGGAACTGTTGGGCATCCCCTACGAGTCAAAGGCCGAGTGGGAGCCTTGGGCGAACCAGATCCATTCAGCAACCGCCAAGCCGATGTTCCTGAGAGAGCAGAAACTCGAGGCCGCAAAGCACATAGCAGCCGCAGTCACGGCCGGCAAGGAAGAAGCGGCCTGGTTTGCAGACGTGATCAAGGAGCGGCGCAAGAAGGGCTATCGCGCCAATGATGTGATTACCGCTCTATGCGATGCGCAGGACAAAGGCGAACTCTCGGAGGAGCAAGTGCTTGGGACGCTCGTTCTGGTCATTGGCGGAGGGCACCACACCACAGTCAACTTGATCGGCAATGGCATGCTGGCGCTCTTCAGGAACCCTGATCAGATGAAGTTGATTCGCGAGACGCCCGACTTGCTGGAAAACGCGATCGAGGAGATGCTGCGCTACGACCCGCCGTTGCAGACCGGCGGGGGTGGCGCGGTCGAGCGCGAAATCGTGCTTGATGGCGTGCTCCTTGAAGAAGGTACGCTTGTATCAACAATCATTGGCTCCGCAAATCGGGATCCGTTGATGTTCGAGCGTCCCAAGAGCTTTGATGTGCGCAGGGAAAACGCGAAGCGCCATCTATCTTTTGGCTACGGGTCCCACTTTTGCCTGGGGAGCTTTCTTGCCCGCGCGGAGGGCGTGACGGCGTTTCGCGCCCTGCTGAACCGACTGCCGAACTTGCGCCTGATCGACGAAGACCCGTCTTTTGAAGAAATGTACAACCTGCGGGGGTTGGCTTCCATGAAGGTGGCGTGGGATGCCTGAACCCAACATGAGCAAATGCACAGTCGATGCTGATCTCTGCTGTGGTCATGGCCGCTGTGCTGATGTTGCGCCTGATTTCTTCGGCGTTGATGAAGATGGGTTTACAACGCTTCGAGGCAAGACCAGGGACGTGCCTGGCAACTTGTTGGCGCAGGTCGAGGAAGCAATTCTCGGTTGTCCTTCCGTTGCGATCAAATGGGTTGAAGACAATGAGTAACGACTTGTTGAGGTGGATTCGCAAGCCGATGATGTTCTTTCCGAACAAACTCGGTCGGCACGCATTGCAAACGGAACCGGGGGTTGCAGACCTTTCTGTTTCATTCTTGTCACGGAGACTTCGAGCGTGAAGCTGGCTCCAGCAAAAATTGATGACGTCACAGCCCAATGGTTGACGAAAGTGCTGCAAGAGGAATTCCCGAGCGTGGAGGTCGAGTCGCTGCAGGCGGAGCCGGCGACGATTGGCACCACCACCCGCATTCGCGTGAAAGCGAAATACAATGATGCCGGTTGGCAAGCGGGTTTGCCGGAGGCGCTGTTCATCAAGTGCCACGCCGAAAATCCCAACCATGAATACCTGATTGACAAGCAGATTTACGCAGGTGAAGTTGGCTTTTACAAAAGCGTGGCCGGGCGCCTGTCCATACCGACGCCGAAGTGCGTGGCGGCTGAACTGGACAGCGGATCTGGCGGATTTCTGCTGATTATCGAAGACCTCGTTGCCGCAGGCGCCACTTGGGGGTCCGCTCTCACGCCGCTGACCGAAGGACAGGCCAGGCGAATCGTGCGAGTCATGGCAAGCTACCATAGCGCGTTTTGGGGCGGGGCGGCGGCAACCGATTGGATGGATCGGGTCGCGTCCGGGGCTTTGGCAAAGAGCTTTTATCAAAGATACTCCAATGAAGCCACGGCAGCGGAGCTGATCGAGACGAGTCGCGGCGAGGCGCTGACGGGCGAGCTGCGTAATGCGGCGACGCTGTCCGCCGCTTTCCTTGAACTGCAGAGAAGAAACGCACAAGAGCCATTGTGCATGCTGCACGGAGACCCGCACGTCGCAAACATCGCGTTTATGCCGGACGACGAGCCTGTGTTTACGGACTGGCAGATCATTAGACGAGGGCGATACGCCTACGACCTTTCCTACTGCCTGGTTGGCGGGCTGGCGGCCGATGATCGGCGTGCGTGGCTGCCTGATCTCACTGATCTCTATGTTGCCGAGTTGTCCGAAAGGGATGTTCAGGGCGTTGGCCGGAAGCAGGCGCAAGTGGCCGTTGCGGAAAACGTCATCCATGGCCTTGTCATGTTCCTCGGCAATAGGGACACCATGCTGCCGGAAGAGATCAATTCGACTTACGTGCAGCGCTATGCCGTCGCGGCGACGGAACTTGAATCCCTTCGATTGCTCTCGACCAGCTAGCCGGTTATGTCCAATGACATTTTCGGACAGCTCTTTTCAAATAGCGATACCGGACGAAAGCGTTGCGGATCTCCGCGAGCGGCTGGCTCGCGTGCGTCTTGCAGACGACTTCGACAATGAGGATTGGGCCTACGGCACGAACACGGCGTATTTGAAGGAGCTTCTGGAGTATTGGCGTGATGGGTTTGATTGGCGAGCTCAAGAGGCAGCCATGAACGCCTATGAGCACCACCGCGTTGATTTGGGCGGGGTGCCGGTACACTATATGCTTAAAAGGGCCGAGGGGAGGGCTTGCAGGCCCATCCTGCTCAATCACGGTTGGCCCTGGACGTTCTGGGACTATCGCAAGCTGGCGGACCGGCTCGCCAATCCAGTTGCTTATGGCGGAGACCCCCAGGACGCTTTCGACGTCGTGGTGCCGTCTTTGCCTGGGTTTGGCTTTTCCACCCCGCTCCGTCGCTCTGGCATCAATTGGATTAAAACCGCTGATCTCTGGCGAACGCTAATGACCGACCGCCTGGGCTATGATCGGTTTTTTGCCGTTGGCGGCGATTGGGGAAGCGCCATCGCCGGACAACTTGCGCACAAACACTCTGAAGCGGTAGCGGGCGTTCTTGTGCTTGGTGGCGTGCGCCTGGACGTTTGGAACGTCGAGCGGCCTTGGGATTTATTTGGTGCGCCGGCAAACGAGCTGCCAACGGAAGTTCGCCAAGCAGTGCTGCAATGGCAAGAGCATTATTCATCCCATGTGTCTGTGCATGTGCTTGGAGCGCAGACTCTGGCCAACGCTCTTGATGACTCGCCGGCGGGGCTGTGCTCCTGGCTTCTCGAGCGTCGCCGCGCTTGGTCGGACTGCAATGGTGATGTGGAACGCCGGTTTTCAAAGGACGAACTGCTGACCCTGGTTTCCATATATTGGTTTACGCAGAGCTTCGGCACCTCTGCGCGGTACTACAGGGAGGCGGCACTGCAAAAGTGGATGCCGTCCCATGATCGTTCACCCGTGCTGCAGTCGCCGACAGCGGTTACCGTTTTTCGACCTGATCCGCCTGTTGTGGTGCCCGAGGAGTGGTTCCAAGGCTATGCCAATCTAACGCAGTATCGGGTTCATGAGGCCGGAGGCCACTTTGGGCCGGCTGAGGAACCGGATGTGGTTGCGAAAGACATCTGGGATGCGTTTCGGGGATTGCAATGAGTATAGCTTTAACAGGCCCTGGTTGAATGAACGCAGGAGGCATCAAATGAGTTCAATAGTCGTCAGGCAAATTCCTTTCGATTTCGAGGGCGTGGAGTTCCTGTGGAATCCCGCCAACCCCGCTTGGTCGAGGCAGGTGAACGTTCTTTCCTTTTCCGCGATCGCCTTTGAACGTGTGCTTTGCAAGGCGTTTCGCCAAGCGGAAGCGATGATTACTGACCCGGCAGTCGCCGAGGAGTGTCGGCTTTTTGTGGAGCAGGAAGCGGCGCATTCGCTGGCGCATCACAAGCACGTCAACGCGTTGATTGAGCGATATCCGGGCCTCAAGGAGTCAAGAAGCAAGGCGATTGCGCACTTCGACCAGATACTGGAGAAGAACGGTCTGGAATTCGCGATATGTTTCGGGGCTGCCGTAGAAGGCACTTTTACCCCAATGGGCAAGCTGATCATCGACAATAGAGAGATCCTGTTCGCGGATGGGGACGCGCGCATAGCGTCTCTCTGGCTGTGGCATTTCAGCGAGGAGATCGAACATAGAAGCGCAGCGCTGACAATCTACAATCACCTCTACGGGCGCAGATACGGTCGCATTCGCATGCTCCCCTGGATTGTTGGGTTCATGCGCGAATACCGCCGCCTTATGCAGTCGGAGATTGACAAGCATGTGCCAGCCGAGGACCAATGCAAGGCGGATAGGGCCTCCTTTGCAGACCTGCCCAGGCCGGAGTACAGAATCGCCGTGTGGCGCACTTTTCTAAGCCTTATGCCCTGGCACAATCCCGAGCGCGAACCTCTGCCGGAATGGGCGCAAACCATCTATGATCGGTATTCAGAAGGCGCCGATTTAACTCAGTTTTACGGGCGCTCTCCCGAAACAGTCAAGTGTGTGCAGTGATTTCGGAGCGGATAGTCAGACCCTTATAGGCACAATCAGGCGGGAGGACGCTTCGGCTACAGCGCCCTTGGCCCTTGAAGGAGAGGCCGTCTCCTGCAATTTCTTCTTGGCAAACGCGGAAAGTTCGGCGCCGGAACGCATCTCGGAAATCTCGAGCGGCTATCCGGCAACGTCTGCCAGCAGCTCAATGACTTGAGACGGCCGCGACAGAAAGGGGGAGTGCGCTCCGTCCCACTCGACCACGTTGGCCGCGCGTTTGGAGAAATCCCGCTGCAAGTCGGGGTGCAGGGCCCGGTCGTCTCGGCAAATCACATACGTCGAAGGCACGTTCTTCCAAGGCGGCGCACACTCCAGTTTGGGGAACCCGTCGATGAGTTGCGGGCGCAATCGCGATAGGGCGTCTTCGGCGTCCCGTGGCTCGCAATCATGGTAGAAGGCGTCAGCCCCCAGCGCTGGGTCGATGGCCATGAGGCCATCGTCCCGCATCACCACGGCCTTGCTGAGGGCAACCGCTGGCGGAGCGCCGGTAACCGTCGCCGCAATGTCCTCCTGTTCATCCGGCATCAGGGCGGCGAGATAGACCAAGTGGGCCACATCAAGGCCGGCGGCGGCATGCGTAATCACCAGCCCGCCGTATGAGTGGCCGAGCACGACCGCACCCGGTTGTTGTTCGATATGCTCGCGAGCCAAGGCCACGTCGCCAGCCGAGCCCTGTAACGGCAGGTCAATGGCTGAAACCTCCAGGCCGCGCTCGCGAAGGGCGGGGACCACCCGCTGGAAGCACCACCCGCCGTGCCACGCCCCATGCACAAGTATCACCGGCTTTTTCATTGAATCGCTCCTGCCTTGCCTGCGCGCAGCACCTTGTCGTTGCGCAGCGCCTTCTTGTCCAGTTTGCCGAGTGATGCATCCGATGTCACCAGCATTGGCCGCCCTCCTGCAAGGACATTCAGCTCCCGAGCCTGCGTCCGGTTGAATCGAGAACCCGGCGATGCTGCTCTGTCCTCCAGTCCGGTGACGTGGTCGAAGTGGAAATCGAAGGAATGGGCCAGAGATGGTTCACTCGATACTCCCGGCCCGTCAACAAGTCCGCCGGCCTGCTCTGCGACCAGACCGTCGTGCTGACGGGCGTGAAGACGAAGGACAACTACCCCCAGCCCCTGCGACGCGTGAAGTACAGGGACCCGGAAACCGGCAGGACGTTCAACTTCCTGACCAACAACTTCGCCGTGCCCGCCCTCACCGTGGCGGCGCTGTACCGCTGCCGGTGGCAGGTGGAGCTTTTTTGTCCGGACACCAGTGACCTTGCCCCAGACTTTGGGATAGTCCTGCCTGAACCCTTGCACGGGCATGGTTTTTTGCCGGTAATGTGCTAGATTGCCAGCCCGTTCCCGACCTGAAAGGATGTAACCCATGGGGGAGTTTGCGTATGCGTCGCCCGCCACCGTCGAGGAGGCAGTCGGCCTCTTGCGCCGTCATGCGGACGCCGGCAGCCGGGCGCAGGTGCTGGCCGGGGGCACTGATCTGCTCGTCCAGTTGCGTGGCGCCGACCGGGCGCCGCGGACGATTGTCGATGTCAAGGCCATTGAGGAGACCAATCGGCTCGATATCGGCCAGGACGATGTCTATATAGGCGCCGCAATCGCCAGCGCGGCGCTCAACGAAAACGATGAATTGAAGCGCCTGTTTCCGGGTTTGCTGGAAGCTGCTGATCTGATCGGCTCGACCCAGATTCAGGGCCGGGCCAGCCTTGGCGGCAACCTCTGCAATGCCTCGCCGGCAGCCGATACCATTCCGGCCATGATCGTCAATCGTGCAACCTGCGTCATCGCCGGACCGGGCACTGAGCGAGATCTGCCGGTCGAAGATTTCTGCACCGGGGTGGGGGTCAACGCGCTGGCTGCTGACGAGTTCCTGCTCGGCTTGCGATTTCCGCGTCCGGCGCCGGGAACCGGCGATGCCTACCTGCGCTTTATCCCGCGTACGGAAATGGATATTGCTGTCGCTGGCGCTGGCGTCAGCGTCACGCTGGATGCGGACGGCGTTTGCAGTGCGGCCCGGGTCGCCATAGGCGCGGTTGCCAAAACCCCGCTGCGGGTGGATGCGGCGGCTGCGGCGCTGGTTGGCAGCCGTGTCGATGCCGCGGCGCTCACGGCAGCTGGCGATGCCTGCACGGCCGCTGCTTCGCCGATCTCCGACAAGCGCGGCACGGTCGCCTACCGGCGCAAGGTGGTGGCCGTACTCTGCCGGCGCGCCGGCGCCATGGCCCGTGATCGGGCGCTTGCCAATCAGGGAGCCTGAACCTCATGTCCAAGATGCACATTCAGACCACGATCAACGGCGAGAAGGTCGATTTCCTCTGTACCCCGCAACAGACAATGCTTGACGTACTGCGCGATGTGATCGGCAAGCAGGGCGCCAAGGAGGGCTGCGGCACGGGCGATTGCGGCGCCTGCTCTGTCCTGCTCAATGACCGTCTCGTCTGCGCCTGCCTGATGCTGGCCGCAGAGTCTCAGGGTCAGACGCTGACCACCATCGAGGGCATTGCCGAACCGGACGCCCTGCACCCCTTGCAGGAGAAATTCCTGGAGCATGCCGCCCTGCAATGCGGCATCTGCACGCCCGGATTCATCGTTGCCGCCAAGGCGCTGCTGGACCGCAACCCGAACCCGGACGAAGAGACCATCCGCTACTGGCTGGCCGGCAATCTGTGTCGCTGCACGGGATACGACAAGATTGTTCGAGCGGTGCAGGCGGCAGCTGCGGAACTGGCGGTTGAAGCCTGAGATTGCAATCGCGCTTTGAATTGACATTCTGAATCATCAGGAGACTGTAAATGGCTGAAGCAGTTGATTTTCGTTATGTAGGAACCAGCCCGGTGCGACCTGACGGCGTGGACAAGGTGACCGGTCGGGCCCAGTTCGGGGCTGACCAGAATCTGCCCAACACATTGCACGGTCGAATGCTGCGCAGCCCCTATGCGCACGCCAACATCAAGCGCGTTGACCTGTCGGCTGCGCTGGCCATGGATGGGGTGCTGGCGGCGGTTTCCGGCGCCGATTTCCCGGATGTCGCCAGTGGCGACATGGGTGGCGAAGTGGGCGGTGACCTGGCCGATGCGGCGCACAACGTCATCGCCCGGCGCAAGGCGCTGTATCACGGCCATGCGGTCGCTGCCGTGGCTGCGACCTCGGTCGAGATTGCCGAGCGGGCGCTGGCCGCCATCGAGGTGGAATACGAAGAATTGCCGCCGGTGCTTGATGTGCTGGAAGCGATGCAGCCGGAGGCGCCGATTCTCGATGCGAACTGTTTCACCAAGAATCTGCCGGAGACGCCGGACAAGCCGAGCAATGTCGCGTCGGTGATGCAACTCGCCAGGGGCGACGTCGAAGCCGGCTTTGCGCAGGCGGATGCAATCGTCGAAGGCGAGTATCGCATCCCCATGGCGCACCAGGGCTACATCGAACCCCATGCCTGCACTGCCACCGTCAACGAAGAGGGCAAGGCGACAGTCTGGTGCTGCACCCAGGGCCACTTCGACTTCCGCTCCATGACCTCCAAGATACTCGAATGGCCCGTGTCCGACCTGAAGTTCATCGCTTCCGAGATTGGCGGCGGTTTCGGTGGCAAGACAGTGGTCTATCTGGAGCCAGTAGCAATCATGCTGTCAAAGCGGGCCGGCAGGCCGGTGAAGATGGTGATGTCGCGCGAGGAAGTCTTCCGCGCCACCGGCCCCACCTCGGGTACGGTTTGCCGCGTCAAGGTAGGGGCGCAGAAGGATGGCAAGATCACGGCTGCCAAGGCCTGGCTCGCCTACGAAGCAGGCGCCTACGCCGGCGCCCCCGTGGGCCCGGGCGCCATGTCCATCTTCGCGCCCTATGATCTGGAGAACTTTCACATAGAAGGCTATGACGTGCGCGTCAACAAGCCCAAGGTGGCGGCCTACCGGGCGCCAGGGGCGCCTCAGTCCATGCATGCGATGGAGGTGGCGCTTGATGATCTGGCCCGCAAGCTCGGCATGGACCCGCTGGAATTGCGTTACCGCAATGCTGCCGACGAAGGCACGCAGGCGCCCTACGGGCCGAAGTTCCCGGCGATCGGTTTCAAGGCCTGCATCGAGGCAGCGCGCAAGCACCCGAACTATACGGCGCCTGTGCCGGAGGGCGCGGGACGCGGCGTGGCGGCTGGATTCTGGTTCAATGTGGGCATGCAGTCGAGCGCAGAAGTGCGCATCAACGAAGACGGCTCTGTCACGGTCATGGAGGGCAATCCGGACATTGGCGGCTCGCGCGCTTCCATGTGCCTGATGGCGGCAGAAACCCTGGGCGTACCCTACGATCAGGTGAAGGCCTATATCGGCGACACCGAGAGCACCGGATTCTGCAATGTCACCGGCGGCAGCCGCACCACCTTTGCCACCGGCATGGCTGTTGTGCGCGCCTGTGAGGCGATCATCGCCGAGTGCAAGGCGCGGGCAGCGGCTACCTGGAACATGGATGCCGAACAGGTGGATTGGCAGGATGGCCAGGCGGTGCCGGCGCCCGGCGTCAATGCTGATGTCGAGCCACTGAGCCTGGCGGACATCGCCGCGAAGGCGCCGCGCACAGGCGGCCCGATTCTTGGCCATGCCTCGCTCAATGCCCAGGGCGCGGGCGCCAGCTTCTCCGTCAACCTTGCGGACCTGAAGGTGGACCCAGAGACAGGCGCGGTCGAAGTCCTGTCTTTCACCGGCGTTCAGGATGCCGGCAAGGCCATCCATCCGGCCTATGTCGAAGGCCAGATGCAGGGCGGCGCCGCCCAGGGTATCGGCTGGGCGCTCAATGAGGAATACATCTATGACGCCAAGGGCGTGATGGAGAATGCGGGCTTTCTCGACTACCGCATGCCAGTGGCATCCGACTTGCCGATGATCGACACGCAGATTGTCGAAGTGCCGAATCCGAGCCATCCCTATGGCGTGCGCGGCGTTGGCGAGACGCCGATCGTGGCGCCTCTGGCCGCGGTCGCCAATGCGGTGCGAGACGCCACCGGCGTTCGCATCAACGACCTGCCGCTGTCGCCGCCGCGCATCTTGGCCGCACTCGACAGTTCAGAGGCCTGATCCGGCCATCGGGGGCGCAGGTTGGCCAGGGTAACGTTTCCGGAGCACTTCCTGCGTTACACCGGCGGCCAGCGTGAGGTGGAGCTGGTCGCCGGCGATTTTCGCGATCTCATCTCCGCACTCGTGCAGCGCTGGCCGGCGCTGTCCGAGGCCTTGGAGAAGTCTGCCGCCGCCATAGACGGGCAGATCTGTCAGGACGCCTTTCTGGAGCCCTTGAATCCGGACAGCGAGGTGTTTTTCATGCCGCGCATCGAGGGCGGATAGGCGTCGGCGCTGCGGTTGCGAACACTCTCTCGCATGATGTTCCTGGCCTGGCGCAATATCCGCGCTGAAGGCGGCGGGTTCAGCCTTCGAGCGCCAGTCCTGTAGCAGCAGCAAGTTCCGCGAGCGCCTGATTTTCCGACAACACCTTGATGGTGTGCATGCCGAGCGCCCGCGCCGGCTTCAGATTGACGCCCAGATCGTCCAGAAAGACACAGGCTCCGGGCCTTGCGCCAAGCCGTTGGCAGGTGAGTTCGTAGATGGCCGGGTCGGGCTTGCGAATGCCCTCGATGCTGGATTCCACTACCAGGTCAAACCGCGCCATGACGGCTTGCACGCCCTGCCGCTGGGCTTCGCTTCTGGCCATGCCGGGGCCGCCCCCGGACTTGACGTTGTTGGTGATGCAGGCGGTCTTGAAGCAGCGCCCGACTGCGTCCAGCGCCGCCACCATGCGTGGTCGCAGGTCTCCACTCAGCAGCGCGATCACCGCTCGCCCCGGCACGGGGTGGCCAAGGGCTTCGGTTTCCGCCAGAAACATCTGATCGAACTCGGCCGCACTGATGGATGCCGATTCGAAGCGCGCCCAGGCGTTGCTGTGCGGGTTGGTGGCGTTGACGCTGCGGATGAAATCGCGGGGCAGGCTGTGCTCCGCCTCATAGCGATTGAAAGCGTCGAACGGTGACGTTGTCAGCACGCCGCCGAAATCCCAGAGAACTGCTTCTATCGCTGGATTCGCCGCCATCCCGGTCACGCTCCCGATGCGTCACGCCAGCAGCCGCCCGCGGCGCGATCAGATATGATGCCCTGCATCGTCCCATTTTAACGCTCGTTCGGCGTCCTTGCGGCGGACGCTACGGCCCTTGCCCGACATCAGGAGTCTCGCCCATGGACCTTCAGGAAGCTGTGGTGATCGTCACCGGTTCTTCAAGCGGCGTCGGCGCTGCCTGCGCTCGCCAATTGGCGGAACAGGGGGCGCATGTGGTGATCAACTACGCGCACAACCGCGCTGGCGCCGAAGCAGCCGCCGAAGCTTGTGCGGCCTATGGCGTGGAGACCGAGATCGTGCAGGCCGATGTGGGCGAAGACGCCGATTGCCAGCGCCTCGTGGACACCGCCGAGGCGCGCTGGGGCCGCCTGGATGGTCTGGTGAACAACGCCGGCGTCACCAGGTTTTGCGCGCATGAGAATCTCGATGGGCTGGAACGGGCAGATTTTCTGAACATCTACAACGTCAATGCGGTCGGCCCCTTTGCCATGTGTCGCGCCGCCGCGCCGTTGATGCGCAGGGGCGGGCAGGGCAGCATTGTCAATGTCGCCTCCATTGCCGGGGTGATGGGGATTGGCAGCAGCATTGCCTATGCAGCCTCCAAGGGCGCCATGATTACGCTCGGACTCTCGCTGGCCCGTGTGCTAGGGCCAGAAATCAGGGTAAACACCGTATGTCCGGGCTTCATCCAGGGCGAATGGCTGAAGGCGGGGATGGGCGATGAAGCCTATGCCCGGGCGATGGGCTATCTGGAAGCAAACACGCCATTGCGCATGACCATGACGCCGGACTCCGTTGCCGAGGCGATTCTCTACTTCCTGGGCGGTGCAACCGGGGTTACCGGGGAAACGCTGCTGCTCGACGGTGGCCACCATCTGATACAGATGCCGATGGCTCGGCGCTGAGATGAACGCAAGGAGGGCGCAGACATGACCATCGAAGTTGTCAACCTCAGTGGCGCCTCGGTTGACTACCGGTGCTTCGGCAAGGAGCGCTACCTGAGTCAGGCATTCATGGACCGCGAGTGGCGCAAGGTATGGCGGCGTTCGTGGCTTCTGGCCGGCCTTGAAAGCGACGTCAAGACGCCGGGAGACTTCTTTGTGTTTGACCTGGGCAGAGAGCAGATACTCGTCACGCGCTCGCACGATGGGGAATTGCGCGCCTTCTACAACGTTTGTCAGCACCGGGGTAATCGCCTGGTGAATTGTGAGCGCGGTCGGGTGGCGAGCTTTCGCTGCGCCTACCACGCCTGGAACTACGACACGGCAGGGCGCCTGACGCGGGTGCCGGTGGAAGACAGGTTCAGGGAGCCTGTATCTCGCAGCGAGCGTTCACTGGCGCCGGTTGCGGTGGATTGCTGGGACGGTTTCGTGTTCGTGTGCCTGGCGCCTCGGCCTGTGCCCCTGCTGGATTTCCTCGGGCCCGTGGTGGACCTGCTCGCGCCCTACGAGTTTCGCAAGATGACCCTGGTCGAGGACCAGACCGTGCACCACCAATGTAACTGGAAAGCCGTGGTGGACAATTTCAGCGAGCTGTATCACGTGGATTTCCTGCATCCGCAGCATCAGCGCATGGTCGATTGCTGCAATGACCGAGTGCACCTCTTCGCCAATGGGCATACGGGCCTCGCGGTCAAGGGGGCGACGGTCAATCCCCGCTTTCCGATCCCGGATGAACCCACCGACATCCAGTCGGCGCAACTTGAGAACCTCGGCCTTGATCCGGCTGACTTTCGCGGCCGCGTACTTGATGTGCGCGAGGCGGTGCAGAAGCGCAAGCGCGAGGCCGGCGCGCAATTCGGCTATGACTACAGCGCCTTTGACGACGATCAGTTGTCCGACGTCTGGCAATACAACCTCTTCCCCAACGCCATCCTGTCCTTTTCACCCGAGCACTGCTGGTTGCTGCGACCGAGGCCACACGCCAGCGACCCCGGCCAGTGCTGGTTCGACAAGATCAGCCTGGTGCGCTTCAGCAACCCGGACGCGCCAGGTCAAGGGCCGGGGCAAGCGCCCATCCCCAGCTGGGGCGCGCGCGGCTGGATTGCCGAGAAACCCGGCGATTACGTTCGCCCGGAGAGCGACCAGTTCGAGCACGAGGCCGTAATTGCCGGCGAAAAGACCATGACCATCACCATCGATCAGGACATCGAATTGCTCGGTTCCGTGCAGGCCGGCATGCGCTCCGAGGGCTTTGACAGCGTGCTGCTATCCGAAGAGGAGTTGCGCGTGCAGTACTTCCATCAGTATCTGGACGGGTTGATGGCAGGTTGATGGGCTGATGCGAGTTGTTCGCAAGGGTCCGGCATCATGGTCGGGCATCGCGTGAGACGATTCGCGTATGCCAGCTTGGGGCTGTCAGACCTGGATATCAGCGCCGGGCCCCAACCCGGACCGGATTGCGGCCCTGATGAGGGCGTCCTTTGCTGAAGGCCTCCGCGGCCAAGCGCGGGGTTGACGTGCGGATCAACAATGCACTGCAGCTCGCCGGATTCGCGAAGGAGGCAGAAAGCAGAATTGACACGCACCCGCCAACGGCTAAACTGGCCAACCTTCCTGATTCGGGTGTTTAGCTCAGCTGGGAGAGCGACGGCCTTACAAGCCGTAGGTCGCAGGTTCGATCCCTGCAACACCCACCACATCAGCGTCGGAGCGGTAGTTCAGCAGGTTAGAATACCGGCCTGTCACGCCGGGGGTCGCGGGTTCGAATCCCGTCCGCTCCGCCATTTCCACATGGGTGCGTTCCAGACATATCAGGTAACGCTTTATTCCTAAAAGTAGTGAACCCATACACCGCGACGCCTTCCCCTTGCATAAGCGCTGATGTTATGATCCGCCTTGGCTGATCGGGCCGTGCGTGCGCCAGAAATCCGGCTGGTATCATCGCGACGTCACTTGGTCGAATGCACGCAAATTGCTGTGCGACATTGGCTTCCTGACTGGTTTTGCGGGCACAGGCCAAAGAAGTTCCGCTATTCTCGACTAAGTAAAAATAATTTCTTTCAGGGGGAGTGTCATGATTCGTATTCTTGTGGCGGACGCGCATCGATTGTTCCGCACGGGGCTTGCAAAAATGCTGTCGGAAGATCAAGGCTTCCGAATCGTGGCAGAGGCAGATACCGGAGAGCAGGCTGTTGATCTGGCAAGGGAATTTCTGCCACATATCGCGTTGATTGACGTACTTCTTTCCGGCATAGGCGGCTTTGAGGCAGCGCAGCGAATCGTTCGGCTCGGCCAGAACGTGCGAGTCGTGGCGTTGACGGCCTGCCACAGCAATCCTTTCCCTGAACGCATGCTGCGGGCTGGCGCGAGCGGCTATCTCACCAAGGGCGTGGATCAGCAGGAACTGCAATGCGCTCTTCGCAAGGTCTTCGCCGGCCAACGCTATGTATGCGCCGAAATAGCCCAGCAACTCGCGGTTTCAGCCTTCAGCCCCATGGATGATCAACCCTTCAGCCGTCTGTCTGCGCGCGAGATGCAGATCATGTTGATGGTTGTCAATTGCGCCAAGGTCAGCGAGATTTCGGAGGGGCTGCACCTGTCTCCGAAAACCGTGAACAGCTATCGCTACCGTATCTTCGACAAGCTCGGGGTCTCCAGCGATGTAGAATTGACATTGCTGGCCTTGCGCTACGGCCTGATGCCCCCCGAATCCATCGGCAGGGCAGAATTCGGCTGACGGCCCTTCAGGCCGCAGAGCCTCGGAGACCATTGAGCATGCGCCTTACCGCTCACGATGCAAGCTTCCTCTACGCCGAGACCAGCCGGGCGCCCATGCACGCGGCATCCATCTCCGTGGTGGATGGCGAAGTTTCGCTTGCGGCTGTACGCGAACAAGTGGCCTCGCGCCTGCATCTTGCGCCCGGATTACGCCAGCGCCTGGTCATGTCGCCGTTTAATCTGGCGCATCCCAAATGGGTGGATGATCCCGATTTCTGTATTGATCACCATGTGCGCGCCCATGCCCTGACACCAGGTGTTGATCTTGATTCAGCGATCAAGGCGGCAGTGGTGCTTGCAGAGCCGCTGTTGCCTCGCAATCGCCCACTCTGGTTGACCTGGGTCATCTCCGGCGTGCCGGAACGCACGATATTGCTGCAGATGGTTCACCATGCCATGGTGGATGGCGCGTCTGGCGTTGATCTGTCCCGCATCCTGCTCGATCTGCAACCGGAACCCGCGAAACCGGAACCCGCGCCCGACTGGCAACCGGAGCCCCTGCCGGATTCAGCTACCCTGATTGGCGAAGCCCTGCAGGAGCAGATGACCGACGCAGCTGCCGGCCTTGCCCGGGGCCTGCGCGGCTGGCAGCAGCATGGACAGGAAATGATGCGTCGCGCCGGGGAATCCATCACCCGTTTCACGGCTGAACCGGTGATGATGGCGCCCTGGAACGCCGGCCTGGTTGGTCCGAAACGACAACTGGCCTGGCTTCGTTATGGCTTTGCCGAGTTTCGTGATATCCGACGCGCCTTCGGCGGCACCATCAACGACGTTGTGCTGACCCTGGTGGCGGAAGCGGCGGCGCGTTATCTGGCGGAGCACAAGCAGGCGACAAGGGGGCAACACCTGCGCCTGATGTGCCCGGTCAATGTCCGCCGTGAGGAAGATGCCGGGGCGCTTGGCAATCGAGTCTCGGGTGTCTTCCCGATCTTTTCGGTCGTGCCCATGCCGGTGGCTGATCGGTATCGGGCAGTGCGCCGGGAAATGGAACAGATCAAGCAGAGTCAGGAGGCTCAAGCTCTGGCCCTGATGATGGAGATGAGCCCGTCACCACCGCCGGTTCTGTTTGGCGCAAGCCAGCTGGTTGGCACGATCTGGGACCCCACCGCGATTGCCGCCGAGCTGCCGGCGCCGAAACTGCCGCCTGGCCCTTTGCCATTGCCTCTGGCCGGGTTCAACTTCACCTGCACCAATGTGCCGGGTGTTCAGGTGGCTCAGTACATTGCTGGCGCCAAGGTTCTGGACATGCTTCCCTTGCTCATGCTTGGTGGGCAGCTTGGCTACGGCGTGGCGGTGATGAGCTACAACAGGCAGATCTACTTCAGCTTGATTTGCGATCCCGGCCTGATGCCCGATCTGCCGCTGATGGCGCAAAAGCTGGACGAGGTCTTTCAGGCGCTGCGTCAGGCAGCCGGTTCAGAGCAGGAGCAATAACCATGCAAGCCTTGCAATCTCTGGTGGCGCAATACCCGAAGTCGGTGAAGGTCGGCAATGGCTCGGCTGAAATCCGGGTGATGAGCCAGGCAGACCGGGAGGCCGTCATCGCCTTTGCCCGCTCACTGCCTGAACAGGACCTGTTGTTTCTGCGTATCGACATCACGGAAGCAGACAACGTCAACGCCTGGGTTGCCAATCTCGAATCCGGCCAGGCATTCTCCCTGGTCGCTTATGCTGACGACGTCATGGTGGGCTATGCGACCGTGGAGCAACATGTGGCCAGGTGGACGCGGCGCGTAGGCGAAATCCGGATCAACGTGAGCGCAAGTCATCGCTCGCGCGGGCTTGGCCGAAGTCTCACCTCCCAGATATTCGATGCAGCCCGCGCCATGGGCCTGAAGAAGCTGGTGGCGCACATGACGCCGGATCAGAGCGGCGCACAGGCTGCCTTCGGGCGGCTCGGATTCGTGCCGGAAGCGCTACTTGCCGACCACGTTGAAGATCGCGCCGGCAACCTGCACGATCTGGTCATCATGTCGCTCGACATGGACGGACATTCCAGCCACGTTGCCGAGCCGTTGCGTCTCTGAACGTCAGGGCGTCAGCCTGTTCCGAACATGGCGCCAGGAGCGCCGCATCACCGCGCCCTCGCTGGCGCCCCATCCGGGCTGACGCACTTTCCGGGCTATCGACGGTGTACTTGAACCGGCAGTTCGCGATAGCCCTTGACGAAGCTTGAGGGCACCCGAACGGGCTCGCCCACCACTTCAATGGCCCGGAATCTGGCCAGGATTTCCTCCCAGAGGATGCCCAACTGCATTTCCGCCAGACGATTGCCCATGCATCGGTGGATGCCGTAGCCGAAGGAGAGATGGCTGCGCGCGTTCGGCCGGTCCACGATCAGCTGGTCTGCGTTCGGGAATACGGATTCATCGCGATTGCCGGAGACATACCACATGGCTACCTTGTCGCCGGCCCGAATCTGCTGGCCGCGAAACGTCAGGTCGCGGCCGGCAGTGCGCCGCATGTAGGCCAGGGGCGTCTGCCAGCGGATGATCTCGGATACAGCGTTGGGGATCAGGTCGGGGTTGCCCCAAAGCCTGGCTGCCTGTTCCGGAAAGAGGTTCAGCGCCAGCACGCCGCCCGAGATGGAGTTCCGGGTGGTGTCATTGCCGCCAACGATCAGAAGAATCAGGTTGCCCAGATACTCCTGCGGCCCCATGTTGCGGGTCGCCGACCCTTGCGCCAGCATGGACACCAGATCATTGCCGCCGGCGCCGTCCTTGCGGTCCGCCCAGAGTTGATTGAAGTAGCCCAGACATTCGAGCAGCTCCACTCGTCTCTGTTCTTCACTTTCGACGATGCCCATCTCTGGCGTCGCCGTTGCCACATCGGACCAGCGCGTCAACTTGTAGCGGTCCTCGAACGGGAAGTCGAACAGGGTGGCGAGCATCTGCGTGGTCAACTCGATCGATACCTTGTCCACCCAGTTGAAGGTTTCCCCTACCGGCAAGCTGTCGAGGATGTTGCACACCCTTTGCCGAATGGTCGGCTCCAGCGTCTTCAGATTGCGCGGCGCCACGGATGGCGCCACTGTCTTGCGTTGCTCGTCATGCTTGGGTGGATCCATGGCAATGAACATTGGCAACGGCAGCTCCTCGTCCTGATCAGCCAGCACGATCGTGTCTTCAGAGGAGAAGGCTTCCGGTTGCGTATCCACTGCCTTGATGTCCTGGAAGCGGGTAATGGACCAATAGGGGCCGAATTCGCTTTCCTTGCAGTAGTGCACTGGCGCTTCCTGTCGCAGCCGCTCGAACCAGGGCCAGAGGGTGTCGTTCTCGAAAAGATCCCGAGCGCTTGGGTCGAACTCTTCAAGGGGCGTACTGTAGGCGAGTTGCTCGGCGTCGCTGGCGGCTGCTGCGGCGAGTGCGGACATCCGGGAATCCCTCTTGCTGATTGGCGTATCTGCGGCAGTTTAGTGGACGCGGCCCACCTGTCAAAGCGATGCGCAGGCATGGCCGCCATCCACGACCAGCACCGAGCCGGTCATCCAGGCGGAGGCGTCCGAGGCGAGCAGCAACAAGGGGCCGTCCAGATCCGGAAACTGGCCGTATCGACGCATGGGAATGCCTTTCACGAAGTCCGTCGAACGCTCTCCTTCCAGCAAAAGTCGGCTGACGTCGGTAAGGATGTAGCCTGGCGCCAGTGCATTGACGCGAATACCGTCCTTGGCGGCTTCCAGCGCCATCACCTCTGTCATGCGCGTCAAGCCGCCCTTGGATACGGCATAGGGGAACTGTCCCTTGATGGTGCGCCGGTCCGTGATGGACGATACCTGGATGATGTTGCCACCGCCTCGGCCGTGTTGTCGCACGCGCTCGGTATAGGACCGCGACGCCATCCACGGACCCTTGAGGTTGGTGTCCAGAACCCGGTCCCACTCTGTCTCGTCAATCATGGCGTAGGTCTTGGCGCCCGCCTCGACGCCGGCATTGTTGATGAGCACGTCCACGGGGCCAAATGCGGCCTCGCAAGCATCGAAGAAGGCTTCGATGCTGCTGGCCTGGGTGATGTCCAGAGACGCACAGAAGCTCTCGTGGCCAGCCGCCTGCAACGCCCGAGCCCGCGCCTCGATCTTCTGCAGACGACGCGCGCCCAGAGACACCCGCGCCCCGGCGTCTGCGAGAACGCCGGCAAAGTGATGGCCGATGCCGGAGGAAGCGCCAGTGACGACGATATGCTTGCGGGTCAGATCGAATAGATTCATGGGCTTCGTTTCGCGTTTGATGGCTGGCAGCTTGCGTTAAACTGCGCCTTCGCATCGGCCAGCAGGAGACATCATGCCACAGTCAACACGCAAGATTTCGCGGCGCTGCCGCCGGGAGGCCTGATTCATGGCGGAGCACAGCAACCGGATAGCAGTGGTGACCGGCGCCAGCCGGGGCATCGGCAAGGGCATCGCCCGGGCGCTCGGTGAACAGGGTGCTACTGTTTACGTCACCGGGCGCACGGTCGGTGACGGCGAGCGCACCATCGACACCACGGCCCGCATGGTGACCGAAGCCGGCGGTGAAGGCCGCGCCATTGCCTGCGACCACGGCGATGATGCGCAGATCGAGGCCCTCTTCGCCCGCATTGGCGAGGAGGCGGGGCGCATCGACTATCTCGTCAACAATGTGTACAAGATTCCCGATCCGCCAGCCTGGGGCGGTGGTTTCTGGGATCATCCCATTCAGATCTGGGACGATCAGGTCGGCATCGGCCTGCGCGCCCACTATGTGGCCAGTTGGCATGCAGCGCCCTGGTTGTTCAAGGCCCCTGCTGGCGCCGCCATCGTCAATGTGTCGTCTCCCGGTGGCCAGAACTACCATTTCTCCTGCTCCTACGGCACCGGCAAGGCGGGCCTGGACCGCCTCACCGCAGACATGGCCATCGAGCTTGAGCCGAAGACTGTCGCCGCCGTGGCGCTTTATCCAGGCTCCGTTGCCACCGAGTTCATCCAGGATGTGGCGGCCACCCGCGGCATGGACCTGTCGCAGTCGCAGACGCCCCTCTTCGTGGGGCGCAGCGTCTCCGCGCTGCTGGCGAGCGCAGACCTGATGGCGCGCAGCGGCTCCATACAGTGGGTGCAGGATCTGGCCGAGGAATTCGACCTGTACGACGAACATGGCAAGCGCCCACCGCCGTATGCGCAACGCTGAGGCGGGCGGATACCACGTCCGCCTGTGTGCCCGTACAGCCCGCACACAGCGCACATCGAATCACTTCAGGGTTACAAGTCGTCATGGGCGCGGCGCCCTCGTGATTCGGCGTAGGCGCCAGGAAATTCCTCTTGGCCCTGAATGGGTCGATTTCGCACACGAATTGGCGTCATGTCGCACATGCAAGGCCGGTTTCGCAGTGCACAGTGGTCGCCATGCAGCACGACGCCACCTACAAGGCCGCCTTCGCCCACCCGCGCATGATCCGCGATCAGCTGATCCTGCTCGAACAACTGCTCGGAGACCGGTTGCCCATGCTGCGTCGCCTGCGCCTGGATACGCTGGAACGGCTGCCCAGTGAATATCTGACCGACAATCTGGAACAGCGATTCGGTGACATGGTTTGGCGGGTCGCCTTGCAACCGTCGGCGGACGACAAAGACGATGAACCACACTGGCTGCACATCCTGGTGATGCTTGAATTTCAGTCTCGCTCAGACTGGATGATGGCCGCACGAGTGCAGAGCTATGCGACCCTGCTTTACCTTGCTCTGCACAGGGAAAAACCGTTCAGCGCCAGCAACCCGGTCCCGCCAGTGCTACCGATTGTGCTCTACAACGGTTCCAGTCCATGGCATGCGCCGCTGAACCTGTCGGCCCTGACGCACCCAGGCGGGATGGAAGCAGCGTCAGCGGATGTATCAGCACAGGCAGAGGGTGAAACCGGCAAGCCCGGAGCGTTGGGCGCGCATGTGGGGCCGATGGGTCTGGTGGGAGACGGCTATGTTCTGGTCGATCAACAGGCCCTGTTGGGCGAGGAACTGCCGGAAGGCAATGCGGCGACGCTGCTGGCGTGGATCGAGGGTCTGACCAGTCCAGAAGACCTGAAGCGTGTAGTGGAGCGCTGTTTGCAGTGGCTTTCCGGGGTGGAAGATGGCAGTCTTTTGGATGTGCTGCAGCGTTGGCTGGAGGCATGGGTTCGAAATGCGGATATAGGGGACGAGGAGGAGTGGCTTATGAAACTGGTCAGGCTGAGGGAATCGACCGACGAAGTGGTGCGACAACCGGCTGACCCGGCTGAGCGGGTGGCGCTATGGAAGCAGCAGCTGATTGAGAAGGGCGAGGCCGAAGGCGAGGCGAAAGCGTTGGCTCGGGAGCGCGCCCTGCTTGAGCGTCAGGTTGCGCTGCGGTTTGGCGGCGATACGGTGAAGCGTTTCGGCGCATTGCTGGCGGGCGTTTCTGACCCGGAGCGTCTGGACGAGGTGGGAGAGTGGATCATCGAATGCCAAGACGGCGCCTCGTTGCTTGCGCGAATGGCTGATTGATGTCCGCCTGGCCCTCTCACCTCAACATGACTGCCTGATATCAGAATTACTGAAAGGCACTGAGCCCGTGAGCCCGTGAGCCCGTGAGCCCGTGAGCCCGTGAGCCCGTATGCCCCGAGCCCGTATGCCCCGTTGACACGCGCCTTGTGCAAGCGATAATGCTTCGCTGTTTGCAAGCGTCAGGCCGACGGTTGCAGCATTGGAATGTTCGTGAATGATGGCGGTGTTGTGATGTATCGCTGTCTCTGGTCTTGTTCAATTCCATGGGGGGAGAAGAACATGAGAATGATGGTTGTGGGCTCGTTGATTCTTGGCGTGGCTGGTTTTTCCATGGCTGTTCATGGTCAGGATAGCGGAGGAGGGGCCAGTAGCGGGGGGGGGGGGGGCGTGCTTGAAGAGATTGTCGTCACCGCACGGAAGGTGCAGGAGTCGGCCCAGGAGGTGCCGGTTGCAATCACCGCGATCGCTGAGGACCTTGAGCAATCCGCCGTCCGCAACCTGTCGGACCTGAACGGGTACGCTCCCAATGTATATATCGGCCGGGACGGCGGTCGTTCCAACGGCGCCAACATCAACATTCGCGGCATCAGCCCGACCCGGTCGGACGACAACTCGTTTGATGCGCCCATCGCCGTCATGATTGATGGTGTGCATCTCGGTTCCAATGCTGGACAGATTCTGGAAAATTTCGACCTTGAGCGCGTTGAGGTGCTTCGGGGGCCGCAGGGCACCCTGTTCGGAAAGAACACGGTCGGCGGCGTGGTGCACGTCGTTCGAAGCCGGCCGACCGGTGAACTCGGCGGCAGATTCAAGGCAACTGCCGGCGAAAACGGGCAGCTTGAGCTGCGTGGAGTGTTGAACGCATCACTTGTGCAGGATGTGCTGGCCGCCAAGTTGTTCGTTACCCATCTCGAAGAAGACGGTTACCTGGAGAACATCACGACGGGTGAAGACCTTCCGATCAAGGACTACCAGAACTACGGCGCAACCTTCCTGTGGACGCCTGACGACCGTTTTGAAGCCTTGTTCACTGCCGAACGGTTCAAGGACCAAAGCCAGTTGAACGCCTACCAGACGAATTACAACCTCGCCCCCGGTGTGGAGACGCCGCCAACGGACAACCGCGAAAAGGACCTGTCTCTGGGATCTACCACCTGTGCTCTTTTCCCGGAAACTTGCAGAACCAGCCTGGACCTGCCCGACGTTTCCGAGAATGACACGGACAATGACGCCGATCTGGATACGCTGGCGTTTACCTTGAACATGAGCTACGAGATCAACGACAGCATGACGTTGCGTTCGGTGACCGGATACCGCGACATGGATGAATGGCGCATCTACGACTTCGACGCGTCCCGCGCGCCCTTTATCACCATAGAACGCGACAACGAGTACGATCAATTCAGCCAGGAGCTCCGGTTGGAAGGCCAATGGGAGAGGCTGTCGCTTGTCGCAGGCGCCTACTACTGGAACAGCGAATTCACCCAGGACTGGGTGACGGGCGGCCGATTCTGGGCAACCCTGTTCGGCGGCGTGGCCTATGCCCCGCCCGTTTGGCAGGCCTGTCAGGGCACAAACGGGCTGGATGGCGCCTTTGCCCCCATAGCCTGCGACCTGGGCTTGCCGAATGGCGTTACACGTGGCGCCGATGTAACCCAGATTCTCTATGAGACCCAGGAAACCACATCCATTGCCGTATTCACCCAACTGGAGTACGACCTGACAGAGCGGCTGGCGGTACTCGCCGGCATCCGTTGGACACGGGAGGAGAAAGACTTCATTGCCGGCCAGTCGTACCTCTCGAACGTCGAGCGTCAGTGGGACCGCAACTTTCCGGGCTACGCCGATTTGTCCAATGAATGGAAGGAAGTATCCCCCAAGTTTGGCGCCACCTATCGGCTCAACGATGACGCGATTGCCTACGTGTCCTACTCCGAAGGCTTTCACTCCGGCGGCTTTTTTGGCGTCAACCAGAACATCCGGGATTTCGAGCGTGACCAGTACGATCCCGAATACGCGGAAACCTGGGAGGTGGGGTTGAAGAGCCAATGGATGGAAAACCGCCTGCGATTCAATGTGACCGCGTTCCACAACAATTTCACCGACAAGCAGGAATCCTTCGTGAAGCTGGACAACGACACCAGGACAGTTGCTACCGTGTTCGAAAACGCCGCTGCCGTGACTTACCAGGGGGTGGAAGTGGAACTTCTGTTCGCTGCAACGGAGAATCTTCGTCTGTTCGTCAACTTCGGCTATCTTGACGCCAAGTACGACGAGTTCGACATCGATATCACGCCAACCGACGACATCGACAACGTCGTGGACGCATCCTTTCTCAAGCCGAGAAACGCACCGGATTACACCTTGGGCTATGGGTTTACTTTCAATCAG
This sequence comes from Pseudomonadales bacterium, assembly GCA_965199705.1. Lineage (GTDB taxonomy): Bacteria > Pseudomonadota > Gammaproteobacteria > Pseudomonadales > Azotimanducaceae > Azophilus. The sequence goes on from OZ241359.1 coordinate 1,551,367, forward strand.
CAGATCGGCCCGGGAGAGGCTGAGTTGTTCCTCAAGTGGTCCGAGCGGGGCGATCAGGAAACAGATGTCCTGAATCTGACTTCAGGACGTTTGGCTGGCGGCGAGAACGACGATCTGAGCGCTACGATCAGTTATCGCCTGGATCGTTGGAGATTTACCATTTTCGGCACCAATTTGACGGACGAACGCTGGGAAGTGCCCATCGTGCTCGGTGGCACCAATACAACGCCGGCTCTGTTCATTGCTGGCAATACCAATCGCCCCCGTCACATCGGCGTGGAAGTTGGTATCGATCTATAGATCTGAGAGAGGAATCCCGGTTCCGGTTTTTACCGGCCGCGACTGAAAAGCCCCGGACTTGTCCGGGGCTTTTTTGATGGGTTTTCGCCGAACCCGGATGTGGTGTCAGGGGCTCGTGCAGTGCCAGATTCGTCCGGTCGCGTGCAGTATGATGAAGGCCCATGCACTGTCGGCCTTCAGAGAATCGGGCGAATGGCACCCTCGGCATCGTCGCACAACCAGATGCAGCGCCTGCTGGAAGCAGGCGTGCTCTGGCGGGGGCAGCGCTCGCCTGCGGTTGAACCGGTCGGCCCGGAAGGGCTGCCGAGCGGCTTTGCCGCGCTTGACGCCGAACTGACGGGCGGCGGCTGGCCCCGGGCGGGGCTGGCGGAAGTGCTCTGCGATGGGGTGGGATTCGGCGAACAGCGTCTGCTGCTGCCCGCGCTCGCCCGGCTCTGCGCCGAAGCCCGGCGCTGGTTGCTCTGGATCGACCCACCCCATACCCCTTATGCGCCGGCGCTGGCGGCGGCTGGCATTGATCCTGATCGGGTATTGCTGGTGCGAGCCACCGAGTCTGGCGACGCCAGGGCAGCCGCCTGGACGCTGGAACAGGCGCTGGAATCCGGGGCCTGCGCCGCTGTACTCGCCTGGGCCGACGAGCGCCTGCTGAGCATGAGCGTCTTGCGTCGCTTGCAGTTGCGTGCGCGGCACAGCGGAACTCTGGCGGTACTGTTTCGTCCGCTGCGGGCGCGACTATCTGCTTCGGCTGCCGAGTTGCGTCTGGCGCTGACGCCATCGGCTGACGCAGCATCCGCAGCGGCGCCGACTGCGAGGCAGCCTTCCGGACGACCGCTGGCGTCTGATCTGGGGCAAAGTCTTGATGTGGAAATCCTGAAACGACGTGGCGGCTGGCCGCTGGCGGGCCTGACCCTGCGCCTGAACGAGAACCCGGATGCGGACTGGCAGCGGTTGTTGCAGTCCTGGCGGCATCAGGCCGCAGCCCGTTGATGCTCTGGATTGGCGTCTGTTTCCCGCTGCACTGCCATGCTCGGTCGCCGACGGCTGAAGAAGCGCGACTGCGGGATCTGGCGTTGCTGGCTGGGCGCTTCTCGCCCATGGTTTCTCTCGAACCGCCGGGCCGGATGGTGTTGGAGGCAGCCGGCTCCCTGCGCCTCTTTGACGGGCCTGGCCGGTTGCTTGCCGCCTTGCGCCAGGAAATCAGGCAGGCAGGGCATAAAGCGCAGCTGGCGATGGCGCACACGCCAGCCGCCGCCCTGGCGCTGGCCTCGGCTGGCCGGGAAATCGGCTCAGACGCATTTGCCGACCCCAACAAAGCAAGGCGGCAGACGCTGAAGGCGCTGAGGACGCTGCCTCTGGATTGCATCGGCCTGGACGCTCGGCAGTGCCGGCGTCTTGCAGACATGGGTATGTGCGATCTGGGCGCCCTGTTGCACCTGCCACGCCGTGAACTCGGTAATCGTTTTGGCCCGGATCTCTTGAGAATGCTGGATCGGCTCACCGGAGATCTGCCGGAACCCAGGCAGGTAGCGCCGGCGCCCTTGCGGTTTTGCGAGAGCCTGCATCTTCTGGAATCTGTTTCCAGCAAGCCGGCGCTGCGCCTGCCCATGCAGACGTTGGTGCAGACGCTTGTCGGCTGGCTGGATCATCATCAACTTGCCGCGCGCAACCTGCAATGGCGGTTCACAGACTTGTCCGGTGCTCATGCAGAACTGAAAGCGGGTTTCGCCACACCCGAAAGCAAGGCAGAAAATATTCTTGAAAATAGCGTCTTGTCATTGGAATCCTGCGCTGTATCCGAAGCTGTGACGAGCCTGACGCTGACGGTGAGCGATCTGGCGCCGAGCAGGCCCGGCCAGTTTCCCGACATTGACCTCCTCGGCCAACAGTCGGCTGCTGCTGAAATGCCGACGGCTTTTCTGGATCGTCTTGCCGCCCGTCTGCCGGCGGAGGCAGTGCGCCGCCTGGGCGTGTTGCCGGATCATCGGCCTGAACAGGCCCTGGCGCTGCGCTCGGTCACGGACAGGCGCCGGTCTCGAATGTCTGCGTCCGGCCAGATGAGCGCAGGGCCAGGGTTGGCGTCGGAGAAGGGGCCAGAACGCCCCAGCTGGCTGCTGGCCGAGCCGCGCCCGGTTCGGCGCCGGGACTATGCCCTGCTGCGCGGCCCTGAGCGCATTGATTGCGGTTGGTGGGAGCAACCGACAAGGCGCGATTACTTCATTGCAGAGGATGGCGCTGGCGCCCGTTGCTGGTTGTTTCGGGAGACCAATGGCCGCCGCGGCAAGTGGTTCCTGCACGGATACTTCGGTTGAGCGCGCCGCCGCCTTTCGCCGAACTGTCTTGCAAGAGCAATTTTTCCTTCTTGCAGAGCGCTTCCCATCCGGGCGAACTGGTGCGTCAGGCGCATGCGCTGGGCTATACCGCGATTGCGATCACCGACGAGTGCTCGGTGGCGGGGGCAGTGCGCGCACACGAGGCGGCACAGGCAGCTGGCGTCAAGCTCATCATCGGTGCTGAATTTCGTTTGCACATGGCAGACGCTTCGCCTCTGCGCCTGGTGCTGCTGGCGCCGGATCGTCAAGCCTACGGACAATTGTGTCGGCTGATCACGCGCGCCCGCAGACGTGCGCCCAAGGGCAGCTATCACTTGCCGGCGGCCGATCTGCAATCGGTTGCAGCCTGTCTTGCCTTGTGGTCGCCAGATGCGTTTGCCGGGCCGATTGGCAACGGCCCGAACGCAGATGACGCGGCAATCGCTCTGCCGCCAGCAGCACTGGCGGCTGGTGACCTGCTCCGTCGCCACTGTCCGCGATTGTGGATCGCGGCGGGCGTGTTCCTGGATGGCCGGGATCATCTGCGTCTGGCCGGCGCCTTGCGTCTGGCACTGCATTTCAAGGTGCCGGTGGTGGCGGCCAATCAGGTGCTCATGCATTCCATCGAACGCAAGCCGATGCTGGATCTGCTCACCGCCATTCGTCTGCGCCGACCGGTTGCTGACCTGGGCGAGCGCCTGACGTCCAACGCCGAGCGCCGCCTGCGCAGCCGCGAGGCGCTGGCGCGCCTGTATCCGGCGGAGTGGTTGGCGGAAACGGTGCGCATCGCCGACGCCTGCCGGTTTTCACTGGATGAACTGCGCTACGAATACCCGCAGGAACTGACGCCGCCCGGCTGGACTGCCCAGGCCTGGTTGCGGCGTCTGACCTGGCAGGGCGCTCGTGTGCGCTGGCCTGATTCGGATCTGCAGGATGATGCGCTCGCAGGCCATGGCCAGGCGGGCGGGCAGGGCGCGCCGGATTCGGTCAAGCGCTTGATCGAACATGAACTGAAGCTCATCGACGAACTGGACTATGCACACTACTTCCTCACCGTCACAGACCTGGTCCGCTTTGCTCGCGAACGCGGGATTCTCTGCCAGGGGCGCGGCTCTGCGGCCAATTCCGCAGTGTGCTATTGCCTGGGCGTCACCGAGGTGGACCCGGCCCGCCAGCACGTATTGTTCGAGCGCTTCATCAACCGCGAGCGCCGCGAGCCGCCGGACATTGACATAGATTTCGAGCATGAGCGCCGGGAGGAGGTCATCAAGTACATCTACGGCAAGTATGGCCGGGAACGGGCGGCGCTGACGGCCACCGTCATCAGCTATCGGCCACGCAGCGCCCTGCGCGACGTTGGCAAGGCCCTGGGCCTGGATGCGGACTTCGTCGGTCGGCTCGCCGGCTCCCTGGCCTGGTGGGATGGAGCAGCCGAGATGGGTGAGCGCATCAAGGCTGCGGGCGCTGACCCGGCAAGCCCGCTCATGCGCCACTATCTGGCGCTGGTCGAGCAGATACTGGGGTTTCCGCGCCACCTTTCCCAGCATGTGGGCGGATTCGTGATTTCCGCCGGCCCCCTGGATCAACTGGTTCCCGTGGAAAACGCCGCCATGGCGGAGCGCACGGTGATTCAGTGGGACAAGAACGACCTCGAATCCCTGGGCCTGCTCAAGGTGGACGTGCTTGGCCTGGGGATGCTGACGGCCATCCGCAAGAGCCTGGACCTGGTCAATGGCCTGGCCAGGAACAGTGATCGCCCGGCCCTGACCCTGGCGAGTATTCCGGATGATGACCCGGACACCTACGCCATGTTGCAGCGCGGCGACAGCATCGGCGTGTTTCAGGTGGAGTCCCGCGCCCAGATCGCCATGTTGCCTCGTCTGCGGCCTGCCTCTTTCTACGATCTCGTGATCGAGGTGGCGATCGTTCGGCCAGGCCCGATCCAGGGCGACATGGTGCATCCCTATCTGCGCCGTCGGGCCGGCGAGGAGCCGGTGGATTATCCGAACGAGGACGTGCGCCGGGTGCTGGAGCGCACCCTTGGCGTGCCCATCTTTCAGGAGCAGGTGATCGAGCTGGCGATGGTGGCGGCTGGATTCAGCGCTGGCGAGGCCGATGCCCTGCGCCGGGCCATGGCCGCCTGGCAGCGGCGTGGCGGGCTTGAACCCTTCGAGGCCAGGCTGATTGCCGGTATGCAGGCGCGTGGCCACTCGCTGGCCTTTGCGCGCCGGTTGTTCGAGCAGATCAAGGGATTTGGCGAATACGGCTTTCCCGAGTCGCATGCCGCGAGCTTTGCCCTCCTGGTGTATGTGTCCGCCTGGCTGAAGCGCCATCAGCCGGCGGCCTTCTATGCCGGCCTGCTGAACAGCCAGCCAATGGGCTTCTATTCACCCGCGCAACTGGTGCAGGACGCGCACTGGCACGGCGTCTCCGTGCTGCCGGTGGATGTGCAGCGCAGCGGCTGGGATTTTCGTTTGCAGGCGGCGAGCCAGGACCCGGACGCATCCAGAGCGCCGGCGCTGCGCGTGGGGCTGCGCCAGGTCAAGGGCCTGGATCTGGCCAGAGCAGAGCGCATCGAAGCTGGCCAGCCGTTTCGAGACATCGACGATCTTGCTCGCCGCGCCCGCCTTGACTCTCGGAGCCTCGGCTTTCTGGCCAGGGCCGGGGCGCTGGCCAGCCTGTCCGGGCACCGCTATCAAGCGCATTGGGACGCCGCCGGCGTTGCCGATGACGCGCCTCTCTGGCGCGCAGCGTCCGCACATGCGCCCTATGCCACCGAGGTGACCCTGGCAGCCCCCGACGTTGGCGAGAATGTACAGCAGGATTATCGCTACCTGGGTTTGTCCCTGGGGCCGCACCCGATGGCGCTGCTGCGTGGAAAGCGGCGCCTGAAGGGGCGGCGCACGGCGGCAGGCCTGCTGGATTGCCGGCATGGTCAGCGCGTGCGAGTGGCTGGCCTGGTGACCTGCCGACAACGTCCCGGTACGGCCACTGGCGTGCTCTTCATTACCTTGGAGGATGAAACCGGCAACATCAATCTGGTGGTGTGGCAGCGCGTGCTGGCCCGCTATCGGGCGGCGCTCCTGCAAGCGGAGCTTCTGCTCGTGCATGGCGCACTGCAACGCGAACGCGAAGTGACGCACGTGATCGTTGATCGCGCAGAAGATGCCACCTCGCTGCTGGACGCACTCTCCAGCCGTCCGGGCCGGGTTCAAACGCGGGTACGGCAGTTCCGGTGAGGCGCCCGAATCCGGGCCGGGCCCGGATATTGCACCAGGGGCCGTGATGATTGCGCAGGATTTTGTTCGTCTGCGTGTGCTCGTGACCGAGAGCATAGCTACGCCTATGGTCGAGGGAGCATGGACGCGCAGACGGGCAAAAGACAAGCAAGTGTACGGGCTCAGTACCTTTCGGAATATCGAGACCGGGCAGTCATGTTGCGGTGAGAGGGCCAGCCGGACATCACTCACCCATTCGCGCAAGCAACGAAGCGCCGTCCTCGCACTCGATCAGCCACTCTCCCGCCGCGGCCAGACGCTCCGGGTCGGAAACGCCCGCCAGCAAGACGCCGAAACGCTTCGCCGTATCGCCGCCAAACCGCAGCGCAACCATACGCTCAAGCAGGGTGCGCTCCCGAGCCAACGCTTTCGCCTCGCCTTCAGCCCTGCCTCGTGCCTCACCTCGGGCTTCGCCTTCGGCCCTGCCTCGGGCCTCACCTTGGGCCTCGCCCTCAGTTCTGCCCTTCTCAATCAGCTGCTGCTTCCATAGCGCCACCCGCTCAGCCGGGTCAGCCGGTTGTCGCACCACCTCGTCGGTCGATTCCCTCAGCCTGACCAGTTTCATAAGCCACTCCTCCTCATCCCCTATATCCGCATTTCGAACCCATGCCTCCAGCCAACGCTGCAGCACATCCAAAAGACTGCCATCTTCCACCCCGGAAAGCCACTGCAAACAGCGCTCCACTACACGCTTCAGGTCTTCTGGACTGGTCAGACCCTCGATCCACGCCAGCAGCGTCGCCGCATTGCCTTCCGGCAGTTCCTCGCCCAACAGGGCCTGTTGATCGACCAGAACATAGCCGTCTCCCACCAGACCCATCGGCCCCACATGCGCGCCCAACGCTCCGGGCTTGCCGGTTTCACCCTCTGCCTGTGCTGATACATCCGCTGACGCTGCCTCCATCCCGCCTGGGCGCGTCAGGGCCGACAGGTTCAGCGGCGCATGCCACGGACTGGAACCGTTGTAGAGCACAATCGGTAGCACTGGCGGGACCGGGTTGCTGGCGCTGAACGGTTTTTCCTTGTGCAGAGCAAGGTAAAGCAGGGTCGCATAGCTCTGCACTCGGGCGGCCATCATCCAGTCTGAGCGAGACTGAAATTCAAGCATCACCAGGATGTGCAGCCAGTGCGGTTCATCGGCTTCGTCGTCCGATGAAGCCGGTTGCAAGGCCACCCGCCAGGCCATGTCGCCGAATCGCTGTTCCAGATTGTCGGTCAGATACTCACTGGGCAGCCGTTCCAGCGTATCCAGACGCAGGCGACGCAGCATGGGCAACTGGTCTCCGACCAGTTGTTCGAGCAGGATCAGCTGATCGCGGATCATGCGCGGATGGGCGAAGGCGGCCTTGTAGGTGGCGTCGTGCTGCATGGCGACCACTGTGCACTGCGAAACCGGTCTCGCATATGCGACATGACGCCAATTCGTGTGCGAAATGGACCACGGCCAAGCCCCAAAAACAACGCAACGAGGATGTCAATGGCAATCGAAAACCGAGGCGCTTGCGCTGTGGTTTTTTTGTCGGGATGGGGAGTGTTTGAATCAGCGCTGAATTGGTGTAGCCTAGGCACAGTCACAGTCACAGTATGGCCCGTCATGCGTGGCGCCAACTGCGAGCGGCGCCCAACCGGGAACCCAAACCGAATAGGGAGAGAACCATGAGATTGTCCAGCCGTCACCAGCGCGTGCAGCGCCGCATTGCGCGTTCTTCAACTTCAAAGAGAAGCGTTTGGGAACGAAACCGGCTCAGTCTGGCGATTTCTGCGGCCGTTGCCGCCACCGCTGGTGGCGTGACCAACGCAGCCGAACTCGAGGAGATATTGGTTACCGCGACCAAGCGTTCGGCCACGGCCCAGGAAGTGCCCTTGTCGGTGCAGGCGGTCACCGGTGACACCTTGCGTGAATATCGGGTGGAAACCTTCGACAAGTATGTGGAATACCTGCCAAACGTCATCAACACCGGCAATGGCCCGGGCAAGAAGGAACTCTACATTCGCGGCAGCGCGACCGAGCAGACCAGCGTCACCATCAGCGCGGCTCAGGGATCTGCGCCCGGCGTCGCCCTGTACTTGGACGAGCAGCCGGTTTCCTTTGGTGGCCGCAACCTCGATGTCTATGCGGCTGATATCGAGCGCGTCGAGCTGCTTTCCGGCCCCCAGGGCACCCTGTTCGGGGCCAGCTCGCAATCCGGCAACCTGCGGCTGATCACCAACAAGCCGAGAACAGACGCCTTCGAGGCAGGCTTCAACGCCAAGTATGGCAACACGCATGGCGGCGATGACAGCGCGTCTGCGGATGCCTACGTCAACATTCCACTTTCTGATCGGCTGGCCTTGCGCGCAGTGGTGTACAGCGACAATCAGGGCGGCTGGGTCGATAACGTACCCGCCACCTTCACCCCCAGTGCCGCGGTGATCGATCGCAACAACGCAGGCTATGGCCCGGCTGTGGCCGATGCCGATTCAGTCGCGAGCACGGACAACTTCCACATCGCAAAGAACGACTGGAACGAAGCCGCCTATCGGGGTGGGCGTGTTGGCGTGGCCTTTGACATCAACGAGGATTGGGATCTGCTGCTGCAGCACAGCGCACAGACGCTGAAGGTGGATGGCAGCTTCCTGGTGTCGCCGGAACTCGATTCGGATGACGATTCCGCCCGCTTTGCGCCAGAAACCAACAAGGACGAATTCGGCCTTACCACCTGGACGCTGAACGGTCGGCTGGCCAACCTGGACGTGGTGTACACGGGGGGGTATCTGAGCCGGGACGTAGATAGCGTGATCGACTATACGCACTACAACAACGGCGGCGGGTACATCGCCTACTACCTGTGCAGTGGAAATCTATACGACCATACCGATCCCAACAATTGCTTCGATCCCACCAAGCAGTTCACGGAAGACACCAAGAACGAGCGTATGACGCATGAGCTCCGCTTTACCACGACCATCTCCGAGCGGCTGCACCTCTTGGGCGGGATCTACTACAACGATGTGGAAACCAACCACATCGGCGACTTTCAGTATGCGTCCGCCAACGACGCGTTTGCTGAGCACATCAACAGCTACTACAACAACAATTCGGGCGACGGGTTTTTGCTTGGCAACGAATCCCTGCCGACGCCGGGCGTGAATGCACAAGGCCCGCGGACGCCGTTCACGGTGTTCTTCAACGACTTCACGCGAACGGAAGAGGAGTGGGCGTTTTTTGGAGAGGTCGCGTTTGACGTGACGGATCAGGTGTCGGCGTCGCTGAGCGCACGCTACTATGACCTGACCTCGCAGCTGCAGGGCGCCTCCAACTTCTCGTTCGGCTGCCGCTATGGCATTGGCGGCAACGCCCAGCGGACGGCGGACGGGCGCTGCAGCGGCACGGACTTCAGCAATGACGTCACCAAACGTTTGCAGTTGCTCGGTCAGTACAACGAAGGCGGTGACGACAGCGTCATCTTGGATGCAATGAGCCCCCTCGGCAACAGGAACTTGTGGCGGGGCGGCGGCGGCAACCAGGGCAACGAGCCCACCTTGGGGCTTATCAAGGCGGGCCGCATCGACCTCGGCGGCCTGCAATCGGACGGCTCGCTCGCAGAAGACGACATCATCCTGCGCGCCACCCTGGACTGGAAGGCCACGGAAGACCTGCTGCTGTTCGTCAACTATGCCGAGGGTTATCGACCGGCTACCCAGAACCGGAATGCCGGCCAGATGGCCGTCATTCAGTCCGGCGTGTATCAGGACTACGCCGTTCCGGCGGCAGCCCGAACGGACGAGCTGACCAGTTATGAAGTGGGCATGAAGAGCTACTGGCTGGATCGCTCCCTGCGCCTGAACGCTACCTTCTTCTTCTCGGAAATCCAGAATTTGCAGGTTTCTCGCTTTGACCCGTCCAACGTCGCCTTCCTCTTCTTCATCGAGAATGTGGGTGATGCGGAGAGCCTTGGCTTGGATGCGGACTTTCAGTGGTCCGTATCCGACGCGCTTACCATTTCCGGCGCCTTCAGCATCCTGGATACGGAACTCACCAGCCTGAGTGACCAGTTGCAGGGCATCGCCGTGCCGGTTGGCAGCGAGCTGCCATTTGCCGCCGGATTTGCCGGCCATCTGCGCGGACGCTACGAGTTTCCCGTGGCGGCGCTGGATGGGCGCGGTTATGTGACGGCCAGCGTCCACTACCGGGGCGAGAGCGTGACCGGCATCATCGGCAGCGCGGAGTTCATGGAAGACACATTGCGCCATGTCACCGGCAATGGTTCGGGGCTTGAGATCGAGTACTACGACGACACCTTCGGCACCGTCGGGCTGGATGGCAGCACAGACAATGCCCGAGGCGCCGCTGTGCTGCCGCGCAGCTCGCGCTATGTGAACTCGTCTTCCACCACACTGCACATGAGCGCAGGGCTGGAGAAGGATTCCTGGGCGGCAGAGGTGTTCGTTGACAATCTCAACAACGAAGACGCAGCTGTGGCCCAGGTTGCCGGCTTCTTTACCCCGCACATGACCGTGCAGCGGCCGCGCACTGTTGGCGTTCGGGTCTCCTACGACTTTGAGTAGTGGTCTGCGCGGCTTTCGCTGCGCGACAGGGCAACATGCGATAGCCGGGCAAGGCGCGCTGGCCGGACAACAGAAAAGGCGAACCCTGGTTCGCCTTTTTTGCGCCCACCGAATCTGGCTGATCCCGTGAACAATCAGGCTGCCGAATTCGTGCTGGCGCCAGAGGTGGCGCAAGCTCAGCGCCAGCTTGGCAAGGGCCTGGTCGGTTCAGCAGAGCAGACCTTGCAGCAATGGCTGAAGCGGGCGCCGGAAGACATCGAAGGCCGCTATGCCCTGGCAGTGGCGCAACGCCATCTGCATCAGTGGGAGAAGGCGCTGGCGACGCTGTCGGCAATTGACCGCGACCGCCCGGGGTTCGGGCGGGCCTATCAGGAGGCCGGTTACAACCACGTGGCCTTGCGTGATTTTGCCAAGGCGCGCAGCGCCTTTGAGCAGGCGACCCATTTTGATCCTGGCCTGGTCAATAGCTGGAAGTCTCTGGCGCGCCTGTATGAGGAACAGGGCGAGGCGGACAAGCTGGCCTCGGTGCAGGAGCAGCTTGACTATCTGCAGGCGCTGCCACCCGAGTTGATTGCCGTGCTCAGCTATCTGTCGGAAGACCGGCTCGCGGAAGCGGAGGCCCAGTGCAAGCACTTCTTGCGCCAAAACAAGACGCACATCGAGGGGATGCGGCTGCTGGCCGAGATTGCCACCCGCAGCAAGGTGCATGAAGACGCCGAATTCCTGCTGGAAACCTGCCTGGAACTGGCGCCAGAGCATCAGGCCGCACGGGTACAGTACGGCAACCTGCTGGTCAAGATACAGAAGTTCGGCAAGGCCGTGGAAGTGGCCGATGCGTTGCTGGCGGAAAACCCGGGGCACATTCCCGCCATCCGTCTGCTGCATGCCCAGGCCCACAGTGGCGCCGGTCGGCCGGAGGCAGCTCAGGAGAGCTTCCGGGTTCTCATGCGGCAGGAACCGGAAAATCCTCAGCATCCGATGCACTTGGGTCATGCACTCCAGGCCGCCGGCGATCTTGACGGGGCGGTGGCGCTGTTTCATCAAGCGGCTGCCCTGAAGCCGGATCACGGGGATGCCTGGTGGAGTCTTGCCAATACCAAGACGTATCGGTTTACCGACGACGAGTTGACCGAGATGGCGGCGCTGGAGGCGGCGTCCGGCACAGGCGCGCTGGATCGGGTGCAACTCTGCTTTGCGCTTGGCAGCGGTTGGGAACAAGGCCGCGTGTACGAAAAGGCGTTCCACTGGTATGACCGAGGCAATGCGCTGAAGCGCCCGACCACCCGGCACAGGCCGGCCCGCCTGGAAGCGCGCGTGCAGAGCCAGATCGACATCTGCACGGCGGACCTCTTCGCCGAGAAGCAGGGGCTGGGCCTGGCGGCGCCAGACCCGATTTTCATCGTCGGCCTGCCGCGCGCCGGCTCCACCCTGCTCGAACAGATACTCGCCTCGCACACGCAGGTGGACGGCACCATGGAGCTGCACAATATCCTGAATCTTGCCAAGCGCTTGCGCGGGCGAGAGGAGGTGGCGGGTGAGCCGCGCTATCCGCAGGTGCTGGCCGAGCTGGAGGCCGACTACTTTCGCCGATTCGGGCAGCAATTCATTGACGATACCCGCGCTTATCGGGGCGATGCGCCTTTCTTCATCGACAAGATGCCGAACAACTTCTTTCACATCGGGCTCATCAAGCTGATACTGCCGAATGCCAAGGTGATCGACGCGCGCCGGCATCCGATGGCCTGCTGTTTCAGCGGCTTCAAGCAACTCTTTGCCGAAGGCCAGGAGTTTTCCTACTCCCTGACGGACATCGGTAACTACTATCGTCAGTATGTGCGCCTGATGGCGCACTGGGATGCAGTGCTGCCGGGCTTTGTGCTGCGCGTGCAACATGAGGATCTGGTGGCCGATCTGGAAGGACAGGTACACAGACTGCTGGATTTCTGCGGCCTGCCATTCGAGCCGGCCTGCCTGGAGTTTCATCGCACGGAGCGCAATGTGCGCACGCCTTCATCAGCGCAGGTGCGCCAACCCATCTACAGCTCCGGCCTGGAGCAGTGGCGCCATTTCGAGCCCTGGCTCGGCCCGCTCAAGGAGGCCCTGGGACCCGAGTTGCGACACCACCACGGCCTGGAGGACCAGGGCCTGTGAGCCTGGCGTTAACAGGCCCTGGTTAGAACATGGCGCCTGCACCGACAGCTTCGGCTCGTTCTGACGCTGCGGCCCTGGAAGCGCTCAGGGCGGCGACAAGGTCTGGCCGTCTCATCACCGAGGCGTCTGCCCTGCGTCCCTACGAAACCGATGGCCTGACCGCTCTTCGGGAGACGCCCTGGGCTGTCGCCCTGCCGGACTCGGTGGCCGAGGTGCGCGCCTTGCTCAGGGTTTGCCGGGAGATGCGGATACCCGTTGTGCCGAGAGGCGCTGGCACGGGCCTTTCCGGTGGCGCCCGGCCAGTGCGCGACGGCCTGGTGGTCGGCTTCTCGCGGCTCAATCGAATACTGGAGGTGGATACGGACAATGCGGTCGCCCGGGTCGAGCCGGGCGTACGCAATCTGGCGATCAGTGAGGCGGCGGCGCCACACGGCCTCTATTATGCGCCTGACCCCTCGTCCCAATTGGCGTGCAGCATCGGCGGCAATGTGGCGGAGAACTCAGGCGGCGTGCACTGCCTGAAGTACGGCCTCACCGTACACAATCTGGTCGGTCTCACAGTCGAGACGATCAATGGCGATACCTTGCGTCTCGGCGGCAAGGGGTTCGATCCGCCAGGATATGACCTGCTGGCGCTGCTGTGCGGCAGTGAGGGCATGTTGGGTCTGGTAACAGAAATTGTCGTCCGCTTGTTGCCCATTCCCCCGTGTCGGGAGCTTGTGCTCGCGGCCTTCCGCCAGCTATCGGACGCGGCTGCCGCAGTTTCCGGGTTGATTGCCGGTGGCATCGTGCCGGCTGGCCTCGAATTGATGGACAATCTCACCATTCGCGCGGCTGAAGACCATGCAGGCGCCGGGTATCCGCGTGAGGCCGCAGCCATCCTGCTCTGTGAACTGGACGGGCTGCCGGAAGAAGTGCGCGGGTTGATGACGGATGTGGAGCGCCTCTTCCATGACTGCGGCGCCTATGACATCTCCCGGGCAGAGTCTGCCGAGGCGCAGGAACGGCTCTGGCGTGGGCGCAAGGCCGCCTTCCCGGCCATGGGCCGTCTGGCGCCGGACTACTATTGCATGGATGGCACGATTCCCCGGCGGGCGTTGGCGGAAGTGCTTGAGGGCATCTCGGCGCTTTCTGCCCGCTATGGTCTTTCCGTCGGCAATGTGTTTCATGCGGGCGACGGCAATCTGCATCCGCTGATCCTCTATGACGCCAATCAACCCGGCCAGTTGGAGAAGGCCGAGGCCCTGGGCACCGAGATTCTGCAACTCTGCGTTCGCGCTGGCGGTACGGTAACCGGTGAACATGGCGTGGGCGTGGAGAAGCTCGACGCCATGTGCGCGCAGTTCGGGCCGGCGGAGCTGGCACAGTTTGAACGGGTCAAGGAGGCGTTCGATCCTGAGCGTCTGCTGAACCCGGGCAAGGCGATTCCGACGCTGACCCGGTGCGTGGCGCACGGCGGTATGCACGTACACGACGGCAAGCTGCCCTTTGCCGCCTTGGACCGGTTTTGACCGAATCAGATTCAGATCAGACCGACTATCTGGTCAATGCAGTGTTGTCCGCATCCAGGGCGGTCAGGGGTGGCGCTCTGTTGCTGGTTGGTCAGGGTTCGAGGCTGCCTCATGCCAGTCCGCCGGAACTGCAAACACTGACTCTGGCCGGGCACCGCGGCGTGATCGACTATCGTCCAGAAGAGTTGGTCCTGCAGGCGCGCACCGGTACGCCGCTGTCCGAGATCGTCGCCGAGCTGGACGCTTGCAGCCAGCGCCTGCCCTTTGATCCACCGGCGGCATCGGCGCTGGCCACGCTCGGCGGCGCGATCGCGACGGGCTGGTCTGGCCCTGGCCGACCCTGGCTGGGAGCCCTGCGTGATGCCGTGCTGGGCGTGCAGATGGTGAATGGGCTGGGGGAGGCTTTGACGTTTGGCGGTCAGGTGGTGAAGAATGTCGCGGGCTATGATCTGTCCCGATTGCAGGTCGGCGCCTGGGGTACGCTTGGCCCGCTGCTTTCGGTCAGCCTGCGCACTGTTCCGAAGCCCGAAGCCGAGCGGCATCTTTGCTTGCGTCTGGCGTCGGCGGAGCAGGCGCTGGCGCAAATGCGGCAGAGATGTCGGGAGTCCTGGCCGCTTTCTGGCATGAGTTATCAGAGCGGCTGCCTGCACCTGCGCCTCGCCGGGGCCGAGGCCAGTGTGCGGCAGGCAGCGCAGCGCTTGGGAGGCGAGCCGGAATTGATCCCGGAATACTGGACTGCTCTGCGCGATCACGCCCTGGCGTTCTTTCAGAAACCACCCGAACCGGAGGCCCGTCTCTGGGAAGTGCGTTGCGCGCCCGCAGCGCCCTTGCCGCCCGGGGCTCCGGAGTGCTGGTTGCTGGACTGGGCCGGCGCCAGGCGTTGGTGGTGGACGGCGCGTCAGGAGTCCGAGGTGGCGGCCTATGCTGCTTCTGCCGGCGGGCAGGCGCAGCCAGCGCGGGCGACGCCCCAGGTGACCGGCGCCGAAGGCGCTTTGATGGCCCGAATCAAGTCTGCCTTCGATCCCCGCAACATCTTCAACCCCCATCTCGCCAGCATGTTTCCCCAGGGGTCGAATTGATGGTGTGGGGTCCAACCCGTCTGCGTTGCCTGACTCATGCGCACGGAACTTGACCAGCGCTGGCTCGACGTCCCGGAGGGGCGACGCGCCGACGCCATACTCAGGCGTTGCGTCCACTGTGGCCTGTGCAATGCGGTCTGCCCCACGTATCAGTTGCTTGGGGATGAACTGGATGGTCCGCGCGGGCGCATCTACCTCATCAAGAATCTGCTGGAAACGCCGCAGCCAGATCTGGCTGGCGCCACTCGAAAGCATCTCGACGCCTGTCTGACCTGTCGCGCCTGCGAGACGGTTTGCCCGTCCGGCGTGGACTACGGCGAGTTGCTGGAGACTGGCCGTCTGGCAGCCGGCGCAGCAGGGCGCAGCGCCGGGCAGCGCGTCCTGCGTTGGCTGCTCGGAGTTCTGGCGCCAAGGGCTCGGCGCATGTCGGCTCTGGTGCGACCACTGCGCTGGTTTCTTTGGCTGCTGCCGTCGGCCTGGGCAGCGCCGCTGCGGGTTCGGCCAGCGCTCTCGCCGATGCCGCAAGCGGCGCGCCAGCTACCTGCATCCGGCGCGCCAGGCGCGGGGCGCGCCCTGCTCTTGCAGGGGTGTGTACAGGCCGCACTCACGCCGCAGGCGACGGCAGCGGCAGGGCGCTACCTTGAGGCGCATGGCGTCGAGGTATGCTATTTGCCAAACGAACACTGCTGCGGCGGTCTGAACCTGCATTTGAACCAGACCGGTTCGGCGCACGCCTGGATGCGACGCAATCTGGATGCGCTGGCGCCACGATTGTCGGGACTACGCTGGATCATCTCCTCGGCCAGCGGCTGCGGCGTGACGGTCAAGGACCTGGGCCGGCTGTTTGCCAATGATCCGCACTATGGGCCAATCGCCCGCGCAGTCAGTGCGAAAACGCGGGACCTCGCTGAAGTCGCCACGGAATTGGAAGCGGGATTGGCGCCTGCCGATGGCGGGCGCCCGGTGCAGCGAACCGAGGCCGAACCGATTCAGCCGCCGGCAATTCATTCATCTGCGGCAACGCCAGACCGAGGGCTGAGGGTAGCCTGGCAGGCGCCCTGCACGCTGCAACACGGCCAACGCTTGACCGGGTTGGTCGAGCCTCTGCTCGCCCGTGCCGGCTATGCTGTGCAGTCACTGGCGGATGCGCATATGTGTTGTGGTTCGGCGGGCGTCTATTCGCTGCTGCAACCAGATATGGCTGCGGATCTGAAGCAGGCAAAACTCACGCAGATTCGGGCGACAGCGCCGGATCTGGTTGCGACTGCCAATGTTGGCTGTCAACTGCATCTGTCCGGCGAACCCGGCCTGCCGGTCTGCCATTGGATCGAGCTGCTGGATCCAGCCCGCCTCCGAAGCGATGTTCCGGCTCAGGCCCCTTGATCAGACTGAATGCGCGTGCCGCGACTCACCAGCTCGTGGCGCACGATCTTCCAGACGCCATCCAGTCGCTGCATGTCCGACTTGTAGGTGGCCCAGAGTGTCAGGGTGGTATCAGGCTGATCCTTGAGATAGTGCAGCGCCTGCACGTCCGTGCGGCAATGCGCCCGGTCTCCGTCAATGCTGGCAAACTGCGGGCCGAGCATGTGCTGCGTCGGCCCGAATTGCTCCAGAGCCGTCTTGACATAAGCCAACCAGGCATCACCGCCGCGAACCGTCTCCTCACCGAATCCGACCACTTCCACATCATCGGCGAAGCAGCCCCGGTACATGACGAAATCCCGCTCGTCCACGCCGGCAGCGTACCTGAGCATCACATCCTGCAGCGCGATGCGATCTGCGACGGTCTGCTCCGACATGGCGCCGTTCCGTTCCAGTGGTTCAGCCGGCCGCGGCGTTGTAGCCGAGGATGGCCTTCACTTCCAGGAATTCCTCGAAGCCGTGGCTGCCCCATTCCCGGCCGTTGCCGGATTGCTTGTAGCCGCCGAAGGGCGCCTTCTGATCTACCGAGGCGCCGTTCAGGTGGACATTGCCGCTGCGAATCTGCCGAGCGACGGCCCTGGCCCGCTCTGGATCTCCCGACGAGATGTAGCCGGAAAGCCCATATACAGTGTCGTTGGCGATGCGCACTGCGTCTTCGTCGTTCTCATAGCCGATCAGTGACAACACAGGCCCGAAGATTTCCTCACGGGCAATGGTCATGTCGTTGCTGACATGGGAAAAGACCGTCGGTTTCACGTAGTAGCCGCGATTCAGCCCGTCCGGTCGGCCCGTGCCACCGGTTTCGAGTTGGGCGCCTTCGGCGATGCCTCTCTCGATCAGCCCCTGAATCTTGTTGAACTGGGTTTCCGACACCACCGGGCCTATGTTGGTGGTGCTGGCGTTGGGATCGCCCACCTGAATGTTCTCTGCTGCCGCACGCGCGATGCCTGCGGCCTCGTCCATGCGCGCGCTCGGCACCAGCATCCGCGTTGGCGCATTGCAGGATTGGCCCGAGTTCATGCACATGCCGAACACGTCCCGAGAAATGGCGGCCTGGAAGTCGGCGTCGTCGAGGATGATGTTGGCCGACTTGCCGCCGAGTTCCTGCGCCACCCGCTTGACGGTGGGCGCCGCGTTTCTGGCGACTTCGATACCCGCCCGGGTGGAGCCGGTGAAGGACATCATGTCGATATCCGGGTGCGCAGAAAGGGCGGCGCCGACTGTTGGTCCGTCACCATTGACCAGATTGAATACGCCTGCGGGCACGCCGGCTTCGTCGAGGATTTCGGCAAACAGGATGGCGTTGAAGGGAGCGACTTCCGATGGTTTCAGCACCATGGTGCAGCCTGCCGCCAGCGCCGGCGCTACCTTGCACGCAATCTGATTGATGGGCCAGTTCCAGGGGGTGATGAAGCCGCAGACACCCACTGGTTCCTTGACCACCCTCGACGTGCCGACGTCTTCCTCGAACTGGAAGTTCTTCAGCACTTCCAGGGCTGTCATCAGGTGGCCGACGCCTGCCGGCGCCTGGGCCGCCTTGGCCAGGAACATGGGGGCGCCCATCTCCTCGCTGATGGTGGCGGCCACTTCGTCCATTCTTGCGCTGTAGGCGGCAATGATGCGTTCCAGCAGGGCGATGCGTTCTTTTCGCGTGGTCGTGGAAAAGGTGTCGAATGCGGCCTTGGCGGCGCCGACGGCTGCATCCACATCGGCCTGGGCGCCGAGTGCGATCACATCGATCACCTCTTCCGTAGCAGGGTTGACGACCGGCATGGTGGCGCTTGTGGAGGGCGAGGTCCACTGCCCGTTGATGTAGAACTTTTGACGATTGCTCACGATTCGAGGTCTCCTGTCAGTCTGGGGTTGATCAGCCGAGGTTCATGCTCTGCGAGAGCACGGCAAAGCCCTCGGTGGCGTCCAGTCGCTTGCCGACAACGGCCTGGTATTCCTCGGAGTTGTACCATGCCTGGGCCTGCTCTGCGGATTCGAACTTCAGCACGACCGATTGCGGACCCGGCGGTTCGCCTTCCATGCTGGCAGCGGCGACATCGAACACCACCACTTCGCCGCCATACTTGGCTACGGCGGGGCCGGCGCCCCCCTGATACTCACGGTACAGGTCTGCATCGTTCACTACATACTGGGCAATGAAGTAGGCTGCCATCGGTCACTCCTTGGTGTGCTGAGCGGGGGCGTGATGAACAGGGTTCTGCGTTCGGGACTACTTGCTGATCTGCGGCTCGCCTTCGCCGGAGAGTTCGGGCAGCCCCGGATGGCCCAGGAACATCTTGCCGATCTCCGTGTACAGGGGGTGGGCCACCCATCGGTGCGTCGCGCAGCCGTGCGCATCGCGCAGCTTGCGTTCCAGCGGGCAGTCCATGCGCAGGCTGGTGGTGCCGGCGGCATTGTGTACGCTGTCCACGACGCGCATCGAGACGTTCGCGGCATGGGTGCAGGCGAGACGCGCCAGCTTGGTGGTTTCGGCGCCGGGTGTGGCGGCGCCGTCGGCCAGCTCATCGACCACATCGTCCATGCTGTCTGTCAGGAAGGCGCGCGCAGCGCGCAACTCGGCTTCGCCTTCGCCGACTCGATACTGGGCGACGGGCTTGTCCTTGAGGGTGGAGGATGAAAGCAGCGGCATCTTGTTTTGGGCGATGTCGCAGAAAACATCCAGGGCGCCCCTGGCAACGCCAAGAGCCACCGCTGCCTTGTTGAATGACAGGCGCAAGGCGACCGGGATGCGGAAGACCGGGTTGGGGTAGTGGGCGGGCACGCTGAACAGATCGACCTCGGCAAACCGTGCGGGCACCAGGGCGTTGTCGGCGAATACATCATGGCTGCCGGAGCCACGCAGACCGGCCATGTTCCAGGTGTCCCGGATTTCCCATTCGTCCCGATGCAGGAACCACATGCGAAACACCGGCGTGCCGTCTTCGTTCAGGCGTGCTTCGCCGTTCTCCACGATGGGGGCGGCCATGAAGCTCCACTCGGCATTGTGGCAGCCGCTCTGGAAAGTGGTCTGCCCGGAGACCCGGAAACTGCCGTCTTTCTGCGGCACGGCAAAGGAAGGCTGAGTGCCCGGCCCACCGCCACCACACATGATGACGCGCGGATTGTCCAGATAGACTTCGCGGGCAATGTGGGGGTCCATGCCGCCGGCAGCGATGGCGTTGATCTCGGAGCCGATCATCACGTTCCAGCCTACGGAGCCGTCGATGGCGGCAATGGCCTCCAGAACCTCGATCGTTTCTCTTACGCTGGCGTTCTCTCCGCCAAGCTCGGTGGGCAGAGTAAATCGGTACAGCCCCTCATTGATGAGGATATCAGCCGTCTCGGCCGGCAGGCGGCGCTGATTCTGGGCTTCATCGCCCCCCTCGCGAATGACGTCCGCCAGCCGGTGCACCCGTTCCAACGGCGATTCCAGGAACCCGGTGGCGCCCGGCTTCGGCTCGGATACGACTGCTTCTGACATGCTTCGCTCCGTTGAATTCGAGTGCGGCAGCATACCGGTGTCGCCCGTGGATTGAAAGTGCGTGCATGGGGCCAGTACCCCTGGCGGACGGGCTGTCGCAATCATTCGGACTTGACCCGAAACGCTTGAGAACCACCACATCCGCGTCCGGGCGCCAGTGGATGGTGGATTCGAGCACCAGGCTCATTTCCATATTCGAAATCGCTGTCAGATCACACGCAGGACGAACAGGTCGCAGAGTCGAGAGATTGGCAATGCAGGGCGAGATAACCCAAAATGCTGGCGACCTGTCGGCAGGGGCCTCTCATGAAACGCAGGGATTTGCCAACGACTACCGTGGTCTGGCGGCAATCAGTTCACTTGCCGGCGCAATACCTGCGCCGCCATCGTCGCGCCCTTGTTGAACGATGCCACGCTGTGCTCTTGCGACCTGGACTGCCGCGGGCTGATGTTTCCCGACCCTCCGCTTTTGCGCGGGCGAGTTGCATGAGCAACAAGCGGTGAACAGCGCCTGGACGTCTGTCGATGGCCTGGATGTTCCATGGATGCTGGAACGATGGGCTGAAAGGCAGCCCGACAAGACCTGCCTTGTCTTCTGCCCGTTCGGTGAGGCCGAGCAGCGTTTTACCTATGCAGAACTGTTTGCAGGGTCCCGTCGTCTCGCCGAAGGATTGAGTCGGAGAGGCGTAGAGCCCGGCAACTTTGTTCTGCTGCACATGGACAACTCGCCCGAGTTCATCTTCTCCTGGTATGCGTGCGCGATCCTTGGCGCCGTTGCCGTGTCAACGAATACCCGGTCGGTCGCGCGCGACCTGAGCTACTTTGCAGAGGTGACGGAAGCCGTTTGCTGCCTGACGCAGCCAAGGTTCGCCGAAATGATCCGGGATGCCTGCCCGGACCTTCGCTTTCTGGCAGTCGCCAACAACGACGCAGGGCAGCCGAGGGCGGACAGCTCGGCAATCGTCGAAAAGACGGCGGCGTTGCCCTTCGAAGCGCTCTTCAACAAGGACAAGCGATCGATAGCGCCGCCCGATCCGCAGAGGAATCTGAGCGTTCAGTTCACATCCGGCACTACTTCCCGCCCCAAGGCAGTCCTGTGGACACATGCCAACGGAGTCTGGGCGGGAAGGACAACCGCGCAGCATTTCCGCTTGCGGCGGGAAGACGTCACCCTGATCTACATGCCGCTCTTTCATACCAACGCCCAGGGTTACTCGATGCTCGCAACTCATTGGTCGGGAGGCACGATTGTCGTTCTGCCAAAATTCTCCGCATCGCGGTTCTGGGAAGTTTGCGTCAACCATGAAATCACCTGGGCGTCGATGATCCCGTTCGCAGTAAAGGCAATCATGGCCCAGCCTGTTCCTGAACATGGCATGCGCTTCTGGAGTATTGGCGCGCATCTACCAGATGTCGGCAGGCGTTTCGGGGTGGATACCCTGGGGTTGTGGGGGATGACCGAAACGCTCACGCAAGGCATTGTTGTGGATCGGGACGATCTCGGGCCGGCACAGACGATCGGAAAGGTTGCGCCGGAATATGAAATTCAGATTCGCAGTGACGGCGGCGCACTGATCGAGCGAGGCGGGAAGGGCCGCTTGTTTATTCGAGGAGAACGCGGTGTCTCCCTGTTCAAGGAGTACTATCGAAACCCGCAAGCGAATTCGGCTGCATTCGACGAAGATGGGTGGTTCGACACTGGCGACATCGTCAGGGCGGATGATGACGGTTGGTTGTTCTTTTGCGATCGAGACAAGGACATGTTGAAGGTCGGCGTCGAAAACGTGGCGGCCTCGGAAATTGAAGCGGTGGTGATGCAAACAGGCCTTGTGTCCGAATGTGCAGTGGTCGGACAACCTCACTATATGCTGGACGAAGTTCCGGTCGCTTTCGTGACCCGTGGCGACAAGGGGGCGACCCTGACCGAATCACAAATCGAGAAAGAGGTCATCGACTACTGTCGCGTCAATCTGCCGGATTTCAAGGTGGTGCGGCGGGTGCACGTGGTCGATGAACTGCCACGCGCAACCCTGGAGAAGGTCGCGAAAAATGTCTTGCGGGAGAGGTTGAAGCCAATTGATCGTGATTGAGAACATTTGGGGTGAACGAGGCCTATCCTTCCCCGCCGGCAGCCGTCCGCCAGGCTGCAATGGCCGGGTCAAGGCGCGCCGGCGGCGCTGCCCGAGTGATCTGGACGATGACCCCGAGCCAGGGATGGTCCAGGTAGTTGAGTTCCCCAAGGCGCATGGTTCGGCGCTCCGTCAGGCGGACGAAGCCGGCGCCCGGCGCGGGCTCGCGCATCTGCAGATCCGCCAGAAAGTGCAAAAAACGTCCTTCGGTCACTGTCAGGGCGCCGAACAGGCCTTGCGTTGCATCGCCTTCGGCTGAAGCGATGACGATCGGTTGCCCGTTGCCGTGCTCGATTGCTGGCTGAATCCAGGCGCCGTGCCAGAGCAAGCGGGTTTCCGGCGCGCGTTTCAGGCGTTGCGCCAGGCCTTGGAGCGTCAATGCGGATGGCTCGATCAGACGAAAGTCGTCACCGCGTCTTTCGCGCTCGACATCCGCCGCTGCCCGCATCAGGTCGAGCCAGGGGTGGGGCGCGAGTTGCGGGTCAATCTGCGGCGGTGGCGCAGGCCTGGCTTCCGTCTCCGGGGGGCGCAAGGTCAGTGTCGGGAAGGTCAGGCAGGCGCGGGTGTTGGCGGTGATTGCCTGGTCTTGCCAGGAGGCGTCCTGTTGCAAGCGGATGGCTTGCCAGGGCAAGGGCGCGATTTCGGGGCGCGCCAGATCTTCGCGTGCAGAATCCGGGCCCAGAGTGGTGTGGGCAAAGATCACAACTTCGATGGCGTGCCTGTTGCGCACCAGTTCCTCAGGGTCTGGGAAGAAGCCCGTCATGCCGCCTGTTGCTGTTTGCGCCACGGCCGGGTTGGAGCAGAGGGCGAGCAGGAGCCAGATGCTGCCACGGTAAACGTCGGACCGTCGGCGCAGCGCTTGGGTTCCGAGGCGAGGCACGGGCGCGCTCAACCAGCCGCCAGGCCCGCCGCCGACACTGGCGCCTCCAGTGCATCGAGCAGCTCGTGCGCATAGCGCACTCGCGCGGCGAGGTCCGGCATCGGTCGATTGATATGCAGCGCTTCACCGTCGGCCAGCTTGTACGCTTGCGGCTCGCGGCTGACCAGCGCCACCAGAGCGGCCGGGTCCACTCTGGAATGGCTGTCGAACAGCAGGCGACCGCCGCTTTCGCCGAGATTCAGGCGGGTGATGCCGAGTTGACCGGTGCGCAACTTGACGGCTGTGACGTCAAACAGGTGGTCGAGCGCTGCGGGTGCGCGCCCGTAACGGTCAATGATCTCGTCGCGCAGGTCGTCCAGCGCGGCTTGATCCGGTGCGGCAGCGATACGCTTGTAGAGGGTCAGGCGAGTCTGGGCGTCCGGTATCCAGGTTTCCGGGATAAGCGCAGGCCCGTGCAGGTTGACTTCCCGGCCTGTGGTCTGCAAGGGAACGGCGAGTTCCGGGCGCCGTCCATCGCGCAACGCGTTGACGGCCCGATCCAGCATGTTGGCGTACAGATTGAAGCCGATGGATTCGATTTGCCCGGACTGCTCCTGGCCCAGCAGTTCGCCGGCGCCGCGAATTTCCATGTCCTGCGTCGCCAGCGCGAACCCGACGCCGAGTTCGCCGGCTGCCTGGATGGCCGCCAATCGCTTCTTCGCGTCTGCCGTGATTGCACTCGCGTGCGGGGTGAGCAGGTAGGCGTAGGCCTGGCGATGCGATCTGCCGACGCGGCCGCGTAGCTGGTGCAGTTGCGCCAGCCCGAAGCGGTCTGCGCGCTCGATGATGATGGTGTTGGCATTGGCGATGTCGATGCCGTTTTCGATGATGGTCGTGCACACCAGAACGTTGGTGCGCCTTTGGTGAAAGTCGCGCATGGCCGCTTCCAGCGCCCGTTTCGGCATCTGACCATGACCGACCCCGACACGCGCTTGCGGAACCAGGCGCGCCGTTTCGTCTGCCGCCCGGAGGATGGTCTGTACCTGGTTGTGCACCAGAAACACCTGGCCGCCGCGCATCAGCTCGCGCTGGACCGCCTCGCGAATCAGCGCATCCTGGCGTTCCTGAACGAAGGTGAGAATCGAAAGACGCCGAGCCGGTGGCGTGGCGATGATGGAGAGGTCACGAATGCCGCTGAAGGCGAGGTTCAGCGTGCGCGGAATCGGCGTGGCGGTGAGCGTGATGACATCGACTTCAGCGCGCAGCGCTTTGAGGCGCTCCTTTTGTCGCACGCCGAAACGATGTTCTTCGTCGATGATCGCCAGGCCGAGCTTGCAGAAGGCAAGATCGGCGCCGAGCAGCCTGTGCGTGCCGATTAGGATGTCGATCCGACCGTCGCTCAGCCGCTGTCCGACTTGCTTCATCTCGTTGCCGCTGCGCAGCCGTGAGGCCAGATCGAGATTGATCGGCCAACCGGCGAATCGGTCGCGGAAGGTATCAAAGTGCTGTTGCGCGAGCAGGGTCGTCGGCGCCAGCACCGCCACCTGATAGCCGGCCTGTACGGCCACGAAAGCAGCGCGCATGGCCACTTCCGTCTTGCCGAAGCCGACATCGCCGCAGATCAGGCGATCGGTGGACTTTTCCGAGCCTATGTCGGCGAGTACAGCGTCTATGGCGCTTGCCTGGTCCGCCGTCAACTCGAACGGAAAGGCGGCTGCGAACCGTTCCTGGTCGGCGTTGTCAATTCTCAGCGCCGGCGCCTTGCGTGCCGCCCGCCTGGCTTGCACGTCCAGCAGTTCCGCTGCTACGTCCACCACCTTCTCGGCGGCCTTGCGCCTGGCCTTGTCCCATTGGCCCGAGCCGAGCCGGTGCAGCGGCGCCGATTCTGCTTCCGCACCGGCATAGCGCGTTACCAGATGCAGGTCCATCACCGGCACATAGAGGCGCGCGCCCTCGGCGTATTCCAGCACCAGATACTCGCTGGCGGCGTTGTCGATGTCCAGGGTTTCCAACCCGCAATAGCGCCCGACGCCGTGTTCTTCATGCACCACCGGCGCGCCCGGCGACAACTCCGCAAGGTTGCGCAGGATCTGTTCCGCGTTCAGCCCGCGCGCCTGTCGTCGTTGCCGACTGCTGCGGCTACCGGGTGGGGCGCTGAAAAGTTGCTGCTCGCTCACCACCAGGCAATTGCCCAGCCAGAGCCCGGCGTCAAGCGTCGCCTCGGTGATGGCGAAGCGCTGGTCGCCTTCGAGGAACGCCTGCCAGCTAGCACAGTCGGTGGCCTTGATGCCGGCCTTGTCCAGGAATTCGGAGAGCAGCGCCAGGCGTCCAGCGCGCTCGGCGGTGAAGAGAATCCGCACGCCCGGTTCGGCGCGTACCAGGTCGATCAGCGCCTGGCCGGGCGTATTCAGTCGGGGATTGGCTTGCAGCGGCGGCAGCGGGCGACTGGCAAACTGCACCGAGTGTCGGTAGGCCGCATCATTCAGCAGCACCCGAGGATGAGATTTCAGGGCCTGATTCAGGTGTTCAGGCGGCAGATAGATGGCGTCCGGCGCGAGAATCGGGCGCTCAACATCGCTGCCGAGGCTCTGGTAGCGGCTGTGCAACTGCGCCCAGAAGTCCGAGACTGCCGTCTTGAGGCCCGCCTGCTGGATCACCAGAGCGCCCGGCGGCAGATAGTCGAACAGGCTGGCAAGGCCCGCCGCCCGGTCGAAGAACAGGGGCAGGTAGTGTTCCGCGCCGTTGCTGGCGATGCCCTGCGAAATTTCCTGATATACGGGCGATGCGCCGGTATGGCTTCTGAATTCGCTGTGCCAGTTGTTGCGAAACCGGGTGATCGCCGCCGCATCCAGAGGAAACTCGCGCGCTGGCAGCGCTTCGATCCGCGACACGCGTTTCAAGGTGCGCTGGGTCTCTGCGTCAAAGGTGCGCAAGGTGTCGATTTCGTCGTCGAGCAGCTCCACCCGGAGCGGGTGCCTGGCGCCCATGGGATGGAAATCCAGCAGCGCGCCCCGAATCGCGAATTCGCCGCGGTGCATTACGGTCTCCACCGACAGATAGCCGGCCTCTTCAAGGCGTTGGCGCTGCGCCAACAGATCGAATCTGTCGCCCACCCGAAGCGACAACACCTGGCCATCAATGAAGCTGGTGGGAGGCAGCCGCTGCATGAGCGTTGCGGCGGGCGCCACGAGCAGGCCGCGCTTCAGGCGCGGCAGCCTCTGCAAGGTGGCCAGGCGCTCGGAGATGATGTCCTGATGCGGAGAGAAGGCATCGTAGGGCAGCGTCTCCCAGGCTGGAAATTGCAGAACTGGCAGCGAATCTCCGGCGTAGAAGCGCAGCGCCTGAACGATACTGGCCGCTGCTGCTGCATCCGTGCATGCGACCAGCACCAGGCCGTCCTGGGCTTGCGTCGCCAATACCGCATGATAACTGTCGGCGCTGCCATGAAGCCCAAGCCAGGCCCGCCGCTCGCCTGGTTGCTGCGGCAGCGCCCCGGGCGCCAGATGCGTCGGAGTGAGAAGGGACATTGCGGGTATTTTACAGCCTTTGCCCAGGCGCTTGCGTACAGAGGCAGTTGCAGGCAGCCAGGTTGTCCGTGCGGCTCGTGTGTTGTGCGCCAGTCACCGGCCCCCTACACTGGTCGCGTCAAGCCGGTCGGCGATGGCGGGGTTTTCGATGCGATTTCTGAGCTTCTCGCTCGCGGGTCGAGCATCCTTCGGCGCTGTTCTGGGAGACCGCGTCATTGACCTTGGCGCGCGCCATCCAGAACTGCCCGATCTGCGGGCGGCCTTGCGTCAGCAACGTTTGCGCGAGCTGGCGCGGGAGGCCGAGCGCGCCGAGGGCGATGCGCTCCTCACCGAGATCCAGTTCCTGCCCGTGATTCCCAACCCGGAGAAGATTCTCTGTATCGGCATGAATTATCGCAATCGGGATCAGGAGTACGCGCCGGACCTTGGTCGCGCCGATGCGGTCTATCCCAGCGTATTCATGCGCAGCCGTGAATCCCTGGTCGGCCATGAGCAGCCGATTCTCTTGCCGCCAGAATCGGAGCAGCTCGACTACGAAGGCGAAATCGTGCTGGTCGCAGGGCGCCCGGGTCGGCGCATCGCGGAGGCCGAGGCGCACCGTTTCGTGGCTGGCATGACGCTGATGAACGAGGGCACGGTGCGGGATTGGCTGCGCCATGGACGCTTCAATGTCACCCAGGGCAAGAACTTCGCCAGCTCTGGCGCGCTCGGCCCCCTTCTGGTAACGGCGGACGAGGTGGATCCATTCACGGCGTTGCAGATACGAACACAAGTCAATGGAGAAGAGCGCCAGAACGACAACACGGCCAATCTGCTGTATCCCTTCCGCTACCTGTTGGCCTATCTGTCCACATTCGCGCCCCTGCAGCCAGGCGACCTGATTGCCACCGGCACGCCGACAGGCGCTGGCGTCAGCTTCACACCGCCACGATTCCTGAAGCCTGGCGATCGCGTGGAAGTAACGGCCCCTGGTCTGGGCGTACTCAGCAACCCGGTAGTGGCAGAGGAGATGGTCTGAATGTTGACGGAACAACAGATCCGCGAGCTCGCTGCTCGGCTCGACGAGGCTGAACGAAACTGCGTGCAGACGCCGCCGTTGACCGCCGCCTACCCTGATCTCGACATGGACGACGCCTACGCCGTGCAGTCCGCCTGGCTGGCGCTGAAACATGCCCGTGGCGCAAGTCTTTCCGGCTACAAGGTCGGCCTCACTTCTCGGGCCATGCAGGAGGCCATGGGGATCGATACCCCGGATTATGGCGTGCTGTTGACGGAGATGGCCGTGGCCAATGGCGCGAGCCTCGTGGCGGCCAGCTATCTCGACCCGAGAATCGAGGCGGAGTTCGCCTTCGTGCTTGACAAGCCGCTCTTCGGGGAAACGGTCAGCCGGACCGACGTGCTTGATGCCACGGCCTATGTTGTGCCGGCGCTGGAACTCATCGCCGCCCGCAGTTGGCGACAGGATCCGAAGACTGGTCGGCCGAGAACCGTGTTCGATACCATTGCCGACAATGCCGCAGCCGCAGCCTATGTGGCCGGCGACGTGCGGGTTTCAGCGGATGAGCTGGACCTGGCCTGGGCCGGCGCCCTTGTCGCCTGCAATGGCGAGGTGCTGGAAACCGGACTCGGCGGCGCGGTGATGGGGCATCCCGCAGAGGGGATACGCTGGCTTTGCCGGCGATTTGCGCGACACGGCGTCGGCTTGCAGCCGGGTCAGTTCCTGCTTTCAGGATCCTTCACCCGGCCGGTGGCGGTATCGGCAGGGGATCAAGTGATTGCCGACTACGGCCCGTTGGGCCAGATCCGCGTCCAATTCGAGTAAGCGCCATGTCCGCCCGTCGCAGCATTGAAATCGCAGGGCTCAGCCATCGCACCCCCATACCGGCGGCGAGCCGCGTCGGGCCACTGCTGGCCTCGAGCGTCATCGCGCCGTTCAATCCGGACACGCGCCAGACGCCGTCAACGGCTACCGACCAGTTCGCCAACATATTCCGGCATGCAGGGTTGATCCTGGCGGAGGCGGGAGGCGATTGGAGACACATTGTCAAGATGGAGTTCTGGGTGCCGGATGCGGCCAGCCGACCGGCCCTTGATCCCATCTGGCTGGCGCACTTCCCGAAACCCGAATCCCGTCCGGCCCGGCACACGCACGTGGGTCAGGCGAATCGCATCAGCGCCAGCTTTCTGGCCTGGATCGACGACTGAAGCGCAGCCATCGGGCGGGCCTTGCAGTCCGCTCAACCGGATATTTTCCGAGAGTCGCGGCCTTGCGTTCGTTCGCAAGCCAGCGCAGTGTGGTACTTTTGGCCGGTTGATGATCTCTGTTGTCCGCCAGCCGAGCTGCCATGACCCAGCCCACGCGCCTGCCCATCGGCATCCAGAGCTTCCGCGAGATTCGGGAGGATGGCTGCCACTACGTGGACAAGACACCACACATCAAGCGGCTGGTTGACAGCGGCAAGCACTACTTCCTGTCCCGGCCGCGTCGGTTCGGCAAGAGCCTGCTGCTGAACACCATCCAGGAGTTGTTCGAGGGCAGCGAGTCGCTGTTCCGGGGTCTGCATATCCACAACCGCTGGAACTGGGACGCGCCGCATCCGGTCGTGCGGCTGGATTTTGGCGGCGGGCGCTTCAACACCACGGAGCGGCTGCGGGGGAATGTTCTCAACCAGCTTCGGGCGCAGGCGCGGGAGTCCGGTGTGGAAGTCGGAAGCGACGAGCCGCCGGAGATGTTCTGGAACCTCATCCGCGCCCTGCACGCCAAGACTGGCCAGCGGGTGGTGGTGCTGGTGGACGAGTACGACAAGCCGATCCTGGACCCGCTGACCGCCGTGGATGGCTCCCGCGAGCAGGCGCGCCGCAACCGCGACGATCTGCGGGCGCTGTACGGCAACATCAAGACGCTGGATGCGCACATCCGCTTCTCGTTTCTGACGGGGGTGAGCAAGTTCAGCAAGGTGAGCCTGTTCTCGGAGTTGAACAACCTCAAGGACATCACGCTGGACCCCAGATACGCGGCCATCTGCGGCTACACGGAGGCGGATCTGGATGCGGTGTTCGCACAGGAGCTTGAAGGGCTGGACCGGGCGCGGGTGCGCGAGTGGTACAACGGCTACAACTGGCGGGGGCAGGACAAGGATCGGGTGTACAACCCGTTTGACGTGCTGTTGCTGCTGGATGAGCGTGAGTTTGCGGCGCACTGGTTCGAGACGGGTTCGCCGGCGTTTCTGATCGAGCATCTGAAGGCGCACGGCGTTGGCCCGTTGGACCTGGATGGCCGGGTGGCTTCTTCGGACCTGCTGTCTGCGTTCGATGTAGAGCACATCAGCCCGGAGGCGCTGCTGTTCCAGACGGGCTACCTGACGATTCTCGGGGAAGAGACGGCAGGGAATGAGGTGCTGTACAGCCTCGGCTACCCGAACCTTGAAGTCCGCATGGCGCTCAACAGGCGCCTGCTGGCGTCCATCGGCTGGCCCCAGGCAGCGGAATCGGAACGCCGCCGCTTGTTCTGGCGCGCCTTGGAGTCGGCGGACTTTGCGGGCATCGAAGCGCAATTGACGGCGCTGTTTGCGAGCATCCCGCACGACTGGCACAGGCGCAACGAAATTGCTCGCTACGAGGGCTATTACGCGGGCATTGTCTATGCGTGGTTCACGGGCTTTGGCGCCTCGGTGGTGGCGGAGGACACCAGCGCGGTGGGCCGCGTTGACCTGTCGGTGCGCGTAGCCGGGCAGGTGTTTCTGTTCGAGTTCAAGGTGGTGGAGCAGGCAGGGGCAGGCAAGGCGCTGGCGCAGTTGAAGGCGCGCGGCTACGCGGCGAAGCACGCAGGCCGCGGCGAGCCGGTGCATCTGGTAGGCATCGAGTTCAGCAGCGAGGAGCGCGCCCTGGTTGACTTCAAGACGGAGACTGTCGGCCAAGGCCGCCAAGTTGATTCGCCATGACCCAGCCCACACGCCTGCCCATTGGCATCCAGAGCTTTCGCGAGATTCGGGAGGATGGCTGCCACTACGTGGACAAGACACCACACATCAAGCGGCTGGTTGACAGCGGCAAGCACTACTTCCTGTCGCGCCCGCGTCGGTTCGGCAAAAGCCTGCTGCTGGACACCATCCAGGAGTTGTTCGAGGGCAGCGAGCCGCTGTTCCGGGATTTGCATATCCACAGCCGCTGGAACTGGGACGCGCCGCATCCGGTCGTGCGGCTGGATTTTGGTGGTGGGCGCTTCAACACCACGGAGCGGCTGCGCGGGAATGTTCTCAACCAGCTTCGGGCGCAGGCGCGGGAGGCCGGTGTGGAAGTCGGAAGCGACGAGCCGCCGGAGATGTTCTGGAATCTCATCCGCGCCCTGCACGCCAAGACCGGCCAGCGGGTGGTGGTGCTGGTGGACGAGTACGACAAGCCGATCCTGGACCCGCTGACCGCTGTGGATGGCTCCCGCGAGCAGGCGCGCCGCAACCGCGATGAGTTGCGGGCGCTGTACGGCAACATCAAGACGCTGGACGCGCACATCCGCTTCTCGTTTCTGACGGGGGTGAGCAAGTTCAGCAAGGTGAGCCTGTTCTCGGAGTTGAACAACCTGGATGACATCACGCTGGACCCTGACTACGCGACCATCTGCGGTTACACGGAGGCGGATCTGGATGCGGTGTTCGCGCAGGAGCTTGAGGGACTGGATCGGGCGCGGGTGCGCGAGTGGTACAACGGCTACAACTGGCGGGGCGATGAGCGGGTGTACAACCCCTTCGACGTGTTGCTGCTGCTGAAGAAGCGTGAGTTTGCGGCGCACTGGTTCGAGACGGGTTCGCCGGCGTTTCTGATCGAGCATCTGAAGGCGCATGGCGTTGGCCCGTTGGACCTGGATGGCCGGGTGGCTTCTTCGGATCTGCTGTCTGCGTTCGATGTGGAGCACATCAGCCCGGAGGCGCTGCTGTTCCAGACGGGCTATTTGACAATTGTGGATGAGGCGAGACGGACGGGCGGAATCCGCTACCGGCTTGGCTACCCGAACATGGAGGTGCGGATAGCGCTCAACGAGCGCCTGCTGGCGTCTATCGGCTGGGAGCGGGCGCGGGATCTGGGCAGCCGGGACCGGTTCATGGACGCGCTGGAGGCAGCGGACTTCGAGGGTATGAAGGCGCAGTTGGAGGCGCTGTTTGCGAGCATCCCGCACGACTGGCACAGGCGCAATGAAATTGCTCGCTACGAGGGCTACTACGCGAGCATTGTGTACGCCTGGTGTGCAGCTTCCGGGGCCTTGGTGACAGCGGAGGATACGAGTGCAGCAGGCCGTGTGGACCTGTCGGTGCGCGCTGGCGGGCAGGTATTCCTGTTCGAGTTCAAGGTGGTGGAGCAGGCAGGGGCAGGCAAGGCGCTGGCGCAGTTGAAGGCGCGCGGCTACGCCGCGAAGCACGCAGGCAGTGGCAAACCAGTGCATCTGGTAGGCATCGAGTTCAGCAGCGAGGAGCGCGCCCTGGTTGACTTCAAGACGGAGACTATCGGCTAAGGCCGCCAAGTTGATTCACCATGACCCAGCCCACGCGCCTGCCCATCGGCATCCAGAGCTTCCGCAAGCTGCGGGAGGACGGCCTGCACTATGTGGACAAGACAGCGCACATTGAGCGGCTGGCGGAATCGGGTTCCTGCTACTTCCTGTCGCGCCCGCGGCGGTTTGGGAAAAGCCTGCTGCTGGACACCATCCAGGAGTTGTTCGAGGGCAGCGAGCCGCTGTTCCGGGGTTTGCATATCCACGGGCGCTGGAACTGGGACGCGCCGCATCCGGTCGTGCGGCTGGATTTTGGCGGCGGGCGCTTCAACACCACGGAGCGGCTGCGCGGGAATGTTCTCAACCAGCTTCGGGCGCAGGCGCGGGAGGCCGGTGTGGAAGTCGGAAGCGACGAGCCGCCGGAGATGTTCTGGAATCTCATCCGCGCCCTGCACGCCAAGACTGGCCAGCGGGTGGTGGTGCTGGTGGACGAGTACGACAAGCCGATCCTGGACCCGCTGACCGCTGTGGATGGTTCCCGCGAGCAGGCGCGCCGCAACCGCGACGATCTGCGGGCGCTGTACGGCAACATCAAGACGCTGGACGCGCACATCCGCTTCTCGTTTCTGACGGGGGTGAGCAAATTCAGCAAGGTGAGCCTGTTCTCGGAGTTGAACAACCTGGATGACATCACGCTGGACCCTGACTACGCGACCATCTGCGGCTACACGGAGGCGGATCTGGATGCGGTGTTCGCGCAGGAGCTTGAAGGTCTGGATCGGGCGCGGGTGCGCGAGTGGTACAACGGCTACAACTGGCGGGGCGATGAGCGGGTGTACAACCCCTTCGACGTGTTGCTGCTGCTGAAGAAGCGTGAGTTTGCGGCGCACTGGTTCGAGACGGGTTCGCCGGCGTTTCTGATCGAGCATCTGAAGGCGCATGGCGTTGGCCCGTTGGACCTGGATGGCCGAGTGGCTTCTTCGGATCTGCTGTCTGCGTTCGATGTGGAGCACATCAGCCCGGAGGCGCTGCTGTTCCAGACGGGCTATTTGACAATTGTGGATGAGGCGAGACGGACGGGCGGAATCCGCTACCGGCTTGGCTACCCGAACATGGAGGTGCGGATAGCGCTCAACGAGCGCCTGCTGGCGTCTATCGGCTGGGAGCGGGCGCGGGATCTGGGCAGCCGGGACCGGTTCATGGACGCGCTGGAGGCAGCGGACTTCGAGGGTATGAAGGCGCAGTTGGAGGCTCTGTTTGCGAGCATCCCGCACGACTGGCACAGGCGCAATGAAATTGCTCGCTACGAGGGCTACTACGCGAGCATTGTGTACGCCTGGTGTGCAGCTTCCGGGGCCTTGGTGACAGCGGAGGATACGAGTGCAGCAGGCCGTGTGGATCTGTCGGTGCGCGCTGGCGGGCAGGTATTTCTGTTCGAGTTCAAGGTGGTGGAGCAGGCAGGGGCAGGCAAGGCGCTGGCGCAGTTGAAGGCGCGCGGCTACGCCGCGAAGCACGCAGGCAGTGGCAAACCAGTGCATCTGGTGGGCATCGAGTTCAGCAGCGAGGAGCGCGCCCTGGTTGACTTCAAGACGGAGACTATCGGCTAAGGCCGCCAAGTTGATTCGCCATGACCCAGCCCACGCGCCTGCCCATTGGCATCCAGAGCTTCCGCGAGATTCGGGAGGATGGCTGCCACTACGTGGACAAGACACCACACATCAAGCGGCTGGTTGACAGCGGCAAGCACTACTTCCTGTCGCGCCCGCGGCGGTTTGGGAAAAGCCTGCTGCTGGACACCATCCAGGAGTTGTTCGAGGGCAGCGAGTCGCTGTTCCGGGGTCTGCATATCCACAGCCGCTGGAACTGGGACGCGCCGCATCCGGTCGTGCGGCTGGATTTTGGTGGTGGGCGCTTCAACACCACGGAGCGGCTGCGCGGGAATGTTCTCAACCAGCTTCGGGCGCAGGCACGGGAGGCCGGTGTGGAAGTCGGAAGCGACGAGCCGCCGGAGATGTTCTGGAATCTCATCCGCGCCCTGCACGCCAAGTCTGGCCAGCGGGTGGTGGTGCTGGTGGACGAGTACGACAAGCCGATCCTGGACCCACTGACCGCCGTGGATGGTTCCCGCGAGCAGGCGCGCCGCAACCGCGACGAGTTGCGGGCGCTGTACGGCAACATCAAGACGCTGGACGCGCACATCCGCTTCTCGTTTCTGACGGGGGTGAGCAAGTTCAGCAAGGTGAGCCTGTTTTCGGAACTGAACAACCTGGACGACATCACGCTGGACCCTGACTACGCGACCATCTGCGGCTACAC
Organism: Pseudomonadales bacterium; assembly: GCA_965199705.1. GTDB lineage: Bacteria > Pseudomonadota > Gammaproteobacteria > Pseudomonadales > Azotimanducaceae > Azophilus. Next base: position 1,585,750 of record OZ241359.1, read on the forward strand.
GGAGGCGGATCTGGATGTGGTGTTCGCGCAGGAGCTTGAAGGGCTGGATCGGGCGCGGGTGCGCGAGTGGTACAACGGCTACAACTGGCGGGGCGATGAGCGGGTGTACAACCCCTTCGACGTGTTGCTGCTGCTGAAGAAGCGTGAGTTTGCGGCGCACTGGTTCGAGACGGGTTCGCCGGCGTTTCTGATCGAGCATCTGAAGGCGCACGGCGTTGGCCCACTGGATCTGGATGGCCGGGTGGCTTCTTCGGAGCTGCTGTCTGCGTTCGATGTGGAGCACATCAGCCCGGAGGCGCTGCTGTTCCAGACCGGATACCTGACGATTCTCGGGGAAGAGACGGCAGGGAATGAGGTGCTGTACAGCCTCGGCTACCCGAACCTTGAAGTCCGCATGGCGCTCAACAGGCGCCTGCTGGCGTCCATCGGCTGGCCCCAGGCAGCGGAATCGGAACGCCGCCGCTTGTTCTGGCGCGCCTTGGAGTCGGCGGACTTTGCGGGCATCGAAGCGCAATTGACGGCGCTGTTTGCGAGCATCCCGCACGACTGGCACAGGCGCAACGAAATTGCTCGCTACGAGGGCTATTACGCGGGCATTGTCTATGCGTGGTTCACGGGCTTTGGCGCCTCGGTGGTGGCGGAGGACACCAGCGCGGTGGGCCGCGTTGACCTGTCGGTGCGCGTAGCCGGGCAGGTATTTCTGTTCGAGTTCAAGGTGGTGGAGCAGGCAGGGGCAGGCAAGGCGCTGGCGCAGTTGAAGGCGCGCGGCTACGCGGCGAAGCACGCAGGCCGCGGCGAGCCGGTGCATCTGGTAGGCATCGAGTTCAGCAGCGAGGAGCGCGCCCTGGTTGACTTCAAGACGGAGACTGTCGGCCAAGGCCGCCAAGTTGATTCACCATGACCCAGCCCACGCGCCTGCCCATTGGCATCCAGAGCTTCCGCAAGCTGCGGGAGGACGGCCTGCACTATGTGGACAAGACAGCGCACATTGAGCGGCTGGTGGAATCGGGTTCCTGCTACTTCCTGTCGCGCCCGCGTCGGTTCGGCAAGAGCCTGCTGCTGGACACCATCCAGGAGTTGTTCGAGGGCAGCGAGTCGCTGTTCCGGGGTCTGCATATCCACAGCCGCTGGAACTGGGACGCGCCGCATCCGGTCGTGCGGCTGGACTTCGGTGGGGACCGATTCCACACGACGGAGCAACTGCGCGAGAGCGTCCTGGAGCAAGTCAGCGTTCAGGCGCAGGCGGCGGGCGTCGAGACCGCTGGCGGCTCGGCGGCAGCGCAGTTTCGGCATCTCATCCGCGCCCTGCACGCCAAGACCGGCCAGCGGGTGGTGGTGCTGGTGGACGAGTACGACAAGCCGATCCTGGACCCGCTGACCGCTGTGGATGGCTCCCGCGAGCAGGCGCGCCGCAACCGCGATGAGTTGCGGGCGCTGTACGGCAACATCAAGACGCTGGATGCGCACATCCGCTTCTCGTTTCTGACGGGCGTGAGCAAGTTCAGCAAGGTGAGCCTGTTCTCGGAACTGAACAACCTGGATGACATCACGCTGGACCCTGACTACGCGACCATCTGCGGCTACACGGAGGCGGATCTGGATGCGGTGTTCGCGCACGAGCTTGAGGGACTGGATCGGGCGCGGGTGCGCGAGTGGTACAACGGCTACAACTGGCGGGGCGATGAGCGGGTGTACAACCCCTTCGACGTGTTGCTGCTGCTGAAGAAGCGTGAGTTTGCGGCGCACTGGTTCGAGACGGGTTCGCCGGCGTTTCTGATCAAGCATCTGAAGGCGCACGGCGTTGGCCCACTGGACCTGGTCGGCAAATTCACCCCTTCCGAACTCTTGTCGGTGTTTGATGTTGACGAAATCGGCACCGAGGCGCTGCTGTTCCAGACGGGCTATTTGACGATTGTGGATGAGGTGAGACAGCGGGAGGAAACCCGCTATCGTCTGAGCTACCCGAACCTTGAAGTCCGCATGGCGCTCAACAGGCGCCTGCTGGCGTCTATCGGCTGGGAGCGGGCGCGGGATCTGGGCAGCCGGGACCGGTTCATGGACGCGCTGGAGGCAGCGGACTTCGAGGGTATGAAGGCGCAGTTGGAGGCGCTGTTTGCGAGCATCCCGCACGACTGGCACAGGCGCAACGAAATTGCTCGCTACGAGGGCTACTACGCGAGCATTGTGTACGCCTGGTGTGCAGCTTCCGGGGCCTTGGTGACAGCGGAGGATACGAGTGCAGCAGGCCGTGTGGACATGTCGGTGCGCGCTGGCGGGCAGGTATTTCTGTTCGAGTTCAAGGTGGTGGAGCAGGCAGGGGCAGGCAAGGCGATGGCGCAGTTGAAGGCGCGCGGCTACGCGGCGAAATACATGGGCAGCGGCGAGCCTGTGCATCTGGTCGGGGTGGAGTTCAGCAGCGAGGAGCGCGCGCTGGTTGACTTCAAGACGGAGACTGTCGGCTAACCCGAACGAGGCGGGTCCTTGATCCGCGGCGCAATATTCTGGATCAGGCGGTCTGCCGGTTTGCCGGCTTGCCGAGCAGGCGGTCGGAGATGATGCGTAATTGAATCTCGCTGGTGCCCTCGAAAATCTTGGTGAGACGCGCATCGCGCCAATAGCGTTCCACCGCGTGCAGTTTGGTATAGCCGGCGCCGCCGAGAATCTGCAAGGCGTCGGACGTCACCCGCTCCGCCATCTCGCTGGCGTACCACTTCGCCATGGCGGCTTCCCGATCAGCCCGCTCACCGTTGTCCATCAAGGTGGCGGTGTGGTACATGAGTTGACGAGCGGCTTCCACCTCGCTCGCCATGCGCGCAATCTTGAAACGCGTTTCCTGGAATTCAGCGATCGGCACGCCGAACTGCACCCGCTCCCCGGCATACGCCATGGCGTCTTCCAGGGCGCCCCTGGCCAGACCGATCGAGCGTGCGGCCGTGTGCGCACGGGCCACATTCAGCCAGTGCACCGCGCTCTTGAAGCCATCGCCGCCGGCGGTGACCATGTTGGCTCTCGGGATGCGACAGCCATCGAAAGCCAGTTCAAATGTGTTCCAGCCGAAGTAGCCGATCTTGGGGATCGGGCTGCCGGCGCAGCCGGCGGGCAGCGCGCCCCGTTCCTTTTCGACAATGAAGTGCTTGAGCCCGGTTTCGGCTGGATCGTCGGAGCCTTCGGCCCGAGCCAGCACTTGCAGATAGTCGGCGCCATCGGCAAAGGTGCACCAATACTTGTTGCCGGTGATGACCCACTCGTCGCCTTCGAGTACTGCCCGGCACTTGACGGATGCGAGATCGGAGCCGACGCTCGGTTCCGACAGGGCGACCGCCGACAGATAGTCGCCGCGGGCAGCCCGGGCGGTGCATTCCAGGCGCTTGTCCTCGGGCCAGTGGCCCATGCGCATCATCGAGGAGGCTCGGGCGATGATGCTGGCGACGCTCATCCAGCCCCGGGCCAGTTCTTCTGCGACCAGGCAGTATTCGAAGACGCCCAGGCCGAGGCCGCCATGCGCTTCGTCCATCTGGATGCCGAAGAATCCGAGTTCGCCCATCTTGTCCCGCAATGCTACGGGAATCTGCCCTTGCGTCGGATCCAGTCGGTTGGCCGCGGGCAGTACTTCGTTCAGCGTGAACTCGCGCGCCAGCGACTGGATCATGCGGCGCTCTTCGGTGAGATAGTGTTCGGTCATAAACAGCGCCCCGGCGCAATATCCGGGTCAGAGACCGATCAGATCCGCGCGTTCCAGTACATTGTCGAGTATGCGGATGCTGGCGGCGTCCACCATCATGCCGTCCACCTGGATGGCGCCAAGGCCCTCTGCCAGGGCCGCTTCGTAGGCGGCCTTCTGCTTGCGCGCCGAGGTCACCGACTCGGCACTCGGCGTGAACACCTCCGTCGCCCAGGGCGCCTGTGCGGGGTGAATGGCCCATTTACCGGCCATGCCGAGTGCATGCGCGCGCTCGGCCTCCTTCAGGAAGCCCTCCTGGTCGCGGAAGTTGGCGTAGGGGCCATCCACTGGATCGATGTGGTTGGCGCGACAGGCGATGGTCATCTGATAGCGGGGGTAGTGCCAGAGGTCCGGCGGATACTTGCCGCTGGCGCCGATGGCCTGAATCTGCATCTGCTGGCTGGCGGAATAGTCGCCCATGCCGAACACCAGGCATTCCAGACGATCCGAGCAGGCGGCGATCTCGTTGACCTGCATCATGCCTTCCACCTCTTCGACCAGACATTCGATGCCAATGCGCCGTGGCAGCTTCAGCTTGGCTTCAAGCTGGTCGAGCATGAGATGCACAAAGCGCACCTCGGCCGCACATCTCGCCTTGGTGAGCATGATGGTGTCGAGTCGTTTGCCGGCGCCAGTGACGACTTCGATGATGTCATCGTGACACCATTCGGTTTCCACATCGTTGATGCGCACGCAAACGGTTCGCGGCCGCCACTCCAGACTGTTGATCGCATCGACCGCGAGCCGACGCGCCTGTGCCTTGGCGTTCGGCGCAACGGCGTCTTCGAGATCCAGAAAGACGTGGTCGATATCAAGGCCGGCCGCCTTGGTCATCATCTTTTCGGAACTGGCCGGTACGGCCAACTGACAGCGGCGGGCGCGCCTGGGTTGCTGGTGCATGGGCAGACTGACTCCGTGTCGAAGCGGGGAGGGGACACTAGCGAGTCCTCCCGGCAAACGCAACCGCATCGCGCCAGCCCGGATATTGCATCGGGGGCGGCTGTGCCGACTCGCGAATTTCTGTTTCAATGCTGGCATGTCGAACGGAAACTATTGCTGCTTGCAGGCAGAGGATGAGCCGCTGGCCGGAACGGCCGATGAGGTGGACGTCTGGTTGCTGCTGGAATATCGGCCCGCCTGGCCGGCGCGGGCGATCGAGCACAACGAATTGGCGCCGGATGTGCGGGCCTGGCTGGATACAGGCATCAGCGCGTTGCGGGAACTCGGTCTGAAGGTGCGGCCTCAGTTCATTCGTCGGCCCGAGATCGAAGATTCGGATGTGCAGCTGTTTCTGCATCACGCTGGCGACCTGAGGGTGTTGCGTGGCGCCTATGCTGATCTGGCGAAAACGCCGCTGGTCGAGTCGGTTCTGGAAGGCGCGGGCGAGCTGCTGCGCGAGCCCCACTTCTTCGTGTGCGTCAATGGCCGACGCGACGCCTGCTGCGCCCGTTTCGGCCTGCCCGTCTATTACCGATTGCGTCAGCTGGCCGGCCAGTGCGTCTGGCAGGTCACGCATCTCGGCGGGCACCGTTTCGCACCCAATGTTCTGGTCTTGCCGGATGGCCTGCTCTACGGTCGTGTGGCTGCGCCGACCGGCAGCGATGCCGACAAGGCGGCTGAGGTTGTGGAGTTTCATCGGCAGGCCGCCCTGGGCCAGGTGTCGATCAAGCATCTGCGTGGCCGCAGCAACTGGCCGCAGGCGGCACAGGCTGCCGAGGCGCTGGCGCGCTCGTCCGGGCGTCTGCCGAGGGGTGCGGCGTCAGGGTCGGAACCGTTGGCGCTTGTCAGCGTCGAAGACGACGCCACCGGTCATGCGGTGACCTTCTCCTGCGCCGGCCAGTCGTTCCGGTTTCGTGTCACGCAGGCGGCAGAGCCGCTTTCGGTGCTTGCCAGTTGTGGCGATGAAACGACCAGGGCGGTGCGACCTTATCAGGCGGTTGATTGATCAGCGTGCCCCGGGCCACGTGCGTCCGGGCTTGCAGTATCCGGGTTAGAAATCGAACCGTATATCTGCCTGTAGTCGGTTGTAATTGCGCGGGTTGGGGCTCGCCTTGCCGCGTTCGCTGATGATGTAGCGCAGGTCCAGGCGCCAGCCATCCAGGAAGGCGTATCTCGCCCTCAGTGTGTGACCGCTGCCATCGGTGGCGCCACCCGCAAAGTCGGAGTCGGTGAAGGCGCCCACGACGGCGTTCGCTTCGAGGTCCTGCCAGGCGTAGCCGAGGCGCCAGGCGCCTGCCGGAGACCGGTGGCGATACTCGACGCCGAATGCGAGACCGTCCGCGAGGGCGTCGGCTTCCGTGTTGGTCACATAGTCTGCAAACAGCCGCAGCGGCAGGCCTGCGAGTTCGATGCGCGCCTCACCGAACAATTCCAGCAGAGAGAACCCGTAGAGATAGTTGCCGTCCGCGTCGAGCTGATTGCCCTGGCCTCTGTCCGGCGTGAACAGGGGCGACCGACCCTGGATGTGGCTTAGCTTGTGGAAGCTGGCGCCCGCGGTCAGGGCAAGGCCCTCTGTCGGCGAACCGCGATATCCCGCTTGCGCCCCGTACCAGAGGGTATCCGGGTCGGAGCTGCGCTCTTCCGTCCAGAAGGCGGATGCGGTTGCAAAGAGGTTGCCGGTATTGACCTGGAAGGCCAGGCCCTCTGGACGCAGGTCGCCGTCGAACAGCAGATGCGAGCCGCCGGGGCGGATGAAGGGGTTGGCCATCTTGCCGGCAAGCAGCGTCAGAGGATCGGTGAGTTGCCAATCCACATACGCGAGATCAAGGCCGAAGGACTTTCTGGAGAAGGCGTTGTCGAAGCTCACATTGCCGCTGTCATTGGCGTCGCCGCCCGAGGCGAGCCCAAGGCGCAGCATCACTTTGTCGTTGACGCTTGCCCGGACGTTGGCGCGTGCCCGCATCCGGTGCCGATGACGAACGGAAAGCCCCTGTTCGTCAATGGTTTCATGCCGATAGCGCAGATCACCGTCCCATTCCAGCCTTTCTGTCCAGGAGGTCGGCGCCGGAACGGCTGCCGCGGCGACCGCTTGAGCCGGGGCGGCGGCAGCGGTTTGCGCTGCGGTATCCGGCGCCGGCAAGCTCGTTTCTGCGGTGACGCCCCAACGCGCCTCCACCTGCGCCAGCCGTGCTTCCAGGGCGACAATGCGGGCCTGCAACTGCGCGCTTTCCGCCTCGGGGCCGTTCTCGGCCTGAAGGGCTGACGCAACGAGCAAACAACACGGGAACCAGAAGGCCAGACGAAGTTTCATTGTGGTAACTCTCCTCGTTGAAGCAGGGGGCGAAACAGGGGGCAGTCGTGGCGCGCGAGATGGCGCTGGCGCCGTTCAGCCGAATCGACCTGAGATGTAATCTTGCGTCAAGGTATGTTGCGGGTCGGAAAAGACCTGGTCGGTGGCTCCCACCTCGATCAGTCGCCCGAGATGGAAGTGGGCGGTGCGCTGCGAGACCCGTCGCGCCTGCTGCATCGAGTGGGTGACGATGGCGATGGCAAAATTCTGCTTCAGGTCGCTGATCAGATCCTCGATGTGCGCAGTGGCAATGGGATCCAGTGCCGAGCAGGGCTCATCCATCAGAATTACTTCCGGCCCGACTGCAATTGTCCTGGCGATGCACAGTCGCTGTTGCTGGCCGCCCGAAAGTCCCGTTCCCGGATAGTCGAGCCGGTCCTTGACCTCAACCCAGAGGCCCGCCTTCTCGAGGCTGGACTGGACAATCCAGTCCAGCGTCTCTCGGTCGGGGGCGAGTCCATGAATCCTTGGTCCATAGGCGATGTTGTCGTAAACGGATTTGGGGAAGGGGTTGGGTTTTTGAAAGACCATGCCCACACGCGCCCGGAGCATGACTACGTCCATCTCCCGAGCGTACACGTTCACCCCATCCAGAACGATTTCACCCTCGACCCGCGCGTTCTCGATGGTGTCGTTCATCCGGTTCAGGCAGCGAATGAACGTGGACTTGCCGCACCCTGAGGGCCCGATCAGCGAGATGACCTCACTTTTGCCGACATCCAGGTTCACGTCTTCGAGCGCCCGGTTGTCACCGTAGAAAACGTTCACATGGCGCGCCTGCATGATCGCGTTTGCGGACGTACAGTCGCCGATGGTGCGCTCTGTGTCTTCCGCCATGTTCATGCGCTCTCCGTTGAAGATCGAGTCACCGTTACCAACGCCTCTCATATCGTTTCCTCATCAGAATTGCACTGGCGTTCATCACCAGGAGAAAGGCCAGCAGCACCAGAATGGCCGCGGAAGTCCGTTCGACGAAGGCCCGCTCGGGGCTGTCGGCCCATAGATAAACCTGCACAGGCAATGCTGCCGAAGGATCCATTGGGCTCTCCGGCACATCGACGATAAAGGCCACCATGCCGATCATCAGCAACGGCGCCGACTCGCCCAGGGCGCGCGCCATGCCGATGATGGCGCCAGTCAACATGCCGGGCAGGGCCAGCGGCATGACGTGGTGAAAGATCGCCTGCATCTTCGATGCGCCAACGCCAAGCGCGGCCTCGCGAATGGACGGCGGCACAGACGTGAGCGCCGCGCGAGCGGCAATTATTACCACCGGCAAGGTCATCAGGGTCAGCACCAGACCCCCGACCAGGGGCGCGGACCTCGGCAGGCCAAACAGATTGATGAAGAGGGCCAGGCCCAGCAACCCGAAGACGATGGAAGGCACCGCTGCCAGGTTGTTGATGTTCACCTCGATCAGATCCGTCAAGCGGTTCCTGGGGGCAAATTCCTCCAGATAGATCGCCGTGGCGACGCCCAGAGGAAATGAGAGCGCCAGGGTGACCAGAAGCATGTAGAAGGAACCGACCACGGCGCTCCAGATGCCGGCCAATTCCGGGTCACGCGAATCGCCGGACGTGAAGAAGCGGTGATTGAAGTGGCGTTGCACGCGCTCTTCCACCTCCAGCTGCTTGATCCATGCCAGTTGCCGGTCGCTGATGCGGCGTTGCGATTCGGGCGCCGAACGGTCCCACTGCCCCTTGATGAGCATGTCCACGTCGTCATCGGCCAGCAGCCAGAGCGCTTGTGTCTTGCCGATGAGCTGCGGTTCAGCCAGCACCCGGTCGCGCAACTCGAACCCGGCCCCCGAGCTGATCAGGCCGAAGAGTTGGCGCAACTCGCCGCGATCCCTGATCTCGGGAAACCGCTCGCGCAGCGCATTGCGGATCAATCCCTGATAGTCCGCCCGTCTGAGCGCCTGCCGATCGCGCTGCCCTTGTGGATCAAGGGTGGTCTCGTCGAACTCGATTTCCAGCAGGATGTGGGTTTGGACAAGCGCTGAGGCGGCATTGCCGATAAGCGTCACGAAGAAGAAGGCAAGAAACATCAGGCCGACCAGCACGGCGGCGAGCCCGGCCAGACGAAAGCGGCGCTCCTGGCTGTAGCGCCGCGCCAGCAGCCGTCCGCCAGCGCCCGGCGCCTGCCGGCTGGTGGGCGGCTTACTCATATTGTTCCCGATACTTGCGCACCACGCGCAGGGCAATGACGTTAAGCGCCAGGGTGGTGACAAAGAGCAAGAGGCCGAGAGCGAAGGCAGACAGGGTCTTGGCGCTGTCGAACTCCTGGTCACCGATCAGCAGGGTCACCATTTGCACCGTAACGGTAGTCACCGCTTCCAGGGGGTTGGCCGTGAGATTGGCTGCGAGCCCCGCAGCCATGACCACGATCATGGTTTCGCCGATGGCGCGCGACGCCGCCAGCAGGACCCCCCCGACGATGCCTGGCAGTGCGGCGGGGATGAGGATCTGGCGAATGGTCTCTGACTGGGTGGCGCCAAGCGCCAGGGAGCCGTCGCGAAGATCCTGAGGCACGGCATTGATGACATCGTCAGATAGCGAAGAGACAAAGGGAATGATCATGATGCCCATGACCAGGCCAGCGCCGAGCGCGCTTTCCGAGGAAACACCAAGGCCGAGGAAGTCTCCGAACTGGCGCAGCATGGGGCCGACGGTGAGTGCGGCAAAGTAGCCATAAACCACCGTTGGAATGCCGGCCAGTACTTCCAGCATCGGCTTGGCGACGGCGCGTATCCGGGCATTGGCGTACTCGGACAGATAGATGGCCGAGAGCAGCCCGACCGGGACGGCCACCAGGAGGGCCAGCCCGGAAATCAGGAGAGTGCCGGCAAACAGGGGAACAGCGCCGAATGCGCCCGAAGAGCCGACCTGGTCCGGTCGAATGGCGGTTTGCGGGCTCCAGGAGAGGCCGAACAGGAACTCAAGCGGCGAGACCAGTTGAAAGAAGTTGATCGCCTCGAACAGCACCGAGAGGAATATGCCGACAGTGGTGAAGATCGCCACGGTCGAGGCAATCATCAACAGATACTCCAGGGTCCGTTCCACCTTGTTGCGGGCGCGCAGCGCCGGTTTGACCTGCCGCAACGCCCAACCCAGCGAGGTCAGCCCCACCAGAAACGCTGCCAGGGCGGCGCCAAGACTGCTCAGCCGGTGCAGCGCTGCGTAGTGGGACGCCGCAGCAAGAGTTGCTTCGCTTGGCGTACCGGAGACGATATTGCCCAGCACCACGTTGCGGATGTCGTTGTAGATCAGGCCGAGTTCGGCCTCCGGCAGCGCCAGCAGTTCCATTGGCAGCGCCGCCAGCACCCGGCTGCGGATGAAGCCAGGTTCGAGTAGCTGCCAGAGGCAGTACAGGGCCAGTGCCGGCAAGGCGCACCAGATTGCCGCATAGCTGCCGTAATAGCCGGGCAATGAGTGGTACTTCTGGCCAACCGCGGTGACGGACCGGCGCCGGCCCAGCCAGTAGCCAAGGGCCGTCAGCGCAAGCAGGGTGATGAGGACTGCGGAGGAGGGCATCAAGGGCGCTCGATGGCTTCAGTAGCGGTGCGGTGCAACCCTGAACTCGAAGTCAGTGTCTCAGATTCACGTGGGTTCTGTCTGAAATAACTTTGATTACATCCTGTCGTTCGGATTGCGACAACGGGATCAGCCCTCGATCCGAAAGATAGCCGAAGTAACCCCAGGCGGCCTCGCTGGTCAGTTCCGCGAGAAACTCGTTCATGCCCGGGATCTCATCCATGTGCAATTTCTTGACATAACTGAACAGGGGGCGGGACACCGGATAGCGGCCTTCGGCAATGCTTTCGAAAGTCGGCTGAACGCCGTCGATCAAGGCCCCCTGGACCTTGTCCTGATTCTGGTCGAGAAAGCTGAAGCCGAAGACGCCGAGCGTCGTTGGGTTGGCTTCCAGCTTCTGCACGATGAGATTGTCGTTTTCCCCGGCTTCTATGAAGGCGCTGTCCTCGCGCATGGTGTAACAGGCGAGATCGCGTGCATCCTCATCCAGGGCTTCGAATATCGGGAATGATTCGCAGCCGGCGTCCATCACCAGTTCCACAAAGGCGTCGCGGGTGCCAGATGTGGGCGGCGGGCCGAGCACCTCAATCGCAATATCGGGCAGGTCCGGGTCGATGTCGGACCAGGTCTGGTTGTTGTTCGGGATGAGCTTGGCGCCCTCGGCGTCGGGAATGTCCCGGGCCAGGGCAAGGAAGATCTGCTGGCGCGTCAAATCATAGCGATGCGCGCTGTTGACGTTGGCCAGGACGATGCCATCGTAGCCGATCTTGACTTCGATGATGTCGGTGACGCCATTCGCCGCGCAGTCGTCGATTTCCGATTGCTTGATGCGACGGGAGGCATTGGTGATGTCAGGGTACTGGACACCGACCCCGGAGCAGAACAGCTTGAGTCCGCCGCCAGAGCCGGTGGACTCGATCTTGGGAGTCGGGAAATCCGTGCTGCGCCCGAATCTTTCCGCCACCACCGTCGAGAAGGGATAAACCGTGGATGAGCCGACGATGCTGATGAAATCGCGCGTGGCCTGGGCTTGCGCACAGGGCGCGAGCAGGGTGGCGGCGAGCGCCAGAATCGCGCTTGACAGGGTGGATGATGGGTGTCTCATGAGCGCCTGCGGCTGCACCTCGCTGATGTCGATGAACGACGGCGATTGCATTGTCCAGGGCGATTGTTAAGGAATTGTGACAAGGAAGCAGGCAGTCTGCGCCCGATTCTCTGCGCGCGGGCCAGCGACCATTGCCGTGCACAGAGCCTTGCAGCCGTCACCAGAACAACGACAGGCGGGGCGCCGCCCTGGTTGGGAACGGGTGGGTCAGGCGGCGGTTGCCTGCCGAGGGACTTTGGCCTCGGCCGAGTCCGCTGCCTGGCTAAGTGATTCGACCAGCGTATGCGCAGCTTCCAGGCAGGCGCCGCAGTTGACGGCAACCCCGAGGCCTTCAGCCAGATGGCTGACACTCCTGGCGCCGGCGGCGACCGCCTTGCAGATCTGTTCCGTGGTGACGGCCTGGCAGATGCATACGTACATGGCGCCACTTTAAATGATAAGAATTTGCAATTGCAATAGCGTTTCCGTATTCGATATTCTTTTCATATGATAGGAATTTTCATTAAATAAAACAATTGGTTGCAATTGAATTTCCGGCCCGATCAGGGGACAATGCTGACTCCTGCCAACCGGAGACCGCCATGAAAGCACAGAATCAAGGCGTCATTGACTACCTCAATCGTGTTCTGAAGAACGAACTCACCGCCATCAATCAGTACTTCCTGCACGCCAAGATGTATGCGGACTGGGGGTTCGGCGCACTGGCGGCAAAGGAGCATGAGGAATCCATTGACGAGATGAAGCATGCCGATGCGCTGATCGAGCGCATCCTGTTTCTGGAAGGGCTGCCCAACCTTCAGGATCTCGGCAAACTGCGCATCGGCGAGCATGCCGAGGAGATGTTGCAATGCGATCTGGCGCTGGAAATGGACGCCATGGCCGTGCTGCGCGAGGCCATTGCATTCTGCGAGCAGGAGGCCGATTACGTGTCGCGCAACCTGTTCCGCAGCATCCTCGATTCGGAGGAAGCGCATGTGGACTGGCTGGAAACGCAACTTGATCTGATCGGCAAGGTGGGAATCGAGAACTATCTGCAGTCGGCCATGTCGGAGGCCTGACTGTCAGTCTCGAAAATCCTCCGGGTTGTTGAAGTTGCGAAAGCAGGCTTCCTGACCCTGGAAGTCCACAGCCAGAGCGCCTATCTGCCGTAGCCAGCCCTCCACGCGCCGCCCGCCGTCCGTCAGATAGGCGTGCAGACTGTCGAGGCAGGCCACCGACGCAAGGCAATGCAAGGGATGGGGGCCGTTGTTGTCGCGCACGAAGGCGGCCGGGGCGGCGACGGATTCGCCGTCCGGGTTCAGCGCCTGCGCCAGCCGATTGCCGAGGTCTGCTGGAATCAACGGCGTATCACCGGGGCAGATCAGTGCCAGGGGCGTCTGGCAATGCGGCAGCGCTGCGGCGATGCCGGCCAGCGGGCCGGCGTGACCCGGCAGGCGATCACGCACGACCGGAGCCAGACGACGATAGACGGGCAGGTTGCGATTGGCAGAAATCAGCAAGGTTTCAACTTGCGGACGCAGGCGTTCGGCCACCCGGGTCGCTAGCGGCGTGCCACGCCACGGTTTCAGCGGCTTGTCGATGCCGTCGAGCCGGCGTCCCGGCCCACCGCAAAGCATGATGCCCGTGATGCGCGCGTTCACGGACTGGCGCACCTCATCCTTCGGGCGTAGAGTGGGCGCTTGAGCGGTTCTGCCCGGCGTTGATCCGGCGCCTGGCAGAGCCTGGCAACCACACGCAAACGGGAGGAAGGGATATGGCGTTGCCGCAAGACATTTCGCCGGTGAACAGCGAGCTCATGGATGGCCTGGTGGCGGCTTCCAGAACCGAATGGATGCCCATGGAGGAGCAGGGCGCTGCGATCAAGATTCTCTGGCTTGGTGCCGAATCCGGGCGTTGGGCCGTGCTGTTCAAGTGGGACAAGGGCTATGTGGCGCCGCCGCACAAGCACCTGAGCGCCGCCTATACCTTCATTCTGAAGGGCAAGCTTCAGGTGCGCGACGGTACGCTGGATGCCGGCGATTTCGTCTATGAGCCAAATGGCATGGTGCATGGCGCAACCACCGCGTTGGAGGATACGGAGTATCTCTTCATTTGCGATGGTCCGGTGCTCTTTTTTGACGATGACGGCTTTACCAGCTACTTGAGTTGGGAAGAACTCGAGCGTATGCGGCGCGACTGGGAAGCTCGCGAAGCGGCTTGAAGTGGAGTCAATCAGCGCCTGGGTGCAATATCCGGGCTAAAAAAGCTGGCCACCGCCGGACGAAAGCGATCCATATCGACCAGGAAGGAGTCGTGGCCCTGTATGGATGCAAGCGGCCGGAAATCCACCTCCGGCACTTGTGAGCGCAACCCGTCAGCGAGCGCTTCCTGCTGCTGCAGCGGGAAGAGGATGTCTGATGCGACACCGATCACAAGCGCCCGCTTGAGTTGCAACCTGCCGAAGGGGTTGCCATCGGTTGCATGATCCATGGCGTCGAAGAGATCCATGGCGCGGGAGAGATACAGGTAGCAGTTGGCGTCGAAGGCGCCGACAAACTTGTTGGCGTGCGCTTCCAGGTAGGATTCGATCTCGAAGTCAATGCCGAAGGGCGAATCACCGGTCGGCTCCTGGGTCGCTCGTTCGCGCCCGAAGCGCTCCGCCCACTCGCCGGCTGATCGATACGTGATCATGCCGAGCTTGCGCGCCAGGCGCATACCCGTCACGGGCGGCTGGTCGAATTCATACTGGCCGCCCCGCCAGGCCGGGTCCCGACGAATCATCTCCCGCTGCAGGGATCGCAGGGCGATGGCAAAGGGCAAGCTGCGGGTGGCCGAAGAAATGCTTGCCAGTGCTTCTGCGCGCGCCGGAAACAGCAAGGTGAAGGCAAGCGCGGTCATGCCGCCCATTGAGGCGCCAACCACCGTATGCGCACGCTCGATCTCCAACGCATCAAGCACCGAGGCGCCAGCGCTCGCGATGTCCTCCAGCGACAGGACCGGAAAGCTCAGGCGATAGGGCTTGCCGGTGGTCGGATTCTCCGAGGCCGGGCCGGTGGAGCCGAAGCAACTGCCCAGGGAGTTGATGCACACCACGAAATAGCGGCGGGTATCGATCGGCTTGCCAGGGCCCACCATGTCTTCCCACCAGCCGGTGGCAGGGTCTTCCGGTGATGAGGCGATATGCGCCGAGGGCGAAAGGCCGGTGAACACCAGCACCGCGTTGTCTGCCCCGGGCGTCAATCGACCGAGGGTTTCAAAGGCGATGGTGGGGTTGTGCAGACGGCCGCGTCGAAGCGGGAAAGGCCCGTCCAGCGTCAGTTCTCGGGCGGCTGGCATGGCGTGAAGTTAACAGAAGCAGGCGGTGGCAACCAGAGCACTGAGCCACTCGGGGTATGGAAATCGATCGCTTCATGGCGGAATGGGGAGTGGACATGAGCATGTCTTCCAGGGGCGGATTGACCGAGCCGGATTTCTCCCCCGCCAAACGGCGTCTGTACATGCTTCAGCGCAAGGCCGGCAAGGCGCGCGGCGTCGGAGTGACAAGCGGGTGGGTCAAGAGCCACAACGACAGGTTCTCGAAGGTTTGGCCAAACCGCATGTGGTGATCGGTGGCGCAGAACGTAATAAAGCATCTAGATGGCATTTACGCTTCATATATGGAACATCGATTTGCAATCGGCTCGCGAAATGCGATATATAGCACTTTACAGCCCCCAACATCCCATATATCGTAAATGGCCAGAAAAAATGCCCTCACAGAAGCCCCACCCTATGCGGTCGAGGCGGCCGCCAAGCGTTTGGGCGCCAGCCTGCGAACCGCTCGGCTGCGCCGCAACCTGACCATTGAACAAGCTGCCGCCAAGATCGGAACCGGGCGGCGCGCGGTCCTCGAAGCCGAGAAAGGCAAGCCGTCTTCGAGTGTGGCGGTGTTTCTCGCCTTGCTCTGGGCCTACGACTTGCTCGGCCAGCTTGAAACCGTAGCTGATCCGGCGCTCGATAAGGAAGGCATGGCGCTGGCAGCGCTTCGAGACCGCGAGCGCGCTCGTGCGACAACGGGGTTGGACAATGACTTCTGACGTGCGCGAATGCTTTGTTTACATCACCCTTCCGGGTGAAACGGAGTTTGTCACCGCCGGACGTTTTGAGCTTGGCGCAAACCGCGTCGGCGTACCGCTCGGGCGGTTTGTCTATGGCGCCAGCTATCTGCAACGACATAACGCAGTGCCCATTGACCCGATTGAACTCAAGCTGACCGACACTACGTATGAAACGACCCGGCTAAGGGGCGTGTTCGGCGCGCTGCGCGATGCCAGCCCGGACTACTGGGGTCGCCGTGTTATCGAAAAGCATGCCGGGAAACCTCAGCTGGAAGAAATCGACTATCTCCTCGAGTCTCCGGACGACCGCGCTGGCGCGCTGGGTTTTGGCCTCGGTCGCGAACCGCCAGCACCGAGGCGCGCCTTCAACAGAACCGTTGAGCTTGCACGATTGCAAGGATTTGCTGATGCGATCATCGCAGGCGAAGAGCCACCGCAGGGCGAAGCTGTCGAACAAGTCGGCGATCTGATGTTGGTTGGAACGTCCATGGGTGGTGCGCGCCCCAAGGCGGTGGTGGAGGACGAAGACGGGCTTTGGATCGCGAAATTCAACTGCCCGGACGATCGTTTCAACCATGCGCGCGTGGAGTCCGCCATGCTGGCTCTTGCCCGGGCGTGTGGAGTTCACGTGTCGCAGAGCAAAGTCGAGACCGTTGGCGACCGGGAGGTGCTGCTCGTGAAACGCTTTGATCGCGAACGGACCGCCGACGGTTATCGGCGAGCGCGGATGCTCAGTGCCTTGACGCTGCTTCGCTCGGAGGAGGCGCCTGATATCAACCGACCCTGGTCGTATGTGGTGCTTGCAGAGGAGCTTCGCCGCATATCCGCAGAGCCTGAAGCGGATGCCCCGGAGCTGTTCAGACGGATGTGCTTCAATGCCCTCATCTCAAATGTGGACGATCACCCTCGCAACCATGCGATCATCGCAAGAGATGCGGATTGGAAGCTCTCGCCCGCATACGATCTGACGCCCGCCGTGCCAGTGAGCAGCACCCGTCGTGACCTGGCGCTGCACTGTGGTGACTTCGGACGCTACGCCAACGCGCACAATCTCCTGTCCCAGTCCGCTCGCTTTCTGGTTGGGCATGAGGAAGCCGAAGGGGTGGTTGACGCCATGGAAGCAGTCGTTGGGTCCAGGTGGTACGAACTCGCGCGTCGTGCAGGTGTCAGCGAATCTGATTGCGCGACGATATCCGGGGCATTTGCGTATGAGGGGTTTCGGTCGGAAATGGGTGAGTGAAGCAGGGAATCTGGCGGGAGACGGGTTCGCTCAAGCGGTTCGTGCATCTCCAGGAACAGGCCCTTGGCGCAGTATCCGGGCTGGGCGCAGATCAGGCATCCGGGGGCTGACTGTCATCCAGATAAGGCTGCGAGACGGCGCCCGCAGGGCTGTCTTGGCATCTGCGTTGGCGATGGTATGATGGCCGCTTTTTCGCCGGCCCGGGCGCCGCGTCCTGCGTGTCCGGGCCTTGTGGACTTGCTCAGGGAGGAGAGAGATGACCCGAAGAATGACTGCGACCCTGGTTGCTGCTGGAAGCCTGTTGGTTGCCTGGGCGTTCACGCCCCTGGCGTCGGCGCAGGGGGAAACGGACCGAGGCAGCGGGGGGGGGGTATTGGAAGAGATCATCGTCACTGGCACCAAGCGGGAGACCAGTCAGCAGGACACGCCGTTGGCGGTCACTACCTTGACGGCCCAGTCCATTGCGGACACCTTCGTCAACGATGTGCGGGCGGTCGCTGACCTGTCGCCGAACGTGCTGTTGACCAAACAGCCGGGCTTCAACGCGCTGAGCGGCGGCATTCGCGGCACCGGTTCAACTTCGATTCTGGTGATGCAGGACACCAGCGTCGGCATCACGATCGATGACTTCGTGATCAGCTCCGTTCAATCGCAGTTTGTGGAATTGTTCGATTTGGAGCAGGTGGAGATCTATCGCGGGCCGCAGGGCACGCTGTTTGGGAAGAACAGCACTGGTGGGGTCATTGCCATAACGACCAAGCGGCCGAATGTGGAGGAGTTTGGCGGCAACATCGAGGTGACTTATGGTCAGTTCGATGCGTATGGCGGCAATACGGACATCGCCAAGATTGCGGCCTCCATGGATGTGCCGCTCATCGAAGGCGAGTTGGGGCTGCGCTTCTCGGGCGTCTATGACACCTACGAAGGCTTCTACCGCAATGACAAGGACACGGCCACCTTCCCGCATCAAGTGCCTTGGTTCGACGTGCTTGGCGTCAGTGGAAACCCGTTGCCGGATCTGGTCAACAAAGAGGTCAGGGGTAACGGCGAGGTGCTTGATGGCAAGAAAGTCCTGGCTTGGAAGACCAAGTTGCTGTGGCAGCCGACCGATCGATACGAAGCGCTGCTGACTTGGGAGTATTTGCGTGACGACTCCGATTCGCCGCCGAATGTGCATGAATCACCCCAGGGCGAAGGTTTCCTGCATCCCTTCTTCGGCTTTCCCGCCATCGGCGACGTGGAAGGGCAGAGCCCCTACAGCACCGGGATTACCGATCAAGCCAACGGCATCAACATCATGGACGGCCACACGGTTTACTCGGACGGGATTTACCTGAGCCAACAGCTCGACTTGGACCGGGTCACGCTCAAGTTGCTCGCCGGCTGGCGCGAAACCGATGAGACACTCGCCAGCACCTACACCGGGGAAGCCTTTCCTCTGTTCGATGCGTCGCGCAATCTGGAGCGTGAGCAGACTCAGGTGGAACTGCGCTTCGTCACCAACCTCGACGGGCCAGCCAACTTCGTGGGCGGCGGCGTTTACTTCAAAGACGACGTGGCTTTCCGCAGCATTGCCACACAGGGCTTCTCCGCCTTCTTCCTTGGCCCGCATCCAGAGACCGGCACACTCCTTCGACCGGATGGCCGCATCAATTTCGACACCGGCTGGATCACCGATCCGGGCACCAACAACCGGTGGCAGCAACGAGATTCCTTCGCGCTGTACCTGGACGGAACTTGGGATGTTTCCGAGCGGGTGGCCCTGAGCGCGGGCATTCGTTACACGGAGGACGACAAGAATTTTCAAGCGCTAGCCGTTGGGGGTGCTCCCTGCAATCAGTACACGCGGCCAGTGGATTCCATACCCACGGACCCCAGCCTGCCGTTGGACCCGGTTACCAACTGCTGGGACGTGCAATCCACCCGGCTCA
The DNA here is from genome assembly GCA_965199705.1 of Pseudomonadales bacterium. Classification (GTDB taxonomy): domain Bacteria; phylum Pseudomonadota; class Gammaproteobacteria; order Pseudomonadales; family Azotimanducaceae; genus Azophilus. The sequence continues at coordinate 1,604,645 of OZ241359.1, forward strand.
GCCGGGCGGGAATCACGGGGGCGCAATATGATCCCCGCGAAAATCCCCTGCCGCCGGAGCAGTACAACCTCAATCTGGACATCGGCGACAAGTGGGATGAGATCAGTTGGCGCGTGGTTTTGGACTACCAGGTGCGCGACGACCAGTTGCTCTATGCATCGGTCGCCACCGGCTACATTTCGGGCGGCTACACGGAAACCTGCTCCACGCGGATCACTTGCGTCGCCTATGACGCCGAAACCAATATCAACTACGAAGTTGGCTACAAGGCGGACTTCCTGGAGCGCACCCTGCGCATCAATACTGCTGTTTTCTACTCGGATTTCGATGACATTCAACGCAATCAGGTGGTGCCGTACATCAATTCTGCCGGCACGCCTGCACAGGAGACCCTCACCGTCAATGCCGGCAAGTCCGAGGTTTACGGGGTTGAAGTTGAAGCGACGTGGCTGCCTACCGACAGGCTGACGCTGAAGGCCAGCCTTGGTGTTCTTGAGGCGAAGTACAAGGAATTCGAGTTTGATCCGCAGCCCAACAATCCGGCCACCGGGATCGTGGACTTCGGCGGACTTGATATTCCGTTTGCGGCGCCGCTGCAATGGAATCTGGATGCGACCTATGAGTTTCCACTCTCCGGTGGCGGTTCGGTTGCTTTCAACGCCAATGCGAATTTCCAGGATGAAGCGGAGACCAGCCCGTTTGATTCGCTCGCGTCCGGCGGCGGCTCCTTCCTTGCGCCCCGCGCCGAAGTGGTCGTGCGGCAACCGACCTACACGCAAATCCAGAAGCGGACATTGGTGAACGCCAGCGTCACTTGGCGGGATGCGGATGACCGCTACTACATCACCGCCTATGGTCGCAATCTGACCAATGAGCACAAGCGCGTTGGCGCCAATTCCGTGGCGTTTCTCTGGAACTTCACCTACTACGGCCCGCCTCGCGAGTATGGCTTGCGTCTTGGCGTGAACTTTCACTGACCGCCCGGCTCGGCTTGTAGCCTGCTGGGCAAGGACTGGCGCCGGAATAGCCCCATGTCTGATCTTCGCGCCAACGAAGGTGAAAACCGCGAGCTGTTTCTGAAGCGCGTGCCCGAGGGCCTGGCTGGCCCGGACGACTTCGAGGTGCGCACGGCGCCGATTCCGGCAATCGGGCCAGGCGAGCTCTTGATCGAGTCGCACTACCTGGGCGTCGATGCCGCCCTGCGGCTGATCGTGCGCGACAGCGATGACTTCCTGTTTCGCGTGCGCCCGGGGGATCCGGTGCGTGGCTCGGTGGCGGGCCAGGTGCTGGAATCCAATCACCCGGACTTTCACGCCGGCGACTACGTTCAGGGTTCGCTCGGCGTGCAAAGCCATGCCGTCAGCAACGGCGAGGGCCTGGAAAAGTGCGATCTCACGCAGGCCCCACTGGGCGCCTGGCTTGGCGGGTTCGGCGTTTCCGGACTCACCGCCTACTTCGCGCTTACGGAAGCCTGCAAGCCGCAACCCGGGCAGACGGTGCTGGTCAATGGCGCGGCGGGCGCGGTCGGCTCGATTGCCGGCCAGATCGCCCGGCTTGCGGGCGCTCGCACCATTGGCCTCGCTGGCAGCGACGAGAAGTGCGAGTGGCTGACGGACGCCCTCGGCTATGACGTGGCCATCAACTACAAGTCTGGCAATCTGCGAGAGCGTCTGGCCGAAGCCGCGCCGGATCGCATCGATGTGATATTCGACAATGTGGGCGGTGAGGTGCTGGATCAGAGCCTGCCGTTGATCGCCATGCATGGCGTCGTGTTGCTCTGCGGCTCTACATCTCAGTACGCAGCCCCGGAGATGCGCGGCCCGGCCAACTACATCTGGCTCGGCACCATGCGCGCACGGATGCAGGGCTTCGTGATCTTTGACTATGCACACCGCTATGCCGAGGCCAGAAGCCGCATGGCGGGCTGGATCGAACGCGGTGATCTCAAATTGGCGGAGCACGCCGTGGACGGGCAGGTGGATGACTTTCCTGCCGTTTTCAAGCAGCTCTACGAAGGCCGGAACCGGGGCAAGATGCTGGTGCGTCTGCCACCGGCACGATTGCGCTCGGTCGGGCGCTGAATCGACACATCGGAGGATCAGCGCATCATGGGGCCACTCGCAGGCTATCGCATCATCGAATTGGCTGGCATAGGCCCTGGGCCTTTTTGCGGGATGATGCTCTCGGACATGGGCGCGGAAGTGATTCGCGTCGATCGCATTGCACCGACGCCGCGTCCGTCGCGAGACGTGCTGGCGCGCAATCGCCGCTCCGTCGGCGTGGATCTGAAGCAACCGGCTGGCGTCGAGACAGTGCTGCGCCTGGTCGAATCCGCAGACGGTCTCTTCGAGGGATTTCGTCCCGGTGTTACCGAACGGCTGGGGCTTGGCCCGGACGTCTGTCTCAAGCGCAATCCGAAGCTCGTCTATGGCCGGATGACCGGCTGGGGCCAGGAAGGGCCACTGGCGCAGGCGGCGGGCCATGACATCAACTACATCGGGCTGGCGGGCGCCCTGCACGCCATCGGCCGGGCCGGCGAGAAGCCGGTGCCACCGCTCAACCTGGTGGGCGATTTCGGCGGCGGCGGCATGTATCTCGCCTTCGGCATGGTGTGCGCGCTGCTGGAAGCGCAGAAGTCGGGCCAGGGGCAGGTGGTGGACGCAGCCATGGTGGATGGCGCAGCTTCCCTGATGGCCATGTTTTTCAGCATGGCTGCCGCCGGCGCCTTTCGCGATCAGCGCGGCAGCAATCTGCTGGATACCGGCGCACATTTCTACAACACCTACGAGACGTCCGATGGCGGCTACATCTGCATCGGCTCGATCGAACCCCAGTTCTATGCGCTGCTGGTCGAAAAGTCCGGTGTCGATCCAGAGCGCTTCGGGGCGCAGATGGACGCCAGCCGCTGGCCCGAACGACAGGCTGATCTCGCTGAGCTCTTCCGCCAGAAAACCCGCGACGAGTGGTGTGAAGTCATGGAAGGTACGGACGTCTGCTTCGCGCCGGTGCTGTCGATCTGGGAAGCGCCGGAACACCCGCACAATCGCGCCCGCAACACCTTCGTGAATCTGGATGGGGTCACGCAGCCGGCGCCGGCCCCGCGCTTCAGCCGCACGCAGCCGAGCATCCGCGGCCAGGCCCGGGCGCCGGGCGCGGATACGGCGTCCGTGCTTGCGGACGCCGGCTTGAGCGCGGATGAGATTGCCAGCCTGCAAGCATCCGGGGCCGTGGCGTCTGGCTGACCTTGGCGTCAGCCAGGCCTCTGAAGCTGATTCGCCAAGCTGCCAGGTCCCGATTGGATCCTGGAACACGGCGCCATGACTGACGACTACGCATCCCTCTATCAGCGTTCCCTGACTGATCCCGAAGGTTTCTGGCAGGCGCAGGCGGAACTGCTGCCCTGGCTGAAATTTCCGGATCGGATACTCGATCAGGACGATCAAGGCGTCTGGCGCTGGTTCCGGGGCGGTGAGACCAATACCTGCTGGCTGGCGCTGGACCGGCACGTGCAAGAGGGACGCGGCGATCAGGTGGCGCTGATCTACGATTCGCCGGTTACCGGCGTTCTCAAGCGTTTCACCTTCGCTGAACTCTGCGAACGCACAGCGCGCACGGCTGGCGCGCTCGCTGCGCTCGGCGTTGCCAAGGGCGACCGGGTGGTGCTCTACATGCCGATGGCGCCCGAAGCGGTGATTGGCATGTTGGCCTGCGCCCGGCTTGGGGCCATTCACTCGGTGGTGTTCGGCGGCTTCGCAGCGCCTGAACTGGCAAGCCGGATCGACGACGCCGCGCCAAAGGTCGTGCTTTCCGCATCCTGCGGCATTGAGGGCGCGCGCATCCTGCCCTACAAGCCGCTGCTTGATGAAGCCCTGGCGTTGGCCAGACACCGGGTGTCTCGTTGCGTGATTCTGCAAAGGCCCGAGTGTGCGGCAGCGTTGACCGGGGGGCGTGATCTGGATTGGGCCGAGTGGGAGGCTGCCGCTGCACCTGCGCCCTGCACGCCGGTGGACGCCTGGGACCCCCTCTACATCCTCTATACCTCTGGCACCACCGGCAAGCCCAAGGGCGTGGTGCGCGATACCGGCGGTCATGCGGTCGCGCTCAACTGGAGCATGGCGGCCATCTACGATGTGGATGCGGGCGACGTTTTCTGGGCCGCCTCGGACGTCGGCTGGGTGGTAGGCCACTCCTACATCGTCTATGCGCCGCTGATCCGGGGCTGTACCAGCATTCTCTTCGAGGGCAAGCCGGTGGGCACGCCAGACGCCGGCGTTTATTGGCGGGTGATCGAACAGCATCGCGTCAATGCCTTCTTCGTGGCGCCCACGGCCTTTCGCGCCATTCGCAAGGAAGATCCAGACTGCGCCCTGATGCAGGGCCGGGATCTATCCTGCCTGCGCCATCAATTCGTGGCCGGCGAGCGGCTGGACCCGCCCACCTACCACTGGCTGGCAAAGCACCTCGGGATTCCCGTGATCGACCACTGGTGGCAGACAGAAACAGGTTGGTCCATCTGCGCCAATCTGGCCGGCGTGGATCTGCTGGCCCCTCGCCCTGGCTCGGCCGGCCTGCCCATGCCGGGCAACGATCTGCGCATCCTTGGCGAAGATGACCGGGAAGCGGGCGCCGATCAGGAAGGCTCGATCGTCCTCAAGGCGCCTCTGCCGCCAGGCGCCTTCACCACCATCTGGGGTAATCACGCCCGCTATCAAGATGCGTACTGGTCCCGCTATCCCGGCTTCTATCTCACCGGCGACAGCGGCTATCGGGATGCAGACGGCTATGTGTATGTGATGGGGCGTATCGACGATGTCATCAATGTGGCCGGGCACAGGCTCTCGACCGGGCAACTGGAGGCCGTGGTGGCGGCGCATCCGGCGGTGGCCGAGTGTGCGGTGGTGGCCATCGCCGATGCGGACAAGGGCGAAATACCGATCGGCTTCGTGCTCTTGCAGGACGGCGTCAATCTGGAGCAGGCGGGGCTCCAGGCCGAGCTGGTGGCCCGGGTGCGGGCAGAAGTGGGCGCCTTTGCGAACTTCAAGCGGACATTCGTCGTTCAGCGTCTTCCCAAGACCCGTTCCGGCAAGATTCTGCGCCGCGCCCTGCGCCAATTGGCGCAGGGTGAGCGCCCGGCCATACCGCCGACCATCGACGATCCAGCCATCCTCGACGAGATTGGCGAACGCCTCGCTGAGAGCGGATGAGATGCCAGGGCGACCGCGCAGGGGGGCTGGTCTCGGGGGGCGGCCAATGCCGTGGGCGACATGCCTCTGCGCCCTGCTGCTGTTGAGCGGCTGCGGCGGGGCGCCGGATTTCGTCTTCACCGATGGTCGTTCCGGCGATCTTGAAGACTGGAGCGGGCAGTGGCTGGCGATCAACTATTGGGCGGAATGGTGCGAACCCTGCCAGGTGGAGATCCCGGAACTGAATGCCCTGCATGACGACCAGTCAACCGCGATGGCGGTTTTTGGCGTCAACTTCGACGGGCACACAGGCGCCCGCCTGGACGATGCCATTACGCGGATGGAGATTGCGTTTCCGGTGCTCGTCGATGACCCGCGGCCCATTTGGGGCTATGCCATGCCGGATGTGCTGCCCGTGACCGTCCTGGTCGATCCGGCAGGGCAGGTGCGCGCCCGGCTTGCCGGCCCGCAGACCCGTGCTACCCTGCTTGCACACACCCAATGAAGCGGCCAGCCCGTAGCGGCCGCATGGACGGGCCGGGCGCTGCCGCGGAGCGAGCTCCGATGGCTGCGTCAGAACCGGTAGCGCAGACTCGCGCTGAAGTGTCGGGGCAGTTCCGGCAGCACGACTGCGCCGCCAAACAGGTTCGGGAAGTTGGCGCGGAAGTAGCGCTCGTCGGTGACGTTCTTCAGGTTGAAGTTCGCCACCCAGTTGCGCGTCTCATAGCCAAAGCCCAGATTGACCAGCGTATAGCCCGGCAGCCGAACGCTTCCCGAAAAACCGGAGGCGACGCCTTCGACGTCTGCCGCACTGCCGTTGACCGTCCAGCCATTGCCGAAATCCCAGGTGGCCGCCATCGACAGGATATTACGGGGCATCCCGGCGCGGCTCGCATCGTCGCGAATGACCTGGCCGGCAAGGGCGCCGCCGTACAGGCGCCAGGGTTCGATGTCCGGTAGATCGTCGGCGCCGAGGAAGCTGAATCGCCCGCCTGCCTCGCGCGTGTTCAGATTGATCACCTTGATGTGTGACCAGCCGAAGGTAAGCAGCAGGCGCTCGTTGACCGACCAGCGCGTTTCGAATTCGATGCCGCGCGTGCGAGAAGCCTGATTGGTCACCGTGGACTGGGCGGAAAAATCGGTGCGTTCCTGCGCATAGACGGCGGTTGCAAAATAGAACCTGTCGTCGAGCAGGCTGCCCTTGAGCCCGGCTTCCAGAAGCCTGGATTGGTCGAAGGCCGTGCCTTCAAGAACGTTGGCGGTGGTTACTTCAGCCGCCTGGCCGGTAATCAGGGTGGATTGTTGCGATGCGGTGAAGTAGGGGGTAAGTCCAATGGCCGTTTGCCAGCTCATGCTGATCGTCCAGGACACGCCATCGACGTCCTCTGCCGCCTCAACATCGACGCAGTCGCCTGGCGGCGGGCAGAAGTTATTGGAGCTCGGCAACAGCAGCTTGTCCAGAGGCTGCGTGCTTTCGAGGTCGATCCAGTCATAACGCGCCCCGAACAGCAGCGACAGGCCGTTGTCGAATGCCGCATCGAACATGGCGGCAAGGCCCAGGTCCGTGTATTTGCCGATGTAATACTCCGTGTAATCGTCGTCGATCTCGGTGGCCAGCAGGCGCGTGGCGAGCGGCCCCAAAGGTTGTGTCAGGTCGCGCCGATCAAAGTACTCGTTGGTATAGTCGTCGGCGTGATCGAAGTTCGTGTGCCGCACGGACGGTGATAACTGCATGGCCAGGCTGGCGGCGTCGAATTCGATCTGCCGGGAGAACACCAGCTTGTCCTCGATCACCCAGGTGTCGTGAAACTGCGAGAAGCCGTAGGCGTTTTCGTTCAGGTTGTCGTAGTGCTCGAAGAACAGCTGGTTCTTCCACTCCCAGCCGCCCGGGTTTTCGCCGATCAGGTCGAAGTAGAGGGTAGTGACGGTGTTTTCCAGGGTGTCGTCGTTGCTGGCCAGCGTGGTGCTGCCGTCAATGGTGGCCGTGCCGGGATTCTGCAATGCCAGCAATTCCGGTACGCAGCCAAACACCAGGGTTGTTCCGATCTGGCAGACGCCGGATCCCGAAAGCTGGCCGGCTTGCCCCGGAACCACGCCCGCTGCAAACGGGTTGAGGTCGGTAAAGCCGTCGCCATCCACGTCGAATTCCTGGTGCGAAATGAATCCATCACCGTCTCGATCAAGGGGCGATGGCGAGCCGGTCACGTACAGGCCATGGTCCACCAGATCCTGGGTGAGCCGGTTCCATCCGGCTACCTGATTGCCCTCGTATTCGTGCCACATGCCGCCGAATTGGGCGATGACCGTATCCGATACCCCCAGATCGAAGGAAAGTTGCAGCAGCTTCTGCTTCGTTTCGGTGTAGTCGTAGTAGCTGCCGGAATCCTCGATCAAGGCATAGGCCTGATAGCCGAGATCTACCGAACCCTGGCGAACGGGCCCGCCGACTTCTGCCGAAACGACTTTCCTGTCCCAGCTTCCGGTGCTCATCGACAGCTCGCCGCTGGTCTCGGAGAGCAGCGCGCCCGTTTCCTCAATGCGGGCGGATTTCGGGTTGAAGTTGAGAAAGCCACCGATTTTTGATGGCCCGAAGATCGGTGAAGCTGGGCCGCGAACGATGTCGATGCGATCGGAGGCCCCAATCGGCGTCGGGTAGTTGCCGGGATTTTCCAGCCTGCGCATGCCCCGGAAGTAGGTCTCGCCAGGCGTTCCTCGAATGTCGAGGCCGCCGGCGACGCCAAAGAATGACTGTGTGAAGGCGCCTGGCGCGAGCACGATCATCTCGTCGATGTCCTGCATGTCGTAGCGTTCCAGCAATGCCGAGGAAATCGTCGATGCGGAGCGCGGGGTGTCGAGCAGCGATTTGCCGAACCCGAACACGGATTCCACGTAGTCGTCGGGTAAACTGTCGAGATGGCCCGTGACCACGATTTCTTCGATCACGTCCTGGGCAACAGCCTCGGTGCTGGTCAGGCCGAGGGCGCAGGCCAAGACGACCGGCAGCGGGATGCGGGCAGAAACGAGGCGCAATTTGATCTCCTGCAACTCAAACGGGATCGCGTGCGAAAGGGCTGTAGTCCGTCAGCGGCGCCTTCCACACCGTGCTTGCCAGGCCGGTGGCTGAATCCGCCAACCGAATGAGTGCGATCAGGGTGGATGCGCGCTTGACAGCCTATCAAGGTAAAGTATGACGGCAAACGCGGCTGCAAGGAAAGCAAAGAACGGGGAGAAGGCCAGAACAATGCCAGAAAAACGAGGGCAGCAACGCCTTTGCACGGGCAGCCAGACGCGCCTGTGGCGCCCGCCGCACCGGTTCCGGCACAGCGGTTGATCGTGCGAGCCTCACGGCCTGCCTGGGTGGTTGCCGGCAGCCTTGCGCTCGGCCTTGGCGTCCTCGGCATTCTGCTGCCGCTGCTGCCAACAGCGCCGTTCCTGATCCTGGCGGCCTTTTGCTTTTCGCGCGGTTCGCGCAGGCTGCACAATTGGCTGATCAACCATCGCCTGCTCGGTCCGCCGATCCGTGATTGGCGCGATCATCGCTCGATCTCCGGCAAGGCCAAGGCCTCGGCGATGTTCGCCATCCTGCTTGTCTTTGCGGTGTCCGTTCTGCTCGGATTGGCGACCTGGGCGCTGCTCCTGCAAGGCATCGTCCTGGCCGGTGTTGCGGTGTTCCTGCTCACCCGGCCGACGCCGCCAGATCGTTGAGCGAGGGAAGGGCCGCCGGGCCAGCCGCACATCGCCCTTGGCGCGCCGTTCTAGTGGTTTGCTACCATGGCTCTAACGCGCATGGAGAAGAGGAAATCCAGTGACGAAACCGAATTATCGGTTCGGACTTGATGTCGGAACCAACTCCCTCGGTTGGAGTGTATTGGCACTCGACGAGAACCGCGATCCTTGTGCCATTGTAGCTGCTGGCTCGCGTATTTTTCCCGAAGGCAGGGAAGCCAAGAAAAAGGCCACATTGGCAGCCGACCGTCGCGCCGCCCGATCTGCGAGACGACGGCGAGACCGCTACAAGCAGCGCCAGAAATTTCTGATCCATGAGTTGACGAAGTCCGGGCTGTTCCCGCAGTCGGAAGTCGATAGAAAGCAGCTGCAAGAGAAGAACCCGTTGAAGCTGCGCGCAGGTGCTTTAGGGGAGCGGTTGGCTCCGTGGGATGTTGGTCGCGCATTGTTTCACCTGAATCAGCGCCGGGGCTTCAAGAGCAATCGCAAGGATCGGAGCGAGGAAGGAACTCAAGGAGTTGTTTCCCGGTCGGCCCGCCTCCTGCTTGAGCAAATGGGCTTGATTGGGTCAGAGTTGCCCGCCGAGCAATACAAGCAGCTACCCGCGCCAGAAAAGAAACGGGTCCGTCAGCAGGAAGCAGAAGCAAGGCGCACCGCTCTGCAAAAACTTGCCGAGAACGACAATTTGACTTACGGGTGGTTTCTGTGGCGGCGGCAGTCTGCTGGTCAGCCAACCCGTGCCCGCCCCGGCGCTGGCGGTGATGGAAAGCTGTTTGAAGTGTACCCCACCCGTGAGCTGTACGAAGACGAATTCGACAAGATATGGCGGCTTCAGGCGAAGCACCATCCTGAAATCATGACGGAGCACGCCAGGCAGAGAATCCATCAAGCGATCTTTCACCAACGTCCTCTCAAACCGCAAAAGCGCGGGAAGTGCGTTTACATGTCAGCGGAAGACCGAACATTCCGCGCAATGCCGAGCTTTCAACGCTATCGCATCTATCAGGAAGTGCATAACCTCGCATGGTCGGATGGACAAAAAACTTACCGCGTGTTCGACTTTCCAGAAGCGCGGGACGCCATCGTCAGGCTTTTGGAAAGAGTGTCTGCCAAGTCTGGGCAAGTTACATTCAAAACGATGAAGAAAGAACTTACCGGGCGGGGCATCGCCGAAGGCAGCTTCAAATTCAATTTCGAGACGGAAAAACGCAAGGGCTTCGAGGGCAACCGGACCAGCAATTTGATGCAACACGAGGACCGGATTGGCCCCACCTGGCACGACTGGTCATTGGAAAAACAAGACAGGTTTATAGACGCCATCCTTGCCGGAACACCGCGCCAGCAGGAAAGAGACCGCCGGCTGCTCGAAGGCGGCAAGAATTCAGCGCCACAGGACGGCGCGAGCGACGACGAGGCGGTGCGTGAATATCTGCAAAATGAGTTCGATCTGGAGCGCCAAACCGCAGATGCATGCATGAATGCGCAACTCAAGGATGACACTGCCAATGTTTCTCTGCAAGCGGCGAGACTCGTTCTCGAAAAGATGCGAGACGGCGTTGTCAACACCGAAACCGGAGAAATCTCGTTGCCGCTGCAAAGCGATGCCGCCTCGGCCGTGGCTCGGGAAGTCAGCGCATTTGCCGACCCGATGCGAACCAGAGGCGATGATGGCGAGTATCAGCTGTTGGAACGGTTGCCCTACTACGGCGAAGTCTTCAGCGACGGAAGGCACATCATTCCCGGCACTGGAAATCCTCATGACGACGACAAAACTCGTTGGGGTGGCGTAACCAACCCGACCGTACACATCGCCCTGAACCAGATTCGCCTGGTGGTCAACGAGTTGATTGATCGCTTCGGACGCCCAGAGTCCATTGCCATCGAGCTTGGCAGGGAATTGCCCGCGGGTGCAGACAAGCGCAGGGAAATCGAGAAAGAACAAGGTGATAATCAGAAAAGAAATGAAAAATACGACAGGACTCTCAATGAACACGGCCAGCTGACCAACCGGGACAATCGACTCCGCCTGTTTCTTTGGCATCAGCTAAGTGATGATCCGGCCGGCCGTTGCTGCCCGTTCTCTGGCCGGAGGATATGCATCAGCGACCTGTTCAACGGGAGCACCGAGATTGAACATCTGATTCCATTCAGCCGCTCATTGGACGATAGCCGCGCCAACAAGGTGCTCTGTACTCGCCAGGCCAACCGGGACAAGGCCAATCGAACGCCACACGAGGCGTTTGGCGCTAGCCCTGGCAGCTACGACTGGGATCAGATTGTTGCTCGCGCTGAGGATATGCCCGCCTCCAAGCGCTGGCGTTTCCAGCCCAATGCCATCGAGATTTGGGAAAGGGGCAACGACTTCACGAGCAGACACCTCAACGATACGCGCTACATCGGGCGTCTCACCCGCGAGTATCTGGAGAGCATTTGCGCCATCGACAAGATTGATGTGTTGACTGGTCGTCTAACGAGCTTGTTGCGTCACCATTGGGGGCTGAACAGCGTACTGGATGTAAGCGGTAGCAAAAATCGGGACGACCACCGACATCATGCGGTGGATGCCATTGTGATTGCCATGACCTGCCGCAGTCTCTTGCAGAAGGTGGCGACCAGCGCCCGTCAACACGAGCAATCGAACAACGGAAGCGCAATCGACCTCCGCAAGCTGTTTCCCAAGGCCGACGGAGGGAGAAGCGCCATTGACCCATGGAGCGGGTTCCGGGACGACGTTGCCGAAACGATGAAGACTGTCGTTGTCTCACACAAGGCGCGCCGCAAGAAGCTGGGTCCGGGCACTACTGACGGGAAGCTTCACAACGATACGGCCTGCGGGATCGTGGAAGAGTGTGGTAATGGCAAATATGAGGTTGTTTCACGCAAAGCAGTCGAGGATTTCAAAACGCTTAAAACGATTGAGTCAATCAGAGATCCGCGATTGAGAAAGGCATTCAGGGAAGAGTTCAAAGAGGCTGAAGAGCGCGAATCCGGCACGGGCTTCAAAGCGGTACAGGAGTTGGCGCAGCGCAGGAATATTCGTAGCCTGCGCCTTGTGGAAACAATGAGGGTCATCCTTGTAACAGAGCACGGCTCCGAAAAACCCTACAAGGCATACAAGCGCGACAGCAATTGGGGGGTTGAAATCTATTCCAGGCCAGCGGGGCAGAAGAAAGCGGACAAATGGCAAGGGGAGGTCATTCCCCGATTTGACGCCAACAAGAAAGGATTCAAGCGTGGCGAGACGTTCCGGCCACACCCCGCAGCCCGCCTGGTCATGTGCTTGCAAATCAATGATTGCGTGCAAATGCAGTCGTCGCGTGTGGACGATACGCGAAAGTTGTACAGGCTTCAGAAGGTCTCTTCTCCTGATGAGCTGAAATTCGCGGAGATACATGAAGCAAACGTCGACAAGAGAAGCCGAAACGGCGATTTTTCCTATACCACTCGCACAGCAAGCGGCATGAAGTCATGCAAGGCCAGGAAAGTTCATATCAGCCCCACAGGCTGCGTGAGTATTGAACAGCGCCGCCCAACCCGGCGCCGGAAGTAGGCCGAACAATGCGCATCGTCAGCGAGCGCCTTGAATGAATGCCGGCAAGGTAGCGGGCCTGTACGAGAACCCTTTCAACCCGGGATACGGGCAGCCTCCCCCCTATCTGGCTGGAAGAGGCGCCGAGCGATTCAGTGTTTTTCGCCATGTGGGGAATACCGCCAATGGCAAGCTCGTGGCCAGGGATGTTGTGATCTATGGCCCGCGAGGCTCGGGCAAGACGGCTCTCTTGCGTGTGCTAGCGAAAGAGATTGCACAACTGAAGACGAACGTGACGCTGGGGCTGATGCCTGCTACTGATTTGCAGAGCGCCGAAGATGCCCGCCGCGAGCTGATCGGAGTGGTTGGCCAACCTTTATGGGAAGCTCTCAAGCCACAGGAGTGGGGCTTGGACTGGCGTGGATTGCAGGCCAAATGGCAATGCGGGGAGTTGCCAAGAAGCGAGGTGCGAAAAGGTCTTGTGGTGAAGTGCAAGCAAAAGCCGCTGATACTCATGGTGGATGAAGCGCATGAGATGGCGCCCACCGCCTGCAAGGAGCTGTTGAACGAGATACTGACTATTCGAGGTCTGGGTGGTCCTGCCATTGTCCTGCTGGCGGGGAAGCCTGCATTGGTGGATTTTGGCGACTTGGCGCACGTTTCCTTTCTTGAACGTGGTGAGATGGTCAGTCTTGACTTGCTTGACGCACAGGGCGCTGCCGACGCCGTCCGGATACCGCTAGACCAGACAGGCATCAGTATCTCCGACGATGCGCTCGGTAAAGTTGTTTCCGATAGCCAAGGCTATCCGCAGTTTCTTCAATTGTGGGGCAGCGCACTCTGGGATCAGGCAAGCGCTCACGGGGCACAGCGAATTGACGGTGGTGATGTCGCCGAAGTCGGCGCCATTATGGAGCAAGAACGAACAGAGGTTTATCTGGGCCGTCTTGGTTCCTGGAAAAGTCAGGACCGAAAGTTGCTTGTGAAGGTCGCCAGAAAACTGTTGCGCGACGGTTGGATGGAGAGCCAGCAACTCGAAGAAACCATTGAACAAGAGCTTACCGAACAAGGGCGCGATGTTCAGGGGTGTCAGGCCATCATGGACCACATGGTGGACTCCGATTTCCTCTGGAGGCCAAGGGGACAGGCCAAGATGATCCCCGCACTGCCGAGCTTTGTGTCATTCGTGGCGGGGCAGGGGGAATCGACCTTGCGTCGATGAGAACCAATGGTTGGACAGATCGTAGAAATCACTGATCCTGGACATTGGCTGAAGAAGTCTCGGGGATTCCTGCAAGTCCACAATGGTGGGGAACAGGTGGGCCAAGTGCCTCTCGACGACATTCAGACAGTTCTGGTATCCGTTCCGGGTTGCGCTGTTTCCAGCGTATTGCTCGATCAACTGGCGCAACGCAACATCCCGCTCGTGATTTGCGGACAGAATTACTTGCCAAGTAGCTGGACTCTGCCGGTACAAGGCGCTGTCGGCCAATTTCAGATCATGCGGGCGCAAGCAGACATATCCAGGCCACGTCGCAAGCGTTTCTGGCAATCCGTCGTCCGAGCGAAGATCAGCAATCAGGCTGAGGTGCTTCGACGAGCTGGCGAGACCTGCCAGGACCTGCTGCGCATGGTGCGCAAGGTAAGGTCTGGGGACCCTGACAATATGGAGGCTCAGGCGGCTCGGACATATTGGCAGCGGCTGTATGGGTCGGAATTTCGCCGCGACCGCGGCACCTTGGGCCTGAATGCCGCACTGAACTACGGCTATACGGTACTAAGGGCCTGTATCGCCCGAGGCGCTGTGGGTGCGGGGCTGCATCCCAGCTTCAGCGTTCACCACAAGAATCCTCAGAACCCGATGAATCTGGTGGATGACCTGGTTGAACCCTATCGTCCGATCGCGGATTACGTGATTTGGCAAAGGCGCAGGGACTATCTGTCGGATCTGAAAGAGGCTGGCAAACAGCGACTGGCATCCTTGCCCACGCTGTTGCTGCCGACTGAAGACGGTTTCTCGCCGCTGTCGCAGGTGGCGGTGAAGATGTGCCGGGCATTCGCCAGATATTGCAAGGGAGAGGCGTTGGGCGAGGTTATGCCTGCTCTTCCAACCGCGCTGGAACTGCAGCCGCGATGAATCGATTCAGTTTGAGTCCTTATCGCATCATGTGGCTATTCGTCATGTTTGACTTACCGGTCGGCACCAGAAGCGAACGCAAGCAAGCCTCCCGCTTCAGGAATGATCTGCTTGATCTGGGATTCGAGATGTCGCAGTTCTCAATCTATCTCAAGTACTGCGCTTCAGGGGAAAAAGCAGAAGCGGTCAGCAGCCGGATTCCGCCACTTTTGCCGCCCGGTGGCAAGGTTGATGTGCTTTGCATCACCGACAAACAATTCTCGAATATGCGGCGATATCATGCGAAGAAGCCCCGAAAAACTGATGGCGCCCCGCGACAGCTACAGATTTTCTAGTCAATTTTCATGCGTAAAATCCCGCATTCTAATGTTAAATCAGTGGTTTATACTGGCAGCAAGCCTAGCATTCAGGAATAGGCGGCGCTAGAACAACTTCAATGCGGTTCGCCAAGTTTCCCGAGTAAAGCCTAGCATTCAGGAATAGGCGGCGCTAGAACAACCGTACAGATATTCAAGCGACGTGAACTTGCAGCCTAGCATTCAGGAATAGGCGGCGCTAGAACAACAACAGCCCGCAAAAGCGTCGCCTGAAGACGAAGCCTAGCATTCAGGAATAGGCGGCGCTAGAACAACTGATTTACCAACCTACCGATCAACAGGCCAAGCCTAGCATTCAGGAATAGGCGGCGCTAGAACAACTCTGGCAGCGCCAGCAGTGTCTCGCCGATCAAGCCTAGCATTCAGGAATAGGCGGCGCTAGAACAACTGCACAACCTCAGCCTCTATCGGCTTGCCCAGCCTAGCATTCAGGAATAGGCGGCGCTAGAACAACTGACTGGCCGTACACCAAAACATCCACATTAGCCTAGCCCAAGTTTACCAAGGTGGGGTTATTTTGGGCCTGTTTGGGCAGGGTTTTGGGGTTTTGTTGGGTGTTTTGAGCACGTAAGTCATTGATTGATTGTTTTCGTGCGTTGGGAAATCTCAATGTAGTGCCATAATCGTATATTTGGGTATTGACAATCCTGCGCCCATACCCAATCCTGACCTGCATGTTCATCCGCCGCACGCAAACCCGCCGAGCCAAGGATGGTTCGACCTACAGCACCACTCGCCTGGTGCACAGTGAGCGTCTTGGCGGCAAGGTGCGTCAGCGCACGCTGCTCAACCTCGGGCGCCACTTCGAGATCGAGCCGGAACTCTGGCCGCGCTTGTGTGCGCGTATCGAGGATTTGCTTGAGGGACAGCACCGGCTGTTTGACGACCTCGGCGAGACCGTCGAGACCGAAGCGCAACGCATTGCCGCCTTGCTGTTGGCGCGAGGGCATGGCGCAGCGCCCGGCGCAGAACGAGACCCTGTGGCGATCTGCCCGGAGTCCATGGCGCTGGCCCGTGCGCGTAGCGTCGGCGTTGAGCAGATCGGGTTATGGGCCATGCAGCAGACGGGACTGATGCCACTGCTGGAAACGCTTGGCGTCAACGGCGCCTTGCGCTCGGCAGCGACTGGTCTGATCGTCGGTCGTCTGGCGCACCCGGCCAGCGAGCGCGAGACGCACCGCTGGCTGGCACAGGACAGTGCCCTGGGCGAGTTGCTGGGAGTGGACTACGAGTCCATGGGCGCGATGCAACTGTACCGGGCCTCGGACGCCCTGGTGAAGCACCGTGACGCCATAGAAGCGCATCTGTACGAGCGCGCCATGAACCTGTTCGGCCTGTGCGCCACGGTGACGCTTTTTGATCTGACCAACACCTGCTTCGAGGGGGAGGCCGCAGGCCAGCCCCTGGCCCGACACGGGCACTCCAAGGAAAAACGCAGCGACTGTCCTCTGCTCACGCTCGGCCTGGTGTTGGACGGCTCTGGTTTTGTCAGCCGTTCTCGGGTGTTTGCCGGCAATGTGCGCGAACCCGCCACGCTGCAAGGCATGCTGGCCGGCCTGGGCGCGCCAGCCGACGCCCTGGTGGTCATGGATCGGGGCATTGCCACCGAAGCGCAGATTGCCTGGCTGCGTGACGCCGGTTACCGCTATCTGGTGGTCAGCCGCAAGCGCAAGCGCGAGTTCAACGCCGAGGCCGCCGAATCCATCACCACCGCCTCGGGATGCCAACTGCATCTGGATCGCAGGGTCTGCGAAGACTCTGGCGAAGTCCTTCTGCACTGTTACTCCGAGGAGCGCGCCCAGAAGGAGCGCGCCATGGTCGAGCGCTTCTGCGCCCGCTACGAAGCCGCATTGACAAAACTCGCGCTGGCGCTATCCAACCCCCGGGCCCGGCGCAAACCCGAGCAGATCAACCAACGCCTCGGGCGGCTCAAGGCGCAACACCGACGCGTCGCCGGCTACTACTCGCTCGACTTGACCGTCCAGGGTGAGCGCGTCCAGTCCATCACCTGGACCCGCAACCCCGCCAAAGGTTCCATGGCTGATCGCCCTGGCGTCTATTGCCTGCGCTCCAATCTCACCAACTGGGATGCACAACGCCTATGGCGAACCTACGCCACCCTCACCGACCTGGAAGCCGTGTTCCGATGCCTGAAGACCGAACTCGGACTGCGCCCCATCTACCACCAGACCCCGAAGCGCACCGAGGGACATCTGTTCATCGCCGTCATCGCTTACCAACTCGTCCAGATCGTGCGCAGACAATTGCGCGTGAACAACATCCATCATAGCTGGACCAGCCTGCGCAACCGCCTTGCCTCGCGATGCCGCGTCACCGCCACCTTCCGATGCGCCGACAGCCGAACCCTGCATCTGCGCAAGGCCACCGCCCTTGAACCGCACCAGCAACCCATCTACGACGCGCTTGGCATACATCCTGACGCCGGCGGCTTCGTCAAAACGGTCATCTGAACAAGATCAACTCCCCAAAAGGCGCTCATTGTAGTGCCTTACGCCAAATTATCTCCCCCTAACACAATGATTATTATCACTTTTAATTTTTCATTGGTAAACTTGGGCTAGCATTCAGGAATAGGCGGCGCTAGAACAACTCATAAGCCTTGCTAGCGCCTGACCACGCAAAGCCTAGCATTCAGGAATAGGCGGCGCTAGAACAACTCAAGTCCTGATGGATGGTCGGCCAAGTGGAGCCTAGCATTCAGGAATAGGCGACGCTAGAACAACAAAGCAGATACAGGCGATGGCTGTAGGCTCTTCAGGTCTCAGAAAAGAAAAGGGCAACCCGTGGGTCGCCCTTCCAATGTTGCGAATTCTCACTTGTTAATCCTAGCAAGAACCGCCTATTCCTGAATGCTTGCCTATGTATTATGCCTTGAACTTTGGCGTTGTCAAAAGGAAGGATGCAAAGGAAGGATGCACGGGTTCATGTACGGGTTCAGGACCTTTCGGACATTTGAGGTTTGGCACAGGCGTTGTCTTCAAGACTGACAGGATATTCGTTTGGCGTCATCCAGTCGAGGGAAGCGTGGGGCCTTTGTTGCCAACAGCCCCGCAGTAGAGCCCCGCAGTAGAGTGTTGACGTTGAAATGGTGCTTGGATATCGTTATATCGTTATGCTAATTTTGCATTTACTTGGAATTTGTCTTATGCAATGCCTCGGTCTGACCCCCCCCCCCCCCCCCCGCACCCACAGACAGCATCCTGGGCCACTTGGCGTAGGCCTCCGGCGGCTTGCCTGCGCGACGCTTCTTGCCAGCCTCCTGCCCGCCGCCGGGCAAGCGCAGGTCACTCGCTTGCAGGGTCTTGCGGTCGAGCCGCTTGACCGGTCGCTGCAGGTAAGTTGGACGGCGGCGACGGACGCCCCCGGGGGCTATCTGGTGCGCTGGCGGGTGCAGCAGAAGGGCTCCTCGTTCATCTCGAGCCAAGCGGCGAGCGGCACGAGCTACGCGATTACCGGCCTGGAAAACGGTACGCCTTATGTGGTGCGGGTGGACAAGCTCAACGCGAACGGCAGGGTGATACGGGGCGGCCAAGCGGCGGTGGCGGCTACGCCGCTAGCGGATTTGCCGACCCCGTTTGCGAACGCACCGCAACAGGATCCGCCGCAAGGGCTGCAAGAGCCGCAACAGGACACGCGGAACAAACTGACGACACCGACGGTGACGCTGATTGTGGGCGACACTTGGTTGCGGGCGATATGGCCCGCCAATATCGGTACGGTGGCATCGAGCGAGTTGCAGTGGAAGGCAGCGTCAGTCCAATCTTGGACAGCGGCGACGGGCGTGACCACGGTTACGGGTACTTCCGTCAAGCGGACGGGCACGAACATCATTGGCCTGACCACCGGCACGGCGTACCAGGTGCGTGTGCGTGACAAGGCGGTCATGGATAGTCCGGATTTTGCTGACAGCGACTGGTCAAGCCCTGCCGAGGCCACGCCGAAGGGGATACCGGCTCCGACGGGACTGGTGGTCGAGGACGAGGAGGATACGGCATTAACCCTGCGCTGGACACCGCCCGCGGACAACAGGTTCACGGGCTACGAGATCAATCAGGACGATAGCGGCTGGGAGCAACTCGATGCCAGCATGGATAGCACCGATGTCCGCATCACGGGCCTGACCAACGAGCAGAGCTACAGCTTCCGGTTGCGGGCCGTGAGGGCGGTGGACCGGAGGAACCTTCAGGATGAGGTGGTCGAGATTCTGGGGGCGGCAAAGATTCTGGGGGCGGCAACGCCTGCCGTGAGCGGAATGCCGGGGACGAGGCCGCGCGCGCCAGAGATGTTGACGGCGGAGGCGGGCAATGGTCAGGTGAAGCTGACCTGGGAGGCGCCCTCGTTCGGCGGGACGCCGACGGGGTATGAAATCAGCAGTGACGGCGGTAAAACCTGGACGGCGACCAGCACGGCCCTCAGCCACACGGTGATGGACCTGACAAACGGCCAGGCCTATGTCTTTCTGGTGCGGGCAGTGAACGCGATTGGGACGGGTCCGCCTTCGGGGTCGGCCTCTGCGACGCCGAGGGCGGTGCCGGCGGCGCCCACGGGACTGGCGGCTGCGGCGGGCAACGGCGAGGTGAAGCTCACCTGGACCGCGCACCCGGAGGGAGTCACCCTGTTGCGGTTCGAGTACACAACGGATAGCGGTACTACCTGGACGGCGATAGAAGGGAACCCCGTGAGCAAGGTCAGCCATGTGGTGACGGGTCTGACGAACGATCAGGAGTACACTTTTCGGTTGCGCGTCGTGAACAGTGTCGGGAACAGCGCGGCTTCCACCGCGGTGAAAGCCACGCCGACCGCTACCGGGGACGTGAGGTTCCCGGCGCCGGTGACGGGTCTGACGGTCACGGCGACCGCCCAGCGGGAACTGACAGCGAGTTGGATGGTGGCGAGCCACGCGCCGGGCGGCTACGAGCTGCGCTGGCGCAAGGTGAGTGATTTCAGGGGCGCCGACAGCGACAAGGTGAAGCTTATGGGCACGGATACATCCCACAAGATCACCGGTCTTGACCCTGGGACTGATTACATTGTGGCTATCGTAACCCTGGATTCGTCAAGCGCCGAGGTCTCGGACACGGTTGTTGACAAGAGAGTCGCGACGCTCGATGCCCCGACCCTCACCTATCCGGCGCTGCCGACGGTTCTGCGCGCGGGCGTGGCGTTCGAGACGCTGACACCGACGCCCGCCGGCTTCGAGAGTGGCTCGACCTACACTTATGCGGTGACGACGGGCGACCTGCCGTCGGGGCTGGAGCTCGACGGGACCACCGGCGCCATCTCCGGCAAGCCGAACACGCCGAAGGATACCCGCACGCCGGTGACGGTGACGGTGACCGGCACGACGGGCACGGGGATGAGTCAGCAGACCGAGACGGCGACGGCGACGCTGGACTTCCCGCGCATCTTCCGCTTCAAGCTGCCGGCGCCGACGGTGACGCTGGCGCGGGGCGACGCGCAGTTGACGGCCAACTGGGAAGCGGTGGCGGACGCGGACGCCTACGCGTTGCAGTGGAAGGCATCGACCACTTCGGACTGGTCGGGGACGGGCGTAACCACGGTTGATCCGGCGACACCGGGCACGGTGATCACTGGTCTCACCAACGGCGACACTTACGATGTGCGCGTGCGCTCGAAGGCGGCATCGGCTTCGACGACGCATATTGACGGCGACTGGTCGAGCGCCGTGCAGGGTGCGCCGACAGACACGCTGAACAAACTGACGACACCGACGGTGACGCTGATTGTGGGCGACACCTGGTTGCGGGCGATATGGCCCGCCAATATCGGTACGGTGGCATCGAGCGAGTTGCAGTGGAAGGCATCGACAGTCATGGGCTGGAGCGGGACGGGCGTGACCACGGTTACTTCCGCCAAGCGGACGGGCACGAACATCATTGGTCTGACCACCGGCACGGCGTACGAGGTGCGTGTGCGTGACAAGGCGGTCACGGATAGTCCAGATTTTGCTGACAGCGCCTGGTCAAGCCCTGTCAGGGCCACGCCGAAGGGGATACCGGCTCCGACGGGACTGGTGGTCGAGGACGAGGAGGATACGGCATTAACCCTGCGCTGGACGCCGCCCGCGGACACCAGATTCACGGGCTACGAGATCAATCAGGACGATAGCGGCTGGGAGCCACTCGATGCCAGCATGGATAGCACCGATGTCCGCATCACGGGCCTGACCAACGAGCAGAGCTACAGCTTCCGGCTGCGGGCCGTGAGGGCGGTGGACCGGAGGAACCTTCAGGATGAGGTGGTCGAGATTCTGGGGGCGGCAAAGATTCTGGGGGCGGCAACGCCTGCCGTGAGCGGAATGCCGGGGACGAGGCCGCGCGCGCCAGAGATGTTGACGGCGGAGGCGGGCAATGGTCAGGTGAAGCTGACCTGGGAGGCGCCCTCGTTCGGCGGGACGCCGACGGGGTATGAAATCAGCAGTGACGGCGGTAAAACCTGGACGGCGACCAGCACGGCCCTCAGCCACACGGTGATGTACCTGACAAACGGCCAGGCCTATGTCTTTCTGGTGCGGGCAGTGAACGCGATTGGGACGGGTCCGCCTTCGGGGTCGGCCTCTGCGACGCCGAGGGCGGTGCCGGCGGCGCCCACGGGACTGGCGGCTGCGGCGGGCAACGGCGAGGTGAAGCTCACCTGGACCGCGCACCCGGAGGGAGTCACCCTGTTGCGGTTCGAGTACACAACGGATAGCGGTACTACCTGGACGGCGATAGAAGGGAACCCCGTGAGCAAGGTCAGCCATGTGGTGACGGGTCTGACGAACGATCAGGAGTACACTTTTCGGTTGCGCGTCGTGAACAGTGTCGGGAACAGCGCGGCTTCCACCGCGGTGAAAGCCACGCCGACCGCTACCGGGGACGTGAGGTTCCCGGCGCCGGTGACGGGTCTGACGGTCACGGCGACCGCCCAGCGGGAACTGACAGCGAGTTGGATGGTGGCGAGCCACGCGCCGGGCGGCTACGAGCTGCGCTGGCGCAAGGTGAGTGATTTCAGGGGCGCCGACAGCGACAAGGTGAAGCTTATGGGCACGGATACATCCCACAAGATCACCGGTCTTGACCCTGGGACTGATTACATTGTGGCTATCGTAACCCTGGATTCGTCAAGCGCCGAGGTCTCGGACACGGTTGTTGACAAGAGAGTCGCGACGCTCGATGCCCCGACCCTCACCTATCCGGCGCTGCCGACGGTTCTGCGCGCGGGCGTGGCGTTCGAGACGCTGACACCGACGCCCGCCGGCTTCGAGAGTGGCTCGACCTACACTTATGCGGTGACGACGGGCGACCTGCCGTCGGGGCTGGAGCTCGACGGGACCACCGGCGCCATCTCCGGCAAGCCGAACACGCCGAAGGATACCCGCACGCCGGTGACGGTGACGGTGACCGGCACGACGGGCACGGGGATGAGTCAGCAGACCGAGACGGCGACGGCGACGCTGGACTTCCCGCGCATCTTCCGCTTCAAGCTGCCGGCGCCGACGGTGACGCTGGCGCGGGGCGACGCGCAGTTGACGGCCAACTGGGAAGCGGTGGCGGACGCGGACGCCTACGCGTTGCAGTGGAAGGCATCGACCACTTCGGACTGGTCGGGGACGGGCGTAACCACGGTTGATCCGGCGACACCGGGCACGGTGATCACTGGTCTCACCAACGGCGACACTTACGATGTGCGCGTGCGCTCGAAGGCGGCATCGGCTTCGACGACGCATATTGACGGCGACTGGTCGAGCGCCGTGCAGGGTGCGCCGACAGACACGCTGAACAAACTGACGACACCGACGGTGACGCTGATTGTGGGCGACACCTGGTTGCGGGCGATATGGCCCGCCAATATCGGTACGGTGGCATCGAGCGAGTTGCAGTGGAAGGCATCGACAGTCATGGGCTGGAGCGGGACGGGCGTGACCACGGTTACTTCCGCCAAGCGGACGGGCACGAACATCATTGGTCTGACCACCGGCACGGCGTACGAGGTGCGTGTGCGTGACAAGGCGGTCACGGATAGTCCAGATTTTGCTGACAGCGCCTGGTCAAGCCCTGTCAGGGCCACGCCGAAGGGGATACCGGCTCCGACGGGACTGGTGGTCGAGGACGAGGAGGATACGGCATTAACCCTGCGCTGGACGCCGCCCGCGGACACCAGATTCACGGGCTACGAGATCAATCAGGACGATAGCGGCTGGGAGCCACTCGATGCCAGCATGGATAGCACCGATGTCCGCATCACGGGCCTGACCAACGAGCAGAGCTACAGCTTCCGGCTGCGGGCCGTGAGGGCGGTGGACCGGAGGAACCTTCAGGATGAGGTGGTCGAGATTCTGGGGGCGGCAAAGATTCTGGGGGCGGCAACGCCTGCCGTGAGCGGAATGCCGGGGACGAGGCCGCGCGCGCCAGAGATGTTGACGGCGGAGGCGGGCAATGGTCAGGTGAAGCTGACCTGGGAGGCGCCCTCGTTCGGCGGGACGCCGACGGGGTATGAAATCAGCAGTGACGGCGGTAAAACCTGGACGGCGACCAGCACGGCCCTCAGCCACACGGTGATGTACCTGACAAACGGCCAGGCCTATGTCTTTCTGGTGCGGGCAGTGAACGCGATTGGGACGGGTCCGCCTTCGGGGTCGGCCTCTGCGACGCCGAGGGCGGTGCCGGCGGCGCCCACGGGACTGGCGGCTGCGGCGGGCAACGGCGAGGTGAAGCTCACCTGGACCGCGCACCCGGAGGGAGTCACCCTGTTGCGGTTCGAGTACACAACGGATAGCGGTACTACCTGGACGGCGATAGAAGGGAACCCCGTGAGCAAGGTCAGCCATGTGGTGACGGGTCTGACGAACGATCAGGAGTACACTTTTCGGTTGCGCGTCGTGAACAGTGTCGGGAACAGCGCGGCTTCCACCGCGGTGAAAGCCACGCCGACCGCTACCGGGGACGTGAGGTTCCCGGCGCCGGTGACGGGTCTGACGGTCACGGCGACCGCCCAGCGGGAACTGACAGCGAGTTGGATGGTGGCGAGCCACGCGCCGGGCGGCTACGAGCTGCGCTGGCGCAAGGTGAGTGATTTCAGGGGCGCCGACAGCGACAAGGTGAAGCTTATGGGCACGGATACATCCCACAAGATCACCGGTCTTGACCCTGGGACTGATTACATTGTGGCTATCGTAACCCTGGATTCGTCAAGCGCCGAGGTCTCGGACACGGTTGTTGACAAGAGAGTCGCGACGCTCGATGCCCCGACCCTCACCTATCCGGCGCTGCCGACGGTTCTGCGCGCGGGCGTGGCGTTCGAGACGCTGACACCGACGCCCGCCGGCTTCGAGAGTGGCTCGACCTACACTTATGCGGTGACGACGGGCGACCTGCCGTCGGGGCTGGAGCTCGACGGGACCACCGGCGCCATCTCCGGCAAGCCGAACACGCCGAAGGATACCCGCACGCCGGTGACGGTGACGGTGACCGGCACGACGGGCACGGGGATGAGTCAGCAGACCGAGACGGCGACGGCGACGCTGGACTTCCCGCGCATCTTCCGCTTCAAGCTGCCGGCGCCGACGGTGACGCTGGCGCGGGGCGACGCGCAGTTGACGGCCAACTGGGAAGCGGTGGCGGACGCGGACGCCTACGCGTTGCAGTGGAAGGCATCGACCACTTCGGACTGGTCGGGGACGGGCGTAACCACGGTTGATCCGGCGACACCGGGCACGGTGATCACTGGTCTCACCAACGGCGACACTTACGATGTGCGCGTGCGCTCGAAGGCGGCATCGGCTTCGACGACGCATATTGACGGCGACTGGTCGAGCGCCGTGCAGGGTGCGCCGACAGACGTCACTTCGCTGGTGGCGCCGACGGGTCTGACGGCCACGCCTTTGGTGAACGGGCTCACGGCAACCTGGACGGCGGTGCCCGGGGCGACGGGGTACAAGGCGTATGCAGGCGGGAGTTCCGCCTACCAGGTCACTGGCACGACTGCGGTCTTCCTGTTTTTGAGTCCGGACTTTACCCACACGGTTTCGGTGATTGCGACAGCGAACGGGCTGCCGGACAGCCCGGCTGCCGTGCTGGAGAACCAACAACCGGGCAGCCCGCCGCAGGGCGATCAGATTGAGGCGATATGGATCAATGACGCGCCCAGGGATCGCACTGGCACCTTCCAGGCAGATGAGAAGATTCAAATTGCGATCGATTTCAAGATGCCGATTGCCATGGATACCGCCGGAGGAAGGCCAACTATTGGTTTGACTATTGGCGACACGGTCAAGCAGGTTGCGCTGTTCAAATCGTGGTCCCAAGACAACGCCTTGTATGCCAATTACTGGGTGAAAGCGGCTGACAGGGACACGGACGGCATCAGCATTGCGGCCAATGCTATCAAGCTCAATGGCGGCAAGATTACCAGCGCTTCGGACACTGGTACCCCGCTGGACCTGAGTCACGCCGAATTGCCGCACGATCCGAATCGCAAGGTGAACGGTGGCAGGGACACCAACCCGAATGCGCCCAGCGATATCAGCTTGACGGGCAGCGCCTATGCCTCGCTGGGAACGTCGTTTGACCTGATAGTATCGGCGACCGACGCGGATGGCGATGATCTCTTCTATTACGCCTCTCTGCCTGTTCGTAATACCGAAGTACTTACTGTCACGCCGAGATTGGCGACGAAAACGCTGCTTGATTCGGGCACGAGCAAGGTGCGGGTGACGCCACAACGGGCGGGCCGCAAAGCCACATTCACTGTGACTGTGCAAGACGATGCCCTGCCCAGAAAGTACAACCTCGTTCAATTCGAGGTGTTTGTGGCGGGCCTGAGCTATCCGGCGGCGCCGACCGAGTTGACCGCTGGCGCGTCCATTGCCGCCATGACGCCGACGACCACGCACTTCGAGTCCGGCTCCATGATCACCTACGCGGTGACGGGCGGCGCCCTGCCGACCGGGTTGTCGTTGGATACCGGCACCGGCGTCATCTCCGGCCAGCCGACCAACCCGAAAGCGTTCGTCACATCGGTCACAGTGACCGCTACCGGCGCCAAGGACGGGCATACGCAAACGGCAACCGCGAGCATCACCTTCCCGGGGATTGGCGGCGTGGCGCAGTCGCCCCAACAAAACTACGGTCACACAACCACGACCCCGACGAAGGCGAGCAATCTGCAAGTCGTTGCGGCTGATGGCCAGCTGTGGTTGCTCTGGGCGCCGGCGGCCTCTGCCCCGAACGGCTACAGTGTGCGCTGGCGGGAGAGAGGGCCGGGCCACAAGCTGTCGCCCGTCAACGAAGTGGACGGAACCGCCTACGACATTACCGGTCTGGAAAATGGCAAGACCTATGTAGTGCGGGTGGATACGCGCAATGCCGCCGATGACGGCGTGCAAGCGGGTACGCGGATCACCGCGACCGGCACGCCGTCGCCGACACTGTCGGTGGGCGATGCGCAGGGCGACGAGGGGGACGCTCTGGAGTTCGGCGTCACGCTCTCTTCGGCCTCGACCCGCGAGGTGCGGGTGGGTTGGCGCACCGAGCCGGGAACGGCGCAGGCGGGTGATGACTATGAGTCCGGCAACGGCGAACTGACGTTCGCGCCGGGCGAGACGGTGAAGACGGTTCAGGTGCAGACCCTGGACGATGCTCACGACGACCCGGGCGAAACCTTCAATGTACAGCTGTCGGGTGCACAGGGCGCGACCATCGAGGACGGCGATGCAATCGGGACGATCAACAACGCCGACCCGATGCCGGCGGGCTGGCTGGCGCACTTCGGCCGGGCGACGGCGGAGCAGGCCCTGGACGGAATCACGCGGCGCATCGCGGCGCCGCGGACGGCGGGCCGCGAAGGAACACTGGGGGGAGCGCCGCTCGGTGGCGGCGCGGCGTTGAACGGCGAGTTCGGCAACCTTGCTGATGGTCCGTCGGCGGGCGGCGGCATGACGAGCGGCGGCTTCAACGACGGCATGGCCGTCGGCTTCGACAACGGCCCAGGCGCGGGCTTGGGCCACGGCATGGCCGCAGGCATGGGCGCCAACATGCACGGCGGCTTCGCCAACGGCATGGCCGCAGGCATGGGCCAAGGCATGGCCGCAGCGCCGCTCCACGCTCAGGTCGGCCGCGGCATGGCGTTCGGCGACCTGCTGGCGGCGAGCAGCTTCGCCCTGGTTGGCAGGGCGGACGGTGCCGGCCGCAGCGCCGCCCTTTGGGGGCGGGGCGTGCGGTCCAGCTTCAGCGGCATGGACGGGGCGGCCAGCGTGGACGGCACGGTGACGACCGCGACCCTGGGCGCGGACTACGGCGGCGGTCGCTGGCTGGCGGGCGTCGCGCTCTCCCGAACCGAGGGCGAGGGCGGCTACCGTCTGCCGGGTGCGGGCGAAGGCCGGATCCGGGCGACCCTCGGCACAGCGATCCCCTACGCCGCCCTGAACGCTTCCGAGCGCTTCAAGCTCTGGGCGGCGGCGGGCGGCGGCTCCGGTGCGCTGACGCTGACGCCGGAGGGCGGGGTGGCGGCCGAGACCGGCATCGACTGGCGCATGGCGGCCCTGGGCCTGCGCGGCGACCTCCTCACCGGCGGCTCGGGCCCCGCCCTGGCGTTCGTCTCGGACGGCCTCTGGTCCCGGACGGCGTCGGACCGGGCCGAAGCCTCAGGCGCCGCCACCAGCCTGGCAGCGTCCAAGTCGGTGGTCTCAAGGCTGCGCCTGGGCTTGGAGGGCAGCTGGGCGCTGCCCCTGGGCCTGACCCCGAAGCTGGAGGCTGGGGTGCGCCGCGACGCTGGGGACGCCGGCTCCGGCTTTGGCGTGGAGCTTGGCGGCGGCTTGGCCTGGAACGCCTCTAGATTCGGACTGAGCCTGGACCTTTCGGGTCGCACTCTTATCGCCAGCGGCGCAGGCGGGCGCAAGGACAGCGGCTTCTCAGCAGCCTTGGGCTACGACCCGAGCCCGGCCAACCGCCGAGGCCTGTCCCTGAGTCTGCGGCAGGACGTGGGCGGCCCGTCAACCGGCGGCTTGGCGAGCCTGTTCGCCCCCGACCTGCCGGGCGGCGGCTTCGGCAGCGGTGGACAGAGCCGCTGGACAACGGAGGTGGCCTACGGCCTGCCTGCCTTCGGCGACCGCTTCACGGCCAGCCCGACGCTGGGCTACGGCGCCTTCAGCGGCGGCCGGGACTACAGCTTGGGCTGGCGCCTGGAGCCGTCGGCGGATGCGGAGGGCGCGCCGGACCTGTCGCTGGGCCTGCGGGCAACCCGCCGCGAGTCCGTCGGCGCGCCGCCGGACCACGGCATCGAGGTCGAGATCCGGGCCCGCTGGTAAGGGTTCGCGTCAACCAGAGGGGGCGCCCCGTCCCGGCGTCCCGCCCTCGCCATTGAACGTGGCTGACACGGGCATGGGAGTTCACTATCATGAAGATGTTGGCTCTCATGCCCTGCTCCGCGTCACTCCTCATTGAGGCAACACCATGAAGAACTCTCTGGCCGCTCTCCCGTTGAGCGTGTATCTGGCCTCCGGGTCGCGCCTTGCGGCGTGGGCCACGGCCTGGTGCGGCCTGCACTGTGCGCTCACGCCGTTCCTGGTGGCGGTGATGCCCGCGCTGGCGCTCTCGGAGGGCGTCGAGCGAGCCGTGTGGGCCGGCGCCGTCTTGCTCGGCGCGGTGATGCTTGCCCTCGGCCCGGCCCGCAGGAACCTGGCCGTGATTCTCGCCTTTGCCGGGGGAACGGCGCTCTGGGCGGCTTCCCTGGCCGGTTTGCTTGAGCCGCTGCCGGAGACCTTCACGTCGGCCGTCGGCAGCCTGGTCCTCGCGGGCGCTCTGCTGCGGGGCGCGCGCATCTGCCGGGCCGGTGAATGCTCAATATGCGCTGACAAAGAGCGTGCGGAGGGTCAGGGAGGCTGACGACGACGCGCTCCGGCCCTCAACGCAGGTCACTTGGCCGAATTTGAAGGGGCGTCGACAACGACTTTGATGAGGCGCTGACGGCTGTCAAGTTCCAGGCTGGCTGTATATGGCTCGCAGGGCTTTCTTGTCAGGCTTGCCCACCGCCGTCTGAGGAATATTCTCAACAAAGTAAACGTGCTTGGGTGCGTTCACAGAGCCCTTTTTATCCTTGGCCAGCTCTATGAGTTCATCGGCATCTGCTTTCATGCCTGGTCTCAATACAATTGCAGCCACCACTGACTCGCCCCAACGCTCGTCCGGGATTCCAAAAACGCACGCCTGAGAGACAGCAGCATGATCCGTCAGTGTATTCTCAACTTCGCTGGGAAAAACGTTAAATCCACCCGAGACGATCATGTCTTTCTTCCGGTCAACAATACGCAAAAAACCATCTGGATCTTTCACCGCAACATCGCCTGTATGCAGCCATCCACCGTCAAACGTTTCTGCGTTGAGTTCATCGCGATTCAGATAACCATCCATCACAAGTGGGCCTCTCACGCAGATTTCACCGGGTTCTCCTTGAGGTACCGGGTTATTCTCATCGTCTAGCAATTCGACTGTGACATACGGCACCGGACGGCCACACGACGCAAGCCGTTCCAGGTTATCTGGATCATGATCACTTCGACGCAAGGTACACAGTGTCATTGGCGCCTCGGCTTGTCCGTAAAACTGAAAAAACACAGGCCCAATTCGACGAATACCTTCTTGTAGCCTTACCGGGGACATCAACGATGCACCATAGAAGATGGTCTCAAGGCTGGAGAGATCGTAGTCATCAAACGACTCACAATCCAACAACGCGTAGATCATGGTGGGCACCAGCATGATCGAATTGATTTTGTAGTCTTGAATCGCCTTCAATACTGCCTGTGGCTCAAACCGCGGCAGTACTACAAGCGTGCCATGCTTTAGAATCACCGGCGCAAAGAGCGATCCCCCTGCATGACTCAAAGGCACGACGACCAGCATCCTGGGCTCGTTCGGCCACTCCCAATCAGCCAGCATGATCTGGAGTGCAGCCTGACTGACACGAACGTTCCCTGGAATGGCTTTAGGTTTTCCTGTTGTGCCTCCACTGTAGCTGATGCGCGTGATTGTTTCCGGCGCAATGGATGCAGATTCCAGGGGCCGAACCTCGAATTCTTGACCAAGGCTCACCAAGTCAGCGTCGCCTTGATCGTCCTCACCCAGTGAATAGGTGTTTTTCAGGATATTGCTACGCCTTCTGATCTCACGAACGTGAGGCCCGAATTGCACCGGATCATAAATCAGGGCCTCAACGCTCCCATCCTCGATAGCAAAGCAATGATCATCAACAGAGCCCATTGGGTGCAGGGGGACAAGAACCAGACCAGCGAGCGTAAACACATTGTGTAACACGAGCACTTCAACCGAGTTCGGCGCCAGCAACCCCACGCGCGTACCAGCGCCAATATCTCTTGACGCCAACGCTTGCATATAGCAACTGATCGCGTCACGCATTTCACCACCCGTCCATGCCTTGCCACCGACGGTCTCAATGACAATTTTGTCTGCATCTCGGTTCAGCGCATTCGCAATGGGCGCCACTGGATATGCTGATGGATGTAATGTTTGACTGTCCAAATCTCCTCCTCGAGTTACTGTCAGATCTGGTGTATGGGCGGATTGAAGGAGGCGGCGCATTCCTGCTGAAATCGGGTTAACCAACACCTGACAATCAGCGAACAAGGAGATGCGCCACCATGAGTGACAATACTGTTGTTTCGTTTTCCAATCCAGCTTTCCGAGACGAGCTCACTGACCTGGTGCGCGCTGGCGCGCAGCGAACGCCGCTTGATGTCAGTTCGCCCGTACACCAGATTTGACAGTAACACCCAAGCCGCTGCCCAAGGTCAGGAGCCTGCTGCGGCGAGGCTCCTGGGGCGGCCAACGAAAACAGTGCTATGCTCCCGCGATGGGCCAAAAGACAGCAGTCAGTCCCTTCGTTCCAGGCCGCGGCCTTTCGCGATCAAGCGACCGTGGCGGATGCTGAACTGGATCGGATCGTCGCGGTCGCCTTGAAGGCCGAGCCGTTGGACGAGGAGGCGCTTCGGGTGCAGGCGCGCTTGGCGAACGTCGGTTACGTTTGGAGCCCGCCGGGCGAGGCTGATCGGTGGCAACCAGGCATTCCTGGCCTGATGAGCTACGTCGAGGCGCACGAAGTGGCGTAAA
Source organism: Pseudomonadales bacterium (assembly GCA_965199705.1). Classification (GTDB taxonomy): domain Bacteria; phylum Pseudomonadota; class Gammaproteobacteria; order Pseudomonadales; family Azotimanducaceae; genus Azophilus. The sequence goes on from OZ241359.1 coordinate 1,635,742, forward strand.
CTGCTGGCGCCAAGGGCAGCAGCGCCACTCAACCTTGATTCCAATTGCCGGATCAATACTTGTACTGATCCGGCTTGAACGGTCCTTCCTCGGCGACGCCGATGTAGGCGGCCTGTTCCGGAGTCAGGCGGGTGACGACGCCGCCGAATCCGGCCACCATGAGTTCGGCCACTTCTTCGTCCAGCTTCTTGGGCAGTACCGCAACGTCCACCGGTGCGCGCTGATTTTCTGGCTGATCGGCCCAGGCTTCGGCGTAGAGATGCATCTGTGCAAGCACCTGATTGGCAAAAGAGCCATCCATGACCCGCGACGGGTGGCCCATCGCATTGCCCAGATTCACCAGCCGGCCTTCTGAAAGCAGGATCAGGTAGTCGGCAGGGTCCTCGCTGCGAAAGATCTGGTGCACCTGATCCTTGACCGTTTGCCAACGCCAGTGGTCGCGCATGAAGCCGGTGTCGATTTCGTTGTCGAAGTGGCCGATGTTGCACACCACCGCCCCGGCCTTGAGGCTTCTCAGCATGTTCGCGTCGCAGACGCCCGTGTTGCCGGTGCAGGTGACGATCAGGTCGGTATCAGCCATGAGCCGGGCGTCAATGTCGGCGAGCTGGCCGGTATTGCGGCCGCCTCGATAGGGGGAAACTACCTCGAAGCCGTCCATGCAGGCCTGCATCGCGCAGATCGGGTCCGCCTCGGCGATGCGCACGATCATGCCCTCCTGGCGCAGGCTGGCCGTGGAACCCTTGCCCACGTCGCCATAGCCGATGACCAGCGCCCGCTTGCCCGCCAGCAGCCAATCGGTGCCGCGCTTGATGGCGTCGTTCAGGCTGTGCCGGCAGCCGTAGCGGTTGTCGTTCTTGGACTTGGTGATCGAATCGTTGACGTTGATCCCCGGCACCCTGAGTTCGCCCCGCGCCTGCATCTCCAGGAGGCGGTGCACGCCTGTAGTGGTTTCCTCGCTGATGCCGTGGATGCAGCGCAGCATGTCGGGATAGCGATCATGCACCATGCGCGTCAGGTCGCCGCCGTCGTCCAACAGCAGATTGGCGTTCCAAGGGGCGCCGTCCTTGAGGATGGACTGCTCGATGCACCAGTCGTACTCGGCTTCCGTCTCCCCCTTCCAGGCGAACACCGGCACACCGCGCGCGGCCATGGCGGCCGCCGCATGGTCCTGGGTGGAGAAGATGTTGCAGGAAGACCAGCGCACCTCGGCGCCGAGGTCGATCAGGGTTTCGATCAATACAGCAGTCTGAATGGTCATGTGGATACAGCCGATGATGCGTGCGCCGGCCAGAGGTCGTTGCGCCCGATATCGGCGGCGCAGGGCCATCAGGGCGGGCATTTCCGATTCCGCCAGGGCGATCTCCCGCCGGCCAAAATCGGCCAGCTGAAGGTCGGCGACCCGGTAGTCAGTAGAACTGGGGGAGGGCATGAGGGGGTCTTTCTCCAGCAACATGGGGAGCCCTGGGCATGGCGTCAGGGGCCGCGATCAGCTCGGGTCCCTGGCGGGGCTGCATCCGGGCCAGTGGTGGCGCATGGTATCAGGCTCGCAAGGCAGGAAATTGCACCCGGACGAATTCGGCGAGAACAGGCGTTGCGCTTGCGCCCGCCTGCAAGGAAAATGCCCGGCTTTCCGGCCAGCCCGGATACTGCATCAGGGGCCGTGATGATCGGGCCAAGTCCAGAGAGCAGGTTGCCGCATGTCGGCACCAACATCTTCACCGTCATGTCGGCCATGGCGGCGGAGGCTGGTGCGCTCAATCTTTCGCAGGGCTACCCGGATTTCGATCCGCCGGAAGCGCTGCTGGAGAGGGTTCAGCATTATCTCAGGAGCGGTTGCAACCAGTACCCGCCGATGGCCGGTATCCTTGCCCTGCGCCAGGCCATTGCCGAGAAGACAGCGCGGCTGTACGGTTTGAACGTGGACCCGGAAACCGAGGTCACGGTGACCTCAGGTGCGACCGAGGCGCTCTTTTGCGCGACCATGGCCGTGGTGCAGCCGGGCGATGAGGTGATTCTGTTCGATCCCGCCTACGACTCCTATGAGCCGACGGTGCAGATGGCGGGCGGTGCGACCAGACGCTTGGTGTTGCGCCCACCCGACTACCGGGTTGACTGGCAGCAGGTAGCCGACGCCATTGGTCCGCGCACGCGGATGCTGATCGTGAATACGCCGCACAATCCGACCGGGTCTGTCTGGCGGCAACAGGATATGGCCGAACTGCAAGCCCTCGTGCAGCAACATGGTCTCTGGGTGTTGTCGGACGAGGTCTATGAACACATCATCTTCGACGGGCGTGCGCATCAGGGTGTTTGCCGCTTTCCTGAATTGTGGCAGCGCAGCTTCGTGGTCTCCTCCTTTGGCAAGACCTATCACGCCACCGGCTGGAAGATGGGTTATTGCGTGGCGCCGAAAGCGCTGACCACTGAGTTCCGGAAGGTGCACCAGTTCGTCAATTTCACCTCCAACTCCTTCCTTCAACATGCGCTGGCGGAATTCATGCGCGACAGCCCCGAGCATCCCCTGGAACTGGGTAGCTTCTATCAACGCAAGCGAGATCTGTTCTGCAGCCTGCTGGCGGACAGCCGCTTCAGCCTGTTGCCCAGCGAAGGCACCTACTTCCAGCTATTGGGGTATGCGGGCATGACCGACGAAAACGACCAGGACCTTGCCGCGCGCTGGACGCGCGAAGCCAAGCTCGCCACCATCCCGGTGTCGGTGTTTTATGCGGACGCTGCGGATTACAAGATGCTGCGCCTGTGTTTCTGCAAGGACGACAGCACTCTGCGCCGGGGCGCCGAGGTGCTGGCAAGCCTCTGATTGACCCGCCTTCAGCAAGACCATGACCAATCCACCCGACAATCCGGACAATCAGCGCAATGACGCTTCGGGCAGCCGTGGACAGCGCCAATTGCCGGCGATCGCTTTGACGGTGGGGGTCTGCCTGATCCTTGCCGGGCTGGTTTTCGGCCTGTACATGCAAAGGCAGGCTTCCGATGCCGCTCAGGCAGAGCCTTCACTCGGCAAGGCCGTGTACGAACGCCACTGCTTCTCCTGCCATGCGTCGGGCATCGCCGGTGCGCCCAGAACCGGGGATGTCGAGGCCTGGGCGCCCCTGTTGGCGAAGGGAGATGCGGCCCTCCTGAGAGCGACCATAGACGGCGTGCCACCCGGGATGCCGGCCAAGGGTTTGTGCATGGCGTGTTCGGAACAGGCCCTTGCCGAAGCCATTGACTACATGGTGGCGTCGGATTGATCGGCAGCCGGGCCGCGTCAGCGATTGACGAACATCGTCTCCAGATGTCGCCAGCCACGGCCAGCGTAGCGCATCACCTCGGCAGCCTCCGCCTCCCGCAGAGGCGCTGGGCGGCGAACCCAGGGCAGGGCGAGGTCGGCCCGACGAATCATGTGGCCGACATTCTGCCGCCAGGCAGGCGGCAGGTGATTGGCGAAGCGCGTCAGCGTCTGCCCGGCGCGGCTTGATGAACGATTGATCCGACGCTGCTCGTCGGCGCGGAGCGGCACAGCATAGTGTCGAAGAAAGTCGCCGGGCGTATCGCCGCAATAACGGAATACGCGAACGCGGTCCTCTCCGAGCAAGAGCCCTGCTTCCTGCACGAACAGCAGATAGTCCAGATGTTGGCGGAACCAGGGGTTCTGCAATGCCTGTTGAAAACTGATCGGGCGACCGTACACGGCGGCTTCCGGGGCCTCCTGGTCGGCTGCTTGCGGATTGCGTAGATACTGGCCATAGAGGGCTGCCGCAAAACTCGCCGGCTCCCGCAGCCAGACGCACAACTCGACGTCGAATTGTTCGCCGAGCTGCCGGATTTCGGCCTTGGCGGTGCGGGAGAAGTCCTGCCAGTGATTGAAAATTCCTTCGGTGCTGAGCATCAGGTTGTCGGCGCCACTCGGTGCGGTCTGCGCCAGATCCAGCACGTGCTCGGTCAGCCCGCGCCCGTCCGCGTAGCGCAACAGTTCGACCAGGCGCTGATGCTTGGGTTGCTGGCCGTCGGACGGCTCCGGATACCACCAGCCGTGCTCCGCGAGTCTGTCCCGATGTTTGTAGAGACAGGTCTGCAAGGCGATGCAGCCGGTTTTGGGTGTGCCGGCGTGCAGTATCAGGCGCGTTCGTTTGCCATCTGACGCGGCAACCGGCGTTGTTGTTGCCGGCACAGCATCGGCGAGGACTTCAGTGGCCAAGTGCTTTTTGTAATGGCCGAAGAACTCGGTATCGGTGCGCTTGCCGAGGCTTGAGTTGGCTCGCTGGACAGCGGCGGCCAGCGCTGGATTGGCGTCTGCTTTCGGCGCGATGAAGCCGAATTCGTCCAGGCATCGGTGATAGTGAAGTACGCGCACCGGTTGCTCTGCCTCCAGTCGGGAAAGCTTGCCCGGCTGGTGACAGGGATAATTCCAGTTGGTCGGCAGCGACGCCCAGGGCAGGTTGGCCGAGCCGAGCGCCAGGGCAAAGGCCAGTTGGTCGATGTGCTTGCGCGCCACCGGGTGTGGGCACAGGTCGGGGTTGTGAAACATTGTTTCTGCCCAATGCCGCCAGGCTTGCCGCAGGGGCGCGATCAATCGGGTCGGCACAAAGAGAAAGCCACCGTTCAGGTTGCTGGCGATGGTGTCACCCTGATGCGCAAGGTCGCAGGGCACGCATGCCGGCAGCGGTTGGTCGAGGTCCGCAAACAGCTTTTTGATCACTGGAAGCGGCGGATTCGGGCCGTCCACCACCTTGCCCCGGATACGGTCTGGGTCCGGCGCCTCGAGTGGCGCCGTCACCGCCAGATCCAGATCCAGCAGAAATACACCTGCGCCCGACGGCGGCTGTTCGACCAGATGGTCGAGTTGTGCGATCTTGTTGCAGAAGGTCTGATCCAGGTAGGGCGTCAGAATCGGCGTCTGATATCCGCGCTCGGAAATCGCTGCCACCACGCTATCCGGGGTGCGGCTGGTACACTGCACCAGCACCCGGCTGCGGGGTATCTGGCCAAGGGTATCCAGAGTGTGCAGCAGAATGTCGGCCTGGTAGGGGTGTAGCGGCGCCTGATCGACCACCATCGAACAATGAAAATTCATGCGTCGCTTGCTGCTCTTGGGTCAGGGTGATCGGGAATATGAAGGCTGTCGGGGAATTGTACCGGCTCGGTCGCCTGGCCGTGCCGATCATGTTGGCCCAGCTCTCGCAGATGGGCATGGGCGTGGCCGACACCATCATGGCCGGGCGAGTCAGCGCTGCCGACCTGGCCGGCGTCACCCTGGGCGGCAATCTGTTCTGGCCGCCCATCCTGCTCGTTGCCGGGGTCATACTTTCGGTTTCGCCTACCGTTTCACAATTGCACGGCGGCGGCCATGTGAGGCGGGCCGGCGAGGTGGTGCGCCAGGCCGTCTGGATAGCGCTTGCGGGCGGCAGCGCGATCGTGCTGCTGCTGCACAACAGCCGCGCCATACTCGACTGGGTGGGCGTGGATCCGGTGGCGATTCCGATCGCCACGGCCTATGCCAAGGCGATTTCCTGGGGCGTTCTGCCCTTGCTCGGTTTCTTCGTGTTGCGTTATCTCTGCGATGGCCTGTCCTGGACCCTGCCGGCCATGCTGGTCGCACTGACGGCTTTGGCGCTCAAGATTCCGCTCAATCTTCTGTTCATTCACGGCGGTCCGGGCGTTCCTGCCATGGGTGGCGTGGGCTGCGGTTATGCCACTGCCATCGTCATGGCCGGCGAGTGCGTTGCCATGATGTTGATCGTCGGCTTCTCGCGTATGCGGGCGGCGGGCGTATTCCAGCGCTTCAGTTGGCCGGATTGGCAGGAGATTGGCCGCCTGGTGCGCCTCGGCGCCCCGATCGGCGCTGCCAATTTCATGGAAGTGAGCCTTTTCGCCTACACCACTCTGCTGATTGGCCGTCTTGGCGTGGAGGCTGTGGCTGCGCATCAGATTGCCAACAATGTGGCCGGCCTCGCATTCATGGTTCCGCTTGGCGTCGGCATGGCAGCGTCGGTCAGGGTGGGGTTCAATGTCGGGAAGCGGGACCTGGCGGCGGCCCGGCGCAGCGGCCATGTCGCCCTGTTTCTCGGCGCCTGCTTTGCCATCTCGGCGGCGACCCTGATTCTGTTCACCCGGCATTCGATTTCCGGCATTTATACGGGTGTGTCGGCTGTCTCGCTACTGGCTGCGGAACTGCTGCTGTTCGTTGCAGTCTTGCAGTTAGTGGACAATACCCAGGTGATCGCCATGGGCGCCTTGCGCGGCTACAAGGATACGGGCGCGCCGATGGCGCTGGCCGCCGTCGCCTACTGGGGGTTTGGTTTTCCCATCGCGGTTTCGCTGGGATTCGGGCTTCTCGGCTTGCCGGAGCTCGGCGTCCACGGCTTCTGGGTCGGCTCGATCACCGGCCTTTGCATCGCTGCGGTCTGTCTGGTCACTCGCCTGTACTGGCTGTCTCGACGGACAGATCGGGTGTGGCGGCTGGCGCATCGTTGATGCTCTGTCCGCTGCGGGTGAGTTGAGCCAACGAGGTTTGATGAAGCCCCCCCGGGTTCGACCGCTGGATCAGGCGCTGGTGGCTCTGCGCGCGACGACCTCCGGCCACTCAAGGCGCAGCCAAGGGGTGAAGTGCTCTGACCCAGCCTGTATCCGGGCGCTCAAGTCGTCCGGCGCCACCCAGGCCCAGTCGTCGATTTCCGTGGTGTTGATCGTCGGCTCGCCGGTCAGTTCTGCGCAATACACCGAGCAGAGTTCGTGTTCGCTGCCGACCTCACCGAAGGTGGCGTGATACTCGAATTTGTAGAGGTATCGCAAATCATGCAGTTGCGCTGAGCGGATGCCAAGCTCATCGTCAATGCGGCGGCGAACCGCAACTTCCATGGCTTCCCCCTGACGCGGGTGCGAGCAGCAACTGTTGGCCCAGTAGCCGGGCCAAAGCCGTTTGCCGCTGGCCCGCTTCTGGATCAGCAGTTCGCCCTGCTTGTTGAATACGAACGCCGAAAAGGCGCGATGCAATTTGCCTTGGCCGTCGTGGCAGGCGGCCTTGTCGAGGTGGCCGATTTCGCGATCTTCGGCGTCCACGAGGATCAGCATGTCGCTCTCAGATGACACGGATTCCTGCTTGGTTGGCAATGCGATGCGGTGGGCCATGGGTTTCTCCAGAAGGGACTCTGATTCTAGCCGAAATCGCCGAACCCATATCCATCGCCCGGATATTGCACCGACAGTTGCGGGCGGCGTCCCGGCTGCGGCGTTGGCCGGACGATGCGGCGACTTGCTATGCTGTATGTGTTGATCGCCCCCGTGTGGGCGTCAGTGGCTGCAATCTTCGGGAGATGGATTCATGCAAATCGGCGTTGCCATGGCCTTCAATCACATCACCGCGCCTGCGTTCATCATGGAGGCGGCACAGGCGGTCGAGGCGGCCGGCATTGACGCCATTTGGCTGCCGGAACACGTGATCTTCGTGCCGGGCCACGAATCCCGGTATCCGTATAGCGACGATGGCCGTATCCCCGGCGACCCTGAGGGCATTCTCGATCCGTTTTCCGCCCTCATGTTCATTGCCGGGTGCACCAGTCGGGTCCGGTTGGGCACGGGCATCTGTCTGGTGCCGCAGCGCAACCCCGTCTATACCGCCAAGGCGGTGGCGGACCTGGACTATCTATCCGGCGGGCGCGTCAATTTCGGCGTTGGCATCGGTTGGCTGCGCGAGGAATTTGACAATCTGCAAATGCAGTTCGCCGGGCGCGGCGCACGCACACTCGAATACCTTGAAGTGATGCAGGCCCTGTGGGGGCCGGGCCTCGCCGAGTATCAAGGCGAGCACTATCGCCTGAGCGCCTGCCACTTCAACCCGAAACCCGTGCAATCGCCGCATCCGCCGATTTATTTCGGCGGCGAAAGCGATGCGGCGCTACGCCGGGTGGCGAGCCACGGGGACGGCTGGTATGGCTTTGACTTGGACCCCGCCGGCATGGCGGCGCGGTTGGCGCGGCTTTCGGAGTTGCTGGCTGACGCCGGACGCAGCCTGAGTGACCTCACCTTGATCGTCGGCCCAAACCGAAAACCGATCACGCCGGAAACCGTGGCCCAATATGCGGCCCTTGGCGTCGATCAGGTGGTGGCGCCGCTCTTTGCCACCAATCTGGAGAAGCTCGAAGGGCGTATTGCACGGCTCATGGATCGTTTTGGTCGATAGCGTCACGATAAGCCGTCCGCACCAGCCGGAAGCAGAAGCTCAGGCCGTCGATGCTGGCTTCGCTCACCGCATCACTACCGGTCAGTGGCGCTGATTCAAAAGAGGTGCTCAAGGTCTCGGCCATGATGTAGTCGCGGTGTTCCTCAGCCGCCTGCATCAACGCTGCGTCGCCCGTGTAGCGCACGGTGATGCGGTCGCTGAGCGCCAGGCTCTGATCCTTGCGGGCGCGTTGCAGGCGATTGACAATTTCCCGCGCCAGGCCGGCGCGGATCAGTTCCGGGGTCAGCGTGCAATCCAGCACGATGCTGATCTGACCGTCGGTGGCGGCGCCAGCGCCTGGCCTGGATTGGTGCTGCACCAGGACGTCTTCACTGTCGAAGCGTTCGCCATCGATCTCGACAGCGCCGGTCGCTTGCAGCTGTTCGATTTCCGTGGCTGACAGATTCGCAAGACGCGCCGCGTAGGGCTTCATCTGTTTGCCCAGCCGCTTGCCAAGGCGACGGAAGTTGGCCTTCGCCACGCGCTCGATGTAGCGGGTTTCGTCCGTGTCCAGCACCAGGTTGCGGACGTTCAGTTCGGTGCGGATGGTGTCGCCCAAGCGTTCGATATCCGTCAACAGGGCCTGATCCTGATGGATGATCGTCAATCGTTCCAGTGGCGTGCGCAAACCGATCTTCGCATCCTCGCGCTGCTGGCGCCCGAGCAGTATCACCTGCCGGGCGCGCTCTACCGCCAGTTCCAGGGCCGGCGCCTGCAGGGCTTTCTCCGGCTTCGGATAGTCGCAAAGGTGGACGGACTCCGGCACGGGCTCAGTACCGCTGAGGCGCGCCAGCTCCTGATACAGGTATTCGGAGAGAAACGGCGCGAAGGGCGCCATCACCCGGCTGAGATCGTGCAGCACCTGGTGCAGCGTGCTGTAGGCAGCAATCTTGTCGGCATTGACACCCGTCTGCCAGAAGCGTGGCCGGTTGAGCCGGATGTACCAGTTGGTGAGGTCCTCGATGAATTCCAGCAGCGCCGGCACCACCAGATAAAGGCGATAGGCCGCCATCTGCTGCGTCACCCGGGCCTTCAGTGTTTGCAGGCGTGAGAGCACCCAGCGATCCAGCGGGTTCTGGCCCAGGTGCTCGCCCTTGTCCGGGGACCAGTTGTCCAGGGTGGCGTAGCTGTTCAGAAAGGCGAAGGCGTTGTACCAGGGCAGCAGGGCGCGGCGCGTCATGTCGCGCACGCCCGAATCGGTGAAGCGTTGCTCTTCGCCGCGCACCAGGCCGGAATTGATGAGATAGAGGCGCAGCGCATCCGCCCCGTAGGTTTCCATCAGTTCATCCGGAGCCGTGTAGTTGCGCAGCCGCTTGGACATCTTGCGCCCGTCTTCGGCCATGACCATGCCGTTGACAATGACGTTGCGAAACGCCGGTTTGGCGAAGAGAGCAGCGGACAATACCGCAAGGGTATAGAACCAGCCACGCGTCTGATCGAGACCCTCGGCGATGAACTCAGCGGGAAAACCTGCCTCGAAGACATCCTGATTTTCAAAGGGATAGTGTAGTTGCGCATAGGGCATGGCGCCGGATTCGAACCAGCAGTCCAGCACCTCGGGGATGCGCCGGTAAACCCCCGCTTCACCCGGGCGCTGGAAGGTGAGCGGATCCACGTGTTCCCGGTGCAGATCATCGACCCGAACACCGGTCAACTCGGCGAGTTCATCGATCGAGCCGATGCACACTTGTCGCCCTGTCTCATCGTTGATCCAGATGGGCAGGGGCGTGCCCCAGACACGGTTGCGGGAAACCGCCCAATCCGCCGCGCCTTTCAACCAGTTGCCGAAGCGGCCATGCTTGATGTGCTCCGGCACCCAGCGCACCTGCTCGTTGCAATCCAGCAGGGTGTCGATCAGGTCGGTCACCCGTACATACCAGCTCGGCACCGCTCGATAGATCAGCGGCGTGTCGGACCGGTAGCAATAGGGGTAGGCGTGCGTCGTGGTCGATTGCCGCCAGAGCACGCCAGCGGCCTTCAACTCGCGGATGATGACGGCGTCTGCTTCCTTTACGTGCTGGCCGGCAAGATCCGGCGCCTCTTCGGTGAAATGGCCGCTCATCGTGACCGGACAGACAAAGGCTTCGATGCCGGCGGCGCGCGTCACCCGCAGATCATCCTCGCCGAACGCCGGGGCCTGATGCACCAGCCCGGTGCCGTCTTCGGCGGTCACATAGGCGTCGGTCAGCACCACGAAGGCGCCGCGGTTCGCTTCCTCCTGAAACCACGGAAAGATCGGCAGATAGCGACGCCCCGCGAGCGCCTTGCCGGGCAGGCGTTGCACTACTTCCGGGTTGCCGTAGGCGGCCAGGCGCTCGGCCGCCAGATAGATCAGCCGCCCTGAATCCGCATCCCGCACCTGCGCGTACTCGATGTCCGGCCCGGCGCACACGCTCAGGTTGGCCGGCAGGGTCCAGGGGGTGGTAGTCCAGATGGCCAGCCACGCATCCTCGTCGGCCAGCTTCAACAGCACGGTGATGGCCGGGTCCTGCACATCCCGGTAGTTGGAAGTGGCCTCGAAGTTGGAAAGCGGCGTTTCCAGGGCTGTGGAGACCGGCATGATCTTGTTGCCCTGATAGACGAGGCCGAGATCCCACAAACGCTTGAACACCCACCAGAGGGATTCCATGTACCAGGCGTCCATGGTCTTGTAATCCTGATCGAAATCCACCCAGCGCCCGAGTCGGGTGATGGTTTGGCGCCATTGAGCAACATAGCGCCCGACGATGGCGCGGCACTCGTCGTTGTAGCCGGCTACGCCAAGCTTGGCGACGGCGTCCTGGGCCGACATGCCAAGCTGGGTGTCAATTTCGTGTTCGATGGGCAGGCCATGGCAATCCCAACCGAATCGGCGCAGCACATAGCGGCCCTGCATCGTCCAGTAACGCGGCACCACATCCTTGATGGTACTGGCCACCAGGTGGCCGTGATGCGGTAGTCCGGTCGCAAAGGGTGGCCCGTCGTAGAAGATGTAGCGCTTCTTGCCCTTGCGCTGTTCGACGGAGCGCTGAAACGCCTGAGACTGTTCCCACAGGAGCAGCATGTCGTGCTCCAGTTGTACGAAAAACGGGAGCTGATCAGCCTGTGTGGCCTCGGCCATGGGTCTTGCAGGCGCCTAGAAGGGCGAGACCTGCTCCGGCGGCCAGGCCTCGCAGCCGAGAGCGGCGTATTCGTCCGGATCGAAGGTGTCGTCTCGCCAGGTGTAGAAGAACAGCCGCACATAGGTAGTGCACTTTTCTTCTGCGCTGGCAAAGTTCGCATCCGCCACCAGTTCCCGGCGCACATCCGCCAAGTTCAGTTTCTTGTCGTCCATGCGAATACCGCCGTCTGCCTCGGTGTCGAGCAGGATCGAGGTCATTCCCTCCTTGCCCCAGGGCAACCATTCGGGTTCGGCGCCAGAGCGCCCCCGCCCGGGCTTGCCTGTATAGGCGAATTCGGCCCAGTAGGACATCATGCTGCGCGATAACTGCGCTTGCGCTGCATCGTCCGGATACGCCAGGTCAGCGCTGAAGGCATAGTCGAAATCACCGAACACGAAGGGAATTTCCAGGGCATGGGCGGCGCCCAGGGCAACGCTGAGGTCCAGGCCGATTGATCCGGGTTCCTCATCCCAATCCCAGCGATACACATAGACGTCCGGGTTGCCTGACGCCGTGAAGGCATCTGCCAGTTCGTCCGCCCGCCGCGCCTTGTAGGCCAGGCCGCCATAGTAAACCTGACGCCGGTAGGTGGCTTCGTCCTGGAAGGCGTAGGGGATACCGAACAGGGTCTTCACGTAGCGCGGGTCGCGCACCATGAACAGTGCCGGCTCATCCCGATTGGTGCCAAGCAACACCGGCACGGGGCTGTAGCCGGCGGCATCGGCGAAGACGTCCAGTGGCGCTCGATCTGGCAGCACGTGCCCGTCACGGAAATTGGTGGGCACATAGACCATGCCGAAGGCGCCGTCGCCGAGCGCCTCGAACAGCTTCTCGGGACGCTTGCCGTACAGATAGCGACGCATTTCGGCCGGTTGCATGCTGTCCTGAACGGCGCGTGCTGCGGCTGGCCCGGCTGCCCGGCCATCGGCGATCAGCAGCGTGTTGGTCACCTCGCGGGCGCTGACTGGAAGCCCGCCTGCATCTGCGTAGTTGCGCGCACTGGACATGGGCACGCCGTCATAGCCGCCGCTCTGCACAATCGCCCGGTGGAAAAGACCGCTGGCCAGGGGCGATGCGAGCATCGCCAGGGTGTTGTGGCCGCCCGCAGATTCTCCGAACACCGTGACATTGGCGGGGTCGCCACCGAACGGTCCAATATTGTCGCGCACCCATTCGAGTGCGCGGACGATGTCCAGCGTACCAAAATTGCCGGAATCGTTGACAGGGTCTCTGGACGTCAGGGCCGGATGCGCAAACCATCCGAGCAGCCCCAGGCGATAATTGATCGACACCACCACGACGTCTTCGGAAACTGCCAGATTGGCGCCGCGGACATTGCCGCCATGCCCGATGCTGTTGCCACCGCCGTGAATCCAGACCATGACGGGTAGATCCCGGGCGTTGGGTGGTGACCAGACGTTGAGATACAGGCAGTCTTCGGAACCGACCACAGCCCGGTCGGCTTCTGGATTCAGGTTGTCCGATTCGGTCAGAACCGAGGCGTATTGCGGGCAGCAGGGGCCGAAAGCGAGCGCCTGGATCCGCTCCGCCCGCGGGCTGGGCGGCGTCGGCGCGCGCCAGCGCAGGTCGCCCTCGGGCGCCGCTGCGAAAGGGATGCCCAACCAGGCTCGGGCGCCGTTCCGGGCGATGAATCCAACCACTTCCCCGGCTTCGGTCAGGCGCAATGTGGCGTCTGCCGGCTCCGGTGGTGGTGTTGGCGCATCCCGGGTTCCCACGTACAGGATGCCTGCAAGCAGCACCAGTACGGACAGGCCGATGGCGATCCGGGCGGTTCTGCGCATCTGTTGTTCTCCTTGTTACGCTACGTGGCGCTTCGAGGCGGGATCTTCATCATGGTACACCGGCGCAGGTACAATCTCGCCCCTTTGATCGAAACCGCCGAGGAATTCCGTCATGCATGAAGTGGTGATTGTCGATGCAGTGCGCTCCGCCGTGGGACGACGGGATGGCGCGCTTGGCCGGGTGCATCCCGCAGATACCCTGGGGCCGGTCATGATGGCGCTGCTGGACCGCGTTGGCGTCTCGGCAGCGCAGGTGGATCAGGTGGTAGGCGGCTGCATCAACAAGCTGGGCGCTCAGGGGATGAACATCATCCGCACTGCCTGGCTGTCGCACGGGGGCGCGGAAACTACCCCTTGCATCACCGTCGATGCCCAATGCGGCTCTTCGCAGGAAGCGGCCATGCTCGGCCACAGTCTGATTCGTTCCGGCATGGCGGACATGGTCGTCGCCTGCGGCGTGGAAAACATGACCCGGCTACGCATCGGCGCTGATGCCTTCGGTCTGCCGGATGGCTACGGCAAACCCGTGTCAAGCACCTACTTCGAGCACCGTGAATTCACCAGCCAGTTCGAAGGCGCGGAACGCATGGCCGAGAAATATCAGGTGACGCGCGCTGATGCGGATCAATTCGGCCTTGATTCGCAGCTACGGGCGGCGCGTGCCTGGCGTGAAGGGCGTTTCAACAGCCAGGTCATACCGCTGGACGTGCCCGCATTCGATGAGGCCGGCAAGAAAACGGGCGAATCCTGGCGCTTCGAGCGTGACGAGATTCTTCGGGACACCAGCCTGGAGGCCTTGGCCGGTTTGAAACCCGTGGCGCGCGCCGACGGTATTCACACAGCCGGCACTTCTTCGCAGATCGCCGATGGCGCTGCTGCCGTGTTGCTGATGCGGGCCGAGACTGCGCAGCAAATGGGCCTTGCTCCGTTGGCCCGGGTGGTGGAAACGGCGCTGGTTGGATGCGATCCGGTGCTGATGCTGGAAGGGCCGATTCCCGCCACCCGCAAGTTGCTGGCCGCAACCGGCCTCGAACCCTCGGACATAGACGTCTTTGAAGTCAACGAGGCCTTTGCCTCAGTGGTGCTTTCCTGGGCGAAGACGGTGGGCGCGGACCTGGCGCGGGTGAACCCGAATGGCGGAGCCATCGCGCTCGGCCATCCGCTCGGGGCCACCGGCTGCTTTCTGCTGACCAAGGCGACGCACGAATTGCAGCGCAGCGGCGGCAACTACGGCCTGATCAGCATGTGCTGTGGCGGCGGCCTGGGCACCGGCACGCTGATTCAGCGCGTCTGACACGAAGCGTCTCAATCGGCGCCGTCGAGCAGCTGCGTGAAGCCGGCTGGCGCGTAGGGCCCGATCACCAGCTGTTCGAGTGCGCCGATACCGATTTGCTCGCCGTCTTCAACTCGGACAACCTGCTGCACATGCACGTTTTCCGCCGACAACAAATCGAGTTCGCGCGGGTCGAATCGCTCATGTCCGATGGCCAGTTCATCTTGCCAGGCGCCCTGTCGCCACTTCGGGTGGCCATAACCAAGCCCCTTCATGTGAAAGCGTAGTATTGGCGAGAGCGTCATGGTGCGGGTATGGCCGTCCAGATCGACCAGATCAATCTCTGCCTCGCGGGCCAGACGCGAGCCAGGGTGATAGCGCACCTGGTGTCGTGTGCTGGCCATGCGGTTTACCTCCGCCTCCGGCTCGGGCGGCAGTTCCCCGGGGTTTGCATACCAGGGGGCGGTGAGCGCCTCGCGAAACAGGGCCTCGCCGCGGATGCCATCGAAGAAGATGGCGTGGCTGACATGATCTGACCAGATGACTGGCGCCCAGAGAAAGAAGTAATTGCCGAATGGTTGCGGCGCCCCGTGAGTCAGGGCGTCGCCCACGCCGCGCTGGCCCCAGGAGCGGTCCTTGGTCGCTCGGCAGAGTTCGGGGCGAATGTCGAGGTCGCCATCCGGCGTTGCAATCGTGCCGCGCCAGCAGCCGAACTGGGTGAAGCGCGTGGCGTCCATGATTCGGCGGACGCCTTGCCAGAGGGTCTGGCGACCTTCCTGAATGGCAGAAGTGTGCGCCTCGAATGACAGGTCGCAAGCGAGTCCGCTCGGGTTGTCATCCAGGATCAATCGGGCGCGGCGCATCGGTTCCAGAACCTCCAGGCGCAGGGGGCCTGCCTGCATTTCCGTGCGTTCCGCCGGCGCCCGGCGCGAGGCAAGGAAACAGTGTTGCAGCCCGTTTGGCCGCACCAGGCTGAAGGCGCAATCCAGTATCTCCCGGTTCGGATAGATCGACATACCCATGCTGAAGTAATAGCTGCCGTCCGTGGCGTAGCCGTTGTACCAGGTGCGGTCATAGACGTTGCGATCACTGGTGATGGGATGCGCCAGCGGCTCCGGTGTCTGGTGGATCGGGTAGTCATCCAGCCGATTCAGCATGGCAAGCGAGCGTCCGGGGCAGGTTCTGCGACGGGCTGAGTGTTCCTGAAGCGGAACCGTCCTGCAACCTAAGGTGCGCCATCGACAGCAACCGCTTCGACGACTACTGGAAACGGCGGGCAACAACATCCTGAAGCCTCATGCCACAAATCTGACGTACACCCTTCGCCAGGCTACTCCAACGAACCGGTCTTGGATTTCAATAAACCAAGGGAGTCCATGACGGCCTCAGAATCATTGCCCAGAGTGGTGGCTATTTCGTTAACAACGATGTGCATCTCACCAACGCCCGGATTTATGCTGTCATTGAAGTCGGACAGTTCCTGTTGCTTGCTGGCTATGTTTTCGGCTGAATAATCAGACTCGTCAAGATGAATACCGCTACTCATCTCTAGTCGAATTTGATGGACAAAACCACCACCAACCTCATAGGCCTGGCCGTTGATGGAACACGACTCGTGTCCCAGCCAGGCGGCAAACTCGGAAACGAAGTTGGGTTTTGCTGCGTCGAGCCAGGATTGAGGAAAGTATTCCTTGCTCATTTCACTGGCTGAGACCGGAGCAAGAGTATTTGCGTGGATGTTGTACCCTTCGTTCTCCAGTGTGATGCATTGCATCAGGCCAAATGTGGCGATTTTGGCGGCAGAATAGTGGCTTGAATTGAGCGCGCCAAAGAAGCCCACGGGCGAGGCAGTGCTGATTATTCGACCATAGTTGTTTGTACGCATGTTCCTGAGCGCCGCCCTGGAACAGCGAAAGGTGCCGTCGAGGTGGACATCCATCAGTCGTTGCCAATCCTGGTCGCCCATATCTTGCACGGCAAAGCCCGCGCCATTTTCACCGCCGACACCGACACCGGCATTGTTCACCAGCACATCAATTTTTCCATAGGTGTTTACGGCTAGCTCGACAATCGCATCCGCACCATCAACCACAGAGTCATAGCTGGCTACTGCAGTACCGCCCGCTGCATGAATTTCTGCTACCACACTGTCGGCTGCCTCCCGGTTAATGTCATTGACAACGACTGATCCACCACGCCGCGTAAAAGTAAGGGCATGCGCCTTGCCAATACCGTTACCGGCACCTGTGACCACAATAACGCGATTGTCATAAACCAATCTGCCGTTGTTTAACATCGACTACCTCCTGTAATTGAATGTTGGTATTTAATTCAGGCCATCAAGAAACAGAAAGGTGATTATCGTGAATTGCGATATTTTTACTGAAAATTGCGACAACTTTATTCGCCGCACGATTAGCCCGAAAATCTCAGTGCGCCGTGCAAAGGTGCACAACCTCAGTGGGTGCGAACCCCACCCGGCAAGAGTCGTTCCAGCCGGTAGCAATCGGAACGGCTGTGGAGGTAACGAAGCAGTCGAAGCTTCTGATGTAAAAGGGTCCGCAAGGGCGCTCAGCGAGCGCACAGGCCGTAACGAGCAGTGAACGCTGAGCAGGCCTCGAAAAGGGCAATGCGGAAGCCGCCCCGCCTGTGATTCGGGGAAGGCCCCGTCGTTGGGGAAGGAGAACGATGTATGTACCCAACGATTCCGCCGGGGTAGTGGCGAGCGGTGCTGAACTTGTACAGGTCTTGCACTCGGGCGCCGGCTTCGATGTATCATGCTGTCGAGTGTTGAGGGAGGGACCCTGCGCCTGGGCTGCAAGCAAAAGTGAAGTCCGCACAGGCAGCGGCGAACCCGCAGTCCATGGAGAGAACACGCGGTCCATGGATAGAACAAGAACAAAGAACAGAGAACAGAGAACGAAAGGAGAGAACAGATGAAGCCAACTGTCTGGTTGTGGGCCTTGCTGCTGGTCGTCGGAAGCGCTTACGCGGCGGAGCGCGATGATTCGGGCGTCATTGAAGAAATCCTCGTCGTCACCAAGCGCGGCGACGCGCAGAACGTGCAGGGCATGGCGGAAGCGGTCACTGCCTTCTCAGGCCCAAGCCTGGAGCGCGAGTTCGCCGTTACCCTGGAGGATTTCAACCACGCCATCCCGAATGTACAGCTTGAACACGTGGGCCTGTTCCAGGCCGCTGCGTCATTCAGCATGCGCGGCATCGGCACTGCCGGTATCGAGAGCTTCGCCGATCCGGTGGTGGCGGTATTCGTTGACGACGCCTACTACTCGCGCAATGCCGTGGCGCTGCTTGACCTGTTCGACATCGAATCGATAACCGCCTATCGCGGCCCGCAGGGCACCTTGCATGGACGCAACGCCTTCGCGGGCGCAATCGCTGTCCGCACCAAGCGCCCCAAGCTCGGGGGGGGGGCGTTCGAAGCGCACATGGACGTGGGCAATGCCGGGCGACGCAACCTCGGCGCCGTTGCTAATCTGCCCCTGGGCGAGCGAGCAGCCTTCAGAATCGCTGCCCACTATCACGAGTTGGCGGGCTTCTTCAAAAACGACGGGCTGTTCGTCGAAAGCTACAATCCGGCGACGGCAACCCTGGTCACGACGACCGACGAGGACAAGCGCGGCGACCGGGAGAATGGCGAACGCTCGCTGTTGATCCGGCCAAGCCTCCGCTTTGAACCCAACGACGCCTGGCGTATCGACCTGATCGGCGAGTACTGGGAAGACAAGGGCGACGGCACCGCCAACTGGACTCAATGCTATCAACCGGGCAGCTTGCCGCCGCCGTTGGGCAACGGCCCGAGCGGCGCGCCAAGCGTGCACAGCATCTTCGGCTTTCCCTGCAAGGACCCTTTTGGTGACTCGCGCTTCAATATCGACGGCGACGGCAGCGACCCCTTCGAGGTGGGCTCCAACCTGCAACCCAATCAGACCTTGCAGGACATCTGGGGCATTACCCTGGACAGCCAGTACGAAACCGACCTCGGCACCTTCACCCTTATCTTCAACCATCGAGATGTCGAGGAAGACATCACCACCGACACGGATGGCTACAACTGGGACGTCTTCGCCAGCACCCGGCTCCAGGAATTTGCAGCCACCCAGGCAGAGGCGCGCTTTGCAACCACCTTCAACGACACGGTTGACCTGCTCGCCGGCGCCTTCTATCTGCAGGACAGCTACCAGGTGCAGCAATATCTGTGGATATTCCTCGACAGTGGGCTGTTTGGCGGTGGCGGATACGGGCGGGACAATCCGGCGGTCAGTTACGGTACAAACGAACAGGAACGCTACACCGTCGCTGGCTACGCCCAATTCGACTGGCGCCTCACGGATCGCTGGACACTGAACGCTGGGGGGCGGCTCACCTACGAGAAGAAGCATGACGTGCTCGGCATGGCGATCAACGACAGCGCCTGCCCGCCAGGCCAGACCCCGCAAACCGCGCCATGCAACGGCGTGCCCTTCGCCGGCAGCGACCCGGGTGACCCCACGGACTTCGATCCGTCAGTGCGATTCGGACCGGTCAGCGAAAGCTGGACCACCTTCTCGCCGCGTCTTGGCGTTGAATATCAGGCCAGCGACGCCGTCATGCTGTTCGGCTTCTGGCAGCGGGCCTTCAAGTCGGGCGGATTCGTGAACAACGCGGGCACCTTGCCGGTGTTTTCCTCACCGTATGACGACGAGCAGGTGGACAACTTCGAGGCGGGTATGCGCAGCGACCTGCTCGACGACCGTCTGCGCCTCAATGCGAATCTCTTCTACGCCGAGTACAAGAATCTGCAGCGTGGCGTGATTCGCGCTGCGCCAACCTCCACCGGCCAGGAGACCTTCACGGACAATGCGGCAGGCGCCGAATCCTTTGGCGCCGAGGCCTCGTTCAGCCTCGTGCCCGCGCCAGGATTCAACATCAACGGCAACATCGGTTACCTGGACATCAAGTACAAGGGCTTCATCGCCGACATCACTGGCGACGGCGTGGAAACCGACAACAGCCACCTCGACCTGGTTCGCGCACCGAAGTGGGATCTCAGCCTGGGAGCGTCCTACGAATTCGATCTGGCTGACCTTGGCGCCCTCACCCTGGGCGCGCGCTTCAGCTATACCGACGAAATGGCGCTGACCACTCCCAACGATGTGGGTTTCTTCCGTGACGAACTGACCACCCTGGACGCCCAGGCAGTTTGGGAATCCGCCGACGGACGCTACCGCCTGGCCCTCTGGGGCAAGAATCTCTCCAACAACATCGAGCGGCTCGGCGGCACCCCGGTGGCGACCCTCTTCGCCTTCGCTGCGCCGACGCAGCCGCGCCAATACGGGGCAACGCTGGTCGTGACGATGGGGGATTAGGGATTTCTGCGGTTTCCCGTTGCCGATACTCCTGGATACCCCATACGAGCACGGTGGGGCCATGTGCATATTCCGCTCCGCCCGACGCGCGTCTCAATCGCCTGCTTTCTCCCACAACCTGACAAGGGGTACGGCGTAGAGCCCGTCACCGAAACTCAAGACCAGTTCGCCGTCGTAGATCACTACCCCGCATGCAAAGCGTGCGCCTGCGGTTCGGGCCAGCTTGCGCAGGCCGTTGAAGTCGCCGCGCCTTACGGTGGCGCCCGCCTTGATCTCGACGCCGGCCACGGCGTTGCCGCGCTCGATCACCAGGTCCACTTCTGTCTTGTCCCTGTCTCGGTAATGGTAGAAGCCGATGCGTTCGTCGAGGCCGCTTGCCTGTCGGCGGAGTTCCTGGAATGCGAAGGTTTCCGTCAAATGACCAAGCAGCGCCCCGTTCTTGGGTCTTGTCAGCTCCGACGCATTGATGCCGAGCAATGAACTGGCAACGCCCGTATCTCCCATGTGCAACTTTGGCGTCTTGATCAATCGGCTTGCCCGATTGCTGTGCCAGGGCGGCAGTTGCTCCAGCAGAAAGATGCGTTCAAGCAGCGACAGGTAGTCGTTGATGGTCGGCCTGGACACTTGAAATGGCGATGCGAGGTTCGAGACGTTCACCAACCGCGCCGTCTGGCTGGCCGCCAGAGCCAGCAGCCTCGGCAGTGCTTCGAGCGCGCTGATACGGGCAAGGCTGCGAACGTCCCGTTGCACCAGGGCGTCGATATAGTCGCGGTACCAGTTCGCCTGGCGCCTCGGTGTGGGACGCGCCAGCGCCGCCGGGTAGCCGCCGGCGACGATTCTCTCCGCCAGTCGGGAGCCGAGTCGTTCAGTTTGGCGCTGCTCGAAGGCGCCGCTGAAGAGGGCGTCGAGAAATCCATGCTCGGCGTCCGGTTCAGCAGTTCCGGCGGATTCGAGTTCGCGCTGTGACAGGGGATGCAGGCGCACCACCTGCATTCTGCCAGCCAATGAATCGGCCAGACGCGGCAGCAGCAGGACGTTGGTGGAACCCGCAAGCAGGAAGCGCCCGGGCCTGCGTTGGCGGTCCACCTCCAGTTTCAGGGCAGTAAAGATCTCTGGCACACGCTGTATTTCGTCAAGGATGGCTCGTTCGGGCAGATTTGTGACAAAACCCACAGGGTCGGTATTGGCGGCTGAACGGATGCCCGCGTCATCGAAGCTGAAGTATGCGTAAGCACAGCCGGGCGTTTTCGTCGAGTCGCCTGCCTGATGCGCAGAGTTGGATAACCCCGACGGAGATGGATCGGCAGAGACGCGAGTCGTGCGCGCGAGCGTGGTTTTTCCGCATTGGCGCGGCCCGTGGATCAGGACAACCGGTGAATCCTCGATTGCTTCGTTCAGCCGACGCTCTGCGTGGCGCGGATAAAGCTGGGGCTGGTCCATGCCGTTATTTGTAGCATTTTGTTCGGCTGATTGAAAGAAACGGTATCGGCTAATTGAAAGAAAATGGTTCGGCTGATTGAAAGAAAATGGTTCGGCTGATTGAAAGAAAATGGTTCGGCTGATTGAAAAGAATTCAATCAGTGGGCTGGCGCTGTCTCAGTGCTGGCGTCGTAGCTGCCAGATCGCGAACCCCCAGCAAAGCAGGATGGGCGCGGCGGCAGAAACCTGCGGCGCCATCCCGAACACCATGGCCATGGGCGTAAAGAGATCTTGCAGATACTTCAATCCCAGGCCGATGGCAACGCCCGCCGCTAGCCGTGCGCCAATGCTGGTCTGGCGCATCGGCCCGAGTACGACACCGAGGGCGAGGGCCGCCAGCCCAAAGATGGCGGCTGGTTGCAGCGCCTTCGTCCAGAAGGCCACTCGGCTGCCGGTTGCATCTTCGCCGGCGCTTTTCAGCACATCTATCTGACGATGCAGCGCGGAAAAGGACAATCGGCGCGGGTCCGTCATCAAGGTCTGACGAAACACATCCGGGGTTGTCAGGCTGTGCCAGACCCGTTCTGAAAACGGCTCACTGACGAGTGCGTTCGCCTGCCTGACCGTCTCGCTGCCGTTGTACAGAATCCAGTGGCTGGGCTGCTGCGCTCTGGCCGGCTGAAACACGGCGCGCTCCGCCTCGCGCCAGCGTTGCAGTCCGCCCTCGGCGCTCCACTGATACTGGTGCAGGCGCCGCAATTCGCCCGAATCACTGATCGCCGAGATCTGCGTGTAGAGATCGTCGGCCTTGTGCCAGTATCCGGTTGCCGATGCGAGCCGGCCAGGCTTGCCGGTCAACCGCGCCTTGTAGCGCTCCGCCGCTGCTTCCGATGCGGGCCCGGCCCATTGCTGGCCTGCCAGGCCGAGCAGGCAAACGCCGGTCGCCGCCCAGGAAACAGCGCGCAGCAGTCGCCAGGGCGAGCAACCCGAAGCGCGCAGCACCGTCAATTCGCTGTTGCCGGCAAGTCCGCCGAGACCGAGCAGGCTGCCGAGCAGCAGTGCATAGGGCAATACCTCCAGGCAGCGTCTCGGCAATGTCAGCATGATGAACCAGGCCATCTCGGAGAGGCCGTAGTCGGCCCCACGCTCGCCTGTTTCTTCAATGAACGCGAATACCGCAACCAGGCCCAGGAGTCCAAGGAGTGCAACGGCCGTCTTGGCCAGGATGGTTCGGCTCAGGTAACTGTCCACGGTCGGCAGGCGCGCCGAGCCGGTTGTTCTGAAACTGTTCACGAAGGGCAGGGGGCCGATTGTGGCCAGTGCCGTCTGCTTTCAGGATCGTGGTTCGACACCGGAATCAAGCAGTACAGTGCAATGGACGATCAGGTTGATGGGCAGGTAACCTGGTGGAAAGTCCGGGACTGGCTCAACGCCTGGCGGGGACGCCGATGCGATTGAACAGATACCAGGCCAGCCCGGCAAATGGCGCGTGTGCCGGCCAGAGGCCAAGGGCTGGCGGCAGTACGCCCGCAGCCAATCCATACTGGTTGACGAGCAGGCACAGGTAGTAGCCGATCAGCACCAGCATACCGGGCAGAATACGCGAGAAGCGCCCGCCGCCCGGGCGCACGGGAGCTAGACCGAAGGCAATCAGGAGGGCGATTGCGGCGAATACGGGCAGGCCGATGCGCCAGTGCAATTCAGCGGCTTCTGCGACCCCGGGGCTGCGCCAGAGCGCCAGGCTGGATCTCGCTTCCAATGCCTGCGGGCGCGGCGTTGACGCGCCCGGGGCGAGCTTCTGGCTCAGTGCGGAGAATTCGATCAGCTGGCGCCGCTCGCCGGCCCCTGTGCTTTCGGCGCTCAGCCGGACGCCATCCTGCAGCAGCAGATACCGATTGCCGGACACAGGGTTCAGGGTTGGGCGCGCGCGTCTGGCAAACAGGAAGGTGGCGCTGTCCGATCCTCCCGGTTCGGCCAGGAACACATCGGTGAGGCTGCGGCCATCTGCCGCCATGCCCTCGGCGCGCGTGATCCGATTACCCTGGAAGCGATGGAAGGCGCCCGGACGCAGCCGCTCGAAAGCCATCTCGGCCCGTTGTTCGGCCAGGAACTCGGCCAGTGCGACATTGCTGGCCGGCGTGAAGTGGAGCGAAAGCCCCCCGGTTGCCAGCACGACCAGCAGCGTGCTCGGCAGCACCCACAAGAGCGGCCGCGCGTGCGTCGCCCGACTGACCTGCAAGATGGAGAATTCACGATCGGCGTGCAATCGGCTGAAGGTCAGCAGGGTGGCGACAAACAGCGCAAAGGGCAGCAGGAGTTGCAGGAATCCCGGCAGGCGCAGGCCGATGATCGTCAGCAGCGCCGCCGCCGGATACTTGCCGAGCACCGCCTCTTGCAGATAACCGATGAAGCGCCCGCCTACTGCCATCAGGAACAGGGCCGCCAGAGTGACGGCCAGGGTAAGCAGCAGCTCGCGGTTGAGGTGTTTGAAGGCGATGATCGACATCGGGGGATAGTCCGCGGGCGACTCCTTCGATTTGACGAACAGGTGCGGCGCTCTGGCGCTGTTTGATCCTGCCGGGGCATTATCGCAGACTCGTCGGCGTTGACTCGCCTGCGTTGAGTGCGTATATCAGGCGCCATGATCCGCCGCCCGCAAAACGCACGAGGCCGCATGGTCAGGAAGAGAGTCGGGTTTGCGGTCCGGGTGCGGTCGTGAGACAGCTTGATTTCTACCTCCTGCCGGATGTGCCGCGTAGCGCACAGTTGCGTTTCGCGTGCCGCCTTTGCGCCACGGCGGCGCCGAAGATCGTCGAAGCTGGCCGCTGTATTCATGTGCACACGCCGAGTCGCCAGGCCGCGGAGGATTTCGACGCGCTCCTGTGGGACTACCCGCCGCAGCGTTTTCTGCCGCACGGCCTGCTGGGCGAGCACGCAGCCGAGGGCGCCCCGGTGGTCATCGGCTGGGCGCCTGATCTTGAAGAAGGCGCTCGCACAGGCGGGTTGCTGATCAATCTGACTGACGAGATACCCGCCTTCATCGGCGAATTTGAACGCGGGGCAGAAATTCTGGTCGAAGAGAACCGGCAGGCCGGGCGCGACCGGTATCGCCGTTACAAGGCGCAGGGTTATGCCTTGGCGCACCACAGGATCGACAATTGGGAGGGCGCGTGAGCGGCGAATCGCTGGCTGCGAGTTTCGATCCACACGCCATTGAAGGGCCTCTGTATCAGGAGTGGGAAGCGGGCGGTTACTTTGCCCCTGGTGACGCGGGCGATCCTTATTGCATCCCCATCCCGCCGCCCAACGTCACGGGCACCCTGCATATGGGGCACGCCTTCCAGCACACCCTGATGGACGTGCTCATCCGTTATCAGCGCATGAACGGCAGGGATGCACTCTGGCAAATGGGCACGGACCACGCCGGTATTTCCACGCAGATGCTGGTGGAGCGCCAGTTGAATGCGGAAGGCAAGAGCCGTCAGGAGATGGGCCGGGAGGCTTTCGTCGAAAGGGTTTGGCAGTGGAAGCAGGAGTCGGGTGGCGAGATCTCGCGCCAGTTGCGGCGCATGGGATCGTCGCTGGATTGGTCGCGCGAGCGCTTCACGCTGGACGAGGGCTATGCACAGGCGGTCACAGAGGCCTTTGTGCGCCTGCATGAGGATGGTCTCATCTACCGGGGGCAAAGGCTGGTCAATTGGGATCCTGTGCTCGGCACCGCCATTTCTGATCTGGAAGTCATCAATACGCCCGAAGCAGGGCACTTGTGGCGTTTTCGATACCCTCTGATGGATGGCGTCAAGACTGATGCCGGCGAGGACCATCTGGTTGTTGCCACCACCCGACCAGAGACCATGCTTGGCGATACGGCAGTGGCTGTACACGCCGAGGACGAGCGCTATCGGAGCCTGATCGGCAAGCGAGTGCGGCTGCCGCTGGTTGGCCGCGAGCTGCCGATCATTGCCGATGCGTATGTCGATCCGCAGTTCGGGTCCGGCTGCGTCAAGATCACGCCGGCGCACGATTTCAATGACCATGCCATCGGCGCCCGGCATGATCTGCCGTCCATCAATGTGTTTACCGCCAAGGCGGCCATCAGCGATACGGCGCCGGCTGCCTATCGGGGGCTGGACCGGTTTGCAGCGCGCGAGCGCGTCCTCGCCGACCTTGATGCCCTCGGTTTGCTGGCCGGAGTAGCGGCGCATCAGTTGACGGCGCCGCGCGGCGACCGGTCCGGCGCGCTGATCGAACCCTGGTTGACGCGCCAGTGGTTTGTCCGCGTTCAGGCTATGGCGGAGCCGGCCGTGCGCGCTGTCGAAACCGGTCAGGTTCGGTTCGTGCCGCGTCAGTACGAGAACACGTTTTTCGCCTGGATGCGCAACATTCAGGATTGGTGCATCAGCCGCCAGCAGTGGTGGGGGCACCGGATTCCCGCCTGGTATGGCCCGGACGGCGCCGTTCATGTCGGACGTGACGAGGCCGACGCGCGTCGGCAGGCAGGGCTCGCGGCGGAAACGCCACTCACCCGCGAGGCGGATGTTCTGGAAACCTGGTTTTCGTCTGCCCTGTGGACGTTCGCAACGCAGGGGTGGCCCCGACAAACCAGCGATCTGGCCCGATTCCATCCGGCCTCGGCACTGGTCACCGGTCACGACATCATCTTCTTCTGGGTCGCCCGCATGATCATGATGTCACTCAGGCTGCAAGGCGAGGTGCCGTTCCGACAGGTGTACGTCCATGGCCTGGTGCGCGATTCGGAAGGTCAGAAGATGTCCAAGACCCGAGGCAATGGCCTGGACCCGCTGGATCTGATTGATGGCATCGAAATCGACGCACTGGTGACCAAGCGCACCAGCAACCTGACGCAGCCGCATCTTGCGCCGCGCATTGCCAAGGCGACCCGGCGTGATTACCCCGACGGCATTCCCGCCTACGGCACGGATGCCCTGCGCTTCACCTTCTGCGCCCTGGCCACGCGCGGTCGGGACGTGCGGTTCGACCTGGCGCGCACTGCTGGCTACCGCAACTTCTGCAACAAGCTATGGAATGCCGCCAGGTTCGTGCTGATGAACACGCAAGAATCGGCGGTGAGCGCCGGGGCAGGGCAGACGGTGGCCGATGCCGCAGCGGGAGCCCGCAGCCTGTCGGATCGCTGGATTCTGTCCCGCGCCCGAAAACTGGTGACCGCCAGCGGCCAGGCTATTGAAGGCTATCGCTTCGACCACTACGCCAGCCGCGTGTATGACTTTGTCTGGCACGAGTACTGCGACTGGTATCTTGAGCTCGCCAAACCAGTGATCTGGCAGGACAACGCCGACCCGGCCGAATTGGCTTCACTGCAAGGCGTCCTGTTGCAGGTGCTTGAAGTCCTGCTGCGGGTTGCGCACCCGGCCATGCCCTTCATATCGGATGCGCTCTGGCGCCGGGTAGCCGAGCGCCTGCGGATCAGCGGCGCCACGATCATGACGCAGCCGTGGCCGGACGCGCACGGTCTGCCGGATGATCCAGAGGCCGAGGCTGAGATGGCCTGGCTTCAGGCGCTGGTTCTGGCAGTGCGCAACATACGGGGCGAGGCCGGCATCAAGCCGAAGCAGGCCCTGCGCCTGCTGTTGGCGGGCGGCGACGAGGCCGATCGCCGCCGACTGGCGGCTACCGAGCGCCTGTTGCGAAGGCTGGCAGGCGTTTCCGACGTCGCCTGGCTGGCGCCAGAGCAGACAGCGCCTGCACATGCCCTGGGCCTGGTGGGTGATCTGCGCGTGATGGCGCCCCTGGCGGGTCTGATCGATCTGGACGTTGAGCGTGCTCGGCTCGCCAAGGCCTTGCAGCGGGCAGAGGCCCAGGCATTACAGGTCAATCGCAAGCTGGCCAATCGCAATTTCGTTGCCAGGGCGCCGGCAGAAGTGGTGGCGCGGGAGCGGAGGCGCGCTTCCGAGGCCGAGGCACAGGTTGAAACGCTGCGCTTGCAACTCGAATCACTGACCTGACGCTTTTTGCCTGGCGACGCCGTCAGCGTGGCGGCTCAGTTCGATAGTGGTTCGTCTCTCTGCACCAGTTCAATGAGCGCGCCGTCCGGCCCGATGACCGTGGCGCTGGGCTGGCCGTGGTAGAGCTTGCTCGCCGGGCGTGTGGCTGGCGTAACGAAGGGGGCGCTGATGGCGTCGAGGTCCGGTACGGCGAGCGTTGTCATGGCGACGCCGGGGGGTAACCGGCCGGGGCGCCGCGGCCTCGGCCCGGCAGCTGGCGGCATCTGGTCCACTTCCAGAAAAACGTCCCTCTCGTGCACCATGGTGGAGATTTCGTAGCGCTGCTCGAGTGGCGCGCCGAACGCCTTGGCCAGCATGGTATAGACGATCTCCATGCGTTCGCTGCCGATGCCAAGGCCGAGGTGCTGCACCAGCCAGCGCTGCGTCGCCGCCATGTCGCTGGCGGCGAGCACATGGATGAACAGGTGATCGATCAGGGTGCTGGCCCTGGGCAGCCGGTAATGTGGCAGGTCGCTGTTGATCTGGGTGAAGTAGCAGATTTCGCCATCCAGCCCGCGCGCCTGCATCGGATGTATGGCGTCGAGTCCCTCGATCTTGCGCGGCGGGCCGACGATCTCGAATGGTGAATCCTTCAGGCGCTCGTGCACTGCCAGAACATCCTGCACGCAAAACTCGAGCGCAGCCCAGCCGTAGGTGACCAGTGGCCGGAACCCGGCAACTGGCGGCGTCTCGACCAGACGCAAATAGATCTTCGCGCCAGACGCGGGTTGCAGAACAGCGCTTGTCGAGCCGGCCTCGGCGGGCGCGCCCCAAGCCGCGGCCAGGGCTGCATCAACTGGCCGATCCTCGATGATCCGGTAGTCCAGCCATTGCTCGTAGAGGCGGACGCTGGCAGCCAGATCAGATACCGAAACCGTGCCGGCGCGCAACAGGTGCGTCATTCGGGGCCCATACGTTCGCCGGCTTCGCCGGAACTTGGCTCATCGGAGCGCTCGAGCGCCTCCCGATCCTGTTGCAGAATGCGCAGGATGCGGCTCAGATACTCCTGATTCCAGCGCGCCCGGGCCTCGCGCTGCGATTGCGAGGGCTGAAAGGCGTCAATGTCTTCCCGGGTGACGCTGCCCCGGGATTCCAGCAGCGACTCCAGCGTATCCAGGCGCTGCCGCAGCACGGCCAACTCCCCGGCCACGGCCATGGTGATCGACAGCACCCGCTCGACGTCCCGGTCCCCGAGAAACCAGGGCCGCTTGCCCTTGGCCTTGGCGCCCGCCAGGCGCAGCGCATCCAGCGCCTCGGCTTCCGGGAGGGGGTCCTCCGTCATCGAGCTGGACTATGCGGCCAGCCTGGCGCCAGTAATACGCCAGGCCGGCTTGCGGCCATAGTCCTCGACGTCATCCGAGGCGGCGTCCGGGAAGAGATCAGTGTCGGCAACGGCTGCAACGCCGCCGTGAATCAGCGCCTCGCGGTCGAATCCAGACCGGACCATGATCTCGTCCAGGTCGATCTCGTGCAGTTTCGTCCAGAAGGGTTCGTTGTTGTTGAAGGCGTCCCAATCCCGCATTGCCTGCTCGAACAGCGACATGTCGGCGTCATACCTCGGTTGCTCGATATGCAGCACCAGCCCGGTCGGCGCGATCAGTCGGCGGCACTCCGCCATGATGCGGGACAATGCCCGGTACGCGGTTTCGTGCAGGAACATGGTGCTCTGAATCCAGTCGAAACTGGCGTCTGCAAAGTCTGCAAGGTCGGCAGCGTCCGCCTGCACGAAGGTGACGTTGGAGATGTTCAGGCTGATTGCCCGGGCGGCGCCGTAGCGCAGCATCGGGGCCGCCACATCAATGGCGATGACTTCCGCTTCCGGGAAGGCAGCGGCGATGGGCAGTACGTTGTGGCCGAGGCCACAGCCGAGATCAAGGATGCGGCGCGGCTGGAAATCCGGGTACTGTCGTCTGATCCAGTCAACCACGCCGCGCCCGCCTGCATCGCTGTAGCGGCCAAGCAGCCCGCCGGTGGTGACGAACAGACCAGAATCGTAGTTGGCGGCGGCGCTTACATCGTCGGGCGTCAGTTCGGTGTGATAGCTGCCGGGCATGCAGTGGTGATCCACCGCCGTCAGATAGGGCGGCGCGGACACCTCTGGATTCAGCTGCAAGCGGCCATCCGGGATGCACGACCGGGCCTTGTCGATCAGATCAGGCAGTTGCGGCAGCACCACCGAGAGCCCGGCTTGCTGGCGCATTTCCATGCTGTTGCGGCGCAGGGCGCTCCACGTCTGATACAGGGGTTCCTGCGCCAGCGCCTTGCGCACCTCGCTGCGATGCAGTGGCTTTCTGCCGAGTTGTCGCTCCAGATCGGGCGCAACCCGCGCCTCCCAGGCCTCGGCGACGCCAGGCATCACCTCGGCTGCCAGATGCCGATTCAGTTGCGCCAGAAAATTGTAGCGCTCGGTCTGGTCATGACTGGCAGCGGGGAAGATCCCGTGCCGACCGACTGCCCGGTAGTCCGGCGGGCCGTCATAGATGGGTTCGGACATGCGTTGCTGCTCCCGATGTTGTGGCGGGGCCGGCTCCGACTGCGCTACCCGCGTCGTTTTCCCAAAAGTCATATTAGCATATCATTAGGACGTAGTTGGTTTCCGAGCATGCCGTCCTGAGCGACCTGCCGCCTGATTTTACCTGGCCCAACGGCGCCCGCCTGGCCCTGTCGATAGTCGTCAACGTCGAGGAAGGGGCGGAGATGAACATCGCCGACGGTGACCGTGGCCCTGAGCCGGTGGACGAACTCGGGGCCGTTCCGCGCCGCCCGATTCGCGTGCACGGCAACGAGTCCAACTACCGCTACGGCATTCTGGCCGGCGCCGACCGAGTGTTCCGGTTGCTGGATGAACGCAACCTGCCGGTGACGGCTGCGGCGGCGGCCCTGGCGCTTGAGCGGGCGCCGGAATTGGCGAAACGCCTGGCGGCGAGCGATCATGAGGTGGCCTGTCACGGTTATCGCTGGGTGCACCAGTTTCGCATGTCCGAGACCGAAGAGCGCAGCTTCATTCATCAGGCGCGCGACAGCATCACCTCCAGCATCGGGCGGCGTCCGCAAGGCTGGCTCTCGCGCTTCCTGCATACCGAGAATACGGCCCGGTTGCTGCTGGAAGCGGGCTTTTTCTATCAAATGGATGACTACTCCGGGGATCTGCCGTTCTGGCGGCATGTGCCCGGCATCGAACCGTCGGACGGCAAAGGGCCTGCAGGCAGCGACCAGAGCGCCCTGCTGATACTGCCCTATGCCCTGGATTCGAATGACATGAAGATGTGGACAGCGCCCTCGCTGACGCCGCGTGACTGGGCCCGCTATGCCATCGACAGCTTTGACTGGTTGCTGGCCGAATCCGCCTCGCACGGCCCGCGCATGATGTCGCTCGGATTGCACCTGCGCATCATCGGTCGCCCGGGGCGGGCGGGTGCGCTGCAACAGTTTCTGGATCACATCTCCAGACGTTCTGACGTCTGGGTGGCGACCCGGGAAGACATAGGCCGTGCCTGGGCCGCCGCGGCGCCGCCAGCGTGATCTTTCGACGCGCCGGCGGCAGGGGCGATTGTCAGGCGTCGCCATGACGCGCCACGCAACCAATCAGGGAGGAGAATTCGGATGACGCAGAACTTCAAGGAGGTCGGGCCGCAACGCTATCGGGAAACGTTCGGTCGCTATTTCGAAGACTTTCACGTAGGCGATGTGTACGAACATCGTCCCGGCAAGACGGTGACCCAGTATGACAATCACCTGTTCACCCTCTTGACGCTCAATACCCATCCATTGCACTTCGACGCCGAATTCGCCAAGGGTTCGGAATTCGGACGCAACCTGGTGGTGAGCCCCTACACGCTGGCGCTGCTGATCGGCATGAGCGTCACGGACGTAAGCCAGAAGGCGATTGCCAATCTCGGCATGGAAGAGGTGAAGTTCAGTGCGCCCGTATTCGAAGGCGATACCCTGTACGGCGAGTCCGAGGTGCTGGCCAAGCGGGAGTCGCGGTCGCGTCCGGGCCAGGGCATCGTCACGGTCAAGACCCTTGGCCGCAACCAGACCGGCAAGGTGGTGTGCAGCTTTGTCCGTCAGGTCTTGATTCCGGCAAGCGGACAAGCCACGGAAGACAGGGTCGATCACTACTGAGCTCTGAGGCGCTCGCCACAGTCCGACTTGCGGGCGAGGCGTCAGGGCAGGGGTCACCAATAACCGACAGCAGGTGCAGCAAATGGGATCAGCAGACTACGGGGCGGCAGACGAACAAGCGCTGCTTGACGCGATCAGCAAGTGGGTGGCGGGGGAAGTGAAACCTCAGGCCGCGGCCTTGGAGCAGGAAGACATCTACCCGCACGCGCTGGTCGAGCAGATGCGGGAGCTCGGTCTCTTTGGCGCGACGGTTTCCGAAGCCTGGGGCGGGCTCGGTCTGCGGGCTGGCACCTATGCGCGGATCGTGGCGCTGATTTCCGAAGAGTGGATGTCGCTGACCGGTATCTTCAACTCGCACTTGATGATGGCGAAGATCGTCGAGAACCATGGCACCGATTTTCAGAAGGAATACTGGCTGCCGAAGTTCGTTACCGGCGAGATACGCGGCGCACTCGCCCTGACCGAGCCGGACGCCGGCACCGATCTGCAGGGCATTCGCACCCGGGCGGATCAGGTCGGCGATGGCTACCGCATCAATGGCAGCAAGACCTGGATCAGCAACGGCATAGAGGGCGGCGCGCTGGCGCTGCTGGTGAAGACAGACCCGGGCGCAACGCCGGCGCGCAAGGGCATGTCCATGTTCATCGCACCCAAGGCGGACCCGGATACGGGTGCTGCGAATGCCGGATTCCGGGTGAGCGGCAAGCTGAAGAAACTCGGATACCACGGCATTGATTCTGCGGAGCTGCAGTTTGAAGACTATGTTCTGGACGCTCGCCGACATCTGGTGGGCGGCGTTCCGGGGCGCGGCTTCTACATGGCCGTTGGCGGCCTTGAACTCGGGCGCATCAATGTGGCTGCGCGCTCCGTCGGCATTGCCCGTCGCGCCCTGAGCGAGGCGGCTTCCTACGCCCAGACCCGACGCACCTTCGGCAAGCCGATTGCCGAGCATCAGGCGATCCAGTTGAAACTGGGCGAGATGGCAACCCGCACCCGGGCATCAGAACTGCTGCTGGAGGATGCGGCCCGCGCCTATGACGCTGGCGAGCGCTGCGACATGGAGGCCGGCATGGCGAAGTACTTTGCTTCCGAGGCGGCGGTCGAGAATGCCCTTGAAGCCATGCGGATTCACGGTGGTTATGGATACTCGAAGGAGTATCCGGTAGAGCGTCTGTACCGGGACGCGCCCCTGATGTGCATCGGTGAAGGCACCAACGAGATGCAGCGCATCATCATCGCCCGCCAGTTGCTCGAAAGAAATCCTGCATGAAGCTCGACGGCCTGCGCGTGCTGGACCTCTCGGCCTTCCTGCCGGGGCCGCACATGACCATGATGATGGCGGATCATGGTGCTGACGTCATCATGGTGGAGCCGGCCAACGGCACAGGCGAGCCGACCCGGGAAGTGGGCTATCGGGATGCCGAAGGGATTTCGGTCTGGTTTCGCAACATCGCGCGCGGCAAGCGCAGTTTGAAGATCAACCTCAAGGACCCGGATGGCCAGCGCTTTTTTCTGGACCTGGCGCGGCGCGCTGATGTGCTGGTCGAGGCATTTCGTCCGGGTGTGGTCGAGCGCCTTGGCATTGGCTATCCGCGTCTGGCCGCAGAGAACCCAGGGCTGATCTATTGCTCCATCTCCGCCTTTGGTCAGGATGGCCCCTTGCGGGACAAACCCGCGCACGACTTGACGGTACAGGCCCTGGCCGGGTTCGCAGCGCTGAATCTGGGCCTTGAGGACGGCAAACCGGCGGCCCCGAACCTGCCCGCCGCCGATGCGCTGGCCTCCCTGATGGCGTTCTCCGCCATCTTGATGGCGCTCTATCGGCGCGCCGGTACGGGTCGGGGCGATTACATTGATCTCGCCATGTTTGATGCGCTTCTCGCCTGGACGCCCAATGTCGCCGGCCCGGTGTTTGCCGAAGATGCGCATCCTGAGCCACGCAACATGCGCTCGTTCGGCGGCGCCGCCATGTATCGCATCTACGAAACTTCGGATGCGGGGTTCATTGTCCTCGGCGGCTCCGAAGTCAAGTTTGCGCGCAACCTGCTGACCGCCTTTGATCGGCTGGATCTGCTGCCGCTCGCGCAACTCGAACCGGGCCCTGGGCAGGCGCCGCTGCGGGCCTTCTTCGAGGCCCGCTTCCGCAGCCGCCCGCTCGAGTATTGGCAGCGCTTCCTGGCGCCCATCGACTGCTGCTGGGCCCCGGTTCGCTCACTCAAGGATGCGCTTGAGGACGCGCACACACAGCACCGGCAGATGCTCTTGCGCGATCAGGCGGGCAACCGTCACCTCGGCGTGCCGATCAAGTATGCGGGAGAGCCGGCCGAGCCCAATCTGAACATCCCTGAATACGGCGAGCATTCCGCGCAGATAGGCGCAGAACTCGATTGGCCGGCGCAGGAGGTAGCGCGCTTGCAGGCCGATGGCGTGCTCTGATCCGATGCGGCTTCAGGATCGTCTCATGGCGCTGGCGGCGGAGACCACCTACGCGGATCTGCCGCCGCAGGCCGTTCACGCCAGCCGAACCTTTCTGCTCGACAGTCTGGCCGTGGGTGTGGCTGGCCGCCAGGGGCCCTGGCGTGACGCCTTGCTGACCGTGGCCGAAAGCTGGGGATCGGGCGAGCAGGCGCGGGTGCTCGGCAGTAGTGCGCGCTTGCCGGCGTCGGCTGCCGCATGGCTCAATGCGTATCAGATCCATTGCCTGGAATTCGACTGCGTGCACGAGGCCGCAGTCGCGCATGTGATGACGCCGGTGCTCGCTGCCCTGTTGGCGGAGTGCGAGCAGGCGGCGCCGGTGGATGGTCAACGCTTCCTGCTGGCGCTGACGCTTGGGGTGGAGGCCGCGGCTGTGTTGGGTCTGGCCGCAGATGCGCCACTGACATTCTTTCGCCCGGCCACCGTTGGCGTCTTCGGCGCTGCCCTGGCGGTAGCGGTGCTTCGTCGGCAGTCAGTTGCTGTCTTGCAACTGGCCCTGGGCCATGCGCTCTGTCAGGCTGCGGGCACCATGCAGGCGCATGAAGAAGGCACGCTCACCTTGCCCGTGCAGATGGCGAATGCCGCCCGCGCCGGACTGGTGGCGGCAGACCTGGCCGACGCCGGGATTCCGGCGCCGATTGATGCTCTGGAGGGACGACATGGCTATTTCGCGCTGTTCGAGCGACGCTGTGACCCTGCCGGCCTTGCCGAAGCACTGGGCCATACCTGGCGCGTCGTCGAGTTGAGCCATAAGCCCTGGCCGAGCGGGCGCGCCACGCATGGCGGCATCGACCTGGTGCTGCGCCTGCGGCAGGATGGGGTCTCGGCTGACAATCTGGCGCGTCTCACCCTGGCGGCGCCACCACTCATTCATCAACTGGTAATCCGTCCACCGGAAGCGGATATGGCGAGCAACCGCGCGCGCCTGTGTTTCGCCTGGGTGGGGGCGGTCGCGCTTGCGTTTGGTCGGGTGGGGCTGGAGCACTTCGAACCGTCCCAATGGCGGGGCGGCCCACTTCTGACACTGGCGCAGCGCTTTCAGGCAAGCGTCAACGATGTGGCCGATCCGGCCGCTTTCGGCCCGCAGAGCGTTGTCGCCGAGTTGCGCGACGGCTCCACGCGGAGCGCTGAACTTCGCTATCTGCCTGGCGCTCCCGAGCGCCCGCTGTCGGCGGCAGCCTGCCGGCGCAAGGTGCGGGAGTGTCTGCAACTTGTGTACGCCGACGCGAGCCGGGCGGAAGCACTCGTCGAGCGCGTTCAAGCCCTCGCCGACACCGACAATGTGGCCTGTATGCTGGATCCCGTGACTGGCGATGCGAGTCAACGAGCGTTTCGGAGATGAAGACCTACTTCGACGCCGCTGATCCGAAAGGGCTGCTCGCGACGCATCCGATCGGTGCGGACTTCGAGCAGTTTGCACGCCAGATCAGCCGTGATGAACTGTTCGCGCGCCAGGACGAGAGTTTCCGTCGCTGTCTCGCACGCGCCTGGCAGATTCCTTTCTATCAAAGGCTCTGGGGCCAGGTGGGCCTTGTGCCGGGCGATGTGCGCGGGCTGGACGACATTGAGAAGCTGCCTGTTTTCGACAAATCAGACCTGATGGCCAGTATCGAGGCGCATCCACC
Organism: Pseudomonadales bacterium; assembly: GCA_965199705.1. Lineage (GTDB taxonomy): Bacteria > Pseudomonadota > Gammaproteobacteria > Pseudomonadales > Azotimanducaceae > Azophilus. The sequence continues at coordinate 1,671,211 of OZ241359.1, forward strand.
CTTCGGCGACTTCGGTGGTTTCGACCCTGCTGATGCACACCGGGCGCCGGTGATCTTTCACACCACCAGCGGCACCACAGGCCGACCCCAGGCGCTGTTGTTCGGGCCAAGATCGCGCGAGGCGCAGAATCTCCTGCTTGGGCGCCTGTATCGCTGGCAAGGCCTGCGTGCGGGCGACGTGGTGCAGTCTGTCTATGGCCACGGCCCCATCAACGGCGGCCATTACATTCGCGAGGCAGTGCTGCACTGGACCAACGCCCTGTTCATTTCTGCCGGCACCGGCGTGGAAACCCCGTCGGTGCGCCAGGTTGAACTCATGCGTGACTATGGCGTGAGCGTGCTGGTGGGTTTCGCCGACTATCTCAAGCGGCTGGCGCAGGTGGCTCGGGAGCAGGGGTTGGTCATGGGCCAGGATCTGCGGATCCGCATGATCAGCGGCCACATGGGCCGTGAAGACAAGGCCGCGGTTGCCGATCTCTGGGGCGGGGCCGAGTGCTATGACTGGTACGGTGTTGGCGATACCGGCATCATCGCCGGCGAAGGGCCGGATCGGGACGGCCTCTATGTAATGGAAGACGCCCAGTACCTGGAATTGCTGGACGTGGACACAGGCGCGCCGGCGCCCAGGGGCGAAGCCGGCAACATCGTCTGTACCTGTCTCTTCAAGGACGACATCTACCCCGTCATCCGTTTCAACACCCATGACATCACCCGGGAACTCGATGGCGCCTCGTCTCTGGGCTATCGCCTGAAGCGCGTGGCAGGGTTTCTTGGCAGAAGTGACAATATGATAAAGATTAAAGGTATAAACATATTTCCTCAGGCGGTTGGTCCACTTCTGGAGGTCTTGCCAGAATACCTGGGAGAGTTTGTCTGCCGCGTCACTCGCAATGGCGGCCTGGTGGTGGCGGCGGAAGTGCGCGCTGCGGGCGGTGACCTGCGCACAAGGATGGAGGCACTGCTGAAGCGCCAGCTCGGCGTTTCAGTGGCAGTGGAACTGATGGCGCCCGGCGAGACGGCAGCCGAGACCCAGGTGAACAGCCGTCAGAAGCCGATTCGCCTGATTGATGAACGCGATTGACCGGCTGCTCGGCGCCGACGCCACGGCGCTGGCCAACGGCTTTGCGACTGGCGATGCTTCGCCCGTGCAGGCGCTGGACGCTTGTCTGGAGCGCATTGCGCGCCTCGACGATGCACTCGGCGCCTTCAACCAGCTCGATGATCCAGCCAGACTCACTGAGCTGGCTGGCGCTTCGGCAGCGCGCTGGCGAGCAGGCAGGCCCCTTTCGCCGCTGGACGGTGTTCCCTTTGGCGTCAAGGCGAATATCGCGATTGCCGGCCTGCCGTGGCATGCGGGGGTCGCAGCCCGTCGGCATTTGCTCGCTTCCGAGGACGCCGGCTGTGTCGCGCAGCTACGCGCAGCTGGCCTGATTCCTCTGGGTCACTGCAACATGCACGAGGCAGCGCTTGGCGTCACCAGCGCCAATCCGGCCTATCAAGTGACCCGAAACCCGCGCGACCGGAAGCGAATCCCCGGCGGTTCCTCCGGCGGCTCTGCGGCGGCAGTCGCTGCTGGTCTGGCGCCGCTGGCGCTCGGCACCGATGATCTGGGATCGGTGCGTTTGCCTTCAGCGTTCTGCTCCGTCGTGGGTTTCAAACCGGCTTTTGGAGACATAGATACAACTGGCCTCCTGCCGTTGTCGCGGCAGCTGGATCACATCGGATTTCATACCCGAAGCGTGCGCGACGTAGCGGCGCTCATGCGCACTCTGGTCGGCTCCCTGCCAGCACCTGCCCCTGGAGCGGTCCTGGCGCGCTGGCGGTTGCCGGCATCGTTGCCACTCGCCGGCTGCATGGGCCGCGCCTGGGAGCAATGGCTCCTGGCGAATCCCGTCGCCACGGAGGTGGACTGGTCAGATGTTGATCTGTCAGCTCTGCGCCGTGCCGGCCTGCTGATCTGCGAGCGGGAAGGCGCGCGGACCTTCGCCGATGTGTTGCGCGGCGATCCACAAGGCGTCAGTCAGACGCTTCGTGACCTGCTCGCCTGGGGGGAAGCGCAGGATACCGCCAGGGTGGCGCGCGCCGAGGCCCGGATGCAGGCTGCTGCCGGCAGATTGCGGCGTGATCTCAGCGGGCGGATTTTGCTAAGCCCAACCTGTGCGCAGCCGCCGCCTGGCGCCGGTGAGGACGCGCCCGACACGCTTGCGGACCTGACTGCGCCGGCAGCCATCGCTGGCGTCCCGGCCATCTCGGTTCCGGCGCTGCCGGGCGAGCTGTCGCCCGGGTTGCAGATTGCTGGTCTTGAGACGGCCTCGGTGCTGGCGACGGCGGCGCGACTGTTCCCGGGCCTGGTCGAGACCTCGTGATATAACGCCTGCGCAGAGGAGGCTTGCGCCGACATGGACATCACCGAGCTGCCTGCCATTGCGACCCGCGAGTTCATGGGCGGCACTGTCGAATCGTTTCGCGAAGACGGCGGCAGCGCCTGTGTGCGCTTCCTGCCGCCCGAAGGCATGACCAATCCGCATGGCACCGTCCAGGGTGGCTTTGTCGCCGCCATGGTGGATGACGTGGTGAGCCTGGCGACCTTCTTTGCCGGTGGCGGCCGTCCCGATTTCGTTACCACCAACATCAATGTCTGGTACTTGCGTCCCGTGCCGGTGGGCCGACCCCTGCTGGTGTCCTGTGCATTGGTGCGAGCGGGGAGGCGGCAGGCCGTGTTCGACGCCTTCGTGCGCGCCGAGGGCGACGACAGGCTGCTGGTCAAGGCCGTACAGACGCAGCAATTCGTGCATAGCGAATGACCGGTCGGCGTCTGCTCACCGCCACCATGCTTGTCGGGCTGCTGGGGATGACGAGCTCAAGCCCAGCCGATGAGCCGCTCTTCGGTCGCGCGGTGGCCTTCGCCCAGCCGGACTCGGTATGGGATCAGGAGTGGCAGCGGGTGAAGGCGCGCCTGGCGCAGCAGGATGCGGTGCGCCTCGACTATTTCACCCGCGGTGAGCGCGGCAGCGAAGAACAGATGCTGCATGACATCCGAAGGGGCCGGGCGCATCTCGGCGGTATGTCGCTGCAAGGGCTCGCCTCCGTGGTGCCGGAACTCAACATCGCCATGGCGCCCTATGTGTTCGAGTCGGCAGAGGAGGTGGACTTCGTTTACGACCACTACCTGTTCGAGGTCTTTGACGCCCTCTTTGCCGCCAAGAACCTGAAGCTGGTGCAGTGGGTGGAGGTCGGCTGGAACGGCCTTTATGCGCAAGGGCCGGTGCGACGCCCGCAAGATGCAGCCGGCCTGCGCCTGCGCGGCTCCCCGAACCCGGCCACGCAACTGTTTCTGGCCTCGATAGGCGCGGACTCCATTCCGCTCGGCAGCGGCGATCTGGTGCCCGCCTTGCAGACCGGGCTGATCGAGGGCGGCGTATCGGCGGTGATCTTTCACTACTTCGTGACCCGGCGTTACGCCAGCCATCTGACCTTGTCCCGGCACTCCTACGACACGGGCGCGATCATCGCCAACAAGGCCTGGTTCGAGGCAGCCAGCGATGCACAGCAGCAGGTTGTAAGGAGCGCCTGGGGCGACGTTGCCGTCGCTCGTCAGGCCGTGCGCTCCCTGTACGCGCAGGTGATCGAGACCATGCGCCAGGAGGGCCTGGCGCTGCACCAGCCAAATGAAGCGGAAATGGCTGAGTGGCGGGCGGTGACTGCGCTCATCATGCCGACCCTCATCGACCGAATCGGCAACGCTGCCGAATCCGTTCACGAGGCCATATTGGCCGGCAAGGCGGCCTTTGCCGCCAGCGGGCGGGGGCCGAGGCCGGCGCCGGCGCCGACACCGGCGGAGGCGGAATGAGGATACTTGGCTGGCTCGGGTGGCTGGAACGCGCCCTCTGCGCGCTTGGCTTTCTCGTCATGACCGGCGCCCTGGTGCTGGATGTGGCCACCCGTCTGATTCTCGGCCATGGCCTGGTCGGCGCCGCGCAGCTCGGGCTGGTCGGGATGCTGGTCACCGCGCTCTTCGGCGTCGGGCTTGCGGCGGATGCTGGCGATCATCTGCGGCCACGCCTGCTGGATACCTGGCGGCCTGCGCGGTGGGAGCCGGGGATGGTGCGTATCGGCCAGGGATTGACTGGCCTCTTCTACGCTGGCATGGCGGTTCTGTCCGTGCAGGTGGCCTGGGAGTCCTGGCTGCTGGCGGACCTGACCAGCTTGCTGCGCTGGCCGGTGTGGAGCCTGCAAAGCGTCTTCGTACTGGCTTTTGCAGGCAATGCCGTGCGCCATCTCCTCCTGGCCGTGTGGCCTGAAGCTGGCGCCGCCTGATGGGTTGGCTGCTGCTTGTCGGTCTGATCGCCCTGCTCTGGCTGCGCCAGCCTGTGCTGGTGCTGCTTGGTTCCGCAGCCTTGTTCCTGTACACGGCCTTCGCTGACGGGCGCCCGGAGTATGTCGTTTACGACATCTGGGAGGCCTTCAACAAGGAAGTGCTGCTGGCGATCCCGCTGTTCATGTTTGCCGGCGCCATCATGTCGCGGGGCGCCATCGCCCGTCGTCTGATCGATTTTGCGGTGGCCGCCACCGGCGTGCTGCCGGGCGGCCTGGCCATTGCCACGCTGCTCTCGGCGGCAGGCTTTGCCGCCATCTCCGGGTCGGCCACCGTTACCCTGCTGGCTGTCGGCTCGATCATGTACCAGGCGCTCCTGGAGAACGGCTATGGCAAGGGTTTCTCCATCGGCCTGATCTGCGCCAGCGGCGTGCTTGGCATCATCATTCCTCCGTCCATCCCGCTCATTCTCTACGGCGTGATGACGGAAACTTCCATCGCGGATCTGTTCATCGCCGGTCTGGGCCCGGCGGCGCTTCTGATTGGCATTCTGGCGCTACATACCTGGTTTGCCCATGGTCGGCAGCGGGGCGGCGGCTGGGACTGGGCGGCCTTCAAGTCGAGCGGGATTCGGGCACTGCCGGCCCTCCCGGTGCCGGTGGTGGTGCTCGGCGGCATCTACGGCGGCGTCTTTACGCCCACCGAGGCAGCGGCCGTGTCCGTGGTGCTGGCGGTGCTCGTGGAACTGGCGATCTACCGCGACCTCGGCCTGCGCGACCTTTGGTCCGTGAGCCTGGAGACTTCCCGCCTCATGGGCAGCCTCTTCCTGGTGCTTGCATTCGCTGTGTCCATCAATGTGTTTCTGACTTACGAGCAGGTGCCGCAGACGATACTGGCGGCGCTTGCAGAGGACGTCGACTCGCCGTTCCAGTTTCTGGCGCTCGGCAACCTGCTGCTGCTCGGCGTCGGCATGGTGATCGACATCGGCTCTGCAGTTCTGATCCTGAGCCCGTTGCTGGAACCCATGGCCAATCGCCTGGGCATCGACTCTGTGCAACTCGGCATCATGATGATTGTCAATCTCGGCATCGGCTACCTGACGCCGCCGATGGGCCTCAACCTGATCGTCGCCATGGGCGCCTTCCGGGAGAGCTTCATGACCGTGACCCGGGCAGTGCTGCCCTTCATTGGCCTGATGCTTTTGGCCCTGGTGCTGATTGCGCTCTTTCCCGGCCTCAGCACGTTTCTTCTTTGATTTGTCATGGACCCCAACAGGACAAGGCTGGCTGTGGAGCGGCTGTTGGCGCCCTACGCGCCCCAAATCACGACCGGGACGCCGCCTGATGTCTCTTCGCGGCGGAACAGGCGCTCGCCCCACGGCTTCGATTCGTCAGACTCGAACACCACCAGGTGGCCCTCCGCCGTGCCGCACGTGTCCATGTAGTCCCGCGTTTGCCGCAAGCCCTCGTCAACGACCGACTGCATCGACGACCGCTCCCGGCGCACCTTGCACTCGATGACGATGCGGCGCTCGCTCTCGCCAGCATCGCCATTGGGCCAGCGAATCATCAAGTCCGTGCGCCGCCGCCCCAGCGCGTACTCGCGCTCGATCCGCCCGCCGCCGTTCACCACCCGCTGCAAGTACGCCTGCAGCAACAGCTGCGGCCCTGCCTCCTGGTAGGCGAAGCGCTTGATCCAATGCTCGCTGTTCTCGCGGTGGAACGCCTGAAAGCCGCGCAGCATTCGCTCCACGTCCAGCGTCTTGCCCGCCAGATAGCCCACCCGGTCCTCGGTCATGCTGACTTGCGCGATGCAGGTCAGCTCCCTCGGCACCACTTCGGCGTAGATGGGGTTGGCAATGCGCACCGGGTCGTCCGCCGCCACCAGCCCCAGATCGCGCACATAGTCCAAATCCCGCCGCTGAAAGTTCTCTTCGCTCAGTCCCGCCAGCATCGGCTCCACCACCCGGCGCACGCGCTCCTCTTGCAGCTTGTCCGCCAACTGGTCCAGGTGCGTCTCCCGCCGCGCAATCAGTCCCTCGCGCGCCGCTTCCACCGCCGCCGCCGTCACTGGCTCGCCCTGCTCGCGCGCCGCGCGGGTGGCCTTGCCCCGGAAGCAGGTCTCGTAGGCCAGCGCGTTCACCAGCCACGGCTGGCCGCAGGTGGATGCCACGATGCGCCGAATGGCAGGTTCCGTGAAGGCCTGCCCGGTCTCCGCCGTGTGCTGGGCCAACAGCGCGCGCGCCTCCGCCTCGCTGAAGTCGCCCAGGCGCAGCGACTCGGCCTTGATGTTGAAGGCGCTGCCGCCGGTCACCGGCGCCTTCTCGGAACTGGCGTGGATACGGTAGTCGCGGATGTCGCGCACCCCGCACAGGATGATCGACTGCGGGAAGCCGGTCGGCCGCAGGTCGTAGCCTGACCTCAGCTGGCGCAGCACCGAGACCAGCGAGTCGCCGACGAGCGAGTCGATTTCGTCAATGAACAGAACCAGCGGGCGCGGGTCTGCCTGCGACCATCTGGTAAGCGCCTCCGCCAGCATCGCATCCGGTGCTTCGTTCCCGGTCACGTCGGATCGAATGTCTTTGATGAACGAATCCTGCAAAGCGATCTGCGCCCTCGTGCCCAATGCGGAGATGATGGCGCGCATCGCCCGCCCCACATCCTCGCGGGCCGTTTGCGCCGCCTCGATGTTGACGTACACGCAGCGGTAGTCGCTCCCCGCGTTGAGCCGGTTGGCCAGCGCCAGCAGCATCGACGTCTTGCCGGTCTGGCGCGGGGCGTGCAGGATGAAGTACCGTTTCTGCCGGATCAGCCGCAGAATGTCGTCCAGATCCACCCGCTCCAGCGGCGGAATGCAGTAGTGGTCGGCGGCGACCACCGGGCCGGTGGTGTTGAAAAAGCGCATGGCGCCAGTATGCGCTGATTGGCGATTGAAGGCGAATGGCGCTGACTACGGGCCAGGCTACGCTCCCCACACGACCACCGGGACGCCGCCTGATGTTTCTTCGCGGCGGAACAGGCGCTCGCCCCACGGCTTCGATTCGTCAGACTCGAACACCACCAGGTGGCCCTCCACCGTGCCGCACGTGTCCATGTAGTCCCGCGTTTGCCGCAAGCCCTCGTCAACGACCGACTGCATCGACGACCGCTCCCGGCGCACCTTGCACTCGATGACGATGCGGCGCTCGCTCTCGCCAGCATCGCCATTGGGCCAGCGAATCATCAAGTCCGTGCGCCGCCGCCCCAGCGCGTACTCGCGCTCGATCCGCCCGCCGCCGTTCACCACCCGCTGCAAGTACGCCTGCAGCAATAGCTGCGGCCCTGCCTCCTGGTAGGCGAAGCGCTTGATCCAATGCTCGCTGTTCTCGCGGTGGAACGCCTGAAAGCCGCGCAGCATTCGCTCCACGTCCAGCGTCTTGCCCGCCAGATAGCCCACCCGGTCCTCGGTCATGCTGACTTGCGCGATGCAGGTCAGCTCCCTCGGCACCACTTCGGCGTAGATGGGGTTGGCAATGCGCACCGGGTCGTCCGCCGCCACCAGCCCCAGATCGCGCACATAGTCCAAATCCCGCCGCTGAAAGTTTTCTTCGCTCAGTCCCGCCAGCATCGGCTCCACCACCCGGCGCACGCGCTCCTCTTGCAGCTTGTCCGCCAACTGGTCCAGGTGCGTCTCCCGCCGCGCAATCAGTCCCTCGCGCGCCGCTTCCACCGCCGCCGCCGTCACTGGCTCGCCCTGCTCGCGCGCCGCGCGGGTGGCCTTGCCCCGGAAGCAGGTCTCGTAGGCCAGCGCGTTCACCAGCCACGGCTGGCCGCAGGTGGATGCCACGATGCGCCGAATGGCAGGTTCCGTGAAGGCCTGCCCGGTCTCCGCCGTGTGCTGGGCCAACAGCGCGCGCGCCTCCGCCTCGCTGAAGTCGCCCAGGCGCAGCGACTCGGCCTTGATGTTGAAGGCGCTGCCGCCGGTCACCGGCGCCTTCTCGGAACTGGCGTGGATACGGTAGTCGCGGATGTCGCGCACGCCGCACAGGATGATCGACTGCGGAAACAGCGCCGGACGCTGCGGATAGCGCGACCGCAGCTGCCGCAGCACCGAGATCAGCGTGTCGCCAATAAGCGAGTCGATTTCGTCAATGAACAGCACCAGCGGGCGCGGGTCGCAGCCACTCAACAGCGTCAAGGTCTCCGCCAGAGCCGCGTGAGGGCCGTGCTTGGCAAGAATGTCCATCCCCGCGCTGCCAATCTGATCGTCTCCCGCCATCACGCGGGCGCCGTGGGCCAGATCGGTGAGAATGGTCTGAATGGCGGCGTGAACATCCTCGCGCGCCGCCTGCGCCGACTCGATGTTGGCGTACACGCAGCGATACTCGCCGCCGGTGTTGAGCAGGTCGGCCAGCGCCAGCAGCATCGACGTCTTGCCGGTCTGGCGCGGGGCGTGCAGGATGAAGTACCGTTTCTGCCGGATCAGCCGCAGAATGTCGTCCAGATCCACCCGCTCCAGCGGCGGGATGCAGTAGTGGTCGGCGGCGACCACCGGGCCGGTGGTGTTGAAAAAGCGCATGGCGCCAGTATGCGCTGATCGGCGCTTGAAGGCGAATGACGGCGCCTCCCGGCGATAGCCAGGCGCCGAACGGGCGTCCAGGCCAGGCAAGTTGCGACAGCAGCGTCCTGGCTGGAACAATCATCGGTTCCGGCTCGGCAAAGCAGTCTCGCCCCACAAACTCGGCACCCGCGGCGGTCGCCAGGAATACAGAGGTAAACACTTGAGAAGAACCCGTGATTGTATTGCGAGATCATGGCGCTGCCTGGCAATCTCGTTCTGGAATCGCCTTTCACCCGCCTTCCTGATCCGAGACTTTCAGGTTGACCAGGGCAGGGTGGCTTCGAGCGTGGCGGGTCCTGCCCGCAGTACATCCAGTGTCATCTGGTGCAGGGTTTCAGCATCCGGCAGGGGGGCGTGCAGACGCTGTCCGGGTCCGTGCTGATTCCAGATCCGGTATTGGCTGCGGAAGCGGCCATAGTGCCAGGCGGCCAGCAGGTGGGCGCCGTCGGCGCGCGGGCGGATGTCCGGGACGGGCGTCTTGTCCGGCGTTGACCACTCGGCTTCGGCGCGCGCCAACCGGGCGAGCTGTTGCCCGAGACCCGCGCCCTTGATGCGGGCGCGGGCCGGATCCAGATCCAGGGCGGCGAGCAATTCATCCAGAAAGGGCTTGATCTGTCGCCGATCCTGCGGCCAGGGTACGGTGCTCTCGCCATGTCCGGGCAGATCAATGCGCAAGGTTTCCGCCGGCGCCTCAATGGGGTATTGGGCCGAGGATTCGCCTGCATCATGCAACCACAAGGCCTGATTGCCTATCTCGCCTTCGCAGTAGATATCGCCTGTCGGCAAAGCCAGGAATCGACTGGAAGCCGGCGCGATTATCGGGCTGGCAGTGGCGGGTGGATATTGACGGAACCACTGCCGGGTGGCTTCCGCCGCCGCTTCGGTGTCGCTGACGGTGGTTCGGGTGAGATGCGCTGCGTCCGGAACGCGGGCCAGGTGCTTGTGCAGAATGTCCTGTGGCATGCAGTGCATATGGCAGGGAACACGCACGGCCAGCAGCCTTTCCCGGCCATCCGTCTTCAGCGCCGCAGCATAGGGTACCCGGTAGGCGTCTCCTGCCATCAACAACTCCATGGCGCGCTGTTGTAGCCGATCCAGGTCCTCAATCGAGCGCTCGATGCGCCGGTTTGCAGACTTGACGTGCCAGGGGAAGTACCAGTTCTGGTCGATCACTTTGGTCCACAGGCGGGCCAGGTAAGCCCCACCCGCATCCGGCTGGATCGGTTGCAGATAGCCGTCCGCCAGTTCTGCTGCCTCGGCTTGGGTCCAGAGCGGATAGCCGTCGCACACCAGCGCAGACACTCGGTCGGGATACAGGCGCGCCAGTTCTGTGGCAAAGACGGCGCCCGTATGCGAGCCATAGACAGCCACCTGAGGCAGGCTCAGGGCATCCAGCAGGGCAGCGAGGGCTTCGGCCCAACGGTCCGCGTTGCTGCCGATCTCGACAGGCAAGGGGTCAGAGGCGCCGTTGCCAGGCGTATCGGGGGCGAGCACCAGGAAATCACGGGCCAGCGCTTCGATCAGTGGCGCGAGGGTCCAGGCGGTATTGGGAGAGCCGTGGATCAGAAGCACCGGCGCGCCGGCGCCGGCGCAGAGCAACCGCACCCGGCGCTCGCCGACAGTTGCCATGACCTGACGAATGCGCATGGCTCAGCCGTTGCGGCGCAGAAAGGCAGAGGTTCGATCCTGAAACTCTGCGCTTTGCAGGCAGGCGTCAAACAACTGCTGTAGCTCCGGGGTTTCCGCCGGCGTTCCCTGATCGATCGCTTGCAGGTTTGCCTTGACCGCCGCGAGTGCCAGAGGCGCTTGCCGGCGCAGCGCATCGACCCAGTGCGCAAGCCGTGCGTCCAGAGCCTCGGTTGCCGCCAGTTCACTGATGATGCCCCACGCCAGTGCTGTCTCGGCATCCAGGCGGCGCGCGCCAATCAGCATCTGGCGGGCGCGACCGACGCCGATACGCATGGCCAGGCGCTGGCAGTCTCGGAAGCTGTAGGCGAGGCCAAGCGCGGTGGGATTGATCCCGAATCGTGCGCTTGGGTCAGCCAATTGCAGATCGCAACCGAGCGCCAGCGCACAGCCGCCGCCCATGCAGGCGCCGCGAATGACAGCCATGCTCGGCAAGGGCAGGGCGTCCAGCGCCGCCAATGCGCTGGCGATGGTGGCGCTGGCAGCGGCAGCGGATTCGGGGGTGGCATAGACGGTAGCGAACTCGCTGATGTCAGCGCCAGCACAAAAGGTGTTGCCGGCGCCTTGCAGCACGACCACCCGGATATCGGGTTCCTGCGCTGCCTGCTTCAGCGTATCTCCAAGACGCCGCCACATGGCTTGCGACAGGGCGTTGCGCCGCTCCGGCTGGTTGATCGTGATGATGAGGCAGCCGGCATCCCGGCTGACGATCAAGCTGTCGCTGGCGTCCGGCATCATGCGCCCGCCGATCAGTTGCAAGGCTGCGAGGTTAAGCGGTTGCATGGACAGGGCGCAACCCGCTGCACTTGACGCGAACGAGGCGGCTAGCAGTCTGACTGCTAGAATGTGCGATACCGAATTCACTCTGGAGTAGGCCCCATGACCGACCGGCTGCCCTTGTTCATCGGCGGCGAGTTTGTTGCCAGCGAAAGCAACGAAGCCTTGCCCGTCACCAATCCGGCCACTCAGGCAGTGCTGACCGAAGTGCCCTTCGCCACCCAGGCAGAGATCGAGCGGGCTGTCGCCAGCGCCAAGGCTGCTTTTGTGGATTGGCGCGATACGCCAACCCCGGAGCGGGCGCGGCTGATGTTGCGCTATCAGGCGCTGCTGAAAACGCATCAGGACGATCTTGCCCGCACACTCAGCCAGGAAACCGGCAAGACCTTCGCTGACGCGCAAGGGGATGTGTGGCGAGGCATCGAGGTGGTGGAGCACGCCTGCAACATCGCCAGCCTGATGATGGGCGAAACTGTGGAAAACGTCGCGGGGCGCATTGATACCTACAGCTACACGCAGCCGATCGGCGTTTGCGCTGGCATCACTCCGTTCAATTTTCCGGCCATGATTCCGTTGTGGATGTATCCGCTCGCCATTGCCTGCGGCAACACCTTCATCCTCAAGCCGTCCGAACAGGACCCCATGACACCCAATCAACTCACCGAACTGTTCGTCGAGGCCGGGGCGCCGCCAGGCGTGTTGCAGGTGATTCACGGCGGCAAGGCGCAAGTGGATGCGCTCCTGACCCATCCCGACATCAAGGCGATCTCGTTTGTCGGCTCGGTGCCGGTGGCGGAGCATGTCTATCGCACCGGTACTCAGCACCTGAAGCGCGTGCAGGCCATGGCCGGCGCCAAGAACCACATGGTGGTGATGCCGGATGCGGACAAGCAACAGGTCATCAACAACCTGGTCGGATCGTCCTGCGGCGCTGCCGGCCAACGCTGCATGGCGATCAGCGTTGCGGTGTTCGTGGGCGAGGCGGCCGAATGGATCCCGGAGCTGCGCGACGCGATGGCGGCGGTGGCGCCTGGCCCCTGGGACGACTCGGGCTCAGCCTATGGTCCACAGATCAACGCTGCGGCTCGCGAGCGCATTCTCGGTTTCATCGAAGCCGGCAAGCAGGAAGGCGCCGACTGCCTGCTCGACGGCTCCGATTGCCAGGTGCCCGGATACCCGGACGGCAACTGGGTCGGGCCAACCCTGTTCGACCAGGTGAATGCCGACATGAGCATCTACACCGAGGAGATCTTCGGCCCGGTGCTGCTGTGTGCGCGTGCTGCCGACCTCAACCGGGCGATTGACCTGATCAACGCCAATCCCTACGGCAATGGCACCAGCATCTTCACCTCGTCCGGTGGCGCAGCACGCAAGTTTCAGCACGAAATCGACGTAGGCCAGGTCGGGATCAACATTCCGATCCCGGTGCCCTTGCCCTTCTTCAGCTTTACCGGTTGGGGCAAATCCTTCTTCGGCGATCAGCATGCCTACGGCAAGCAGGCGGTGAAGTTCTACACCGAAACGAAAACGGTCACCGCCCGCTGGTTCGACGACACCGCTACTGCCGGGCCGAACATGACGATCAAGCTGTCTTGAGCTGACCGGCAGCGGCCAATCCCGGTGACAGCCGAAAGGTTGGTATCAGGGCAGCAGATCGAATAGCGCCAGGTCGTTCGAGGCCCGGGACTGGCGCGCCACCATGCGCGACATCCAGGCGAATGCGTGCGCGTTGTGGACGTCCAGCGCGCCGGCGACAACCGATACATAGACCCAGTTGTAGAGCAGCGCGATCTTGTAGTCAGACCAGGCCTGGTCGGCGCCGTAGTGGGTCACGCCCGCTGCGGCCAGCAGTTCTGCATAGTGGCTGACCAGGGCGCGTTCATGCGCCAGGCGCACGCTGGATTGCGTGTTCTGGCCAAGCATCAGGGCGAGATCGACCACACCCTTGCCGATCAGCGGGCCTTGCCAGTCGATGATGGCGAGCGGCTGCTGCGCCGGCTGCGTCGCGAAGAAGAGATTTTCCAGCCGAAAGTCCCCGTGCAGAAGCGTCACGGGGGGCTGCTGCATCGCGGCTTGCAGTTGCGGCAGGGCGGTGCCAAACCTGGCCCCGAGCGGGGCGATGGCCGGGTCGAGAAAATCCTTGAAGATGTCGCACATGTTGTCCCAACCGCTCGCCGAGAGGCTGGCCATGTTGGCGGCGTGATAGCTGTTGGCAACGCCAGGCACCCAGTCCAGATCGTCCACCTGGCCCCAGAAGGCGCCATGCAGGTCGGCGAGCGCCTGTACGGTGACGCGGGTATCCGCCAGACCGGAGCCGGCGATCTGATCGCCCAACCGGTAGTCGTTCAGGTCTTCCATCAGGATCAGAAAGTTGTCGCCGTCCAGCAGGCTGAGCCAGATAGCCGGCGTATCCGCGCCAACGCGCGGGGCCAGCTCGCGGAAATAGCGCGTCTCGCGCTCGTAGAGGTGGTAGGACATGGCCACCTGCCGGTTCGTGGGATTGCGTGACGGGAACTTGGCAATGAGGCTTGCCGGTAGCCCCGGCGCCGGGCGTTTCCAGTCAATCTCGAGCCGGGCGAGCTCGCTCATCATGCCGCTGCCGTCGCCCACCTGCGATTGCGTCAGCCGGCTGATCCGGATGTCTGCGCCAATCCGTCCCTGCTGCTGTAATGCCTCGCTCAGCCAGGCGGCAGTCAGACCATCGGGCATGGGCGGCAGTTGCATGAGGAGCGGGGTCTATCGCCTGTCTTGTGGCGTATGCAGGGCGCGCGAGACGTCAAAATCGGCGCCAGCCAGCACCGTCTGGTTGGCGTTCGCACCGTCGATGCGACTCAAGGGTAGTGCCCTCTCGACCTGGTTACTTTGCGGCGCATCCTCTAAAACTCTACTATTTATTCATATAGATAGATTGATTTCTTGATACCGAATCCAGCATCAATCTGGCGGAAGAGGTAGGAGGTCTGCATTGATATGAGGTATTGATTTTACTATATGGGCGCAGGGGACACTTGCGCCGTCCCCACGAATATCCCCACAGTAACGCCGAGTATCCGTCGCGATTCTCCCTACTCAACGACAAGCCATACCTGTCGGTGTTCGTGCTCACCCATCCCGATCTCGACCACTGCCAAGGATTCGAGGAGCTGCACGACCGCGCCCCGCCGCCCGCCCTGGCGGCCTGAGGGAACCCCGCTTCGCCCGACGCCGCCCGCGGCGGGTGCGCGCTCGCCCCCCGGCGCGGAAAACGCCGGCTTTGACCCAATTTTCCACTGGACAGCCATCCAGAAACCTGCCCCCCGGCGGTCTCGTCGACGCCGAAGGTCACGACCCTGCCGCCTGCAATCCCCCCAACTCCCCGCCTGGCCCCTTAACAGGGGATTAAGGTTTACCGAGCATAGCGAATACGCTATAAGGTTTGGCATGCAGTGGACGGTCGAAACCGTGGCGGCCGCCGACGCCGAGATCGAGTCTCTGCCGACCGCGCTGCGCGCCCGGCTGGTTCGTCTGCTGGAGCTGATAGAGAGCGTTGGCTTGGAGGAGCTGCGACCGCCGCATGTCCGGCGCCTCGACGGCAAGCTTTGGGAACTGCGGGTCAGGGCTGCCGGCGGCGCCCGCGGAATCTACGTGCACGGCAAGTGGGAGACGGGTGGTGGTCGTGCACGTCTTCGCGAAGAAGACTCGGAAGACACCGCGCCAAGCGCTCGAAACTGCGAGGGCGAGAATGAGACAGGTGATCGGATGACGAAGCTGAAGGATTTGAAGCACCGCTTCATGGAAGACCCGGAATTCCGGGAGGAGTACGCGCGGGCCGATGCGGAGTACGCCCTGGTCGAGGAACTGGTGCGTGCTCGGTCGGCGGCGAAGCTGACCCAGGCACAGCTGGCCGAACGGATTGGGACGACCCAATCCGCCATCGCCCGCCTGGAGAGTGGCCGCGTGTCGCCCTCGTTCGCGACGCTGCGACGCTACGCCGAAGCGACCGGCACACGGTTGACGATCGGCCTGCAGCGGGTTGACGGGTGACGGATGGTTCACCCACTTGGGTCGTGGCAACGATACGCTCCGAGCCCGGCCCTCCGGTTATTCCGATCAGGTCAAGCGGAACGGGCCCTTCTCGTTGTTGACGCCTGGCTCAAGCGCGATCAATCGTCGCCAATGAGCAAGGTCGTAGTCGGATAGTCCGGGCACAGCCTCCACGACCGCGCTGTCGAGAGCGTGTCGAATGGCGTCCTTGTCCAACTCAGGAAACGCTTTCAGTTTCTTGCTCGCAGATTGGTCCCATGCTGCCGCGAGCGCTTCGGCCAAGGCGGAGTTCAGAGCGTTTTCCTGTATGGCCATCAGCGCGCCGGAGCGTTGGAGCCGGAGCGCGGCGCAAGCTTGAACAGCACGCTTGAGGCGTTCAGGTTTTGGCCGGCGATCTCAGCGGTGACTTTCATCCGACCGTCCACGGATCGACAAGTCCTACACCAATACCCCGGAAGTCCCGTACATTGCGCGTTGCAAGCGTCATGTTCCGGGAACGGGAGATCGCCGCGATCTGGCAATCGGCGACGCTAATCGGTCGCCCTGCAAGGCGGCGGCCTTCCGCGATGTCCGCGTAGGCCCGGGTGGCGCTGGTATCGAATGGCAACACTCGATCACCAAAGGCGTTTTCCAGAAGCCGCTCGATGTCCGCGACCAGCGTGTCGCGCCGGCGGCCCGCTGGCAAAATGGCGGCGCCGTAGCGCAACTCCGCTTCGCCCACGGCCGAAAAGAACAGCTCCTCCAGGGGCTGACCGGCCGCCCAGGCACTGACTCGGCGATCAGGTGACTTGCGGATCAATTCGGACACCACATTGGTGTCAAGCAGCATGGCCATACCGCGTCGTCAATCGAGGGGCGGTGGTTCGCGCATCGGTTCCCGTGACGGGAGCTCCAGATCCACGCCGTTGGTCGGGCCGAAGATCGAACGGGCGATAGTGGCAAGGTTGCCGGACTCCGGGTCGCGCCCTACGGCTTTTCGCAGGATGACGCGGGCCTCCTCTTCCATGGAACGGCCATGTTCGGCCGCATGCACGCGGAGGCGCGTCTTCACCTCGTCGTCGAGATTGCGGATCGTGATGCTTGCCATGGTTGTCTCTTGAGTTGTTTGAGCGCAATCTACACGCTGATTGCGATGCAATCAACGCGCTGTTTCGCTTGCAGATAGTCACATAAATGATTGTCTGTAAAGATAATATAGGACTATTTGAGCCATAGTGAGACGTGGAGAAAAATGGGAAAGTGGCGGAAGAGGTAGGAGTCGAACCCACCAGGCGCGGTATCGCGCCTCAACGGCTTTGAAGGCCGCGCGCCCCACCGGAGGCGATGCTCTTCCGCCTGCAGATGTCATCGCCTGTCATTCTCGCACAGTCAGCAAGGTTGATTCACAGGGGCTTTTTTGCCATTGTTGCGGGCTCGCCTTTTTCACGGAACGAGCAGCTTGCAAGGCACTGGACACGGACCTGCGGTGACGGCCATGGGCGCGCATTCGGATGCGCCTGCGGTGCGTGCAGGGCCGCCCGCCAAGCGCGGCCTCTATGACCCTGCCTGGGAAAAGGATAGCTGCGGCGTTGGCTTCATCTGTGACATCCGTGGCCGGCCTGGCCGCGAGATCATCGAGTCGGCACTGTCCATGAACTGCTGCATGGAGCACCGTGGTGGCCTCGGCTATGAGGTCAACACCGGCGATGGCGCTGGCATCCTGCTTGGATTGCCGCATCGCTTTCTCGCCCGCGTGGCCGAGGAGGATATTGGGGTCACCCTGCCGGAACCCAGACGCTATGGCGTCGGCATGGTGTTCTTGCCTCGGGATGCGGCTGCTCGCGCGCATTGTCAGGCGGT
The DNA here is from genome assembly GCA_965199705.1 of Pseudomonadales bacterium. Lineage (GTDB taxonomy): Bacteria > Pseudomonadota > Gammaproteobacteria > Pseudomonadales > Azotimanducaceae > Azophilus. Next base: position 1,688,450 of record OZ241359.1, read on the forward strand.
TGTGGAGGCCGAGACAGAGGCGGCCGGTCAAGCATGCCTCGGTTGGCGAACCTTGCCGGTGGATGCCGATGGCGCCGACATCGGGCGGGCAGCGCGGGCTGCGATGCCGGTCATGGCGCAACTGTTCATCGGCGCCGGGGATGAGACGGGCGAGGCCTTCGAGCGCCGCCTGTACCTCATCCGCAAGCACGCCAGCCACCGGCTGCGGGGCGACGGCGACCTGGTGGAGCGGAAACTCTTCTACATCAGTTCCCTTTCCTCCAAGGTGATCGTTTACAAGGGCATGTTGACGCCGAGGCAGTTGGCGCCCTTCTACCCGGACCTGCGCGAGCCAGACTTCGAATCGCATCTGGCGATGGTGCATTCCCGGTTCAGCACCAACACCTTTCCCTCCTGGGACCGGGCGCAGCCGAATCGCTTCATGAGCCACAACGGTGAAATCAACACCCTGCTCGGCAACCAGAACTCAATGAACGCGCGCCAGGGCGTGATGCGTTCGGATCTCTTCGGGGATGATCTCGGCAAGCTGTTCCCCGTCGTCGAGGCAGATTGTTCGGATTCCGGCACCTTCGACAACGTGCTCGAATTCCTGCTGATGACAGGCCGCAAGCTGCAGGAAGCGGTGTTGATGATGATTCCCGAAGCCTGGCAACGGCATGAGTCCATGGATGCCGCGCGACGCGACTTCTACGAGTATCACGCCTGTTTGATGGAACCCTGGGACGGTCCGGCGTCCATCGCCTTTACTGATGGCGACTACATCGGCGCCGTGCTTGACCGCAACGGCCTGCGACCGAGCCGCTATCTGATTACCGACGACGGTCGCTGCATCATGGCTTCCGAAACTGGCGTCGTGCCGGTGCCGCCGGAGCGGGTTGTCGAGAAGGGGCGATTGCGCCCTGGGCGTATCTTCCTGATCGACTTCGAGCAGGGCCGCCTGATCCCGGATGCGGAGATCAAGCGCGAATGGGCCAACGCCCGCCCGTATGGCGAGTGGCTGGCGCGGCAGCGGCTGGAACTGGCTGAACTGCCGCCGGCAGAACCCGTTGCGCCAGATCCGGCGCGGCTGAAAGCACGCATGAACGCCCAGGGCTACACGGTCGAAACCATGCAGATCATGCTTCTGCCGCTGGTGCGGGAACTGCGCGACCCGCTCGGCTCGATGGGCAATGACGCTGCGCTTGCGGTCATGTCCGACAAGCCGCGCATGTTGTACGACTACTTCAAGCAACGCTTCGCCCAGGTGACCAATCCGGCCATCGATTCGATTCGCGAAGAGGTCATCATGGCGCTGGAGTGCTACTGCGGGCCGGAGCAAAACCTGCTCGACGCGACAGAAGCCCATGCACATCGGTTGCGCCTGCCGCATCCGATTCTCGACAACCAGGAAATGGCGGCGCTCAAGGCGCTGGACTACCGAGGTTGGCGGACGTCCGTGATTGATACCACCTTTGCCGCCGGTTCCGGCGTTGCCGGCTTGCGTGAAAGTCTGGTGCGCATCTGTACTCAGGCCAGCGACGCCATTGCGGCTGGCTACAGCCTGATCGTGCTCTCGGATCGGGCCATGAGCGCTGATCGGATCGCGATCAGCGCCTTGTTGGCCACCGGCGCCGTGCATCATCACCTGGTGCGTCGTGCGGAGCGCACCCGTATCGGCATATTGGTGGAAACCGGTGAGGCGCGAGAGGTGCACCATCACTGCCTGCTGGTGGGCTATGGCGCCGACGGCGTCAATCCGTGGCTGGCCTTCGAGGCGCTCTGGCAAGCGCGCCGCGAGGGGCAATTGGCCGATGCCACACACGTTCAAGGCGATGCCGATCTGGTGGCAGCGTACCGCAAGGGGGTTGCCAAGGGCATGCTCAAGGTGATGGCCAAGATGGGCATCTCCACCCTCCAATCCTACAAGGGTGCGCAGATCTTCGAGGCGGTGGGCCTTGCCGACGAGGTGATCGATCTCGCCTTTCGCGGCACCGCCAGCCGTGTCCAGGGTGTGGGCCTGGCGGTGCTCGCGGAGGAAATGGAGCGCCGACACCTGCTCGGCTATCCGAGCCGGGGCGGGGACGTGGCGGTGTTGCCGAATCCAGGGGATTTTCACTGGCGCCGGCATGGTGACACGCATCTTTGGGACCCGGAGTCCATTGCCGATCTGCAACTGGCGTCGCGGACCGATGATGCCTCTGCCTACGCGCGTTTCTCCCGGCATGTGAATGAGTCAGCAACTGCCCGCGCGACGCTGCGCGGCCTGCTGCGTTTCCGGCCATTGGCGAGCGGACCGGCGCCGCTCGACGAGGTGGAATCGGAAGCGGAGTTGATGAAGCGTTTTGCCACCGGCGCCATGAGTTTCGGCTCAATCAGCGCCGAGTCGCACGAGGCCCTGGCCATCGCCATGAACCGTATTGGCGGCAAGTCGAATACCGGCGAGGGCGGCGAAGACCCCCGCCGATTCGAGCCCATGGCCAATGGCGATTCCAGGCGCAGCGCCATCAAGCAGGTGGCGAGTGGCCGCTTTGGGGTAACCATCGCGTATCTGGCCAATGCCGATGAGCTGCAGATCAAGATCGTGCAGGGCGCCAAGCCAGGGGAGGGCGGCGAATTGCCCGGCCACAAGGTGGACGAGGTGATCGCCAGCATCCGCCACTCGACGCCAGGCGTGGGTCTCATCAGCCCGCCGCCGCATCACGACATCTACTCCATCGAGGACATTGCGCAACTGATTCATGATCTGAAGAACGGCAATCCCGAGGCGCGCATCAGCGTCAAGCTCGGCGCGGAAGTGGGCGTGGGCGCAGTTGCTGCCGGCGTCACCAAGGCGCGAGCCGATCATCTGGTGATCGCCGGTGATGCCGGCGGTACTGGCGCATCGCCGCTCACCTCCATCAAGCACGCCGGCCTGCCCTGGGAACTCGGCATCGCGGAGACGCATCAGACGCTGGTTGCCAACAACCTGCGCTCCCGAGTGGTCTTGCAGACAGATGGCCAATTGAAAACCGGTCGCGATGTGGCCGTCGCCTGCCTCCTCGGCGCCGAAGAATTCGGCTTTGCCACCGCGCCGCTGATCGCGCTCGGCTGCATCATGATGCGCAAGTGCCATCTCAACACCTGTCCAGTGGGAATCGCCACCCAGGATCCGGCCTTGCGCGCGAAATTTACCGGCCAGCCGGAACACGTGGTGAACTATCTCTTCCTGGTGGCGCGCGAGCTGCGCGGGATCATGGCGGAACTCGGTTTTCGCAGCCTGAACGAGATGGTGGGTCGGGTGGATGCACTGGATATGGAGGCGGCCGTTACCCATTGGAAGGCGAAGGGCATTGATCTGGGCGCGATTCTGACGCCGGCGGAGGAACCCCCGGAGTTTCTTGGCGGCTACGCCAGGCATCAGCAGGACCACGGGCTTGAAAAGGCGCTGGACAACCGTTTGATCGAGCTGGCCGAGCCGGCGCTCTCCGGCGCTGCCAGGGTTTATCACGAGCTACCGATCCGCAACACCAACCGGGTGGTTGGCGCCATGCTGTCGCATCGAATCGCCTGCGAGCCGGGGGCCGCCCTGATTGAGGACGACGCCATCCACTTCAAGTTCAACGGCAGCGCCGGCCAGAGTTTCGGCTGTTGGCTGGCGCGCGGGGTGACGCTGGAAGTGGCCGGCGACGCCAATGACTATGTCGGCAAGGGCCTGTCCGGTGGCCGGATCGTCATCTACCCGCCGAAGTCGGCCACCTTCAAGCCGGAGGACAACATCCTCATCGGCAACGTGGCGCTCTACGGCGCGACCAGCGGCGCCTGCTTCTTCCGCGGCCGGGCAGCAGAGCGCTTCTGTGTCCGCAACAGCGGTGCAGAGGCCGTGGTGGAAGGGGTTGGCGATCATGGCTGTGAATACATGACCGGTGGCCGCGTGGTGGTGCTCGGCCCCACTGGCCGAAACTTTGCCGCGGGCATGAGCGGCGGCATCGCCTGGGTCTGGGACCCGCAGCAGCAGTTCGCTGACCGCTGCAACGGCGAAGGTGTGGCGCTCGAAGCAGTGGGTTCCGAATACCGGGCCGAGTTGCGACAGTTGATCGAAACGCATCGCCAGCTGACTGGCTCGACCGTGGCGGCTGCTCTGCTGGCGGATTGGTCCGGCGCAGTCGGGCAGTTTGTGCAGGTGATGCCACTCGATTACCGGCGCGTGCTGAAACAGCGCAGCCTGGTCATCGCCGCCGGTTGATCCATGGGCAAGCCAACCGGATTCATCGAGTTTCGCCGCAAGGCCGAACCCTATCGCGACGCCAATGCGCGGCTCCTGGATTTCGATGAGATCTACACGCCGCACGATGCTGCTCGACTGGCCGAGCAGGGCGCTCGCTGCATGGATTGTGGCGTGCCCTTCTGCCAGTCTGGAGATGGCTGCCCGATCCATAATCTGATCCCGGAGTGGAACGACCTGGTGTATCGGGCGCAGTGGCGAGACGCGCTCGACCGCCTGCACAAGACCAACAATTTCCCGGAGTTCACCGGCCGGGTCTGTCCTGCGCCCTGCGAGGGCGCCTGCGTGCTCGGTATCACCGATCCGGCGGTGACCATCAAGAACATCGAAATGTCGATCATCGACCGAGGATTCGAGGAAGGCTGGGTGCGCCCGGAACCTCCCGATGCGCGCACTGGCAAGCGTGTGGCGGTGGTGGGCTCCGGCCCGGCCGGGTTGGCTGCCGCGGCGCAACTGAACCGTGCCGGCCACAGCGTGGTGGTCTATGAGCGCGCGGACCGAATCGGCGGCCTGCTGATGTACGGCATTCCCAACATGAAGCTCGACAAAGCCGTCGTCGAGCGCCGCCTGGCGCTGATGCGCGCTGAAGGCATTCGCTTCGAGCCTGGCGTGCCGGTAGCGGAAGGCGCCGATGGCAGTCTTGATGTGCGCGATCTGGAAGCGGATTACGACGCCATTCTGTTGGCGACAGGGGCCACCCGCCCGCGGGACCTGCCTGTCCCCGGGCGCGGGCTTGCGGGGATTCACTTCGCCATGGATTTCCTGACGCGCAATACTCGGAGCTTGCTGGATTCCGAATTCCAGGATCGCCGACGAATATGCGCGCGCGACAAGCAGGTTGTGGTGATCGGCGGTGGCGATACGGGCGCCGACTGCATTGGCACCTCACTGCGCCACGGTTGTGCGGGGCTTGTCAACTTTGAACTTTTCCCGCAACCGCCCGAGGATCGGGCAGCCGGTAATCCCTGGCCTGCCTGGCCGCTGATCTTTCGTACCGACTACGCGCATCAGGAATCGGCGGCCCGCTTTGGCGCCGACCCGCGCGTCTATCTCATCTCTTCCACCGAATTCATTGGTGATAACAGCGGGCGCGTACGCGCCATTCGCACCGAAGACGTCACCCTGGAACAGGGCCGGTTCCAGCCTGTGTCCGGCAGCCAGCGTGAATGGCCCGCGGACCTGGTGTTACTGGCGATGGGCTTCCTCGGGCCGGAACAGGACCTTGCCGATCGCCTGAATCTGGAGTACGACGCAAGGGGCAACTATCAGGCGACCTATGGCTGCTATCGCACCAGTCATCCCAAGGTGTTTGCAGCCGGCGACTGTCGGCGCGGACAATCCCTGGTGGTGTGGGCCATCAACGAGGGCCGCGAAGCCGCTCGGGAAATCGACAGAAGCCTGATGGGCGCGACGGAACTGCCCTGACCGTTCGGCGCGAACAACGCACGCAAGCAGACAACTGACGCAGCAACGAAGCGTCTGGCTCAGGCGGGTAGCCAGCCCGAGCCGCGACGCCAGCCAGGGGGACCGCAATGGAGAACGTGAGTACGCGACTGCAAGCCAAGGCCGAGGCCTCATTGCTCGGTGGCGGCCAGAAGCGCATTGATGCACAACACGCGAAGGGCAAGCTGACCGCCCGCGAGCGTCTTCAGGTATTGCTTGACCCCGGCAGTTTTGAGGAGTGGGATCGGTTCGTCGAACACCGCTGCGTGGACTTTGGCATGGCCGACGAGCGGATTCCCGGTGACGGCGTGGTGACTGGTCATGGCGCAATCCATGGCCGCCTTGTGTTTGTTTTCAGTCAGGATTTCACCGTCTTCGGCGGTGCGCTTTCGGAAGCCCATGCGGAGAAGATCTGCAAGGTGATGGATCAGGCGATGCGGGTCGGAGCGCCGGTGATCGGTCTGAACGATTCTGGCGGCGCCCGCATTCAGGAGGGCGTGGCCTCGCTTGGCGGCTACGCGGAAATCTTCCAGCGCAATGTGCTCGCATCCGGGGTGGTGCCGCAATTGTCCGTGATCATGGGGCCTTGCGCCGGCGGTGCTGTCTATTCGCCGGCGATTACCGATTTCATCTTCATGGTCGAGGATTCGTCCTACATGTTCGTGACCGGGCCGGATGTGGTGCGCACCGTGACGCACGAGGTGGTGACGCCGGAGGAACTCGGCGGCGCCAGCGTGCACAGCCGTCGATCAGGCGTTGCCGACCTCACCTTCGGGAACGACATTGAAACCCTGCTGCAAGTGCGGCGGTTCCTGGACTATCTGCCCGCCAGCAATCGGGAACCGGCGCCGCGCTGGCCGACCGAGGATGCGCCAGACCGGGCCCTGGCCAGGCTGGAAACCCTGGTCCCGGCTGATGCGAGCAAGCCCTACGACATCAAGGAAGCCATCGTGCAGATCGCCGATGAGCGCGAATTCTTCGAATTGCAACCCAACCATGCGGCCAACATCGTGATCGGCTTCATCCGCCTGCAAGGCGCCAGCATCGGCGTGGTGGCCAATCAGCCGTTGGTCCTGGCGGGCTGTCTGGACATTGATTCCTCGAAGAAGGGCGCCCGATTCGTTCGCTTCTGCGATGCCTTCAACATTCCCATCCTCACCCTTGTGGATGTGCCGGGTTTCATGCCGGGCACGGCCCAGGAGTATGGCGGCATCATCAAGCATGGCGCCAAGCTGCTCTACGCCTACGCCGAGTGCACCGTGCCCAAGGTCACGCTGATTACCCGCAAGGCGTATGGCGGCGCCTATGACGTGATGGCCTCCAAACACCTGCGCGGCGACGTCAATCTGGCCTGGCCGAGCGCCGAGATTGCGGTGATGGGCGCCAGGGGGGCGGTCGAAATCATTTTTCGCAAGGACAAGTCGGACGCAGAATTGATCCAGAAGCATAGCCAGGCGTATCAGGACAAGTTTGCCAACCCGTTCATAGCCGCCAGTCGCGGCTTTGTGGATGATGTGATCGCGCCTTCGGACAGCCGGGCGCGCGTGTGTCGCGCCTTTGCCATGCTGCGCAACAAGCGGTTGGAAAATCCGTGGCGCAAGCACGGTAACATTCCCCTGTAGGCCGGCTCTGCCAGCGCCTCGCCTCGTGCAAGGAGCAGCCGCCAAATAGGCGGGAAATTTCAACTTTTTCGGATATGCACGCTTGTTCAAGAAAATTCTGATCGCCAATCGAGGCGAGATCGCCTGTCGCGTGATGCGCACTGCCCGTCGCATGGGAATAGAAACCGTCGCCGTGTACTCGGATGCGGACGCACAGGCGCTGCATGTGCGCATGGCGGACCAAGCCGTGCGTCTGGGCCCGGCCCCGGCGGCGGACAGTTATCTGCGCATCGACCGGTTGCTTGCGGCGATTGCCGAGACGGGCGCCGAGGCCGTGCATCCCGGCTACGGCTTCCTGTCAGAGAACGCCCCCTTTTCGGAAGCCCTGGCCGAGGCCGGTATCGCCTTTATCGGCCCGGGCGTCGAAGCCATCACCCAGATGGGCGACAAGATCACCTCCAAGCGGATCGCGGAAGCGGCCGGGGTCAACATCATTCCCGGCCATACGGAAGTAATCGAGGGCCCGGAGGAGGCAGTGGTCATCGCCCGCCGTATCGGTTATCCGGTGATGCTGAAGGCCACCGCCGGCGGCGGCGGCAAGGGGATGCGCGTGGTGCACGACGACGCCGAGTGCGCCGAGGGCTTCCTGCGCGCCGCCAACGAAGCGAAATCCAGTTTCGCGGATGATCGGGTGTTTGCGGAGAAGTTTATCGAGCAGCCGAGGCACATCGAAATCCAGTTGATCGCCGATCAGCACGGCCATGCGGTGCACCTCGGGGAGCGCGAGTGCTCCATCCAGAGACGGCATCAGAAGGTAATCGAGGAATCGCCTTCGCCCTTCATCGACGAGCCGACCCGGCAGGCGATGGGGGCACAGGCGATTGCTCTGGCCAAGGCGGTCAATTATGCCTCGGCAGGCACTGTCGAATTCATTGTCGATGGCGCGCGCAACTTTTATTTCCTGGAGATGAACACGCGCCTGCAGGTGGAGCACCCGATCACCGAGATGGTCACCGGTCAGGACCTGGTGGAACTGATGATCCGAGTGGCTGCCGGCGAACCACTGCCGCTCACTCAGACGGATGTGACGCAGACCGGTTGGGCGATTGAATCCCGCGTCTATGCCGAGGATCCCCTGCGCAACTTCCTGCCGTCCATCGGCCGGCTGAGACGCTGCCTGGCGCCGGCGGCGAGCGAGCAGGTTAGGGTGGATACGGGCATAGAAGAGGGCAGTGAAGTGTCCATGTTCTATGATCCGATGATCGCCAAGCTCGCAACCTGGGGCGAGACCCGCGATCAGGCCGCAGACGCCATGCTGGATGCACTGGACGCCTACTACATTCGTGGCGTGAATCACAATGTCGCTTTCCTGAGCGCGGTTATCCGCAAGCCGCGTTTCCGTTCGGGCCAGCTGACAACGCACTTCATCGAGGAGGAATTTCCGGAAGGCTTTTCCAATGCACATGCCCCGGCCGATGGTCGCGTTCCGTTCGTGGCGGCTGTCCTGGCGCATTTCATCCGCGCCGAGCGGGCCGCCCGGATTAGCGGCCAGACACGGCGTTTCGACTACAGCGTGGGCCGCAAGTGGGTGGTGCAGACGGCGGATGTGTCGCACGCGCTGGAGGTAATGCCGATCGCCGGTGACTATGAGGTGCGTGGGGATGCAGCCCACTGGCGCGTGCAAACCGATTGGCGTCCCGGCAGACCGCTGTTTCAGGCGCGAATCGATGGCCGTGCCGTCTGTGTGCAGATCGATCTCGACGGCGCCGGTTATCGGCTGTTTCATCGGGGCCATACCTGTCATGCAAGGGTGTTGACGCCGGCTTCGGCAGCACTCGCCGGCCACATGCCGCACAAGGCGCCGCCGGATCTCAGCCGATTCCTCCTCTCGCCCATGCCGGGCCTTCTGGTTGCCTTGCGCGTCAAGGTCGGGGATGCTGTCCAGACCGGCGATGAGCTGGCCTTGATCGAAGCCATGAAGATGGAGAACAGCCTGACGGCTGCGGATGATCGGATCGTGAAGGCCGTCCTCGCCAAGCCTGGCGAGAGCCTTGATGTGGATCAACCGATCCTTGAGTTCGAGTAGCCCGCACATTGCGCCGGGGGCCGCGATGATCGCTCTGCCATGCGGCTCGGCTCTGTCGTGTTATTGCCGGGTGCAAAGTGCTGTCGAAAGGGATTACCATCGCACCCATGAGCTTATGACGAGTCAGTGAGGCGATCTGTGAGTTCTCTCAGCCTGGCCGAAGACATCATCCTGCTGCTGATCGACGATCAGTCCGGCAAGATGGAGGACGTGCACAGCAACGTCCTGGAGATGCTCATGGCCGGTGCTGTGGTGATGGATCTCAGCCTGCGCTTCCGAATCGACAGCGATCTGGATAGCCTGTTCGTGATTGATTCGACGCCGACCGGAGATCCAATCCTCGACAGCACCCTTGAACGCATTGCTGGCGAAGCGGAGACCCTGTCCGCCAAGGTGTGGATACAGCGCATCGCCGAGACCGGGATGGAGATTCGCGATGCCGTCATTGATCGGCTGGTCGAGCGTCGCATCCTGCGTGTCGAGGACACTCGTTTTCTCTGGGTGTTCGGCAGCCGGCGTTACCCGGTGATCGATGATCGGGAAGAGCGCGAAGCCAAGCTGCGCCTGCTTGATGTTCTCTTCAGCGACAGCATTCCCGACCCGCACGACATCGCCCTGATATGCCTGGCGGATGCCGGGGCCGTGTTTGAATTGATCCTCACCGATCGCGAGCTGCGGCAGGTGTCGAGCCGGATCGAGCAGGTTCGAAAGCTGGATCTGATCGGCCAGGCCATGGCCAATCAGATCCACCAGTTCGTCTATGACGTCACGCTGGCCATTGCTCAGGCGCAGCAGCCGTTGTATTGATCCCGGATATCGCCTTCCTGCGCACCTGATTCGCGCCCGTAGCTCAGCTGGATAGAGCGTTGGCCTCCGAAGCCAAAGGTCACAGGTTCGAATCCTGTCGGGCGCGCCAGTAGCTGGATATGGCGCGGGCGCTCGGGGGTTCCGCTGACCGCGCTGACAGCCAGTCCGGGGAGGGATTACTTCCCGGTGACGTATCGACCTGGCGCCGGCCCGAGTATCGGCCAGTCGGCAGCGCCGAGCGCTTTCGGCGCCGGCTTCAGATCCGAGTGCCCAGCCAGCCAGGCAAGCCAGTGTGTGCGCCAGTCTCCGGGCGTCTCTGCCGCTTGTGCCTGCCAGGCCTCCGGAGTTTCGGGCAGGTTCTCGGCCATCCAGTAGCGCAGGCGCCGGTTGTCAGCCCGGGCGCTGATGGTCTGGGTATGGTTCTGGTTGGTCAGCACGAAGGTCACCTCACCCCCAAAGAGATGTACGCTGTGGTAGCAGCCGCGCCAGGGTGTGATGTGGTCGGTGGAACCGGCCATGACATAAACCGGGTAGCGGGTGGCGGCCAGGTTCACCGGTTCGCCGAGCACCGTCAATTCGCCTTTCGGCAAGGTGTTCCGGTGCGACAGGTCGATGAAATCGCATTGCATTTCTGCCGGCACCCGCGTGTAGTCCATGGACCAGAACAGCAACGGATGCTTCAACGGCGCCTCGCCTCGGAAATAGTTGGCGCGCATGAAGCTGAACACGCTCTCGTCCAGGCGCAGCAAGGCGAACATCTCCAGTATGTCGCGCTCGCGCATCATGCCGTTGTTGCGTACTGCCTGCTTCTGCGCGGCGACCGATTGATCGGTCACGAAAAGCGTGAAGTCACTGTCTCCCGGGCGGTTGTCGAGAATGCTGACGAACAGCGACAGCGAGCCCACCGAGTTGTCGCCTCGGGCTTCGAGGACGCCAGCAGCCGCGGCTGCCGTAACGCCGCCGGCGCAAAGCCCGATGAGGTCCGCCTGCTCCGCGCCGGCGACTTCCCGCACCACTGCCAGGGCGTCAATGACAGCCTTGGCATAGACGTCCAGGTTCCAGTGCGCATGTTCCCGGCCCGGGTTGCGCCAGCTGATGGCGAATACCTGAATTCCGGCCCTGAGCAAGGTCTGAACCAGGCTGCGGTCCGGCGTCAGGTCACCCAGATAGAATCGGTTGACCTGGCTGAATACATAGAGCAGCGGCGTTTGCCGCACCGACTCGGTGAGCGGCTGGTATTGCAGAAGCTCGAATACCTCGTTGCGGAAGATCACGCTGCCGGTGCTCGCGGCTACGTCCTGGCCAACCACAAAGGCGTTTCGATCTGCCACGGCCGGGTAGCCATGATTGTGCAGCAGATCGTCGGCAAGATTTCGCATCCCGCGGGCGAGGCTTTGACCCTTGCTTTCGTTCAGTGCCTGCAGGGCTTCCGGCGTGAAGGGTTGATTGACCGGTGCGAAGACGTCCTTGGCCGCATCCAGCACGAATCGGGCGCGTTGCCGCTCGATGCCCGTCAGATCAGACGCTTCCAGCCAGGAATCAAGCGCTTGCGTCCAGGCGACATAGGATTGGCGCAGACGCCGGAAGAAGGGATGATCCTGCCACTCCGGGCTCGCGAATCGGCGATCCTCCGGCAGCTCTGCCGGCTCGGCCTGGCCGAACCAGATACGCGCCCACTCCGCCTGCAGGGCAAGCCCGGTGCGCCACAGGAGCTCCGGTTGCTTCAACGCGCTGGCCAGAGTGTCGTTCCAGGATTGCGTCAGGGTGTTCCGGTCCGCCCCCAGTGCGGCGCTGAGCGCCACGCCTTCCACCGCGTCGATTGGCTGCGCCTCGCCATCAGTTTGCGCATCCCTTCGCGTGCCTGGCTGCGGCCGGTCAGTGGGCGGTTTGTCGTCCTGATTCATGCAAGATCCCGAGGGCTTGTATCCGCATCCGTGCCCAGTTTACACCGGAGCGGTCGTCTCGGCCCCCTGGCGCAAACTCTGGATCATGCGACAGACCGGGCAATTCCGTGCCTCTGCACAGCGTTGGAAAGCCGATCTGAGAAGCAGTTGAGCGCCGACAGGGTGGAGCGGGAAACGAGACTCGAACTCGCGACCCCGACCTTGGCAAGGTCGTGCTCTACCAACTGAGCTATTCCCGCACTGTGCGACTGCCTGACCGGGCGATATTGTACTAGTAGCCGATGCCCAAGGGGCAGTATATTTCACCGGGAGGCCGCGACGATCCATTCGGGAGCTGCGCAGTGAAGCCACTGTCGTTTTCAACCTGCGTTTGTCTCGCTCTGGCGGCACTGCCAGTCATGGCCGACAACTCGACCCGCGCCCTGGTGGCGCCGGGCGCCGACGGTGATGTGCTGGTGTTGTCGGTGGCGGCCCCCGCTGGTAGTTCAGTGGCCAGCGGGTTGCGCGTGGATGTAGCTGATCGGGCAGGATTTCGGGCATTTCGGGTGCAGCTTGAGGGTCGGCAATATCAGTATCTGGCGGATCCCGGCGGCCAGCTCAGATGGTTGGGGTTTGACCAGAAGCGCAGACGATTTGCGGAAGTTGCCTCCGGCCTGCGCGTGCGCTTGCGCCAGGACGATCAGATGGATGCCGTCATCGCTGCGGCGGGCGCGATCAGCGCCAGGGCCTACCCGTCTCTCGGCTGGGTCTGGCTGCGCTTGCCGGAATCCCTGAATCCTGCCGAGGCGGCGGAGCGGCTCGCCGCGCATCCGGGCGTGGCCAGTGCGCAGGTGCTGTTGCGCGGCCCGCGCGAGCTGCCGATGCGCGCGCCCAAGGGCCCGGGTGGCTGGCGTCCAATGGCCCCGGCTACGGGCGCAGCGCCGCAACCGGCCCCGGTCGAGGCGCCCCGAAATGTCGGCGAGAGCAAGCAGAATCCAGCGGCTGATCTGCTCGCCATTGCCGGCAACTACCGCATCTACCGGGACCGTTTGCAGCTGGAAGCCCTTGTCTATAACTGGGGCGCGGTCAGATCATCGCCGACGATTCTCACCCTGGCGCTGAGCACTGAACCGAACTGGAGCGGCGCCTTGCTGGCGCGCTCCACCGAGACGGTGCCGGCGCTGGACGCCAAGAGTGGCGTCACGTTTACCCTCCAGGTTGATCTCGACCTGGCTTCGGCCATCCTGAATCCATCAGGTCTGAACATTTACGCTTTGCTGGATGTGGCCCAGGCGCCGGAAGAGCGGCCAGGCCGAGCATGGACCAATCAGGACTTCGTCGGCGGCAGTCTGGGCGCCGATGCTCGCCTGCTGGTGCGTTGCGTGGCCCAGACGGGAAACGGGCGCAATGGCGCGCCGGATACGGCAGATCCCTGGTTGGCGGAGCAATGGCATCTGCAGAATCGCGGCCAGAGCGCATTCGCTGCTACAGGTGGCGAGCCGGGGGAAGATCTGCGCATGACCGGCGTTCTGAATTCGGAAACGGACGGCGCCGGCGTGCGGCTTGCGATCGTGGATACAGGCCTGGAAACCTGCCATCCGGAGTTGGCGTCGGTGGTCGAGCCAGGCGCTTCGTGGAACTTCAATACGGCCTACTGGGACGGGGCCCTGAGTACCGACCCGTTTCTGCCCAGCAATGTGGGAGGGCACGGTACTGCCGTGGCCGGCATCGCTGCGGCGGCCAGAGGTAATGGCCTGGCGGGTCGTGGCGTCGCGCCTGGCGTCGGCCTGCGTGGGTTCAACTTTCTGTCGGCGATTGACTGGGAAACCAGCTTCTTCGACGCGCTTGGCGCGAGCGTCAGTGCGCCGGATTCCGCCAGCGTCGATATTTTCAACATGAGTTTCGGCTCGCTTGGCCTCGCCTCGAATGTGAGTCAGGCGCGGTTGGATCTGTTTCGCAACGGCGTAACCCGGGGTCGGGCAGGGCGCGGCGCACTCTATGTGAAAGCTGCTGGCAATGGCTTTCGCTCCTGCCATGCGCTCCATCTGAGCCTGCACAACCAGATTGGCTGCAAGTCTGCCAATGCAGATCCCACCAACAATCTCCCGTATCTGATCGTGGTGGGCGCGCTGAATGCAGATGGTCGGCGGGCCAGCTACGCTTCCGCTGGCGCCAATCTCTGGCTGGTGGCGCCGGCTGGCGAGTACGGCTCGGAAAAACCAGCCATGATCACTACGGATCAGGCCGGGCGCGAGCGCGGATATGACACGCTTGTGTCACGGGGCCTGGCGCGCCGACCCGAGCAAAACCCGTTCGGTGATTTCATCAGCACCATGAACGGCGCCTCCGCATCCACGCCGGCGACCGCCGGCGCCCTGGCGTTGCTGCTGCAAGCTGAGCCGCACCTTTCCTGGCGCGAAGTGAAACACATCCTGGCGGCCACGGCGCGTCCCGTGGATACCCGGATAGCGCCCGTGCACACAAGTGTTTCGGGTCAGCGCTACACGGCGCAACTGCCCTGGGTGCGCAACGGCGCCGGCTATCGGTTCCACAACTGGTATGGTTTCGGGGCCCTGGCGGTGGATGCGGCCTTGGCCTATGCGCGTGACTTTGTTCCGGGCAGCCTCGGCAGCCTTGTCGAAACCGCGCCCTTCAGCCTCGCGCGCAACCGCGCGATTCCGGATGCCGACGCGGCTGGCCTGATGCAGGTTCAGAAGGTGAGCGGACTGGCACGGGCCGCCAGCATCGAGGCGGTCACGCTCGAAGTGAATCTCACGCACGGGTTTGCCCATGATCTTGGCATCCATCTGATATCCCCTGCCGGGACCGAAAGCGTGTTGAACCCGATTTTCAATGACATACTGGCCAGTGAATCCGGCACGCTGAATTGGCGGCTGGTCAGCAATGCGTTCTACGGAGAAAACCCGAACGGCGATTGGCGGCTGAGGATCGTGGATGCCGTATCCGGAGATGTTGGCAGCCTGCGGGAATGGTCGCTGCAATTTGCGCTCGGCCAGCATGACCCGAACACCCTGCCTGGCGACGATCATGGCGATGATCCGGAAGACGCCACGGAGCTCTCCGGCGGCGGGCATATTGCCGGTGCGCTGGATCACGCGGATGATGTGGACTACTTCCGGTTCGAGGTGCTCGAAGCCGGGGAGGTGGTCCTGGAAACGCGCGGAAACACCGACACGGCAGGCGCCCTGCTGGATGAACTCGGCAATGTGGTCGCGGTGGGTGATGATGCTGGCGTCGGCCCCAACCTGCGTATCGCGGCGCAGCTGGATCCGGGCTTCTACTATCTTCGCGTCGAGGGGCAAGAAACCGGGGCAACAGGCGGATACAGCGTGTCGCTGCATTTTCCCGACTCGGACCGGCGCATCTATCGCTTCCCGTTCTTCGTGCCGGACGGGGACCCGGAGCGCTATGCCTTTCTCCGCGTCGTCAATCTTGGCGATGCGAGCGGCAGTGCGGCCATCAGCGCCCTGGACGACGATGGCGCCGACTATCCCCCGGTCACGCTGACGCTCGCGCCCGGGCAGGGCAAGCAGGTGCTTTCTTCGCATCTTGAAACGGGCAGTATCCGCGAATTGTCGGCAGGTTTGGGTGATGGCGTCGGCTATTGGCGGCTGACGGTGGACGCACCGGCGGACTGGCGCATTCAGGCGTTTGTTCGAGTAGCTGACGGGCACCTGTCGAGCGTGCATGACACAGTGCCGATGCTGGCGCTGGAGGCCGGGGCCGACTTTGCCTATCGGGTGGTATTTTTCAATCAGATGGATTCAGGCTCTGAGGTCCATCCCACCAGCCTGTTGCGGCTGGTCAGCACGCATGACGAGCCGGTTGCAGTTTCGATTCACGCCGAAGACGATGCGGGGACGCAAGGCGTGGTGTCGTTGACGCTGGCGCCGAGGGGCGTGGCCATGCTGACTTCGGCGATGCTGGAACTGGGCGACGACAGCCTGGATGGTATGCTTGGTAATGGATTCGGCAAATGGCGGCTGCTGGTGGTTGCCGAGCAGGCGATCGACGTGCTGAATTTCATCGAAACCAAGACCGGCCACCTGACCAACATGTCCACCGTTGCCATGCCGGGGAATGCGCAATAACCCGGAATTTGCGCCAGGATGCAGCGATGATTGCCCAGGCTCCTGGCCCTGATATTTCAACTGGAGGTCCCATGCGCGGCAGGCAAGTGTTCATGAGCAGCTTGGTGCAAGAAGGTGTAACGCGCCTTTTCGGCAATCCCGGCACCACTGAAAACCCGGTGCTCGACAGTCTCGGCGACTATCCGGGCGTGCACTACTACACAACGCTGCACGAGGGCGTGGCGGTAGGCGCTGCCCGAGGCTATACGGCGGCGAGTGGCGAGCCTTCAGCGGTCAACCTGCATGTGGCGCCCGGTCTCGGCAACGGCATCGGCATGATCTATGCGGCGCTCAAGTCGCGCACACCCATGCTGGTGACAGCCGGCCAGCAAGACACCCGCATGCGTTTGCGGAATCCCTTGTTGAGTCACGACCTGGCAGCGATGGCTGCACCGGTGGTCAAGTGGGCCGGGGAGCCGAGGTGCGCAGACGAACTGGCGCCGATGTTGCGTCAGGCCTTCAAGATCGCCCGGGAGCCGCCAGCGGGACCCGTATTCGTGTCCCTGCCGGTTGATGTCATGGAGCAGGAAACGGACCTGGCGGCAGAAGCGCCGGCCCGAGTCTATGCGCGCACGCAGGTTGATGCGGATGGCCTGGCGGCGCTTGCGCAAGCGCTGCTCGCCAGCCGAGCGCCGGCGCTTGTGGCTGGCGATGAGGTGGCCATGGCCGACGCCAATGCCGATCTCAAGGCGCTTTCCGAGTGTCTTGGCGCGCCTGTGTGGCATGAGGCGTTGCGCACGCTGGCGGCGCTGCCAGGCGACCATCCGGCCAATCAAGGGCGATTGCCTTTCGAGGCGGCCAGCATTCGACGGGCGCTGGCGGATCGGGATCTGATCCTGATGATCGGCAGTGAGCTTGCCGATGAGATCTGGTTCGATCCGGGGCCGGTGTTTCCGGCGCAATGCGTTCTCGCGCAGATCACCGATTCGCACCAGAGCCTGGCCCGGCGCCAGCGCGTGGACATCGGCCTGATCGGCGCGCTGGGGGAGGCCATGGCGAGCTTGCGGGAAGCTGTGGCGGCTCGGGGTGGCGCAGCCTGGGAGCAGGCGGCGGGCGAGCGAATCGCCCGGATGCAGGCTGAGCGGGAGAGCCGTCAGGCGGAACTTGAGGCCTCATTGGCGCGCATCCGGGATCTGCGCCCGATGACGCCAAGATGGGCAATATCTGAACTCTTTCGCTGTCTGCCGGCGGATGTCGTGATTGTCGATGAAGCAATTACCGCGTATCCGGACGTCGCCGCCCTGGCGCCAGTGCGGGCGCGGCGTGATTACATTGGCGGGCGAGGCGGCGGCATCGGTCAGGGGATCGCTGCGGCACTCGGGGTGCAGGTGGCGTTTCCAGGCCGGCCGGTAGTGGCGATCACCGGTGATGGTTCTGCCATGTACAGCATTTCGGCCCTCTGGACGGCGGCGCACCATCGGTTGCCGATCCTCTTTGTGGTGCTTTCCAATCGCGAGTATCGGGTGTTGAAGCACAACATCGACACCTACCGCCAACGCTACGATGCCGCTTCCAATCGGGACTATCCGCACATGGATCTGACTGACCCGGTGCTCGATTTCGTCGCCATGGCGCGTGGCATGGGTGTGGCGGGGGAGCAGGTGACCGAACCAGGCGCCCTGGCTGCGGCTGTTGAACGCGGCCTCGGCAGTGGTGCGCCGTATTTGCTGGATGTTGTCATCTCCGGCAAACCCTGAGGCGATGACCCAGGGTCAGCCTGATGGATCTCCGATGCCGCCACCGCCCGGCGTTTCCATGACCAGACGCATGCCGGCAGGGACGGGGTCCTGGCCTTTGCCGCGCAGCGTCTGCTCGCGGCCTTCTGAATCTTTCAGATAAAGGCGTCCGGGCGCGCCATCCGCCCCGCCGGCTCGGCCGCGTGCAGGGTGCAGAATGCGGTCGAACATGCGCGACACCAGGAAGGGCGCAGCCTGGCGGTGGCCGATTTCCACGATCTGCCCGCGCCCGCCTGCGAAGCGCCCGGCGCCGCCTGATCCTTCCAGATACTCCTTGCGCCAGATTACCAGCGGTGAAGTGGCTTCGTTGATCTCGGTTGGCGTAGTGCGCACACCGCTTGGGAAGGCGGTAGCGGACAGGCCGGGCTTGGTTGGACGGGCGCCGGTCCCGCCGTTGAAGATCGGGTTGATCACGAATTCATCGCCGGCGGCGCCCGGCTGGCTGCGCAGAACCGGGTTCCAGATGCAGGAAGCGCCTTCCGCCGGCGCACAGCCGGGTACGGCCTGCTCCAGGCAGCCGAGCACGACGTCCGGCAGCATCTGACCGATGGCGTGGCGGGCGGACACAGCTGCTGGCCGCTGTGCATTGAGGATGGATCCCGGCGGCGCCGAGACCCGGATGCAGCCCAGCGCGCCTGCGTTGTTGGGGATATCGTTGCCGACAATGCAGCGCACGCCGAACGAAGCGTAGGCTTCCGTGTAGGGCAGTGGCACATTGATCCCGAACGCCGAAGCGCCGGATGTGCCCGTGAAGTCGATGTGGATCTGATGGCCGTCAATGTGCAGGGCCGCCCGCAGATCGACTGGCGCCTCATGGCCGTCCACGCGCATGGCATGGTGGTAGCGACCATCCGGCAGGGCCATGATCTCCTGGCGCATCCCGCGCTCCGATCTGGTCAGAATGGCTTCGGCCACGGCTTCCAGGTTGCTCAGGCCAAAATCTGAAAGCGTTTCCAGGAGTTGACGGCCGCCTGCATCATTGCAGGCAGCCAGCGAATAGAGATCGCCTTCCGCCACCACCGAGTCGCGCACGTTGGCGGCGATGACGGCAAGCAGGGTGCGGTTCGGTTCACCAGCCCGGAACAGGTGGCCGATGGGAATGTTCAGGCCTTCCTCGAACACTTCGTTGGCATCCGGGCCGAATCCCCGGCCACCGACATCGGCGATGTGGCTGGTACTGGCAAACAGGGCGATTGGCTGTCCACCTCGAAACACGGGCGTGACCACCGTAAAGTCGTTCAGGTGGCCGGTCGCCAGCCAGGGATCGTTGGTCACGAGCACATCTCCCGGCGCCAGGCTGTCGAGCGGGTATCGGGCCAGAAAGTGGCGCACGGAAGCAGCCATGGCGTTGACATGCCCGGGCGTGCCGGTAACGGCCTGCGCCAGCATCCGGGCGCGCGTGTCGAAGAGGCCGGCGGATAGATCGCCGGCTTCCCGCACCACGGTGGAAAAGGCAGTGCGCATCAGTGTCTGGGCCTGCTCTTCAACGATCGCGAGCAGGCGATTCCAGACCAGCTGCGTGCGGATGCCGCTTGACGCCTCACGCATTTCCTGCTCGCTCGAGAATCAGGTGGCCCCCAGCGTTCACCAGCGCCCGGAAATCGGCGCCAACCACAGTGGTGGTCTGCTCCTCGACCACCAGCGCTGGTCCGTCGAAGCAGTCGCCTGCCTTGAGCCGGGCGCGCTGGTAGAGCATGGCCTGCTGCGGGTTGCTGTCAAGGAGTTGAACCGCTGCATCAGGCTCCGCATTGCTGAGGCGCAGCTGTGCAGGCGCCGGTTCGGGCGCCGGGTGAGCCGTGCCCAGGGACAGCGTCCAGCTCAGGATTTCGACTTCCTGTCCGGGAATGGTGCGCTCGTAAAGCGCCCTGTAGGCGTCGGCGAAGGCATCCCCCAGCTGGCTTGCGAAGTCCGTCAGATCCCTGGGCGGGACATTGACGGCGATCTCGTAGCCCTGGCCTGCGTAGCGCATGTAGGCGCGAACAGTCTCTTCAAGCGGTTGCCTGGTTGCCGCCCGGATCACCTTTGCCGCCTCGTCGCGCATCTCGTCGATCAACTGGCGGACGGCGGCCAGATCAAGGCGGGAGAGCGTCATGAAGCGGCTGCGCACCACCTCAAACCGAATCGGCGCCAGCAGGAAGCCGAGTGCAGACCCGACGCCTGCGCCTTCGGGAATCAGGATACGGTCGATGCGCAGCTTGTCCGCTACTCGACAGGCGTGCAGTGGCGCCGCGCCGCCATAGGCGATCAGGGTGCGCCGGCTTGTGTCCTTGCCCCATTCCACGGCGTGGGCTCGGGCTGCGCCGGCCATGTTTTCGTCGATGACTTCGCTGATGCTTGCTGCCGCGGCCAGGGCGTCAAGATTCATTGGGCCGGCCACATGTTCCGCAATGGCGCTTTGGCTGGCGCTGGCGTCGAGCTGCATTGCGCCGCCGGCGAAGAAGTCTGGTCGCAGAAGACCAAGCAGTGTATCGGCGTCCGTCACCGTGGGCCTGGTTCCGCCGCGTCCGTAGGCAGCGGGTCCAGGCTCCGATCCGGCACTGGCCGGGCCGACGGCAAGGCGTCCGAGGTTGTCCACAGCAGCGATGGAGCCGCCGCCGGCGCCGATTTCCACCATTTCGACTACGGGAATACGCACCGGCAGCCCGGAGCCCTTCTTGAAGCGATAGGCTCGGTCCACCTCGAAGGCGCGGGAGAGCAGGGGCTCGGCATCATCGAGCAGGCAGATCTTGGCGGTGGTGCCGCCCATGTCGAAGGAAAGCGCCCGGTCATAGCCGCATTGTCTGGCGATGTCCTGGGCAAGCAGAGCGCCGCCCGCCGGGCCGGATTCGACCAGGCGAATCGGAAAGCGGATGGCTGTGTCGATGCTGGTCAGGCCGCCGCCGGAGGTCATGAGCAGCAGCGGACAGTGCATGCCTTCGGTTCGAAGCTGGCGCTCCAGGCTGCTGAGATAAGCGGCCATCAGCGGCTGCACATAGGCATTGGCGCAGGTGGTGGATAACCGCTCGTACTCCCGGATTTCCGGACAGACCTCACTGGACAACGAAATGGACGCATCGGGCAGGCGCTCGCGCACCGCCGCTGCTGCCTTCTGCTCGTGCGCGTCATTGCAGTAGGCGTGCAGGAAGCCGATGGCGACGCTCTCGACCTGACATTCCGCCAATCGGGATACGGCTTCATGCAGCGACGCCTCGTCCAGCGGCACAAGCACGGAGCCATCCGCCGCCATGCGTTCGCGCACGCCCAGACGCAGGCGCCGGGGCGTCAGCGGCTTCGGCCGGTCCATGTAGATATCGTATTGCTCGAACCGGTTCTCGAACGCCATCTCCACGGCGTCCCGGTGGCCCTCGGTGGTGAGCAGCGCCGTGACCGCACCGCGCCGCTCGATCAGCGCATTGGTTGCCAGGGTGGTGCCATGCAGGAAGAGGCCGACCGATTCTGGCCCGCAGCCCGCCTGCTGCAACAGGCTGCGCACGCCTTGCAGCACGGCATCAGCCGGGTTGCCATGCGTGGTCAGGATCTTGCGCGCCAGGCGAACGCCCTTGCCATCAAGCACCACGTCGGTGAAAGTTCCGCCAATGTCGGCGGCGATGCGAACCGGGGTCATCGCGCCAGGTCAGTGGCCGTCCCGGCTACTCATTCGTTCCGAATCCCCGCTGGTTTTCATGGGTGGCCCTTCGTATGCGCGTGACGATGACGGTACATCTCGCCCACAGGTTGCGCAAGGGCTGTGAAGGCGTCAAAGATCACATTCGAGGTATCATCGCGCAGCAACGAACCGGAGTGGGCATTTGGAGGCAGTGCGGGCAGCAAGTCAGCCTGCCGACATGCGAGAGTCATCATGCACTGCCCGACCAGCTCGCATGCGCCAAAGCGGCGAGCGGAAGCCGAGCATGAGCATGGCGATTGCTACTCCGCAAGCGCAGATCAACAGGGCGCTCCGGGGGCCAAAGGATTGCGCCAGGAATCCGTTCAGGAGGGCGCCAACCGGGCCGGCGCCGATAAACGTGAAGGCATGAACCCCCATGACCATGCCGCGTTGGGCTGCTGGCGCCTGCTCCTGCATGATGGTGCGCGACATGGTCATGGCGACGCCGCCGCAAATGCCCCATAGAAAGAGCACACCGAGATAGGTCGTGAAGGTGGGCGCGAGCGCGGAGGCCGCCAGCGCACCGGCGCCCACCAGGTGCGAGAGGATCAGCAGGCGGCCCTGACGGGCCTGATCGCCGATGCGCAGCAACAACAGGATCATCAGCACCAGGCCGAGGGAGTTGACGCCGTTCATGATGGCCAGGTCTGCCGCCGAACCCTGATAGACATCGCGAACCACCAACGGCAGGGCAACCATGTAGGAACCCATGAAGAAGGTGGCCATGACCACGTTCTGCACGACCACGAGGCGCATCACGGGATGCTTCAGCACGGTGCGGGCGCCGTCCAGCATGGCGCTCGCCAGAGTTGGTCGGGCCTGGGACAGTTCCGGCGCCAGCGTCGGCAGTTTTCGGAAAACCAGCAGTCCGGCCACCAGCGCCAGGGATTGCAGGCAGAGGATTGCGATCGCACCGGCCCGGTCCGCCAGCGAAGCAGCCAGGAATCCGAGCACCTGCATACCGAACTGAGTGGCGCTCGCCAGCATCACCGCCCGCTGTACCCGCCCGCCGGCCACCTGATTGAGCAGGCCGTCGCGGGCCGGGGTGACCAGCGCCTGCGCTGTGCCCATGATGAGCGCATAGACGAGCATGCCGGTGTAGTTCAGGTGGTCCAGCAGGAGCAGGGCGATCAGGGTCAGAGGCGCTGCGAGCCCGAGCGATTGACCGATCAATGCGATGCGACGCCCGCCGTGCTGGTCGGAGAGCCCACCGCCTGCGAGAATCAGCAGGGTGCCAGGTAATAGCAGGGTCATCTGCGCCATACCCAGGCGCTGCGCCGATTCCTGCAACAACATGGTCACCAGCCAGGCGAACATCACCCCTTGAATGCCCACGGAGAGAAACCAGGAACCGGTGCCGAGCAGGTAGTAGTGTATCGGGCGCATCAGCGGAGCCGGGGAAGTGGTGCAGGGGACAAGACAGGGGATACGCGGTCAGGGATGCTGAAGTACGGGATCAATGGCGCGGGACAGGTTACGACAAGCGCCCATGATACGGGACTGGCCAGATGCCTACCCGTTGCGTGAATTCGACCACTGTCAGCATCACCCCGAAATCAGTTTCTGGATGTTGCGGGGAAGTCCGCGCATTGGCCTTGTCCGGTCGCTCGCGCATGCGCAAGCTGTGCGCTCCAAACCTTGCAGGAGACCCCTGATGCGATTGATGAAAGAATTCGAGATGCGACAGGTGAGCGGCGGCGCTACCGACTGGCCGAGACGACCGGTTCCTGATATCGACTTGCCGGACATTCCGACATTTCCGACCACGGCGCCGGGCGACAGGCCGCGGCCTGGCCCTCAGCCAAGCAGGCCCGGGCCCATACCCCGCCCCTGGCCCTGGATCTGACCAGCTTCGGCCCGACGGTCAGCCCCTGGCCGTCGGGTCGTACCGGGAGGCAGGGCATCGCGGGATGCCCCGCTTCCAATTCGCCGTTTGTGCGCGCAAACGGGTTATCCTGCGCGGACGATGATTGAAGATGACGATTCGCGCCAACACGCCCCGCAGCGGCCACGCTCCCCGGAATCCCCTCGCGCAGAGCAGGCCGACAGCGCCTCGGACGGCGCCTGGGTTACGCTGATTTCGACGCCTGACCGCAGCCGCATAAGCGAAGCGGCTCTGGTTCTGGAATCCATGCGCATTGCGCACCAGACCCGCTGGCACAATCACGCCTGGAGCCTTTTGGTCCCACCAAGGGATGTTGACGCAGCCGTTCGCCAGCTACGCATCCATGCACTGGAAAATGCGCCGCCGCCCAGGCCCCGGCCCTTGCCTCGCTTTGGTCGCGGTGGTGTCGGCGTCCTGATCTACTGGATGATCCTGATGCTGCTGCCGAATCTGGAGGCGGCTTCGGCCCTGGGGTGGGCCTGGCGGGATGCCGGCGTCTTGAATGCAGAACTGGTTCGCGCTGGCGAGGTGTGGCGCGCAGTCACCGCGCTCACCCTGCACGCCGACCTTGGCCATCTGGTAGCCAACGCAGCATTTGGCGCACTCTTCGGCTTGCTGGTCACCCGCTATCTGGGCGTCGGCTTTGGCTGGTTGCTGATTCTCTGCGGCGGCGCCCTCGGCAATCTGACAAACGCCCTGCTGCAAGCGGACGGTTTTCAGGCGTTGGGCGCCTCCACCGCCAATTTTGCCGCGCTTGGCCTTTCTGGCGCCTGGCTCTGGCGCCTCCGACGCGCGGGCCGGGCTGACCGGTTGCGCCGATTCGCGCCCTTGTTCGGTGCGGTGGCTCTGCTGGTTTACACCGGCGTGGGTGGCGAGCGCACGGACGTTCTCGGGCACTTTGCGGGCTTTGCCGTCGGTGCTTTGATCGGTTTGGCAGTATCCACGTTCGATGTGCGTCGGCTTGGCAAGAGCGGCCAGATGCTGGCCGGCGTATTGGCATTGGGCATTCTGGCGTTGGCGTGGCAGCAGGCGGGCCTGGCGTATGCGGGGGGCTGATCGTTCGCGGCGGCGTCTTGTGGGGCTGGCCTTGCTGCTCGCGTCAGTTTCGTGGACGCCTGGCGCGGGCGCACATGGCGGCGTGGTGGAGGAGGAAGATGCGTGCCTGCTGCGCATGGGCTTTCTGCAGGCGCACTTCACCCTGTATCAGCCGGAGGCTCGCGGTGCAGAGCAGTTTTGCGAGTCGCTGCCGGCAGCCGGCTCCAGCCTTTTCGTCATTGAGTATCTGCACGACATGATGCGCCGGATGACGCTCGACTTTCGCATCATTCGGGACGATCAGGGCTTTGGCGCCTTTGCCAACTGGGACGATGTGGCCGGTATAGCCGATCTGCAGGTGCAGACGGTGCTGCATCGACGCATGCCGGGTCAGTCTGCCGGCGTCCTCGCCCTGCGCCACGACTTCGCCGAACCGGGCGGCTATATCGGCATAGTGGTGGCGGAGCATCCGGATACCGGCAAGGTGTACAACTCCGTGTTCTATTTCGCGGTGGGCAACGATGGCTATGGCTTGATTCCGCTCTTTGTCGGCTTGGCAGTGGCGGCGCAACTCGGCTTCTGGATCACCACTGGCAGTGGTCAGCGGCTATTGCATTCTGTGCGAGCGCGAGCGCACCGCACAGGCCGCTTCAGGCTATCGCTTCGACAGGGCCATGATGCCGTATCATTACCTTGTTCGTCGCATGCAGCAAGCTGCCGCGCACTGTCGAGCGCAATGCCCGCAATGCTTCCAGGGAGGAAAGCCATGTCGGTTCCGAGTGAAGAAGCGCTGAATGGCCTGGTGGGTCGCCGGTTTCCCGGCGGCGTCTATACCATCGCGCATTGGGAGAATTTTCTGCTGACCGAATGCACCGGGGCAGAGCCATTGCCGGATGGCCTTGCGCATCCGGTGGCGCTTTTCCACATGCCGATTCTGGGGGCCGGCACGAGTATCAAGGAGATGTTCACCCTGGGCTGGGCCGAATCGGACTTTTCCATCGGTATCGAGAGCTATGATTGGGAGATTCGACAGCCGCTGCTCGCAGAAACCGCCTATCAGGTTGGCGGCGAGGTAACGGCTGCGGACCGGCGCGCCGTTGAAGGTCGGGTATTCGATCGGATCCAGTTTCGCTTTGATCTGACTGCCCCGAACGCAGAGATCGCAGCAGTTGTCACCATCACCTGGCATTACCGGCGCTCCATGTCAGCCACGCCGGACATGATGCCGCCGCCGGCGACGGAAGCGGCAGCGCCCGCGCAGACGGTTTCGGCAGGGCAGGTTGCAGTGGGTGACGAGATTCCGGGCTGGGTCATGCCGGCAGTGCGACCAGAACGGATGCGCACCATGGCGGCGATCCTGCGAGACCCCAATCCGGTGCATTGGGATCCTGCCGTGGTCGAGCAGATCGGTTTTGGCCGCCACACCATCAATCAGGGGCCGCTCGGGCTCAGTTACATGATCAACATGCTCAATGACTGGGCTGGTCCCCGCTCGATTCGCCGCATTTTCATGCGCTTCCCCCTGGTGGTGCTGGACGGCGACCACATCACCGCCCGCGGCCGGGTGACCGGTTTGCGCCAGGCAGCGGGCGAAACCCTCGCCGATTGCGACATCTGGTTGCAGCGCCCGAACACTGAACCGCCGCTGATCGGCACGGCGACTGTTGCGATCGATCCAGGTTGATTTGACCGATCAGGCGCAGAGAAAATCAGCCCGCTCTATCAGCGCCCTGGCGCAATACTCGGGCTCGGGTCCGATGCGATCGGCAGCGCTCTGGCGCAGGTGTGCGAGCGCCCTGTATGACAGTTTTCTGGTGCTCTCGATCTGGCTTCTGACGCTGTTCGCGTTGGTGGTCGGTAACGCCGGGGAGGCCGTGCTCGGCCCTCTGGTGCAGACGATCCTGCTGTTGGAAGCGTTCGTGTTTTTCGCGTGGTTCTGGTGTCACGGTGGGCAGACCGCTGGCATGCGCGCCTGGCGGGTGCATCTGGTGTCGGATACAGGCGGGCGCATCACCCTGCACCAGGCGACGATCCGGTTCTTCATCAGCCTGCTCGCGCTTGCGCCCCTGGGGCTTGGATGTTTCTGGGCGCTGATAGACCGGCAAGGGCGCACCTGGCCGGACATCGTCAGTGGCAGCCGCATCCTGGACGTTCCACCGGGTCAGCCTGCATGACGTGATTGGCGGCGCCGGAGCGGCTCTTGCGTCAGCGCCAGGTCGGGCCGCCGACCCATCCGCCGGCTGCTGCGCGGAAGGCATGAAACGTCACGCTCCGGTACAGGCCAGCGGCAAAGTAGGGGTCGTTGCGTAGCAGGGACTCGGCGACAGATCGGTCTTCGGTATGGTAGATGAAGCAGCTGCCGGTAAACTCGCCGTCTGCGGATTCAGCCAGTGGTCCGGCGACTGCGACCTGATCCATCACGCTTTCGATGTACGCCAGATGACGGTCGAGGTAGCGCTTGCGCAACGCGGCGGCGTTGGCGCCATCGTGGCAGAGAACCAGCCAGGCCATGTGCGTCTCAATCCAGGTCAGGAGCCGGCCGACGCTTGCAGGTCTGGAACCTGCTCTGTCTGGTTGGCGTGGTCATGTGCTGTTTGCCCGTGCTGCATCAGGTCGGATTGTCGCACAGGGGCGCGTTGCCGGTCTTGATTGTTCAGGAAGAAGTGGCCCCGGAAATTTGAACAACGCGTTAAGGAGTAGCCAATCGGGATAGGAGCCCAATGGCATGGTGAAAAGGAAGCAGTATTCGGCGGAATTCAAAGCGAAGGTGGCGGTCTCGGCGATTCGCGGAGACGGGACGCTGGCGGAGCTGGCGAGCCGCTACAAGATCCATGCGAACATGATCACCAAGTGGAAGCGCGAAGGTCTGGAAGGCATGAAGGATCGCTGGATCAGCGCGCGCAAGGTGGACCGGGTCAAGAGGCGGTTTGTCGAAGCGGGCCTGGAGGCGGCGCTTGGGCGGCGGAGACGCCACCCGCCCCGGAGCCTGCGCAAGGCGGACGGCGAGTTCGAGGCGCGCCTGGTGGCGCTCAGTTGCGGCGACCCGCCCGAGGGGCATGCGCAGTGGTCGCTGCGCCTGCTGGCGGACTGCATGGTGGAGCTCGGCCACATCGACAGCGTCTCGCACGAGACAGTGCGCCGGGTTCTAAAAAAAACGAAATCAAGCCCTGGCGGCGCGTTGGCTGGGTGATTCCGCCGCAGCGCAACGCCGACTTCGCGGCGGCCATGGAGCGGGTGCTGGACGTCTACCGGCGCCCGTACGACGCGGACTTCCCGGTGGTGTTCATGGACGAGACGCCGCGCCAGTTGATAAGCGAGACGCGCACATCCATCCCGCCGGCGCCGGGACGGCCGGCCCGCGAGGACTTCGAGTACCGGCGCGTCGGCACCTGCAACGTGTTCATGGCCACCGAGCCGCTGGCCGGGCGCCGTCTGACCAAGGTGACCGAGCGCAGGACCAAGACGGATTGGGCGCGCTTCCTGGGCGACATTGCCGAACGCCACCCGGACGCCACCCGCATCACCCTGGTCATGGACAACCTCAACACGCACCGCCCCGGCGCCCTTTACGAAACCTTCGGCCCGGCCGAGGCCAAGGCGCTTTGGGACCGCTTCGAGTTCGTCCACACCCCCAGGCACGGCAGTTGGCTGAACGTCGCCGAGGTCGAACTCAACGTCATGATCCGCCAGTGCCTCAACCGCCGCATCGACTGCATCGACACCCTGCGCAAGGAGGTCGCGGCCTGGCAAGCCGAACGCGACCGCCTCCAGGCCAAAGTGAATTGGCAGTTCACCACCGACGACGCACGCGTCAAGCTCAAACGGCTATATCCGATATTTGAAGTGTGACAGGACACTAGTGTCCTGTCCCAGAAATAAGTGCGCCTAATCGTTCTACTTTGGCGATGATCGAATCGGCAGTTGCAGTCCAGACGAACGGAGAAGTTTTAGAGTTGTACTCGTCAACGAATCGGTTGATTTTGTTGGTCAGTTGCTTGACCGAAGAAAACGACCCACGACGGATTGCTCGTTGGGTGATGATGCCGAACCACCGTTCGACCTGGTTGAGCCAAGACGCATAGGTCGGCGTGTAGTGAATATGGTATCGGGGTCGCTTGGCCAGCCACGCTTTCACCTTGGCGTGTTTGTGCGTCGCGTAATTGTCCACGATCAGATGCACATCCAGCTCCGTGGGAACATTGCGGTCGATGTGTCGCAGAAAGCCCAGAAACTCTTGGTGCCGATGGCGGCGTTTGCATTGAGTGAGCACGTTCCCCGTCGCCACGTCCAAGGCTGCAAACAGGGTCGTCGTGCCATGTCGAATGTAATCGTGCGTGACTCCTTCGACATAGCCAAGTCCCAAGGGCAGCAGGGGTTGCGTGCGTTGCAGAGCCTGCACTTGGGATTTCTCATCCACGCACAGCACCACCGCGTGATCCGGCGGGTTCAGGTACAGGCCAACAATGTCGCGAACCTTCTCAATGAAGAACGGGTCGGTGGACAACTTGAACGTCCGTTGGCGATGCGGTTGAACGCCGAACAGGTCGAACCAGCGCTGCACGGTGCTCTTCGACACCCCGCGGTGCTCGGCCATTGTTCGCGTCGTCCAGTGTGTGGCGCCTTTCGGTGACGACTGCAGCGCCGCGTTGACAACCTCCGCGACTCGTTCATCGTTGTGGCTGCGCGGCCGTCCGGGACGCAATTCATCGTGCAAGCCCTGCACCCCTTGCTCAAGGTACCGCTTGCGCCATTTGAACACGGTGTTCCGGTTCAGGTTCATCCGTTGGGCGATTGAGGTTCCTCCTTCGCCATCGGCACACGCGAGCACAATCTGCGCTCGGCGCACCAGCCCATGGGGCAGGGATCGAGATGTGACGAGACTGTTCAACTGGTTTCTTTCGTCGGTGCTCAATGGTATCGGTGTGGCTTTACGTGGCATGCTGATGGCTCCAATCAAGTCATGCTAATAGTACTAGTTATTTATGGGACAGGACACTAGGTTTTAGTGAGTATGCACGGGGACCTGCGCGTTCGTCCATCGTCCTTTTCCACTATCTATAGGAATATGTGGCGCGACCTCAACTACTGAACGCTCGGTTAAGACAGGCGGATTCTGTTTCATATTCCAGATATGGAAGTGATACGCTCCTCCTGCTCCTTTAGCCCTATCCCATTCGTTGCGTGTCACGATGAAGCGCAACGGTGAGGCTATCGTAGATTTCACCTCAATCAGCTTGTTCTGAATGCCATGCGAACTATGATCGTATGACAGCACATCATAACCAGCGAAGTTGTCGTCAAAACCAGGCCATTCGGGCTTCCGATCGATACCAAGAATTTTGAGGCGTTTGCGCTCGTTTTCCAACGTCAGTATCTCTGCTGTACGTCCTTGCTCCATCTTTTCTTGATCAGTCAGAAGGCGTGCGTAACCTGATACTGAATCCCACCAGATCACGACATGTGGCGGTGGCGGATCTTCCATCAGGCCAGCGGCGGCGAAGACATCCCGATCATTGCGACCGAGCTTCTCGAAGAAGCGTCGGCGACCTTGGCGCATAAGTTTTGCCCAAATTGGCTGATGCTTTAGCAATACGCCTCGGATGCAGGTCTGATAGAAGGCTGGGCCGTCTAGTGAACAGTCGCTTTCCACAAGCTCCGAGAGGCACGCCGAAGCTTCCATATCGAGACTACGGGCATCGGATTCGACCTTATTGATCAATGAAAGCAAATCTGGAGTCGTCAACTCGGGATGATTGGCCATGTATTTTCGGAAGAGGCGCAGCCCTTCAAAGCAGGGCAAGGAAAACAGACGTTCCGTCGAGATCGTACTGGTCATACCTCCTCCGACGTAGCGTCTGGCGCGGTGCCCTCCATCTCAGCGATGAGGTCGATGATATCTGTGATCTCGATGTCATAATCAAGGGGGTCTGCGGCTTCTTCTTCGTCAAAGGCAATCTTGTGAAGATCGGGGTCGTCCAAGAGCTGCTGCATATTGCGAATCTTCTCGGCTAGGCGGCGGCTCACCGACATGTCGATGCTGCCGATCACAGGCGGGGCCGTTGATCGGTAGATATGGATGTGGGTTTCTTCATCTGGATCCAAGCCGAGACGGTGAACACGGTCTATAGACTGAAGGTAGTGCGTCGAAACATAGCTGCGATCGGCGTAGATCGCGTTGTGACACACCCTATGAAGGCTGATACCTTCACCTGCGGCGGCAGGGTTTGCAATGAGGACGTAGCAGCCTGAATCCGTATGGAATCGGCGAATGCGCCCTTCCCTGCTTTTAGGGTCATCAGGCAAGCCTGAAGGCACCCCGCCGTGAATATAGACGGGGTTGAGGTCGGCCAGGGCAGACGCGAAACTGTGGATCGTGTCAGTGAATATCGTCCAGATGACGCACTTCTTACCTTCCTTGGCGAGGTCGTGGACATGATCCATCACCGCCCGCATCTTGGCGGAGTAACCTTCTTCTAGGACAAGATCGACGATAGCCGAGTCCATTTTGATATCGTCGTTCGCCATAGCGCTGAGCGCTAGTGTCGGATTGACGGAAAGCTGGAGTAGGCGCATGACCGAGCGGCCAGCCCGACGGAATTGTGCGTCGCCCATGCCGTGCGATATCTGTTTGGCGTAATCGCGGATGAACGCGTTCCGAATGATGGAGTAAAGCGCTAGCTGGCCTGAATCCATTTCGATATCGATGAAATGTCGCTCGGCAGGCGGGAGCCCGATCTCAGTCTTTGTGGTGCGAACATAGAGATTGCCCAGCACTTCGCGAGGCGACTTCCCGTGCGATATCTCGAGGCCGTAACCGTGTCCCGGCCACAAGAAATCAAGTTGGGATTCCATATCGGACGCGGCCTGCGGCATGGGCGTCCCGGTGAGGATGTCGCGCCGTACGGGATCATCGGCAGTGCGGAGAAGGAACGCCCCACGCAGAGACTGCCAGCCCGCCTTCATTCGGTGTGCTTCGTCGAGAACAAGATGGGTCGGTGTTGTGGCAAAGTGTTCGGCAAGCATTCCTTGCTGCCGAATCACCATGTCGTAGGAAATGATGAACCGTGTCGCGTCGGAGTGGAGCGCATCGCGGTTTTCCTCTTCGTTGTCGATCAGAAGGGAGAACTGCTCGGCACCTACATCGGGCGCGTTTTCGTCCATGCATTCGTCAACAACGTCCATCCACGCCTGAAAAGCAGCCTTTGGCGCAACGACGATGAAGTGCTGACCGGCCCGCCGTGTTAGCATATGCAGGGCGAATGTGACGGTTGTCTTGCCTGCGCCCGGGACAGAGAAATTCGCGCCGTTGCTTAGGGCAATAAGGTGAGAGAGGTCACGAAGCTGGAAGTCACGTAGCTCCCGCTTGGTAAACCCCATGCCCTTGAGCATTTCTTTGATGTCTGTTGACGACAGGCCTGCGATGATCTGGCAGCGCTGCTCACGCGTCTTTCTTATTTGTGCCGCAAAGGCGCGGAGCTTCTCAGCGGCCTCCCCCTCAGGTCTGAAGCGGAAGCACAAGCTCTTCTGGCTGGCTTTGCTGCCAAGCTCGCGTACAACGCCCAGCGCATCTGGCCATGTGAGATTGATCTCGCCGCCCGAAAGGGTGTAGTCAAGCCTTCGGGTACGAACTGCCAGCTTCAGGCGCGACCAGATCGGGGTTTCGAGCGCGTCTTCGGGCACGGAGAATGTGCCCGTGTGATCCGCGCTATACCGAACGGAAACGGCCGTCGGGGAATCACTCACTCAGGCTTCCTCCTCCCTTCCCGCTTTGGCATCGCCGCCGTCTTGGCGCGCCCTAACAGAATTCTCGATCTTGTCGAGATTGCTCCGGATCGAGCCAATCTGCTTGAGGATTGCTGGCAGTGTCGAGGTGCCTGCAGTACTGACATCGATACCTGTGACCTTAGAGTTTGCCTGAGCCAGCGCTTTGAGGGCGGCCTCCTCATTCTTCTGCCCTTTGTCTAGTTCGATGGCTGTTTCGCAGGCATCAATCAGCGTTGTGATTCTATCGTCATTCGTGTCTTCGTCACGCAACGCCTCAATGATCGGTGTGTAGTCTTTGCTGCCGACGTCATCATCAATGTCAATGGCGAAGTCATCGTCATCTGTGGGATCGTCATCGCCGCTGACAGGCAGTTCCAGCCGTTCTTCGAGGATTTCCAGCACTTTGGGAGCGAGCTTGTCGAAAGCGGGATTGAAGCGGTAGACGCGCCCACCGATTTGGTCGCGATTCTCATATATCGACCAAGCAATCGCACGACTGGCGTTCTGAAGATTGACATCCTTCTTGGCGATAGCTTTCGGAAGGTCGCGAAAAATCTGCTGCCCATCTTGAAGCAAGTCATACTCCCCTGGTTTTCTGATCCACTCGCTCAAGTACAGATCCGCCTCATCGAGCGCTAGCAGGACGTTTTCGATGTCAGGCTTGCTGCGGTGTAGGCGGTCGGCCACCGCCTTGGCGGATCGGCCTTTTCCGACTTGGCGGCGGATCAGTCGAGCGTCCCCAATCCAATCATAGTCAAGCTTGGTCTGTAGTCGGGCCTGAAGATCAGCCTCGATATCATCAATCTCATCGCGTGTAACGTCAGCTGGCAGGATGGCGCACTTGACGTTTGTGAATCGCTCATCGACCGAGCCATCTTTGTTGGTCTTGAGTTCACGCATCGCCGCGAGTCGTCGGTTGCCGTTTACTACGACGCCCGTATTCGTGATGAGGATCGTCCCGTGCTGCCCGTCTTTCTCTAGCACCTCAATGATCGGCGTCACGGACTTGGTGCGCTGCCTGGCCAACTTCGCGAGGATTTCATGCTGGCGCTGTTGCGCGGTCGTGAGTTCCTGCCCCTTCTCAAAGTGATCTTTCGCTAGGCCTCCACGTGCGATTTCAGTTTGCTGTGCGCTAAAGGTTCGGCAGCTTTCCATCCTGTAAACGGGTACGTCTATCGGCAGAGAGATCGCTTTGGGAGTGAAGGTGCTGCTGCGGAAATCGTAAATTATTTCGCCAGTTTCCGATGAGATTTCAACGCGTTTAGCGATCAAAGCCTCACGTTCGGCACGGGGCCTCAGACTAATCCTGTAGGTCATGACAATCCCCCTTCTCACTCAAATGCGACAACGAGCATCGGTACGGTAATAACACGATTTAAGAGCTTCAGCTCCCTTATGACGCGCTCGGCATTGGCAACGTTGTCTCCAATGATTCGGGCGGATTCTTTTGTTGGTAATGCAAGCGCCGCTACTTCAATACGCTCACTTTGAAAGAGGTATTGAAGCTTCAACAGATCATAAGGCGCGCGGCTGATGTTTCCTGTCTGTAGCTGAACCGCGAGAGATTCCCGCATGGCTAAAACGCTTAAGCCGTGCGCCTGATTAAGATTGACATTAAGCGCCCATCCTTCATGCAAGAGCTCGCGCTCAACGTGCTTTCGGATATTTGGTGTGCAGCGCGGTTCGATCTTGACGGCTGGCGCTTCGAAAACACCCCTTAGCCACTCCTTCAGATCTCGTCGCTGCCATTCCGACCCCGCACTGTGATGATCTTCATAAGTGTAGGCGAGCTTCATCCAACACCTATGCTCTCGAATCGTAAACAGGCTTGTTCATCGGGCGAGTTCTCAGAGTGCCAGCTCGAAACTGGTGTATCCGGTCCCAAGCAATACTGATGTAGTCTCTATCGAAATCGCAGCCGTAGGCATGGCGGCCATGCTTAAGCGCCGCAATCGCAGAAGAGCCAACGCCGAGATGCGGGTCGAGAACATTTTCGCCTTCATTTGTCAACGCCAGTACCAAGCGCTCCACCAATCCGATAGGAAATTGACACGGATGCTCGGTCTTTTCTACGTGATTTGATTTAACGTTGGGAATGTCCCACACATCAGAGGGATTCTTGCCAAGGGGATTGCCAGAAAGCTCACCCTTGTTTGGACCCTTGAAGTACTTCTTGTTGGGGTATTTTGAAGGGACACGAACTGGATCAAGATTAAACGTGTAGTTCTCTGATTTGCTGAACCAAAGAATGGTCTCGTGCCGACCGGAGAACCGTTTCCGGCAATGCAAGCCGTGACCAAAAGTCCAGACAATACGATTGCGGAGTTGCAGGCCGTGGTTCTTGAAAAGCGGGTAAAGCAGGATGTCCAAGGGGATGATTTCGCCGCTGTCAACATGGTTGCCCACCTGCCAGCAGATTGAGCCGTTCGGATGAAGAAGACGCACCGCTTCCGCGATGCATGCGGCCTGATCCTCCACGTATTTCTCTTGAGAGGTGTGCCTCTCGTAAGCCTTTCCAAGGTTGTATGGCGGAGAAGTGACTATAAGGCCCATGGATTCATCCGGCAGCCGGCGCATGAATTTGAGATTGTCTTCGCAGACGATCTTTGCCTTCGCATCCCTCCCCAAGCGCTTGACTGTACATCCATCGTCACTGTCGGATTGGCGAAGAGCGAGGGCTTGCTTTTGGGCCATGGTCGATGTCTCAGACTAGAACGGACGTAAAGTAATCGTGTTTGCAGTTGGGTATGATCAGAGACTCGTAGGTCAGCCGTTTATCGATGATTCCCTTAAGGAGTCTTTGAGTAGATCCCGATCGCTCAGTGCTTCACTGGCCGGAGTCGGAAATGGCGTTGCCGTGGAACGGACATTCTCAGCGCCAAGAAAGAAGTCCCCTGTTTTTGGCACCGTGAAGCGCCCTTCGGGAGTACGTGTCGAGCGCGCTAGCCGTACGCCTCAATGCGTGGAGCCTGCCACACGGCTTCGGCGCGCCTTGCCAGCCCACTCGCCAGACTCTTCTGATCTTCCGGGACTTGATCAGAGTTTCCTTAAGGACTTTCATGATCTGCTCGGCGGTTTCCATCTGCCGCAGATTGTGCCTTTCAGCATACTCGCCGTCCTCCGATTCTGCCAGAGGCCCGGCGACTGCGACCTGATCCATCACGCTTTCGATGTACGCCAGATGACGGTCGAGGTAGCGCTTGCGCAACGCGGCGGCGTTGGCGCCATCGTGGCAGAGAACCAGCCAGGTCACCGGCGCCTCAAGCCGTACCGGCTGCCGGCCGCAGCTTGCCGATTCGCAGCCCCTGCCAGGCAGCCCGGAGAAGCTGTCGAACAGGCTGATGTAAAGTGTCTTTCAATGGATTGCCTTGGGCATCGGGTTGCTGCCCGGATTGCGAACTGCGCATGTCGGGCTGGATTGTCGCACAGGTGTTCGAGGCTCCCATAATCGCAGGGAAACAGCAGCTCAGGAGGATTCATGAATCGGTTGATCGCAAGCGTTGGCAAGTCGGCACTGGTTGCAAGTTGCAGCGCGGGAGGAGTCGCAGACCGCCTCCTCAAGCCGTTGTGTCTTGGCCTGATCCTGGCCTCGCAGGGTGTCGCGGCGGATGCGCCGGACACAGGCGTCAGCGGTGTCTATGAGGTGATGGTCGGCGTGGCGGATGCAGCGCCTGCGCTGGAGTATTTCGCGCAATTCGGCTATGCGAAGGTCGCCGAGGCCAGGGTAACGGCGGCGCAGGCGCAGGCGCTCTATGGCGTTGATTCAGCCCTGCACAGCATCCGCTTGCAGAACGGTGTGGTCGATGCGCATGGATTGTTGCGCCTGTTGCAGTGGGCAGAGCCAGCAGGCCCCGGGGTCGGCTTTGCGCCGCCGGAGACGGTGGGCCTGCGAATGGCGGTGATGCGCACTCGGGATATTGTTCGGTTGGCTGATGTCTTTGCTGATCTGCGCGATGGCGCCGGTGAACCCTGGCTGCTGGCTGGCCCTGTCTTTGACGATATCCACGACGCGACCGAAGGCGAGCCGAGTATCGTCAATCGTCGCGCGGGGGTTCGGGAAATGGCGGTTTATGGCCGCTTTTTCAATCATGTGTTCTTCCAGCGCTACGGCTATACGATTCCCGGCTATGGCGTCATCGGCGATCACGCACCGCTCGGCACGAGCGAATTCACCCATCATGATTTCATCGTCGCCGGCGACCTCGCCGAAGTCACCGACTACTATCAGTCCGTGTTCGGCTTGACGCCGGAAAACGACCCCGTCATCGACGGCGCCTGGCAAGTGGGGCCGAGAGTCGTGTTTCAGATGGGGCCAGGGCGTTCGCACTGGTATCGCGGCTTCGTTTCACCCAATGACATCAGCGGCAAGCTCAAGTTCTTCTCCCTTGAAGGCTTGCATCAGGCCGACGATCGGTCGGCTCGGCAGCGGCCGGGTGAACTGGGCATCACCCTGCATTCCCTGTGGACGCCCCGGCTGGCGCAGGTGCATCAACTGGCAGTGGCGGCGGGGCTGGAACCCACGGTCATGCAGCGTAACGAATTCGACGAGCGGAGTTTTGTCTTGCGCGGGCCGGACGGCGCCAGCTGGCAGATCATTCAGCGTGAGCGCTCGGTCTGGCAGCCGGTAACCGAGTTTCAGCGCTTGGATGTGGACAATTGAAGCTGGCGCGGAGAGGGAGGGATTCGAACCCTCGATGAGTTGCCCCATACTCCCTTAGCAGGGGAGCGCCTTCAGCCGCTCGGCCACCTCTCCGGTCGGTCGCCCGGCCATGCCGGACCTTGCGCCGTCAGTATAGCCCGGATACGGCGCCAGGGGCCGTGACGATCGCGTTGGATTTTGTCCTTCTGCGTGTGTTCACGGGCCTTCAGCCAAGCCAGCCATTGGCAGGTCCGCTGCCTGTGTCTGATTCAGAAATACACTCACGGTATGCCACTCGCCCGAAAAGAGGATGCGGTCCTGCTTTTTGGCAATCTGGTAGTCATACATGGGGTCGTAGTAGTCGCGCAGCAGGGATTCGATCCAGGCCTCGTGGCAGCCGTTGCGAAACGCCTGTGCGAGCGCTTTGCCGATGGCGTGATGGCGTTGCGCGCCCAGACGCTTGCGGATCAGACCAAGGGCGTTTTCAAGGCGCGTCTGCAAGGCTTCCGCCGTGGCGCCCTCTGTCAGGGGCGCATCGACATAGGTCCGCCGGATGCGGGCGACGCGGTTCGCAAGCGAGTCTTCAAGCACCACCACCGGGGCCTGCTGCATGCGCGCGTGCCAGGCGAGCGGCAGGGCGAGCCGGCCGATGGTGCGGCTCTCGTCCTCCAGCACCAGCAGATCGTGCTTGTGTTGCAGATAGCGCACAGCCAGAGCATTCTCGAAGGTCGCTGGCGTCGGCTGCGGCTCCGGCAGGGCGCCGAAGGTGGAACCCCTGTGCTTGGCGAGTTGCTCCAGATCCAGGGCCTGGGCCAGGGTTGCCAGCAGGTCGGTCTTGCCGACGCCGGTTCGTCCGCCAAGGATCAGCCAGCGGCTGGGTTGGCGGGTTTCGAGTGATGCATCCGGGCGCTGCTGAACACCATCCAGCACGGTCAGGCATAGCTGGCGCAACTGCTTGTAGCCACCGGGCACGCTTGGCAACGAGAAGCCGGCGTCAGCAAGCCAGCCGCGCACGGTGGCAGAGCGCAATCCGCCGCGCCAGCAACAGAGCCAGGCGTCGGGATGCTGTTCAGCAAACGCGCGCCAGCGGCGAAGGCGGCGTTGCCGGGTTGCGCCCGAGACCAGTTCATGGCCTCGGCGCACGGCCGCATCTCGGCCCTGCTGCTTGTACAGGGTTCCCACTTCGGCTCGCTCCGTATCGCTCAGGAGTGGCAGGTTGACAGCAGCGGGCAGGGCGCCACGGGCGAACTCGGCAGGCGCCCTCAGGTCTATCAGGGGCGTGTCGTCGATCAGCAGGGCTTCGAGCCTGCAATTATAACTGGTATGTGCCTGCATCGAAGCGGCCAGGAGCCTGCGCCGTAGGAAGTCGCAAAAGCGAAAATTTGATTTCGCCGCCCCTTTGGACGGGCGATTGAGGAGAATATCTGGCCATGTTTGACAAAATCGAACGTTCAAAGGGGCGAGTGAAAGCGGATTTGCAGCCGTGAATTCCTGCGGCGCAGGCTCCTGGGAGAGATCAGGGCGCCTGTTCGACGACCGGTTCTTCGGCCAGGAACAAGTCCAGATGGTCTTCGAGAATGTTCAGCACCCGTGTTGCGTCTGTCGCCCTTGCCTGTTGCAGGGCCATTTGCTGCAGGCGCACTGCCTGGTCGAAGTCGCCGGTAGCGGCAAAGGTGGCGGCCCAGGTGTCGAGAAACTCAGGCGTCTGGCGGGCTTCGGTGTCTGCTTCCATCAGGCTGCTCATGATGCGGTTGGCGAAGCGAGCGCGGCGCAAGCGTTCCAGATCGGATACCGCCAGGGTCCAGGCCACTTCGTTGACCACATCGGCATCCCTGGGCGCTGTCAGAGCAGCCTTGCGGTACCAGCGATAGGCCCGGCCAAGGTTTTGTCGCGTGCCGATGCCGCGCGCATGGAGGTTACCAAGCAACAGCATCGCCTGAGCGTCTTTCCGTTCTTTCGCCAGCTGTTCCAGCCAGCCGATCAGTCGTGGGTCGGCAGTCGAGTGGTCGGCGCCATGCATCTGCATGAGAAAGCGGGCATAGGCAATTTGCGCCCTGTCATCACCGAGCGCGGCAGAGCGCCGGAAGTAGTCTCCGGCGAGCGCCCGATCCTGCGCCACCTTCCGCCCGGCATTGCTCAGATGCGCCAGATACAGCAGGGCCCGGGCGTGCTCCTGCCCGGCTGCCCGTCGCAGGAGCGACAAGCCCTCGGCATCCTGATTTTCGCCAAAGGCGGCCTCCAGATACATGGCTGCGAGCTCATA
The DNA here is from genome assembly GCA_965199705.1 of Pseudomonadales bacterium. Classification (GTDB taxonomy): domain Bacteria; phylum Pseudomonadota; class Gammaproteobacteria; order Pseudomonadales; family Azotimanducaceae; genus Azophilus. The sequence continues at coordinate 1,727,629 of OZ241359.1, forward strand.
CATGGCCTCGGCGTTGCCGAGTTCAATGGCCGCGAGATAGTTGTCCCGAGCGCTGGCCAGGGATTCCTGCTGCGCGTCCGGGTCGGCGGTGGCGGCTTGCGACCAATACAGCCGCCCAAGCAGCCGGCTGGCCACCGAGTTGTCGGTTTGCGCCGCAGCTCGCAGCCAGTTCCTGGCATCCTCCGTTCTCCCTCGCGCCCAGGCCAGCTCGCCCATCGTCGTCTGCGCAGCGGAATCGCCGCTTCTGGCCAGATGTGCAATGAAGGCGATGGGAGAGAATTGCTGGTCCGCGTCCAGTTGATTGCGCGCCTCAAGGTAGAGATGAGAGAGATCGAAGTGAAGCGTTCGGGTGGCGCCACTTGCTGATTGACCGGTCAGCATCAACAGCGCCGGATGCTCGGCATCGATCAGGTAGATGTGGCCGTGCGGCTGTGCATCGCTGGCCAGCAGATAGCTGAAGCCTTCCGCCGGCGTAGTGGCCAGAAACGGATTGGCCCGACTGCCGCTGCGTCCGGCGCGGGTCGCTGCCTGGATTGCGCCTGCCCATGCGCGGTGGTGGGCAGCGGTTTCCGGGGTGTCCAGATGCTCGTAGAAGCGTTGCAGCAGCAGATGGCCAGTGAGGCTGGCTTCATGCAAGTCGAGGATGGCGCTACCGATCGCACCGAGTTTCAGCGGCTCGTGCTCGTACAGGGCAAGCCCCTGACGCTCCAGCTCGATCAAGCGTTCGAGACGGGCTTTCAGGTCGGGACTGGACAGCAGCGCCTGGCGCAGCCTTGTCGGCGACAAGCCGGCATCGTTGACCAGCCCGGCGCGCGTTGCGTCCACACCTGAAATCGACTGGCAGCCGTACATGACCAGCGTCAGCAACAGCGTCAGCAGCAGGGGCGGTGGCCGGAGCATACCGTGGATTATACCGGTATGATGCGCGCTGGCGGCAATGGAGGACTGGCGTGGCCTACACGAACAAGCTGCGGTTGCCCGATGCGGCGCAAGCGCTACCGGGCCGTGCAGAGCGCATGCCGGTTGCTGATGCGCACTTCGTCAACGGCGCGCCACTGACTGCCCCCTTTGCCGAAGGCGCCCGGCAGATTATTTGCGGCATGGGCTGTTTCTGGGGCGCAGAACGGCTTTTCTGGCAGACCCCCGGCGTGCTCAGCACGGCAGTCGGCTACGCGGGCGGCCACACGCCCAACCCGACCTACGAGGAAGTCTGCTCCGGTCGCACTGGCCACTCAGAAGTGGTGCTGGTGGTGCATGATCCGGCAAGGGTGACATTGGAGCAGTTGCTGCACGTGTTCTGGGAGGGTCACGACCCCACCCAGGGCATGCGCCAGGGCAATGATGTCGGCACCCAGTATCGTTCCGCGCTCTATCTGGCGGACGCTGCCGGGATGCAGGCGGCCGAGGCTTCCCGCCGCCGTTATCAGGCGGCGCTCGACCAGGCCGGCTTCGGGGCAATCACCACCGAAGTGCGCCTGGCGCCAGAGTTTTACTATGCCGAGCCCTATCATCAGCAGTATCTGGCCAAGGCGCCGAATGGCTACTGCGGTCTTGGCGGCACAGGCGTGCAGTACTCGGGGTAACGGGTTCGGCGGGCCGCGGCCCCTGGTGCATTGCCCGGCGCAGTATCTCCGGTCAGTCGGGCGGCAGAATCTCTTTCGGCGCCTGCCAATGCGGGTTCAGGGTGGTGAAAAAGCGCTTCAGAATGCGGTAGGTAAGCCCCCACACGAAGTGGCCGCTGCTGAGCCGATAGCCATTGAACGGCGTTTCCGTGCCTTTGAAGACAAAGTTCTCCACCGCGTGCAGTTGGTTGGAGGCGAGCGCGGGCAGAGGCGCCCAGACCACTTCTGCGACTTCCGGGCTGGTGTGTAGCGACGGGCTGCCTTTCTGCGCAAACACGTGCGGCGCGATCAGCAAGCTGGATCTGCCCTGTCGCGGTGTCTCCCAGGTCTCGTCCAGCGCGCCCAGGTACTCCCCTGTACTCAGGTCCAAGCCGACCTCTTCGTCGGTCTCCCGGACTGCGGCGGCGCGCAGGTCTGCATCCTGTGCCTCTCGATGCCCGCCGGGGAAGGCCATCTGCCCTGAGTAGATGTCCCCCGCCCGGTCAGCCCGGCGGATGAACAGCACCTCGGTTTCGGCATTGGCCTGTCGCAGGATGATGGCCACTGCCGCCTGCCGGGATTTCCGGTCCGGCTGCATCGTCTGCGCCTGGTGTTCGGTCAGTCGGCGCCGGATGTTGGGCAACTCGTGCATCACGTTGATGATACCCTTGCCTGATGAGTGGCTGAAGATGCTGGGCATGTCGAGAGTTCGCCAGGCCAATGGCTGTTTTGTTTGCGGCCCGGACAACCGCATCGGGCTGAAGGTGCGTTTTCGGCTGGATGAAGCGGTCTGTCGCGCAGAATTCACGCCGCAGGCTGTTCATGCTGGCTACCGCGATGTGACGCATGGCGGCATCATCTTCAGTCTGCTGGATGACGTGATGGCCAATTGGCTCTGGCTTCAGGGGCTGGCCAGTTTCACGGCGCGCGCCGATGTGCGCTATCGATCCGAGCTGCCGATTGGCGTTCCGGTGCGCCTGGAAGGGGAGTGCCTGCGGCGCAAGGGCCGCCTGGCGCAGATGGCGGGGCGCATGATCCGACAATCGGACGACGCCCTGGTCGCGGAGGCGACGGCCAGTTTCATGGTCTCCGGCGCCCCCGGTTCAGCAGAGGCGCGGTAAGCGACAATGACTGATTCGGTCGCGCCATCGTCAACTGCCGCCTCGACTGGCGAGGCGGTGACCGCCTGTGCGCTCATCATCGGCAACGAAATCCTCTCCGGGCGCACCGCGGACGTCAATCTGAATCACATTGCCCGCACCCTTGGCCGCTGGGGCATTCAGTTGCGGGAGGCCAGGGTCATTCCCGATGTGGCGGAAGAGATCATTGCCGCCGTCAACGCGGCGCGCGCCAGATTCGATTATGTGTTCACCACGGGCGGCATCGGCCCGACCCATGACGACATTACGGCTGAGTGCATAGCCGAGGCATTCGGGTTGCCACTGGTGCAGCATCCCGGGATTACCGAGCGTATTGCAAGGCTGCCGGCCCCGCCGGACGTGATGGCGGCGAGGTTGCGCATGGCGCGAACACCCGAAGGCGCTGAGTTGGTGGACAATCCCACGGGCGGCCCGCAGGGCTTTCGCATCAAGAATGTAATCGTGATGGCAGGCATCCCCGGGGTGATGCAGGCCATGTTGTCCACGCTGGCCGGCAAGCTGGCCAGCGGCCCGATGATCCAGTCGCGCAGCGTTGTGGCCTATCTGGGCGAAAGTCAGATCGCCGGCGCCCTGCAAGGGGTTCAAACGCGCTTTCCGGATGTCGAACTCGGCAGCTATCCATTCTTTCGGGATGGCCGCTATGGCACATCGCTGGTCATGCGCGCTACAGACGCCCGCCGGCTTGACGCGATGTGCGCGGCCGTGTGTGAGGTGGTGCGCGAGGCCGGTGAAGAGCCGCACCTGCCGGACGCGGAAACCGATGCAGTCGCGCCCTGATCCGTTCGTTGCCTGGCTCTGGCGCAGTGTTCGGGCTTGCCCCAGGAGGTTGAATCCATGCAGATAGACGGTAGCAAGGCGCTGGTATTCGGCGGCACTTCGGGTATCGGGTTGGCGACGGTTGTACGGCTTGCAGCGGGCGGCGGTCAGGTGCTGGCGCTTGGCCGCAACCCGGATCGGGCAACCGGGCGGCTGCCGTCTGGCGTGCGCAGCGAATCGATTGACGTGCTGGACGAGGCAGGCCTGGCGGCGCTGTTCGAGCGCGAGGCGCCGTTCGACATTCTGGTGAATGCGGCCACCGGAGGCGAGCGCGCTCTGGGACCCTTCCTCAGCATGGATCTGGACGGCTTCCGCAACTCCTTTCGCAAGCTCTGGGGCTACACCAATACGGTGCGTCTGGGCGCTTCGCATCTCAGCGAGCGCGGCGCCATCGTGCTGCTGAGTGGCTATCCGGCGCGCAATCCGGGCCCTGGCGCCATCGCGCTTTCCACGGTCGGCAATGCTGTTGAGGGGTTTGTGCGGGCTCTGGCCCCGGAATTGGCGCCGCGCCGGATCAATGCTGTTTCGCCGGGCCTGATCGACACGCCCATGTTCCCTGGTGCTGGCGCGGAACGGGCGGCGCAGTTCGCGCGCATGACAGCGAAACATCTGATTCCCCGCATCGGTGATCCCGACGAAGTGGCGGCAGGCGTGCTGTTTGTGATCGAGAACGACTTCGTCACGGGCACCACGCTGGATGTGGACGGTGGCGCGTTGCTGGCTTGAACCGGTGTGGTTTCAGGAGGCGTGAATGCAGCGCGTGGCGGTATGGACTACGCTGCCGGTGTCCGAGAGGTAAAGGCTGCCTGGGCTGCGGCCGGCCGGTCTGGCGCACCTCAATTCAATGTTTTCGGGATGCCGCCGAAGCAGGCCGCCGCCGAACACATGATCGAAACCGGCTTTGAACGCTTGATCTTCGGCTTGCCGTCGGCCTCCGCAGAGCAAGTTCTGCCGCTGTTGGATCGCTACGCCCGGCTGGCAGAAGCCCTCGGTTGACGCCAGCGCAGGCGGGCAAGTCTGCTCCCGCAATCACGGCTTCCCTACCAACCCGCTTGCCCGGCGGTGATCTTTTCGGCAAAACCGGATTCAAGCGGCTCGTAGATTTCGCTGCCAGGTTTCAGAACGTAGAGCGGGTCGGTGGTCCGGGCCGGATCGTAGCCCTGCTGGCGCAGGTCCGCCTTGCGAATCTTGAAGGTTCCGGTGAGGTCTGCTTCGGCACAGATGCGCAGGAACACAGGCCGTGCATAGACGGGCAGCTGTTGCCGCACATATCGGGAGAAGCCGGCGATTTCCAGCCCGCCGGCGCCGTCCGAAAGGGTCAGCGCCGCCATGCCGGCGCGACCGTCCACGCCTGGCAAGGCGACGCCATATACGTTGGCGACGGCCACTTCCGGCCAGCCGTTCAGGATTTCGCCGACTTCGTTGGTGGCAACGTTCTCGCCCTTCCAGCGAAAGGTGTCGCCGACGCGGTCCACAAACTGGTAGTGCGGATAGCCAAGCGTGAAGCCGACATCGACCTGGCGCAAGAGGTCCCCGGTGTTGAACCAGGCGTCGCCGTCGGCAAAGGCGCCCCGCACGATCTTCTGTTCTGTAGCGTCGGCGTCGGTGTAGCCCTCGAAAACAGATTCTGAAGTGATGCCGCCAAGCAGCAGGCCCGTCTCGCCCGACGCCGCCGGAATGCAGCGGCCCTGGTTGTCGCGCACCATCTCGTCGGCGTCCACGTCATATTGCACTATCGCGGCAGGCGAGGTGGTGAAGCCGACGGTGCAGTCCTTGTTCAGCAGATTGGCGAAGGCGACATTGCCCTCGCTGGCGGCATAGAATTCGGCAATTCGGCGAATGCCGAATCGACGCTTGAACGCCATCCAGATGTCCGGTCTGAGGCCGTTGCCGAGAATCCGGGTGACGGGCGTGTGTCGGTCGTCCGGCGCTTCCGGTGTCTTCATCAGATAGCGGCAAAGTTCGCCGATGTAGATCAGGCAGTTGGTCTCGTGCCTGTGCGTCTCGGCCAGGAACTCGCTGGCGGAGAAGCGGCGACGAAGAAAGATGCTGGCGCCGGAAACCAGGGCGGCGCCGCACCCGATCAGTATGCCGTTGCCGTGGTAGAGCGGCAGGCAGATGTAGAGCCGATCCTCCGGCCCGCAGCGCAGCCCGCCGCGGGCCGCCATGGTTGCGCCGTACAGATAGCGTCGATTGGAGACAATCGCGGCCTTCGGCAGGCCGGTGGTGCCGGATGTGAAGAGATAGAGCGCGGTATCGCCGAGCTTGTTGTCGTGGGTGCAGGCCAGATTTTCGTGGCTCGCGCCTGTGCTTCGCCGATTCAGGTCCAGCGCCCATTCAGGCGCCGGACTGTCGCCTTGATCGGGTACGAAGAGGAAGGTGTCGCGCTCGGTCAGCGGCAGGTCGCTGCGCACCTCGTCAAGCGCGCCCGTCAGATCTTCGCCCACAATACAACGGCTCGATTCCGTGACTCGGATGCAGTGACTCAATGGCCGGCCGCGCAGGTTGGTGTTGATGAGTCCGGCAATTGCGCCGAGCTTGTTCAAGGCCAGCAGCAACGCCAGGAACTCCACCCGGTTCTGCATCAGCATGCTGACCACCTGGCCGCGGCCAACGCCAAGCTCTGCGAGCGCGTGCGCGTAGCGATTGGCCCGGGCGTTCAGTTCGGCCCAGGTGACGCGCCTGCCCTCGAACAGAATCGCAACCTGATTGCCGAGGCGCTCCGCCTGCGCCTCGGCGTGGCGGGCAGGGCAATCCGCCACATCGGGGCTACGCGGCGCCAGGTGTTTCTTCAGGGCCAGCAGGCGAGGCAATTGCATGCCTGTCTTGACGAAGTCTCCAACGCGCATCCGGTTTGCTCCCTGCTATTCCCTGCCTGCAGCGCACCTTTGCATGAACCGGGTTAGCGGACAAGCGGGGCAGGCGATCAGCTGGATGTTTCCGGCGGCGGGCTTTCGGCAGCACGGGCGAGATCGAGCATCCAGCGATCCAGCCCGCGCCGCGTGATCGGCAGATCCAGGGCGATGAAGGCGATGCCGAGCGGGAACATCCAAAAGCCGAGGATCGGCAAAAATCCGAACACGCCAGCGACCATCAGCGCAATGCCGAGCAGGCTGCGCACGCCCGGCGGCACCCGGTCTCGTCCCCACGCGAGGATGCGCAGGGAAACGCGCGCAATCCGGCGTTTGAGTTGCGGGTTCACACCATGATCGGGCCATCGTCCGGCGCGTCATGGTCGCCTCGATGGCCCCGGCGCTGCAAGTTCGGGTCGATGGAAAGGAATCGGTAGTTGCCGTCCGCGTGCAGGCTGCGCCCGATGCGATTGCGATGCATCAGCAGGTGCAGATGCGCGATGGCTTCGCCGAGCGCCATCATCATCTGCCGCGAATCGAGCTTGCGAGAGAAGAGCACCGGTAGCAGGTCACGGGCAATCGCCGGCGCCACGCAATGCTCTTCAATGGCCAGCATCCGGTCTTCATGGTGGCTGATCAGGTCACGCAGCCGTTGGCGCAGGCCGTAGAAGGGCAGGTTGTGCGCCGGCAGCACCAGTATGTCGTCTGGCAGGCGCAGGAATCGGTCGTGAGAGTCCAGCCAGTTCTTGAGTGGGTTGGCGTTCGGCTCGGAAGGATAGACGCTCACGTTCGACGTGATGATCGGCAGGATCTGGTCTCCGGAAATCAACACCTTGAGGGCAGCGCAATAGAGACAGGCGTGTTCTGGAGAATGCCCGGAACCCACCAGAATGCGCCAATCATGATGGCCGATGGTCAGCACATCGCCATCTTCCAGTCGATCAAACCCGGAGGGCATCTCCGGCATCGTCATGCTCGGGCCAGTACGCTCGCGCCAGAGTTCGGACAGTTTGTCCAGGTAGCTTTCCGGCATGCCGGCGCGTACGTAAAAGTCGCGGCCCAGCCAGCTGGTGTGATGGCCGCCGCTGTTCTGGGAGAATGCCCGTGCCTGATAGTACTCGCCATGCGTCATGTACAACGGGCAGTGGAACTGATCGGTAATCGACTTGGCCTGACCGATGTGATCCGGGTGGAAGTGCGTGCAGATCACGCCCTTTACCGGCCTGCCGCCGAGTTCCCTGGTAAAGATGTCCTGCCAGTGGTCGGCGGTTTGCTCCAGCTTCAGGCCTGTATCAACCACCCACCAGCCGTCCGCATCTTCCAGAAGGTACAGATTGATGTGCGAGAGCGAACCCGGCATGGGCATGGTCAACCAGCGCACGCCTTCGGCCAGTTCCCGGGTGACGCCGGGCGCCGGATGTTCGGAGTAGGGGTAGGTCAGACCGCTCATGGGCAGGGGTGGCAGCAAACCGAGCAGTATAGCGCATGGTCTGTAGCCGTCCGCCGCCGCATTCGAGTATAGTTTCAGCATGAGCCTGCCAGACCCTTATTCCTTGCCGCTTGAGAGGATCGACGTATCCAATCCCCATCTCTTTCAGGCAGACGCTCACTGGCCGTATTTCAAGCGCTTGCGTGACGAAGACCCGGTGCACTACACTCCCGAAAGCCCGTTTGGACCCTATTGGTCGGTCACTCGGTTTCAGGACATACTCGCGATGGAGCGCAACCATCGGGTGTTTTCGTCCAAGGCCGGCGTCACCCTGGGGCCGCCTGTGGCAATGCCGGAAGAGCAGGTGTTGCGCACGCCCATGTTCATCGCCATGGACCCGCCGAAGCATGATGTGCAGCGGGCGACGGTGCAGCCGGTTGTCGAGCCGCGCAACCTGCAGGCGCTGGAGGGCACGATTCGGGAAAGGGCGGCGCGGATTCTTGACAGCCTTCCGATCGACGAACCCTTCAATTGGGTTCAGCAGGTGTCGATTGAATTGACCACGCAGATGCTTGCGACCCTGTTCGATTTTCCCTTCGAGGAGCGCTATCGGCTTACGCGCTGGTCTGATGTGGCAACGGCGCACCCGGACAGCGGGGTGGTCGATTCCAACGAGCAGCGCCGGGATGAGTTGCTGGAGTGCCTGGCCTGCTTCACGAAGCTGTTCGAGGAACGGGCCAGCAAGCCACCGGGCAACGATCTCATTTCCATGCTGGCGCATGGCGCGGACACTCGGCAAATGGACCCCATGGAGTTTCTGGGCAACCTCGTGCTGCTGATCGTCGGCGGCAACGATACCACTCGCAATTCCATATCTGGAGGCGTCCTGGCGTTGAACCTCTTTCCCGATCAATACGCCAGGCTGCGCGCCAACCCGAAGCTGATCCCGAACATGTGTTCGGAGATCATTCGCTGGCAGACACCGCTGGCCTATATGCGCCGCACCATTCTCGAAGACATCGAGTTTGGCGGCAAGACCTTGCCGGCGGGCGACAAGGTGTGCATGTGGTACGTCTCTGGCAACCGTGATGAGCGAGTCATCAAGCAACCGGACGAGTTCATCATTGACCGACCGCGCGCGCGGCATCATCTGTCGTTCGGCTTCGGCATCCACCGTTGCATGGGCAACCGGCTGGCGGAAATGCAGTTGCGGGTGCTGTGGGAGGAGATCATGCAACGCTTCCGGCATGTCGAAGTGGTCGGCGAACCCGTGCGCGTGCTGTCTTCATTCGTCAAGGGCTATACCGACCTGCCCGTCCGCCTGCATCGGTGACCAGGCGCCAGGCAGGGCGCCAGCGCGAGTGCTTCAGCCTCGCCGAGATCTGAAAGGAGCCAATTGATGCGCCCGCGTCTTGCCTTCGGGTTCCTGTTCGTCACCGTTCTGCTCGATTTCATCAGCTTCGGCATCATCATGCCGGTGCTGCCGCAACTGCTCATGGACATCACCGGCGACCCGGTGACCGAGGCGGCCCGCTATGGCGGCTGGCTGCTGGTGGCCTATGCCGGATTCCAGTTTTTCTCTGCGCCCTTGCTGGGCAACCTGTCCGATCGTTTCGGTCGGCGTCCGGTGCTGCTGTTGTCGCTGCTGGCGATGAGCGTGGACTACCTCATGATGGCCTGGGCGCCGACTTTGATCTGGTTGTTTGTCGGGCGCATCATCGCCGGCATTTCAGCCTCCACCTATGGCATCGCCAACGCCTTTGTGGCCGATGTCTTCGATGCGGAGGAGCGACCCAGGTACTTCGCGCTGCTCGGCGCCGCCTTTGGCGCGGGATTCGTTTTCGGGCCGATGATCGGCGGGCTTCTGGGAGAGCTGGGGCCGCGTGCGCCCTTCTATGCGGTGGCTGGCCTGGCGTCGCTCAATGTGATCTATGGCTTCCTTGCATTGCCCGAATCCCTCAAGCCAGAAAATCGCCGCGTCCTCGACTGGCGGCGCGCCAACCCATTTGGCGCCTTTCGGCAGATCTGGCGGTATCCGGTGGTATTTGGCTTGATGGGCGCGTACTTCCTTTATCTGATGGGGCACCACTCGCTGCCGAGCGTCTTTTCCTTCTACATGATCGAGCGGTTCGACTGGTCATCGTCCGACATCGGCTGGTCCTTTGCCGCCGTCGGCATCTGCATCGTGCTGGTACAGGCCTGGTTGATTCGCCCCTGTCTGGATGCCTTCGGCCCGGCGCGCACGGCGATCCTGGGGCTGCTGCTGACCATCGCCAGCTTTGTCGGCTACGCGGTCGCTCCCGCAGGCTGGATGATCTATCTGTTCATCCCGCTCGGGGCCTGCCAGGGATTGATCGCGCCGTCCGTCCAGGGTTTGATGACTGCCCGCGTGCCCGCCAACGCCCAGGGCGAACTGCAAGGCGCCGTGGTCAGCGTCGGCAGCCTTGTATCGATTCTGTCGCCGCCGTTCATGACCCATACGTTCAACTGGTTTTCCGCCGCCGATGCCCCCGTCTATTTCCCCGGCGCGCCCTTCCTGGCGGCGGCGGGCCTCACCCTGTGCAGCCTGTTCGCGCTCTCTCGCACGCTGGGGCCACGGTTGGCCAGGCCCGCCTGACTTTGCCGGGCCCTGCCTGCATCAGGATATAGTTGACGCCGATGGCCACAGCATCCTCGTTTGACGCCAGCCAGCTGCTGGCGGAACTGAACCAGCAACCGGGCGTCTATCAGTTGTTGGACGGTGACGGCGTGGTGCTCTATGTGGGCAAGGCGCGCAGCTTGAAGCGCCGGCTCGCCAGCTATTTTCGGGCGCCGGGGCGGCTCGACAACAAGACCCGGGCTCTGGTGTCCCGGGTGCGCGATATCCGGGTGACCGTAACCCACAGCGAAACCGAAGCCCTGCTGCTCGAGCAGAACCTCATCAAGCAGGAGCGGCCTCGGTACAACATTCTTCTGCGAGACGACAAATCCTATCCCTACATCCATCTGACAGCGCATCCCGAATTTCCCCGACTGAGCTTCCATCGTGGCGCCAGGCGCCGCGAGGGACGCTATTTCGGGCCCTATCCTTCGGCGGGCGCAGTGCGGGAGACACTGAATCTGCTGCAAAAGCTGTTTCGCATCCGCCAGTGTGACGAGACCTTCTTCAAGAACCGGTCTCGACCCTGCCTGCAGTATCAGATCAAGCGTTGCAGCGCGCCCTGCGTGGGCCTGGTGGACGCTGACGCCTATCGGCATGAGGTTGATCTGGCAGTTCTCTTCCTGGAGGGCCGCGACCGCCAGGTTCTGGAGATTTGCCAGCGCAAGATGCGGGCAGCGGCGGATGTGCTGGATTTCGAGAAGGCTGCTGTTTACCGGGATCAGATTGGTCAGTTGCAGCGCCTGCAAGGCGAGCAATCCGTGCATGGCGCCAGCGGCAATGCGGACGTGTTTGCCCTGGCCGGCACAGAACATGGCGAGGCGGGTGGCGCTGTCTGTGTTCAGGCGCTGTTCATTCGCGCCGGGCGAATGCTGGGGCAGCGGACCTGGTTTCCCGACAACGTCCTGGGTCGGCCCCCGGCTTCCTTGCTGGCGGCCTTTCTCTCCCAGTTCTATCTTGGCGGCCGGGACCGGGATCTGCCGGCGGAAGTGATTGCGCCGATCACCCAGGCGGACGCCCGCCTGCTGGCAGCGGCCATGGCCGAGCGCTGTGGACGCTCAGTCACCGTTTCGCCCGGACGTCAGGGCCGCAAGGCGCGCTGGCGGAAGCTGGCGACGGAGAACGCACAGGTCAGCTTTTCGGTGTTTCAGGCCGGGCGCAAGACGGTCTTTGCGCGCCTTGTGGACCTGCAACGGACGCTGGAGCTGGAGGCCATGCCGCAGCGATTGGAGTGTTTCGACATCAGCCATACGTCCGGTGAGGCGACGGTGGCGGCCTGCGTGGTATTCGATACCGAAGGCCCGCGCAAGTCGGACTATCGGCGGTTCAACATTCAAGGCATTGCGCCGGGGGATGATTACGCCGCCATGGAACAGGCGTTGCGCCGTCGCTATACCCGGTTGAAGCAGGGCGAGGGCGTCTTGCCGGACCTCCTGGTCATCGACGGCGGCAAGGGCCAGATTGCCAGAGCGCTTCAGGTGCTTGCCGAGTTGCAGGTAGCCGGCGTGCTGATCCTTGGCGTGGTCAAGGCGCCCGGGCGTCGAGCAGGCCAGGAGCGGATACTGCTGGATGGCCAACCGGTCGCAATCCATGCCGGCTCGGAGGCTTTTCACCTGCTGACCCATATTCGCGATGAGGCTCACAGATTTGCGATCACCGGACATCGACAGAGACGTCGCAAGAGTCAGCATCGGTCGGAGCTCGATGGTATCTCCGGCATCGGCCCCAAGCGTCGGCGCGAACTGCTGACCCACTTTGGCGGCCTGTCTGCGCTGAAGGGCGCGAGCGTCGAGGAAATCGCCAGAACGCCCGGCATCAGCAGGCATCTGGCCGGAGAGGTGTTTGCGGCCCTGCATGCCGGGTAATTGGCAGGCGTTTCGGTCGCAAGCAGGGCTATCATAGGCAATTCAGCCAGGAATCGAAGCGCACCCATGCAAACCATCAGCCTGCCCAACCTGGTGACCCTTGCGCGCATCCTGCTGGTGCCATTGTTCGCCCTGGCCTACCTGCTGCCCTTGACGCACGCCGGGCGGCTGGCGGCGTTTCTCTTTGCGTTGGCTGCGTTCAGCGACTGGCTGGATGGCTATCTCGCCCGCCGCCTGGCTCAGACAACCGCCTTCGGTACGTTTCTTGACCCGGTTGCCGACAAGTTGATTGTGGTTACTGCCTTGACCCTGTTGGTCGGCAAATACGCTGACCTCTGGATGACAATGCCCGCAATCGTCATCATCAGCCGGGAAGTGCTGATCAGCGCCCTCCGGGAATGGATGAAGGCAGTCGATCAGAGTGGCCTGGTGCGGGTTCGGGTGATGGGCAAGGTCAAGACTGCACTGCAGATGCTCGCCATCATCCTGCTTCTGGCGCACCCACCAAACCCCGACCTGCCGCCGGCTGTTCTGATGGGATACGGCCTGCTTTACGCAGCGACGCTGATGACGCTCTGGTCCATGTGCGTGTATCTGCGCGTTGCCTGGCCGGAACTCAGCCAGGGATTTCGTCTGCGCAAGCAGGGGTAGCCCGGCATCGGTTGGCGAGTGGTCGCCGACCGGCGGATGTGCGTCAGGCAGAGTGCATCAGGCCCTGGTTCAATCCACGGAAACGAGATCTTCACAGCCGGTGCCGCTCAACAGCCGGTCTGCCTGAGCGCGGTCGGGATGTTCCAGCTTCCGGTATTCGTCACGGATCCAGCCGAGGCACTTGGCCTGATAGGGGAACACGGGTTGCGTCCAGGGCTGGCCGTCGATGCGGGTTTGCATCTGCGACTGACCGGCGCCGATGGCGCTCGCATTGGCGAGCAGCGCCGGGGCATGGGTTCGTCCAATCTCCGCGAGCAGGTGGGTGAGCGCCTCTGGCGCTTCCTCCGGTGAAATCCATTGTTGCTCTTCTGCCGGATGGCCGCTGAGATCATCCACCAGATCTGTCCAGGCATGCACTCGTGGCGCTTCCCGGAGGCAGATCCCGGCCGGCGTGGGATCAAACCTGGCGAGTTGCGTCAGTTGTGCGTACAGGCCGAAATCGGCCGATGACGGGCGTGCGCCGAGGACGAACTTCTGCTTCTCGATCAGGGCGTCCATGATGCCCAGAAGGCGCTTGTAGCTCGCCTCGATCACTGGCGCCGTCACATCGTTGGAGCCCACCACATGCAGCCGCGAGATCTGCCGTTCCGTGACATGGGCCTTGAATTGTCGAAGAGCGGCTTCCGGCGCTTGAATGTTGCTCCATCTGGGCAGGATGGCGCCGGCCATTTCGATATCGGCAGAATGGCGCCAGCGGTAGTGAAACATGGCCTTGGTCAGCCATTCGTCCGCGTAGTCTTCGATCAGGTAGTTGAGAAAACCGAGAACCGGATGCTCTGGAATCGCCGCGCGGCCGCTGAACGCCTTCTCGATTCGGCGAATCAGCGGCGTGGAATCAACATGCGCTTTCAGTTCCCCCTGATCGTCGGGGAGATAGACGGTAGGCAAGAGCTTCACCTTCGGCTCGGGCAATCCCGCTCGTGTGGCTTGATCGCCGATCAGCAGCTCGTATCGAATGTGGCGGAAGCGCAGATAGGCGAGCATCTTGCGCGTATAGGGCGAGCCGGGAACGCCCGTGAATCTGATTGGTTCTTGCAGCGTCATGCCGGTGCCCTTCTTGCGCCTGCGTGGATTGAATCCTGCACAAGGCGCCATTGTAAGACCATACGGACCTGTAAGATGGCCGCCTTGCACGAGAGCAGCGCTCCATGAACAACCTCGCACACAAGGGCCTGAAGATTCTCCTCCTGGCGCCGGCGGTTCTGTTTCTTGTCATGGGATTGCGCTGGTGGGTTGATCCGGCTGGCGCCGCCGACGCACTCGGCATGCCGCTTCTTCATGGCTTGGGATTGAGCTCCCAGATCGGCGACCTGGCGGCGTTTTTTCTCCTGATCAGCCTGTTTGCGCTTACCGGAATAGTCACCGGCGCGCGTCACTGGTTTTTCGCGCCCGTGGCGTTGCTCCTGCTGGCCGCCTTTTCCCGGATACTCGCCTGGGCGATTCAAGACGCTTCTCTGGCGCTTCCAATGATTCTGTTCGAGTTGCTTGTAGCGAGCATTTTCTGGTTCGGCTCAGGGCTTGCAGGCGATTGATTCCTGGCGTTTGCCTTTCGGTTGTGCGGCGCATCAATCGATACCTCTGGCGCTGCGTCACCCGTGGCGCAGGCTCCGACGCTCGGCCAGGCGGGCTGCGACAGGCCAGGCGATACCCCTGTCTGGCGATGTTGCCTGGTCTGTTGTTGGCCGCTGCCGCGATTGCCGAAGCGCCACCCAACATCGTGTTGCTTCTTGCCGATGACCTGGGCTATTCCGATATTGCCCCCTTCGGCGGCGAGATTCACACGCCGACGCTCTCGGCCCTGGCGGAGACCGGCATCCGCTTCAGCAACTTCCATACGGCGGCAAGTTGCGCGCCATCGCGGGCGATGTTGCTGACTGGCGTGGACAGCCACCGCAATGGCGTGCCCAACATCCCGGAAGCCCTGCCGCCTGAACAGCGCCGCTTTGCACACTACCAGGGCGTGCTGGCGCGCAATGTTGTCACCGTGGCGACCCTGTTGCGTGACTCTGGCTATCACACCTACCTGTCAGGCAAGTGGCATCTGGGCAAGGCGCCCGATCAGTTGCCGAGCCAGCGTGGGTTCGAGCGCACGGTTGCGATGGCGGATACGGGCGCGGATAACTGGGAGCAAAAGCCCTACCTGCCGATCTACGAGCAGGCCAACTGGTTTGCCGACGGCGAGGCGTTGACGCTGCCGGACGACTTCTACTCAAGCCGCTATCTGATCGACCGGATGATCGAATTCATCGACGCGAACCGGCATGACGGCGCGCCCTTCTTCGCCTATGTGCCGTTCATGGCTGTACACATGCCGGTTCAGGCGCCACAGGGGTTCATCGACCGCTACGCGGGCGCCTACGATGCCGGTTGGACGGCGCTTCGCGAGCAGCGTCGCGCCAGTCTGATTCGGCTTGGCCTGATCCCCGAGAACACAGCCATGGCGCCAATGCGCAGCAACGCTGACTGGCAGGCGCTGACGCCCGAGCAGAGGCGCTACCAGGCCAAGCGCATGGCTGTTTATGCAGGCATGGTGGAAGCGATGGACTTTCACATTGGCCGACTGCTGGCGTATCTTCGGGCGAGCGACCAGATCGACAACACGATCTTCATCTTCACCTCCGACAACGGCGCCGAGCCCAGCGGCCCGGCGAACCCGGAGAGCTTCCTGAATCGACTTGGCTTGCGTCTCATGAGCTATTCGGCCGACTATGCGACGCTCGGGCAGCAGGGTAGTTTCAACACCATCGGCGCCAGCTTTGCGAGCGCTGCCGTGGCGCCGCTCGACTACTACAAGTTCTACGCAGGCGAGGGCGGCATGCGCGTGCCACTGATCCTGTCCGGCGCACCCTTGTCGCCTGTGCGTGAGCACTCGTCGGCGTTTTCGTTCGTGACCGACATGGCCCCCACGATTCTCGAACTCGCAGGCGTTGCACGAACAGACGGTTACCATGGTGGTCGCGCCGTGGAGCCGATGGTCGGGCGCAGCCTGTTGCCCGTGATTGACGGCCGCGCCGAACGACTCTACGGAGATGACGAGCCAGTCGGCTACGAACTCGCCGGCAATGCTGCGCTGTTTCTGGGCGACCACAAGATTGTCCTGAATCGTGACGCTGCTGGAGACATCCGTTGGCGGCTGTTTGACATCGTCCGCGACCCCGGCGAAGCGCATGACCTGTCCGCCATCGAGCCGGAACGCCTGCATCAGATGCTTTCGCTCTATGCGGCGTATGTGCGTGACAATGGCGTGCTGCCGGTTGCCGACGATTACCGGCAACAGCGACAGGTGGCGCTCAACGGGCTGCGAGACCGGCTCGGCAAGCCCGTCATGCTGGCCCTGCTGGCCCTGGCTGTACTCACCCCGTTCTATCTGTTCGCGCGTAACAGGCGGCGTATCCGTTAGTTGCCTGTGCCCATACTCTCCGGCCAGGCCGACGACGGCTCCGAGTTCGTAACATGCCTGCCTGATCTCACAATTCCGAAAGGCACTGAGCTCGTGCAGTGCGACTCGTCTTTCCGCAGTTCAACCGCTTATGGCGCGCCAAGTTGACGCCAGATTTGATGAGGACGGCTCTATTCCGCCTCCCCGTTCAGGCTCATGCCTCGTCGGACAGGGCTTGCGCTATCCGTAGCCTGCGGCCCAGGTGCGCGCTTCGGCCGAGCCTGTCCACTTCAGGGCGTTTTCCAGCAAGCGCCGAAAGGCCGGATTCTCGAAGGCTGCCGGGCCGTCTCCGACATCCGAGACCACCACCGGGGAAGCGCCGACCGCATGCGCCCAGACGATCAGATTGCTGCCCGGCGGATGCTGCCAATTCGCCTGTTCCTCGGCGGACGACAGGGGCGGCGGCGTGAAGTTCTCGGCCACGAAATCGAAATCGCCACGCAGGAGCGGCGTCACGCGCTGCTCGAATCCCGCCGTCTTCAGGTAGATCTCGTCGGTGATCTCGAAGCCGTCTTCAAGCCCGGCCAATACCGGATGTGCGCCTTGCGGCACCAGCTTCAGGGTGGGATTGGGGTAGGGGCCATGCCCGCCCCGATAGCCGGAGCCGGGGACGGTTTCACCGTCGAGTTCGCCAGCTTGCAGCATGAAGGAAGAGCCGGTGATCTGACGCCAGAGCGGCCACAGGGGCCAACCCACCGTGGCGTGGTTCAACAACACGAGCCCGGCGCCGCGCTTCACCAGCGCCTCGATGGCGGTGCGATAACGCTCTGGCGGCACACCCGTGTCACCGGCCCCGTCATGCAGGAGCCCGATGCCGGGGATGCCGGACATGTCATAGAAAAGGATGCTGTCGTAGGCGCCGACGTGTTCCGGTTGCAACAACACCTGGGCGGCTGGCTGCTCCACGAGCGTTGTTGTCACGCCCTGCATGACAGCGAACATGGCAAGAAAGCTGTCGTGATCATAGTCGTGGCCCTTGCTGACGATCAGCACATTCACTTCGCTCATGGGTCTATCCGTTCCCGGTTTTTGCTAGCATGGCGGCCAGCATACCCGTAACCCGGGTGCGTGCCGACATTCCAGTACGCAGATTGGCGTGCAAAGCAGCAGGGAGACCAGGGGAGGAACGCCTATGAACGCTGTCGAGGAACTGGCCGAAATCGAGGCCATCAAACGGCTCCGCATTGCCTACAGCCACTATTTCGACGGCCAGCAGGTGGACGACCTGGTGGATTTGTTCACAGAAGACGCCGTTTGCGAGTTCGGCCCCGACTATGGCGGAGACTGGGTGGGCAAGGACGCCATTCGCGCCAACTTCGAGCAGTGGAGCCAGGCAGAAGGGCCGCAGTACGGCGTCATGCATGCGGTCACCAACCCGCTGATCCGGCTGATCGACGACACCACCGCGCATGGCCGCTGGTACTTGCTGGATTTGCGTACCACGGAAGGCGTCGAGAATCCGCTCATCCTGTTCGGCATCTACGACGATGTGTACCGAAAGATCTTCGGTCAGTGGCGCATCCAGCGCACCCGGATCGACTTCCTCTGGCCCAAGCGGGACGTGCATCCGCCACGGGAGTTCTGATCCTCGTCAGACGCCCGCGCAAATTTGCAGGCTCCTAGTTCGGCTGCCCGCCGGCCACGTCGATGAACTGTCCGGTGATCCACTCGGCTGCCGGCGAGGCGAAGAAGACGGCGGCGGCGGCGCAATCCTCTGGCGTGCCGGTGCGCCCCATGGGAATGGCCGGGCCGAAGGTGTCGATGGCCTGCTGCTCGCTGATGTTCATGGTTTCCACCAGCATTTCGGTGACGATGATGCCGGGGGCGATGCAATTCACCGTGATGCCCCTGGGGGCCAGCTCGACGGCCAGCGTGCGGGTCATCGAGATCATGCCCATGTTGGCGGCGGAATAGACCCCGAATCCGGGCGAGGGCTTGTGCGCGGCGATGGAGATGATGTTGATGATGCGCCCGCCATCGGTCATGCGCGCTGCTGCCTGCTGCGAACCCCACCACTTGGTCTTCATGTTCAGGTCGAGTTGTTCGTCGAACTTCTCCAATGAAATCTCCGGCAGGGCATACATCTTGCGGTCGAGATTGCCGCCGGCGTTATTGACCACGATGTCGAGGCGCCCGAACTCGGAGACTACCTGATCCAGGAGCCGCGGCATCACCTCAAAATCCATCACGTCACCGGACAGCCCCAGGCCGCGACAGCCCCGTGTCTCGATCTCGCTGGCAACCGCATCCACCTCATGCTGGCGACGCGCCACCACCACCACATCGGCGCCACAGTCCGCGAGGCCGAGCGCGATGCCGCGGCCGATACCGCGCCCGCCGCCCGTGACCACCGCAACTTGCCCGTCGAGCCTGAATCTGTCGTGCATGCCCATGCTGATCTCCCACTGTGATTTGGATGCCGGGCGAGCCAGCCGTTGGCGCCTGTGCGCGGCTTGATCCTCTCTCCCTGGATACCCGGACAGCTTACGCGAATCATCTGTCGCTTTGAACGTTGTGTCCTGTTGCCTACAATGCACCGTCATGTCCCGCCCTGAAACCGAAATGTCCCTGAATGCGCGGCCCCTGACGGGCATCGTCGATGCTGTTGGCGGGCCTGTCGATCTCGCGGCCTATGCCGCCGCCGGCGGCTATGTTGGCGCCAGACGGGCGATTACAGAGCTCGCGCCCGATGCCGTGATCGAACTCGTCAAGGAGGCCAACCTGCGCGGTCGCGGCGGGGCCGGTTTCCCCACCGGGCTCAAGTGGAGCTTTGTGCCGGAGGACGACGGCCTGCCGAAGTATCTGGTCTGCAACGCCGACGAGATGGAGCCGGGCACGTTCAAGGACCGCTACCTGCTGGAGTACAACCCCCACCTCCTGATCGAAGGCATGCTGATCGGCGCCTGGGCCATTGGCGCAAGGCAAGGCTACGTCTTCCTGCGCGGGGAGTACCATCTGCCGTATCAGCGCCTGCAGGCCGCGATCGACGAAGCCTGTACCGAGGGCTATCTCGGCAAACGTATATTCGGCGCCGACTTCGATTTCGATCTGCGGATCCATCGCAGCGCCGGGCGCTACATCTGCGGCGAAGAGACCGCGCTGTTGAATGCTCTGGAAGGCAAGCGGGCGCAACCGCGCACCAAACCGCCCTTTCCGCCGGCGAGCGGCGCCTGGGGGCGGCCAACCATCGTCAACAACGTCGAGACCTTCTGCAATGCGCCCGGGATACTGCGCGAGGGCAGCGAGTGGTATCAGAACCTCGGGCTCGGCGCCGGCGCCGGCACCAAGCTCTATGGCGTCTCCGGCCGGGTTCGCCATCCAGGCCTCTGGGAACTGCCGATCGGCACGCCCATCCGCGAGATCATTGACCAACATGCGGGCGGTATGCAGGAGGGCTACCGGCTGCGCGGCCTGCTGCCGGGCGGCGCTTCCACCGATTTCCTGGTCGAGGAACACTTCGATCTGGCCATGGATTACAGAACCATCCAGAAGGCCGGCAGCCGCATGGGCACCGGCACCATGATCCTGATGGATGATTCCATCTGCCCGGTGGACATGTGCCGCAACCTGGAGCATTTCTTTGCCCAGGAGTCCTGCGGCTTCTGCACGCCCTGCCGGGAAGGGCTGCCCTGGGTGGAGCAACTGCTGACAGACCTGGTGGCCGGCAAGGGCAAGCCGGGCGACCTGGAGCTGCTCGAGCGCAACGCCGAGTTCATCGGCGGCGTCACCAACACCTTCTGTCTGCATGCGCCCGGCGCCATCGAACCATTGCAAAGCGCGCTGAAGTACTTCCGCGAAGATTTCGAGGCCCATGTTCGCGATGGCCGATGCAGCCATTGCGCCGACGGCCGGGTTTTCAACGCCTGAATTCGGGCAATGCAGATCACACCCTCTCATATCAGCCAGATCAAAGGAGCCTGGATGACCATGACCATTCACCGCACGCTCGCACTCTTCCTGACCAGCGCCGGCATGTCGGTTTGCGTCGCCAGCCAGGCGCAGCCGGTGCTTGAAGAGATCATCGTCACCGCCACCAAGCGCGCCGAATCCCTGCAAACGGTGCCCTTGAGCGTGTCGTCGATATCGGGCGAGGCGCTGCGCGAGCGCGGCCTGACCGAGTTCTTCGACTACGCCATCAGCATCCCCAACCTGTCATTCGGCGCTTTCACCGACGGCATCCTCTCCAATCGAAGCGTCTCCCTGCGCGGCATTCAGGGCGTCAACACCACCGGCTTCTACATTGACGACACGCCGATCTCGGAAACCATCGATCCGAGAATCCTGGATCTGGAGCGCGTCGAGGTGTTGCGCGGTCCCTCCGGCACCCTGTACGGCGCTCGCTCGCTGGGCGGCGTCATTCGTCACATCACCCGCCGACCGAACTTCGACGGCACGAGCGGCTGGCTGCGCACTGAGCTGTCTGGATCCAAGGCGTCGGACGACCTCAATCTGGTCGCCTCAGGCTCGGTCAACGTGCCCTTCAGCGACACCGTGGCGGCTATCTTTTCCGGCCTCTACGAGGATCGGGGCGGCGTTTTTGACCGGCGAGTGGGGGCCATTGCCAATCACCTTTCCGATCCGGCATCGCTCGCCGGGCCGGCGGACCGCGTGATCGAAGACGTGGACCAGCAGCAGGTCGTCGCCGCGCAGGCCTACCTGCTGATCGAACCCAATGACCAGCTGTCCATCGCGCCTCGGGTGCTCTACCAGAAGACCGATCTTGACGGCTTCCCCTTGGCCGATGTGGAGCCTGGCAACTTCGATCAGAACCGTGATTTCGACGTGGCTGAAGGCGGCGATGATGAATGGACGCTCTACTCGCTGAACGTCAACTATGAGCTTGGCGCCGGCACCTTCACCTCGGCGACCTCCTGGTTTGAACGGGAGACCTTCGAGACCGAGGCCAGCGGTTCGTTCATCAACTTTCTGCAAGCCGCGCCCGTTGCTGCCGGCGGTTTCGACCTGTTCGATGTGATCGGCGTCCAGCCGGTAACCTCACCGATCTTTCAAACCCTGAATTTCGAGACCTTCGTGCAGGAAGTGCGTTTTGCTTCAGACTTCGACGGCCCCTGGCAGTTCGTTGTCGGCGGCTTCTACCAGAAGACAGATGACGATGAGGCGTTCCAGCCACGCAACTACGCCCGCGGCCTTAACGACAATTTTGCAGAACTTCAGCAGACGCTTGGAATACCTGGTCCGCTTGAGGCCATCTGGCCATTCGGCGATCTGGTGTTCACATCGTCACGGCCCTCGGAGGTGGAAGAAACGGGTGTCTTTGGCGAGCTCGCTTGGGCGCTCAACGACCAATGGAGCATCGTCGTCGGCTCGCGCTGGTTTGATACCGAGGTGTCGTTCCTGGAGCAGCAGGCCGGGCTTGCCGCCGGCGTGCCGCTTGCCGAGGATGCGCCCCTGTCCAGCGTGCCGGCTGGCGGCGGCAGCCAAAGCGAAGACGGTTTCATCTTCAAGGGCGCCCTGGAGTTTCAGGCCAGGGAGAACCTGTTTTTCTACGCCTCATTAGCCGAGGGCTTTCGCCTGGGCGGCGCCAATGGCGTGATTCCCAACACCTTGGGCTGCCCGGAGGATCTGGCGGCGCTTGGCCTCGGCGACGGTGATACGGGCGCCTATCAGTCCGATGACCTGATTAGCTACGAGGTGGGAGTGAAATCCAATCTGAATGCGACCACGCGCCTCAATGCGACCGTTTTTCACATCGACTTCGACAACATCCAGCAGCGCACCCAGCTTGCGTGCGGCTTTCAGTTTGTGGGCAACTTCGGCGCTGCGCGCAGCCGGGGCGTGGAGTTGGAGCTGACGGCTGAACCGATCGAAAACCTGCTGCTCGGCTTGAATGTCGGCTTCACCGATGCGGAGTTCACCGAGACGGTGGCGGGCATCAATCAGGATGGCGACCCATTGCAGTTCGTACCCGAATGGACCGCATCGTTGATCCTGGACTACCTGTGGCCGCAGGCGGTACTGGATTGGGATCTGTTCGTCCGCGCGGACCTGAACTATGTCGATGACAGCCTCTCACAGGTCAACGCCATTCCCCGCAAGCGCCGCGCCTATGAACAGATCGGGCTTCGGGTGGGTCTTGCCAACGAGCGCTGGAAAGCGGCGCTCTTTGCCCGCAACCTCACCAACGAGATCGCCAACCTCGGCGACAACCGCTCCATCGCCGCCGAGACGCCGGGCCGTCCGCGCTGGGTTGTGAGCCGCCCACGCACCATCGGTCTGGAGCTTGGGTTGCAGTTCTAGCAGCCTGTCGGACTTGCGGTCACGACCCCATTTAAACTATTGAAAAATATATGTTTTATATTTTTGCGCTGAAAACCCCATTTGAAAAAATTATATATAAATCAATATATTATTAAATATAATCGGCCCAAGTCCGACAGGCTGCTAGTGTCCTGTCCCAGAAATAAGTGCGCCTAATCGTTCTACTTTGGCGATGATCGAATCGGCAGTTGCAGTCCAGACGAACGGAGAAGTTTTAGAGTTGTACTCGTCAACGAATCGGTTGATTTTGTTGGTCAGTTGCTTGACCGAAGAAAACGACCCACGACGGATTGCTCGTTGGGTGATGATGCCGAACCACCGTTCGACCTGGTTGAGCCAAGACGCATAGGTCGGCGTGTAGTGAATATGGTATCGGGGTCGCTTGGCCAGCCACGCTTTCACCTTGGCGTGTTTGTGCGTCGCGTAATTGTCCACGATCAGATGCACATCCAGCTCCGTGGGAACATTGCGGTCGATGTGTCGCAGAAAGCCCAGAAACTCTTGGCGCCGATGGCGGCGTTTGCATTGAGTGAGCACGTTCCCCGTCGCCACGTCCAAGGCTGCAAACAGGGTCGTCGTGCCATGTCGAATGTAATCGTGCGTGACTCCTTCGACATAGCCAAGTCCCAAGGGCAGCAGGGGTTGCGTGCGTTGCAGAGCCTGCACTTGGGATTTCTCATCCACGCACAGCACCACCGCGTGATCCGGCGGGTTCAGGTACAGGCCAACAATGTCGCGAACCTTCTCAATGAAGAACGGGTCGGTGGACAACTTGAACGTCCGTTGGCGATGCGGTTGAACGCCGAACAGGTCGAACCAGCGCTGCACGGTGCTCTTCGACACCCCGCGGTGCTCGGCCATTGTTCGCGTCGTCCAGTGTGTGGCGCCTTTCGGTGACGACTGCAGCGCCGCGTTGACAACCTCCGCGACTCGTTCATCGTTGTGGCTGCGCGGCCGTCCGGGACGCAATTCATCGTGCAAGCCCTGCACCCCTTGCTCAAGGTACCGCTTGCGCCATTTGAACACGGTGTTCCGGTTCAGGTTCATCCGTTGGGCGATTGAGGTTCCTCCTTCGCCATCGGCACACGCGAGCACAATCTGCGCTCGGCGCACCAGCCCATGGGGCAGGGATCGAGATGTGACGAGACTGTTCAACTGGTTTCTTTCGTCGGTGCTCAATGGTATCGGTGTGGCTTTACGTGGCATGCTGATGGCTCCAATCAAGTCATGCCAATAGTACTAGTTATTTATGGGACAGGACACTAGCCCGGATATTGCACCAGGGGCCGTGATGATCGCGCCGGATTTTGTCCGTCTGCGTGTGCTCGCGACCGAGAGCATAGCTACGCCTATGGTCGAGGGAGCATGGACGCGCAGACGGGCAAAAGACCAGCGAGCGCGCGGCAAGCGCAGTCTGTAATCGGCACAGCGCTTCAATAGCGAAGACTACCAATTGAAAGATAGAGAAAATCAGCCTGCTCCATTAGCGCCTTGGTGCAATATTCGGGCTAGCAGCCTGTCGGACTTAGGCATGAGGTTCTTTATAATGAATGACGAGGCAAGATAAGGGTAATCGAGATGGCGAGATTTGTGGATATGGATTCGTCGCAGTTGTACTTGATGCCGCCGGACATGCGGGAATGGGTAGCGGAAGACGATCTGGCGCATTTTGTACTGGAGGCGGTGAAGCGGGTTCCGATGAGTTCGTTTCGAGTGAACCATCGCGGGACGGGATCGGCGCAATATCACCCACGGATGATGCTGGGGTTGCTGATTTACTGTTATGCACAAGGGATATTTGGATCGAGGCGGATAGAGAGAGCGACGTACCGGGACATAGGAGTTCGTTATGTGGCGGGGAACAGTCACCCGGATCACGACACGATCTGTGCGTTTCGGCGTCGCAACCTTGAGGCGGTGACGGAAGCGTTTTTGCAGGTATTGCTGCTGGCGCGGGAGTTGCAGCTGTTGAAGGTAGGCACGGTGAGTGTGGACGGGACGAAGCTTCGAGCGAACGCGAGCAAGCGCCGGAGCATTCGTCATGATCGAGCGCAGGCGTTGCGCAAGCAGTTGGATGGCGAGATCAAGGACATGTTGGGTCAGGCGGAGCGAGCGGATGTTGAGGATGCGCCGCCGGCATCGAGTTTGCCGGAGGAGTTGAAGAGGCGTGAGACGCTGAAGTCGAAGCTGGACAAGGCGTGTGCGAAGTTGGCGCACCGCGCGAAGGCGCAGGCGGCGTCGGAGCGGGCGGAGTACGAGCGCAAGCTGGCGGCGCAGGAGAAGCGAGAGGGCCGGCGCAAGGGCGGGCGGATCAAGCCGCCGAAGGATGTGCCTGAGGACAAGGAGCAGATCAACCTGACGGACTCGGATAGTGCGCTGATGCGCAAGAACAAGCGCAGCGAGTATCAGCAGTGCTACAACGTTCAGGCGGTGGTGGACGCTGAGGGGAGCCAGTTGGTTGTGGGGAATCGGGTGAGTGATTGCGCCAGTGACCGGAACGAACTGGTGGCGGATGTGGATTCGATGCCTGATGCGTTGGGTTCGCCGGAACGGGTATTGGCGGACAACGGCTACGCGACGGGCACGGAGGTTGCCCAGTTGGAGGGGCGGGGCCTGGAAGTTCTGGTGGCGGTTGGCGCACAAGATCGTCGTCGAGCGCATGATTTTCGTCCGCCAGCGCCGGAGAAGCCGATCAGGGAACCCAAGGCGGCCTGGCTCAAGCGGATGCAGGAGAAGATGTCGAGCGATGCCAATCGGGCGCACTATCGCTTGCGCAAGCAGACGGTGGAGCCGGTGTTCGGGATCGTCAAGCAGGCGATGGGATTCCGGCAGTTCTTGCTGCGCGGATCAGAGAAAGTGCAGGGGGAGTGGGCCCTGGTGACGCTGGCATATAACTGCAAGCGACTGAACAACATGATTCGGGCTTGATCAGGTAATAAAGAGCATTTCCTGATCCCTTTTCGGCCTCATTTCGGTGTTTCACAAGCCCTCAAGCGGCAATCGGAACGCCACCTTGCCCCCACTTGCTCTCAACCCGACTCGCTGACTGTCTCCCGTTGAATCAAGCACCCCCGCCAGAAACACCACCAAGGTCATATGCACCCCTCGATTGGCCCAGAAAAACCGCTAGTCCGACAGACTGCTAGGAGCCTGCGCGGGTAACTTGATCGGAGGAGCGCGCTTCGGACTCCGGAGCTTTCTCGCCGTGACTGAGCGGGCGATCAGTTCTCGCTGCTGCTGGCGCTGGCGTCGGGCATCAGCTCCTGCATCAAAAAGGTGGCGACCAGGGCGTCCCGACGCGCGGACTGCGCGAGATTCGCCGCCGCGCTGTGGCCACCTTCCGTGTTCTCGAAATAGACCACTTCGTGCCCCTGGGCAAGCATCTTCGCCGCCATCTTGCGCGCATGGCCCGGATGCACTCGGTCATCCCGCGTCGATGTGGTGAGAAACACCGGCGGATACTCCGCGCCTTCGGCAAGATTCTGATACGGCGACCAGGCTGCCAGCCAGGCGCGCTCTTCGGGGAGATCGGGATTGCCGTACTCGCCCATCCAGGAGGCGCCGGCAAGTAACTTGTGATACCGCAACATGTCGAGAAGCGGCACCGCGGCCACCACTGCGCCATAGAGTTCCGGCCTCTGCGTCAGCGCCGCCCCCACCAGCAGCCCGCCGTTCGAGCCGCCGTAGATGCCGAGCCTGGACGCTTCGGTAACGCCGGTTTCGATCAAGTGTTCGGCGACTGCGGCGAAGTCATCAAAGGCGCGTTGCCGGTTGCTCTTGAGCGCGGCCTGATGCCAGGCAGGCCCGAATTCGCCGCCGCCGCGAATGTTGGCGATGGCGTAGGCGCCGCCGGTTTCGAGCCAGGCCACGGCCAGAGGGCCGAGATAGGCGGGCGTCAGGGAGACCTCGAAGCCGCCGTAGCCATAGAGCAGCGTTGGCATCGGCCCCTTGGCGCCGCGTTTGTGCACGAGAAAAGAGGGCACTCTGACGCCGTCCTTCGAGGTGGCGAAGGTCTGGCTGGCAACCAGTGCCTCGGCAGCAAAGCGCTTCGGCAATTGCGCTACCAGCTTCGGTGCGCTGGTCCCGTCTATGGCGTACAGGCTGTCCGGCACGAGAAACTCTTCGAAATTGACGAGCACGAGATCGCTGTAGCGATTTGCCGACACGATCCCCAGGCTGCCGGTTTCGGGCAGCGGCACGGTGGCCGTCCGCCAGCCGCTTGCGGTGCGTTGCAGGCGCAGAAGCCGCATCCGCACATTGTCCATGACGCCCACATGAATGCTGGATTGCGAGACGCCGACATCGTGAATGGCGCCGCGTTCGCCCGGGGCAACCAGCGTTCGCACGCCCGATATGTCCCCTTCAAGCAGCTCTGAAAATGGCGCAGCGATGAGCGCGCCGGCTGGCTGAACTTTGCCGCCGGCGTCCCACGGCGCGCGCGTCAGGGCGATGACCTGATCCCCGAACATGCCACGCCAATCAATATCCGGCGGCAGTGGCAGGGTTTTCGGGCGCGCAGCCCTGGCCGACAGGAGGTCGCCGAGCCAGGTGATTTCCTCTCGGAAGAAGGCGGGCGAGTCAATCGCAAACACATGCGTGGCCTCTTTCGAGCGCAGGACCGCCGGATACGCGGATACATGGCTCTCCGGCACGGCAAACACCACCTGGCTGTTGGCGAGCGTCGTGCCGCGCTTCCAGACCCGTAGCTCGGCCGGGTAGCCTGAATGGGTGACGGCAAAGCCATCGCCCGCCTTGCCGATGAGGAGGTGATCCTGGTCTATCCAATCGACGCTCTGCTTGGCTTCGTCACTTGAGAACCCGCCCGCAACGAAGTCTCCGGTCTGCATATCGAATTCTCGCAGGACCACTGCGTCCGCCCCGCCTCGGGAAAGCATGACCATGCAATGCCGATACGCCGGGGCGAGACAGTCGCTGCCCTTGTACACCCAGTTCTCGCCTTCGGCCCGGGCCAAGGCGTCCACATCCAGCAAGGTGTCCCAATCCGGCGCGCCCGCCAGCCAGGACGACAGCGAGGCGGTGCGCAGTATGCCGCGCACATGGGTTTCGTCCTGCCAGAAGTTCATCACCCTGTCGCCCGCCTGACGCACATAGGCGATCCGATCTTTCGCCGCATAAACAGCAAGCGCCGCCTGTTCAATCAGCTGGAAGCGCGGGTCCGCCTGCAACCGGGCGGTGGAGGCTTCGTTCTGCGCGTCAACCCAGGCCAGCGCCCGCTTGCCGAGCACATCCTCAAGCCAGAGCCAAGGGTCGTCCCTGGCAAACGCCGGGGGGCTCACGAGAGCGACAAGGGTAAGCAAGAGGAAACATGCGCCCCTCTGGCGCGGGGCAGGGGGCTTGATGCGGTGCATTTGGCCATGAACATCCGAAAAGGGCGCAAGATACATCGAAATTCGGCCTTGAACCGGCAAGGCGCCCCGAAAAGCGGATATTTCTTCGTCGAAGGCTGAAGGCCAGGGGATGCTTGCGAGTCGCCTTGACGGGTGAGTTGCCGGTCGGTGGCTGTAAAGGGCCTGCGCCAGCCGCATCGTGCTAACGTGGAAACTTGCCCCGTAAAAATGCAACCAGGAATTCGCCATGTCTGAATCGCCCGTGGTTCTGGTGGAACGCAACGAAGGCGTGCTCGAAATCACCCTGAACAGACCGGAGAGCGGCAATGCACTGAGCCCGCAATTGGCGCGGGAACTGGCCGAAGTCGCCAACTCGGCCTCCGGCGACAAATCGGTGCGCGCCATTATTCTCACCGGCGCCGGGCGCATGTTCTGCGCTGGCGGAGACCTCACCGCCTTTGCCGATGCTGGCGATGGATCGCATGCGCTGCTGCTCAACATGACCGGCGACGTACACGCGGCCGTATCGCGGTTCGCGCGCATGAACGCGCCGTTGATCACGGCGGTCAATGGCATGGCGGCCGGCGGCGGGTTCAGTCTCGCGATTGGCGGCGACATGATCCTCGGCGCCGAGTCGTCCAGGTATCTGCTCGCCTACACCAACGCCGGTCTCTCGCCCGACGGCAGCAGTTCCTGGTTTCTGCCGAGGCGGGTAGGGCATGCGCGCGCCAGCGAGCTAATGCTCACCAATCGCGTCTTGACCTCCGCGGAAGCGCTGGCATGGGGGCTCATCAACCGCGTGGTCGCGGATGATGCGTTGCTTGACGAGGCGCGCAAACTCGGCGCGAAGCTGGCCCGGGGCCCGACGCGGGCGTTCGGCACGGTCAAGCGCCTGCTGAACGAGAGTTTTACCAGCGGCCTGGAAACCCAGATGGAATACGAAGCGCGCGGTATCGCGGATTCCTCGGTGACAGCAGACGGGCGCGAAGGCGTGCGTGCGTTCATCGAGAAGCGCAAACCTGCCTTTACCGGCGAGTAGCGCACCCATAGCGCCAGACCGGGCGTTCCAGACCGACAATCGGCCCGACCCGGGGCAGCGCCGCCCAGGGCAGCAGGAGAGACGCATATGGCATCGACGGCATCGCCACAGGCATTTCGCCAAGGCAAGAAGAAATGGCAGGTAAACGGCCTTGAGATGGCCTGTTTCGAGCAAGGCAGTGGCGAGGCCATCGTCTTCCTGCACGGCAATCCAACATCATCCTTTCTGTGGCGCGACATCATCCCGCACGTCGTCGAGCAGGGACGCTGCATCGCGCCTGATCTCATCGGCATGGGCGATTCCGGCAAGCTGCCGCAGTCCGGCCCCGAGAGCTACAGGTTCGTGGAACATCGGCAATATCTGGACGCGCTGCTTGAGCAGCTCGACATAGGCGATCAGGTCGTGCTGGTCATCCACGATTGGGGTTCTGCGCTCGGCTTTGATTGGGCGCGGCGCCACCCGGAGCGCGTGCGCGGCATCTGCTACATGGAGGCCATCGTCTGTCCTCTTGCCTGGGCGCAATGGCCTGAGGCGGCGCGCGCGGTATTTCAGGGCTTTCGCTCGGCTGCGGGCGAGGAGATGGCGCTGGCGAAGAACGTCTTTGTCGAGCGTGTCCTGCCGGGTTCGGTCCTGCGCAAGCTCTCCGAAGCGGAGATGGCCGAGTACCGGCGTCCGTTCCTGGAGCCTGGCGAAGGCCGCCGCCCGACCCTCACCTGGCCGCGCCAGATTCCACTCGAAGACGAGCCGGCAGATGTGACCCGCATCGTCGAAGACTACGCACGCCACCTGGCGGAAAGTGATGTGCCGAAGCTGCTGGTCAATGCTGATCCGGGCGCGATATTGATCGGTGAGCAGCTGCAGTTTTGCCGCACCTGGCGCAATCAGACCGAGGTGCAGGTGCGCGGCAGCCACTTCGTTCAGGAAGATTCCGCCGACGAGATCGGCCGAGCGCTCAGGGACTGGCTCGCCGCGCTCGATTGAGCGCACGGGAATTGGCGTGAGAGGCGCCTCGGCGCCGGCGTGGTCCTGGAATCAACCACTGGCTTCCTCATCGCCCTTGCCCCTGGCGCTTGTGGTCAGTAAGGTGCGCCCTTGTGCTGGTCGCAGGGCCGTCGTAACTTGACGCACCCGCAAGGCCATACACCCGGAAGGCAAGGGGAGGCGATGGCCCAGGTCGAGATAGACGGCAGGAGCTACGTCCTGGAGGATGGCCAGAACCTGCTGCACGCCTGTCTCTCGGAAAAGCTCGAAATTCCCTATTTCTGCTGGCACCCGGCGATGGGGTCGGTGGGTTCCTGTCGGCTCTGCGCGGTGATTCAGTACGCCGATGCGGAGGATGAGCGCGGGCGCTTGCAGATGGCCTGCATGTTGAAGGTGCAGGACGGCATGCGGCTGTCGGTCGGCGCCGACTTTGCGACGCGCTTCCGCAGCCAGGTGATCGAGTGGTTGATGGAGAACCATCCGCACGATTGCCCGGTCTGCGAGGAGGGCGGCGAGTGCCACCTGCAGGACATGACCGTGCTTGTCGGGCACACGAGGCGGCAGTACCGCGGCCCCAAGCGTACTTGGCGAAATCAATATCTCGGGCCGCTTGTCGGCCACGAAATGAACCGCTGCATCACCTGTTATCGCTGTGTGCGTTTCTATCGGGACTATGCCGGCGGCACGGATCTGGAGGCCTTTGGTTCGCGTGCGCGCATGTACTTCGGGCGCCAGGAAGACGGCGTGCTGGAAAGCGAGTTCGCGGGCAATCTGGTGGAAGTCTGTCCCACCGGCGTTTTCACGGACAAGCCATTCAGCGCCACCTACACCCGTAAATGGGACTTGCAATCAGCGCCGTCCGTCTGTCCTGGCTGTGCTGTGGGTTGCAACACCTTGCCCGGCGAGCGCTACGGCTCGCTGAAGCGCGTGCACAATCGCTATCACCCGGATGTGAACGGCTACTTTCTCTGTGATCGGGGTCGCTTTGGCGGCCATTTCGTCAACGCCCCGGAGCGCTTGAAGCAGGCCGGCGCGCGCGCAGAAGACGGCATGTTCGAGCCGCTTGATGAGGCCGCTGCACTGGCCCGCATGACGCAATTGCTCAGTGCTGGGCGCGTGCTTGGCATCGGCTCGCCGCGCGCCTCCCTGGAAAGCAATTTCGCGCTGCAATCGCTGGTCGGCGCCGAGCATTTCAGCGCTGGCGTCAGCGCCGGGGAAGCGGCGCTCAATCAGCGAATGCTGGCGCTCTGTCAGAGCGTCGGGGCGCGCATTGCAACGCTCGCTGAAGTGGAGGCGGCGGACGCCGTGCTGATCCTCGGCGAGGACTTGTCGAATACGGCGCCGCGCCTTGCGCTGGCGGTGCGCCAGGCTTGTCGTGACGTCTCCTTGCAGATGGCCAGCGAGGCTGGCATTCCGCTGTGGCAGGATGCGGGCGTGCGCGGCCACGCACAGGCGGCGATCAGTCCGCTGCTGCTGGCAACGCCGACAGGCACGCGCCTGGACGATCTGGCCTCGGTTCGATTGTGCGCCGCTCCAGAGGATATTGCCGCGGCAGGGTTTGAGTTGGCGCGCCGATTGAACGCCGAATCTGCGCCGATGGCCGAGGATGAATCCGAGGCGTTCGTGGCGGCGGCTGTGGCAGCCCTTGGCGCCGCCAAGCGGCCGTTGATCGTCTCCGGCACATCGCTCGCAACAGTCGAAGTCCTGGAGGCGGCAGCGGCGGTCGCGCGCGCTCTCTGCGCTCGCGGCCAGGACGCAAGCCTGCTGTTTGCGGGGCCTGAGGCCAATACCCTGGGGGTGACGCTGTTGACGTCTGGCGCGCACTCGGGGATCAGCCTGGAGGCGGCGCTTGAAAGCCTGCGCGACGGCAGCGCTGACGCCGCAGTGATTCTGGAAAACGACCTCTACCGTCGGCTGGATGCGGCCCGGGTCAGCGCCGCCCTGGCGGCTGGCGAGATACTGGTGCTGGACATGCTCGAAACCCGGACCGCGGCGCAGGCCGATCTGGCGCTGCCGGCGGCCAGCGTCCATGAATCTACCGGTACCTATGTCAACTACGAAGGCCGTGCGCAGCGTTTCTTCCAGGTATTCCAGCCAGGCGCGCCGATTGCGCCTGCCTGGCGCTGGCTGGCGGATGCCGCAGAGGCGCTGGGGCGCAACGATTGTCGCTGGCGACGGCTTGATGATCTCATCGCCGCCTGCGCCGAGCGCCCGGGGCTGGCTGGTTTGAAGGAGGCGGCGCCGCCCTCAGCCCATCGCTCGCGGGCCGGTCGGCAAGCGCCGCGCATGACGCATCGCGCCAGCGGGCGTACCGCCAAGGATGCGCATCAGAACATCCACGAAGGCAAGACGCCGGAAGATACCGAGACGCCTCTGGCCTATACCATGGAGGGCCAGAACCAGGGCCAGCCGTCGGCGCTCATGCCCCTGGTCTGGACGCCCGGCTGGAACTCCAACCAGTCGCTGTTCAAGTTTCAGCAGGCCGTGGGCGGTGAATTGAGTGGCGGCGAGGTCGGCGTTCGCCTGATCGAGCCTGCCCCTCAGACTGCCTCTGACCAGGAAACAGATGCAGCGTTGGCCGAGGACCTCAACCGACCGGCCAGCCCCGATGGCCGGGCGGGGCAGGCGCGTCTCGTGCCGATCTATCAGGTGTTCGGCTCGGACGAGCTCTCTGCGGCCTCGCCGCCCATCGCTGAACTCACTGCGCCCGGCGCTCTGCTATTGCATCCTCAGGATGCTGCCGAATGGGGCCTGGGCGAAGGCGAGGGCGCGCGGCTTGAAGGCGATGAGTTACCGGGCGGCAGCCTGCCGGTGCGCCTGGATGCGCAGATGGCGCGCGGCTGTGTGGGCGTGCGCGCCGGGTTGGCCGATGGTCTCGCCAACCTGCCTCGTCAAGGGCGCTTGCTGGCTGATCCGGATTTCACGCCGGCGTCCGAACCAGAGGTGATTGCGCGTGGATAGTCTGCTCCCGGACATTGAAATCGGCTTCCTGATGATCCTGCCGGTGTTGGTCGGCGCGCTCGCTGCATCCGGCATCCTGGTGTGGTGGGAACGGCGCCTGCTGGGATTCTGGCAGGACCGGCTCGGCCCCAATCGTGTCGGCCCGTTCGGCGTGCTGCAGATCGTCGCAGACGTCATCAAGCTGTTTACCAAGCACGACTGGACGCCCCCTTTCTCTGATCGGGTGGTCTTCACCCTGGCGCCTACCGCCATTGCTGCCGGCATGTTGATGGGCTTCGTGGTAGTGCCCTTTGGCCCGGGCCTGGCGGTAATCGATCTCAACATAGGCGTGCTCTTCTTTCTGGCGATGACCTCGCTCGCTGTCTATGGCGTCCTCCTGGGCGGGCTTGCCAGCAATAACAAATATTCCCTGCTCGGCGGCCTGCGCAGCGCCGCGCAGATGGTCACCTACGAAGTGTTCATGGGTCTTTCGCTCATGGGCGTGGTGCTGCTCACCGGCTCATTCAACCTGAGCGAGATCGTACGCGCCCAGGAAGACGGCCTCTGGTTCTGCATCCCGCAGGCGCTTGGCCTTTTGGTTTTCCTGATCGCCGGGCTGGCGGAAACCCACCGTCTGCCCTTCGACCTGCCCGAAGCGGAGCATGAGCTCACCGCCGGCTTTCACACCGAGTACACGTCGATGAAGTTCGGGCTGATCATGATGGGCGAGTATCTGGGCGTCATTCTCACGTCGGCGATGGTGGTCACCCTGTTCTTTGGCGGCTGGCTGGGGCCGGCGTTTCTGCCGCCGATTGTCTGGTTCACCCTGAAGACGGGTTTCTTCGTGTGTGGCTTCATACTCGTGCGCGCGGCGCTGCCGCGCCCGCGCTACGATCAGCTCATGGCCTTTGGCTGGAAGGTGTTGTTGCCGATTACGCTGCTCAATCTCCTGGTCACCGGCGCCATCGCGCTGGCGAGAAGCGGAGGCTAGAGGTATGTGGAGCCAGCTTCGATCCATCTGGACTGTCCTGCAACACACCTTTACGCGCAACGAGACGGTGCAGTATCCGGACGAGATGCCCTATCTGGCGCCCCGTTATCGGGGGCGGATCATCCTCACCCGAGATCCGGACGGCGAGGAACGCTGTGTCGCCTGCAACCTCTGCGCCGTGGCCTGCCCGGTGGACTGCATCGCCCTGCAGAAAACCGAAGCCGATGATGGCCGCTGGCTACCTGAGTTCTTCCGCATCAACTTCTCCCGCTGCATCATGTGTGGCATGTGCGAAGAAGCCTGCCCCACCTACGCCATTCAACTCACGCCGGATTTCGAGATGGCCGAGTTCAAGCGCGACAACATGGTGTATGAGAAGGAACATCTGCTGATCGACGGGGTAGGCAAGTATCCGGACTACTCCTTCTGGCGCGTGGCCGGCAAGGCCATAGCCGGCAAGGACAAGGGCGAGGCGCAGCAGGAATCGCCACCCCTGGACGTGCGCGCCCTCCTGCCGTGAACCGGGGGGCCTCGTGAGCCTGGAGATCGTCACCTTTTATGTGGCGGCGATCATTTCTGTCTCCGCAACCCTGCTGACGATCACCCGCGCCAACGCCACGCACGCGCTCATCTACTTCATCATCTCCCTGCTGTCGGTCGCCGTGATCTTCTATCTGCTGGGCGCGCCTTTCGCAGCCGCCCTGGAAATCGTGATCTATGCCGGCGCCATCGTGGTGCTGTTCCTGTTCGTGGTGATGATGCTGAACCTCGGGCGCACGGCGGCGACGCTGGAGCAAAGATGGCTGGCCCCGCGCATGTGGCTCTGGCCCTCGGTGATGGCGGCAATCCTGCTTCTGGAAATGCTCTGGCTGCTGTCGGCTGGCAATTCCGGGCATACGACTTCCGGCGTGCCCGTGCCGCCCAAGGCGGTCGGCATCAAGCTCTTCGGGCCGTACCTGCTGGCGGTCGAGCTGGCCGGCATCCTGTTGCTCGCCGCCCTGGTGGGCGCCTTTCACCTCGGGCGGCACTACATGGCCATGCGTCGGGAGGAGCGCGGATGACCGCCGTACCGGTGCCCATCGAGCATGTGCTGGTGCTGGCCGGCGTGCTCTTCGCCATCGGTCTGGCCGGCGTGCTGGCCAGGCGCAATATCATCTTTATCCTGGTGTCCCTGGAAATCATGATGAACGCCTGCGGGCTTGCCTTTGTCGCCGCCGGCGCCCGCTGGGCCGAGGCGGATGGCCAGATCATGTACATGCTGATTCTGGCATTGGCGGCGGCCGAGGTGGCTGTCGGTCTCGGCCTGGTGCTGCGCATGAACCGGCAGATTGACAACCTGGACGCCGATGCCGCCAGTCGGCTGTCGGGCTAGCGGCCCCGCGGGTTCCTGAGAGGCAGGGGAGGGCATCGGCAATGCTCTGGTTGATTCCGGCTCTGCCCCTGGCCGGCTTCCTGCTGCTCTGGGGCACGGCGGGCCGCTTGCCAGACAGGCTGGCGGCTGTGGTCGGCGCCGGCGCCGTGGGCCTTTCAGCACTGGCAGCCGGGTTTGCGGGGGCGAACTTTCTGGCCGGTGGGTCGGTTCCTCAATCCGAGCATCTATGGACCTGGATGGCCGCGGGCGAATTCGACGTGGCCATTCGCTTCTATCTGGACGGTCTCTCCCTGGTAATGGTCGGGATCATCACCGGCGTCGGTTTCCTGATTCACCTCTACGCCACTGGCTACATGGCGGGCGAGCGGGGTTACAGCCGCTTCTTCGCCTACATGAATCTGTTTGTGTTCGCCATGCTGGTGCTGGTGCTTGGCGACAATCTGCTGACCCTGTTTCTGGGTTGGGAGGGTGTTGGGCTATGCAGCTACCTGCTCATCGGCTTCTTCCACGACGATGTCGAGAACGGTTATGCGGCGCGCAAGGCGTTCGTGGTCACCCGCGTGGGGGATACCTTCCTGGCCATCGGCCTGTTTCTGCTGTTTCGGGAGTTCGGCACGCTGGACATCATGCGCATCCTGTCGGAAGCCCAGGTTATCTGGCCGGATGGCAACCTGCTCTGCACCCTCATCGCGCTGCTCCTGCTCGGCGGCGCCGTCGGCAAGTCTGCGCAATTGCCCTTGCAGACCTGGCTGCCGGACGCCATGGCCGGCCCGACGCCAGTCAGTGCGCTGATCCATGCGGCCACCATGGTCACTGCCGGTGTCTATCTGATCGCCCGCATGCACGATCTCTTTTTGCTCTCGCCCGAGGCGCAGCTGGCGGTGGCGCTGGTCGGCCTTGCGACCCTGTTCATCGCCGCCTGCACGGCGCTGACGCAGCGCGACATCAAGCGCATTCTGGCCTATTCCACCATGAGCCAGATCGGCTACATGTTCTTTGCGCTCGGCGTTGGCGCCTGGTCTGCCGCCATCTTTCACCTGATGACGCATGCCTTTTTCAAGGCGCTCCTGTTCCTGTCCGCCGGATCGGTGATCCTGGCCCTGCATCACCAGCAGGACATCTTCCGGATGGGTGGTCTCTGGCGGCGGCTGCCGACGCCCTTCTGGTGCATGCTGGTCGGCGCTGCGGCGCTGGCGGCCCTGCCGCTGACTTCCGGCTTCTACAGCAAGGACATCATCCTGCTGACGAGCTTCGAGCAGCCTGTCCTCGGCCCGATCTTCTGGGCGATTGCAGCCGCGGCGGCATTTCTGACGGCCCTCTACACCATGCGCATGATCTGCATCACCTTCTTCGGCGAGCAAAAGACCGAGGCGCATGATGCCTCTGGCGTCAACATGTGGCTGCCGCTGGTGATCCTTGCCGCCCTGGCGCTGGGCGGCGGCTGGTTCGGGCTTGCGCCCGTGGCGTCGGTGCTGCCCGACGGTGGCTTGCCAACATCGGCTCCTGGCGGTCTGCTGCCCTGGGCGACCGCCGGCGCGCCCATCGCCGGCCTGCTGCTCGGTTTTCTGATCTATGGTAATCGCTGGCTGTCGGTGGATACCCTCACGGCCTCTCGCATCGGCCGGCTGACGGCTCGATTCTGGGCCGGTGGCTGGGGCTTCGACACGCTCTATGACCGGCTGATCGTGCGCCCGTTCATGTTTCTGGCGCGCATCAACAAGGCCGATGTCGTGGATCGGTTCTACGCCTTGCTGGTTGCCATTGCCGAGCGCCTGCATCGGCTGCTCAGCCTGACGCAAACCGGGCAACTGCGGTGGTATGCGGCGAGCATGGCGCTTGGCCTGATTCTGGGCTTGCTGCTGGTCATGCTGCTGGCGCCCCATGCTCTGGAAATAGCTTTCTGATGCTGCTCTTGCTGATTGCGGTCCTGCTGGCCGGCGGCGTGCTGGCGGCGCTTTCGGAGCGCGTGAATCCGCAGGCGCCGAAGTGGGCAAGCCTGGCCGTGCTCACCCTGGCGGCCCTGCTGTTTGTCGGCCTGTCGCCAGACGAGAGTATGCGCCTGCCGTGGATTCCACGCTTCGGCATCAGCATTCGCCTGGCCATGGATGGCCTGAGCTTCGCGCTGGTGGGCCTGACCGTGTTTCTCGGGTTCGTGGCGGTTGTGTCGTCCTGGTCGGAGATCGAGCACAGGCCGGGCTTCTTTCAACTCAATCTGCTGGCCACGCTGGCCGGTGTGGTGGGGGTGTTCACGGCTCTGGACCTGTTTCTCTTCTTCGTCTTCTGGGAAGTGATGCTGGTGCCGATGTATTTCCTCATCGCCATCTGGGGGCACGAATCACGCGCCCATGCGGCCATGAAGTTCTTTCTCTTTACCCAGATCAGCGGCCTGCTGCTGCTGGCCGCGATCATTGGCCTGGTCACCTTCCACAATCTGACGTCTGGCATGATTACGTTTGACTTCGACGAGCTGCGCAACATGCCCATCAGCCCGCCAGCGCCTCTGGCGTTTCTGCTGATGTTGGGCTTCTTCACGGCCTTTACCGTCAAGCTGCCGGCTGTGCCCCTGCATACCTGGCTGCCCGATGCGCACACGCAAGCGCCTACCGCCGGCAGCGTGATTCTTGCCGGCATCTTGCTGAAAACCGGCGCCTATGGCCTGATTCGATTCGTTGTGCCGCTGTTTCCCGAGGCAGCGCTCGACTTCCGTTGGCCAGCCATGGCGCTCGGCGCACTGAGCATCCTCTACGGCGGCTATCTTGCGTACAGTCAGAGCGACTTCAAGCGCCTCGTGGCGTACAGCAGTATCGCCCACATGGGGTTTGTGCTGCTCGGGGTGTTTGCCTGGAATCTGCTGGCCGTTCAGGGCGCCGTGGTGCAGATGGTGGCGCACGGGTTTTCCACCGCTGCCCTGTTCATGATGGCCGGGGCCTTGCAGCAACGCCTGCACACTCGCGAGATGTCGGAGATGGGCGGCCTCTGGCAGAAGGCGCCGCGCATGGGCGCTGTTGCGCTCTTCTTTGTCGCGGCTTCGGTGGGCCTGCCGGGGCTCGGCAATTTTGTCGGCGAGTTCATGGTGCTGGTCGGCGCCTTTCCTGTGGACGTCCCGCTCACCGTGCTGGCCACGGTCGGCGTCGTGGTAGCTGCTGTTTATGGCCTCTCGCTCATGCAGCGCGCCTTTCAGGGCCCCGTGTCTGATCGCGTCGGGAATCTCGCAGATCTTGGCGTGCGTGAGATGTCGGTGATGATTCTGATGATGCTCGCGCTCATCGTTCTGGGCGTTTACCCGGCGCCCCTGCTGCAGCTCACGGAACCCGTACTGATCGGGCTCGGAGTCGGCGCATGACGGTTCAGGAGCTGATCGCCCTGGCGCCGCACCTGACGCTGACTGGCGGCCTGCTGGTACTGCTCCTGGTCATCGCCTTTCGCCGTGGGGCGCGCCTTTGCCTGATCCTGACCGTCGCCATACTCGGCCTGGCATTGGCCGCCGTGCCCATCAGCCAGAGCGCCTTGTCCCTGCCGCCAGGGGCTGCGGGCTTCATGCCGGCAGAACCAGGCGTTTTCCGGAGCAACGCGCCGGACGCACAGTCGCTGCGCGCCCTGTTTCGCGTGGACGCCCTTGCGTCCTTCTTCAACAGTCTCTTCCTGTTGGCAGCGCTGGCCGTAGCCCTGCTGGCGCACCCCTGGCTCAAGCGGCGGCCCGGGGATTCGGAAGAGTTCTGCATCCTGCTGCTCACGGCGACCATCGGCGCCATGTTTCTGGCGAGCGCTCAGCACTTTGCCGGCGTCCTGCTCGGTCTCGAAATTCTTGCGGTCTCGCTCTATGTGCTGGTGGCCTGGTCCGAGGAAAGCCAGTCAGCGCTGGAGGCTGGCGTCAAGTATCTGGTGCTGTCCGGCATCGGTTCGGCCACCTTGCTGTTCGGCATGGCGCTTCTCTATCACGCGACCGGCGCGCTGGACTTCACGGGCGTTGGCAGTTATCTGCCGCTGCTCGACCCCGGCGCCAGCTACTGGTATGCCGCCGGGCTCGCGCTCCTGTTGCTCGGCGTCGCCTTCAAGTTGTCGCTGATGCCGCTGCACATGTGGACGCCGGATGTCTATCAGGGCGCGCCGGCGCCTGTTGCCGGCTTTCTGGCGACTGTATCCAAGGTGGCGGTGCTGGCGATGCTGCTGCGACTGGCGGCGGTGTCGGAAATCGTGGCGGCGCCGGTCGCTTTCATCCTGCTTGCCGTGATGGCGATCCTGTCCATGGTCGGCGGCAACCTGCTGGCGTTGCGCCAGAACAACATCAAGCGCTTGCTTGCCTGTTCCTCCATCGCCCATGCCGGCTATCTCGTGATTCCACTTCTGGCGTTCGCTGCCTTGCCCGCAGCCACGGCGCCGCTGGCGTTCGAGACTGCGCTCGTGTCTGTGGCCGGCTATTTGCTGATGACACTTGCAGCCTTCGCGGTAGTGGGTGAAATGAGCGCCGACACGGGCGATACGGACCTGGAGCAGATAGACGACTATGCGGGGCTCTTCTGGCGCCGCCCGCTGCTTGCCGGCGTGCTCACGGTTGCGCTCCTGTCACTGGCCGGCGTCCCCTTGACCGCCGGTTTCATCGCCAAGTTCTATCTTTTCAACGCTGGCATCGAGGGCGGCCTCTGGGGGCTGGTCTGGGCGCTGATTATCGGCAGCGCCATCAGCATCTACATCTACTTGAAGATCGTTTTCGCGATGACCCGGCGGGACCGAACCATGCGGGTGACTTCGCGCTCGCAGCTTGCCACTGGCGTGGCTCTGGCCATTGGCCTGGCAGTGCTCGCCGTGGGTGTCTGGCCGGCGCCGCTGATTGACATGGCGCAGGGTATCGCGCATGAGCTACTGGCTGTCAATCCGTGGCGATAATGCCTGGACACCGTTCCAGGTCGATCAGCGCAATTTGAGGAATCACGCAGGAGACAACCATGCTCAAGTCCGTCAAGGTTCAGGATTACATGCTCACGCGGCCGGTTCTGGTGCAGCCGGAGGCCGATCTCTTTCACGCCATACACGAGATACTGACGCACCGGATCTCCGGCATCACGGTTGTGGACCAGCATCATCGCCCCGTGGGGATGCTGTCCGAACTCGATTGCCTGCGCGCCATCCTGCGCTCCAGCTATCATCAGGAAGAGATCGGCGTGCACCGGGTGCAGGATCACATGACTCAGGGTGCGGAATGCGTCGGCGCCAATGAGGACGTGTTTGACGTGGCTGAATCCATGCTGGACCACAAGCATAGACGGCGGCCAGTGATCAATGACCACGGACTCATGGTTGGCCAGCTGAGCTGTCGGCAGATTCTGCGCGCTATCAAGGAATTCGACGTGCCGGCTAATCGATTTGAGAAGTAACGGTTCCGTTCGGTCAGATCAATGCACAACCCGGAAACCGATGTTGGGCCTGATACCGTGCGCAAGCGGGTGGCGATCAAGTTGCCGAGCGGGGCCGAACTGACGGGCCAAAACGCGCGCTACGCCCCTGAACTCGAAGCGCTGGCGCCCATTGCCGATCTGGTGGATGTGCCCGGCCATACGGCTGACGAGATCGTCAAGGCAGCCGCCAATTGCGACGCCATCATCACCTCCAGGAGCATTTACATCTCCCGGGACGTCATCCGCCGCCTCGATCGCTGCCTGGTAATCGGCGTTGGCGGCGTCGGCGTGGACATGGTGGACGTCGATGCCGCCACACAGGCCGGCATCGTGGTAGTCAATACGCCGGATCTGTTCATCGAAGAGGTCGCCGACCACGCGATGCTGCTGCTGCTGGCGGCTGCCCGTCGGGTCAAGGAGATAGATCGAATGGCCACCAGTGGCGATTGGTCCAGTGGTCGCGCCTTGTTGTCGCGCATGCCGCGTCTGCTCGGGCGCACCCTGGGCCTGTTTTCATTCGGCAATATCGCCCGGCGCGTGGCGATCAGGGCGCGGGCCTTCGGCTTGCGGGTGATCGCGCACGACCCCTATGTCAGCGAACTGACCATGAGTGACGCCGGCGTGGAGCCGGTGGGCTGGGCTGAGTTGCTCGGTCGTTCCGACTACCTGAGCGTGCACGCCCCGGACAATCCAGAGACGCGCCAGAGTCTTGATGCGTGCGCCTTCGAGCAGATGCAGAAGGGCGTCATTCTGGTCAATACCGCCCGCGGCTCGGTGATTGATGAGTCGGCGCTGATTGCTGCGCTCGAGCGTGGCCAGGTGGCGGCAGCCGGGCTTGATGTTCTTGCCGAGGAGCCGCCGGACCCGGCCAATCCACTGCTCGCCATGCCCAATGTCATCGTCACCCCGCACGTGGCTTCTGCGTCCACACGCATGCGTCCTGCCGCTCGCCGCCGCGTTGCACGGGAAGTGGCGCTGGTGTTGCAGGGCAAGTGGCCGATGAGTTGCGTCAACCCGGCGGTGCCGCCGAAAACCCCCTTGCAACGCTGGCAGCCCTATCCCATGGCGCGCGGGCCGAATCGTTAGCCTGTACCTGAACCGCGCGCCAGATGCCGAGATGGCGCCTGCGGTCAGACGATCGCGCCGGGCCTTGCGTCCGTGTAGGCGCCGTCTTCGAGCACCACTTCACCGTTGACAACCACCGCGGCATAGCCGTCTGCCTTGCGTACATAGCGCCGCGCTTCGCCCGGAAAGTCATCGACGAACGCCATGTCGCCGCAGTGAATGGCATCGAGGTCGAAGAGCACGAGGTCGGCGGCCTTGCCTGGCGCCAGCGTGCCTCGATCACTGAGCCCCCAGGCGTCCGCCACCTCGCCGGTCATGCGGTGAACGCCGCGTTCCAGTGACATGCTGCCAGCGTCGCGTACATAGTGTTCGAGCAGGTGCGTGGTGTCGCCCGTGCCGCAGAACTGGGTGATGTGAGCGCCGGCGTCGGAAGCGCCGAAATGCAGCAAGGGGTGGTCGATCAGCGCGGCCACGGCAGTCTTGTCGGCATTGAGGACATTCTGCAAACGGAATTCTGCGTCCAGATTGTCCGCCAACGAGATATCCAGGATCACCTCGCCAAGCTCCCGGCCTTCAGTCTGTGCGATTTCGGCAAGGCTGCGGCCTTGGTAGCGCTGATTCTCTTCTGCCCGGACGTCTCCAACCGTCAGGAGCGGCAACGTCATGCTCATGCCCTGCGCTGCCTTCATTTCTTCTGTCAGTCTGGCGCGCTGTTGCGGGTCGGCAAACTGCGCTTGTCGTTCACCGGCGGGCAAGTCCATGATGGCTTTCCAGCCGGGCAGCCCGAACAGCAACATGCTGGTTTCGGAGAGTCGCATGTTCATGTCGAAGCAGCGCGGCATCACCTGCCCGAACACCTGGGCGCCGCGCGCCTGCTCAGCCTCCAGCGCCGAGGTGATCTGGCCGGCGGTCGGGTCCATGGGCGTGGACAGCACCGGTTGAAAGGATGTCGGGCGGCCCGATGCAAGGCTGATTTCGCCAAGTTCACGGATATTTGCAAGTTGTTGTTTCATATCCAGGAAGTAGGGCACTACCTGCCAGACGCCGCGACCGCTCCTGGCCATGGCCTGGGCCAGTGCGATCTTCTCGTCGAGCTCGGCAAAGCGGCTGGGCACCGGATCCATGTTTTCGTCCACGTCCACATAGGATGACGAGATGCCGGCGGCGCCGGCCGCCATGGCGGCTTCCACCAGATCACACATGCGCTGGATTTCCGCAGGCGTGGCGGCCCGCTTCTGACTGTCTGCGCCCAGCACGTAGTAGCGCAGGGCCGAGTGGCCGATCAGCGCAGCCACGTTGAGGCCGAGCTTCGGGCGGATGAAATCCAGGTAGTCGGCAAAGCTCTCCCAGGAGAAGGGCACGGCGGCGTCGAAAGTCGGCTTCTTGATGTCTTCGATTACCCCGAACATGCTCACGATCTTGTCACGTCCATCGCCCTGAACCGGCGCCAGACTGAGCGAGCAGTTGCCGATCACCACCGTGGTGACGCCGTGCTCTATCGAAGGCGTGGCGAGGCCATCCCAGCAAAGCTGCGGATCGAAGTGGGTGTGAATGTCGATGAAGCCGGGCGCAAGCACCTTGCCGGCGGCGTCGATTTCCCGTCGCCCGGACGCCTTGATGCGCCCGACTTCCGCTATCTTGCCGTCGGCGACCGCCAGGCTGCCATGGCGTTCCGGCTCACCTGTGCCGTCGATGATGCGGGCGTTGCGAATGACGAGGTCGGCTTGTGACATGGCGTGATTTCCTGTTCCGGTGGGTCTCTGGCAAGCCGGGCGCACGCTACACGCCTGCCGGGTGCGAAGCAAGCGCGCCTCAGAATATCGCCGCTTGGGGCGGCGATGATCGCGCGGAGGCAGCCTGCTCAGGCCGGTTACAATGGGCGGCGACGGGCAGGGATGGACGTGCGCCTGCGGCCTGGGTGCGATGTGGCGCAAACCGCAATCGAAAGGAATGGGAGTCAAATGAACGCAAGGGTTCGGCGAGGCGGTCTGCAAGTCGCCGCGGCATTGGATGCGCTGGTCAGTCAGGAGATGCTGCCCGGCAGTGGGGTTGCCGAGGCAGATTTCTGGCGCGGTCTGGAGCGGGCGGTGCAGGAACTCGGCCCGCGCAACCGGGCGCTGCTGCAACGCCGGGACGATCTGCAGGCGCAGATTGACGCCTGGCACCTGGCGCGCGCCGGACAGCCGCTTGACGCCGCCGAATACAAGGCGTTTCTGATCGAGATCGGCTATCTGGAACCGGCGCCCGCGTCCTTTCTCATTGAAACCGACGGCGTGGACCCCGAGATCGCCAGGATCGCCGGCCCGCAGCTGGTCGTGCCGGTCATCAACGCTCGCTATGCCCTGAATGCCGCCAATGCGCGCTGGGGCAGCCTGTACGATGCGCTCTACGGCACGGACGTCCTGCCGGAGACGCCGGGGCGGGAGAAGGGCAGCGCCTACAATCCAGCGCGCGGCGAACTGGTGATCGAACGCGCCTCGGATTTCCTGGATCAGGCCGTGCCGCTGGCGGCTGGCAGCCATCGCGATGTGCGCCTCTATGGTGTTGGCGGTGATGAATCTGGCGAGCGCCAGCAATTGCGGGCGGTGCTGGCGGATGGCGCCAATGTCGGCTTGCGCGATCCGGCCTGGTTTCGTGGCTATCAGGGCTCCCCGGAGCCGAGCGCAGTCCTGCTCTGTCACAACGACCTGCACATCGAGATTCAGATTGATCCGGGGCACCCGGTAGGGGCAGCGCACCTGGCCGGCGTCAAGGACGTGCTGCTGGAATCGGCGGTCACCACGATTCAGGATTGCGAAGACTCGGTGGCCGCCGTGGATGCCGAGGACAAGTGCCTGGCGTATCGCAATTGGCTCGGCCTGATGAAGGGCGATCTGACCGCAATCCTGACCAAGGGCGGGCGCACGATCGAGCGTCGCCTGGCGGCGGACCGGCGCTATACCGGCGCCGATGGCGGAACGCTGACCTTGCCCGGCCGCAGCCTCATGCTGGTGCGCAACGTCGGCCATCTGATGACCACCGATGCGGTGCTGGATGCAGACGGCCAGGAGATCC
Organism: Pseudomonadales bacterium; assembly: GCA_965199705.1. GTDB lineage: Bacteria > Pseudomonadota > Gammaproteobacteria > Pseudomonadales > Azotimanducaceae > Azophilus. The sequence continues at coordinate 1,772,602 of OZ241359.1, forward strand.
CGGAAGGCTTCCTCGACGCCTTCTGCACCGGGCTGGCGGCCCTGCACGATCTGCGCGGGTCGGGTCTGGCGCGTAACTCCCGAACCGGCAGCGTCTATATCGTCAAACCGAAGATGCATGGGCCGGCGGAGGTTGCATTGACCGTGGCCCTGTTCGAGCAGGCGGAAGAGACGCTGGGTCTTTCGGCCAACACGATCAAGCTTGGCGTCATGGACGAGGAGCGGCGCACCACGGTCAATCTCCGGGCCTGTATCCAGGCTGCGCGTCAGCGCATCGTCTTCATCAATACCGGCTTTCTTGACCGCACCGGAGACGAGATTCACACCAGCATGCAGGCGGGCGCGTTTCTCCCCAAGGAAACCATCAAGGCAGAACCCTGGATTGCGGCTTACGAAGACGCCAATGTGGAGGCGGGTCTTGCAGCCGGTTTCCGCGGCAAGGCGCAGATCGGCAAGGGCATGTGGCCGAAGCCGGATGCGATGGCGGCGATGCTGACGGCCAAGATCGAGCACCCGGAAACCGCTGCCAACACGGCCTGGGTGCCATCGCCAACCGCCGCCACGCTGCACGCCATGCACTATCATCAGGTGAATGTGGCCGAGCGTCAGGTTGAGCGTTCGGCCAGATTGCCGGAGCCGCGCCTGGACGAACTGTTGCGCATTCCCCTGCTGGCTGGGCAGAACCTCTCCGCGCAAGCGGTGCAGCAGGAACTCGACAACAACGCGCAGGGCATACTCGGCTATGTGGTGCGCTGGATCGATCAGGGCATCGGCTGTTCCAAGGTGCCCGACATCCACGACGTTGGCCTGATGGAAGACCGCGCCACCTTGCGCATTTCCAGCCAGCACATTGCCAACTGGCTGCATCATGGCATTTGCAGTGAAGCTCAGGTGATGCAGACGCTGGAGCGCATGGCTGCGGTGGTGGACGCACAGAACGCCGACGATGCTGATTATCGGCCCATGGCGCCGGCGTTTGATGACAGCCTGGCCTTTCAGGCGGCCAGAGACCTGATTTTCCTGGGCCGGGAGCAGCCAAACGGCTATACCGAGCCGATCCTGCACGCCAGGCGGCGTGAAGCAAAGCAGCGAGCGCAGGAGAACGCATGACCGGTCGAGACCCGTTGGCTGAATCCGCGAAACCACTGCCGGACGAGGCCATCGGCCTGGCCGCCCGCGCGCTTGCGCACTGGCGCAACAAGACCACCGATCAGGCGCCGACGCCACTGGAGTTGCCAGTGGAGACCTATAGCGATCCGGCGCGCTATCAGCGCGAGGTGCAACGTATCTTCCGGGAGTTGCCGATCGCCGTTGCGTTGTCGGCTGAACTGCCGGAACCGGGCGCCTACAAGTCGCAGGTGCTGATGGGAACGCCGCTCCTCATCACACGGGATGCGGATGGCGTCGCGCATGTGTTCCTGAACGTCTGCAGGCACCGGGGCGCCATTGTCTGCGCCCCTGGCAGTGGCCGAAGAACGCGCTTTTCCTGCCCGTATCACGCCTGGACCTACGACAATCAGGGCCAGCTGGTCGGCGTGTACGGAGAAGATGTTTTCGGCTGTTTCGACCGCGACAGCCGGGGGCTCGCGCGGCTCGAATGCGCGGAGCGCGCCGGCCTGATCTGGGCCTGCCTGACGCCGGGCTGCGCTTTCGACGTGGATGCCTGGCTGGGTGACTTTGCCGCAAGGCTGGATACCCTGCGCCTGGGCGAGCAGCTTGTGTACGAACAACGAGATCTGGACGGGCCGGGCTGGAAGGCGACCCTGGACGGTTATCTGGAGGTCTATCACCATGACGCCGTGCACCGTTCGACGGTCGGCCGGCACACCATTGGCAATCTGCTGGTGCACGACGTCTTCGGCCCGCATCAGCGCCTCACCTTCGGGCGCAGGAATCTGCCGGACCTGGCCTCTGTGCCGAAGTCCGATTGGCAGCCGCACAATCACATTCGAATCATCCACTCGGTATTTCCCAATCTTTCGATCTCCGGCATCGTCGGCGGGCATTGCCTGGTCAGCCAGGTCTTTCCCGGCCCGACCCTGGATACGACCATCACGCGCCAGACCGTCCTCTGCGCCAGCGGCGAGCAGACGGCAGAGTGGCGAGCAGAGGCGCAGAACTTCAGCGAAATGACCTTGCAGGCAGTGCGCGACGAAGACTATGCGGTGGTAGCGACCATACAGGCGGCTTTGCCCGCCGGCGCCAACCGGGATTTCATCATCGGCCGCAATGAACCGGGGGTTCAGCACTATCATCGGACAGTCGAGCGCTTCATGCAGGACGCGGGTTCTGCGCTCCCGAAGCCGGGGCCGGAAGCCTTTGACGGAGGTTCAGCATGACGCAACCAGAGACGCTTGAAGGACGCATCGACCGGCTCGAATCGCGCTTTGCCATCCAGGAACTGGTGAGCGCCTACTGCGTCGCCTGCGATGAGCACGACCTGCCGAGGCTATCGGCGCTCTTCACCGAAGATGCGATCTATGATTCTCCGAGCGGCGTGCTTCGGGCGCAGGGGCGCGCCGCCATCATGGAGATGTTCACGCGCACTTTCCGAATTCGGGGCCCTGGCTTTCACTGGACTCACGATGCCTTCATCCGCTTCGATGCGGATGACCCGGATCGGGCGAGCGGCACGATCGCAAGCCATGCAGAAACCTCGGTGGATGGTGTTGCGAGCCTTGCCGCCATGAAGTACGACGACACCTACGCGCGCGTCAATGGCGAGTGGCTGTTTGCGCGGCGCAGCATTCGCTTCCTCTACTATGTGCCGGCGGGGCAGTACGGGGAAGCCCTGACCAGGCGACAACGCCTTTGTTTCGAGGGTGTCTGGCATGAGGCGGACTACCCGGAACAACTCCCGGCCTGGCAGGCGTTCGAGCGCGAACACCAGGCGGGGGAATGAATCCGCACAAGCCGGCCCGGTGACGGCTGGCACTCAGTGTGTGCACTGCTCCGTTGCGCCTGCCGGCACGCGAATCGACAAGACCAGGGCTTGCACCGAAGCCGGCGGGCGCGGCGACAGACAACTGACCAGGCCCGCCACCGCCAGATTCAGCAGGGCGCCGACGAGGCCGATGCCTTCCGGTGAAATGCCCCACCACCAGTGTTCTGCGAGGTTCTGTTCCGGGGCGATGAACTTGAACCAGACGATGTAGGCGCCGGTGAATGCGAGGCCGGCGATCATGCCGGCGATGGCGCCTTCGCGCGTCGCGCGCAATGAGAAGATGCCGAGCAGGATGGCGGGAAACAGGGAGGCGGCGGCAAGCCCGAAGGCAAAGGCGACCACCTGCGCGACGAATGCCGGCGGGTTGATGCCGAGATAGCCGGCGACACAGATGGCAGCGATTGCCGCCAGACGCGCATAGCGTAACTCCTGCTTGTCGGATATGCCCCGGGACAGGGTTTGCTTGATGAGGTCGTGGGATACGGCGGTGGAGATCACCAGCAGCAGTCCGGCGGCAGTCGATAGCGCAGCAGCCAGACCGCCGGCGGCCACCAGGGCGACCACCCAGGCCGGCAGGGCGGCAATCTCCGGATTCGCCAGCACCATGATGTCCCGGTCCACATAAACCTCGTTGGCATTGGCGGTTGACGCGTTGGCAAGGCGCCGCTCGCCTGCATGCCCCGTCTCGTCGGTGTATTCCGACGGCCCGACGAAGGGCGCGCCAGGCGCATATTGAATGGCGCCGTCGCCGTTCTTGTCGCGCCAGCCGATCAGGCCGATGTCTTCCCAGTGCTTGAACCAGTCAGCGGCTTCGGCGTAGGGCGTATCGTGGACCGTATCGATGAAATTGAGGCGGGCAAAGGCGCCGACTGCCGGTGCGGTGGTGTAGAGCAGGGCGATGAAGAGCAGGGCATAGCCGGCCGAGCGGCGTGCGTCGGAGGCTCTTGGCACCGTGAAGAAGCGCACGATGACATGCGGCAGGCCGGCGGTGCCGATCATCAGGGCGGCGGTGATGGCGAATACGTCGATGGTCGATTTGCTGCCGTCCGTATAGGCGCTGAATCCCAGATCGACCAGCGTGCGGTCCAGCTTTTCCAGCACCGAAAGGCCACTGCCATCGTTCACCTCCGCGCCGAGGCCGAGTTGCGGCACGGGAATGCCGGTGACCAGCAGGGATATGAAGATGGCCGGAACCAGGTAGGCAAAGATCAGCACGCAGTACTGGGCCACCTGCGTATAGGTGATGCCCTTCATGCCGCCGAGCACTGCATAGAAGAACACCACCGCCATGCCGATGAGTACGCCCCAGGTGATCGGCACGCCGAGGAAGTGTCCGAAGACGATGCCGACGCCGCGCATCTGCCCGGCCACATAGGTAAATGAGACGATGACGAGGCAGGTCACGGCCACGACCCGGGCTGTGTTCGAGTAGTAGCGGGCGCCGATGAAGTCCGGCACCGTGAATGCGCCAAACTTGCGCAGATAGGGTGCGAGCAGCAGCGCCAGCAGCACATAGCCGCCCGTCCAGCCCATCAGATAGACGGCGCCGTCGTAGCCCATGAAGGCGATGATGCCGGCCATGGAAATGAACGAGGCAGCGCTCATCCAGTCCGCCGCCGTGGCCATGCCGTTGGTGACTGGATGCACGCCAGCGCCGGCGATGTAGAAGTCGCCCGTCGAGGCGGCGCGGGCATAGACGGCGATGGCGATATAGAGGGCGAAACTGCCGCCCACGAAGAGATAGGTGAGGACCTGGACGTCCACGATCAGTCGGCGTGATTGTCTGGACGATCCAGAGACTGCGCGTCTGCCACGGTTGACGGCGTGTCGTCGTCCACACCGAAGCGACGGTCCAGGCGCCGCATGAGTGCGGCATAGACAAATATCAGCGCTACAAAGACGTAGATGCTGCCTTGTTGCGCCCACCAGAACCCGAGCTTGAAGCCGAAGAAGGCAACTTGATTCAGCGCATCGACCAGCAGGATGCCGAAACCGAATGACACCAGAAACCAGACGCCGAGAAGTGCGGCCATCAGCTTCAGATTGGCGCGCCAGTAGCGGCGCTGCCTGGCGGCCTCGGCCCGATCAGGTGTGGCGTGGTTCCCGGAGGCCGGCGCTCCGGCGGGTTTCGTCATCGATCAGGCGGCAGCGCCGACTTCCGCGCGGATGGCGCCATGCAGATCGGCAAGCTGTTCGATCATCGCATCCACGCTGCGGTAGCCCGCCTGGAAGATGGCGGTTGCGTTCAGCGCTCCCCATTCGAAGCCCATCTCCCGCACTGCGGCTGCGCGCGCCAGCACCGCATCCCGATCACGATAGAAATTCTTGCCCTTCTCATCGCGCGGCGGCAGCCCGAGCGCCATCTGCAAGCCGATCGCATCCGGATCTCGCCCGGCGGCTTCTGCGTGCCTGCGAATGCTGTCGATCATTGCCCGGGCATCCTCGGTGCTTTCCACGCCCATGCCGAGCCAGCCGTCACCGAGTTCGCCAACGCGCTTCAGGGCTGCCGGCGAACCACCGCCCACCCAGATGGGCAGCCGCTCGCCTTGCGGCGATCTGGGCGCCATGGCCATGGCCTGGCTCTGGTAGAAGCGCCCGTCAAAGTCGATGCAATCTTCCTTCCAGCAGGCGCGCAGTAGCTGGATCGCCTCGTCCATGCGCTGGCCGCGATCATTGAAATCACAGCCGAGCGCTTCGTATTCGGACGCCTGCCAGCCGACGCCGACGCCGAGGCGCATCCGCCCGCCGGACAGGGTATCCAGCGTGCTCACCTGCTTGGCCACCAGAACCGGCTGGCGCTGCGGCAGCACCAGCACCTCCGTGCCAAGCCCTATGCGCTCGGTGACAGCCGCCGCATAGCCCAGGGTGACCAGGGCCTCCAGTATCGGCATGCCGGGTGGATAGACGGGCCTCGGCCGAGACTCGTGCGGATGGCCCATCACCACATGGTCGAAGATGTCAAGCTGATCGAAACCGATCCGCTCAATGGCCTGCGCCAGGCGGCTGACCGCCTGCGGCCCTTCGCGATAGGCAACGCTCGGAAACTCGACGCTCAGACGCACCGCTACCCCCGCTTGCCTGGTTTACGCGCCAGCGCTCCCCTCCAATCAGCCGCCCAATACATAGCGATACTGGATCGAGAGGGTGCGGCCAAGCGGCGTGGTGGCCGCCTGATCCAGGCTGTTGGGGTCTGTGTTGTCGCAGATTGCAGCTAGAGGCCCTGCGGATCCGGGTTCGAGTCTCATCACGTTCGAGCAACGTCCGGGAATGGCGCCGCCGCCGGTGATGTAGTACTTGTCGGTGAGGTTGCGCGCGATCAGGTTGAGCTGATGGCGGCCGTCGTCCGAGTACACGCCCACTGCGGCGTCCACCACCCAGAAGGCGTCCTGCATAAAGGGATCAAGCGTTGTCGTCCAGGCGTAATCCCCGGTGTAGCGGGCGTCGCCCGAGAGGTTGATACGCCAGGCGCCACTCATGGCCATGTCGTAGGAGAGGCCGACAAATCCGGTCACCTCAGCGCTGCCGGCCCCGTCCTGGCCCTTGAGGTTTTCGCCTGTTGCGACAATGAAATCCTCGGAATAGGTGGTATCCGTCCAGGCCCAGGCGCTGCGCAGGCTCAGGCCCTCGACGTTCGTATTCCACAGCATGTCGAATTCGACGCCCTGGGTTTCCAGTGCCGATGCGTTGAAGGTTTGAAACTGGATGATCGTGGAATCGAAAAGCTGCACCTGCAGGTCGGAGTACTCGTAGGTGAAGGCGGTGGCGTTCAGCCGCATGGCGCCGTCCAGGAAGTTGCCCTTGAGGCCGGCCTCGAAGCCTTCCGCTTCTTCGGATTGGTAGAGCAGGAAGTCCGGCGAGCCGCCCGGCCAGTTGGCCGGATTGAGCGCCGCGGTCGGCAAGGCGCTGTTATCAACGCCGCCTGATTTGAAACCCTGCTTGTAGGCAAGGAAGACGCTTACGTCGTCGTTCAGGTAATAGTTGATAGCTGCCTCCGGGGAGAGGTTGTCGTCATCGAACTCCAGCCCGTCAATCAGTGGCGGAGCGCCGAATCCGAAAGCGCCTGCCGCCGCATGAAGATACGGAATCTCGATGTAGCCGTCTTTCTGCTCGTCGGTGTAACGGGCGCCGACGGTGATTTCCGTGCGCTCGTTCAGATCCCAATACAGGGCCAGGAAGCCAGAGAACACTTTGGTGTCGAGGAAGTGGTGCTTGTTGTAGTCATATTGGTTACCGGTAACCGGGTCCGGACCGAACAGAATCCCGAGATTGAAGGCGTATTGGTAGGCGTCAAATTCCTGCTCGATGTCCTGATAGAAGAGGCCGACCTGGAAGTTGAATGGGCCGTCCGCATCGCTGGCGAGGCGCAGCTCCTGGGAGATGCTCTTGTAGATGTTGTTATGCAGGCCACCGAAGACGCCCGCGCCGTAGCTGTAGTCGTCCAGCTCCCAGTGTTGCAGATCGACCCAGCCGGTGATGGAGGTCACCGTAAAGGCGGGGCTCACATCCCAATCCATGCGCGCGGACAGGAAGTGCGTTTCTTGCTCAAGCCCCGGCTCACCGTTGTCGAAGCCTTGGGGCAGCCCGGCCCGCAAAGCCGGATTCAGGTTCAGCTTCGAGGTGTTGCCATTGATCTTGCAGTCATCGGCGCCTTGAAACAGGGCGAAAGCAGCTGCTGCCGCCGGTATGGCGGTAGGTTGATGGCGGCCTTCAGGACAAACGTCTTCCGTCCAAGCGGTGCCTCCGCCCTCATTGTTATATTCGGAGTAGCTGTACTTCAGCTTGGCGCGAAAGGTGTCGCTCGGATCCCACACCAGCGTCAGCCGGGAGTTCAGGGATTCGTCGCCGTACCACTCCGAAGCGCCGTTGATCGGCGTGTTGATGGTATCGTTCTCGGCCGAGTAGTTGTGGAAGAGTTCGTCGTTCTTCGTGTAGCCGAGCGCAAGGCGAGCGCCCAGGGTGTCGGTCAAGGGGCCGGACAAGATGAACTCGCCGAAGAGGCCGTCGTACTCGGCTTCATAGCCGCCGCTCACCTCGGCCTCGAATTCCTGGCCGGGATCGTTGCTGGTGATCGACACCACGCCGGCAGTGGCGGACTTGCCGAAATAGAGCGACTGCGGCCCTTTCAGAATCTCCAGCTGGCCCATGTCCATGTAGGAGTTGTGGATGAAGCGGCCGCGGTTGACCACCACGCCGTCCAGGTTGATGGCTACCGAGTGGTCGAAAGCGGCGGAGATGGAACTTGAGCCGATGCCGCGCAGACGCAGGCTCGAACCGTTGCCGGAACCACCGTGCGAAATCACCATGTTCGGCACCATCTTGGCGGCATCCACCAGATTGGTGATGTTGTAGCGATCCAGGTCCTGCTCTGTGAGGGCGGCGATGGTGACCGGTACGTCCTGCAAGGTCTCGGCCTGCTGACGGGCGGTGACAATCACTTCCTCAATGGCCTGGGTGCTGATCGCTACGTCGCCCCCCCCCCCCCCCCCTTGGGCGTTCAGGCCAGTGACGGGCGAAATGACCAGAGCGGCCAAAATCCATCGCAAAGTCCACTTGTACATGGGTTCCCTCCAGATAGTCATGCAATGCGGCCAGAATTGGCCTTGGCGCGCATTATAGGGATGAACGCCCGGTTTTGAACAGCAGCAGCTGATGATGATGATGAGCCGAGCGACCGGGACGCAACGTACCGGGCGGGTGCGCCTGCAAACCGAATCAGCCGACCGGAACCGACCTTTGCGGAGTCTTCATCGTTTGAGAGCTTCAGAAAACATGACGAAGTAATTCAGACTCTCGAAAATCAAACAACTCTCGCAACTTCCCGGCTAGTTTAAAGAGGCAGGCAGGTCTACAGATCTGCATCGCCGCGTCTAAACGCCTTTTCAACTGGCAATGTCGGAATCTGATATTCAACTAGACCTTCGACACTTTGCCTTTCTGTCGACTCGCATGAGCTGATAGGCGCGGGCGGTCGGGTTCGCGCTTCAGATTGGCTCCTATAGCCCTGTTCCCATTTGGCCCAGCGCACAATACCTTCGGTCATTTGCAGCGAGTAGTCCAGTGAGTTCATGTTTGAACAAAAGGGTTCGCCGGTTTTAAGATTCCTGAAGAAGATTCGAATTCTCGCTTCTTTTGCATCATCTACGTCACACTTTTCCACCTTTCTTAAGACTTCATTACCATCCTTTTTTTCGTCCTCAACACACATATCAGAGGGCTCTGCGGTAAAATGTGGTACTCGTTGTTGGCCAAGCGTATCCACAGCTCTTCCGTGGCAAGCTAAACAACTTGAAAGTGGGTTATCCACTGGCCCGTTCACTCTGCCCAAGTACCCTAAATCACCGAATGGCGGTCGATGCGAAGCAAACAGCTTTGCTACTACCGGATTAATCCACCCTTCCAATGGTCTCTCTCCGGCATCGTATTTTTTTCTAGTCAGTTCTGGATCATTACCCCATTGCAACCCAACAGGAACGAGGTTTTCCCAATAGTTCGAGCTCGCCATTGATGAATCAAACATAAAAGTCCCAAAAACCCAACCGGTGGTCTCGTCAGCATTTTCGTCGCGAACTGCGATATCAACTTGTAACAGCCGGAGCGCTTTCGGCTGAGCACCACGAACGATCTGAGCATGCCAAGTCAGCCCTTTACCTCGGCCAACGAGGTATGGTGCTTCTTCATCCGTTGCATCAGAAAATAGTAGCTTAACTGACACCGTTCCGACGGGAAACTGAACATTAGATGTGTCTGGATTTGTCTTATTCTTCCAGACTTGGCCGAAGGTATAGCCACCTCTGTCATTGTAGAATCCTACTGCCCAATTGGCGACACGGCGAGTTTGTTTAGAACTAAGTTCATGCCACCGTGACCCTCTTTCCCGGGTTAGACCTCTTATTGGCTCACGACCGTTTTTATCTAGGTGCATCCACGGGGCGTGGTACCACTTTCTTACTCTATTTTTTTCCAAATTCCAATCGACGCTAATGTTACCTTCGCCGGCATAGCCAACAACTGCCATCATGTATCGTTCCGGATCAGTCTTGAAATCAATATCTTTCCAAGGCAATGAATATGTCGTGTTGTATTCATCTGGGTAGTCCAAATGTACTTCAAAGCAAGGATAGTCTTTCAAGCAATCATACTCCGACGATTTTTCGTATTCCGCTACCGCATTCCGTGCAAACTCTGAAGTGTCGTCTCGACTTGTTTGCCCGTAAGATTCAGCCGTATGGAAAGAGGCAATAGCTACTCCAAGAATAGTCACAATATAAATCTTCACTTTGTATTGTCTCCATTCGTCTTCTGAAATGGTAACTGCTTGCCCCCGGCCGTTGGTTGACGCTTGAAGGCGGGGTTTGCGTAGCTTGGCATTGTAGCCCCAATAGCCCCTTGACCAAAAGTTATCATAAATGATAACTTTTGGGAATGACATGGACCGTTAGTTTCTACAGCGAGAAGGTCGAGCGAGATACGCTCGCGCTGCCCGCAGGCATTCTGGCGAACTTCTTGCGCACTGTTGAGCTAATCGAAGAGTTTGGACCGAATCTTGGGCGGCCACATACCGCACGCAAGCGCAGAAAGGAAATACTCGATGAGCAATAAGCGTCCGACATTTCAGGAATTCAAAAACAAAGCCCTCGGCAAGGCCAAGGTCCGCAGCGCATACGAAGAATTGGGTCCCGCTTGCGAGATGAAGCGTCAAATGATCGCCATGCGAACAGAAGCTGGTTTGACGCAGGAACAGATGGCAGACCTCTTGGGCACAAAGAAAAGCAATATCTCACGCTTGGAAAGCGTGAGCTCAGAAGTGTCACCCAAGATATCAACGATCGAAGACTATGCACGGGTGCTCGGCTACCGTCTCAAAGTTGAATTTGAGCAGCGACCCGCATGATCGCGTTAGACAGAGAGGTGTACGGGCTCATATACATTTCGGAATATTCGGCCCCTGACATGACCGGGTAAGTTCCAGGATCCTGGAGGGGCGGCGGGCCTGTACATTCGTTGGCAAGCAGCAATTCAATTGGCTATATTGCGCCGTCCGCCCGCGCACCCGCTGTGGGGCTGGCGGATGACTCGCATGTTTAAGTTCCGACAACCTGTTCCATTGGAGAGATGCCCATGAATTCATCGGTACGAGGCCGCTTGGTCGCTTTTTTCACTCTGCCTGCTTTAGTCTTCGGGGCAGCGGCCTGGGGTCAGGAAAGCGGCGACGAAATCGAGGAAATCCTCGTGACCGGCTCCTACATCAAGGGCACGCCGGAGGACGCTCCGCTGCCCGTGACCACCTTGACGCGGAACGATTTGGCCCTTGAAGGCTCACCGACCACGCTGGACCTGATCAAGAACCTGTCGTTCAGCCAAGGGGCGGACGGCGAAACCGACCAATTCCAAGCCGGCGCTGATGCCGACCGCGCCACCGTCAACATTCGGGGCCTTGGCCCCAGCCGCTCGTTGGTGCTTATCAACGGCCACCGCACCACTTGGTCGCCCCATGCCATCGGCGCCCAGGCGCAACTGCTGGTCGATGTGAACATGATGCCCTCCATCGCCGTGGAGCGAATAGAAATCCTGCGCGACGGCGCTGCGGCCACCTACGGCTCCGATGCGATCGCTGGCGTAATGAACTTCATCACCCGCGGCAATTTCACGGGTTTTGAGGTTTCCGCCAACCACAAGGCCATTGCAGATTCGAGCGGCGACACCGAAGCAGGCGCGATCGTCGGCACGGAGTTCGCGGACGGACGCGGCCACATCGTCAGTTCCTTCAGCTACATCAAGCGCGGCGAATTGGAGCTGGTTGAACGGGATTGGGCGGTGCTGCCCTACGCGGACAGTCCCGGCGGCGGCTGGTCTAGCGTGGGCCGACCGTCGGTGGTGGTGCCGCTTGATCGCTGGAACGCATCCCCATTCGGTGGTTTCTTCGGGCTGCTGGCAAACGGAATCGTGGACCCCAATTGTGAAAGGTTGGGCGGTGCGGTTACGACTGCCGGTGTTGCCGGAAATACCGGCGGCGGCTTTTGCCGCTTCCAATACACCGCTTTCGACAACCTGTCTGAAGAGGCGGAGCGGTGGCAGTGGTTCACCGAAGGGTCGTGGGAACTGACCGACACCCTGAGGCTCTCCGGTGAATTCCTGATGACCGACAGCAACGTGCCTGGATGGAACACCTCGCCTTCCTACCCGCCCAATCGGCTGGTGGACGAAAACCGCACCATCCGCGCCAACAACCCCGGCTTGGTGGACATGGCCAGCAAATATCCAGACATCTACGGCGACTACGCTTGGTGCGATCAGGCGCATTGCCGCTGGCAGGGCGACCCGGCCCAGACTGAGGCGGGCATCCCCGAAGCCTGGCAGGAAGTGGCTTGGTTCTACGGGCGCTACTATGGCCAAGACGGCCCCCTTCGCGACCACCACCGGAAATCCGACCTCTGGCGGCTGAACTTCACCCTGGAGGGCGACCTCGGAGACTATGGCTGGACGACTTCCGTATCCTACTCCGAGTCCCAAAGGGACTTTGACGGAGGCGACACCATGGTCTATCGGGACGCACGGGCCCGCCAAGGCCTCGGTGGCCATGAGTGCGAGTCGATGGTCCCCAATGAATACGATGAGAATGGCAACTTGGCTTTCTCCCTGGACACCGTGATGGCCAATGCGGGCCAAGGTCCTTGCCGCTACTGGATTCCGTTCTCCAACTCCATGCCCGGATCGCATCCCCAAGTGCCGGACGGCGTTGCCGAAAACCCCGATTTCAATCCCGCATTGAACAACCAGGAGTTGCTCGACTACATGCTTTCGCCGCATGGTGGCGATGGGGAAACGTCATTGCTGGTGATGGAGGGAATTTTCACCGGCGTGTTGCCGTGGGCGCTATCCGGCAATGAGCTGAGCTTCGCAGCAGGCGCCCAGTGGCGAAGCGAAACCTACGAGTCCGGCCCCTATGAATTGAACGACTTCTCGCTCTTCCCCTGCGCCGCAGGGCCGGAGATCAAGGACTGCACAACCAATCGCAACGGTCTGTTCGGCTTCCTGCCCCCCGGTGCGCACATTGATGAGGACCGGGACATCTATTCCGTGTTCGGCGAGCTCCACGCCACCTTGGCGGAAACGGTGGAGGCGCAGTTGTCGGTGCGCTATGAAGACTATGGCGGCTCGGCAGGCTCGAGCCTGGACCCGAAGCTCGCATTGCGTTGGCAGCTGGTGCCCAGCGTCGGGCTGCGTGCCTCCGTAGGGACCACCTTCCGAGGCCCCACCCTGAACCAGATTGTGGGCACCGCCTCATCCAATTCGCTGCAATATGTGGCGCCGACGGGCGCATTCAAGCGCGTTGACACCCAAGGCAATCCGAATCTGGACCCAGAAGAGGCCACCACCTTCAACGTGGGCCTGCTAGTCGATCACGACGGCCTGATCGGCGAAGCCGACAACCTCTTCATCACCTTGGACTATTGGTCCTACGACTTCAAGAAGCCCTTGGTGACCGAACCCTTCAACAGCGTGCTGGCCGCCGCCTGCCCCGGCGGGCCGACGGATCCCTGCGACACGGCCAGCCCTTATTTCTCCCGCCTGACCTTTGGCGGCAACCCGTCAGCGGCCAACCTGGAAATCATCGACGTCCAGATCGTCAACGGCCCGGACACCAAGACTGACGGCATCGACTTCACTGCGCGCTACAGCCTGCCGGTAGGCCCCGGCCTCGGCAGCTTCGGGGTCACCGGAACCCGCATTTTGGGCTACGACATCGATTCCTGGGTGCTCGGCAGCGCCTACGACGCCTTGGGCCGGCACAACTACGGAACCTCCTTGGCCCGCACCTTGGCGAAGTGGAAGGGAAGGGGCTTCGTCAACTACGCCATTGGCCCGCTCAACCTGCGTTACAGCCTGAACTACATTGACGGCTATGAAGATCGGGCTTGCAACCCTTACGCAAACAACGGAAGCCCTTGCCCACCCGCTCCCAACGAAATCCACTACATCAAAAGCCACATGACCCACGATGTGCATCTGAACTACAGCCTCATGGACGATCAGGTCAGCCTGTCGCTTTCAGCCATCAACCTCTCCGATGAGGACCCGCCCTTCACCGGACGGGAAATGAACTACGACGCCTTCAGCCATAACCCCTTCGGGCGCATGTTCAAGTTTGGCGTCACCTATCGGATGAGCCAGTAAGGCATCCTTTCAAGTCGGCGGCAGCCCTCTTTTGTTGTAGGGCTGCCGCACTTGGAAGCCCACTTGTGCGGGCTTTCGTCAATTCGCGGAGGCTACTGCCCTGACCTGGGTGGGGTGTTTCGTCGTCGGCCACTCCGTTGACGGGCAGGGTTTCCCGGACAAGGCGACCCGTGTCGATGGCGTGGCAGGCCCGCGTAACCCCCGTTTGCGCGACCGTCCTCCTCCTTGGCGAATGATGCGCGGCAGTCGATTCAATCGGCGGCGTTCATACACCATAGCGGTCCAGGCCAATCCAGGATGCGCCGGTCCGCCGTGGCCAATTGGTGGCCCTGCAAAGCTGTGGCTACGATGAGGCGGTCGGCAGGGTCGCCATGCATATCGGTGAGCAACCCCGCGGGATCTTCAGCATCCTCGAACCATTCAACGGGCATCGGTTCGACGATGTTGCCGAGGATTCGGATCTTGTCCCGACTGCGGCCGAAGCTCATCTGCGATTGCCGACGACAGGGCATCAGCCGCGAAACGGGTCGGCCGTTCTTGGTGATGATGATTTCCTCCTGCCCTGCGCCAAACCGGGGCAGGGCTGCGCAAGCCGCAAGGGCGGGGCGCGCAGGCGCTGGCCGGTCGCTGCGAACATCGCATTGGCTACTGCCGGGGCGATCGGCGGTTGGGAGTGTCATCGGCTTGCACCCGCTTTCCGTTCAAGGTGAATTCAATCATGTGCGCTTCTCATTTGCGGTGGGTGGGAATCTCTGTTCGAGATAGCGAAACACAGCCCGCATGGCCATGGCTTCGCCGCCCTGCGGTCGCCCTGGCCGGTTGCGGATGTTCCAGGCCATGAGATCGAAGTGCGCCCAGGGCAGGTCGGCGACAAATTTCTCCAGGAACAGGGCGGCGGTGATGGCGCCGGCATAGGGCGAGGCGGCCGAATTCAGGGTGTCGGCGATCCGGCTTTTCAGCAGATAGGCGTAATCCTGATGCAGCGGCAGGCGCCAGACCGGATCATCCACCTCGACGCCGGCGCGCAAAAGGTCTTCGGCAAGTGCTGCGTTGTTGGCAAACAGGGCGGAGAGTTCGGCGCCGACGGCGGAGCGGGCAGAACCGGTGAGGGTGGCGAAATCCAGCATCAGCGCCGGCTTGTCGGCGGCCCCCAGGGCGAGGGCGTCGCAGAGTATCAATCGGCCTTCTGCATCCGTGTTGTCCACCTCCACACTCAGGCCGGCCAGGGTTTCGAGGACATCTCCGGGGCGATAGGCGTTGCCGGCGACTGCGTTTTCTACCGCCGGAATCAAGAGCCGCAGACGCACTGGCAGGCATTCGCCCATGATCAGATCGGCGAGACCGAGCGCTGCGGCAGCGCCGCCCATGTCCTTCTTCATCAGCCGCATGCCAGAGGCAGGCTTCAGGTCCAGCCCGCCACTGTCGAAACACACACCCTTGCCGGCGACAACGATCAACGGATGCTCCGGTTCGCCCCAGGTGATGTCCACCAGACGCGGCGCGTCACTTGCTGCCCGGCCGACGGCATGAATCGCCGTGAATCCGGCTTTCAGCAGATCGTCTCCGACAGTCACGCGGCAATTGGCGGCATGCCGTTCGGCAAGCTCGATGGCGGCTTCGGCCAGGCGGCTCGGCGTCAGGTCGCCAGCGCCTCGATTGACCAGGTCACGAGCCAGCGTCATCGCTGACAGCAATCGCTCCAGGCGGCCGAGGTTTGCGCCCGGTGGCAGCAGCAGCCGGGCGTGCGAGGGTGGGTGTTGACTCGGTCGGTACTTGTCGAATCGGTAGCAGCCGAGGCCCCAGCCGAGCAGCTGGGTTTCGGCAAGTAATTCCTCGATGCGGAAATTGCCCTTGCGCAAGCGTTTTGGAAGCCCGCCGAGCGCGCCTATTCCGTCTTCTCGTCGCCAACCGGCGGCGACCCGAGGTGGCGCATCCGGCGGCTCCAGCCAGCATATCTCGGCAGGGTCTGCGCGAAAGCCCTGGCGCTGGATGCGCGCCTGGTCCGACTCGTGCTGACGCATCCGCCAGGCGGCAAGGTCTTTGGCCTCGACCAGTTCAACGAGGGTGGCGGTGTCCGCATGGGTGATCCAGGGAGATGTCATGGCGCTGCGCTCATGCGGAATTGGCTTCATCCAGCCCCAGGTTGTTGCCATAGAGCATCCGGTCTGCTCGGTAGCTTGAGCGCACCAGCGGCCCGGAAGCCACTTCCCGGAAACCCATCGCCAGGCCTGTCTCCCGATAACTGGCGAATTCGTCCGGGGGCGCCCAGCGCGCCACCGCCAGGTGATTGGGCGTGGGCCGCAGGTACTGGCCGAGGGTCAGCAGATCGACCTCGTGCGCTCGCAGGTCTTCGAGTGCAGTGACGATCTCCTGGTGCGTCTCGCCGAGGCCGAGCATCAGGCTCGACTTGGTGAGAACGTCGGGCGCCAGCCGTTTGGCTTCGGCCAGCACGTCGAGCGTCTGCTGGTAGCCCGCACGAGGATCGCGCACGGGGTGGGTAAGGCGCGCCACGGTCTCCAGATTCTGCGCAAACACGTCCAGCCCGCTTGAGACGACCGTGCGCACCGCGTCGCGGTTGCCCTGAAAATCCGGCGTCAGCGCCTCGACAGCCGTGTTCGGGTTGCGCGCCTTGATGGCGCGCACGCAGGCCGCATAGTGCGCGGCGCCGCCATCCGCCAGGTCATCCCGATCTACCGAAGTCAAAACCACATAACGCAGCCGCATCAGGGCTACGGAGGCAGCCGCGGCAGCCGGCTCGTCGGCGTCCAGCCAGCCGCCGGGGTTGCCTGTATCGACCGCGCAAAAGCGGCAGGCTCGGGTGCAGACGCTGCCCATGAGCATGAGGGTGGCCGTGCCGTTGGCCCAGCATTCCCCGATATTGGGGCAGTGTGACTCTTCGCAGACAGTGGCGAGCTTGTGTTCACGCACGGTTCGTCGAACCTTCTCGTAGGCGCCGCCGCCCGGCAGACGAGCGCGCAGCCAGGATGGCTTTCGCGCGCCTGCGCCGAGCTCGGCGGCTGCCGCCCGGCCTGGCCGGACGCCATCCTTGATTGCCGAAACGGCCGAGTTGCCAAGGCGAGCGCGGTACTTGTCTCCGCTGCGAACAATGATGCGATCGTTCATTGTCGGCATTTTACTCTCTGTTTTGCTGCTTGGCCCCGGGCGCGGAATATTTGCCCTCGGCGCCGGGGTCAGCTGCCTGCTGCGATGTGCGGGCTGGTGTCCTGGAACTGAAGCGCGTGCAATCGGTAGTAGAGGCCCTGTTTGGCAAGCAGGGCAGAATGGCTGCCCAGCTCGGCGATCTCGCCTTCATGCATCACAGCCACTCGGTCCGCATCCTGAATCGTCTGCAGTCGATGCGCGATCAGGATGGCGGTGCGCCCGGCGGTGAGCCTGGCGAGGGCGTCCTGGATCAACAGTTCGGTTTCCGTATCGATTGACGCAGTGGCCTCGTCGAGCACGAGAATTTCTGGGTCTCGAACCAGCACCCTGGCAAACGCCAGCAACTGGCGCTGGCCCTGGGAGAGATTGCGCCCGCGCTCCGCCAGGCGAGTATCGAGCCCGTCCGGCAGGGCTTCGATGAACGCCAGGGCATTTACCGAGCGCGCTGCTTCCACGGCCATGGCGCGGCTGATGCCGGGGTCGCCCAGGGTGATGTTGTCGAGCACAGAGCCGGAGAAGATGTGGAAATCCTGCAAGACAACGCCGATTCTGCGACGCAGGTCGCGGCTGTGGATCTGATTGATGTCGATGCCGTCGAGCGCAATGCTGGCGTCAGGCACGTCGTAGAAGCGGCAGAGCAGACGGATCAGCGTGCTCTTGCCGGAACCTGTCTGGCCCACCACCGCCAGTTTCTCGCCCGGCGCGATGCGCAGCGAGACGTTCTTCAGCACCGGGCGCCCGTTGGCATAGGCGAAGGAAAGATTGGAGAAGGCGACCTCGCCGGCCAGGCGCTGCGACAGGATGGCGGGACGCGCTGGTTCGTTAATCTGCTCGTCCCAGTCCAGCGCCTGGAAGATGCGCTCGCCGCTGGCCATGGCGCGAAACAGGATGTTTGTCTGCTCGCCGAGCGCCACGATGGGGTGCAGGAGCATGTCGATGAAGCGGGTGAAGAGCACGACTTCGCCGAGCGACAGGCGCTCCTCCAGCACCGCCCCGGCCCCATGATAGAGAATCACGCCCATGGCGATGTGGGCGAGGGTGTCGTTGAGGGCGCCATAGAGCACTTCCCAGCGGGCGCTGGTCTGTTCGGCGCCCAGCACGCGCTGGTTGATGCGTCGGTAATTGTCCAGATTGCGCGCCTCCCGCCCGGATAGCTGCACCACCTGCAGGCCAGCCAGATTTTCCTGCATGTTCTGATTCAGTTGCGACAGGGCCTGGCGGGAGCGACGAAAGAGACGTCGGGTTATGGTGCGGAAGACAGCGGTTATCGCGCCCATCACCGGCACGGCCAGCAGCAGCAGCAAGGTCAGCTCGGCGTCCAGCGACAGCATGATGCCCAGCGCGACCAGGAAGGGGACGAATTCGCCGACCAGCCCGCCGAGGCCGCGCAGCAACTCATAGAGCACTTCGATGTCGTTGGTCACGCGGGTCATGACCCGGCCAACCGGCACATGGTCATAGAAGGCGGCGGGCCGGGTTTCCAGATGCCGGAACAGATCCCGGCGCAAGTCAGCCAGGCCCCTGACGATGGCCTGCACCAGGCTCAGGCGATGGGCGTGGCCGGCCAGCGCCCAGCCGATCTGCAAGCTGGCATAGACCAGGCAGGCAGCGAGCAACGGATGCGCATCCAGCATCCCGGCCAGCGCGTCCACGGCGTCGATGAGACCGAAGTCCGGGGCCCGGGACGTCGGATTGGCGAACAGAATGTGGTCAATCGCAACCAGGGAGATCACCACCGGCAGCAAGACCTGCAAGAAAGAAGCCAGCAATACCAGCAGGCCGCTTGCCGCCAATGTGGCGGCGTAGGGCCACATCCAGCGCAGGACGCGGCGCAACAGGCTCAAATTGAGGGCGGCGCCGGAAAGATCGGCATCGAATGCCCGGTAGTCTCGTGGCCTGGCGCTGCTCGTCATTTGGCCGTCACCTGATGCGCATTGTTTTCTGCGCCGCGCTGCAACTCCGCCAGCTCCGCATAGGAGCCGCCTTGCCGCAGCAGCGCTTCATGCGGGCCGCTTTCGCGCACGCGCCCGCGGTGCAGGATCAGGATACGGTCTGCATGCCGGGCGGTGGAGACCCGATGCGAGACCAGCAGTGTGGTCTTGCCGGCGCGAAGGGCCTTGAGGCGTTGCAGAATCCGCTCTTCGGTGCTGGTGTCCACACTGGCAAAGCAGTCGTCAAGTAACAGCACCGGGGCTTCCCGGATCAGCGCCCGCGCCAGGGTGGCGCGCTGCCGCTCACCGCCGGAGAGCGTCACGCCCCGCTCGCCGATCAGCGTGTCAAGACTATGCGGAAAGGCGACGATGGCATCCTGCAGATCAGCGGCGTCTGCCGCCGACCAGATGCGCGCCTCGGGCCGTCCGGGATCATCATACGAGAGGTTGGCGCCGACCGCTTCGGCGAACAGGAAGGCGTCCTGGGGCGCCAGCGCGATGCTGGCGCGCAATTGCCGGAGCGGGTAGTCGCGGACGTCATGATCGTCCAGCAGAATGTGTCCGCCCGGTGGATCAAAGAGGCGCACCAGGAGGTGCAGCAGCGTCGTCTTGCCGGCGCCCACAGGCCCCATGATGGTGACCATCTCGCCGGCTTCCACGGTTAGCGCCAGGCCATTGAATAGCAGTGGCCTGTCTGGCGCATGCCGATAGCGCAGGTCTCGAATGACGAAGCTGCCGCGGATGTCCGCAGGCGTGCGCCCGCTCGGTCTGTCCGGCACTTCCGGGGGGCGGTCGAATACTTCGAACAGGCGGTCGGAAGCGACTGCGGCGCGCTGCGCCAGATTGACGATGAATCCCGCAACCCGAAACGGCTGCACCACCATGCCGACATACATGAAGAAGGCGACAAACGCCCCCGCTGTCATCTCGCCGGCCAGCACCAGATGGCCGCCGTAGCCAAGAATGGTGACGGAACAAAGCGCCGCCAGCGACGGCATGATCGCCATCATGCGCGAGTTCACCACTGACTGCTGATAGAAGGCGCGGCCATAGGCCAGGTTGCTTTCCTGGAAGCGGGCGATGGCGCGGTCTTCCTGGGCCATGGCCTGAATCGTGCGAATTCCGGACAGGTTCTCCTCGGTGAAGGTGGCAAGATCAGACAGCCGCTCCTGGACGGCCAGGGAAGCTGCGCCCATCTCCCGAGCGGCCCGCCGGGCGTAATACCAGACCAGCGGCAGTGGCGGCACAAGCAACAGGGTCAGCGTCGGCGAGAAATAGAGCATGAAGCCGAAGCCGACCAGCGTTGCATAGACCAGGATGATGACAAGGATGGCGCCCATGGCGATCAGCCGCTGGATCAGGGCGACGTCGGCAACGGCGCGGGTCATCATGTCGCCAACGCTGTGCCGGGCAAAGAAGCGCGCCCCTTGTCCCTGCAAGCTGGCGTAGAGCTTCTGGCGCAGGTCGAAGGCCACCTTCAGGCCGGCGCTGCGCACCGAGTAGCGGGCCGCCGTCACCACCACATAGCGCCCTGCCACTGCCAGCGCCATACCGAGCACCGGCTGGGTTACGTCCCATTGGCCGGCGGCAATCCGGTCGATGCCGGCGGCGAGAAAGAAGGGCACCAGCCCCTCGCAGAAGCGCGCCAGGCCAAAGGCGGCGACGCCGAACAGCAGGCGCAGTCGGTAGGGCGCAATGAACGGGCGCAGGCGCAGCAGAGAAGCAAACATGGAAATCGGCGGCGCCTGCAATCGGCTTCGGTCGTGCTGCGTTGGCCTGACTGAGCCGAGCGCGTCAGAAGCTCGCGTTTTTGGGCGTGCGCGGAAAGGGGATCACGTCCCGGATATTGTCCATGCCGGTGAGATACAGCAGCAGTCGTTCCAGGCCGAGCCCGAAGCCGGCATGCGGCACGCTGCCGTAGCGGCGCAGGTCTCGGTACCAGCCAAGTTTGTCTGTCTGTCCGTGTTCAGCCAGGCGCGCATCAAGCAACGACAGGCGTTCTTCCCGCTGGCTACCGCCAATGATCTCGCCAACCCCCGGCGCCAGCACATCCATCGCCGCAACAGTTATCTGGTCATCGTTGAGCCGCATGTAGAACGCCTTGATCTCCTTGGGATAGTTCAGGACGATGACCGGCCCGCCGACGATCTGCTCGGTGAGGTAGCGCTCGTGTTCGGATTGCAGGTCCAGGCCGAAAGCCACCGGGAACTCGAACTTGTTACCCGACGCCTGAAGCAGGGAAACCGCCTCGCTGTAGTCCATGCGCGTAAAGTCGGCCCGGCAAAGCGCTTGCAAGCGATTGATTACGTCTGCATCGAAGTGTTCTGCGCAAAACGCCAGGTCCGCCTCATGCGCGCCGAGCGCGGTTTCGACTACGCCCTTGAGAAAATCCTCGGCCAGCCTGGCCAGATCGTCGAGATCAGCAAAGGCGATCTCCGGTTCGATCATCCAGAACTCGGCCAGATGCCGGCTGGTGTTGGAGTTTTCCGCGCGGAAGGTGGGGCCGAAGCTATAGACCCGCGTGAGCGCAAGCGCCATCGCTTCGGCGTTGAGTTGGCCGGAAACCGTCAGATGCGTCCGAACGCCGAAGAAGGCATCCGTTTCCGGTTGGTTGCTTGCATCCAGGGTGGCCAGCTGGAAGAGGGCGCCTGCCCCCTCGCAATCGTTGGCGGTGATGATCGGCGTATGCACCCAGACGAACCCTGCCTGCCGCAACCAGTCGTGTACGGCGGCGCTCACCCCGTCCCGAAGCCGGGCCATGACCCCGAACGTATTGGTGCGCGGGCGCAGGTGCGCAACGCTGCGCAGATATTCAAGGCTGTGTCGCTTCTTGGCGATGGGGTAGGCCTCCGGGTCTTCTACCCAGCCCACCACCTCCACCTGCGTCGCCTGTATCTCGCGCGACTGGCCACGCCCGGGCGAATCGACCAGACGGCCTCGAACCCTCACCCCGCAGCCTGTGCCGAGGCGCTTGATCTCGCTGTCATAGTTGGCAAGCGCTTGATCGGCGACGCATTGCAGGCTCGCCAGGACGCTGCCGTCATTGACGTGGATAAAGCTGAAGCCGGCGCGCGAGTGGCGACAGGTGCGCACCCAGCCGCTCACCGTGACCTCGTGGTCTGGCGCAATCGGCTCTGCGAGCAGGTCTCGAATCTGCACGGCCAGTCAGCCCAGCCGTTCGATCAGCGCTTCCGGCGCGAGCGTTTCCGGCGCTGCGTCATGCCCGCCCCGATACTCGATCTCGCCCTTCGCCAGGCCGCGGTCGCCAACGGTGATGCGCTGCGGCATACCGAGCAGGTCTGCATCCGCGAACTTCACCCCTGGCCTTTCCGGGCGATCATCAAGAAGCGTTTCGACACCCGCTTCCGACAGGCGCCGCAGCAGCGTTTCCGAAGTTTCTGCCACGGCCTCGGACTTGTGGCCGTTGAGTGCCAGTATGTGCACGGCAAAGGGCGCGAGTGGCGCTGGCCAGCGAATGCCGCCGGCGTGATTATGCTGTTCGATCACCGCCGCGGCCAGCCGGGTGACGCCTATGCCGTAGCAGCCCATGATTGGCGTGGCGGGCTTGCCGGAACGGTCGAGATAGGTGGCTTGCATGGCTTCGCTGTAGAGGGTGCCCAGTTGAAAGATGTGCCCGGCCTCGATGCCTTTCTGAAAGCAGAGTCGGCCCTGGCCATCGGGGGCCAGATCTCCTTCCGCCACATTGCGCACGTCCAGGATGCAGGCGTTGGCCAGAGAGACGTCTCGTTCCCAGTTGACGCCGGTGAAGTGATAGCCGTCGCGGTTGGCGCCGCAGACGAAATCGGCAACGGCAGCCGCTTCCGGGTCAACCACCAGGGGCAGCGCAACCGCCACCGGGCCGATGGAACCCGGGTTCGCGCCGGTGGCGGCCAGGATGTCCGCCTCTGAAGCGAACTCGATCGGCAGCCGGGCGCCGGGAATCTGCGCCGCCTTCACCAGGTTCAACGCATGATCGCCGCGCAGCACGATCAGGACCGGCGATTCTTCGCCGCAGATGACCAGCGCCTTCAGGCATTGCGCGGGCGGCAGATTCAGCAGCGCTGCGACCTCGGCGATGCTGGTGACGCCAGGCGTCGATACTTCCGTCATGGGCGCGCCCGGCGCTGGCCGTGGCGGTGGCGGCGCAGCTCTGGCGCGCTCCAGGCTGGCGGCGTAGGGGCCGTCGCTGGCATGGACGATGGTGTCTTCCCCGGAATCGGCTAATACATGGAATTCATGCGAATTGGCGCCGCCTATCGCGCCTGCGTCTGCCTCCACCGCGCGAAAGCGCAGCGCCAGGCGCGTCAGGATGCGGCTGTAGCAGTCGTGCATTTCGGCGTAGGTGCGGTCGAAGGCGGCCTGATCGACATCGAAGGAATAGGCGTCCTTCATGATGAATTCGCGCGCCCGCATCACCCCGAAGCGGGGCCGCACCTCGTCCCGGAACTTGGTCTGAATCTGATAGAAATTGCAGGGCAACTGCCGGTAGCTATGCACCTCCCGGCGAAAGAGATCGGTGATGATTTCCTCGTGCGTCGGCCCCAGGCAAAAGTCCCGGTTGTGTCGGTCCTTCAGGCGCGCAAGTTCCGGCCCCATTTTGCTCCAGCGCCCGGTTTCTCGCCAGAGTTCTGCCGGCTGCACCACCGGCATGGACACCTCCTGCACGCCGCTCACCGCCAGTTCCTCGCGCACGATCGCCTCGACCTTGCGCAGCACGCGCAGGCCGAGTGGCAACCAGGTATAGATGCCAGAGGCCGTCTGCCGGATCAGCCCGGCGCGCAGCATGAGCTGATGGCTGACTGTCTCGGCGCCGGCCGGCGCCTCGCGCAGGGTAGGGATGAGCATTTGGCTCTGACGCATCTGACAATCCTGATCGACAAGCCCGGTTGGCGATGTGGCGGCTGAAGTGGTCGGGTGCGTTTGGACAGTTTGAGGGCAAGGCTAAGGAACGCTTTCGTGTTGGTTCATCGCCCTCGTTGGACGCTGCATTGTGCTTCGTTCCTCTTGGCGGGGTCAACACCAGTCGAGCGAAGCGTGGGGCCTTACTCGCCCATTCGCGCAAGCAACGAAGCGCCATCCGGGCACTCGATGAGCCACTCTCCCACCTCGTCCAGACGCTCCGGGTCGGAAACGCCCGCCAGCAATGCGCCGAAACGCTTCGCCGTATCGCCGCCAAACCGCAGCGCAACCATGCGCTCAAGCAGGGCGCGCTCCCGAGCCAACGCTTTCGCCTCGCCTTCAGCCTTGCCTTCGGCCCTGCCTCGTGCCTCACCTCGGGCCTCGCCCTTCTCAATCAGCTGCCGCTTCCATAGCGCCACCCGCTCAGCCGGGTCAGCCGGTTGTCGCACCACCTCGTCGGTCGATTCCCTCAGCCTGACCAGTTTCATAAGCCACTCCTCCTCATCCCCTATATCCGCATTTCGAACCCATGCCTCCAGCCAACGCTGCAGCACATCCAAAAGACTGCCATCTTCCACCCCGGAAAGCCACTGCAAACAGCGCTCCACTACACGCTTCAGGTCTTCTGGACTGGTCAGACCCTCAATCCACGCCAGCAGCGTCGCCGCATTGCCTTCCGGCAGTTCCTCGCCCAACAGGGCCTGTTGATCGACCAGAACATAGCCGTCTCCCACCAGACCCATCGGCCCCACATGCGCGCCCAACGGTCCGGGCTTGCCGGTTTCACCCTTCGCCTGTGCTGATACATCCGCTGACGCTGCCTCCATCCCGCCTGGGCGCGTCAGGGCCGACAGGTTCAGCGGCGCATGCCACGGACTGGAACCGTTGTAGAGCACAATCGGTAGCACTGGCGGGACCGGGTTGCTGGCGCTGAACGGTTTTTCCCTGTGCAGAGCAAGGTAAAGCAGGGTCGCATAGCTCTGCACTCGTGCGGCCATCATCCAGTCTGAGCGAGACTGAAATTCAAGCATCACCAGGATGTGCAGCCAGTGCGGTTCATCGTCTTCGTCGTCCGCGGAAGCCGGTTGCAAGGCGACCCGCCAGGCCATGTCGCCGAATCGCTGTTCCAGATTGTCGGTCAGATACTCGCTGGGCAGCCGTTCCAGCGTATCCAGGCGCAGGCGACGCAGCATGGGCAACCGGTCTCCGACCAGTTGTTCGAGCAGGATCAGTTGATCGCGGATCATGCGCGGGTGGGCGAAGGCGGCCTTGTAGGTGGCGTCGTGCTGCATGGCGACCACTGTGCACTGCGAAACCGGTCTCGCATGTGCGACATGACGCCAATTCGTGTGCGAAATGTACCTGGCCAGAATATTGCAGCAAGGGCCGGGATGATCGCGTCGGCTTGATGCACAGCCGCGCCAGACACAGCCGCGCCAGACATTGCATCCAGGCTCAGTCTCTTGCAAGGTAGGCGGCCAATTTCCAGGGAAGAGGGACAGCATGAATTTCGAGATTCCAGTGGAGCTCGCAGCCTACTTGCGCGAGCTGGACGACTTTATCGAGCGCGAAATCAAGTCGCTCGAACAACAGGACGACAATATCCGCTTCTTCGACCATCGCCGCGAAGACGCGCGCACGGACTGGGAGCGGGGCGGCCTGCCCAACCCGGGCTGGGAAGCCTTGCTGGCGGAGGCGCGGCGCCGGGCCGACGCTGCCGGCCATTATCGCTACGTATTTCCCAAGACCTATGGCGGGCGCGAAGGCAGCAACCTCGACATGGCCATTATCCGCGAACATCTTGCGGTGAAGGGTCTCGGTCTGCACAACGACCTGCAAACCGAACACTCCATCGTTGGCAACAACATCGGCCTACTGCTGATGATCGAATACGGCACGGAGGCGCAGAAGGCGGACTGGATCGACGATCTGGCGGAAGGTCGGCGTGGCTTCGCCTTCGGCATCACGGAGCCGGAACACGGCTCTGACGCCACACACATGGAAACCCGGGCCGAGCGCGACGGCAACGACTGGGTTATCAATGGCGCCAAGACCTGGAATACTGGCATTCACCGGGCGAAGTACGACATGATCATGGCGCGCACCAGCGGCAAGGCCGGCGATGGCGAGGGCATTACCGCCTTTCTCACGCCCACCGACTCGCCAGGCTTCAAGATCGAGGAGATGTTGTGGACCTTCAACATGCCCACGGATCATGGGCGCATCTCGCTGACGGACGTGCGCGTTCCCGATGCCGCCATCTTTGGCGGCGAGGGCCGTGGCTTGCAGGTGGTGCAGCACTTCTTCAACGAAAACCGCATTCGGCAGGCGGCGTCGAGCCTCGGCGCGGCCCAGTTCTGCATCAATGAATCGGTCGATTACGCGCTTGCGCGCAAGCCGTTCGGCAAGCCGCTGGCGACCAATCAGGGCATTCAGTTTCCGCTGGTGGAGTTGCAGACCCAGTGCGAGATGCTGCGCGCCCTGATCCACAAGACTGCCTGGCTGATGGACAAGGACGGCGCCTTCTCGCAATCCGACAAGGTGTCCATGTGCAACTACTGGTCCAACCGGCTGTGTTGCGAGGCGGCAGACCGGGCCATGCAGGTGCATGGCGGCCTTGGCTATTCACGCCACAAGCCCTTTGAGCACATCTATCGGCACCATCGTCGCTACCGCATCACCGAAGGGGCGGAGGAGATTCAGATGCGCCGGGTTGCTGGCTACATGTTCGGCTACATGAAGCAGCGGGCGCCGAAGGGCGTGCGCGCAGGCTGATCCCTTGCCGCTCGACGCCGCGTTTCAGGAGGCGCTGGACGCCGTATTGGCGGGGCCGGTCGCAGGCTGCGATGGTCTGATCTCGGTTGAACGCCTGTCTGGCGGCGCCAGCCAGGAGACCTACAGGATTCGCGCCAGATCAGGCGGCGGCGAGCGGCTGCTGGCGTTGCGCCGGGCGCCGGGCGGCGTCGAAACCGACACCCTGGCCAATCACCCCGGCCTTGTGGTGGAGGCGAGGCTGATGCAGGCAGCGAAGGCTGCCGGCGTGCCGGAGCCGGAAATCCTGCACGTGTTGCGGCCCGAGGATGGCCTCGGCAGCGGTTTTCTCATGCAATGGCTGGAAGGCGAGGCGCTCGGCGCGCGCATCAATCGGGCCCCGGAGCTGGCCGAGGTGCGCCCGAAGCTGGCTCGGGAATGTGGCTGCATCCTGGCCAGAATCCACGCCATTGACCTGGCGGCCAATGGTCTCGATGCAGTGCTTGACACCAATCTGCCGGCTGATTTCATCGAGCAGATGTGCGAGCGCTATCACGCCTACGCCACGCCTCAGCCGATGATCGACTACACCGCTCGCTGGCTGCTCGAGCATCTGCCGGAACCCTGCGAACTGAAGCTGGTGCACAACGACTTTCGCAATGGCAACTTTCTGGTGGATCAGAGCGGCATCGTTGCCGTGCTGGATTGGGAAGTGGCGCATATCGGCGATCCGATGCGCGATCTCGGCTGGATTTGCACCAATTCCTGGCGCTTTGGCCGAACCGACCTGCCGGTGGGCGGATTCGGCTGCTACGAGGACCTGTTCGCCGGCTACGAGGCTGAATCCGGCATTCGGGTTGACCCGGAGCGCGTGCGCTTCTGGGAGGTATTCGGCTCTTTCTGGTGGGCCATAGGTTGCCTCGGCATGGCCGAACACTACCGCATCGGCCCTGACCAGACAGTCGAGCGACCAGCAATTGGCCGGCGCTCTTCCGAGTGTCAGGTGGATTGCGTGAATCTGCTGATCCCCGGCCCTTGCAGCCTGGTCGAAGCGGCAGACCCGGCCGCTAAATCTTCGGAAATGCCGCGCCTGGACGAGCTGCTGGTCAGCGTCCGCGACTTCTTGCGTCAGGATGTGATGGCGGAAACAGCCGGGCGCACGCAGTTTCTGGCGCGAGTGGCTGCCAATTCGCTCGACATCGCGCTGCGCGATCATCTGTCCGGCGCCGCACACCGCCAGACCGAGCTGCAACGCCTGGAATCAATGCTTGGCGCGACTGGCGCCCTCGACGCCCTGCGCTGGCAACTGGTGGGCGCACTGCGCGCAGGCCGTATGCGTCTGGACGATCCCCGGCTTGTCGAGCATTTGCGCAACACGGTGGTCAATCAGGTCAGCATCGATCAGCCACGCTATTCCGGGTTCAAGACAGCGCTCGGTCACAATGCCGAGCGGAGTCCGTGATGACCGGTCGGGCGTTCATTCGCTGGAATTCGGGCGTTTCGCAATTGCACCCGGATTCAATCCCATGAAGGGCAAGACCGCTATCGTGACTGGCGCAGCCGGCGTGCTCGGACGGGCGGTGGCAGGTCGCTTGCAGGCGCTCGGCGCCCGGGTGATCCAGTTTGACTGTCTCGAAGGGTTCGGCGCGGCGCCGGATTGTGTGCAGGTGGATCTGATCAGGCGCGATCAGGCGCTGGCCAGCGTTGCCGGCGTGGACGACTTCGACATCGTCTGCAATATCGCCGGCGGCTTTGACATGGGGCCGAAGGTGCACGAGATGAACGAAGCTCACTGGCAGTCGCTGTTCGATATCAACGTCACCACACTGCGGCACATGCTGGCTGCGGTCCTGCCGCGGCTGATCGCGCGCGGGCGTGGCAGCGTGGTGAACGTTGGCGCCCACGGGGCCTTGCAAGGGTTGCCCGGCATGGGCGCCTACACGGCTGCCAAGTCCACGGTGATGCGCCTGACCGAAGCTGCTGCTGAAGAGGTGCGGCGGCATGGCGTCAACGTCAATGCAGTGCTGCCGAGCCTGATCGATACGCCGCGTAATCGCGCCGACATGCCGGAAGCCGATTTCGGCGATTGGGTATCGCCACAAAGCCTGGCCGAGGTGATTTGTTTCCTGGCCTCTGATGCGGCAGCCGACATTCACGGCGCCCTGATTCCGGTGCGCGGCCGGGTATAGCCCGCAACAGAGGGATCAGAAAGAAAGATCAGGCGGTGTCGAGAAAACGCTCGGCGTCCAGCGCCGCCATGCAGCCGAAACCGGCCGAGGTCACGGCCTGACGGTAAAAAGGGTCGGCCACATCACCGGCCGCGAACACGCCAGCCACGCTGGTCTCGGTGGCGTTGCCGACAGCGCCGCTGCGCACCTGGATGTAGCCGTCCTGCATCGCCAGCTGGTCGGCAAAGACGCTGGTGTTGGGCGTATGGCCGATGGCGATGAAAACGCCGGAGAGTGCAAGGGTGGTTTCGGCGTCGTTCTGCGTGCTGCCAATGCGAATCCTGGTGACGCCACTCGCGTCGCCCTGTACTTCGCGCAGGGTGTGGTTCCAGACCAATTCGATGTTGCTGCGCGCAAACAGCCGGTCCTGAAGGATCTTTTCTGCTCGCAAGCTGTCGCGTCTGTGCACCAGATAGACCCGGCTGGCGATGTTGGCGAGGTAGAGGGCTTCTTCGGCTGCCGTGTTGCCGCCACCAATCACGGCAACCTCCTGGCCCCGATAGAAAAAGCCATCGCAGGTGGCGCAGGCGCTGACGCCCCGGCCCAGAAAGGCGGCTTCCGACGGCAGGCCGAGATAGCGGGCGGACGCGCCTG
Organism: Pseudomonadales bacterium; assembly: GCA_965199705.1. Classification (GTDB taxonomy): domain Bacteria; phylum Pseudomonadota; class Gammaproteobacteria; order Pseudomonadales; family Azotimanducaceae; genus Azophilus. Next base: position 1,802,285 of record OZ241359.1, read on the forward strand.
TGGCGATGATCAGCGCATCGCAGGTGTAGCGATCATTGTCGCCCACCAGCGTGAACGGGCGCTGGCGGAGATCCGCCTGCTGAATCTGGTCATGCACCGACATGACCTCGAAGCGGGCGACATGGTCTGCCATCTGTTGCATCAACGCCGGGCCTTGCAGGCCGGCGTCGCCGCCTGGCCAATTCTCGACGTCGGTGGTGGTGGTGAGTTGCCCGCCGATTTCGATGCCCGTGATCAGCAGCGGGGCCAGATTCGCCCGCGCCGCGTACAGCGCGGCTGTATAACCCGCCGGGCCGGAACCGAGAACGATAAGACGATGATGCTGCGTCATGCTGCCCCGACCTGTCTGTGACAGTTCAGTTTACGCCATTCCAGAAGCGGCAGATGCCGTGCATGGCGAGCGCGAGTGCGTAAAGGGCGCAATGATCGCCTGAAGCGCCGAAAGCAAGCAATTGAAAGGCAGGGTAATTCAGCCTGCTCCATGAGCGTCCTGAAGCAATATCCGGGCTATACTGCGTGGCCAGGCGGGCCTGGCTGGCGCGGGTCACCATGCAAGGCGAGGAGACGACATATCATGCGAACCAATTCTGCCCTGGCCGCCTGGCGCGCCGGCAAGCAGACCCTGGGCGTCTGGCTGCATCTGGCCAATGCCCTGACGGCAGAAGCGCTTGCCCATCTCGGCTTTGACTGGGTTTGCGTCGATCTGCAGCATGGTCTGCTTGACTATACGGACCTGCGCACCCTGTTGCCGGCAATTTCCGGCGCATCCGCAACGCCCATCGTGCGCGTACCCTGGAATGAACCCTACGAGATCATGAAGGCGCTGGATGCCGGCGCCTATGGCGTGATCGTGCCAATGGTGAACAGTAAGGCAGAAGCGGAACAGGCTGTTGCAGCCTGTCGCTACCCGCCGGCAGGCAATCGCTCGTTTGGCCCGATTCGCGCTGCCCTCTATGGTGGCCCCGGCTATGCGACTGAAGCCAACGCGGAGATTGCCTGCATTGCGATGATCGAAACTGCCGAAGGGCTGCGAAACCTCGACGCCATCCTCGGCGTACCCGGGCTGGATGGCATCTACATTGGGCCGGCAGACCTGGCGCTGGCGCTCGGCCTGCCCGCGCAAGGCGACACCGATGCCCCTGTACATGCAGAAGCCGTGAAGAATATTCGGGCCGCCTGCGAGCGCCATGGCGTGCCAATCGGCATCCACACCAGCAGTGTCGAGTACGCGCGGCGCTACCTTGCGCAGGGCTTTCAGTTCGTTACCGCCGGCTCCGATTATGGATTGCTGATGAGCGAGGCCAGCGCCAGGATCAAGGCAATCCAGGGCGAGGCGATGGCGGGCCGGGACCGAGCCAGCTAGCCAGAGCTAGCCCAGGGCGCCAGGGCTGCTTGCGGAGACAGAAACAGAAATTAGAGACAGCACCATGACTTACCAGCAGATTCTGTTCGAAAGGCGCGAGCGCACGGGCCTCATCACCCTCAATCGGCCGGAGCGCATGAACGCCTGGACCCGGCAGATGAGCGCGGAACTCTCGGACGTCATCGAACAAAATAATCAGGACCCGGATACAGGCGCTCTTGTCATCACCGGGGCGGGTCGCGGCTTCTGCGCCGGCGCCGACATACAGGCAAACTTCAAGGCGCGCCTGGATGGCGAGGCGTCCGAGTCAGGCGACGATGCCTCGGAATGGGTGGCCCTGCTGCGCCGCTCCAAGCCGGTCATTGCCGCCGTCAATGGCGCCAGCATCGGCGTTGGCCTGACCATGATTCTGCCCTGTGATGTCATCCTCGCATCCGAGGCGGCCAGGTTCGGCTTCGGCTTCATTCGCATGGGGCTGACGCCGGAGCTGGCGAGCAGCCATTTTGCGGTGCAGCGCATGGGATTCGGCAGGGCCAGCGAGCGGCTTCTGTCGGGGCGCGTATTCAGCGCGGCTGAAGCGCATGCGGACGGTCTGGTGGACAGGCTTGTCAGCAGTGACGAGTTGCTGCCGCGAGCCCTTGAAATTGCCGCTGACATGGCGGCCAACCCGTCGCCGCAGTTGCGTTGGATCAAGCAATTGCTCACCGAGAACGGTTCCGAATGTGATTTGGCGGCGGTGCAGCAGCGCGAACAGGCCATGCTGCAGGCAGCGTATGGGACGCCGGAGCATCAGGAGGCGGTCAGCGCCTTCCTGGAGAAGCGGCCGCCGAACTTTCGGAGCTGACTGGCGGATGAGTTTTCGTCGCACCAAGATCATCTGCACCATAGGCCCTGCCACGGCCAGTTTCCCGGTCCTGGAACAGATGGCCGCCGCCGGCATGAACCTGGTGCGCCTGAACATGTCGCACAGCGACCACGAGAGCGCAGCGCAGGTGATCGGCTGGATTCGCACGTTGAACCGCAAGCGGGCGTCTCCGATTGCCGTGCTGGTGGACACACAGGGGCCTGAGATTCGCACCGGTGACGTAACCGAACCCATGGATCTGAAACCTGGGCAGCGCGTTACCCTGACTGTGCGTGGCGATGATGATGTCGAGACGTCCTCAATACACGTCAACTATCGAGAGCTGGCGCAGAATGTCGAGCCCGGTAGCCGGATCACGGTTGACAACGGCCTCATCAACTTCAGCGTGCTGGAAAAGCGCGGCCTGCATCTGCTTTGCGAGGTGATCGACGGCGGCTGGCTCGGCAGCAAGCGGCACGTCAACCTGCCCGGCGTGCGTGTGAATCTGCCGGCCATCACCGCCAAGGACCGGGCCGATATCGGCTTTGCCCTGGATCAGGCCGTGGACTTCATTGCCCTCTCCTTTGTGCGTTCCGCCGAGGATGTGCAATTGCTCAGAACCCTGATGCGCGAGCGCGGCCAACAGGCGAGCGTGATAGCCAAGATCGAAGATGCGGAAGGGCTCGCGAATGCGCACAGCATTGCCGAGGCGGCGGAGGGCGTCATGGTGGCGCGCGGGGATCTCGGTATCGAAACCGATCTGGCCGACCTGCCGAACGCCCAGCGACGCATCGTGCACGCCTGCGCTCGCGCTGGCAGGCGCAGCATCGTTGCTACCCACCTGCTGGAATCCATGATCGAGAATCCGATCCCGACCCGGGCGGAGGTGACTGACGTAGCAAATGCCGTTTACGAGGGCGCTGATGCGGTCATGCTTTCGGGCGAGACCAGCATTGGCAAGTATCCGGTGCGCTGTGTCGAGCAGCTGGCCCAGATCGCGCTCGCCGCCGAACGCTATCCGGGGCTTGGCTACGAGCGCTCCCTGCAGGCCGATAGTGACAAGCAGCAACTGGCCATTCATGCCGCGGCCCTGGCTGAATCGCTACAGGCGGACGGCCTGGTGGTGATTACCCGCCGGGGTATCATGGCGGACCTGATCACCAATGCCCGTCCGCCCACCGTGCCGATCTACGCCTTTACCAACGACAGTCGGGCGCGCCGCCGATTGTTGCTGAATCGAGCGCTGGTCAGCTTTCGCACGCCGTTCAGCCGGGAACCGGAAAAGACCCTGCAACGAGCACTCGGCCTCTTGCGTCAGGATGGCGTGCTGGACCCGGACGCCAAGGTGGTGGTGATCTCCGATGTGCTGGCCGGTGCGAAGACAGACGCCATCCAGATTCGGCGGCTGGGCGACTGACCCGCCCGATTCTGCGTTCCGGCGCAGACAGCGGGTCAGGCAAGCGCCGTCCAGAGCATGCGCAGGGAGGCGAGAGTGAGGAGCGCGCCGAATAGCTGGCGCAGCCGGTCCGGTTGCAGCCGAGCCGCCAATCTGACGCCAAGCGGCGCTGCCAAGACCGCACCGACGATCAACGCCAGGCAGGTCGGCAGGTGCACATAGCCGACCAGACCGGACGGCGCCGAGGGCAGCGGCGTCGCCAGGGCCATGTAGCCAAGCGCGCCGGCGGCCGCCAGTGGCACACCGAGGCTGCTGGAGGTCGCAGTTGCGCGGTGTACCGGAATGTTGAAGTAGATCATGGTCGGCACCATGACATTGCCGCCACCGATTCCAGCCATGCCAGCGCTGAAGCCGGCGCCCAGGCCCAGCCCGGCGGCCGGGACCGGCCCGGGGAAGCGGCGCCCTGGCGGTGGTTGCCAGCGGGTCAGCAGCACGATTGAGACAGCGCCCAGGAAAGAGCCGATGAACAGGCGCAGGACGCCGCCTGGCAGTTGTGGCGCAAACCAGCCGGCGAAGGCGGCTCCGAGCACGACCGGCCCCAGCCAGCGGCGGACGATGCGCCATTCCACTCGCCCGGCCCGAACCTGGGCGATGGCAGCCGACAGCGAGGTAAAGAGGATGCAGCCGAGCGAGGTGGCCACGGCCACGGCCGTGCTCTCGGCCAGCGGCAGGAAGCGGCTGATGTCAAATAGCAGAATCAGCGCCGGCACGATCACGATGCCGCCACCGATGCCGAGCAGGCCGCCGAGAAAGCCACTCGCCAGGCCGATGGCCAGACAGGCGACGGTGAAGGGCGCCAACTCCAATTCAGGTCGCTTGGGCTTGAGTCATGCAACGCCTGAGGCTGTGCCGCATTCAGGGATAGCGAGTTTACTTGAATGGAGGCCAGCCCTTATATTTCAATTTGCAGTGTGCGGGCCTGGACGCAGGGTGGCAGGGGTAGCAGGGGTAGCAGGGGTAGCAGGATAAAGGAATGCCGGATCTGGACCATGACGGCGAGCGGCTTGCCAGCTTGTTGGCCGATGCCGAACGAATCGTCTTCTTCACTGGCGCCGGCATCAGCACCGAGTCCGGCATTCCGGATTTTCGCAGCCCGGGCGTCGGGCTGTGGAACCAGATCAAGCCCATCCCGTATCAGGACTTTGTCGCTTCAGAAGCAGTTCGCAACGAATCCTGGCGGCGGCGGTTCAGCGGCGAGCGGGTTCTCGAAAAGGCAAGGCCCAACGCGGGCCACCTCAGCATCGCCCGTCTGCTGCAGGCGGGCGGTTGCCTGGCGGTGATCACCCAGAACGTGGACAACCTGCACCAGGATGCCGGCGTGCCGGCGGAGCAGGTCATCGAGTTGCACGGCAACGCCAGCTATGCGGCCTGCCTGTCTTGCGGTATGCGCCATGAACTCGCCGACGTGGAGCGCGAATTCGCCCGCCTTGGCCGTGTGCAGCCCTGCCCAGGCTGCGGCGGCATCATCAAGAGCGCCACCATATCCTTTGGTCAGGCGATGCCGGAGGCGGCCATGCTGCGGGCGCGGGCAGTGGTGGAGGCCTGCGACCTGATGGTGGTTGCCGGTTCTTCGCTGCTGGTCTATCCAGCCGCGGGATTTCCGGAGTACGCCAAGCAGCTGGGCGCCAGGCTGGCGATTGTCAATCGCGAGGAGACGCCTCTGGACGGCTTGGCGGACCTGGTAGTTCGGGGGGAGATCGGCCCGGTGCTGTCCGGCGCCGTAGAAACCAGCCAGAACCTGGCTTCCTGGCGTCAGAGCCACCACGCATGACGCGCTACTGCACAAGCCAGGGCCGGCGGCATGCCTCGCCCGCGCCCGGCCTCTGCTGTGTTCTGATAGTGTTGCTCGCCCTGCCGGGCGCAGCCGTCGGCCAGGTTTCACAGTTTGCCAATGGCGATACCTATACCGGCGATCAGGTAAACGGCGTGCGTTCTGGCAAGGGTATCTATACCTGGGCCAACGGCAACCGCTACGAGGGCGATTTCGTCGCCAATCGGATGCAGGGGCAGGGCATCTTTGTCTGGGCCAACGGCAACCGTTACGAGGGCGCCTTCTTCGCCGACCGGATGCATGGCGAGGGTGAATTTACCTGGGCTAACGGAGATCGCTATACAGGCCCCTTCGCACATGGCTCGCGCAGCGGTCAGGGACGCTTCGTATGGCCATCCGGAGTGGTGTATGAAGGCGGCTTTCAGGATGGCCAGATGCACGGCAGTGGCGCCTTCACCTGGGCGGACGGGCGCCGCTACGTGGGCGAGTTTGTCGAGGGCTCGCGCAGTGGTTTCGGCAAGCTGACCTGGCCCAACGGCAATCGCTACGAAGGCGGCTTCAAGGCTGATCTGCGCGACGGATTCGGCGTCTTCTATCTGCGTGACGGCACTGTCTTTCGCGGTCGGTTTCGGGACGACAAGATGCACGGCTACGGGGTCAAGCAGCTGCCGGATGGCAGTTTGGCGCTGCTGTCCTGGGAAGACGGCGACTTGCGGTCGAGCGCGCCACTGATCGAAGAATCCCGCTGCCGCCTGTCTATCGAGGCGCGTCCCTGGATGTTCCGGGGGCCGGACTGCATCAACGGCCTGGCGCATGGCAAGGGCCTTGCGGCCAGCCTTGATGGCGAGCTGATCGTGCCCGAAGGCGAGTATCTGCTCGGCCATCTGGTCGGCGGCGAACCTGGCCCCATCTGGCGTCAGAATCCCTGAATGCGCGAACCGGGCTCCTCGGAATCCATGCAGCTTCCGGGCTTCGACATCATTCGAAGGCTCGACCGGGCGTCGGAAGACGACGGCGAGCGAATCTATCTCGGCTTCCAGGCGCTGCGTCAGAAGGAGGTGGTCATACGCACCTGGCAAGCCGGGGAACAAGATGTTGCGGACATACTGGCGCGCATCGAGGCGCATCCGGCGCTTTCTGCGGAGTTTCGGCACCCGAACCTGGAACGCATCTTCGAGGCCGGCGCCAGCGGCCAGACACTCTATCTGGTAACCGACTACGCAACCGGCGGCGACCTGCGTCAGAATCTCGCGGCTGGGCGCGCCTTGCCACAGTTGCTGGATGCGCTCGGAGAGCTGGCGAAAGCGCTCGACTTTGCGCATGGCCTCGGCGTTTGTCATGGACGCATCCGCCCAGGGGCGGTCGTGTTTCGGCCCAACTCGGCGCCCATGCTCTGCGAGTTCTGCTCTTTGCCGCATGTCTGGCGCGCAGGGGGCGATGCAGAGGGCGAGGCTTCGGTTCGCGGTGACCTTCGGGCGCTCGGCGCACTGCTCGCCTACGTCCTGACCGGCCGCCTGCCGACCGGTTCGAAACCGGAGGCGCTGCGCGACATCCTGGCGCGCGTGCCGGCCTCAAGCCGGCCGCTGCGCTCGGTACTGGAACGCAGCCTGTCACAGGCGGCAGGCCAGGGCTATTCCAAGGGCGCTGACTTTGCCGAAGCGCTGGAGGCGGCAGTCAACGGTGGCCGGTTGAGCCGGATTTCGGTGCGAACGGCAGCCGTGTCCAATCGTGAGATTGCGGCCATCGAGGCCGCTTCGGATCTGCCGGCCCTGGCCCTGGCGCAAACGCAGCGTCCGCGCAGGCGCAATCTGCCCTGGCGCTGGCTGGCGCCGGCGGCCCTGCTGGCGCTCGGCAGTGGCTGGCTGGTACTGAGTCAAGGATGGCAGGAGGCGGTTCTGATCCGATTCGGCCTGACCGAGCATCCGCAGCTGGAAAGCGCCTTGAATTATGCGCGCAGCCTGCAACAGGATACCGGGCAGAATCCGGCGACGATCATCGAAGCCTATCGGCAGGCGCTTGCCTTCGACAGCGATCATGCGGGCGCCCGTCAGGCGATTGCAGATGTCGGCGAAGCCTGGCGACGCAATGTTCGGGGGAGCCTGTCGCGCAATGAACTGGATCTGGCGGCGTTTGCGCTGGAAGACATGGCCGTAATCTTCCCCGACGACCCGGAGCGCGCAGAGTTGCAGCGACAGCTGGACAACCGACGCGCCGCTGACACCTTGCTGGCCTCGACCCAGGCCCTGGTTCGCATTCAGGGGCTGTCAGCTGCGCCGAGCGCCGCCATTCAGGCCTATCAGGAGATCGTGCGACTGGCGCCCGGACACCCGCAGGCGCTGCGCGAGCTGACCCGACTGGCCGAGCACTATGCCGACCTTGCGCGCGCAGCCGCCCGGCGGCGCGATGTCGATGAGGCGATCACCTACCTGCAAAGGGCCACCACGGCCGATGCTGAACTGGCCGTGTTCGACGAGGTGCGCCAGGAAATACAGCAGGCGACGGAGGCTCGGGCGACGCTGGACGACCTGCTGCGCCGGGCTGGTGATCTGCGGGCCGTTGGCCGCCTGGTGCATCCGCCCGGGGCCAATGCGGCGGAGCTCTACCATCGGGTGCTGGCCACGAGCCCGGACAGCAGCATTGCCCAACAGGGATTGAATGAAGTGACCTCGCAACTGCTGGCCGAAGCCAGCCTTCAGGTGAGCGCCGGAAATCTGGAGGCGGTTGAATCCTTGTTGGATCAAGCTTCGGCTGCCGGCATTTCAGCCAATGCCCTGGCCCAGATCCAGGACAGCCTGGCCGACGCCGTGGCTGCCAGGACGCAGGTAGCCGCCAAGCTCGGCCAGGCTGAACTGCTGTTGGCGGACGGCTACATCACCGAGCCAGCGGAGAACAATGCCGTTTCCCTGCTGCGCGAGGTGCAACGTCTGGATCCGAACAATCCGGAGGCCGCCCGGATGTTGCGACAGGCCGCCCGGCGTCTGGCGCAAGCGGCCCAGGAAGCGCATGCGGCCGACCTGCCGGAAGTTGCGCAGCTATACCTGGATCTGGCGTTGACAATCACACCGGACGAAGCCAGTTGGCGCGCCCTGCGCGACTCCTGGCAAGCTGGACCAGAGTCGGGCATACAATAGAGCCATCAAGCCATCAGGTGGTCAAGGCGTCATGGCAACCAGCATACCGTTCCGTCGTGATCTGGAGTTTACCTACGGGCAGGTGGCCGAGATTTCCCCTGGCATTCGGCGTCTCATCGCCGAGAATCCGGGGCCCTTCACCCTGTACGGCACCGGCACCTACATCGTCGGTCGCGGCGAGGTCGCGGTCATTGATCCGGGGCCGGCGGACAGTGCGCACATAGATTGTCTGGCAGGCGCTCTCAAGGGCGAGCGCATCAGCCACATACTGGTGACGCATACGCACATGGACCACTCGCCCGGCTGCCGCCTGCTGCGCCAGCACACGGACGCCAGAACCTTTGCCTACGGGCCGCATGGCTACGGCAAGCTGGAGCAGGGGACACCGGTCGAGGAGGGCGGCGACATGGAGTTTCAGCCGGACATCCTGGTGCGGGACGGCGACCTTCTGGAAGGCGACGGCTGGCGTATCGAGTGCGTCTATACCCCCGGGCATACTTCCAATCACATGTGCTATCAGCTGCGTTCGGAAAGGGCGCTGTTCACCGGTGATCACGTGATGGGTTGGTCCACCAGCATCATATCGCCGCCAGACGGCGACATGAGCGACTACCTGGCGAGTCTGGACAAGCTGCTGCACCGGGACGACCAGGTCTATTGGCCAACCCATGGCCCCTGCATTCAGGATCCCAAACCCTTCGTGCGCGCCTTTCAGGCGCACCGGCGCGAGCGTCACGAGCAGATACTGGCCTGCCTTGCCGAGGGCGTGCAGCGGATCACGGACATGGTGCCGCTGATGTATCGAGAGCTACCGGAATTCATGTACCCGGCGGCTGCGCGCAGTGTGCTCGCCTCGATGGAATATCTGGTCCAGCGGCAACAGGTGCAGGTCGCAGGTGAGGTTCAGCTGGCGGCTGCGTATCGGCTGGCCGACTCCGTATCCTGATCTTCCGGCCTGCTGGCCGGCGCCTGGCCGGTGGCTGCCGCCAGCCTTGGCCTGGCCAGTGGTAGCTGGACGACGACGGCGATGCCGCTGCCATCGGCCAGATTCATGGCGCGAACATGGCCGCCGTGGTGCTCGGCGATGACCCGAACCACGTAAAGCCCGAGGCCGAAGTGCACCTGGCTCTCCGGTTCCCGGTGCGTCACCATGGAATCGAACAGGGACTTTTCCGAATCACCCGGCAGCAGCGGACCGCGGTTGGCGACCGTGATTCTCAGGCTTGCCTGATGTACATCGAGCTGTACGGTGATCGGGCTGTCGATGCGGTGGAAGTCCACTGCGTTGTCAATGATCTTGTCGAGTAGCTGCTCGATCCGATAGTCCGCCACATGGGCATGCACCGGCTGACCGACGCCGCGGTAGATGAACTCGCAGTCCTGGTGCACGAGGGCACAGTTGGCCACGTAACTCTTCAGCAACTCGTGCACGTCAATGCGTTCGAGTTCATCGGATTTCAAGGATTCTTCGAGGTTGGCAGCGTCAGAGAGCTTGTGCACGATGGCGCCGATCCGATTCACGCCGTTGCGTGCGCTGACGAAGTATTTGCTGTCCTTGATCCCTTCATGGTCTTTGAACATATTCTGAAGAGATGTGCTCAACGTATTGAGTGGGTTGTTTATTTCATGGCGAAGCGTGCGTGGCATGGTTTCCAGGAAGTGGTTGTGCTGGTGCAGCTTGGAGAGCATTTGCGAGATGCTGCGCGCCAGGTCGCCGATTTCGTCGCCAGCCCGGGTTTCGCTCTTCAGCGCGGCAGCGCGCAGGCGACCGTACTGATCGATGGCAGCGCTGGTTTCCTGCCGCAGGTGGCGGATGCGCCAGGCCAGGCGAGCGGCAAAACCGAGCAGGGCGACGAGTACGCAAACCAGGCTGGCGATCGACAGCAGCGTTACCTGCTCCAGGGCCACGCGCTGAAAGGTAAGGATGTCGTCGATGTTCTGTTCCACGACCACAGTCCCGATCACCGCATCCTCCGAGACGATCGGATGCGCAGCCATGATGATCTCCAGGTCTTCCGCCAGTTGTCGGCGCATGGCCGATGTGCGGCCACTCAGTGAGTCGGCGATGATCTGATCGGCGCCGCTTTCACTATCGGCCGCGCCGCCGGCCTGGTCGGACGCGACAACCGCGTCCAGTACCGGGCGCAACCACTCGAAGAGACGGCTGGTCAGGCGCGTGAATGGATTGCCGGCGTCGCCCGCCGGCGTCGGGTTGTAACCGCCAACCTGGGCGCGCACCCGCTGTTCGGCGTCAATCACCAGAATTCTGGCGCCCGCATAACCGAGCCCCTGGATGATGTTGAGCACTTCAGGCGAGCGCAGCACCACCAGATCAAAGCTCTCCTTGCCCGCCTTGGGCAGGGTCTGAACCAGATGGGCTGTGGCCTCTTCCCCTGGTTCGTCCACATCGGCGACAGTCACGCCGAAGTAGCGTGTCGATCCGAGCATCGTCAGGGGCAGACGGAACTCCAGATTCCAGCCGCCGTCGTTTACCGAAGCGAAGCCCCGCAGATTGCCGTCCGGCGCGCCTGCGGCGGCAAAGCGCCACTCGTTGTCCATGGCATAGGCGGTAACGGGCCCCGGCTCTGGAAACACCAGCGAGATGCGCCCGTCCTCACCGTCCACGCGAATGAATGACAGGCGCACGTGGTCGGCATTATCCAGGCGCAGATAGGCCGGGTTGCGATACACGATTTCTGGATCCGTGACCTGCATGAAGACGTATAGCTGGCCGCCGCGCTCGCCGAGCAGCAGGCTGAAAGCGCCGTCGGCGCCGGCGTCGGAGCCGAACGCCAGCATGTTTTCGGCGGCGTCTTCGCCCCAGTCCTCGAAGCTGCCATCCAGCCGAATGTTGGCTTCCAGAGGCCGGGCGAACAACGACTCGTAGTCTTCAATTGTGACCGGCAGATCGTTGAACAGGTCCTCGCGCCCGTTGAACAGGGTGGAAATACCTTCGGCTGTCAGCAGTTGTGCGCGCGATTGACCCTGAACCAGCAGGCTCTCCATGACCACTAGCTGACGATAGCTGAACCAGGGCACGATCAGCAGCGTCAGGCCCAGCAGGAACAGTTTCGTGCCGATGCGCGGACCGCGCCAGTTTCGGCGCAGTCTCACGGACGAACCCAGCGGTAGCCGAAGCCGTACTCACTCTTGATGCAGGCAAAACCGGGATCAACCCGTTCAAACTTCTTGCGGATGTTGCGCATGTGGGTGTTGATGGTGTTGTTGGTCACCAGATTCTGCATGGTTGCATTCATCAGGGTGCCGTAACTCACGGCATGGCCAGGCACCCGCACCAGCTTGGCAAGCATACGGAACTCGGTGCCCGACAGATCGATCCGACGGCCCTTCCAGGACACCAGCAGGGCTTCTCGATCCAGCATCAGGTGGCCGATGCGCCTCGCGCTCGCGCTCTCTTCGGTGGCGCCGCGTGAGCGCACCTCACTGATACGCAACAGCGAAGTGATGCGTTCGGTGAGATAGTCCAGGGAAATCGGTTTTGGCAGATAGTCCCAGGCGCCCAGGCGCAGTCCGGAAATCTTGTCGATCTCGTTGATGCGCTCGGTCAGAAAGATTACCGGCAGGGTCGGCGAGCGGGTCAACAACTCGCGGCAAAGCTGAAACCCGGCATCGACCTCGTCGCCGAGGATGATGTCCAGAATGACCAGGTCCGGGAAGCTGCCGTCCATGCCCTCCAGGGCCTCCTGACGGCTGCAATAGGAGACAACCTGATACCCCTGGTTGACGACGGCGTCCGAGTAGTTGGCCCGTTGATCCGGGTCATCTTCCACTATGGCGATGCGTTTGGCCATGCCCGTCTCCTGCCTTCGATATTCTGCCACAGTCTGCCACAGTCGATTATCGCCCGCCCTGCAATCCCGCTCATGGTGTGCGGGGCGCGGGCTATACTCCAACCTTTCCGGCAGCAGGCGCGCGCAATTGATGGAACAGGCACGCAAACGCAGGCACGGGATGATCGAGGCGGCAGATGGATGAGCGCGGGTTCGCGCATACTGTGTTTGACGGGCGCCGAGTGCGGAGGCAAGAGCACGCTGGCCAGGGCGTTGGCGGATGCCCATGGCGCGCCGCTGGTGTCGGAGGCAGCGCGTGACCGGCTTGATGACCAGCGTCGCTATGACGCCCGGGACCTGCTCGCGATCGCGCGCGCGCAACTTGCGGAAGAACGCCGGACGATTGGTCTGGGCGCACCCTGGATCATCTGCGACACGGACCTCCTGGTGATCCGCGTTTGGTGGCGTGCTCGTTTCGGTCCCCTGCCGGTCTGGCTTCGCCAGGCGGTGGCCGAGCTGCCGCCGCGCCTCTATCTGCTCGCCAGGCCGGATGTCCCCTTCGTTCGCGATCGCCTGCGCGAATCCGGCGGTCGGCGCGCCGGACTGCATCGACGCTACCGCTGGCTGCTGCGCGCTGGCCCGCATCCGTATGTGGAGCTTTCCGGCTCTCTGGGCGCCCGGCTTGCCTGGGTCAGGCGGCGTCTGCCGCAGTTGCTGGCCGCCACAGCGCCGGTTCCGATGGATGCGGAGCAGTCTCGACCCGGCGCGCGCATGACGCGCTGTGCGTAGGGCGCATCTCTGAAGTGCCCGGCAGCAAGCATCAAAGCGCCACGCACGGCGCGCCAGATGCCGCTCCGGCGCGCCTGGACGTCGCCTTGCCGGGCGACGCCATCGCGCTGGTCGGGCCGGTTGCTGAACGGCCGCTGCTGCCAGCTGAGGCCGAGATCCTCGCCGCCACCGGGTCGGCGCGGCGACGCCAGTTCGCAAGCGGCCGCCATCTGGCCAGGCTGGCGTTGGCGCATCTGAACAAGGGTCAGGCCGCACCGGTGCTGCGGGCTGGCCGGCGCCCGGTATGGCCGGACGGGTTCATTGGCTCGATCAGCCATACGGGCGCGCAGGCAGCCGCCGTGGTCTGCAAAAGTGCGGACCTGGCCGGTGTCGGTATCGACACGGAGCAGGCGGCTCGGGTCTCGTCGGCCCTGGCCCGAAAGGTGCTTACGGCAGAAGAAATCGCTGTATTCGGGGGCGATGGTCTCTTCAGAACCCTGGCGTTCAGCGCCAAGGAAGCTGGGTTCAAGGCGATCAACCCGCAAACCGGCGTCTATGTCGGCTTGCGCGAGGTGGCGGTCAGCCTGGGTCCTGCACGGAGCTTCCGCCTGCGCTACTTGGGCGCGGACGCCGCAAGCCGGGCGCTTGAGCGTGGCTTTGGCCACTACCGGCTATTGCATGGGCACGTGGTGACATTGTTCCTGCTGCCGCACAGCGCCCTCCGGCAAGCGTCGCCGTGCGCCGAATCAACGGCGCTGGCCAACCTGGTCTGAAGCCGTGCAGGCGTTGCCTGGCGTTGTCGTTCTGCTGGGTCTCGCCTGGGCGCTCAGCGAAGGTCGGCGGAGCAGACCAGCCTGGCGACTCATCCTGGTCGGGCTGGCGTTGCAAGCGTCGCTCGCGTTTCTCCTGCTGCGTCTGCCGCTCCTGCGTGAGGCGCTGCATTCGCTCAATAGTCTGGTCGAGGCGGTCGAGGCGGCCACCCGAGTCGGCGCCAGTTTTGCGTTTGGTCACCTGGGCGGCGCGCCACCGCCGTTCGAACCACGGCCGGACGCCAATCTGTATATCTTCGCCTTTCGAGTACTGCCGCAGATCATGATATTCAGCGTACTGGTCGCCGTGTTCTGGCACTGGCGCCTGCTGCCGCTGATCATTCGCGGCTTCGGCGCCCTGCTGCGCCGACTGCTGGGGGTGAGCGGACCTGTGGGTACGGCGGCAGGCGCAAGCCTGTTTGTCGGGCATACCGAATCACCCCTGATCATTCGCGCCTATCTTGCGCATCTGAGCCGTTCCGAACTCTTTTCAGTGATGACCTGCGGCATGGCGACGCTTGCCGGCTCCATCATGGTGCTCTATGCGGGCGTGCTGCGTACCATTCTGGATGGCGCGCTGGGCCACATACTGGTTGCTTCCGTGCTGAATGTGATCGGCGCCATCGTCATCTCTCGCATCATGATTCCCACGACTTCCGAGGCGCCGGCAGGGGCCGCAGCCATCGAGCTTTCCTACAGCAGCACTCTGGACGCCATTGCGCAAGGCACAGTTTATGGCTTGCGGCTTGCGATCAATGTGGGCGCCATGCTGGTGGTGCTGGTGAGCCTGGTGGCGCTGGTGAATCTGTGCCTCGCCGGGGTTTCCATCGCTGATGCGCCTCTGACCCTGGAGCGCCTGTTCGGCTGGCTCTTCGCGCCTGTTGCCTGGCTGATGGGGATTGCCTGGGAAGAAGCCCCCCGGGCTGGCAGCCTGCTTGGCGTCAAGCTGGTTCTGAATGAACTGATTGCCTACCTGCAACTGGCGGCAATACCCGCCGAGGCCCTGTCAGACCACAGCAGACTGATTCTGACCTATGCCCTGTGCAGCTTTGCCAACCTTGGCAGCGTCGGGATTCTCATAGGCGGCTTCTCCGTGCTGATCCCGCAAAGACGCGACGAAGTCTTGGATCTTGCCAGCAAGGCCTTGATTTCAGGCACCTTGACTACCTGCCTGACGGCAACGCTTGTGGGTCTTGTCACGCGACTTTGACGGCGCCGTGGGTTGCGTTGCGCCTCCGGCGGGCGCGCTGTAGCCGATGCTCAGTTGCTGGCAAGTGACACGTTGAAAACACCGGCCTGGCGGGCCGAATCCATTACGTGGATCATGGTCTCGGTCTGTGAATCCGGGTGCGGACGGATGACCACCGGTGCTTCCGGATTCTCCGCATGCAGGCGCTCGATATTGGCCCGCACGGAGCGTACATCCACATCCCGCTGGGCGATGATGATCCGGTCCCGGCTGGTGATGCGCACCACGATGCTGCGCTTGTTCGGATCCTCGTTCTTCGGGCGGTCGTCATCCGGTTGATTGACGTCGAGCCCCACCTCCTTGACGAAAGTGGCGGTGACGATAAAGAAGATCAGCATGATGAACACCACATCAAGCATGGGTGTTACGTTGATCGACTCGTCCTTGTCCTCTGCAGCTCTGCTGCCAACGATCCTGCGCACCGAGCCCCTCCGGCAAATCGGTCATGCAGGCCATGTTACCGATGTCGGGGCGCGGATCAAAGGGTTTTACGCCGCGCCTCTGAAGGGTTTTACGCCGCGTCTCTGAGCGCCTGCCCCTGCGTTACAATGGAAAGTCCCCGTTATCGAGGCGCGGACACACATGCCTGTGAGCCTGAGTATGCGGGTCGGCGCCGCGTTGCTTGCCCTGTGCCTGCTTGGGGCCTGTCAGGCCTACCGCGATGGCGGCAGCCGCACCAGCGGCGAACTGATCGACGATGCGGCCATCCAGGTTCGCGTCAAGACCCGTCTGCTTCGGGACCCGGCCATCAAGGGTCGCAGACTCGATGTTGATGTTTCCCGGGGCGTTGTGACCCTGTCCGGTCGGGTAGCGGACGACATCGTGCGTCAGCGGGCCATGCAGCTAGCGGCAGGCGTCAAGGGCGTGGCTCGGGTGGAGGATCGAATGCAGACGCCGGTGCGTGCTACGCCTGCGCCGGACGAGCCTGCCCCGCAAACGCCAGCCAATCGCGGGGCTTGAGGTAGAACTCGGTCAGCTCTGCCTCCGGGCTGCCGGCAGGCGCCTGCGGGTTGTACTCCCAGCGAACCAGGGGCGGCAGGGAGGCGAGCACCGATTCCGTGCGTCGTCCGCTTTGCAGGCCGTAGCGCGTGCCACGGTCGATGGCGAGATTGAATTCGGCGTAGCGTCCGCGCCGAAGCAGCTGCCAGTTGCGTTCGCGTTCACCGTAGTCGGCAACGGACCGCTTTGTAAAGATCGGCGCATAGGCCGGCAGGAAGGCATTGCCGACTGAAAGCGTGAGCGCCAGACTGTCGGCAAAACTCCCCACCCGCCAATCGTCGAAGAAGAGCCCGCCGATGCCGCGCGCCTCATGCCGATGTTCGAGCCGGAAATAGGCGTCACAGGCCGCTTTCATCTTGGCATGGTACGGGCCGACAGCGTGCGCCGCGCATTGATGCCAGTGCACGCAGTCTTCGACAAATCCATAACAAGGCGACAGATCGAAGCCGCCGCCAAAGTGCCAGACAGGCGTTTTTGCGGCCACTCGGAAGAACCGCAGATTCATGTGCGTGGCCGGTGCATAGGGGTTGCGCGGGTGCACGATCAGAGACAAGGCTGCTGCCTCGAAGGGTTGCCCCGCCAGATGCGGATTGCGGGCGCTGGCGGCTTCCGGCAGCGCGCTTCCCCGGCTGTGGCTGAAGAGAACAGCCGCCTTCTCGATCCGCCTGCCGTCTTCCAGCACCCGCGGCTGTCCGAAACCGCCGCCGGGATAGTCAATGCGTTCAAGCGAGAATTCGCCTGCCCCGTCGAGCTGCGCCAGAGCCGCGCAGATTTCCGCCTGCAAAGCCAGAAACCCGGCCTCGACCGCCGCCATGTCCGCTACTTCCTGCGCCATCTGCGCATTATGCCGCAGGCTGTACAACCCCATGTCGGGCTTGTGCGCCAGGAGAGGGGTCGAAGGGACCCGCCGGTTCGGTTCTCGATTGGCTTGGCCCCCGGCTTGGTCTGCAATCGCGGCCCCCGGCGCAATATCCGCCCGCTTTCCGGGTAGAATCCCGGCACTTTCAGGCAGGGAAAGGAAATGGTCGGAATCACCGGGTTTGGCGGCTATGTGCCACGGCTGCGGCTCAGCCGACAGGCCATCGTGGATGCGCACGCCTGGATGGACCCGTCCCTGCGCGCCAGGAGCCGTGGTGAGCGCGCCATGTGCAACTGGGATGAAGACGTTATTACCATGGGCGTGGAAGCTGCGCGGGCTTGCCTTGGCGACTGCCAGTCGCCACCGGATGTCCTCTATTTTGCCAGCACCAGCGCGCCCTTCGCGGATCGACAGAACGCGGGCATTGTGACCACTGCGCTCAATCTGCCGGAATCTATTGCCTCACTGGATCTGGGCGCCAGTCAGCGAGCCGGCGCCTCGGCGCTGATTCAGTCTTTGGCGGCGGTGCGTGGCGGGCTCTACCAGCAGGCGCTGGTGGTTGCCTCGGAAAAGCGCCGCAATCGCGCCGGCAGCCCGGGCGAACTGGCGCATGGCGACGCGGCGGCGGCCTTCCTGGTTGGAGATAGTGGGGTTCTGGCAGAGTTTCTGGGCGCGGCCAGCGCCACGGCTGACTTCATCGACCACTATCGCAGCGCCGATGCAGCCTATGACTACACCTGGGAAGAGCGCTGGATTCGAGACGAAGGCCTGGCCAGAATCGTGCCTCCGGTAATCACGCGGGCGCTTGCCCAGGCGAATTGCTCGGCATCCGAGGTCAAGCACTTCGTCATGCCGAGCACCATCCGTCGGGCCGTGGCCGGGATTGCGCGTCAGGCCGGCGTGCCCGCCGAGGCTGTGGCGCCGAATCTTGATGACGTCCTCGGTGAAAGCGGCGTCGCCCATCCTTTGGTGATGCTGCAACATGTACTGGAAACCCGCGCCCAGCCTGGCGATCTGCTGCTGGTCGCCAGTTTCGGTCAGGGCTGTGACTGCCTGGTGTTGCGCGCCACCGAGGCCCTGGCGTCTTGTCCGAAGGACGCTGGCGTCGGTGCGGCGCTGGCGCGCGGTGTCACCGAATCCAACTATCAGAGGTATCTTGCGTTCAACAATCTCGTTGAGCTGGAAAAGGGGATGCGCGCCGAAACCGACAACTACAAGACAGCGCTCTCGGTTACCTGGCGCAAGCGCGACATGCTGCTTGGCCTGGTCGGTGGCCGCTGCAGTCAATGCGGCGCCATTCAGTTTCCGCGCAGCGACCTGTGCGTGAATCCCCAGTGCGGCGCCGAGGGCACGCAATCGCCGCATGGGTTTCGGGAGGAGCCAGCGCGCATACTCACCTGGTCCGCTGACCATCTGGCCTATACCCCGGACCCGCCGAGCCACTACGGCATGATCAGCTTTGATCGAGGCGGCCGATTCATGACCGACTTCACGGACGTAGCCGTCGGCGAAATTGAAGTCGGCATGCCGGTTCGCCTGGTGTTTCGTATCAAGTCCGTGGACGCCGTGCGCGGATTCGTGCGCTATTTCTGGAAGGCAACACCGGTCTGAGCGATGACGATGGTCCTGGATGAGCAACAAACCCTGCTGCGCGATACGGCGCGGGAGTTCTGTCGTCGGCAAGCGCCGATATCGCAACTGCGCAGGTTGCGCGATGCTGGGTCGGCGTCCGGATTTGATCGCCCCACCTGGCGGGCGATGGTGGATCTGGGCTGGGCCGCCATACCTTTTCCGGAGGCGTTCGGCGGGCTGGATTTCGGCTACAAGGGCCTTGGCGTGGTCACCGAGGAAACCGGCCGCACACTGGTTGCGAGCCCGCTCCTGGCCTCCGTCTGGCTCGGCGGCGCCGCAATTGCGTTGGCTGGCAGTGACGCCCAGAAGGCGGCGCTGCTGCCCCAGGTCGCGGCCGGACGACAGCTGCTGACCCTGGCGCTCGACGAATCGCATCGGCACGATCCGTCTGCCATCTCGACCACCCTGGCGCGCGCGTCCGGCGGCTATCGTCTGAATGGCCGCAAGGTGTTCGTGCTTGACGGTCATGTGGCGGACACGCTGCTGGTTGTTGCGCGCCTGGAGAGCGGCGAAATCGCCCTGGCGCTGGCGCCTCGGGAGGCGTCCGGCGTGGCTGTGACCCGCACCCGGATGGTGGATGCCCGCAATGCCGCGGTGATCGAGTTTTCGAATGTGTCTGTAACCGATGCCGATCGCCTCGGCGAACCCGGCGCCTGGGCCGATGCAGCAGTTCTGGAACAGGTTCTGGACGTGGCCCGCATCGGCATCTCGGCGGAAATGCTCGGTGGGCTTGATGCCTGCTTCGAGCAGACGCTCGCCTATCTTCGTGACCGGCGTCAGTTCGGCGTGCCGATCGGCGCCTTCCAGGCGCTGAAGCATCGCGCCGCGCACATGTTCTGCGAGATCGAACTGGCCAGATCCTGCGTACTCGAAGCGCTCACTGCACTGGATGAGCAGCGCGATTCATTGCCGATTGCGAAGCTTGCGAGCCTGGCCAAGGCCAAGGCCGGAGAGGCCTATAGCCTGGTGTCGCGCGAGAGCATCCAGATGCACGGCGGCATCGGCATGACTGACGAATTCGACATTGGCTTCTACATCAAGCGGGCGGCCGTGTCGGAACAGTGCCTGGGTGACGCCGACTACCACCGCAACCGCTACGCAGACCTGCACGGGTATTGATCGGCTGCCGGATCCAGGTTCACAGCATGGCCAGGGAGCGATCCAGCATCCAGAAGGCTGCCAGGCTGCCCATGGCGTAGATCAATATCTGATCGAAGGGCGCGGGGCTGGCGCGGCCGCTGGCAGCGGCTGGCAGCAGCCAGGCCGGTACGGATGCGCGGGCCAGCAGGCGAGTGCCCTGGAACAAGAGCAGCATGGCCGCGATCAGCACCAGTTGCCCGGCTTCGATACCCAGATTGAACAGCAACAAGGCCAGCGCCAGGGTGTCCCTGGGCAGGCCGATCTCAGCCAGGGCGCCAGCAAAGCCGAAGCCGTGTAACAGGCCGAAGGCGCCGGCCACCACCCAGGGTCGGGCGTGGGTGAGGCGTGAGCGGCGCTCCGGCGGCATCAGCAATTCCCGCGCCAGGAACAGGATTGACAGGGCGATGACGGCTTCAACCGGCGCCTGCGAGAGCTGCACCCAGCCGAGTACGGAAGCGGCCAGCGTCAGGCTGTGGGCGACGGTAAACGCGGTGATGGTCTTCAACAGCATCCAGCGGCCAGGAATCAGATAGACCAGCCCGATCACGAACAGCACATGATCGATCCCGAGCAGCAGATGGCTGACGCCAAGACTCAGGTAGCCGAGCGCGCCCGGGTGCGGCGCGGCCAGGTCCAGAGAGGGCGTGCTTGGGCGCAGCAGAACATTGAGTGGTTCGGCGTCCAGCCGGCGCACTTCCACGAGAACGTCGGTCAGGGTTCTGGCGAGGCCGTCGATGTGGATGCGGCCACCGTCCAGGGCGCAGGAAACCGTCCATGCTTGCAGCAGCGCACCGCCGGCAGCGCTCGGCCTCGGCTCGGTCAGGGTGACGCAATCCTCTGGCAGGACGGGTTCCAGCGGTAGTCGTCGGTCCTGGACAATCGGCTGTTTCCAGAGCACATCGAACTGCCCGGGTTCGGTTTCCACAAATTGCAGGAACGCAGGCCGCACTTCATGCGCAAAAGCGGGCCAGGAGACCAGACAGCAGAGCAGGAGCATCATTCTGGGGTCGGGAAGGCTCACGGGTAGCGGACCTCGTAGCTGGCGCGGAGTTGCCGATAGACCGCCACGTCGGCTTCGGCGCGCCTCTGCGCGGTCAGGTCCTCTGTCGCGCGCTCTGCCACCTCACTGAACGCCGGCAAGCGCGCCGGCAGGCGTTCCCTGAGGCGAACCAGATGCCAGCCATATGCGGAGGGCAGCGGCCCTTGCCAGGCGTCATCGACGGAGAGTGCGGCAAGGCCGTTCGCAAACCTGGCGCCAAAGAGATCCCCGATGTCTCGCAGCGACCGTTCCCCGTAGGCCCGTTGCAGCAGAAAGGGGTCACCTTGCGGGTCCGCCAGGGTGCGCGCAGCTTCGGCATCGGCTTTTGCGTTCTGGCGCTGGTCGCTGGAGAAGTAGCGGTGCTCGAAGCTGTACAGCGCCGGGACTCGATAGTCGTTCTGGCGCTCGTTGAAGAAAGCTTCTGCCTCGACCTGTGTCGGCGGCGTTGCCACCGCCACGTCTTCCGTGAGAAAGGTCAACTTCTGAATCAGGCGCCGACGCAGGATGACGTCGTCCTGATCCAGAGACAATCGCATCGCTTCCCGGTAGTAGATTTCCTCGCGCACGAACTGTTCGATCAGGGCATCGAGCTCATCAGCCCCGGGTGGTCGCCCCATCTGGCCCGTCCATTGCTGTTGCAGACGATTCACGTCGCCCTCGGTGATCTCGATTACCCGCTCCGGCCCGGCATCTTCACGCCAGGCGGCCAGTGCGAAGAGCAGGCCACCGAGAAAGAGGAACACCGAAAGGGGGTCTCGCAGCCAGGATGGGCCGGGTAGTGCGCCTGCTGGCCGCTGCGGCTGTGTCGGGGGTGTCATTTCCGGGCTGGCCTCCTGCGCGCAGTTCCGGGTTGGGCAGCGATCAATCCGGCAATGATGATTGCAAGTCCCACGCCGGTGGCTGGTCTCAGGGGTTCGCCCAGCACCCAGGCAATCATACCGAGCGAGAGCACGGGCGACAGATACACCAACTGGCCGATTCGGGCAGTGTGCGCTGTCAGCGCCATGGCCCGACGCCAGAAGAGGAAGGCGAGGCCCATCTCGGCCAGGCCCACCCAGGCGCCGAAGGCCAGCGTGTGCCCGTCAACCGCTGGCATTCCAGGGCCGAGCATGCAGGTCAGCAGGATGGCGGCCAGGCCAAACAGAAAGCTCCAGGCCATGAAGGCGACCGGTTCGGCTGCGCTTCGGGCGCTTGCGGATTGCGCCATGCGGGCATTGGCCAGCCAATAGCCGGCCCAGAGCAGGGTGCTGATCAGGGCCAGCGCCAAGCCGGTCTTGTTCAATGGGCCGCCATCCAGGTCCCCGGGCCCGATCACGATCAGGACGCCGGCATAGCTTGCCAGCATGGCGCCAATGCGGCGCAGCCCCGGGCGTTGGCCGAGTACCGGCCAGGCCAGCAGTGCGAGGGTGATGGCCCAGCTATAGTTGACCGGCTGGGCGACCTGGGCCGGCAGTCGGTCGTAGGCCTCGAACAGCACGATGTAGTAGGCGAACGGGTTGATCAGCCCGGTGGCGAGTGCCCGCGCAAGCTGTCGCCCGGAAAGCCGCCAACGCCGCTGATAACTGGCCATGATCCAATACAGGGCGGTGGAGACGGTGGTGGCGGCCAACAGTAGCTGCAAGGGCTCCAGGCGTTGCAGCCCCAGTTTGAAGGCGGTGGCCACGGTGGACCAGAGCAGGACGGTCGCGAGCGCGAATTGAAGCGCCTTGAGTTCCGCACCAGCCCGACCGCTGGCCTGTCGGTTGTCGGCGCGCTTGTGCTGACCCCACATATTGGTTCAGGATTTTACGCCAGCCCGGATGCCAGAAACCTGCAATTCTCAGCGAGTGCCCTGATGCGCAACAAGAACCTGTCCCTGAATTGTGACGCCGTATTACGCGAGCAGATTGTGCAGCGTCTGCGGGATTTTCCCGTGCGTCAGGCTGAGGATCCCGGCGCGCGCCAGGCCGCGGTTGCGGTGACCGTGACCGATCTCGGTCACGGCGCCGATCTGCCGGGTTTGCCGCAACACGCTACCCGGTCCCCGGAAGCGGCGCTGATGCTCACCCGGCGTTCATCCCGCTTGCGTAATCATCCTGGCCAGTGGGCCTTTCCTGGCGGTCGCCTGGATGCCGGCGAGACCCTGGCGGAGGCCGCTCTGCGCGAATTGTCGGAGGAAGTGGGCCTGGAACTTCCTGCCTCGGCCGTTCTCGGGCGTCTGGATGACTTTGTGACCCGCTCCGGGTTTGTCATGACACCGCTGGTGGTATGGGGCGGGCCGCGTCTTCAGGCGCGTCCGAATCCGGCGGAGGTGGATTCCATCCACCGTATCCCGCTGACCGAGTTCCAGCGTCCGGATGCGCCGCTGCTGGAGCCGACCACGACCAGTCAGCATCCGGTTCTGCGGATGCCGATTGGCGACAGCTTCATCGCGGCGCCCACAGCTGCGATTATCTATCAGTTCCGCGAAGTCTGCCTGTTTGCCCGGCATACTCGCGTCGCGCACTATGAGCAGCCGGCATTCGCCTGGCGCTGAGGTTGGCGAGGATGACGCAATACCCGGGCCAGGTCCATTTCGCACACGAATTGGCGTCATGTCGCACATGCAAGGCCGGTTTCGCAGTGCACAGTGCTTGCCATGCAGCACGACGCCACCTACAAGGCCGCCTTCGCCCACCCGCGCATGATGCGCGATCAGCTTGTTCTACTCAAGGAATTGGTGGGCGACCGCCTGCCCATTCTCCGCCGCCTGCGTCTGGATACGCTGGAACGGCTGCCCAGTGAATATCTGACCGACAATCTGGAACAGCGATTCGGCGACATGGCCTGGCGGGTCGCCTTGCAACCGTCGGCGGCGGACGATGAAGCCGATGAACCGCACTGGCTGCACATCCTGGTGATGCTTGAATTTCAGTCTCGCCCAGACTGGATGATGGCCGCACGAGTGCAGAGCTATGCGACCCTGCTTTACCTTGCTCTGCACAGGGAAAAACCGTTCAGCGCCAGCAACCCGGTCCCGCCAGTGCTACCGATTGTGCTCTACAACGGTTCCAGTCCATGGCATGCGCCGCTGAACCTGTCAGCCCTGACGCGCCCAGGCGGGATGGAAGCAGCGTCAGCGGATGTATCAGCACAGGCGAAGGGTGAAACCGGCAAGCCCGGACCGTTGGGCGCGCATGTGGGGCCGATGGGTCTGGTGGGAGACGGCTATGTTCTGGTCGATCAACAGGCCCTGTTGGGCGAGGAACTGCCGGAAGGCAATGCGGCGACGCTGCTGGCGTGGATTGAGGGTCTGACCGGTCCAGAAGACCTGAAGCGTGTAGTGGAGCGCTGTTTGCAGTGGCTTTCCGGGGTGGAAGATGGCAGTCTTTTGGATGTGCTGCAGCGTTGGCTGGAGGCATGGGTTCGAAATGCGGACATAGGGGACGAGGAGGAGTGGCTTATGAAACTGGTCAGGCTGAGGGAATCGACCGACGAAGTGGTACGACAACCGGCTGACCCGGCTGAGCGGGTGGCGCTATGGAAGCAGCAGCTGATTGAGAAGGGCGAGGCCCGAGGTGAGGCCCGAGGCAAGGCTGAAGGCGAGGCGAAAGCGTTGGCTCGGGAGCGCGCCCTGCTTGAGCGTCAGGTTGCGCTGCGGTTTGGCGGCGATACGGCGAAGCGTTTCGGCGTCTTGCTGGCGGGCGTTTCCGACCCGGAGCGTCTGGACGAGGTGGGAGAGTGGCTGATCGAGTGCGAGGACGGCGCTTCGTTGCTTGCGCGAATGGCTGAGTGATGTCCGCCTGGACCTCTCACCGTAACATGACTGCCCGACCTCAGAATTCCGAAAGGTGCTGAGCCCATACAACACTGAGCCCATACAGCACTGAGCCCATACAGCAATTGACGCCGTTGCCCGGTCGCCCGTATGATGCGCCACCGATCGAGCTTGGCCCTTGGGCGGGATGGCCGTGTCGTCACCCCGGGGTATAGCGCAGTCTGGTAGCGCGCCTGCTTTGGGAGCAGGAGGTCGGGAGTTCGAATCTCTCTACCCCGACCAGCTTGTTGGGGCCGAGTGAGCAGGGCGCTCGTAGCTCAACTGGATAGAGCATCTGCCTTCTAAGCAGGCGGTTGAAGGTTCGAGTCCTTCCGGGCGCGCCAGCGGCGCCGTATGGTGGGCGTAGCTCAGCAGGTAGAGCTCCGGGTTGTGATCCCGGCGGTCGTGGGTTCGAGCCCCATCGTCCACCCCAATGTCGGCTGCTGGCGAGCCGGTCCACACAAGCACCAGACAAGCGAACGCATGCAGGTATCAACAGAAGTGATTTCCGAGCTGGAGCGGCGGTTGATCGTGACGCTACCCGGTGAAGAGATTGACGACATGGTGACGCAAAGGCTGCGCGACGTGTCCAGAAAGGCGCATCTGCGTGGATTCCGGCCAGGCAAGGCGCCATTGAAGGAAGTGCGCCGACGATTCGGCGAGGCCACGCGCCTGGAGGTCACCCGGGAAGTCATGCCGCGTTTTTATCAGCAAGCGGTGGCGGAAGCCGCCCTGGCGCCGGTCAGCAGGCCCGCTATCGAAATCGTGCGCTCCGAACCCGGTTGCGACCTTGTCTTCGAAGCCTCGTTCGAGGTGGCGCCCGAGTTCGATCTCACAGACATCACCGATCTGAAGTTGACGGACTTGCAGATTGACATAGCGGATGCCGACATTGACGAGATGGTCGAAAAACTGCGCGCCCAGCAAACGGACTGGCGCTCGGTCGAGCGTCCGGCGCAGGAGGGGGATCGCGTCAACGTCAGTTTTTCCGGCAAGATTGATGGCCAGGCCGCGCCCGGCACGGAACATGAGGCGTTTGCCTTTGTCATCGGCGATGGCCAGGTCATGCCGGAGCTGAACCTTGCGGTCACCGGCCTTGCCGCCGGCGACAGTACGGCCTTCTCGGCCCGCTTCCCCGACGACCATCCGGCAGAGGTCCTGCGCGCGCAGACTGTGGATTTCGAGTTGACATTGGGTGATGCAGCGGAGCCGGTCCTGCCGGACCTGGATGAGGCGTTCCTGGAGGCGTATGGCGTTGTCGAAGGCGGTATGCCGGCCTTTCGGGCGCAGGTCGCATCGAACATGGACCGGGAGATCGGTGACCGTCTCATCGCCTGGCGCCATGAGCATGTCAGCAGCGCCCTGCGCGCTTGTCATGACTTTCCGATTCCGGCGTCCAGGGTGCAGGAGCAGGCGGCGGGGATGGTGAACAGCCTCGGCGGGCCGAAGGCGGCGGCTGAACAAGGGCAGCCGCTGCTGGACGAAATTACCCGACAGGCGCGCATCAAGGTGGCCGAGTGGTTGATCTTCGAGCGCATCATCGAGCAGTTTCGGTTGCAGGCGGATGATGCCAGCATACGCGCCGAGGTGGAGCGGATGGCCGAGGGCTATACGGATTCTGCCGGCTTTGCCCGCGCCATCTACCATGATGAGGCGCGGTTGCGCGCTGTGGAACAATCGGTGCTATTGCACAAGGTGCTTGATCTGGTGCTGGAACAGGCGCAGGTTGAGCGACAGACCGTCACCTACGCCGATTTCACGGCTGGAAGGATGCCGGCGCCCGAGGTTGAGGCAAGCGAGCCGGAAGTTGCCGACGCAGCAGGTGACGCTGATCCGGGCGCAGGCGAGGCGGATGAATCAACAACAGGGGAAACTTCTCGTGAGTGATTTTTCGGAGCGCCCGGAGACGACCGGACTGGGCTTGATTCCCGTAGTGGTCGAGCGCTCCTCGCGCGGCGAGAGGTCTTACGACATCTATTCGCGGATGCTCAAGGATCGCATTATCTTCATGGTCGGGCCGGTAGAGGATACGGTTGCCAACCTGATCATCGCCCAGATTCTCTACCTGGAGTCCGAAAACCCGGACAAGGACATTCATCTCTACATCAATTCGCCCGGCGGCTCGGTCACCTCCGGCATGGCCATCTATGACACCATGCAATTCGTGCGCTGCGATGTCAGCACCCTGTGCATCGGCCAGGCTGCGAGCATGGGCGCCTTTCTGCTTGCCGCGGGTGCTTCGGGCAAGCGCTTTGCCCTGCCCAACGCACGCATGATGCTGCATCAGCCTGCTGTTGGCGGGATGCGCGGGGTCGCCGCTGACATCGAGATCCAGGCCAAGGAGATACTGCAATTGCGCGAGCGCCTGAACCAGATGCTGGCCGAACATACCGGCCAGACCGTGGAGCGCGTGCGCGCAGATTCGGACCGGGACTACTGGATGAATGCGGACGAAGCCGCCAACTACGGCCTGATCGATCTGGTGCAGCGTCCGCGATCGGGGCCATCGGCCGCAGCGTCCTGATCAGGCCCTTGCAATCCGGGACGATAGACAGCATGGTGCGCAATCAGGGCGTATGAGGTAAGTATGGCCAGCAAAGGCGGGAGGGGCGACGGCTCCGGCAGCAAGCTGCTCTATTGTTCGTTCTGTGGCAAGAGTCAGCATGAAGTACGCAAACTCATTGCGGGGCCATCCGTGTTCATCTGTGATGAGTGCGTGGAACTCTGCAACGACATCATTCGCGAGGAAGGCGCCGGCAGCGATCGCGACGAGAGCGGTGGCAAGCTGCCGACGCCAGCGGAAATCAACGACATCCTCAACCAGTATGTGATCGGCCAGGACCATGCCAAGAAGGTGCTTTCGGTTTCGGTTTATAACCACTACAAACGCCTGAACCACGCCCGGGCCGGCGAGGGCGGCTCGGGCGAAGACTCGGCCAGGAGCAGGAAGCAGAAAGAAGACGACGTCGAGTTGTCCAAGTCCAACATCCTCCTGATCGGCCCCACCGGTTGCGGCAAGACACTGCTCGCGGAAACCCTCGCCCGGCTGCTGGACGTGCCCTTCACGATGGCCGACGCGACCACCCTCACCGAAGCCGGCTATGTGGGCGAGGATGTCGAGAACATCATTCAGAAGCTCCTGCAGAAGTGCGACTACGACGTTGAGCGGGCCCAGGTCGGCATTGTTTACATTGATGAAATCGACAAGATATCGCGCAAGTCGGACAACCCTTCCATCACCCGCGATGTATCGGGAGAGGGCGTCCAGCAGGCGCTGCTGAAGCTCATCGAGGGCACGCTGGCCTCGGTGCCGCCTCAGGGTGGGCGCAAGCACCCGCAGCAGGAATTCCTGCAGGTGAACACCGCCAATATCCTGTTCATCTGCGGCGGCGCCTTTTCCGGCCTGGACAAGATCATCCTGGACCGCTCGGACCACTCAGGGATAGGCTTCGGCGCCGAGGTGCATGGCGAAGAGTCGCGCAAGCGCATCGGCGAGACCCTGCGTCAGGTGGAGCCGGAAGACCTGATCCGCTTCGGCCTGATTCCGGAGTTTGTCGGCCGCTTGCCGGTGGTGGCGACTCTGGAGGAGCTCGATGTGGACGCGCTCGTCCGAATTCTCACAGAACCCAGGAATTCGCTTACTCGCCAGTACTCGAAGTTGTTCGAGATGGAGAATGTCGAGGTGGATTTTCGCGACGATGCGCTGCGCGCCATCGCCGACAAGGCCATGCAGCGCAAGACGGGCGCGCGCGGCCT
This sequence comes from Pseudomonadales bacterium, assembly GCA_965199705.1. GTDB lineage: Bacteria > Pseudomonadota > Gammaproteobacteria > Pseudomonadales > Azotimanducaceae > Azophilus. The sequence continues at coordinate 1,830,667 of OZ241359.1, forward strand.
GCGTTCGATTCTCGAATCCGTGCTGCTCGACACCATGTACGATCTGCCGTCCTCGGATTCCGTCGCCAAGGTCATCATTGACGAGAGCGTCATTCGCGGCGAGTGCGAACCGATGCGGATGTACGAAAACAAGGACCAGGTCAAGGTCAAGGCCGCTCAGGAAGACTGAGGCCCGGCGCGGATGAAGACCAGCCGCCGGCTGCCGGTCATGCCGTTGCGTGACCTGGTGATCTATCCGCATGGGGTTCACACCCTGCTGGTCGCAACGGCCAGTTCGATTCGCGCCGTCGCGGAAGCCGAGGCAGCGAGCCGGGAACTCTTGCTGGTTGCCAGGCGCAATCCTGAAGGTGCGGCGGAAACCGCACGGGACCTGCACGAGGTCGGAACCATCACCACCCTGGCGCGCGCTGTAAATCTGGCGGATGGCGCGGTCAAGATACTGGTCGAGGGCAAGAGCCGGGCGCGGGTGGAAGCCGTCGAGAACGCCACTGATCACCTGCAGGCGCGCGTATTGCCGGTCACCGAGGCGGTGCTGCCGCCCGACGAAGCCAAGGCACTGCAAACTTCCTTGATCGAGCAGGTGCAAAGTCATGCCCGGGCGACCGGTGAACTGTCGGACGAGGCCGTGCGCACCCTTGCCAGCATTCGTGATCCAGGCCAACTGGTCGATGCCATTGCGTCGAGAATCAAATTGCCGCTCGACGAGCGTCAGGCCCTGCTGGCCTCGTTCTCCGTGCCGGAGCGTGCAGGGCAGATGCTTGGTCTGATAGACAGGCGCAGGGCGCAGAATGCGCTGGACAAGGAGATTCGCGGTCAGGTGCGCGAGCAGATGGAGAAACACCAGCGCGAGCACTATCTCAATGAGCAGTTGCGAGCTATCCAGCAGGAGTTGCGACGATTGCAGGATGCGCCGGGCGAGGTCGAAAAACTTGCCGAGCAGGTACAGGCGGCGGGGATGCCGGCGGAGACTCGGGACAAGGCGATTGAGGAGGTGGAGAAGCTCAAGCAGATGTCGCCCATGTCAGCCGAGGCGACAGTGCTGCGCACCTGGCTCGACTGGATGTTGAAGATGCCCTGGAAGCGGCGCAAACGGCAGAGCCGCGATCTGGCGCGGGCCGAACGCATCCTGGACGAAGATCATCACGGCCTTGCGGAGGTCAAGGAGCGGGTGCTGGAGTATCTGGCGGTGCAGGCCAGGGTAGGGCGGGTCAAGGGGCCGGTGCTCTGCCTGGTCGGGCCGCCGGGCGTCGGCAAGACGTCCCTGGCGGAGAGCATTGCCCGCGCCACGAATCGCCGATTCGCACGCATGGCGCTCGGCGGCGTGCGCGACGAGGCAGAGATTCGGGGTCACCGACGCACCTATGTCGGCGCCTTGCCAGGCAAGGTGATGCAGCGCCTGGCGCGGGTGGGCGTGCGCAATCCCCTGTTCCTGTTCGATGAAGTGGACAAGATGGGCGCCGATTTTCGCGGCGACCCGGCCAGTGCCCTGCTGGAGGTGCTGGACCCGGAGCAGAACAGCCGTTTTTCCGATCATTATCTGGAAGCGGATTTCGATCTTTCGGACGTGTTTTTTCTTTGCACGGCCAACTCCCTGGACATTCCCCCGCCTCTGCTGGACCGTATGGAAGTAGTGCGCTTGCCCGGCTACACGGAGACCGAGAAGCGGCGCATCGCGAGCCGCTATCTGTTGCCAGGACAACGCGCCCTGGCAGGCCTCAAGGCCTCGGATCTCGGGATGGAGGATGCGGCCATTGAGCATCTGATTCGCCACTACACGCGCGAAGCCGGCGTACGCGGATTGGAGCGCGAGATCGCTCGGGTGGTGCGCAAGGTGGTTCGCAGGCAGGCGAGTGGCGAATGCGCCGGCCCGGTCACCGTGGATGTAGCCGACATTGAAAGGTACTGCGGTGTGCGCAAGTTCAGCGTTGGCATCGCCGAAAACGAGAGTCAGGTGGGCGTGGCGACCGGCCTGGCGTGGACGGAAGCCGGCGGTGAATTGCTGAAGGTGGAAGCTGCTGCAACACCGGGCAAGGGCCGTCAGACGCGCACTGGCTCCCTTGGCGAGGTGATGCACGAGAGCATTCAGGCGGCGCTTACCTTCGTTCGCAGCCGCGGGGAGGCGCTGGGCATAGCGCCGGATTATCACGAGAAGCATGATTTTCACGTGCATGTGCCGGAAGGCGCCGCCCCGAAAGACGGGCCGAGCGCGGGCCTCGCCGTCTGCACTGCCCTGGTGTCCCTGGCAGCTGCCATTCCGGCCCGGGCGGACGTCGCCATGACCGGCGAAATCACCTTGCGCGGCAGACTGCTTCGTATCGGTGGCCTGAAGGAGAAGCTGCTGGCAGCTCAGCGGGGCGGGATCAGCGTGGTCATCATTCCGCTGGAAAACGAACATGATCTGGCCGAGATTTCTGAAGGCATTCTCAAGGGGCTTGACGTCCGTCCGGTTGCCTGTGTCGATGAGGCGCTGCGTCTGGCCCTTGAGCGGCTGCCAGCGCCGCTGTTGTCAGTGCCGACTGACGGCAAATCGTCATTGACAGGCAGCAACAGACTTTGCGATAGTCACCGCCATGCAATCCAATCAGATTCGGTCACTTGAAATGGCGCCCGTCCTGTGCCTGCTGCCGCTGGGCTAGCGGCGAACCTGTCCTTCTACCCAACGGGCGCAAAGCCCGCCTCACAGCGCCACGAGTGGTGTCGTGCTGAATCTTGCACCGGCGGGAAACCCGCAGGAGTCTCCGACCATGAGCGAAAGCACCGAGCAATTTGAAGCCGTGCGCCCGCAGAGCCGGGCCAGAGGCGCCATGCCCTATCACAAGTATCGAGCCTTTTCTCCGATCGCCCTGTCCGAACGTCAGTGGCCAAACCGGGTGCTGAATCAGGCGCCGCGCTGGTGCAGCGTGGACCTGCGTGATGGCAACCAGGCGCTGATCGACCCGATGAGCGTGGAAGAAAAGCTGGAGATGTGGAATCTGCTGCTTGATATCGGCTTCGCCGAGATCGAGGTAGGCTTCCCGGCAGCTTCTCAGCCGGACTTCGACTTCATCCGCCGCATCATCGATGAAGACCGCATTCCCGATGGGGTGGCAATACAGGTGTTGTGTCAGGCACGGGAGGCGCTGATCGAGCGCACGGTCGAAGCCTTGCAAGGCGCGCCGAACGTGATCTTTCACCTCTACAACTCGACGTCCACGCTGCAAAGGCGGGTTGTATTCGGGCTGAACAGACAGGGCATCATTGATCTCGCTGTCCAGGGGACCGGCATCGTGAAACAAGGGCTTGAGAGCCTTGACGCCAATATCACCTTCGAATACTCGCCGGAGAGCTTTACCGGCACGGAACTCGATTTCGCGGTGGACATCTGTGCTGCGGTCGCCGATACCTGGGGGGCGAGCGCCGGGCATCCGATGATTATCAACCTGCCCTCCACGGTGGAAATGGCGACGCCCAACATCTATGCGGATCAGATCGAGTGGTTTGCAACCCGTTTCCCGGGGCGGGAGCGAGCGGTGATCAGCCTGCACACGCACAATGATCGGGGCACCGGCGTTGCGGCGACCGAGCTGGCGTTGATGGCCGGCGCGCAGCGTGTCGAGGGTACGCTGTTCGGCAATGGCGAGCGTACTGGCAATTGCGACCTCGTCACGGTGGCCATGAACATGTTCAGTCAGGGCGTGGACCCGGAACTGGACTTCAGCGACATGCCACGCATCCGGCGCACTGTGGAAGCGATCAACAAGATGCCCGTGCCGGCGCGCCAGCCCTATGCCGGGGATCTGGTGTTCACGGCCTTTTCCGGCTCGCATCAGGACGCGATCAAGAAGGGCATGGCGCAGGTGGACCGCGATCACTGGCAGGTGCCCTACCTGCCGATCGATCCGGCGGATGTGGGGTCTTCGTACAAGGAAACGGTGCGCGTCAACAGCCAATCCGGCAAGGGCGGCATTGGCTTTCTGCTCGAGGAGTTCTACGGCGTCGTGTTGCCACGCGACATGCTGAAAGAATTCAGCCGCCACGTTCAGCAGTTGACCGAGCAATGGGGCAGGGAGGTCAAGGCGCCGGAGATATATCAGGCGCTGATTGATGAATATGTGCGCGATCAAGGCCCCTATCGCCTGGTTGATTTCGTGCTGCTGACTGCCGGCAACGGAGATCAGCGCTGCGTTGCCCGTATCGAGGCGTCGGAACAGCCGATCACGGTGGACGGGGAGGGCAAGGGCCCCATAGAAGCCTTTGTCAATGGCCTGGAAGAAACCCTGAACGAACGGGTTCGCGTAATCAGCTATCAGGAGAATTCCCTGGGTTCCGGGGCGGATGCCATGGCGATCTGTCTGGTAGCGGTGGCCGATGAGGAAGGCGGGCAGGGGCCCTGCTTCGGCGCGGGCGTCAGCCAGAACACGATTACCGCCTCTTATCTGGCTGTGGTTTCGGCGATCAATCGGCGCTGGCGCGGGTAGCCCGTCACGCCTTGCGGCGTCTGATCAGGTCATCCTGGATCGGCAGCGGGCGATGCGGATGCGATAGCGGTCAGCTGCGCTGTAGCAGTATTTCCAGCACGAACTTGCTGCCGAAGTAGCCGATCAGCAAGAAGGCGAAGGCGATCACCGTCCAGCGCACCGCCACCAGGCCACGCCAGCCTAGGCGCCAGCGGCTCACCAGCAGAACGCCGTACAGCAGCCAGGAGACACAAGCAAGCAGCGTATGGTGCGCCACGTGCTGGGCAAACATGTCTTCGAGGCCGGCAAGGCCGCTGGCGATGGCGAGGCTCAGGCCGATGAACCCGGCCCAGATCAGGGCAAACAAGGAGGATTCGAGGCTTTCAAGCGGCGGCAGGCCGGCGTGCGTCTGAAGCCCTGGACCAGGGCGCAGGCGGCGCTCCGCCCATACCAGCACGGCCGCCTGCAAGGCAGCCGCCATCAGCAGGCTGTAGGCGACAAGGGAAACGCTGATGTGCAGGCCCAGCCAGGTGTCCGAGGGATCGATCAGCGGCCGCTGGCTCGCCGTCAGTTGGGAAACGCCAAGCGCGGTCGCTGCCACTGGCAAGATCATGGAAAGCAGAACGTTCAGCGGCAGGAACACGGACAGGATGAGCACCAGGCTGGCGGTCAGCAGCGCCGACAGGCTGGCCGCGCTGGCGATGCCGATGTAGATACCGCTGCCGGTGACCATCTGCTCGGCCAGAATCAGCCCATGCAGCCCCAACGCCGGTACGGCCAGAATCCAGACGCCTGGCGCGGGATTCGGATGCCCGACGCGCAACCGCAACAGCATCCAGACAGTGCTCGCCAGATAGAGCGCGAGCGTCAGCGCCAGCAGAGAATCAGTCGGCATGACGAACGGCGCCGGGCAGCCCGGCGGCCGCCTTGCGGCTCACCGGCTTTGACAGATCAACCATCAGCGACATGGACGGCAGTATATACTCTGCGCTCCTCGCAATAGCGATTGTCTGCGCGGGTCCTGCCCATGTTCGAACAGTTGTCGGAGCGCCTCGCCGGCGCCTTTCAGGGGCTCGGCGGCAAGGCGCGGCTGAATGAAGAACAGGTGGCGGCGGCGCTGCGCGAAGTCCGCTCTGCATTGCTGGATGCAGACGTAGCGCTTTCTGCGGTGCGCGCTTTCACGGAACGGGTGCGCGAGCGGGCGCTTGGGCAAACAGTCGGCGTTGGCCGGAATCCGCTGGCCGGCCTGCAGCAGGTTGTCCACGAGGAACTGGTTGCGCTCATGGGCAGCGCCAACGACGGCCTCAACCTGGCTACGGCGCCGCCAGCAGTGGTGTTGATGGCAGGTCTTCAGGGCGTCGGCAAGACTACCACCGCCGCCAAGCTGGCCCTGTTCGTGCGCCAGCGCTTGAAGCGTCGGGTGGCGCTGGTCAGCGCCGACGTCTATCGGCCTGCGGCTATCGATCAATTGGCCAGGCTGGCGGAAGCCGCCGAGGTGTCGTTTCTGCCAACCTCTGCCGATGAGTCGCCGGCTGCCATCGCCGAGCGTTCGCTTGAGGAGGCCAGGCGGCTGCTGGCGGATGTGCTGATTGTCGATACTGCCGGGCGCCTGGCCGTGGATGACGCCATGATGCGGGAGATCAGCGATCTGAAAGCCAGGCTCTCGCCCGCGGAAATCCTGTTTGTGGTGGATGCCATGACCGGGCAGGACGCCGCTCTGACAGCCCAGGCTTTCAATGATGCGCTTGATTTCACGGGTGTAATACTCGCCAAGGCGGATGGCGATGCCCGAGGTGGCGCGGCCTTGTCGGTGCGTCAGGTGACCGGCAAGCCGATCAAGTTTCTCGGTATGGGCGAGAAGATCGAGGCGCTGGAGCCATTTCACCCGGATCGCCTTGCTTCGCGCATTCTCGGTATGGGCGATGTGCTTTCGCTCATGGAGGAGGCTGAGCGCAAGGTTGACAAGGGCCGGGCGCGGCGGCTGGCGGGCAAGCTGCAACGCCGGGAGCGCTTTGATCTGGCAGACTTTCGCGATCAGATCCGAAGCATGTCGGAGATGGGCGGATTGCAGAACATGCTCGGCAAGCTGCCGGGCATGAATCCCGGCGCCCAGGCCGCCCTCGCACAAGCGCAGGACGATCAGTGGCGGCGCGCCCTGGTGATGATCGATTCCATGACGCCCGGCGAGCGCCGCTTTCCGGACCTGATCGACGCATCAAGGCGCCGGCGGATTGCGCGCGGCAGCGGTCAGGAACCGGCGGCGGTCAACCGAGTGCTCAAACAATATCGGCAGATGGCCAAGGCGATGAAGAAGGCGGGGCGCAAGGGCGGTATGCAGCGTCTGATGCACAGCTTGCAGGCGGCGCAGGGCGCCGCTCCCGGTTCGGGCCGGCATCGGCGTCGATGAGATGCGTGCACAGATGGTGGTTTCATTCCCCGGTCGCGAGCCGTAGAATGCGCAGCCCTTGATATCCGACGCTGCACGCATGGTAACAATTCGTTTGGCGCGCCACGGCGCCAGAAAAAAGCCCTTCTATCACATCACGGTGGCGGACCAAGCCGCTCGGCGGGATGGCCGCTTCATTGAGCGCGTTGGCTTCTTCAATCCGCTGGCCAGTGGCAAAGATCAGGCGTTGCGGGTGGATCTCGAGCGCGTGGATCACTGGTTGTCGGTGGGCGCCAGGCCGAGCGAGCGGGTTCGGCAACTCATCAAGCAGGGGCGTCGGCAAGCCGACGAGCACCCCGCAGAGGCAGATACAGAGGCGGCGACGCCGGTAGCCGAGCAGGCCTGACAAGCAGCGCCGGATCACCCTGTGTCATGGTGATCGTCGGGCGTATCGGCGCACCCCTGGGCGTGCAGGGTTTGCTGCGTATCGCTTCCTTTACTGATCCACCCGCCAATCTGCTTGCCTACCGTCCCTGGCACATACGCTCGCCGGCCGCTGCGGCCGCCTCGCCCTGGCAGTTGTGTGACCCGGTTGCTGTCGAACCCAGGCGCACTGGCTACGCGGCCCGATTTCCCGATATCTGCGACCGCGACGCTGCCCGTGATCTTTCCGGGTGCGACATCGGCGTACCGGACAGCGCCCTGCCGGCCCTGGACGAACACGAATTCTACTGGCGCGACCTGATTGGCCTGCAGGTGGAGACTACCGCCGGAGTCACGCTCGGCCACGTGCGCCAGATCCTGCGCACGGGCGCCCATGATGTGCTGGTGATCCGGGGCGAGGCGGAAGTTCTGATTCCGTTCCAGCGCAGCTATGTCATTCAGGTGGGCCTTGCATCGGGTCGTATGCTGGTGGACTGGGAAGCCTGATGCAGTCCCGGCGCACGCTTGCCTGCTACTCAAGCGTTGGCCTGCCGTTGGCGGCCATGGCGCTGCCGATTGCCGTTTACCTGCCGCCCTTCTATGGCGAGGAGCTGGGAATGAGTCTGGCCACCGTTGGCCTGATGTTCACCCTTGCCCGCTTCTGGGATGTGATCACGGATCCCTTGATGGGCATGATGATCGACCGCTTCGAAACCCGCTGGGGCCGGCGCAAGCACTGGATTGCTGTTGCCATCCCCATTCTGCTGCTGAGCGTCTGGATGCTTTTCCTGCCGGACCCGGAGCGTGTATCGGCAGCCTGGCTCGGTTTCTGGCTGTTCGCGCTGTACATCGGCTATACCCTGCTGACGGTCGCTCATCTTGCCTGGGGCGCGGACCTGGCAGCCGGATACGATGATCGATCCCGCCTCTTCACCTGGCGTGAGGCATTCATCATCGCTGGCATGATCGGTGTGTTGGCGACGCCTGCCGTCTCCGGCCTGCTTGGCTACGATGCACTCGGCATCAAGGTGGCCAGCATGGGCTGGTTCTGCCTGATCCTGTTCCCGGTGACGGCCTTGTTCACCCTGGCGGGCGCGCCGGACCGTCGCGGCGCCGCTTCGGTCGGCGTGTCCTGGCGCGAAGCCGCCCGATTGATGGCGGGCAATCGGACCCTGTGGCGCCTCTTGTGCGCTGATCTCGCCTCCGGCTTTGGCTCCACTGCATCCGGCAGCCTCTACATCCTGTTCGCCACGCACATCTTTCAGTTGCCGTCGCACGCCAGCCTGGTGCTTTTGCTGTACTTTGTGGCCGGTTTGCTGGCCATGCCGCTCTGGTTGAAGGCGGCCTACCGCCTGGGCAAGGCGCGCACCGCGCAGATCGCCCTGATCTACGGCGTGATCGTCAAGATCGCCCTGTTCCTGGTGGTCGAGCCAGGCAATGTTGCGCTCTTCTGGGCCTACTCGCTCTGTTACGGTGTTGCCTTCGGCGCCGCGCCCTTTCTCCTGCGTTCGATGATGGCCGACCTCGCAGATGCGGACGAACTGGAGACGGGCAGGCCGCGCCCGGCCCTGTTCTACGCAATGTTGAACGCTACGAACAAGCTCGGCGCTGCCCTGGCGGTGGGCACGGTGCTGACGCTGGTGGAAGTGGGTTTCGGGTTCAGCGCCCAGGGCAACAATGCCCCGGCTGCCCTGGACGGTTTCCTGCTGGTCTATTGCGCCGCCCCCGTCGTGATGGCCGTGCTTGCATTCGCGCCTCTGCTCGGCTACCCGCTCGGCCGAGCGGAACACGAAGCCATCCGCGCACAGTTGGCGGCCAGGCGGGCGTAGGGCCGGGGCCGGGATCGCCGCGCATGTGGATTGGCGTCATCACGCTCTTTCCGGAGTTGATTTCGGACATCGCCCAAGCTGGCATTCTCGGGCGGGCGCTGGAACGCGGCGATCTGCAACTGCGCCCTTTCGACCTGCGCGAATTTGCCGATGATGCGCGCGCAACCGCCGATGCCCGACCGTATGGCGGCGGTCCAGGCATGGTGCTGATGGCCGAACCCCTGTTGCGCGCTATCGTCGCCGCCAAGGCGTCTTCGCCGACGCCGCCGAGGGTGATTTGTCTCTCACCGCAAGGGCCGACGCTGGATCAGGCCACCGCCAGCCGGCTCGCCGACAGCGCCAGCTTGCTGCTGCTGTGCGGGCGTTATGAGGGCATTGATGAACGGGTGCTGGAGCAGGCGGTGGACGAGGAGATTTCCATTGGCGACTATGTCCTGAGCGGCGGGGAACTGCCGGCCATGGTGCTCGTGGACGCCGTTTGCCGCCTGCTTCCGGGCGTGGTGAACAATCACGACTCCATCCTCACCGAATCACATCTCCACGGACTGCTGGATTACCCTCAGTACACCCGCCCGCGCGAAGTGGCAGGCCAGTCAACACCGGCAGTGCTGTTGACCGGCGATCATGCCGCAATCGCCCGCTGGCGGCGCGCCCAGTCGCTGCTGCGTACCTGGCAGCGACGCCCGCATCTGCTGACGGACCGGCGCCTGAGTGAAGCGGACCTGGAACTATTGGCGGAAGTGCTCGCGGCCCTTGAGCGATAGCACCGAGGACAAATGCGATGGGTGCGCTATGATGCGCGCCTGGCGCGGGGCGTAGCGCAGTCTGGTAGCGCACTTGACTGGGGGTCAAGTGGTCGCAGGTTCAAATCCTGCCGTCCCGACCAGTTCCCTGGTCATGGAAGCTTGCACCGCTTCAGGGCGTTGCGGCGCGAGCGGGATTGATGCCGAGGTTGGCGCAGATGCGTGACGTCGGGCGCCATTGGTTCAGTGTATAGAAATGCAGGCCGGGCGCGCCGGCGGCCAGCAGGTCCTGACAGAGACGGGAGATGACGGAAACGCCATAGTCCGCCAGTCCTTGCTGGTCGTCCGCCAGCTTCTCCAGCTCCTGGCAGATCCGATCCGGTACGCGAGCGCCGCAGTCCGCGGCGAAGCGAAGCGTCCTCTCATGGCTGGTCAGTGGCAGGATGCCGGGGATGATGGGCGCTGTAATGCCAGCGGCAACGGCCCGCTCCCGGAATTGCTGATAGGCGTCGGCCAGAAAGAAGAACTGGGTCAGCACGGCATTCGCACCGGCATCGACCTTGCGTTTCAGGGACGCCAGATCAGCAGCCGGTGAGGCCGCCCTGGGATGTGTCTCGGGATAGCCCGCCACTTCGATGGCGACCGCCTCGCCCAGGCGCCGCCGGAGATGGCGGACCAGGTGTTCGGCGTCGGCGCCGGGCAGCCCGTAAACTTCGTCGTCCGCAGCTACATCGGCTGCCGCATCGCCGCGCAGCGCCACATAGCGGTTGACGTCACGCGCTGCATAGCGGTCAATTTCGGCGTCGAGTTCGGACAGACGCATGGCGCCCACCGATATGTGCGGTGCGGTGACAATGCCCTGGCTGATCAGCGCTGACACCGTTTCCTCGGTACCGCTTCGACGGCTGCCCTGAGCCGCACAGGTGACAGATACAAAGTTCGGGGCCAGCGTATCGAGCCTGGCGACCGTCTCCTCGAAGCGCTGGCGGCCAGTCTCGGTTCTTGGCGGGAAGTACTCGAAACTCAGACGGCGACGCGGCGTCTGGCGAGATGATTGCGCCGGCTCGCTCATCCGAGGATGAACTCCCAGGGTGACGCTTCGCTGGCGGCGTCAACCGGCACTTCGATCAATGCGGGCTGATCGGCTTCCAGCGCGCCTTCGAGCACTGGCTTCAGGGCCTTCGGCGTCTGTGCTCGATAGCCGCGCACGCCGAAGGATTCTGCCAGCTGAACGAAGTCCGGGTTGTGCAAAAGCGCCCCCGATATGCGCCCGTCATAGCGCTCGATCTGATCGCGGCGCACATTGCCAAAGGCGTTGTTGTTGAACACCAGGGTCACCAGCCCGATGTCGTGCGCCACGGCTGTTGCCAGTTCCTGAACCCCGAACAGGAAGCCGCCGTCGCCGGTTACCGACACCACCGCCCGCTCAGGGCAGGCGATCTTGGCGCCAAGCGCCGTCTGAAAACCGAATCCGAGCGTTCCCTGATAGCCCTCGCTGAGATAGGTGCGCGGCTCGTAAACCGGAAAGCCGAAGTAGGAGGCAAATCCCATCTGCGATACCTCCGGCACGAAGATGCCATTGCGCGGCAGCACTTCCCGAATCACTTTCAGATAGTCCACTTGCGGCTGCACGCGCTGAATCGCCCGTTCACTCGCCGCCTTGGCGCTGGCGATGCGCGTCAGCCGCCCAGGGTCGGGATTGGCGCGTCCCTGCAAGCGATTGGTCAGGGTTCGGCAGGCGGCGTCGGCATCGGCGATCAATGCAACGTCCGGTTCGAGTCGCGTCATTTCCTCGGGGTCGATGTCGATGCGAATCAGCGTCGGCAGGTCCGTGATGCGGCGCTCATGGCGCATCATGTTGCGCCAGCGCATGGTGATCAACTCCAGACGCGAACCGATGCCGATCAGCAGGTCCGTCTCATCAATGAGCCGCCTGGCAGCAACGCAGGAGACGCCGAGCGGGTGATCTTCAGCAACGACGCCGCGCCCGCTGCGCATGGCCGTGACTGGCGCTTGCAGGGTTTCGGCCAGCGCCCGCACTGACTCGCTGGCGTGCTGGGCGCCGCCGCCGCACATGATAAGCGGCGCCTTGGCGCGGGCCATGGCCGCAACCGCGGCGTCCAGCTGTTCCGGGTCCGCCTCGGGCTGTTCGATTCGGCTGTTACCCGCCTGGATGTGGACATCCGGCCATTCTGCGGCCATCACATCCCAGCACATCTCCACTGCCACCGGCCCGGGGCGTCCGCTTTGCATGGTATGAAATGCCTGATTTACCAAGCGCGAAGCGTCTGCCGGCCTGGCGACGTGCAGCGCATCCTTGATCAGGCTGCGCAATGTGCCCGCCTGATCCGCAAGCTCGTGCAGATGGCCGCGCCCCTGGCCCAGAAAGCCAGAGGGCACCTGGCCGGTGAGACAAAGCAGGGGCGTATTGCAGCCCATGGCGGTACACAGGGCGGCGCTGGCGTTCAGCACCCCCGGTCCCGGCACCACGGCGAAGGCGGCGGGTCGCCCGAGCGCTCGTGCGTAACCCATCGCCATGTAGGCGGCGCCCTGTTCGTGACGCGAGACGATGCTACGCACGCCCAGCCGCTTGACGGCGTCGAACAGCGCATAGATCTGCACCCCCGGCAAGCCGAACAAGGTATCAACGCCGTTCGCCCGGGCGGCGCGCATCAGCGCTTCACCGCCACTCATGGTCGGCGGGACGGATTCTGTGCCGGTCACCGGATCTGGAACCGCGCTGCCGTGCAACCGACGGCAAATATCGGCAGGTTCGCAGTATAGAAGTTCAGCTTTCCCGGACCGCGCGCGGCGGCAGCGGCGGCAATGAAGGTTCGGATCTCGAAGCCGCCCTGGCCGGCGTCGCGGTAGATATCTTCATCCGTATAGGAGAGCAGGGCGGACTTGTCTTGCGCCATCAGTCGATCCAGAAACCGGCGATCCCAGGCCTCATTGATGCGCCCCGAGTCCGGCGTGGCCGGCCAGTGCGAGATGCCGCCGGTGCCGATCAGGGCGAGCCTTTCCGGCACGGCGTCACAGGCGCGCCTGAGGGCTTCGCCACAAGCCCAGGCGCGGTGCAGTGGCGTCATCGGCGGCCCCTGGCAGTTGATGTTCACAGGAATCACAGGCAGGTCAAAACGCGGCGTGAGGAAGTGCAATGGCACCATGATGCCGTGATCGCAGCGCCATTCCTCGGAGTAGGCGAAATCCACCGTCTGCATGGCCTCGGCGGCGATGCGCCTGGCCAGGTTCGGCGCGCCCGGAATGCGTGCCGGCGCAATCCCCAGCCACTCTGGATCTTCGATGGGACCTGTATGCGCATCGCCGGTTCCGATACAGAAGGCAGGCATGTTGTCCATGAAGAAGTTGGCAAAGTGCTCTGCCGCCACCAGGATCAGGGCATCCACGGCAGCGGCTTCCAGCGCCTGACGCTCTGCGTCAAGGGCCGCATGAAAGCGGTCCCGCAGGGCTGTGTCCTCGACCAGCTGTGCGCGTCCGGTGATGCCGGGCGCATGGCTGACGACAGCCGCGTGCGCGAGGCTCATGCCCGGTCTTCCGCGGCAAAGCGGGCGCCCCCGCCGGTCATCGCATAGACGCCGGCGCGCACTGGCCCGTGCTGCGCAACACCCTGGCGCATCAGTTCCAGGTAATCGAACCAGGGGATGCCGAGAAAGGCGGCGTAGTGCATCAGGATCTGACCATTGACGCCGAGCACATAGAGCAGCCCGATGTCGCCCTCGACGAGCGCCCGACGCTCTTCTTCGGTCAATCGGTAGCGGCTGAGCAGCGCCTCAAGGTCCTTGCGGGCCCGCGCCTGCAATTCGGAATCCCGGTTTAGCTGATAGAGAAACTTCTGGGTCTGGTAGAGGCTCATGCGCCGAGCCTGGGGATCGAGTGGGTGTCGGCGGCGATGCAGACGTTCTTCGTCTCCATGTAGAAGTCGAAGCTGTAGTCGCCACCGTCGCGGCCGATGCCGCTCGCTTTCATGCCGCCGAACGGGGCGGGCAGATGGCGGTTGTTTTCCGAGTTGATCCAGACCATGCCGGCGTCAAGGCCCTCTGCCATGCGTATGCTGCGCCCTGTGTCGCGAGTCCAGACGTAGGCTGCAAGTCCGTAGCGCACGCTATTGGCGATGGCCAGCGCCTCGGCTTCGTCGGCGAACGGCAGGGCGGTGAGAACCGGGCCGAAGATCTCCTCCTGAGCGATACGCATGTCCGGCCTGGCGTCAGCCAGCAAGGTTGGCGCGACAAGGTTCTGGCAGCCATCCATGTGCAGCGCCTCGCCGCCTGCCAGAATCCGGGCGCCTTCCTGTCGGGCCAGGTCAAGGTAGCCAAGCACCTTCTGGTGCTGTTTCGGGTGAATCAATGGGCCGATCTCGGTTTTCTCATCCAGCGGATGACCAATGCGAAGTTGCTGAATGCGCGCTTGCAACTGCGCCAGGAATTGGTCCTGTATGGACGCCTGAATCAGCAGGCGGCTGGAGGAGGTGCAGCGCTCGCCGTTGAGGCTGAAGATCATGAATACGACCGCATCAAGCGCCCGCTCCAGGTCAGCGTCTTCAAACACCACCACCGGATTCTTGCCGCCGAGTTCAAGGTGCAGCCGCTTCAGGGTGTCCGCGCCCTGGGCCATGATGGCGCTGCCAGTGCTGGATTCTCCCACGAAGGCCAGGGCCCGGATATGCGGATGCCGGGTCAGCGCCTGACCGGCTTCCTCGCCGAAACCGTTGACAAGATTGACTACGCCATCGGGCAGCCCGGCCTCTTGCAGGGCGTCCATCAGCAGAGCCGCGGAGCAGGGCGACCATTCCGCTGGCTTGTGCACCACCGTGCAGCCTGCCGCCAATGCCGGGGCCAGTTTCCAGGTGCTGAGCATGAAGGGCGTGTTCCAGGGCGTGATCACGCCCACCGGGCCTATGGGTTGGCGCAAGGTATAGTTCAGATGCTCTGCCGCCGGCAGCGACAGGCCGTCCCGGGCGCGCGGCGCCAGATCAGCAAAGAAGCGGAAGTTCTCGGCGCCTCGCAGCGCAGCCTTCTGCATGAAGCGCAGCGGCTGGCCGGTGTCCCAACTCTCGATCAGGGCAATCTCTTCGGCTCTGGCTTCGATGGCGTCGGCAACGGCGTGCAGCAGCGCGCGTCGGCGCTCGCCAGAGCAGCGCGACCACTCCGGGAACACGTTGGCGGCGGCTGTGCAGGCCAGTTGTACGTCTGCGTCCTGGCCGCGCAGCACCTCGCCGATTGCGGCGCCGTTCATCGGCGCCCGATTGACGAAGCAGGATGCCGATTCACTGGCGGCATCCGTCCAGCGTCCGCCGATCCAATGGCGAAGCGTGCGAGCCTGGAATCTTGCCAGCAGCGGCTCCAACCGGCCCAGGTTCTTTTCGATTGTCACGGCGTTTCCCGGCGCGCTCAGCTTGCGGATTATAGTCTCACGAGCTCGCTTGGCCGATGGCCGAGGCAAGCTTGTCCACCGCCAGCTCGCCGCTTCGGGTCTGGCCGCCGAGTTCGAGAAACCGCCGCATGGCCTGCTGTGCGCTGTCGTTGCGCAGCAGGCGAGCAAAGAGGTATGCCTCATTGCGCAAGCCCTCGGCCAGCGGCATTTCCGCGCCATCGACCGACTCCTTGGCGAGGCGTACTGCTTCGATGGGAAAGGAGGCGATACGTTGGGCGAGGGCGGAGACGAAAGGGGCGATCTCGTCGGCATGGAAGATGCGGTTCAGATAGCCCCAGCGCTCTGCGGTTTCTGCATCCAGGTCTGCGCCACCGAGGATGATTTCCAATGCGCGTCCCCGGCCCAGCAGACGCGGCAGGCGCTGGGTTCCGCTGCCGCCAGGCAGGATCCCGAGCGGCACTTCCATCTGGTTGACAAGGGTGCGCCCGCGCACGCCGTAGCGGAGGTCACAACTGGCGGCCAGTTCGCTGCCGCCCCCACCGACCCGGCCTTCGATCTGGGCAATGGTCACCTTGTCCATGGTGTGGAAGCGTTCACACATCTGATGAAAGGGATTCAATTCGCTGTCGCGCTCGGCCGGGCCGTCGGTCGGCAGGTTCAGAAGCTCCGTCAAGTCGAAGTGGGCGATGAAGAAGTCCGGCAGTGCGCTGCTTAGAACCACCACGGCGAGCGTGGGGTCTGCCTTGAGTTCGGCTGAAAGTTTCAGGAGTTCCACGTACAGCGGTCGATTGATGAGATTGATGGGCGGATTGTCGATGACAACCGAGGCCACAGCGCCGGTGACAGTCACATTCAGCAGTCGATAGTCGTAGGTCATGGATGGAATCAATGTCGGTTGGTTCGGATTCTGATACTTTAGCTCGAATATTGCATCAGGCGCCGCAAGGTCGCTGCCGCCTGCCTTGGAGTATCCGCATGAGCGAAAGGGCATTTGCCGAAGATTGCATCAAGCGCAACGCCGACTATGCTGCAAGCAGCGATCTCGGCGCCTTGCCGGCTGCGCCAGGCCGCAAGGCCGCAATAGTTGCGTGCATGGATGCGCGAATGGAAACCGGGCGCCTGCTTGGCCTGGTTGAAGGCGAGGCGCACGTTATCCGCAACGCTGGCGGCGTGGTGACCGACGATGTGTTGCGCTCGCTGGTCATCTCGCAACGGCTTCTGGGAACCACCGAGATCATTCTGGTGCAGCACACCGGCTGCGGCATGCTGACCTTTCGCGATGACGATCTGAAGGACGCCATCGAGGCCGAAACCGGCCTGCGTCCGGCCTTCGCGATGGAAGCCTTTGCCGATCTGCGGGCCAGCGTGCGGCAATCCATGCGCCGAATCCGGGCCTGCCCCTTCCTGCCGCTGAAGGATCAGGTCAGCGGCTTCATCCTGGATCTCGAAACCGGGCGGCTTGAGGCCGTGCCGTTCGACGGCCAGGAGCCTGCGCCGTAGGAAGTCGCAAAAGCGGATTTGCAGCCGTGAATTCCTGCGGCGCAGGCTCCTGGTCTGGATATTTCACGCTCGAGGTGGCTGATGGTTCTGGTCATTGGCGGGCGAAAGCCTGATTGACACGCGGTCAACCTGTCATAATTGCGGGTTATAATCGTCGCCCGTCATGAAGCCAACCAACATTCACGACCCCGCCTATTTTCACAAGGTGGTGGATTGTCAGTGGGCGTGTCCTGCGCATACGCCGGTGCCGGAGTACATCCGTCTGATTGCGCAAGAGCGGTACTCCGAAGCCTACATGCTGAATTGGGACAGCAATGTCTTCCCCGGCATTCTCGGGCGCACCTGCGACCGGCCATGCGAGCCCGCTTGCCGGCGCGTGCGCACCGAAGAAAAGCCGGTTGCCATCTGCCGCCTGAAGCGGGTCGCGGCTGATCACAAGGGCGATATCTCCGGCTACCTGCCGAGGATTCCAACGCGCAAGAACGGCAAGCGCATTGCCCTGCTTGGCGCTGGCCCGGCCTCCCTGGCAGTGGCTCGAGACCTGCTGCCATTTGGTTACGAAGTGCATCTGTTTGAAAAGGATCCGGTCGGCGGCGGCATGATGCGCAGTCAGATTCCGGCCTTTCGCTTGCCGGCGGATGTTCTGGAGGAAGAGGTGAATCTGATCCTCGACCTTGGCGTCGAATGTCATTTCGGGCATGAAATTACCAGCATGAAGGACATGCTGGATATGGGCTTTGACGCCTACTTCGTTGGCACTGGCGCCCCGCGCGGGCGTGATCTGGACCTGCCGGGGCGACGCGAAGTGGACGCCCACATATCCATCGGTATTGACTGGCTGGCTTCTGTCGCCTTTGGGCATTCCGATTCGATCTCTGGTGACGTCATCGTCATGGGCGGCGGCAATACCGCCATGGATTGCTGCCGAACGTCGAAAAGGCTGGGCGCCTCCAGCGTCAGCGTGGTCGTGCGCTCGGCCTTTGACGTCATGAAGGCCTCGGATTGGGAAAAGGAAGACGCCATGCGCGAGGGCATTCCGATCCTGAACAACCGTCCGCCCAAGGAGTTCGTGCATGAGAACGGCAAGCTCAAGGGCGTGATATTCGGCTCGGTGCGCCCGGTGCGGGAGGCGAGCGGGCGCTTGCGCTACGAGCCAACCGGCGAGCCGGACGTATTTCTCAAGGCGGATCATGTGCTGATGGCGATTGGCCAGGAGAATCACTGTCCCTGGATAGAGCGCGACATCGGCATCGAATTCGACCGGTGGGATTGCCCGGTGCTCGACGAAACCACCCTGCAATCGACGCATCCCAGGGTTTTCTTTGGCGGTGACAGCGCCTTCGGGCCTGAGAACATCATCTGGGCCTCGGCGCATGCGCATCAGGCGGCCATCTCGATACATCTTCTCTGCCAGGGTCAGGATCTGAAGGCTGATCGCCCACCTGCGCACGTCAACCTGATCAGCACCAAGATGGGCATTCACGAGTGGAGCTACGACGCCGAACATGATCCGGCTCGACGCTATCTTGTGCCGCACGCCGACAAGGCGCAGGCGCTCGGCAACATCCGTATCGAGGTGGAGCTCGGGTTTGACCGGCGCCTTGGCGCCAAGGAAGCGCAACGCTGCCTGAATTGCGATGTGCAGACCGTCTTCACCGATCGGTTGTGCATCGAGTGTGACGCCTGTGTCGATATCTGCCCCATGGATTGCATTTCCTTCACCGAGAACGGTGAAGAGGCAGACTTGCGTCAGCGTTTGACAGCGCCTGGTCTGAATCTGGAACAGGATATCTACGTTTCGGGGCCCTTGCCGACCGGTCGGGTGATGGCCAAGGACGAAGACGTGTGCCTGCACTGCGGCCTCTGCGCCGAGCGCTGCCCCACCCATGCCTGGGACATGCAGCGGGCGGTCATTCATGTGCCGCAACTCGGCAACTGTGCCTGAGGCCCGCCCATGAGCGTCACCTACAACGACTTCGTGATCCGCTTCGCCAATGTCAACGGCTCAGGCTCGGCGAGCGCCAATGGCATGTTCGCCAAGGCGCTTTTTCGCATGGGCGTGCCGGTCGCGGTGCGCAACATCTTCCCGTCCAACATTCAGGGCCTGCCGACCTGGTTTGAAGTGCGCGCCAACGAGCGCGGCTATCTTGGTCGGCGTGAAGGCGTTGACATCATGGTGGCGATGAATGCTGAAACCTATGCCGAGGATATCGCCTCGGTGCGCCCGGGCGGCTATCTCTTCTACGATAACTCCAAGCCATTGAGCGATGATCTGAGGCGCGACGACATTCGCGAAATCGGCATGCCGATCGCGACGCTTCTGGTTACCGAGTTTGCCGACCTGAAGCAGAGATCGCTTTTCAAGAATATTGCCTATCTAGGTGCATTGACAGCACTTATGGGTATCGAATTTGACGTCATTACCCGTATGGTCGGGCGTCAGTACAAGGGCAAGGAAGACCTCATCAAGCCCAATATCCGGGCCCTGGAGATTGGCCGGCGCTACGCCCTTGACTATCTCGACGGACCGCTGGACCTTCAGGTTCGGCGCAGTCAGGCCAATGGCGACCGCATTCTGATCGACGGCAACACGGCAGCGGCGCTCGGTGCCCTCTATGGCGGGGCCACGGTCTGCGCCTGGTATCCGATCACGCCTTCCACGTCCCTGGCGGAAGCCTTCGAGCGATACGCGCACTCCCTGCGTCAGGATGCAGATGGCAGCCGCAAGTTTGCGGTCATCCAGGCCGAGGACGAACTATCGGCTGCCGGCATCGTCATCGGCGCCGCCTGGAATGGCGCCCGCGCTTTCACCGCCACCAGTGGTCCCGGCATCTCGCTGATGTCGGAGTTTCTCGGCCTGGCGTATTTTGCCGAAGTGCCCGCCGTGATCTTCGACATACAGCGGGCCGGCCCCTCGACCGGCATGCCAACGCGCACGCAGCAGAGCGATCTGCTGGCGGCGGGCTGGGCCTCACATGGGGATACGCGGCACGTGCTCCTGTTCCCGGCCACACCCAGGGAATGCTTCGATTTCGCGGCTACGGCGCTGGACCTGGCGGACCGGCTGCAAACACCGGTGATCGTGATGAGCGATCTGGAACTCGGCATGAACGACATGGTGTCCGAGCCGCTGACCTGGGATGACGCCCGCCGCTATGATCGCGGCAAGGTGCTTGATACGGAAGGTCTGGAGGCAGCGCAGGAATTCGGCCGTTATCTCGACCTGGATGGCGATGGCATCACCCAGCGCACGCTTCCGGGCGCCCATCCGGAACTCGGCGCCTTCTTCACTCGGGGCACTTCGCGAGACGAATACGCTGTCTATACGGAATCGCCGGACGCCTATGAGCGCAACATGCAGCGGCTGCTCGGCAAGTGGCGCACGGCGGCGACCCTGGTGCCGGCAGCCGAGATTCACGGCGTCGGCGCCCGGGCCGGCATTCTTTACTATGGCACCAGCGCAACGCCGATGCAGGAAGCGCTGGATCGGCTGGCCGAGGATGGCGTCAGGCTGGATCGAATGCGCGTTCGGGCCTTTCCGTTCGGGCCGGAGGTGATTGAATTCATCCAGGCGCACGAGCCGGTGTTTGTGGTCGATCAGAACCGGGATGCGCAGATGCGTGCGCTGCTCATCGCCGAGGGTGATCTGGACCCTGCGCGGTTGGTCTCCATCTGCTACTACGCTGGCCTGTCGATCTCTGCCGAGACCATTCAAGAGCAGGTGCTGGCCTGGTATGACCGCAATCGGGTGCCGCGCCTGAAGGAAGTCGGCGCATGACCTTCGTGCTCAAACCGCGCATCCATCACCCGCGACTGGAGCGCAATGATCTCGGCCTGACCCGGCGCGACTACGAGGGCGCCGTATCCACCCTGTGCGCCGGCTGCGGCCATGACTCGGTAAGCGCCGCCATCGTTCAGGCGTGCGCCGAACTGTCCCTGCCGCCGCATCGTTTCGCCAAGATTTCCGGCATCGGCTGTTCATCGAAGACGCCCAACTACTTCCTGAATCGTTCGCATGGATTCAATTCCGTGCACGGACGCATGCCATCCGTCGCCACCGGCGCCAACCTCGCCAACCGGGAACTGGCCGTGGTCGGCGTCTCGGGAGACGGCGACAGCGCTTCGATTGGCCTCGGACAGTTTGCGCATGTGATCCGGCGGCGCATCAACATGCTCTACATCGTGGACAACAACGGCACCTACGGGCTTACCAAGGGGCAATTCTCGGCCACCAACGACAAGGGCTCCACCAGCAAGAAGGGCGTGCCCAACCTGTACGAACCCATCGATCTGGTGAGCTTGGCATTGCAGGTGGGCGCCGGCTTCGTGGCCCGCAGCTTCTCCGGCGACAAACGCCAACTGGTGCCTCTCATCAAGGCGGGCCTGAGCTATCCGGGCATGGCGTTCATCGACGTCATTTCGCCCTGCGTTGCGTTCAACAACCACAACGGCTCGACCAAGAGCTTCGACTATGTGCGCGGCCACAGCGAGCGCCTGGCGCACCTGGACCATACCCCGCCACAGTCAGAGATCGTGGCCGACTACGCGCCTGGCGCCAGCGAGGACGTCACCATGCCGGACGGCTCCATTCTGCGCCTGAACAAGCTGGCGAACGACTTCGACGTCCACGATCGCATCGGCGCGCTGGAAACCGTCCAGCGCAGCCAGGCCAGGGGCGAGGTAGTGACCGGCCTCCTGTACATGGACACCCGGGCCGTGGATTGCCACGACATTCTGGAAACCGTGAAAAAACCCCTGAATGCGCTCACTGAAGCAGACCTCTGCCCAGGCTCGGAAGCTCTGGAGGGCCTCAACGCCAGTTTTCGATGAGGCGTGGTTTATACTGCGGGGGCTGAATCGGAGATGCAGCCTATGCAAGAGACACGAGGCGCAGGCAGCAACACACGCTGAAAGAAGAATGGGCGGCATGAACAGCACCGGCGCGGCCGATCTGGCGCGCTTCGTCAGTGATGACGAAATGCGCGGGTTTTGCGCTCGCTCCAATTGGCGGGCGGCCTGGGTCAGCGCCTTCAATTTCGCGCTCGTTGCCGCTGCCCTGGCGTTGCCGGCGCTCTGGCTCAATCCGCTCAGCCTGCTGGCGGCCCTGCTGCTGCTTGGCGGCCGACAACTCGGCCTGGCGGTGCTGCATCACGATTGCGCGCACTCGGTCTTCTTCCGCTCGCGGCAACTCAACGAGCACCTCGGCGAATGGCTGTTCGGTGGTCTGATCAACGCCTCGCTGCCTCGTTATCGTGCCTATCACCTCAAGCATCATCGACATGCCGGCACCCGGGAGGATCCGGACCTCGGCATGGCCAATGCCTATCCCGCAGCCCGCGCCAGCCTGCGCCGCAAGCTGTGGCGTGACCTCAGCGGGCGAACCGGACTGAAATTCCTGCGCGGCCAGGCAAAGCAGTTCGGCCTGCGTCGCAATGCGCCCTTCCTGGTGTCTCACGCCGTCCTGCTGGCCGGTGTCAGCCTGGCCGGTGTAGCCTGGACCTATCTGCTGTGGTGGGCCGCCTGGATCTTTTTCTACCCGTTGGTCACCCGTATTCGCTTCATGAGCGAGCATGGCGTAGCGCACGACCGCCTGAGCGCCGACCCGCGTGAGAATACGGCCACAACCCTGGTGCGTTGGTGGGAACGCCTGCTGATCGGCCCGAACTTCGTCAACTATCATCTGGAGCACCATCTGGCGCCCGGCGTGCCTTGCTATCGTTTGCGCGCCCTGCACCAGCTATTGCGCCGCCGTGGCTTCTATGGCGATAGCCGGGCGCAGGAGAAAAGCCTCTCGCAGGGCTATCTGGCGGTGCTGCGCAAGGCCGTCGCCTGATCCCCAGGAGCCTGCGCCGCAGGAATTCACGACTGCAAATCCGCTTTTGCGACTTCCTGCGGCGCAGGCTCCTGGTTCGCTTCGTCTGCATCCCGACCCTTGCCTTCTGCTGCCGCAAGCGGCGTCATGCTGATGCCTGTGTAGCCGTAGATCAGCGAGACAACCGGATTCACGAGATTGAGCAGGCAAAAGGGCAGGTAGGTCAGCGTCGGCACCCCCAGGGTGGCGGCCATGAAGGCGCCACAGGTGTTCCAGGGCACCAGCGGCGAGGTCAGGGTGCCGGTATCTTCAAGAATCCGCGACAGATTCTTCGGATGCAGACGCTCACGCCGAAAGGCGTCCCGATACATGCCGCCGGGCAGCACCACGGCGATGTACTGATCGGCAGCCAGCACGTTGACGCTGACGCAAGTGCCGCCAACGCCGGCTACCAGACGCCCGCGACCGACGCCCGGCCTCGCCAGGCGGCGCACGATGGCGGCCAGAATGCCAACACGTTCAAGGCTGGCGCCGAATGCCATCGCGGTGAGGATCAGCCAGACGGTAGTCAACATGCTGCTCATGCCGCCGCGGCTGAGCAGCGCGTCCATTTCCGGGTTGCCGGTATTGGCCCGATAGCCGTCCGCCAGCACTGACCAGACGCTGCGCAACAGGTCGAGCGCCGAATCGTCCGCGCTCATGGCGGCAATGGCGTCACGCTGGAACAGGCAGGCAAACAGGACGCCGATCAGGGCGCCGGCGAGGATGGCGGCGACCGGTGGCGTTCGCCGAATCGCCAGCCAGGCCACCAGCAGGGCCGGGAGCAGGTGCGCCGGGTGGATGTTGAAGGTGGATTCAAGGGCATTGAGCGTTGACGCCAGATGTGTGTCCGTGGCCGGGCTGGCTTGCAGCCCGATCAGCAGGAAGCCGACAAGCGCCAGCAGAAGACTCGGCACGGTGCTCCAGAGCATGTGTCCGATATGGCTGAACAGGTCGGTTCCTGTAACTGCCGGCGCCAGGTTGGTCGAATCCGACAGGGGCGACATCTTGTCGCCGAAGTAGGCGCCACTGATGATGGCCCCGGCGGCGATCGCGGGCGAGTGCCCGAGACCTGCGGCGATGCCGATCAAGGCTACGCCGAGCGTGCCCGCCACTGTCCAGGAACTGCCGATTGCCAGCGCAGCGACAGCGCAGAGGAGACAGGCGGCGGCATAGAACACCTGGGGGTCAAGCAATTGCAGGCCGTAATAGATCATCGTCGGCACGGCGCCACTGAGAATCCAGGCGCCGATCAGGCTGCCGACGGCAAGCAGTATGAGAATGGCGGGCATGGCCGTGGAGATGGTGCGGATAATGGTCTCTTCCACGAGTGGCCAGCTATGGCCGTTCTTGACGCCGATGCCGGCGACGAGGGCCGCGCCAAGAGCAAGCGCAATCTGATTGGGCCCCGAAGATGAATCAGCGCCGAACAGGATCACGGAAGCAGCCAGCAGGCAAAGCGGCAGGCCGATGCCTGCGGCCATGTCCAGTCGGCTCGGCGCGCGCGGATGGCGGCCCGACGCCTGTGGCGGGTTATCGTCGGCCATGCGGTTTCCTCCACGCGCGCATCATGGACGCACCCTGGTCGGCTCCCCGGCCTCGGCCATGGCCGGACGCCTCCGTACCGAGGAATGTGTCAACGGGATCTCAGGCCAGGATCAGACGCTCTGCGTTGTGCGACAATTCTATGGCCTCCGGGCCTTTGCAAACCACCAGGGACGTTGAAGCATGAATCCGTCTGACATCGAAGACCTTACCCAGATTCGCTATGAAACCCCGGCACAGGGCGTCGCCCGCATCATGCTGGCGAGAGCCGATACGCGCAACGCGCAGGACAAGCAGATGCTCTACGAGATCGACCGGGCGCTGAACCACGCCATGCACGATGATGCCGTGCGGGTGGTCATCATCGGCGCCGACGGCCCCCACTTCTCGTCCGGTCACCACCTCAAGGACCGCAGTCGCATCGGCGACTTCGGCCTGCCCATCATGGGCGTTGGCGGCTATCGCCGGCCGGGACAGGAAGGCCACATGGCCATGGAACAAGAGATATTCATCGGCTTCTGCTGGCGTTGGCGCAATATGCCGAAGCCGACCATTGCACAGGTACAGGGCAAGGCGATTGCCGGCGGCCTGATGCTGGTTTGGCCGTTCGACCTGATCGTCGCCTCCGAAGACGCCCAGTTTTCCGATCCGGTGGTCGCATTCGGCGTAAACGGACACGAGTACTTCGTGCACGCCTGGGAACTCGGGCACCGCAAGGCCAAGGAGATGCTGTTTACCGGCGACGCCATCAGCGCCGAAGAAGGCAAGGCGCTGGGGATGGTCAATCATGTTGTGCCGCGCACGCAGTTGACCGATTTCACCCTTGAGCTGGCCGAGCGCATCGCCGCACAGCCGCCGTTCGGCTTGAAGCTTGCAAAAATGGCCGTCAATCAGTCGCTGGACGCCCAGGGGATGTACAGCGCCATCCATTCAGCATTCGGGCTGCACCATCTGGGCCATGCCAACGCCCGCATCCTGCACCAGGCAGGCGTGGACCCGAGCGGCGCGCCAAAGATCAAGGCGGAGGCCAGGGAGCAGGCAGCGCAGGCAACGAGCGCTGTGCGCGCGCAAGGACAACCGACGCCGGTCGATAAATCAGAGGATCACACAGCCGTTGACGCCTGACCCGGGCGAAGGCTCCGGAGGGGCGCAGCGCAGTAGCCGGGCAACCGTTTGCGGACTGAACTACGGGGGAGAAACCGGCGACAGAAATTCAAGCGCCAGCGCTGCCAGCCGGTCTGGCGCATCGAGCTCCAGCAGATGGCCGGCGTCCGCCAGGGTTTTCAGTTGTACTGGCGCCGATGTGGCCGCCTTCAGCAGTTCCAGCGCACTGGCCGGAACCAGTGCATCGTCTTCTCCGCGCAGCAGCAGCATGGGCGCCCTGAGGCGCCAGGCGCGCTTGCGGATGCCTGTGTCATTCAGCGGCCAGAGATAGCGGGCGGCGGCTTCCCGACTGCGCGCTTCCAGCACCTGCCACGCCACCTCGTCTGCATCGGCTGGCCTTTGCCAAAGGCGGGCGTAGGCATCCGCACGCTTGCACAACAGGGCCGCATAGTGATCGGGGCCAGGTGGCTGCGCCCAGAGGTCGCTGACCTCGGCTGTGCCGTCCCAGACGCCAAAGGGCGCGGACAACACGATGCGCGAAAACATGTCGGGCCGGGCAACGGCAGCCTCCAACGCCAGGGGCGCGCTCACCGAGCTGGCGATCAGCGGCACGGGACCAGGAGTTGATTGCTCCAGGATGGCAAGTGTGGCGGCAGTCCAATCGGATCGATCGTCCAGCCGTTCATGCCCGAGCGCGCCGGGAAAGCCGGGCAGGGCAGGGACGATCACTCGCCGACTCGCGGCCAGCCGGTCGAGAAACGGGATCCACCTGGGCAATCCGCCGAAGCCGGCCAGAAACAGCACAGGCGGGCCGTCGCCGGCTTCCCAGACGCGCGCGGTTTCGCCGTTGAACGAAACGTAGCGCGTCTGCATGGCGGAGCGCGCTTGTGACAATGCGCTTCGGGTCAGGCCGCTTGCGGGCGCGGCGCGGCGCCTCGGCTTGCGGTCTCGCGCGGTTTGCTGCGGTCGCCCCGGGCGAGCGGCGCCGGCCACCAGGGGTTGTCCCATTCACGAAACAGATCGGCAAGTTGCGGCATCACTTCTTCGCTGTACAGCCGGGTGTTGTAGAGCGCAAGATCATGCGACATGTTGCCGAATTGCAGCAGCAGCATCAGATTGCCGACATTCAGATGGGTGCATACGGTGCGCAGGCGCTCGGCGACTTCGTCCGGCGTGCCGATGATCACGTAGCCGGCATCGACGATATCCTTCCAGCTTGTTGCAATCGGGCCGGAGCCGCCGCCACCGGCCCTGCCTTGCTGTTTCATGGCCGCAGCCGCCACCTGTGATTGCACTCGGGCGCGCATGGTCGCCTCTGAGACATAGCCCGGCGGCTGGACGAAGCGTGGGCTGACATGCAGGCAGCGGCCGTAGAAGTACTCGGCCGGTTCACGATACAGGCGCTCGGCCTCCGCTCGAGTTTCGGCAACGCCAACGAATTGCAGAAAACCGGCGCGATAGGGGTTTCGGTCCTTGCCCAGGCGATCCATCTCGTCCCAGAAACCCTGCATGGTGCGCAACCCGAGCTTGTAGCCGAAGTAGGAGAGATAGCAATAGACGTAGTCGAGTTCCGCGCACCAGCGCCAGGTCTCGACCGAACCGCCGCCGGGTATCCAGATGGGCGGGTGCGGTTTTTGCACTGGCCGCGGCCAGACGTTGACATAGCGCAGCTGATTGAAGCGTCCATTGAATGCAAAGGGCGCTTCAGCCTGCCAGGCCTGAATGATCAGATCATGCGCCTCATGGTAGCGATCACGCAGGGTCGAGGGGTTCTGGCCGTAGGCGTAGGCCGTGTCCATGGGCGTTCCAACCGGAAATCCGGCGATCAACCGGCCGCCGGAGATGCAGTCGAGCATCGCAAACTCTTCGGCCACCCGTATCGGCGGGTTGTAGAGGGCCAGGGAGTTGCCCATCACGCAAAGCGCGGCGTTCCGGGTGCGGCGGGCGAGGCTTGCGGCGATCAGATTGGGCGAGGGCATCAGCCCGTAGCCATTGGCGTGATGCTCGTTGCAGCAGATGCCGTCAAACCCGGCTTCGTCCGCATATTCGAGCTCATCCAGAAACTCGTTGTACATGCCGTGGGCGGCGGCGGGATCGAAGAGGTCGGGATCAATGTCCACCCACACGGATTCATGCCGATCCCGAAAGTCTTCCGGCAACCCCTTGTAGGGCATCAGATGAAACCAGAGATGCTTCATTTGTTTACTTGCCTTTGCACGCCTTGATGCCGTCCTGAGAGCAGCATATTGCCTGACGCACAAGGTCAACGCCAGAGACAGGGCGGTGCGCATGCGGAATAATGCGCCTGCCCGTCTCGCCTGGATTTTGCATGCATCCGTTGCGCTCCGCTTTGCCGCTGATTGTCTATATCGACATCAAGAGCCCCTATGCCTTCATGGCGCTCGATCCGACCTTTCGTCTGGAAGACGATTTCGACATCGAGATCGATTGGCGCCCGCTGACGCTGAATATCGGTAGCTTCCTGGGCACCGCGCGCACGGACAATTCGGGCCGGGTTGTTGAATCGCGCCGCAGCGAGGAGCAGTGGCGGTGGGTGCGCCAGGCCTACCATGACGTCAAGCGCACGGCTCGCTACCGGGGTCGAACGCTGCTCGGGCCACGCAAGATATGGGATTCTTCGCTGGCCGCCATCGGCATGACCTGGGCCAGGCGCGCGGGGCGCAGTTGCCTGAAGCGTTATCTGGAAACGGTGTACGACCGGTTCTGGCAGCGTGATCTCGATATCGAGGACGCTGCCGTCATCACTGCCATGCTGCGCGAAGCCGGCGCGCCAGTCACAGGATTTGCAGACTATCTCGCCGGCGAGGGTCGGGCGGCGCATGATGATCTGCAGGCCAGTTTGCTGCCAGCCGGCATCTTCGGCGTACCCACTTATGTGGTCGCCGGCGAACCCTTCTTCGGGCGCGAACACCTGCCGATGGTGCGCTGGCATCTGGCTGGTCGCCAGGGGCCGATGCCTGACGTTGCCTATGACCCACCGCCGTGCAATTGACCATCTATATCGATTTCTCGAACCCGGACTCACGCCTGGCGCTGGAACCCACCCTCGCCTGTCTGCGCGAAACCGGAGCGATAGCGGACTGGCGCGCTTGTGGCGTGCGCCCGCGGCAACGCCGCAGCAGTGTGCAGAGCGCCCGAGGGGCGCTGCATGCGGAAGTGCGTCGCGCCTGTCACCAGCGCGAGCGAGCCTTTTATGCAAGGGCTCGCGGCATCGAATTGATCGAGCCGACAAGCCCCCTGGACGCAACTGCCGCCACCTTTGGCCTGATCTGGTTGCGCCGCCAGGGGGCGCCAGGCAGAGGCGCGCTTGAGGCGTATCTGACGGACGTTCTGAAGCGCGTGTGGTCTGGGCGCATGGCCCCCGACAGCCTGACCGAGGTGGCGGCAGCCGTGCGCGACGCCGGCGGCGAAACGACCAGTTTCGAGTCTGCATGGCGGCAGAACGGGCAGGCATTGGTTGCAACCCACCTGGCCGAGGCAAAAGCGTGTGGCGCGCTCGATGCGCCGAGCTATCAGGCAGGCGATGAGCTGTACTTTGGCCGCCAGCACCTGCCGGTGGTGCGCTGGTGGCTATCTGGCCAGGCGCGCCAGGCGCCCGTCTGAAAGACTGGCTTCGGTTCGCAGAGACTCGCCTGATAGACATCGCCTGATGGGCTGCTAGGCGAGTGCAGCCAGATTGTCGTACCATGGACGAATCAGACACATTGCAGGGGGGTTGGGGCATGTGGCGAGTCGGCTCGATTCTGGTTTTGATCTCGGGTGTGGCTGCCTGCTCCGAACCCTTCATCACCATTCCGGGGGGCGTCCTGACCGGCGAGGTGCTCGATCCGCCGCTCGAGTGGGGCGAGGTGCCGGACACCATCCAGCTGGAAACACGGCCCTCCGATCCCTATTCCATCAACATCTGGGGCCTTGCCCTGGATAACCGCCTGTATGTGGCGACCGGAGACGACGGGACCAACTGGACAGCGCATATCGAGGCGGACCCTGGCGTTCGCGTGCGCCTGGCGCCGGAACAGACCTATCGATTGCAGGCGAATCTGGTCACGGATGCGACCGAGCGTGCCGCCGTGATTGGCGCCTATGCGGCCAAGTACGATGTGGACCCTGAAGATGGCTGGGTGCAGGGCGGGATGATCTTCCGGCTGGAGCGGCGCTGAAGCCGACGGGCGTCAGCCATTCCGTGGCTGCTCGAACCATCCTGTCCCGAACATCGGCAAGTGCAATGCGGCTGCGACTGACGGCCGGCAGCGACGGCACAGGGTGGCGCCCGTGAGCGGCAAGCCGGCGACCGGCGCCGGGAGCTTTGGCGAGCAGGTGATCGGCTTCTTTCGCAGCCTTCGGGCGCCGGCCTCGCTGCCAGAGGATGTGACAGCGCTCAACCCCTATGCGAGCGCGGCTGTCATGCGCACCGTTTCAGATTTCTACAGCCGGTACTTTTCCGATTCCAACTCGCGCATCTATCTGGTGGGCATCAATCCCGGGCGCTTTGGCGCCGGGGCCACCGGCATTGCCTTCACCGACTCTGACGCCCTGCGCGCCTGGGGCGTCGAGAGCTCGGCGCCGGAGACACGCGAGCTGAGCGCCGGGTTCATCTCCTCGGTGATCCAGCAATACGGCGGCCCGGAGCGCTTCTACAGTCATTGTTTCATCACCAGCCTGTGTCCGCTCGGCTTTACCCGATTCGGTCGCAACTACAACTACTACGATGATGTTCGGCTGCGTGACGCCGTGCTCCCCTGGATGCATGAGACTTTCGCCCGGCAGCAGGCCTTTGGCGCGGCCCGTGTCGCCATCGTGCTTGGCAAGGGCAAGAACCATGACTTCCTGTCGAAGATGAATGCTGCGCTGGGCTTTTTTGACGAGATCATCCCGCTGGAGCATCCGCGATTCATCATGCAGTATCGACGGCGGCAGATGGAAGCCTACCGCGAACGCTACCTGGACGCCCTGGCCCGGGCGCAGTCGAGACTGTGCGAGAGCAGATAGCCGCAAACCCGCATCAGCCTGCAATCTGCTATGCTTGCGGGCCTTCACTCAACCGCATGAGGGCGTACGCGTGACCACTCCTTTCCCCGACCACCCGCAGCTTGAGGGTAACTTCGCACCGATTCGCATGGAATGCGATCTTGATGACGTGATCATCCGCGGCGAATTGCCGGCGGATCTCGACATCACCTACTACCGCAACGGGCCTGATCCGCAGTTTCCACCCAAGGGAGGTCACCACTGGTTTGCCGGCGATGGCATGGTGCATCTGTTTGAAGTCCGGAACGGTCGGATACGTTACCGAAATCGCTGGATGCGCACGGGGAAGTGGACTCTGGAGCGGCGCGAAGGGCGCAGCCTCTACAACCCGTTCAACCCTATGGAGAACGACCCGATCACGCAGGGCGTCGAGGATGACGGTCTGGCGAACACCAACATCGTCTGGCACGGCGGCAAGCTGCTGGCCCTGGAAGAGGGCCATGCGCCCTTCGAGGTGGATCCTCGGACCCTGGACCCCAGGGGCGCCTGGCGGTTCGAGGAGCGTCTGCAGGGGCCGATGACGGCGCATCCGAAGATTGATCCGAAAACCGGCGAACTGATCTTCTTCGGCTACATGACCGGCGGCATGTTCAGCTCGGAAATGAGCTATCAGGTAGTGGACGCCAGTGGTCGCCTGGTGCGCTCGGAACGCTTCGAGGCGCCTTTCCCGAGCATGGTGCATGACTTCATCGTCACCGACGAGCACGTGGTCTTCCCCATCTTTCCGCTCACCGGCTCCATGCAGCGCGCCATGGGCGGCCAGCCGCCGTTCGCCTGGGAGCCGGACAAGGGCACCCGCGTTGGCGTGATGCGTCGGGACGGCTCTGTCGCCGACATGCGTTGGTTCGACACCGACCCCTGCTATGTCTTTCACCCGATGAACGCCTTTACGGACGGCAATCGCATCGTTGCGCATGTGATGCAATTCGAGGAAGCGCCGCTGTTCCCGCATCTGGATGGCAGCGAACCGGATCCGGACAAGGCCTCTGCGCGCCTCTGCGAATGGGTGATTGACCTGGCGGACAACTCCAACGGCATTCAGCGGCGATACCTGGATGACATCACCGGCGAATTTCCGCGCCTGGACGAACGCTACGCCGGCCTCGGCTATCGCCACGGCTACTATGGAGCGTCCAGCCAGCCTGGTCTTGGCGTCGGCTTCGATATGGTCGCGCATCACGACTTTGCCACCGGTGTCCGCGATCACTATCAGCTACCAGCGGGCGACGCCACTGGCGAGCCGGTCTTCGTACCGCGCTCGAAGTCAGCCGCAGAGGGCGACGGGTATATCGTCAGCGTGGTATATCGGGGCGCGGAGAAGCGCAGCGATCTGGTGTTCCTGGACGCCGGCAATCTTGCGGCTGGGCCCATCGCCTGCGCCGAACTGCCGCACCGTATCCCCTTCGGGTTCCACGGCAACTGGAAATACAACTGAGGTTGGCTGCATCCGGTCGGCGCACCGACCGGGGCTGGATTGAACAGGGCGGGGCATGGCGCCCCGCCTCGGGCCTGCCCGCATCCTGTGCATGACGCTGGCTGGTCGGGCTGACAGAATCACCGTATGAACGAAGTCCAGGACGCCATCGCCCTGCTGGACGCCGACTACGCTCTGGAATGGCGGATTTTTCTCGTGGTCCTGCTGACGGCCGTGGCGCACCAGCTATTGCGCCGTGGCGTTGCGCGATTGGCCAGACGGGTGGAGACGACCGCCAACTATTACGATGACGCCTTCTGCACGGCTGTTGGCAAGCCACTTGGCTGGTTCGTCTGGCTGCTCGGCCTGAGTTTCGCAACGCGACTGCTCGCGGACGTCGCTCCCGGAGACTTCTTCGATCAACTGCACCTGCTGCGCGATGTGGGCGTGATTGTCCTGCTGGCCTGGTTTGCAGTCCGCTTCATCGGACAGATAGAAGCGCATCATCTGGCTACCGATTCCGACGGCCGCCTGGATGCTGCAACCACCCGCGCCATCAGCAAGATATTGCGGGTTTCGGTGATGATTACGGCAGCGTTGCTCGGTATGCAGGCGCTCGACTTCTCGGTCTCCGGCCTGTTGGCGTTTGGCGGCATCGGCGGCATCGCCATCGGTTTCGCCGCCCGTGACCTCCTGGCCAATTTCTTTGGCGCGCTGATGATATTTCTCGACCGACCCTTTGCCATCGGCGACTGGATCCGCTCACCGGACCGCAACATCGAGGGGACGGTCGAGGAGATTGGCTGGCGCCAGACTCGCATCCGAACCTTCGACCAGCGGCCGCTCTATGTGCCGAACGCGCTCTTCGGGACCTTGGCCGTCGAGAACCCGTCACGAATGCACAACCGGCGCATCTATGAGACGATCGGCCTGCGCTACGACGACATGGCCTTGATGCCGGCCATCGTTGCCGACGTCGAGGCCATGTTGCGGGCACACCCGGAGATCGATCAGGCGCGCACGCTCATGGTCAACTTCGTCACTTTTGGCCCCTCGTCGCTTGATTTCTTCGTCTATACGTTCACCAGGACGACCGAGTGGGAGAAATTCCACGTAATCAAGCAGGACGTCCTGTTTCGGATCGCCCGTATCATCGCTGACCACGGTGCGGAGATCGCCTTCCCCACGCGCACCCTGCACCTGTCGGAGCCGAGCGCGTGACGACGCCTGTATCGAAACTGCCGGCGGCGCCAGAACGCCTGGAGCTCGTGGTCAACGCCGAGCAGGTGACCCGCGCCATCGACCGTGTAGCGCTGCGAATCAGCCTGGCGCTGCGCCACGACAATCCGCTGGTGATCTGTGTCCTGAAAGGCGGCCTGGTTTTCTGCGGCCGGCTACTCACCCGGCTGCATTTTCCTCTGGAACTCGGGTATCTGCATGTGCACCGCTACGGGCAGGGCAGGGCGGGCGGCGACCTCGCGTGGGCCGCATACCCGACCCCGTCGCCGCACGGCCGCGTGGTTCTGGTGGTGGACGACATCCTCGATCAGGGTGAAACCCTGGCAGCGGTTCGTGACCGGCTGACGCGGGCGGGCGCGAAATCAGTGCTGACCGCCGTGCTGGTGCGCAAGCAAATTGCCGAAGCCCCGGCCATCGAGGCGGACTTCTTCGGCCTTGAATGCCCGGACCGATTTCTGGTCGGCTGTGGCATGGACTATCAGGACTATGGACGCAACCTGCCGGATATCCGCGCCCTGCCGGATGAGCTCGGCGAGCCTGGCGAGACTGCAACTGCCGTCACGCCCTTGCGGGAGGCGGCAACGGACGCAATCGACCACGGACGCGATGGCTGATACAGCGCTGCTCGTCGGTTCGGGCGCCGAAGTCCCGAGCAGCGGCTTCAAGCGCTTGCCTGGCCCCTGCAACACGCCCTATGGCGAAACGGCAGATGGCGTCTATCAGGGCAAGCTGAGCGGAGAGCCCGTGACGCTGCTGTTCCGACATGGCCAGCCGCGACAACTTGCGCCACACGTCATCAACTATCGCGCCAATCTCTGGTGGTTGAAACAGAACGGCGCCCGGCGAATCGTTTCCATCTATACAGTTGGCGGCATAGCGCCGGAACTGGCCGACGGCGCGCTGGTTCTGCCGGATCAGGTCATCGACTATACGTGGGGTCGGGCCCAGACATTCGATGATACGGGCGCCACACATGTGGACTTCGCCAGCCCCTTCGACGCCGACATCAGCGTCGGCCTCGCCTCTGCCGCCAGCGCTCTGTCGCTGCCCCTGACTGCTGGCGGAACGCTTGGATGCACCCAGGGGCCGAGGCTTGAGAGCGCCGCCGAGGTGGACCGGCTTGAGCGAGACGGTTGTTCGCTGGTGGGAATGACCGCCATGCCGGAAGCGGCTCTGGCGCGGGAACTGGCGCTGCCGATTGCCGGCCTTTGCATCGTGGTCAACCCGGCAGCCGGGCGCGGCTCGCAGCCTGACCGGATGGATCTGTCCGGGCTGATGCAGCACGCCCGCTTGGGGTCCGAGCAGGCCCTTGCCATAGTCGCGGCCTGGCTGGCGGGGCAGGGGCAGGCGTCGAACGCGTGAGTGGGTTCGGGGCGTTGGCCAGTTGTGCGCAAGCGGCCCCGGGCAGGTCATGCGAGGCGGCCTGCGCATGTTGTATAGTGGCGAAACTTTTCAGCAGTCGAATTCGGCGGCTGTGTCAGAGCGCTCGTAGCTCAGCTGGACAGAGCACTGGGCTTCGAACCCAGGTGTCGGGGGTTCGAATCCTCCCGGGCGCGCCAATCAATCCGTTCGAGGCAGACTAATGGACAGCCCGATGCCGCAATTTGACGCCGTGGAAAGCGCCATTCGGGCCATTGCCGATGGCGAGATGGTTGTCGTGGTGGATGACGACGACCGCGAGAACGAAGGCGATCTCATCATGGCGGCGGCCAAGGCCACCACCGAGCAGGTGGCTTTCATGATCCGCCACACCAGCGGCATCCTCTGTGCGCCCCTTGATGAGGGCCGCGCCGAGCGACTGCATCTGGAGCCGATGGTGGCCCGCAACAATGCGCCAATGAGCACGGCGTTCACGATTTCGATCGACTACCGGGAAGGGCTCACCACCGGCATATCGGCGTCTGAACGGGCGGCGACAGTGCAAGCGCTGGCTGGTGACAACGTGGGCGGTCAGGACTTTGTGCGTCCTGGCCACATCTTTCCCCTGGTAGCGCGGCCCGGCGGCGTTCTGGTGCGTTCCGGGCACACGGAAGCGGCGATGGATCTGGCGGAACTGGCTGGCCTGCCGCCGGTGGGGCTGCTTGCCGAGCTGGTCAAGGACGACGGCACAGTGCAGCGATTGCCGGATCTCTTGCAGTTTGCCGAGGCGCACCAGCTCAAGATCATTACCATCGCTGACCTGATCGCGCACCGGCAGCTGCGCGAACGCCTGGTGGAACGCACCCGAGAATTCAGCGTCAAGACCCGCATAGGCCGGGCCCGGGCGCTCGCCTACAAGACCCGCTTTGAAGACGCGGAGCATCTCGCCCTGGTGTTTGGCGACGTGCACGGCGGCGGGCCGGTGCCTGTGCGGATGCACAGGGAAAAGTTGATCGAGGACGTATTCGGCCCGCAGTCAGCGCACGAGCAGAACCTGCTGGATGCGTCGCTCGACCGCATTCAGGCGTTGGGTGGCAGCGGGGTGGTGATCTACTTGCGGTCTGGATTTGTTG
Source organism: Pseudomonadales bacterium (assembly GCA_965199705.1). Lineage (GTDB taxonomy): Bacteria > Pseudomonadota > Gammaproteobacteria > Pseudomonadales > Azotimanducaceae > Azophilus. The sequence continues at coordinate 1,866,069 of OZ241359.1, forward strand.
GCGTGCCGCTCGACAGGCTGGAAGCGCAGTCGCGGCAGGAAGAAAGACGGGCGCAATGGTTGGAGGTCGGCATCGGCGCCCAGATATTGCGCGATCTGGGCCTGAGCCGCATCCGCCCGATTGCCGGGCGCGAAGTCGGCTTCGTCGGCCTGGATGGTTTCGGCCTCAGCCTGGACGAAACCGAGTTGCTATGAGGCGCTGACCGCCCGGGACGCGGGGCGCCCGACCACACCGGCAACCATATCCTGCGCTTCCTTGCTCGACTTCTGCGTTGGCCTCTGACGGGCCGTATAGTTATGCGGTTCGGTGTCGATGTCTTCGAGTTCTGTCTCGCCGGCAAGCACGCTCGCCTTCCACGCCTCCTGTTCGCTGTGACGATCCCGAAACTCGGGCATCACTTCGCGGGCAAAGCGCGTGAGGCTGTCGCAGATGTCTTCGTGTGTGTTCTTTCCAGCTTGATTCAGCAGGATGACCTGATCGACACGGGCGGCTTCCAGCTCCTTCAGCCGCTCACGAATGGTGGCGGGTGATCCGATCAGCTCGCTGCCACCGCGCTTCTGCCCAGCCGGTGTCTGCTTCCATGCCTGATAGCGCTCCCAGAGATTGACCTTGCCCGGCTCGAACGGACCTTCCCGGTTGTACAGCGTCAGGGCGAATTGAAAGAAGGTCCAACCATCCGCCTTGCGCCAGGCTTCTTCGTCCGTCTCCGCGCACATGAAGCCGCTGACCACGGCGATATTGGGGTTGGCCTGGTAGTCGCAGAGCTTTTCCTGATGGTGCAGGAAGGTGTTGTAGTAGGCGTTGACCCAGGCGCGGGCGGCGGCCAGATCAACAAACTTGAAGCAGAGCGCGCCCATGCCGCGATGCGCCGAATAGCGGATCGTATCCAGTTGCGAGCAGGCCACCCAGAGCGGTGGATGCGGCTTTTGCAGGGGTTTCGGCAAGACCGCGCGCGCCGGAAACTTGAAATACTCGCCATCGTATTCCCAACCGTGGTTCCAGAACATGGGCAGCGTGCAGCGCACGGCGTCTTCCCAGATATCGCGCTTGTCGCGAAATCTCAGGTTGAAGGGATGCAGTTCGGTGACCGAAGAGCCTTCGCCAAGACCCAGTTCCACGCGGCCATTGGAAACCAGATCCAGGGTGGCGACCTTCTCCGCCACTCTGGCCGGGTGATTGGTGGTTAACTGAATGATGCCGTGGCCGAGGCGAATCTGGCGTGTGCGCTGGCTGGCGGCGGCGAGAAATACCTCCGGCGCCGAAGAGTGGGAGTATTCCTCCAGAAAGTGATGCTCCACTTCCCAGGCGTAGTCATAGCCGAGCCGGTCGGCCAGCTCGATCTGTTCCAGGGATTGCTGGATCAGACGGTGTTCGCTGTCCGGCGCCCAGTTCCGGGGCAGTTGATGTTCATAGAAGAGGCCGAATTTCATGACTGCGCCGCCTTGTTGTCAGGTTGATAGCTTACGCCCATGCCGGCGCGCGCATCAGTGTTCACGCCGTAGGGCGCGATCGGGTAGCGCAGGCCGTTTCGCGACAGCGCATCCAGCCCGGCAATCACCTTGGGCAAGAACCTTGGCGGCAGCGCCATCAGCAGCTCGTCTTCCATCACGCCGCCATAGCGACGCTCTGCAAAACAGGGAATCGACAGGCTCGGTTCGCCAGTGGCCAGAGCCCGGCCCCAGGAGTCGGCGCAGGAGGATTCGCCGACACAGCCCCAGTTGAGCTTGCGATAGCCGCTCCATTGCAGGCCATTGATGAACAGGATCATCTGCGCTGGCGTTGCGTAGATCAGGCAGATGTCCGGCGGATTGAGCCGGGCGCTCGCCAGCGGGCTCACGGCCATCGCCTCGTAGCGGCCATGCGGCACTACGTCCATGGCCGCCTGATGCGCGCTGGCATCTGCCGAATCGGCATACCAGACTCCTACCATGCGCTCGCCGGAGAGCCATTCTTCGCTGCGCGGATGCAGGCCGATGACCGTGCTGCACTGGGCCCCCACCAGATCGTTTGCGGTGATGCCAACCGTCCAGCCGTTGCGTGCGGCCTGGCCGACGATCTGGTCGGTGGTGTGAATCGAATCAGGCCGTCTCAGGCGCGGCACCTCGGCCATTTCCGCCTCGCTGGCGAAGAGCTTCATGCCGATAGGCGTAGTGCGCAGCCGCAGCAATCGGTTCAGATCCGCCACCAGCGCCGGCCAGTCAAAGACGTCCTGGTCGCTGGCGATGATGGCGTTTTCAGCCATTTGCATCTCCGCTGCTACCCGCCGAAGCGCCAAGACGCTTGAAATTGGGCGACCGCCGCTCGATGAATGAGCGCACGCCCTCGCGGAAATCTTCGCGTTGCAGGCTGTCCGCCATCCAGCGGTTGGTTTCTTCCATGGCTTCGCCAAGGGACATGTTCAGGTGTCGGTAAACCTGAGCCTTCATGACCTTCAAGCTGGTCGGCGACACAGTGGCCGCCAGCTGTTCGATGTAGGCAAGCGCCGCCGACAGGCTTTCGCCTCGGTGCAGCAGGCGCTCGGCAAGGCCAAGGCGCTCGGCCTCCGCGCCGTCGAACCGACGGGCGCTCCAAAGCAGGTCCAGCGCCCGCGCAGAGCCGAGCAGTCGCGGCAGGATCCAGCTGGCGCCATGCTCGGCGATCAGGCCGCGCTCCGAAAAGGCCGTGTTGAACTTGGCCTGGCGCTCGACGAAGCGGAGGTCTGCAAAGAGCGCAAACACGAACCCGAGCCCGGCACAAGGGCCATTGATCGCCGCGATCAGTGGTTTGCGCAGCGACAGCAAGTAGGAATAGGTGATCTCGAAATCCGGGCCGAGATCCGGATCGCCCGGATTCGCGTCCAGAGAGGACAGGTCTTCCCCTCGGTCCTCGCCGGCGGAAATGTTGTCCAGGTTGCCCATGTCCATACCGGCGCAAAAGCCGCGTCCGGCTCCTGTGAGCACCATGCCGACGACCGCTTCGTCGGCTTCGGCTGCGGCCAGGGCGTGGCGAATCTCAGCCAGCATCCGCGGCGTAAACGCATTCAATCGATCTGGCCGGTTCATCGTGATGACGGCGGCCGGCCCATCTACTCGATAGAGAATTTCCTGGTACATGCGGGGTCCAACTGGCTCTTGCGGAACGATGCGCGCAAGGTTAACCGCTTCGGCAAGCGAGCGTAAGGGCGTGTTTCCTCCGATTCGTGGACATAGTCGCGGCGGGACGGCATCATGCGATCATCCCCACTTGAAGGAGGCGCGTATCATGGCAACAGGCATCAAGGACAAGGTCGCCATTCTCGGCATGGGCTGTTCGCGTTTCGGCGAGCGTTGGGATTGCGGCGCCGAAGAATTGATGCTGGAGGCGTTCAACGAGGCCATCGACGATGCCGGCATAGATGTCAGCGCCATAGACGCCGCCTGGTTTTCCACCCACTTCGAGGAAATCAATGTCGGCAAGGGCGGCTTGCCGCTTTCGGTCGCCCTGCGCCTGCCCAATATTGCCGTTACCCGCGTCGAGAACTTCTGCGCCTCTGGTTCCGAGGCCTTTCGCGGCGCCGTGTATGCCGTGGCGTCCGGGGCTTGTGACATCGCGCTGGCGCTCGGCGTCGAGAAGCTCAAGGACACAGGCTATGGCGGATTGCCGGGCGGTGGCGGTGGTACGCTCGGCCCGCAGTGGTCCGCCAAGGCGTCGGCGCCCGGCAGCTTCGCGCAACTGGCGAGCGCCTACCGCGCCAAGCATGGCGTCAAGCGAGAGGACCTGAAGCGCGCCATCGCGCATGTGTCGGTGAAGAGCCATGCCAATGGAACCCGCAATCCAAAGGCGCACTTGCGGCGGGAAATCACCGAAGACGACGCCATCAATGCGCCCATGATCGCAGAGCCGCTTGGTCTCTACGATTGCTGCGGCGTCAGCGACGGTGCGGCGGCGGCGCTGGTGACGACACCGGAGATCGCCAAAAGCCTCGGCAAGGCGCAGATCGTGGCAGTCAAGGCGTTGCAGCTATCGCTCTCCAACGGTTCCGAATCCGGGCACAATAGCTGGGACGGCAGCTACTTTCACACCACCCGAATAGCCGCCAGGAAGGCTTACCAGGAAGCCGGCATCGAGCGCCCGCGTGAGCAGGTGAGCCTGTTTGAATGCCATGATTGTTTCTCGATTACAGAAATGGTGACGATGGAGGATCTGCAACTGTCTCCGGAAGGCGGCGCCATCACGGACGTCATGGATGGTTTCTACGACGCCGATGGCCAGATTCCCTGTCAGATAGACGGCGGCCTGAAGTGCTTTGGCCATCCCATCGGCGCCTCCGGCATCCGGATGCTCTACGAAATGTACCTGCAATTGCAGGGCAGGGCAGGTGAGCGGCAACTGCCTGCGCCGAGCATCGGCATGACACACAATCTTGGCGGCTCGCCCATGAGCAATGTGGCGGCGGTCTGCATCATCGGGGCGCAGGACTAGCCCCCACGTTACGCTAGGCTGCGGATGAACAAGACCTTCATCTACTGGGACAATTCCAACATCTTCATTGGCGCCCAACAGGTCGCCCGTGAGCGCGAGGGTGCTGACGCGCGCCGCCGGGTGCGCGTCGAGTTTCGCAATCTGTTGGAACTGGCCCGAGCCGGGCGCAAAATCGAGCATGCGGTCGCAGTCGGCTCCGTGCCTCCAGAGCTGCGCCATGTCTGGAATCGCCTGGAAAATGAAGGTGTTGACGTCCAGTTGCTGGAGCGGGGCGCCCTGGAAGGCCGGGAGCAGGGCGTCGATCAAACCCTGCAAACTGCGATGTTGCGCGACGCCTTCGACCACAACGGAACCCCGGGAACCGCGGTGCTGCTCACTGGTGATGGCGCAGGCTTTGTGGACGGCGTTGGCTTTCATGCAGACCTGACGCGCATGCATGCCCGTGGTTGGCGCATCGAAGTGCTGTCCTGGCGGCATAGCTGCAATCGCCGAATGCGCGAGTGGGCGGAGCAGGCGGAGAACTGCAAATTCGTGACCCTCGACGACTTCTACGAGAGCATTACGTTCCTGGAATTGCCCGCGCCAGGCCAGCCGTTGGCTGAACCGAGGGACGCCCTTCCCATCGATCTCGACCGCCGGCCCTGATTCGGCATGGGGGTTGGGGAAGGTCGCCCCTTGCGGCTTGGCGTCACCGATCAATCGCCTATCGCCTCTGGACGGACTGCTGCGGACGCCCTGGCAGAAACCGTTGAATTGGCTCGGCTGACCGAACGCCTCGGCTACCACCGGTACTGGCTGGCGGAGCACCACGGATCGGACAGCTTTGCCGGCTGTTCGCCGGAAATCATGATCGGGCAGGTGGCCGCGGCCACTCGGCGAATTCGCGTGGGTTCTGGCGGGGTGATGCTGATGCACTACAGCCCTCTGAAGGTCGCCGAGAACTTCAAGCTGCTGCAAACCCTCTTTCCCGACCGCATTGATCTCGGTATTGGCCGGGCGCCTGGCAGTGATGGGGTGACCGCCGCCGCACTGGCCTATGGATCCAATATCGGCGTCGCCTACATGCCCACGAAGATTGCGGACCTGAAGGCGTTTCTGACTGGCGCCGAGCCACATACCCAGGCCCTGCAGACGGTAAATCCAGCCCCGTCCGTCAGCCCGCCGCCGGAGCTCTGGATGCTCGGTTCGACCACCGAGGGCGCCCGCATTGCCGCTCACTTCGGCCTGCCTTTTTCCTACGCGCATTTCATCAACCCGGACGAACTGGCAGCGGCCTGCGACCTGTACCGGGCTGAATTCAGGCCGTCAGACCATGCCGCAGAGCCGCGTGTCTGTCTCGGCATATTTGCGCTCTGCGCTGACACCGAAGCCGAGGCGGATGCGCTTGCACAGTGTCGAGACTGGTGGCGAGTGGAACTGGAGCGGGGCCGCTTTCGGCCCTTTCCCAGCCTGGCGGAAGTGCAGGCCAGGCCCTTGAGTGAGGCGGATCAGACGCGCATGAACCTCCGCCACAGACATCAGGTGCTCGGGGTTCCGGCCAGGGTCAAGGCAGGCATCGAAGCGCTGGTCGAGACCGTGCAAGCGGATGAGGTGACGCTGGTGTCCATCACCCACGCGTTTCGTGACCGGGTGCGCTGTTATGAATTGATTGCCGAGGCGTTTGCGCTGACGCCGGAACCAGCCAGCTGATGGCTTGCCGCCAGATCTGCGCGCAGATTGCGGCTGGCAGCCAGGTAGCAGAGGGCGGACAGCAGGTTGAATATGAGGCAGATTGCCAGCGACCAACGCAGTGAATCTGGCCCCAGGTCGGTCATGGCGTTCAGCAGATCGGACAGAAAACCGGTAAACGATGGGCCAAGCCCCAGCCCGATGATGTTCAGGATGAACAACAGCACGCTGGACGCCACTGCGCGCATGCGCAGGCCCACCATGCTCTGGGTCATGGAAAAGGTGGGGCCAAGATAATAGGCGCCGAGCATCCAGGGGATGGCTGCGACTGTCAACGCCAGGTAGGGCAGGTCGGACAAATAGACGAAAGCGCTGAACGGAAGCGAGATCAGAATCGCGATGCCAGGCAACCACATGTACCAGCGCTTGTCGCGCACGGCCAGGCGGTCGCCGAAGTAACCGCCGGCCAGTGTGCCGGCGATTGCGGCGAAGCCGAGCCAGAACAGCGCCTGTCCGATTGCCGTGCGGCCAACGCCGTGGCTGCGCTCGAACATGGCTGGAATCCAGTACCCGACGCCATAGCCAACGAAGGCGTGCAGGCTGCCGGCCAGCGCCATGTAGCGAAAACTTCGCCGCCGCCACAACACCAGAATGACTTCGCGCACTGGCGGGGCGGCATCCAGCTGCGCTGCGGCCAACCCATCAGCAGCGCCTCTGGGCGGTTCGCGCAGCGTCAGACGCACGATCAGCGCCAGCAAGACGCCCGGCAGCCCGACGACGATGAAGGCCGTGCGCCAATCGAAAGTATCACTCAGCCAGCCGCCGCCCAGGTTGCCGAGCATGGTGCCGATGGGAATACCGAGCGCATAGATCGCCAGCGCCGTGGCCCGGCTGCTCGGTGGAAACATGTCGGAGATCATCGAATGCGAGGGCGGGCTGCCGCCTGCCTCGCCAACGGCAACGCCAATGCGCGCCAGCATCAGATACCAGAAGTTGGCGGCCAGACCGCAGAGCGCCGTGGCCAGGCTCCACAGGGTCAGACAGGCCGACAGCAGATTACGCCGCGACCCCCGGTCCGCCAGCCTGGCGATGGGAATGCCGAGCAGGGTATAGAAGGCGGCGAAGGCAATGCCGCCGAGAAAGCCCATGGCAGTGTCGGAGACGCCGAGGTCCTGCTTGATTGGCTCCACCAGGATGCCGAGGATGGAGCGGTCGATGAAGTTGAAGATATAGACCACTACCAGCAGGCCCAGGGCATAGGCGCGGTAGGCAGGGCCGTAGGGGGAACCGGGCGCGCCCATGTCTTGCTGTGCCGGGCCTGCCCGGCTGGTTTGCGCCATGCCTGTCTGTCCCCCTCGCCTGGTGCGGGCAGCGCAAGCGTACAACAGTTTGCGGTGCGTAGAACCCGTGCAGGATGGCCAGGGCGTGTACGGGGCGCAGGCTCCCGGGCAAGGGTTCGGGTAAACTGTCCAATTCGAGGCCGCTAACCCGAGGGCTGACCAGGATTGCCATGATGAATTTTGAGTTCTCCAAGCAGGACCGAGCCTTTCAGTCGCAACTACGAGCCTGGCTCGACGAGGCCTGGCCGGAGTCGGCTCGCCGCCGCCAGGGACGCAGCCACATGGCGCGCATTTCGCCGGAAGATCAGGTGGCCTGGCAGCAGGCGCTGGCAAAGCAGGGCTGGGCTGCGCCCAACTGGCCAGAGACGCATGGCGGCGCCGGATTCACGGCAACCGAGAACTACATCTTCGATCTGGAAACTGCGCGCGTTGGCGCGCCCAGGATGCTGCCCTTCGGTGTCACCATGGTGGCGCCGGTCATCATGAAGTTCGGCACGGAAGAACAAAAGCAGCGCTTCCTGCCAGACATATTGCACTCTCGCGTCTGGTGGTGTCAGGGCTATTCCGAGCCCGGCGCGGGTTCTGATCTGGCGTCCTTGCGCACCCGCGCCGAAGACAAGGGCGACCACTATCTGGTCAACGGCGTCAAGACCTGGACGACGCGGGCGCAGCATGCCGACTGGATGTTCTGCCTGGTGCGTACCAGTCAGGAGGCCGTGCGCCAACTGGGCATCAGCTTCCTGTTGATCGACATGAAATCGCCCGGCGTTTCGGTCAAGCCGATCATCACCCTGGATCAGCCGGTGGTCGGTGAACAGGAGATCAACACGGTTTATCTCGAAGACGTGAAGGCGCCGAAAGCCAATCTCGTTGGCGAAGAGGGCAGGGGATGGACTTGCGCCAAATACCTGCTGGAGTTCGAGCGCGGCAACGCCTACTCGCCTGGCCTGAAGCAGGCGCTGGTGCGAGTGCGCCGGCTGGCCGACGTCATGGACTCAGCCAACGACGGCGTGGATCCGGACTTCCTGGATCGCCTTCAATCGGTCGAGGTGCAGGTACTGGCCCTGGAAGCGGTGGAGCTGCGCATCCTCGGCACGCTCGCCGCAGGCCAGAACGTGGGGCCGGAGTCGTCATTGCTGAAAACCCGCGGTACCGAGTTGCAGCAGGCGATTTCCGAACTGGCGCTGGAGGCGGTTGGCCACTCCGGGCTGGCGCGCGATCAGTCCACGGCGCGCCCTGGCGACAATTTCACGGCAGTCGGTCCTGCTGCAGCCAATGGCGCGGCAGAAGCCTATTTCAACATGCGCAAAACCAGTATCTACGCCGGCAGCAATGAGATTCAACGCAACATCATGGCCAAGCTGGTGCTTGGGCTGTGAGCGTCCAGACGCGCACATGACGCCTCAGGCCGCCGTAGTTGTGTTGTCATCGCGAAGCGTTCGCAAGTTGCGCAGGGCCCGGCGCTGAACCGCAAGGGCATCCTCCTGGCCGGCGGCGCCGGCAGTCGGCTGCGTCCTGCCACGGGCGTTCTCTGCAAGCAATTGCTGCCGGTTTACGACAAGCCGATGGTGTACTACCCGCTATGCACCCTGATGCACGCCGGTGTGCGCGACATATTGCTCATCTCCACGCCACAGGACACGGACAGATTCAGGCAACTCCTGGGCGATGGCGCAGCCTGGGGGCTTTGCATCGACTATGCGGTGCAGGAGACACCCAGAGGGCTGGCCGACGCCTTTCTCATCGGCCGCGACTTTCTCGATGGCGCCCCCAGCGCGCTGGTGCTTGGCGACAACATCTTTCATGGCAGTGGCCTGACGGGCCTTCTGCACGCCGCAGCCGAACAAACCGAGGGCGCCACCGTATTTGCCTATCCGGTGAGCAATCCCGAAGCCTTCGGCGTGGTCGGCTTCGATGCCTCGGGAGCGCCGGTTTCGCTGGAGGAGAAGCCAGCGCAGCCAGCCAGCCGCTATGCCGTGACGGGCCTGTATTTCTATGACGCACAAGTGACCGACATCGCCAGGCGCGTGACGCCTTCGGCGCGCGGCGAACTGGAAATCACCGACGTCAATCGCGCTTATCTCGCCGAGGGCGCCTTGCGCGTGGTGCGTCTGGCGCGCGGCACCGCCTGGCTGGATACCGGCACGCCGGATGCCTTGATCGAAGCCGCTCACTACATTCAGACCCTGGAAAAGCGTCAGGGTTTGAAGGTGGGCGTACCGGAGGAGGTGGCCTGGCGCAATGGTTGGATCGGCGATGCAGATCTGGAATCTCTGGCAAGCGCCATGACTTCAAATGGTTATGGCGAATATCTGCAAGACATTCTCGATCACGGACGCGCCGTCGAACCATGAACGCCAACTACAGCACCTGCGCTGCCTCCGCCAGCGAGCCGACGATTCGGTCTGGCGCAACACCATCGGCTGATCTTGCCTTGCCGACAAGCAGGGTCCTGACGCCGGCAGCAGCGCCAGCGGCCACATCGCGCAGCGAATCTCCCACGCACCAGGATTGCGTCAGGTCAAGCGGCCCCGGTAACTGCGCCATCGCCTGATACAGGAGCCCGGGCCTTGGCTTGCGACAATCGCAGCCGGCGCTCGCCAGATGCGGGCAGACGCAGATCGCTTCTATGGCCGCGCCGACCCGTGCTGCCTCGGCGCACAGGTTACTGTGGATCTCGTCCAGAGCCGCCGGCTGCACCAGACCCTTGCCAACGCCTTGCTGATTGGTCACCACTGCCAACCGATAGCCCTTGCCGGCAAGCGTCTGCAGAAGCGCGAGCGCGCCGTCTGCGAAGCGGAAGTCCTGCCAGTCGGTCAAGTAGCCATGCCCCCCAGGGGGTTGATTGATGACGCCATCCCGGTCCAGGAACACGGCCCTGAAGCGGGGAACGGACATGGCGGTGGCGACTGTGCAGATTCCTGACATGCGTATAATATATATTATGTTAAATAATCTGTGGACCAGACGCCACAAGACCTCATTGCGCTACCCTGGCCACCCGTACCTGCCCATTGACCAGGCCGGGCGCCCGATGCGCGTCGATGGACACGCTGCTCACCTGAACGCCCGCCTGATCGAGTTGCGCCAGCCAGCGTGTCATTCGGTCGAACCCCTGCTGCTCCAGTGTGACATTGACCGCGCCAGTGGATTCAGGTTGCAGTCGGCTCAAGCGCAGCCCCGCCACTTCTGCCGCAGCGGTGATCACGGGCATGATGGCCGCGTTCGGGTCTGCGCTGCTGTTACGCGCGACCATGCCGACAACCTGATTCTGATTTGCAGAAAACCATCTGTGCAGCGCTTGCGCCTGATTCAGCCTCGCGCTTTCGGCTGCCACCCAGGCAGACAAGGGTTGCCAGAGCGCCAACCAGGCAAGACTCAGGAGTGCAAGCCCGAAGAGCACGCCGAGAATCAGGCGTTCACTGGCTGCCTTGCCGCCCCACCACTCGGCAGCCGGGCCGGCAAGACCCGAGGACTGCCACAGGCGCATGAGCCAGATTTTCACGTGGCGATCCTGATCCGGGCGCGCACGCCGTCTTCAACCTGCTCAGCGGACACGGTTTCTGCGTCCAGGCCACGGTTGGCCAGCGCCTCGCGCATCTGCTCCACTTCATCGTAGCCACGCACCAGGAGACTGGCATGGCACTCTCCGCGGGCCAGGCTGTAATCGATCCCAAGCAGTCGGGTTCCAGGCTGGACCACCGCTGCCAGGTGGCCGAGAAATCCTGTCAGGCTCAAGCGTTCGGAGACGCTCTGCCCCGGCAGTTTCTGAGCCAGACGACGGCGCACGTTCTGGGCGCTGGCGCCGACTTCGTTTGGAAAGAGCGCCTGATAACTGGTGAGAACCGAGTCTTCCAGGATCTTGGCCTGACGCCCGGACCACCAGCCCTCAACAGCCTCGTTGAGCACCGCTGCCAGGCCCCAGACCAGGGCCAGGCTGGCCGCCAGACGCCAGGCTCGCCAGTTGCCCTGGCGCTTCTGAGTCGAACGAAAGGCGCCCTGCAACAGATTGATCGCATCCTCGCGCGGTGGCCAGCAGCCGGCCAGATAACTCAGCTCATCGCCGGTTGACGCCTCGCTCGGCGTTACCTGGATACTGCTGAGCTGTGCGGCTTCCAGGTCGGTCAAATGACCATGCAGTACCTGCACGGCTTCGGTGGATAGTGTCGGCAGCACATGCGCCAGGTTGGCGCGCTCGACCGAGGCAACCTCAGTGCCTGTCCGAAGCAGAGCGCGGCTGCTTGTCAGCAACAACTGACTGGTGTCCGCCGCCTCCGGCAGCAATTCCGATTCGGGCACGGCGCACCCCGGATTGATACCGAGGCTGGCCAGGTCATCAAGCCAGCCTGCCAGGCTCTCCCGGTCGATCACGCAGCAGCGGACCGGCATACCCGGCTTGATCGTTCCGGTGGCGATATGCAGCGTATCGATATCGCTGACGACATGCTCTTCCACCACATAGGGCAAGGCTTGCCGCATCTGTGTGCTTCTGCGCCCCGGCACAGTGCACGCCAATAGCAGCAGGTGGCAGTCCGGAACCAGCAGCGCCGATTGCGCGGCCTCATCATCTGCTTGCGCCCGCTCCCATGCAGCCGCCAGGGTCTCCCCGCCGCCACGCGCCTCAGTTTGGCCGGATAGCAGCAGCCAGGTCCAGTCGGGCGAATCGGGCAGGACTGGCGGGCGCACAAGGAGAATGGACGGCATGTCGGTCAGCGCCCGGTGGCGTCCGGGTCCGGCTCGGCGCGGGCCTGGAACTGACGGCTGAAATCTCGGGAGATCAATGCTATAGAGCCGATTTCTGGATCCCGATGAAGGCGCGATGTTAGCACAAAAGTGGCCGCACCCATCCGTACCTCTGTCTGCACCTCGAAGTAGGCGCTTGAAACCGAAAGCCACTCCGCTTGCGGCCCGGCTTCCGGAAACTCGCGCAGAAATTCCACCACCTCGGCGTAGTTTCGCACACCCTCGGCGAGCGTCTGCAGTCTGGCTTCCACGACGTCTGGCATCAGCGCCGCCAGAACCAGGGGTGTTGCGGTATTGACGTTGATGGTGAATGTCGCCTCCGGCACGACGCAGGCATGAGGCGCGAGCCGGGCATACTGCTCGGCTGTCAGTCCGCGCAACAGGCGCAATTCGGAGGCGTGCGCCAGCGGCCGGTTTGCGGCTCGATAGGCGGGCGCTGCGAGCAGGTAGTCACTGTCTTCAGCACCCTCCGCCAGCCGAACGTGGTCGCTGTCCAGCCAGTCCTTGAGGCGCGCGCCGATGCTGGTCGGTAGCTCCAGGCGCGCCAACAGGGAGCTCAGCTGGTCGAGTGCCTGATCGCCCGCCCCCTGCACTGCCAGTGCGTTGAGATTGAAACAACCGTTCAGATCGCGAACCTGCACCCTGATCCAGCCTTGCCCGTCAAGTTCAAGCGGTGGCGTGGCTGTTGCCCAGGTTTCGGTCAGTGTGTCCCGGCCCTGCCCGGTTTCGTGGAAATCCTGATACAGCACCTGGCGCGCCAGGACCTCGCCACCGAGCGCATAGGCCACCAACTGATCGCGCCCGGCAGCGTTCTGGCTGGCCGCCAGATTCAGGCTGTGGCGCGCAGACAGACGATAGACAACGGCGGTCAGCAGCACCACCACCAACAGCACGCTGACCAGCACCACGCCTCGGTTGCGGCGGCGTATCACTGCGGCGGTACGGGCCAGATACGCTCTAGTACGCCAAACGGCGAACAGTCGAGGCGCAGGATGATGCCTGCCAGAGGCGGGTTGGTTTCGGCGTCTTCGGCAGTGGGCCAGAAGGCGTGTTCATCGCCGTTGGCGTCAAGCGCCAGGAACTCTGCCTGGGTCACCGCCTCCAGCAGCGTCTGTTCGAGCGCCTCGGAATCCTCCGCGCGATCCAGAACTGGCCACCAGAAGCGTTGCAGCGCTTCGTCCTGCAGGCGATAACCCACACGCTGCAACTCGGCTCTCGGCGCGACAAGCGGATTTCGCCAACCGGTGCGGGTAAAGACAATGGCGCCGTCCGCGCCGATCTGCACAGAAGGCATCGGATCGCCCAGGCCATCGCGCACTGGCCGGTCGATGGCCTGCATCAGGTCACGCTGCAGGATGGTCATGGCTCGGTGAATCTCGGCCAGCCGATCAGTCCGGGCGCTCAGCGTTTCCTGATTGTGCAAGGTGCGTGACAGTAGCTCGTGAGATACCAGACCGAGCACGGAGAAGATGGCCAGCACCACCAGTATCTCGATCAGCGTAAAGCCGCAGCAGCCCGGCCCCGGCCCCGGCCCCGGACCCGGACCTTGATCTGTCGCCGGCGGCCGCGGCCAGCGCGACAGGCTATTGCAGCAGCGCTTCAAAAGATCAGGCTCCGGCGCCGGCGCCCAGGCGATCCGCCACACGATCAGTGCCTGCCCAGAAAGCCGACCTGACGGGCGAAGGGGCCGGTCGGCCGGTCATCGACGAGCTCGTACGCTTGCAGTTCAACCCGATAAAGAAGCGGATACTCCGTCGTCGAGATGGATTCCTGCAAACGCCAGCGGCGTCCGCCCAGAATGACTGTTGTCGTCGCCTCCCCCACGCTTGGCGGACCCGGGTTGTGGTGGCGACTCAACTGCATTCGCACCCAGTGGTTCTCCACCACCCAATGCGCCAGGGCGCTACGCTCCAGCGCAGCCGTCTGCAAGGCCACGCGGCCAGTCGAGGCTGCGAGCGCCGCGCCGGCTACCGCCAGGACGATCAACGCAATCAACACCTCGATGAGGGTGAATCCGCGTAGCAGACGGTTCATTCCGACCGCTTCAGCTCAACGGGTGAGAAACCATCCGCCGCCAGAACCCACGAACGGCTCGAGAAGACTGGCTGCACCTCCCACTCGAAGGGCGTGGTTTCGCCGCTTGACAACAACAGGATATCCGGCAGCGATTCAACGTTTTCGGCAATCGCCGTGGCGTCGAGCCCTTCCACCCTGAGCTCGAACCGAATCCTCGGATTGGCTGGCTCGGGCGTGAAAGGTCCGCGTATCTGCGGTGTCCATTTGGCCAGCTCCGGATCAAATTCCACGAACTGCCAACTGTCCTCGGTGACTCGCACACCCCACTCGCGGTTGCGCTGGATGGCATTCTCGCGCGCGAATGCGAGGCGTGTCTGCAACCGCTCCGCCGTGCCGTGCAAGCGCTGTTCTTCATCCGCGCCCGCAAAATTGCCGAGCATCAGGCCTGCAAGAATGGCGATGATTGTCGCCACGACCAGCAGCTCGATCAGGGTAAAGCCAGACCGGCGCGAGTTTGGGCCCTGAAACATCCGGGCGGGCGAGTTGGCAGACGCCAATCAGAGGTCGGCAAGACGGATGTCGGCATTCACGCCCTCGCCTCCCTCAGCGCCGTCGGCGCCAAGGCAGAAGAGGCTGAAGTTGGCGTCGGCGCGCTCATAGACATAGGGGTTGCCCCAGGGGTCTGCGGACAACTTCTTGAGATAGCCATCCGGATTCCAGTTCCTGGCCTCCGGGAAGCCGGAAGGCGCCTCTACCAGCGCCATGAGCCCCTGCTCGGTGGAGGGATAGCTGAAGTTGTCCAGACGGTACATTTCCAGCGCATTGGCCAGGCCGCGCAGGTCCGCCTGCGCGGCGGTGATGCGCGCCTGGTCAGGCCGGGAAAGTAGATTGGGCACGATCACCGCCCCGAGAATGCCAATGATGACTACCACCACCAGAATTTCAATCAGGCTGAAGCCAGCGGCCGGGCGCCGTATCCCGACTGGCTGGCCATGACAGGCGTGTATCCGACTACTCATCTCGCTGTCCTGCTGTCTGCCGTTGATACGGATGCAGAAGTTTACACAAGCTCGTTCATGCTCAGAATCGGCAGCAGCAAGGCAATCACGATAAACAGCACCATACCGCCCATCAACAGTAACATGGCCGGTTGAAACAGCGCTACCAGGGTTGCGGCCAAGCGTTCGAGTTCCGCCTGCTGATGCCCGGCCACCCGGTCCAGCATGGATTCGAGTGTCCCGGAAACCTCACCGCTGGCTACCATATGCAGCAGCATGGGCGGAAAGTAGCCGGCGGCTTCCAGGGCGTCACGCAGGCTGCTGCCTTCCCGCACCCGTTGCGTCGCCTGGCGCAAACGCTCGCGCAACCAGCGGTTGGCGACGACTTCGCTGGCTATGTCCATCGCCTCCACCAGGGGCACGCCACTGCCGTTGAGTATGCTCAGTGTGTTGGCATAGCGGGCGGCATGGCTGGCCCGGCTGATGCGGCGCAGCACTGGCAGGCGCAGCAGCAAGCGGTCTCTGGCCAGGCGCAGGCCGGGTTGGCGCAGCAGCAGCCGCCAGCCAAGGCCGAGCCCGGCGCCGCCCAGCAGCAGGGCCCACCAACCGCTTTGAACAAAGCCTGAACTGGCGATCAGTATCCGGGTCGCCGGTGGCAGCTCGCGACCCATGTTGTCGAGCACTCGGACCATGTCCGGCACCACATAGACAAGCAGTCCGGCGACGATTGCCACCGAGAGCGCAAACAGAATCAGGGGATAGAAGAGCGCCACCTGCACCTGACGCCAGGATTCGAACTGCCGCTCGCTGTAGTCCGCCAGGTTGTCAAGCACCCGGTCGAGATGCCCGGACTGTTCACCCGCCGCCACGGTTGATCTGTACAGGTCGTTGAAGCTGCGCGGATAATCCCCCAGACTGGCAGCCAGGGAGCGCCCTTCCAGCACGCGGCTGCGCACGCCCATCACAAGCAGGCGCACATGCGGTTTGTCGGATTGCTGGGCAATGGCGTCCAGCGCCTCTTCCACCGGCAGCCCGGCGCCGATCAGCGTAGCGAGCCGACGGGTGGCCAGGACCCGATCCAGAGCACTCAGATTGCGCTGAAAGCGGAACGGGCGCTGATTCGCCCCGGATGCCTGACGCGCGCTTCCGACCGACAGCGGCGCCAGGCCCTGATCCCGCAGCAGCTGCCGGATCTGGCGCACACTGTCAGCCTCCAGGACGCCCTTGCGCTGCCGCCCCCTGGCGTCCAGCGCTGTGTATTCAAACGCCGACACGAGATGATTTGCCGCCATCGCATCGCCCGCCCGGGCCAGCGCCCTGGCCATGGCAGATGCCTTGAATCACCGGTTTTTGGCCTTTCGACATCAGGCTTCCCGGGTTGCGCGCAAGACTTCTGACGCCGAGGTGACGCCTGAGCATATCCTGGCCAGACCGTCGGCCTGAATGCTCGGCGCCTGGGTTCGGGCCTGGCGGGCCAGTACCTGCTCCGAAGCCCGGTCGTGAATCAGTTGCCGCATGGCCTCATCAATGGTGACCAGTTCGTATATGCCAGTGCGGCCGCGATATCCGGTATGCCCACAGCGCTCGCAAGCGCCCGCTGCGTGGACGAGGGCGAGGCCCGCAGCCGGAACCTCCGTGGCCCCGAAAGAGTCGAGTTCCGCGCGCGTCATCTCGGACGGCTTTCGACAATCCGGGCAAAGTACCCGAACCAGTCGTTGCGCCAGACAACCGATCAGACTGGAAGCCAGCAGAAAGGGCTCGATGCCCATGTCCATCAATCGGGTGACAGCCCCGACTGCGGTGTTGGTATGCAGGGTGGAAAGCACCAGGTGCCCGGTCAGGCTGGCCTGCACTGCTATTTCTGCCGTTTCCAGATCACGAATCTCGCCCACCATGACAACATCCGGGTCCTGGCGCAGCATGGCGCGCAAACCGCGCGCGAAGGTCATGTTCGCTTTCACATTGACCTGCGTCTGGCCGATGCCCGACAGGTTGTATTCAATCGGGTCCTCGATGGTGAGGATGTTGGTGGTTCGGGTCGAAAGTTCAGTCAGCGAGGCGTAGAGGGTGGTGGTCTTGCCGGAGCCGGTGGGACCCGTCACCAGCAAGATACCGTGCGGCCGATTGACCAGCGCCCGAACCCGGCCGAGATCGACCTCCGACATGCCGAGTCGGGAGAGATTGAGGCGTCCAGCCTGCTTGTCGAGCAGACGCAGCACCACCCGTTCGCCGCTGCTTGACGGCAGGGTGGAAACGCGCACATCGACCTCCCGGCCACCGATGCGCAATCCCATGCGGCCATCCTGGGGGACCCGCTTCTCGGCGATATCGAGTTTCGCCATGACCTTGATGCGCGACACCAGCAAGGGCGCCAGCGGGCGCTTTGGGCGGACGATCTCGCGCATGACCCCGTCAATGCGAAAGCGAACCACCAGCGCCTTTTCAAATGTTTCGATGTGAATGTCCGAGGCGTTTTCGCGGATGGCCTCGGAAAGCAAGGCATTGATCAGGCGAATGACCGGTGCATTGTCCTCCTGTTCCAGCAGGTCTTCGGTTTCCGGCACGGCTTCGGCAAGGCTGGCAAGATCAAATTCATCGCCGAGATCCTCCACCATCTGTCGGGCCGCCGAAGCATCCTGGGCATAGGTCTGATTCAAAACCGCTTCAAACGCTTCCTCGGAGACAACGCCGAGTTTCAACGGGCGCTGCAAGAACCGCCGGATTTCTGCAAGCGCCGCCAGCGTCGGCGTCCCCTTGCACACCACTTCGCACTCGCCAGCCACGGTTTCCGCGCCGGTGACGACGGCGCCAAAGCGCCGGGCAAAGGAAAACGGCAAGAGCGCCATGCCGATTGCCGACGCTTGGGCTGGCGGGGATTGCGACTCGGCAACATCGCTCACGGGATGACGGCCTGAATGCAAGGAACAGAAGCATCATAGCAGGGTGAAAACCCTGCGCCATCAACCTGTGTCACAATGCCCCGAATCAGGCTCGGCAGCATCGCGACATTGAATTTCACCGGCGCGCACATTCTTTCCGTGGATCAATTCAGCCGGGCAGACATCGAGCAACTGTTTGCGGTTGCCGACGACCTGCGACCTTACGCCACACGCCAGCGGGTCACTCGGGTACTGCGCGGCGCCATCCTCTCCAACATGTTCTTCGAGCCATCCACTCGCACCCGCATTTCGTTTGGATCGGCGTTCAATCTGCTTGGCGGCGAGGTGCGCGAAACCACTGAGGTGAAAGCATCATCCCTGACCAAGGGGGAATCCCTGAAGGACACGGCCCGGGTCCTGTCAGGCTACAGCGACGTTATCGTCATGCGGCATCCGGCGGCTGGGTCGGTGGCCGAATTTGCCGAGGCAAGCCGGGCGCCGGTGATCAATGCCGGGGATGGCCACAATGAACATCCAAGCCAGGCCTTGCTGGACCTGTACACCATCAAGCAGGAGATGGCCGGACGGCAACGCCGCATGGACGGCTTGCGCATCGCCCTGATCGGCGACCTGCGCTACGGACGGGCGGTGCACTCACTGTGCAAGCTGCTCGCGCTCTATCGAGACATTCACTATCACCTGGTTTCGCCCGCGGGGTTGGAAACACCGCCGGAGATCGTCGATTTCCTGACTGCTCGGGGCCATCATGTCGAGGCCTACCACGCACTGGAGGCCGGGATTCACAACGTGGACATTCTCTATGTGACCCGCACTCAGGAAGAGCGGTTCCAGTCAAAGGCGGAAGCGGACCGTTACCGAGGGCTTTTTCGGCTGAATCAGGCGATCTACACCCAGCATTGCGAGCCAAACACCGTCATCATGCATCCCCTGCCCCGGGATTCACGCAGCGCCGCCCAGGAACTGGATGCGGACCTGGACGAAAACCCGAACCTTGCGATCTTCCGGCAGACCGACAACGGGGTGGTGGTGCGCATGGCCATCTTTGCGCTGGTGCTGGACGTTGCCGGCGCGGTGCACGACCACGCACAGCCGGTCACCTGGTTCACCGCCAAGCGCGCGCCGGACGCTCGTTAGCCTGGATATTGCGCCACAGGCCGTGATGATCGCGCCGGATGTGGCGCCAGGAAGCGCGTCTCATAGCGCTGCTTCGAGCTCCGGCAAGGCCTTGAAGAGATCGGCCACCAGGCCATAGTCCGCTACCTGAAAGATGGGGGCATCCTCGTCCTTGTTGATGGCAACGATCACCTTGCTGTCTTTCATGCCCGCCAGATGCTGAATGGCGCCGGAGATGCCGACCGCGATGTAGAGTTCTGGCGCAACGATCTTGCCGGTCTGGCCCACCTGCATGTCATTGGGCACGAAGCCGGCGTCAACGGCTGCTCTGGAAGCGCCTATGGCGGCGCCAAGCTTGTCGGCAATGCCCTCCAGCAGACGGAAGTTGTCGCCGCTGCCCATGCCGCGGCCGCCGGAGATAATGACGCCCGCGGCAGTCAGCTCCGGGCGTTCCGAGGTGGCGATCTCGTCACGCAGAAACTCTGATTGTTCGGCGTCGTGCACGCTGGCAACAGATCGGATCTCGGCGTTGCCGCCCTCGGCGGGCGCCGGGTCAAAGGCCGTGCCACGCACGCTGATGACCTTGATCGGGTCTTCCGAGCGAACGGTGGCAATGGCGTTTCCGGCATAGATCGGACGTTTGAAGGTGGCCTCGTCGAGAACCGCCGTGATGTCCGATATCTGGGCGACGTCCAGCAGCGCCGCTACGCGTGGCAGGAAGTTCTTGCCGGTGGTGGTATGGGCAGCGAGGATGTGACTGTAGTCCGACGCCAGTTCCACCACCAGCGGGGCCAGATTCTCGGCCAGTTGATGCGCATAAGCGGCATGATCGGCCAGCAGCGCCTGCCGGGCGCCCGCAAGGCGCGCGGCTTCCTCGGCTGCGCCAGCACAGCCCTGCCCCGCCACCAGCACGTCGAATTCCGCGCCCAGAGCCAGGGCTGCGGCAGCGACCACGCCGGTCACCGGCTTCAGGGCAGCCCCATCGTGTTCGGCAACAATCAAGGTGCTCATGAAATTACCCTCGCTTCGTTCCTGAGCTTGTCGAGCAGCTCGTCCACACTCTCCACCTTGATGCCGGCATCACGCTCCGCTGGCCGCTCTACAGAGACCAGGGTGAGGCTCGGGGTCGGGTCCACGTCCAGGGACTCTGGCGTCAAAACATCCATGGGCTTGCGCTTGGCCTTCATGATGTTCGGCAGAGACGCATAGCGGGGTTCGTTGAGGCGCAGATCCGTGGTGACAACGGCCGGCAGCTTGACAGCAATCGTTTGCAGGCCGCCGTCCACTTCGCGGGTAACCTGCAGCGCCCCGTCCTGCACCTGCACCTGCACTTCAGATGCGAAGGTAGCCTGGGCCATACCGCAAAGCGCGGCAAACATCTGCCCGGTCTGGCCGTTGTCGCCGTCGATGCTCTGCTTGCCGAATATGATGATGTCCGCCTGTTCGCGCGCCTGTACGGCCTTCAGCAACTTGGCCACGCCAAGCGGCGTGACCGCTGCATCGGTTTCGATGAGCAGCGCCCGGTCCGCGCCGAGCGCCAGGCAAGTACGCAGCTGCTCCTGACAGGCAGGCAGGCCGACAGCAACCGCGAGCACTTCGTCGGCAACGCCCGCCTCCTTCAACCGCACCGCTTCCTCGATGCCGATTTCACAAAACGGGTTAACGGCCATCTTCACATTGGCGAGATCGACGCCCGTGCCGTCGGGCTTGACCCGAATCTTCACATTGGCGTCAACCACACGTTTGACGGGAACCATTACCTTCATGGGATCTCCGTGACTTCAAATTGCCGCCAAGGGCGACGAAACGAAAGCACCGCCGCGAATGACGGCGCAAAGGTGGTTATTCTGGCGATGCACCGGGCAACAATCAAGCATCGTCGCGAGGCCAGCAGGCAGCGCCCTGGCGCGATTTCCAGGCCCGGAACCGTGCCCAGTCGCTGGCCGTATCGACATCCCACAGACAGGACAGTTCATGCGTTCGCAAGCCGAGCGCCATCGCCCGTTGACGTGTCTCGGCAAGCACCGTCGAGCCGCCCCAGGGCATGTCGTGAAACAGCGCTGGCTGTGCCTCGCGCAGGGCGATCAATCCATAGCCGCCGTCTTCTGTCGGCCCAAGCACCAGGTCGTTTCTGGTCAGCGCGGCAGCAGCCTTGCGAACATAAGCCGCATCCAGGCACGGCAGGTCCACGCCAACCAGTATCCCCGCCCTGCCCGTCTGCGTCTGGGCGGCGAGTACCGCCAGCATCCGCTCGCCGAGATCACCCGTCGGCTGAGTATGCAACGAGGCATTCAGTCGGCAACGCCAAGAGCCGATCTGCGGGTGAGACGGATCGCCCGTCACCCAGAACTGGACAGGCAATTCGATGCCAGAGAGCGCCTCCAGCGTGTGCGCCAGCAGCCGCTCGTAGGCCAGGAGCGCAGTATCGGCTCCCAGATCACGCACCAGTCGCGTCTTCACCTGGCCTGGTTCCGGCGCCCGGAAGAATATGCACAGGCAGGGCGCTGGTCGGCTCATCGGTGAACGTCGGCGCCATAGTAGGCGCGATACAGATGTTCAGGGTCAGCGCCCATGAAGTAGCGCACGCGACACCACCACATCATCAGTATCGTGACCAGTACCCCGCGCTGGCGCCAGCGCCGGGGATCGGGTCGCAGCGCTGTGCGCGGTCGCAATGGCGCCGCCAGCCGGCGCAGACAGCGGCTGATCTCGATATCCTCCATCAGCGGCTGGCGCGGCATCCCGCCGATACTCTCCAGCAGACGTCGATGTACGAAAATGCCCTGATCACCCGTACAGATGCCGGTGAGACGGGAACGCAGATTCATCGCCGCCGCCACCAGTCGCAGCGGGTACGAATCGCGCATGCACACATCGAACCCGCCCCAGCCGGGCGCCGAGGCGGCGATTCTGAGGATCTCGACAATACAATCCGATGTGACGCGGGTATCGGCATGCAGAAGCCAGAGCCAATCACCACGGGCAGCGGCTATGCCGGCGGCAAGCTGGCCGCCACGCCCTGGCGGCGCCCGCAGCAACCTCGCCCCACCGGCTTCGGCAAGCGCATCGCTACCATCGGTGCTGCCGCCATCGACCACCAGCAGCTCGGCGGGTGTAGCTGCCAGATCGGCCAGAACCCGGCCAAGCGCTTGCGCATCATTCAGTACCGGAATGACGATGCTGATTTTCGGCGGCCCGTTCCGCTTGTTCATCCTGTACAGCTTCCTCGAAACTGTTAGGAAACCTCCGATGTAACTACTCGCCCCCTGCACGGTTTGCTGACGCTGGGTGAGCTTCCCACGAGTTGACATCATAGCGGGTTGGTCCTATGGCTCGCCGATTCGAGTGTTGGGCGCGGTCATGGGCAATGCATGGTTTGGTTCCAAGGCGACGGCGGGGCTGTGCCAGGCGCTGATTGCGCTGATGCCGCCGCAATCGACGTACATCAAGACGCACCTGGGGGGCGGGGCGATCATGAAGCGCAAGCCCGGAGCGCTGCACAACATCGGCATTGACTTGGACGAGCGGGCGATTTCCGGGTTTGAGCAAGGCGGCGGGCTGGGGGCGGCGCTACGCGGCCATGCCGCGGGCGGAGCGCCTGGCGGTGCTGTCCGCGATCATGGCGGTCGAGGCGGAGTAGCCGGTGGCGCGGGTCAACACGGCGTCGCTGCGCTCAGAGTTCGACGCGCTCAAGGGGCGCTTCGAGTCGCTGCGCGAGTCGGGCGAGATGGGCCCCGGGGCGAGTAGTTACATCCATTTTATCAATATTTCATCGTTTTGAGTTTTACCGTGATCTGAAACTGAGGAAAAATCGTCATGACGATTGAAAACCAGGCCATTGCCCTGGCCAACGATCCAACCGAGTTTTTTCGCAACTCGATCACCGAGATGGGCGACTTCCCTCGCGAGGAGATGGAAGCGCTGCAACTCTCTGCATTGCAACAGCGCTTTGCCGAGATGCGTGACAACATCCCGATGCTGAAAAAGCTGGCGGACGAACAGGGCGTCACCGAAATCAACGAATTCGACGATGTCGTTCCGTTGTTGTTTGAGCACACCATGTACAAGTCTTATCCGGCCTCTCTCCTCGAGAAAGGCAGGTTTGCGCAAATCAACAAATGGCTGAACAAACTTACGACGCACGACATTTCTGGCGTTGATGTCAGCGAATGCGAGAGCATCGATGGGTGGCTGTTGAAAATGGAAGCCGAGACGGATCTGCGTATCTGTCATTCCTCAGGCACGACCGGCACCATGTCGTTTTTGCCGCATAGTGTCGACGAGTACGACATGCTCGGCAAAATCATGACCATGACCAACCTGCAAAGCTACGGCGAAGAACCGTCAGATGGCGAGATCAACGTCATCTTCCCCAACTTCCGGTCCGGCTCCGGCTCATCACTACGCGGCAATGACCTGATGGTCAACCACATCTCCAAAGGCGAAGAGCGTTTTCACTCCGCCTACGAAGGCCGCATGAGTTCTGATGTGCTGTATCTCGCTGCTCGTATTCGAGCCGCGCAACGCAAGGGAACGCTGGATCGTTTGCAGATCAGTGATGCCCTGATGGCGCGCAAAAAGGAGTTTGAGCAGATCGAGGCCGATATGCCTGCGCATATGGATGCCTTTTATCAGGAAAAGTTCGAGCAGCTGCGAGGCAAGCGCGTCTATATATCCTGCCCCTGGAATCTGCTGCATGACATGGCTCAGGCTGGGCTGAAAAAAGGTCAGGAAGGCATGTTCGCTCCAGACTCCATCGTCTTCACGGGGGGTGGCGCCAAAGGCCTGGTACAACCAGACGGTTGGGAAGAAGATGTCTGCCGTTTCATGGGCGTCAGAAGTCTCAAGATGGCCTACGGCATGTCCGAAGTGATGGCTATGCACCCCATGTGCAGCGAGGGCCGTTACCACATGGCGCCCTGGGTCATTCCCTTTGTGCTTGATCCGGATACAAGTGAAGTCCTGCCGCGTGAAGGCAAGGTCACCGGCCGTGCCGCGTTCTATGGCTTGTTGGCTCGTCATGCCTGGGGCGGGTTTATCACCGGGGATGAAATCACCATTGACTGGGACAGTCGGTGCGGTTGTGGTCAAACCAGCTACCACCTGGATCCACTCATACAGCGTTTCAGCGACAAAAGTGGTGATGATGACAAGATCACTTGTGCGGCAACCGCGGACGCTCACGCGGAAGCGATGACCTTCCTGTCGAGCTTTGAATAACTTAATCAGCCTTGATACACCCGATGCACATGGGCTGCCTGGCGCTCTGACTGCACAGGTGACAATCCCTGCAAGCAATGTCGTTGAACCGTCGAAGTACGAAGTAGTACGGGAGAGGTAGTGAGAGAGCCATATCGAGTGGCCATCTGGGGACCCGGGATGGTGGGGTCCACGACGTTGAAAGACATTCTTCAACTGCCCGAGTACGAAGTGGTCGGCGTCTATGCTTACAGTGAATCGAAGATCGGCGTTGATGTCGGCGAACTGGTAGGTCTGGATCCGATTGGGGTCACCGTTACCAACGACCGGCAAGACTTTCTGGCGTTGCCTGCCGAATGTGTAGTCTATACGGCGACAGACTCCGGGGACTTTGCTGCTGATCGTGACATTGTCGATCTTCTTGGGTCAGGCAAAAATGTCCTGACTACCCTGGCCTACCATTACCCCCAAATGCGCGGACCCGAAGTCGTTGAAATGCTCGAGAACGCTTGTCGCCGCGGCGGCTCGACCCTTTACGCGACAGGCCTCTTTCCCGGCTACTTTCCCGAGGCGCTGGCAACCGCATTAACCATTCCGGTAAGCGGTTTGAAACACCTCCATATTGCCGAAATGGTTGATGTATGCGGAGTTGCGAGCCCGCTCTTCTTCGAAGCGTTCGGCTTCGGCAAGCCGCTGAATGCGGACGACGCCAGTTCTCTTCCTTACATGACGCACAAGAACTACTACGTGCCCGTTATCCAGATGCTGGCCGATCAGATGGGGGTTGAGCTTGACGGTATTGAAGGCATCGCTAAAAGCTCTGCCACCGAAAAGGATCTGGATGTACGAGGCGCACTCATCAAAAAAGGTACCGTGGCTTCCGTCGCTTATGACTGGGTAGGCTTGGTCGATGGTAAACCGTTCCTTACTTTCAGCATCAATTGGTACCTGACCGACGACATGCGACCAGAAGAAGCCGAGTCCGCCGAGTGCTGGATCCTGACTGCAGAGGGAAACCCCTCATTTCAAGCCAAGGTAGATATCAAACACTCTTTCGAAAACAACACCCCTCTGGACAAAGACAACCTGGACTTTGCCGGCTCGGGCATACTCCTGTCCAAATCCATTGCGGCAACGATTGAATCTCCGCCCGGGATAAAAACCCATAAGTTGGGTGAGCGGGTCTGGCGTCGCGATATGAGATTGGCGCAGTGTTGATCGACATAAATGAAATGACCGATCTGTGGACCCAACTTCGTTCTTGCTGCCCAAGTGTGCCCTTCCCAATTGCGTCCATCAAACGGCGTTTTTTTGTACCAATCGACCCACTTTAACGTTGCAAACTCGACAGCCCCGATACCACGTCAGGGGCCTTGCTGACGTATCAACTCCGCCTCCACTTTGTGGGAGTCAGGTGCTCGAGAAATGACGGTGCTTACCGGAGACATAGGTAACACTGTAGACCGGTGTTGTCCTAAGCTGCGCTTTTCTTCTGTGTGCGCTTCACTTTCACATCTACGGACTTGCCCAGGCGGCTGTGAATCTGAATCATCTTGTCAATGGAAACACCGCTCAACTTCCCGGTCATCACTTTGTTAAATATGGGACGGTCTACTCCAGCCAGTTTTGCAGCCGCTGTCTGACTAAGCTTGCGGCGTTTCACTTCTTTCTCGAGCTCAATCTTGAGTTGAGTTTTGACTTTCAAAACTTCTGCTTCAGCAGGGTCGAAGCCGAGATCTTCAAAAACATTCCCGCTGCTCTTTACCCATTCGCTCATAATTTTCTCCTGTGTTCACGCAACGCCGTCAATCTTAACTTCGCTTTTTCGATTTCGTGTTTTGGCGTCTTCTGAGATTTCTTTTGAAATCCGCTTAGGATGTAGACTGCTTCGTTATAGACAGCCGTGTATATCACGCGATATTGATTACCTTCCCTGATTCGAATTTCTCTAACACTTGGGCCAATCGTTCGCATCGGTTTGGAATCTATCGGCTCCAACCCTGTTTGAAGGCGCATGATTTGTTCGCCAACCAGGCGTTTTACCGCCACCGGAAACCGTCGTATTTCTTCCCTGGCTTGACCTTGAAATATGACTTCCTTCATTCGCGGATAGTAGTTAATATGCTACAGTTCGTCAAGATTAAGTGTAGCTAATTTGCTACAGATAGAAGCGTGTTTTGATTGCTCCTTGTGTCCCATAGCTGTGTCCTGCACCGGTTAGAACAGGCGAGAGTAGTCACCTGTTTCGTTGAAAAAGCCGCTGGTGCGAATGCGCCTCCCCTGATGCAAATCTCCTTTTGCCTCCTGGTAGTATGAATTTCGCCTGTTTCAAAAAGTACTGGGGAGATTCGTGAAATATTCTTCAAAGGCTCTACTGCTAACGACAGGCGGAGATGCCTGCTGTCGGCGAATAGCGGACCTTTACCAGGAGCGCAACGCTGGTACGACAAACTCTTTGGCATAGCGTCCGACGGCGGCAACGGATGGAAAAATCTCGCGCCTTTCCATAAACATAAATTGGATACCCAGCAGCCAGTTGAGTGTCCGAGCGAAATCCAACCCCTCTCGCAATTCATCCTTTTGCTTGGCTGCTTCCAATATTCTCGTCCAGTATTCAGCGTTCGATTGCAAAATCTTGGGGTCCGAAGATGCGGCATACGCCGTATGCGGCACGTTTCCGGGTTTGATCAGGGCAGACCAAAACTCATCTCCATCGATTAGTTCTACAGCAAGTTCTAACGACCTGACAACTTGGCGCTCAAAAGACCGAAGGCGCCTAACCTCATCCCACCGCCGAGCGTTAATCTCTGAAACCTCGCTGGCAATGACGGCCGATACCAACTCTGACTTGTTCTTGAAGAACCTGTATAGATGCGGTCTCGGCAATCCTGCGTCTTCCGCAATCATATCCAGCGTAGTTTCCGCCAATCCGGTCCTTTTGAATCGCGCCTTTGCTATTTGTGCAATTTCGTCAACTCGTTCTTCCCTGGACTTTCGCTTTCGCATTCTCTTGTTCACTCCCGATTCTCAACTGGACACGCTTGTTTTATGGTACATTATAATTCATTTGTTCCATTAAGGAGATGCGTTCATGGAACCTTTCAACCCATTGAATCCTGAGCTGACGATCAACCCTTATCCCGCATACGCACATCTGCGGGAGAACGACCCAGTTCACCTCTCAGCAATGGGCGCGTACGTTCTAACCCGTTATGACGATGTCAAGCAGATGCTCAATGATGGTGCAACGTTTCAGCACCAGTATGTAGCACAACAGGTTCAACGTACTGGTGAAGGCGTTGAAGACGAACCCTACTTCGATTACTTCAGAAGAATGATTTTTGTGTCGGATGGAGAAGATCATCGGCGTCTTCGAAAGCTCGTAGCCAAGGCCTTCACCCCAAAGCAATTGGCGGATCTCAGACGCAAAGCCAAAGAGATTGCGAACGAACTGTATGCTGAGGGCGAAAAGCAGGGTGGCATGGACTTCGTGTCCGAATTTGCGTTCCCATTTCCTCTTCGCGTTATCGGAAGCATGTTGGGCATACCAGACTCAGATCACGCCGAGATTGGGTCATACGCCACCGATCTGAACCCGGTCCTCGAATTTTTGCCCATGTCACCGGAGGTGCTCGCCAAAGCCAATCATGCTGTTGAAGTGCTTGCCGACTACTTCTTGAAGATGGCGGAAGCGCGGCGAAGATCACCAACGGACGATTTATTCTCAGCTTTGGTGCACGCAACCGAAGACGGGGACAAACTTTCGAACGAGGAACTGATCGCAAACGCGATACTCCTCTATGTGGCCGGGCACGAAACAACGGCAGGCGGCACCTCTCTGGCCTTGTTTACGCTGCACAATAATCCTGAACAGTTGGGTGCACTCAAGGCTAATCCAGGTTTGATTCCAGATTCGATAAATGAACTGTTGCGATACGACACGCCTGGTCAGGGTACGGCGCGTGTTGTTATGCAACCAACCACGTTCGGAGAATACGAGATAGAACCAGGTAGCTTTGTGCTCGGCTATCTCGGCGCGGCCAATCGCGACCCCAATGTCTTCGAGAATCCAGACGAGCTAAATTTTCAGCGCGATCTGGCGCGAATCAGACCTCTCACTTTTGGTGGAGGCGGACACATGTGCGTCGGTCGAAATTTGGCGCGACAGGAATTTGAAATCGCTTTCGGGACATTGCTCACGCAACATCCATCTATCCAGGTTTTGGAGGAGGAGTGCCAGTTCAGAGACACTCCATTGATGAGGGGCCTAAAGCGGTTACCGATCGTCTGGAAATGAGTTCGAAACTGTGCGGCCGCCGCCTACTCGATTCCAGGCGATGGCCCCGTTGGACACTGGCTATCAAGCACTGGGCGTCACAATTGGCGCCCAAAAAAAGGTCGCCATATAGTATAACTATCTATTATTTATCAATTACTTAACATAACAGGCCAAAGTTCATCAGGCATAAA
The DNA here is from genome assembly GCA_965199705.1 of Pseudomonadales bacterium. Taxonomy (GTDB): domain Bacteria; phylum Pseudomonadota; class Gammaproteobacteria; order Pseudomonadales; family Azotimanducaceae; genus Azophilus. The sequence continues at coordinate 1,894,956 of OZ241359.1, forward strand.
AGGCTAATTTTGGATTGACTCAATAAGCTAACAATGGCATAACAAAATAAGCTAATTTTTCTATAGATCAGAAAGGCACTTCCATGGCGACGCCTCAGGAAAAACTGGCGGCAGCTCTACAGACCCTGAAAGAGCACCAAGAGCACGCAATAAAACCACCACGCTCATTCATGACACCGGCATCGTAGAAGTACGCGCTCAAATAGCCAAAGGCGACGCGTGCGAAAAACTAGATGGTTTGCAAGTATTCAAACTACCGCACGCACTCATAGGCAGTACCGAAAAGCTCTTCAAGACCTGCGCAAGTGACGTACGCGCCGCCTTAGGGCTTATTCGAGATTCCTCCGAACTTTTATCGATCCTGTTTGAAGGCAAACACAGCACTATCGCAGGCCGTCTAGCGGGCGCACTTCGTAACATCGGGAGAGACAGCATCGCTGATGACATTCTTGAATCGATGCGTGCTGCGGGCTATACCGTAAATGAAACCAATCCGTTTGAAGACAACCGTACGATCAGCTTGCCGGCACGCGAACAATCACCCTATGTCAATCGAATGCATACGAACTGGCAAACAATGCGCGAGGACATCATCCATCACTTCCCGGAACCACCTGGTACTCCAAATGACATCAATGCCTACCTGAAGCAGGTCGATGAAATCTATGTAAATGACGCTTATCACTCACTTTCTATCGAAGGCTACCGTGTGAACGAGCAGCTCATCGAGCGAGTCAGAAATGGTGAATGGAATCCGGACCAGATTGAAGCGGACAAGCAAAACCGCGATGCCATGGCAGCACGTGGTTACTGGCTTGCCTTCAATGAAGTGAAGAACAGTGTTGAGAGGGTTCTTAACAATGAAAATGCCGGTGATGTCGCCGATCGAGACCACCGGGATTGGTACCGGGAACTCTTTGGTCCTGGCGTGGAGGCCGGCATTCTGGCGCCGGCTGATCTTGCCGGTTACCGGAATGATCAGGTGTACATCCGAAATTCAAGGCACGTTCCTCTACAAAAGGAAGCGATCCTGGATTGCATGCCAGCGTTCTTTGATCACCTTCGTGAAGAAGAGCACCCGGCAGTACGCACCGTTCTTGGACATTGGTTTTTTGTGTACATCCACCCCTACATGGATGGGAACGGCAGGATGGGGCGTTTTTTGATGAACGTCATGCTTGCCTCTGGTGGTTACCCCTGGACGGTGGTTCCGGTAGAGCGCAGAGCTGATTACATGCACGCATTGGAAAACGCGAGCGTACAAGGAGCGATCATTCCTTTCGCGAAGTTTCTGGGTTCTATTGTCGAGGGGTGATGAACTGTTGCGATACGACACGCCTGGTCAGGGTACGGCGCGTGTTGTTATGCAACCAACCACGTTCGGAGAATACGAGATAGAACCAGGTAGCTTTGTGCTTGGCAATCAGCCGCCCGAAGACCTTCAATCCCATGGACTACGCCGCATCCACCAGATTTTCTCGAATGATTCCAGGATGGCGGGCCGCAATCCTAAGCAAAGCGAGCGCCGGACCATCTGGCTTCCTGCGCCCTTGTTCCCAGTTCCTCAGCGTATGGACGCTGATCTCCATTGCTCGGGCAAACTCGGTTTGGCTAAGCCCAATAAAGCGGCGTAGTGCGGCAACATCCTTGCCAAATGAAATGTTCCCTCGGGCAAGCCTTGCTCTCACGCCGGCCGGAATGGCTCGTGCCATTTGTTCTTCAGTGATTTCGGGTATTTCACTCATATCTGATCTTCCAGGTAGTCCGCGTACAACTTCTGTTCTCGTTTCGTTGCCATTCTCGCACCGATGAACGGCAGGATGGGGCGTTTTTGATGAACGTCATGCTTGCCTCTGGTGGTTACCCCTGGACGGTGGTTCCGGTAGAGCGCAGAGCTGATTACATGCACGCATTGGAAAACGCGAGCGTACAAGGAGCGATCATTCCTTTCGCGAAGTTTCCAGGTTCTATTGTCGAGGGGTAGCGAAGAGGCAAATTTCTCCGCGACACCCAATGACTGCTCTTGCCTGTTCTGACCGCCACAGGACACAAAGAGCACTCAAGGAACCCCCCGCCCAATCAGGGACAGGGGGCGAGGTGAACCTGTGGTTCGTTTGTGGTTTTAAGATGCAGTGCTTTCCAGAGACATGCCCGTGTAGCCCCCATCCACAACCAAGTTCTGACCCGTAACCCACCGTGCGTTTGAACTGGCGAGAAAGAACATCGCTTCCGCAATGTCTGCCGGTTCACCGGCTCGCTGAATAGGTTGAGCAGCGGCCATCATCGGTTTTACCTGCTCAATTATGCTGGCATCTTCAGCCGGTGCGCCCTCGGGGAACATAGTGTCCACCAACAACTGTGTTGGAACGCCGCCCGGGCTGACACAATTTATGCGAATGCCGTCGATTGCAAGCTGAGACGAAACGCTTCTTGTCCAATGAATCACTGCCGCCTTTAGGGCGCTGTACACAAATCCATCCTTGCTCGACGAGACGACGCCGCGGACACTGGCCGTATTCAGGATCACGCCCCCGCCCTGAGCGCGCATGATGGGTACCACCTGTCGCGTCGCGGTCATTGCAGACAGCATCAAGACCTTGAACACCAGCACTGCCTTCTCTTCGGCCAGGTCCTCCAAAGTGCTGGCATCCGCAATACCAGCGTTGTTGACAAGGCAGTCAATGCGCCCCGTAGTTTCATGCGCCCTTGAGATGCAATCCGAGATTTGCTGCGGATCCGCAACATCAGTCTTGACAAACCGCGCGACCTCTCTACCCAATGACTCAGCAAGTTTGGCGCCTTTATCTTCGTCCACATCGGCGATGAAGACGCTGGCGCCTGCTCTAGCGAACCTCTCAACAATGCCTCGCCCGATGCCATTAGCCCCGCCGGTAATTATGACGGTCTTTCCCGCAAACTCAGTCACGCTTGTTTGTTGCCCACCGTCAGCTCAAAACCTGTGCTTCGGCGCTCTGCATGAACGCTCGAAGCCTGGGCGCCAAATCTTGTGCCGCGAGTTCCGAGTAAAACACGCCGTGGTCCGGCGCAATGTACGATGCGAAATGTGGATTGCGTTCCACCTCACGGATGTGCCATGGCATCACCCCGTCATGTTCGGCAATGACAAAGAAAATAGGGCGTGTTACTCGCTTTAACTTCTCGGGAATGTTGTCTCGAAACACAGCCCTGTATCCCCATGCCCAGTTTTCACCGGCTTTGAGCATTGCGATCAGTTCCCGATGCACAAGCTCAGGCGGCAGTTGAATGTGCGGTGCCAGTTCGAGCCCGTTCGCGACCCGATTCCATGCGCGTAGAATATGGTCGCCGAGCGGGTCACAGGGATTGGGATACGCATAGGTGCGCTCCATCTCTTCGCCCTCTCCAGGGTCAGAGGCCGCAACACCGTTCAATGTGGCGGACAGGGTTCGGCCGGGGGCTGCACATGCAAGCTCCAGTGCGATCGACGCTCCCGTATGGTGGCCGAAGGTGTGAAACCTATCTACACCCAAGGCATCAAGCGCTTCCAGAACAACTTTGCCAATGTACTCGATGGACGGTTCCGCACTGGGTTTATAACTTTCACCATAGCACGGCGTGTCGATGGCAATGGTAGGGACGTCACCTGCCAGCGCCGTCATCAAGCTTTCATAAGACTCAGAGGATGACGCGGTCATGTGAAAGAGTATGAGAAACGGGCCCGCGCCGTCACTCTGCATTCGGTAATGGACCTGCCCATCCGAAACGTCCACGTAGCCTTTCTTTACATTCACTTCCGCCATTGGCCTAACCCCCAACCGAGACCGAGGGCCTCTCTAACCTGACCTGTGCGCTTTTCATTAACTTGATGAGTACGGTGGCTTCCATTTTCGGTTCCGTTACCAGTTCCACGCGCTCCACCTGCCGCAGGAATTCTTCAAGGAACACTCTGAGTTCAAGCCTGGCCAGCCGAAAACCAAGACAGAGGTGCTGGCCAACACCGAAGGTCAAGTGAGGATTGGGGCGCCTGCTGATGTCGAAGGTGAGCGGTTGATCAAACACTTCTTCATCGAAGTTCGCTGAAGCATAGAGCAACACCAGTTTGTCTCCCTCCTTGATCGCCTGCCCTCCAAACTCATGGTCCTTGGTCGCTGTGCGCATGGCGTTGTTTACGGGCAGGTAGTAGCGGAGGAACTCGTTGATCGCGACATTCAGATCAACTCCCGGCGCACGAAACTGTTCCATCAATTCAGGGTTCTGGCCAAACTGGGCCACGATGTGCGCCAGCGTTGAGCGGGTTGTCTCAAGCGCCGCGACCGCAAGCTGCATGAACATACTTGCGAATTCTTCTTGCGTTTGCTCTCTGCCGCCAATGCTCAGCATCGCAGATATGAGATCGGCGCCTTCCTTACCTCGCCGTAGTTCAGCGTAGCTCAGTGCAAATCCTGCCAGTTGACTCACGGCCTCGGCCAAGGCTTCCGGGGTTTCTTCACTGGCCTTCACCATTCCATCTGCAAGACGAAGCAGCTTGGCGCGATCGGCTTTTGGTAGCTCCATGATCTTGCCGATGACGTTCAGCGGCAAATGCGCGGCCACGTCGTAGACGAATTCCACGCCCTCCGATTGAAAAGCCGATTCAACCAACAACTTGCACTCGTCTCTTAGCCAATCTTCCAGGCTTCTCAGTGAATCGCCGGCGAAGAAGCTGGAGACAGCTCGGCGCATTTCGTTGTGCCGGGGCGGGTCAGTCGTGAGCATTGCACCAAGTGTTGGATCATCACTGCCGGTGAAAAAAGCACCTTGCGCCGATGAATAGGTGGCTGGATCCGAGCAAATCGCAACGATGTCCTGGTATCGGGAAATGACCCAATACCCTTCATGTTCCCCCAATGCGCGCCAGTAAACGGGATTGTGTTTGCGTAGAGCGGCAAAGATCTCATGGCGCGCTGGATCCAAATACAGCTGCGGATCCTCCAAGGAAAAAATGTCGTGATCCGAGCTACTTGCAGCCTCGCTCTCGGCCTTTTCGACGACTTGCGATACTTGAGAGGTTGGGCGCGATGGCGCCTCGCCACCCACATGAACGATCATGCCATCAAGTTGTTCCGTCACTTCAATCTGACAGCCAAGGCGGCTTGTTGGCAGCGCTCCTTCGGCAAACTCCAGCATGTTTGCTTCCAGCGCTTCCGGCTCGCCTAGCTGCCTCATCCAGTGCTCATCAAGAATGACATGGCAGGTCGCGCAACTACAACTCCCGCCACACTCGGCCAGAATCCCGTCCACGCCTTCTGAATAGGCAGCCTGCATGAGCGACTGTCCGGTTTCAGCCTGGACGTCGACCTTCTCACCGCTATGGGTGACGAAAGTTACCTTGACCATGCTGTTTTTCCGGCTCGCTAGTGGTTCGCGAGTTTGGTGCCGTCTGCGTAGTAGCGCTGATGCCAGATACCGGTGGGGTCTTCATCGCCAATCGGCGTTCGCCAGGACTTGATCCGACATTTGGCAAGGGTGACTTTGTATAAGCCTCTCTGCTGATCATCTGTGCTGGTTACATAGGCTTCAGCTTCCTCGTCGGACGTGTAACGCTTCATCATGGTGAGAAAAAGATCCCGCCACTCATCGTCCTCTCCCAGATCATGGACGAGTTCCGCCTCACCCTCAATAATCATTTTGCGCATGGGTAGTGGGAGTTCGTCGATGCACAAGGCGACCCTCGGGTCTTTTCGGAGGCATCCGAACCATTCGGATTTTGCACGTGGGGTAAAGTAGATTTCACCGTCCTGGTGCAGGAAAGAGATAGGTACTACGATCGGGCTCCCATCTTCGCGCGTGCACCCTAATCTCAACCCGATTTTACGTTCATTCAAAAAAGCAACTTGTTCTTCGTGGCTGAGTTTTGGCACGTGTTGTCTCCTTGTCTGATGTGTTTTGTGTTCGCTAGTTTGCGCCGCAGCCAACGACTTCGCCGGGCAGCCTACCTGTGGGTTCCATGCCTGGTTTCAAGATTTGCTTGCCGTTCACGACAACCGCGTCAACACCTTGGGCGTAAACAACCCGGCGCCAGTCTCCATTCGGCAACACGCTGTCGACGTCGTATTTGTCCCGTTGGTAGCCGAGTTCGTCGTAATCGTATACAAACAGATCAGCCGCGTATCCTTCTAGCAGCAAACCTCGGTTGTGCAATCCCAAAGTACGTGCGGGCAGAAAACTCAGCTTGGCATGCAAGTCCTCCAAGCTCATCTCATCGGTTTCCCGCGTCATCCACATGATTTGATCTGTGGAGTAGTGGCCGCCGTTCCAGAACTTCGGGTGCGCCCCCCCATCTGAGTTGCCGGGGAGGATTCTCTGATGCCGGATTACTTCCCCAACTTCTTGTGCATCTCGACTCAGGGCTTGTCCCGCCAGGACGAAATCCGCTTGAAGGTCTGTCGCAATGAGGATGTCGAGAAACAGATCCACTACTGGTTTACCCAAATCAGAAGCAATGCGCTCCAGGCTCTGACCTTCGTATTTCGCGTAGGTTTCAGCCCCCCGTGCGTTCGACAGCAAATAGGTCTCGAGCGCACCACCAGCACCCATCAACTCTCTGGGCGTGTATTCATCTTTGAGCCGCTGTTGCCATTCCGGGTCGTTCACCTTGGCGATCTTGTCATTCAGGTCACCACAGGTACTGAACTCGCGAAAAGCGGGCATCACGTCCCATACGTTGAATTCATAGGCTTTGATTTCATTCCAGCCTCGAAGTGTCAGCGAACTCGCATAGATCGGAAGTCCTTTCTCGTCCATTTCGTCTAACCACGTCAGGAGCGACTTATGGTAGTCAGGAAGCGCATCTAGAACGATCACGATGTTGTGGATCACCGGCCGCCCACAACGTCGAGCCAATTCTTCGACAATCTGTCGGTTGTCAGCATTGGGCGAGGAAACATTGGCCTGGATGACACCTTCACCGCGATCTCGCAACACCTCTGACAGCTCATAAACCATATTGATGTCCATGATGTCGGTCGGCATGGGCGTACCATCGTAGTCACAGTGGCTGTTGTGCTCACCGTGAAAGGAAAATGCAAAACCAATCGCACCATGATCCATGGCTTCGTTCAGCAGATCCTTCATTTGCTGCATTTCTTCGGGTGTCGCCGTGCGCGACTTGGCCGCCTCTATGCCCATCACGTAAATCAGTAGAGGGTTGAGCGGCACGTACATGGCCAGGTTGATGCCGATGGGCATTTGCTTGAGGTGCGCCATCCACTGTGGAAAGGTCTCCCAGTCCCAGGACATGGCTGTCCGCTGCGCATCGATGGGCACCTGTTCGGTGTTCGCCATCATCAGCATGTAACGCTCTTGATGGTCCGGCTTGCAGGGCGCAAAGCCAAAACCGCAATTGCCGCCGACGACGGTGGTCACGCCATGCCAACTGGAACTGGTGCAGTATGGGTCCCAGTGCAGTTGCGCGTCATAATGCGTGTGGGAATCGATGACGCCCGGAGCCACGATCTTACCCTGTGCATCGATTGTTTCTGCAGCTTGATCTACCGGGATGTTGGTGCTGATCTGTTTGATGACACCATCCGAGATGCCAATATCGCCTGTGTATCGCGGGGACCGCGTACCATCCACGATGGTGCCGTTCTTGATCACCATGTCATATTTGCTCATATTTAATGCCTCGAAGTGTTTGAATTGATTTCACGCTACTAGTTGGGTTTCTTGGCGGTCCAAGTGGGTTGCCTGCGTCCAGCTATCTGGCATGGTGCTGAAGCTTCGGTCCACGCCATCTACCACCACATCGACAAACAGCATGTTGCCGCCCACAGGATCCAGATAGCCAACGGCTTCAACCCCTTCCGCTGTAGGTAAAAAGTTTCGCAATTGCGGGCAGCCATCGGTCCAGTGATCCGGTGCGACCGCTAACACGCAACCGGTTTTTTCGCTGATGGCTCTACCGCCCTTTCTCACGACTCCAGGATAGAGTGGCGCACAATCGGAGAGATCCCCGCGACTGACGGATTCATCGACTTCGACGCACGGCTTGAGTGCGCCAAAGGCCTCCGCGAGTCGCTTGGTTCGTAGATCCGCTCGTTTCTTCTCGGTGGCAGCTGGATCACCCGCGACGACACCATATGTTTCAAGCGCTTCCCCTTCGTCGATACGCGAGGCTAGCAAGTCAGATTCAACCGAGGCCGGATCACGGTCCAGCGGGTCACCGTAACCACCTCCCGTTGCAACGTGCAACACAAATTGCTCGCCGGGTAGAAGGCTAAACCCAGATTCATGATCACTGAGCGACCGTACACTGCCATCCGCTGAACGGATGGATAGAACATTGCGAGCTCCTGGATAACCGCCCGCTGTACCAATCAGCGGAATCCTGCATCGATTGGCAAAGATGGTTCCAGTCAGCGCATCCGTACCAGACAGCTTGTACTCGATCTCGAGCCCGGCGCCGGCGCGATAACAACCTGCACCGTCTCCGCCAGACATTTTACGGATCTTTCGAGTCTCGATTTCAATGGGGTACCAGGATTCGACAACCTCGATGTCGGGAAGCTCAAGCGCGCCACCGTCGCTGACCATCCAGCTGAATAGATCATTGCCATCTCGATCATTCGCGCCTGAAGCACCACTCGCGCCACCATCCATCATGAGCCAGCCATCGGGTTGGCCATGCAGCCCAAGACCCGCCCAAGTGTGCAGTGCACTCGCTGAACCTGCTGCAGGTCCGGAAAGAAAGCGTCTTGCCTCGACATTTTCGGAAGCAGCAACCGCCTGCATCAGTGCTCGAATGCCCACTTCAACGGCGTTAAAGGAAACTTCCACATGGCCAAAGCCAATCGGCGCGGGCGGTGAGCAATTCAGGATGCTCTCTTCGGGACAATGCACGTCGAAGGTCTCGAAGAAGCCTCCGTTATATGGCAGGTCCTGGCAAAGCACGTTGGCGATATCCACGCCGAGCTCACCTTTGACAATGAAAGGCTTGCTGTTGAAAAAATGTGGTGCCTGGGGTGACGCGCCCGTGAAGTCAAAATGAAGATGCCCTTCTTTCACCGTCAGTTTGCACGGCACGACGAAGGTTTCGTCGTTCCATTCATTCCAACTGGTGGCTTCGTACACACCGTCTTCCAGCGCTTCGATTCGGCGGATGAGCTCGTTGCGAGTCAGCTCACATAGATCATCAACCGCTTTCGCAAACACGTCCCTGCCGTGCTGGGCAACGACCTCCTGCAAGCTCTGTTGCGCGATGTGACAACCTGCGATCAAGCCCCGCAGATCGATATTGACCAAATCGGACAAACGAATGTTGTTTAGCAGGAAGTCCCACACATCGCGTCGCTCAACGCCATCGCGAATGGCGAGCACGGGCGGAAACCGGACTGCTTCTTGATAGCACTCGGTGGCGCCCGGTGCGAAAGAGCCGGGCACCATGCCGCCCATGTCCATCATGTGCGCCGTCGAAGCCACCCAGGCGCACAAGACATCATCACTGAACACCGGCTGGAGGATGAATACATCCTGCGGATGGAGGCCACCCCCATTGTGCGGATCGTTTGCCATAAAGACATCACCTGCTTGAACATCATCACCGTGGCGCTCAAGGGTTGCACTGATGGAGTGGTTAGCGGCATAGAAGTGTGTCCGCGTCGCGCCGGCGCCAGTGATCAATCGTCCCTTGCCATCACAAATCATCACGCCGTAGTCCTTCGATTCGACCACGACAGGACTGATCGCCGTGCGCTCGATTGCAAGACCAGCCTCGTCACAAATCGCATCTAACCGATTCCTTAAGACTTCCAAGAGGATAGGATTCATGCAGCCTCCGAATTGATGTTTGCGCTCTTCGCAGCAATAAATAGGCAACCAGATTCCTCGAACCCCGCAGTGCTGTCGCCAGGAACCCAGATCGTTGTATCCACTGCATCGATGAGCGCAGGACCCGTGATTTGAGCGCCCGGGCGTAGCGACTCGTATTGGTATGTGTTCACGGCCTGACAACCAAATCCTTCCTGATAGAGCATTCGCGATGACAGGGGTTCTGGTTCCGCCGAACTGCCGGCACCTGGCTTTTCGAGCTCTACCCTGACTGTCTCACCGACACCAATCGCCCGCAAGGAAACAAACTCAACCGGCGCTCCTGCGGCTAGTGCAGCTTCACTGTAACGTTGGGCATAGGCTTTCTTGAAAGCTTCCACCGCCCATTCAGCATCAAACGAAACGTTCGCTTCATCCACCTCAAGCGGCAGCGTCAACTCCCACTTCTGTCGGTAGAATCGGAAGTCACCATGGACGCTGACGGTTTGTTTTGACGCCTCAACACCATCGTCGGAAAGATCTCCGCGCACTTCCTCCATGAGGGTTGCGATTTTCGCGACGACACGCTCTGCCTCGCTCTGTTCCTGCAAAGGGAGCATGCGATCAACCAGCGAGACTCGCTCTCTGCGCAAATCAGCGACCGCCGCGCCAAATGCCGAAAAGACAGACGTCATGGGCGGAACGACGACCCGGCCCATACCAAGATCAGCCGCCAATGCTGGCGTGAAGAGTGAGCCACAGCCACCGTAGCTGACAACGGCCGTCTCACTCGGTCTGATGCCGCCTTGCGCCAAACGGGAACGAACAACGCGGCTCATTTCAGCCAGCGCAATCTGTCGAATCCCTTCGGCGGTCTGAAACGCATCCAGGCCAATGCGCTCGCCAAGCTTTTCGCACGCTTGGGTGGCTGCATCCAGATCAAGGGCCACACTGCCGCCGAGGAATAAGCCTCCGTCTATGTAGCCAAGCACGAGCAACGCATCAGTCACAGTCGGCTCCGTGCCGCCGCGCCCGAAACAAACAGGGCCCGGATTGGCTCGTGCTGATTGGGGCCCAACCCTTAGGGCGCCTCGTGCATCCACCCAGGCGATGGAGCCGCCGCCCGCGCCGATGGACTCCACATCGACGGAAGGCTGTGCAGTGAAAATGCCGTTTATCTCGCCGCGCTGCCTGGTCATGGACTGACCGTTTTCAATCACCGCAATGTCGATGCTGGTGCCGCCCATGTCCACTGTGAGCGCTTGATCAATGCCTAGCGATTCACACAAGGAACCGGCTGCAGCAGAACCGGCAGCGGGTCCGGACGAGGCAAGACCGAGGGGATTGCGCCGCGCATCATTGACTGTGACGGCCCCGCCGGTGCTATGCATCAACAACAGCGGCACCTGCATGCCAAGCGCCTTCAACTGCGCCTCTAGCTCGCTCACGCCGTCAATCGCATCCGCACAATAAGCATTGAGGGCTGCGGCCGAGCTTCGTTCGTACTCACGCAAAACCGGGAGCAAGCTGATACCAGAAAACACTGGCAGTGACGGGAAGTTCTCTGCCAGGAACTCGACTGCTGCCTGTTCGTGTTCTGGATTGCGAGACGACCAGATAAATGAAACGGCAAACGCCTCGACCTGTTCTTTTTCCACAAGGCGCTTTGCTGCTTCGAGCAGCTCGGTTTCCAATAGAGGCCGCACAATCGCCCCACTGCGATCGATCCGCTCCCCAATCCCAGCAACACAACTTTCTTCCACCGGCGCCCACGGGACATGTGACCAACCGTCATTGAAGCTGCGCTTACCTCTTGCCGCAATAACGTGTCCCTCAAAACCACGCGTGGTGATGAAGCCAACACGACGGCCGACTTTGGTGGCCAGCACATTGGTCACCGCTGTTGTACCCAAACCAAAGCGAACCACACCCCGCATGACGGTTTGCAGAGGCTGACCCAAGATCCGTGCAGCGTTTTCCAAGCCCTTCAACACGCCTGCGCCAAAGTTCTCCGGCTGTGTGTAAGCCTTTGTTTTCCAACAGTGAGTGCCATCACCTATGACCACATCGGTAAAGGTGCCACCCACATCAACTCCGACTGCGTGCTTTCCCATTTGTTCAGCTACCGACAATCTGACTGGTCGGGTTATTGAGAATTTGAAGAAATCAGAATCTCAAAGAGACTTCCGCGCCGTAGGTGCGCCCAATTGCGTAGTTCCCATTGATGATCCCGAGCGCGTTTGTATTGAAGGTGCCGGTGAGAATGTCTTCGTCAGAAAGGTTTTTGCCAAACAGCCTGATCTTCAGGTATTCCGAAAAAGATGGCTCATATGCGATGTAGAGATTACCTGTCGTGTACGAGTCCTGATTCCCAAATCCAGTCATGCTTGCGACGCCAAAGTCCGTAAAGGGGACATCATCGCTGTAGTAGAGCTCAGCACGGATGGTCAATATGCTGCCATCGTCAAACGTTCCCGTGTATTGGCCTGCGAGGGCGCCTGAAAATTCTGGTGTGCGAGACAAAGGGTCACCAGTGCGGTTTACCAGATCGATTCCGGGAACAAATGGATCATCGACAAAGAAATCGCCGAATTCGGTGTCCGCATAGGATCCATTAACTTCAGCCAAGAACGAGTCGGTGAGAAGCCAGGACAAGTCGAACTCAACGCCGGTTACCGAGGCGGATGCAGCATTGTTGATTTCTGTCTGCAATCCTGTCGCGTCGATTTGCTGAACCTGCATGTCTTGATAGTCGTAGTCGAAGATTGCCGCATTGAACGTGCCGCGCCCTCCAGCAAACGTCGTTTTCAAACCAACTTCAATCGCTTCAACCGATTCTGGGTCAAATACGTCAGCGCAAGAATTCGCGTCAAAGCCGCCTGCCTTATGGCCATCCTGCCATGTTCCATAGACCATCGCGTTATCGCCGATGTCGAACTGGAAGCCAAACTTGGGCGTAAAGTCGTCCCATTCCTCGTCTCTCTGCAAACCCATCGGACAGAAGAAAGTATTCGGTAACTACTCGCCCCTTGACATTATAGGGAGCCGGTTCTATGGTGTGGGCTTTCCGACAGCACTCACCGGCATGGGCAACGCATATTTCGGTTCCAAGGCGACGGCGGGCCTGTGTCAGGCGCTGATTGCCTTGATGCCGCCGCACAGCACCTACATCGAGACGCACCTGGGGGGCGGGGCGATCATGAAGCGCAAGCCCGGCGCCCTGCGCAACATCGGGACCGATCTGGACGAGCGGGCCTTGGCCGGATTCCAGTGCGATTATCCGGTGGAGTTGGTGCACGGTTGTTGCCACCGGTTTCTGGCGGAACATCCCTTCGACGGGACGGAGTTGGTGTACAGCGACCCGCCGTACCTGCTGCGCACGCGCAAGTCGGCGCGGCGCTACCGCCACGACTACGAGGACGCGGATCACGCGGCGCTGCTCGGTCTGCTGCGGTCCTTGCCGTGCGCGGTGATGGTGTCGGGGTATCCGTCGTCGTTCTACGACGAGCGGCTTGAAGGCTGGCGCAGCGCGTCGGTGCAGGTGATGCACCAGGCCGGTGTGGTGACGGAGAAGGTATGGTTCAACTTCGAGCCGGACCGGATGCACTGGGCGAGCTTGGCGGGCCGGAACTTCACGCACCGCCAGTCGGTCAAGCGCAAGGCGGAAAGCTGGGGTCGGCGCTATCGGGCGATGCCGCCGGCGGAGCGGCTGGCGGTGCTGGCGGCGCTCATGGCGGTGGAGGCGGAGTAGCCGGTGGCGCGGGTCAACACGGCGTCGCTGCGCTCGGAGTTCGACGCGCTCCAGGGGCGCTTCGAGGAGTTGTGCGCGCAAGGCGGGATGAGTCCCGAGAGCCGCGCCCTGGTCGATGCCCTGCTGACGCTCCTGCAACTGCTGATGGCGGTGTTCATGGAGAGGCGCACCCCGAAGGGTTCGCGCAACTCCGGGCTGCCCAGCTCCCAAGCCGAACCGGACGGGACCGCCCGCGGGCGCCCCGGCGCCAAGGGCAAGGGGCCCAAGGCCGGCGCCGCTGGGGACGGCCCCAACCGACTGGTCGTCGAGCAGCGGACCGCGCCGGTGGCCAAGTGCCGCGCCTGCGGTCGCGACCTTGGGGGCGTCGCCCCGGATGGCCATGAGCGGCGCGTGCTGGTGGACATCGTGTTCGAGACCCGCGAGTTGACCGTCGAGGCCGAGGTCAAGACCTGTCCGCGCTGCCGGACCGAGACCAAGGGCCGGTTCCCCGACGACATGCCGGGACCGCTGCAATACGGCCACGGCATCGTGGCCTTCGCCACGCACCTGCTGGCTGCCCAAATGCTGCCGTTGAAGCGGGCCGCCCAGACCCTCAAGGTCCTGACCGGGCGCGCGGTCGCCGAGGCGACCTTGCTGGCCTGGCTAACTCGACTGCACCGCGCGCTGGCCGACTGGGAGGCCGCCGCGATCCAACGCCTGCTCGCCATGCCCGCCCTGCACGCTGACGAGACCGGCCTGCGCATCGACCGGAAAAACCACTGGCTGCACACCGTCGGCGCCGGGGACCTGACGCTGAAGTTCATCCACCGCAAGCGCGGCCGGGCCGCCATCGACGACCTCAATGTCATCCCCCGCTACGGAGGCGTCCTGATCCACGATCGCTGGGCCAGCTACTTCGCCTACCGGAACTGCGAGCACGCCCTGTGCGGCGCCCATCTGCTGCGCGACCTCGCCTTCGTCGAGGACGCCCACGGCCACGCCTGGGCCAGACGCATGGGCAGGCTCCTGCTCGAAACCTGCCGCAAGGTCCGCGAGCACGACGGCAAGGCGCTCAACAAACCCGCCTTCAAAGCCGTGCGCAAACGCTACCGGACCATCCTGACCCAAGCCAAACGGGAACTCCCCACGCCACCCGCCCGACTCGACGGACAACGCGGGCGCGTCGCCAAATCCGACGCGGAGAACCTCCGCGAGGCGCTGGCCACCTACGAAACCGAGGTCCTTCGCTTCGCCCGAGACCCCGACGTCCCGTTCACCAACAACCGCGCGGAGCGCGATATCCGCATGGCCAAGGTCAAGCAGAAAATCTCCGGCTGCTTCCGAAACACCCAATACGCCGCCGCCTACTGCCGAATCTCCAGCTACCTCCAGTCCATGGCCAACCAAGGCTACAATCCCCTCGCCGCCATCCAGATCGCTCTCAACGGCAACGCCGCGAACATGATCAAGACGCCGCCGCAACAGACGCCGTCCGTTCTCGGGTAAGGGGGCGAGTAGTTACAGTATTCGTTTGATTGATCTCCTTCTTTTCCTTGTTGTGTCGCGCGCCGCCAATCAACCGGAGCCGATCGGTAACCGAGTAGGTCAAATCCGCGAACACCGCCCAGGCACGAGCTTCTTGATCGAATGTTGTGAACAAAGAGAACAATGGGAATGAAGAGTCAAACACTGCCTCATCGTCTAGCAAGAAAGTACCGGCAACCAGGCTCGTCTTTTCGTCGATATAAGAAATCGACAGCTCCTGAGTAAATGTCTCACTCGAAATGTCGTAGTTGCCGGTTACCGAGAAAAACGGGAAGTCTGATCCGTCCGTATCAAAGTTCGATTGAACATGTTCGTTTTCTGAGTACCCCGTAATTGATTTTATGGTGACTCGATCATTCACATCCCAACTGACGGTGCCCACGTAAGAGTCCTGATTCGTGTATCCATCCTGGTCTGCCACATTCGTGAAGACCTTATTTGGCTCGTCGGTGTGATTTCCAGGAAAGAGATAAAAGGCAGCGAGGGGATCTACAATTCCAACTAGCTGATAAGCGATGAGAGACTCGGTCTCAATACTGCTGGCAGAAAGATCAATCGTAACCGAGTCGTCAGGTTCGAACCTTAGAGCCAACCGTCCGCCAAAAGTGTCGTCGGCCCGATAGCCACCGCTGAACGGCCCGATGACATCAACGTACCCATCTCTGTCGTTAGCGATGAGGCTGAGTCGAGCAGAGAATGTGTCAGACAGAGACCCGGAAACAAATCCTTTGAATCCCTTGCGACTGTAATTGCCAACAACCACATCAACACCAGCCTCGAATTCTTTAGTGGGCTTTCTCGTGATGTAATTAATAGTTCCGCCTGTTGCATTTCGACCATACAGTGTCCCTTGCGGCCCCTTCAGCACTTCCACTCGCTCCAAATCGCTAAGCGCGAGCAGCACCGATTGAGTGGCTGGCTGATAGACGCCGTCGATATGCTGTGCCACCGCGGGATCATCAATTCCACTGGCGGAATTCTGACCAATACCCCGAATGCGGGTTAAGTTTGCTCCGTTTTGATGTGAAGCGACGAGCCCGGGTACGCTAAATTGAAGATCGCGAACATTTTGGATTTCCAGTAATTCGAGTTTAGATGCTGAAAATGCGGTAACAGATGCAGGCACATCTTGTATCGATTCACTGCGTTTGGTTGCTGTCACAACGACTTCTTCAATGACAACTTCCTCATCTTCCGCATACACAGCCGCCATTGACGTGAACAATGCGATTGCCAACACAAAGTTCAACCGACTGATTGCGCCTGGACAGCGCGCATTAGTTTTCAATTTCATGGTATCTCCCAAAATAGCGCCATTGCCGGTCAGGATTCCGATCACTGTCTCCAAAGTCTGCCAATCACGAATTTGGAGGCGAGTATAATACGCAGTGGAAGAGCATACATCAATATTTTAATCTATTGCATGATTGGATATGGGTATTTTCTTGCGCAAATGCAGATCATGCCCGTAATTGGATCAGGTATTCGGCGACGTCGGCGGCATCAGCGCGATCAGCGTCTGGCACAGACTCGACGCCGCCCTGGAGCCTGTCCATGCGCTGCCCATGCCCGCGCCGGCACCTGAAGTGCACACAGCATGGAACCGCCTCACTATGGTGTTTGGAGGGGCAGGTGGTTACCTGCTTTCTTGTGCTATAACTTCGGCTCAGCCAGTAGCACAAATGAATCTACGCGTGGACGAACTCTCGCTGAACATCATTTCCGAACTTGAGAAAGACCCGTTAATCAGCACGCAAGCCATTGCCGATCAGCTTGGGGTCACCAAAAGCAAGGTCGCCACACGCCTTAAGCGCATCGAATCTCTGGACGCCGCACACGTCATGGCCAGCACCAGCGGCACTGCGGGCGGCTATGTCATTTACCAGGTCTTCGTGAAAGTGCGGGGCCGCCCTATCGCCGAAGTGGCTGCGGAACTCAGTGCACTTGATGAAACGATGTTCATCTGTGGGCTTGTGGGCCAGGAGGATCTCTATATTTCCATGCGTGCGCATCAATCCAGATCGCAAGATGCTCTGTTGGCTCTTTTTGCCGATTACGAAGGCATCAGCAGCATTCGCATCGATACAGTCTTTGGCACCTTGGCCGCAAAGTACAGTCGCATTTCTTTTGACCCGAATCGAAGCACACTCTCTGTTGACGAGCGAAAGCGCCAACTGAAGAAAGACTTGGCTGAGTTGCCGCTAGACGATTTGGACCTGGCCATCATCGCGGAAATGCATGAGCAGGGCCGTTGCAGCTTGCGCAGAATCGCCAGCGATCATGGCGTGGCAGAGGGTACTGTGCGGTACCGCATTCGAAACCTGAGAGAGCAGGATCTGCTGTCGATCATTACAGCGATCGAACCCTCCATTAAAGGAAAGGACACTTGGTCATTGCTCGAACTCGCAATCGAACCGAGCGCTCTGCGAGAATTCGCTGCCGAGTTCGAAACCGCCGAGTGGCTGGAGATCATCCAATATAGCTCGGGCGCTACCGCACTTACCTGTATGCTTTTGACCGAAGGGCAGGTCGAGTTGAGTTCCGCTATCTCCGCTATCCGCAATCACCCAGCAGTACGCGAGGCGCGACCTTCGCTGCTTGCCGATATCTACAAAATTGACACAAGATGGCGGGTGCCTCCAGCAAAAGAGTACTAACAGATGAGCCTCATCAACACAGATTGTTGAACCACCGGCGCCGCCCCACCAGAGTGAGTTTGCATTCGGGCTCAAGGGGTTCCAATCGGCGGGCTTCGCATACCCCATCGCGTACCCAACCTCAAAGCCGTTGACAAGGTCTTTACCACTGATCTGGGTCTTCAATGCTCGCAGCGCGGTTTGTGCAGAGACAAGCTCATTGATGGCTATCTCAATGCGCTCGCCGTTGGATCAGCGATGAGAAAGGTTGCGGACAAGTTCGGCGTATCACGAGAGAAGCTCGCGTATGTTGTTGACTCGACTGCTGCACCAATCTGCATGCTTGTTCCAGTGTCCACTTGGGGTGTCTTCTTTGCTGGCGTGCTCGAATCATCAAAGATTGCAGACCCAGGGCAGGGGGAGGTTCCCTAACAGTTTACTCGACCAAAGCCCCGGCGCGCGGCGGGGAGTTATACTCTTGAATCGGCAAGCTCGGAACAAGGGGGAATCATGGCGCCAGCCGACAGTCGCGTCCGCGACCAGCGTTCAATGTTGCATGGCGGAACGCGATGAGGCCAGACCTGCGCTGGCGCCTGGCTGTTGTCGGCGTGCTTCTGCTCCCGGGTTGCGCCGTGATTGATCAGCAGCAAACGGCGCTGAATCAGATCAGTGCCGAGGTCAAGGCGCTGAGCGCGGACCTGGCGGTCACGGAAAAGGCCATGATCGCGTTGCATGACGACCTGGGCGCCGGGCGCACACAGGTCACCGAAGAGCTGTCGCGCATCAGAGCCGGTCTCGAAGCGGTATCGGCGCGCCCTGCGTGTCCGGCCCCGGCGCCCCCGGAACCCGCCCCTCTGGCTTGCGAGCCGACGCCTGCCGGTACCGCACCAGCTGCGCTTGCCATGCCTGACCAGAAGGTCACCGCCGGCGCAGAGGAGGTGGTGCGCATCGAACCACAGGGGATCGCCCTGCCCGCGCGCGTGGATACCGGCGCCGAAACCAGTTCCTTGCATGCCCAGAATATCCGGAAGTTCGAAAGAGACGGCGACGACTGGGTACGATTCGATGTGCCTACCGAAGAAGGTCCGATTTCCATGGAGCGCGAATTGCTGCACCATGTGCGGGTGTATCAGCAATCCGACCGGGATGGCACCCGGCGACCGGTGGTCTATATGCGAGTTCGGGTCGGGGATATCCGGGGCGCCTACGAATTCAACCTCAGCGACAGATCGCACCTGAAGCATCCTGTCATACTCGGGCGCAACTTCCTGCAAGACCTCATCGTTGTGGATGTCTCCCAAACACACCTTCTATCGGCACGGCCCGGTAGCCATTGAAAGGCCGCTCCACCATGGACCGCTGGTCCCTGCCACTGGCGTTGACCCTGCTCGCTGCGACCGGCTTGAGTATCGCCACATACCGGCATCTGGCCACCGGGATGCCGCTTGCGCCCGGCGCCGAGCGCTTGATCTGGCAGGTCGAGGCGCGCATCCAGTTTGAAGCGTCGGGTGGTCCGGCCGAAGTACTGCTGACCTTGCCGCCGGATCAGAGCGGTCTTGAGACACTGAGCGAAACCGGCGCTTCGCCCGGATTCGGTTTCACGGTGGACCAGGCCGGACGGCAAAGGCGCGCGCACTGGACCAAACGCCAGGCAGAAGGCGACCAGGTGCTGTTCTACACGCTGGAAATCACCGAGGACCCGCAACGTCAGACCCTTGCTGACGCGCTGGCGCCAGTACGCGCCATTCCCTTCGACGGCCCACAGGCGACCGCTGCCCGGGAAGTCCTCGCACTGCATCAGGCCAAGTCCACCAGTTCGCGCAGCCTGGCCGAGCAGCTGGTGCGCGCCGCCGCCTCGTCGGAACCGGACCAGAACATGAATCTGCTGCGCCAGCAGTACCGGCAGGCAGACCTGATTGCCGGATTGATGCTGCTCTCTGGCGCCAAGGCGAGAACAGTCCAGGCTCTGCCAATGGAGGACGGCAGACGCAGACAACGGCTGCGCGACTATGTGCAGGTATGGCATGCCGGCGCCTGGATTCTGTTCGACCCCTGGCGCGGCCTGGTCGAGGAGCAGCAAAACCTGTTGCTGTGGCAGACCGATACCCCATCGGTGCTGGATGTGACCGGCGGTGACCGCAGCCGCGTCAGCTATTCGATGGTCAGCAAGGTGCATCCGACGCTGGGCATCGCCCGGGACCAGTTCTTTCCTTTCGACCTCGGCCTGCACAGTCTGCCCATTGCCGAACAAGGCATGCTCAAGCTGATCATGACGTTGCCGGTTGGCGCCCTGGTGGTGGTGCTGCTGCGTCTGCTCGTGGGCGTGCGCACCTCCGGCACCTTCATGCCGGTGCTGATTGCCCTGGCGCTGCTGCAAACCGAGTTGCTGGCGGGATTGATCGGTTTGCTACTCGTGGTTTCGGCCGGCCTCCTGTTGCGTTTCTATCTGTCTGCGCTCAATCTGCTGCTGGTCGCCCGCATTGCCGCTATCGTCGTGCTGGTGATCGCCATCGTCACCCTGATCGCGATCGTCAGCTATCGAATCGGGCTGATCAGCGGCCTGGCCATTACCTTCTTTCCGATGATCATCCTGGCATGGACAGTGGAGCGGATGTCCATCATCTGGGAGGAGGAAGGCCCGGGTGAGGCGCTGATTCAGGGCGCCGGCAGTCTGCTGGTGGCGATACTTGCCTATCTGGTGATGGACCTGAATCTGGTCCAGCATCTGGCTTTCAACTTCCCGGAACTCCATTTCTGCATTCTGGCGGCGCTTCTGCTGCTCGGCCGCTACACCGGTTACCGGCTGCTGGAACTCCATCGGTTCAGACCCTTGGTCCGGCCCGGCGCGTGACGTCATTCCTGAAGCGGTGGCTGGCGACCCCATCCGAGTTGCGGCGCGCCGGCGTACTCGGCATGAACCAGCGCAATCTGCAGTATGTGAGCGGCTGCAATCAGCGGGACGCTTTTCCGCTGGTGGACAACAAGCTCAATACCAAGCTGCTGGCCAGGCGCGCCGGCATTCCGGCCCCGGAGCTGCTGCACCAGGTCGGCCGGCAACCGGATGTCGAACGTATCGAGGAAGCGCTCGGCAGGCTTGACGAATTTGTCATAAAGCCAGCGCAAGGCAGCAGTGGCAAGGGTATTCTGGTGATTCGGGGCCGCCAGGGCCGGGCGTTCATCAAGGGCAATGACGAGCTGGTCGAGCTGGCTGAAATCAAGCGTCGGCTCAGCAACATCATCAGCGGGCTCTATTCGCTCGGCGGTCAGCCGGATACGGCCATCGTCGAAACCCGGGTGCATACCCACTCGATGTTTCAGACACTCAGCGTGGGCGGCACGCCTGACATCCGCATCGTCGTTTATCAGGGTTTTCCGATCATGGCGATGTTGCGCCTCGGCGTGCGGGCTTCGGACGGCCGGGCCAACCTGCATCAAGGCGCGGTCGGGGTCGGGCTGGATATCCGTACTGGCCGGAGCTCTGGCGCAGTGCAATACAATCGCCCGATTGACCGGCATCCTGATACCGGCGCCAACCTGCATGACATTCAGGCGCCAGACTGGCCGAACCTGCTCACCACAGCGGCCCGCTGCCGGGATGTGACCGGACTGGGCTATCTCGGTGTCGATCTGGTGATTGACGCCGAGCGCGGGCCTCTGCTGCTGGAGATGAACGCCCGCCCGGGCCTCGCCATTCAGATTGCCAACGATTGCGGGCTGAAACAGCGTCTGGCGGCGGTGAATCGGCATGAGATGATCGCGCCAACCACAGCCGAGCGGGTACAATACGTGCTGGACGGCCGAATCACCGGTTGAAGCCTTCGCCTGAGATCAGTTTGCGCTGGCGCCCGATCAGCACGGCCTCAGGCGCAATATCCGGGCCAGACGAATCAGCAGAATCAGCCGAATCAGGTAAAGAGATCGGCGTACTGGCGCCGCAGCTGGGCTTTCTGCACCTTGCCCATGCTGTTGCGCGGCAATGAGCGCACCAACAGCATCTGCTTCGGATGCTTGAAACGGGCGAGGCGTCCGGCGAGCGCTGCCTGCACCTGATCTGGGTCGAACGCTGGTTTGGCAGCCACCACGGCCACCACGGCCTCGCCAAAGTCTGGATGCGGCACGCCGATCACTGCGCTTTCAATGACGCCGACCACCTGATCGATCAGCGACTCCACTTCCCTGGGATAGACGTTGTAGCCGCCGGAAATGACGAGGTCCGTTGAGCGCCCGACTATGGAAAGCCGACCGGTCGCATCCAGCTCGCCGAGGTCGCCGGTGATGAAGTAGCCGTCCGGCCGGAAGGCGTCCTGCGTCTGTTCCGGCTTTCGCCAGTAGCCGGCGAAGACATTGTCGCCACGCACCTCGATGCCGCCGACCTGCCCCGGTGGCAACGCTGCGCCACGCTCGTCCGCTACCCGCAACCGAACGCCAGGCAAGGGGAACCCCACCGTCCCCGCCTGACGTTCTCCATGCAAGGGATTGGAAGTATTGATGATTGTCTCCGACATGCCGTATCGCTCGAGAATCCGATGCCCGGTGCGCTTCTCCCAGGCGTGAAACACAGGCTCGACGAGCGGCGCGGAACCGGAGATGAACAAGCGCATGCTGCGACAGAGCGTCGCGTCGAAGTCGGGATCATTCAGCAGACGGGTGTAGTAGGTGGGCACGCCCATCATGACCGTACATTGCGGCAGGACGCGCTTGATTGCATCCGGGTCGAAGCGCGGGAGAAGCCAGGTTGGCGTACCGCCCAGAAAGGCGCAATGCAGGGATATCAGAAGGCCGTGTACGTGGAAGATCGGCAGGGCATGCAACAGCACGTCTTCGTCGCGCCAGCCCCAGGCGGTGAACAGCGCGTCGGCGTTGGCGCGCAGATTGGCGTGCGTCAGCATGGCGCCCTTGGCGCGGCCGGTAGTGCCGGAGGTATATACCAGCAGCGCGACGTCGTCCGCCAGGCGGGTGACGGGCCGTTCCAGGGGGGTTGCTCTGGCTTCTGCCTGAACAAGGCTGCCGGTTGCTCCGCGCAGTGAAAGGCAGCGGCAACGAACCGGTGGCAAGGTCGCTTCCGGATCGTGGACCAGAAGTTTTGGCTCGGCGTCGTCCAGGAAGTAGGCAATTTCAGCCTCGGTATAGGCGGTGTTCAGCGGCGCATAAATGGCCCCGGCCTGCAGAACCGCCAGATACAGCGCTATCGCTTCGGGGGATTTCTGCACCTGCGCGAGCACCCGATCGCCCGGCTCGACGCCCAGCGAGACAAGCAGGCCTGCGAGACGGTCCACGCGCTCTGTCAGCTGACGATAGCTCCAGTCACCGTCATCGTTCAGGAAACAGGGCTGCTCCGCGCATTGCGCGAAGCGTGCGCGCAGCAAGGCGGCAAAGTTGTCCAAAGGCGCGCCCGACAATGCTGCCGAGTCAATGCCCAAGGTTGCGCGCGAATCTGCGATAGGCTTCGCTTTCCGGCGCCAGACTGGCGGCCCGCTCAGCGTCGGCGCGGGCCGACTCGTGGTCTCCCAGGGAATTGAACATCAGCGCACGATTGTAGTAGGCCACCGGCAGCAGCTCATCCTGCCGTGCGATGGCGGTTTCCAGGTCTGCCAGCGCTTCGGCAAACCGTTTTGCGGCAAGCAACGCGTTCGAGCGATTGATATAGATGCTGGTCGTCTCCGGCGCCAGCCGGACTGCGCGATTGTGGTCTTTCAACGCCGCCCTGAGCCGGCCAGCCCGAGCCAGCAGGATGCCGCGGTTGGAGTAGGTGGCGGCGAGATCTGTCGGAGTGAGCATCTGTTCCTGTATGGCCAGCGTACAGGTTTCTATCATGTCCGCATCCACCGGCTCGCGTGCCGCCAGGTAGCATTGCCGGGCGGGAGAGCCGTTCAGCAACAAGGTGCTTGACGCCAGTACGCTACCGGCGAACAGCATCAGCGCGATGGCCGCGACACAGCGGCTGGCGTCAACACGCCAGCCAGAATGCCCGAGTTCCTTGTTGCTCAATGGCTTGCCTCCTTCATTGAAGCGCTGTCCTGAAGAAGTGTTGCGGGGGCCGAGTCCGCTTCCCGGTCATCTTTCTGACCTTGCGCCTCGATTGCAAGCGCTGCTTCCGCTGCCAGATAGGGCGTCAGAATGTGCTTGACGATCCCGCGCCCGTATTCCCCGTACCAAACGGAAGGGTCCTGGGCTTTCACCGGCATGGCGCCATCTCTGGGCATCAGTCTGCTTGCCCGCAACATGGCCAGGGCCATGTCCAGAGTCGTCTCCTCGCCAAAGCTCACCGCCGCCAGGCTCCAGCAACGCATCTCCGGTTTGATGTGCCCGGCATCAAGCACGCATTGCAGGTGGCCGCTGGTTTCGTCGAGCAGCGCCAGCAAACGGTAGTGCTGGTAGTGGCGCGACATGTACAGGCGGCTGCGCCGGCGTGGCTCGGCGCCGGGGTCCAGCTGCGCCAGCTCTGCGACCTCGCGCCGAATCCCGGCCACTCGCTCCGGCGTCTGCTCCGGCACCGCAGCCGCGAGCAGACTGAGCCGATCCAGCAGGTCTTCCGCCAGCATCCGCCGGTGGTCAACGATGCGCCAGTCCAGATCTGTCGGCGCGATCAGCTCCCAGGCATCCAGAGCCCGAACTGGCGCTGGTCCAATACCTGTCAGAGCCAGCAACAGAGCCAGGGCAAATCGGCCGAAAGGCGTCAGATCGCGCAGGACATCGACAAGGCAACGGACGATCTGTTTCATGATTGGCGCCCCGGGAAGGACTCGAACCTTCAACCTACCCCTTAGGAGGGGGTCGCGCTATCCAATTGTGCCACCGGGGCGCTGCCACCACCACAGCATTGTATCCGCATCCCGTCATGCCAGGACCTCAGGCGCCGACGACCAGCAGAATCAACAGGCCGGCCGCGGCCGCAGAGCCGATCACACCCGCGACATTGGGCCCCATCGCGTGCATCAGCAGATGATTGTCCGGGTCCGCCTCCTGACCAAGGCGGTTGGCGACACGCGCTGCCATGGGTACGGCGGAGACGCCTGCCGCACCGATGATGGGATTGATCGGCGTGCGCAGAAAGAGATTCATCAGCTTGGCCATCAGGACGCCACTCGCGGTGCCAATGGCAAATGCCGCCAGCCCGAGGCCGAGAATGCCCAGGGTGACAGCGTTGAGAAACTCGGCAGCCTGCAAGCGCGTGCCGATCGCCAGACCCAACAGGATGGTCACCGTGTTGATGAGCGCATTGCGCGCCGTGTCCGAGAGTCGGTCCACTACGCCGCACTCGCGAATCAGATTGCCGAAGCAGAACATCCCGAGCAGGGGAGCCGCTGCCGGCAGCAGCAGCGCCGTCAGCATCAGGAGCACCAGCGGGAAGAGCACTCGCTCCAGGCGCCCGGGTTCGCGGCCCTGCGTCATGCGGATAGCGCGTTCCCGCTTGCTGGTGAGCAAGCGCACGATGGGTGGTTGGATAAGCGGCACCAGCGCCATATAGGAGTAGGCAGCCACGGCGATTGCGCCAAGCAGATGCGGCGCCAGATGGCTGGCGGCATAGATGGCGGTAGGGCCATCAGCGCCACCAATGATGGCGACGGCAGCAGCTTCGCTCAGATCCAGGTCCAGCAGGCCGCTGGCGGACAAGGCCAGGCCACCGAGCAGGGCGCCAAAGATGCCGAATTGGGCCGCGGCGCCAAGCAACAGGGTCTTGGGATTGGCCAGCACCGGGCGAAAGTCGGTCAGCGCGCCGACGCCCATGAAGATGAGCAGTGGAAAGGCGCCGGTTTCCACCCCGATTCGATACAGGAGCGCAAGCAGCCCGTCGCCGCTGGCGATTTCGACACCCGGAATGTTGGCAAGCAGCCCGCCAAAGCTGATGGTCACCATCAGCATCGGCTCGAAGCGCCGGGCAATGGCAAGGTAGAGAAGGCCGCAGCAGGCAACGATCATCAGCCCCTGCCCCGGCGTCATCTGATACAGGCCGGAGGCCCGCCAGAGTTCGTCAACGGGATTCACGATTCCAGCGACACCAGTGCATCGCCGATCTCGACCGATTCCCCTTCTCGCACATGCAGCCAGGTCACTGTGCCCGCCTCCGGCGCGCGCACCTCGGTTTCCATCTTCATGGCTTCCAGGATCAGCAGTGGCTGACCCGACGCCACGGTTTCGCCACGCTTCACCAGCACTCGGAACACGTTACCGGCAAGCGCCGAGCTGATGGCGTCGCCTGTTGCAGGGGCGTCAGCCGATGGCTTGCGGGCTGCCTCGGTCTCGGCGACCGGCGCCGGTGCGCCTATGGCGCCGCCGGCTGTCACCTCGACCTGAAAGACCCGGCCATTGACCCGCACCGTATAGGTCTCGTCGCCCGCCGGCGCTTGCGGCGCGGGTGAAGGCGCCTCGGATACGGGTGGCTCGAAGGCGTCGGCGTTGCCTCGCATCTTCAGGAAGCGCAGGCCGATTTCCGGAAACAGCGCATAGGTCAGCACGTCATCCACCGGCGCATCGGCCAGTGTGATGCCCTGATCGGCAGCAGCCTGATGCAGGGATTCGGTCAGATTGTCCATTTCCGGGGCCAGAAGGTCCGCTGGACGCTTCGAAATCGGCGCATCGCCCTGGAGCGCCCGGCCCTGTAGCTCGGCGTTGACCGGCGCAGGCGTTGCGCCATACTCGCCTCTGAGCATCCCGATGGATTCCCGAGTCAGCGCCTCATAGCGTTTTCCGGAAATCACATTGAGCACCGCCTGGGTGCCGACAATCTGTGACGTTGGCGTTACCAGTGGAATCATGCCGAGATCCTCTCGCACCTGAGGGATCTCGGCCAGCACCTCGTCCAGGCGCGCTTCTGCCTTCTGCTGACGCAGCTGGTTTTCCAGATTGGTCAGCATGCCGCCCGGCGCCTGTGCGACCAGTATGCGCGAATCCACCCCCTTGAGGCTGCCTTCAAAACGCGCGTACTTCTGCCGAACCTTGCGGAAATAGGCAGAGATCTCCTCCAGCAACGGCAGATCCAGGCCAGTGTCCTGCCCTGTGTCCTGCAACATTGCAACCAGGGTCTCGGTGGCCGTATGGCCATAGGTCATGCTCATTGAGGAGATGGCGCAGTCGAGATTGTCGATCCCGGCTTCGACGGCCTTCAGATAGGTGCCGGTGGACAGCCCGGTGGTGGCATGACATTGCATGTGAATCGGCAGTGATATGGCCGCCTTCAGTCGGGAGATCAGATCGAATGCGGCATAGGGCTTGAGCAGCCCGGCCATATCCTTGATGCAGAGGGAGTGCGCCCCCATGTCTTCGATGCGTCTGGCCAGGTCCACCCAGAGATCAGTTGTGTGTACCGGGCTCAGGGTATAGGCGATGGCGCCCTGGGCGTGACGCCCGGTGCGAATCACTGCCGCCACTGCGCGTTGCAGGTTGCGCATGTCGTTCATCGCGTCGAAGATACGAAACACGTCGATGCCGTTGGCAGCGGCCCGATCCACAAAGCGATCTACTACGTCGTCTGCATAGTGCCGATAGCCGAGCAGATTCTGGCCGCGCAACAGCATCTGCTGTGGCGTATTCGGCATGGCTGCCTTGAGCTGGCGCAGGCGTTCCCACGGATCCTCGCCCAGGTAGCGGATACAGGCGTCGAACGTGGCCCCGCCCCAGGACTCCATGGACCAATATCCCACCTGGTCGAGCTTGCCGGCGATCGGCAGCATGTCTTCAGTTCGCAGGCGCGTGGCGAGCAGGCTCTGGTGTGCATCACGCAGCACCAATTCGGTTATACCTGGCCCCTGTTTCATGGTGGGTTGCGGGTCGCCTGGCGCCTCAGCGCCGCCGGCGATGCTGACGCACGGCAGTTACGATGGCGGCCACTTCCTCATCAGTGGCGGCTTGCGCCTGTGCGCCAGATTTTTCCACCAGACGACTCAGCAGGACGGTGGCGCCGACCAGCACCAACAGGAAGCAAAAGACCGCGCCCATGCCCGCAAGCGTCAACGCCAAGCCCTGGAACAGGATGTCATCCGGCACGGCAACCCCCGGTTGCGGCAAAGGCCGGGCGCTGTCCCGCCCCTTGCTGTGCCGGTGTAAAATCGCCAGCCAAGACCGGGAATGAACGGGACCTCAGGTGCATCGACAAACGGCTTGACGCCTTGCGGTGGCTTGTATTCTGGCGCACCCGGCTGGATTCGAACCAGCAATCACCAGTTTCGTAGACTGGCGCCTTATCCAATTTGGCCACGGGTGCGAAGGCAGGCATCCTACACCGGTCGTCGAATCCAGGGCAATCCGACCCTGCCCCGGCTGCACTGTGCGGCGATGAACGCCACGACCGCGCCCGGTGGGCGCCATGGCGTTCGGATGAGGCCAGACGGAAGAGCGCTCCTCATCCTTGCGAACGCGGCAATTGTGCGATTTCCGGCGACCGAATTTCATAGAGTTCGATCACGTTGCCAAAGGGATCCTTGCCGTAGATCGCCGAGCTGTCGCCAAAATCCACCGGTGGCCCGACAAAGCGCATACCCTCGGCGCTCAGTCGTTGATATTCCGCTTCCAGGCCATCTACTTGCAAGGCGAAATGCGGATAGCCGTAGTCGCAGGGCCGGCTGCGGCGGTCTTCCGGCGCCGGATGCCGGTATTCCCAGAGCTCGAGAAAGGCATTCGGCGCTCGCAGCATTGCCATCCGGGCCGAGGTCTCGTCGAGGCCGATTGCCCTGTCCGCCAACGGCGAATCGCCATCCCAGTTACTCTCTTGCACGACCTCGAATCCGAGCAGATCCCGATAGAACGTCAGCGCCTGCGGCAGATCCGGCACGCCAATGGCAACATGATGAATTCCGACAATCATGGTTATGCTCCTGTTTCATGCGTCCCGTGAAACAGGGACAAAGCGGGCGCTGTTCGCTTGGCCCGGACGCCACGCCAGGCTCCTAGCCGGGATATTGCACCAGGGGCCGTGATGATCGCGCCGGATTTTGTCCGTCTGCGTGTGCTCGCGACCGAGAGCATAGCTACGCCTATGGTCGAGGGAGCATGGACGCGCAGACGGGCAAAAGACCAGCGAGCGCGCGGCAAGCGCAGTCTGTAATCGGCACAGCGCTTCAATAGCGAAGACTACCAATTGAAAGATAGAGAAAATCAGCCTGCTCCATTAGCGCCTTGGTGCAATATTCGGGCTAGACATCAGCTGCGAGCTTGGCCAGCATGGCTTCGTGCACCGCAATTTCCTCGGCTGAGGCGTGAATCACCTTGAGCGGTTTGCGCCCGCGCCGCAGCTTACCAATTTCTGCCGGGGCCTGACCATCCGACGCGCCGGCGGCGAGGAGCAGTTCTTCCTGACCCCCCGTCATGCCCAGATACACTTCCACCAGCAGCTCCGTATCACGCAGGGCGCCGTGCAGCACGCGGCTTCGATTGTCCACGCCAAAGGCGACGCACAAGGAGTCCAGATCATTTCGCTTGCCCGGCCTCTGGCTACGGGCAAGGGTCAATGAATCTGTTACTTCACAGCCGGTCAACCGGCGCAGGGCCTTGCCGGCCGACCAGTCCGCCGGCGACGCTGTCGGTGGCGCGCCACCTTCGGCGGAGAGCAGCGGCGCCAGCAGCTCGGTCAGATGGGATGCGTGCTCTCCTGCGGCAAGCGCCGACGAGAGCCGGAGCAACTCGGCGTCCAGGAAAGTCAGGTCGAACCGGGCGTTGTGGATCACCAGTTCGGCGCCCTCCAGAAACTCGAGCAATTCCGCGCAGACTTCGGCGAATTTCGGTTTGTCCGCCAGATCCTCGCGCGCCAGACCGTGGATTTTCAGGGCCTGCTCGTCCACGTCTCGTTCCGGGTTCAGCAAGAAGTGCAGCCGCCGCCCGGTGCGCTGCCTGCCAACCAGCTCGACGGCGCCGATTTCGATGATGCGATGCCCCTGATCCGCTTCCAGCCCGGTGGTTTCGATGTCCAGAAACACTTGCCGACGGTCAGGCATCGGCGCTGCTCCGCGCCGCAAGGAGTGCGTCGATGGCCGCATTGGCTGCCTGATCGACGCATTCATTCTCAGGGTGCCCGCTGTGTCCGCGCACCCAATGCCAACGCACATGATGGCGCCCGGACGCCTGATCAAGGCGCTTCCACAGGTCCTGGTTCTTGACTGCGCGCTTGCTCGCCGTGCGCCAGCCATTGCGACGCCAGGCGTGGATCCATTGAGTAATGCCCTGCCGCAGATACTCCGAATCCGTGGTCAGGGACACCTGTTGCTCACCTTCCAGGTGTTCCAGCGCAGCAATCGCTGCCATCAATTCCATGCGATTGTTGGTGGTTTCGAGTTCAGCGCCCTGCAACAAGGCCCGATCGTCGCCTCGCTGAATCGTTGCCGCCCACCCGCCTGGCCCCGGATTGCCACGACAACTGCCGTCGGTGAACACCGTGATCGTCGTGGCCAGGGCTTCATTGCAGCGGGTCATCGCAATATCCGGGCGACCGATTGCACCGGCCGGAAACGCCCGACGGACACGGGGGCGCCAGACTCATGTCTTGGCAGTCGGGTAGCGTAGCCAATGAACTGACGCCCGGTCCTGCGCCTGGCGGCAACCAGGATCAGAATGTTGCCGAATGGCGGATTCAATCGGCGCAGCCACGGCCAGTCGCGCCGCTTGCGCACCCGGGGCAGACAGTAGGTCAGATACAGGGGTTTGGCCTCCGTCTGGAAGCCCAGCAGGGCCAGCCAATCGAAGAGACGCAGCGGATTGATGAACTTCAGATCGGCGAATGCGTGTCTGCGCCCTGCCAGCCGCCGTAATCCAAGAGGGCTCATCTGATTGAAGACGCACAGCGCCAGACGCCCGCCGGGCGCCACCACCCGGCCAGCTTCGCGCAACGCCATGCGCAGATCCCGTGCCTGTTCCAGGCTGTGATGCAGCACCAGGCCATCCACGCTTGCGTCCGCAAGCGGTAACGCCTCGGGCCGGGCGGCGGCGACCGAGACGCCAACAGGCAGTGTGGCCGACGCCTGCCGCGTCCCGCGCCAGCGGTGGCAATCTTGCGGCAGACAGGACAGATACAATCTGCGCCGCACCATGCAGCGCCTCATGCTGGCAGCAGACCGGGCAGAGACGCCGCTCCAGACCAGAAGGTCGCCGTGCATGCGCCGCACCACCTCGTCGAGTGCAGGAGATTCCGCCGCCAGCAGGGCCTGCCCGGGCTCGGTTTCGGTCCAGGCCGACGCAGTACCGACAGCAGGCGCCACGAATGCTGTTCCGCCGCTGGCTAGTCGGCCGCCAGCAACTGGCGCGAGATGTCCGACTCAGCACGAAAGTTGCCAAGCACGGCTTGAAAATCAAAGGCCTGGCGCCGATTCAACAGCAGCCTGCGCAGGCTGGCAAATTCCGACTCGGTGATACCAGCAGGATCAGCATCCCGCACTCGCGTCACCGTAACCAGGGCTGTACTGCCGTTTTCCAGATCCGCCAGGCCAACGCTCTTGTCGCCGGCGGCTGGCCGTGGCAATTCGAAGGCTTGACGCAACACTTCTGCGGGCGCCTGAATGTTCTGCCGCCCTGCCAGTTCAATGCGCTCCCATGCAAGACCATGCGCTTGTGCGACCTCGCGCACTGGATCGCCCGCCATAACTCTCGCAAAGGCCGAATCCGAGGCTGCGACTACGGATTCCCTCGCCAGTCGCGCCTTGATTCGAGATTCGATGTCGGCTCGCGCCTCGTCCAGGGTGCGCTGGCGTGGCGGCCGATATTCGATGACGCGCGCCACCATCGCCTGATCGTCGCCGTATATGAGAGCCGCCGTATTGTTGCCGCCCGTGAGCACATCTTCGGCGAAGACCGCGTTGCGCAATTCTGTGTCATCGAAGGGCGCCTCGCCCATGTTCGGCGTGACATCGCGGGCAACCTGCGGCTCCAGGTCAAACTCCCCGGCGATGCCATCCAGGGAATCGCTCTGTTCGAAGGCCAGGCTGTCGATCTGTCGAACGCGCTCCGCAAACAGTTCTCGCGCTTGCGCCTCGCGCAATCGCTCGACAATACCGGCCCGCTCGGATTCAAGATCGGGGTACTCGGATATCTCGATGGCGTCCAGACGAATCAGGTGATACCCGAACTCGGACTTGACCGGATCCGAGAGGCTGCCCGGCGTCTCCAGGCCCCACAGGGCCGCCTCGAATTCGGGCACGAATATGCCACGGCCCGTCAGACCGAGGCTACCGCCCTGCGAGGCGGAGCCCGGGTCGTCCGAGTGCGCTTCGGCAAGCGCCTCGAATGACTCGCCAGCTTCAATACGCGCCTTGAAATCGGCCAGTTGCGCTTGCGCTTCCGATTCGCTCCGAGAGTCGCCCGTGTTCAGCAGGATGTGGGAACTTGCACGCTGCTCCGGGTCGGATTCTGCCTTGTCCGCCTCGTATTCGCGTTCGATGTCCGCGTCTTCGACCACGATGCCGGGGTCTTCCCGGAGCATCTCCCAGTTCCATGAAAGGTAGGCCGCATCAAGGCTGGCTTCCGTGCCGAGTTCTGCTTGATTCTCCTTGTAGTAGCTTTCGATATCAGCCTCGGAGACATTCACTTCCGCCTGATACCGATCGACATCGAATAACAGCCAGGCCATATCCCGTTGCTGGTTGGCCAGGCGAACGAAGGCACGGGTTTCCCAATCGGCAACAAGCGTCGAATCGGTAATCGCGCCCCGTACCTGGTCAATGACCAGATCGGTCGCAAGCTCCGTACGGAAGGTGGTCGGGGTGAAGCCGAGGGCGCTGAGATTGCGCCGGAAAAGTTCGGCATTGAACTCGCCCTCGACCTGAAAGAACTCGGTGTCGAGCAGCTCCTGATCCACAGCCCGCTCACTGGCGCCCAGATTCAGGCGCGTGACCATTTGCCTGGCAAGGACCTGCGCGATCAGTTGTTCGAGCGCGTCGCCCTGGATGGCCAGCGGGTCGAGTTCCGGCCCTTGGTAGTCTTCGCCCAATGCCGCCTGCAGCCGCCGCCTTTCCCGGTCCGCCTGCTCAAGCAGACTGCGCTGGGTGATGTCTTCGCCATTGACAGCGGCGACCACCGGCTCGCCCGGCGCAAACACGTTGAATGCGCCGAAGCCGAAGAACGCAAGTGCAAAAACCAGCAGTCCGACAATGATCTTGAAGCCGACGGACTGAGTCTTGTCCCGAAGTTTCTGAAGCATGCCACCCGCAACAAAGGGAGGAAAAGACCCCGCAGGCGCGGGGGCCGTCCGATCTTCGTCTGCAAGGCCCGGCGGATGGCCCGCCGGCGCCGGATCAGAGGTTAGTTCAAGGCGTCCTTGAGCGCCTTGCCAGGCACAAAGGCCGCCGCTCTGGACGCGGCTATCTGGATGGATTCGCCAGTAGCCGGATTGCGGCCAGACCGCGCAGCGCGCTCCCTGACGACGAAGGTGCCGAAGCCAACGAGAGCAACTCTCTCTCCATCCACCAGGGCCTGGGTGACGGAGGCCACGACCTCATCCACGGCCCGGCCAGCAGCGGCGCGAGAGATGTCGGCAGCGTCTGCAACGCGCTCAACCAGATCGGACTTGTTCAAGTTACTTTCTCCCAGTCAGATTTCCCGATAGGCAGGGGACTCGACTTGCACCCCCCTCCCAGTATGTGTCCAGAACGCCACAGCCGAGACTCGGGCACCAGACGGGAGCGAAAGTTAGCGCATATTGACGCCTGCCTGCAAGCAAATATGCCGGCTCTCGGCAGGGGCAAAACCGATAGTGACATGGCGGAATTGGTCAGTCTGGCGGGCGAGAACTGTCCTTGATGTACTGGAAGGCGCGCTCCAACCACTGATTCGTGACAAACCAGTAGTTGCTTGACATCAATGCATCGTCCGCGCACCTGGCCTGCGCCCGGATGCCCGTTGCTGCCGTTCCCCGGGGTCCGGGACGATCCGGCCTCCAGCGCGCACGTCATCCTTCAGGGTGCGATCGGCGCGGATGCGGTGCAGGCGCGGTGGAGATGGCCGGTTGAGTTTTCTGGCATGGCGCAATCATGCAACAATCCCGACATGCACCGCATCCGACAGATCACTTCGCTCCTGTTGCTTGGCTTGATGATATGGAAACCGGCGCAGGCGGTCGAGGTGGCTGTGCCAGAAGCCCTGCGCGATTGGCAAAATTGGGTGCTTGAGGGTCAGGCGTATCGCCGCTGCCCGCACTATTTCAATCGGCCCGCAGTGGCCCCCGGAGACTTCGCGTGCGTCTGGCCCGGCGTGCTCGACCTCACGGTCGATGCACAGGGTGCGCGCTTCAGTCAGCGCTGGACCCTGCTCGGCGATCACCAGTGGTTACCGCTGCCCGGCGATGCGGTGAACTGGCCTCTGGCAGTGGTCGCCAACGGCAAGCCTGCGCCTGTGGTGATGCGTGACGGACGCCCCAGCCTTTGGCTTGAAGCGGGCAGCTATCGGATAGCCGGGCGCTTTGCCTGGGCCGATCCGCCAGGCATTCTGGCGTTGCCCCGGGAGAGCGGGCTGCTCTCGCTCAGTGTGGACGGAGCCGCCATAGCGCACCCGGAGCGCACGTCCGAAGGCGTCTATCTGGGCCAGGAACAGCCGGAAGACAGGGCCCGCAATGACCTGCGTGTGGAACTTTATCGCCTGGTCGAGGACGACACGCCGACACGCCTGACCACGTTGATGATCGTCAGCGTTGCCGGCGAAATCCGCGAGGCGCTGCTCGGCCCGCTTCTGCCCGCTGGCTTCACGCCGCTTGCCATCATCGGCGACCTCCCTGCCCGCTTCGAGTCGGATGGCCAGTTGCGCGTGCAGCTACAGCCCGGAGAGTGGCGGATCAATGTCAAAGCCAGGGCCGAGGATGTGCTGGACGCCATCACACTGCCGGCGCCTGCCGCCAACTTGCCGGACAGCGAGATCTGGAGCTATCGCGCCAACCCGGAGCAGCGCCTCACTCAGGCGGAAGGCACTGTTGCCGTGGACCCCGGGCGGGCCGGTGTGCCAGGCGCCTGGCAACAACTTCCGGCCTTCCGCATGGCGCCTGGAGAACCCATGCGCATCAACGAAATCAGCCGTGGCCTTGGCGATGCTGGCAATGAGTTGGCGCTCGACCGGGAAATGTGGCTCGATTTCGAAAGTTCGCGGTTCTTGGCGGCAGACCGAATCACAGGCAGGATGCGGCAAGGCTGGCGTCTGGACATGACGCCGCCTCATCGGCTGTTGAGCGCGAGAGAACAAGGCGACAGCCTGTTGATCACGCTCGGCGCCGAAGCGGGTCAAACGGGCGTCGAATTGCGCCAGCCCGATGTCGATATTCTGACCCTGGCCGAGGCGCCGCCTGGCGGCCGCATCCCCGTAACCGGCTGGGACGCCCGCTTCGACCGTGTGGACATCACCTTGAACCTGCCGCCGGGCTACAAGCTGCTCGCGGCGCCGGGCGCAGACCGAGCCGCCACCAGCTGGGTCAGCCAATGGCGTCTGCTGGATTTCTTTCTGATCGCGATCATCACCCTGGGCGTTGGCCGTCTGTTCGGGCGAGCGGCCGGCGCGGTCGCCTTGCCTGCACTGGCGTTGAGCTACCCGGAAGCCGGGCATTCGGCCTGGCTCTGGCTCAATCTCCTCATTGCCATGGCGCTGCTGCGGGTCGCGCCCGTTGGTTGGTTGCGGCGCTCGGCGTTGATCTATCAGACGCTTAGCGGCCTGGCGCTCGTCCTGTGGTTGGCGCCCTTTGTCGCTGGCCAACTGCGTCTTGCCGTCTATCCTCAGCTACAGCCCCAGGAAAGCGCCTGGGTCGCGCGCCAGTTCGGGCTCGCCGGCGTTGATATCAGTCCCGAATTCGCTATGGAACCTGAAGCGTTCTCGACCGCCGCCGAAGTGGCGTCTGAACCTGAGTTCAGCTCCATGTCTTCAGCCCCGGCGTCAATCACCATGGCCCCCGTAGCGGCCCGAGAGACGAAGCCCGGCGCCGCCCAGGCAGACGCCCGGCAGGCGTTTGTGCGCTATCCGCCGAACGCGGTGCTACAGACCGGCCCCGGCATACCCGATTGGCGCTGGAACCAGCATCGACTGCATTGGGTCGGGCCGGTTGAAGCCGATCAGACGATGCGCCTGATGCTGGCGCCACGCTGGCTGGTAACCGGTCTGCGATTCCTCGAAGTGTTCCTGCTGATAGCCCTGGCGGCATTGCTTGCCAGCGGTATTTTCAAACGACGCTGGACCCTGCCGAAGCGGTGGCTGGCCCGGCCCGGCAGGAACAGCGTCAGCGGTGTGCTGCTGCTTGCAGCATCGGGATTGCTGCTTGCCCAGGCGCCGCCCGCATCGGCTGACTTGCCGAGCCCCGAGTTGTTGCGCGAGCTCGAAGAACGACTGTCGAAGCCACCGGAATGTGCGCCACGCTGTGCTGAAGTGACCTTGGCCGAGGTGGAGA
Organism: Pseudomonadales bacterium; assembly: GCA_965199705.1. GTDB lineage: Bacteria > Pseudomonadota > Gammaproteobacteria > Pseudomonadales > Azotimanducaceae > Azophilus. The sequence continues at coordinate 1,930,966 of OZ241359.1, forward strand.
CAGGCGCCACCACACTGACAATGCGCCTGGATGTCCATGCCCATGCAGCCGTGGCCTTGCCACTGCCGGGTTCCGAGACCGGATGGCGCCCTGCCGCCGTCCTCGTCAATGGCTCGGATGCGGCGGCGGTGCTGCGGAGCCCGGATGGTCGGCTCTGGTCGCGTGTGCCCGAAGGTCGTCATGCCATTGAGCTGAGTGGTCCCCTGCCCTCCGCCGACAGCCTGGAAATCAGGTTTCCAGCCGCACCGAGGATCATTGAAGCCACAGGCGACGGTTGGCAGTTCTCCGGCATCGAAGATCGACGGCTTCTGGCCGGTTCGCTGCACCTGCTTCGAACGCATACGGCCCAGGGTCTGCCGTCGGCGGCGCCCGGCCTGGAGGGAGAGCGCCTGCCAACCTTCGTGCGCATCGAACGGCACATTGAAATTGATCTGGACTGGCGGGTAACCACCCGAGTGACTCGCATCGCGCCCACGGAAGGCGCGATCGCGTTGAACATCCCCCTGCTGCAAGGCGAATCGGTTACCACCTCTGGCGTGGTCAGTGAAGACGGCCATGTTCTGGTCGCAATGTCGCCGACAGCGGAGAGCCTCTCCTGGGCGTCCTACCTGCCTCAAGCTTCGTCGCTGCTGATCGAAGCGCCACGCGGACAGCCCTGGCAGGAAGTGTGGCAAGCCTCGGTCAGCGGCGCCTGGCGCGCCGAGTTCACCGGCATCCCGGAGAGCGGAAATTCGTACGGTTTCGCGGACCGACGCATTGCCGCATTCCACCCCCGCCCTGGCGAGCGTCTGCGCATCGAGGTTCGCCGACCGGAGCCGAGTATCGGGCAGACCCTTGCGTTCGATGCCGTTTCGCTCAGTGTGCAAAAGGCCAGGCTGTCGAGCGCCGCGCACATGACCCTCGACTACCGCAGCACCCAGGGTGGTCAGCATCTCATGCGGTTACCCCAGGGCGCGGAGCTGGAAAAGCTGATCGTGGACGGGGCCGAAGAGCCGTTTCGGGCGGACGGAAGGGGTTTGAGCCTGCCGATTCTGCCGGGGGAGCACCGAATCGAACTCGACTGGCGCACGCCTGGAAGCATCGGCCTGAAATCGGCGACGCCGGCGGTTGATCTGGGCGCGCCGGCCGCCAACATCAGCTTGCACATGACGTTGCCGGACAGCCGCTGGCTGTTGGCGACCCAAGGCCCGCCCCTGGGCCCGGCGGTGCTGTATTGGGCGGAGCTCGTGGCCCTGGCGCTGATCGCGCTGATTCTGGGGCGCATTGGCCTCACCCCGTTGCGTACCTGGCACTGGCTGTTGCTCGGGCTTGGGCTCAGCACCTACAGTTGGCCGGTGCTGGCCCTGGTGACGGCCTGGTTACTGATATGCGGCGCCCGCGAACGCTGGCATGCGGCCTTGCCGGATCTGCTCTTCAAGGGCGTTCAGGCGCTGATCGCCCTGGTTACGGTGGCCGCCCTCGGAGCACTGGTGGTCTCATTGCCCGCCGGCCTGCTTGGCGCGCCTGACACGCAGGTCACCGGCCTCGCGTCCTGGGGCAACAGCCTGAACTGGTTTGCCAGCCACAGTGCATCGTTGCTGCCGGTCGCTTCTGCCTGGTCGGCTCCGCTGTGGCTCTACCAGGCGCTGATTCTCGCCTGGGCGCTCTGGTTGAGCTTTGCCCTGCTGCGCTGGCTCCCCTGGGTCTGGCGCTGCTTCTCGATTGACGGCCTCTGGCGACGTCGGTCGCGCGCTGTCACAGCAGATTGACGCGCACCCCGAGCGCTTCGACTCGGGCGCGCCTCGGCGCATGGTTGTCGCACTCGGTGATCGCCACGTATCAGTTTCCCTTCAAACAGCTCTGCCAAGGGCAGCGCCGGCATGAATGGCGTTCAGAATGCTGTTACGGCCGCGCACGTCGCCGATGAGATGGCAGGCTCTGCCTGCCCTGGCCAGTTCGTCGGCGAGCTCGCGGTTCGGCTGGTTGTATCCGACCATGACCACCAGCCCGGCTTCCAGGCATCGCACCCGCTCCGTGAACAGTACGCCGATCTCCACGCTGTCTTCGTGGATGGCGCGCAGATAGTGGCTGCCGATGAAATCGAAGTTGCCGGCATAGAGCCGCTCCCGAGCAGCGCCGACAGTCACGGGCGGATACGGCAAGGCAGCGCCAATGCCATCAAACCGGGAAACCAGGGTAACGGCCAGGCCGGATTGCAGCAGCATGTCGGCGACGGAAACGGCTTCAAACGAGCCGGTATCGTCATAGACCAGAGCCGGACCGACCAGGCGCGGCGGGGCGCCGACCCCGAAGAAATCCCAGGACGAATACACCTGTGGCCGATCAAAGCCAGGCACAGGGGCACCGGGCGTTGCTAGCTGAAAGCCATCCGAACGCGGCGTGGCGCCGGTTGCCAGCACCACTTCGTCCGGCGCTGTGTTCTCGATCTGGCCCGCATCTACCGGCGAGTTGAGGCGAATGCGAACCCCCAACGCATCTGCTTCGTCCGCCAGCCAACTGACGATCGCTCCGATATCGGCGCGGCGCGGCGCACTGGCGGCTATGGCCACCTGTCCACCCAGCCTCTGGGCCGCTTCGTGCAATTCGACGTCATGTCCCCGAAGCGCTGCCATGCGTGCGAACTCAAGCCCTGCCGGGCCGCCGCCGACCACGAAGATTCGCTTGGGCTCAGCGACCCGGCCCTCTGGCTCGACGCCCAGATGATCTTCCCTGGCCGCGCTGTGGTTGACTACGCAGCTCATCTGCCCGCGCGTCATCAATTGACCGACACAGCCCATATTGGTGCCGATGCAGGGACGGATGCGATGCTCCTGGGCCTGGCGCGCCTTGTTGACCAGGTTCGGGTCGGCAATCAGCGCCCGCACCATGGACACCATCTGCGCTGCCCCACTGGAAACGATGTGCTGCGCGTGATCCAGGGTCATGATGCGCCCGACCACCATGACCGGGCTTTCCAACCCAGGCGCGATGACCTCGTTGGCTGGCATCTCCACGCCCAGGGGATCGTCCGCGGGCGCAATCAGCTTGTGGAACCGCCAATAGGCTCCCATGTGCAGTGAGATGTAGTCTGATGCGGCGTCGATGGCGGCGGCGATGCGCGCACTGTCGCTTGCGCTGATGCCGCCGGGCACATGGTCCTCGTTCGGCAGCCGCACGCCAACCGCAAAGTCGCTCCCGGTCACGGCCTCGCGCACGGCGGTGATCACTTCGTTGAGGAATCGAAGCCGATTCTCGAACGAGCCGCCGTAGCCGTCGGTGCGTTTGTTCAGGGCCGGAGACAGGAACTCGTGCAGCAGGTAGCCGCTGGAGGCGTGAATGTCCACGCCGTCAAGACCGGCGTCCCGGCAGCGACGGGCAGCGGCTGCGAAATGCGCCGTCACGTCGTCGATCATGGTCTGAGTCATGGCGATGGGGACAATGCCCGCCATCGGGTTGGGTATCGGGCTTGCGGACCAGTTTTCGGGCATCCCGGACCCGGCCGCATAGCCAGCGCCCGGGTGATACAACTGCAGGAACAGCCTCATGCCGGTGGCGCGCATGCGGTCTGCGAACTCCGATAGAAACGGCAGACAACTGTCGTTCCACAACGGGAGCCGCCCCGGAGCCGAGGGGTGCACGCTGGTGGCTTCGATGGTGGACATGCCGACGCCGCCCCGCCCCCTCGCTTCGTGGTAGGCAATAAGCGACTCGCCACCCAATCCAGTGCTGTGCGCCGAGCGCACGATGCGGTTTCGGAGAGTGACAGGGCCGACCTGAACCGGCTCGAACAGCCTGTCGTAGAGGCCCATCTGTCAAACCTGATTGATCAGCCAGCCGAGCAGCAGGATCTGGGGCACGGAAATCAGTGGCAGGAACAGGGCGAACTTCCACGACGCCATCACCTCGCGGAGCACCATGATTTCGGTGTAGTCGGTGGCCGCGCCCGCCATGAGGAAGGTAAAGCCATTGCCTGGCGCCTGGGCTCGGGTCACCAGATCGGCAGCGATGGGAGCTGATCCTTCGGAGCAGACTTCGATCACTGTCGCCGCCGCCAGCGTCAGCCCGAGGCCTGCCAGGGTGGGGCCGAACCAGGCGGCGAACGCGTCTGCATCCATCAGCAGGCGCAAGACGCTGGCGAGGACGATGCCGAACAGCAACCAGCGCATGACGACGCGCGACTGGCGGATACCGTCCATCAGGCTGCTTGTGAAGAACGCCCGGTCCAGCCGGACGCCGGCCCAGCCGGCTCTGGCTGCTTGCCAGAAGCGAAAGTCGGCCGGCATGTCCAGCCGATGGGGGTTGGCGGGCAGGATGCCGCGGCTGATTGCCGCCTCGAAGCAGGCGCCCGTGATCAGCGCAATCACAAGGGATCCAAGGATGAAGATCAGCGTCAACGGCAAGCCGATCAGTGCGACCAGAATCAGCGTCAGTGACAGCGAGTTCCACGGGCTGGCAACCAGAAAGGCGACAACCTGACCGCCGCTGGCGCCACGCTCGTAGAGGCGTGCGCCCAGCATCAGCACGCCATGATTGCACAGATCCAGCAGCAAGCCGCTGAGGGTGGCGCGCAACAGCCCGCGAAAGGCGCCACCCGGCCCGAGCACGGCGATCACGAACTCACGCGGCACCTTGCCCAGGAGGCCGATGAATATGACCGCCAGCACCAGGCCCCACCACATGCGGTTCACCAATTCCGTGACCGACGCCGAAAACTCTCCCATCGGTGAGGTAGCAGGATGCGCATCGGCCAGATGACCGCCATAACCGACGACGACCAGCAGCAGCGAGCCCCAGAGCAACCAGTCCACGGAGCGGCGACGCGCCCCCTCCTTGGCTGATCCGCAATGGGAATCACTCGACGGCGCCGCCGTCCGGGAGCCGGCGTCGGTTGCATGTGCGCGGGGGGACTCGGCCAAGATCGACCCCTACCACCAGGGCGCGCGCAGCTTGCGCTTGTTGATCTTGCCCATGGTGTTGCGGCCCAGCGTCTCCACCCATTCGAAGGTACGCGGGCACTTGTAGTGCGATAGCCGCTCTCGACACCAGGCAATCATGGTGGCGGGGTCCGGCGCGCTTGTCGGATCCCGGGCAATGGCCAGCGCCTTGACTTCCTCGCCCATTTCTGGATGCGGCACGCCAATGCAAGCCACGTCGAGCACTGCTTCATGTTCGATCAGCACCTGTTCCGACTCCGCAGGATAGATATTGACGCCACCGGAAACCACCATGTCGCTGAACCGGTCCGTGATAAAGACATAGCCGGCCTCGTTCATGTAGGCGATCTCGCCCAGGGTGAAGACGCCCGGAGCTATGTGGGCGGCGGCAGATTTCTCCGGGTCGTTGTGGTAGATGACGCCACGCCCGGTTTCGTCGCGAAAGAACAACCGGCCCTCCGTGTTGGCTGGCAGCGGCTGATTGTCGTCATCGAGAATCATGGCTTCGAAGGGCGGTATCGCTCGTCCGACCGAGCCGGGATGTTCGAGCCATTCCTCGGACGTGATCGTGCAGGTTGTGCCGACTTCGCTCGCCCCGTATGCGTCCACAAACACCGGCCCCCACCATTCGATCATGGCGCGCTTTACGTCCACCGGACACTTGGCGCCTGTGTGCGCGACGCGAATGAGTGAGCTTGTGTCGTACTTCGCCTTGACCTCCTGCGGCAGGGCCAGCAGGCGCACAAAGTGAGTCGGCACCATCACCGTATTGCCGATCTGATAACGCTCGATGGCCGCCAGTGTGGTTTCAGCGTCGAACCGGCCAAGTATCGTGCAGGGCACGCCGGCAGCCAGGGCGCGGGCGCCGGACAAGGGTCCGGTGTGATAGAGCGGCCCAACCACCAGGTGGTTGCCGGCCTCGACTGCGGGGCTCTCGGCCAGTATGGCCAGATGTTCCGCCAGCGTATCGCCGCCGGCAAACATGGTCGGCGGCAAGTCCGTGCCCTTGGGCCGTCCGGTGGTTCCGGATGTATAGAGGAGGTTCGGTCGTGGCGGAATGTCGGTTGGCGGAGCCTCGGCCGATTGTGCTGCCAGCCAGGTTTGCAGTGCGGTCACGCCAGGCTGATCACACCAGCCGATCACGCTGTGCACTTCGCTGTCTGCCGCCGCAGCCATGCCGCGCTCTGCCGTGTGCGGCCCCACGAACAGCACCCGCGCGCCAGAATCGCGCAGGATGTAGGCCACTTCCTCGGCGTTCAGATGGAAATTCACCGGCGCCACGGAAGCGCCTGCCACCAGGCCACCCAGATTCGCCAGGGCCGTTTCAACGGCGTTTTCGGCAAATACGGCGACTCGCCTCTCGGCGCCCAGATCCAGGCCATGCAAACCGTTGGCGAAGCGATTGAGAAAATCGTCGAGTTGCGCCCAGGAAAGGGCTTGGTCGGAGTCGCGCACGGCCACTTCCTGCGGCCGACGATCGGCCAATTCGCGGGCGAATCTGGTCACCGATAGCTCCTTTCGCTATAGAATGCGCAATATAGTCCAAATCAGGCGTCGGTGAGGCCGTCGCGCTGATCTGCTGGATGCACCGCCGACTGCACGACCTTTGGGGGGAAACTTGACCACCGAACCCAGCAACGACGTCCTTCTGGATATGCACCGACGCATGGTGCGTATTCGCCTGTTCGAGGAAACCGCCGGCAAGATGATGGAAAACGGCAAGATTCCTGGCGCCCTGCACCTCTATGTGGGGCAGGAAGCAGTTGCCGCCGGGGTGATGACGCATCTCTCGGACCAGGACTACATCACCAGCACTCATCGAGGCCATGGCCATCTGATCGCCAAGGGCGGCGAATTCAACTACATGTTTGCGGAGCTCTACGGCAAGGCCACCGGCTACTGCAAGGGCAAGGGCGGTTCGATGCACATCTCCAATCTGTCACTCGGCATGCTCGGCGCCAATGGCATTGTCGGTGGCGGGCCGCCGATTGCGATGGGCGCCGCCTTCTCCTGCAAGTTCCACAAGACGCGCCATGTGTCCATCAGCTTCTTCGGTGATGGCGCCAGCAATGAGGGCGCCTTTCACGAGGCCGCCAACATGGCGGGCCTGTATCGCCTGCCCTGCGTGTTTGTATGCGAGAACAACGGCTATGGCGAATATACGCCGCAGGCCAACCACCAGGCCATCGTCGATGTTGCCGACCGGGCCCAGGGTTACGGCATGCCGGGTGTGGTGGTGGATGGCATGGACGTGGTCGCAGTGCATGAAGCTGCGGGCGAGGCCATAGCCCGGGCTCGGGACGGTGGCGGCCCTACCCTGCTGGAATGCAAGACCTACCGCTACTTCGATCATGTCGGCGTACGCGGTATGGGGCTGAGCTATCGCACCGACGAAGAAGTGGAACAGTGGAAACAGCGGGACCCCATCCACGTATTCGAAGCCCGTCTCGCCGAACAAGGCGTGTTATCGGAGGAAGCAGCCGCGGCCGTGCATGCAGCCGTTCAGGAGGAGGTGGAAGCCGGCATCGCCTTCGCCGAAGAAAGCCCGATGCCGGAACCATCCGCCGTCACCGAAGACGTCTACGCTTGAGGGTCGATCGTCATGTCTGAGCCCAAACAACGAGAACTTCCCTACGTGGCAGCCATTGCCGAGGGCGTGCGCACCGCCATGCGTGAGCATGACAATGCCTTCGTGGCCGGCGAGGACGTCGCCGAGGCCGGCGGCGTGTACGGCTACTTCAACGGCATTCTTCAGGAATTCGGGCCGGAGCGGGTGTTTGACACACCCATTTCCGAAGAGGGCATCGTCGGCCTTGGCGTGGGTGCTGCGGCCACCGGCTGCCGTCCGATCATTGATGTGATGTTCATGGATTTCATGGGCGAGTGCATGGATGAGATTGCCAATCAACTGGCGAAGATGCGCTACATGTTTGGCGGTCGAGCCACCTTGCCGGTCACCCTGTTGAGCATGGCTGGCGCCGGGGCCAGCCTGGCCGCACAGCACAGCCAGAGCCTGGAGGCCTGGATCTGTCACCTGCCCGGCCTCAAGGTGACGATGGCCAGCACCCCTTACGACGCCAAGGGGCTCATCATCAGCGCAGCGCGCGACGACAACCCGGTTGTGGTAGTGCTCAACAAGATGTCTCTGGCAATGACCGGGCCTGTGCCGGAAGAGGCTTATGCGATACCGATTGGCGAGGCCAATGTGGTGCGTGAAGGCAGCAATTACACACTCATTGCCTTTGGCCGCATGGTGCACGAGGCGACAGCCGCGGCCGGCAAGCTCGAATCACTTGGTATAGACGCCGAAGTAATCGACCTGCGCAGCCTGCAACCGCTGGATACCGACGCCATAGTCAAGTCCGTGAAAAAGACCCATCGGGCGCTGGTCGTGCACGAAGCCGTGCGTTTCGGTGGTTTCGGCGGCGAGGTGGCGGCGCAGATTCAGGAACTGGCCTTCGACTGGCTGGATGCGCCAGTGGCCCGGGTTGGCGCACCCTTCAGCCCGGTACCCTTCAGCCCGGCGCTGGAAGCCGTCTATGTGCCCAACGCCGACCGCATCGTCGAGGAAGCCCGCCAGCAACTCGGCGTCTAGCAGCTCGCGGCCTGCGCTCATGCCGCCCTTCGGCATAGTTGCCAATCCCGCCTCCGGCAAGGACATCCGCCGGCTGGTGGCGCGCGCCTCGGTATTCGACAATCAGGAGAAGCAGGCCATTGTCGAGCGCATCCTGATTGGCGCCAGGGCGGTTGGCGCCGAGCGCTTCCTGTACCTTGACGACGCCAACGGCATCGTCAAGGCGGCATTGCGCCAGCAACCCTGTCTGCCGGGCGAAGCCCTGGACGCAACTCGAACCCGGAGCGCTCTGGACACGATCACGGCAGCGCGCGCATTGCGCGACGCTGGCTGTGCGATCAGCATCACGCTGGGCGGCGATGGCTCCAACCGGGCATTCGCCCTGGGTTGGCAGGACGCCCCGCTGATCCCGTTGTCCACCGGCACCAACAACGTCTTTCCCGAATTGATGGAAGCCACGATTGCCGGCGCTACCGCCGGCCTGATCGCAAGCGAGCAGATACCCTTGAGCCTGGTCGCAGAGCAACAGAAACTGATCACGGTGCTGGTCGAGGACGAGGCGTCGGACCTGGCGCTGATCGACGCAGCACTCAGCCGGGAGCGCTTCGTCGGCGCTCGCGCCCTGCTGGCGCCGGAAATGCTGCAAGGCGCCCTGCTTACCCGTGCGGAGCCGGCAGCGGTGGGCCTCTCCGCAGTCGGTGGCCTGTTGCAGCCAGTCTCGGCCCAGGATCGCTACGGTCTGATGCTGCGCTTCGGCTCTGGCGGGCAGCTGGTCAACGCGCCCATCGCCCCCGGTCTGTATCGACAGGTTGCCATCGCCAGCTGGCGCAAGCTGGAACTGGAACAGGCGATTGAAGTGCAGGGGCCGGGGGTCATCGCTCTGGATGGTGAACGCGAACGCCGTCTGCGTCCGGGCCAGAAGGCGAGATTCAAGCTGCACCGTCAGGGTCCCTGGGTCGTATCCGTGTCCAAAACGCTGCAATTGGCCGCTCGCCGGGGTTTGTTTACGATGGATGACGCCAGGCCCGTCGCCGCCGGCCGCGGCGTGATGACGGTTTGAGTCTGCAATCAAGTCAGGAGAGCGCATTGCCAAAAGAAGTCTATCTGGTCAAGGTTGGCATGAACATGACCGAAGGTGTGGTCGAGGAGTGGTACATCGCCGATGGCGCCGAGGTGCAGGAAGGCGAACTGCTTTATCGGTTGGAAACCGAGAAGGTCAACCTCGATGTCGATGCGGAAGCCAGCGGTATCGTCAAGCATCTGACCGCAGAAGGCGTCACGATGAAGCCCGGCGATGTGGTTGGCCACATCTATGGCCCGGACGAGACCATACCGGAGCAGTTGCCGACAGGCGGCAGCCCGCAATCGCAAACGTCGGTCGAGGCGGCAGCCCCGCCAGCCCCGGCCAGCGTCAGCCAACCTGCCGACAAAAGCGAAACCGACAGCCGTCTGCGTGCGTCCCCGGCTGCTCGTCGTCTGGCGCGCGAGCTGCAGGTGGACATTACCAGCCTCACTGGACAAGGCCCGGGCGCACGCATCATCGAAGCAGACGTTCGAGCCGCTGCTGAAGCCACCGCGCCTGCGGCAGCGCCCGCTACCACCGCGCCCTCCTCGCCGATGGCGCGCAAGCTGGCCCGAGAGTCGGGCGTGAACCTTGCCGATGTGCGCGGCACCGGGCCGGGCGGGCGGATTACCCGCGAGGATGTTCAGCAAGCAATCACCGCCGGGGGCGATGACAGCCAACCCGCCGAGGATCAGGCGCGAGCAGATCAGGAACTGCCGGTGCGCGGGATGCGCAAGACGATTGCCGCACGCATGGCCGACAGTCTGCGCAATTCGGCGCAGCTGACCATGAACATGGACGCCAACATGGCGGATGCCGTCAAGTTGCGGGCCCAGTTGACCGAAGAGTGGTCAGCCGAGGGGGTGCGTCCAGGTTATACCGATCTGGTGATTCGGGCAGTGGCCAAGGCCCTCGAACGCCACCCAGCCATGAACAGCGTCTTCTCCGAGGCCGCCATCACCCTGCGTGGAGACATCCACATCGGCATGGCGGTCGCCCTGGACGATGGCCTGATCGTGCCGGTGATTCGTCACGCCAATCGCCTCACGCTGAAGTCCCTGGCCCTGGAAAGTGCTCGACTGGCAGCCGCTGCGCGCGACGGCGCCCTGACCCCGGATGACCTGCAGGAAGGCACATTTACCGTTTCTGCACTTGGCATGTTCGGCGTGGATTCCTTCACCCCCATTCTGAATGCGCCCCAGTCCGGCATCCTCGGCGTCAATCGTCTGCGCGACGATGTGCGCTGGGATGGCGAAAGGCCGGTCAGGACTCAGGTAATGCGCCTGTCCCTGACCTGGGACCATCGCGCACTGGATGGCGCCCCGGCTGCCCGGTTTCTGGCCAGCGTGCGCGACCTGCTCGAAGCGCCATTCCGCCTGCTGGTCTGAGCAGCGCCTGGTTTCCTCTGCCAGGAATCGGCCGCCAGGGCGCGGGGCGCTTTCCCGGAACTGGCGCCAGGGCGCAGACGCACAGGCTCCAGAGCGATCAGTGGTGATTTCAGGTGGCGCTATGAGCGAGTGCCCTGCGCCTCGTCGGCGACGCGCGCATGTACGAGAAATTCCAGACGCACTGTCTGACCAACCCAATCCGTATCCGCCCATTCGCCCGTGCCGAGGCCAAGCTGCAACCGATCAAGTTCGGCGACGCCGCTGAGCCGACGCCTGTTGCCGGATACACTCACCTCAAACACAAGCTGCACGGGGGTGGACAAGCCCTTGATAGCGAGATCGCCCAGGGCCCGAAAACCGCCCGCCGGTTCGGCCATGAACTGTCGGGCCTCAAAACGCGCTTCCGGGAAGGCCTCGGTATCAAACCACTCGGTATCCTGCATGATCCCGTTGCGTTCGGCGTCCTGAGTTTCCACGGCGCGGGTCTGCACGCGCACTGAAGCGTAGCTGCCTGCCAGGTTGCTCGGGTCAAAATGGATATCACCCGTCCAGGCGAGCCAGACGCCGGTGAAGGGGGCGCCAGCCTGATCGCCGATAAAACGAATGTGACTGGCGTCGTGATCGATGCGCCAGGGCGCCGGGCGGCCCTGTTGCTCGATGGCCGGCCGCGGACCCTGAGAAACTGCCTCTCCGCGCAGCTCGGTCTTGATGCCTGGCGGCGGCGCTTCCCCGCCCCCGGCGTCGGGATTCGTCAGCAAGACAAGAACACCGGCAATCACAAGCAGGAACAGGATGAGACCACTGGTGCTGGCCATGCTGGAGAAAACGCCGTCCCGGTCCATCAGGCCATGCTTCAGGGCCGCAAGCAGGTGCCCGACCGCCACCAGAAACAGAATGCCAGCAGAGGCTTCGTGCACCGCGTGAAGAGTCGCCTTCAGCGCTTCGTCCGGCGCCACCAGATCCGGCAGGAGCAGAAGATTGAACCAGCTGACAGAATAGGCAGAAGCCGAAGACATCAGCCAGCCGGTCAGCGGCGTCAGCAGCAAGAGGGCATACAGCAACCAATGCGTCGTGCGAGCAGCCCGTGCCTGCCAAACCGGCATCTGCGCTGGCAGGGGCGGCGGCGGATGGCGCAAGCGCCAGGCCAGGCGCAGCCCGGCCAGAAACAGAATACTGATGCCGACTGACTTGTGATGCGCCAGCAGGCCCAGCGCCCGGACCGGCGCGCCCGCTTGTTCCGCACTCTCGGCCAGATTGGCCAGCACGTACTGCGCTGCCACGGCGCCAGCCACCGCCCAGTGCAACCACTGTGCGACCCGCGAATAACTGTCTCGCTGGCCCGATGGCATCCGTCTCATCCGGCGCGCAGGCGCGCGGCTACTGCGCGGTCATGCCGGCATCAACGGTAAATTCGGCGCCGCTGACGTAGTTCGATTCATCCGAAGCCAGGTAGAGCACGCAGTTGGCGATGTCATCGGGTTTCCCCATGCGACCCATCGGAACCCGCTCCGGGGCAACCGGCTCCGGCTCGTCGAGCCCTGTCGCTTCGGCCTGCATGTTGGTCCAGATAACACCGGGATGCACTGAATTGCAACGAATGTTGGCTTCGGCCCCCTCGATGGCGATGCTCTTGGACATGATCCGAACCCCGCCCTTGGAGGCGCCATAGGCAACGCAGGTGGCAAGGCCCACCAGGCCGGCAACCGACGACAGGTTGATGATCGAACCGCCGTCGCCGTTGCGCATGATCGCCATCGCGTGCTTGCAGCCAAGAAAGACGCTGGTGAGGTTGACTTCGATCTGCCGATTCCAGTCCGCCAGGGACATTTCTTCTATCGGCATCAACACGGCAATGCCGGCGTTGTTGACCAGAACGTCCAGTCCGCCCCAGGCTTTCACCGCCGCGCCGGTGACCTCTCGCCAGCCTGCCTCAAGGGTCACGTCCTGAGCCAGGGCGATGGCTTCACCACCCGCCGCCTTGATGGCCTCGGCGCAGGATCCGGCGCCGGCTTCGTCTATGTCGGTCACGATCACCCTGGCGCCTTCCCGAGCCAGGGCCAGCGCCGTCGCCCGGCCAAGCCCGGGATTTGACGCAGTTCCGGTCACGATCGCCCGCTTGCCTGCCACTCTGCCCATGTGCCTGTCTCCTGTCCGTGCAGCCGCCACTCTACAGCAGCGTGCCGCCTTCCACATCCAGCAGGGCGCCAGTGATGCCGCCACCGGCCTCAGACGCCAGCAACACCGCCATCGCCGCCACCTCCTCCACCGTATTCAACCGCTTGATCGCAGCATCCTGCGCATAGCTGTCGAGAAAGGCTTCGTAGGTCAAACCCATCGCCTCGGCTGCCTTGCGGCCCTGTCCGGTCATCAGATCGGTTTCCACGGCCCCCGGACAAATCGCATTGCTGGTGATACCGGATGCGCCATATTCGAATGCAACCGCCTTGGTGAATCCATTGAGCGCGTGCTTGCCGGTGATGTAGTGCGATACGGTTGCCTTGTTGGCCTGCTTGCCCTCTATTGAACTGATATTGATGATTCGACCCCAGCGGCGCGGCGCCATGTCCTTCAAGGCGCGTCGCGTGGCCCGAAAACTGGCGTTCAGAATCCAGTCCATCGCTTCCTGCCAGGCTTCGTCGGACAGGTCTTCCACCAGGGCATAGCCGGTGGAGCCGCCCGCATTGTTGACGAGAATGTCGATCCGGCCAAAGTGCATGATGGTCTGATCGATCACCGCTTCTACATCCGCCTGCTTGCGAACGTCGCCGGCGATGAAGGCGGCGTCCTTGCCGGCGTTCATCTGCGACAGCGCCGCGCGGCCCTTCTCCGGCGAGCGCCCGTTGACCATGACCTTGGCGCCTTCGGCCAAGAATGCTTCTGCGATGCCCCGGCCTATGCCGCGCGTGCCACCGGTGATAGCGGCAACCCGGCCCCTGAGTTTCTTCTTCATGATGCGCCCGCTTCATCAGACGACCGGCTGCCGTCCGTTCCCTGCGACTCCATGATAACCCGGATAGGGCGCCAGGATGCTGGTCGAACAAGCTGATTTACCCTGCCTTTCAATTGCTTGCCTTCCATTTCGACGCGCTATTGCGAATCCGGTTGGCGCTGGCCCCGCTCGCGCCATATCCGGATTAGGCGTTTCCGCCGCTCGGTCAGACTGCTATCCTCTCGCAATTCCAGCGACAGGCGAGTGTCCATGCATCGCGTCACGGATTCCGGCAACGCCAAACGACCCGCCTGGGGCGCCTCAAAGCGCCTGCTCCTGGGTTTGGCCCTGGTTTTTCTCTCCGCTTGTGAAAAGCAGTCGGCGCCGCCGGTCACGCCTGAGGCGAACGAATCCAACGCCTTGCAGTCACCCGACGCCTTCCAGATCGGTATGGAGGAGCTCGGCCCACGCGAACTGATGCCTGGCGCGCCCCTCTATGAAACCCACTGTGCCTCCTGCCATGCCGGCACGGTCACTCGTGCGCCAGCATTCGCCTGGTTGGAGATGATGACGCCACAAGCTGTGCTTGCCACCATGACCGAAGGCGTCATGCGGCAACAGGCCAACCATCTGAGCGTGCACCAGAAGCGCGCGGTCGCGGAGTTCATCACCCGCACCAGCCTTGATTCGCAGGTGGCGGATGCGCCAGCGCCCACCTGTACTGGCGAAGCTGCCGAATTCGATCTGCGCCGGCCCATCGCCCGCGTCGGCTGGGGCCATGACACCAGCCGCTTTGTTGGCGAAACAGACGCCGGCTTCACTGCCGAGGCGCTGCCCCGCCTTGAACTGAAGTGGGCCTTTGCCTATCCCAATGCTCGCCGTGCCCGGTCGCAGCCAGCCATCGCCTTCGGCGCTGTCTATGTCGGCAGCCAGGATGGTCGCGTGTATGCCTTCGATCTGGAGACTGGCTGTCAGCGCTGGAGCTTCCAGGCGGCGGCCGAGGTGCGCACCGGCATCGTTGTTGGCGAACCGCCGCCGTCCGCGCCGGAAGACCCGCCGACCCTCTACTTTGGCGATATTCTTGCCAAGCTGTACGCCGTACACGCCCTGACCGGCGAGTTGGTCTGGTCCCTCAAGGTGGACCCGCACCCGAGCGCGACACTCACCGGGACGCCTGCCCTGGCCGGGAACAGGTTGCTGGTGCCGATTTCCTCCCTGGAGGTGATTCCGGCTTCGAACCTGGATTACGCCTGCTGCACCTTCCAGGGGCGATTGGTGGCCCTGGAGCCGGCTACCGGCATGGTGCTCTGGTCTCATTCCGCCATTCCCAACCCGCCTCAGGTGGTTGGGCGCACAATCGCCGGGCAGCCCGTCCTGGCGCCTTCGGGCGCGCCCATCTGGTCCAGCCCGACAGTGGACCTGCAACGCAACCTGGTTTATTTCGGCACCGGCCAGAACTACTCCTCGCCGGCAGACCGCAACGGCGACGCCATCATCGCCGTCGATCTCGATACGGGCGAGCGCGTCTGGCAGCGGCAGAGCACGGCCGGAGACGCCTGGAACGTGGCCTGCATGATGGAAGACAACCCCAACTGCCCGGAAGAGGACGGGCCGGATTTCGATCACGGTTCCAGCATCATCCTGGCGCAGCAGGAGGAAAGCAGCTCGGTGCTTCTGGCCGGACACAAGAACGGCACGATATTCGGGCTGGATCCCGACCGCCAGGGCGCCTTGCTCTGGGCCACCCGGGTGGGCCGGGGCAGCATCCAGGGCGGTGTGCACTTTGGCATGGCCACGGGCGAGGGCCTGGTCTATGCGCCGATCAACGACATGAACAACACCCGCAATGGCGACCTGCTGGACCCGGATCTGGCGAGGCCCGGCATGCATGCCCTGGACGTCGCAAGCGGCGAAGTGATGTGGCGCCATATTCAGGAGAACCTCTGCGGGGCTGAGCGGCCTTTCTGCGATCCGGGCATCTCTGCTGCGGTCACCGCCCTGCCCGGTGGTGTGATCGCAGGCCATCTGGACGGCGTCATCCGCGCCTACTCGGCACAGACCGGCGAGGTGGTCTGGTCCTATGACACCACCCAGCCAGTGGCAGCGGTCAACGGCATGATGGCCCGAGGCGGTGGTATGAGCGGCGGCGGGCCAGCCATCGGTGATGGGCATCTGGTCGTCAATTCCGGATACGGCCTCTACTTTCACGAACCCGGCAACGCACTCATGGTGTTTGCGCCAAAGGCGCCGTCGGCGGAAATTGCAGCGCCGCAACTCCTGGGGCTGGAAGAGCCGGCGGATGGCGCTCCGGCGGCCGCCCCCGAACCGGCCCAGGACACCTGAACATGCACCCCACACCCTGACCGCCGCGTGAATCGGATGGAAAAGGCGCGTTTCATCGCCGGCGGCACGGTCATCGACGGCCTTGGCAATGAACCCTGCAAGGCCGACGTGCTGATCGAGGGCGAGCGCATCAGTGGCGTGGGAGCGCTGTCACCGCCACCCGACGCCGAGCGCATTGACGCCAGTGGCCTGCATCTGCTCCCCGGCCTGATTGATGCGCATTGTCATATCAGCTTCGATGAGCCCAATTCCAACGACGAGCTTTTCTTCCACCGGCGCCAGGGGCTTGCCGCCATCATCGCCGCGGTCAATGTGCGGAAACTGATCTGTGCCGGCGTCACCGGATTCCTGGACGCCGACAGCCTGTTCGAGATCGGCGTGGACCTGCGCGACGCCATTGAAGCCGGCATCGTTCCCGGCCCGCGCATGGCCACGGGCGGCAACGCGCTCATCACCGCAGCCGGCGGCACCGCCGGGCGGTTGATCCCTGACGCCGGATTGATCGGCTACGGCAAGGTGGTGCGTTCGCGAGACGAAATCACCGCTGAAGTGCGGCGCCAGATCAAGTCTGGCGTGGACTGGATCAAGGTGCACGTAACAGGCCTCACGCCGCGCCAGAAGCGCGCCGGTGAATCGCGCGCCTGGAACCGGGACGAATTGAAGCTGGTGACCGATACGGCGCACACGCTCGACATTCCGGTGGTTGGCCATTGTCGAGGCGCGGACAGTATTCGAGACGCAGTTGCAGCCGGTTTCGACCTCATCCTGCACGCAACGCACATGGACGAAGCGGCCCTGGACGCCGTGATCAAGGCGCGCACGCCCATCGTGCCGACCTTCGCATTTCAGGCCAATCTTGCCGACTATGGCGACCGGGTTGCCGCCGGCGCCGAAATCCGGGCCATTTTTCGCGACGAAATCGAATCGAGTTGCCGCCTGTTGAAGCGGGCATACGACGCCGGCGTGCCGCTCTTGTGTGGCAGCGAAAGCGGTTTCTCCCTGACTCCCTATGGTGAGTGGCACTATCGGGAACTCGAAGTGTTTGTTCGTGACCTGGGTTTGTCGCCGCTGGAAGCCATTCGCGCGGCTACCAGCGAAGCCGCCCGGGCCATTGGCCTTGCCGGTGAAACCGGCGCTGTTGCGCCCGGACGACTGGCTGACCTGATCCTGGTGGACGGCAACCCCGTGCGTGACGTGACCTGCCTTGGAGACCGGTCGCGCATTCGTCGAGTGCTGATTGGCGGGCGCGACCAATGCCTGGACTGGCCGGCTCCAGACCGGGGCGACCCGCCCGGCTGGCGCGTATCCACCTACGGAAGCCGCATTCTCAACCGATCATTGATCGAAGCGGATTCGGCATGAGTCAGGAGCAGTCAGCCGGCGAAGCGCCGCGCATCCGCAGCATTCTCAAACGCACCACGCTGATCGTGCGCGACATGGCGGTCAGTCGGCGCTGGTACGAACAAGTGCTCGGCATGACGACCTGGCTCGATACCGAATACGTATTGTCCGGCGAGGGCCTGGCCGCCGGTGGCGCGGGTGACCGCACGCACCTGGTGATCATGCGCGCCGAGGATCCCAGGATCGGCATGATCGGCTTGCTGCAATGGCTGGAACCCGCCTGGCCGGCGCCGCCAGCGCCGACTTCAGTCACCTACGGCATGCCCATATTCGTGGTGGAAACCGAGGATGCGCGCGAGCTTGCGCGCCGGGCGGAAACGCTCGGAAGCCGCATCCACAACCATGCCAAGGCGTTCACCGTGACCGGCGCCCAGGGCGAAACCCGACACCTGCTCGGCGTCGCCCTGTTCGATCCGGACGGCCACTTCTTCGAGTGCAATCAGGTCTTGCGGGTTGATCCGCCGGCTTGACAGTTACGCTCCCGGGTACAGCCTTCTGCCCCGTGACCGGGCTGGCCCGTCGTCTGGCTCGCCATACACCCGCATAGATCGCCACGTTCACCAGCATCAGCGCCGCTGCCAGAAGCCATTGGTGGGCCTGCGTCAAACCGGGTGGATAGATCAAGGGTGTCAGATAGCGGGCGATAAAGCCGGATGTTTCGCCTGAGTCATCCCAGCCGCGCAAGCGCCATTCAAGCGGCGTCAGCGGGCAGGTGAGTCCGGCCACTTCTACTGCAAAAGCCCAGGCCAGGGCCGCCAGGTGCAGCCAGATCAGGCGCGGCCAGCGCAGAACCAGCAAACCGCCAAGGATCGCAAACAGGATGAAGCCGAGGTGCGCGATCAGCACGGCGTCGGCCAACAAGGTGCGAATCATGCGTGCAGCCCATGTGGATCAGGTCGCATGGGCGTTTGGCAGGTGCGCGATAATGCCGGTTTTCCGCCGCCTTCGCACTGCATGACCGCCTGTTTCACATCACTCTCCGATACGCTGCTCGCGGCCGTGCGCACGGGATGGCTGCTGACGCCCAATGAGCGGTTGGCGCGGGAGGCGCGGCACGCGTGGAACCGGCGACAAATTGATGCTGGGCGGAAAGCCTGGGAACGACCGCGAATCGCCAGTATCAGCCAATACGTGGCGCAACGCCAGCAGGCGGAATCGACGTCCGGGAGCGCCCCGACCCTGCTGAGTCGCACACAGGAAATCTTGTTGTGGCAAGAACTGGCCGACGAAGAATGGCGCAGCCTGGCTGCGGTCGCGGCTGATGCCTGGCGCCTGGCGCACGCCTGGCAGATCGACTTGCAGGACCCGGGCCTGCAAGAAACCCGGGGCGGGGGCATCCTGCAATCTTGGTCGAGACGCATGCAAGATCGGCTTGAAGCCTCGAACCTGATCACCTCAGCGCAGATCCAGGATCTGATCCGCCCGTCCGAGGAACCACTGCATCTGCTCGCATTTGAAGAGATCACGGCGCAACAGCGCGCCTTCTTCGAGCGCACGCGCCAGTCCGGGATGGCCGTAGAAGAGCATCCACCGGCATCCAGGGCCATGCAGAGCGAACAGCGTCTTGCGGTTGCCAGTCGCTCGGAGGAATTCAGCCTGGCGGCACAATGGGCCAGGCAGACCCTGCATCAGGACCCGAACGCCTGCATCGGCGTCGTATTTCCTTATCTCGCGGACTCGCACTGGGCCATCGAACACGTCTTTGCCGCGGAGTTCGAAGACATACCCGAGGCAGTGGACCTGTCCGCTGGCGCGCATCTGGCGGACCAGCCCATCTGGCGCGCCGCCAAGGCGCTGCTCTCGACACTGATGAACTTGCGCCAGCCACAGTCCGGGCAGCTTCGGGGTGAAGCCTGGCTGGCCGAGGCGTTCCTCAGCCTGCGCGCTCGCCCCTTTCTGCAACTCGGGAGCCAGGCCAACGAGCTGCTGTCGGCCCTGGCGCGACAACTGTTCGATGCGCCTGAGCAACAGAGTTTGGCGGACTGGACAGCCCTCTTCCTGCAACTGCTGCGCCAGGCGAATTGGGGGCATGGCGCCGGCAGCGCGCAATATCAGGCGAAGGTGCAGATAGACGATCAACTGGCCCAATGCCAGCACGGCAGCCCCGGTCCCATTGCTTCCCGCCAGCAGGCGCTGCAATTGCTGGATTCCGTCCTGACTGGCACGCCCTTCGGCCCGGCGCGCGCAGAGGCCCCGATTCAGGTGCTGGGCGCACTGGAAACCACTGGTCTCGTATTCAGCCATCTGTGGGTGGCTGGCATGGAGGCGGATCGCTGGCCGGCGCCGCCGACGCCGAATCCGTTGATTCCGCTGAAATTGCAACGCAAGCATGAGGCGTCGCGTATTGATGCAAGAGCCGAACTCGAATTCAGCCACCGTCGCACCCGACTCTGGCGTGCTTCGACCCATCACCTTGTGGTCAGTTGGGCAAAACAGGTCTCGCACGAGGCGCAGCGCCCGAGCCCGCTGCTTCAGGATATCCCCGAGACCAGCCAGGACCAGCTGATTCCAGGGCGCCGGACACGCCGGCATCCGAATCTGGCGCTGCCACCACCGCCATCGCTTGAACTGGCGCCACCGGATCAGGCGCCGGCACGGCAACCTGGCAACATGACTGGTGGCAGCAGCATCCTGCGCGATCAGGCGCAGTGCCCGTTTCGCGCCTGGGCCGTGCACAGGCTGGGATTGAGGGCGCCAGAGCAGACGCCGGATGACTTTCCCGATGCACTGTCGCGCGGCCACCTGGCGCATGTCGCGCTTTTGCATCTGTATGACTGCCTGGACACGGAGGCTGCAAGCGAAGGCCGGACTGAGGCTTTGCACGAAGCGGCGGACCGGGCGCTGGCAAGCGAACTACCGGACGCGCCAGCCATGTTCAGGGCGCAGGAACGTAAACGCCTGGTCGAAATCATGACGGCCTGGCTTGATCGGGAAGCACAGCGGCCAGAGTTCACGCTGATCGAACGCGAGGTCGAGCGAACCCTGGCGCTGAACGGCGAAACCTTTACCTTGCGCCTGGACCGGATTGACCGGGATGAACGCAGCGGAGAGCAGATTCTCATCGACTACAAGACGGGGCAGACGCAACCGGCCAGGCTTGATCCCGACAATCTGACCGAGCCGCAGTTGCCGCTTTATGCGCTCACCGATGAGGCGATTCATGCGACCCTCTTTGCAGAGGTGGGACGCGCGGACTCGATCAAGCTCAAGGGGCGTGCTGCTCGCCACCTGCATCTGAAACTGGACAACCGGGGCGCCGAAGTGGACTGGCCGCATCTCCGAAACCTGTGGCAAGAGCGGCTTTCTGAACTGGTCGATGGGTTCCGCCAGGGTCAGGCAGAGGTCAAGCCGAAGCCAGGCGCCTGCGATCATTGCCATCTTCATGGCTTCTGCCGAGTGGCGCCCCGGCTTGGCGGCCTGGCGCCATGAATTCAAGTACGCCAGCCGGCCGCTTGCAAGACGATGATGCGCGCGACCAGGCCAAGGATCCGTCAGTTTCCTGCATCGTCCAGGCGCCGGCGGGATCCGGCAAGACGACGCTTCTGGTGCATCGGTTCGCCGAGCTGCTGGCCGGCGTTGAGGCGCCCGAGCAGGCGCTCGCAATCACCTTCACGCGCAAGGCGGCAGCAGAGATGCGCACCCGCATGCTTGACCTGATGTCCGAACCGCTGGACGAGAAAGAACAAAAGCTCGCCGACGGGATTCGCAAGCAGGACGAAAAACAGGGCTGGCGTCTGGCCCAAAACCCGGCGCGCCTGAAGATCCAGACCATCGACAGTCTTGCCGCCACGCTCGCCCGACGATTGCCGTTCGATGAAGCGCCCGGGGCGGATGTCGCAGAAGACCCAAGCACTCTGTATGAGGCAGCCGCCCGACGCACACTGGAGCGCTTGTTGACGGATGATGGCGCGGAGGCGGTGCAGCGCTTTCTCGGTCTATTCGACAACAATGCCGGCGCCGCCAGGCGGATTCTGGTGCAGATGCTGGCTACCCGGGAGCAGTGGCTGGAGGTGGCTCGGACCCTTGTCGAAAAAGATGTCGACGATTTGTTCAAGTATCAGAACGAGGCGCGAAAGTGTCTGGTCGATGGGCACACCAATGCACTGAAGCGCGATCTGGGACCGACGCGGATGGCGCAGCTGAAGGAGCTGACCGAATTCGCCACCGGACACGGCGGCCCGAACGAGGGCTACTGGCGCAATCTGCAGTCTTTCTGCCTGACCAATCAGGGCGAATTTCGCAAGCAGCTGACTGTCAAGCAGGGTTTCCCCGCGCAGAAGAAAGACCTCAAGAAGCAGGCGCTGCAATGCATCACGGAACTGGCCGAGCGGGACGCCGACCTGGGGCTGCGGGAGCGCCTGGTTAGCCTGGGCTATCTGCCCTTGCAGGAATTCTCGGACGATCAGGTGGATCAGCTGAGGGCTGTTTGCGAGACGTTGATTCTGGCCACCGCCGATCTCGCTAGCTGCATTCAGGAACAAGGCGTCCGTGACTTCATCGCTGTCAACCAGGCGGCCATGCGCGCCCTGGAACGGGATGGTGAGCCGACCAAACTGGCGCGCGTGCTCGACTACCGTATCCAGCACATCCTGGTGGATGAGTTCCAGGATACGTCCTGGGCGAACTTCCACTTCTTCGAGCAGTTGATAGAAGGTTGGAGCGGCGAGGCGGGGCGCAGCTTCTTCGCCGTCGGCGATCCAATGCAGTCGATCTACCGTTTCCGAAACGCCGAGGTCGGCCTGTTCGAGCGGGCAGGCCGCGAGGGCATCAATCAGCAGCAGCTAGCACCACTAAAGCTGCAAACCAACTTTCGCTCGGCGCCAGCCCTGATCGACTGGTTCAACAGCACCTTCAGGCGGGTTTTCCCCGAGTTCAGCGATGTCCAGGCCGGCGCCGTTTCCTGTGCGTCGTCCGTGGCCGGCAGGCCCCTGTCCGATGCCGATGCCGACGCCGAGGCCGGCGCCAGAGTCCGGTTGTTCCAGGATGCAGCGGCGGAACGCACCGCCATCATCGCCCATGTTCGACGGCTGATGCGCATGCACGGCGCGGATGCGGACATTGCCATTCTCGGTCGCTCACGCACGCATCTGGACCCGTTGCGGGCCGATCTGGAGGCGGCCGGCATCGCCTGGCGCGGAACCGGCATTCATGCACTGGCTGACATGCCAGTGGTCACGGACCTGCTGTCGCTTGCGGCGAGCCTGGAATCTCCCGAGGATCGCCTGGCCTGGATGAGCCTGCTGCGAGCGCCCTGGGTAGGGCTCGGGCTGCCGGATCTGGAAGTTGCGGCTTGCCTCTCGAAGTTCGAAGAATCAGCCCTGACTGCTCTGGCCAAAGATCTCAGCAGCGACGGCAGGCGTCGGCTGCTGCGATTCCTCGACGCCATGCGGCCCTGGGACGGGCATCGTCGCTTCGAACAGCCGCCACGCTCAGCGTTGGAACGCATCTGGATCGACTGCGGCGGCCCGGCTGCCTATCCACATCCGCAGACGCCAGACGGATCGGATATGGACGCTCCGGCAGAAGCCAGCGCCGTGCTGGATCAGGCCGAACGATTTTTCGAACTGGTCGATGAACTCGGCGGCGAGGGCTACGAGACGAGCGCCCTGCGTCAGGCGGTACAAGGTTTGTTCGTGGAAGATGCCGGCGAGCGGGGCGTGCAGCTGCTGACCATTCATCGAGCCAAGGGGCTGGAATTTGAGCATGTAATCGTCCCCGCCCTGAATCAGGGTACGCGCTCCGACAGCCCACCGGCGCTGCGCTGGCAGCGACATTCACGAGGGTTTCTGCTCGCAGCCGCGAAAGATGCCGAGAATCCTCTCTACGACTGGCTCGCGTATGAGGACAAAAGCCGCGCTGCCTACGAGCTGCAACGGCTCCTTTATGTGGCCTGCACGCGCGCCAGGACCAGCCTGCTGCTGACCGCCAGCCAGGTGAAAGAGAAACCCAGGGCCGGGTCCTTGTTGCAACACCTCTGGCGCGCCCTGCCAGCTGATGCGAAAACCGTCGAGACAGGCACGGCGAAACAAGGCGCCCTGGCCCCCTCGGAATCGGACGACGCGCCCGGCTCGCATCATCGTCTGATCTCTGAATTTCACTGGCGTCCGAAGACGCCCTTGCCGTTGAATCCGAGCCGGATTTCGGCGCGCCGCAACGCAGCGGACGCCGCATCCAAGACCCCTGACGTCATCATCGGGACCCTCGTGCATGAAGAATTGCGCGCCCTCGCCGAGGCCCCGCTACCGACCGTGGCCGACATCGAGGCCTGGGTTCAAGCGCGACGCCCGCTCTGGCAGAGGCGACTGGGCGCAGCCGGGCTGCCCGCCGAGCAGATTCCGGAGGCCATTACGCGATGTCAGACGCACCTGGAACGCACACTTCGGGATGACACCGGACGCTGGATTCTTGGCCCCCGGGAAGCAGCTGCCTCCGAGCATGGCGTCACCGGCCTGATAGCCGGAGAAACCGTGAATGCCTACTTCGACCGAACTTTCGTGGCGGACGGCAAGCGCTGGATCATCGACTTCAAGACGGACGCCACGGACGGCAGCGAGGCTTCCATCACCAGGATTCGCCAACAACACACGCAGCAGCTCGAAAACTATCGAACCCTGGCCGCTGCCCTCTACGGCGAACCGATCAGGACCGCTCTCTATCTGACCGCCCTGCCCCGGCTGGTCGAAATGCATTGAGTGAACGCCTGCCCCGCTGAGCGAAGCGTTCTGAACGGACAATTCATCAGCCTGCAGGCTTTGGGCGGGCCGATGTCGCACGGGATGACGAGCGAATCGCCACTTCAAACCCCGCCCGGGCCAGTGGATGATGGCGCACGGGCACAGATTTCAACGATCAGAAGATGATTGTGGTACGGTTCCAACATGCTTGCACGAAACGAACACGGCAAAGACTCGGTCTGGCCCGAGCCACCGCCAAATTCCGCCCCCATGCCGTCCTTCCGCTGCATCGCCGTTGACGACGACGGTTATCCCCATTCGGACGGCGTGCCTATAGCGGAGAACACCCGACAGTTCGACGAGATTCACTATGCGGCGGGGGCGCTGAAGGCGCGTTACAAGCAGGATGCGGACACCTTCGTGGCGTCAAACCTGCTGCTCTACTACGAACGCGGCAACCGCAAGGCGTCGGTGGCTCCGGATGTATTCGTCGCCTTTGGCGCCGGCAACCAGGATCGGCTGTCTTACAAGCTCTGGGAGGAGCGTGCGGCGCCCTGCTTTGCCCTTGAGGTGCTGTCGGGGTCCAGTGTGGTTCGGGACATGGAGTTCAAGCGAACCTTGTACGCCATGCTTGGCATCAAGGAGTTCTGGCTATTCGACCCGTTCGGAGACTTCATCGAAGATCAGCTTCTTGGGTTTCGGTTGCGCGACGGGGTTTATGAGCCGATTCCGCCGCTGGCTGGTGGAGGCGGCTTTCCGAGCGCGGTGCTGAATCTGGTTTTCCGCAACGAATCGGGCAGCTTGCGAATTCACGACCCGGTGCTCGGCGAGGACTTGAAGCGTCTTGATGAGGCGCTTGAGAGCGCAAGGGAAGCCAACGCGAGCCGCGAGCAGGAGAGACAGCTACGCCAGCAGGCGGAAGCGCAGGTTGCAGATGCCGAAGCGCGGGCGGTGCAAGCCGAAGCGCGAGCAGCGAAATTGGAGGCAATGCTGCGTAGCCAGGATTCAAGGTAACGCCGTCCGAATCGAAAGATGGCCTGGCCGATGTCCCGCCATCGCCCTGGCGCTGAATCCAGGCGCCACTACAACAGGCTTTGCAGCGCCCGCTTTGCCATGACCAGGCACAGATGCGCCCGGTATTCCCCGGACGCATGCAGGTCGCTGTTCATGGCGTCAGCCGGCAGCGACACGCCTTGCAGGGCTGCTGCCGAAAAGTCCTGCCGGAGCGCCTCCTCCATTGGAGCGCAACGGAATACGCAGGGTGCGGCGCCCGTGATTGCGACCCGGACGCTGCCGGAGAATCGGGCAATGGGGCGCATGCACCTCGGTGAGCGCGACATTGCCCTTGAACTTCGCCTTCAGCGGACCGACCTTCGCGGTCAATGCGAAGTCGAATGCATCTTCGGCGACACGATCAAACGTCTCGCAACCCGGCAGGCAGCGCTTCAGGACATCCGGGTCATTCAAGGCTTGCCACACCTCGGGCTGGGTCATCGGAGTGCACACGCGCTGGCGTAGTTTCATGCTCGTCAGACTCCCTCATCGGGCAATCCGAATCCGCCCAGGCAGCGCCTTTAACGGCGCCGGGCGGCGCAGGATCATCCTGCTGAAATCGGCTTGGGGATCATATTTGTTGCAATGACTTCAGGTCAACGAACGTCCGCAGGGAAACAATCCATGCTGGGCGCCGGGTGAATCGTCGAACGACGATCCACCGGGTGCACCGAATTCAATGACAAAATACCATTGTAAAAAGTCATCTAATATGATTATTCTGAATGTTGTTTTAACAAGACTGGTCAGAATGTGATGTCCGGCGCCTTCCATCGACAGGAACTGACTGATCTCGAATCGTGGTTTGCGCAACAGCCGCGCAAGCCGCTGGTGATTCGCGGCGCCCGCCAAGTGGGTAAATCAACATTGGTGCGAGATTTCGCGCGACGGTCAGGCTTGCCACTCGTCACCGTCGATTTCGAGCGCAACCCGGAAGCCTGTGACGCCTTTCGCAGCCGCGAGCCAACGAAAATTCTTGCAATCCTCGGCGTTCTGACCGGTCAAACCGTGGTTCCGAAAAAGCACCTGCTGTTTCTCGACGAGATTCAAGCCGTTCCGGAGGCGCTGGTAGCGCTGCGCTACTTCCACGAGGAGATGCCTGATCTGGCGGTGGTGGCGGCAGGTTCGCTGATGGAGTTCGCCCTTGCCGATGCACACTTCTCCATGCCAGTTGGCCGGATAGAATATCTGCACCTCGGGCCGATGCAGTTTGAGGATTTTCTTGAGGCCCTGGGGCACTCCGAGCTCCGATCCCATCTCACCAGCCTGCCATCAGCTGATCTGGAAGGCGCCTTCCCCGGGGCCGTGCATGCTCGATACATGGATTTGCTTCGCCAGTACTGGGTGGTCGGCGGGCTTCCCGAAGCAGTGGCAGGATACGCACGAAGCCAGCGAACATCTGCAAGCGGATTCGAACGGGTAGCTCGTATTCAGCAAGGCGTGGTTGCGACCTATCGAGACGACTTCAGCAAGTACAGCCACGGCGCAGTCCGCAACCGGCTGCAAATGACCTTTGATCGACTGCCTGGTCTGGTCGGACGCAAGTTCAAGTACGTTCAGGTCAGCCGTGACCATCGGGCCGCCCCTCTCGCAGAGGCTCTGCAACGGCTTTGCATGGCGCGAATTGCCTGCAAGGTCTGTCACACCGACGCCAACGGTGTGCCGCTGGCGGCGGAGATGAACGAGCGGCGCTTCAAGTGCCTGTTCCTGGATGTCGGCCTCATGTGCTCTGCCCTGGGGCTGAACGTCCTCGACCTGAGCCGCCAGGATCTGACACTCGTGAATGCGGGCGCCGTCGCCGAGCAGTTCATTGGCCAACACCTGCTCCACAGCGGCCCTGGCTTCCAGACCCCAACGCTTCACTACTGGACCCGTGAGGCCAGAAACGCCGCTGCCGAGGTGGACTATGTGCTGGCTGTGAATGGTCGTATCGTGCCCGTCGAGATCAAGGCTGGCAGCAGCGGGTCGCTGAAGTCACTGCACCAGTTTCTGAGTGAGAAGGGCTCTGGATTCGCACTGCGCTTCAATGCCGACCCACCCAGCCTGCTGCGTGATGCCAAGCGACTATCGACAGGCAGCGCCGTCCACTACAACCTGCTTTCGCTGCCTCTGTACCTCGTTGGCCAGGCACGGCGGCTGCTGGAGGAGATGTTGTCAAGGTGACAGCCAGAGAAGCTGAAGCGCGAGCAGCGAAGTTGGAGGCAATACTGCGTTGCTATCGGGCGGACCAGGAAGCAGTCGCGCCACCCGACGCCAGGCGGGGGAACCGCAAACTTGCCATTGGCCACGCACGGAGTACACTGCGCCGCCATGTGTGAGAGAGGCGCCATCCCCGTTGCCGTGCAGGCCAGAACCGCGTTCGGGTTCTGGTACGGCCGCTTTACGGTGGGCTAGCTGCTTTTCGCTTCAGTTGAATAAATGAACGGAAGGCAGCGGAGCAGGCGCCTTCCACAGGAAGGCCCCGAACACATGATCGGGGTTTTTTTTGCCCGCAAGCAGGAGCGGAACATGGCGCAGGCACTGGAAAATCTGAACATTGAGACCCTGGAATTGTTGATCACGCCAGAACAGTTGAAACGCCGATTGCCCGTCCCGGAGGCAACCCGCGCCAGGGTCGTCGAGCATCGGCTGGCCGTGAAGCGGATCCTGCAAGGCGAAGACCCCCGTCTTCTGGTGGTGGTCGGTCCCTGCTCGATTCACGACACAGCCGCCGCCAAGGACTATGCCGCTCGATTGTTGGCGCTGTCCGAGCAGGTCGGCGACGCCTTGCTGCTGGTGATGCGCGCCTACTTCGAAAAACCCCGCACCACGGTTGGCTGGAAGGGGCTTATCAACGACCCGCATCTGGATGACTCGTTTGACATAGCCGAGGGCCTGGGCATTGCCCGACGCCTCTTGCTGGAGCTGGCGGCCATGGGGTTGCCTCTCAGCACCGAAGCCCTGGACCCGATCACGCCGCAGTATCTGCAGGACCTGATCAGCTGGTCGGCCATAGGCGCGCGCACCTCGGAGTCGCAGACGCACCGGGAAATGGCCTCCGGGCTGAGCGCCGCGGTCGGCTTCAAGAACGGCACGGACGGATCTCTGGCCAGCGCCATCAACGCCATCGCCTCCGCCCGCAGGCCGCATCGCTTTCTCGGCATCAATGGCCAGGGGCAGGTGTCGGTGATCGAAACGCGCGGCAATGCAGACGCGCACATCGTGCTGCGTGGCGGCGACAAGGGCCCCAACTACGAAGCGGCTCATGTCGAGGCCTGCGAGCAGGCCATGTCCGGGGCTGGGCTGCCGCCGGCGATCATGGTCGATTGCAGCCATGCCAATTCCGGCAAGCGCGCCGAACGCCAGCCGCAGGTGGCCAGAGCCGTGCTCGATCAGGTGCTGGCCGGCAACCGCGCCATCATCGGCCTGATGCTGGAAAGTCATATCCACGCCGGGCGCCAGGAGATTCCGGACGACCTGACGCAGTTGCGCTATGGCGTGTCAGTCACCGACGCCTGTATAGGCTGGAAAGCAACCGCAGACCTGTTATCCGGGATGGCGGAAGCGCTGCGTCCATTACTGGCGGACGCTGATTCCGGCCGCGTGGCGATGGTTGGCTGACAGGCGCCGAAGCCCCTGACGCAACATTCGGGCCAGGAGGCGAATCACCGATAGTAGGCGTGCTCGGTGACGGAGTGGTCGGTGGCGTCCTGAATGCCGACCAGCTCCGGAACCTGCGCCATCAGCGTAGTTTCCACGCCCTGCTTGAGCGTGATATCGACTGCCGCACAGCCCTGACAGCCGCCGCCGAACTGCAATACAGCGATGTTGTCGGGTAGCAGCTCCACCAGCGTGACCATGCCGCCATGCGCGGCGAGACCCGGGTTGACTTCGTTGTAGAGCACATAATTGATGCGATCTTCCAGCGACGCATTCTCATCCAGCCTGGGCGCCCGGGCGTTGGGCGCCTTGATGGTCAGTTGGCCGCCGAGGCGGTCTTCCTGGTAGTCCACCACCGCTTCCTCAAGATAGGACTGGCTGCGCGACTCGAACCAGGCGCGAAAGCCGTCGTAGTCCACTGGCACGTCATCGGCCTGTGCTTCGGCGGGCCGACAATAGGCGATGCAGGTTTCGGCCTGGGGCGTGCCCGGCCTGGTCACGAATACCCGAATTCCAACGTCGTCGTCTTCCTGCCTGGCAAGCAGCTCGCGCAGGTAGGTCTGAGCGTTTTCTGAAATCTCGATCATGGCATGGTCGTTTGCTGCGCTTCGCCCATTCTACTGCACCCGAAGGCGCGAATGGGCCAGATGTCGCCCCGCTGTGGGGGCGATAGCTGGTTCAATCGACGTGCGGGCCATCATCGCAAGAATTTTACTTGCAAATGAGAATAACACGCATTTATGATACGCGCTTCTCAACCTGGCCCCGACGGAGCAGACATGGCTGTAATACGCATCGCGCTTGGCGCACTACTTGCCTTTGGCGCAATCCCTGTGGCGACTCATGCGGCGCAACAGGAGCCGCAGATCGAGGAACTCGTGGTCGTTGGTCAGTATCTCTACAACGACCGGGTCAATGCGCTCAAGACGCCGACGCCGATCATTGACGTGCCGCAAAGCCTGTCGATCATCACCGCCGATCAGATCGCCAATCAGGGCTTCACCAGTGTCGGCAACATCATCGACTACACGCCGGGCGTCAGCACATCGCAAGGCGAAGACCATCGTGACGCTGTCGTGTTTCGCGGCGTGCGTTCAACGGCCGATTTCTTCATTGATGGCGTTCGTGATGATGTTCAGTACTACCGCCCGCTCTACAACCTCGAACAGGTGGAGATCCTGCGCGGCCCGAATGCGCTGCTGTTCGGCCGCGGAGGCGCCGGCGGCATCCTGAACCGGGTCACCAGGAAGGGCGTGACTGGCGACAACTTCAGCAGTTACAGGGCGGACGCCGGCACATTCGGGGAATTCGGTCTCTGGGTGGACGGCAACCTCTCGGTCAGCCCGAACTCTGCCCTTCGTGTGAATGCGTTTTACGAAAACCTGAACAATCACCGTGACTTTCACGATGGAGATCGATTTGGCGTGAATCCGACCGCCCGGTTCGAGCTGAGCCCCGCCACCACGCTGGACCTCGCCTGGGAATACGTCGATCACAGGCGCGCCATTGACCGCGGCATTCCAACGGGATCGAACGGGCGCCCGGTCGAGCGCTTCCGCAAGATTGTCTTCGGCGACCCGGAACTCAACCATTCAGACATTCAGGCGCACTTGCTGCGCGCCGCCGTGCAGCATAACTTCGGCGAGAGCCTGAAGGCCAATTTCAGCGCCTTTTACGGCGACTACGACAAGCTGTACAGCAACTTCTACGTGTCTGGCTACAGCCAGTCGATGGCGCCGGATCAGGTCACGCTCGACGGGTATGTTGACACCACCCAACGCAAGAACCTGATCTTGTCCGGGAATCTGGTTGGGGAGATCGGCGCCGGCGGAACCAGTCACACCATTGTGGCCGGCGTGGAGTACATCGACACCGCGTCAGATCAGGATCGCTTCAACGCCTTGTGGGACACCACTCAGGACGACAATGAAATCTTCATGGCGACTCGCCCGCTCGACCTGTCCGGGGGCGTTGGCGTCAACGCAGCCGGCGTCGTGACCAGCAACAACTTCACAACCGACCTCAATGACGACACGCGCGTGGACATACAGGTGGTTTCCGCCTACATCCAGGACGAAATCGAGCTCTCGGAGCGGTTGGACGCCATCATCGGCGTGCGCTTCGACCGCTTCGATATTGACGTCTTCAACGTGCCAGCAGATGAGGCGCGCCACCGAAAGGACGAGGAGATCACGCCGCGTTTCGGCCTGATCTTCAAGCCGCAGGAGCAAACTTCAATCTACCTGAGTTACAGCGAATCCTTCCTGCCGCGCAGTGGCGAACAGTTCGCGAACATCAATGGCGACGCCGCCCGATTGGACCCGAATGTCTTCAAGAACCTGGAAGGCGGCGTGAAGTGGGACCTCAGCCCGGGCGCGAGCCTCACGGCAGCTGTCTTCGAGATCGAGCAAAGCTCGCCGCAGGTCGCCGATGACGACCCATCGACGCTTGATGTGATCGATTCCAGGATCAAGGGGTTCGAAGCTCAGTTCAGGGGCCAGGTCGCAGAAAGGTGGTTTGTGACGGGCGGATACAGCTACCTGGATGGTGAGCAAGTCAACCGTTCCGGCGCCACCGGCTTGCGCCCGCGCGAAGTGCCTGAACACATGTTCTCGCTCTACGGCGACTTCAGGGTGACGGAACGGTTTGGCGTGGGCGCGGGCCTGGTCCATGTGGGCGAGAGCTTCATCAACAACAGCAACAGCGCCACCCTGCCAAGTTACACCCGTCTGGATGCAGCAGCCTGGTATCAGGCAACCGAGAAGCTCCGCGTTCAGATCAATGTGCAGAATCTGACAGACACGCTCTACTTCCCGAATGCGCACAGCACGCATCAGGCGACGGTAGGCGCGCCAATCAACGCCCGGCTCACGGTCATCGGGCGGATGTAAGCGCCAGAATCCGCGGGTCGCAGCGCAGGGCCATGACGCGCCGTCAGGCGCACGCTGGCCCGCATACATGAATGCAATTCAAGTCATCCTGGAGGATCTGATTTGCGCTGACGCGAGCGCCTGCCTAATCTGCGCCCTTGTCCCATTGTTGCCGGTGCGCTCAGCATGTCCGCACGCTCCCTATCCGACCTGCTGCGCACGCGCATCGCCATCCTGGATGGCGCCTACGGCACGCTGCTCCAGGCCGAAGGGCTGACGGAGGCGGACTATCGCGGCAAGCTGCTCGGCGATGACGCGCTGGCGCAGGCCGGCAATCAGGACCTGCTCTGCCTGACCCAACCCAATCTGATCCTTGACCTGCACCGCCGCTATCTGGCGGCGGGCGCCGACATCATCAAGACCAATTCCTTCAACGCCACCGACATATCGCAGGCGCACTATGGCCTGGGTGAGCGTGTGGCGGATATCAATCGCGCTGCCGCCGAGCTGGCCCGCCGGGCTGCTGACGAGGCCAGCACACCGGAGTGGCCGCGTTTTGCAGCCGGCGTGATCGGCCCGACCAACAAGACGGCCAGCCTGTCGCCCTCCGTGGAAGACCCAGGCGCGCGCGACATCACTTTCCCGGACCTGGCGCAGAGCTACCAGGAGGCTGCCATAGCCCTGATCGACGGCGGCGCACAGCTGATCCTGATCGAAACCGTATTCGACACCCTGAATGCCAAGGCGGCTGTTCTGGCCGCTCGCCAGGCCATGCAAGCGCGTCGCCGGCCGCTGCCGCTCTTCATCTCTGGCACCATCACCGACGCCAGCGGACGCACCCTGTCCGGGCAGACCGCCGAGGCGTTCTGGATCTCGCTGGCGCACGCTCGCCCGGCGGCCATCGGCTTCAATTGCGCGCTCGGCGCAGAACAATTGCGCCCGCATGTGCTGGCCCTGGCGCGAACTGCCGACACCTGCGTCAGCGCACATCCCAACGCTGGCCTGCCAAATGCTCTCGGCGGCTACGACCAGACGCCAGACGACATGGCCGAAGCGCTTGGCGAGTTTGCCGACGCCGGCCTCGTCAATATCGTCGGCGGTTGTTGCGGCACCGGACCGGAGCACATAGCAGCCATTCGCGAGGCCGTTGCCGGCAAGCCGCCGCGCTCGCTGCCATCGGCCAGAGCCGGGCTCGGTTTATCTGGCCTCGAGCCATTGGTGATCGACGATGACGCCCTGTTTGTCAATATCGGTGAGAGAACCAATGTCACAGGCTCCGCACGCTTTGCCCGCCTGATCCGGGCCGACGACTTCGAGTCGGCTGTCGAGGTAGCCCGGCAGCAGGTTGCGGCTGGCGCCCAGATCATTGATGTCAACATGGATGAGGGAATGCTGGACGCCGAAGCGGCGATGGTGCGCTTCCTGAATCTGATCGGTGCTGAGCCGGACATAGCGCGGGTGCCGGTGATGATCGATTCAAGCCGCTTCGAGGTGGTCGAGGCCGGCCTGCAGTGCGTGCAGGGCAAGGCGGTGGTGAATTCACTGAGCCTCAAGGAAGGCGCCGAAGCGCTGGTGGATGCGGCCCGCCGTTGCCGTCAGCACGGCGCGGCCATCGTCGTCATGGCCTTTGACGAATCCGGCCAGGCAGACACCCTGGCGCGCAAGCGCTCGGTCTGCGCGAGAAGCTATGAAACGCTGACCCGGGACGCCGAGGTGCCGCCGGGGGATCTCATCTTCGATCCCAATATCTTTGCCATCGGCACCGGTATCGAAGCGCACCGCAACTACGGGCCGGATTTCATCGAAGCCTGCCGCTGGATTCGCGGTCATCTGCCCGGCACCCACACTTCTGGCGGCGTCAGCAACATATCCTTCGCCTTTCGCGGCAACAATCCACTGCGCGAGGCCGTGCACGGCGTCTTCCTCTATCACGCCATCCGCGCCGGCCTGTCGATGGGCATCGTCAATGCCGGCCAGCTAGGCCAGTACGACAGCCTGCCCGCACACCTGAAGGAACGGGTTGAAGACCTGGTGCTGAACCGGCGCTCGGACGCCACCGAACGGCTGATGGCAGTGGCGCATGAATTCACCGGCGAGGCGGCGAGCGAGTCGCAAGCGGACGCCGCCTGGCGCGAGCGGCCTGTGGCCGAGCGCCTGGCGCATGCGTTGGTGCATGGCATCAGCACGCACATCATCGAAGACACGGAAATCGCGCGCTGCGCCGCCGAGAAGCCCATCGAGGTGATCGAAGGGCCTTTGATGGCGGGCATGAATCAGGTGGGCGATCGGTTTGGCGCCGGCAAGATGTTTCTGCCACAGGTAGTGAAGAGCGCGCGGGTGATGAAGCAGGCGGTTGCACACCTGACGCCCTTCATTGAAGCAGAAAAGGCAAGGGCGCAGCACGCATCTGCCGGGGATGGCACGCGCGGCACGATCGTCATGGCCACGGTGAAAGGTGATGTACACGACATCGGCAAGAACATCGTCGGCGTCGTGCTGCAATGCAACAACTTCCGGGTCGTGGACCTCGGGGTGATGGTGCCTGCCGAACAGATCCTCGACAAGGCGCGCGAACTCAATGCAGATCTCATCGGCCTGTCCGGGCTGATCACTCCGTCGCTCGACGAAATGACCCAGGCCGCCAGCGAAATGCAGCGCCAGGGCTTCCGACTGCCGCTGCTCATCGGCGGCGCGACCACCTCGAAGGCGCACACCGCGGTGAAGATCGAACCACAGTATTCAAATGGCGCTGTCGCCTATGTGCCGGATGCTTCCAGGGCAGTCAGCGTTGCGCAGAGCCTGGTAACCACGGGCAGCCGGGATCAGTTGGCGACCAATCTGCGCGAAGAGTACGCCGCCATTCGAGCGCGCCACGAGAGCCGCGATCAACAAACCCGACTGCTCGGCCTTGGCGCTGCCCGGCGCAATCGGTTGCAGCTGGACTGGTCGAGCCACCAGGCGCCGAGGCCGGCCATGATCGGCGTGCGCGTTTCAGCGCTTGATCTGGATGTGTTGATTCCCTACATCGACTGGACGCCCTTCTTCCTGACCTGGGAACTGGCCGGCAAGTATCCGGCGATTCTCGATGACGCCCTGGTCGGCGCCAGCGCCCGCAGCCTGTACTCGGACGCCTGCGACCTGTTGCGGGAACTCGCTGCGAGCCACGCGCTTGAAGCCATTGCCGCAATCGGGATCTGGCCCTGCCGACGCGAGGAGCCGGACGACATCCGCCTGTTTTGCAGTGATGCGCGCAAGGAAACACTGGCGGTCACCCGTCATCTGCGCCAGCAGCGCCGACAACCGATTGGCAAGCCGAACCTCTGCCTGGCTGATTTCATTTCGCCGGAGGCCGACTATCTGGGAGGATTTGCGGTCACTGCCGGCCTCGGCATGGAGGCTGCCCTTGCCGCCCGACCCGACGACGACTATGCCGCGATAATGGTCAAGGCGCTCGCGGACCGGCTTGCTGAAGCCGCCGCCGAATACTGCCATGAATGGGTCAGGCGCGAGCTCTGGGGCTATGCGGCGGATGAAACCCTGAACAAGGACGCGCTGATTGCAGAGCGCTACCAGGGTATTCGTCCGGCGCCGGGCTACCCGGCCTGCCCGGATCATACGGAGAAGGGCCTGCTGTTCAACCTGCTCGACCCGGACGGCAAGACCGGCATTCGCCTCACCGAGCACTACGCCATGACGCCTGCTGCTTCGGTCGCCGGCTGGTATCTGGCGCATCCCGAGGCCCGCTATTTCGGCATCGGCAAGATCGGTTCGGATCAACTCACCGACTACGCTGCGCGCAAGGGCTGGTCTGAGGATGAGGCCAGACGCTGGTTGCGTCCATTGCTGCTCGATTGACGCGCACAGAACCGTAGAATGCAACTTTTCCGGCAATCATCAATCCAACTATCCCATGACCCGATACAGCACCGGCGCCTCTCCGTATCCAGTCACTCCGGCGCAGGCCGAAGATCAGGTTCTCGGCGACGTTCAAGCGGTTTCAGACTGGCTGGCAGAACGCATCATCGGCCAGGGCGAGCTCCTGCAACGCTTGCTGATGGCCCTGCTGTGCGGCGGCCACCTGCTGGTGGAAGGGCCGCCTGGTCTGGCCAAGACGCGCGCCATCAAGGAGTTGGCCGGCGCTGTTGAAGGCGATTTTCATCGCATCCAGTTCACCCCGGACCTGCTGCCGAGCGACGTCACCGGCACCGAGGTGTTTCGCCCGGAAGACGGCTCCTTTCGCTTTCAGCCTGGGCCAGTGTTCCACAACCTGCTGCTGGCTGACGAGATCAACCGGGCGCCCGCCAAGGTGCAGTCGGCGCTCCTCGAAGCCATGGCCGAACATCAGGTAAGCGTCGGTCGCGAGACCTTCCCGCTGCCCGATCTGTTTCTGGTGATGGCGACGCAGAATCCCATTGAACAGGAAGGCACCTATCCGCTGCCGGAAGCGCAGCTCGACCGGTTCCTGATGCACCTGATGGTACGCTACCCGGACGATGCCGCGGAAGGCGCCATCCTGCAACTGGCCCGCCAGGAAGCCGCCGAGCCGGAAGCGCCGGTGACAGCGCCAGTGCAGCTACGCCAAGCCACCGTTTTCCAGGCGCGAAAAGCCTTGCTCGCACTGCACATGGCAGAACCGGTCGAGCGCTACATCGTGGCCCTGGTGATCGGCTCGCGTGAACCAACCGGCGAGCTGGCGCAGTGGATCGAGTATGGCGCAAGCCCGAGGGGCACAATTGCCCTGGATCAATGCAGCCGGGCGCTGGCCTGGCTGGAAGGTCGGAACTTCGTCACCCCAGACGACGTCCAGCGCGTGGCGCATGATGTGCTGCGTCATCGACTGGTGCTGTCCTTTGAAGCGGAGGCGAGTGGCGTCACCCAGGATGCCGCCGTGGACGCCCTGATTCGACAGGTTGCCGTTCCCTGAGCATGGCGGCAGGCAGGCGTCGGCCAGCGCTCACGGGCGTCCAGGTTACTCTGGATGATCTGCTCGGCCTGCGCTTCGCACACCGTCAAGCCGAATCACCGC
Organism: Pseudomonadales bacterium; assembly: GCA_965199705.1. Classification (GTDB taxonomy): domain Bacteria; phylum Pseudomonadota; class Gammaproteobacteria; order Pseudomonadales; family Azotimanducaceae; genus Azophilus. Next base: position 1,967,839 of record OZ241359.1, read on the forward strand.
GCAGCAGGCCGCGAAGTCTGCGCGCCGGCGTGCGCCTGTCGCGGCAGCGCGGCAGGGGCGTGGATTTCAGCGAAGTGCGCCCCTATCAACCCGGCGACGATGTGCGCACCATCGAGTGGCGCGTTACCGCGCGCAAGAACCGGGTGCATACCAAGGTGTTTCGGGAAGAGCGTGAGCGCCCGGTGCTGGTGGTCGTGGATCAGACGCAAAGCCTCTACTTCGGCAGCCGCTTGCGCCTGAAATCCGTTGCCGCGGCGGAACTCGGCGCGCGGCTTGCCTGGCGCGCTCTGGCGGCAGGCGACCGGGTCGGCGGCCTGGTGATCGGCAATGCTGCCGTCCACGCGCACAAGCCCAAGCGCAGCGTCAAGGCCGTGGCTCGGCTGATGGCCGATCTGGCGATGCAAAATCAGTCGCTGCAGCGCGACAGCCGGCTGGCCGAGGGTCGGCACTATGCGGACGGCCTGCTGAGCATCCGCCGCCTGGCGCCCACCGGCTTGCAGATCTGGCTGGTCTCGGATTTTCTGACCGCGCCGGAAGCTTGGCAGGATGCCGTGCGCGCCCTCGCCTGGCGCAACAACCTGACGCTGCTCGCTCTGGCCGACCCTCTGGAACAGCATCTGCCGCCGCCAGGACGCTACGCGGTCACCGATGGCCGCTCACGTTTGCAGTTCCATGCTGGCAGCGCCTCGCTTCGACGCGCCTATTCCGCACGCTTCGAAGCCCGGCAACAGGCCCTGGCAAGTCTCTGCGCCACGCATGCCGTCCGCCATCTTCGGCTCGCCAGCGACAATGCAGACACCTATCTGCCACCCGCCTGAGCCTGGCCAAGTCATGAATCCTGCCCAGCACCCGCTCCTCGAACAGTTACGTGACATACATCTGCCACCGGCGCCCGGCTGGTGGCCGCCGGCGCCCGGTTGGTGGTTGCTTGCCGCCGCTTGTCTCGGCGTCCTGCTGTGGGCGCTCTCGCGCACCTGGCTGCGTTGGCGGGCGCTGCGTCCGGCGCGCGAAGCGACCCGCCTCTTCCGCCAGGCGAGACTGGCGCTGGCGGCAGAAACGGTAACCGCCGAAAGCTGGCTGCATCAGGTCAATGATCTCCTGAAACGCCTGGCAGTGCACGGTCTGGGCGATACCCATATCGCCACTGCCTGGGATGCGGACTGGCTGCGCTATCTGGATGCGCGATACGGTCAGCCCGCGTTTTCGCGCGGGATTGGCCGATGCCTCGGCGAAGCGCGTTTTCACCCCGACCCGAACCTGGATCCGGCACTCGTGGATCACCTGATCAGCCGTTTTCTGGCCCGCGAGCGACGCCGCTTCTGGCGTTTCGGAAACCCGAGCGCAAACGCATGATCGAGTGGGTCTGGCCTGCCTTCTTCCTGCTTGCGCCCCTGCCCTGGCTGGCGCGGCGCTGGCTCAGGCCGGTTGCGCAGCGGCAGACGGCATTGACCGTGCCGGATCTCGACGCCTTTCTGACAGGCACGGAAACCGCTCGGGGCCTGACGCCGGGCAGGCCGCCCTGGCGTCTGGCGCTGCTGTGGCTTGCCTGGCTGACCCTGCTTGCCGCCGCTGCGCGCCCGCAATGGACAGGCGACCCGGTGGCGCTGCCGGCAAGCGGTCGGGACCTGCTCATGGCTGTGGACATCTCTGGCAGCATGGGCACGGAAGACATGGAAATCGAAGGCCGCCGGGTCGATCGTCTGACAGCCGTCAAGCAGGTGGTTTCACAATTCATCGAAGCACGGGCAGGCGATCGCGTGGGCCTGATCCTGTTCGGCAGCAACGCCTATCTGCAAGCCCCCCTGACCTTCGACCTCACCAGCGTCGAGCGGCTGCTGCTCGAAGCGCCGGTCGGCATTGCCGGCGGCAAGACGGCTATCGGCGACGCCATAGGCCTCGCAGTCAAGCGGCTTCGGGAAAGGCCGGAGGGCGACCGGGTGTTGATACTCCTGACCGATGGCGCCCACAACATCGGCGAAGTGACGCCGAGACAGGCTGCGCGACTGGCGGCGGATTCCGGCATTCGCATCTATACGCTGGGCGTCGGCGCCGACGAAATGCCTGCGCCCGGCCTCTTCGGCATCTTCGGATCACGCACCGTCAACCCCTCTGCCGACCTGGACGAACAGACGCTGGTGGACATCGCCGACATCACCGACGGGCGTTACTTCCGGGCCCGCAACACCGAGAGTCTTCGGGAAATCTATACGCTCATCGACGCCATGGAGCCGGTGGCCCAGGATCCCGAAACCTGGCGTCCGGTTTCCGCCTTGTTCCATTGGCCACTGGCACTGGCCTGGCTGGTCACTTGCAGCCTGCTGCTCTCTCGGCTTGGGCGCTTGTAATGGATCAAGTTATCGCTGCCCTGGCAGACTTTCACTTTGTTCGACCAGCCTGGCTGTCGGGTTTGCTGCCGGCCATCGCCCTGCCGATCTGGTGGGCGCGCCGCCAGCGCAGTGGCTCGCAATGGGCGCAGGTGATCGATCCGAACCTGCAATCGGCGCTTCTGGAGCCAGCGCGTCAGGGCCGCCGACCGCCGCTTCCGGCGGCGCTGACTGCCTCTGCCCTGCTGATCGCCGTGCTTGGCCTCGCCGGCCCAGCCTGGCAAAGGCTGCCACAGCCGGTGGAGCAGAAACGCGATGCCCTGGTGATACTTTTTGATCTTTCTCTGTCCATGTACGCCCGCGACCTGACGCCGGATCGTCTGACCAGGGCGAGACGTGAAATCACCGATCTGCTGCGGCTGCGCGACGAAGGACTGACCGCACTTGTGGCCTATGCCGGCGATGCGCATGTGGTCGCGCCATTGACCGACGATACGCGCACCATCGAGAATCTGCTCTCTGCCCTGGCGCCAGGCATGATGCCGGTGTTCGGCAGCAAGCCGGGCGAGGCTCTGGCGCTGGCGCGGGAACTGTTCGAGAACGCCCGTCAGACGCAGGGCCGCCTGCTGCTGGTGACTGACGGCATCGAGACCATCGGCCAGGTCACCGAACACTGTCAGCGACGCTTTCCACTGTCGATCCTCGGCGTCGGCAGCCCCACCGGCGCCCGCATACCGCTCGATTTCGCCGATCAGCCAGGCCGGGTCTTGCATACGGCGTCCGGCGCGCCTGTCGAAGTGCGGCTGGACGCAGAGCGTCTGGCGACGGTGGCGGAACTCTGTCACGGGCGCTACCGCACCAGCGAGCTCGGCGACTCGGATATCGCCTGGCTCAGCAGCACCAGGCTTCCCGGCGAGAGCGAACGGAAAACGCTTGAGCGAGAGTTCGACGTCTGGTTCGACTACGGTTGGTGGGCCGCAATCCTGTTGCTGCCCCTGGCGCTGCTCGGTTTTCGCAAGGGATTGCTGCTGCCCTGCCTGATCCTGCTGATTGCGCCGCCAGCGCAGGCTGACTGGTGGGACGACCTCTGGCGGCGGCCGGACCAGCAGGGTCACAGGGCGCTCACCGAAGATCAGCCCGCCGAGGCAGCCGAGTTGTTTGAAGACCCGGCCTGGCGATCTGCGGCAGTCTATCGACAGGGCGACTATGCGGCGGCGGCCGAGGGCTGGCGCGGTGGCGACCTCGATGCAAACTACAACCTTGGCAATGCGCTGGCGCATCTCGGCGATTACGCTGGCGCCATCGACGCCTATACGCGGGTGCTCGACGCCCGGCCAGAGCATGCGGACGCCGCTGCCAACAAGGCGCTGGTGGCTCAGTTACTGGAAGAACAGGAAGCGCAACAGTCGGCGCAGTCGGAAAGCGGCGAGCAGCAGGCATCGGACGAATCTTCAGAACAAGCCGGCAGCGGATCGTCCGCTCCGGATTCGACGGCTGCCGAGCAGCCGGAGGAGACCGCCGGCAACCCGGACGATCAGAACACGGACGCCAGCGGCCAGGAGACAGCCGAGCAGGAGGCGACGCCAGAACAAGCATCCGCCCAGGTTGAACAGGCAGCAGAAGCGCCGCCGCCGGAGCCGAGCCAGAGCCCGGAGGCGGACGCCGAGGCCGAGCGGCAGGCGCAAGCCACCGAACAATGGCTGCGCCGGGTACCGGATGATCCCGGCGGCCTGTTGCGCCGCAAGTTCCAGTACGAAACCAATCAGCGACGGCGGCAGGGTGAATACCAGAACCGCCAGGATGAGCAGATCTGGTGAGCCGGTCGATCTTCCGGTCCCTCGGCGCGGCCTGCGGGCTTCTGCTCTGGCTGGCGCCAGCGCCGGGTCTTGGCGCCATCAGTGCCCGGATCGAACCGCCGGTAATAGACGAACTCGACATGGCCCGCCTGATCCTGCGCATCGACGGCAGCGCATCCGCCGGCGATCTGGACCTGAGCCCTCTGGCGGCGTCGTTCGAGGTCGTCAACACCCAATCGAGCACCCAGATCAGCCTCATCAATGGCCGGATGCAGCAATCCGTCGAGTACAGCATCCTCTTGCGACCCAAACAGACAGGCCGTCTGACCATACCGCCGCTACAAACCGACGCCGGCAGCAGCCAAGCCCTGCAGCTGGAGGTGCGGCCGCTGACGCAGGCAGACCGGCAAGCCGTGAACGAGATAATGGTCATGGAGTCGGAGGCAACGCCGGATCCATCCTGGGTGCAGGCACAGCTGATCTTCACCCGGCGTTTGTTGCACGCGCCAGGCGCGCAGATCCATGGCGACCTGCCGGGGCCGCCGAGCCTGCCGGATGCGCTGGTCACACCGCTCGGCGAGGCGCAAGCGACAACGGCCAACCGGCATGGTCGATCCTGGCAGGCGGTGGAGCAGCGCTACGCCATCCAGCCACGACAAGCGGGGAGGCTGATTCTGCCTGCAGAATCGGTTACCGCCGCAATGCAACTGCCCGGGCGTGGCAATCGACGGGCCGGGGTGCCGATCACAAGTCAGCCGGTCGCAGTCGAGATATTGCCGATTCCCGATGCTTACCCAACCAGCCAGCCTTGGCTGCCCGTACAGGCGCTCACGATCTCCGAAGCCTGGCAACCGAACCCGCCTGTATTCATGGTCGGAGAACCCTTGACCCGAACGCTGACAATCAATGTCGAGGGTAACAACGCCGCCGCCATTCCACCGATCGGGGGCCAGCCGGCAGAGTCGGTATTCAAGGTCTATCCAGAGCCTGTGCGGATGCAGGACACGCCGGCGCGCGCCGGCCTGCAAAGCCTGCGCGAGGAACGGCGAACGATCATTCCCATCCTGCCAGGCAAGGCCAGCCTGCCGGCAGTTTCGATCACCTGGTGGGACACGGGCAGCGGCCAGGTTCGCGTGGCTCGGCTACCGGAGCGCCGCGTGCAGATCGGCGGGCAAGCGCCGGAATCGGCGCCGATGCCGGACGCCGGGATCGGATCTTCAGAGGTCGCAACACAAGCCACGACGCCCGCCGCGGGTGCGGGCGGCATCGTCCGGGTGGGACTGGCAATCCTTCTCGCGCTGGCGATCGGTTTGCTGATCGGTCTCAAGGTCAGGCGCCGACAGAGGCCGCGCCGCACCGACTCGGAACCAGCAACAGTCGATGCCGAAGCGGCCTGGCAGAGTCTTCGTCAGGCTTGCCGGCAAGAGAATCTCGACGCCATGCGCAGCGCCTGGCTCGCCTATCTGGATACCCTTTGGGGCACATCGCCCGGCGAGACCCTGGCCCGCATCAAGGCATCACCCGAGGCCTCGAATCTGCTGGACCGATTGAATCGCGCACTCTACGCAGCCGCCGGTCAGACCAACCTGAATGGCGCTGATCTGCTGGCCGAAACCCGCGAGTTGATTGAGCGTCAGACGCAGGCGGCAGAGTCAACGCTGCCGCCGTTGCATGGCAAACCAGCCTGACGCAGGCAGACGCCCACCTGCTACCAACCATTCTCGGATGCAGGAACCAGACCCTTGGTGACCACTTCGTAGAGATCGCGTGACAGTTTCGGCTGCCCCGCCAGGTCCTTCAGCACCGAGCGCATGACCTCGCCGAGCGCCGGCACATAGCGCTGCCAGCGGGTCAGGGGCGTCGCAAGGCGTGCGGCCATCTGCGGATTGCGCGCATCCAGATCGATCAGTTGCGAAGCCAGAAGTTGATAGCCAGCGCCATCCGGTGCATGGAAATTGCGTGCGTTGCGCTGGCTGAAGCCGCCGATCAGCGAACGCAACTTGTTGGGATTGCGCGGATCGAACCCTGGATGACGCAGCAGCTTCTCCAGCACCGACACTGTCGTTGGTCGGGCGCTCGCCAGAACGGAGAGCCACTGATTCACTACCAGGCTTTCCTGCCGCCAGTCCGCATAGAATCGGTCCAGGATTGCCTGACGATCCGGGAAGGCCGCATTATCGGCAATCCAGGCCAGGGCGGACAGCCGGTCGGTCAGGTTGTCCGCCTGCCGCAGATGTTTGGCGAGCCGCTGTTCTGCTTCGCCTGAGTCAGCGCCAGCGAGATAGCCAAGCGCCAAGTTGCTCAGGCCACGGCGCGCCATGCCGGTCGGGTCCGGCTGATACGGAGCATCTGCCGCGGTGGCTGCATAGAGCGCCGCCCAATCGTCCGCCAGGGCCTCGGAGAGGGCCGCACCCAACGCATCGCGGGCGCCTGTGATGGCGTGCACATCAATCGTTTCGTACTGCTCGAACAGATAGGGTTCGGACGGCAGGGCCAGCATCTCGCGCAACAATGCCTGGGTCGCCGGGGTTGTTGCCGCGCACGCATCGGCAATCAGGCCTCGAAACAGATCGATGATTCGGCTGCTGACAGCCGTGCCCGACTGCTGATCATTCAGTTGTTGCAACAGCAGGGTCTGGCGCGCGTCCCAGCGGGCAAAGCCGTCGCTGTCGTGCCGAGCGAGGAAGGCCAACTCGTCCGCATCGCGCGGGAAATCCACCCGCACGGGCGCAGAAAAGCCGCGCAGAAAGCTAACTCTGGGCTCGGTGGGCAAGCCGGCGAGCCGCAGCCGATGGCACGCTTCCCGCAGTTGCAGCACGAGGCTCGCATCACGCACCTCGAACGGCGCATCGCTCTCCACCACAAGCTCCGGGGCCACCAGGTCCCGGCCATCCTCGGCCAGAAGCCCGAGCACCACCGGCATGTGCAGCGGCAGCTTGGACGATTGTCCCGGGGTGGGCGGACAGGCCTGGGTAATGTCCAGAGTCAAGGCGCCCGCCTGCCAATCGCGCGCGACCTGCAACCGGGGCGTACCGGCCTGGCTGTACCAGCGCCGAAACTGGCCAAGATCAGCGTCATTTGCGTCTTCCATCGCGACCACGAAGTCGTCCGTGGTCACGGCGGCGCCATCATGCCGGTCGAAGTAAAGGTCACTGCCCTGCCGGAATCCTGTCGGGCCAAGTAGCTGGCGCGTCATGGCCACCACCTCGGCGCCCTTCTCATACACGGTGGACGTGTAGAAATTGTTGATCTCCATATAGGAATCCGGGCGCACCGGATGCGCAAGCGGACCAGCGTCCTCGGCGAACTGAACGCTGCGCATGAAGCTTGCATCCTCGATGCGCTTTACCGTGCGCGACTGCATGTCCGAGCTGAACTCGGAGTCCCGAAACACGGTGAAACCTTCTTTCAGGCTGAGTTGAAACCAGTCTCGACACGTGACCCGATTGCCGGACCAGTTGTGGAAGTATTCATGCCCGATCACGCCCTCCACCCGTTGGTAGGCAGCGTCCACCGCCGTATCCGGCGAAGCCAGCACGCAGGTGGTGTTGAAGATATTGAGGCCCTTGTTCTCCATGGCGCCGAAGTTGAAGTCCTCCACCGCCACGATCATGTAGATATCGAGATCGTACTCGCGCCCGAACGCCTCTTCATCCCAACGCATGGCCCGCTTGAGCGCGCCCATGGCGTAGTCGCACTGGCCGATATTGTGCGCTTCCGAGTAGATCCGCAGCGTCACCTCACGCCCGCTGCATGTGTGAAAGCTGTCCTCCAGGCAGGCCAGGTCTCCGGCCACCAGGGCAAAGAGATATGAAGGCTTGGGGAAAGGGTCTTCCCAGGTGACGGTGCGCCTGTCTCCGTCGCGCCGGTCTGCTATCAGATTGCCGTTTGCCAGCAGGATGGGAAACTTCTCGGCATCGGCGGATATGCGCGTGGTGAAGCGTGAGAGCACGTCCGGCCGGTCCTGATAATAGGTGATCTTGCGAAACCCTTCCGGCTCGCACTGGGTGCAGTACATGGCCGAAGACTTGTACAGACCACTCAATGCAGTGTTCGCCTCAGGCTGGATGCGCGTGCGCACGGTCAGCTCAAACGCATCCGGCGGATCGAACAGCGTGAGGCCCTCGTCCGTGACCTGATACTCGTTGCCGGCAAGTAGCCGTCCGTCCAGATGCAACGCCAGCAACTCGAGACCGCGGCCATGCAGGAACAGGGAGGTCTCAGGCTCGGTATCGCGATCCCTGCGGATGTCGAGGCGCGCCTGCACGCGGGTTTCACCCTCACGAATGTCGAAGTCGAGCAGCGTGCGTTCGGTGCGCCAGGCAGGCGGCTGATAGTCTTTGCGGTAGATGGTCTTGGCGGGGGTGTTTGTGGACACGCCGAATCTCCTGATGGACACCTCTTGCGTTGAGCAAGTCTCGACCCGCCTGCCGCCAGCCTGCTGCTAAAATGCCGACGACCACGACGGGACGCGCATTTTAGCCATGCAAGCGGTCGATCATGAAGTACTGCGCCAGGCAAGCGCCTGGCTGGACGCCGGCTGCGCCTGCTGGTTCGGCACGGTGGTAGCCACCTGGGGTTCTTCGCCACGGCCAGTCGGCTCCCTGTTCGCCTGCAATGCGGACGGCGACATGGTCGGCTCCCTGTCCGGTGGCTGCGTCGAGGATGATCTGCTGGAAAAGCTGACCGCCGGCCAATTGGCCAGTGACAGACCCACCTTCTTCGTCTATGGCGAAACTGCCGAAGAGGCAGAGAAGTTCGGCCTGCCCTGTGGCGGCCATCTGGACATCGTCATCGAACCCTGGTCACCGCAACCGGCAGTACGCGCGCATGTCCGACATCTCGGCAAGCGGGTCGCCGAGCGACGCATCGTGCGCCGCCATCTGGCGCTTGCAACCGGCGCCTTTGGCCACGAAGACAGGCCAGAGTACGAACCCCTGGCCTGGGACCCCGATGCCCGCACACTGGCACAATCCTTCGGCCCGCAGCGGCAACTGTTCATCATCGGCGCCGGCATGGTGTCTCGCTATCTGGCGGAGATGGCGCAGACGCTGGATTTCGAGGTCACGGTCTGTGACCCGCGCGCACAACTGCTGCAGAACTTCGATGTGCCCGGCGTGCAGCGGATCAAAGACATGCCGGACGACGCGGTGCGGGCGAGAGCCAGTGACGCCGCCTCTGCCATCGTCGCGCTCACCCACGATCCGAGAATCGACGACATGGGGCTGATGGAGGCATTGAAGACAGACGCCTGCTATATCGGCGCGATGGGTTCACTACGCACATCAGAAAACCGCAGGAAGCGGCTGAAGATGCTGAATCTTTCAGATGCAGAAATCGACCGCCTGCATGCGCCTGTCGGCCTCTCCATCGGCAGCAAGACGCCGCCGGAAATCGCCATCGCCATTCTTGCCGAGATCATCTCGGAACTGGCCAGCGCCAGGGCAGCAAAGGCGCAATCGCCGATGGCAAGCGCCGACCTTGCCATCTCCTGAGGCGCGTCCTGGCGCAAGACCCGGGCTGCGCCTTGGCGCACTGATCCTGGCAGCCGGGATCAGCCGGCGGTTCGGCAGCGACAAGCGCCAATGGCGCCCAGGCACGGAGCGCTTGCCTGCGGACCTGGCGGCAACGGCGCCCGACGCGACGCTGCTGGAAGCCACCATCCTGCGCTATCGGCCAGTGTTCGAGACCCTGCTGGTCGTTCTGCGCCCGGAGGACGCCGGTTGGTCCGCCAACCTGCCTGATTGCGAGCGCGTTTTTGCCGCCGACGCCGAATCCGGGATGGGCAACTCGCTGGCCAGCGGCATTCGCGCTGCAATTGATCTTGATGGCGTCTTCATTGCCCTGGGAGACATGCCCTGGGTCAGCCCGGCCACGTTGCAGGGTCTCGCCGCCACACTCACCGATACGCAACTGATCGTGCGCCCGATGCACGGTGACACGCCCGGCCATCCGGTCGGATTCGGGCGCGCCTGGTTCCCTGCCCTCGCCCGACTGACTGGCGACCAGGGCGCCAACGGATTGATCCGCCAGCACGCCGACCTGCGCCTGACGCCAGTGCAGGATCCGGGCGTGCTGCGCGATCAGGACGCTCTCCCGTAGTACATAAATGGGCCAGACTGCTGGTCGAACAGCGAGGCCCGGTGAGCCAGCTACTCGCGACCGCCCAGCCGGGAGGCCCAGTCCAGCTTGCTGCGGCAGGCCTGATAGAAGTCACTGCCCTCCGTATGCACCAGGCGCAGGGGATGCGCATACTTCTCGATCCAGATGCGATCGCCGGCTTCAAGATCGAAGATGACCTGCGAATCACAGCTGACCTGAGCGCCGCGCACTGGCCCGAGCGTCACTGTCAGGGTGGCGTCGCCACGCACCACCAGTGGCCGGGAGGTCAAGGTGTGCGGAAACATGGGAACAATGACGATGGCGTCGAGGCTCGGATGCATGATCGGCCCGCCGGCGGAGAGCGCATAGGCGGTGGAACCGGTCGGCGAACTGACGATCAGGCCATCGGAGCGCTGGTCATAGACGAAACTGCCGTTCACGGCCAGCGAGAACTCCATCATCCGGGCGACGCCGCCAGGATGCACCACCACGTCGTTGAGCGCCCGAGAGCGGGCAATCTCTTCGTCACCACGCAGCACCGCCGCTTCCAGCAGAAAGTGATCTTCCACGCGATAAGCGCCGCGCAGCACAGCCTGCAACTGTTCGGCAATGCGTTTGGGCGCAATGTCTGCCAGAAACCCCAGGCTGCCGCGGTTGACGCCAACCACGGGCACCCTCGCATGGGCCAGATCGCGCGCAACGCCAAGCAGGCTGCCATCGCCGCCCACCACCACGATCAGGTCGCACTGCGCCCCCAACTCCGCACGCGAAACCACAGCCCCCGGCTGATCCGCCACCAGTGCAGCCGTGCGATCTTCCAACAGCACTGGCGCCTGAAGGCCTTGCAGGCTCTGGACGACAGCGCGCAGGCTCTCCACAACCTGCCCGCCGCCTGGCCGACCGATCAGGCCAATGCGTTTGAATACAGGGCTGGCGGTGTGTCCGGTCCGGGGTTTGCTCATGGCCGAATCATGCCCCTTCCTTCATGCCGGGTTGAACGGCCAGCTCGGCGATGACCTGGCCGGCTGCGGTTTCGGGACGCACCCAATCGCCATCGGTCAGCGATTCGCGCATGGCGTCTTCGGGATGGTTGTGGTGGCCGAGGCAGTTTGCATGGAGCAGGTCTCCAACAGGGTTTGCTGACTGTGGCGATGGTAGCACTCCCGTCGCAAATCTCCTTCTGCAAACCGATGCGCCTCAATCCGCGATGGTACAGCCACCAGATGAGCAGGCCGTGCAGGATGAAGGCCAGCCCGGATATTGCACCAGGGCGCTGGTCAAATGGGCTGATTTACCGCGCCATTCAATGGGTTTTCTCCGGCCTCCGATTTCGACGCGCCTTCTCGACGACAGTTTGCGCTGGCCGTGCGCTTGCTCCCCATCCCGACAAAAACCCACAGCGCAAGCGCCTCGGTTTTCGATTGCCATTGACATCCTCGTTGCGTTGTTTTTGGGGCTTGGCCGTGGTCCATTTCGCACACGAATTGGCGTTATGTCGCACATGCGAGACCGGTTTCGCAGTGCACAGTGGTCGCCATGCAGCACGACGCCACCTACAAGGCCGCCTTCGCCCACCCGCGCATGATCCGCGATCAGCTGATCCTGCTCGAACAACTGGTCGGAGACCAATTGCCCATGCTGCGTCGCCTGCGCCTGGATACGCTGGAACGGCTGCCCAGTGAATATCTGACCGACAATCTGGAACAGCGATTCGGCGACATGGCCTGGCGGGTCGCCTTGCAACCGGCTTCATCGGACGATGAAGCCGATGAACCACACTGGCTGCACATCCTGGTGATGCTTGAATTTCAGTCTCGCCCAGACTGGATGATGGCCGCACGAGTGCAGAGCTATGCGACCCTGCTTTACCTTGCTCTGCACAGGGAAAAACCGTTCAGCGCCAACAACCCGGTCCCGCCAGTGCTACCGATTGTGCTCTACAACGGTTCCAGTCCATGGCATGCGCCGCTGAACCTGTCGGCCCTGACGCGCCCAGGCGGGATGGAGGCAGCGTCAGCGGATGTATCAGCACAGGCAGAGGGTGAAACCGGCAAGCCCGGACCGTTGGGCGCGCATGTGGGGCCGATGGGTCTGGTGGGAGACGGCTATGTTCTGGTCGATCAACAGGCCCTGTTGGGCGAGGAACTGCCGGAAGGCAATGCGGCGACGCTGCTGGCGTGGATCGAGGGTCTGACCAGTCCAGAAGACCTGAAGCGTGTAGTGGAGCGCTGTTTGCAGTGGCTTTCCGGGGTGGAAGATGGCAGTCTTTTGGGTGTGCTGCAGCGTTGGCTGGAGGCATGGGTTCGAAATGCGGATATAGGGGACGAGGAGGAGTGGCTTATGAAACTGGTCAGGCTGAGGGAATCGACCGACGAGGTGGTGCGACAACCGGCTGACCCGGCTGAGCGGGTGGCGCTATGGAAGCGGCAGCTGATTGAGAAGGGCGAGGCTGAAGGCGAGGCGAAAGCGTTGGCTCGGGAGCGCGCCCTGCTTGAGCGTATGGTCGCGCTGCGGTTTGGCGGCGATACGGCAGAGCGTTTCGGCGTCTTGCTGGCGGGCGTTTCCGACCCGGAGCGTCTGGCCGCGGCAGGAGAGTGGCTGATCGAGTGCGAGGACGGCGCTTCGTTGCTCGCGCGAATGGGTGAGTGATGTCCGGCTGGCCCTCTCACCGCAACATGACTGCCCGATCTCGATATTCCGAAAGGTACTGAGCCCGTACAGTCACTTTTGATAGCCGATTGGTATCAAAGCCTATCCCTCCGAGGCGCATCTATCTCATCCGTTTTTTCATGATCGCCTTGTGCGTCTTTGGCAGCACGGTCGTGCCAGCACGATACGCCTTGCGTACGTGTGGGGCTATGGGCGGATCGATGATGTCTTCATCGAACGGATGAGTCTCGTACGGACTGATTCGATCATGTGCATGACCTTTGACACCATGTTCCAGAGACTTGGGTCTTGACGAGACTTCACCTGATTCGCATCCAGGTCTCGTGCTTGCAGGGACATCAGTCTCGGTGGCATCCCTTTCTTGTCTCATCGCTTGCGATGTCTTCATCGGATTATATGTGGTGCATGTGGTGTCAATCGTTGGCGCCCCGGATTGCCGCCACCCTGGCGCGCAAGGCGCTGACCGTCAGGCCCTCAGGCGCCATACGGCGCGTCGCCAGCAACTGAAATTGCCCCGGGATTCAGCCATGTCAGTCTGTCCAGAACGAAGCGCCGCCGTAGTCCGGCTCCGCGCACTCGCCGGGCAATGCCGCAATCCAGCTTGAGACCACAGCCAGGCCCCGTTGGTGGCTCACGGAGCGGCCGATTTCCGGCATCCGGGTAGCTGGATCATCGTCGGCCATGCGGAACACCAGGATCGAAGCGTCCGGCGCCCCCGGCACAATCGAGTAGCGCCGCCCACCCGTACCCTGGCCAGCGGCGATTGGCGGCTTGCACAGGCCAAGGCGCCGGAGCGGAACCGGATGGGCATTCAACCACAGACCCGTCGTATCAGCGGCGCCGGCTGGATTGTGGCAGTGGCCGCAATTGGCGTCGAGATAGGAGCGGGCCAGATGGGCCGGGGAGTCACCAGCGCCGCGCCAATCCGCGTTGCGCGCCCACGTCTCTGCCGAGGGCGCGCCATCGAGCAAGCCAAGCGCCTGCCAGAGTTCGATCTGATTGTCAGAACCGCCGCCGTAGCCGCGATTGAGTTGGCGCGTGGTCAGGCCAATGGGCATGAGCGCGTCTGCGGCCTGCCCCGTGACGTGGCAGCTCGCGCATTGGTTGCGGCTCGGCGCCAGGTAGTTCACGGTGCGCACTGTGCCGCCCGGCATGGCCAGCGGCAGGTCGAGCACCTCGCCGATAATCGACAACCAGGCCTCATCACCGCGCCAGATATAGGTCATCGCCTCCCAACCTTCGGCCTGACGCACCAGCAAGCGCGTTTCCAGCAGGCGCGAGCGGCTGAGGTCAAGCCGCTCTATCCGGCCATCCCACGCCTCTGCCGCTTGCGCGACGCCGGCCTCGGTGGGATAGAAAAACGTCTTGCTGACCAGGGTTCCTGCAGGGAACTCGTAGGCCTGATCGGCGTCAAAGCGGGCGCTTTGATTCGGTGGCAGCCAGAGGGTGCGAAGTTTCTGCGCGTAATCCGTGAACAGCGGGGTATTGACGTCATAGGGCAGGACGTCCCGGCCGAGTGTCAGCCTGTCGCCACGACGCTCGATCACACCCCAATCCGACAGCCGCTGCGGATATTCTCCAGAAGCGTGCAAACGCACAACCGGCGCCGGCGCGCAAGCCGCCAGCAGAGCGAGCGCACAGACGAGCGCCAGCCCGGACCATGAACCGGGGACGGCGATAATCGCACAGATTCCTGGCTGCATCCGATGGCAGGGAAGCGGAACAACCTGCTGCATCAGGCGATCTGACCGACAGACTGGCCGACAGACTAAACGGAGTCCCCGGCCAGTTGCACGGCGTCAAGCCGGGGATGCGAACAGCGATGCGCAGCGGTCACGAGCGCAGGACTGGCGTAGTCGCTGGCGCCGTCTATGTTGAGCACTTCCGCCGGCGCATTGTCCACGCAGATGGCGAATTCATCTGCCGTGCGCTCGGCATGGCGCACCCCGTCCCAGACCACGTCCGGCAATCGACCCGTCTCCCCGAAGAGCCCCTTGCGAACTGCATCAAGCCCCTCGTGATCCGGGGCGCCGCCGCCAGGGCCGAAGCGGTTGTCGAGAATCAGCAGCGTTTCCGGATACGGGTCGAAGGTCTCCACCATCTCCTGTTCGCCACTGTAGTTGGCGCTGAAGTAACTTGAAATCAACACATTGGCAGTTTGGTTTTCGAGAATCTCGTTGTCGAACACCTCGATCTTGTCGTGGGCATTGATGAGAATTCCGGACCCTGCGGGTACGCCGGCGACCGCGCTCCCCGGCTCACCGAAGTTGGCCGTGTTGTTGCCGATGATGCGGTTGTTGAACACGCGAACACTGTGGCCTTCCTGCGGCAGGTCCGGCATGTTGAAGACGAGTATGCCGCCGGTGTTGTTGGCTGCGAGATTGCCGAACACATCCGCATGAGCGGTGTTTTCGATCTCGATGCCCGCCACATTGAATTCCGCCCGGTTGTCGCGCACCACCACGCGCCGCGACTGGCCAACGTAGATGCCGGCGTCCGACGCGCCAATGGCCACCGAACCCTCGATCAGGGTGTTTTCTGTCTGCACCGGATAGATGCCATAGGCGCCGTTCCCGGAACTCGGGCCATTGCTCCACTCGGTGCGCACCCGACGCACGATAATGTTGCGCCCGTCCGTGATCTTCAGGGCGTCGCCGGGGGTGTCTTCGATCGCCAGGTCCTCGATGGTGAAATCGCTGGCCGTCACCAGCAGGCCCTGGGCGCCCAGCGTCTGTTCCTGGAAGCTGAGAACCGACGCATCCATGCCGGCGCCGCGCAGGGTGACGCCATCGGTATCGAGCACCAGCTCTCGCTTGAAGCGCAGGGTTCCCGGCGGAATCTCAATGACGGCCCCGGGGAGCGCGGTTTCCAACTGCAACCGCAACGCCGCCTCGGGGCCTGGCGGCGCTTCGGGCGGCGCCTGTTCCTGAGGCCCGCAGGCGACAAGGCAGGCAGTGGCAAGCAGCACCGGGAAAGCGGAGATGGGATTGCGCATGGGGAAACTCCAGGCCCGGATATGACGCCAAGGACCGCGATGATCCACAGGATTCGCGCGTATGCGTTGGCTTGCAACCGAAAGCATAGCGCCAGCCTGCGAACTTGCAACAAGCGCCACTCAACCGACTGACATGGGGCAAGCCGCTGTAGCGTGGCGCCGAATCGAGCTTTCGTCTTGTCCGCTGCCAGCCTGCATCCTATGATGCGCTCGTGAGCGACAGGCAAGGCGCAATACGCAACTGACGGGCGCCCTGACGCCAGGAGAGGCAGACATGGCAGACCAGGCGCGCATCGTTATCGTCGGCGGCGGCATCATGGGCGCCGGCCTGCTGTATCACCTGGCCGAGGCCGGCGAGACGGATGCGCTGCTGATCGAGAAGGGCGAGCTCACCTCCGGCTCCACCTGGCATGCCGCCGGTCAGGTTCCAAACCTGGTGGGAGACTACAACCTCGCCAAGATCCATGAGTATGGCATCCGCCTCTACAAGCGCCTGGAGGATCTGACCGGCCAGTTCGTCAGCTGGCACACGTCCGGCAGCATTCGGCTGGCGCTGACTCAGGCGGACCTGGACTGGTTTCAATACCTGCACGGCATCGCCGCCAACGCCGGTTTTCACATGGAAGTGATCGACAGGGCCAGAATCGAGGCGCTCAATCCGCTCCTGAATACCGAGGCGGTGCTTGGCGGCGCCTGGACCCGCGACGATGGCCACGCCGACCCGGCCGGTCTCTGCCAAGCCATGGCAAGGGGAGCGCGCCAATTTGGCGCCCGCATCAAGCGCAACAATCGAGTCACCGGCATTCAGGCGCTCGCCAGCGGCGAGTGGGAACTCACCACCGAAAAGGGGACGGTGCGGGCGGAAATGGTGGTCAATGCAGCGGGTTGCTATGCCCGCCAGGTGGCGCAGATGGTCGGCTCGGACCTGCCCATCTGCAACATCGAACACCACTATCTGGTAACCGGCCCGGTGCCGGAGCTGGCGGATGCAGACCGTGAACTGCCGGTCGTGCGCGATCCCTGGGCGTCCGCCTACCTGCGTCAGGAGCAGAAATCCGGCCTGATCGGCATCTATGAGCAGGAAGCGCGAGGTCTGGCGGAAGCCTGGTCGCCGTCCGGCCTGCCGCCCTGGGAATCCGAGAGTGAACTCTTCACGGACGATCTGGAGCGGCTGATGCCCTGGCTGGAACGCGCGCTGATACGCATGCCTGCCTTCGAAAGCGCCGGCATTCGCAGGGTGGTCAACGGCGCGATTCCGCACAGCGCCGACGGCAACCCACTGCTCGGCCCGGCGCCGGGGCTGCGCAACTTCTGGCTCTGCTGCGGGTCATCCTTCGGCATCGCCCAGGGCGCAGGCTGCGGCAAGTATCTGGCGCAGTGGATGCTGGACGGGGATGCGGAAATCAACATGACCGGCTTCGACCCGCGCCGATTCGGCAAGCATGCAGATCGCAAGTACATGCAGGCGCGTGGCCGCCAGGACTACAGCATGACCTACATCACGCCCATGCCTGGCGACGAGTTGCCAGCCGCCCGAAAACTGCGGTTATCGCCGCTGCACGCCCGGCTCGGAGATCAGGGAGCCGTATTCGGTGAAACCTTTGGCTGGGAAAGGCCCAAATGGTTCTCGACGGATGGCCGCAGCGAAGAGACGAGCTTCCGGCGCAACAACGTATTCGAACCGGTGCGCGATGAATGCCTGGCGGTGCGCCAGAACGTTGGCCTGCTCGATCTGTCCGGCTTCGCCAAGTATGAGGTGACCGGCCCGGACGCTGCCGCCCTGCTGGATCGCCTGCTTGCCAACCGGCTGCCGAAACCGGGCGGCATGGCGCTCTGTCATCTCCTTTCCGCCCAGGGCCGCATCAACGCTGAAATGACGCTGACCCGGCTGGCGCCCGATCGTTTCTACCTTTTGTCTGCGGCGGCTGCCGAGTTGCGGGACCTGGATCACCTGATGCAGGGACGAGCGCCGGACGAGAACGTCGAGATCCGCAATGTCACCGAACAGCGAGGCGTACTGGCGCTGGCCGGCCCGCGTTCACGCGAGCTGCTCGCCGGCCTCACCCAGGCGCCCCTGGACACCCCCGCCTTTCGCTGGATGAGCGCCCGGGAAATCGACGTAGGCGGCATCCCGGTGCGCGCCTTGCGCGTCAGCTATGCCGGCGAACTCGGTTGGGAGCTGCACCCGGCCATGGACGACCTGCCCCGACTCTACGAGCTGATCATGTCACGCGGCGCAGATTTCGGCATTCGCAACTTCGGCCTCTATGCGATGAACAGTCTGCGCATGGAGAAGGCGTATCGAGCCTGGGGCGCGGAACTCACCAACGAGGTCACGCTGGCGGACGCCGACATGCACCGATTCATCAAATACGACAAGGGCGACTTCAACGGTCGCCAGGCAGCGCTCGATCAAGGCGAGTCGAGCCTGCAGCTGATCTACTTCGCCGTTTCCGCGCGAGACGCTGACCTCTTGGGCGGTGAACCCATCTATGCCGGCGACGAGTGTGTTGGCGTCGTGACCTCGGGCGCTTTCGGCCATGCCGTCAACCTGAGCCTCGGATTCGGCTATGCGCCACCCGCCCAGGCAGCATCGGATACTCTCTCTGTCGCCGTGCTGGGGGAACGGCTGCCAATCCGGCGCCTGCATGAGCCAGCGCACGACCCAGGCAACCAGCGCCTGCGGGCCTGAGCCGCCAAGGGAAACAGGCAGGTCTTGGCGCAGCACAAGTCACTACCCGGCCGCGCCAGCGTCGTCATTATCGGCGGTGGCGTCATCGGCTGTTCGGTGGCCTGGCATCTGGGCCAGGCCGGGCTGCGCGACGTACTGTTGCTTGAACGCCGGCAACTGACCTCCGGCACCACCTGGCACGCCGCCGGCCTGGTCGGTCAACTGCGCGCCTCCATCAACATGACAGAACTGGCGCGCTACACCAGCGGCCTGTATCAGCGCCTGGAAGCAGAAACCGGCCAGGCCACCGGCTACCGACGCTGTGGTTCCTACTCCCTGGCGACGAGCGATGAGCGCATGCACGAGCTCAGGCGCAGCGCTTCCATGGCCAAGGTTTTTGGCCTGCAAGTGCAGGAAGTCACGCGCGACCAGATTCGCCACCGCCTGCCTCTGATACGCACCGACGACGTACTCGGCGCAATTCACATACCATCGGACGGCTACGCCAACGCGGTGGATATCAGCAACGCCCTCGCCAAGGGCGCGCGCGCAGCCGGTGTGCAGATCCTGGAGCAGACGCCGGTGACCGAGATCCTGACCTCGCCGTCCGGAGTGTGCGCCGTGAGGACGCCGGACGGCGAGGTGGCTCTGGATTGTCTGGTGCTGTGCACTGGCATGTGGACGCGCGAGCTGGCGGCAAGCATTGGCGTCAACGTGCCGCTTCAGGCTTGCGAACACTACTACGCGCTCTTCGACGGCGTTCCCGGCCTGGACCCAGGCTTTCCGGTAGTGCGCGACTATGATGCCTGCACCTACTTCAAGTACGACGCCGGCAAGCTGCTGGTGGGCGCCTTTGAACCCCAGGCCCGGCCCTGGGCAACCGACGGCATCCCCGAAGACTTCTCGTTCGACGAGATAGCAGGCAATTTCGACCATTTCGAACCGGTACTTGCCAGCGCCATGCGACGGGCGCCAGGGCTGGCGTCAGCCGGTCTGCAAAAGTTCTTCTGCGGCCCGGAAAGCTTCACTCCGGACGTGCGCTATCACATCGGCAAGGCGCCGGAAATCGACAACTGCTTCGTGGCGGCAGGCCTCAACTCCATCGGCCTGCAATCCGCCGGTGGCATCGGCAAGGTGCTTGCGGAGTGGATCCAGCAGGGTCGCCCGCCAGCAGACCTCTGGGAAGTGGACGTCCGCCGCAACCTGCCGTTTCAGCGCAACCGCAAGTATCTGCGCGAGCGCGCATCGGAAAGCCTCGGCTTGCTGTACGCCACCCACTACCCCTACCGCCAGTATGCAAGCGCGCGCGGCGTGCGCCGCTCCGCCCTGCATGATCGGCTGGCGGCCCTGGGCGCCTGTCACGGTGAAACCGCCGGTTGGGAACGCCCCAATTGGTATGCGCCGAACCCGAAGGACGCCCGCTATGCCTACAGCTACGGGCGGCAGAATTGGTTCGCGCACTCGGCTGCGGAACATGGCGCCGTGCGCGAGGCTGTCGGCCTGTTCGATCTATCGTCCTTTGCCAAGTTCCTGCTTCAGGGGCGCGACGCCTGCCAGGTGCTCAATCAGGTCTCGGCGAATCAGGTGGACACGGCGCCCGGGCGCATCATCTACACCCAGTGGCTGAACGAGCGTGGCGGTATCGAAGCCGATCTCACCGTCACCCGACTGGCGCAAGACCGCTATCTGATCGTGACTGCCGCCGCTACCGAAACGCGCGACTTTCACTGGCTCAGGCAGCACATACCAGCTACTGCACACTGCGCACTGACCAATGTGACCTCGGCTTACGGGGTGATTTCGGTGATGGGGCCGAAAGCGCGACAGCTACTGCAATCGCTGACGCCCGACGACCTTTCGCACGCGGCCTTCCCGTTCGCGCACAGCCGCGAAATCGAACTCGGCTACGGGTTGGTGCGGGCGTCGCGGATCACCTATGTCGGCGAACTGGGCTGGGAACTCTACATTCCGAGCGAATTCGTCACCGGCGTTTTTGACGAGATTGTCGCTGCCGGGGCGCCCTTCGGCCTGAAACTCGCCGGCTATCACGCCCTGGACTCACTGCGCATCGAGAAGGCGTATCGCCATTGGGGGCACGACATCACCGACGAGGACAATCCGCTGCAAGCCGGCCTCGGCTTTGCAGTCAGGTTGCAGAAGCCGGGTGGCTTCATTGGCCGCGAGGCCCTGCTCGCCGCCCGCGAAGCCGGGCTTGGTCGGCAACTGCTGCAGTTTCGTCTAAAGGACCCGGAACCTCTGCTCTACCACGACGAACCCATCTGGGCCGGAGACGCATTGGTCGGCCATATCACATCGGGCGCCTATGGCCATACATTGGGCGGCGCCATCGGTCTCGGCTATGTGTCCAGCGAGCGCCTGGAGCAGCTGGCAGAGACTGGCGTCGAAATCGAGGTGGCCGGCGAACGGGTGGCGGCAACGGCTTCCCTGCGGCCGATGTACGACCCGGACAACCTGCGCATACGCTGCTGAACCACGCTGCCCCGATCTGGCGCAATGGCCAGCGAATCAGCGATACATGGACTCGATCAATTCGGCGTACTTTTCGTGCACCACCTTGCGCTTGAGCTTCTGCGTCGGCGTCAGTTCGTCGTCCTCCGGGTCGAGCAGCTGATCGATCAAGCGAAATCTCTTGATCGTTTCCACCCGCGCAAAGCGGGCGTTGACCGACTCGATCTCGGCGCCGACCAGGGCCTGTACTGCCTCGGTGTGGCAGAGGCTCGTGTAGTTGGTGAAAGGCACATCGGCATCCTGGGCAAACTTGGTGACGTTTTCCTGGTCGATCATGACCAGACAGGTCAGGTAGGGTCGGCGATCGCCGATCACCACCGCATCGGTCACATAGGGAGAGAACTTCAATTGATTCTCGATTTCGCTCGGCGTGATGTTCTTGCCGCCCGCGGTGATGATGATATCCTTCATCCGATCGACGATATAGACATGGCCAGCATCATCCATGCGCCCGACATCGCCGGTGTGCAGCCAGCCATCGCGGAAGGTTTCTGCGGTCTTGTCCGGCTTGTTCCAGTAGCCCTCGATCACGCCCGGACTGCGGATCAGCACTTCACCGGCCTCTGACAGCCGCACCTCGACCTCGGGATTGGCCGGGCCGACGCTGCCGGCACGCACGTTGCCGGGCAGGTTGGCGGTGGCCAGGCCGGAACACTCCGTCTGGCCATAGACTTCGTACATCGGCCGACCGAGCGCCCAGAACCAGTCGATCAGTTCCGGCGCAATCGGGGCGGCGCCGGTGGAAAGCCAGCGACAGCGATCAATGCCGAGGAAGATGCGAATGTTGCGAAAGACCAGCCAGTCCGCCAACGCGCAGGCGCCGCGTTGCAGCAGCGACAGCGGCTGTCCGGCCTGCCCGTATTCTGCCCGAACCCGCCCGAAGCGCATCGCCAGGTTGTAGGCGAAGCGGCCAAGGGCCGTGCCCTCCTTGAGCAGGATGGTGACCGTGGCGTGTTGCTTTTCCCAGACCCGCGGCACCGCGAAGATCCCCGTCGGTGCGATTTCCTGTTGATCCTGGATGAAGGTTTCCGGCTCCTCCACCAGGTTTACCAGGCAGCCCGACTCGATGGCGCTATAGACATAGAACATGCGCCCGGCCACGTGCGCGAGCGGCAGGAACGCAAGTTGCTCGTCCGTTGCGTGGATGCCGTAGATGCGTTGCAGGTTGCGCATCATGAACAGCATGTTGCGCTGGGAGATCATGGCCCCCTTGGGCGGCCCGGTAGTGCCGGATGTATAGGTCAGGATCATCAGATCTTCCGCCGACGCGGCTTCGATCTCTCGCTGCCAGGCTTGCGGCTCGGCATCGCCGAAACTGTCGCCAAGCGCCAGCAGCGCCTGGTAGCTCATGCACTGCGCATCTTCAAAGTGACGCAGCCCTTCCATGTCGAAAACGATGATCTTCTCCAGGCTCGGCGTGCGCGCCCGCACCTCCAGCACCTTGTCGAGTTGTTCCTCGTCTTCGGCAAAGTAGAAGCGGGTGCCGCTGTCGTTGATGAGATACGCCACCTGCTCGGGAGAATCGGTGGGATAGACGCCGTTGGCGACGCCGCCTATGCAATTGACGCCAAGATCCGTGAACAGCCACTCCTTGCAGACTTCGCCGGCAATCGAACAGACATCGCCACGCACAAGCCCCAGGGCCTTGAGGCCGAGACCGGTGCGCCGGGCGTAGTCGCCATACTCTGCCCAGGTATATTGGTTCCAGATGCCAAAGTCCTTCTCCCGCAGCGCCACCCGATCGCCCCACTCGGCCACCCGGCGCCAGAAGAGGCGCGGTATGGTGTCGCAACCATCAATGATCTGCGGCTCGCTCATCGCCAGGTCTTCCGCTGCTTCCAGCGCCTGCGGCCACGAACGCCTTCATCCTTCATGCCGAGATAGAATTCCTGGATATCCGGCGCCTGACGCAGGCGCGCACAGGAATCGGCCATGACGATGCGCCCGGTTTCCATCACATATCCGTACTCGGCCAGATCCAGCGCCATGCGCGCATTCTGCTCCACCAGCAGCACGGTCATCCCAAGCTCCTGATTGAGGCGCCGAATGATCTGCGCGATCTCCTGCACCAGCCGCGGCGACAGGCCGAGCGAGGGTTCATCAAGCAGCATCAATCGCGGACGCAGCATCATGGCGCGGCCAATGGCCAGCATCTGCTGCTGGCCGCCGGACAGCACCTGCGCCGGCTGGCGCACGAAGCCCCGCAGCACCGGAAACCAGTCATGTACCTGAGCCAGATCCGATTCGACATCTCGGTCAGGACGGGTATAGGCGCCCATGCGCAGATTGTCCGCAACCGTCAGGAACGGGAACACTTCCCGCCCCTCCGGCACATGCCCGATCCCCAGCCGAGCGATTCGATCCGGGTCGCGTCCCTCGATCGATTCGCCGGCAAACAGCACGCTGCCCTTGCGCGGCGCCATGGCCCCGCTGATGGTTTTCAGAACCGTGGTCTTGCCGGCGCCGTTGGCGCCGAGCAAGGTGACGATACTGCCCTCATTGACGCTCAGGCTGACCCCGCGAATCGCCATCACCGGGCCGTAGTTGGTTTCGATGTTGCGCAACTCAAGCAGCGGCACGGGCGTCAGTCTCCCAGATAGGCGCGAAGCACTTCCGGGTGCTTCTGAACAACAGCCGGCTCGCCGACCACCACCTCGGCGCCATCGGCCATCGCCAGCACCCGCGTGGAAGCCCGGCTGACGAGATTCATGTCGTGCTCCACCATCATCACGGTCACGCCCAGTTCTTCGTTGATGTCCTCAAGCCAGAAGGAAAGGTCCTCGGTCTCTTCCGGATTAAGGCCGGACGAGGGTTCATCCAGCAGCAGAAGCTTCGGCTTCTGGCAGAGGGCGCGACCGATCTCGACCACCTTGCGCACGCCAAACGGCAATTCGCCAATCACCTTGTGACGGCTGCCCTGCAGATCCAGCAGGTCAATGACGTCCTCCACCGTTTCGCGCAGGGCAAGCTCCTCGCGGCGCACGGACGGCAGGAACAGCAGATCACTCAGCACATGGCTGCGTCGGTGAACATGACAGCCAATCAGCAGGTTCTTGAGCACCGTTTCGCGCTCGAATAGCTCGGTGTTCTGGAAGGTGCGGGCAATGCCGAGTTCTGCGATTCGGTGCGTTCGCAGCGTCGTGATGTCCTCGCCGGCAAGCCGTATCCGGCCCGCGTCGAGATCGTGAATGCGGCTGATCAGGTTGAATACGGTGGTCTTGCCGGCGCCATTCGGGCCAACGATGCTGAACACCTCACCCGCCTGCACCGAAAAGGACAGGTCGCGCACTGCCCGCACCCCGCCAAAGCTGACGCTCACGCCTTCGAGCTCCAGCAGGGTCACCGCAGCCGCTCCGTGCGCAGATAGCGTCTCTGGCGCTTCCAGGTGGCGCGGCGATACAGGGGAAACTGCTCAAAGTAGAGCCGCACCTTGCGCCAGCGGCCATACAGCCCCTCCGGTTCATAAATCAGAAACAGCACCAGGATCAGGCCGAAGATCGCCGCTTCCAGGCCTGGAATCTGGCTGACAGCCGTCGGCGCCTGATCCTTGAAGATGGCGATCGCCTGTGGCAGCAGGCCAATGAAGACAGCGCCGAAGATCACGCCATGCAGGGAACCAAGACCGCCCACCACAACCATCAGCAATAGCTGAATCGAGAGCAGAAGGGTAAAGCTGTCCGGCGCCAGATGCTCCAGACGATGCGCATAGAGGCCGCCGGCAAGGCCGGTCAGGGCGGCCGAGATGCCAAACGCCAGGGTCTTGGTCCAGGCGATGTGGATGCCCATGCTCTCGGCCGAGACTTCCGAATCGCGCACAGCCGTCATGGCGCGCCCGGTCGGGCTGCGCAGCCAGTTCAACGCAGCCACCATGGCGCCGCCGAGCAGCAGCAGGCAGAGGTAATAGAACGGTCGCGGCGCCGACCAGTCGATTCCGAGCCGGGCCGGGGGCACAGGCAGGCCAGAAAATCCGCCGGTAACCGAAACCCAGTGCGACAAGACCTGCTCGATAATCACCAGAAACGCGAGTGTTGCCACGGCCAGATAGATGCCGCTCACGCGCACCGCCGGCAGCCCCACGGCCAGCCCCGTGACCCCGGAGAGCGCGGTCGCGCAGATCAGGGCGAGCGGAAATGGCCAGCCGTGCGTGAGGAGCCAGGTATAGGCATAGGCGCCGATGGCAAGAAACGCCGCGTGGCCGAGGCTGACCTGGCCGGTATAGCCAACCAGCAGCATCAGGCCGACGCCAGCGATGCCGTAGATATACACCAGCGAGAGTTCGCGGATGAAGTAGTCATCAAACTGCAAGGGCGCCAGCAGCACTGCCAGGGCCAGCAGGGCATACCAGAAGCGCTGGCCATTGTGCTCGAACAGGTCGATGTCCTGGGCGTAGCGCGTCTTGCGAACGAAGCGCATCAGACCTTCTTCACCTGCATGCTGGCAAAGAGGCCCTCCGGGCGCAGCATCAGCATCACCAGCAGAATCACATAAGCCGTGACATCGGAGAAGCCGGGCCACAGGTAGCGGCCGGCAAACTGCTCCGAAACGCCGACCAGCAGCCCCCCCAGAATGGCGCCGGGCAGGCTGCCAAGACCACCCACGATGGCGGCAGCGAACGCCTTGATGCCGATGAAGCCGATGTTCGGGTCGATCACTGCGCCGGGAATCAGCAGGCCGGCGCAGGCTGCGAGCACCGCCGCCAGCGCCCAGACCAGGCTGAAAACCCGTTTCACCGGAATCCCCACATAGAAGGCGGCCAGTTGATTCTGTGAGGCGGCCTGCATGGCCACGCCAAGACGGGTGAAGCGGAAAAAGACATACAGCAGGCCGCAGAGCGCCAGAGTACCGCCGACGACCGCCAGATTGTCGGCCCCCACCGAAACGCCACCCGGATGCCAGACGATGCCGCTGTACGGCAGGTCGAGCGTCTTCGGCTCGCTGCCCCAGCGCTCTCCGGCCAGGGTGCGCAGGATGAACCCGAGGCCGATGGTCAACATCAGCACGGCAAAGTGCGGCTCCCCGATCATGGGCCGCAACAGCAATCGCTCGATCAGGGCCCCGACCAACGCCATCGTCAGCAAGGTTGCCAGCAACGCCCAGAGGAAGGGCCACTCCAGGATGTTGAGGAAGGTGAAGGCGACAAAGGCGCCGATCATCATGATGTCGCCCTGGGCGAAGTTCACCATCTCGGTGGCCTTGTAGATAAGCACGAATCCGAGTGCTATCAGGCCATAGATGCAGCCCTGTGATATGCCACTGACGAGAAGCTGGGGAATCTCCATGGCTGCCGAACCGGGAACGGACGACCTGCATTCTACCCGCATAACCCGGCAATGAAGGCCCTGTTAACGCTATGGGCGCCTGTGAGCACAGTGTTGACAGGCCCTGGACAAGTAATCCCCGTCGGCAGTGACCGATCATCCGACAGGGTAGAATCCGCGCCCATGATCACCGTGCTGCCGGTTGCCAGTCGGCGTCATCTCCGGGCGTTCCTGCGCTTGCCACAGGCGATCTACCGGGATGATCCAGCCTGGGTTTCGCCCTTGCTGCTGGAAAGACGCCTGGCTCTGTCCGCGCGCGAGCCGGTATTCGATCATCTGCAATGGCAGGCCTGGCTTGCCTGGCGAAACGGGCGGCCCGTTGGCCGCATTTCGGCCCAGATTGATCAACTGCACCAGCGCCGGTATGCCGACGACACAGGATTCTTCGGCCTGATCGAAGGCGAAGACGATGCGGCTGTTTTCGAGGCCCTGTTCGGCGCTGCCGAAGCCTGGCTCAGGGCGCGCGGCATGGAGCGCGCGCGCGGGCCGCTCAATCTCAACATGAATCAGGAGGTGGGGCTGCTGCACGCCGGCTACGAGACGCCGCCAAGTTTCATGATGGGCCACGCACGGCCCTGGTATCACCCGCGCATCGAGGCCCAGGGTTATCGTCCCTGTCAGGAACTGCTGGCCTACGAGGTGGACACGACGAAACCGGAAACCCGCGCCTCGAAGAAGATTCGAGCGCGAATCTCGGGCAAGCTGCGCTTGCGCCATCTGAATCGACGGCGCAAGGGCGAGGAACTTGATCTGCTGCGCACTCTCTTCAACGAAGCCTGGTCCGGGAACTGGGGCTTCGTGCCCTTCACCAAGCGAGAATTCGACGCCTTGGGCAAACTGCTCCTGCTGGCGGTGCCGGACGAGTTGATTTGCATTGCCGAACTGGACGGGGAAGCCTGTGGCTTCATCGTGGCCGTGCCGAACCTGAATGAAGCCATCGTTGACCTGAACGGACGGCTTCTGCCGCTCGGCTGGCTGAAGCTGCTGGCCCGCCTGAAGATTCGTTTTCCGACCAGCGTGCGCGTGCCACTGATGGGCATAGTCGGACGGCTGCAAAACACGGCGACGGGTGCTGGCGTGGTCCTGTCGCTGATTGACAGCATCCGCCAGGCGATCATTCCCCTGCGCGTTCAGAGAGGCGAACTTTCCTGGATTCTGCGCGACAATACCGGTATGAGACGGATTCTGGAGCACGTCGGCAGCCAGATCAGCAAGCGCTATCTGGTGTATCAGAAGGGTCTCGGCGAGTGAAGGCGATCATCCTGGCCGGCAAGCGTTCCGGCAAGCGCACGACCAAGCCACACCCACTGACGCCGGTGGCCGGCAAGCCCTCGCTCTTGCGCGTCACGGAGGCCCTTGATGCGACGCACTGTGTTGACGGCGGGCTGGTGGTAGGCCCGGCCGATGGCGAACAGGAGCCGAAGCTGGCCCCGCTCTGGCGAGCCGGTCGCTTTCGCTGGCTGGCGCCCGCCGACGGCCCGGCGGAGAGCGCTTGCATCGCCGCCCGGCATCTCGACGAATGGCCGCTGCTGCTGACAACCGGGGATCATGCGCTCTTGCAAGCCGCCTGGGTCGATCGCTTCTGCGCCGATGCAGCGCACCGGGCCGAGACGCTCGGGCTGGCGCTGGTCACTGGCCTTGTGCCCTACGAGCGCGTGCGGCAACGATTTCCGCACGCCCGGCGCACCCGGCTGCGCTTTTCCGACGGCAGCTATTGCGGCAGCAACCTCTTCTGGATGCAGAACGCCGAGGCGCTCCGAGCCCTGGCGTTCTGGCGTCGTATGCAGGCACTGAGAAAACATCCCTGGCGGCTGGCCGGGCGCATCGACTTCAGAACGCTGATCCGCTACTGGAGCGGCCGCCTGACTCTGGACGACGCGCTGAATCGGCTGTCCTGGGCCTGCGGTTGCCGCGTTGGCTGGGCGCCGGTGGCGGATCCTCGGGCTGCGGTCGATGTCGATAGCGCCAGCGACCTGGCCCTGGCAGAGTCCCTGCTGCAATGAACGCTTCGCTCCTGCATTCAGACAACCTGCCCGGCCTGACCGAGCGACCGCTGCTGGTGCGCAACCCGGATGCCGGTTTTCGCCGGCGCGTGCGCAGGCATGCAAACAGCGCTACGGAAGAATTCACCATCGGCAGCGGGCCTCTGCCAGACCCACGTGACTATTCTCTCTTGATACTGGAAGGCGGCGATGGCACCGCGCAACACTGCCTGACCGAATGGCTGAACGCCTGGCCGACAGAAACACTGCCGCCCGTCGCCCTCCTGCCTGGTGGACACACCAACATGTCGGCTGCCGGCATCAACCGCAAACCCCGCCGCGGCCCCTGCGCCAGGTCGCTCGCGGCCATACTGGCCGGCGCTTCTCCGGCTGCTGTCCAGCAGCGAGCGCTGGTGCGCGTACAGGCCGGCCAGGTAATGCGCTACGGCTGCTTCTTCGGCATCGGCCGCATCAGCGCTGCGGTCGCCAGATGGGCCGAAGATCGTCCGACGACCCGCCTGGGCACACGTGCGCGCACCGCCTGGAGCGCGTGGCGAGGCTATTTCGGCAAGGGCCTGCTACAAACAGTGTGCATCGGGAATCAGGAGCGGCGGGTGTTTGCCATGCTGGCGACAAGTCTCGACCGGCTGCTGCTCGGATGCCGTCCCTTCTGGAACGCAGATGCCGATGTGGCGGCGGATTCGGCGCCCAGCCTGCACAGCACCTGGCTCTTCGCCGAATCCCGGGGCCGACTGCGGCGCAGCGCCAGATTGCTGCGCGGGGATGCCTCGCTGGAACGATTGCCCGGCTACCATAGTTGCGACGTCCGGCAACTCGAATTCGAACTCGACGGCGCCTATGTGCTTGATGGCGAGATCTTTCAGCATCAGGGACGCTTGCAGCTGGCCCCGAGCCAGCCCCTGCGATGGTTGATCCTGTGACGGATGACGGCGCCAGGTCACGGTGGGGAGTGCGCCTCGGCAAGCGGGTGACGCGCCTGGTCGATGTATTCCTGACCCGCCACTCGCGGGCGCCGACCACGCCCTTCCTGGATGCCGCAGAATTTGCCTGGACGCCGAAGCTGGAAGCCGCCACAACCGAGATTCAGCAGGAACTTGCCGAAATCATGAAAGCCCCGGAGCGGATTCCGGCCTTTCACCAGATGTCTCCGGACCAGGCGCGCATCTCCCGAGGCGACAACTGGAAGACCTACAGTTTCCGCGTGTTCGGGCATCGCGTGGCGGAGAATTGCGCCCGTTGTCCTGCGACCGCTGCCCTGCTGGAGCAGCTACCGGGGATTCAGAACGCCTGGTTCTCGATCCTGGCGCCCGGCTATCACATCCCGCCACACAGAGGGCCGACGCGAGCACTGGTGCGCTGCCACCTGGGATTGCAGGTGCCGAGCGCCGCCGAAGATTGCTGGATACGGGTGGGCGACCAGCGCCGCCACTGGCAGACCGGGGAGTGCCTGTTTTTCGACGACACCTACGAACACGAAGTACACAACAACACGGACGAGGCGCGGGTGGTCCTGTTTCTGGATGTAGAACGCCCGTTTGACAGGATCGGCGGCCTGTGCCAGCGGCTGGTCTTTGCGCTGATCCGGGGCAGCGCCTACGTCAAGCGGCCATTGGCCAATCTCGCCCGCTGGCATCAGCAAACCGGCGCGCCAGCAGATTGAAGGCGCACGGCCTATCCAGTATTTTGCGCGCATGAAGGTCATCATCCTCGCCGCCGGCCAGGGCAAGCGGCTTCTGCCGCGCACCCTGAATCAACCCAAGTGCGCCCTCGAACTCGATAATCGCACGGTGCTGCATTGGCAACTTCAGGCACTGGCGGAAGCGGGCGCGACCGAAGCCGTGGTCAGCACCGGTTTCCGGGCAGCCCGGGTGCAGGAAATCATCCAGGACTTTTCCGGTTTCCCGGTGCGCACCGAGCACAACCCGTTCTACGCGCACTGCGACAATCTCGGCACCTGCTGGATTGTCCGCCATGAAATGGACGCACCGTTCATCGTGCTCAACGGCGACACTCTGTTTGAGCCGGAGGTGTTTCGGCGCCTGCTGGCGGCTGACACCGAGTTCCCGATCACCGTGATGGTGCACCGCAAGACAGGGTACGACGACGACGACATGAAGGTAATCGCAGAGGGCCGGCGATTGCAGCGCGTGGACAAGCGCCTGCCACTGGATCGGGTGGCGGGAGAATCCATCGGCATGATTCGCTTTCTCGGCCAGGGGCCGGCGCTGTTCCGTCAACGTCTGGAAGCCCTGATGACCCTGGAAACCTCTCTCAAACGCTGGTATCTCTCGGCAGTGGATGATCTGGCGCGGCAAGGTCATGTGGGCATCGCCACCACCGGTGATTGCGACTGGTGCGAAATCGACGACCCGGACGATCTCGCGCACGCTGCCGCAACCGTTCCCGGCTGGTTCTATCCGCCGATGCGATTGCAGGAAGCGAGCCGCTGACCGCAACGCGCAATCCCGATCCCTTCGCGGCCCGCCTGCGAGCCGCCTGGCAGGATCGGGATTCTGCGCTCTGCGTAGGGTTGGACCCGAGCCGGGACCGACTGCCGCCCTCTCTGGCCCGCTCGGAAACCGGATTGCGCGATTTCTGCTGCGCCATCATCGACGCCACGGCTGACCTGGTCTGCGCCTTCAAGCCGCAAGCAGCGCACTTCGCCGCCGAAGGCGCAGAAGACCAGCTGCGCGAGGTAATCGCCCACATTCGCGCCGTATCGCCACAAACGCCTGTGATACTGGACGGCAAGCGCGGCGACATCGGCAGCACGGCCAGGTTCTATGCGAGGGAGGCGTTTGAGCGCTATGACGCGGACGCGGTCACGGTCAATCCGTACCTCGGCTGGGAAGCCGTGACGCCGTTTCTCGCCTGGCCAGGACGCGGCGTCGCCCTGCTCTGCCGCACCAGCAATCCCGGCAGCGACTGGCTGCAAGGACACCCGCCTGAAGACCCGGCCTACCTGCGCATCGCCGCCACCGCACTGACGCACGATGAAGACAACCTGATGCTGGTGGCGGGCGCCACCTGGCCAGACGATCTCGCCCGCATCCGCGCCGTTGCCGGCGACCTGCCCATTCTGGCGCCCGGCGTCGGCGCTCAGGGGGGCGAGATCAAGATGGTGCTGGCAGCCGGCCAGGACAGCCAGGGCCGGGGACTAATCATCAACGCTTCCCGCGCCGTGCTGTATGCGGCTGCCCCGCAAGCGTCGCTGACAGAATGCGTTGAGGCCGCCCGGCAGAGCGCTCAGGCGTTGTGCGAGGCAATGCGGCTCGGTTGAGGGGCGCGGATTTTCCCGATCATTCGGTCAATCTCGAAACCCGATTTTTCGCACATTTTTCCGAACGGCTATGGCGGAGAGGGTGGGATTCGAACCCACGGATCCCGGAAGGATCTCCTGATTTCGAGTCAGGCCCGTTCGGCCAAGCTCCGGCACCTCTCCGTGCGGGATCAGTTTAACCCGTATAGCCGTCTCAGGTGTGCTCGCTCAGGCTACTGGATGCCCCGACCCGCAGATGGAGCAGTCGCCTGCCAGCCTCGGTGACCCGGCGCTGGCGGGTCTTCCGGCGGCCCGGCGAAGCATTGGGCAATGGCCATCCAGGCAGCAGCCGAGTCACCGACCACCTCGATACCGGTTTCGGCGATATGGCGGCCTTGAGTCACGACATGGGCGAATTCAACAGCCGAGCCGCGTACGCAGTCGGCGTCGGAGGGTTCATTCCAGGTCCACACCGCCCCCGATGGCGCAACGAGGCGCACATGCGGCGTCGGCTGAGGCGCCTCAAGGCCCCGGTTGACAAACGTCCAGCCAAAGGTTCGCACGCCGATGTGGCAGACGTTGCGGATACGGTCGCTGTTGCGGCGCGGCGCCCGGAGCAGGTCATATACGTCCTGGCCATGCGCCCAGGTTTCCATCTGCCGCGCCGTCGCCATCATCGCAATGCCCATGTCCGGCCCGAACCAGGGCGCGCGCAGGGCCGGGTCCGCAGCATCGAGCGCATCACAGAGACGGCTGAAGTAATCGCGCCAGCGTTGCAGCAGAGGCCGGCCCTCAAGTGGCGCCGGGTTCACCGGCCCTTGGGCCCCGAGCCCGGCCAACCAGGCGCGAAAGCCGTCCGGGTCGGTGACCGAATGCACCGCCCAGCGGTCCGCGTCGTGCAGATGCTGCACCACCCAATTGACCGTGCGGTCCTTGAATGGCGTCTGCAGCGACCATTGATCGTCACTCAGGGTATCCAGGAAAGCGTATAACTCTGCGCCTTCTTCGCGCAGGTCCTGGACTTGCTGGTTCATGCGCGCCTCCGGGCTTGTGTTCAAAAGGGCGCTTCGACCGCAGCGCAGAGAAAGGCCATCAGCGGCCGGGCCTTGGCGAATGCCTCCGCTGCCTGCTCCACAAAGCCCGGGGAAGCGGCGCTGGCAACCGGGAAATCACAGACAGCGATGAAATCCTTGCGCTTGATGTCTTCGATATGCGGCGCATCCTCCGAATAGCCTCTGGGTGGGCGCTTGAGACTGGCGCCGCCTAACTGGAACGCAGCGTTGAACGCCGCCGATGCCTTGACCCGGCGCCAGGCAGCGGGCTTTTCGTGAATGCGCTCGCGGATGCGCTTGAGCGCTTTCGGCTCCGGGCGCCATACGCCGGCAGCAAGAAAGCAGCCGGAGGTTTCAAGATGCAGATAATAGCCCGGAGCGTGGACGTCCTTGCCCAGCTCGTGGCGAAACTGGATGCCGATGTTGGTCTTGTAGGGCGCGCCGCGATGAAAGCGGGTATCCCGATACACCCGCATCAGGGAGCCGCCCTGACGCTTGGGTATGGCGAGAAAGTGCGGCGCGATCGACTCCAGGGGCGCGCCCATGCCGGCAATGAAATCCAGGGCTGGCTCCAGCACGCAGGCTTCATAGCGATGCTTGTTCTCCAGGAACCAGTCGCGATTGTTGTTCGCCTCCAACTCGGCGAGAAAGCCGATGGTATCTGCGCCAAAGCCGCTGAAATTGGCCATCCGGCAAGCCTCCTCTGATCCTGCGCCATCCCGGCCTTGCATGAGAGGTTGGGAATTCTATCGAAAAGACGGCGGCGCAGCCTCTGCGTGGTCATGCCGCGTTCCGCCAGAACAGAAGGGCCGAGCCACCAGCAACACCGAACCCGGACTTGGGCCATAATCTCCCCATGCAGGAACTGGAAGGCTACCGGGCATTTGCCGAAGCGACCCTGATGCAAGCAGGCGCCATCGCTGCGGCCCGCTTTCGCACTGCGCTGGCTATCGACAACAAGCTGGCCGAGGACGCCAATGCCGATGGCGCTGGCTTTGATCCGGTAACGGAGGCCGACCGGACGGTGGAGGCAGCGATTCGAGCCCGGATCGAAGACAGGTTCCCGGAACACGGCATCATCGGCGAGGAGGACAGCCCGCGCCAGGCGACCGCCTCCTGGACCTGGATTCTGGATCCGATCGACGGCACCCGGGCCTTCATCACCGGCCTGCCGGTCTGGGGCTGCCTGCTCGGCCTGTTGCGCGACGGCGAGCCAGTGCTCGGGTTCATGCACCAGCCGGTTCTCGGAGAGACCTTCTCCGGCGACGGCGAAACGGCCTGGGTGCAAGGGCGCAGCGCTCGCAGGCGACTGACCGCCCGCAAGGATGCAGCACTGGCCGACGCCGTGCTGGCTTCCACGCATCCGGATCTGTTTGACGCCGTCGGCTGGGCGCGCTTCGAGGCCCTCGGCCGGGCCGTGCGCATGACCCGCTACGGCGGCGATTGCTACAATTACTGCCTGCTGGCGCACGGACTGATGGATCTGGTGGTTGAAGATCAGCTGAGCCCCTACGACATCCTGCCGCTCGTGCCCATCGTACGCGGCGCTGGCGGCCTGATCAGCGGCGCCGACGGTGGCCCGGCGCAAGAGGGCCTGGTGATCGCCGCCGCCAATCCGGCCCTGCACCTTCACGCCCTGCGCGCCATGAACGGCGGCTGAACGCAGATGGCCGGTCGTCATCAGCACCCGAATACGGCGCCGCCGGCAGCCTGCGGCGCAGGCGCCCGGAGCCGCAGCAACCACTGTGCAGGAGAAATTTCGCCATGAGCGTCAGGACCGGAGCAGAATATCTCGCCTCCCTGCGTGACAACCGGGCCGTGTGGATGCACGGTGAGCGCATTACCGATGTCACCAGAACGCCTGGTCTCGCGCGCGGCGCTGCCACCCTCGCTGGCCTGATGGACCGGCAGCAGGAGCCAGCGCACCTGGACGCCCTCACCTTCGAGGCGGACGGCGACCGCTATCCGCTCTCGTATCTGATACCGCATCACGCCGAGGACGTGCGCCGCCGGGGCGCCGCCTGCTATCTGTGGGCGCGCTGGTCAAACGGCATGTTCGGGCGCACGCCGGACTACAAGAACGCATCGGTCACCGCCTTCGCCGGCGCCGCGGATTTTCTGAATGAAGACGGGGTTGGCCCGGGCGGCCTGGACTTTGCGGCCAACATGCGCGCCTACCATGCCGAAGCCCGACGCCAGGATCTGGTGCTCACGCACACCCTGGTCAACCCGCAATTCAATGCCGAACGCGCCCGGCAGGGCCTGTCCAGCCCGGAAGTGGCCTTGCAGGCAGTGCGCGAGACGGATGCAGGCGTGATCGTCAACGGCGCTCGGCTGCTGGCGACGCTGGGGCCGCTGGCAAATGAAATCGAAGTGTTTCCTTCAACCCTGCTGAAGGCGTCAGAGGACAATATTCCCTTCGCCCTGGCCTTCACCCTGCCCATCGAAACGCCGGGCATCCGCCTGATCTGTCGAGACTCCTACGATCATGGACAGTCTTCTTTCGATGCCCCGCTGTCGAGCCGCTACGAGGAAATGGACGCCGTGGTGATCTTCGATCAGGTGCTCGTGCCCTGGGAGCGATTGTTCATGTATCGCAATCCGCTGCTCTGCAACCGCGCCTTTGCCGAAACCAATGCGGTGGTACACATGATGCATCAGGTGGCCTGCAACAAGCTGGCAAAGACCGAATTCATCGTCGGCCTGCTGTGCGCGATGGCTCAGGCATCAGACAAGGATCGGGACATGAACGTCAAGGGGCAGATCGCCGAAGCGATGTGGACTGCGGAAACCCTGCGCGCACTGCTGTTTGCCGCCGAGCAGCAGCCGGAGCAGGATCGCTGGGGCCTGTGGATGCCACAACGGCGGCCCCTGGACACGGCCCGCAACCTGTTTCCCCGGCTCTACCCGAAACTGATCGAAACCGTCCACATGCTCGGCTCCAGCTCACTCATGGCCACGCCCAGCGAAGCCGACTTCAGCAACGACATTGCAGCCGACGTGAACCGCTACTTCGAGCTCGCGAACCTGCCGAGCCGGGATCGGGTGGCCCTGTTCCGTCTGGCGCAGGATCTGGCCATCTCCGGCTTCGGTAACCGTCAGGTGCTCTACGAGCGGTTCTTTTTCGGGCCGCAGAATGTGATGGCGTCGATCTACTTCGACCTGTATCCCAGGGACGAGATGATGGATCGGGTGACAGCCCTGCTGCAGCAGGGTTGAGCGCGTCGGTCTAGGTTAGCATTGGCATGGGAATTTCGGGAGGATTGCGTCTTGATGCGTTTCGTGAGTTTCAACGCCAACAGTATCCGCGCTCGGTTGCATCAGCTGGCTGCAATCGTTGACCGGCACAACCCGGACGTACTGGCCATTCAGGAAACCAAGGTAGAGGATGCCAGCTTCCCGATCGAGGATGTGCAGGCCCTGGGCTTCGAGCATGTCATCGCCCACGGGCAAAAGACGCATTACGGCGTCGCCCTGCTGTCCAGGCTGCCGCCGAGCGATGCACAGCGCGGCTTCCCCTGGCGGGACGCAGACGAACAGCGGCGTCTTGTCGTCGCCCGTTACCCGATGGGCAAGCGCAGCGTGCGGGTCATCAACGGCTACTTCCCGCAAGGCGAAAAGCGCAGCCATCCGCTCAAGTTCCCCGCCAAGGCGCGCTTCTACGCCGATCTCCAGCGCTATCTGGCGGAACATTGTGACCCGGCCGAGCCGCTCATCCTGGCCGGCGACATGAACGTGGCGCCGGAAGATCTCGACATCGGCATCGGTGAAGACAACCGCAAGCGCTGGCTGCGCGAAGGCAAGACCAGCTTTCTGCCGGAAGAGCGCGCCTGGCTTGGCGAGCTGATGGCCTGGGGACTGGTGGACGCCTATGCCCAACGCACGCCGACCGAGGAGCGCCGCTACAGCTGGTTCGATTACCGCAGCAAGGGCTTCGAGCGCACGCCCAGACGCGGGCTGCGCATTGATCTGGCGCTGGCCACGCCGGATCTGGCAGAAACAGTCACGGCCTGCGGGATCGATTACGAGATTCGCGCCGGGGAGCGGCCTTCAGATCATTGTCCGATCTGGTGTCACTTTGATCCGAAGATGTAATGTGACATCAAGTTGTGCCCAGAAAGGATTGAAAAAAATAATTATTCAGAATTTGGCTTGCGCTGCAAGACAAACTCGATGCCGTCCTCGCCACTGGATTGCAAGCGCTGTTGCCCCAGGTCATAGACGATACGGGAACTGACAATGCTGAGATCCTCGTTGTTCAGTTTGGCGTCGCCGTGAATCTCCACCAGTTCCTGCTGGTAGCGATAGACGATCTGGCGGCCCTCGGCCTTCGCCACCCGGCCCCGGTCGTCGGTGAAGGAGGCGCGCGCCGGCGACCCTTGTATCTCGATCCGTTCCGGATTCTCCACATCCCCGAACACGGAGGCGGAGTCCGCCTCGATGGACCAGCGATCGCCGCTCATGGCGAAGCTGCCGGCAAGACTCAGCACGGTTTCGTCTCCCAGTCGCTCTTCCCAGGCGCGGTCCGCGCGAATCAGTATGGCCTCACCAGCGCCAGCGGCCATGCTGCCGCTTGCCGACACCAGCAACCAGCCCGCCAGCAAGACCAGGGATCCGATGATCGTTGATCGATATCTGGCCAGGGAGACCTTCAAGCCGTTCTGCGTCGGAAGCCTGTTTCTGATCGGCATCTTCATCGCCTACAGCCTAACCCGCTTTTTGACGGAAGCAAACGATGGCCTGCTCACACCGTCGGTCGTCTTCACCCTGACTGCGCTCAAGGCCGCCATCGCCCTGGAGGTCATCCTCCCGATCTCTCTCTACATCGGCCTGATAGCCGCCCTGCGGCGCCTGTACTCGGAATGGGAGGTCACCGCACTGCGCGCCGGCGGTTTTCGGGAAGGTCGAATCATGGCCCCGGCCCTGGCCATGGCCAGCAGCGTCGCCCTGCTGGTGGCGGCCATTTCCCTGCTGGTGCGGCCCTGGGCCTATGCCGAACTCTACGATCTGGAAGCCAATGCCGAAGCCGAAGCCGAGTTGCAGAGCCTGGCGCCCGGTCGTTTTCATGTGGTGCACGGCAAGGGCGGGCGCACCGTGTTCCTGGACGGGCGGGAAGCGGATCAGTGGCGGGGCGTGTTCCTGCGCGCAAGGCGTGGCGACGCCCTGGAAGTGATTTCCGCCGACGCCGGGGATTTGCGCCAATTCGTGCGCCCGGATACGCACGAGTTGAATCTGCGTCAGGCGCTGGTGTTCAAGCAGGCCGGAAAATCCCAGCTGGTCGGGCGCTTCGATGCGTTCGCCATCGATCTGCCAGCGCCCCGGCCAGCGGCAGAAGCGCACCGGGCGAAGGCCACACCAACCTGGCAGCTGGCCAACTCGGACCGCAACAGCGACCGGGCGGAACTGCAATGGCGCCTCTCCACGGCGCTGTCCACCCTGCTGCTGGCAGGTCTGGCTGTGCCGTTGAGCCGCACCCGCCCGCGCAAGGGCGCCTATGGCCGTCTGCTGCTCGCGGTTCTGATCTACAGCCTCTACTACAATTTCATCGGAATCGCCCGCACCGAGGTGGAAAAGGGCGACCTGTACTCGCTCTGGCCGGCGCCCGCCGGCCTGGCCATCTGTCTGGCGCTTGCCTGGCTCCTGGGACGCCGGAACGCGCCATGACGCTGATGGACCGCTATCTGTTCACGGCGCTGGTCCGCGGCGGCGCGCCGGTGCTGCTGTTGCTGCTCGGTCTCTTCGGCTTCATCAACCTCACAGAACAACTCGAAGACACGGGCCGAGGCCGCTTTGGCGCCGCAGACGCACTGCTGGTCACCGGCCTGACGCTGCCGAGCATCGCCCTGGACCTCTTGCCTGTCATCTGTCTGGTCGGCGCCGTCTGGGGCCTTGGCGGGCTTGGCAGCCGACTCGAATTGACGGCGCTGCGGGCTTCCGGGGCCGGCGTCTGGCGCATCGCTCGACCGCTCCTGGCGTTGCTGGCGCTGATCGTGCTGATCGCCGCATCAGCGCAACAGTGGCTGATTCCGATTCTCGAACGGGAAGCCTCCATGCACCGCGCCACTCGTTTCATGAGTACGGTACGGGAAGGCGACGCCTACTGGACGCGCACCGAAGCGAGCCTGGTGCGCGTGGGTTCGGTGGCCTATGGCACCATGCCGATGGACATCGAAATCTATCAACTCGATGATCTCGGACGGGTTTCGCAATTGATTCAGAGCGAGCGCGCGGATCTGGCGCCGGACGGCGCCTGGCTGTTGCAACAGGTGGTGCTGTTTCAATTCGACGAGGCGGCCGTCACCCGCCAGGACCTGCCGAGGATGCGCTGGCAAGGGGAGATGGACCCAGCGCGCATCGCAGCCCTGCTGCAGGCCGACCACGCCCTCGCCCCCTCCGACCTGATCGGCACCATTCGCCAGCTTGAAGCCAACGATCTGGACGCGCATCGCTACGAGATGCTGCTCTGGCAACGATTGAGCCTGCCCATCGGGCTGTTCGGCATGGGCCTTCTGGGGCTGCCGTTCGTGCTGGCCAGCAGCCGGGCGCGGCCACAGAGCGCGCAGGTCGTCGTCTGCCTGATTGTCGGCCTGGGCTGCTACCTGGCGGAACAGGGCGCAGCGCAGATCGGGCTGCTGTACCGATTACCCGCCGCGTTGATGACGCTGTCGGTTGACCTGACGGTGCTGGCCAGCGCCCTGGCGCTTATCCGGTTGCGCAGATGATCTCTTCGCGTGCAATCACGCGGAACTGGCCGCCGTCCTGTTGATGCAGGCGCATCCGGACGGTGATGCAGTCAGGACCCCGGGCCAGGTCCAGGCGCCGAAACGCTGCGTTTTCGGTGGACGCGGAACCGGTAGCCAGTACGTGCGCGGGGCCACACCGATAGTGTCGATTCCAGTGACCGTGACCGTGCAAGATCAGATGCATTTGCGGCATCAGGCCGGCCAGCGCCTCGGCATCGCGCAAGCCACGACGCCGCGACATGACGCCAGAGGTCGGCGGATGATGCAGCGCCAGGAGGCGCAAGCGGTCTCGTCCGGCCTCCGCCATCAGGCCTTGCAGACGCTGTCTCTGCGCCACGCCCACCTCGCCGCTGGCCATCCCGAAGCCGGTGGGCAGCGCTGTACTGAGGCCATACACGTCAAGCGCCTCGAACCGCAGCCAAGAAGGGAAACCTTGCCAGAAGGCCGGCTCCGATGTGGTTGCAGACGCTGGCCCGGCGTCTCGGCAATGCAGATATTCGGCGTAGTGGGCGTGACAGGCGGCCCAGGAATCCTCGGCGTACAGGTCGTGGTTGCCCGGCGTCAGCAAGACCCGCTCGGGCGGGCCCAGGTCTCGAAGCCAGGCAGCGGCTTCGGCGGCTTCTTCCGGCAAGCCGAGATGCACCAGGTCGCCCGTCACCAGGATCAGATCAGGTTGCAGGCCCTGAACCTCGGCGCTGAGCGCATCAAGATGACGGCGCAGATGCCGATGCCGGCGACGGCGCCAGGAAAGATAACCGAGCCGGCGCTTGCCCCGAATCAGGCGGGCTGGCACGCACGACAGGTCACTGAGATGCGGGTCGGTAATGTGGATCAGGCGCATGACAATGCAATAATCGCGCCTTTGACCGTCGGCTTGCAATGACTGTTGCGCGCATTCTCGGGCGCTCGGATGTTCGCATCTGGGGCCTTGACTCGGAACAACGCCTGACGCGACAGGTGCAGGCGCTTGGCGGCGTTGATCTCGGCCGGGAGCCGGAATCCGGAGAACAGGTACTGCTGCTGCGCGCGGACCATGCCTACGAGCTGCGTATCCTGCAGGCCCTGCAAACCTGCGACGGGGTGCTGACACATGCCGGCCAGCCGGTGGCGGCAGCCGTTGGCGCCGATCTGGAGGCCGAGGTCACAGCGTATATCCTCGGCAACCGCAAGACGCCCCCGGACGGCTGCGAAACCCGGGACGCAGCCTCACTGACCGTCTTCCAGGACGATCTCAGACGGGCGACGGCGCCACTCGTGCGGGCTTTGACGCAGGCCGACGCGCAAGAACTGGAAAGCCTGCTGTACGGCGCGTCCTACAAGGGCATCACCGATTTCGTCACCAAGTGGTTCTGGCCGAGGCCAGCCAAGGTCGCGGTGCGCCTGTGCGCCAACTGGCGGCTGTCGCCGAACCTGGTGACCGGCATCGGCGCAGTGCTGGTGCTGGCCGCAACCTGGCTGTTCTGGCTTGGCGCCTGGCTGCCCGGCCTCCTGGCGGCCTGGCTGATGACGTTTCTGGACACCGTTGACGGCAAGCTGGCCCGGGTCACCATTCAGTCGAGCCGCTTCGGCCACATCCTCGATCACGGCATGGACGTGCTGCATCCGCCCTTCTGGTACGCCCTCTGGGGGCTGGCTCTGGCCGACAGCGAGCTGGCCGCTGTTTCCCTGGGCCTTTCATTTTCGCAACTCTTGTGGTTCATTGGCGCCGGTTATGTTGGAGGACGCTTGATTGAAGGCCTGTTCCTCACACTGGCCAGGATCGACATGTTCGCCTGGCGCCCGTTTGACGCCTGGTTCCGGCTGGTGACTGCCCGACGCAATCCCTGCCTGGTGTTGCTGACGCTGGCCTGGCTGATCGGCGCCCCTGCGCTCGGCTTCGTCCTCGTGGCGCTCTGGACTCTGGCGTCCAGCCTGGTGCTGCTGGCGCGGCTTCTGCAAGCCGGCCTGGCGCGCTGGCGCGGTGGCAGAAACGCACTGGGTTCCTGGCTCGGCGCCGCTGACGCGCACAGCCGCTGGCCCAGATCATTCCGTACCTTCGCCACCACCCGCGCCGCCTATGCTGCCTGAAGTCGCCCTTGCATGGCGCCTGAGGCGCGGCCAGCGGATTCGGTAATCGGGTACAGTGCTTCGATATGAAACGCAGTCATTTGAAGAAGCAGACATCAGAGAACCCTGATCAGCATTCTGGCGCGCTGACCGGGCTGGCTGCCCGGGCGCTTGGGCCGCCGCCTGCCGATCCGGCGCTTCGCGCTTTGGGGGAACAACTCAGCGCCCGCTTTGGCGAACGGGTGGACGCCATCATCCTCTATGGTTCCTATCGGCGCGGGGTGGCAGACGCCATGCCGGACCTCTGGGTTCTCCTCGACGCCTGGCCGCCGGAGCCGCGCCTGCATCTGTGGCTGGGCCGCCTGCTGCCACCCAATGTACACCGGATTGAACTGGAGCCGTCCCGGGCCAGCTCGGCTGGCGTCAAGACGCCCACCGCCGCCAAGGTCAATGTGCTGACAACCCGGCAGCTACTGAAGGCCGTTTCTTCGCACCTGGCGCCCTACTTCTGGGCCCGCTTCGCGCAACCCTGCCGCCTGCTCCAATGCCGGAACGACAAGGTCCGCGCCCGCCTCGAGTACATGATGTGCCGGGCGCTGGAGCGGATGTGGCAGAGCCGCCCGCCGCGCGCCGACACGCGCACATCGACTGATTACTGGCTTGGCGCCTTTGCCGATACCTACGCTGCCGAGATTCGCTCGGAAGGCGCCAGCCAGCAGCAGGCCATCTATGCAGCGGATCAGGCCTGGTACGACGCCGTGTTTGCCGATCTCGGCAGATCCGACGCGCATCAGCCCCGCCGAAGCGTCCCCTGGGGGGTGACCCGCGTGTGTGGCAAGCTGGCGTCGGCTGCACGCATCCTCAAGTCTCTGGCCACTTTCGACAAGGCCCTGGACTACTCGGTCTGGAAGCTGGAACGGCACTCGGGGCAAAAGATCCTGCTGACCGAGCGACAACGCCGCTACCCGCTGATCTTCGCCTGGCCGGTGCTCTGGCGCCTGTATCG
Organism: Pseudomonadales bacterium; assembly: GCA_965199705.1. Taxonomy (GTDB): domain Bacteria; phylum Pseudomonadota; class Gammaproteobacteria; order Pseudomonadales; family Azotimanducaceae; genus Azophilus. The sequence goes on from OZ241359.1 coordinate 2,010,353, forward strand.
TCAGAACGTCCTGCGTTAGCGCGGATGTCTCCGGCGGACGCGCGGCCCAACCCGACCCTCCGCGTATTCCAGAATCTGGGATGGCTGCTCGGTGGGCGCGGGTTCAGCGCCCTGCTGACGCTCGGGGCCACCGCCATCATGGCCAGAACGCTTGGCCCGGAAGGGCTCGGCGCCGTGGTGCTGCTGCACACTGGCGTTCTGGTCATCAAGCAACTGTGCAATGCCAAGACCTCGCACGCGGTGATCCGCTTTGGCGTGCCGCTGCTGCCCGCTGCAGGATCGGCGAGCGACGAACCGGCGCCGATGAACACACAAGACAGGCGCAGCATCGACAATGCCGCCTGGTCGGCACTGGTGGCGGGCCTGTTTCGGCTGGACATGCTGAGCGCCCTGCTGGCGACTGCGCTGGGGCTTCTGTGCCTGCTGGCCATGACGCAACTGGTCGGCCCGGAGACCAGCGGCGGCCTGGCGCTCCTGATCGGCGCCGCCTGGCTGTATCTGCCGGCGCTGGCCACATCCGCGACCGAGGCGGCGCGCGGCGCCCTGCGGGCGACTGACCGCTACCGTCTGTCCACCCTGCCTTGGGTAATCGGCGCTGGCTTGCGACTCATCGGCTGTGCGCTCGCGGCGCTGCTCGACGCGCCCCTGGGCGTCTTTGTGGCTGTCTGGGCGCTGGCGCAGGCCAGCGAACATCTGTGTCAGATCGCCTGTGCAGCGCCACATCTGAAACTGACAACAGGCGGTGCGTCGCTGCGCCAGGCGCTCGCTGAAAACGCCGGCCTTGGCGCCTATCTCAAGGTGGTGTACTGGCAATCCAACCTCGACATGCTGCCCCGCCACGGCGCCACCCTGGCGGTCGGCGGGCTGTTCGGCGCTGACGGCGCTGGCGTATTCCGGCTCGCCAGGGACCTGGCCGAGATCGCCGCCAAACCGGTGACCTTCCTGCGCCAGGCCGTGTTCCCGGATCTCAGCCGCACCTGGGCCGACAGCCTGCACGCCTTTCGCGCCTTGATCGCGCGCACCAGCATCATCCTGGGCGCGACCGGCGCCCTGCTCACCGCGGCTGCCTGGGGTTTCGGAAGCGAGCTCCTGGCACTGGCCGGCGGCGAGGCGTTCCGCACAGGCGAGGGTCTGCTGGTGTTGCTGCTCGCCGCCGCCAGCCTCGAACTCGCCGGCGCAGCGCTGCGGCCCGCCAGCCATGTACTGGATCTGGCCGGGCCGGTGTTTCGACTTCAGGCCGTCAGCGTTCTGGCCTACTTTGTCTGCCTTGCGGGGTTCTCGCCATTGGTCGGGCTGACCAGCCCCGGTTGGGCCGGCCTGATCTCCGCCAGCATCAGCCTGAGCGCCATGATTGTGCTGGTGACGCGCCACGCCACACCCGCCGCCTGGCAATCACGCAGACTGTCCGCGCTACAATAGCCCGAGCACAGCAGCAGAACCAACCACTGGGAAACCCGGAAACGTCTCGTGACACAGAGCGTCAAACCAGGCGACTGGGCGCCGGAAATCCCGGCTGAGCCGTTGACCGACGCCCTGTCTGTCGATGAGCTCTGGCCGCAGATGCGCGAGGAAGCCCATGTCAAGGCCGCCGAAGAACCCATTCTCGGCAGCTACTTCCACGCCACGGTCCTCAATCACCACAGCCTGGCCGGCGCGCTGAGCTTTCGGCTGGCGAGCAAGCTGGACAACCCGATGCTGCCCACCATGCTGATCCGCGACGTGATTCAGGAGGCCATGGCCGGGGATGCAGAAATCCTGCAATCCGCCGCCGGCGACATGGTCGCAACCTGGCGCCGCGATCCGGCTTGCAGCGACCTGCTCACGGCATTTCTCTTCTTCAAGGGCTTCCATGCCCTGCAGGCGCACCGGATCGCGCATTGGCTCTGGGGTCAGGAACGCAGGGCGCTGGCGCAGTTCTTTCAGAATCAGATCAGCGTGACGCTCGGCGTGGACATCCACCCAGCCGCACGCTTTGGTCGCGGCATCATGCTGGATCATGCGACCGGCCTGGTCGCCGGCGAAACGGCCGTGGTCGAGGATGACGTTTCCATTCTGCACGCCGTGACGCTCGGCGGGACCGGCAAGGTCAGCGGCGATCGTCACCCGAAGATCCGCCGCGGCGTGCTCCTGGCCGCCGGTTGCAAGGTAATCGGCAACATCGAGGTGGGTGAAGGCGCCAAGGTGGGCGCCGGCAGCGTCGTGCTGGACGATGTGCCAGGGCACGTGACTGTCGCCGGCGTACCGGCCCGCGTCGTCGGCGCAGCGCGCGGCGTGCCAGCGCACGTCATGGATCAGCGCCTGGATTGAAGGCAGCGTCCTGCCGGGCTGCCTCCTGGCGGCTAGCTTGTGGCGGCCAGGCGGGTGCGGGCGCGGTCGATGAATGCGGCCATCACCTCAGTGGTCTGCGCGCCCGGCAAGGTAAATCGGCCTGCGAGCAGATAGCAGGGCACGCCGGAAACGCCAAGCGTGGAGGCCCGCTCAAGGTCGGCCTGCACTTCGGCCAATCCGCCCTGGCCGGCCAGATACGCCCGAACCGGCTCGACGGCCAGACCGACCGATTCCGCCGCCGCCAGCAGGGTGGCCGTATCGCCAACATCCCGGCCAGCGCAGAAGTGCCAGTCGAACAGCGTCTCCGCCAGCAGATGCTGCACGCCCTGCGTCCAGGCATATTCGAGCAGACGATGTGCGCGCAGCGTATTCGGCACTCGGGTCATGGCCGCATAGTTGAAATCCAGGCCGGCTTCCTCTGCCTCCGCGTGCAGGCGTTCCGGAATTCGGGCAGGGTCGGCAGCTTCGCCGTGGCGCGCCCGAAGCAAGCGCTCCCGCGACACGCCCGCCACCGGCACGTCCGGGCGCAGCTGGTAGGGACGCCAGCGCAGCGTGACGCCCTCGCCGACCGGTGTTTCGAGTACCCGATCAAGCCGACGCTTGCCGATATAGCACCAGGGACAGATCACATCGGAGAAGATCTCGATTTGCATGGGCGAAGCCGGGCAATGAAGGGAATGACCGGCTGCAAAGCCGGTGGTTTCGGCGGCGGAATTATATAGACTCGCAGCAGACTGGAAGCCGCGGGCGTTCACGATGCCATTCCTGAGTTCAGAAACACGCCTCTACCCCGTATCGGGCATGGTGGTCGGGGCCATGCTGGGTTCGCTGGCAGCAGCAATCTACATGACCGCCGCCAACTACTTCGCCATGGAACGCCCGGCGCTCGCCCGCCAGACCCTGCTCGGAGGCGCGGCGCTGTTCGCGCTGATTGTGCTGCTGCCCATGCTGGCCACCCCTCTCGGCTTCGGTGAAAACGCCAATCCGCTGCTGACGTCAATCGTCATGGCGCTGATTCAGGGCTGGCTCGCCAGCTTTTTCGGCAGCCGCCTGCAAGGCGCCGCCATTGCCCATCACCGGCAATCAGGCGGCGAGGTGCATGGGTTGGGGCGCTCGATACTGACCTCCATCCTGGTCGTGGTGGCCATGCTCTTCCTGCTGGTGACCATCGTCCTACCGATCAGCATCATCCTCAACGCCTGAGCCAATCCGGATTTTCGCTTTCGCGATTTCCTGGCTAGAGATCAGGCGCCTGAGGCCCTATCCGGGCCAGGATTCGCTCATGCGCACGCTGGTCGAGCGCATGCAGACGCGCTGCCAGAATCACCAGCACCATGATGGCCGCCGGGGCCAGGGTCATCAGATTGTGGATGGCGCCAAGGCTGGCCGCCGACTGTTCGGCGTTACCCACATAGCCGACCACCGCAAGCGCCGCCAGAACGCCGGCGCCGCCAAGGCTCTTGGCCAGTTTCTGAAAGAAGCTGGCAGCCGCGAATATGACGCCATCGGCGCGCACGCCATGCCGCCACTGCGCAAACTCCACTGTGTCTGGCAGCATGGCCCATCCGAGCACCGCCAGGGGCGTGCCGCCCAGGGCCAGCAATACGCCCCAGAAGAAGATGGCCAGCAGATTGTCGTAGGGCGTGAAGTAGAGCCCGACCGCCGCCAGCAGGCTGACACAGGCGCCGAGCAGCATGCCGCCGGCCTTGCCGAAACGAGCCGCCAGCCAGGGCGTGCCGAGCAGGCCGACGAACATGACCGACATGGTGGCCAGGAACCAGGTGTCGATCAGATCAGGGCGGCCCAGGTTGTACTTGAAGAAATAGGGGGTGGCCGTCTGCCGCACGGTGAACGACAACATGCCGAACGTAAACAGCACGATCACGATCAGCAAGGGCGGATTGACAAGAATTGCCCGCAAACTGGCGCGAAGGCTTGGCGCCTCTGCCTTCGGCGGCTGCACTCGCTCTTCGGTCTGCCGGAATGTGACCAGGAGCGCGCAGGTCGCAATGCAGGCAAACCCGAGCATGGTGGCGGGATAGCCAACCGCTTCGTCGGGGAAGCAGGCCACCAGCGCCGGCAATCCGGCAGAAACAACCAGCCCGCCGGCAAAGGCGCAGGCCATGCGAACCGTGGACAGGAGAGTACGCTCGTGGTGATCCGTGGTCAGGGATGCGGTCAGCGCCGAATAGGGAATCGTCACCGCCGTATAGACGATGCCAAAGCCGGTATAGGTCACAAAGGCCCAGAGCAACTTGCCTGACGGGGAGAGCTCGGGCGCACTGAAGCTGGCCACCGCGAAAGCCGCCAGTGGCAGGGCGCCGAACAGCAGCCAGGGCCGCATCCGACCCCAGCGGCTGCGGGTGCGTTCAGCGATCGCGCCCATGATCGGATCGGTAACAGCGTCGATGGTGCGCGCCACCATCACCACACCGCTGGCCGCCGCCGCCGAGAGACCGAACACATCCGTGTAGAAGTACGCCAGGTACGTCATCATGGAGATGAAGTAGAGGTTGATGCCGAAGTCGCCGACGCCATAGCCCAGGCGCTGGCTGATGGCCAGACGCGCCTTTCCCTCGCTCATCGTGGCCCCTGGTGCAATATCCGGGCTAGACGTCGCCGAAATCAGCCCGGCTGTGGCGCTCAGGGACGCGCAATTCCTCCGCCCCCCAGGGGCGGTTGACGCGCACGCCGCGCTGCACGGCTGGCCTCTCGGCAATGGCCTTGGCCCAGCGCGTTGCGTGGCTGTAGGAGGCAACATCCAGAAATTCGGCCGCTTCGTAGATATTGTTCAGCAGGAGTGCGCCATACCAGCCGAAGTTGGCCATGTCGGCAAGCGTGTAGGCATCGCCGCAAAGATACTCGTGGTGCGCAAGGCGCTGATCGAGCACATCCAGCAAGCGCTTGGTTTCCATTGTGAAGCGGTTGATGCTGTACTCGATCTTCTCTGGCGCATAGGCATAGAAATGGCCAAATCCGCCGCCTATGTAGGGTGCGCTGCCCATCTGCCAGAACAACCAGGACAGGCACTCGGCCCGCTCCGCCGGCTCCTCTGGCAGGAAGTGGCGAAACTTCTCCGCCAGATACAGCAGGATGGCGCCGGACTCGAACACCCGCACCGGCGTTGGCAGGCTGCGGTCCAGCAGGGCCGGAATCTTCGAATTCGGATTCAGCGCGACAAAGCCGCTGGAAAACTGGGCCCCCTCGCCGATATCGATCAGCCAGGCGTCGTACTCCGCCGCCGCGATACCGAGATCCAACAGCTCCTCGAGCAGGATCGTGACCTTGACGCCGTTTGGCGTCGCCAGGGAATAGAGCTGCAACGGGTGCTCGCCGACCGGCAACGCCTGCTCGTGCGTGGCGCCGGCTATGGGTCGGTTGATGCTGGCGAAGCGGCCACCGCTTTCGCTATCCCACTGCCAGACCCTGGGCGGGGCCCAGGTTGATTCTTCGGCCATGTCTGATCCCTCCCGTTGGCGCACATTATCCCATCTTCACCCCATCTTCATCCCATCATCGCGCCAACTTTATCCAATCTTCACGGGCATAAAATTAATACGCTTTAGACGAGATCCTAGCCAGAACTGTATCACTTTGTGTATGATGGCCGGTGACGCAACCTCGACAGGCGGTGATGACGGAAGTTCAGACGCTGGAAGCGCGCTTTCAGGCGCGCATCGACCGGGAGGAACGCATCGAACCCAAGGACTGGATGCCGGAAGCCTACCGCAAGACCTTGATCCGACAAATATCGCAACATGCGCACTCGGAAGTGGTCGGGATGCAGCCGGAGGGGGCCTGGATCACCCGAGCGCCCTCGCTGAGACGCAAGACCATCCTGCTCTCGAAGGTGCAGGATGAGGGCGGGCATGGCCTCTACCTGTACGGCGCCGCAGAAACCCTGGGCGCCAGCCGGGCGGAGATGATCGAAGCGCTGCACGAGGAACGCGCCAGGTATTCCTCCATCTTCAACTACCCGGCAGAAACCTGGGCCGATGTCGGCGCCATTGGCTGGTTGGTGGACAGTGCCGCGATCATCAACCAGGTCCCCTTGCAGCGCTGTTCCTACGGCCCCTATGCGCGCGCCATGGTGCGCATCTGCAAGGAAGAGAGCTTTCACCAGCGCCAGGGCTACGACATCATGGTCAGCCTGGCCGGCGGCACGCCGGAACAACAGGCCATGGCCCAGGACGCGCTGAACCGCTGGTGGTGGCCCAGCATCCAGATGTTCGGGCCACCGGACGAGGCGTCCAGGCACTCGGCGCAATCCATGGCCTGGAAGATCAAGCGTTACTCCAACGACGAGTTGCGGCAGAAATTCATCGACCAGGCGGTGGAGCAGGCCAGGGTCATCGGTCTCGAAATTCCCGACCCGGACCTCTGCTGGGACGAAGCCAGCGGCCACTACCGGACAGGCGCCATCGACTGGGGCGAATTCAATCGCGTGGTGGCGGGCGACGGCCCCCGCAATCGGGCGCGTCTGGAGCGGCACAGGCGCGTGCACGAGGACGGCGCCTGGGTGCGCGAGGCGTTGGCCGCCTACGCACGGAAGCGCCCGCAACGCCAGGCCGCAGCCGAGCATCCGGCCTGGTCCGAGCTGCCGGGGCAGCGCCTCTCTGACGAGGACCTGTAGCAGATGCCGGAATCGATGCCACTCTACGAGGTGTTCGTGCGCGCCCGGCGCGGCCTGGAACACCGACACGCCGGCAGCCTGCGCGCCGAGGATTCGGAAATGGCGTTGCAGTATGCGCGCGAACTCTATACCCGGCGGCGCGAGGGCGTGAGCCTCTGGGTGGTGCGCTCCAGCGACATAGTCGCCTCCCAGGAAGAAGATGCGCCCGCCTTCTTCGACCCGGCGGACGACAAGCCCTACCGCCAGGCCACCTGGTACAAGCTGCCGGAAGGCGTCAAGAACCTGTGAGCCTTCTGGCAGCGGTTGTGGGGCTTGCCGATGATGCGCTGGTGATCGGGCATCGCCTCTCGGAGTGGTGCGGCAAGGCGCCATTCCTGGAGGAAGATCTGGCAATCACCAACACGGCGCTCGATTTCCTGGACCGGGCACGCTCACTGTACGCCTATGCAGAATCGCTGGGCGGACGCAACGAGGATGAATACGCCTATCTGCGCGACGCCGGGGAGTACCGGAATCTCCTGATCTTCGAGCTGCCCGGCGACGACTTCGCGCTCGCCTGTGCGCGCCAGTTCCTGGTGGATGTCTTCGACGACCTCTACCTGACGGCGCTTGCCGACAGCACGGACCCAACCCTGGCGGTGCTCGGCGCCAGGTGCCGGAAGGCATCCGCCTATCATCTGCGGCACTCGGACGAACTGCTCAGGCGCCTGGGCGACGGCACGGCGGAAAGCCGCGCACGCATGCAGCAGGCGCTTGCGGAAGTCTGGGGATACCATCAGGAGTTGTTCGAGATGTCGTCGGAAGAAAGCGATCTGGCGAGCAGCGGCGTGCTGCCGCACAGAGGCGCTCTGGCCTCGCCCTGGGCCGCCAGGGTCGATGCGAGCCTTGCCGTCGCCACACTCAGCAAGCCGACAATCAGCGAGCGCTTGACCGGCGGCCGTTCAGGCGTGCATACGCAGCACCTCAGCGCCATGCTCGCAGAAATGCAGCAGTTGCCGCGCGCCTTTCCGGGCGCCGCCTGGTAGCCGCCGGCATGGCCTGGCACAGCCTTGAAGTCGCCCGGGTGGCGGCAGAAACCGACAAGGCGGTGCGCGTGACGCTGGCTGTGCCGGAGCCGATACAGCCGGAGTATCAATTCACGCCGGGGCAGTATCTGACCTTCGAACGGGTGATTGACGATGCGCAGGTTCGACGCTCCTATTCCATTTGCAGCCTGCCTGGCGAGCCACTTGAGGTCGGCATCAAGTTGCAGCCAGGCGGCCGCTTCAGCACCTGGGCAAACCGCACCCTGCGCGCCGGCGACCGGCTCGACACGGCAACCCCGGACGGCCGCTTCGTCGCCGCCAGCGACGGGCGCGCCGGCCTTGGCTATCTGTGCATCGCCGCCGGCAGCGGCATCACGCCGTTGCTGTCGATCATTCGCTCGGTGCTCACGCGCCAGGCCAGCAGCCGGGTCACGCTCCTCTATGGCAACAAGACCACAGCGTCGATGATGTTCCGACATGATCTCCTGGCGCTCAAGAATCGGCATCTCGATCGCTTCCAGTTGATTCCGGTGTTCAGCGAAGAATTGCAGGACAACGAGCTGTTCAACGGGCGCATCGACAACGCCAAGGGCGCAGAACTCATCAAGCGCCTGCTGCCGCTGGACAGCTTTGACGAATTCTATCTGTGCGGGCCAGAATCAATGGCGGCGGAGGTTTCGCGCGGGCTGCGCGGCGCCGGCGTCGCCCCGGAACGCATTCACTTCGAACTCTTCTCCGCATCCGCCGAAGACGCAGCCCTGCGCATCGAGAAGCACGAGGCGCGCGCCCGCCGATACGGCAGCGACGTAGCCCGGGTCTGCGTGCGACTGAACGGCAAGCGGCGTTTCTTCGACCTGGAAATCAACGGCGAAAACCTGCTCGACCGAGCCTGCGCCCTGGGCCTGGACGCGCCCTTCTCCTGCAAGGATGGGGTGTGCGCTACCTGCAAGGCCAGGGTGCTGGCGGGTCGCGTGGAGATGGACGTCAACCACGCCCTGTCCGCGCAGGAGGTAGCGCAAGGCTTCGTGCTCACCTGCCAGAGCCACCCGGCATCAGCCGAGGTCAGCCTGGATTTTGACGTGTGAACCCTGCCGAGCGCCTGGCCCGTTCGCGGCTGGCGGAACCCGTCAGAGCCCGCTCGCTGCTGGTCACCTTCTTTGGCGACGTGATTTCCGTGCAGCCCGCCCGAGCCTGGCTCGGGAGCCTGATTGCGGTGATGCGGCATCTCGGCCTCGGCGAACACCTGGTGCGCACTGCCTGCAATCGGCTGGCGCACGACGGCTGGCTGCAATCGCGACGCCTGGGCCGACGCAGCTACTACCACTTCAGCGACTACGGCGCCCGTCAGTACCGGCGCGCCGCCCGGCGTATCTACGCACCCGAAAAGCCGGTATGGGATGGCTGCTGGACCCTGGTGATGACCGGCAACCTGCCGGCGTCCCGTCGCGCCGAACTGGCGCAACGCCTGGGATGGCTGGGGTTCGGCCGCGCTGGCGCCGATACGCTGGTGCGCGCCGGCTTTAACGAAGACTATCGAGCCATCACCTCGGAACTCGGCGTGAACGTACCCGTGTTCCGGGCCGAAAGCGGTTCGCTCGGCCCGGCAGAAACCGAACTCTGCCGTCAGGCGTTTCAGGTGGATGCGCTCAAGCGCGCCTTCGATCAGTTTGTCAGGCGATACTCGCCACTGGCCGACGAGCTGGCGCCAGCCCCGGAGACGGCGTTTCAGCTACGGCTGAGTCTCCTGCACGACTACCGCCGCATCGTCCTCACCGACCCGGAGCTGCCCGCCGATCTACTGCCTGAGGACTGGCCCGGCGATCGCGCACGCACACTTGCTGCGCGACTGTATCGGCGCTGGCTCCCGAATTCGGACGCCTGGCTTGCCGACCGGCTGCAACTGGAAACAGGCAACTGGCCCGAACAGTCCGCTCCCGCGCGGGCCCGCTTTCGCGATGCGACCTGGACGCATCGTCTGGTAGCCTTGGCGTAACGCAAGATCAAGGTCCGGCATGAAACTGCTCCACTACCTTGAGATCGAGAATTTCAAGCGCTTCGGAGGTCACCAGCACATCGAACTGGACCATCCTGCCGTTCTGATCGGGCCGAACAACTGCGGCAAGACCACAGCCATTCAGGCCATTGCGCTATGGAGTCAGGCGGTGCGGAGCAGATAGCCTTGGGCAAGCAGCAGCCTGAGCTGAGCAGGTGGCAGCTGTCCGGTGCGAATCGCGGTCTTGCCGCTCGACTGAAGCACTTTCAGGGCCGTCAAAGCCTCAGCCAACCTTGCTTGTGGCGTGGTCATGGCGGCTATAAATCCCCTGGCGCTGCGGCAAACCCAATATATAGCGCGTGCTCGAACAGGACGCTCGAACCGTCGGTCAGGTCCCAGCCGGCGTCCTTGAGGAGGGCATCGATCTTGACGCGGGCGAAGGCTTCGGTCGTGCGGGTCACGGCTCAGGCCCGGGCGTGCGCCGGGAGTTGCGCTGAACCGTGCTCGGTCTCGAACAAGGTCTGCTGGCGACCCTCACTGGAACCCCGGCGAGCACTCGGTCAACGGACCGCCTGGACTTCGAGGCGCAGTCCCTCGCGCTCTTGGAGACAGTCGCGCAACACCGACTTGCCGACGTCCAATTCGCCGGCGAGCAGACACTTCACTCCTTCTTCCAGGATTGCGTCGCGAAAGCCCGGATCGCGCTGCAGCCACTCCCGAATCGTCACCCTGAAGTCTCATGTCAATGGCATGTGCTCAGTCCTGCCGTCCTTTGCGCAGTCGGTAGTCCTGCCAGCGGGTACGCGCGTCCTCAATGTCGCGCTGCTGGCGGGTCTTGGTTCCTCCGCCGAGAAGGATGACCCGTGCCGCGCCGTCCCGACCGAAGTAGATTCGATAGCCGGGACCGAAGTCGATTCGGTACTCGAAGACACCGCCGCCCACGCTCCTTGCGTTGGACAGATTCCCGCCCTCAATGCGCGTCCAGACAGCGTATGAAGCAAGTGGCGGAGAGGGAGGGATTCGAACCCTCGATGAGTTGCCCCATACACGCTTTCCAGGCGTGCTCCTTCGACCGCTCGGACACCTCTCCGCGGAGGCCGACGGCGGGTGGCGATCCCATCCAGCCTTGACCCGGCACTCGCCTTGGCCGCTACCGTTGCTCCCTTCCGGGCCTGGCGGGGTTCACGACTTCGGCGCTGCGGGCGGACCAGACAGGACCGCCATGGTCCGGCCATCCGGATGCCCCATTCTAGCCCGAATGTTGGCGCAGGACGCTGGTTTTGAGGTGATGGCCCGAACCGGTTTGCGCTGCTCCCGGCTCGATCAATCCGCCTTGGTGATCTGATAGACCGCTTCGACTGCTTCCCGGACACCCTGCTCGATGAAGTGCGGCGGCAGATCGGTCGCGACCCTGGTGTCCAGTCGCTTGACGCGGCTGCGCGCCTCATAGAGGCGGGTTACTTCGGATTCGGCCACCGCAAATGGCGGCCCCGGCGCCTGCTGCTGATCATATTCCAGCGTCACCAGCAGGCTGTGCGTGCCGGGCGGCAGAATCCGCTGCAGGTGGTCGGCATAGACAAGCCGCTGCTCTGACGGCAAGGCGATCAGGGCGCCTCTGTCCCAGACAGCGACAGCGCCTTCCAGGTGGGCGGCGCTGATATCAAGATAGTCGCCGCAGTAGAGATGAATCGCACCGCCGCTGAAACGGCGCAATATGCCCACATCGTCTGGAACCACACGCACGGCCCGTCCCGACTCGCGAAAGAAGGCGCGCACCGCAGGTTCCGACAGTTCCACGCCGATCACCCGATGCCCAGCCTCGCGCAACCACAAGAGATCAACGCTCTTGCCGCAAAGGGGCACGAATACGGGGCTGCCGGCGGTCAGTTCAAGCGTTGGCCAGTAACGTATCAGCCAGGGATTCGGATGCTCCAGATGCCAGCCGATCCGCCCTGTGCGCCAGCGTTCCAGCCAGAATGCCTTGTCCATGTTCGGGCTAATCCTCCAGCCAGATTTCAGCCAGCGCGACTGGCGCCATGCAGTTTATCCATTCAGATCGGGAAGCGCTGCAACGTGCAAGGGTTCCTTTCGGACATTCAAGGTTTGGCGCAGGCGTTGTCCTCAAGACTGACAAGATATTCGTTTGGCGTCATCCAGTCGAGCGTACATCGCCTGTACAGGGCAACGCCAAACACATGTCCGCTTCTGTGGCCGCGCCGAGCAGCGCGATGCTTTTGGCGCTGTCTGTGGCATCCTTGGCATGATCGCAAGGCTCAGGTGGCGACGGCGAAGCCTGGGCCAGCGCGGCCTGCCTGAAGCAAGGCCAGACCCATGAAGAAGCAGATCGCTCGCAAACTCCCGTTCAATCCAGTGGGCGCAGCAGCTACTCTGGCGCTGCTGTTGGCGATGGCCAGCCTGCCCACCGCCGCCGAGGACGCCGAACTGATTCCCATGTGGGACGCCAGCGATGAGTCGAACACGGCGACCATCGATCACGCGCCCTGGCAGGAAATCCTCGACGGCTATCTCCTGGCAGACCATCCATCAGGCGTTCACCGCTTCAACTACGGCGCGCTCAAGGACAACACCGAAGATCGGCAGAAGCTGGGCGCCTATCTGCAGAGCCTGGCGAGCCAGGATCCGCGCACCTTCGCCAGGGCAGAGCAAATGGCCTACTGGATCAACCTCTACAACGCGCTCACTGTGTATGTGATCTTGCCGCGCTATCCGGTGGATTCGATCAAGGACATCAAGAGCGGTCTCATCGACTTCGGGCCCTGGAATCTGCCCCTGATCCCGATGCAGGCGATGCAGGGCGAGAAACTGACGCTGAACCAGATCGAGCACGGCATTCTCAGGCCGATCTGGAAGGACCCGCGCATTCACTACGCAGTCAACTGCGCCAGTATCGGCTGCCCCAATCTGGCCTCGGAAGCCTACCGGGCCGACAATCTGGAACAACTGCTCGAACAGGGTGCTGCTGCCTACATCAACCACCCAAGAGGCGCGCGGGTGGCCGATGGCGAACTCCTGGTGTCGAGCATCTACGACTGGTTCAAGGAAGACTTCGGCGGCGCCGACGCCGGCGTGCTCGCCCACATTGGCCAGTACGCAAGGCCTGAACTGGCAAATGCCCTGACCGGGTTTGATGATTTCGATGATGATTACGACTGGCGCCTGAACGCGCCCTGACGCGAGCGGCGCAACCAAGGGAGAGCCGAAGTGAAACGCAATCAGATCATACTCGTGGCGACGATCATCGCGCTCGTGGCGCTGTTCTTCTACCTTGACCTGCAGCGCTTTCTCAGCCTCGAATTCATGCAGGCCCAGCGCAGCGCAGCCGTGGCGTGGCATCAGGCCAGCCCCTGGCTCAGCAGCATCGGCTTTCTGGTCGGCTATGTCGCCATCACCGGCCTGTCACTACCCGGCGCCGCCATCCTGACTCTGGCCGCCGGCGCCATTTTCGGCCTGGCGCTCGGCACTGTGATCGTTTCCTTCGCCAGCAGCCTCGGCGCCACCCTCGCCTTCCTGCTGGCCCGCTACCTGCTGCGAGACCTGGTGCAGCGGCGCTTCGAGAAGCAGCTCGGGCCGATCAACGAGGGAGTGCGCAAGGACGGCGCCTTCTATCTGTTCGCCCTGCGTCTGGTGCCAGCCTTCCCCTTCTTCGCCATCAACGTGGCCATGGGCCTGACGCCGCTTCGAGTGTGGCCCTTCTACTGGGTCAGCCAGGTGGGGATGCTGGCCGGCACCCTGGTGTACGTGAATGCGGGCCAGCAGATCGGCCAGCTAGATTCCCTGGCCGGCGTACTGTCGCCATCCCTGATCGTCTCCTTCGTGCTGCTCGGGCTGTTTCCGCTGATCGCCAGGAAGGGCCTGGATTACCTGAAGCGGCGGCTCGGACGGACCTAAGACGGCGGGAAATACTCATCGCCGACCGTGCGCCAGCCCGTCCATCCGGCGCGGATTGTTGGGCAGCACCTTGCACCGGCCCTTCAGGACAAACTCGACCTGAACGTGATTGCCGTGCGGATCAAGCCCCGTGACCGTCTCCTGATGCCGGGTCAGCAATGCGTGCCAGCTGCTGCAGCGTATGTACGGGCCACGGCGTCTGAGGTCTATTGTCCGGCTGCGCGACCATCGCGGCCTCTGTTTCGGCATCCGGGATCTGCGACGCCGGGACCAGCACCGCCGGGTCCTGTTAGAATGGCGCCTGGCGTTTCAGCCGCAAGCCGTGAGAGAAGCCCGACGCCTGCTCCGGTCAGCACGCATCGGACATCGGCCTGTGGCGATGCGCCCCGCCATGTGTTACTTTTCGTAGCACCCTGGCCGGTCGGCGGCAAACACACAAGCATGCAGGGAAAGCCGGTATTCGCTCCACCTATCTGACCGCTATTGTCATCGCCGTGCTCGCCATTGTCTGGCTGCTGAGCGGGCAACTCGACCGAGAACCCGCCCCGCCCCTGCTGACCCTGGCGGAACAGGCCGACAAGCGCAGCGCGCAGCGCGCTGACGCCGCCCGCACCCGTGTGCGCACGCGCCTGATCCACGCCAGCCCGCAGGTGCGGCATTTGCGCGTGCGCGGCAAGACGCAGAACAAGCGCACCGTCACCATCCTCTCGGAAGCCCGTGGCGCCCTCGTCGAGCGGCCGGTGGAACGCGGCTCGTCCGTGGCCGAAGGCGATCTGCTTTGCCGCATCTCCATCGAAGACCGCGAGGCCACACGACTGGAAGCGCAGGAGGCGCTCAATCAAGCCAGGCTGGAATATGAAGGCGCGCTCGAATTGGAGAAGGACGGCTATCTCTCAGAAACCGGTGTCGCCCAGGCCAGGGCCCGCAAGGCAGCCGCGGCAGCGGCCCTGACGCGCAGCCAGTTGGCGCTGGATCGCACGCGGATCACCGCGCCCTTTGCCGGCGTGGTGGAAACAGTGCATCAGGAGGTGGGCGACTATCTCGTCTCCGAAAAACCCTGTGTCACGCTGGTGGATCTGGACCCCATGCTGCTCACCGGCCAGGTGCCGGAGCGGGAGGTGGGCAAGCTGGCTGTGGGCGATCCCGCCATCGGCATTCTCAGCGACGGTGCGCGGGTAGAGGGACAGGTCAGTTTCGTCGGGCAGCAGAGCAACGCCGAAACCCGCTCGTATCCGATTGAAATTCAGGTGGCAAACCCTGACCAGCGGCTGCGTAGCGGGATCACCGCACTGATCCTGATCCCGGTGGCCGAAGTGATGGCGCAGCGGGTCAGCCCGGCCCTCTTCAGCCTCGACGATGCCGGCGTGATCGGCATTCGCACGCTGGACAACGACAATCGAGTGCGCTTCCATCCGGTGGACATCGTGCGCGACGATGTGGATGGCGTCTGGGTGACCGGCCTGCCGGAGCGCACAACGCTGATCACCGTCGGCCAGGAACAGGTGACGCCCGGCGAGCTGGTGGAGCCAGAACGCGAAGCCGGCCCGGAGATGCCGGCATCGGCTACGCCACAGGCGCAAAACCGCGCCAGCGAGGCACTGGACGCATGAAATCCGTGATCGACGCGGCGCTGAACCGCGCCAAGACCAGCCTGCTGGTGCTCATCATGCTGACCATCGCCGGCTTGATCGCGCGCACCGCCATCCCGATCGCCAACGAGCCGGACATACAAGTGCCGTTTTTCGTGGTGACGATCATGCACGAGGGCATATCACCCGAAGACTGCGAGCGGCTGCTGGTGATGCCCATGGAGGTGGCGCTGCGCACGCTGGAAGGGGTGGATGAATTTACGGCCTACGCCTCCGAGGGCGCCGCCACGATCATGGTGGAGTTCGAGGCGGATACCGATCTCGACCAGGCGCTGCTGGACCTGCGCGACGCGGTGGATCGCGCCAAACCGGAAATGCCGAGCAGCATCGAAGAACCCATCATCCAGGAGCAGACCACCGACGACTTTCCCATCCTGCAGATCAATCTGGTGGGCGACGGCGTGCCGGAACGGGTGCTCTATGACCTGACGCTCACGCTGCGCGACCGCATCGAGATGATTCCTGACGTGCTCGACGCCAGCCTGCAGGGCAATCGCGAAGAAGTGCTGGAAGCGATCATAGACCCGGAGGCGCTGGAAGCGCATCGGATTTCCAATGAGGCCCTGCTCGACACCCTGACCCGCAACAACCGGCTGATTGCCGCTGGCAGTCTGGACACTGGCAGGGGTCGATTTCCGGTAAAGATTCCCAGCCTGATTGACAAACCGCAGGACCTTTTCGACCTGCCGGTGAAGGTGGACGGCGACACGGTGGTCACGGTGGGTGACGTCGCCGAGGTGCGCAAGACCTTCAAGGACCGGATGTACTACGCCCGGGTCAACGGCTCGGACGCGATTTCGCTCAATGTCATCCGGCGCACCGGCGCCAACATCGTCGATACGATTGCCCAGGCCAAGGCGGTGGTGGATGAATTTCGCGCGCTGGTGCCGAAGCAGGTAGATGTGTTCTATACCCAGGACCAGTCGCCCTGGGCGATTCAGCAGGTGACGGAGTTGCAGGGCAACATCTTCACCGCCCTGACTCTGGTGATGGTGCTGGTCGTGGCCGCGATGGGCTTTCGCAGTGGCCTGATCGTCGGCCTCGGCATTCCGTTTTCATTGTTGTTCTCGCTGATTTTCCTGTACGCGATCGGCTACACCTTCAACTTCATGGTGATGTTCGGGATGCTGCTCGCGCTCGGCATGTTGATCGACGGCGCCATCGTCGTCACCGAGTACGCCGACCGCAAGATGACCGAAGGCTTCAAGCGTCGCAGCGCCTATGCGCTGGCCGCCAAACGCATGTTCTGGCCGGTGACGGCGTCCATCGCCACCACCCTCGCCGCCTTTCTGCCGCTGGTGTTCTGGCCAGGGGTTCCGGGCAAGTTCATGGGTTATCTGCCAATCACCGTGTTCATGGTGCTCACCGGTTCGCTGCTGTACGCACTGGTGTTCGGGCCGGTGATCGGCTCCCTGATCGGGCGCCCCGGCAGCCGCGACGCGGCCTCCGTGGAAACCCTGAAACAGCTGGAAGAAGGCGACCCCACACAGCTGCGCTCGCTCACCGGCCTCTACGCCCGGGTGTTGCAGAAGGCCGCTCGCCATTGCTGGATCAGTTTCGGGGTCACCCTCGCGGTGGTTTTCGGCGTGTTCACGCTGTACGGCAAGTTCGGCACTGGCATGTCGTTCTTTTCGGATTCGGAAAGCCTCTGGGCGATGGTGGATGTGCGCGCCAGAGGTAATCTGTCCACACAGGAAATCGACGCCCTGACGCGCGAGGCAGAGGCCGAGATACTCGAAGTGCCAGGCCTCAAGGACCTGAACGTGTTTACCCGCTTGCCGGGGGATTCAGGGAATAGCGACAGCCGCGATGTGATCGCCCGGATGTTCATGGAGTTCGTGCCGGAGGCTGACCGCGACCGAACCGCCACCAGCCTGATGGAAGAAATCCGAGAGCGCACGCAAACGCTTGTCGGCATTGAGGTCGAAATCCGGGCGATGCAGCAAGGCCCACCGTCCGGGCGCGACATCGAGATTGAATTCGCCAGCCATGAGAAGGGTCTGCTGGCGTCGGCGGTGGCCAGGGTGCGGGCGCACGTGGAAGCCGAGGTCACCGGGCTGCGCAGCATCTCCGACACCCGCTCCCTGCCGGGCATCGAATGGAGCCTGGAGGTGGATCGCGCCGAGGCAGCCATCTATGGCGCAGACGTGCTATCGGTGGGCATCGCCACCCAACTGGTGACGAACGGCGTCAAGGTTGGCGAATATCGGCCGGATCGGTCAGACGACGCAGTGGACATTCGCGTGCGCTACCCCTATGCCGAGCGGCGCATGGCCATGCTGGACGAGATTCGCATCAGCACGGCCCGGGGGCTTGTCCCCATCTCCAATTTCGTGCAACGCAAGGCGATACAGCGCACGGACACCATTCAGCGGGTGAATGGCATACCGGTGATGTACTTGCGGGCAGACGTGGACCCAGGCGTGCTGGCCGACGACAAGGTGCAGGAGCTCGACGCCTGGCTGGCGACCCAGACCTTCGATCCGGCGCTCAGTATTCGATTCCGGGGCACCAATGAAGAACAGCAGGAGTCCATTTCCTTCGTGTATGTGGCTTTCTCGCTGTCCTTGCTGTTGATGTTCGTTCTGCTGGTTACCCAGTTCAACAGCTTCTATCAGTCCACGCTGATCCTGTTTGCGGTGGTGTTGTCCACGGCTGGCGTCCTGGCCGGCCTGATGATTACCGGCAATCCTTTCAGCGCGATACTCACCGGCATCGGCGTCGTCGCCCTGGCCGGTATCGTGGTGAACAACAACATCGTGCTCATCGACACCTACAACCATCTGCGCCGGGAGCACCCGGAACTGGATCGGATCACGCTGATCGTGCGCACCGGCGCGCAGCGGTTGCGCCCGGTAATGCTCACCACGGCCACGACCGTGCTTGGGATGCTGCCGCTGGCCAGCAACTTCAGCATCGACATCATCAATCGCACCGTCGCCTATGGCAGCATGCTGTCCTCGTTCTGGGTGCCGCTGTCCCAGGCCATCGTGTCCGGCCTCACCTTCTCGACCCTGCTGACCCTGGTGGCGACGCCGGCCATGCTCGCGTTGCCGGGCACGCGCGTGATCGGCGCCTTGCGCGCCCTGCCAGACCTGATCTCGACGTTGACAAGCCGAATCCGGCAACGCCTCGGACGAGACGCGCCGGCCACCGCCAATCCCTGATCCGAGAGAACGCTGATGTCACTCGCGCTCGGTGCTCATGTAGGGCAGCAGAACATCTCCATGCCGACGCTGCGCAAACTCTGGCGGCGTCTCGACCGTTGCGGCATGGACTGGATTTCGGCCTGGGACCACTTCTACGAGGCGCCACCCAAGAACGGCAGCGAGCCACATTTCGAGACGCTTGCCACCCTGGGCGCAATGGCGGCAGAAACAGAGCAGGCCCGCATCGGCTGTCTGGTGTTCTATGTCGGATACCGGAATCCGGCGCTGCTGGCGAAGGCGGCCACCACCCTGGACCACATTACCGGCGGGCGTTTCGAGATCGGCCTCGGCGCCGGCTGGCACATCTGGGAGGCCACCGCCTACGGCTACCCCTTCCCGGATATCGGCACCCGTCTGGACATGCTGGAAGAAGCCGCGCAGATCATTCGCGGTATGCTCACGCAGCCAAGAACCAACTTCAACGGTCGGCACTTCCAGGTGGTGGACGCGAGTTGCCTGCCGCGTCCGGTGCAGGCCCGGCTACCCATCTGGATTGGCGGCACGGGCGAGAAACGCACCTTGAAGATCGTCGCCGAGCAGGCGGATGGCTGGAACGCCCTGTATCTTTCCGCGGACGAGTTTGCGCGCTTGAATGGCGTGCTGGGTGAGTGGTGCGAGGCCATCGGCCGGGACCCGGCCGGTATCCGGCGCAGCGTCAATCTGATGTTCCACATGGGCCTGAACGAGGCGGAGGTGGCGCGCGAGCGCGAGGCCATTGCCGAGGATTGGGGGCCGATGGCAAGCCGGGTGATGGACGGCGCCCTGCTTTGCACGCCAGATCAGGCCGTGGAAACCCTGGCCCGCTACCTGGCGGCGGGCGCCGACGAGATCAACATCGCCCTGCGCGCGCCCTGGCGCGAAGAGGCGCTGGACGCCTATCTCACGGAGGTGATGCCTCAGCTCCGGGCGCTCTGATCGGCCATCGCCTGCACAGGACGGCTGCGCGGGTCAGCAAGAAGTCGGTTCAGTCGGCCTGCTGTCTCAATACCCGGGCCAGCACAATCGCCGGGGCGATCTCAGGACACCGAGAAGAATCTGCCCGCCTTGCCGCCAGCGCGTTTGCCGCCATCATCGGCCTTGGCCAGGCAACTGTACTCGGCCAGCACCGGAATCATGGCAAAGGCGCTCAGAAGCTGGCCAAAGATCGGCAGGTGCACGGCGTACCAGTCTTCGGAGAGCATGGTCGTCGCCTGAAAGAAGCCGGCAAAGAAAAAGAACAGGCACAGGGTAGCCGCAAACGCCAGAAGCCGTGCCGACACCTGGTTGATGCCCGGCACGAGGCTGAGGAAGGCAAGCCCGGATGCGGCCCCGTACATCCAGATGAGCAATAGTGAACAGCCGGGAACGCCCAGATGCAGCAAGGCCAGAAAGGCCAGGCCGCAACCAATCAGCCCGTTGATGTAGAACATGCCGAAATTCGGATCATGGCGCCTGGCCGCATATCACACCAAGTCGCTCTGCGGGTTCGGGCTGCCTATATTGTGTAAAGGTCGGCTTCGGGTCAAGCGCAAGCGCTGCAAGTCGTCGCATCATCGGGCCGCCTTGTCGCAGCATTATCGCCCCTCAGGCGGCTCGTTGCCGGAAGCTGATCTGCAAGGACGGCAGATTGCGCAGGATGAAGCTCGGCTCGGCCTGTGGCGTGCAGCCGGGGGCCAGGCGAAAGCCAGCGAGTTCTTCGAGCACGGCGGCGAAACCGAGGTTCAACTCCAGGCGCGCCAGCGGCGCGCCGATGCAATAGTGTACGCCGGAGCCGAAGGCAAGCTGCATACCGGCCTTGGGGCGATGAATGTCGGCCTGGTCCGGGTTCTCGAACTGGCGCTCGTCGCGGTTGGCGGCGGCGAAGCTCAGCTGCACCATGTCGCCTGCCCGCAATGACACGCCGCCAAGCTCGGTATCGCGGGTGACCACCCGGGGCAGCCCCTGAACCGGCGCATCCATGCGCAGGGCTTCCTCCACGAAGGTGCGAATCAGGCGCGCATCGCCGCGAATCTCGTCTTCCAGACCCGGATTGAGACATAGCAGCAACATGCCCCAACCGAAGGCGCTGGTCGTGGTTTCGTGCCCCGCCACCAGGAACTGATTGAGAACACTGAGCATCTCGCCATGGGTCAGCAACCGGTCCTCATCCTGAAGACGGCTGTTCGCCAGAATGCTGATCATGTCGTCCTGCGGTTGCCGGCGACGCGCCTCGGCGAGACCGATCAGAAGGTTTTGCAGGCCGAGCGCCAGCTGGCCTCGATGCAAAAGCTCTTCCGGCGTCAGAATGGACAGCCGCAGGCCGCCGGCAGCGGCAGTGGCAGCCTCATCGAACAGGGCGCGGTCGGCGTCTGGAATGCCGAGCCGGTCGCCGATGATGCGCAGTGGCACAAGGTTGGCAAAACCGGCCATAAAATCCGCCTGGCGGGCGCCGTCCGGCCCGGCCTCGGATACGGCCAGCAGATTGTCAAGGCTCTCGCGCACCACCTGCTGCACCTGCGGTTCGCTCTTGCGCACCTCGGAGCCGGTGAACAGACGCGCCACCAGGGAGCGATAACGGGTATGTTCCGGCTCATCCAGCGTCAACATGGTCGGTGGGATGGCGACCATGCGCGATTCGATTTCCAGCAACTGCTGCTGAATCTCGGGCGGCGCCGAGTCGAACTGGATCTTGCGCGAGCGGGCGAGGAAGCCGTCGAATCGACTGGAATAGGTTTCCGTGTCGCGGATCGCCTGGCGCACCAGATCGTAGCGGGTGATCACATACGCGCCGAACAGGGGCTCGAAGTGCACTGGCGCCTGCTCCCGCAGCACCTTGAAGGCATTGTAGGGATCCACCAGATTGGCGGGGTCGAAGAGCGAGATCCCGGCGGCAGGCGCCTCTTCGGTAGCTGGCATGGCTCAGGGCGCCAGGTAGTCGGCCAGCCGCGTATGGAAATGGCGCAGCTTGGTTTCCTGATAACTGGCCAGCACCACCTCGTCATACTGGGCCGACTCCAGGCCCAACTGCACCTGCGGCAGGTTGAATGTATCTTGGGTGAATACTTTGGCCAGCAGCCCGAGTTCGGCGGCGTCCGTCCAGGGTTCATCCGCATCCAGCAGACGCATGGGCGCCGGGTCCGGGCGCTCGCCGACGAAGGGGCTCAGGTAGTAGCACTCCATCAGGGAGCGGTCGTGACGATTCTGCCAAGGCCGGAATCGATAGACGATGCGGTTGTAGCCGCCCCAGGGATGGAAGTTGGGAAAGAGTGTGTAGTAGATGCTGTCACAAACGCTGGCGTCGCTGATGGTCGTGCCCGGCGGCACAGCCGCGGCCAGGCCCTGACGGCTGGCCTCGGCCATCATCGAGCGGGCGGTCATGCCCGCCGGCACTCTGGGCGCCGGCAGATCGTCCAGATGGCGCATCATCACCGATTCGAACCGCTCCTGCTCATCCACATCCCGGCGCAGATGCGGGCTCGGCGTGCCGTTTGGCGTGATGGCGCGGGAGAAGTTGCCCCAGGCGTCGTATTGGCTGTTTTCATCGCCGATGCCGGCGAGTATCTGCGGATGCGTGTGGATCACATGGAAGGCTTCCATGAACGCTTCCTGACAGAGCTTCCAATTGCAGCGCATGATCTTGCCGACATGCGCCTCGATATAGCGGTCTTCAGGCGGCCAGGCGGCGAAGTGCTGCGGCAGGTCACCGAGGAAATCCGCCAGGGGTTCGGCATTCATGTCCATGTTGATGAACACCCAGCCACCCCAGGTTTCGCAACGCACCGGCGTGAGCGTGAAGTTGTCGCGATCAATGTGCGGGAAGTCCCAGCCAGAGGTGATGCTGCGCAGGCTGCCATCCAGATGCCAGCTGAAACCATGAAACGGACAGATGAAACTGGCGGCGTGCCCTGCCCGATCACAGAGCCGACGCCCCCGGTGCCGGCAGACATTGTGATGCGCCGCAATCCCGTTGCGCGTGCACACGACGATGATCGAGAAGCGCCCGATTTCGTACAGCACATGATCGCCCACATCCGGAATCTCCTCCTCCCGGCAGGCCATCTGCCACACCCGTGGCCAGAGCTTCTGCATTTCCAGGTCATGGAAATCCCGGGTGATGTAGCGGTGCACTGGCACAGAAACCAGAGGCGACCGATACACGCTCTCCCAGGTCAGACAGGGTTCTGGCGGTACGGCGTCCTGGTGGATCAGATCCTGATAGGAAATGCCTGCCGAACGCATGTCTTCAGCTTCACTCATCTTGCCTCCTCAAGCCTCAAGGCAGCCGGCATTTGCCGGACGTGCACGGCGCACCGCAATATCCGGGCTAGCGATTGCGACGCACATTATCCGAAGCCGTCAGTTGCGGCCCGGCCAACCAGAGAAGCATGTGCGGATCCGCCGAGCGCAGGGCGCCGGCCACATGCGCACCGTCGTAGCGAAAGGTGCCGACCAGGCCGTTGTTGTCCACGTCCACCAGGCCGTCGTCACGCAATCTGTACAGGGCGCCAGTCATGGGGTGCCTGAGTACCGGCATGTGCGAAATAACCTTTCAACCATCCCCGGCGGGAACGGAGAGACCATGATACGACTACATCCCGACCATCTCAACACACACACACCGGCCCGACACACACACCGGCCCGACATCGCATCAGGTATGATGCAACGGATGACCTACTGCAGCCGTTGCGGCAAACCCACTGTCTCCAAGATTCCTGCGGGCGACAACCGGGTTCGGGACGTCTGTGGCCAATGCGGCGCCATCCACTATCAGAATCCGCGCATCATCGTTGGCTGCCTGGCGCTGGCCGGGCCGGCAGGCGCGGAGCGCGTGCTGCTGTGCCAACGCGGCATCGAGCCACGCAAGCACTTCTGGACGCTGCCGGCTGGATTCATGGAAAACGGAGAATCCTGCGAGTCGGGCGCCGCCCGCGAGACGCTGGAGGAAGCCTGCGCCCGCGTCGAGATCGCGCATCTCTACACAGTGTTCAGCCTGCCGCACATCTCACAGGTCTATCTCTTCTACCGTGCCCACTTGACAGATCAGCAGTTCGCAGCCGGCGAGGAATCCCTGGATGCGCGGCTCTTCGCAGAAGCCGACATCCCCTGGTCGGACCTGGCCTTTCCTGTGGTCACCCGCACGCTGCAACGCTATTTCGAGGATCGGCCCTCGGGCCACTTCCCGGCGCATACCGAGACGATTCTGCGCCGACCGCCCCCCGCCACTCAGTCCAGCGCCCGCCGGGCATTGTAGAAGAGCCGCATCCAGGGGCCGTCCTCGGCCCAGGCAGGATCAGGGTGTACATTGAGGCAGGCGCGGAAAACCCGTTCTGGATGCGGCATGAGTGCGAATACCCGGCCCTCGGCGGCGATCACCCCGGCCAACCCCTCCGGGGAGCCGTTGGGATTGGCCGGATAAAGCTCGGCAACCTGATGCTGGCCATCCACATAGCGCAGGGCCAGCGCCCGATTGTCGATCAATCCAGACAACTGCGACGGCGCCTCGAATTCAGCCCGCCCCTCGCCATGTGCAACCGGTACCGGCAGGACGCTGCCCGCCATGCCGTCGAGCCAGGGTGATGGGCTGTCTTCGACCCGAACCAGTACCGTGCGCCCCTCGAATTGCTCGGACCGGTTGCGCACGAACCTCGGCCAGACCGCAGCGCCGGGAATGAGTTCCCTGAGCGACATGAACATCTGGCAGCCATTGCAGACGCCAAGCGCCAGGTGGTCGCCGGCAAACCACTCGGCAAATGCATCCCGGAGCCGTGCGTTGTAGAGAATGCTCTTGGCCCAACCGCCGCCGCCACCAAGCACATCGCCATAAGAGAAGCCGCCACAGGCCACAAGCACCGGGAAATCCGCCAATTGCGCGCGCCCGGAGAAGAGGTCCGTCATGTGCAGATCAAGGCAACGAAAACCGGCGCGATCAAATGCAGCAGCCATTTCCATTTGGCCATTCACGCCTTGCTCACGCAGAATGGCGATCGCTGGCCGCTGTGCCTTGGACAGGAAAGCCGGGGCCTTGAAATCAAAGCCGATTCGATAGCGAAGGCCGGGATCTTCGGTGCTGATCCCGGCATGGGCTTCGTCCGCGCACTCGGGATTGTCGCGCCGACGCTGCATGCGCCAGCCTGGTTCTGCCCAGCGCCGCTGCCAGTCCGCTCTGTTGGCGTCCAGCAGCAGACGGCCCTGATGACGGATCTGCACGCGCTCATCGTCGCGCACCTGCCCGAGCGAGACGGCCCGGACTTCCGTATCGACGCATTCCGATGCATAGCAGGCAAGCACCTCGGCCTCATGCGCTTCCGGCACCTGAATCACCCAGCCGATCTCCTCGGCAAAGAGCGCCGCGAGCAGATCATCATCCTTCAGTTCGATCTCCCACCCGATTCGGCCCGCAAACGCCATCTCCGCCAGCGTCGCCAGCAATCCGCCGTCCGAGATGTCGTGATAGGCCAGCAATCGCCCGGCCCGATTCAGCTTCCCGGTCGCCGTCAGCGCCCTGGCCAGCGCTTGCGGA
This sequence comes from Pseudomonadales bacterium, assembly GCA_965199705.1. Lineage (GTDB taxonomy): Bacteria > Pseudomonadota > Gammaproteobacteria > Pseudomonadales > Azotimanducaceae > Azophilus. Next base: position 2,035,580 of record OZ241359.1, read on the forward strand.
CTCTCGACGTCCGGGCATTGGCCGCCTGGCCGCTGATAGCATTGCGCCAGCGCACTGCCGCCAAGGCGCAATCGGTCGCCGAGCGAAACGCGCACGAGCCGGGACGGCTCGGCCAGCAGTTGCGGGGTGCAGGTTCGGCGCACATCCAGTACAGGCGCGAAGGCGGAGACCACCAGCGTCATCGGCGAGGTCACCCGCTGCGCCTGAGGCGATGCTTCCGCATCGCGCCAGGCAGTGCTCATGGAAAGGCTGTCCTTGCCGACCGGAATGGCGATGCCGAGCGCCGGGCAGAATTCATCACCCACTGCCGCCACAGCATCGAACAGCGCCTGACGTTCTGATTCCTGGCCAGCCGCCGCCATCCAGTTGGCAGAGAGCACCACACGATCCAGCCCGATGACATCTGCGGCAAACAGGTTGGTCAGCGCCTCGGCCACCGCCAGCCGCGCCGACGCAGCCGGGTCGATCAGCGCCACCGGGGGCCTCTCGCCCATGGCCATGGCCTCGCCCTGGTGTGTGCGATAGCCTGCCAGGGTCACGGCCACATCGCTCACCGGCGTCTGCCAGGGGCCAGTCATCTGCTCCTGGCCAACCAGCCCGGTGATGCTGCGATCGCCGATGGTGATCAGGAATTGCTTGCTGGCAACAGCCGGAAAGCCGAGTACCCGATGCACGGCTTCTTCGAGATCAATGCCAGCGAGATCCAGGTCGGTTGGCGTTGGCGCACGCCGGTCAAAGCGCTGTTCGGCCACCGGCGGCGCGCCCAACAGGAGCGAAAGTGGCAGGTCCACCGGCGTATTGCCGAATCGGCTGTCCTGCACTTCAAGGCGCGGTTCCGAAATTGCCTCGCCCACCTGCGCCCAGGGACATCGCTCGCGTTCACACAAGGCCCGAAAGCGATCAAGACTGCCAGGTTGCAGGGCCAGCACGTAGCGTTCCTGGGCCTCGTTACTCCAGATTTCCAACGGCGAAAGGCCCGGGTCGGCGCTTGGCGCTCGGGCCAGGTCGAAACGTCCACCGCTCTGGCCATCCTGCACCAGCTCCGGGAAAGCATTGGAGAGGCCGCCGGCCCCGACGTCGTGAATCAGCAGAATCGGGTTGTCCTCGCCGAGCGCGGCACAGGCGTCAATCACTTCCTGGCACCGGCGCTGCATTTCTGCGTTATCGCGCTGCACAGACGCGAAATCGAGCTGCGAGGAGCTCGCACCGGCCGCCATACTGCTGGCCGCGCCACCGCCGAGACCGATCAACATGGCTGGGCCGCCGAGCGCCACCAGGGGGGCGCCAGGCGGGAACGGCAGAGGTTGCACATGCGCAGGACGCAAACTGCCGAGGCCGCCGGCCACCATCACCGGCTTGTGATAGCCGCGAGTCACGCCCGGCGCTTGCAACTGCTCGAAGGTGCGGAAGTACCCCACCAGGCCCGGACGCCCGTACTCGTTGTTGAAGGCGGCGGCGCCGACCGGCCCGTCCAGCATGATGTCCAGGGCCGAGGCCATGTGCTCCGGCTTGCCGCCGCGAAGCTCCCAGGGTTCCGGCGCCTCGGGCAGGTTGAGATGGGAAGTGGTGAAGCCGCAGAGACCAGCCTTGGGCTTGGAGCCTCGCCCGACCGCGCCCTCGTCGCGAATCTCGCCGCCGCTGCCGGTTGCAGCACCCGGATAGGGGGCGATGCCGGTTGGGTGGTTGTGCGTCTCCACCTTCATCAGAATCGGCACTTCTTCCGCCACATAAGCGTATTCGCCGTTGCGAACCAGGAACCGCTCTACCTCGAATCCGGCCACCACGGCAGCATTGTCCGCGTAGGCGCTGTGGATGCCTCGCCCGCCAATCGCCCGGGTGGTGTTGCGAATCCGGTCGAACAGGCTGCGCGCCTCGTGCTCGCCCGAAATCCGCCAGGCGGCATTAAACACCTTGTGCCGGCAGTGTTCGGAATTCGCCTGAGCAAACATCATCAGTTCCGTATCCGACGGATCCCGACCGAGCGCGGCAAATGCCTCGGCCAGATAGTCGATCTCGGCGGTGGAAAGCGCCAGGCCAAGGCGCTCGTTCTCTGCTGCCAGAGCGCTTCGACCAGCGGACAATAGTGCAACATAGCGCAGCGCCTGAGGTTGGCCGGTCTCGAAAACCTGCGCCAGATCCGCCTCCGGGAGCAGGGTTTCTGTCATCCGGTCATGGAGTTGCGCCAGTTGGTCGGCTGCCGGCTGCCGATCAGCAAACCAGCGCAGGCCGCGTTCCACGCGCCGAACGGCATCCAGCCCACAGGTATGCAAGATGTCGGTCGCCTTGCTGGACCAGGGTGAACTGACCCCGAGCCGCGGCACGACCGTGGCAATCAAGCCCCCCAGATGTGCTGGCCGCCGCCGGCTTGGCCCGTAACTCAGAAGCGCTTCCAGTTTCTGCCGCTCCGCCTCATCAAGCTGCCGTTTCAGTTGCAGAAGATGGACGTATTCCGCGTAGAGGCCGGAAACGCCAAGTACGGCGCCGAACTTGCCGAGCCGAAAGCGGGAGAGCGCCGGCGGGCCGGCGAGAATCTCGACGCCGGTCACTGACGACGCGATCTGAAGAACTGTTGCACGAGGCGTGCCGCCGGTTCCGCCAGAACCCCACCCTCAACCTGAACCCGGTGATTGTGCGCCGGACTGTCCAGCACCCGGGCGCAACTGACCACGGCGCCGGTTCGCGGCTCAAGCGCGCCGAACACCAGGCGCGCCACACGGGCATGAATCAGGGCGCCGGCGCACATGGTACAAGGCTCCAGGGTTGCGTACAGGACGCTGCCGGGCAGTCGATAGTTGCCAACACGGGCCGCTGCCTCGCGCAAGGCCAGAATCTCGGCATGGGCCGTGGGATCCCGACGCTCGATCATGCTGTTGCGCCCTTGCCCCAGCACCTGCTCACCTTGCGCATCCACCAGTACGGCGCCCACCGGCACCTCCCCTGCCCGCTCGGCTGCTTCCGCCAACGCAAGCGCCTGACGCATCCAGTGCTGATCGCTGCAACGCAACCTCGCCGCCCCCTTGCCCGCCTGCGCGATCATCTCTTACTCCCACTCAATCGTCGCCGGCGGTTTGCTGGAAACGTCGTACACGACGCGGGAGACGCCGGAGATCTCGTTGCAGATGCGGGCCGAGACACGCTCGATCAGTTCATACGGCAGCCGGGCGGCCCTGGCGGTCATGAAATCGACCGTCTCCACGGCGCGCAGCGCGATCACCGGCTCATAGCGTCGGGCGTCGCCGACGACACCCACCGAGCGCACTGGCAGGAAGACCGCAAAGGCTTGTGCAACCCGGTGATACCAGCCCGCATCGCGCAATGCTTCCAGGAAGATGGCGTCAGCCTGACGCAGCACGGCGACGGCGTCCGGGCGCACCTCGCCGAGTACGCGCACCGCCAGGCCAGGCCCTGGAAACGGATGTCGGTCTATCAGGGAGTCCGGCAAGCCAAGCGCGCGGCCAACCGCACGCACCTCGTCCTTGAACAGATCGCGCAGCGGCTCCACCAGCTTGAGCGCCATGCGCTCCGGCAAGCCACCCACATTGTGATGCGACTTGATCACATGCGCCTTGCCGTGCGTGCTGGCGGCTGATTCGATCACGTCCGGATAGATGGTGCCCTGCGCCAGCCAGCGGATATCCGGCAGGCGCCGAGCTTCGCGCTCGAACACGTCGATAAAGGTCTTGCCGATCTGTCGCCGCTTCTCTTCCGGATCATGCACACCGCCGAGAGCGGCCTGGAACTCAACCGAGGCATCCACTGTTCGCAAGTCGAGCGAGAGCGCGTTGGATGGCGAGAAGGCGGCTTCCACTTCGGCCCGTTCGCCTTGCCGCAGCAGGCCCGTATCGACAAAGACGCAGGTCAGGCGTTTTCCGAGAGCCCTCGACAGCAGCGCTGCAGCAACGCTGGAATCGACGCCGCCGGAGAGGCCGAGCACCACCTGTCCGGCTTGTACTCGGGCGCGCAGCCGCGCCACGGTTGCTTCAGCGATTCGCGCCGGGGTCCAGTCACCCGAACATCCGCAGATGTCGCGCACGAACCGGCGCATGATTTCGGCGCCCTGAGGCGTATGCGTCACTTCCGGGTGGAACTGAAGGCCGAACCAAGGCTGGCTGGCGTGTTCCATGGCCGCCACCGGTGCGTCCACAGTCGCCGCCGTGGCCCGAAATGCGGCTGGCGTGCGGGTAATCTTGTCGCCGTGGCTCATCCACACGGCGAGTCGCCCTCGGCCACCGGGCAGGAGGCGGCTGACGCCGGCCAGATCGATCTCGGCAGCACCGAATTCGCGCCGCCCGGATGCCGCCACCTCTCCGCCGAAATGGGCGGCCATGAGCTGCATGCCGTAACAGATGCCGAGTATGGGCACGCCGATATCAAAGATTCCGGACGGCAGCCGCGGCGTCTCGGCCTCGGTAACCGACTCTGGGCCACCGGAGAGAATGATGCCGCGTGGCTGACGGGCCGCGAGCTCGGCGCCGGTCTGGTCACAGGAGACGATTTCGGAATAAACGCCCGCCTCACGCACCCGGCGGGCGATCAACCGGGTGTACTGGGAGCCGAAATCGACCACCAGGAGGCGTTCCGCCTGCAGGTCGTCCTCTGCGGACAGGGAAGCGTCTTCCATCAACGCGCAGGATAGTTGGGCGCTTCCTTGGTGATGGCCACATCGTGCACATGGCTCTCCACCATACTGGCGCTGCTGATGCGCACGAATTCCGGCCTGGCGCGCATGGTGTCCATGTCGGCGCAACCGGTGTAGCCCATGGCGGCGCGCAGACCGCCCATCAATTGATGCACGATCGGACCGACCGGGCCGCGATATGGCACCCGCCCTTCTATGCCCTCCGGCACCAGCTTGCGGCCGTCTCCCTCCACCTCCTGAAAGTACCGATCACTGGACCCGTGACGGGCGCGCATCGCAGCCAGGGAACCCATGCCACGATACGACTTGTAGGTGCGCCCCTGGTACAACTCGACCTCGCCCGGCGCTTCATCGGTGCCGGCAAAGAGACTGCCCACCATCACGCAACTCGCGCCCGCCGCCACTGCCTTGGCGATATCACCAGAAAAGCGAATGCCACCGTCGGCAATCACCGGCACATCCACCTCGGCGGCGGCGGCCACCGCCTCGGACACGGCGGTGATCTGCGGCACGCCAATGCCGGTGACCACGCGCGTCGTGCAAATGGAGCCAGGGCCGACCCCGGCCTTGATGGCGTCCGCCCCGGCCGCGAGAAGCGCCTGGGCGCCCTCGCGCGTCGCCACATTGCCACCGATCACCTGCATCCCTGGATAGCGTTGCTTGATCAGGCTCACCTGGTCGAGCACGGACTGCGCGTGGCCATGCGCCGTATCCACCACGACCACATCCACCCCGGCCTCGATCAGCGCGTCCACGCGATCATCCGTATCGCCGCCGGCGCCGACGCCGGCGCCGACCCGCAACTGGCCGGCCCCGTCCTTGCAGGCGCTCGGATAAGCCTGAGACTTGTGAATGTCCTTTACCGTCACCATGCCCTTGAGATCGAAGGCGTCATTGACCAGCAACACCTTCTCGATCCGGTGCTGATGCAGAAGCCGGGTCACCTCGTCGAAGGTGGCGTCTTCCGATGCCGTTACCAATCGCTCCCTGGGCGTCATGACATCGCGCACAGCCGCGTTCAGGCGCTGCTCGAATCGCACATCACGGGCCGTGACGATGCCAACCAGACGATCCCCTTCCACCACCGGCACGCCGGAGATCCGATGCTCTCGAGTCAACACAAGCAGATCCGCCACAGTTCGGTCCGGGGAGATCGTGATCGGATCCCGAATGATGCCCGTCTCGAACTTCTTCACCGCCCGCACTTCCCGCGCCTGGGCGTCGATGTCCATGTTCTTGTGCACGATGCCGATGCCGCCCTCCTGGGCAATGGCAATGGCGAGGCGGGCTTCGGTCACGGTATCCATGGCCGAAGACGACAACGGGATGTTCAGGTGAATCTCCCGCGTCAAGCGAGTATTCAATTGAACTTCGGAGGGCAGGTACCGGGAGTGGGCTGGCAGGAGCAGGACGTCATCGAAAGTGAGCGCATCCTGAGCGATTCGCAGCATGTCGGGCCCCGCAAAATGTGAATTCTACTGACGCCGGGCCTGGGTGTAAAACGCGACGTCCGGCGTCACGGTAGCAAGTTGTCAAGCGGGCTTGTGCATCTTGCTACACAATTCCCGATTCAATGCACGTACTGACGACTTCTTCACGACGACCATTCTTCACGACGACCAACAGGTAGGTTCAGCAGAGACACTTTATATTTGAAACATTTGCAATCAATTTTGGCTCAAGCCTAAAATTTCGTTACCAGAACTTGCACTTGGTGAGTCGCATTGCTCGTTTACTATCGCGAAATCACAGTTGAATGGGGAGAATCGGATCCATTTGGATTGGTTTACTTCCCTCGAATGCTCGCCTGGTTCAATGACGCTGAACATGAATTTTTTGCGCAAGCTGGTTATCCCGTAAAACAGATGGTGGAAGATGATCGGACCGCATTCGTTATGGGTCGAATCAATTTCGACTTTGTTGGTCCCGCTGCCTATGGCGATAAAATCGTAACTCGAATTGAACTCATCGAAATATCCAACTCAACGCTGACTTGGAAGTGCACGGCAAATCGGCGAGAAGACGGTGTTCCGGTCACCCATGGGACAGCGGTACGTGTTTATGCAGAAATTCAGACCGATGGTAGCTTGAAGGCCATCCGCATACCCGATCACCTGCGCGCCCTCCTGGGCGCCGACAGCGCCGCAGAAGCACCGGACACAGAGGCCACATGCGGCTAGGGCCCACCGATTCAGAAACTCGCGTCAATGCCGATGATCACGTTGCACTCCGCCTGTGGCTGAGATTGCTGACCTGCAGCAACTTGATTGAAAAGCAACTGCGCACCCGTCTCAGAGTCGAGTTCGAATCAACCCTTCCTCGTTTCGATTTGCTCTCTCAACTGGAGCGCGAACCCGACGGGCTCACCATGGGCGCCTTGTCGCAACGCATGATGGTTTCCGGGGGAAATGTAACTGGACTCGTCACCCAACTCCAGAATGCGGGTCTCGTCATTCGGATCCCGCACCCGGACAGCGGTCGAACGTTTATCGCCAAACTCACGCCCAAAGGCCGGCGTCAGTTCAACGTCATGGCAACGGCTCACGAAGCTTGGGTGATGGAGATGTTCGGCGACCTGTCACAAAAAGATATTGCAGACCTGATGGATTCCTTGTCACAGCTCAAGCGAAGCGTGGCGGCTCACACCACTTGGGAAGCATAGAGCTCTCATTGTGTGGCAGCCTGAAGAACGCATCAAATACAAACCCTTGGCCGGTCGTTGGCCCACAGTACAGGAAGCCGCCGCTTCCAGACTGTATTCCCCACTAACAGTCGCAAACCTCAAGTTGAACCAACGCACATGGGTACCCGCCATGGTTCCCTGGCGTGCCACCGAAGCAGGGGAAGTCACGCCCGAGGTCATCGAGTGGTATGCGCGATTCGCCAAAGGAAAGCCTGGCGCAATCGTGGTGGAAGCAACCGGCGTTCGAGACATACCGAGTGGTCCCCTGTTACGCATCGGTCACGATCGCTATTTGGAGGGTCTGAGCAAAATTGTGGAAGCTGTTCATCATGCAAGCGAAGGTCAGACTCGTCTCTTTATTCAGCTCATTGATTTTTTAACCGTCCGTCGGCGGGTTGCAAAAGAGGCCTACATCAAGAGATTCCTGCCAAATCTCGACCAGTACCGAGCCGCACTTGGCCTGGATGAGAACGCAAATAACGATTCGATTGTGCATCAGCTATGTGCGCTGGACACCGAAGATCTGGCGCACATACTTTCCGCGCGCGACTATTCCGACATGATGCGTGGCTACAGGGACCGCGTCACAGATGTGGACAATCCAGCGATCGCCAACCTGCCACAAACACTACCCGCCCTCTTTGCAGATGCGGCGCTGCGCGCGGAACAAGCTGGATTCGATGGTGTGGAACTCCACTACGCGCATGCCTATACCATGGCTTCGTTCCTTTCACGAACAAACACGCGCGACGATCGATACGGTGGCAATCGTGAAAACCGCATTCGTCTGCCGTTGGAAACTTTTCATGCAGTGCGCAACAAAGTTTCTTCCACATACACCGTGGGTTGCCGTTTCTTGTCCGAGGAGTGCGTTGAAGGAGGCAATGAACTCAGCGACGCCATCTATTTCGGCAAGGCGTTCGCACGTGCGGGCATGGACTTTTTGTCACTTTCACGCGGTGGAAAATTTGACGATGCCAAACAACCCAAGGTGGGCAATGCGATCTACCCCTATACAGGCAGAAGTGGTTATGAGTGCATGCCGGGATACGTATCCGACGAACAGGGGCCCTATGGTCGCAACGCAGAACCCGTCAACCAGATTCGTGCGGCCATTCGCAACATCGGGCTCAACACGCCTGTCGTATTGGCCGGCGGCTTTCATCAATTCGAACAGGCAGAGTCTGCCCTCCGGGCGGATCAGGCAGACATCATCGGATTTGCGCGACAAGCGATGGCGGATCCAGATTGGTTTGAGAAAGTGCGCCTTGGGTGCGGCGACGAGGTACGGTTGTGCGAGTACACCAATTATTGTGAAGGACTCGATCAAAAGCACAAACAAGTGACGTGCAATCTGTGGGACCGCCTGAAGCTTGATCAAGCCGGGCTTAAATCAAAAGACGGCCGACGCCGCCTGACGGCGCCCGAGTGGACGCCCGTAAGCACCAAGGCTCTGAAACTTTAAGCCACCGGGATAATCGCAGTTGCTTCGATCTCGACTTTGGCGCGTTCTTCAACCAATGCCACGACTTGAACAACGCTCATCGCCGGAAAGTTTCGTCCCATCACTTTTCGATACGCCGCGCCTATACCCTTCTGGTTGGCAAGATAGGCATCACGATCGGTAATGAACCACGTAAGACGCATCACATGTTCAGGCCCTGCGCCTGCCTCTGCCAAAAGCGCGACGATATTGGCCAACGTCTGCTCTGTTTGCTCAACGAAGTCATCCGTGGTGAATGTTTGGTCCGCATTCCAGCCGATCTGTCCACCCAGAACGACAAGGCGACCTTCGCCCACCAAACCGTTGGCGTACCCTTTTGGCGGCGCCCAATCAGAAGGTTGTAACGCTTTGAACATGGTGAACTCGCAATCTCATTCTGGTTGGAATCAGTTGCCTTCAAATTGTGGCGCTTCTTTCGCCACAAACGCTCGGTAGGCCCGCTCAAAATCGCGAGTCTGCATGCAGATGGCCTGGGCCTGAGCTTCGGACTCGATCGCTTGGTCCAACCCCATGTTCCATTCCTGGTTGAGCATGGTTTTGGTCATCCTGTGAGCAAAGGTCGGGCCTTCTATCAGTCTCTGCGCACGAGACAAGGCCAACCGAGAGACATCAGATTCGGTGAGCTCATTGAAAAAACCCCAACGTTCTCCTTCCTGGGCGGACATCATGCGCCCGCTGAACAGAAGTTCCGAAGCGCGGCCCTGACCGATGATGCGCGGCAGGATGCTGCAAGCCCCCATATCGCATCCTGCCAAACCGACACGGACAAATAGAAAACCTGTTTTCGCCTGGCTGGTACCGTATCGAAGGTCACTTGCCATCGCGACAATCGCACCGGCTCCGGCACACACGCCGTCCACTGCGCTAATCACAATTTGCGGGCAACCACGGATGGCTTTGACCACGTCACCTGTCATCCGCGTGAAGCGCATCAGTTGCGTCATATCCATGTCAACCAATGGGCCGATGATTTCGTGTACATCACCACCCGATGAGAAATTACCGCCAGCGCCTTGAATAATGACGGCATGTACATCATCGGCATATTGCAATTCACGAAACAGGTCTCGAAGCTCCGCGTATGAATCAAACGTCAGCGGGTTCTTGCGTTCCGGTCGATTTAACGTGATTTGCCCAACGCCATCATTGAGCGACCAGTCGAAATGAGAGGGTTTGAAGTCTGCGAAAGATTGCGTGTCCATAGATAAGGCCCCGGTGATTCCTTACATGACCTCGCCGCCACACACAGCGATGGCTTGGCCGGTAATGCTGCTGGAGGCAGGATTGAGTAACCATTCAACGGTCGCACCGATCTCTGCCGGGTCGATAAAACGTTGTTGTGGATTGTCTGCGCAGAGTGCGGCGCGAGCTTCTTCCTCGCTGCGACCTGTGGTTGAGACGATGTTGTTTACCGCACCCGTCAGCAGATCGGTTTCCGTGAAGCCAGGACAAATCGCGTTCACGGTAATGTTCTTTCGCGCGTATTCAGTGGCAAGCGCTCGCGTGAGCCCCAGCGCGCCATGCTTGGCCGCACAGTATGCCGCGACATAGGCATAACCCTTTAACGCAGACGTGCTCGCGATGTTGATGATGCGGCCATACTTTGCCGCCAACATGCCGTCGATGACCGCCTTGCAACAATAAAACACACCATTCAAATTTACCGCCAGCGTTTGGTCCCAGGTTGCATTTGTCAATTTGGCAAAAGGAACACTGGGCGCACTACCCGCGTTGTTTACCAGGACCTGCACGTCACCAAGCTCGGCAAACACAGCCCCCACCGCATCGGGGTCGGTGACATCCAACACTCGACAGTCAGCTTGTCTTAACAGCGCAGCGCTGGACTCCAGGGAGCCTTCATCGCGGCCCAGTAACGTAATTCGAGCGCCCAGAGCGTCCACCTTGGTGGCGATAGCCGCACCGATGCCGCGCCCGCCCCCTGTGATGACGACGTGTTGTCCTTCAAGCACCTTTTCCCGACTCATGTTCCCGACTCATGCGGTCTGCTGCATCATTCGTTCGCGTGCAAGGTTTCGTTCCAACTGATCTTTTGCGGACTCGTATTGTTTCGGCCAAAGTTGGTCTGCGTATTCGAGTTCCGCCGCCGTGCGCAAGGTCCAATTGGGGTCTGCCAGATGCGGGCGCGCCATGCAACACAAATCTGCGCGCCCGGATACCAATATCGAGTTGACGTGATCCGCCTTGAAGATGTTGCCGACCGCCATTGTCGGTACGCCGACTTCGTTGCGTATGCGATCTGCAAACGGTGTTTGGAACATACGTCCATAAACAGGCTGAGCGTCCGGCGTGGTTTGACCGGCCGAAACATCAACAATGTCCACACCGGCCTCCTTGAATCGTCGGGCCACTTCAATTGAAGCATCAGCGTCAATGCCACCGTCAAACCAGTCAGTCGCCGAAATACGAACTCCAATGGGCTTTTCTTCCGGCCACACCGCACGAACTGCGTGGAATATCTCAAGCGGGTAGCGCATGCGGTTCTCCAGCGAACCGCCATATTCGTCTTCACGGTTATTGAGCAACGGGGTAATGAACGCAGACAGGAGGTAGCCGTGCGCACAGTGCAATTCCAACATATCAAAATTCGCGCCATGCCCTCTTTCAGCAGCCGCGACAAATTGTTTCCGCACGACATCCATGTCCTGGCGGTCCATCGCCTTGGGCGCCTGGCTGGATGGACCCCAAGGGATCGCCGATGCACTCATGATCGGCCAATTATCGGAACGCAAAGGTTGATCCGCATCTTCCCAGCCAACCTGAGTGGAACCTTTGGGGCCTGCATGACCTAACTGCAAGCACATTTTCGCCGGTGTGTAGGCATGCACGAAATCGACGATTCGGGCCCAGGCTGCTTGTTGTTCTTCGTTCCAGATTCCCGCGCATCCCGGTGTGATCCGCCCTTCCGGTGAAACATCTGTCATTTCCGTGTAAACAAGTCCAGCCCCGCCTTTGGCAAGCCCGCCGTAGTGCACCAAATGCCAATCATCCGGAATGCCCTCGACCGCGCTGTACATGGACATGGGCGAGACTACAACTCGATTGCGCAAGGCCATGCCACGCAGCTTGTACGGCACGAACAACGGCTTGAAGGCTTGGCCCTGGTCACTGACGGGCGCAGTACTGGCAAACCATTGCTCGACTGCCGCCAGCCACTCTGGATCCCGCAATCGCAGGTTTTCGTGGCTGACCCGCTGACTCCGAGTCAGCAGAGAATAGGCAAATTGCAGTGGTTCCAGATGCATGTACGTTTCAACATCTTCAAACCAGGTGGTGCTGTTACGGGCAGCATTGGTTATCTTGAGCACTTCAAGTGATCGCGTTTCCTGGTAGGTTTCCAGCGCTTGGTCCAGCTCCCGGGGGCTGTCCAGGAGATCAGCCAACGCAATCGCATCCTCCAGCGCCAACTTCGTACCAGAGCCGATGGAGAAGTGGGCGGTATGGGCCGCATCTCCGAGCAGTACCAGGTTGTCAACATACCAACGCTCACACGTGACACGCGGGAAGTTCAACCACATGGCAGAACCTCGCAGGTGAGCTGCATTCTCCAGCAATGGATAGCCGTCCAGATGGTCCGCGAAAATCGATTCACATAGCGCGACCCCCTCCGCCTTGCTCATGTCTTCGATGCCTGCACGCGCCCATGTTTCTGGCGAGCACTCAACAATGCAGGTCGATGTATCTGCATCGAATTGATAAGCATGAATCCAGAACCATCCGTACTCGGTTTTTTCGAACGCGAAGGTGAACGCATCAAATATCTTGTTTGTCCCCAACCAAATAAATTTGTTACGACGTTCATCAACCGAGGGCAAAAACGCTTGTTCGTAGCTTCGGCGGACCAGACTGTTCAGTCCATCACAGGCCACGACCAAATCGTAGTCACGACGATAGCGCTCCACATCGTCAGCGGTGATTTCAGTTTCAAACTCAAGGGCCACACCGAGTTCGCGACAACGGTCTTGTAAAATGCTGAGGAGTCGCTTTCGCCCGATACCACAGAAACCATGTCCTGAAGAGCGATGTGACTCACCAGCAATCGTCACCTCGACATCGTCCCAATGGGCAAAGTCCTGGGCGATGGTTGCGGCAGAGATGGGGTCGTTGTGACGCAAATGATCCAGCGTCTCATCAGACAGCACCACACCCCATCCAAACGTATCTCCTGCTCGATTTCGTTCCAGAACCCGAATCTCATGATCGGGATTTCGCAGCTTCATTGACAAAGCCAAATACAATCCGGCAGGCCCACCACCCAGACAAATGACTTTCATTTTTTCCTCCGCCGGGGAAAGGCATATATTTTATAACTAAAATGTTTGCTGTCCAGATCAGATATTGCACCAGGGGCCGGGATGGGGGTGATTCGCAGAGAACTGAGCGCGTATCTGCACAAAGACCAGTGCAAATTTGCGGGCGACTTACCGAGTCACTACCGCGAGCACCCTCAGTGGGCTGCCTGAGCCATTCTTGATCTTGAGCGGCGCCGCAAAGATGAGGATGCCCGTTGCAGGCAATTGGTCCAGATTAGTCAGGCACTGCAGGCCGTATTTACCAGCACCATGCATGTAGTAGTGACAAGGATACGGCGGATTGAGGTGTGCCCCCTGCCCTGCATCGGTGCCAATTGATTCAGAACCAAAACCCAATACATTGCACTCATCGACCAGATAGCGCACGGCCGCTGGGTCAGGACCCGGCGTATGCTGCCCCTCTTCGTCGAAATTCTGGAATGACACGGGGTCAGGCTTCTTCGACCAATCGGTCCGCATAAGCACCCAGCTTCCGGCCTGCACGCGTCCATGTCTTGCTTCCCAGTCTTTGATCCAATCCACCGTCAGCAAGAAATCCGCATCCTGCGCGCTTTCGGTTGAACAATCCATGACACAAGCGGGTGCGATCATGTGTTCAGGTGGAATGGAGTCTGTGGTATTGAATGGCAGATTGCGTCCGGAAATCCAGTGTACCGGGGCATCAAAGTGTGTGCCCGTATGTTCACCGCAAGAGAAGTTGTTCCAGTACCAACCTGGACCGCGATCATCGTAGTTCGACACCTCCTCAATACGAAATGGCCAACACTGGCCCATTTCGGGAGGCAATGTAATTTGCGGGAAGTCTGGGTCCAGGGTTTGCGTTAAATCAACGACTCGCAACCTCCCATCACTTATGGCTGTTGTCAATGCAGTGAGTGCTTCCAGGCTCATTGTGTTCTCATCACTTATTGAAATTGCGTCAGGTGAAACTCATATTGCCAACAGAGGCGCCGCCACAAACAAACAAGGTTTGTCCCGTGAGGAAGCCAGCGCCCGGGTCCAGGAAAAATTCAACGGCACGCGAAACATCCGAAGGCAAACCCAGACGACCCACAGGCACACGACCCGCCACACGCTTGATGAGTTCACTGCCTTTTGGAACAACCTCATGAAACATTTCGGTGTCTTCAATCGGACCCGGAGCAACCACATTAACCGTAACGCCATGCTCGGCAAGTTCCAATGCCCAGGTTCTCGCCATGCCAATCATCCCCGCCTTCGTCGCCGAGTAAACCGTACGTTTTTCCAAGCCCACGACTGCGCGTGTGGACATCAACACAATGCGTCCGTAGCGTTGCGCTTGCATGTGCGGCAGTGCGGCCTGAACGAGCTGAATAACACTCGACAGGTGCAAGTGAGCCGCTTTGTCAAAATCCTCAGTCGTGACATCTGGCAACAGGTTTTCAAATGTGGCGCCCGCGTTGTGCACGATCTCGGTTGCCGGATACCGTGTTTTCAGATCATCCAATTGTTCCTGTAGCGCTTCACCGTCAGTCAGATCTACGCTGACACTGTGCAGATCAGGAGAATCAATCGGCGGCTTGCGGCGCGCAAAATTGACGACTGTAGCCCCACTATCCAACAGACGTTCGCAGAGATTCGCACCGATACCGGTGCTACCACCCGTTAACCAGACTATTCGTTGGTTTGACACATGCCTTCTTTACGACGTGAGTTCAAGACGTGAGTTCCAGCTCAAGCACTTTGGGGTCCTCGAGCCATCGTTCATGAATTTCCTGAGCAACATCTCCCGGGAACACATCTTCAATGCCATTACAAAGCGCACTGATCGTATCTCTGGCCAATCGCTCTGGTGCAATTTTGGGCGGGGGCACCAGTTGATTCCACGGCTCATCAATCGGACCGGGAAAGACATTGACGACTTTCAGCGCACTGGTCTTGAAGTCAGCACGCATGGCTTGACTCAAGCTGTACGCGGCCGCCTTTGATGCCGAAAACGTGCCGTGATCAGGCAAATTGGAGAGCGCGTACACTGACAGGATATTCACCCAGGCCACGGCACTGTTTTGCCCGTCTGCGCCCCGCGCTTTCATCGCGGCGCCAAACTCTTGCGCCAGCCGCAAGAGTCCAAAGTAGTTCACCTCCATTTCCAGTTTGGCGACATCCGTACCCCGGCGTGATGACACGGTTTGGGTTCGATGTACCTCACTGGTGTTAATCAAGATGTCCACTCGCCCGCCGATAGAACCCGCTTGCTCACGTACGCTGCGTTCGTCCGTCACATCCAGCGGCACAACCGTGACCTCTTCGAGTTCAGAAAGGCCTTCAAACCCTGGCGTTTCCTTCCAGGGTTCAGCCAGACCAGCCCACACCCGACTCGCCCCGGCATCTACCAACGCGCGCACCATCGCCTGACCGACTTCGGATTTGGCATCAGTCACCAGCGCCCGGCGAAACTTCGGGTCGCACGTCAACTCTCTCAACTGTCTGTCATCACTCATATTGGCTACATCTTCAATTGGAAAGGCGATCAACACGCCTCGACCTGCGCGATCCAGTCGCGCTTCAACCCGCACACGAGTCCCGGGCTCTGCCACATCACCATGCAGGTGGGCGACGACAGTTTGTTCTACCCGCAACCGCACCAGTCCCAAACGCCACGGCATGCGTTCTCTGAAAAACAGGTCGTGACTGTGGTGTTGCGTTGTTTCGGCAAGCAGTTCACCCGCCCCGTCTTGCAGCACCCAAGTGAGGTCAACACTTAAACAGCCATCACACATTTCGCGCGGAGGATATTGAATACGCCCACACTCACTGCATTGCTGCAGTTCAAAGCGTCCTCGCGCAGCCGCAGCGGTAAACCGCAACGCTATACGGCTGCGACCCCAAGGAGGCAAGATGGGTTGACGGGTACGCAGTACCGGGTTTTTGCGCTTGGGACGCTTTAGTGCATCTGGCATGCGGCACGCGCCAACAAAGCGGCCCCGGTACATAACCCGCGATCATAATTGATCATGCCAAACCCGCTCACCAACCCGATGCGCGCATTCGGCACATCATGTCCCTTCTGCGTGTCCGTCAGTTGACGGATGGCTTCCACCATCCCGAGATAGCCTCCCGCAGCACCGGCTTGCCCAACTGACAATTGCCCACCAGACGGGTTGATCGGGAAGCTACCCTCACATTCAAACGTGTGACTGCGAATAAAATCTGGCCCCTCCCCCTTTTTGCAGAATCCAAGATCCTCGAACTGAAGTACGCTGACGACCGGATAATCGTCATAGGTACAAAAGAAATCGACATCCTTTGGGGCAAGATCGGCCACACCGTAAAGCGCATCACAATCAAGCGCCCAGCCCCCGCGCATTTGAATCGAATCTTCCGGAAACGCGTTGTGACGTTCGATCGTTGATAACACATTGACATGGGGGAGCCCCAGGTCCTCGGCCTGAGCACGCCGCATAACAGCAAAACCCTCACCCCCCGCACAGGGCATGACGCAATCGAACAAGTGGATCGGACTCGCGATCTCGCGCGCGTTCATATACTGATCCAAAGTCAGTGGTGTCTTGAACAGCGCGTTGTCGTTGGCCAGGGCGTTTGAGCGCTGCGCAACACACAGTTTGCCGAAGTCTTCGCGCTTTGCGCCGTAAGTTCGCATGTAGTGGTCTGTCAGGAAGGCAAAGCTTGCGTTGGGACCACCCGAACCGTACGGGTAAACCGCATCTCTGGCGTATTGGCTGAAACTGCCCAGCATTTTCCGAAAGGTATCCACATGGTTGGCATCACCTGCAATGCAAGCCACGATGTTGGCGTCTCCCATTTGCACTGCGCGCGCCGCGCGTCGCAGAGCGACCACCCCCGTCGCACCCCCCATGGGTATGTGATCCAGCCAGCGCGGTGATATACCCAACCCTTGGGTCAATCCAACAGCGGTGTCTGGCACAAGCTGAAAACTCGATGCGCAGAGCCCATCTATGTCCGTGGACTCGATGCCACAATAGTCCACAATGCCACGCAGTGCACGCGCCATAAACCAATGGGCACTGCGCACGGAATACCGAACATAAGGCACGGTAACCGGGGCGGTCAGAACAACATCTTCATAACCGCGCTGACGCGCCTTGAACAACTTGAACCTAGACCTGTTGTTGGCTGGCACGCTTGCTCCCCGACTTCATCGACCTGGTATCAATGCACAGATGATTGTCCATCATCGTCCTGGCGCGGTGTTTTAATTCCGAACGCGCGAGCTTTTCTGTTGCAGTAAGCGGCAGTTCGTCACAGAACCCGACATAGCCCGGCGCCTTGTAGTACGCAAGCCTCGACAAACAATGTTCAACGATTGATTCCGCCGTGGACGAGGGATCATCTATCTCTTCAGTCGGCACGACACAGGCAAAGACCTCGTCGCCGCGAACCTCATCGGCTACTGCGGTGACGGCGACACTCGCAATGTCGTCATGCTCCAGCAAGACCTGTTCCACCTCCACCGCCGCAATATTCTCCCCACTTCGACGAATCAGATTTTTCTTGCGGTCCACAAAGTGCAGTGCGCCTTGCGTGTCGCGCCACACCAAATCACCCGTGTGGAAGTAACCGCCCGCCCAGGCCTCCGCTGTGGCCGTGTCATTTTTCAAATAACCGGAAAAGAAACCATAGCGCGGTTGGTCGCCTTGCCGACGAACAAGAAGCTCACCAGGCTGACCGTCCGGCACATCCCGACCTGCATCGTCCACCAAGCGATAGTCGATATGATCGCCAGGCACCCCAAAACAAGCGGTGCCAACATGGCGAGGTTCCTTGCTCGCGATAATGGCGACGCTGCACCCGGTTTCCGTCATGGCCCACGCCTCAATCAGCTTGAACCCGAACCGGGTCTCGAATCGATTGTGTAACTCCCCGCTCAACCCCGCACCGAAACCAAACCGGATCGTGTGTGCGTTGTCTTGTTCACTTTCCGCCATACCCATCAGCATCACAGGCATCACGCCAAGATAGTGCAATATCGTCGGCTGGCTTTCCTCAACACTGTTCCAGAAAGTGGTCGGGTGGAAACGGTCCAGTGGTATGACACACCCCCCGGTGAGAATCATCGCCATGGTTGATGTGGCCATGGCATTCATGTGGTACATGGGCAGAGGCGTGAGCAAGCGCTCTTTGCCGGGATCAAGCTTGCATAACCCACCGACATCTCGATACCAGGTGCCGGCCACCAAAAAATACTCGTTACTCAGCACACACCCCTTGGGTTGACCTGTGGTGCCAGAGGTATAGAGCAATGCACATTCGGTTTGCGAATCGGCCACAAACTCCCACTGCGCCAAAGCATCCAGGGCATTGAATTCCGCCAATGCATGTATCGCTACAGATGAACTGACCGATCTTGCAGCATGCCGATGCAGTGTTTGCCGATCGGCCAGGCACACAACAACGCGCAGCTCGCTATGCTCGAACACATATTCGAGCTCTCCGGTTCGCCACTGAGGATTTATCGGCACAACGGATACGCCGAGTGCGTTCAATGCGAGCCAATGGACGAACATCTCGACCCGGTTTTCCAGATCCAGACCGACACGTTCGCCAGCCGGCCAGCCTTCTTCGGTCAAGAGATGCGCGTATATGCCTGCAACCCGATCGATGTCTGCGCTGATTTGTGCATAACTATGCGTCTCGGCCACCTGTTCGTAGCGCTGCGCTGTATCTGCAACGATTTGCAGGAAAGGATGATCGGGATACGCTTTTGCCGTGTTTGCAAACCCTTGGTAAACCGAATGAACCTCTGGCATCAGACAAACAACTGCATGGACGGCAAAATGGCTCGTCGCCAAGCTCGAAACTGACCCCGCATCGATACTTCACTGGCGCCGTTGAACAAGCCTTCGACGTTGTCAGGTTCTTGTTCACTTGTGCCTTGATGAATCGCAGCCGGTTTTATGAGGCCAGCAACCGCGTCAGGATCGTTTGAATAGCTCATACAGGGCGCGTACTGAAATCAATGGTTGCTTTTATCGTATATATCACGTGAAATATCAATATATTTCTCGTCGCCAATTCCGACCAAAGGGCGGCCTCTATTGTGACCTGATTTGCGAAAGGAGCGGACGAATATGGGAGATCAAATTTACCTGGGAGCCCGGCCACAAGGCGCTGGGACAATCTCTCGACACCACAAGCACAAGGTCAGGTAGAAGGCCAGTATCCTTGGTCGAGCACAAACCGGGCTGCAGGTAGTCAGTATGGCTGAGCGTTCTTTTGCCAAGGAGGTCACTCGCCTGCGCACAGGCGAAGGCGAGGTGTTCGCCGGTGAAGGGATTCTCGCCGTTACGAAAGCGCTCCTGCAATCAGGTGTTTCGTATGTGGGCGGTTATCAAGGCGCCCCCATTTCGCACTTGATGGACGTATTGAACGACGCCAAAGAGATACTGGATGAGCTCGGCGTTCATTTTGAAGCCTGCGGCAGTGAAGCCACGGCAGGCGCCATGCTGTCCGCATCCATCAACTACCCCATGCGTGGCGCGGTCACCTGGAAGTCAACCGTGGGCACAAACGTGGCTTCTGACGCCATAGCCAACCTCGCCTCCTCCGGCGTCCGCGGTGGCGCGATGATCATTCTCGGCGAAGACTACGGCGAAGGGGCAAGCATCATGCAAGAGCGAACGCACTCCTTCGCCATGAAGTCGCAGATGTGGTTGCTGGATCCACGTCCCAATCTGCCAAGCATCGTCAGCCTGGTGGAGCAAGGCTTTGAACTGTCCGAGGCCAGCAACACCCCGGTCATGCTCATGATGCGTGTACGCGCTTGTCATGTGACAGGCG
Organism: Pseudomonadales bacterium; assembly: GCA_965199705.1. Lineage (GTDB taxonomy): Bacteria > Pseudomonadota > Gammaproteobacteria > Pseudomonadales > Azotimanducaceae > Azophilus. Next base: position 2,055,517 of record OZ241359.1, read on the forward strand.
AGTTCGTCGCAAAAGACAACGTCGCGCCTGAGTTCGGCAAGAACAACCCGGTAGCGCCCCATCGCGAGGCTGACAAGATCATCCTGCCGCCCAATGTCTTCGAGCACGAACAGGCCAAGGTTGCAGATCGCCTGCCACGGGCGATCGAGTTTATTAAAGAAAACAAGCTGAATGAGCACTTTGAAGGGTCGATATCTTCCCTCGGCATCATCCTGCAAGGGGGTATGTACAACACCACGATACGCGCACTGCAACAGTTGGGGTTAGCTGACCCCTACGGGCAAACGCCCATTCCGCTCTATGTCCTGAATGTGACCTACCCTCTGATTGGTGACGAGGTGCTGGCGTTCTGCACGCACAAAGAACGGGTTCTCGTTGTTGAGGAAGGTCAGCCCAATCATCTGGAGCAGGCCATTCAGACGATTATCAGCCAGCAAGATCGTTCGACGCGTATCGCCGGCAAAGGCTATCTGCCCATCGCCGGGGAGTACACCGGTCAGGCCGTCCTGGATGGTGTGGCGACGTTCCTGATCGAAGCGAACTTGCCCGAGCTCAGCAACTACAACGTCAAGGCAACCTACGACGCAATGGGACACTCACTGCCGGTGGATGTACAACAGACACTGGCTGACAACGTGCCAGCCCGTCCATCGGGTCTGTGCACCGGATGCCCGGAACGCCCCCTTTTCAGCGCCATCAAGCAGCTCCAACAAGAAGCGTTTGGCGAACTGCACATCAGTTCGGACATTGGCTGCCATTCTTTTGCCACCCTGCCGCCGTTTAATCTGGGCAATACCATTATGGGTTACGGATTATCACTGGCCAGTTCGTCGGCGTTACACAACGCACTCCCCCATCGGTCGATCAGCATCATGGGAGATGGCGGGTTTTGGCACAATGGACTCAATTCCGGTGTTGTGAGCTCGGTATTCAATCACCATGACAGCGTACTGATCGTTGTCAACAACGGGTACTCCGCCGCAACCGGCGGCCAGGACATTCCTTCCATGGTGCACCCCAACCTCATCGCCAGCACGATGGATGCAAGCCATCTTGAGCGACAAGACAGCCAATCCATCGAAGATGCCGTTAAAGGTGTTGGCGTGGAATGGGTACGGACGATGAGCACGTATGACATCAGCGGCATGAAAGAAGTGCTCAGGGAAGCCATGACCACCGATGCAGGCGGCCTGAAAGTGATCGTCGCCGAAGGCGAGTGCATGCTGAACCGACAGCGGCGCATCAAGCCGCTCATGAAAAAAGCGCAAGCTGATGGCGAACGCGTCGTACGCGCACGCTTTTACGTCGACCCGGAAATCTGTACCGGTGACCGAGCGTGCATTCGCTTGTCAGGATGCCCTTCATTGAACGTCCGGCCCAACCCGGATCCATTGCGGGAAGACCCCGTTACCTATGTTGACAACACCTGTGTGGGTTGCGGTGTTTGTGGCGGGAACGCTCACTCTGCGGTGCTCTGCCCGTCTTTTGCCCGAGCCGATGTCATTTCCAACCCCGGTCGATGGGACAAATTCAAACAGGCTGCACGGCAATCGATTATTGGCCGAATGCAGAATCGACTCGAACGGTCAGACGCCAGGCGCAGTCTGTGAGTACACAAGGTATGGCAACTCACACCCAGGCAAAAACGATCAACATCGTTATCGCCGCCTTGGGCGGTCAAGGCGGCGGTGTGCTCCTCGACTGGATCACTCAGGTTGCACGGAAGGCCGGCTGGGCCTCTCAAGCAACATCCGTACCCGGCGTTGCCCAGCGGACGGGTGCGACCATCTACTACCTTGAGGTATTCCCCCACACTTCTGCTGCGGCCACGCCATCACCCGTCATGTCGCTGTTCCCCATGCCGAACAACGTCGATGTGGTGCTGGCTTCCGAAATCGTTGAAGCAGGCCGCATGTTACAGCGTGGATTTGTCACGCCCTCACGCACAACCCTTATCGCATCGACGCATCGCGTTTACGCGATCGGGGAAAGGGCTGCGGTCAAAGATGAAGTGATCGACGCCAACGCGCTGCGCGCCATCGCCACCGACCAGGCCAACAAACTCGTGATGTTGGATTTGGACGCCTTGGCTGTCGCACACGGCACAGTGATCAGCGCCACGTTGTTTGGCGCATTCGCAGGTTCAGGCGCTTTACCCGCGCCACAAGAACACTACGAAGCTGTGATCAAGGAAGCGGGCATTCAGGTAGGGAATAACCTCAATGCCTTTCGTGCAGCCTACGGCCAGGCAACCAAAGTCGATGATGCCGCAACGGTGCATCAATTCGAGCCCCCACAACCCGGTGCATTTGAGATTCCAGACGCTTCAAACGACCAGGCGACGGCCATCGTTGAACGCCTGCGCGCCTTGCCCGGCCCTGTTCAAGAGGTGACTTATCATGGCGCCCGCAAACTGGCCGATTATCTCGACTATGCCTATGCAAACGAATACCTGGACGCTGTAGAAAGGTGTCTGCAGCAAGACAAGGCGGAAGATTTCACACTGACCCAGGCATTCGCAAAACGGCTGGCCCTGTGGCTCAGCTTTGAAGACATCATCCGCGTCGCACACCTGAAAATAAAAAAATCGCGACAAGCAGAACTCCGAAGAGAGGTGCGCGCAAACCCGGAGCAAGTCGTTGAGGTGCGCGACTTCTTCAAACCTCGAGTGGAAGAAATCTGTGGCGTGCTCCCGCATACCCTGGGCAAGTGGGTGGAGGGGTCCAAACTCATGACCGGCCTCATCGGTCGATTCACAAAAGGAAGGCAACTGGCAAGCACGCATGTCAGTGTGTTTCTGATGTTGCGCGTACTTGCATCCCTGCGTCGCATCCGACGCATGACACACGCCCATGTCAGCGAACAAAGGAGAATCGCCACTTGGCAAACGGCTGTCTTCGCCACCACAAATGATCATGCCAAAGCGCTCGCTCTGGTGGAGTCTGCAAAACTCGTTAAAGGCTATGGGGCCACTCGCGCGCGCGGCTGTGCACAGGTTGACCAGATCTGTCAGCACGCCACCGAAGCCAGTGCGAGAGATATCAACGCATGGGTCGCTGCGGGCCTGGAAGACGATCAGGGTACTGCATTCGAACTGACATTTGGCAAGGGCGCAGGTCGCGCCGCCTGATCCATTGATGCGCCAGCCCGACCAGGCAACACCCGTTCAATCTACCAATATCGTTTGATGACTCCGCCAAAAAAGAAACTCACGACGCCAACGCCTGCCAGTAAGGACCTTGCTGATCCTGCGCACAAAGACTTTCTCCTCGAACATTCCCCTTTCTATTTGATGGCCCAAGCCAATGGGCTGTACACCCACGCCATGGAACGATCATTGAAAAGCGTTGGCATGGACTTGCCACGGTGGCGAGTCTTGATGGTTCTCAACGAACAGAATCCAAGCACCGTTTCGGAAATATCCAAACGCGCCGTCATGAAACTGTCCACCATGACCAAGGTGGCGCAACGTCTTGAAAAAGAGGGCTACGTGGAATTGGAGCCGAACGCACAAGATCGGCGCGCCACAGATGTCCACCTGTTGGAGAAAGGCGAAGATGCAGTGGACACCATTCGGCGGGTCGGAAGTAGTGTCTATCGACGCGCAACCGATGAGCTATCTGAAACCGAACTACAAACCCTGGCTGCGCTATTGACCAAGCTGGCCGACAATTTGTTGGTCGCGGGCTGATTCAAGCTGGCTATAAGTCGCGGGGCCCCTTCCATGCCGTGACAACCCATGCAATAGCTCGAACGACTCGTCGCTCAGGCGCGCTCGCGCAAGATCATCTCACACGCCTCGCGCACGGCGCCCTGACCACCCCGGGCCTCGGTAATGAAGTCGCTGGCCCGCCGAACCTCGCCCACCGCATCGGCCGGGCAGAGGGCCAGGCCGACCGCCCTCAGGCACGCCAGGTCGCCCAGATCGTCGCCCATATAGGCGATTTCCGCCAGATTCAGGCGCCAGCGATGCGCCAGTGAGCGCAGCACCGGGAGCTTGTCGGTGATACCGGGAAAATATTCGGACACACCGATCTTGCGCATTCGGCTGGCCACCGCAGGGCTTTCCTCGCCAGTAATCACCGCCAGGCGCAGGTTCTGCCCGCGCAACATGCGCAACCCGGCGGCGTCTCGGGTATCAAACCGCTTCATCATCTCGCCTTCGGCGCCGTAGTACATGCCGGCATCTGTCATGGTACCGTCCACGTCGAGCACCAGCGCCCGGATCGTGTCTGCACTGCGGCGTTGGCGGCGTTCCAGCAGCAGGGCTTCCGCTGCCGCCCAGTCCGCTGGTTCGTCGATTTCCAGTTGCGCATGTTCCGGCATCTCGTGGGTGCAGATGCGCCCGCCCAGGCGGCTGCCGGTGCGCCGCAGAATATCGGCTCGGGTGAAATAGAAGGCGCCATTCTCCACCAGCTCACCGAGCTGCTCCTGGCGCCTTGGCCGCTCTGCCGGATCATAGTTCAACGCCTCGCCTGCCTCAGACCAGAAGAAGCGCTTCATCCGCGAAACTGTCACCAGGGAGTCGCAGGCGCCGGCCTCGAATGCGGCCCTTGCTTCCTGAAAGTGGGCCGCCTCGGTAAACGGGGAAGTCGCTTGCACCAGGCCAAGCACATCGAAACGGGTCTGCGCCTGAAACTCGGCCATCACCTGCTCGGTCGGCGCTGTATCGGTCGCACTCGCCGTCGAGCGGGGAAACAGGAGAACCTGCGGAAACAGAGCCCGCACTGCCTCGGCGATGGCGACGCCATCGGTGGCAACATGCACTTCTTCGAAGATGCCAGAATCAAGCGCAGCCGCCAGCGCCCAGGCAAACAGCGGGCGCCCGGCGAGCGGGCGCAGGTTCTTGTTGGCAATGCCCTTGGAGCCGGCGCGCAACGGCATCAGGGCAACCCAGCGCATCAGGATGCAGCCGGGATGAACTTCAACTTGTCGCGTTGCGCCTCTTCTACGGCAAGCAGCTGTGGTGGTCTTGAGGTCAATGCCTGCGTGACCGCCTCGGCGTCTCGCGCCAGACGGCGCAGACCGTCCGGCTCCAGAGAAGCCGCATGATCCGTGCCCTTCCAGGTGCGGTCCAGGGTGAAGTGACGCTCGATCCAGGTCGCGCCGAGGGTCACGGCTGCCATGTCCACGGCGATGCCGAGATGATGTCCAGAGAAGCCTATCTCCTTGACCCGCTCGCCGAAGGCTTTTTGCAAGCGGGTCACTTCCAGCAGACACACGTCCTTGGCAGCGACGGGATAGCCGGAGGTGCACGCGTAGAGCACCACGCGATCAGCAGCGCCGTGCGCTTCCAGGTGCTGAACGATCGCATCCGCCTCGGCCCGGGTGGTCATGCCGAGGGAGATGTGGATGTCCCCGGCATAGTCGCGGGCCAGTGCCTCAAGCATCGGAAAGTGCAGATTGCAGGCCGAAGGCACCTTGATGTACGGTGGATTCAGGGAAGCGATTTCACGCGCCGAGGTCAGATCCCAGACCGAGCAGGAATAGCCCACATTGAATCGGGCGCACTCGGCCTGCAAGACCCCGTGCTGTGCCAGGTCCAATTCAAGCGCCTCGCGATGCTCGCCATAGCTGTCCCCGTAGCTGTTGGTCGGCACCGGGTGCGGCGCCGCATAAGCCTCTGGCGTCAGCAGCTCGCGATTGTTGCGCTTCTGAAATTTGACCACATCGCAATTTGCAAAATCCGCGGCTATGCCAATCATTTCCTTGGCAATTTCGAGATCTCCCTTGTGGTTGCAGCCAACCTCCGCAACTATTTTCGGCGCCTGCATGATGTCTTCCTGAGTGGGTGGATGGTTTGACCCGCATGTTGCGCCTGGCAATACACTGGCCGGGTTTCTGGTTTCGTCTGAGGCCAGCGATCAGGCTTCTTCGCCGGGAAAACGCATGAGCAACTCCGACGCATGCCGGTGCCACTTGGGCTCCCGGCCAAGATCCGTGGCCGCACCACAAGCCAGGGCTTGACGCCAGGGCACAGGGCTTGGCAGCAGGCAAAGGGTGAGCACCAGGCGATCGCCGGTTCGAGGCGCAAGCCCTCGGTGCAGAACCCGTGCCGGCTGAAAGAGGACCGCGTCGCCGGCGTCTGGGGTGCGACGGTGAACATGCAGTGATTTTCCGGCAATGCGCTCCAGCGCATCAAGCCGGCTGGTACGCCGGCGCGTCCAGCCAAAGACATAGCCATGCCGGCCCACAGCAGCCGTGTCGTCCAGATCGAGGTATTCGGTGCCACCTTGATGCGCTTTATGGTCATTCAGATATATCAGCAATTTGAGATGACGCTCCGGCCCCTTGTCGCAGTGCCAGCGGAAGGAAACGGTGGGCGCCTCTGACGACGCTCTGGTGCGGATCAACATGGCCGTATGCACAAGATATTCGGCCTCGAAATAGTGCACCAGGCAGGCGTCAAGCGCGCCGGCAAGAACCGGCGCCAACAGTTCCACCAGATCCGGGCGCACAGTGAGCGACAGGCCCGTTTCAAGCGCGCCCCGCGGGTCGGGCTCGGCAAATTCTTGCGAGTCGCCCATCTCGCCCGCCAACGCCTTCAGGTCGGCGCCGAGCCCGAGCCTGAAATCGGCGAGGCCAACGCTTTCCAGGCTCGCCTGCGCAGATCCGGGTGGCGCCATCGGCAGCGGCCTTTGCAGACGTTCGCGGCAAAGCTGCGCATAGGCTGCATAGCCTCGATCCTCGGCGTAATGGCGGAAAATGCGTTGCACCCGGTTCGGGGCGCGGAGCCGCTTGCCGGGCAGCGGCAGATGCCATCTCAGTTGTTCGAGAAGCGTCACGTCTGCGCCTCCGGCAGAACATCGAACAGGTGCGCTGATCGCAGCCGCACCCGCACCCTTTCAAATCGGCCCAGCACCTCGCGAAAGCGCCCGATACGGCGCTCCACCTCGGCGACCGGCAATGTCGGGTAACGGTGATCGTGATAGGCAGCGCGCTCCGCCCGCGCGCCACCCACGCCTGCCCGAACCAGCCTCGCCGCCAGCGCACCCAGGCGCCGTCGTCCGCGTGACTGACGCCCGACCATACCCGCATCGCCAAGCACGTCAACAATGCGGTCACTGGCCAGCGGGCCTCGACGCGCAGCCAGATGATGGTCCAGAAGGTCGTCAGCCTGGCGCACGGGCTCCGCCGACACCGGCGCATCAGAGGCGAAGCGCTCAAGCGCATGCATCAGGACGCCGATATCCCGAAAGCGGTAGCTCAGGCGATTGGGCAAACCCTGAAAGTCCTCGTCATAGCGTTTGTCGAACACTGGCTGCCAGGCGAGCGCCGGCACGCAGAGCGCCGCCGCCTCCACTGCCGTCGTGCAACCATTGTGCACCAGCGCCTTCGACGCCAACAGCCAGGGGATCACATTGCCTTCATGCAGCACACGAATCCGGGAATCCGCGCTTGCCATCTTCTCGTAGGGCGCAAAGTTCTCGCTCGGGTGCGGGCGCAGGACCACGTTCAGGTCCGGGAAAGTCGCCGCCAGCCTGGGAGCGAGCTCAAGAAAGTGCTCGAACAAACGCTGCTTGTGGCGCTGAAGCCCTTGCGCAAACGCCAGCGTCATGCCACGCCCGGCCTGTCCGAATGCGGGCTTGTCAGCCTTGCGTTCGCTTGGCAGAAACAAGCCGATGTCGGAGATGAACGGATTGACGTCGGAAAAGTTGGTGTTGATCAGAAAGAAGGCGCCGTGTTCTGCGCGCAACCGCTCGATTTCGTCAGCAAAGAAGGGCCGCAACTCCGGGCGCAGCAGGTCGGCGCGCGGGTTGCCGGTGATGTGTATCGGCAGATTCGCCGGCAGGTGCGGATACTGGCGCACCAGCTCGGCGTTTTCTTCACCCCAGGCAAACATGTGCGATACGTGGCGGAGGGTCACGGGCGACAGGCGCAAGCCGAAATAGATGTCCGGCGGCGGATGCACCAGAGCCTCCTCTTCCCAGAAGGTGATGGCGTGGCCGAACAACCGCAGCAGGCGGAAGGTCTGCTTGCTCAGGTGGCGCGCACTCTTGGCCAGATAGATGCCTGGCGGCTCGGACAGCGCCGCGAGATGCGTGTGTTGCCTGGAACCGAGCAGGACCCGATGGCCGCGCTCGGCTGCAACGCAGGCAAGCAGCAGCTTGGCGTCGAACTCTCGCACCTGACTCTCGACAGGAATGATGAGCGGCGCCGGGCGGGAGACGCCGCCAGAAGGCTGACCGGGAGGATGGGTGTCTTGCATCGTCAATGCATTGCCGCCATGTCAGGCGTTTGCCGCCCGCGCATCTGATACAGGCTCAGCCAGCGCTGCTCGAATGTCCGATACAGCATCGGGTGATCAGACACGACAACCACTTCATGGTTCAGATAGAACGAAGGCAGAGTCCAGTTCAGGCTGCCGAAGACCGACCTGCGCAAGTTGCCGGCGCGAATGAGCAGAAACTTCAGGTGCAGGGGCGCGGATGCCCAGGACGCCTGCTCAGCATTCACGCGACGGCCCGAACACTTCCCTCCCCTCGCTGTAGCTGGCGCAGACGCTTGGGACACCTGCCCGCCATGACGAATAAATTCGATGCCCGCTGACACAAATTGTCGCGCTACACGGTCCGGCGTCCGACGTCTGCTCATGGCGCCCAGAATGCACACCGAAGCGCCTCGCTCGGCAAGCGAGACAAGCGCTCTGGTCAATTGTCGAGCCCGCAGGTGCGACGCTGCCAGGCACACTTCCGAGTCCTCGCCGAGTTGATCGAGCAGGGCGAGCACCGGATTTCTGCCGACGCGCGGCCAGAAGTGAATGCGCAGATCAGGCTGAATCAAGTCCCGCGTCCTGACCGAGGCCAGGCGGTGGAACAACCCGGGCGGGCGTTCGTGCAGCATGCGCACATGCTCGGTCAGGCGTTGCGCTGGCGCCGGCGCGCGCAAGCCGACCAGAAAATTGTCGCCTGCGTCCTGGTCACCGATATCGGCAATGGTTGCCGGCGAGAGTTCGGGATCATCTCCAGACGGATTGAAGGAGCCGATATAGGCAATCGGCTCGGGATGCGAAAAGCAGTAGATCTTCTCGTGAATCTGCGGGCGAAAGGATCTGTGCGCCGGGCTCGGCAATCCGGGCAGGGTTACCAGACGCAAGCCACCGCCCAGCCCGTCTGCGCCCGACAGCATGTCAATCACGGCATCGTTGGCGCGGGGGCGTCGAGGCCGGGCCGAGAGCACCACACGCACGTCAACACCGCGTCTCGCTGCCTGCAGCAGATCAGCCGCCAGCCGCCTGTCCCGAAAGTAGTAGGTCACCCAGTGGATCGAACCGCCAGCCGGCACGGCGCGCACCCGCTCACTCAACAGATCGCGCAAGTGGCCTCGGGGCGCATCGGGGCCACCGAAATGTGCTTCAACGTCGTCCATGCCTGTCTTCTGTGGCCATGCGCGGCCCGGGGCTGACTCGCCAGGCCGCATTTCGAGATACTCTGGCGAGAACCTGCCTACTGCAAATACGCACGCAGGGCCTGACAGGCCTCGGCCACCGCCTCGCCAGCCGCATCGATCATGGCGAAAAAGCCGTGCATCATACCGTCATAGCAGCTCAGCCGGACGTCGCCGCCTGCTGCTTGCATGCCTTCGGCGTAGGCGATGCCCTCATCGCGCAACGGGTCGAATTCGGCCACCTGAACCAGGGCCGGTGGCAGGCCGACCAGATTTCCAACCATCGGCGCGGCGTATGGATCTGCGCGATGGGCGGCCTTGGGGTCGTAGAGGTTCCAGAACCATTCCATGGCCTGGCGTGTGAGCAGATAGCCTTCGCCATTTTCGCGATAGGACGGGCGCTCGAAGCAGGTGTCCGTCACCGGATAGATCAACAACTGAAAGGCGATGTCCGGCCCGCTTCGATCACGAGCCATTTGCGCCGTCACCGCCGCCAGATTGCCGCCGGCGCTGTCACCGCCCACGGCCAGCCGCTGCCCGGTCAATCCGAGTTCGCGGGCGTGGCCGGCAACCCAGGCAGTCGCGTTGTAGCAATCATTGGCGGCGCCAGGAAACGGCGTTTCCGGCGCCAGGCGATAGTCCACTGCCACCACCACAGCGCCACTTCCGGCAGCGAGCCGGCGACAGGTTTCGTCATGGCTGTCGAGCCCGCCGAGCACCCAGCCGCCGCCGTGAAAGTACACAAGAACGCCGCCATCCGCAGCCTTGGGTCGATAAACCCGTATCGGCGCCTCGCCCCCATCCGACGGAATATTGAAATTCTCGGTGGCGGCCACCTGAGTGGGCTGCTCGGGCGGCGGCGTCAGGCTTAGCTGGCGCGCTTCGGCAACGCTGAGCTTGCTGAGTTCCGCCATGCCAAGGGCAGCCATCGCATCAAGCACCTGTTGACATTGTGGATGCAGGGGCATGTTTCAATCCTCATATTTCCAGGGCGAAGCCTACACCGAGCAAAGCCCCCGTGTGAATGGCGTATAATTGCAGATCGTGTTTCAGCGCATGATCTGATGACCGAAAACGACCGCGATCGCTGGCAGGCGCTGGCCGAAAAAGAACTGCGAGGCGCGCCCCTGGCGTCGCTCACGCGCCCCTCCGCGGAGGGCATTGATATCAAGCCGCTGTACACTGCGGACGACCTCGACAACATTGCCCACCTGAACTCACTGCCCGGCCTGGCGCCCTTCGCACGCGGCCCGCGCGCCACCATGTACGCCAACCGTCCCTGGACCATTCGTCAATACGCAGGATTCTCGACAGCCGAAGAATCCAATCGCTTCTATCGCGCCAATCTGGCCGCCGGGCAGAAGGGTCTCTCGGTCGCGTTCGATCTGGCCACGCACCGAGGCTATGACTCCGACCATCCCAGGGTCGCCGGTGATGTCGGCAAGGCCGGCGTCGCCATCGACTCGGTGGAAGACATGAAAATCCTGTTCGACGGCATTCCGCTCGATCAGATGTCGGTGTCCATGACAATGAACGGCGCTGTCCTGCCGGTTCTGGCCGGCTACATAGTCGCCGGCGAGGAACAGGGCGTAGCCCCGGCCAGCCTCTCGGGCACGATTCAGAACGACATCCTGAAAGAATTCATGGTGCGCAACACCTACATTTATCCGCCCAGGGAGAGCATGCGCATCGTCGCGGACATCATCGGCCACACCGCCGAACACATGCCCCGCTTCAACTCCATCTCCATCTCCGGCTATCACATGCAGGAGGCCGGCGCCAACCTGGTTCAGGAGCTGGCATTCACCCTGGCGGACGGCATCGAGTACGTGCGCGCGGCCCTGGCCACGGGCATCGAAATCGACAAGTTCGCGCCCCGGCTTTCGTTTTTTTTCTGCATTGGCATGAACTTCTTTCTGGAGGTCGCCAAGCTGCGTGCGGCGCGCATCCTCTGGGCCGAGCTCATGGCCGAATTCAAGCCCCGGAACCCGGCCTCGTCGATGTTGCGCACCCACTGCCAGACGTCCGGCGTCTCCCTGCAAGAGCAGGACCCGTACAACAACGTGGTGCGCACTACCATCGAGGCGCTGGCGGCGGTGCTCGGCGGCACCCAGAGCCTGCACACCAACGCCTTCGATGAGGCCATCGCCCTGCCGACGCCCTTCTCCGCGCGCATCGCCCGCAACACCCAGATCATCCTCGCCGAGGAAGCCGGCGTTACGGGCACGGTCGATCCCCTGGGCGGCAGCTACTATGTCGAAAGCCTGACCGCTTCCCTGGTGGCGGAAGCACGCAAGCTGATTGACGAGGTGGAAGCCCTGGGCGGCATGACCCAGGCGGTCGCCGCCGGCATGCCGAAACAGCGAATTGAAGAAACAGCGGCCCTGCGCCAGGCGCGCGTCGAGCGTGGCGAGGAGATCATCGTCGGCGTCAACAAGTATCGGCTCGACACGGAAGACAGCACGGTGGACGTGCTGGAAATAGACAACACGCGAGTGCGCGAGGCTCAGATCAGGCGGCTGACCGAAGTGCGCCGGAAACGAGACGAAGCCTCGGTACAGGAGACGCTCGCGCAACTCGCAGATGCGACGGATTCAGGCGAGAACCTGCTCGCACGGAGTATCGAAGCCAGCCGCCGCCGGGCGACGGTCGGCGAAATCTCCAGCGCCCTGGAGGCCAGATGGGGCCGCCATCAGGCAGTGGCCAGGATCACGCCAGGCGTCTATCGGCAGGGCCATGCAAACAGCGACGCATTCAATGAAGTGGCCGAAGAAATCCGTACCTTCTCGGATCTCGAAGGCCGAGCGCCGAGCATTCTGGTAGTCAAGCTCGGCCAGGATGGGCATGATCGAGGCGCCAAGGTTATCTGTAATGCGTTCAACGATTTCGGGTTTTCCGTGCATGCCGGAGACCTGTTTCAGACTCCGGAGGAAGCAGCCTCCGACGCCATACAGCACGGTGTCGACGTGGTCGGCGTCTCAACTCTCGCAGGCGGCCACAAGACGCTGGCGCCGCACCTGATCAAGGCCTTGCGAGAGCAGGGCGCGGACGACATTCTGGTGGTCTGCGGCGGCGTGATCCCACAACAGGACTACGCCTTCCTGAAGGACGCCGGTGTCGCCGCCATCTTCGGCCCGGGCACCGACATTCCAGGCGCGGCCCGCGATATTCTGGCGCTGATTCCCGGTCGCAACCGTTAGCCCGCAGCGCACTCACCACAGGGAAAGGAGCCAAGCCGATGATCGGACGTCTTAACCATGTTGCCATCGTGGCGCCGGATCTGAATGCCGCCGCTGATCTGTACAGAAGTCACCTCGGCGCCGAAGTGTCTGCCCCCGTGCCACTGCCAGAGCATGGCGTCACCACCGTGTTCGTGAACCTGCCAAACAGCAAGGTCGAACTGCTGCACCCACTCGGCGAAGATTCGCCGGTCCGCCGGTTTCTGCAGAACAATCCAGCCGGCGGCATGCACCATATCTGCTACGAAGTGCCGGATCTCGGCGCCGCCATTACACATCTTGTCAATCAGGGCGCCCGGGTGCTCGGCGATGGCCAACCAAAGATCGGCGCACACGGCCTGCCAGTCGTCTTTTTGCATCCGAAGGATTTCTGCGGCACTCTGATCGAACTCGAAGAGGTGGCAGCTGACGCGGAGGCCTGATCCATGCACAAGTACTGCAAGACGGAGCAATCCGGCCACGTCCTGATCGTCACCATAAACCGCCCGGAACGCCTGAACGCGCTGCATCCGCCGGCAAACATCGAATTGGGCGAAGTGTTTAACGCCTTCGCCGAAAACGACGACCTCCGGGCGGCCATCATCACCGGCGCCGGACGCGCGTTTTCGGCCGGTAACGATTTGCGCTATCAGGCCGAAGGGGGCGTGCGTGCGCCCATGCCAATGGGCTTTGGCGGCCTCAGTCATCGATACGACATGCAAAAGCCGGTGATCGCAGCCGTCAATGGCGTTGCCATGGGTGGCGGCTTCGAAATCGCCCTCGCCTGCGATCTCATCATCGCTTCAGAGCGTGCCGTGTTTGCGTTGCCGGAACCACGCGTTGGCCTCGCCGCGCTGGCCGGCGGCCTGACTCGACTGCCGCGGGAAATCGGCCCCAAGCGCGCGCTCGGCATGATCCTCACCGGCCGGCATGTACCAGCGACAGAGGGCCAGGACCTCGGCTTCGTGACCGCGGTGGTCGAACACGATAGTCTGATGGACGAGGCGATGCGCTGGGCGGAACAGATCTGCGCCTGCGCCCCGCTATCCGTTCGCGCCAGCAAGGATGTGGTCTATCGCAGCCTCGACGCGGCCTCGCTGGAAGACGCCATGAGCCAGAGCTATGAGTCGGTTCGGACGATGTTCGCCAGTGCAGACTTCATCGAAGGCCCGAAAGCGTTTGCCGAGAAGCGCAAGCCGCGCTGGCAGGGACGATAGCAAGCCAGCCTGCCGCCCAATGGTTCGCGGCTGCAACCCCCGAGTCCTGGTGCGCGACCGCTCGTTCTTCAGGATTTCTTCACGGGATTACGGCGAATCTTCATCGGACTCGCGTCTTTTCTTGCAGTTCAGTGGGCAGAATCGATCTTGGACATGTGCACGGACTGATCTAGCGACCATGGACCCACTGGATTTTGCCAGCTCCCCGGTGCTCGCCCTGCTGCTCTTGACAGGCGCGGCTCTCTGGTATCGGGCTCTGGCCCGCAAGACGCGCAGAAAAGGCTAGGCAAGGCCAAGCAAGAAAAGCCCGGACAGCCCGCTCGAATACCGGGTAGCCAGCCGAAACACCAGGCAGCCCGCCTGGACGCATACATGGATAGAAAAACCAGCCTGCAGGTTTCAAGTGCTCAGGAAACCAGAGTCCTTCAGGTAGGCCAGTAGCTGTTCCACGTTTTCTTCCGGTGAATGGTCCACCGTGTCGAGCGTCAGTTCGGCCCGGTTCGGCCTCTGATACTCCGCATCCACGCCTGTGAAGTTTTGTAGCTGGCCGGACCGGGCCTTGCGATAGAGACCCTTCGGATCCCGAGATTCGCAGACGGCAAGCGGCGTATCGACGAACACCTCGATGAATTCTCCGACATCCATCAGACCGCGCACCATGCGACGGTCCGATCGATACGGTGAGATGAAGGCGACCAGCACGATCAGGCCAGCATCCACCATGAGCTTGGCGGTTTCGCCAATACGCCGGATGTTCTCGACACGATCGGTTTCGGTAAAGCCGAGGTCCCGAGTCAGACCATGGCGCACATTGTCGCCGTCCAGCACATAGGTGTGCCGGTGCAGATCGTGCAACCGGCTTTCCAGCAGGTTGGCGAGGGTGGACTTGCCGGACCCGGACAATCCGGTCAGCCAGATCACACAGGGCCGTTGATGCTTGAGCGCGGCTCGGTGCGCCTTGTCCACGCTGAGCGCCTGCCAGGTGACATTGTCGGCGCGGCGCAGGGAGAAATCGAACATGCCAGCGCCGACTGTGGCGTTGCTCTGGCGGTCGATCAGGATGAAGCTGCCGAGCGTCCGATTCCTGGCAAAGGGCTCGAAGACGATCGGTTCACCGAGGCTCAGGTTCACCACGCCTATCTCGTTCTTGCCGAGATTGCGGGCGGCTTGTTGGCTCTGCGCATCCACATCAAGCGCATGCTTGATTTGCGTGACCACGCAGCCCACCGTCCGCGCAGCGCACTTCAGGCGATACTGTCGGCCCGGAATCAGCTTGTCGTCCGACATCCACAGCAAGTGCGCCGCAAGTTGATCCGATGTCGGCGGCGCCTGCTCCGGATCGCACAGGACGTCACCACGGCTGAGGTCAATCTCGTCCGCCAACGTCAGTGTGACCGCCTCTCCCGCCACAGCGCTCGGCAACGGCCCGTTCATGGCCACGAGTTCGCGCACCCGACTGACTTGGCCGGAAGGCAGGGCCAGCACCGGCTGCCCAGGCGCGACCGTGCCCGACGCAATGTTGCCGCAGAAGCCTCGAAATCCCGCGTCAGGCCGGCTCACGCGCTGAATCGGCAGCCGCAGGACGCCGCCTTCGGGTCGCTGGTCCATAACCACCGATTCCAGCCAGGGCAACAACGCCGGGCCTTGGTACCAGGGCAGGCGAGCGCTCGGGGCCGTGATATTGTCACCAGCCAGTGCGGATACCGGAATAGACGTCACATCGCACTCGCCGAGACGCGCCGCGAACACCCGATAGTCCGCTTCAATGGCAGCAAACACGGCCTCGTCGTAGTCCACCAGATCCATCTTGTTGATCGCGAGCACGAAGTCGCGAATTCCAAAGAGATGGGCAATGGTCGTGTGCCGGCGGGTCTGAGTGAGCACCCCCTTCTGTGCATCCACGAGTATTACCGCCAGTTCCGAGTTGGACGCACCCGTCGCCATGTTGCGGGTGTATTGCTCGTGCCCGGGCGTATCGGCCACCACGAACTTGCGCCGGTCGGTTGCGAAGTAACGATAGGCGACATCAATCGTGATGCCCTGCTCCCGCTCAGCCGCCAGACCGTCCACCAGCAAGGCAAAATCAACCTGCGGCCCGGCCTTGCCCTGTTTGCGACTGTCAGACTCAAGCGTCATGAGTTGATCGTCGAATATCAGTTTGGCGTCGTGCAGGAGGCGGCCGATCAAGGTGCTCTTGCCATCATCGACGCTACCGCAGGTGAGGAAGCGCAAGGTCGTGCCCGCCGCCTGTTCGGCGAGCCATTGATCGAGATTCGGCGACGGGTTGGCTGGCTCGGTCAAAAGTAACCCTCCCGCTTTTTCTTTTCCATGGACGCGGCTTCATCCTGGTCGATGATGCGACCCTGCCGCTCCGAGGTGCGCGCCACCAGCATTTCCTGAATGACGCCGGTCAGGTCTTCGGCGTCCGATTCGATTGCGGCGGTCAACGGATAGCAGCCGAGGGTCCGGAAACGCACCATGCGCTGCTCAGGCTTCTCGCCGGGCGTCAATGGCAGGCGGTTGTCATCCACCAGGATCCACTGGCCCCGACGCGCCACCACTGGCCGCCGACGCGCAAAGTAGAGCGGGACGATGGGGATCTGCTCCTGATGCAGGTATTGCCAGATGTCGAGTTCGGTCCAATTGGACAGCGGGAACACGCGCATGCTCTCGCCAGCCCGCACCCGGCCGTTGTAAAGGCTCCAGAGCTCGGGCCGCTGATTCTTCGGGTCCCACCGGTGATGCGCGTTGCGAAAGGAGAAGATGCGCTCCTTGGCGCGCGACTTCTCCTCATCCCGGCGGGCGCCGCCAAAGGCCGCATCGAAACCACCCGCATCCAGTGCCTGTTTCAGCGCCTGGGTCTTCATCACGTCCGTGTGCACCTCGGCGCCGTGGCTGATCGGGCCGATGCCGCGCGCCAGCCCGTCCGCATTCTGATGCACGATCAGGTTCACGCCCGGTTGCTGCGCCACTCGATCACGAAAGGCGATCATCTCCCGGAATTTCCAGCCGGTATCAACATGCAGCAGCGGGAATGGCAGTGGCGCCGGATAGAATGCCTTGCGCGCCAGATGCAGCATGACCGACGAATCCTTGCCGATCGAATAGAGCATCACCGGGTTCTGTGCCTCGGCCAGCACTTCCCGCATAATGTGAACGCTCTCGGCTTCCAGCCGCTGGAGATGCGTGAGTTGCCGCAAGTGGATCGGCTCATGTCGGACCGAGCGCCATATTACAGCCGAGACTCCCGGCAAGAACAATGTCAAGGCGGTTCAATGGTTATGCCCTGCTGCGGCACTCACGAGGCATTGCGCTCATGCCTGCCCTGATCTACGTCCTGTGTTTCACCAGCGGCTTTGTCATCATGTCCATGGAACTGCTGGGCGGGCGCGTGCTCGCCCCCTGGTTCGGCAGCAGCATCTACGTGTGGGGCAGCATCATCGCCGTATTCATGGCCAGCCTCGCTGCCGGCTATCTGGCTGGCGGCGCCTGGTCCCTGCGCTCGCCCAGCCTCAGGCGCTTCGGCCTCCTGTTCCTCGCCGGCGCTGCCCTGCTGTATCCGCTCGTGCACGCAGCCGAGCCCGCGATGGCCTGGATCTTCAGTGCAATCGAGGACCCGCGCTACGGTTCTCTGGCGGCGTCACTGCTGCTCTTTGTTTGCCCCACCGCCCTGCTCGGCATGATTTCGCCCTACGCGGTGCGCCTCCTGGTGCGCACCACGGTCGAATCGGGACAGGTCGCCGGTCGGCTTTACTGCGTCTCGACCGCCGGCAGCGCCCTCGGCACCCTGGGCACCAGCTTTTATCTGGTGCTCTGGTGGGAGGTCAACACCATCCTCGCCATCCTGACCGGGATCCTGGCAGGCATGGGCGCCATCGCGGTCGTTCTGGCCCGCAGATTCGATTGACATGCGCCGCCTGGCCGCCCTCGGTTGCGTTGGCCTTGTCTTGTGCGCGCAAGCAGCCACAACGGATGCGCGGCGCCAGGAGCAAGCGCTTGAGAGGATGGTGTACGCGGCTTTCGGTGTTACGGACGCCGCAGCGGAGGTGCTGCACAGCGAACGTTCGCTGTATCAGACGGTTCTGGTGTTGCGTGCCGGCAATCATCTGTGCATGCGCTTCGGCAATCGCCAGGGACGCAATCAGAGCTGCATCAACCCGGACCATCCCGAAAGGCTGGTGAGCCGCTACGCCGGCATGATGCTGTCGGTTCTGCTGCTGAACCCGGAGCCGAAGCGGATGCTGGTGGTCGGCCTCGGCGGCGGCATTCTGCCGATGGCGCTGACCCGTCTGTTCCCGACGGCGCACATCGACGTAGCAGAGATAGATCCGGCGGTCGTGCGCGCAGCAGAGCGCTGGTTCAACTACAGGCCCGGCAACCAGGTTCGCACCTGGACGCAGGACGCCCGCGTCTTCGGCAAGCGCCAGGCTCAGGACCCGACAGGCCAGCGCTATGATCTGATTCTGCTGGATGCATTCAATGCCGACTACATTCCCGAACACTTGATGACGCGGGAGTACTTGCAGGAAACCCGGGCGCTGCTGACCAGCGACGGCGCGCTCGCGGCCAACACCTTCTCGGCCAGCGAGCTATACGATCACGAGTCGGCCACCTACTTCGACGTCTTTGGAGACTTTCTGACGCTGCGCCAGGCAAGGAGCGGCAATCGCATCATCCTGGCCAGCATGCAGCCATTGCCGAGCACGGAAACGATTCGAGCCAGAGCCCGGCAACTGCGCCCGGCGCTCACCCCCCTGGGCGTGAATCCAGTGCGCTACCGCCCGCGCCCGGACGACCGCTGGGACAGAAACGCGCGCCTGCTCACCGACCAGTACGCGCCGGCAAACCTGTTGCGCCGACGGTAAGGATGAAACAACCCAGGCGCCTGCGCCGCAGATTCCTCAGCCCGGTTCCAGGGAGAGAGACGCCGAGTTCATGCAGAAGCGCAGGCCCGTGGGCCTCGGCCCATCCGGAAACACATGCCCAAGATGCGCATCGCAGGCAGCGCAAAGCACCTCGATGCGGCGCATGCCCAAACTCAGGTCATCGCGCGTCTGCACCACGTCCTCGCTGATCGGCTGGTAGAAACTCGGCCACCCGGAACCGGAATCGTATTTGCTGGACGACTCAAACAATGCTGCATCGCAGCACTTGCAGCGATAGACACCGGGCGTCTTGGTGTCGCAGTAGGCGCCGCTGAAGGCCGGTTCCGTACCGGCCTCGCGGGTGATGTGAAACTCCGCTGGCGTCAGCTGCTGTCGCCACTCCGCTTCTGTTTTGGTGATCCTTGCCATAGCGAGTATGCTGCGCCTCCTTTGCTGCCGGGGCATGATAACCCGATCCGAGGATGCCAGAAGCGATGCCAGAAACGCCGCCAACAGTCGGCGACGCCAATCCAGGCGCTGCGCCAGCCAGCAGGCAGACCGGAGAGTTCCGCGAAGTGCGCAAGTCGAGCAAGCTGGATGACGTCTGCTACGACATCCGCGGGCCGGTGCTGGATGAAGCGCAGCGCCTGGAAGAGGACGGCCAGCGCATCATCAAGCTCAATATCGGCAATCCGGCCGCATTCGGGTTCGAGACGCCTGAAGAAATACTGCGCGATGTAATCCACAACCTGCCCCTCTCCCAAGGCTACAGCGATTCCCGGGGCCTGTACGCAGCGCGCAAGGCGGTGATGCAGTACACGCAGCAACTCGGCGTCCCTGGCGTGGAAATCGACGACATCCTGATCGGCAACGGGGTGTCCGAACTCTTGATGATGGCGCTCCAGGCGCTGCTTGAGATCGGCGATGAGGTGCTGATACCGGCGCCCGACTATCCGCTCTGGACAGCAGCCGTCAATCTCTGCGACGCCCGCCCCGTGCACTATCTCTGCGACGAGGCCAATGCCTGGGCGCCGGACCTGGCGGACCTGGAAAGCAAGGTATCGCCTCGCACCCGCGCCCTGGTCATCATCAATCCCAACAATCCCACCGGCGCCGTCTATGACCAGGCGACGCTTGAGGCGCTGATCGCCTTCGCCCGGCGCCACGACCTGATCATCCTGGCTGACGAAATCTACGACAAGATCGTCTATGACGAGGCTCGTTACATCCCGGTTGCAACCCTGGCCGAGGACCTGCTGATCCTCACCTTCAGTGGCCTGTCGAAGGCCTATCGAGCAGCGGGTTTCCGCACCGGCTGGCTGGTGCTGAGCGGCGCCAAGGAACGTGCCCGGGATTACATGGCCGGCCTCAACATGCTCGCTTCCATGCGCTTGTGCGCCAATGTGCCGATGCAACACGCAGTACAGACCGCGCTTGGCGGCTATCAGTCCATCCAGGAATTGATCGCCCCCGGCGGCCGCTTGCATGCGCAGCGAGAGCTCGGCTGGACGCTCTTGAACGAGATCGAAGGCGTCACTTGCGTCAAGCCGCAGGGCGCCCTTTACTTCTTCCCCAAACTGGACACGGAGCGCTTCAACATCCGGAATGATGAACGCTTCGCGCTCGACCTGCTGCGCCAGGAGCGTGTGCTCGTGGTGCAGGGCACCGGCTTCAACTGGCCGCATCCAGACCACTTTCGTATCGTCTTTCTGCCGCACGCCGAAGACCTGCGCGAAGCGATAGCGCGGCTGAAGCGCTTTCTGGAGCGTTATCGGCAGTAGGCGACGGTTGTTGCGATCAGGAAGACCCAATGAACAAGCAGTCCGTCGCAGAGAAACTCAAGCAGTTCGGGACAACTCGTGGAAATGCGGATTGGGCCATGCTGGAAACCGAAACTGCGCGCCTCATCCAGAGCAATTCATTCGCGTTTCTGCGGAACAAGAAACGCGAAGAGCAAGTGCATCCAAAGTTCCTTGTAAACTTCCCCCTTCAGGTTTTCATTGCCTCTGGAGACGCAACGGCAGGAGTGACGGATTGAAGCCAACGGATTGGATCGACCTGACGGGCAAGACCGCCCATGTCACCGGCGCCGGCCACGGCATTGGGGCCGCGATCGCCTATGCGCTGTCAGCGGCGGGCGCCAAGGTGGCGGTCAGCGACATTGATGGCGGTGCGGCGGCAGAGGTTGCTGAAACGATTGGCGGGGTTGGCATGGCTTTGGACGTCAGCGACCGAGCGGCGGTGGATGCGGCCATGGCCGACTCCGTCGAGCGGCTGGGCGCCCTGGACATTCTGGTCAACAACGCGGGCGTTTACCAGGATTACGGCGGCCCCGTTCGGGAGATCACAGACGCGATGTGGCGCATACTCTGGTCGGTTAACGTCGATGGGGTCTTCTACTGCTGCCGGGCGGCGGCGCGGCTCATGATCGAGGCCGGGCGTGGCGGGCGCATCATCAACGTCGCCTCCACCCAGGCGGTCACCCCGGGTGTGGGCGTCACCTACGATGGCTCCAAGGCAGCGGTGGCGCAGATCACCAAGGCGTTGGCGTTGGAACTGGCGCCCCATCACATCAACGTCAATGCCTTGGCGCCCGGCCCCACTTGGGTGCGGGAGGGCGAGCCGCCACCCATCGACGGCCACCCGCCACCGCCGACCGGCGATCCGCTGGCAGACACTGTGGCCGATCGCATCGCCCGGCTGCCGCTCGGCCATTGGGGTGACCCGCTGGAGCAGGGCAAGGCGGCGGTGTTTCTGGCATCTTCCATGAGCAATTTCGTCACGGGCATCTACTTGCCGGTGGACGGCGGTTGGCTGACGTTGTGAGGCTGCGGGCGTTGTCAGTACCGCAGCAGGAATCCCCAAAAACGCCGGTGCAATATCCGGGCTCAATCCTCCGCAACACCGGATTCAATGTTCTGCCGTCGCCAACGAACGGCCCCGTTGCAGTGCGGACAATGGGCCTGGCCAGCGACGCGGCGGCTCAGTCGCTGGCGAAACCAGCGCTTCCCGCAGCCGCATTCGCCAACCCATTTGGCCGGGGTGTGGCGTTCTGTATGCGTGCGTGCGCCGCTGCATCCGATTTCACGGGCCTTGGCCACCCAGACCGGGTCGTGGTTGTGCGCCTTGCCGACGATGGCGTGGGCGATTTCATGTAATATCGTATCCGTGATCTCTGCCCGGCTGGCGGCAAGGCAGAAGCTCACGGAGAGGTCGATGCGGCGCTCGCCATACTTGCAGGCCCCGGCGCGTGAGGGGGCGAGGTCGAAGCCAAAATCCCAGTCATTTGCCAGGCCGCTGTTGGCTTTGTGTCGCTTGATCAGGTTGTGGGCGAGCGTTTCCACATCCGCCAGCGTGCAGCCACCGCACCTCCCACGCTCTACCAATTGCAGCAGGTTGTAGGGCACGTCCCAGTGTCCCTGGCCGGTATGGACCAATGCGTATCGCCGCTTCAACTCCGCGACGGCGCCGTCGATCCGTTTCCCGTCGTGTGTAAAGCGAACCTTGCTGCCCACGGGATACTTGGCGCCGGGGAAGCTTGCAGTGATCAGGGCCTGAGAGCGGCGGGTCATTGGGGACATCCTGCTATCGTATTCGCGCATGTTGCCCGAGTGGGTGGTGTTCTTCGCGACTCTGCCTGCCCGTGCAACGATTCTCATCTCGGCGATTCGGGGGTATTGGGGTGTGATCGCCGGGGGACGTCACTCGCCCATGCGCGCCAGCAACGAAGCGCCGTCCTCACACTCGATGATCCACTCTCCCACCCCGGCCAGACGCTCCGGGTCGGAAACGCCCTCCAGCAAAACACCAAAACGCTCCGCCGTATCGCCGCCAAAGCGCAGCGCAACCATACGCTCAAGCAGAGCGCGCTCCCGAGCCAATGCGATCTCCTCGCCTTCAGCCTTGCCTCGCGCTTCGCCCCGTGCTTCGCCTCGCGCCTCTACCTGCCGCTCCCAACGCGCTATACGCTCCTCAAAATCAATCGGCTGGCGCACCACTTCCGCCGCAGACTCCCGGATCCTGATCAGTTTCATACGCCACTCCTGTGCGTCCTTGATATCCGCATTCCCAATCCATGCCTCCAGCTTGCGCATCAGCACGTCCAGAAGACTGCCATCCTCCGCCTCGGAAAGCCACTCATAACAGCGCTTCACCAGCCGGGGCATGTCTTTCGGACCCTTCAGACCCTCGATCCACGCCAGCAAGGTCGCCGCATTGTCTTCCAGCAGGTCCTCTCCCAACAACGCCTGTTGATCGACCAGAATATAGCCGTCTCCCACCAGTTCCATCGGCGCCACATGCACACCCGCCGGCCCCGACTCCACCGGTTCCATCACCGTTTCCATCCCAGAGCCCTTCAGGGCCGAAAGGCGCAGCGGCGCCCGCCATGGCGTGGAGCCGTTGTAGAGCACAATCGGCAACACCGGCGGTATTGGATTGCTGGCGCTGAACGGCTTCTCCTTGTGCAGAGCCAGATACAGCAAGCTGGCGTAGTTCTGCACCCGTGCGGCCATGATCCATTCCGGTCGAGACTGGAACTCCAGCATCACCAGGATGTGCAGCCAGTGCGGTTCTTCGGCCTCGTCGTCGGGTAATGCAGGTTGCAAGCCGACCCGCCAGACCATGTCGCCGAAGCGGCGTTCCAGATTGTCGGTCAGATATTCACTGGAAAGGCGTTGCAAGGTATCCAGGCGCAGGCGACGCAGCATGGGCAACCGGTCTCCGACCAGTTGTTCGAGCAGAAGCAGCTGGTCGCGCATCATGCGCGTGTGGGTGAAGGCGGCCTTGTAGGTAGCATCGTGCTGCATGCCGACCAGTGTGCACGGCTGAAGGGGCCCCGTATGTGCGCCAGAACCGCCAATTCGTGTGCGACAAGGCTTCAATTCGTGAGAGGATCAACGAAATCCTGCACAACGACACCGAATGGGCCAGGTTCATCAACGAGATATTCCATCACACGCTGCGCCTGCTCGAAGCGCCGTGCCAAGTGGTCAATCCCTGACCCGGACCAGCGGACCGCGCCGCGTTCGCCTCAGTGCGCAAACCCGGTTGAACGCCTGATATCCAGTTGGTCGCAGCCAGCCGATTTCAGGGTCAGGCGTGAACCCGGCCGAGCTGGCCAACCACCACATCAGCGAGCGCGAGGCTCGCTGTCAGGCCAGGTGATTCAATTCCGAGCAGGTTTATCAGGCCGGGAACGCCGTGTTGCGCCGGGCCGTCGATGCGAAAGTCTGCCGCCGGCTCGCCCGGACCACTGATCTTCGGACGAATACCAGTGTAGCCTGGATGCAGGCGAGCCGAATCCAGGGCTGGATAGTAGCGCCGTATCGCGGCCTCGAACGCAGGCCGCGACCGCTCATCGAAGGCATAGTCGATCGCGTCCGTCCAGCACACATCCGGCCCGAATCTGACCTGGCCGGCCATGTCCAGCGTCACGTGCACGCCAAGGCCACCCGACTCTGCGACCGGATACACCAGATGCCGGAAGGGCGAGCGGCCAGCGTAGGCATAGTAGTGGCCCTTGGCGTATCTCGGCCTGGGCGTCGCCGGCGCCAGCATCCGGGCGAGGTCGGGCGCCTTCAGCCCGGCGCTGTTGACCACAAGATCGGATTCCAGTTCGTAATCCGACATGATCAGGCGGCACCCCTTTCCGGCGCGCACGAGCGCCAGTACTTCGCAATTGAGCGCCAATGCACCACCGGCGGCCTCCATGTCACCCAGCAGGCTCAGCATGAACGCATGGCAATCAATGATCCCGGTAGCCGGCGAAAAGAGCGCGCCCAGGGCGCGCACTTCCGGCTCTTCCTCGGCAAGCCTGGCGCCGTCCCACCAGTGCAATCGCCCGGCGCCGTTGCGCTCGGCAGCGGCAGCATAGCGCGCCAGCACTGGCAGCTGGTCTTCGGCCGTCGCAACGATTACCTTGCCGCAGCGCCGGCAGGGCAGAGACCGGCCAGCACAATAGGCATAGAGGGCATCCCGCCCGGCCACGCACAGCCGCGCCTTCCATGAGCCTTGCGGGTAGTAGATGCCAGCGTGGATGACTTCGGAATTGCGGGAACTGGTTTCGGCGCCAATAACCGGCCCGCGTTCAAGCAGCAGCACCTCGCGTCCGCTCATCGCCAGGGCGCGGCCAACGGCAAGGCCGATCACGCCGCCGCCGATCACGGCTGCCGCGACCCGGTCGGTCACGCAGGCGGCGCCACCGGCCAGGCGGCCAGACGGGAGAAGTAATCAGCGCTCAGCCAGGGCCGACCGGCCAGCAAGTGCTGCAAGTACTCGGCAGGTGGTTTCAGGCCCGGGCGGCGGACGGCCAGGTTGGCGAAGTAGGTCCAGGCGACGACGGGCCGACCATCCGCCTCCGCCAGAACAGCATCCCGGCCATAGTTCCAGGGCGCCCGCTCAAATGGGTCCATTGCCCGGATGTCGTCTGCGTCCAGCAATCGATAGAGCACACCTTCCACGATGCTGCCCGGCGCCCGACAGATATTGGCGTGGCCGGCTCCGGGGTGATGCCGCGCTTGCTTGTCAAAGACCAGCCGCATGTCAGCAAGTCGCGCACCCCTGGCTTCGAGAAACTCGACGCCGCGCTCTCTCATGCGGGCGGGATTCATGTTGCTGCCATAGGCAAAGTAGTGTTTGACCCTCAACCTCAACCGCCCTTCCGAATCCAGTATTCGTAGTTGGCGCCGACACGCCTTTGCGCCAGCATCGCGTGCTCCAGAAAGCGGCAGAAATTGGCGAAGTCCCGGGCTGTGGAGGGATCATCGGCAAGCACATGCACCACCTCGCCCACCGCCATTTCGCGCACCCGATTGCGCAGGATCATCAGCGGCTCCGGGCACACCAGGCCGAGCGTGTCCAGCTGACAATCGTGGGCAATCTGTGAATCGGTCAAGGAACTTGCGGGCGCTTAACCCGGATATTGCACCAGGGGCCGTGATGATCGCGCCGGATTTTGTCCGTCTGCGTGTGCTCGCGACCGAGAGCATAGCCACACCTATGGTCGAGGGAGCATGGACGCGCAGACGGGCAAAAGACAAGCGAGCGCGCGGCAAGCGCTGTTTGTAAGCGGCACAGCGCTTCAGTATCGAAGACAACCAATTGAAAGATCGATAACATCAGCCCAATCTATCAGCGCCCTGGTGCAATATTCGGGTTAAGGTAGGCGGTGATTTTACACCGGGCGTCCTGCAGACAATTCCGGGCAAGCACACCCGCAAAATCCGATCGGCGCAGCGCACGAATCAATAGATTCCGGCTTCCAGGCCAGCGGCAAGCGCCATGCCCAGGTCCCGGCAGGCATCGAGGTCCGCTTCGGTGACGTCACCGCGCGCAATCACGGGTTCCTGCACTTCCAGCAATGGATATCCAGGGGCAATCCGACGAATGGCTTGCAGGGCGCCGAGGCCATCGTTGCCGGCAGAGATGAAGATGGCGCAAGGCAGGGGTTGCAGTTTGCCCTCCACGGCATAGAAGGTGCGGTCGAAGAAATCCTTCAGCGCACCGGACATGTAACCGAAGTTCTCTGGCGTGCCCAGGAGGAGACCCTGCGCTGCGAGCAGATCATCCGGCCCGGCGTCAAAGGCCCGCATCATGCGCGCCTGAACGCCTTCTATCTGCGGGTCGGCCGCGCCCGCCAGCACTGCCTCGGCCATGGCGGCTGTGCCGCCGCCAGCCGAGTGATAGACAATCAGGAGCCGCTTGCCCGGGTTCTCAGTCACATGCCGAGCCCCGGCCCGATGCGGTCAACGCGAGCACCTGGTCGGGATGATCGGTGAAGACCGCGTCCAGGCCCATGCCAGCGAGCGCCCGAACCTCCGCTTCAAAGCTGGGAAAACCCGGCCCTACAGCGTCGGCGCGCAGGGTAAAGGCATGCACTGCCAGACCGAGGCCATGCGCCCTCTCCACCAGGCTCGAGTCTTGCAACAACAGCGCCTTGTGGACGCCGACGCCCGCCGCATAATCGCCGATGCGCTCCAGCTCGGCACCAGACACAGGTTTGCCCAGCAATTGAATGCGTGGGTAGTCGGTTTCCAGCGCCGCCAGGGCTGTCGCATCGAAGGACTGCACCAGCACCGGCAGATCGTAAGCAGCCAGGACGTCAAGCACGGCCGCCGTAAGACCCGGCTGCAGATCTGGCCGCTTCAGTTCCGGGTAGATTCCCACCCGCCGACCCGTTGTACGATTCAGCCCCGCCACCAGTTGCACCACTTGTTCGAAGCTCGGTATGGCGAACGCCATATCCGGAAATCGACGGGGTGGCGCATCTCGCGTCCTCAGCCGACGAATCTCCGCCCACTGAAAGTCGGCGGCATGGAACTGGCCGTCTGCGCGCGCCCTGTCAGGGAACACATCCGCCACATTGGTGGTGCGATCAAGGGTAACGTCATGCAGGGCGATGGGTACGCCGTCGGCTGTGAGCACCAGATCCGGCTCAATCCAGTGGGCGCCATGACCGTAGCCCAATGCGTAGGCAGGCAGGGTATGTTCCGGGAGATAGCCGGAAGCACCCCGATGCGCGATCACGTCCACGCAATCCGCGCCGACAAGGGGGGCTGCAAGACAAAGCGCCAGAAAGCCGCCACGACCCATGCGCGCATCCTGACCGAGGTTCGGTAAATATCGCTCGGAACGTGATGGAATGTGAATATCGGGATCAGGGCGCCAGCACAGCCGTGGCGCCGTCGTCCACCACCAGTTCCGCACCATTGATGTGCCTGGACTCATCCGAAGCCAGGAACAACACCAGATTCGCAACATCCACCGGCATGCCAATGCCCATCTCGCGCCGAATCGCCGCTGGATCTTCGGCATTCGCCAACTCGACGCCGGCGCTGTGGCGGACCGCTGCTTCCACGATCGCGGTATGGATCAGGCCAGGATGAATCGAATTGCAGCGAATCGGGTAGCCCTTGGCCTTGCAGTGCGCCGCTACCGACTTGGTGAGGGTGCGGATGCCGCCCTTTGCCGCTGCGTAGGCCAGATATTCAGCAGGCGCTTGCAAGGCGGTGATGGACGATATGTTGACGATTGAACCACCTGTCTCACGCATCGCCGCCACTGCCTGCTGACAACCGAAAAAGGCGCCATCCAGATGCACCGCCAACGTGCGTCGCCACTCCTCGACCGTTGTGTTCTCGATGTTCTTGATGATCGCGATGCCGGCGTTGTTGACCAGGATGTCCAGCCGACCATGCCGCCCCAGCACCTCGGCCATGACCATCTGCCAGGCATCGGCGTCACTGACATCCAGGTGCTGGTAATCGGCGCCGATCTCGGCTGCGACTGCACGCCCCCGGTCATCGTCAATATCGGTTATCACCACCTGTGCGCCTTCCTCGACCAGACGCCTGGCGTCCGCCTCGCCCAGACCCTGAGCCGCCCCCGTTACCAGTCCGACCTTGCCCGCAACCCGTCCCATTGACTAGCCTCCTGCCCCTCCGGGCCCCAGTTGATCGGGAGAAGGCGCCGTGCCCGCCGCCTCCTCGTCCGCAAGCAGGGCGGCAGGCTACCCGCTATGCCGCCGTTGAACAAGCGGCGGATGCAGGCTCGTCCTCCGAACACGCCTTGCATTCGCACTCTGGCGGTCAAACCAACCGGAGGCACAGCAAAGGTTCCGCACCCGTCATTCACCATCAAGTGCGAATCGGTGCATACTGTCCCCATGCGCTTCTTCAACACCACAGGGCCGGTGGTCGCCAAAAGGCACTACCAGATTCCGCCACTGGAACGGGTGGATCTGGACGGGGTTCTGGAGCTCATCCAGCAAAGCAAGTACTTCATCCTGCATGCCCCGCGCCAGACCGGCAAGACCTCCATGCTGCTGGCGCTGGCGGACCTGCTCAACAGCAGCGGAGAGTACCGCTGCGTTTACGCCAATATAGAAACGGCGCAGACCGCGCGGGAAGACGTGGGGCGGGCAATGCAGGCCATACTGAACAGTCTGGTCTCAGCGACGAAACGGATGCTGGACGAACCGTTCCTGGGCGACATTCGGGAGGAGGTGCTTGGCGCCGCCGGGCCGGATGAAGCGCTCGCCGAGGCGCTCACAAGGTGGTCGGAGGCGGATTCGCGCCCACTGGTGCTGCTGATCGACGAGATCGACGCGCTCATCGGCGACACCCTGGTATCGGTGCTGCGCCAACTCCGTTCGCGCTATCCCCAGCGTCCGGCAGGGTTTCCGCAATCGGTGATCCTGTGCGGCGTGCGCGACATCCGCGACTATCGCATCCACGCCAGCTCCGAGAAGACCCCCATCACCGGCGGCAGCGCCTTCAATATCAAGGCCGAATCGCTGCGCCTTGGCGATTTCAGCGAGGCAGAAGCGCGCGTCCTGCTCGCCCAGCACAGCACAGAAACCGGGCAACCATTCGACGAAGCCGCAATTACGCGCATCGTCGATTCCACCTGTGGCCAGCCGTGGCTGGTCAACGCGCTGGCCTACGAGACCTGCTTTCGGGGCAAGGCAGCCCGCGAAGCGCGAAAGCGGCGCGAGCCGATCACGGCAGCAGCAGTGGACGCAGCCCGCGAGGCGCTGATACTGCGCCGGGAAACGCATCTGGATCAACTCGCCGACAAGCTGCAAGAAGAGCGCGTGCGCCGGGTGGTCGAACCGATGCTGGCGGGCCGGGAAAAGGGCGCCCACTCGCCTCGGGATCTGGAATACGTCCGCGATCTGGGTCTGGTGGCGCTGGACGCGCCCGTTCGGATAGCCAATCCGATTTACGCGGAAGTAGTGCCCCGGGAACTGACCTGGCTTATGCAGGAAGAGATTACCGAAGAGCGGCTGGGCTACCTGGCCGAGAAGACTCTGGATATGGAGCGTCTCTTGCAGGGCTTCCAGTCATTCAACCGGGACAACGGCGAAAGCTGGATGGCGCGGTTCGCCTATCGCGAAGCCGGGCCGCAGCTACTCTTGCAGGCGTATCTGCAAAGGGTGGTGAACGGCGGCGGTCGCATCGAGCGCGAATACGCCCTCGGACGCAGGCGCACAGACCTCCTGGTGTGCTGGCCGCAGGGCGAAGGCCGGGCAGACCGCCGCATCGTCATCGAATGCAAGGTGCGGCGCGGGGCGGCGTCATTGGCTTCGGTCATCGCCCAGGGCGTGGCGCAAACCCGGGACTACATGGACAAGTGCGGCACGGCAGAGGGCCATCTGGTGGTGTTCGAATCCGACGAATCGAAACCCTGGAGCGAGCGCCTGTTCCGTCGGGAAGAGGCGGCAGAAGACCCCGCCGTGATCGTCTGGGGAGCGTGACATCAAGCGGTGGAAGGCCTTTTTGGTTAGACTGCCGTGCCATGCGGGCAGCTCCTGCACCCGCTGACGACGGGGGTACTCATCTCTGCATCTGCGTCACCTCTGAACGCAAGCTCGGAACTGGCGACCGATGGCGTCTTGCGCGGCCTGCATCCGCGCCTGACACTGGTCTCAATCGGGCTGGTGCTGCTCTTCATCGTGTTCACCGTTGTCGATGTCGAGCGTGCCGGGGCGCTCTACAACTGCGTCAATCAGTGGATCACCACCTCCCTCAACTGGTACTACGTTGGCCTGATGAGCGCTGCCCTGGCATTCGCCCTGGCGCTCATGGTCAGCCCCTGGGGGCGGATACGCCTCGGCAAGGATGACGAGCGCCCGGAGTTCGGAACCTTCTCCTGGCTGGCCATGCTGTTTTCCGCGGGCATCGGCATCGGGCTGCTGTTCTTCTCGATTGTCGAACCCCTGTTCTACTTCGATGTTTCCGGTAGCGCCGGCTACCCCAACAATCCTCAAGCAGACGCAGCCGGCGTCAGCGAACTGTCGCGGGAGCGGGCGATTCACGCCATGCGCATGGCCTGCATTCACTGGGGTGTGCACGCCTGGGCCGTATTCGTGGTGGTGGGCGGTTGTTTTGGCTACTTCAGCTACCGACATGGCCTGCCGCTCAGCATGCGCTCGGCGCTCTATCCAATTCTGGGTGAGCGCATCTACGGTCCCATTGGCCATGCTGTGGATCTGCTGGCCATTCTCGGCACCGTGTTCGGACTGGCCACCTCCCTGGGGCTCGGTGCGCAACAAATGGCGACCGGGCTTGGCGTGCTGTTCGATGTGGATACCGGGCGCACCACCCAGATACTGCTGATCGCCATCATTTCCGTGGCCGCCACCTTTTCTGTCGTATCCGGACTCCGGCGCGGCATCCGCATGATTTCCGAGTGGAACATCTACTGTACGCTGATCCTGCTCGGCTTCTTCCTGCTATTCGGGCCCATCGGCTGGCTGGGTGGTTTTATCACCGAGGCGGCGCTCGACTACGCATGGCATATCGGGCCGGCCGGGATCTGGATCGCGGACAGCGCAGGTGGCATTCGCTGGCAGAGTAACTGGACGATCTTTTTCTGGGGCTGGTGGATCGCCTGGGCGCCCTTCGTGGGTATCTTCATCGCCCGTATCTCCCGCGGACGCACACTGCGCCAGTTCACGATCTGCGTCTTGCTTGCGCCGACCGCCTTCTCCATGCTCTGGATCGGCCTGCTCGGCGGCAATGCCATATACCTGGAACTGGAAGCAACCGGCGGCGTGGGCACCGCCGGAATCATGGATCTGGTGCGTGCTTCCGATTTCGAAGCCGCCCTCTACCGCACGATTGCCGCCCTCGGCGGCGCCAACGCGCTCACCTGGGGCATCTCCGCTCTGGCCACACTGCTGCTCGCCACCTGGTTCATCACCTCGTCGGATTCCGGCACCCTGGTGATCAACACCATGCTCAGCCTGGGCAACAATCACCCGCCTCGGCTGTTTCGCATCATCTGGGGCCTTGGCATAGGCCTGGTGGCGGCAGTGCTGCTTCAGGCAGGCGGCCTGCGCGCCCTGCAGACGGCCTCCATCGCCAGCGCCCTGCCAATCAGCATCATCGTGCTGTTGATCGGCTACGGGCTGGTGCGGGCGTTGGCGAAGGACAAGGCCCCCGCCTGATCCGCCGGATCATCCCATCCGCAAGCTCACCGGGGTTGTCGGCGCGATCATAACGCCCCTTGCGTACTGCAAAATCCGGGCTACCGCCCTGTTGCAAGATCCGAAATCAGGCTCGCCGTCGGCGCTTGCGCCGAGCGACCTGTGCACCGGACGCAGCGACAGTGGCTCGACTGCGCTCCGGCAAGGCGCCGAAAGCTGCTGGCAGATGCGGGAAGGCGTCGGCGCCGTGCGGAATCGGCATGGCCTCGACAAAGTGCGCCTGAAACCTCGGCTCCACGGCAGTTTCCACCTTCTCGACCTGTTGCACGAGCGCCTCGATTTCGGCTCTTGCCGCCCGATTCAACAGTGCCACGCGGGCGCCATGCCCGGCCGCATTGCCAGCGGAGGCCACCGCATCAAGCGGACAATCCGGAATCAGCCCCAGAGCCATCGCGTAGCGCACATCAATGTGACTTCCGAAGGCCCCAGCCAGGCGGATGCGCTGCACGGAGCTCAGGTCCAGGCGCTCCATCAGCAGCTTGACGCCTGCATAGAGCGCCGCCTTGGCCAGTTGAATCTGGCGGATGTCCTGCTGCGTGACATGCACGGACGGCGAACCTGCGTGCAGAACGTAGGAAAAGGTGCGGCCTTCGGCAATCAGCCGCGCAGACCGTCCGACCAGGGCGCCATCGATCACGCCGTCAGCCGTCACAACACCCGCAAGCCAGAGTTCAGCCACCGCCTCTATGATGCCGGAGCCGCAGATGCCGGTGACCCCCTGCTCCGGCAGGGACTCGGCAAATCCCGCCTCATGCGACCAGAGGTCTGAACCGATCACGCGAAACCGTGGCTCCAGGGTATCCCGGTCAATCCGGACCCGTTCGATGGCGCCTGGCGCGGCGCGTTGGCCGGCGCTGATCTGGGCGCCCTCGAACGCCGGCCCGGTCGGGCTTGAACAGGCGAGCAGATGATCGCGATTGCCGAGCACGATTTCAGCATTGGTGCCGATGTCCACCAGCAAGGTCTCCGCTTCGCCCTTGTGCGGTGCTTCGCTCAACACCATGCCAGCTGCATCCGCTCCAACGTGGCCGGCAATGCAAGGCAGCATGTAGGCGACAGCGCCGGGATTCAAGTTGAGGTCCAGGTCGGCGGCAGGCAGGTGTACGGCATCGCCGATGGCCAGAGCAAAGGGGGCGCCGCCAAGCTCCGACGGATCAACTCCGAGCAGCAGGTGGTGCATCACCGGGTTGCACACAAAGGTGGCAGAGAGGATGTCCTCGCGAGCAATACCGGCCGCCCCAGCCGCATTACCCGCCAACCGATCAATCGCCGAACGCACGACCTCGGTCATCTCCGCCTGCCCTTCCGGGTGCAACATCACGTACGACACCCGACTCATCAGATCTTCGCCGAAGCGGATCTGTGGATTCATGCAGCCTTCCGATGCAATGGCTTCGCCGGTGGTCAGATCGCAAAGATGGGCCGCCACCGTTGTTGAACCCACATCCACCGCCAACCCATGGATAGAGGTCTTCAATCCCGGCCAGATGGCCAATATCTCAGACTCTTCCGCAATCGCCAGGGTCACCTGCCAGGCGCCGGCGCGCAAGCTTGTCTGCAACTCGGGCAGCAGCCGGGCCGGGAAGCGCGGGCGCAACTGCCATTGTTCCGCCAGGGCCGCCAGCAACCGGCTCAGATCGCTGCCGGAAGCGCCGAGATCGGGCGCGGGCACGGCAACCAGATGCAGGCTCACAACCGGGTCGATTTCAATCGGGCGCGTATCGATGGCCTTGCGCACCACCTGGCGGTGTACCTGGCTTTCCGATGGCACATCGATCACCAGATCACCTTCGATCTTCGATTGACAACTCAGTCGTCGGCCCACGGCCAGGTTCGCACGCCGGGCATAGGTGGATTCTGCCCGGCCCGGAGCCGACAGGTGCGAGACGCGCGAAGCAATGCCGTGCTTCTGGAATTCGCCTTCACTGCACGTCACCTGGCAGCGACCACACAGGGCGCGGCCACCGCAGATGGAAGCGATATCAACGCCAAGCAGACGGGCAGCGTCCAGGAGTCGCGTGCCGATTTCGAATTCGCCGCGGCGACCGGACGGCGTAAACACCACTCGCGCCTTGCGGGCGCCGGCGCCGCGGCCGGGATCGGTCATGGGCGGAGTCCGGGCTTGACCGATATCAGGCCGCGCCCCGACGCCGACGCCCCCGGCGCTGACCGCCTCGGCCCCCGGCCGCCGATTCGGCCGCCTCGACCGTCCGATACTTGCGAATCCAGCGGCCACAATCCGGATCCTTGCCCATCATCACATCCGCGCCGAGCACCGCCTGCATCACCTCCGCATGCAGCGGATTGGTAATCGCCGAGGTCATGCCAGCGGCGATGGCCATGGTCAGGAAGGCGCTATTGATGCCGCCTCGATTCGGCAGTCCGAAACTGACATTGGAAGCGCCGCAGGTGGTATTCACCTTCAATTCGCAGCGCAAGCGGTTGATGAGTTGCATCACCTGCTTGCCGGCTGAATTGATGGCGCCGATCGGCATGACGAGCGGATCCACCACCACGTTGTCGTGCGAAATGCCATGATCAGCCGCCCGCTCGACGATTTTTCGCGCCACCTCGAAGCGCACGTCCGGGTCTTCGGAAATGCCGGTTTCATCATTGGAAATGGCCACCACTGCGGCCTCGTGCCTGGCCACCAGGGGCAGAACCGACTCCAGGCGGTCTTCCTCACCGGTTACCGAGTTGACCAGGGCCTTGCCCTGATAGACCGCAAGGCCGGCTTCCAGCGCCGCGACGATGGAAGAGTCAATCGACAGGGGCACATCGGTCACCGATTGCACCAGCTTGATCGCCTCCGCCAGGATAGCCGGTTCATCCGCCAGCGGGATACCGGCGTTGACATCCAGCATATCGGCCCCGGCTGCTACCTGAGCCAGCGCATCGGCAGTTACCCGCTCATAGTTGCCAACACGCATTTCTGCGGCCAGCAGCTTGCGCCCGGTGGGGTTGATGCGCTCGCCAATCACGACGAAAGGGCGCTCAAAGCCGATCACGACTTCCCGGCTGGCGGAACTGATAATGGTGTCGGTCATGCCGCCGCGCCTCCTGCCTCGGCCGGCGCCCAGGGCCGGCGATCGCCGAGAATTCCAGACCCGGAAACGATCTCCGGCACTCTGTGTTCCTGGCGATGGGCCATGATGTGTACCCCATGCACGCCTTCGATCTCGCACAGGCGCGAGATGATCTCCTGACAAAGCGCCACGCCTTCGGCTGCCGGGTCCCGAGACCGCCGCAGCCGCTCGACTATGGCGTCCGATATGGCGATGCCTGGGATGTTGTTGCGCATCCAGTCTGCAGAGCGGGCCGATGCGAGGGGTCCGACGCCCGCCAGAATGAAGGCGCGCTGGTGAATGCCGGCGTCGCGCGCCCTTTGCATGTACTGCGCGAAGGCATCCACATCGAACACATACTGGGTCTGCACGAAGTCGGCCCCGGCCGCGAGCTTCTGTTCGAACCGCACCGGGCGCTCGCGGTCGGCAGGCGACAGCGGATCGATGGCCGCGCCCAACATCAACTTTGGCGCCACGGAGAGCTTGCGCCCACTCAGTAGCTGGCCTTCATCGCGCAGGGTACGCAGCGTCTGCAGCAGGCTCAATCCATCAAGATCGAACACCGGCTTGGCGTCTGGATGATCGCCACCGGCCACGCCATCGCCGGTAAGGCAGAGCACGTTGCAAACGCCAAGCGCCGCCGCCCCGAGCAGGTCAGCCTGGATGGCGATCCGGTTGCGGTCCCGGCAGGTCATCTGCAAGACCGGCGCGTAACCCTTCTGCGCCAGCAGAGTGCAGGCGCCGAGGCTCGACATGTGGCAGTTGCCACCCGAACCATCGGTCACATTGATGGCGTCCACGTAGCCGTCAAACACAGCCGCCCGGGCATATACGGATTCTGGATCGGCTGAATTGGGCGGCGCCAGTTCGGTGGTCACCGCAAACTGGCCATTGCGCAGCAGGCGTTCCAGTCGCCCCTCGGAGCGAGAAGCTGTCGCCAGTGATTGCACATTCGAGGCTTTTGTCGAATCATTCACGTCGAACCTCCTTGATCTTCCGGTCTGTGCCCATGGTTGCGAATCAGCGCCAGGAGTCGGTCATCGCTGAAGTCCGCCTCGACGCGCGCAGCCAACCAGTCTGCAGAACCCTGCAAGCCGCCCGCAGACGCCTCGGCGGGCACAACGATCGCAGTGCGCCGCCACTCGCTGATGTAGGCATCGGCGCTGCGTTTCTTCGCCCGCATCGCCGCTCGATCGATGGCATTCTGAAATCGCGGGCCGAGCAGCGTCTTGGCCCGTTTGCGGCCTTGCTTGACGATGATCTGGGCGGGAATGTCGCGCCAGCTGACGAGCAGGGCTGGCATGGCGTCAGCCCAACCGCCCAAGCGCCGGCTGACGCCCGGCAACCGCCACAATCTGTTCGGACACCCCGCGCGCCAGGCCGCCATAACCTGTGTGCACCTGCTCGAAGGCCAGGCCGAGGAACTCGGCCGCCTGCCTGGCCCGAGCCTCCAGCTCCGGGGCTTCGGTCTGCGACAGATACACCAGGCGGCTGTAGTTGCCAAAAAAGGCGTCTATCAATTCCGGGTGAGTCTCAAGCCTCAGGGCCTGCACAACAAATTGATCAAAGAAACGCACGAGAAAATCCGTGAGGAAGAAGGTGCCCGGCGCCTCGGCCATCAGCCGGTCGAACACCGCCTCGCCGGCAAAGAACTGATAGCAATGCAGCCCTGGCAGGCGGGTTATGTCGGGATAGTCGGCCAGCAGCCGGTCAATCGCGCCATAGCTGCCGCAGTCCGCATAGGCAACAAAGATGCGCGAGTGACGAGGGCGGGCGCGCTCGATTTCCTGGCGCAGGCGCGGGGCAATCTCCGTCGGGCGAAGGTGCAAGCGCGCGTCCAGGCAACGAATTGTCATATGGCGCCAGTGGTTGGCCACCTTGAGAGAATGCAGCTCGCGTCCCAGGGCGCCACAGGCGAGCACCAGCAGAGATTCCGGCCCGGATACGCTGCCAGGGCGCTGACGCGGGCTCCGGGCTGAAGACAGGCGCTGTTGCATGGGCCGCGTCAGGGATAGTTGTGCCGGGTTTGCATCAGACTGGTGGCGGTCTCGACCGCCGTCGCTGCATCCCGACAGTAGGCGTCGGCGCCGACCGCGACGCCAAACTCTTCGTTCAGCGGCGCCCCTCCCACCAGAACGATGTAGTCGTCGCGAATCGACTGCGCTACCAGTTCATCGATCACCACCTTCATGTAGGGCATGGTCGTGGTCAGCAATGCAGACATGCCCAGTATGTCGGGCTTGTGCTGCTCCAGCGCCTCGAAATAGGCTTCCACGCCATTGTTGATGCCGATGTCAATTACCTCGAAAC
This sequence comes from Pseudomonadales bacterium, assembly GCA_965199705.1. Lineage (GTDB taxonomy): Bacteria > Pseudomonadota > Gammaproteobacteria > Pseudomonadales > Azotimanducaceae > Azophilus. Next base: position 2,092,570 of record OZ241359.1, read on the forward strand.
CGGCGCCTTCCATCATCATCCCCACCAGATTCTTGCCGATGTCGTGGATGTCGCCCTTCACCGTGCCGATCACCATCTTGCCGATGGGCTTGGCGCCGGTCTCCGCCAGCAGCGGGCGCAAGACGGCCATCCCACCCTTCATGGCGTTGGCCGCCAGCAGCACCTCCGGCACGAACAGGATGCCGTCGCGAAAATCCACCCCGACAATCTGCATGCCGCCAACCAGCGCATCATTGAGCACCTTGTCAGCGCCCCAACCCCGCCCCAGCAATATCTCCGTGCCTTCGACAATCTCGTCCCGAAGGCCGTCGTAGAGGTCGTCATGCATCTGCTCGACGAGTTCTTCATCGTTGAGTTCAGAAAGGACGATATCGTCGTCCTGCTCCTCAGGAATCTCATCGTTCATGCCATGTTCTCCAACCAGGCTCTCAATAGTTCCTTGCGGGCAACTCGCTCTTGCGCCTGGCGATGAACGCCAGCAACGCCTCATCCACGCCGGGGTCGAGTGGCGGCGCCTGATAGCCTGCCAGAGCCGCCTGCCACTGCTGGTTGGCGCGCGCTGCCGCATCGAGGGCGCCATCTTCTTCCCATTGCTCGAAACTGTTGTTGTCCGCCAACTCGGAACGATAGAAGGCAGTCTTGAAGTGCGCCCGGGTGTGGGCACAATCCAGGAAGTGACTCCCCGGCTGCGCCTCCAGAAGCGCCGAAAGCGCCTGACCCTCGTGAGAGAGGTCAACCCCCGCCAGCAACTTGCCGATCATCGCCGCCTGATCCGCATCCAGCATGAACTTTTCGTAGCTCATCACCAGACCACCTTCCAGCCAGCCAGCAGCGTGCAACATGAAATTCACCCCGGCCAGCGCTGCCGCCTGCAGAATATTGGCCGATTCACAAGCCGCCTGCGCGTCCACGATCTTGGCCGCACACAAGCCACCGCCGCTTCGGTAGGGTACCCCCAGGCGCCGCGCCAGCGCACCGACGATGTGCATGACCAGGGTGGGTTCCGGCGTACCAAAGGTGGGGGCGCCGGATTGCATGGACATCGAAGACGAGAAGTTGCCGAACACCACAGGCGCGCCAGGCCGCACCAGTTGCACAAAGGCAAGGCCCGCCAGTGCCTCCGCCAGGATCTGGGTAGCTGTACCGACCACCGTGACCGGCGACATGGCCCCGGCCAGAATGAACGGCGAAACCACCGTGGCCTGATTGTGCCGGGCATAGACGCTGGCAGCGCCCAGCATGGTTGCGTCGTAGGTGAGCGGCGAGTTGGCGTTGATGAGGCTCATCAACACGACATGGCCCGAATCGACGAACTCGTGCCCGAACAGAATCCTGGCCATCTCCAGCGAATCTTCCGCCCGGTCGGGGTGGGTAACTGAACCCATGAAAGGCTTGTCGCTGTACTTGATGTGGCTATAGACCATGTCCAGATGACGGGTGGTGACCGGTTCATCCACCGGCTCGCAGACAGTGCCGCCGGAGTGATGCAGGCCGGGCGCAAGCCAGGTGAGCTTCACAAAATTGCGAAAGTCTTCAAGCGTCGCATAGCGGCGGCCCTGATCCAGGTCACGTACGAAGGGCGGGCCATAGCCGGGCGCCAGCACCATATGATTGCCGCCGATGATGACGCTGCGCGCGGGATTGCGCGCATGTTGGGTGAACTGCGCCGGGGCCGAAGCCTGCACGATCTGCCGGCACATGCCCTTCGGGAAACGCACCCGCTCGCCAGTGACGCTCGCGCCCGCCTGCCGCCAGAGGCGCAGGGCTTCCGGGTAGTCCCGGAATTCTACTCCCACATCCTGCAGCACCCGATCGGCATTGTCTTCGATCAGCGCCAGGCCCGCTTCATCGAGCAACTCATAGGGTGGAATCTTGCGTTCGGTCTGGGGCGGGGCCGCCTTTGGCCGGGCGCACGAAGCGCGGCGGCCGCTACGCCCGCCACTTCGCCTGCGTCCGCGCGCTGATTCGCTTTCTCTCGACGCCAATCCGTCCGGCGTCCGCGATTGCGTTGTCTGCGTCATGCGAACCCCTCGGACACTCGCCCCGGCTGCCCGGCAGTGTCGCGCAAACGCCGCTGGCCGGCCATAGTCGAAGCGCGACACAAGCGTATTGCGATGCGACATTGCGCCCCCTGCGCCGGCCTTGCGCGCGGCCCAATGCAACCGAGTATCCGATACACTCCGACATGGTGGCGCAACGGCCAGCAGCCGGGCGCAGGTTCGTGTGCACAGAAGAATCAGGCGAGGCACAGCAATGAAGACGCAGGCTCGGGTTGTGGTGGTCGGTGGCGGTGTCGTCGGTGTCAGCACGCTCTACCATCTGGCGGCCAAGGGTTGGGGCGAGGAGTGCATGTTGCTCGAACAGGCGGAGCTCACGTCCGGCTCCACCTGGCACGCAGCTGGCCTGTTGCCCTTGTTCAACATGAGCTACAGCGTCGGCCAGCTGCACAAGTATTCGGTGCAGCTCTATGCCGGGCTGGAAGCCGAGACCGGCCAGGCCACAGGCTTCAAGCGGGTGGGGAACATTCGCCTGGCGATGAACGCGGAGCGCATGGACGAGTACTACCAGTATGCGGCTACCGCCCGCACCATCGGCGTCGATATCGATTTTCTGTCGCCGGAGAAGGTGCGCGAAATCTGGCCTCTTTGCAACACAGACGGCCTGGTCGGGGCACTGCACCACACCGAGGACGGCTATCTGCAACCGGCTGATCTCACGCAGGCGCTGGCCGCCGGGGCGCGAGCGCGGGGCGCGCAGATCCATCGCCGCACCCGGGTGCTCGACATCCGCCAATTGGCAGGTGGTGAATGGCAGGTGCAGACGGATCAGGGCAGCGTCCGCTGCGAGCACGTGGTAATCGCCACCGGCAGCTATGCTCGACAGACCGGCGCGATGGTGGGGCTGGATCTACCCGTGATCCCCGTACAGCATCAGTACATCGTCACCGACGCGCATCCGGATCTGGCCGCCCGGGCCGCAGCCGGCCTGCCGGAACTGGGCATCCTGCGCGAATCCGACGGCGCCTGGTACATGCGCCAGGAAGGCAATGGCCTGATCCTCGGCCCCTATGAGCAGGGGGCGCCCTGCTGCTACGTTGACGGCCCTGCCGAAGGCTGCGAGTACGATCTTTTCCCGGAAGACCTGGATCGTCTGGAACCGCACATTCAGGCCGCCATGAATCGCGTGCCGATCTTTGCGGAATGCGGCATCAAGCAGGTCTATAACGGCGCCATCCCGTTCACGCCGGACGGCAACCCGCTGATCGGCCCGGCCTGGGGCCTCAGAAACTTCTGGCTGAACGAAGGCCATACCTTCGGCATCACCGCCGCCGGCGGCGCCGGCTGGCAGCTGGCCGAGTGGATCGTCGAGGGTGAGCCGGGCATCGACATGCTGGACGTCGAACCGCGGCGCTACGGAGACTACACCACCGAGGACTATGTCAAGGCCCGCAACGAGGAAACCTACGCACACGTATTCGTCATCCACTACCCGGACGAAGAGCGGCCTGCCGGGCGCCCGCTGTTGACGTCGCCCTGCTACGAGCGGCTGCGCGACATGGGCGCGGTATTCGGCCACAAGGCCGGTTGGGAAAGGCCCAACTTCTTCGCCACGGAAGGCATGGCGCAGGAGGATCACTGGTCCTTCCGACGCTCGCGCTGGTTCGAGGCCACGCGCCGCGAGGCATTGCATGTGCACGAACAGGCAGGGCTGCTCGACATGACGCCCTTCGCCAAGTGCCGTATCAGCGGCCCGGGGGCTGCTGACTGGCTGGATCGGCTGGTCGCCAACCGCCTGCCCAGACGCGGACGCATCGGGCTGTGTCATCTGTTGCACGGTCAGGGTGGCGTGCTGTCCGAATTCACCATCACCCGCGAAGCGGACAATCGCTTCTACCTGGTGTCCGCCGCCGCCTGGGAACGGCTGGACCATGACATGCTGCAACGCTATCTGCCGGACGATGACTCGGTGCGCTTCGAGCGGCTGACCCATGATCTCGGGGTATTCGTCATTGCCGGTCCCAAGGCTCGCAATCTACTGCAATCGCTGACCGACTCGGATTTCAGTAATGCGGCCTTTCCCTTCCTCAGCGCCCGCGAAGTGGAACTCGCCGGCGTGCCGCTGCTGGCGATGCGCGTCAACTACGTGGGTGAACTCGGCTGGGAACTGCACCACCCGATCCATCGTCAGAACGCGCTGTTCGACGCCCTGTTCGCGGCTGGCGAAGCCTTCAATCTGAAGCCATTCGGGATTCGCGCCATGGACGCGCTGCGCCTGGAGAAGTCTTACCGCATGATCGGAACCGAACTCTCCATCGAATACAGCGGCCATGAATCGGCGATGGATCGCTTTCTGCACCCGGACAAGGGTGATTTCCCGGGCCGCGACGCCTTGCTCGCACGCCGCGAGCAGGGCCTCAACTGGCGCCTGGTCACGCTGCGAGTGGATGACGTCACCGACGCAGATGCGCTCGGTAACAATGCGATCACCGACAACGGCAAGCTGGTCGGTCGCGCTACCAGTGGCGGGTTCGGCTTTCGGGTGAACCAATCCCTGGCGCTGGCGATGCTCAAGCCAGAGTATGAGCGCCCCGGAACAGCGCTCGAGATCGACATTCTCGGTCAGCTCTATCCCGCCACCGTGGTTCCGGAAAGCCCCTTCGACCCAGACAACGCCCGCCTTCGCAGCTAACCCGAATATTGCACCAGGGCGCTGACAGAACGTGCTGATTTTCTCTATCTTTCAATTGATTGTCTTCGATATTGCAGCGCTGTGCCGATTACAAACTGCGCTTGCCGCGCCCTCGCTTGTCTTTTGCCCGTCTGCGCGTCCATGCTCCCTCGCCCATAGGCGTGGCTATGCTCTCGGTCGCGAGCACACGCAGACGGACAAAATCCGGCGCGATCATCACGGCCCCTGGTGCAATATCCGGGTTAAGTGGTCAAGCGGCTGAACGGAATCGGCAGCCGGCGTGATCATCTCGCACCGACACAAGTTCATCTTCTTTGCAGAACCGAGAACCGGCACCCATGCCGTGCGCGCCGCCCTGGCGCCGCATCTGGATGCGGCAGACTGGCAGCAGCAGGCGCTGACCGGCGCCCAGCACCTGCCGAACGCAGAGTTGGCGCGCATCGGGCATGGTCATATCAGCCTGCGTCAGCTTCAGGCGGCCCTGCCGGAAAGCATCTGGGCCGCCTACTTCAAGTTCGCCGTGGTGCGCAATCCCTATGACCGCCTGGTTTCTGTCTGCGCCTTTCTCAACCGGCGCAATCCGCACTTTGCGGGGCGCGAACAGGCGTTCATGAAAGCAGCCATGCGTCGCCCCCGGTTTCGGGGCCGGGTGCTGGTGCGGCCTCAGGTTGAACTGTTGCTCGACCAGAGCGGGCGCCTCGGTATGGATGACCTCGGCCGATTCGAGACCTTGCAGGCCGACTTCGACCGTATCTGCGCGCACATCGGCCTGCCGCCATGCCCCCTGCCGCATCGCAATGCGTCACAACATGGCCCCAGCCATCAACTCTACGACGCGGAGCTGCTGCGCCAGGTCACCGAATTCTATCGCGCAGATCTTGACCAGCTTGGTTATCCTGCCGCCCGGACGGTGGAGGAACTTGCCCGGATATGCGCCTGACCCAGCCCTTCATTCAGTTGCCCTTTCGCTTCGACGCACAGCGTCTGGCCCAGGAGGCCGAGCGCTTTGCTCCAGATCAGTGGATGGCGCATCCTTCCGGGCTTGCCGGCAACTCCGCCATCGCGCTCATCTCCAGCGGCGGCGGCGACAACAATGCCTTTGAAGGCGCGAAGGCCGCCACCCCGCACCTGGACCAGTGTCCCTATGTGCGCCAGGTCATGTCCAGCTTCGGCGAGGTGCTGTCGCGCTCGCGGCTGATGCGCCTTGAGGCCGGCGCCGAAGTGGGCCTGCATGTGGACTTCAACTACCACTGGTTCAGCCGCGTGCGCATTCACATCCCGGTTCTCACCCAACCGCAAGTGATTTTCCATTGCGGCGAGGCCAGTGTGCACATGGCCGCCGGCGAGTGCTGGCTATTCGATTCCTGGCGCCGCCATCGGGTGGTGAATGGCGGCGACCGGCGCCGGATTCATCTGGTGATCGATACCTGCGGTTCCGCCCGCTTCTGGGATATGGTTCAGGCAGCGGCAGCGGAGCAGAAAGATCGCCAAGCGCCGAAGCTCCTGCCCTATGCGCCCGGCCCGCCGGCCCCATTGCGCCTCGAACAATTCAGCAACCCGCCGGTCATGGCGCCGGGTGAATGCGCCGCCCTCATCGAAGATCTGATCGCCGACTTTTCCGCCAACCGCCAGAACGACCCGACTCGCGTGCAAGCCTATGCGCGCCTGATGCGCGGCTTTGCCCAGGATTGGCGAGCCCTGTGGCTGACGCACGGGCATCGGCGGGAGGGCTTTGCGCACTACCGGCGACTGATCGAGGATACCCGCGCCCGCCTGCACCCAGACCGCCGGGCGCTGACCACGGCCAGCAACCGGATCGGCGTCAATGCGGTTTTTGCTCAGCGGGTGTTGAATGCGGCGCTGGATCCAGAGGCGCAATTGATCTGAGTGGGGATACGGCTTTCGGGCGGACGCAGCGCTTGCAAGCCGTGGCGGCGCCCGCCAACATGGTCACCTGATCCCTGTCAGGAGCAAGGTCCTTGGCGCACATCGAACGACGGCTGCAAGAACTCGGGCTCGAATTGCCGGCGCCCATGAATCTCGGCCCCCTGCCCTTCGAACTGGTCCGTCTCGCTGGAGACAGGGCGATCCTCTCCGGCCATCTGCCGCTTGCTGCGGACGGCGCCCTGGCGCCGCCTCTGGGCAAGGTGGGGGCAGACGTAAACGTCGATGAAGCGTACCAGGCCGCTCGACGAGTCGGCCTGGCGCTGATTGCAAGCCTCAAGCAGGCGCTTGAAGACCTGGATCGGGTACGAGGTTTCCTGCGCCTGTTCGGGATGGTCAATGCGGCGCCGGGGTTTGACCGATTACCGGCCGTCATCAACGGTTGCTCGCATCTCATACTTGAAGTTTTCGGACCGCAAGTGGGCGCCCATGCACGCTCCGCTGTCGGTCTCGCGGAACTGCCCTTCGGCGCGCCGGTAGAGGTAGAGGGCGAAGTGCTGATCGCACCATGAAGGCAGCAGGCATCGAGCGTATCGTCAACGCTCGCCTCGTCAACGAAGGGCGGGTGGAAGCGGGCGATCTCTTGATTCGTGACGGGCGAATCGCCGCCGTCGGCAAGACGCCGGATATCGATTGCCCGACGCTTGATGCCGAGGGCGCCTGGCTGATGCCCGGGATGATCGACGATCAGGTGCACTTTCGGGAACCCGGCCTCACCCACAAGGGCGATATCGCCAGCGAATCGGCTGCTGCCGTTGCCGGCGGCATTACCAGCTATCTGGAAATGCCCAACGTGGACCCGCTCACAATCCATCAGGCCGCCATAGACGACAAGCTGCGACGGGCCAAGGGACGCTCCGAAGCCAACTTCGGCTTTTATCTCGGCGCCACCAACGACAACCTGGAGGCCATCAAGGGCATCGATCCGGGCAGTGTCTGTGGCGTCAAGGTATTCATGGGCGCAAGCACCGGCAACATGCTGGTGGACAATCCGAAAACGCTGGAAGGCATCTTTGCCGGCACGCCCCTGGTAGTTGCCACCCACTGCGAAGACACCCCCACGGTCCTCGCCAACGAGGCGGCGGCGCGCGCCAGATACGGCGACGCCATTCCGATGTCCGAGCATCCGGCCATCCGCTCCGCCGAAGCCTGCTATCTGTCCTCCAGCCTGGCTGTGGGCCTAGCCAGGAAATACGGTACCCAGCTGCACGTTCTGCATCTCACCACGGCGCGGGAACTCGATCTCTTTGCACCGGGCGAGATGCGTGACAAGCACATCACCGCCGAGGCCTGCGTGCACCATCTCTTCTTTGACGACTCTTGGTACGCCAGCAAGGGCACGGACATCAAGTGCAATCCGGCCATCAAGACGGCTGCGGACCGGGAAGGGCTGCTGGCCGCCCTGCGGACGGGCAAGATCGACATCATCGCCACCGACCATGCGCCACACACGCGCGCGGAGAAGGCACGGCCCTATATGGACGCACCTGCCGGCCTGCCGCTGGTGCAACATGCGCTGATCAGCCTGTTCGATCACTGCCGCAGCGGCGCCCTGACGCCGGCGCTGATTGCGGAAAAAACGGCCCATGCGCCCGCGGACCGGTTCCAGATCAGTGAGCGCGGCTACTTGCGCGAAGGCTACTTTGCCGATCTGGCGCTGGTGGCAGAGGGCGAAACGGACGGCGGCGCCGGGCTCCTGGCCAAGTGCGGCTGGAGCCCCTTCGCCGGCATCCAGTTTGCGCACCGAATCCGCGCCACCTGGGTGAACGGACAACGTCGCTGGCAGGATGGCCGCCTGCTGCCTGGAGGCCCCCTGGGATCCGCACTTCGATTCACTCGATAGCGCAGAACAAGCTCAACAGGGCTTGACTGAATGACAGATATGGCGTACAAATCGTCATACACCATGAAATACGGCCAAAGGGATCGTTCTGATGTCCATCCTGAGCATTCGTCTTTCGCAGCAGCTTGACGCGCACCTGAACGAGGAATCACAACTGGCGGGGCAGCCAAAGTCGCTCCTGGTGCGTGAGGCGCTGGCGCAATACCTGGTCACTCGTCGCAATGAGCGCTTTCTTTCCCGGTTGACACAGGCGGCCTCAAGCCTCCACGAAAGTGATGCTGCCGCCCTGGCGGAGGAAGCCTTGCCGTTCGACAACGAGGCGCTGGCTTTGACCGAAGGGGGCAACGCGCCCAATGATCGGTTGGGCCCTGTGTCCGGCGTTTGATCGGTCAACCCTGAATCTCACCGGAGGCTGGACGCACATGGCGCCCATCCAACGCGGGCAGATCTGGATTGCCAACCTGAACCCCAATCGCGGCAATGAAGTGGGCAAGATTCGGCCTGTCCTGATTATTCAGGGCAATTGGCTGAACGCGGTTCAGGCGCGCACGGCGGTGGTCTTGCCACTCACGAGCCAGGTTCGTCCGAACGCTGAACCGCTGCGCGTGACCATTGGCGCTCGTGGCGGCCTCAAGGCGAACTCGCAGATCATCGTCGAGCAACCGCGCACGCTGGATCGAACCCGCCTCGGCGACGGCCCTGTAGCGGAGCTATCCGATGCCGAGATGGCGCAAGTCGAAAAAAGCCTGCTGGCGGTGCTGGGCATGCCGCCGTCCATGATGCCGCTGTCTAACCTGAAGTTCCGACGAGGTAGATCTATAAGCTATTGACATTCTGTAAAAACATCAGAATTCAGCGTTTCCGTACTGGGAACGTCAGAGACGCACTCCAAGTAGTTGAAGGGCTTTTTCCTGCAACGGCGTAGGTCGAGCGAGCAGTTCAAACGCCTCGGCGTCCGGCAGACGAGGAACGACGGTGTTGCGGGTGAGAGTGGCCAAGTCGTCGAGCAGCGTGCGCAAGCTGTGCACGGGGTGTCCTTCATCGGTGCGTTTGCGCTGCGCCTTGCGTTGAGCCGATTCGGAGACCTTCGCCGGCGCCACGACCGACTCGCGGGCGGCGTCGGCCGCTTCCGGGCGCTCGTCGTCGAACAACAAGGGCGCCAAGCGCTTGCGCATGTGCCATTCCACGTAGTAGGCGAGCAGGCACAGCAGCACGTGAGAGCGCACTCGACTCTCGGTTCGGTGGAACACCGGACGCACCTTCAGGTCCACGCTCTTGAGGCTGCGGAAGGCCCGCTCGACGCGGCTCAGCCGTTTGTAGGAGCGCACCGTGTCCTCGGCGCCCATCTCGGTTTCCGGCAGGCTGGTGCGCACGACGTACAAGCCGTCCAGGGCCGCTTCGCGGGCGATGGCGGCAGCATTGCGTTCATGGACGAGGCGGCCCTGGTCATCGATGGACCACGTGAAGTGCTTGGCCATCTTGTATTTGCCGATGACTTTGCCGACCCGCTCGCCGATCTTGTGCGCCTCGCGCAAACGCCGCTTCTCCCGTTGCGTGGCAGCGACAATGGGTTCCAGCAGCTTCTCGGTGGCCTTGAGCAGGTCCTCCCGCTTCCGCGCGCGTTGCTCGGCCAACAGCGGATTGCGGCACACCATCAGACGTTCACCGGGATAGGCATCGCTGCGGACTTCCACCAGGTTGGTCTGGTCAAACAACGACATCTGCACCGCGCCGGACTCGACCAACGAACGGATCGCCGGCCCGCGCAGGGCGGAAATCCAGTCCAACTCCGCCGGCTTCACCTCATCGCGGATGCGCGCCTCGGTCAACATCCCCCGGTCCCCCACCAGAACCACCCGGGACAACCCGAAGCGGCCCCGCAACTTCTCGATCTGCGAACCCACCGTTGCCGGGTCCGCCGTGTCCCCGGCAAACACCGCCACCGCCACCGGACAACCTTCCCGGTTGCACAGCAAGCCAAACTCGATTTGCAGCTTGCCCTTCTTGCCGTCCCGCGAGTAGCCGCGCTTGGCCAACGGACAACGGCACCCTTCCAGATACACCGACGTGAGGTCATAGAGCACCAGGGCGCCGTCGTTCAGATGCCGCCTGGCCAAGCCCTTTTCGATGCGCTCCTGACGTGGCAGCAACCAGTCCATGGCCGCGTACAGATCGTCTTCGTCCACCGAGCCCAGGCTCAGCGTCTCGGCCAGCGAATCGCGGGCCGTGGCCTCGGCGAGGCCACGGGCGGTGGCGAGCTTGGAGCCGGGGTTGAGCACACGGGCGACGATCAGGGCCAGGACCCGGTCGCGTTCGGCGCATCGCTTGGGCGCGATGAGGCGTTCGAGGCCGATTTTGCGCAGGGTGCCGAGGACGGCGGCGACATGGCCGTGGGGTCGGGCGCGGCGGATGTCGAAGGCGTCGCCGGGGCCGACGAGGGGTTCGTCCTTGAGCAGTCGGCGCAGCAGGTCGATTTTGGCGGCGGGCCACCTGGAGAGGTTGGCGAGGGTGCGTTTTTTGACTTTTCCATTTTCGCGCCAGCCTTCGCGCAGGAGGATGGCGGGTGGTGAGTTTCGGTTGGGGACGGTTTCGACGTACATGGGACGACGATACCGGATTGGAATAGAAATTACAAGTCAATCATTCCCATTTACATGGGAACAAATAGTCGTCTCTGATCATAACATTCCCCAACGAAATCAATCGCCTGACACCAAAATCAACGTAAAATCGGGGGGAACTTCAGTCTAACTGATCCGCTTCAGGAAGACGCCGTATAGCGCGCTGCCAACCCCCTGATCTCCGAGAAGAACTGACTGCGCACTTCAGCGATGATCTCCGCCACCGGGCGCACAGCATCAATGCGCCCGCATACCTGACCGCACAGGGCGATGCTCGCTTCCATATCACCGCCGAAATAGAGCGCCAGGGCTTGGTTGAACTCACTCATCGCGTTGGTTTCGGTGTTGAATTCAAGGCGCGTGGTTTTCTCGGTGCGCAGTGCGCGCAGCCCCGGCGACGCATGCCGGTTGAGGAATACCGTATCGGTTTCGCGCGCCGCAACGATGGCCTGTTTCCAGTTGTCGTGCACGGGTGATTCGAGACTCGATACCATCCGCGTGCCCATCTGAACGCCCTCCGCGCCGAGGGCAAAGGCAGCGGCCATGGAACGACCATCCACGAATCCGCCGGCGGCAATGATCGGCACACTGACCTCAGAGCGCACCAGTGGCAGCAACACCAGGGTGGAGACGTCCCGCGGATTCTTGAAGCCGCCGCCCTCGCCACCTTCCACCACCAGACCATCGACACCGCAGGCCACTGCCTTCTTTGCAGCAGAGAGACTCGGCACCACGTGAAAGACGGTCAGGCCGGCTGACTTCAGGGCTTCGGTATAGCGCTCCGGGCTGCCGGCGGATGTGGTGACGAACTCGACGCCCTGATCGATTACGAATGAGACGATGTCAGGGTCGCGCACAAAAGCCTGCGCGATGTTGACGCCGAAAGGCTTGTCGGTGAGCCGCCGCATCTCGATGATCTCCCGGCGAATCGCGTCGAGTTCTCCAGACGAGGTTTCGATGATGCCAAGCGCCCCGGCGTTGGACACTGCCGAGGCCAGGCGAGAACGGGCAATCCAGCCCATGGGCGCCTGGACGATGGGCGTCTCCACGCCAAGCATTCGGGTGATCCGATTGTCGAAAACGCCCTCGTCCGAAACTGCCATCATGCCCCCTTCGTCACTGCAAAACGCCAAGCCTATCCGAGACCCGGCGACCCTGCATCTTCGGCCGGGACGCAGATAACTCCCACCTGACGCAGCCGCTCCAGCATCGCCTCACCCTGAGATTGCAGGCGCTCGGCAGATATGTGCGGCAGTTCGGCAACCAGCTCGGCCAGCGCGTCCGCGCCAGTGCGTTGACCGTCCAGCAATTCCAGAAGCCGGTGCGTACGCGGATTGGTGTCGATGCAGCGCACCTGCTCGTCGCGCAACAAGGCGATCAACCAGGTGGGTTTCGGTTCCGGCTCCGGTGACTCGGCGGTGATCCGGTGCACCGGATAGCGATACGACGGCAAGACGCATTGCGGCGACAGCACCGGGCGTTGCTGCAACAGCTTCCCTTCGCAACTACACCCCGCCGGCAAGGCAGGCGTTTCCAGGCGGCGCAGAACGCTCGGCAGTCGTTCATGGTGGCAGAGTTCCGCCAGCCAGGGCGGGCCGTCCGCGCCCATCAGGAATTGAATGAAGGCCTCGCTGATAGCGCTGAAGTAAGGCGAATCACTGCCATGTTCGATCAGAAAGCGGCGCACCAGCCGCGACCAGGCAGCTTCTCCCAGACGCGCTTGGGCAATCGGAAAGGCGCCGGTTACTAAGCGCGCCACATTGTTGTAAACCAGCCGCTCATAGAGCTGCATCCGCACCGGGGGCACATCTGAGGGGGCGGGTTCAGCGTCCGGATTGCGGATGCGGGCAGAAAAGGCGCGCTGCACCGCAAGCAGCGAGGCAGTCATCGAGAGCTCATCCAGGCGCCGATTGCGCGGTTTCCGTGTTCTGCAAGGCGCGTACCTGAGCCACTTCGCTCAGGAGTTCCGGGAAGGGTGGAAAGTTGAAGTCCCGCTCCAGCACCGTCGGCAGAACCCCGAAGCGGGCGTAGGCTTCTGCGAGCAGTTGCCAGACCGGCTCGACCACCGCCGCGCCATGGGTATCTACCAGCAGATCTGGCCCGCGAACTGCGTGCCCGGCAATATGCGCATAGGCGGCTCGGGAACCGTCCAGGCCGGCCAGAAAAGCGGCGGCGTCATAACCGAAATTGACACTGTTGACGTGAATGTTGTTGACATCAAGCAGGAGTGCACAATCCGCCTCCCGCAATACGGCGTTGACAAACTCCAGTTCCGAAAGCTGCGCGCCCGGAGTGGCGTAGCAGGACACGTTCTCAATGGCAATGCGCCGTTCCAAGAGGTCTTGCACGGTACGGATGCGGCCTGCCACATGGGCCACACCCTCTTCGGTAAACGGAATCGGTAGAAGATCGTAGAGTTGGCCCTGCTCGTCGCTGCACCAGCTCAGGTGCTCGCTGTAAAGGAGCACCTCATGCCGGTCGAGAAAGGACTTGAGATCAGCGAGAAACGCTCGATCAAGCGGCGCCGGGCCGCCGAGGGACAGGGAAAGCCCATGGCAGATGAGCGGATAGGACTCGGCCAGAACCCGAAACTGGCGTCCGAGCCGGCCGCCGACCCGGATCCAGTTCTCCGGGGCGACCTCAAGAAAATCGACGTTCTGCGCCCGGTCTTCAATGAGTGGGCCGATCAGTGCCCGACGCAGGCCCAAGCCTGCCCCGGTGACCGGCCCATTCATGTCATGACGGTCTGAGAATCAGGCGTCTTCCTCGCCGCAGCTACCTTCGCCGCAAGAGCCTTCTTCAGCGTCGTGGCCTTCCTCGCCGCAAGAACCCTCGCCGCAAGCGCCTTCGTCGCCCTCTTTCTCACCCTCGCCACAAGAACCCTCGGCGTCGTCCTTCTCGCCGCAGGAACCCTCGCCATCGCCGTGGGCGCCCGCCAGCAGCAGGGCTTCTTGCTCCAGCGACTCGGCGGAGAAGAGATCAACCTCCTCTGCGAGTGCCGTAGCCGCCACGGAAGCGGCAAAAGCAGCGCCAACTGCGATCGCAACGGGCTTCAACTGATCATTCATAGCTTGTCTCCGATTACCTCAAGAACCATCACTCAATGCTGCCTCGGGGAGACTTCCCGACAAGGGCATCCCCAACTTGCCGGGCCGCACGCCACGCCAAGTTGCAACGGTCAGTATAGCGCCACAGGGGAAAGACACAACTTGAAACAAGGGCGCATCATGCACAGTGGCAGGGCCTTTTCCCCGAGGCCCTGGGGGTGATGTCGCACCCTGGCGATCACACGGGCGCCTGGGGTCCAAATGGTGCGCCAGGCGCCGCGAGGACCGCCGCTCCTGGCCCGATATCCGCGCGCTTCTACCGGGAAAGAGCGCTCATCCCGTCCTCAAGGCCGCGGATGGTGAGCGGATACATGGCGCCGTTCACCAGTTCCTGAGTCATCGCCACAGAAGAGGAATATTCCCAGGTTTCCCGTGGTGTCGGGTTGATCCAGACCAGTTTTTCGTACGCATCGGTAAACCGGTTCATCCAGGCGACACCCGGCTCTTCGTTCCAATGCTCGACACTGCCGCCTGCATGGGTGATCTCGTAGGGCGCCATGGTGGCGTCACCGACGAACACGACCTTGTAGTCGCCGGCGTACTTGTTGAGCACATCCCAGGTGGGGACCCGCTCGGTCATCCGGCGACGGTTGTCCTTCCAAACGGATTCGTAGATGAAATTGTGGAAGTAGAAGCTCTCCAGTTGCTTGAACTCTGTGCGGCTGGCAGAAAACAACTCTTCGCATATCTTCACATGCGCATCCATGGAACCGCCGATATCCAGGAACAGCAGCACCTTCACGGTGTTCTTGCGTTCCGGACGCATGCGGATGTCCAGCATCCCGCCGTTGTGCGCCGTGGAGCGGATGGTGCCGCCCATGTCCAGCTCATTGTCCTTGCCGGTGCGCGCGAGCTTGCGCAGCCGACGCAGGGCCATCTTGATGTTGCGCGTGCCGAGCTCCACGGAGTCGTCAAGATTCTTGTACTGGCGCCGATCCCAGGCCTTGCGCCCCTTTTTCTTCTTGCCCTTGCCGAGACCGCCCTGCCCCTTGCCGCCCGGCTGCTGTCCCTCGCCATCTTCGCCTTCCCGGCCCTGCTTCGCTGCCTCCGCCTCGGCCTCCTCGCGCGCCTCGCGAAATGCCTCGATCAGCTTTTCCAGGCCGCCCAGAGACTCGATCTGCTTCAGTTCCTCATCCGTCAGCGACTTCTCGAATTCGCGCCGCAGCCACTCATCGGGGATCAGTGATTTCAGCATCCCATGCAGATCTTCCAGGCCGCGGAAGTAGGCGGCAAAGGCGCGGTCGAACTTGTCGTAGTGCTTTTCGTCCTTGACCAGGCAAGTGCGCGCCATCAGGTAGAAGTCATCCATGTCGGCATAGACCAGCCGATGCCTGAGCGCCGCGAGCAGGTCCATCAGCTCGCGGATGGTGACCGGCGCCTTGTACTTGCGCAGGGTCAGGAACAGGTTGATGAGCATGGGCGCCCCCCGGTCAGCCTCGGGCGTCGCGCCGATTCATGAACGCGAGCCGTTCCAACAGATGCACATCCTGCTCGTTTTTCACCAGGGCGCCGTAGAGCGGCGGAATCGCCTTGCTGGGGTCTCGATTGGTGAGGATTTCATCGGGAATGTCATCCGACATCAGAAGTTTCAGCCAATCGATCAACTCTGACGTGGAGGGTTTCTTCTTCAGACCAGGCACCTTTCGCACATCGAAGAAGATGTCCATGGCCTCCTTGACCAGATCGTGCTTGATGCCCGGAAAGTGAACCTCGACAATCTCCTGCATGGTTTCCCGATCCGGAAAATCGATGTAATGGAAGAAGCAGCGACGCAGAAAGGCGTCCGGCAGTTCCTTCTCGTTGTTTGAGGTGATCACCACGATGGGCCTTTGCTTCGCGACGATGGTTTCGCTCAGCTCGTAAACGAAGAACTCCATCCGGTCGAGTTCCTGGAGCAGGTCATTGGGAAACTCGATATCCGCCTTGTCAATTTCATCAATCAGCAGCACCACGCGCTCATCAGCGGTGAACGCCTCCCACAACTTGCCCCGCTTGATGTAGTTGCGAATGTCCTGAACCCGCTCATCGCCCAATTGGGAATCACGCAGCCGGGAAACAGCATCGTACTCGTAGAGACCATTGATCGCCTTGGTGCTGGACTTGATATGCCATTGGATCAGCTCAAGCCCCAGAGTCTTGGCGACTTCCTCGGCAAGCAGGGTTTTGCCGGTGCCCGGTTCGCCCTTGACCAGAAGTGGCCGTTCCAGCTTGACGGCAGCATCCACGGCCATGCTGAGCTGATCGGTGGAAATATAGGTATCAGTGCTTTCGAAGATCATCGGTGCTTCCTTGATCGGGCCGGGTGGCTGGCAGCCTGCCAGCTTCTGCGCCCGACCCAGGATCCATGCCCGAATCTGCGCACAAGGGCGCTACGTTAGTTGAAGTGGACTTTGGCAATCAAGCTGCGAGCGAGGAGGATCACAAGGTGCTTGCGCTGCGGCAATTTCGCTGCGGATTGGTCATTGACGATGGGTTGATGCGCTCGTTGTTGATGCAAATGGTGAGGATTTGGCCAGCAGACGGCACCAATCGCAGCACAAAAGATATAATGATTCATATTGTGGTGATTTGACATCTTGAAAGTGACCTTAGTAGCTCATATGATTTGTTTCTATGGCGATCAGGACGCAATCGACGCTTGGTGCCTGTCGTGAGCATTCCCGACGAGGTGCGCAGGCAATTGGCGCTGCTCTCACAGCGACCGGCGGCCAGGGTCGTCCCACACTTCACGGCGGCGATGCCGACAGATTGGCGGCCACAGCAGGTGCGCAATCTGGAAGGGGTGCTCGACGCCTACTTCACGGATGCGGCGGCATGGGAACTGATAGCCGACAGGCTTGAGGCAGGCCATCCAGTGGAGACAGTCACTTTGAGCAAGCCTCGCGGCAAGACGGGCTACGTCATGAAAATCGCATTGGAAGGTGACGATCGGCCTGTGTATGTGAAGCTGCAACTCGGTTCGGGCAAGGTGATTGGGCGCAGCTTCCACTACTCGGAGCATCCCCAAGCCGGCCCCAAGCAGGTTAAGCAAGCTAAGCAGTCTAGCACTTAAGGAAGGATTGAGAAATGGAGAGTCAGAGACAACACAGCGTGGATGCGGACGAGGGTCACCAGTGTCCCCTGTGCGAGGCGTCGGCGGTCACCCGCTGGCAGGCGAGCGTTTATAGCTACGGAGAGGGGGACGCCACGGTTGACATCCCGGTGGACCTGCCTGTGCGGGTTTGCGGCGCCTGCGATTTCGAGTATCTCGACGAAGAGGGCGAGCGTCTTCAGCACGAAGCGCTCTGCCGACACCTGGGGGTGCTCACGCCTTGGGATATCCGCGAGATTCGCAAGTCTCATGGGATGACCCGTTCGCAGTTCGCAGAACTGACCGGGCTAGGCGAGGCATCGCTTGGCCGTTGGGAGAGAGGCGCGGGGATCCAATCGCATGCGAATGATCGCTATCTTCGTATGCTGGCGCTGGCAAATGGCGTTTCCTGGTTGCGTAGAGCGCTTCGCTCGCAGACCGTAGAGCACAGATCCGGGGTCGCCAAGGCGGGGCGTTTCCGGTTGCTTGTGGATAGCGCTGAGCTGCGAGCCGAGCAGCAGGGCTTTGTGCTTCGCAAGGCTGCCTAGACGTGTACGTTGCCACCTTCTATTCCTTCAAGGGTGGTGTTGGCCGCACCATGGCGCTGGTCAATGTCGCGACGCATCTCGCCGATCGGGGCCGCCGAGTGCTGCTGGTGGACTTCGACCTGGAAGCGCCAGGGCTTGACACCTTTCCGCTGCTCCAGGCGAGGGACACCACCCCGGGAATCGTTGACTATGTGTATCAGTACCTCCGGGACGATGCGGCGCCCAACGTGGCGGACTTCGTTGCGCAGCCGCACAAAATCGACAACCTCTGGGTGATGCCGTCCGGCGCCCGGAGCGCGGACTACGCGGCCAACTTCCGGCGCATCGACTGGGACCACTTGTACGCCGAGCGGGATGGCTACCTGCTGTTCGAGGACCTGAAAGAGCAGTGGTGTCAGACGATCAAACCGGACTATGTGCTGATCGACTCACGGACCGGCTATACCGACACTGGCGGCATTTGCACACGGCAGCTAGCGGACGCCGTGACCATGCTGTTTTTCCCCAATGAACAGAATCTGCGCGGGTTGAGCAAAGTGGTGGCGGATATCCGCGCTGAAGCCGAGCCGCCCCGCAGCAAGTCAATCAAGTTGCACTTCGTCATGTCGAACGTGCCGGATCTGGACGACGAAGACGATGTGCTCAGCGAAATGAAGGCGCGATTTCAAGGCGATCTGGCATTCGAGGACGAGCCGTTGGTCGTGCATCGGTACGAAAGCCTGTCTTTGCTGAATCAGGCGGTGTTCGCCAAGGAGCGGCCCAAGAGCCGATTGGCCAAGGAATACGGCGAGCTTGCGACCCGAATCATCGGCGGCAACCTTGCTGACCGGGAAGGCGCCCTTCGCCGCATCCGGGAGGCATGGGATGACCCCGACTTGGAGCTGGCTGAGGCAAAGGAGATAGAACGACTGCATGCCGAAGACGGCGAGATATTGTTCCGGTTAGGCAGATGGGCTGCGCAGCGAGGACGTCTGTCCGAGGCGGAGTCGTGGTTGGACCGCTCAATCGAGTTAGGCTATCGAACCGCAGACGCCCACTTGGCGCGAGCCGAGGTTCGGGCCGACTCGGGTGATGGGGAGGGGGCGTCCGACGATGCGCAAGCCGCGCTTGAGCGGGGCGGCCTGCCGTTGCCCCGGGTCATTCGCGCCCTGGTCCATGCAAGGGGAGTCGAGGGCGAACAGCTAGCAGCGATGCCAGCCGTGACGGGTATGGATGTGTCGGACCAGATCATTTTGGCCGACTATATCGTCGATCTGGCGCGACGGGAGGCGATTGACCAGAGCACTGCGATCCTTCGGAGCATTGCCAACGATGCAAGGCTGCCAGATGAGTTGTGTGCGCAGGCACGGTCCTCGTTGGCATTGATCTTCATCGGACTTGGGGACTACCGCTCTGCGATTGAAACACTGACCTTTGGCGGGCAACGGATTCAAGACCTGAACATCCGAGATGCGTTCAACTACGGAATGGCTGTGTGGGCGGTGTTGGGCGTTGTTCAAGCCGATCATTTCGAGCGTGTGGTGGCGCTTGATGCGGAGGAAGGGAGCAGGGAGGATGCCAACTACCTGCAATGCCTCGCTGTCGCCAACTGGGCGGTCGGTGATCTGGAGTGCGCCCGGGAGTTTGCTCTGCGGGCTCGGGAGAAGGGCCGGATCGCACGGCGAGTGTTCAGTTGCTGGCGCTATCGGCGGGAGCGAGGTTCGGAATTCGAGGCGGATATGGATGAAATCCTGACGATGATTGACACAGGTGAACCGCGCCTGCCGCGGTTTGCCAAGGAAGCGCACTCGGATAAGGCGTCCGCGGATTAGGTGACCGCCGGCGTAGTGGAAGCCAATAGCGGAAGCAGGCTCGCCAAAGCGGTCCGTGCCCCAGATCGATCAGCACGGACGCTTCCGCCACACAAACTGGCGCTATGTCGCGCTTTCGTGGGTCCGCAACTGAACATCATGTACAGGCGCTGAAACAGGGAGGGCCGTCAGCACATCCGCATTCTCCTTCAGATGGCGTGGATTCAGCGTGCCGACGACGATGCTGCTGACGCCCGGCTGGGCGGCGATGGGGGCCAATCGTTCTGGTCGCTGCCGTCCACCATCGAGCGCCTTCTTGACCAGCACGCCGCAACCGGCCGCCGCCAGTTCCTGGATCAGTCCCAGGTCTTCGGAGCGCTCAGGATCGCAAGTCAGCATGACGGCATCGGCGCCGGCCGCGGCGGCTGCGCGTGCGCCGGTCGGGGTTTTCACGGAGACACCTGCGGCGCGAATCAGGCCCTGCTGCTTGCATTGCATCAGGCAGGCGAGACTCTCGCCTTGCGCCATGGCCGCTTCACGCTCGCCGTTCGAGTGCAGCAGCAGCAGGTCAATGTGGTCGGTGCAGAGGCGCTGGCACGAGCGCCTGATGCTCTGGCCGATCGCCTCTGGCGTGAAGTCGAAGCGGGAGCGCTTGCCGTCAAAGGATTCACCGGCCTTGGTCACCAGCGTCCAGTCTTGCCGCCGGCCTGCCAGCAGTCGTCCCAGCCGGGCCTCACTGCTGCCGTAGGCAGGGGCGGTGTCAAGCAGGTTGACGCCCAGGGATCGGGCGGCGTCAAGCAGCCGTCTGGCGTCCCCATCGCTCGGCAGGTCGAAGGGTGCGGCGTAGCGCACGCCTTGATTGCGACCCAGTTTGACCGTGCCAAGGCCGAGCAGAGAAACCCGCATGTCAGTTCGGCCCAACCGGCGTTGCTGCATCAAACTGCTACCCCTGCCGAATTTGCTGCCTGGGGCCATGGCCGGGCCTCTGTACCAGCCAGGCTCACTCGCACGTCCAGGCGGTTTCCGCCATATCCGGATTCGCCAGGGGCAAGGCCGGCACAGACGGAAACCGGGGCGGCGGCATGAGCGCCAGCACCCGGTCGCCCAGGTCCGGCGTCAGGCTCAACTTGCCGGGCCAGCAAACAATGCAGGCGCCTCGGGCTTTGGCGAAGGCGGTATCGGGCTTCTGACGGTTCGTCTGCCGAGGTTCGGCGCGATCTATCATTTGCGTCTTGAACCGTGCGTGCGTCCAGTCAAGGCCCGGCAGGCAGGCCGCGAGTTCCGTGCGGCACGCGGCAATCTGCGCTCGCGCATCACGCTTGACGCCGTCAGTGGCCAGATGTCCGCCCAGGCTCCAGATCCAGTCGCTGTCCGCTGGCGTTTCGCCCAACCCTACTGCCCGAATGGGTTGGCTGCTGAGCGTGAGCCTCGGTTCTGCGACCGAACGAATGCCAATACAGTGGCCGAACGCCGGCGGGCACGACGCAGGACTGGCAGATGCCTCTGGTCGCCAGCTCGGAGGCGTGGCATATACCTGATGCACTGGCCTGCGTTGCATCGGCAAATCCCAGCCGAGTTGCTGCAACAAGGCTTCGTTGCCGGCCCCGGCAGCCAGGATCAACCGCTCGCAGTCCAGGGTAACGGGCGCAGCAAAAACGCGCAGGCCATCCGCCGTTGGCCTGACGTCCGGCGGTGAGGCTGACCGATACAGGGCGGGAGCGCCGAGTTCGGCCAGCCGGCGCGCCAGTTGCCTGGGATCCAGAACGAAGTCCTCGCAGCGCCAGGCCTTGATGCTCGCTCTGGAGCCTTGCAAAAAGGGCGGCAGGCCCGCGCCGGATACAGGCGCCACCCGGCCGCGCAAGGCTCGGCTGGCAAGAAGCTTGGCCAAGCGGCCCAGGCCCTGGGCTGGACCGAAGAGATACAGGTGTTCGGCCAAGGGGCGTAGCGGGCGCAAATCCACTTCGCCCGTACCCGCCAGGCAGGCGCGCCAGCGCGCCGGCATGTCGGCAAGCGCCTCGCTCGCTGAATTCAGCACACCGCCCAGCGCATACTTCAGGCCACCGTGAATGATGCCCTGACTGAGCGCTGTCTGCCCGCCCCCAAGCCGCCTTGACTCCAGCAGGACCGCGCCGTACCCCCGATGACGCAGCAGATTGAGGAGCCAGAGGCCGGCGACGCCGCCGCCGAGTATCACCGCGTCCACGCGCAGGGGCGTGTCCGCCTTTGCTGTCACCGGTCGCCGCCGTGCAACCGACCAACGCTCGATGCCACGGCCTCGACGGCCGCTGGCCGCAATGCCGATTCAGCGTCTTCCAGCTGCTTGACCAGTTGCAGGCGCTGGCGTGCCAGCTGTTGCTTGTCGTCCGGCGCATCGGTTCCAAAGTAGCGACCGCCGGTGAGATGATCCACCAGATAACGCAGCCCCAGACAGTAGGCAAGACGGCGCGGCGCCAGCAGCAGGGCTTCTGCATCGGCGATAACGCCGGATGTGGCCAGGTAGCCCCGGCATACGGCGGCGAAACGCGAGACGCGCACGCCACCCGCGAGTATCGACCGGCACAGGTCGCCAAAGTCCCAGGTCCAGTGCCCGGGGCCGGCGGTGTCGAGATCGAGCACGGCAACAACCTGGCCGGCATCATCGAAGAGCAGATTGCCGAACTTGCAATCGCCGTGAATGATGCTGTCCGTCACCGGCGCCTCGCTGGCGAGCCAGCGCCGCTTGTCAATGAAGGCGCGCAGGTCCGGGCTTGCCTTTGCCGCACACGCATCAAAAGCGGCCAGACAGCGGGCGGGATCGGCGAAACCGGGAATCACCGGTTTCGGAGGTGGATCGGGAAGTTGCTGAAGCCAGCGAAAGGTCTGCCCGAATGCGCGACCGGCGGCTTCGGCTTGCGCGTCGCTCTCCGGCTTGTCCCTGGCGTGGCCGCACAGCCAATCCCACAGGCGCCAGACACTGCCATTCTGCGCTCGCCAGCCGAGGCCAGTGCGGGCGGGCGCCAGTGTCGGCGCCCAGCCGGCCTGCATGGCGTTCAAGTGCCTGGAAACCCGAAAGGCGTTTTCCAGAACGGCCTGCGGTGAAGGGAAAACCACCGGATTGATGCGCTGCAGAACCCAGCGTCCGGGCCTGCCCTGGCGCACACCCGTCACGCTCCAGGTGCGGTGAATTCTGCCGCTGCCAAGCGCCGTGGCCTGCCCGGTTATGCCCCAACCGCCGTGCAGAATACTGTCGAGTTTCATGCGTTGGCGCCCGCATCAGGCGGTCGGTGGGTGGCGAGCCACTGCTCGACGGCTGGCGCTATTGCAACCTGATACTCCCCGTGCGGCGACATCGCTTCCTCCAGTGCGCGCTCAATAGGCGCAGTACCCGAGTCTTCGAGTTCGGCTACGGCGGCGAGCAGCCCGGCCAGGGCGGCGACCGGCGCTTTCAGCTCGGGCAGCCAGGGCCCCGCGCGACAGGCAGCCAGCCAGAACCTGCATTGCTGCGCCAATTGCGGCCCGCCCATCGCCAACAGGCGGCGAAATTCATGCGCCTCGAAACTCTCCGGCAACAGCGCATCCACCGGACGTTCGAGTGGTGTCAGGGCATCGTAGGGTCTGGCGTCTGGCGCTTCTTCGCCCTGCAATCGAGCCTCAAGAGACACCTCGCCAAGCAATCGGCAATACCACTTGATTGGCTCCAGCAGCAACGCAGCCGGTAGCTGAGCTTCACGGATGCCGAAGGCGCACAACAGACGCCGGCTGATGGCGCGTATGTCGGGCAGGCCGCAGGCGGCTTGCCGCGCCAGCCCGCACGCCACCGCCGCCGCCAGTTCCTCGGGCGCCAACTGATTGCGCCAGAAGCGATCGGCCAGCGCCGGCATTCGCGACCAGAGGCGCACCGGCAGCAAGGGCTCGGTGACCAGCTCGGACCAGAGACAGGCCTCGCCACCGAGTATCCTGCCCGCCGACTGCCCCGCCGGCGCCGATGCCGACGCCTGGCGCCAGAGGCCGTGCAGCATTCGCAGGCCGAACGCTGCCGGTTGCAGTCTCGGATCTTCGGCCAGGGCATCTTCCAGAACAGCGAGTTCCGCTTCCGGCGCATCCGGCGCAAATGCATGGTGCAGGTCCACCGGATAACCGAGATCCAGATAGTAGGGCGCGGAAACAATGCAATCGTGGCCGGCGTGCAAGGCCCGGTCCCGGGCGCTGGCCCCGCGCCAGCTCTGAACCACAGCATTCGCGGGCAATGGGCCGGCCAGGGCTTCATCCCAGACGATTACGCGCTTGCCGTGGCGAGCCGCCAGCTCGCCCACCCGCTGCGTGAACCAAGCTTGCAAGGTGGGTCCGGGTTCAAGGCCGTGCGCCGCCGCGAAGCCGGAGATTTCGTCGCTCTGGCGCCAGGCGGCTGGGTCCACCTCATCACCGCCGATATGCAGGAAAGGATCGGGGAACACTTCCGCCACCTCCCCGATCAGCTGGTCTATCGCGGCATAGACGCCTTCATCAGCCGGATTCAGCACCGCATCGTGCGGCCCGAAGCGGACGCTCGGCGACACAGGCGCGCGCGACGCCCCCCATTCAGGGCAGGCCACGAGCCAACTGGTTACATGTCCCGGCATGTCCAGTTCCGGCAGCACCCGGATGCCCCGGTCCGCTGCCGCCGCCACCAACCGCGAAAGTTCCGCTTGCATATAGCTTTCGCGGCTGGCGAGCCCGGGGAAGGCGCGACTCTGAAAGCGAAATCCCTGATCGTCCGTGAGGTGCAGATGCAGCACGTTGAGCTTGTGCCAGGCCATGAGGTCCAGGGTCGAATGCAGGGCGTCCGGGCTGAAGAAGTGACGGGCGACGTCCAGCATCAAACCGCGCCAGGCAAAGGCTGGGCTGTCATCGACGCTGCCCGCCGGCAAGGCCGGTTCGTTCACCTCATGCTGCATCGCACAAGCGAGATGTGTCAGCGTCGTCAGGCCGTGCCGAGCGCCGGCCAGTGCAGCCGCCTCCAGGGTGACTTCACCGTTTTCGATCAGCAGGCGATAGCTTTCATCCGCATCCAGTTGCGGCAGGCCGGCCCGCGTATCGGCGATGCGGCAGCGCAGAGGCATGTCTGGGCCCGCCCTGTCGCCACACAAGCGCGCAAGGCGGGCATTGGCGCCACGCCAGGCGGTTTCCAGCGACGCCGGCAAGCTGGCGTCCGGCGCCAGATGACCGAGGGGGTAATGTTCGCCGGTGAAGGCGGTCTGCCGGAGTCTCGGCAAGAGCGAGGAGGCTTGCATGTGGATAGCATAGCGGGCATGGTTTTCGCCTTGCAATCTGAACTCGCCATGCTGAACCACCCTATCGTCCAGATCGCCTGGTTTGTGAAAGACCCGGTGCGCGCCGCCGAGTCGATGGCCGAGCGCTATGGCGCCGGGCCCTTCTTTCTCATCGAACGGATCGAACTCGCCTGGGGCGAGCACCGGGGTCGCCCGCAGAAGTTTCTGCACAGCTCGGCCTATGGCCAGTGGGGGCCTGTGATGGCGGAACTGGTGCGTCAGGACGAAGAGGGTCCCTCACCCTTTCGGGATATGTTCGCGCCCGGTGAGGAGGGCTTGCATCATATGGCGATGATGGTGGACTCCCTGCCGGAAGCCTACGCGTATTGCGCCAGGCAGAACCTCGAGATTGCCGCCCGGGCGGAAACGCGGACCGGCACGGAATTCGCATTCATCGACCTGACCAGGACGCTGGGACACATGCTTGAAGTGTACGAGCGCAGCGATGCGCTGCTGGGCTTCTATGAATTCGTGGCGTCTGCGTCGCAGGATTGGGACGGCAGCGAACCTGTACGGCCTGTCGCTTGAGAGGCTGCCGCGGCGCTTGGCCCAGTGGCTTGACCGCCTGGATCAAGGCGCGCAGCAACAATCGGTTTCTGCCATGCGGCAGCCTGGCCGATCGACTTCAGGGAATGCTCAGTCGAGGCGTTGAATGTCGAAATGGTTGCGTGGAAAATGGGTCATGACCGCGCCTGTCTCGTCGGTGCTGCGCGCCAAAACGATCTCGTCGAGGCCGCAGGCGGCGAGCTCTCCTTCGACCGGCACCTTGCCGTAGTCCTCGGGCGTTACGGTCACCCGGTCGCCCAAGGCGATGCCAGAGGGCAGCATCGACTCGATCTCAGGCAACACGGGCTCCGTGGCGCGGGCGTGTTCCAAGGCTTCTTCGCCGGAGCTCTCGGTCACCTGGCCGTGCCCGAGGCGGGCGATGCGGTCAAACCAATCGTTGACGGCAGGATAGGGCGCGGTCAGCTCCCGGGTGCTCGACACCGTTCTGAGTGCCCAAAGCGTGAAGTAAACCGAAAAGTCCGCAAGCGTCGGTTGGTCGCCCAGCAGGTAGGGCGTCTTGAGGGAGGCTTCCATGTCCTGCATCGCTTGGGTGAATTGCCGCTTCGCGGACTCGGGCGACGGCATCGACATCAAGCCGCCAGCGGCCAGCTGCGCACGGTCGGCCAAGAAGTTCTTCGCCTCTTCGGGGGGAAGGCGCCCCAACATCTCCTGGAGCGATTCTGGAGCGCCGAAGCCGAGCGCGGTGCCGACCGTGAAGAACTCCCGATCGGCCCACTCGACGATGCGCGTGGCCGCGAAGCTGTGGGGCAGAGCGTCCGGCGCGTTCTGGTGGCGCAGGAGCCCCTTGACGATGACGGCGGTGTCGCAATAGACGTTGGCGCCAATTTGCAGGCAGGGAATGCGGCGATAGCCGCCCGTGAGGGGCATCAGCAGCGGCCTTGGCATGATGGACGTGGTCTCGGCGGAGTGCCAGGACGCATCAAGATGGCCGAACACCGCGCGCATCTTCTCGGAGAAGCGGGAAACGGGGTAATGATGCAGAAAAATCTTCACTGACATGTGTACTTCCTTGTTTGTGCAGCCGCATGGCGTCGGCGCAGCGGCATTGCCGCAGCGGTTGGCTTCCCCATCCGGGGCTGCTCGGCGCCAAACCACTCGGCAGTTGCCTTGGCAGCGCAAGGTTGAAGGCCGACGTTTTCAATCGCCGCTCCCCGTGCGGGCGTCAATTCGAGTTGAACCGCGCTTTGCAGATGGCTATGAACCGTTTGGCCCCTCGGAAAGGACTTTGTGCCGATTGTAATACAGCCCCACCCGGCGCGGCAGGCAGCGCGCCTTGCAATCTGAAATCGCCATGACACCATGCCCGGATGAAGCCGAGTGAGCGCATCGAGCGGGTTCTGAGAGCGGAAGCGGAAGCCATACTGGCCGTTCAGGTCACCCCCGCCTTCGCGGCCGCAGTGCAGGTGCTGGCCGAATGCGAGGGCAAGGTGGTGACCACCGGTATCGGCAAGGCGGGCATCATCGCCCGCAAGTTTGCCGCCACCCTCTGCTCCACGGCGACGCCGGCGAGCTTCGTGCATCCTGCCGAGGCAGCGCACGGTGACCTGGGCCTGATCGCGCCAGGCGACGTGATCGTCGCCATCTCCACCAGCGGCAAGAGCCGGGAAGTGCTGGAACTGCTCGAACTCTGCCGTCACCTGAAGGTGGCGTCAACGATCGGTGTCACTTCACACCCGGATTCCGCCCTGCGCGATCTGAGTGATCTCATACTCGACATGGGTGTAGTGCAGGAACCCTGCCCGCTCGGACTCACGCCGAGCGCCAGCACGGCGGTGATGCTGGCGATTACCGATGGTCTCGCGCTGGCGCTGATGGAAGTCAAGGGTGTGACGCAGACGGACTACGGCTTGCGTCACCACGGCGGCTATCTCGGACGGCAGACGCGCACGGATAACTTGCCGGACCAGTAGCCTGCGCAGCAGGCTCGCGCAGCCTGTTGATTTTACCGAGGGGGATTATTCCTGCGCTGGAGAATCCGTAACCTTTTATAAATAAAGAAAAAATAGAAACATCAGAAAAGACGCAGGACCGCTCCATACAAAAATCAATCCCGTTGCAACACAGCACCCGACTCGCACTTGTAAGCATTCCGTTTTCGTTCGGTCACGCGGTGATGCAGGCGGATGATGTCACCGGTTCAAGGTTCGCCGCCAGTCTTTTCGGAGGGGCCGGACCCATGTGTCCTTCTTTGACCGATCGCGTCTGGTGTGGCGGTCTTACCGTCCCCGTTCCTGGGTGGTCCCGACGCGGGTCCAGCCGGACACCTTGTAGAGCGCCGGTGAAGCGCGGGGTCTCGACGAAGGTCTCGATGAGCACGGGCGTGACGTTGCGGCGGGCGCGGCCACTCCGGCGGCGGCAGATCGATCAGCCCGTCCCTGTCCATGGCCAGCATGGTCACCCAGGCCATCATGTCCTTGAGACCAACGTCGGGCTTGAACCAGCCGATGCGCCGGCAGAACTCCCTGGACAACGCATGGCGGTTGGGCGGCGGGGCGGCGGTTGGCGTCCCGGAGGGAGGCGCCGCCGTTCCCACCCACCGGCACGATGGAGACGGCATGATGAGCACAGCGATTGCAATACCCGGCAACACGGCGGACACGTTCCTGGTTCATTTCTTCCGCGGTGGCCTGACCGACGAGCATTCTGTCGTCGAGCGACTCAAGGCATTCGCAGATGGAGATATACGCCCGTGCCCGGCGAAGAGGCAGCGAAGGACAAGGGCCGCCGCAAGGCAAAGCGCGTCACGGCCACACTGAAGGCGGTGAAGGAGATGCGCCCCGCCCGCACCGAGATCATCATCTGCACCGGGATCCACACCCGCGGCGGCGTCCAGGTCTGGGGTTGCATCGCTGCCGGCATCCTGTGCGACCGCAAGCAGCGCAGCTGAACCGCCTTCTCCCGGGACGGCCGGCCTGCGCCGGTCGGGCGTCCTTTGTCCGAAATCCGATTTCGACGGGGAGACAGCCAGTGGCCTACGCCGGTCCCGAAGTGCGAAAGCAGCGCGACCGCACGCGGACCGCGCGGAGAACCTCGGAACGTATCGCCCGGGGCGAGTGCCCCCGGATTCCGCAAGCGCCCTCCCGCGATGGACCGCACCGTTTGCTGGCCGTGCGCAGACAGGCGCAACCGTGCGAGCCGCGCTCGCGACGCCCCCTCCGAGCGGAGGGCAAACCACGCCGCGACCCTGAGCGCGCCCGAGCCCGCGAGCGCGAACGCAGCCGCCGGCAGGTCGAGGAGCACCGAGCGGCGGGGATATGCGTCCGCTGCGGTCGGGCGCCGCCATGCCGCAACGCCCGATGTGCGAAAGCTGTCTCGACAAACGCCGCGCCGCCGACAGCGCCGCGGCCAGGAGATCGGCATGGGAGAATACCGCCTGACGCTCCGACAGGTGCTCCACCGCCTAGTTCACCGCATCCGTCACGAAATATTCGTCGCCGGCGAGGATAGATTCCCGGCTCGCCGGACCCCACGTCGAGGTCTCCGGCTCGCGGTCCCCGGCGGCGTCGAGGACGGTCTCGGGGGAAAAGCCGAGCGCCTTCGCCTGCTCCCGCCAGACCCGGCGCAGCGCGGCACGGTCCGCGAGGCGCCTGTTGTCCGCCGGATCGTCGAAGCCCCGCGCCTTTATCGCTGCCTCAATCTCGGCCCGGCGGGTCGACCAGGCCTCTATCGTCTCGCGGGATATGCCCGCGATCTCGAAGCGCCCGTCTGGACGCGTCTACTCCATGCCATAGCCGAGACGCTGGAGACCCTGGGCCAGTTCAGACCGGTAGATCGCGCTGATCGCCTTCTGCTGGCGGTAGAGCCCGTCATTGACCATCGTCCGCCACTTCCCGTCGCCGCCCTGCACCATGTTGGCGATCACGCAATGGGTGTGGATCTGGGGGTCGAGGTTCCTCGAAGTGTCATGCCGGAACGACGCGACCACCGTCTTCTGGTCTCCGGCGTGGACCATCGCACCGGTCGAGCTGTCCTGCAGCCGGGTCAGGATCGCGTTCTTCTCGGTCCAGCCGAGCGTTGTCCGAACCGCCCGGTCGTGCGCGGCAACGATGCGCGCATCCCCGCCGATCAACGCCATCAGCGATACCGACTTCGGCGCCGACATCGTCACGTCACGGCCGGGGCAGTGGTGGATCTCGCCGTCCTTGCCGCGCTTGCCCAGATGCGGGCCATCCAGAACCCTACCTTCCAGGATCGCCCTGAAGGTATCCGAGCCCACCGGGCCGGAAAGCCCGAGCGCCTCGGCGCCCCTGCCGGCCCAGGCGCTCGCCTCCCGGTGCGCCGGATCGTCCTTCGCGTAGTACCCGTCGCGCTCGAAATAGCCCGCTCCCTGCGAAGGCTAAGGCGAGGCGATCACCCCGATCGACGCTACCATGGAGAAGGCCTGGCGACGGCTGGAAGTATTGAAGTCTTCGGAGCCTGCATTCCGCAGGCATACACTGATTGCCAAAAAAGAACAGTAAGAGAACATTCTGGAGCATGTGACGATGCTCAGACGGTCTGCAGCGAGCGCGCACTCTAGCTAATGAAGTCCCAGGTGTGTGCAACGCCTGGCGTCGTAGTATCCGAGGAAACCTCCGATTGGATGCCACTCGATCCCCACCACAGATCGGTCTGGCTCCCATCCGCAAAGCAGAAGCTCCGAAGCGCCATAAATGAATTCCAGGGTTTGTGTCAGGAAGAGTACGACTCCGGCGTCTGCGTAGTCGATATCGCTTGGTTGCTGGTCACCAGGACCGTGGGTGTAGTAATTACGGCACTTCACGGCATGCCCGATAACTTTATCCAATTGTTTTATGCTGCCTTGTCCGAAATGCTCCAATACGATTTCTGCTCGATGCTCGATAATGTGTCGGAGTCTCTTATTACGCTGAACATTTCCTAATGTGGTCAAGATATCATCCCTTTGCGTTCCAGGCATACAGGATTTGACCTTCTTGCTCGCGTCTGCCAAGACATTCTGGAGATCTTCTTCCAGCGGCTGAGCTTCCGGCTTATCTTCGTTTGGCAAGAGATCAAAAGTGTTTGCGGCCGACACGATGCCATCTTCAAGAGAGCGCTTCGAGATTCCCGGAAAACAACTTGAAAACCTCGCATTGGCGGTCTTTTTTTTCTCATTTCCGTTCCGTTCCAACCATTTCTTCATCACCTTCATAAAATGCTCGGGATGGCGCGAACCATCGATCAAGGTTCCGCATTGTCTCGCTTCTTCAGGAGCCACTTTCCGTTCATTGGGTCCAAACATTTCGAAAACGCCATCTGCGTCCGCCCGAAGTCCGCTCTCGTTCGACGGTAAGGTGAAGACCAACACATCCTTCCATGCTAGCGCGTATCCCATCATCCATGCGAAAAATTGGCAAATCTGCCGAACTTTACCCAAAGCATCTTCGAGCGTGGTCGGGGCGTCGTTGAAATCAACTGTAATTCGCGGCGTGCCCTTCATGATGTGTCCAAGGAAATCAGTTTCGATCAAGCGTCCAACGTGCACGATCCCTAGGACGGTTTCGAACCTCGGCAAGATATCATGGTCCCCGGTAAAGTAAGACACCACCGCCTTTTCTTTCACAAATGCACCCTTTTGATATTCGGGTCTCGTTCTTTCGATGGCATCCAGAACGGTTTTATCTGGATCATACAGAAGGCCGAATTTCGCGAAGTTGTCGTGTACGAATACGCTCGATTCCACCCCCTCTAGCGTGAATTCTATTCCGCGTACAGATTTCTCGTCGGCCGTAATGTGTCGTTTTCCAAAGAGCGCATACCGGAAGGAGATATCGCCGTGATGTATCAGATAATCATCCCCGCCGGTAGAACCCAATATCCCGTCTCCAACACAGTCGAGAACCGAAACCATTCCGCCCGTCGAAATTCCATGCAGGGAACCACCGTCGGCGACATGGAAAAACTCGTCATCTACAATGCTGACGACATTGCTGTCGAACAGGCCTCCTCTCTTCAGCCTGAGCTGTCCGGTAATCTTCCTTCCTTCTCCGAGATCGAACAGCACCCCGATCGGATGTTTGTACTTGTTGTCTCCGAGCAACATCGGTTCCTTTCTGTCACCGGTCGGTTTCTACTGTCAGCGTTAGCCGCAAGTGCTTTGTACTATGCTGCCCACTCTGCGGACAACACTTCCGCTTGTTCGAGCACCGTCCGTGTCGCCTTCTCCTGCTTGTCCGGCGGGTAGCTGTGCTTGCGGAGGATACGCCTGACTAGCCGGCGCAGGTTGGCGCGGACATTCTCGCGCAGCGTCCAGTCGATGGTGACATTGCCGCGCACGGTCACGACCAGCTCGCGAGCGATGTCGCGCAGGGTCTCGTCACCGAGAACCTGGACGGCGCTGTCGTTGGTCTCCAGCGCGTCGTAGAAGGCGAGTTCGTCTTCGGACAGCCCCAGCGTCTCGCCGCGGGCGTTCGCCTCGCGCAGGTCGCGGGCGAGCTCGATCAGTTCCTCAATCACCTGCGCGGCTTCGACGGCCCGGTTTTGATAGCGCCGCAAGGTCTGCTCCAGCATCTCGGCGAAAGATCGGGCCTGGACGACATTCTTGCGCCGGCGCCGGGCGAGTTCGCCCTTCAGCAGTTTCTGCAACAGTTCGACCGCGAGATTGGGATGGGGCATCCCCTGCACCTCGGCGAGGAACTCCTCCGACAGGATCGAGATGTCGGGTTTGTCCAGCCCGGCGGCGGCGAAGATGTCCACCACCCCTTCCGAAGCCACCGCCTTGGAGACGATCTGCCGGATGGCGATGTCCAGGTCTTCCTCGGGGCGCGTTTTGTCCTCCGCTCGCTTGGCGAGCACCGCGCGCACCGCCTGAAAGAACGCCACGTCGTCGCGGATGCGGATCGCCTCGTCGTGAGGAACCGCCAGCGCGAACGCCTGGGAGAGTTCGCGCACCGCCCCGAGACAGCGGTCCTTGCCGTCCTCCTGCGCCAGGATGTGCTCCTGCGCGGCAGGCAGCAGGGCGAGCCGCGCCGCCGGCGTCCCGTCGATCCAGCTTGCGTAATCGAACCCGTGGAACAAGCCACAGCAGACTTCGTACTTCTCCCGCATCACTGCCACCGCTTCTGCCTGATCCAGCGCGGTCTTCCCCCTGCCGCCGCTCTCGGTGTAGGCCGCGAGAGCCCGTTTGAGTTCGTGCGCCAACCCCAGATAGTCGACGACGAGGCCGCCCGGCTTGTCCCGGAACACCCGGTTAACCCGCGCGATCGCCTGCATCAGCCCGTGGCCGCGCATCGGCTTGTCAACATACATGGTGTGCAGACTCGGCGCGTCGAAGCCGGTCAGCCACATATCGCGCACCAGCACGATGCGGAGCGGGTCGTCAGGGTCCCGGAACCGCTTGGCCATCGCCTCGCGCCGGGGCGTGTTGCGGATATGGGGCTGCCAGTCCAGCGGGTCGGAGGCGGCGCCCGTCATCACCACCTTGATCCGGCCCTTACCGTCGTCCTCATGCGCCCAGTCCGGGCGCAGGCGCACCAGTTCGCGGTAGAGGTCGATGCAGATGCGCCGGCTCATGCAGACGACCATCGCCTTGCCGTCCATGGCCTCCAGCCGCCGTTCGAAATGCGCGACGATGTCCTCGGCAACGAGGGCGACGCGTTTCTCCGCGCCAACGATGGCTTCGAGCTGCGCCCACTTCGTCTTGAGCTTCTCCCTGCGGTCGAGTTCCTCGCCCTCGGTCGCCTCCTCGAAGCCGGGGTCGATGTTGGGCCGCTCACCTTCGTCGAGCGCCAGGCTGGCGAGCCGGCTCTCGTAGTAGATCGGCACCGTCGCGCCATCTTCGACCGCACGCTGGATGTCGTAGATGCTGATACAGTCGCCGAACACGGCGCGCGTGTTGGCGTCCTGACGCTCAATCGGCGTGCCGGTGAAGCCGACGAACGAGGCGCCCGGAAGGGCGTCGCGCATGTGGCGCGCGAAGCCGTCGATGAAGTCGTACTGGCTGCGATGCGCCTCGTCGGCGATCACCACGATGTTGCGGCGGCCCGACAGCAGCGGATGCCGGTCGCCCTTCTCTTCGGGGAAGAATTTCTGGATCGTGGTGAACACCACGCCGCCCGACCCAACCGCGAGCCTGGCGCGCAGATCGGCACGGCTTTTCGCCTGCACCGGCGGTTGCCGCAGCAGGTCCCGGCAGCGGGTGAAGGTGGCGAAGAGCTGGTCATCAAGATCGTTGCGGTCGGTCAGCACGACGATGGTCGGATTTTCCATCGCCGGCTCGCGGACGATGCGCCCGGCATAGAAGGCCATGGTCAGGCTCTTGCCCGACCCCTGAGTATGCCAGACGACGCCGATGCGCCGATCGCCCGGATCGCCGCCCGGCTTGCCACCGGCTTCGTAGTGTCCGGTTTCCTCGCGAAGGCCTCGGGCCTGTTGCATTTCGGCGGCGCGCAGCGTCTCGGCGACGGCTGCCTCCACGGCGTGAAACTGATGGTAGCCGCCCATCTTCTTCACCAATGCGCCGCTGCCATCGTCCTCGAACAGGATAAAGTCGCGGACCAGCGCCAGGAAACGGCGCCGCTGGCACGCGCCCGCCAACATGACCTGCAGCTGCGGCAGGTTCGGATCGGCCAGCGCCTCGCCGGAGATGGTGCGCCACGGCTTGAACCATTCCCGCC
Source organism: Pseudomonadales bacterium (assembly GCA_965199705.1). Lineage (GTDB taxonomy): Bacteria > Pseudomonadota > Gammaproteobacteria > Pseudomonadales > Azotimanducaceae > Azophilus. Next base: position 2,126,652 of record OZ241359.1, read on the forward strand.
CGGCGGTCAGCGTGCCGATCCGCGCCTCCACCCCGTCGGAGACGATGAGTGCGGCGTTGAACGCGAACAGCGACGGCAATTTGGCCTTGTAGGTCTGGAGCTGCTGCCACGCCGTCCAGACGGTTGCGTCTTCGTCCGCCGGGTTCTTGAGCTCGATTAGCCCGAACGGCAGCCCGTTGACGAACAGAACGATGTCCGGACGGCGCTCGTGCCTGTTCTCGACCACCGTGAACTGGTTGACCGCGAGCCAGTCATTGCTATCGGGGTGGTCGAAATCGACCGCGCAGACCTGTGTCCCCCGGACCGCGCCGCTGTCGTCGCGGTATTCGACCGTCGCGCCATCGACGATCAGGCGGTGGAAGGCGCGGTTGCGGGCTTCCAGCGTCGCACCTTCAGGGCGGATCAGCTTGCGGAACGCATCGTCGAGGGCGGCGGAGGGCAGGTCCGGGTTGAGCCGCGCCAGTGCCTCGCGGAGCCGCCTTTTCAGCACGACCGCGCCGTAATCGTCCCGTTCAGCGCCGGGCACCTGCGGAGCGATGTCAGGACCGTGAACGACCCTCCAGCCAATACTCTCAAGCCACTCAAGCGCGGCTTCTTCCACCTCGCTTTCAGTGAATTTGGCCATCAGGCTGCGGCTCTCTACCCGTTCCCTGGACGAAGCGAACTCGCTCGCTGTGGAGCATTTCATAGGGGTTCATGCTTTGGCTCATTCAACTCCGCCCTTCCAATCGAACCGCGCTCCCAGCGCACGAAGCATGACGAACGTGTCCTGCCGAGGGACTCTGAATTCGTCGCAAACATCCGGCAGTTTCACGTCCCTTCGGGACTTCGGGGCAGGCTGCTCGCCCGTCACGACGGTCGCGCCCCAAACACGTGCGCAGGCTACGAGCCAGCCGTCTGCCCCCGTCGCGAACTTCGCTTTCGCATGATCGAAATAGTTTGGATGGCGTTGAACCCACATCATGATTTCCGCATAGACGCGCGCCAATTCATCGGTGTCGACTGGCAGGAAGAATTCGTTCGGGACATCGTTTTTCACCCACTGAACCAGATCCTCGTTACTGCGACCCATGAGCAACTCGTTTCGTACTCTGTCAATGCTGAAAACCCGACCTTCTCGGTGATAATGGAGCAAGCTCTTCCAGAATCCGGGGCATAGATCGAACGCGTAGTACAGATTTTTTGCGGTAATGAGGACGTCGGAGTCCACGAGATATCTTGTCTGATTTGCCATCAGGGAAGCAGGATGCCCAGCTTATTGGCGTAGTCCTGGAACGTTCCGCCCCGGAGGCCGGTCAGCTCATAGGCTTCCCTGAAACCTATCTCGCCTCCCATTGCTGCCCGCATCACCTGGGTTGCGAAAAGCTCGCCCACACGCACGTTCTGGTTGTTGTAAAAATCGCCACCAGACGATGCCGCCCCGCCCCGATGTTCCCGCGCGATGTAGCCTTCGTAGAATTCGAAGAAACTGTTGCGCTCAATGAGCTTGAGGTCCATGGCTCGACGGGCCGCGACAACCGGGCTCACCTTGAACGACCGACCAAGGGCCTCGAAGGGATGCGCTTCCCGTCTGACCTTATTCCAGAGCTCCCGCATTTCGCGCGATGGCACGAGAAATTCAGCGGCGGCCTGGTTGCACCAATCTTCCACGTCCGTGCCGCCAGGAAGCAGGTTGTCGAAACCGGAAAGCCCCTCTTCGCCGAGCCAGATGTGGGCCAGTTCGTGAGCCAGCGTGAACATCTGGGCGGATTTCGCATCCGCGCCGTTCACGAAGATCAGGGGTGCATAACGATCCGTGAGCGCGAACCCGCGAAACTCCGCCACGCTCAGCCGACGGTGCGTATTGTTGCCGACGATGCCGTTGATCACCGCCATCACGCCAAGATGCTCGATCATGCGGCGCAGCTCATTCACGGCATCCTGCCAACTGCGCACCTCCGCCACCCAGCCCTCGTCCAGGCCAAGCACGCGCCGCATCTCTCGGCCCACCGCACCGGGGTCGTCTGCAAGACTGGCGCTCGCCGCGAAGGCCAACGGCTCCACCCCGCTCTCGACGAGGTGCTCCCGTAGCCACGCCTGTCTCCGCTGCATGGCGTAGAGCGTATCGATCAGATCGGGGCTCGCTTTGACCTTTGCTTTGTCCGCAACAGTGCGGAAATCGGCGATCGGGAGGCGTTCGACGGGGGGATCCGGGAACAACAGATAACCGAATGGCACATGGACGGCGCGAGCGAAGGCCTCCAACTGCTTCAGGGTGGGACGAGCTTGGCCAGTTTCCCACTCTGGCAGTTTCTTGAACTTCAACGCCAGATTTTCTTGCGTAACTCCGGCACGCTCTCGCGCCCAGCGGAGAAGTTCGGGTTGGACCGGAACGCGCGTCATGCCACAGCCTCCACCATCTTGTCCGCACCGCACGGGCGGAGTTCCCCGGTAGCGGACATCCGCTTCCGCGCCCGCAGCCGCTCCACTCGCGCGAAGATGTCGTCGGGAATCGAAACCACTGTCTTCATACCGTGAGCATGACCTCTGCCACTGGAACTCCCACGTTTGACACCGGCCTTGTCTCCTTCAGGCATCTCATGATTCGCGTGGACGACAGCCCAGCCGAGCGCCTTCAGTCAGGCGAGAGCGATGGCTTCGACCGTCGATTCCGAGAATGTGGTCATATCGTTCACCTCTTAGCCTTCGCGCGACGCTTGGCCCAGATTTCTTCGACGGGCTCCTCCTTCAGCGCTTCTTCTATTCTCTGCACAGCCTTCGGCGAGTAACGCTTGTGAACGGTACTGCCGAACTTGAACTCCTTGTAGCATTCCCGGTCATCGCGGAGCCGGAGATAATCCACGACCACAACAGCCTTGGGCATGGAGAGACACAACTTCTTTGCGAGCTGTGTCGCACCGAGGCTGTAATAGCCCTGTTCATCGACGCGTTTCAGGGCGACAACGTGAGCATCGGTTTTGCCTTCGTCTACGAGTTGAACAGAAATGCCGGCCTTCTTCGTGATCCGCAGAGACAGACTTGGGCCGGCACCGTCCGCCGTGACCTCGACAGCCGCCACTCCTCGGAACACGTCACGCCATGCCTTTCCCGTCCGCAGCTCTTTGATCAAGCGCTGAAGGTCGGTGTCGCTCGGCTGACTTGTCTCACCACGAATCGTACCATCTAGGATCATCAGAGGGCGCAGCCGTGCGTGCGCTTCCACTTGGCGTCGGCGTCCGGGACGGAGGAGCTTTCGGATATTGGCCACCTCTCCGTCAAACAGCATCGCGAGATCTGTTGGCAGAGAGGTCGACACCGGCAAGACGCGCGTTGGCAGATGAGACGCCAGTTCCAAGTCGAAGACGCTCTTTACGATATCGCGGAAGAGCGTGACACCGGACTGCACGTGGATATAGAGCTGACCTTCAGAGATGTCCAGCAGGTGATGCTGAGCCGCGTTTCGGAGGCTGTTGATGGTTCGGAGGGCGAGCGCCTGTTCGTCTCCGAGATACCTGATCTTCCCGTCGCTCAGGGACCGCCCTACGCAAGCGTCGAAACCGATCGTATTGGAGTTCATCTCTCGAATCTTGCCACCGCGATGCAGGATCGCAGCCTTCATCAGCATCTCGAATCCGTGACCCAACTGGATCAGCGTACCGCTGATCCGCCCGCGGTCATGCGGGCGGTTGAACAGCTCAATGCTCAGAATCAAGCCGTCGCAGGCCTTCTCGAGCAGGAGCTTCGCTTCGCGCTTCACAAGCCAGATCTCTCGATGAGGTTCCTTACGTTTGCGCCATCCACGCGGACCTCGCCGGAGATGAGTTTGGGGAGGAGGGTGTCTCTTGTGTTCCGAAGAACTCGTGTCTGACGGGAAATTAGAGCGCAATCCGCCAACATGACACGGGTGATGCGCTCAAAAGAGTTGATTAGATCGCTGGAAGGCAATGCAAATCTGTAACTGGACACTGCTTCCTTGGCCAAATGAAGAACCGTGGTCCCGGTTGATCGTGCAAGGTTGTGTACGGCGAATCCGTGAGTCCTAGTGAGGTGGTACAAAAACATGCGATCCACTCGGGCAGATATCGGTCGCAACACCAACACATCAAGAGACGCTACCAGAATACTGTGGTTTGATGATTTCTCCACGAGCGCAGAGCGACCTATTACTTCTCCTGCTTGAGTTACATCGGTACACGCCACGATGACATCTCCGGGTAAAACCATCTGGTCTGGTTTGTACTTACCCCTGAACGGCTTCAATCCCTTGGACTGATAACCACCTCCTCGAGAAAAAGACTTCAACGTAACTAGCGCTATTTTGGACGGGCCTAGATCAGCGCGCCGGTAAGAACAGCCTTTAGTGACAGTTGCAATCTTGTCTAATTTCCGCACCCGCCAACCATCGGGGATTTCACCGAGTTCAGAGCCTGCAAGTTGGTCAGGGAACATATTCCATATGTCGGATGGCAGGTAAGGCGGGCGCCCTTCCATCTTGGCGCGCACCGGGCCAAAATCGACGAACCAGTCCTTGAAGATGGCCCGAGCCATCGCCTCCAGCGTCTCGTTCATGCACCGGTTCAACTCGATCTTATCGTCCAGCGTGCCGAGGATGTGGGCAATGGCGCGTTGTTCGGAGAGTAGGGGTACTGGAACTTCGATTGAGCGCAGGTAAGTGACTGGTTGAGCAATGGACGGCACTCCCACCTGAGATGCGTTGGCCAACAACTTGTGCTGGCCCTCCGGTGACTTAAAAAAAAACGTCAGGAACTCAGGGAGCGCCTTTGAACGGTTGCAACGAAGATAAAATTGGCGTTGTGAGATGACATATCGAGAAAACTCGGAATCTTCAGGGATGTAAGCGACCTGTCCTATATTGCCTGCATGTGTGAATATTATGTCTCCTCGAACTACATTGGCGTTGGCAAGCTTTTCCGCATGTTCGGGGGTAACAAAGTTGAATCCTGGCGTGTCGTCAACTCGTGAACCGTGAAGATGTTGTCCGCTGATGATCGGAATCCCGTTATGTACGAATGTGTCCACCTTTATTGATGACCCAAATGGACCCATAGCGACCTTTTCTGCTATTTCTTCCACCTTGCAGGATTTCCAGCCTTGTTTTGCACTAAGAGGCGAACGCGATGCACCCGAAAAACTGCCCACCAACACCACATGCTCTCGCTTGATCTCGCGCTGAAATCGCTCCGGCAGGCGGGCCCAGTCGCGGGCCTCAATCAGGAAGGGGATGGTCGATTCGCGCACCGCTTCCTCGAAGTCTCCCAGTTGACCGGCCGGGATTTCCCCAAGACCCGGGCCACGTAGCACGAGGTCGAGATCGCTGCCGTCGTGGCTCTTGCCGTTCACGCGGCTGCCGTAAGCCCACACCTCGACACCGGTCAGATGCTCCTGCAGCAAGGCTTCGAGGACGGCACGATGCCGGGGTTTCAGATGCAGCCGGTCAACCATCGGGGGCGGCCTCGATCGTATCGGCCAGCGCCTTTGCGTCGGCAATGAATGCCGGCAGCAGTTTCAGCGTCGCTTCGGCAAAGCCTTCCCCGTAGTCGTGCGCCGTATCGTTCCGATTGTCGCGATAGGCGAGCCAGCGTTCGGCGGCGTCGGCCTCGATCATTCCGTGGCGAGCGGCGTGGCGGAACAGGTCCTTGAAGGCAAGACGGTCTGCCTGCCGGTTGCTGGCGAAGAATGCAGCGAGGCGCTTGCGCAGCAGCTTGCCGCCCTGTTCCAACACCAACTCGAACTCCTTGACGCAGGCGGCGCGGTAGATGTCGTACATGATGTCGTCGAGGTCGGGACGGTCGAGTTGCTCAAGGGCACGCGCCAGGCTGTCGATGCAGCGCCGCAGGAAGGTCGTGTCGATGTTCACGATCCGGCGCTCCAGAACCCCAACGCTTGCAGATTATCGGTAATGGCCTTGTCCAGCCGCGCTCCCTCGGCCTGCTGCTCCCGCAGCTGCCCGACCAGGCGCTTCATCTTGTCCTCGAAGGGCTCGCCGTCATCTTCCGGCGGCGGCGCGCCAACATAGCGGCCCGGCGTGAGCACATGGCCGTGCTTGCGCATCTCCTCCAGCGGGACACTCTTGCAGAAACCAGGAATGTCCTCGTAACCGTCGGCGTCCCCGCCTTTGCGCCAGGCGTGGTAGGCGCCGGCAATGCGGGCAATGTCCTCGTCCGTCAGTTCCCGGTGGGTGCGGTCCACCATGCGGCCCATTGCGCGGGCATCGACGAAGAGGATTTCGTTCCGCCGTTCACGGCCGCGCGCCAGGAACCACAGGCAAGCCGGAATCTGGGTCGAATAGAAGAGCTGCCCTGGCAGGGCCACCATGCAGTCCACCACGCCCGCCTCGACCAGGTTCTTCCTGATCTCTCCCTCGCCCGACTGGGCCGACGACATGGAGCCGTTGGCGAGCACGAAGCCGGCGATGCCGCGAGGCGCCAGATGGTGCACCATATGCTGCACCCAGGCGAAATTGGCATTGCCCCTCGGCGGCGCGCCATATTGCCAGCGCTTGTCTTCCGTCAGGCGGTCGCCGCCCCAGTCGGAGACGTTGAAGGGCGGGTTGGCGAGGATGAAGTCGGCCTTGAGGTCCGGGTGGCGATCGTTGTGAAAGCTGTCGCCATGCTCGATCCGGCCCTCGATGCCGCGGATGGCGAGGTTCATCTTCGCCAGCCGCCAGGTCGTGTAGTTGGATTCCTGCCCATAGATGCTGATGTCGCCCTTGGCCCGACCACCATTGCCGTTGCCGGTCGCATGGGCGCGGATGAACTCGACAGACTGCACGAACATGCCGGACGAGCCGCAGCAGGGGTCGTACACCCGGCCCCGGTACGGCTCGATCATCTCGACCAAAAGCCGGACGACGCAGCGCGGGGTGTAGAATTCGCCGCCTTTCTTGCCCTCCGCATTCGCGAACTGCGACAGGAAGTATTCGTAAACGCGGCCGAGCACGTCCCGTGAGCGGGCCTCCGCATCGCCCACCCTTATGTTGCCGATCATGTCGATGAGCTGGCCGAGCCGCTGCTTGTCGAGCGCCGGGCGGGCATAGTCCTTGGGCAGCACGTCACTGAGCGCCGGGTTGTCGCGCTCGATCGCAGCCATCGCACCGTCCACGATCTGGCCGATGACAGGCTGCTTTGCCTGCGCCTTGAGACGGCCCCAGCGGGCGTCCGGCGGCACCCAGAAGATATTGTCGGCGAGATACTCGTCGCGGTCCTCGGCCGCGTCCGTGCCCCATTTGGCAAGCACCTCGGCGTGATGTTCCTCGAAGGCGTCGGAGATATACTTCAGGAAGATCAGCCCCAGCACGACATGCTTGTATTCCGCGGCGTCCATCGAACCGCGCAGCGCATCGGCCATCGCCCAGAGTTCGGCCTCGTGGCCGGTCGTGGCGCCATGGGCAGCGACAGAGTCACCGTTTCCAGATTTCGTCTTCCTCGGTTGTCCCCGCGCCATGCATCGCCCTTCCGGTCAAATGTCGCTTCACCGTTCACCCGGGACATTCGCCGGGGAACAGCCTCTCAATCCTGTTCCGTGGCTGAACCGTCCGCGGCAACCTGTAGCGCACCGCCGGACAGCTTACAATCGACTGCCCGCACCAGCGACTTTTGCGGTCTTGTTCTGCATGCAGCGATTATGGCGCACGGCGCTTCAAAGACAACCACCCACCGATCAACACCTGTTGGCAGGCGAATATCAAGCCCTTGGCGTTGCTGGATTCGGCCAGGGCAGCCCAGGCCGCTTGCTCAGGGAGCGCGGGTGCCGACCAGGAGCTGCGTATCCTGGACGGTCACGCGATGCAGCTTGCGATGCTCGGCGTAATAGTCCGGCACCGGCTTGTGCTGCGTAGATCGGTTGTCCCAGATCACCAGCGTCTCCGGCGCCCAGGCCAGGCGCGCCACAAACTCGGGGCGGGTCAGATGCTCATGCAGTCGCGCCAGCGTCTCCTGACTCTCGGCTGCGTCCATGCCTTCGATGTGCGTGGTAAACAACGGATTGACATAGAGCGCCTTGCGGCCCGTTTCGGGATGAATCCGCATCACCGGATGGCGCACCGGCGGATTAGCGTCGAGCACTGGCTTCAGACGCGCTTCACCCCCCGGCTCGGCCAGACTCTCCCGAAATCCATGCCGAAAGTCATGCACGGCATGGCATCCGGCAAGTCGTGTGCGCGTGGTTGCCGGCAAGCCGTCCCAAGCCGCGGTGGCGCTTGCCCAGAGGGTATCGCCACGACCTGTCGGAATGATCTGGCCATGCAGGATGGTGTAGGCCGGCGGGGTGGCTGAAAAGGTCATGTCCGAGTGCCAGACCTCGATCTTGGAGGGCGTCTGGGGCGTGCTTTCAAGAATTTGCACGGCTTCAGCGCCCGGCACGCGCGGATAAGCGCCATGCTGCATCGGCGGGCCGAAATGCCCGGCGAGCTGCGCCAGTTCCGGCGCGCTGAGCGGTTGCTGGCGCAGGAACACGACCTCATGCGCCAGCACCAGCGACTTCAAGGCGTCCAGCACTTCCAGTTTGCCTTCCGCCATCGCCTCGGCCAGCGGCGGCGCCTGGACATAGGCGCCAACCCCACCGGCCGACTCGGCGCGCAGAGCCTGGCCCTGTAAACCATTGCCGGGCGACCGAGTGGTCACAGCCGAGCCAGGCGCACCCGCTCAGGATGCGTGTAGAGGTTGAATCCCGTCGCCTTCAGGAACCCTGCCAGAGTGATGCCCTGCTCTGCCGCCAGTTCAATGGCCAGGCTAGAGGGCGAACCGATGGCGGCCACCAGGCAGACGCCAGTCATCGCCGCCTTCTGCACCAACTCGAAGCTCGCTCGACCGGAAAGCAGGAGGCCGCCTGCGGCAAGTGGCGGCGCCTTTCGCTCAGCCAGATCAAGGCCGATCAGCTTGTCCAGCGCATTGTGCCGGCCCACGTCTTCGCGCAGCGCGTGAATGCGGCCCTCGGCGTCGAAGACCGCGGCGGCATGGATGCCACCGGTGCAGCCAAACTCCTGTTGCCGTTGTCGAAGCGCTGCCGGCAGCGCCTTCAGGCTCTGTTCGTCGATTGCAAAGCGCTGGCGCGCCCGCGTCGGAATGCGCAATCGCACCGCATCAAGAGATGCCTTGCCACAAACGCCGCAACTCGATGTGGTAAAGAAATGCCGGGTGAGATTCTGCGTATCCAGGTGGATGGCCGGCGCCAGCGTCACCTTCACGACATTGCGCCAGCCCTTGTCCGGGCTGCGCGGGCCGGCCGGCTCGATGGCAAGAACCTCCTCGGAGCTGGCGATGATGCCCTCTGTGAACAGAAATCCGAGCGCAAGGTCGAAGTCATCGCCGGGCGTACGCATGGTCACCGACAGGCTGAACAGCAATTCCGCCCGCTCGCCGTGCGCCACGCGAATCTCCATCGGTTCCTCGACGGTGACCCTATCCATCGCAGCCCGCCCGTCCGCAGATGTGATCGGCGCCTCAAGATTGCGGGGCAGCGCCTGATGGGCGCCTGGAGATGGTTCGGGCATGGGAGAACGCCTGTGTCGGCGCATCAGGCCGGCAAGGCTTCCGTCTGCGCCGCTGCCCGCTCGGCAAATCGCTCCTGCCATTCGGAGCGATGGTTGGCGGGCCGCACTTCTACCGCCGTCACCTTGTACTCAGGGCAGTTGGTGGCCCAATCGGACAATTCCGTGGTGACCACATTGGTGCCGGTGGCAGGGTGGTGGAAGGTGGTATAGATCACGCCCGGCGCGACTCGATCAGTCACCTGCGCACGCAAGGTGATTTCTCCCATGCGGCTGCTGACAGAGACCCAATCGCCGCTCTGCACGCCCCGTAGTTCCGCATCCGCCGGGTGCACCTCCAGTACATCTTCTTCCAGCCACTTGAGATTGTCGGTGCGCCGCGTCTGCGCGCCCACGTTGTATTGACTGAGGATGCGCCCGGTGGTCAGCAGCAACGGAAACTTGCGGTTGGCCCGCTCCGGGGTCGGTTGATACTCGGTGAGGACGAAAAGCCCCTTGCCGCGCACGAAGGCATCCGTGTGCATCACCGGCGTGCCGGTCGGCGCGGAAGCATTGCACGGCCATTGCACGCTGCCTTCCCGATCGAGCAGATCAAAGGTGACGCCGGCGAAGGTCGGTGTCAGCGCCGCTATCTCGGCCAGTATCTCCTCCGCCGAGCCGAACTGCATGGGGTAGCCGAGCGCTGTCGAGAGCGCCTGCACCACCTCCCACTCCTGCATCCCGGCACGAGAGGGCATCACCGCCCGCACCCGATTGATGCGCCTCTCCGCATTCACGAAGGTGCCATCCTTTTCCAGGAAGGAAGAGCCGGGCAGAAACACATGCGCAAACTTGGCGGTTTCGTTCAGGAACAGATCCTGGACGATCACGCACTCCATCGCCGAAAGCGCCGCCTCCACGTGCTGGGTATTGGGATCTGATTGGGCGATGTCCTCACCCTGAATGTAAATGGCCTTGAAGTTGCCGGCCACCGCCTGATCGAGCATGTTGGGAATGCGAAAACCTGGCTCCGGGTCCAGCTCCGCGCGCCAGAAGTCCGCGAACGACTGACGCACGGCGTCGTCAGAAACCGGCCTGTACCCGGAAAACTCATGCGGAAACGAACCCATGTCGCAGGAACCCTGCACGTTGTTCTGACCGCGCAACGGATTGACGCCAACGCCGGGCCGCCCGATGTTGCCCGTGGCCATGGCCAGGTTGGCCATCGCCATCACCATGGTGGAACCCTGGCTGTGTTCGGTAACCCCGAGACCATAGTAGATGGCCGCGTTGACCCGGCCATCCGGCCCACTACCGGTGCGCCTGCCGGCGCCGGCATAAAGCCGGGCAGCAGCGCGAATATCAGCCGCCGGGGCGCCGATGGTCTCCGCCATCCGCTCCGGGGCGTGGGCCGGGTCGTGCGCAAAGGCGAGCCAGGCCTCGAAGGATTCCAGATCACAGCGTTCCGAGACGAAAGCGTGATCGATCAGATCTTCGGTCGCCAGCACATGCGCAAAGGCGTTCATCAGCGGCACATTGGCGCCGGGTTTGCAGGGCAGATGGTGGCGCGCCTCGATGTGGGGTGAGCGCACCAGGCCGATGCGACGCGGGTCGCAGACGATCAATTCGGCGCCAGCGCGAAGCCGCCGCTTCATCTGCGATGCAAACACCGGATGCCCCTCCGTGGGGTTGGCGCCGATCACCAGGACCACATCCGCAGACTGCACGGAATCAAAGTTCTGGGTGCCGGCCGAGGTGCCGAACGTCTGCTTCAGACCATAGCCCGTGGGGGAATGACACACCCGCGCGCAGGTATCTACGTTGTTGTTTCCGAAGGCCGCCCGCACCATCTTCTGCACCACCCAGACCTCTTCATTGGTGCAGCGCGACGAGGTGATGCCGCCGATTGACCGGCGGCCATGCCGCGCCTGAATCGCCTTCAGGCGGCTGGCGGCATACTCGATCGCCTCCGGCCAATCCACTTCACGCCAGGGCTGGTCCGGGGCTTCGCGCAGCATGGGTCTGGTGATGCGATCCGGATGCTGAGCATAGCCCCAGGCGAAGCGTCCCTTGACGCAGGAATGGCCATGATTGGCCTTGCCGTCCCTGGACGGCGCCATGCGCACCACCTGATCGCCCTTCACTTGCGCCCGGAACGAACAGCCAACGCCGCAGTAGGCGCAGGTGGTGTGAACACTGCGCTCCGGCACGCCCTGTTCGATGACAGTCTTTTCCATCAAGGTGGCGGTGGGACATGCCTGTACGCAGGCGCCGCAGGACACGCATTCGGAATCGAAAAAATTGTCGGCGCCGGTGGCCACCTGGGCAGCAAACCCACGACCATCCAGGGTGAGCGCAAAGGTGCCCTGCACCTCGTCGCAGGCGCGCACGCAGCGCGAACAGACAATGCACTTGGACGGATCAAAGGCAAAGTAGGGGTTGGAGTCGTCCGTCGAGGCATCCAGGTGATGGGCGCCGGACGCATAGCGTACCTCGCGCAGGCCCACCGCGCCGGCCACATCCTGCAACTCGCAATCGCCGTTTGCCGAGCAGGTGAGACAGTCCAGCGGATGGTCGGATATATACAACTCCAGCACCCCGCGCCGGACCTTCGCCAGCTGTGGCGTCTGGGTGCGTACGCACATGCCCGCTTGCACCGGCTCGGTGCAGGAAGCCACCAGACCGCGCCGACCCGCCACTTCCACCAGGCAGACGCGGCAGGAACCGAAAGCCTTCAGATTGTCGGTCGCGCAGAGCTTGGGAATCGCAAGCCCGTGGCTGCGCGCCGCACGCAGGATTGAAGTGCCCTCAGGCACGCGCACGGGCTGGCCGTCAATCTCGAGGGTTATGGTCGGAGATTGTCCGTTTGCAAGACTGGCGGGCTCAGCCGCCGGGGTTCCGTAGTCGGACAGCGGATTGTTCATGCCTGAAAATCCTCCGGGAAACGCTGCATCGCACTCAGCACCGGGATGGGCGTCATGCCGCCCATCTGGCAGAGGCTGGCAGACTCCATCACCTCGCACAGATCCCGGATGATAACTGAATTGGCCTGCATACGCGCCTCGTCCTGCGCTGCAACGCTGCGCCCGAGCGACCTGGCCTGGCGTGCTGCTGCACGGGCGTGCAGCAGCGCATCAAGGGTTTCCTTGCCGCGCACCGAGCCGATGCGACAAGGCGTGCACTTGCCGCAGGATTCCACTTCGCAGAACTCGAACGCATAGCGCGCCTGGCGTCCAAGATCGACACTGTCGTCGAAGGCTACCAGACCGCCATGGCCGATGCCGGCGCCGAGCTCGGCCAAGGCTTCATAGGTGAGTGGCACAGACAGATCCTGCACCCTCAGATAGGCGCCGAGCGGCCCACCGATCTGCACTGCCTTCAACGGCCTGCCACTGCGCGTGCCGCCGCCAAAGTCCTCGATCAGGCGGCGTATGGGCATACCGAACGGCGCCTCGACCAGACCGCCCCGGGCGATGTTGCCGGCAAGCTGGAAACACATGCTGCCGGTGGACCGGCCGACGCCAATGTCAGCGTAGGCAGCGCCGCCCAGGCGCATGATGGCCGGGACGCTGGCAAAGGAAATCACATTGTGCACCAGGGTCGGCTTGCCGAGCAGCCCGGAGACGGCGGGCACGGGCGGTTTCGCCCGTATCTCCCCGCGCTTGCCTTCCAGGCTTTCGAGCAGCGAGGTTTCCTCGCCACAGATGTAGGCGCCAGCGCCGATAAACAGATGCAGGTCGAAGGCGTGTCCGCTGCCGAGCAGGTTTCGGCCCAGCAGACCGGCCGCATAGCTGTCATCCAATGCCTGGCGAAAGATGCGGGCAGCGATCGGGTATTCCGAGCGCAGATAAACATAGCCTTCGGTAGCGCCGGTCGCCAGGGCAGCCACGGTCATGCCCTCGATCAACCTGTGTGGGTCTCCTTCGAGCAGCAGCCGGTCCGCAAAGGTGCCGGAATCGCCTTCATCGGCGTTGCATACCAGGAACTTGCGATCTGCCGGCATGTCGCGCACCGTGCGCCACTTGATGTGGGCCGGAAATCCGGCGCCGCCCCGCCCCCGCAGACCAGACGCTTCGATTTCATCAATCAGCGCCCCGGGCGACTGATGCAGACAGTCCGAAAGCACGGTTTCCTTGCGTAATCTCAAGGGATGATCGTCGCCGATGCGATCGAACACCAATCGAGTCTGCTGCGTCAGCCAGCCCAGCTGCCCGATCGGCCCGAGACACTTCGGATGGCCAGCGCCCTCGGCCAGCAATGTCGGCACATCGGCAGCTGCCACGTTGGCGAAGGCAAGGCGCGACTCTCCGAGTTCCACAAGGGGTTCAGCCCAGCAGAGCCCGCGCGAGCCGGTGCGCGTGACGGCGCAGCCCGCTGCCGTGAGGGCCTCGGCCACCGCATCGCCGCCAGCGGCCACGGCAGCCGTATCCAATGGCACGAAAGCGCGCTGCGTGGTCATGAAGGCAGCCAGGTATCCAGGTCCAGGGCATCGGCTCGGGCCAGAGGACGGCCGTTGACCTCCGCCGCAGGCCCTTGCGCGCAAAGCCCGAGACAATAGACTGGCAGCAGGGCGACGGACTCATTGGCCTCACCCATCTCAATGCCCAGGCGCTCCTGCACCCGCTCGGTCAGTTGCCTGCTGCCCACGGACTGACAAGCCTCGGCCTGGCAAAGGCGCACCGTGGCGGGCGGCGGCGGCTGTGTTCTCAAGTCATGGTAGAAGGACAGGATACCGCGTACCTCTGCACGGCTGAGATTGAAAACATGAGCCACCTGCTCAGCCTGATCGGGGCTGACATGGCCGCATTCGCCGACGATTTCGCGCAGACAGGAGATTACCCCACCCATGGCCTGACGGTGACGCAAGGCAACTGTTCTGGCCGTCTGTCGGGCTTGCTCGACGTCGTGCATCGCCACAGTCCAACATCCACGATGGCGGCAATATAACAGCGTGCGAGGCAGGCGCGAATCAGACAGGCGCGAATCGTGAAGCGGCAGGCGTCGAGTGATAGGCTTGCAGTCTTGGTTTCCAGGCAACGGGACTCTCGCCCCTTGAACACTCTCTCGCTGGCGCCCGTGACCTCGATTTCCGGCGTTGTGCATCTGCCCGGATCCAAGAGCATCTCCAATCGTGCGCTTCTGCTCGCAGCCCTGGCTTCTGGCAATACCCGAATCCACAACTTGCTGGATAGCATCGACACCCGGCTGATGCGCGAAGCGCTTGGCCAGTTGGGCGTGCGCCTGCACAAGGCGGATGCGGCCGCGCAGAACCCCCGTCCCGGCACAGAGACGGAAGCGCCCGTATGGTCGGTCGAGGGCCGGGCCGGGCCGCTGGTCACCGAGGCGCGCCGCCTGCATCTCGATCTGGGCCTGGCCGGCACCGCCCTGCGACCCTTGACAGCCGCCCTGACGCTCGGCCAGGGCGAGTTTGTACTGGATGGCGAGCCGCGTATGCGCGAACGCCCGATCGGTCACCTGCTCGATGCGCTGCAAGCGCTGGGCGCAGACATTACCTGCCTTCAGGACCGCGGGTATCCGCCCATCCGGGTGCGAGGCACTGGCCTCGACGGTGGCCGCGTTTCGATGGACGGCAGCATCTCAAGCCAGTTCCTGACCGCGCTCCTGATGGCCGCGCCACTGGCGCGTGCACCGGTGACCATCGACGTTACGGGTGATCTGGTGTCCCGGCCCTACATTGCCATCACGCTCGACCTGATGCGCCGGTTCCATGCCGAGGTTGAAGAACAGGACTATCAGCGCTTCATCATCGGCAACACCGGCTATCGGTCTCCCGGCGAATTGCGAGTCGAAGGGGATGCGTCTTCCGCCAGCTACTTCCTGGCCGCCGGCGCCATCAGCGGTGCGGGCGTTCGTGTGCAGGGCATCGGCCGCGACAGCGTGCAGGGCGATATTGCCTTCGCCAACCTGCTGCGCCGCATGGGTGCCCGGGTCGAATGGCAGGCGCACAGCATCCAGGTTCGCCCAGGTCGCCTTCGGGGCCTTTCGGCAGATCTCAACGAGATACCGGATGCCGCCATGACCCTGGCCGTGCTGGCTCTTTTTGCAGAAGGCAGAACAAGCATCCACAACGTTGCCAACTGGCGTGTCAAGGAAACCGACCGCCTGGCCGCCATGGCCGCAGAACTGCGCAAGGTGGGCGCCGGGGTGGAAGAAGGCGCCGATTATCTGCTGATCGACCCACCGACGCGCCTGCAACCCGCGAGCATTCGAACCTACGGAGACCACCGCATGGCCATGTGCTTCTCGCTGGTGGCGCTCGGCGGCGTTGCGGTGGAGATTCAGGACCCCGATTGCGTAGCCAAGACCTTCCCCGACTACTTCGACCGCTTTGCTGCTCTGGGCAGAAGGTAGCTCGGATATTGCACCGGGGCATAGATCGGATAGGCTTGTTCACCCTGGTACTTGATTGGTTGTCTCCAATGCTGAAGCGCTCACCCGAAAACAGTCTGCGCAGGTTACTCCCTCGATCGGCCGCCTGCGCCTTCAACACAGCACCCCGACCCCGGGTTACGCTGGCCGCCTGCCTCTTGCTCCTGCTCCTGTCAGCCTGGTCGGCTCGGGCCGATGACCCGATACTGGACGAGCGCATAGCCGCCACGCTGGAGCGGCTTGAGAGCAAGGACCGTATCTTCGAGGATCTGTCGAAGCGCGCCCTGGGCGTGCTGGTATTTCCCAGGGTATTCAAGGGCGCCTTTTTCTTCGGCGGCGCAACCGGCAATGGCGCCCTGCTGGTCGATGGCGAAATACGCCAGTATTACCGGGTAACCGGGGCGTCGTTCGGCCTTCAATTCGGTGGCCGCACGCGCAGCGAGGTGTTGTTTTTCATGTCCCGGGAAGCCTTCGACAGCTTCTACAAGAGTGACGGCTGGGAGGTGGGGATTGACGGCAACGTTACGGCCTTCAAGGCCGGTGGCGGGGTCAGCATCGACACCACCAATTCCGGCGACGCGATCATCGGCGTGGTACTCAACAATCGCGGCCTGATCGCGGATCTTTCGTTCAAGGGCGCGCGCTATTGGCGCCTCAACAAGGCTGGACCAACCGACGACTGGGCATCGGGCGACGACCAGGAGCCTGCGCCGGGAAGCTGATCGAACATCAGCGACCGCCGCCAACCGGGCGACCGCCAGGAGTCGGCGCCGGAACGCTGGCCGAACAGTAGCTAACGCGGCGAGCCCGCCGCCTGCCGCCGCGCGACGGTAGCCGCGCCATTGCGCCGGCTATCCTGCAACAGGCCGGTGAACAGAGAGGCGATCAGGAGCCCGAACACCAACAGAAGCGGCACGGACACCACCACAACCGCGGATTGCAGGGCGTTCAGCCCCCCCACGTACACCAGTGAGATTGGCAGGCCGCCGATGGCGAAAGCCCAGAACACCCGATGCCAGCGCGCCGGATGGGCGTCCGCCGGCAGCGCGCGGGAGGCGGACGCAGCCAGGGTGTAGGCGGCGCTGTCGTAGGAGGTCGCGGCAAAGATCACGCAGATCAGCAGGAACAGCGGCAGCACCAGCACCTTGCCCAGGGGCAGCCCATGCATCATCCCCACCACCGCGGCCGGCGCATCGTCGGCCTGTACCAGCGCCAGAACCTGCGTCTGTCCCTCCAACTCGTGATACTGCGCCGTATGCCCAAGCACCAGGAAGAACAGCGCGCAACCCAGGCTGCCAAACCCCAGGGTGCCGAAGATGACCTGACGAATCGTGCGGCCACGCGAGATCTTGGTGATGAACATGCCCATGAACGGCCCGAGCGCGAGCCACCAGGCCCAGTAGAAGACAGTCCACTCCTCGTCGAATCGAGACTCGCCGGCAAGGTCCAGCCAGACCACCATGGTGACGAAGTTTTCCGCCAGATGCTGCAAGGTCGCCAGGCTCTCTTCCAGCACATGGCGCGTGGGCCCGAATCCGAGCACGAGCAGGAGCAGGAGGAAGGCCAGCCCGACGTTGAGATTGCTGAGCCGCTTGATGCCCGACTCCATCCCGGCATAGACGCTCGCGGCAAAGATGCCCGTGATCAGGCATATCACCGTGACATCCAGCGTGAAATTACGGCTAAAGCCCAGGAGTTCGGAAAGCCCGGCGCCGAT
The DNA here is from genome assembly GCA_965199705.1 of Pseudomonadales bacterium. Lineage (GTDB taxonomy): Bacteria > Pseudomonadota > Gammaproteobacteria > Pseudomonadales > Azotimanducaceae > Azophilus. Next base: position 2,144,225 of record OZ241359.1, read on the forward strand.
CATGGGAATTGCCAGGCCCACGCCCGTACTGACGGCGCCCAGCAAGCCCACCATGAACAGAAGGTCCACCAGACGGCCCGTCCATCCAGCCGTCTCACGACCAAGCACGGCCTCACAGGCGGCGCTCAGTCGCAATGCCGGCATCCCCCGAACGTGATAGGCGTAGGCGATTGCAACGCCCGGCAGGCAGTAAAGCGCCCAACCGATCAGGCCCCAGTGAAAGATAGGGTAACTGCTCGCCCAGCGCATGGCCTCAGGCGTGTTTGGCGCCACCGAGAAGGGCGGCGCCCCCAGATAGTAGGCCCACTCCACCGTACCCCAGTAGAGCACGCTGGTGCCGATGCCGCCGCAGAAGAGCATGGAGGCCCAGCTGAAGGTTCCAAATTGTGGCCGCCCGACCGGGCCAAGCGAGACCCGTCCCCAGGGGCTGAGCGCCAGCGCAAGCAGCAGCAGCAGAACGCCGCCCCCGACCAGCAGATACACGGGGCCGAGACGGTCGGTTACAGCATGGAAGAGAGCACTGAGAATCTGCTTGCCGGTTTCCGGGAACAGCACCAGCGGCAGGCATACGCCGAGGATGCCAAAGGCGCCGCCGCCAAAGATGAACCAGTCCACATTGGCGGGCAGGCGCTCGCGGGCGACAGCAGCCAGGCCGCGCAGCGACGACATGTCAACCACGAAGCATCGGCAACCCGGGATCAATGCCAATTGAGGCCCTCAAGTTGCAGGAGGGTGCGCTTGGCCTCAAGCCCGCCGCCAAAACCAGTGAGCCCCCCATCCGCGCCGACGACACGGTGACAGGGGATGATGACCGGAATCGGATTGCGGGCGTTGGCAGCGCCGATGGCGCGCCCGCAATGCTCTGGACGCTGGCGTCCGAGCATCGCCGCAACCTGCTTGTAGCTGCGCGTTTCGCCATACGGAATATCGCGCAAACAGGCCCAGACCGCGCGTTGAAATGGCGTGCCCTCCGGCGCAAGCGGCAGGTCGAAGGCATCGCCATGACCATCGAAGTAGGCATCGAGCTGCTGTCTCGCGCGCTCGAATGGCGCTTCCGCCGCAATCCATCCCGGCGCTGGCTGGCAGGCCATGGCGCCGGTGGGGAAGCACAGACGCTTCAGAGCCGAGTCATCACCGACCAACAGCAGCGGGCCGACCGGGCTTGAATGGTAGGCGTAGTACACGAGGCACGCCCTATAATGGCTGTTCAGAAGCCATGATAGCACCCGATGGACAAGTCGGCGCCGGCTCGCCTGCTGCCCGTGACCGTTGTCAAACCCTGGGGCCGGGAACTCTGGTATTCGGCAATCGAGAGCCGGGGCGAGAGCCAGGCGCGCGTGGCGTCCGGTGACCTGCCGCTATCCCGCTATCTGGCGCTCGCGGACCTGCCCGACCCACCCCTCCTGCTGAAAGTGCTGGATCCGGATCCGGCCCCGCAAAAGGGCGATCTCTACCTTGAGGTGCACAGGGAGAAGCGGGAGGTCTATGTGGTCAGCCGCCTGCACCCACGCGCCTGGCCAAACGGCTGCGGTCGGATTCGTCTCGGCATGAATCCGGCCAGGCGTCGCGCCCATGCAGACGACGACGCATTTCGCCAGGCTTTTCTGTACAGCGTGCAAGCCTATGAGCGGGTTCGCCGACGCCTTGATGGCGGCACGGCCAGGCCCGGAGATGTCAAAAAAGCCAGCAGCAGACGCGCTGCCATGCTGGCGTTCACCGGCGAACTACCGGTGCGGTTGGGCGATGTGATCCGGGTGTCGCCGAGGATGCCACACGCCCTGCAACACGGCATTCGGGTTGTGGAGTTTCAGACGCCGAGCTACGAGCGCCAGATCATTTCCTTCGATCAACCGACCGTCACTCAGGCGCACTGGGATAGCGAGGCGGCCATCGGACAGATGCGCCTCGATGCGCCCGAAGCCGCGGTCTGCAAGCCTGTAGCGCCCGGTATCAGCGAAATCGCTGCATTCGAACAATTCGGCGTCTGGCGCCTGCGTCTGCGCCCGGGGAGAGACCTGGCCCTGCCAACGCAACTGCCCTATGCCATCTGCATGGCGCAGAATGGCGAGGTGCAGCTTGGTGACTTGCGCCTCGGTTGCGAAGAAGCGGCGCTCCTGCCAGCCAGCGCCATCGCCCGCACGAGCATCCGGGCCGCCGCGCCAGCAGCCTGCCTGGTGGCTGCGCCCGGATTGCAGGCGGCGTCGGGTCTTCCATGCTAACCTTCTGCTCGGAAATCGGGAGTGTGCGCATGGGCTGGAGCCAGGATTCAGAGTTGATCGTCGAGCAGATCGAGATCGGCCCGATGCAGAATTTCACCTATCTCATCGGTTCGCGTTCGAGCCGGGAGGTGGTGGCAGTGGACCCGGCATGGGACATCGGCGCCCTGCTTGCGCATGTTCAGGAAAAGGACTACACGCTGACCGGCGCCCTGGTCACCCACTATCACCCCGACCATATCGGCGGTTCGTTCGCCAGCCGCCAGATCGAGGGCCTGGCCGAACTGATGGCGCAGAACTCGGTCAAGGTGCATGTGCACAGGCAGGAAGCAGCGGGCGTCAAGAAGGTCACCGGCCTGTCGGACAGCGATCTGATTGCTGTCGATTCAGGCGATACGCTGAAGGTCGGCGAGATAACCGTCGAATTTCTGCATACCCCTGGACATACACCCGGCTCGCAGTGCTTTCGCATCCGCAACACCCTGATTTCCGGAGACACCCTGTTCATCAATGGCTGCGGCCGGGTCGATCTGCCTGGCTCCAACGCCGAAGACATGTACCACAGCCTGCAAAAGCTGAAGGGGCTGCCGGACGATACCCTGCTGCTGCCCGGCCACAACTATGGCAGCCAACCGAGCGCCACTCTGGGCGAAACCCGGCGGCAGAACACCTACCTGGCGGTGAAGGACCTGGAAACCTGGAAGATGTTCATGGGCTAGCGGAGCTACCTGACCGACAGTCGTCCAGGCCGGTGCTTTCCAGCATCGCCACGATGTAGTCGGCGCAGAGGGAAACCGGCGGCAGGGTCGCGGTTTTGCCGATCAACGCAATCCCCACATGCCCCCGCAAACGCAGATTGCCGGCATCATCCAGGCGCAGGTTGGCGTAGTAGGTCTGTCCTGAGTCCGGCTCATAGACACGGCCACGCCAGCGGCCGTTGCGCCAGACCATATCCGAGAAGACATTGACGCCGATCATGGGGCGGCCGCGTAACGCCGGGTTCGGGTTGCTGTGATCAAGAATGGGCGTGCCTGGCTCGCCATGCGTATCGTCCGCCTTGTAGTGCGTCTTCTTCAGGGCGATGACGCGCCCTGCCAGGCTGCCGTTCTCGATGTCCAGTTCGAGTATGGAGCGCTTGTGCGCCCAGCGTCCGAGTACGGACTCCGCCTCCGCGGGCAAATCGGCCGAAGCCGATGCCGCCAGCAGCGGCAGCCAGAACAGTGCGGAGAGCCGCCATCGCCAACGGATTCCCAGGCAAGACCCTGACCTGACGAGCCTTGCCGCAAACCCCAGGGACATCAAGAAGAGCGGCCGGCGCATACAGGCGATGTGCGCGCCTGCGTCAGGGTGCTGAGATAGTCGATGCCGGTAGCAGATGACTGACGGCATCGCGTTCGCCGATCAGCTCGGCCTCGGTGGCGCGCATGCGCTCGCGACTGAAATCATTGATCGGCAGGTCTGTCTGGATTTGCCAGTCGCCATCCCGGCAGAGGACCGGATAGGAATAGATCAGCCCTTCACTGATGCCGTACTCGCCAGCAGAATATACCGCCATGCTCACCTGCGCGTCTGTGCCCAGCGCCCAATCGCGCATGTGGTCGATGGCGGCATTGGCGGCGGAAGCAGCGCTCGATGCGCCACGCGCCTCGATGATAGCGGCGCCTCGCTGCTGTATGTCGGCGATGAACGTGTTTCGATACCAGGCCTCGTCAATGCGCGTCATGGCGGCTTCTCCCGCCACGGTCGCCCGATGCAGATCCGGATATTGGGTACTGGAATGATTGCCCCAGATGCACACGCCGGCGACATCTTGTGTGGCAACCCCGGCTTGCGACGCCAGCGCAGCGACAGCGCGGTTGTGATCCAGGCGCGTCATGGCGGTAAAGTTGCGGGGTGGCAAGTCCGGTGCATTGCGCTGCGCAATCAAGCAGTTGGTGTTCGCTGGATTACCAACCGCCAGCACCCGAACGTCGCGCGCCGCATGATCGTTCAGGGCCCTGCCCTGCACCGAAAAGATCGCGGCATTGGCTTCCAGCAGATCCTTGCGCTCCATACCCTTGCTGCGCGGGCGAGCGCCCACCAACAGGCAGTAGTTCGCATCGCGAAACGCCTCTTCCGGCTGATCGGTCTGCACCACGCCCGCGAGCAGGGGAAAGGCGCAATCCGCCAGTTCCATGCTCACGCCCTGCAATGCGCCAAGGGCCGGCGTAATCTCCAGTAGCTGCAGGATCACCGGTTGATCTCGGCCCAGCATCTCGCCGGCAGCAATGCGGAACAGCAAGGCGTAGCCAATCTGGCCAGCAGCGCCCGTCACGGCGACTCGAACAGGTGGTTTCATCTCTTTCCCTTGTGCTCGCTTGGCGGGAGGGCAGGCTGGAATTCTAGCTGAAGTGGAGTTCACGGAACCACTCCTTGCCTGACATCGCCAGCGCTTCGCGCAACCAGGGCGCGACCGGCTCCGGCAACGCCGATCGCTCCGCCCAGCAGCAGCGGTCGAAGAGGTCCGGTTCGGCGAGCCTCGGCTCGGCCGAAAATCGGCTGGCGCTGAACAGGAAGTTGAACCCCTGGCGCCGACCGGCAATGTAGGGCAGTACCGCGTGCGGGCGCATGTCCAGCGGCTCGGCTCCCGTCTCCTCCAGGCACTCGCGAACGGCCGCTGCGGTCACCGGCTCGCCGGATTTCAGGTGTCCGCCAGGCAAGCTGTAGTAGCCGTCCATGAAGCCGGTGCTGGCCCTTCGCAGCAGGAACACGCGCTTGCCGCGTTGCAGCAGGAGGTGCACCACCACCCGGAAGCAGTCTCGTGACACATCAGTTGACAATGCTTGCACTCCACAATCGCCCGCAATTCAGCCTGTATATTGCATCAGTAATGGCGATGATGGTGAACTCGCAAGGCAACCAAGGCGGAGGTCCGCTCATGTCAGTCCCCGACCCGCAAGTTGCGTCAAGCCGTCAACTGGAAGAAGCGGCGCAGAACGCCTGGCCAGCCCTGCAGCAGGTGTTGTTCGATGGCTGGTTGTTGCGATTCTCGGGCGGGTTCACCAAGCGCGCCAACTCGGTCACGGCCTTGTACGCTGGCAACCGACCGCTCGAAAGCAAGGTGCGGTATTGCGAAAACCTCTACGCTCGGGCCAGATTGCAGACTGTATTCCGTCTTGCCGACCGCTCGGACGATAGCAGTCGTCAGAAGCAGCTGGACAACTTTCTTGCGCACCGGGGCTACCGACTTGAAGACAGCAGTCTCACCCTGATTCGGCCACTGACCGGCGCCCCGGACACGGCAAGATTGCGCTGGCTGACGCCCCGGGCCTGGCTACGCCACTACGCCCGCCTCACCGGTATGCCGACCCGATTCGAGCGCTTGCACGGCGCCATCCTCAAGGGCATTCAGGGTGAGTGCGGGCACGCAGCGCTGTTTGCCGCAGATGTCTGCGTAGGCTGCGCCCTGGGCGTCACCGACGACAATCTGCTTGGCGTCTTCGACGTGGTGGTTGACGAGACGCACCGCCGACAGGGGCTCGCCAGCCAGCTTCTCGGCGGCTTGATGCACTGGGGCCAGGCCAAGGGCGCCAGCCTCGCCTGGTTGCAGGTGGCCGAGCGCAACGAAGCCGGACGGCAACTCTACCGCAAGCTCGGCTTCAATCCTGCGTATCGCTACTGGTATCGGGTATCGAACTGACGCCGCGCCCATTGCAGCGCCAGGGCGACGCCTGAAGCGCGTTCGCTGATGCTGGCGACCGGACGGTCGGAGCGCGTCAGAACCGAAGCGCTGCCAGCAGGCTCACCTTTGCGCCTGAACCGGTGAACTGGTCCGTCACCGCGCCAACGCCCAGTTTCAGATTGAACGCGGCGCCGTCCGCTACGCGTCGGTCCAACTGAGCGCCGAGCAGGTACTCCCGGCGCCCGGAAGCGGCCAGGTTAACGTCCACGAAGGGCGTCACCAGATAGCGGGCATGGCGCAGCATCAGACCGTAGCCGATCTGGCCGTTCCAGGCGAGCCGCTCCGAGCCGGTCGCTCGATGCGCAAGATCCTGCTGGCTGAGGCCACGGCCAAGCGCCGGAATCTGACCATCAAACATGCCTGAACTTGTGGCGCCACCACCCCACCTGGAGCCGACCCGGGCCGAAAGACCTGTGCCATTGGCCGCCGGATTCACGGCTGCAACCAGGCTGAATCCGGATTCGGAGTAATCCTCGGCAGAGTGCACCGCCAGGGTGCGGCCACTCGCCTCCAGGCTGAAGACACCCTGGGCAAGGCGCACGCCACCGGTAATCTCCAGGCCGGTTCCATTGTCATCGTCGCCGCCATCATGCCGCAGGTTGATCTCGGCGAAGGGCGTCAGAGCCCCGCCGTTGCCGAGTTCAGCATCGAAGGAAACCTCGATGCCGACGCGTACCCGGCTGGCGTCCGCCTCCAGCCCGTCCACGGCGCCATCGCCGTCTTCGGTTTCCAGTTTCGTCAGGGCCAGATCGCCGATAATCGCCAGGTCCAGCCCGGCCGCCTGACTGATCCTCTGCCGACCGCCGAACAGATACAGGTTCATGTCGAGGTCGCTGCTGGTGTCCTCTGCGCCAACCACCGTGGAGTCGAAGTCTCCGTTGCCAAAACCCAGGATGCCCCAGAGTCGGGTGTCGCCGCTCGGCGTACCAAAGCGGACATAGGGCAGGAAAGTGGTGAGTTCGGCGTTCATGGATTGCGTAGCCGTGCCGAAGCTGTAATCGCTTTCGCCATCATTGCGGGCGACCGCCACGCCCAGCAGCCAGTGCTCCGTGAACTGATGATCCATGCCCACATAGACAGAGGTTGTCTTGCCGTCATAGCCGTCGCCATCCCAGCTTTGCTGGTCCAGAGATCCCCAGGCAACGAAGGCGCCACGCCCTGTCTGGCCGTTCAGGTTGGCAGCGAATTGCCTGGGCAGGAGGCTCAGAGCCGAATCCAACCCATTGAGCGGAGCAACGCCGTTTGGCTGATACGGATTGGCGGCGCCCACTTCCGGCATCCACGCATCGCCGCCCGGCGCACAGGCAACCGGCCAGACACCACTCTGGCGCCGAGCCGTGTTGCCAACACCGCCGTGCAAGGCGCCACAGCCGCCAGCCGCTGAAGGCTGATACAGTGCAGGCGCCGCGGTTGCTGCGCCGAATGAACCCAGGAAGCCGACCGCATTGTCTGCCGACATCGCCTGATGGCCGGGTTCGGGCGCGCCGAGGCGGCCGCCGACTGCGCCAGACACACTCGCGATCAAGGAACGGCCAAAGCCCGTCAAGGTCTTGGCCGCCATCTCCCGCAACCCTTCGTCCGTTACGGTCACCATCGCCGATTGCGCCACAGAAAGCCCGTCCGGGTCAGACGCGGTGATCGTAAACCCGGTCGCGCCACGCGAAAGGGCTGCGACCGTCAGACCGTTACCGCTGACAGACAGGCTGGCGATGGCCGGATCATTCACCCGCAAGGTGTAGGCAAGGGTGTTGCCATCCGGGTCCGCAAACACGGCCCCGAGATCAATCTGGCCGGGTTCGCCGCCCACTTCCAGCATCTGATCCGGCAGTGCGCCAGCGATCATGGGCGCCTCGTTGACGTCGGTCACCATGACGACAAGATCCTGCATTGCAGAGTGGCTGCCAGAAGTCGCCGTGACGGTCAGGTTGTAGGTGTTGTCCGCATCCGAATCAGCCGGGCTTTCGTAATTGGGAGACACCGCAAAGGTGAGCGCGCCGGAGGCGGAATCGATATTGAATTGCCCGGCGTCGGCGCCAGAGATGCTGTATGCAACGACATCGCCGGCGTCCATATCGGTGGCGTCCACATCGATCACCGTCGTATCCGTGCTGGTGTTTTCGGCAACGCTCGCCATCGCCTCGCTGGTAATCACCGGCGCCTCGTTGACATCGGTCACGGTAATGGCAAGGGCCTGCATTGCAGCGAGGCTGCCGTCAGTCGCCGTGACGGTCAGGTCATACGTGTTGTCGGCGCCATCGTCGGCCGGGTTCTCGTAATCGGGAGACGCCGCAAAGGTGAGCAGGCCGGAAACAGGATCGATATTGAAATGCTCGGCATCCGCGCCGGAAATGTCATAGGTGACGGTATCGCCGGCATCCTGGTCCGTGGCGTCCACGTCGACCACCGTCGTATCCGTGCCGGTGTTTTCGGGAATGCTTACCATCGCCTCGCTGGTAATCATCGGCCGATCGTTGGCGTCGGTCACCGTGACTATGACGCGCTTGCCAGTCGTGGCGAAATCAGTGTGGGCGCAAAGGGTGATGTGATAGACATTGCTCGCGTTCGTGGAACCGGGGTTCTCGAAGTCGGGCGGCTCTCGAAACTGCAGTAGCCCGGTTATCCGGTCTATGACGAAACTTTCCGCATCCGTTCCGATAACCGAGAAGGTGGCTGGCCCGCTGGCGGTGACAGTGCCCAGATCTTGCTGGTTTTCCGCCACTGTGTAACGGTTTTGGGAGGTGATGAATGACGCGCCAGAGGATTGTGACCAGGCCGGCGCGACACCAAGCCAGAAAAGGGCGACCAGGGTCACCAGGGCGCAAGACCTGCGCACCGGCATCCCTGCCGCCCGGTATTGATTCTTGAACATGACTAACACTTGATGTCTCCCCGGTTGCTGTCAGCATGCAGGCCTGCACGCATGGTAACCCGGACGTGCGCCAGGGGCTACGATATCCAGGCCAGTACTCACTATAACCGATGCGCGACCATGAGTCGGGGCCCGGAAGCCTGCGCAAGTGATGGAGGCTGAGGTCGGAATCGAACCGGCGTACACGGAGTTGCAGTCCGCTGCATGACCACTCTGCCACTCAGCCCAAGATGTCTTGCGACGCATCCAGAGCCCATTGTACGGCCTTCGGCGGCCCCGATGACAGGCAGACAAATGGTGCCCGGGGCGGGGCTCGAACCCGCATGAAGTTGCCTTCGAGGGATTTTAAGTCCCTTGTGTCTCCCGATTTCACCACCCGGGCCGGATCTGGTGCCCAGGGCGAGATTCGAACTCGCACGCCGCTGGGGCACTGGAATCTAAATCCAGCTTGTCTGCCAATTCCAACACCTGGGCCGCAGGCTGATCACATTCTACGCCGATTCTTCACTGGCCTGCGATCAGGGCGGCCCTGGCTGGCTTTGCCGGGATATCTGGCGTACCTTGCGCGGCCTTGAGCGGATGCAATTGGAGCCTGTCCATGATCGACGTGCACTATTGGCCGACGCCGAACGGCTGGAAGGTCACCATCATGCTGGAGGAGTGCGGGCTCGACTACGCAATCGTGCCGGTGGACATAGGCGGCGGTGATCAGTTCAAGCCGGAGTTTCTGCGCCTGAGCCCCAACAATCGGATGCCGGCCATCGTCGATCACGCCCCGGCGGGCGGCGGCGACGCACTTTCGATCTTCGAGTCCGGGGCCATACTGGAGTATCTGGCTGACAAGACAGGCCGCTTCCTGCCCGCGTCCGGCGCAGCGCGCTATGGCGTTCTGCAGTGGGTGCATTGGCAGATGGCCAATCTCGGGCCAATGATGGGCAACGCCAATCACTTCAAGAACTACGCCAGGAACATCGTCGAGGACCCGGCCTTGCTTGAATACGGGACGAACCGCTTCGTCGGCGAAGTGGACCGGCTCTGCGGGGTGATGGATGCCCGGTTGTCCGCCAACCGGTTCCTGACCGGCCCCGACTATACGATTGCCGACATCATCACCTGGCCCTGGGCCATGCTCACCGGCCGTCTGCTGGACGAGGCAGTGTGGGCGTCCTTCCCGAACCTGAAGCGCTGGGTGGATGAGGTGCGCGCCCGGCCAGCCGTGGAGAAGGGCTTTCGAGTGGGCCGGGCGCTGGGCGAACGCGAGCTCAGCGAAGCAGAACAAGAGGCCAGGCGCGAACTGCTGTTCAATCAGACCAACGAGAGCGTCCGCAAGGCGCGCGAAGCAGCCGCGAGAATCACCGCCTGATTCAGCCTGAGGCGAACCAGGAGCCTGCGGTAGCCGACGCCACATCCGGACGGATCGCGACCGCCATGGACAAGGCGCCCCAGACTTCGCCGAGCATCGCCCAAGGCCGCGAGTCGCCGGCCACACCCGTCAGCCGGGGGGAGGCTCGCAGAGGCAACAGGCGCGAAGCGCTGGCCCTGCTGCGCCTCGGCGCACCCATGGTGATGACGCAACTCTTCATCATGGGCAATGGCTTCCTGGACACTGCCATGGCCGGGCGCTACAGCTCGGTGGATCTGGCCGGCGTATCACTCGGCGGCGCCCTGCTCTGGCCGCTGTTCATGCTCATGTCCGGGATCACCATGGCGATGATGCCGATGGTGGCGCAACTCAGCGGCGCCCGCCGGGTGGGAGAGAGCGGCGTCATCATCCGCCAGGGCATCTGGCTGGCGCTCGCCAATGCCGGCGTCGGCATACTCATCCTGCGCAATGTCGAACCGGTGCTCTCCTGGGTCGGCATGGACGCCGAAGCCACCCGCATAGCGGCGGACTATCTCAAGGCGGCCGCCTGGGGGCTGCCGGCCGTGTTCGTCTATGTCGCCCTGCGCCACACCTGCGAGGGGCTCGGGCACACTCGCCCACCCATGCTGATCGCCGGCATCGCCCTGCTGCTGAACATACCGCTCAACTACATGCTCATCTATGGCGCTTTCGGGTTCCCGGAGCTCGGCGGCGTCGGCTGCGGCTGGGCGACAGCGGCTGTCATGTGGATCGAACTCGGGATGATGGCGTACGTAACCCGTCGGCCCTTCTTCCGCGCTACCCGCGTCGGCGTCGGAGGTTTTCGTCCCGACCCGGCCCTGCTCTGGCGCATCCTCAAGCTTGGCCTGCCGATTGGCGCAGCAGTATTCCTGGAAATGGCAGTGTACTCGGTCATCACCCTGCTGATCGGTCGTCTTGGCGTCAGCGAGCTGGCGGCGCACAGCATCGCCGGCAATCTCAACTGGATGGCCTATGTGATTCCCTACAGCCTGGGCGGCGCCGCCGGTATCCGCGTCGGCTTCTGCATAGGCGCCGGAGACAGCGCTGACGCGCGCCGGGTGGCCGCAACGGCCTTTCGAATCTCCCTCGGCTACGCCCTGGTCGTCAGCCTGCTGCTGGTCGCGGCGCGCCACCTGCTGGTGAGCATCTACACCACGGATGCCGAGGTAACAGCGATCGCCGCCAATATCCTGTTGTTCATCGCCGTCTATCAGATCTTCGATGACACCAACGCGACCATGACCGGGGCGTTGCGCGGCTACAAGGACACCCGAGCGCCGATGATCGCCTCGATTGCCGGCTACTGGGTGATCGGCTTGCCACTCGGCATGGCCCTGGCTGAAGGGGTTCTGTTCTGGGCGCCGATGGGCGTGTACGGATACTGGGGCGGTTTCACCGCCGGCCTGTTTCTGGTCGCAGTCTGGGTGGGTATGCGTCTGTGGCGGACCAGCCGCGACGAGGTCCGCATCCGGCGCCTGGCGTTGAAGTAGAAACCTGAGGCGCAGGCTTGCCGGCGCACAGGTTCGGATTCGACATCGGGATGGCGTTCGCAGCCGGCAACCGTTTGGGGGTTACCGTTGCGCCTATCAATGCCAGACGAACATTGCGCACTTTGGACCTGCCCCGCTTTACCCGACTGTTTCCTCTTGGGGCGCTGGCCTCGTGATTTGAGCGAGACCGCCGCTTCACGATCGGATCGTCAGGCGGCGGATTCTCGGGCCGTGAGTTGCGCCCACTCCCGGCCATCGTCGCAATCGAACATGCAATCCTCCAGGCCCGTCGCCCCAGAGAAGCTGTATTGATGGAGGTTCTCCGCGTCGCGAAAACCCGCGTTGCGGAACGCCACGTCCTCGAACGACGCACCGGCGAGATCCGCCAGGTGGAACGGTGCGTGATACTCCGGCACCCACAGCGGCTCTCCGTCTCGGGTCTCCTCCCAGTGTCCGGTTTCTTCCGGCGGCTCCTGCGTCCACTCCATCAATGCTCCCTTGAACGTCGCCCCTCTCAGGTTCGCCTGCTCGAACCGGCAGTCCCGAAACTGCGCGTGTGTTGCAGTCCGGGCACGTCGGTTGCACGTTCCAATCGGCCATGAAGTCTTGACGGCGCGTACCCTTCATTCTCGCGCGAATGAAGGACTTGGAGACCATATGGTCTATGTTTGCCGTCTTGCCGGTCAGGACCTTCTCGCATCCGCCGATGTGAACGCCACACTTCCCGTCGCGCTTGAGAATGCGCGACAGTTGGGTTCTAGGCTTGGGCATCGCATCTTCCCACTCGAGTTCAGCGCTTTCGATCAGATCAGGTGGCGCATGGCTCGAAGGCTATCGAAGTCGTCTGTGCCCCGATAGCCCAAAGCGGACAAAGATCGCACCCGCGTTAGGAGCGCGGGCCACTTGCGTGGCCGGTCGGTCATGGCGACGCGCCCGACGCGACGCCACCCGTCCATCGCGAACGACCGTAGCGGAAGGCTCTCAAGACCGGTATCTCGTTATCCCAGACAACGTCCGATCGCGGCTGCGCAAACGGTTACCCCAACGGGCAATGGGTCATCGCCACAGGAGACCTCGGATCTCAATCTCTGCCGTCAACTTCAGGGATCTGCCGAGACGTGATAGACGCGCCTCTGCTGCGGGCCGGACAGGACGTCTATCACGGCGGGGACCAGCGGTCGCAGTTCGTCCGGTCGGTTGCTCGCGGCGAGCATGATGACGACCGGCAACGGCAGGTCGTCCAGGTTCTGCTGATGCGCGAACCCGCGGTCTACGGTGAGTAGCGCATCGAATCCGTTATCCGCCGCGAGGCGCAGCAGGGCGCCGTTTCCGGTCCCGGCCCATCCCATCTCGGGGACGGTTCGAACCTCATAGGCGGCGGGGAACGACATCCGAAGCGCCCGAGGCACGGACTCGTCAAGCAGCAGCCTCATCCTGCTCGCCGGCGAGGATTATCCGGGCTCTTTCCAGCACCGCGACCGCCTGATCCCGGGACACCGAAGGGAAGTCCTGCAGGAAGTCGTCGAGACGGTCGCCCGCTTCCAGGTACTCCATGAGTATGCGTACAGGGACCCTCGTGCGGGTGAACACCGGTGTGCCGCCCAGGATGTCGGGATTCCTGTCGATCAGTTCGTCGTTCATGGCCCTCTCCGCCACCGTGCCTGGCGCGACGATCGGCTTCGATTTGCCAACAGGCTAGCCTTTGGGCAAGGAAATGCAACTCCTGACCTGCTGTTTCGTTTTTTGATAAACAAAACAGTCAGTTAAGGGACAGAATGAGGCGAAGTGAGACGCGGTGAAAACGTGGGTTTGGTGCCTGGGGAGAGACTCGAACTCTCACTTGGTTGCCCAAACCAGATTTTGAGTCTGGCGCGTCTACCGATTTCGCCACCCAGGCGGCAGCGGCCAATTTCGGCCCCCGGCCGAAGGGCGCATGGTAGCAAGCAGCCAGCAATGCGGCTAGCATCGGTGCACAAACCGCACCCCTTCCCGAATGCAACTCGCCGATTTCGACTATGTCCTGCCAGCGCAACTGATCGCCCGGACGCCCCTGGCCGAGCGCGACCAGTCGCGTCTCCTGCACCTGGCCAGCGACGGATTCCGGCACGCTCGAATCCTGGACCTGCCGGACTTGCTGCGGCGTCAGGACCTGCTGGTGGTCAACAACACGCAGGTGCTGAATGCGCGCCTGCATGCCGTCAAGGACACGGGGGGTCAGGTCGAATTGCTCCTGGAACGCATTGAATCGGCAGACACGGCGCTCTTTCAGGCGCGCAGCAGCAAGCCGCTGCGCCAGGGCCGTCTGCTGCGGGCGGCAGGCGAAACTCTGCGCGTGCTTGGCCGGGTTCAGGAATTCGTGCGGCTGCGTTTTCCCATGCCGGTGGCGGACTTTCTCGCCCGCCATGGTGAAACGCCCTTGCCGCCCTATCTGCAACGGCCACCCACGGCAGCCGACAGCACACGCTACCAGACGCTTTTCGCGCGCGCACCGGGCGCTGTGGCGGCGCCGACCGCCGGCCTGCACTTCTCCGAGGGCCTGCTTCAAGCTTTGGCCGATCAGGGCGTGGAACTGACGGAAATCACCCTGCACACAGGCGCTGGCACCTTTGCGCCAGTGCGCGAGAATGACATTTCCAGACACCGGATGCACAGCGAGCGGTTCTGCGTCACGGCGGACGCAGCGGCCCGAATCGAGGCGTGCCTGGCCGGCCCGGGGCGTCTGATCGCAGTCGGCACCACAGTAGTGCGCACGCTGGAAAGTCTCGCAGAATCCGGCGGTATCCGCCCTGGTTGTGACGAGACACGGCTCTTCATCAAGCCGGGATTCCGATTCCGGGTGGTGGATGCGATGCTGACCAATTTTCACCTGCCACGCTCCACCTTGCTGATGCTGGTGTGCGCCTTTGCCGGCCGCGAGCGGGTTCTGGCTGCCTACGCCGCCGCCGTCGCAGCGCGCTACCGTTTCTTCAGCTACGGTGACGCCATGCTTGTAGAGCCGGACCCGTGTTCGAACTGATAGCTCAATGCGGCGACGCCCGGCGCGGGCGCCTGCATACGGCCTCGGGCAGCGTCGAGACGCCCGTATTCATGCCCTGCGGCACCTATGGCTCGGTCAAGGCAATGACCCCGGAGACACTGCGTCAGGTGGGCGCCCGAATCCTGCTCGGCAACGCCTTTCACCTGATGTTGCGTCCCGGCGATGCCCTGATTGCCGAACTTGGCGGATTGTCCCGCTTCATGGACTGGCGCGGCCCGGTGCTTACCGACAGCGGCGGATTTCAACTGTGGAGTCTGCGCACGCTGAGCCAGGTTTCTGAAGCGGGCGCACGCTTTCGCTCGCCGATCGACGGCGCAGAAATCGAATTGACGCCGGAGCGGGCAATCGAGGCGCAGCAGAATCTGCGCAGCGACGTGGTGATGGTGCTCGACGACTGCACGCCCTACGGCGCCAGCTTGGCCGACACCCGGGCCTCCATGCAGTTGTCACTGCGCTGGGCAAGCCGCTGCCGGGAAGCCTTTCGCAGAGGCAGAGAAGGTGACACGCAGGCATCAGCAACCGGCGCACAACTCTTCGGCATAGTCCAGGGCGGCATGGATTCAGCCCTGCGCCGAGAGAGTCTCGACGGTCTGCAGGCGCTCGGCTTCGACGGCTATGCCATCGGCGGGCTCTCGGTTGGGGAGCCAAAGGCCGAGATGCGGGCGGTGCTGGCGGATCTCCTGCCGCACATGCCAGAAAACCGGCCACGCTATCTGATGGGCGTCGGCTCGCCGGCAGACCTGCTGACCGGCGTTCTGCTCGGCATCGACATGTTCGACTGCGTGCTGCCCACGCGCAACGCCCGCAATGGCCAGGCATTTACCAGCCAGGGGCCAGTCAACATCCGCAATGCCGCGCATCGCCGGTCGTCCGAGGCGCTGGATCCGGCCTGCGCCTGCCATACCTGCGCCCATTACAGCCGCGCCTATCTGCATCATCTGCACCGATGCCGCGAAGTGCTCGGCAGCATGGCCATGACCGTGCACAACCTGCACTACTATCACGATCTGATGACGCAATTGCGCGGCGCAATCGAAACGGGTACATTGCCGAGCCTTGCCCAATCCCTGACACGAGGCTGGAAGCAACCTGATGATTCCGATTGAGACAGCGCAGGCCGCAGAGGCAGGAGGCGCAGCCGGCGGCGGCATGGTGCAGCTGCTGTTCATCGGCGCCTTCATCCTCATCATCTATTTCCTGATGATCCGACCGCAGAGCAAAAGGCGCAAGGAGCATCAGGCCCTGGTATCCGGGTTGTCGCTGGCCGACGAAGTGATCACCGCCGGCGGCATCGTCGGTCGGATCACCGAGGTCGAGGATAACTTCGTGAAGATCAAGGTGTCGGATGGCGTCGAGATTCGGATGCAGCGAACTTCCGTCAGCGCCACCCTGCCGAAAGGCACGCTCAAGACGCTCGACAGCGACGCCGGCAAGTAGCGCGGATACTGCGCCCGTATCGCGGGCCTGCCAGAGCATCTGCAGGAATCGTGAACGCAGACACCCTGCTCGGTTTGCCCGGCGCCCGGGCGCGTGCTCCCAACTCCTGGTCGTTGGGGCGCTATCTGTTCATCCTCGCGGTGGCTGTGCTGGGCAGTCTGTATGCAGCGCCCAATCTGTTTCAGCCAGACCCGGCCCTGCAAATCAAGCCGGAGGATCCAGACCGGCCAGCCGGCGCAAGCATTCTGGCGGAGGCTAGCAGGGTCCTCGCCGAGGCCGGCGTGGCCGTGAAGTCGGCCGAGATCGTCGGTGACTCGGTGTTTGTCCGACTGCACGACGACGCCAGCCAGCTGCGCGGCCAGGAGCTGCTCAGCCTGGCGTTGGCGGGGCGCGATCAGCACTACATCGTCGCCCTCACCCGAGCCTCGACCACGCCCGAGTGGCTACGCAACCTGGGCGCCAAGCCCATGTCTCTGGGCCTGGATTTGTCCGGCGGCGTGCATCTGCTGTTGCAGGTGGACATGGCCAAGTTTGTCGGCGAGCGAATGCTCGGCATCCAGGACACGGCGCGGGATCTGCTGGTAGAGAACCGGCTGCGCTATGTCGGGCGCGACTGGGTGGACGGCGACCAGGCGCGCATCCCCTTCCAGTCCGAGGCAGCGCGGGACGAGGCGCTCAGCCTGCTGCAAACCCGGTTCGAAGGCTTTGACGTAACCTCGGTCAATGACGGCCCGGAACCGGCCGTGCGCCTGACGATGACCGATGACTACCGGCGCCTTCTCGAGGATGCTGCCATCGCCCAGAACCTGCAAAGCCTGCGCAATCGGGTGAACGAACTCGGCGTCTCCGAACCCATCGTGCAGCGGCTCGGGCGAGAACGCATCGTCCTCGATCTGCCCGGCATTCAGGACAGTGCCGAAGCCAAGCGCATCATCAACAAGTTCGCCAACCTCGAATTTCGCCTTGTAGCCCTGCCCGGCGACCGGCGCGCCCGCACCGAATCACTCGACTATCAGGGCGCGCCGGTCACGCTGCTGCGACAGAACATCGTCACCGGCGATCAGGTGACCTCGGCGAGTCAGGACTACGACCCCGAAACCAGCTTGCCGCAAGTGAGCATCGGCCTGGACGGCGACGGCGGACAGCGCATGAGCGATGCCACCCGCGACAACGTGGGCCGTTCCATGGCCATCATCTTCATTGAGCAGAAGCCGCGCACCCGAAGCGTCATGGTGGACGGCGAAGCGCAGCTCGAACAATATTCGGTGGAAGAGCGGCGCCTGATCAGCGTTGCTACCATCCGCTCAGCGCTCGGCTACAACTTCCGCATTACCGGCCTGGAACTGGGCGAGGCCCGGGACCTGGCCCTGTTGCTGCGCGCCGGCGCCCTGGCCGCCCCCATGTACATCGTCGAGGAGCGCACGGTGGGCGCCAGCCTCGGCGACGACAACATCGAGCGTGGACGCATTTCTGTCGCAATCGGCTTCGTGCTGGTGATGCTTTTCATGGTGGCCTATTACCGCTGGTTCGGACTTGCCGCCAACATCGCCCTGACGGTCAATCTGATCCTGCTGGTGGCCGTGATGTCCGTGCTCGAAGCTACCCTGACCCTGCCGGGCATCGCCGGTATCGTGCTGACGGTGGGCATGGCGGTTGACGCCAATGTGCTGATCTTTTCGCGCATCCGCGAGGAGCTGCAGCAGCTGGCGCCGCAACAGGCCATACAGGCCGGATTCGAGCGTGCGCTGCTGACGATCCTCGACGCCAACATCACCACCTTCTTTGTCGCCATCATCCTGTTTTCCATCGGCAGCGGCCCGGTCAAGGGGTTCGCAGTCACCCTGGCGGTCGGCATCGTGACCTCCGTATTCACGGCGGTATTCGGCACCCGCGCCCTGGTGAACCTGATGTACGGCGGCCGCAACCTGAAGACACTGCCAATCTGAGGCGCCGGTGAAACCACTGCAATTCAACTTCGACTTCATGGCCTACGGGCGAGCCGCCGGCATCGCTTCGGTGATCGCCGTGCTGGTCAGCGTCGGTTCGCTGGCCACGAACGGATTGAATTTCGGCCTGGACTTCACCGGCGGCGCCCTGGTGGAAGCCGCCTTCCCGGAGCCAACTGACCCGGAGGCCCTGCGTAGCCAACTGGAAGCGGCGGGATTTCAGAACGGGGTGGTGCAGCATTTCGGCTCGGAATACGACCTGCTGATCCGGATGCCACCGCAAGCCGGCGGGGATCCCAGCACCCTGGGGGACCGAATACTCGAAAGTTTGCAGGAAACAACGCCGGGCGTGGAGATGCGCCAATCCAATTTCGTCGGCCCGGTGGTTGGCGAGGAGCTCGCTGAGAGCGCCGGCCTCGCGGTCCTCACGGCTCTGGTGGTGGTGATGCTTTACATCCTGTTCCGCTTCACGCGCCAGTTCTCGATTGGCGCAGTCGTCGCCCTGGCGCACGATGTCATTCTGGTGCTCGGCGTCTTTTCCGTATTCCGCTGGACCTTCGACCTCGCCGTTGTGGCGGCGCTCCTGGCCGTGGTGGGCTATTCCCTGAACGACACCATCGTGGTATCGGACCGGATCCGGGAGAATTTTCGCACCCAGCGCAAGGGCACGCCTCTTGCGCTGATCAATCGCTCTCTCAACCAGATACTCGGCCGCACCCTGGTCACCTCGGCCACTACGCTGTTCGTGCTGCTTGCGCTCTTGATTGCCGGTGGCGAAGGCATTCGCGGCTTCGCGGCAGCGCTCACCCTGGGCGTGCTGGTCGGCACCTACTCATC
Source organism: Pseudomonadales bacterium (assembly GCA_965199705.1). Lineage (GTDB taxonomy): Bacteria > Pseudomonadota > Gammaproteobacteria > Pseudomonadales > Azotimanducaceae > Azophilus. The sequence continues at coordinate 2,163,162 of OZ241359.1, forward strand.
GATCTACATCGCCGCCAACCTGCTGGTGCTGATGAAGATCTCGCGCTCGGACCTGGCCGTGCCCGACAAGGAGAGCGCCAAGTCCTCCTATCCCTGATCGGGCGCGGCCTGCATGGCCTGACCCGGATCCAGCGCCTTGCGCAGCTCGGTCACCAGCAGCTTGAAACAGGACGGGTTTGCAGCCACCGTATCACCGCTCTCGAAGTAGCCCTCACCGCCGGAAAAGTCGCCGATGAAACCACCGGCCTCCTGAACCAGCAATATGCCGGCAGCGATGTCCCAGGGCGCCAGCGACATCTGAAAAAAGCCATCGACGCGGGCAGAGGCAGTGTAGGCCAGATCCAGAGCAGCCGAACCCTGTCGGCGCAGGTTGCGGCAAGCCATCAGCAGAGCAGCATGGGCTCGGTTGTAGGCAGCCACACGAAGCGGCTGCTGTTTCGCCTTCGGCGGCAGACCGGTGGCCAGCACTGCCTCATCAAGCCGGCGCACAGGGCTGACGCGAATGCGCTTGCCGTTCAGCTGAGCGCCGGCGCCGCGGCTCGCCACCCACTCTTCGTTGCGCACCGGATCCACGATCACCCCGTGCTCGATGCGCCTGCCCTTGCGGGCGGCAATGGAAATGGCGAAGTGCGGAATGCCCAGCAGATAGTTCAGGGTGCCGTCAAGCGGATCCACGATCCAGGTGAATTCCGCATCTTCCGGGCCGCTGACGCCATGCTCTTCGCCGAGGAAACGGTGCGTGGGATAGGCGGCCCGAAGGACATCGACGATGACCCGCTCGGACTCCCTGTCCACTTCGGAAACAAAGTCGTTCGGCGCCTTCTGCTCCACCTTCAGCCGGTCCAGACGATCCATGCCCTGCAATAGCACGGGAATCGCGCGCCGCGCCGCCCGCAACGCCATGTGCGCCATCGGTTGCATTGTCATCTCCCCCGGTTCAGCCTGCATATTGCACCAGTCGGCAGGCCGCACCAAGTACTGAGCCCACACATTGCGCCAGGACGCTGATCGCACGGGTGGTTCGGGCTGGTATGCTGCACGGCGGCAAGGCGGACCAGCAGCGGCCCGAAAGGCCGGCGCCGGGGCGCGGCGACGTCTGGCATGAAAGGCGGACAACATGGCGCACAACGAAAAACCGGGATCGCGCACGTACAAGGGCCGAGGCGCCACGATCAGCCCGGCAAGCCGCTATCTTGATGCCCGATCGGAGGCAGTGGACGACGGCTGGGCGCTGGCGGAAGACCCGGAGCCCGCGCCCGAAACCCGCTTCCTGGCGGATCGCAGCAAGCGCATAATCACCCGCAACCAATCTCCAGACCTGCCCTTCGACCGCTCCATCAACGCCTACAAGGGCTGCGAGCACGGATGCGTCTATTGTTTCGCCCGACCCACCCACGCCTGGCTGGATCTTTCGCCGGGCCTCGATTTTGAAACCCGCATCTTCTACAAGACAAACGTAAAGGCCCTGCTGAGCCGGGAACTGGCGGCGCCTGGCTATCAGTGCAAGCCCATCGCCATGGGCACCAATACCGATCCCTATCAGCCGGGCGAGAAGCGATATCGCATCACCCGCAGCATTCTCGAAGTGGCGCTGGAGTGTCGGCATCCGGTCACGATCACCACCAAGGGCCAGGGCATCCTGCGCGACCTTGATCTACTCGCCAGACTCGCCGAGCAGAATCTGGTTTCGGTGCTGGTCAGCGTGACCACTCTCAGCAACACCCTGAAAACCCGGCTTGAACCGCGCACCGCCAGCCCCGCCGCAAGGCTGCGCATCATCGCCGGTCTGCATGCGGCAGGCGTGCCGACGGGCATCCTGTTCGCGCCGGTCATTCCCTTTCTGAACGACCATGAGCTTGAAGCTGTGGTTGCCAAATCGGCAGCGGCCGGGGCGCAGAGCGCCGGCCATGTGATGCTGCGCCTGCCATTGGAAGTGCGGGATCTGTTCGAAGCGTGGCTCGCCGAACACTACCCTCTGAAAGCCAAGCGCATACTGAGCGCGATTCACGATATCGGCGGCGGCAAGGCCTACAACGCGCAATGGGGCCTGCGCCAGCGCGGCAGCGGCGCCTTCGCCGAACTGATCGGCAAGCGCATGGCAACCGCCAGAAAGCGGCACGGACTGGCTGGCAAGCGGTTGCCGCCGCTGTGCACGGAGCGGTTCCGGAAGCCGGGACCGGACGGCCAGCAAACCTTCGACTTGCAGCCAGGCGCGCAAGCCAAATCCGGGATTCGGGAATGACCCTGATCGCCTGGTCCTGGGTGTTTCTGGTCGCCTACATCGGCCTGATGGTCGCATTCGGCCTGATCGGCCGGCGGCGGGTACAGAGCGCCGATGACTTTGCCACCGCCAGGAGCGCATACGGGCCGATCTTTCTGGCCTTCGCATTTGCCGCCACCACGGCGAGCGGGGCCACCTTCGTGGGCTTTCCCGGCATCGCCTACGACTACGGCACGGCTGCAATCTGGTCCACAGTGCTGTATCCGGCAGGTGTCTATCTGGGTGTGCTGGTCAGCTTGCGGGTGGTCAGCAACAGCGGCCAGAGATTCGGCAACCGCTCTATCCCGGAGTACCTCGGCAGCCGCTATCAGTCCGACGCCGTGCGCGTTATCGTTTCGCTGTTCTCGCTGCTGCTGTTCTTCTACCTGGCCGGCCAGCTGGTCTCCGGCGTGGTGATGTTCGAGGTGATGCTCGGCCTTTCGCCGGACTGGGCACTGGCCATCACCGCTGCCGTACTGCTCTTCTATGTGGTGCTCGGCGGCGCCCACGCAGACATTCTCACCGATGGGGTTCAGGGTTTTCTGATGGTGGCCGTCGCCGCCGGCGTGCTGGTTCTGTTCCTGATCGGTTTCGGCACGGAAGGCGGCTTGGGCGGCGTCATGGCCTCGCTCAGGGCCCAGGATCCAAACCTGGTGGGCTGGCTCAATCCGGATGCTGTCCTGTATCACTCATGGTGGTCCGTCGTCGCCATATTGCTGGCGCACATACCGCTCGGCATGTTGCCGCATATCGGCAACAAGCTGTGGGCGCTCAAGCAGCCGAGCGAACGACGCCGGTTCATAGCGCTTGCCTTCACCTTCGGCCTGACGCTTGGCATGCTCGGCCTCGGCGGCCTGCTGGCGCGGGCGGTGCTTGGCGACACACTTGGCGGGCCGGACGCGAGCAGCAACAGCGCGCTCGCCCTGCTCTTTGTCGAACTCTTTCCGCCCTGGCTCGCCGCTTTTCTGGCTGTCGGCATACTGGCCGCGGTCATGTCCACGGCGGACGGGCTGGTGGTGTCCAGTTCCCAGATCGTCGCCAATGACATCTACCGTTTGAGCCTCGCGCCACGGATTCATCCCCACCTCGACGCAGCCGAGGTGGACCGTCGCGTGCTCATCGTCAGCCGCATCGCCACGTTTGCTGTTCTGCTGATCTGTACCTGGATGGCCTGGGCGCTGATGGATCGCAATGTCGCGCTGATCGTCTGGATCGGCACGGGCGGCATGATGGCCGCCTTTGCAGGCCCACTGATCGTCGGCGCCATCTGGCGCGGCGTAACCCGCGCCGGCGCCTTCGCCGGTATGCTGGGCGGTGTCGGCATATTCATCGTGACGCACGGGGCGCTTCTGGAACCTGCCTGGTTTGCGGATGGCGCGCTGCGCGTCGGCGCGGAGTGGTTGCAGGGCGAAGCCGGCAATCCCTGGTCCTGCGCCGCCATGGGAGAAATTGTCTCGGTGACGCTCACCCTGGTCGTGTCGCGCCTGACCCGGCCTCTGCCCGAGGCGCACATCAAGGCGCTCTTCGACGATGCCAATGCCGGACCAGCGCCGGTGCGGGCGCCGTCGGCAGGCACTACAATGCAGGCCGAATCAAACGTCACTACCTGATCCACCGGAGAAACACCCGCCATGAAAGCCGCTGTCTGCAAGGCCATCAATCAGCCACTGGAAATCGAGGACATTCAGCATGGCAATCCGGGGCCAAGAGAGGTGCTGGTGCGCACCGCGGCGACCGGTGTCTGCCACTCGGACCTGCATTTCTGGAACGGTTCCTACCCCTATCCCATGCCCACCGTGCTCGGACATGAGTCCGCCGGTGTTGTTGAAGCGGTAGGCAGCATGGTCAGCTACGTGCAACCAGGCGATCATGTCATCAGCTGCATTTCCGCCTTTTGCGGACACTGTGAATACTGTCTCACCGGCGCCATGGCGCTGTGCGAGTCACCCGAGCTGCAGCGGGCGCCGGATGGCCCGGCGCGCCTGTCCAGAAACGATGGCGAAGCGATCGCCCAGTTCCTGAACCTCTCGTCCTTTGCCGAATACATGCTGGTGCACGAACACGCCATCGCCAAGATCAACCCGGAGATGCCATTGGATCGGGCAGCCCTGATTGGCTGCTCCATCACCACCGGTGTCGGTGCGGTGATTCACACGGCCGCTGTGGAACCTGGCGCCAGCGTTGCCGTGATCGGCTGTGGCGGCATCGGTCTGGCGGCGGTGAACGGCGCCGCCATCGCCGGCGCCGGGCGCATCATCGCCATTGACAAGATGCCCAACAAGCTACAGCTGGCCACCCGGTTTGGCGCCACGGATCTCGTGAACGCCGACGAAGCCGACCCGGTTGAAGCGGTCCGCGAACTCACCGGCGGTGGCGTCCACTATGCGTTCGAGGCTATCGGCCTGGCAAAGGCCGCGCAACAAGCCTTCAAGATGGTGCGACGGGGCGGCACGGCCACGGTCATCGGCATGATACCCGTGGGCCAGATGGTGGAGATTCACGGCCCGGAACTTCTGGCGGAAAAGAAGTTGCAAGGCTGTCGAATGGGCTCCAACCGGTTTCGGGTGGACATGCCCCGATTCGTGGACTTCTACCTGCAAGGCAAGCTGCATCTGGACGACATGATCTCCAACCGCATCCGCCTGGAAGACATCAATGCGGCCTTCACGCAGCTCGAATCGGGCGCCGTGGCCCGCAACATCATCGTGTTCGATTAGGCGACTACTGCACTGTCCGGATATTGCGCCAGGGCGCTGATTGAAAGGGGTCAGCGCACGACAATGATGCCGAAGCGCCCGGATCGGTAAACCCGCAAGAGAATCTGGCCGCTGTTGTGGCGCACGGCTTCGCGCAGGTCCCGCAGGTCGCGCACCTGCTGTCGGTTGACGTCAACGATCACATCGCCCTGACGCAGGCCAGCTATCTCGGCTCCGCTGCCCGTGCTGACACCGGTGACCAGCACGCCGTCACCCTCTTCCTGGTCATTGCTGAAGTTCTGAAGCTCGGTGCCGGCGAGCAAGGCGCTGAGGTGCGCGCCATCGACCTTTTCCAGCCGATCGGTCTCGATCAGGATGGACACCTTGCGGCGCTCGCCCCCGCGCACCAGCTCCAGGTCCAGTTCATCGCCGACAAAGACAGTTGCTGTCTCGCTCTGGAAGTCGCCCGTCCCGTTCACCGGTTTATCGCCTATGGCGACAATGACATCGCCCGATTCGATCTTGCCGCTGACGGCAGCCCCGGGCATCACCGACACCACCACCACGCCCCGGTCCTCGGACAGGTTGAAGGCCTCTGCGAGGTCAGATGTCAGATCCTGCACCTGTATGCCCAGATAGCCACGTTGCACGACGCCATGCTTGATGATCTGATCGACCACCGAGCGCACCAGATTGGCGGGGATGGCAAAACCGATGCCAACGTTGACGCCCGCCGGCGAGTAGAGCGCCGTATTGATGCCAACCAGGCCACCGCTCAGATCAACCAGGGCGCCGCCGGAATTGCCGGGATTGATGGAGGCATCGGTTTGAATGAAGTCCTCGATGCCTTCAATGCCAAGGCCACTGCGCCCAAGGGCGCTGACGATGCCGCTGGTCACCGTCTGCTGAAGCCCGAACGGATTGCCGATGGCGACCACGAAATCGCCCACCAGCAGCTGGTCCGAATCGCTGAAGCGAATCTGCGTCAAGTCGTCGGCGCGCACCCGCAGCACCGCCAGGTCCACCTCCGGGTCCGTACCCACAAGCGTCGCCTCCAGAACCCGACCATCGGACAAGGTGACGTCGACATCGTCGGCGCGCGCCACCACATGATGATTGGTCACGATGTAACCGCGACCGGCGTCGGCAATCACACCGCTGCCGGCGCTGCGGGTGCGCCGATAGCGCTGCGTCCGGGGTACATTGAAGAAGCGACGAAAGAATGGATCGTCGAACAGCGGATTGCGCACTGGCCGGGTGGTGTAGGTGGCGATGTTGACCACCGCCGGATTGACCTCGCGCAACATGGGCGCCAGGCTGGGCAAGGCGCCAGCATCGGGCAGCGCCGTCTGCGCAGGCATGGCAAACACGACCGGGGTCGCCACCAGCAACGCCAGCCTGCACAGTTGGCCGAAGGCCAGTCGGGGAGATAACCATTTGGAGACAGGAAACATCAACATGCTCGACAGTTGAACCCAGGGATTGCGGCCCGAAAGCTGGAGCGGGAAACGGGAGTCGAACCCGCGACCACTTGCTTGGGAAGCAAGCGCTCTACCAGCTGAGCTATTCCCGCCGAAAAGCCGCACGCCCGAACTGAACGCGTCCAGGAAACGCCAGTTTACCCCAGATCAAACACCGCACCGGCGTGACGGCGCAGCCCTTCCGGCTGCGTGTGCGCTTCTACGCTGGGGAAACAACGGACTCCGCCCCCTCTTCTTCTTCATGCGGGCCAACCGGTTCGAGGGGCAGGACGAAGCGCATCTCGGTGAACTTTCCGAACTCGGAATCCACCTCGATCGCGCCACCGTGACGGGCGATGATATCAGCAGTCAGCGACAGACCAAGGCCCGTGCCCTTGCCCGCATCCTTGGTGGTCACAAAGGGTTCGAAGATGGCCTCGCGCATTTCGTCGGGGATGCCGCTGCCATTGTCGCGGACACTGAATTCGAATCCATCCTCACGCCGTCGGCTGGCGATGCGCAGTGTCGGTCGATAATCGGCTTCCGCCTTGTCAGACTGAATCTTTTCGTCTATGGCCTGGCAGGCGTTGGTGACGATGTTGAGAAACGCCCGGCCCATATCCTGTGGCACGACTTCCATCAGGCCGATGTCGGCGTCCAGTTCTTCTTCGATGGTGACGTTGAAGGCGATGCTCTGAGCGCGCATGGCATGGTAGGTCAGCTCCATATACTGCTTCAGCAGACCGTTCAGGTCCGTTTCCCGCCACTCGCCAGGGCCGGTGCGTGAGTGCTCCAGCATGTTGCGCACGACGCTGTCCGCGCGCTTGCTGTGCTCCTGAATCTTGCCCAGATTGGGGCGCAGATCGCTGAGAATGGCCTGAATCTCTCCGGTGTCCAGTTCACCGCTCGCACCCTCCGCAATGATCTCTTCGATCTCATCGACCAGCTCGCTCGACACCTCCGCGAAGTTGTTGACAAAGTTCAACGGGTTCTTGATCTCGTGCGCAACACCCGCGGTCAGCTGGCCAAGAGACGACAGGCGCGCCTCGGCGGCCACCTGTTCCTGCGCCTTGTTCAGCTCTTCCAGAGTCTCCTCCAACGCGTGATTCTTGCCCTCCAGCTCGGTGGCCAACTGCTCCACCAGGTTCAGGCGCTGTACTTCCAGGGCATGCCGCCGAAACACCTCCAGCGCCTCCGCCATGTCGGTGACCTCATCGTTGCCGACCTGGTTCACTGTGGCTTCCAGATCGCCTGCGGCCATATCGCGCATAGACACGGCCAGGGATTCGAGCCGAGTCACAAGATGATGCGCGAAGTGCCAGCCAATCAGCACAGCGCCCAGAATGCCAAAGGTATTGAGCACCGCCATCAAAAAACTGCCGGTGCCAGCCGCAGACTGCGAATCGGCATTCACCGTCAGCGCCTGCCGGTTGGCGGCCTCCACCAGATCCTCAAGGTCACCGAGCATGGCGACGGCGCCCTCGCGAGCCTGACTGAGCAACCGCGCCTCCTGCGCCCGACGGCGCAGGGAAGAAGACGCCAGACCGAAGATGCCATCTTCCGCAATCCCAAGGTCGATCAGGTTCTCGATCTGCGCCAGCAGATTCCCGTCCAGCCGGCCCGCGGCCCGACGCATGTTCGCCTCAGCGCCTTCAAAACGCTCGCGCAGCTCATCAAGCGGCCCCATCTCCGTCATGGCCACTGCCTGGCCAAGCAGCACCGCGGCCAGATTGGACTGACTGTTGACTTCAATCAGATCCCGATAGCGCGCCAATTCCTTGTCAGAAGCGCGCTGCGCCAACGAGCTCTTCTGGTCGTTGATTCCGCGCAGCCCTTCCACTACATAGAAGCCATGATCGTCGATCATGGCGAACACCTTCAATTCGATCTGTCGGCTGACTTCGACAAGAGTCGAGAACCGCTCCCGCAAACGCCCTTCGATCTGCAGGCGGGTGCGCGAGGAGTCGTAGATTTCCGCCAACAGAGCCTCATAGTTATCCATGTGAGCGATGAGCAACTTCAGGTCTTCTGCCAGGATTTCGTCCCCGGAAAGCGTTTCCATCAGGGCGTCGATTGCCGCCTGTTCGCGGGCTATTTCGCGCTGCGCCAAATCGTGCTCAGACAGGTTTTCAGCAATAGACAGACGGGCGGCGCCGCTGACCAGCCCGGTGCTGCGGCGCGCCACCTCGGTGACCGCGCTCAGATTGGGAATGGTCTGGACCGAAAGGCGCTCCTGGTAACCCACGACCCGCCCCAGATAGAAATAGGCCAGCAGGCTGGTGAGGATCAGCATGACAATGCCGCTGCCCAGGCCCAGGTATATCTGCATCCCGATGCCGACACGCTCGCGAAAGATCCGGCGGTAGAGCAGCGCGAGCGGCCCCTTGAACCACCAGGACATATTCCTCATGAAATCGGCGGCGGCAGGCTCGGCCGGCACTGCGGACTGTTCGGCCCTGACGTTCATCAGCGCACCAGCCTGGTCGCCGGACGCAGGCGGCCACGATCGTCTATGCGGGCCAGATAGACTGCATCGGAGCCCCGATTGTCGCCAACGCCATAGGTCAACACGAAACCGCCGAGATCAATGCCGCCGGCATTACGCAACGCACGCATGAACCCCCGGCGGGTGATTGGCGGCTTGGCCAGTCGCAGCCCGGAAACGATCAACCGGCCGGCGACATAACCTTCGAGCGACACCGAATCCGGGAGCGCCTCCGGCGCCGTCGCTGCCAGAGCGGCCTGATAGTCAACGATCAGCGGCAGACTCGTATCGGTAGCAAATGGCATCACCTGAGTGATATAGACGCCGGCCCCGCGCCAGCCGAGTTTACGGGCCAGCGCCTCGGCGCCCACGTAGGAAACGTTCACGAATACCGGGCGGAAGTTAAGTCGCCTGGCCCAGCGGACCAGGGCGGCAACCGGCCCGGATGCGCCGATCACGACCACGACGTCCGGCTGATAGCGGCGCAGATCCAGCAAAGGCAACTTGACGGCTTCCGTGTTGCCGGGATAGTCCACGATGATCACGGCTTCCCGACCATGCGCCTGAAGCGCCTCCAGCAGTCCGTCCAGGCCGATGCGCCCGACCGTATCATCCCGATACAGCACACCGATGCGGCGAGGCCGCAATTCGGTATCCAGACGACGCACGATTTCCCCCATTTCCTGATGAATCGTCGCGCGCACCGTGACCAGATTCGGGCGCCGCGCCAATTCACGCAACACTTCAACATCGGCCAGCGGCGCCAGATAGGGCACGCCGGCCGCCTCGGCGATGGGTTGGGCAGCGCGCGAAGTCTCGGCCCCCACCACGCCTACCATGGCGAAGACATCACGATTCTGGATCAACGCCCGGGTATTGGCCATCGTCTGTTCTGGATCGTCGCCATCGTCCAGCGAGATCAGCGACAGATTCTTGCCTTTTACGCCACCGCGCTGGTTGGCCTCTCTGAAGGCAGCGCGAATACCGGTGCGCATCGCCCGACCCACTGCCCCGTCGGCCCCGACAAGCGACGCTGACTGACCGAAAAACAGGGTATCGCGCATGGCCGGGATCACCCGGACGGGCGCGGGCGCATCAGGCGTCGCCTGTTCGGACGCCGAGGCAATCTGGCCCTGTACAAGCCACATCAGGAGGAGCGCCGCCAGCAGGAAATGGATAACAGGGAGACGCAGGGCCATCCGCCGTGGATCAGGCAGGACCACGCCAGGGCGCCAGAGCCGTATGCCATCCGAAAAGAGCATCAACACGTTCAACAGCAAGTCGAATAATCGAAAGTCGAGGAAACCCTGCCCGTGCGACCAGCGTCCTGGCGCAAGGTACGGGGCTACTGGCCCGAGCTGGCCGCAGCGTCATAGCGCAATGCCAAGCATGTCATGTCGTCAAACTGAGGCGCCCCCGCGACAAAGGCCTCTACCTTCTCGACCACCTTCGGCACCATCTCCCGAGCCTCGGCGGGACCTGTCTCGGCCAGCACCGCATCAAGCCTGGCGTCACCGAACTCGACGTTGTCGCGGTCACAGGCTTCGGTGATGCCGTCTGTATAGAGCACCAGAACGTCACCTGTGCCGAAATCGAGTTCAGAATCCTCGTAGTCGTAATCGTCGGTCGCGCCGAGCGCAAGACCCTCGGCGCCCGAGACCACCTCGACGCGCCCATCGGCGCGCACCACCCTCGGCAAATTGTGGCCGGCGTTGCAATAGACAAGCTTCCCGCTGCCAAGATCGAGAATACCGTAGAAAAGTGTGACGAACATGCAGGCGTCGTTATCCGCGCACAGCATTTCGTTGACGTCTGCCAGACAGCGAGCGGGCGAGGCTTCACGCCGACTGCCAGCCTTGACAAGCGAACGGGTCACCATGGCAAAGAGCGCCGCCGGCACGCCCTTGTCTGACACATCCGCCACCACCAGGCCGATGCGGTTGCCGCTCATGGGCAGGATGTCGTAGAAGTCTCCACCCACTTCCCGGGCCGGATTCATCAGGCCATGCACGTTGAAGTAGGGCGACTCGGGCGGGTTGAGCGGCAGCACCGAATTCTGCACGTGCTGGGCAACATCCAGCTCACGCTTGATGGCGACATACTTGTCGCGATTCTCCAGCGCCTGTTGCAGGGTTCGGATGTGACTGAGCGTCTTGTCAATGGTGATCTGGAGGTCGTTGAAATCCACCGGCTTGGTAACAAAATCGAAGGCGCCGCGATTCATGGCCGTGCGAATGTTCGCCATGTCGCCGTAGGCGGATATGATGACCGCACGAACCTGCTCATGCGCCGCCTCCAGCTGTGTGAGCAGAGTCAGGCCATCCATGACCGGCATGTTGATATCCGAGAGGACCAGCCGGATATCCGGATTTTCGTCGAGCTTTTCCAGAGCTTCCTGGCCGTTGTGGGCGAACAGGAATTCAATTTCGCCGCGGCGGATGGCGCGACGAAAGCGCTGCTTGATCAGCAACTCAAGGTCTTCCTCATCATCAACCATCAATATGCGGGATGGACTCACCCCAGTACTCCTGTCTGATTGATCCACGGATTCTTCCATTCGACCTTGCTCAGTTGCCCGACAGATCCATTGTCAGCTTGATCCGGTTGAGGCCGTCAGAGCGCTCATAGCTGCGGAACTGCGTCATCTTCTTGACCAGCAACACGCCCAGGCCGCCGATGGGCCGCTCATCAAGCATCAAGTCGGTATCCGGATCCAGCCCCTGGTCGAAGGGATTGTAGGACGGCCCGTTATCCTCGACCACAATGAACACCTCGCCCTCGTTTCGCTGCATGGACAGTTTCAGATGCGGCGCCGCCACGCCCGGCAAGGCGTGGGAAATGGAGTTGGTAATCAGTTCGTCCAACACCAGGTTTATTCGGAAGGCCACGGCCTCGTCAATTGACTCCGCTTCGCAGAACCCGCTGACTTCCGTCGCCAAACTGGCCAGTGCCGCTTCGAGATCAGTGCCAAGGAGAACCTGCGCCATGCTTTTCGAATCACCCCAACAGCCGCCGCTTCGCAGCGCCTCTGAACCAGAAAGGGCACTCGCGGGAGCTACCCGCCTGGCAGCAGATGCCGCACACCCTCAAAAACCTTGCACCAGTGAAAGAGCCGCGAAGCTCCGCTCCCGGACAACGTAGGCGAGGATACGGCAACCGAATTCGGGGAATCAAGTGCTGTGCCTTGGAACGCCGTACCGACGCCGGCATCGGTTGCTATAATCCTGTGCAGACATCGGTACTGACAGGATTGAACAAGATTGAACGCAACAAGATTGGCAACAAGATTGAACGTATTGAACGTAAAGAAACTTGTCGCAGCGGGGTTCGCGCTGTCCTCGCTGATCGCCCTCGGGGCAGCACTGCCTGCGCTGGGGTCGGATACGGCCGAGGCTATCGCCCAGCGGATGTCGCCTTTCGGCATGGTCTGTCGCGCTGAGCACCCTTGCGCTGAGGCGCGAGCGCAGGCGCGCCTGGCGGCGCAGGCGTTGACCTCGGCGCCGCCTGTGCCGGAGACCGGAGAAAGCATCTACGAGCAGTATTGCAGTGTCTGCCACGATGCCGGTATCGGCGGAGCGCCGCTGTTCGGCAGTCTGGAGCAATGGCAGCCGCGCCTGGACAAGGGCCGGGAAGAGCTGCTTGCGACTTCGTTGTCCGGGCTGAACGCCATGCCACCCATGGGCACTTGCATGAGTTGCTCGGAAACGAATATGCGCCAAGCCATCGACTACATGCTGGAGAATGCGCTCTGATGACGCATCGTGGCGGCAATGACTGACTGCCGGAGGCCAGCAAGCGCTTTCCGCGTTCCGTCGGCGCTTGTTCCTGATTACCGTTGTTGTATAGCGTTACGTGATTCGCTAGACTGCCGCCACTCTCCGAAAGGCGACGAGGAGTCGATTTGATGGAATTGACGGTCGAACGAGACGAGAACACCGTGGTTCTGATGCCGGACGGCAGAATAGACGGTATGAGCGCGCGCGATTTTCAGGAGTCCGCCGAAGCGGCAGTCGATCTGACCGACAACCGGGTCGTGGTTGATCTGGGCGGCATTACCTATATCAGCAGCGCCGGGCTGCGAGTGATGTTGATGCTGGCAAAGGCACTGAAGCAGCGCAATGTCGATTTCTTGCTGTGTTCCATGTCTCCGCCGATTCAAGAGGTATTCCACATCAGCGGCTTCGACAAGATCATGAGCGTCCATCCAGACCGCGCTACCGCCCTCGCCGCCAAGTAGGTAAAGGTAGGTCAAGCACCAGGGCAGTCGCCACCGGCCGGTAAAGTCAGGTACGCCTGCCTCTTCAAAAAAGAATCCGGGTACCGCGCCAGGAGCTGGCGTAGCTGTCGCAGAACCAGCGCCCGGGGCGCTTCTCCGCGCTCGAACGCTGCAATCCTGCCTGAAAGTTCGCGCGACTCTGACCTGTTCATCCGGCCGCGAAAGTGGCCGCGAATGTGCGCCAGCACATTGGCATGATGGCCGCGGCCCGCAGACCGCGCCAGAGCGGCCATCAATTCCGGGAAGTAGGCCCTGGCAATAGCCGGGATATCTCCGCGAAGATCGGCCAGCTTCCTGCCCAGCCGTCGATAGGCGCTGTTGTCGTGCGCCATCAGCAGATACTTGTGACAACTGTGGAACTCGACCAGCCGAGCTGGCGTCAACCCGACGCCCAGCAGCCGCTGCCAGTGCGCATAGGTAAAGGTCTGCGCGATGAAGGACTCGCGTCTGTCACCCCGGGCCAGACCCAGGTTGTCCTCGACCGGCAGTTCGGGCCTGGCCGCTCGCCAGGCCGCCGCATACAGGCCGCTCCCCAAGGCGGTCAGGCTGCCGTCGGCGGCGTATCGCTTGACATCATGCAGGCCGCAACTCGGCGAACGCGACATGAAAATGTAGCCACACAGGTCCGCCTGTTCTTCAGACTGCGCACGCGCATAATCTTGCAGGGCGTCGCTGACATCCAGCCGCGGATTCTCCACGCCGACCGCCCGCGGCGGGCTGCCAACCAGGCGGATCGGCGGCCGCGGCACGCCCAGGCCGATGCCGACTTCCGGGCAGATCGGGCGAAATCGGTACAGGCTGGCGAGGGCGTCATGCGCCAGCTCGTCGGCGGCATCGGCGCCATCGTAACGCACCGCCTCGCCGGCAAGACACGCGCTGATGCCTACCGTCAATGGCGGCCTGGGCCTGGGCGGCACGCCGGAGCCCGGCTCGAACAGACAGTTTCCGACCTCGTCTTCAGGCCGGCGTTGCAAGAAAGTCCCACGCATGATCGGCGCCGAGGGCGCAGATGCGAGCCCCGAGACGCGCGCCCCAGACCTGTTCGCCGCCGTACTCTTCCCGCCAGGCCCAGAGTCGGCGCGTGAAATGATGCAATCTGTGTTCATGGGTGAAGCCGATGGCGCCATGCACCTGATGCACGATCTCCGCCACCAGGCCGGCGGCCTCTCCGACCCGCACCTTGGCGGCCGCCAGGTCGAACTCGAACCGGTCGCTGCCCAGGGCTTCAATGGCCGAATCCGCCGCTCGAATCGCAGCCGCGGTTTCGCCGGCTGCCTTGGCCAGTTGCTGCTGAATGGCCTGAAAACGGGCTATGGGCCGCCCGAACTGGCAACGTTCGCCGGCATATTCCACGCCCAGGGCCAGGGTCGAGGTGAGTGCGCCAGCCACAAGCGCAACTCTCGACAAAGCGAGCAGCCCCGGCGCTTCTGGCACCACGTCGAGCGTGCGCAGGTCTTGCAGATGCACTGCATCGCGTGGCTCTCCGGCCAGGTTCTGATCCAGGGCCGCAGGCGCCTTGACGCGCGCTGCAAGAATCCTGCCTGTTGCCGATACGGACACCGCCTCCGTCGCCGTTCTCCCCCAGGGCAGGCCCTGCCAGACGTCAGCGTCCTGTTGCGAATCGCAAGCGCCAAAGCTGACGGACCGAACGGCAGTGTCCTCTGCGCCGAGCCAACGATTGGCCAGCAGGGTTTCCGCCAATGGCAAGGGCACTGCGTGGCGACCGGCCTGAATCAGGAAGGCAAAGGCGTCACCCAGGTCAAAACCACTGTCCGACCGGGCCAGGAGATGAAAGCCGTTGTCGCACAAGAGCGCCCAGAGCGCCGCTGGAAACTCGCCTGCTTCCGCCGAATCCAGAACCTCTCGCGGACAGTGATCGCGGAAGATCCTCTCCGCCGTATCCACCAGCAGCTGCCGACTCATCGCAAGCCCAGCCCGCGGGCGATGACCCCGCAAAGGATTTCGCGGGTGCCGCCGCGCAGCGTGAAAGACGGCGAATGCAGCATCGTTTCCGCCCAGGTTGCCCGAAAGCGCGTCTCGTCGCCGCCCACGGGCGCCGCCAGGCGCGCCAGCTCCGGCACTGCCTTTTCGAAATCGTTGCCGAGCACCTTGACCAGCGCTGCTTCCAGATTCGGGCTCTTGCCGTCTTCCAGCATGCCCGCAACCGACATCGACATGCGTCGCAAGGTCATCAGGTGCGCCGCCAGACGTCCGACCAGCGCCGCCTGCTGCGCGTCCGGCCTGGCCTGCACCAGGCGCACGAACTCGACAAACACCCGGAAGGCAGACAGAAACCGCTCCGGCCCGCTGCGTTCATAGCCCAGCTCGGACGTGACCTGCTGCCAACCGTTCCCTGGCTTGCCCACCAGATCAGCATCGGCGATAAAGACATCATCGAACACCACCTCATTGAAGTCCGCCTCGCCCGCCATGTTGCGGATGGGACGGATGCTGACGCCAGGCGCCGCAAGATCGACAATCAACTGAGACAATCCGGCATGACGGTTTTCCGAAACCGGCGCCGTGCGCGCAAGCGCAATCATGTAGTGGTTGCGGTGTGCGTCCGTGGTCCAGAGCTTGGCGCCATTCAAGCGCCAGCCGCCGGGCGCCTGCGTAGCGGTTGTGCGCACGGAAGCAAGATCCGAGCCGCTATCCGGTTCGCTCATGCCAATGGAAAAGAAACTCTTCCCTTCGGTAATCGGCGGCAGGTAACGCTGGCGTTGATCTTCACTGCCGGCGGACAGCAGCAGCGGGCCGCTCTGCCGGTCAGCGATCCAGTGCGCGCTCACTGGCGCCCCCGCCGCCAGCAGCTCCTCGGTGACCACATAGCGCTCGAAGAAGCTGCGCCCGCCGCCGCCGTAGGCTTCTGGCCAGGTCATGCCGATCCAGCCGCGGGCGCCCAGGCGAGCAGAGAACTCGGCATCGTGGCCGGAACCAAAATCCGAGTTGGGGCGCCTTTGCCGGGCCGGGCAATCGGCCAGGAAAGCCCGCACCTCCTGGCGCAGGGCCGTTGCCTGCTCCGGCAAGGTCACGGGATCAAACTGAAGCATCTGCATGAGGCCTATGGTAACAGCGAGCCCGGCCACTATCCCGCATTTTCCGTGTGGCCCGGATGTTGCGCCAGGGGCCGTGGATGATGGAAACAGCCCAGATGCGCGAGCGCTTCCGCCCGGTCTTCGACGATCTGGTGCAGCGGGCCAGCGTCACCGGCAAGCTGCTGCACCGGGACCTGTACCGCATACTCGTTGCGTCACTCTGGGCGCAGGTGGTGATGAAACCGGCAGCGGCGGGCCTTGCCGAGGCAGATCTCGAAGCCTTGCACGATCTGCTGAACGACGAATTGCGTCGGCTCCTGGGGCCGAAAACCAACCTCACCGAATGCTTCGCCTTCCTCAACACCAAGGCAGGCGCAGAGGCCATGCAGGAAGCCAGGCTGACACCCGACCACCGGGACCTGCTGCTCTACTTCTGCTCGATGATTCTGGACCCGGACGGGCACGCCGACTGGGCGCGCCACATTCGCCAGGGCGATAAGGCGCCTGCATCCTGACCGACGCGGCCAGAAACCAATAGCGACCAAGGACATCGCACATGCCAGCCAGGTCCCATGCATGACTGGCGACCACGTCCACGCCAGCGACCCGTGTACGGGCTCGGCGCTGGCGACGACACGGGCAGGAAAGATGTCGTTGCACCATGTGCGCCTCATCCATGGCTCTGCGCCAAAAGGCGCTGATGAAAGACTGACCTCGCCTCAGCAAGCAGGCCCTGGCCAAGCCGCGTCACGGCGCCCCGGCATAATCCCTGATAGCGGCCCGAAAAAGCTGCTCTGCCGCACGAGCCTGGGCCGGATCCGGCTCGGCCGGCAGCAGTTCGCCTTGCCGGTAGCGCCAACCCATCAGGCCGCCGCCGCGCACCAGCACCGTCAGACGCTCCGGCCCGAGCCAACCTACATGATATTCATCCTCAACCGGCGCCGGGCTTGGGCCCGTCAGCAGATTCCAGCCGAACAGCGGTTCCGAGGACGCAACGTCCAGCAGATCCAGAAGCGTCACAGCGAGGCTCATGGTGGAGCCGTGATGCGCAATCACCGCCGGCTTCAGTCTGGCAGGCTGATAAAACAGCATCGGCACCCGGAAGTGGTTCGCAGGCAACAGCGCCCGCCCCGGGCGGATCGGCCCATGATCGGCCACAACGACCAGCAGCGTGTCTTCGAACCAGGGTCGATTCGCCGCCTGATCGACGAATCTGCCCAGCGCCCAATCCGCATAGGCCATGGCGTAGGCCTGTTGCCGCTCATCACTCGGGTACGGGATGCGGCCCGGCGGGAAGTCGAAAGGATGATGATTGGTAACGGTCAGCGTTGTCAGCATCACCCGGTCATGGCGGCTCGACAATTTGTCCATTTCCACCAGCACCCGATCGTACAGAATCTCGTCGGCCACGCCCCAACTGGTCTCGAAGCCGGGATTCTCGAAGTCATCACGGCTCAGCATCTGCTGAAAGCCGATGCGTCGCCAATAGTCGAAGAAATTGGTGAATCCGGGCCAGCCGCCATAGACGAAACTGGTCATGAAACCAGCGTCGCCGAGCGCGCGCGGCAGGGACGGCAGACGCTCGTCCTTGCCCTGCCCTGGCAGACCAACGCCCGGCAACGGCGGAAATCCGTTCAGGATGGCTTCAAGCCCACGCACGGTGCGGCTGCCGGTGGCGTGAATGGCGTCAAAGTAGATGCCCTGGCCAGCCAACTCCGCCATACGCGGCATGTACTGGCGACGCAGATTCGGGTCCTGCCAATTGGGTCCGGCAAAAGACTCGGCGATCACGATCAGCAGATGCCGAAAACCGCCCCGAGCAGCCAGGCCGGCAGGTCTGATCGCAGTCGCAGGCCGGGCGCTGGCGCCGCTACCGGACTCTGATGCAGCCGGCTCCGCAGTCGCCGCTTCGAGTGCGGACCGGGGATCGGACTCAGGCAGCCAGTAGTTCCAGGTCAGGGGCTGTATGCGAATGGCGCGCAGCAGTTTCACTGGACCATTGCCCGCCAGCTGGTTGAATGGCCGGGACGGGCTGGTCGGCCCCGAGTAGCTGAAGGCGGCTACCAGACCAGCAACGCCAAGCCAGGCGACAAACCAGCGACGGTGGCGGTTACTGAATTCAACCGGCAGGAACCGGCGTCCGTACCAGGCAACCGCCACCATCAGGGCGATCACCGGCAGCACATAGCGCGTCAGATGCAGTTGTTCCTGGAGAAAGGTCGCCCACTCGCGCACATGGGTGATGTAGTGCAACACCAGACGCTGCGGACGCAGCTGAAACTCGGTCCAGAAGATGATCTCGGCCGCCAGCAGGATGACCAGCACCAGCGCCACCACGGCCAGCCAGAGGGGCGCCCAGCGGCGACCAAACAGAAATCCGGCGCCGAGCAAGCCGAAGGCGAGGCCGAGCGCCTGCATGTCCGCAAGGACGCCGTAGCCGAGCGCCGCGAGAAAGGAGGCGAGCGAAAGATCCTCCAGATTCCAGGCAAACGCTGCCCGCAGAAACGAACCGCCACCGAGAATTGCGGCAGCCATGATCGTGCAGAGTCGCTTCATGTGAAATTCAGTATCCGCTCGCAGATGGCCAGGGGCTACCTGGCGGACAACCAGGACAGCAGCACCGGCAGCAGGAACACGGAAAAGGCGAGCAACAGCGATACAGCGACAGCCAGCAGGGCGCCGATGGAAGCGGTACCCAAGTGCGCAGACAAGGCCAGAGCGGAAAATGCGCCTACTGTTGTCAGACCGCTCAACAACACAGCGCGGGGCGTACTCGAGTGCATCAACTGGCGCACATCGCCTTCGCTCCGATACCGATCCACCACATGAATGCCGGCATCCACGCCCAGGCCGAAAATCAGCGGCATCACCAGTATGTTTGCCATGTTCAGCGGCATGTTCAGAAGATGGCCCACAGCCAGCGTCAACAGAACCGCCAGGGCCAGCGGGATCACGATGGCGATGGTATGGCGCAGGTTGCCGAACATGACCAGAAGCACCAGCGTGATGGCGACAAGCGCAAACGCCAGCGCCTGACGAAAGCTGTCAACCACGATCTCGCCAACGCCTCGCTCGATCACCGGGCGCCCGGTAGCATCCGGCGCCACCGCCTGCACCCGATCAATGAAGCGGGTCATGGCCTCGACTTCGGATACATCCTCCGCTGGCAGGGCGATGGCCAATTGCTGCTCCTCGGCGCCGATCAGCTGCGCTTGAACGGCCCTTGGCACTGTCGCCTCGGTAATCGGCGCCACGGTCAACGCCCGTCTCAGCCAATCCACCTCTTCCAGCAAGTTGGGCACGATGGCGTCCTGCCAGCGCCGCAGTTGCTCGGGCTCGGCCGCCATCCGCTCCAATCTGGCCGGAAAATCGCCATACGCGTGCGCATCAGCCTCAGCGCGCATGGCTTGCGCCAGGGCGATGGCGCCAGCCTGCAGCGCCTCCGGGTCGGGCGCTGCCTGCTGCCTTTGCGGCGCGAGCGCACTCTCCAGCAAGAGCGCAAGGTCCGCCAGCGCCCATCGCTTTTCTGCCTGATCTTCGGGCACCAGGTCGGCGCGTCCGCGCACTGATTTCACTTCCGGCAGCGCCTCGACAGCGGTCAGGGTTTCCGCTCCCGGATCCATCAGGTACAGGGCATAGTCGGTGGCGTGACTCTCCGCTTGCAGCAGACGCAGGGTGCGCATGGAATCGGCATCTGGATCCTTCAGCGCCAGGACGCTGTAGTCAAACCGGGATTCGGCAGCCACGATCAACGCCAGCAGCGCCGTCACCCCTGTCGCCAGCACAACGCTGCCACGCCGGGCGATCAGGGCGTTGACCAGGCGAGCGCTCGACGGCAGGCGTATTCGATGCGCCCGAATCGGCCCGCTCACCGCATAGAACGCCGGCAACCAGGTAAAGGTCAGGAAGCCAGCGATCAGCATCCCGCCAGCGGAGATGATCCCGAGATCAGCCAATCCCCGATAGTCTGTGGGCCAGAATCCGAGAAACCCGAGCGCCGTGGTCACGCTGCAAATGGCGATGGCGCCGCCGACACTCTGCACCGAGGTCACAAGCGCGGCAGCGGCGCCGTCGGCGCCAGCGTTCGCCGCCTCCTGATAGCGCAGGGAAAAGTGGATAGCCATGTCCACCCCAAGGCCAAAGAACATGACCATGAATATGATCGAAAGGGTGTTGTACTCGCCCACGGCCAGCATCGCCCAGGCAGCGGTCAGCGCAATGCCGATGAACAACATGGAGAAGGTCGCCAGGATGATCTTGAGCGAGCGAACGCCGACAATCAACACAGCGGCCAGCAGGACCACGGAGAGCCAGCCCGCCAGTTGCACGCCGGATACAGCCGCCGAAATCTCCTCATGCGCGAGCGCGGCCTCACCGGTTATGCCGACCCGGACGCCCGACGCCGGCACCGACGCCTCGACGATCAATCGCAGGTCCGAGACCAGCGCAGCATTCGCCCGGGTTTCTCCGATTTCGAGAGCGCTCTTGACCGAAATCAGGCGAAACCAGGTGGCTTCTTCGTCAAAGAACTCGTTGACCCAGTAGAAGGTCGCGTCTTCGCCGGCGAGCAGTCTGCCCGCCGATTCGTCCAGGCGCGCCACGATCCGGTCAAATCCTGCCGGTGGGTCCTGGCCGACGCCTTCACGCAGCAAGTCGAGCAATCCGGCGAGGCTCGGATCTTCCGCAACCGCCGTCAGCCAGGGCTGTGCCTCCGCCAGCCGATCGGCGGCGTCGTAGAGTTCATCCAGGTCCAGATAGAGCAGCGCATGATCGCGGAAGAATGGATGATTCTCACCCGCATGGATCGCCCGGAAGCGGTCTGGCCGCTGCCGGATGCCAGCCTCGATGCGTCTTGCGACATCTTCCACCTGACGAAATCCGGGGCCGGAGATAACCACCACGGCGGTTTTGGTCAGATGCGGGAAGGCAGACTGAAATCGGTCGAAGGTGTCGCGCCAGGGGGCTTCCTGTTCGATCAGGTCGGACAGGTCGGCGTTGATGCGGAATCGGTCCACGGCCAGCACCAGGCTGGTGGCGGTTGCACACCCCATCAGCGCAATCACCCACCAAGGGTAGCGGATGACCGTCTGGACCCATCTTGCCAGCCCGGCCGCCAATCGCGCCTCGATCATTCGGTCAGATCAGCCTCGTCGAAAAATGCGTCGAAGTCATCCAATGGCGGCTGGCCATTGAAGATCTGAAACTCGCGGCGCTGATAGTAGGCTTCGCGGGTAAAAACATAGGGATCCAGCGCCGCGGCGTCTCGCGCATCGGTCAGCGCCAGTGCGCTGGCGCGGGTGCTGACCAGGTCCAGCCCGGTCGCCCACAAGGGGTAATCGGCGCCGAACAGGAACCTCGGCATCATCGCGGAGAGTATCATCCCTGGCAGGTCGCGTACGGTCGCCGGGCCTGCCAGGGGCACATAGACATAGCGGCTATTCTTCCACCCCCAGACAGCGAGCGTCTGGCCAAAGTCTTCGCCCTGGTGCTCAAGCCCGCTGCGTGCGGCCACATCGAGCAGGCCGCCCAGACCGACCGTGGTATTGATTGCCAGACGCAGGAGATCCGTGCCGCCACGCCTGAAGTCTCCTTGCAGAAATCCGTTGGCGCTGCTGTTCACCGAGCGCAGATTGGCGAAGACGTTTTCCACGCCCTGCTCGAGGAGATCAGGCGTCAAGTCCTGATAGGTGCGCGCCACGGGTGCAAAAAACCTCCGATCCAGCGATTCCGACAGCTTGAATGAAGCGCGGTTGAGGTCCGGATTGGTGTCATGCACGGCATAGTCATCGCCCTCGAGGCTGGCGCAGCCGGCCTGCAGGACAGCGGCAAGGAGGGCCAGCGCCAGCCCGACCGAACAGGCGCGCGGGCGCGCGGGCACCCTCCGCACAGTCATATCAACCCTCATCTTCTGCATCCTCCGTTTCCATTTCGGCGATACTGGCCTGCATGTGTGCAATCAGCGCATCGAACCCTTCGGCGCGCACGATACTGCTGTACTCCGCACGCCTGAGCGCCAGATCGCTGACGCCGTCCGCCACCACATTGAATATCAGACCGCGGCGAAAGTAGTAGTCCAGCCGCACCGGCTCGCCTGTCTTGCGCAACAGCCGAGTCTGCACTACCGGGCCGGTGCTCGCCTCTGCCGTCGCCAGTGTTTCGAAGCGCTGCTCGTTGTAGCTATCGAATCGATCAGCATAGGTGGCCACGATCAAATGCTGCAACAGGCTGCTGAACCGGGCGCGCTCATCCGGCGTCAGAGCACGCCAGGCAGGGCCGACGCTGATCCGGGCAACCTGAGCGAGGTCAAAGCAAGCTGTGACCATGGGCGTCAAGAGGGTGGCCCTGGCCGCATGATCCTCTGTCTGCATGACGACAAGCAGCCCGGCATGAAATCCCTCGACCTGAGCCGCCGCCACAGCGCCTTCGGCGCAGACAGTCGCTGCGGGCGCCGGCGTCTCGACCGCCGGCACGGATGCGGCGCCTGGCGCTTGCGCGGCAACGCTGGAGGCAACCAGGCAGAATCCGGCAGTCTGCAAAGCGCGCAGCAGTCTGTTCATCGCGCCAGCGCCAGGCTCAGCCAGGGCGCGTAGGTAATCACCAGCAGCACCGCCAGAAGCACCAGAAGAAATGGCCAGCAGGCAGCATAGAGCTTTATCACCGGCTGCCGGAAACGATAGCTGGCGATGAACAGGTTCATGCCCACCGGAGGTGTGAAGTAGCCGATCTGCATGTTGGTCAGAAACACGATTCCCAGGTGGATCGGATCAATCCCGTAGCCCACGGCGACGGGCAATATCAGGGGCGCCATGATGACCAAAGCGGAGAAAATGTCCAATACCGCCCCGAGCGCCAGCAAGACGATATTCAGCAGCAGCAGAAACACCAGTGGAGAATCGATTCGGGCCTTGAAGAACTCGAACAGCTTCTGCGGTGCGGAGATATCGACCAGAAAGTTGGTAAAGGCAAGAGCCACACCGAGAATCAGCAAGATGCCGCCAACCATCGTCATCGCCCGAACAGCAATCCGGGGCAGGGCCGAGGCCGACAGGTCCCGATACAACCAGGTCTGCGCCAGCGTCACGTAGATGGCTGTCACGGCAGCGGCTTCAGAAATCGCAATCACCCCGGAATAGACGCCGCCAAGCACGATGAACGGCAACGGAAGTTCCCAGCGACAATCGATCAGGGCCTCGCCCAGGGGTCGGGCGCGCACTGGCTGGCGCAGGCCCGCCAGGCTGTGCCGGTGGCTCCAGAGCGTCCAGGCAATCAGGCTCGCCAGCATCAGCAAGAGCGGCAGGATGCCGGCCTTGAACAACTGGATGATTGTAAAGGGCTGCCCGACTTCGAGTTGCTGGGCAATCACGGCATAGAGAATCAACGGCAGAGAGGGTGCAAGCAACAGGCCGAGGCTGCCGGAGGTGGTCACCAGGCCGAGGCGAAAGCGCTCGTCGAAACCGGCGGCGGCCAGAGCCGGCAAGAGCAGGCCTCCCAGAGCGACGATGGTGACGCCGGAGGCGCCGGTCAGAGCCGTGAACACGGCGCAGACGATGAAGGCGACGATCGCCATCCCGCCCGGCAACCAGCCGACCAGACTCTGCGCCAGGCGCACCAGGCGTTCCGCCGTATTCGACTCCGCCAGCACATAGCCGGCATAGGTGAAGAGCGGCAAGGCAACCAGCAGGGGCGTATCGACAATCCGATTGACTTCGACCGCGATCACTTCCAGCGGTATGCCGGCTGCCAGAAAACCGAGCATGGCCGCCGCCAGGAGAACAGCAATCAGTGGCGCGCCAGCCAGTGCCGCCGCCAGCGCCACGAGGACGCCGAGCCAGATCAAGCGGTCGGCTCGTCAGGCGGCGTGATAGCGTGCAACCCGTAGCGCAAACCCATCACGGCAGCGCCAACCGGCAGGATCGATACGCAGAGCCAGGCTGGCACAGCGCCGAAGGCCAGTTCGCCAGCCTCGTACTCGATGGCCACAAAACCCATCGCAAACCAGGCAAAGATCAGCAGCACCGCGCTGGTGAAGGCGTGCGCAAAGCGGTTGAGGCCAGCCTTCGCGGCAGGCGGCACAAGACGGGCAAGCAGATCGATGCGTATGTGGTCCGCGTTGCGGGCGCCGACCATGGCGCCAAACATGGCCACCCAGATCACCAGCACGCGCACCAACGCATCGCCCCACAGGAGACCGCTATCCAGAAAATTGCGGGCCAGCATCTGCCAGAGGGCAAAGCCGATCATGGCCGCCAGGAGCGTGGCCAGAACGCCCTCTTCCAGCCGCTGCAAGACCCGATTCACGGCGCCGCCGGGACGGCGCCTGCGCCCGGCGCAGCCTCGGGCTGATCGCGAAACGCCTTGAGGTGCGCACGCAAGCGCGCGTGCAGATCACCCGAAACCCAGCCGCCCTCGACCATGCGCTCCGACGCCAGATCGGCCAGACGCCGCCATTCCGCCACGGCCGCCGGCTCGGGGCGCCGGCGCTCCAGGCCCTGGCCAATCAGGGCGCGCACGGCAGACTCGTGGTCCCGGCGGCTGCGCGCATTGACCTGGGCGACCACGTCGGACATCACCCGCCGGACAACAGCCTGGTCCGCATCCGCCAACCTTTGAAAGCGTCGCTTTTCCAGCGCCAGCAAGCCATAGACATAGAGCAACGGCAGGTCCAGCACATGCGCAGTGCGGGTATGCCATTGCAGGGCGATTGCGCCGACCGGCGGGGCCGCCACACAGTCGATCACCCCGGTCTGCAGGCCACCGAGCACATCAACGATCGGCAACGGGATGGGGGTGATGCCGAACGCCGCCAGCGCCTGAGCCGAAGCAGGGTCGTTGTCCGGCGTCCAGACCTTCTGTCGGCGCGCATCAGCCACCGTGCTGATCGGCTCCCGCGAGAGCGCGTAAGCGAATCCGACCTCGGCCAGGCCAAACGCGATGAAGCCCTTGGCCGCCAGCCCGTCCATGAGCGCTGAGTCCATTCGCGCCCGCACATGATCGACTTCCGCCGAGGACCGAAACAACATCGGCAGGTTGTAGAGCGCGATATCCGGGTAGCGCTGAACCAGCGCCGTGGCGGTCACCACCGCACCGTGCAGCTGACCGAGACGAATCTTGCGCATGACGGTCTTGTCGTCGCCCATGACGCCACCCGGATAGAGGCGAAACTGCACCCGCCCCTCGGTTGCCGTTTCGATCTCGCTGGCGCCTTTGCGCAGCAGGTTGGTCCAGACCGAACCTTCCGGCGAAAGCACCGAGATCTTCAGCGTCTCCGCCAGGCCATACGGGCTCCCAAGCAGCGCCAGAAGCGCCAGCGGCAGACCGCGGCGAAGTGCGCGGTTCAGGTGACGGAGGCATTGCAAACGTTCAGAACCAGGCATCGGCGGAATCCAGCAATTGTTGCGCCCGACGGCGGGCAACGGTGTTCATCAAGGTCAACTCCGGCACATCCTGGGCCGTCATCAACGCCTGATTCAGGAGTTCATCGTGCAAGGCCCGGTCATACACAAGCCGAGCGTAACTCTCCGCAAACAGCACCTGAACCATGAGATAGCGGCCTTCACTGAGCGCCAATGCGCGCTCGAAATGGTAGCGCCCGAGTTCCGGGCGACCGCCGAGCGCTGCCGGCAACAGGGTTTCAAACACGCCAAGAT
The DNA here is from genome assembly GCA_965199705.1 of Pseudomonadales bacterium. Classification (GTDB taxonomy): domain Bacteria; phylum Pseudomonadota; class Gammaproteobacteria; order Pseudomonadales; family Azotimanducaceae; genus Azophilus. Next base: position 2,189,021 of record OZ241359.1, read on the forward strand.
AGAGATGCGGGCCACCATAGTCATGGCTTTCGTTCAATTCCGCAATGCGCTGCATCAGTCGTTTCACCTTGCCCAGCTCGGCAATGGCCCCGAAGTCGTCGCTGTGCGCCTGCATCCAGCCAGTCCAGGCCGTCGCCAGACCATAGGCCAGCGGCACGTCGGCCGCTTCCAGCCCGAGCACCCAGCGTTCGAAGGCAACGAAGGGCTGCCGGGTGATTCCGCAAGCGTCGGTCAGACCCTGGCAAGCCGCTCGCTCGGCCAGGCCCCTGGCCTTGGCTGACATCAGCCGGGCGCGCTCAGGGTCGGCAACAAAAGCGCTTGCGTAGGCGCCATTCAGCAAGGCCGCCTGAGACAGCAGTGCAGGATTGTCCGGCGCCCTTTCCAGCAAGCCGTCGATCAGCAACAGGAAGGCAGGCGCACCCTCGCGAACCGTATCAATATCCGGATTTTGCAGGATAGCGGCAGACAAGTCTCCCGCCAGATCCTCGCTGACCGAAGATATGATCGACCCGCAGCCAGCGACCAGGACGCCAATGACCAGTGCCACGCATAACTTCTTCATGTCTTCTCTGTTCTGCTCTTTGTTGTTCTGTTCTTTGTTGCCGAGTGATCCGGGTTTACTGAACAGTTTGAGGGTGAGAATGAGGCGTATCCAGATTGGCTGCAAACTCTCGATAAGTGATGTTCGCCTCCCGCCTGAATTGATGTCAACCAGCCCGGAACCGCCCTGAAACCTGCTACCATTTTCGTTTTTCGCAGCCGCCCATGCCAAGGTTTCGCTACAATGGCCTGGATATCTGGTACGAGCAGTGGGGTGCGCGCGCCGACCCGCTGATCCTGCTGATCCATGGCCTCACCTGCCAGATCATCCATTGGCCGGGAAGCCTGATCGAGCAACTGACCGGCGCCGGTTTTCGCGTCGTGGCCATGGATAACCGCGATATGGGCCGCTCCGGGCGCGTCGCAGGACCGGCCCCGACAGTCGCAGAAGTCCTCGCCCGGCTGCCCGACCTCTCGACGCTGCCACCCCCTTATACCCTGAGCGATATGGCGGGCGACGCCATCGCGCTGCTGGACCACCTGGGGCAGGCCGGCGCGCACATGGTCGGGCTTTCCATGGGCGGCATGATCGCGCAAACGCTGGCCATCGAGTATCCGGAGCGCTGCTTCAGCCTGACATCCATCATGTCCAACACCGGCAATCTGGAAGGCCCGGCCCCAGACCCGGAGGCATTTGCGGCCTTCATCGTGGACCGGCCCGAAGATGACGAGGCCGCAATTTCCCGGTATCAGGAGGGCTGGCGGCAGGTAGGCGGCCGGCACTTCGATTCCCTGGAGGCAGGATTGGCGCGCTTCTCCGAAGCTGCCGTGCGTCGGGGTTTCTCGGCTGAGGGCATGGCCCGGCAACTGCTCGCCATCCTGCACCAGCCAGACCGCCGCTCGGGTCTCGCCCGGGTCACGGCGCCAGGCCTGGTGCTGCATGGTTCTGCCGACCCGCTGGTGCCCCTGGCGGCCGGACAGGAAACCGCAGACAGTCTGGCTTGCGGACGCATCCAAGTATTCGACAAGATGGGTCACGACCTGCCAGAGCCGCTGATACCCGACATTGCCAATGCAATCATCGAGCATGTATCGAATGCGCCGGTGCGCCGATAGTCAGCCCCAGTCGTCACGGCTGACGCTGAGGCGCCCAGACCTTGCGCCATGAAGACGGCGCTCCTGAAGCTCTTTGAGCGGGGCATTCGTCAAGGGCGGCTCACCTTGATCGAGCATACGGGCGCAGTTCACGAGTTTGGCGCCGGGTCTCCCGCCGCCAACTGGCGCCTGCACCAGCCGAACACCCTGATCCGCATTCTGCGAAATCCGCAAGTCAACCTGGGAGAGACCTATCTGGATGGCGACTGGGACACAGACGGCGGCGACCTGCACGCCCTGCTCACCCTTTTGCGCATCAATCTCGAGGCAGAAACCCGACGCCGGGCCTGGTTCCAACCAATTTTGCAGTTGATGGCCGCCGGCAATCGCATCGCCGCCAGTCGCAAGAATGCTGCGCATCACTATGACCTGGACGAAACACTGTTCCGGGCCTGTCTCGACAGCAACCTGCACTATTCCTGCGCCTACTTCCGAACCCCGGATCTGTCCCTGGAGGCAGCACAGGAGGCCAAGTGCGCGCACATAGCCAGAAAGCTGCGACTGGCGCCCGGACAATCGGTTCTCGATATCGGCAGCGGCTGGGGCGGCCTTGGCCTGTACCTGGCAGAACGCCATGAGGCGCAGGTGACCGGACTCACCTTGTCGGCGGAACAATTGCGGGTCGCCAGGCAGGCTGCCAGCACGCGCGGGCTGGGCCAGCAGGTATCCTTCCAGCTACAGGATTATCGGCAACATGCGGGCCAGTACGACCGAATCGTCTCGGTCGGCATGTTCGAGCACGTTGGCAAGCGTCACTTCCCCGCCTTCTTTCGCCAGCTAGCCAGGTGTCTGAAGCCGGATGGCATCGCGTTGCTGCACACCATAGCCGGGCACGGACCGCCACAGCCGATCAACCCCTGGATCAGGCGCTACATCTTTCCCGGCGGCTATATCCCGGCCCTGTCGGACATAGCGCCAGAAATCGAGAAGGCCGGCCTGATCACGACCGATCTGGAACTGTTGCGCGGCCATTACGCACAGACACTGCGCGCCTGGAACGAAAACTTTCAACGGCGCCGGTCCTCGATCCGGGTCAGCAAGGGAGAGCGCTTTTGCCGACTGTGGGAGTTCTATCTCGTTTCCTGCCAGACAGCCTTCGAGGTGAGTGATCTTCTGGTGCAGCAGTGGCAACTGACGCACCGTCAACTCAGTGTGCCGATCACGCGAGATTACCTCTACGCGGACGAGGCTCCCTCCTGAAGCGCGAAGCGCCAGGCGCCCTGCAGTCCAGGTAGCGGATCCATGATCAGGTAAATGGGTATCCGGGCCACATAGTCGGTCAGTTCGCCGCGCTCGTCGAAACGGCGGCGCAACGGGCTGGTGGGCGCGTATTGCGCCAGCTGCGGAACGATGCCGCCGCCGATGTAAACACCGCCCGTCGCACAGAGCGTCAAGGCCAGATTGCCGGCAGCCGCACCCAGAAGACCGAAGAACACTTCCAGCGCCTGATGACACACGGGATCGGCCAGCGTCACGCCCAGATGGCTGATTTCCGGCGCCGTCAGATCCAGGGCCGTCGCCCCCCACATCTCCGCCAGCGCCCGGTACAGTCGGCTGAGCCCGGGGCCGGACAACACCGTCTCCCAGTACACCGGCGCCTGTTGCCGCTGAAGTAACTCCAGCAGCTCCCGTTCCAGGGGCGAGCTGGCGGCAAGATCGCCGTGCCCGCCTTCGGAAGGCAGCGGCAACCATCCATCCGGCGTTGGCAGCAATCCGGCCATGCCGAGCCCGGAGCCGGGCCCAAGCACCGCCTTCACGCCAGCATCGGGCGCCTCGCCACCAATCTGAATCAACTCGTCCAGAGACGGCACCGCCAATGCCAAGGCATGAAAATCATTGAGAATTCGCACCGGAAAGCCCAGCCGCAAGGCCAGTGCCTCAGCCTCGAAACACAGGGCATCAGAGCCGGTGACCCGGGCGATTCCGGCCTGGACGGGGCCGGCAACCGCCAGGTAGGCCGCACTCGGGGCCGGATTGCCCAGCGCGTCAAGCGCTGCCTGAACGAGCGTCTCGGCCTCGGAGAAGTCGCCAGTGCGCAGCACTTCCGTGGCTCGGATAGATTCTGCGTCCGCAAGCGCAAACCGCGCCTGGGTGGCGCCTACATCGGACAGCAGCAGGCTCATGGTGCGCAACCTGCGGGCGTGGCACGCAGCTTCAGGGCTGCTGCCTCAACCCTTCAGGCTGGCCAGGAAGTCGAGCGTGCGCTCGTAGCCGCCCGGCTCCACGCCCATGACCGCGCCATTGAAGTCGGTCACGCCCATGTCTTCCAGGCGTTTGAGCTCACCGCGCAGGAAATTCTCGTCACCAAGCAAAGCCAGATTTTCAGGAGCGGCTACGCCCTCCCGATCAAGCATCGCACGATAGCTCGGCAGTTGCCCGTACACGGTGAGCGCAGCGCCGATCTTCTGGCGAGCCGCGTCCGCATCGCGCGTCAGCAACAGGGGATAACCGCCGACCACCCGAGGCGACGTGCGGCCAGCCGCCTCTGCCGCTTGTGCCAGGCCCGGAATGATGTGATCGCGCATCGTCTTCGGACCCACCATCCAGGTATTGGTGCCATCAGCCAGTTCTCCGGCCACTTTCAGCATGGCCGGACCGAGCGCAGCAACCACCACGTCCAGACCGTCGGACCCCGGCACATTCATGGTCAGGCCGCGCACCCGATATTCCTCCCCCTGATGACGCACCGCCTCGCCGCGAATGGCGGGCATGAGGACGCCGAGATATTCGCGCATGTGCGACGCCCGTCGCGCATAGGAAAGCCCCAGCATGTCCTCGATCACCACTTTGTGCGACAAGCCGATGCCCAGAGTGAAACGGCCGCTACAGGCCGCCTGCGCCGTCATCGCCTGTTGGGCGATGGCCGTCGGATGGCGCGGGTAGGTTGGCGTCACGGCCGTGCCCAGACCGATCCGCTGCGTCTCGCGCCCGGCCAGCGCCAAAGCGGTGATGGCGTCATGGCCGAAGACGTTGGCCAGCCAGACGTTGTCCAGCCCCGCCGCCTCTGCCTGCTTGACCACCTCGATCAAGCCGTTCAGGTCCCGCTCAGCGCCATCCGCCCCGAGCATGATGCCGATTCTCATGTCTGCCTCCCCTGTGCCAATTCAGTTGTTGCCTGGTCGCGGCCCAACGCCGGGCCGCCCGTCAAGGCGCGCAAGATAAGGCAAAGCGAGCCAATGGGGAAATCGCGCGTTTCCCAGTTGCCCTGCAGCGCTGAAATAAACGCGCAAATTCACCGGCGCCTGTTGCAGATCCGGCTTTCGATGGGCCTTTCATGTCAATTCCTTCTGCTGAGCAGTGGTCAATCCTGGTTCTGTCGGCTGTCCGGGGCAAGGGGCTGGCTGGCGCAGGCAGCCGCTCTGCCGTCATAATGCCCGGCCTTTCGGGGAAGCGGGTGACAGTCTTGAAGGAAACCATTGCCATCCTTGGCGGAACCGGCGATCTCGGCACAGGGCTGGCGATACGCTGGTCGCGCGCTGGCTACAGTATCGTGATCGGGTCTCGAACCCTGCCCAAGGCCGAGGCTGCGGTGGCCGACCTGCACGCCATCAGCCCGGAGACGCCGGCGCGACCGATGCGCAACCTGGATGCGGCGCAGGCCGGCGACATAGTGGTGTTGACGGTGCCGGCTGCGCACCAGGAGAGCACCCTCGCCGGCGTGCAGGATGCCCTGGCCGGCAAGATTCTGATCGACGTCACCGTGCCCCTTGTGCCGCCGAAGGTCGGCACAGTGCAGCTGCCACCCGAGGGTAGCGCCGGGCAGCGGGCACAAGCACTGCTCGGCGAATCGGTGATGGTGGTCAGCGCCTTCCAGAACGTCGCCGCGCATCTGCTGCAACAGGACGTTGCCATCCAGTGCGACGTGCTGGTTGCGGGCAACAAGAAGGCAGCGCGCGACAAGGTGATCTCGCTGGTGGAAGCAGCCGGCATGACCGGCTGGCACGCAGGCCCCATCGCCAATGCAGCGGCGGCGGAAGCGCTGACTTCGATTCTCATTCAAATCAACCGCCGACACGACATCTCGCACTCCGGCATACGAATTGTCGGCCAGACCGATCATTGCTGACCCTTACCGCAATTCACGATCTGCCCATGGTCACGCCAGGCGCAGACCTGGCGGCGCTCTTGCTGGCCGGCATCGAACGCGCGGGCCTCGCCCTGAGCGCCGGCGACCTGCTCTGCGTAGCGCAGAAGATCGTCTCCAAGGCCGAAGGTCGTCAGGTGAACCTGGCCGGGGTCGAGCCGAGCCGGGACGCCACAAGACTGGCCGAAGAAACGGGCAAGGATGCGCGCATCGTGCAGCTGATTCTGGACGAATCGACGGAAATCCTGCGCGCTCGGCCGGGTGTGGTGATCGCCCGCCATCGGCTGGGGCTTGTCTGCGCCAATGCCGGCATCGATCAGTCCAACATCGATCACGCAGGCGGCGAGCAAGCCCTGTTGCTGCCGCTGGACCCGGACGCCTCGGCGGCCGGTCTGCGCGCAGCCCTGCACGCCCGAACCGGGGTGCTTGCAGGCATTATCATTACCGACAGCCACAATCGGCCCTGGCGCCTGGGCACTGTGGGAGTAGCCATCGGCTCGGCTGGCCTGGCGCCGCTGGACGATCATCGTGGCGGCCAGGATCTGTACGGGCGGGAGCTCAGGGTGACACTGATCAACCGTATTGACGCGCTGGCGGCTGCCGCAACGCTATTGATGGGCGAGACCACCGAGGGCTTGCCGGCAGTTCTCTGCCGGGGCGCGCAGCAGCCCGGCAATGGCGTCGCTGCCGAGGCCATCCGGCCGCTTGCAGAAGATCTGTTCCGATAGACCAGATGCCTGCAAACCAGAATCCACCCGGGTCCCGTCCCGGCTACCTCGCACTCACCGGCGGCATCGGCGGCGCCAAGCTGGCGCTCGGCCTGTGTCAACTGCTGCCGCCGGAGCGCTTGACGTTCATGGTCAATACGGGCGACGACTTCGAGCACCTGGGCCTGCACATTTCACCGGACCTCGACACCCTGACCTATACGCTGGCCGGGATCAGCAATCGCGAGGCCGGATGGGGCCGGGCGGACGAAACCTGGCGCTGCCTTGAAACCCTGGAAACCCTGGCGGGAGAAACCTGGTTCCGGCTGGGGGACCGCGATCTGGCCCTGCACCTGGTACGCACCGAGTTGCTGAGGGCCGGCGGCAGCCTGACCGAAGCGACGGATCAGATCCGCACTCGGCTTGGTCTGGACTACCGAATCTTGCCGATGAGCGATCAACCAGTGCGCACGCAGGTGCTCACAAGCCAAGGCGCCCTCGCCTTCCAGCACTATTTTGTCCGGGACCGCTGCCGGCCGGCTGTCACCGGCTTCGAGTTTGCCGGCGCCGAATCAGCGAGGCCGAATCCGCGCCTGGAAGATGCGCTCGGCAACTGCGCCGGCATCATCATCTGTCCTTCCAATCCGCTGGTTTCCGTCGATCCGATATTGGCTGTGCCGGGCTTCCGGGAGGCGCTCAAGGCCAGCGGCGCCCCCATCGTGGCGGTTTCACCCATCGTCGCCGGCGCCACCATCAAGGGGCCAACCGCCAAGATGCTGCGGGAACTGGGCGTGCCAGTGACGGCCACCGCGGTGGCCGAGCACTACCAGGGCCTGATCGATGGCTTCATCGTCGATGTGCAGGACGCCGCCATCCTGGACGCCCTGCCGATGCCAGGCGTTGCCGCCGAGACGGTCATGCGCACGCTGGCAGACCGTCGCAACCTGGCGCAGGCGACACTGGATTTTGTGACACGACTAGCGGACAAATCGCATGTGGGCGCTGGTCCCGATCAAGCTGCTTGATCGGGTCAAGAGCCGTCTTGCCGGGCTCGCAAGCCCCGGCGAAAGGCGGGCGCTGGCCTTGGCCATGGCGCGTGACGTGCTGGCAGCGCTGGCCGGCGCCCGACGACTGACAGGCATACTGCTGGTATCGCGCGCCGAGGAAACCCGGGCGCTGGCCGATGAGGTCGGGGCACTGCGCTTTCGCGAAAGCCGCAACGCCAACCTGCCGCAGGCCCTTGATGAGGCTCGCCAATACGCCAGCCGGTCTCTGGCGGCGCAAGGCGTCTTCATCGTGCCGGCCGATGCGCCGCTCATTGAAAGCTCGGAAATCGACGCCCTGATCAAGGCGCATGAGTCGGTCACACTGCTGCCGGATCGGGCCGGACTCGGCACCAACGGTCTGATCCTGACGCCACCGGACGCCATGCCCCTGGTATTCGACGGCAAGAGCTTCAAACCGCATCTGGCGCTGGCCCGGGCCGCCGGTTTGCGCCCGCGCGTGGCGTCAGAATCCAGCCTTGCGCTCGACATCGACACGGCAGAGGATCTGGCGCGCCTCCTGCGCGCCGGCCCCGATTCCCGCACAGCCGCCCTGCTGCATGGTTTGGGTCTGGCGCAACGCCTTGGCGCAGCCGATAATGCACAGCCGCAAGAGACGACGCTCGGCAACTCAACTTCCGGGCCGACAGGAGAGCCTTCATGAGCAACCGCACGAGCCACAGGGCAGCGCCCGCAAGCGCCGATGCGCAGATTCAGGCGCTGCTTGACGACGCCCGCAAAGGCAGGGCGCCGAGCGACGAGGAGGCTCTGGCGCTGGCCGACTTCGCGGAAACGCCGGCTCTCACGGAAGTAGCCGCAGCGCTGCGCGACGCCGGATTCGGCCGCCTGGTCACCTATTCGCGCAAGGTGTTCATTCCACTCACGCATCTATGCCGGGATGTGTGCCACTACTGCACCTTTGCCCAGGTTCCGCGCAAGCTGAAGGCGCCCTACATGACCCTGGAAGAGGTGCTGGAACTGGCCCGACACGGGGCGGATCAGGGCTGCAAGGAGGCGCTCTTCACGCTCGGCGAAAAACCGGAACTGCGGTATCGAGCCGCGCGAGAGGCGCTCGCCGATCTCGGCTTTGCAAGCACGCTGGACTATCTATGCCATGCGGCGGAGGCCGTACATCGGGAAACCGGGCTGCTGCCGCATCTCAATCCCGGCACTTCCACGCCGGAAGAACTGGCGCAGATGCGCGAGGTCAGCCCGTCCATGGGTCTGATGCTCGAATCCGCCTCGGACCGGCTCACCGAGAAGGGCATGCCGCACCACGGCTCGCCGGACAAGGTTCCGGCTGTGCGCCTGCGAACGCTGGCCGACGCCGGGGCCGCGCAGATCCCGTTCACGTCCGGAATCCTCATCGGCATCGGCGAGACCCGCCGCGAGCGCATCCAATCCCTGCTTGCCCTGCGCCGCCTGCACGCCGAGCACGGTCACATCCAGGAAGTCATCGTGCAGAATTTCCGCGCCAAGCCGGAAACGCGCATGGCGCAGGCGCCGGAGCCGGACCTGAACGAACTGCTCTGGACCATCGCCGTGGCGCGCATCCTGTTCGGCGCCAGCATGAGCGTTCAGGCGCCCCCCAACCTGAGCCCTGGCGTGCTGCCGCAAATTGTCGGCGCGGGTATCAACGACTGGGGCGGCGTCTCGCCGCTGACGCCGGATTTCGTGAACCCGGAAGCGCCCTGGCCACACCTGCAAGAACTGGCGCAGGAAACCGCCGGCGCCGGCAAGATCTTGCAGGAACGCCTGACCATCTATCCGCGCTACGCCCAGGACACGGCCACCTGGGTAGCCGAGAACCTGCGCCAGAGCGTGCTCGACCAGATGGATGCCAGCGGCCTCGCACGAACCGATCAGTGGGCGCCGGGCGACCCGGTCGAGCCGCCGGCAGACCTTCTGCAAGCCGTGACCAGACGCCCGGCCAGCAGGGCTTCCGATCTGGCCGAAGTGCTCAGGCGCGCAACCGATGGCGAGCGGCTTGACGAAGCGGACGCGGTGCGCCTGTTCGAGGCGAGGGGCGACGACTTCTCGGCAGTCGTGCAGGCGGCAGACGCCTTGCGCGCCAGCGTCAACGGCGATACCGTTACCTATGCGGTAAACCGCAACATCAACTACACCAACATCTGCTACTTCAAGTGTCAGTTCTGCGCCTTTTCCAAGGGCAAGCTGTCAGAAAACCTGCGCGGACGCCCCTACGATCTGTCGCACGAGGAAATCCAGCGGCGCACTCAGGAAGCCTGGGAGAGGGGCGCAACGGAAGTCTGCATGCAAGGCGGCATTCACCCGGAATACACTGGCGAGACCTACATCGGCATTCTGCAGGCGGTCAAGGCAGCCGTACCGGAGATGCACATTCACGCCTTCTCGCCGCTTGAAGTCTGGCAGGGCGCAGCCACCTCCAATCTGCAACTCGACGCCTATCTCGGGCGTCTCAGGCAGGCCGGCCTTGGCAGCCTGCCAGGCACGGCGGCAGAGATTCTCGATGACGAAGTACGCGCCGTGATCTGCGCTGACAAGATCAACACGGCCCAATGGCTGGAGGTGATGGAAGCCGCGCACGAAACGGGATTCCGCACCACGGCGACGATCATGTACGGGCATGTGGAGCGGCCTGAGCACTGGGCCAGGCATTTGCTGCGGGTGCGCGATCTTCAGGCCAGAACCGGCGGCTTCACCGAATTCGTGCCCCTGCCCTTCGTCCACATGGAAGCGCCCATGTACCTGAAGGGCAAGGCGCGCAAGGGGCCGAGCTTCCGCGAGGCAGTGCTGATGCACGCTGTCGCCCGGCTCACTCTGCACCCGCACATCACCAACATCCAGGCCAGTTGGGTGAAGATGGGGCACAAGGGGGTAGTCGCCTGCCTGCATGCCGGCTGCAACGACCTCGGCGGCACGCTGATGAACGAGAGCATCAGCCGCGCCGCCGGCACTCTGCACGGGCAGGAAACCAACCCGCAGCAGATGATGGCCATGATCGAGGCGGTCGGGCGTCGGCCACAACAGCGCGACACACTGTATCGACCAGTCTCGGCGGAAAGATCAGCGGCCGGCCTGAAGGCAGACGTCCTCACCGAAATCATCAACACGCCAGCGCGCCGCTACGAGCGCAAGCGCACGACGCCGCTGGTGCGTCCGGGCTTGATCGAGAACGCAGAAGTCAATTAAGCCCGAATCAGCCGGCAGAGCGCGCCTGCGTCGGCGGCATGCCGCCAGCGGCGACGATCAGGGGCAGCATCAGGCAGAGAAAGACAAAGGCGCTGACGCCTGCCAACACCCAGGTGACGGCAGCCATGCCCCAGAGGTCCAGCGCTCGGCCGAGAAACGGCCCGGTCAACATGAACAGCGCGCAGAATCCGACGCTGGCAAGCGAGTTGATGGTCGCCCGAAACTCGCCTGGCAGGCGATGATTGAGCGCATCCACGAGAATCACGTTGCCGAGACCACGCAGAGCGAAAAGGCCGCAGGCGGCGATCAAGCCCACCATCGTGCCGGCCATGCCGAGCAGCAGCCAGGCGAGCACCGGCCCGAGGCCAATGCAGACCAGCGTCGGCACGACACCCAGGCGCGCCTCCAGACGGTGCGCCCAGCGGCCCGCCACAGCACCCACAAGATATAGAGCAGCCCACAGGTAGCCGAAGTGCGTCAACTCGATGTCTTGCAGCTGCCACAGCCGGGGCAGCAGCCAGACGGCGTAGTAGGGCACCAGCGTCCACAGGCAGAGCGCCAGAAACGTCAGGCGCAGCAGCCGATCGCTTGCGAACAGGTAGCGCAGGATGCGAGACCAGTTCTGGCGGTGGCTGGTTCCCGAAAGCCGGGAAACGGGCGGCTCGGCGAGGCTCCAGGCCAGCAGCAGCGGCAACCAGCCGAGCACGGCCTGAACCGCAACGACCAGATCCAGGCTGCCACGCCACAGCAAGACGGTGCAAACCACACCGGAGGCGGCGCCGGCCAGGGTGCGCACTGCATACTGCCAGCTCACCACCTGACGCTGCCGCGTCAGGCTGCGGTTGGAAGCCAGTTCGCTGTCGTACAGCAGGGCGAGATCGGCGCCGGAAACGAGGCTGCTGCCGATGCCGAGTGCGACTTCGAAAAGCACCAGCGTCCAGAACCCGTCCACAAACAGCAACAGACTGCTGCCGATGCCATAGAAAAGTCCGCCCAGCAGCAGGCAAAAGCGACGTCCGAAGAAGTCCGCCAGATACCCGGCCGGCATTTCCATCACAACCACCGCACCGGCAAACACGCCCTGCAGGATGAACACGTCCTGCATGGAGAGGCCCTTGCTCTGAATGAAGGGCACGAGCACCGGAACCAGGGGCATGAACACCTCGAAGAAGGTGAGCCATAGCCCCCGGCGCAGATTGCACTCAAGACGCCGCTCAACCCCAAGCCGACGCCATAGCCTGGTGCGAACAAGAGAATCTGAAATTTGCTGATTCATCGGTTTGTCGCTCACTCTGACTGGCCCGAAAAGAAAAACCCCGAAAGGCCGGGAGGCCTTCCGGGGTTCCTTGAGATCGGGACGCGACGCCCCTGATGGTCAACCTACTCCGGCAAAGCCTCCGTTACGTCCTGATCCATTGCCACGGACGTCCAAACGCCCGAGGCGCCCGCGGCTGAACAAGGAGGATGTAGATGCGCATACATAGGGTTGGTTTCCCCTGAATATCGGGTCTTGGCCCCGAAGGGCGGCGCATCTTGCCGATGCAAAATGCGGCTGTCAATCAGTTTTTTTGGCGCGCTTGCGCCTGGCCGGCGCCCGCTTGGCGCGCGCTTTCCCGGAGGCTTCCGAAGCCTTTGTCTCGACCCATGCGCCGTCCCGATACAGGGCCTGCCAGCCAGTCGCCTTGCCGTCGTTTTCCGAACGCACGTACTGCTGACCGGTCTTGCGGTTGAAGCGGATCACCGCCGGCCGCCCCTCTGCATCCTCGGTCGGGGCGCGCAGCAGATACTTGAACTTGGCGTCCAGCTCGTTCGCGTGCGGCAGCAGTTCAGACACAGTGGGCGCGCGCGTCTCGCGGTGCTTGGGAAATCTGCTGGCCGCAAGAAACACACCGGAGGCGCCATCGCGCAGCAGATAGTGGTCGTCCACCGTCTGACAACGCAGTTCCGGCATCGGCACCGGGTCTGCCTTGGGCGGCGCCGGCTGGCCATTACGCAACAACTTGCGGGTGTTGGAACAGCTCGTGCAGCCGAAGAACTTGCCGAACCGGCCGGTCTTCAACTGCATCTGCGCCCCGCACTTGTCGCAGACGAGCACAGGCCCGTCATAGCCCTTGATGCGGAAAGCCCCCGACTCCACCTCATGGCCAGCGCAATCCGGGCTGTCTGCGCACACGTGCAGCTTGCGCCCGGCATCCACCAGATAGCTGGTCATCCGCTTGCCGCAGAGCGGACACTTGCGACGGGCGCGCAACTGGCGCGATTCGGTGTCTGCGTCCTCGTTGCTGTCGAGCGCTTCCTCGCCCGGCAGAAGATTCATGGTTTTCGAGCAGCGCTCCTTCGGCGGCAGCCGATAGCCGGAACAACCCAGAAATTCGCCAGTGCTGGCCGTGCGAAACTGCATGGGACGCCCGCAATCGGGGCAGGCAATGTCCACTGCCATGGGCAGGTTTGCGCGCATCCCGGCCTCTTCCCGGTAGGCCAGTTGCAACTTGCCCTGAAAATCCTTGTAGAAGGTATCCAGAACCTGGCGCCAGGGCAGGCCGCCTTCGGCAATCCGGTCGAGCTCCTGTTCCAGTTGCGCGGTAAAGCCGTAGTCCATCAGGTTGGCAAATTGCTCGACCAGGCGGTCCGTTACCAGTTCGCCGATTTTCTCGGCATGAAAGCGTCGGTTCGCCAGGCTCACATAGCCCCGCTCCTGAATGGTGGAGATGATCGCTGCGTAGGTGGAGGGGCGCCCGATGCCGCGCTTTTCCAGCTCACGCACCAGGCTGGCTTCGCCGTATCTCGGGGGCGGTCTGGTGAAGTGCTGAACGGGTTCGAGCTGGCGCAGGTCCAACACCTCCGCTTCACCACCGCCTGCATTTGCGCCGAGGTCCGCCGGCAGCGTTACCTGATCCTCGCCTCGGCTGGCCGGCGGCAGGACGCGGGTAAAGCCATCGAATTGCTGTACGCGGCCACGGATGCGCAACTCGAACTCGCCCGCCCGTACCTGGATGGTGCTGGCGAGATACTCTGCGTCGGTCATCTGACAGGCAAGAAACTGCCGCCAAATCAGATCGTAGAGACGAGCCGCCTGCGCTGTCACGCCGGTCAGCGCGTCCGCATCGCGGGAAACGTCTGTGGGCCGGATGGCCTCGTGCGCTTCCTGGGCATTGGCCCGGCTGCGATAAAACCTGGGCGCTTCCGGCAAATAGGGCGGATCAAAGTGGTTTGCGATCCATTCACGACACGCAGCAACGGCGCCGCCACTCAGACTGGTCGCGTCCGTGCGCATGTAGGTGATGTAACCGGCTTCATAGAGTCTCTGCGCAAGACTCATGGTCTTCTTGACCGGGAATCCGAGGCGGCTGCTGGCGACCTGTTGCAGGGTAGAGGTGATGAAGGGCGGATTCGGGCGCACCCGGGTCGGTTTGTCCGTGCGGCCCGCCACTTCGAAGCGGCTTTCCCGCAATCGCGCGACTGCGGCGTCGGCAGCAGCCTGATCGCCTGGCCGAAAGTTGCTGCCCTGCTCCTTGACAACCTGAAAGCGCAACGGCTCCGCCAACGCATCCCGCCCGCTGCGGTTGAGGTCTGCGAATACCTCCCAGTACTCTTCCGGGTCGAAGGCGCGAATTTCCCGCTCGCGCTCCAGCACCAGGCGCACCGCCACGGATTGCACCCGCCCGGCGGAAAGATTGCGCGCCACCTTGGCCCAGAGCAAGGGCGATAGCTCAAAGCCCACCACCCGATCCAGGAAGCGCCGCGCCTGCTGGGCGTTGACCTGGTTCATATCCAGGGCCGTCGGCGACTCGAAGGCCGCACGCACGGCCTTGCGCGTGATCTCGTTGAAAACGACCCGGCGATAGCGCTCTCTCGGACCGCCAATGGCCTCCTGCAGATGCCAGGCAATCGCCTCGCCTTCGCGATCCAGATCGGTGGCCAGATAGATGATGCTGAACTTCTCTGCCAACCGAGACAGTTCCGCGACCACCTTCTCCTTGCCCGGCAGCACCTCGTAGTTGGCCGCCCAGCCGGCGTCCGGGTCCACGCCCATGTTGCGGATCATCTGCGCCCGCTTGCGCGCCTCTGGGCCTGTTCCAGCACTGCGCTTTCCAGGCGCCGGGCGCTTGCCTGCCGTCGCTGACCTCGCCGAGCGCCCACCCGCCGGCAGGTCCCGAATGTGGCCGACGCTGGAACGGACCACGTATTCTCGTCCCAGATAGCGATTGATGGTTCTCGCCTTGGCAGGCGATTCCACAATGACCAGAGATTGTGCCAAGGCTATTTGGTTCCTGGCGCCAGCATGTGCACAGGGGCGGCGTTTATAAGGGGAGCGGGAAATGGCTGTCAAGCCAATTGCCAGACACGAGACAGATACGCAGGCTGGCGGAGAAATCCGGTTCAAGCATCTGCGGGGTCAATCGGCAGGATCAAGTGGTGGTCGAGGAGGAGAGGCGCATTCTGCTGCACGGGCGGCGGTGATCCCGGCTGCAACCCTGCTGAGCGCCTCCTTGAGCTGCGCTACCGAATCGGCATTCGCCGGCGCCTGTTCAAGCCAGCAGCAGCCTAGCTGCCGACCTCGGCACTGTACCGCCATGGCGTCGGCGGGCAGCGCCGACAACAGGGGCGCCAGCGTGGCCTGCACGGCATTTGGCGGGCCTGGCAGGTCGGCAGCCCGCGCATCCCCGACCCAGACATCGCTCTGACGCAGCAACAACCAGTCCGGCAGGTTGTCGCCATCCACACTCGCCAGCGGCAGGCTGTAGCAGGCCATCCGCCGCCTTGGGGTGCGCAGCCTGGCCCCGGCGCTGACCCGGCTGCTGGCCGGCGCGGCGAGATCGGGCACGGCTTCGAGCGTGACCGAGAACCCGAGCTGGCGTGCGGCCAGGCGCATGGCGGCCAGACGACGCTGGCGCGGGTTGGGCCACAGCGCCATGGCCGGGGCAACGGCCACCGCCAGGACGGCCAGAATCAGCAATCCGACCAGCCAACCGTTCATCTGTCAGTCCCGGACGCTTGGCGCGGTGCGCTGGCTAATCGTCGAATCCCACGAAAACAACCGCCTCATCGACCGGTTTGCGCTGCGACACCACCCGGTTGGCCGGGAACTCGTCCTGCGGATAGCCCATGGCAACGCAGATCATGATGACCTGATCGTCCGGGATGCCAGCATGTTCGCGCACCACCGGCGACTGCATGATGCCCTGACTGTTGACCACGCAACCGAGCCCGCGCGACCAGGCTGCATTGACCAGGGCGTTGGTGACCGCACCACAATCGAAGGGCGCAATGTCGCTGCCAAGCAAGTCCCGATCATAGGTGACCACCACCGACACAGGCGCGTCGAATTGACGAAATCCACGCAGCACCCAGTCTCGGCGCTTGTGCTTGTCGTCCCAGGGAATGTCCATCGCCGCAAACAACTGGGCGGCAATCTCCTTCTGGCGCTCTCGATGTATGCCCTGATAGGGCTTGTGCTTGCGAAACTCGCGCGAGTCCGGCACGCCGGCCAGATTGCGCTCGGTATTGCCCTTGCGAATGCTGTCCAGCGCCTTGCCGGAAACCACGTAGAAATTCCAGGGTTGGGTATTCAGGGAAGACGGCGCCCTCATCGCCAACTCGATCACTTCCCGGATCAAGGGCCTCGGCACCGGGTCCGGCTTGTATCCGCGAATACTCCGTCGCCCGAGAATTACCGCGTCGTAGCGCATGCCTTGCTCAAGCGCCACAACCGGCCTGGCGCGATGCGCGAGTCACAAAAGAGCGACAGCCGGGTGGACAGCCCGAACTGGAACAGAGAGGAAATCACGATCAGGGTGGCAAGCATCGCCGGGCCGCCCCCCTTCAGGGCGGTGACGCTGACCGCGATGAAGGCGCCGGACGTGCCCATCAGCAGCACATAGCCAGCCCCGATTCGCCCCACGCGCACCGCCTGGAGTATCGTGGTGAGACCACTGACGGCCACAGCCGCAAACACCGCCCAGGACAGAAACGCCTCGCTGGCGCCGGCAGCACGGACGATGATCGCGGGCGTCAACACGACACCGCCAATGGCAAGCACCGCAAGCTGCAGGCCAAGGCCGAAGGTCAACGGCAGAGGCGGCTTGTCGTTCGCCTCGAAGCGCACGCTCGTTTGCGCATCGGTGGATTGGTTCGGCATACGTTGACCTGCTTGCGCTGACCTGCTTGATTATTGTCGAGCGAGGGAGAGTATCCCGAAGCGCGCCGAGTCTATCACGGCGCCTTCAGCCCGTGGCGGCCACAGGCGCCTGCCAAATCAGGGCGGGCTGCGGCTCTCGGCATCAACTGCCCATCGACAATATTGACAAACAACGATTTCAACGCCAGTGTTTGGCGCCAGTTCTGGCGCCCGGAACAGCCATGCAACACACAACGATGTCCTCCTGACTGGCGAGCAATCGTCCTGCATGATCATCTGCTCGCACGTCGCATCCAGCCCGCGCCTGGCGCCAGGGCGCTGGCGCAGCATCCTGGCCATCTGGCTGCTGTTCGGGGCCTTGGCGTCCACACCGGCTGTCGCCACCGATGAAGCACGCCCGTTCGCACAGCGGCAAGCCTATCGTCAGGCTGTTGACCATCTGCTGGCAGGGCGGACCTCTGCCGCCAGCAGGATTGCCGAGGACCTCTCCGGCTATGTGCTTGCGCCCTATCTGACCTATCACCGCAATCGCCTGCGCCTCGGTCGGCTCAGCGCCGATGAAGTGCAGGGCTTTCGCAACGCGCACCCGGACTTGCCGGGCGCACACAGGATCTACTGGCAATGGCTGCGCGGTCTGGCGTCTCAGGGCCGCTGGTCGGCCTTTGTGGCGCAGTACGAAGAGACGGACGACGCAGAGTTTCAATGCCTGTACCTGCGCGCGCTCTACGCCACCGGACGCAGGACGCAAGCTCTGGACATGGCGCCGGCACTCTGGATATCGCCCGTGTCGCAGCCGAAGGCCTGCGACCCGATATTCCAGATTTGGCAACAGGCCAGGCTCACCGACGAGATGGCCTGGGAACGGCTGCGTCTGGCCATCGCCGCCAACGAGCGCACGCTGGCCAACTACCTGACGCGATTTTTCTCTTCCCGGTTGCGCCCCTGGGCGCAGGCCTGGCGCCAGGTGCATGTCAATCCGTCCCGCATCCAGCAAACCAGCCGCTACAGCACGGATTCGACGCGCACCCGGGAAGTGATCGGCCATGGATTGAAGCGCCTGGCCGCACGGGACGCAGAGGCCGCGCTTGCGACCTGGCAGCAGTATCAGGCGTCGCACGAATTTTCCGAAAGCGAAGCAACGGGTATCCGCGACGCCATCGACATCGAGCTTGCCAGAAGCGGACAGTTGCGGCGCTGGCCACAGGCCGGGGAAGCGCCGGAGACGGCAGAGCGGTTCGCAGAAACCTATCTCGAACAGGCCGACTGGCCCTTGATCAGCGCCTGGATCGAACACATGCACGTGGACGCGCGGTTCAGCGAGAAGTGGCAATACTGGTCGGCGCGGGCCCTGGAAGCGACCCACACAAGGCCGCACGAACCGGCCAGAAAGGGCTATCAATCGTTGGCGGAAAAGCGCTCCTACTATGGGTTTCTGGCCGCCCAGAGGCTGGGGCAGCCGATGGCCATGAACGATGCCTCGGGGCCGCCAGACGACCAGGCCAGGGCCAGCGCGCTGGAGATTGGCGGCGTGGCGCGGGCGCTGGAACTCTTCGCCGTGCGCGACGAGGTCAATGCCCGGCGAGAACTGGATAGCATCCTGCCGCGTCTGACAGAGACAGAAAGTCAGGCCTGCGTGACCATGGTGCAGGAAGCCGGTTATCCCGCCCTGGCCATTCGCAACGCCAACCGAGCCGGACTGAAGAATTACCTCGATTTGCGATTTCCCGTTCTCTATCGTCGGCATTTTGCCCAGGCCAGCCACCAAACCGACCTGCCGCTTTCCCTGCTGCTGGCGTTTGCGCGCCAGGAGAGCGCGTTCGTGGCGCACGCACGCTCCTCGGCAAACGCGCGCGGTCTGCTGCAGATACTGCCAAGCACCGCCCGGGCGACGGCGCGCCGGGCAGGGCTGCCACAGCCCTCCGCCAGCGATCTGTACCGCCCGGAGATCAATGTCCCGCTCGGAGCGGCCCACATTGCCCGGCTGCTGCAACGCTATGACCAGTCGTTGCCGCTGGCGGCCGCGGCCTACAACGCCGGTGAAAGCCGGGTGCGGCGCTGGCGCCGGGATCGTGGCGGGGTGCCCCTCGATGTGTGGATCGAGCGTATCCCGTTCTCGGAGACACGCAACTACGTCAAGAACCTGCTCGCATTCAACCAGGTGTACGCCTACCGTCTCGGGCGCCCGACGCCCTTGTTGCCAAATGTCGATGAACTGGTGACGCCGGGCGCGTGATCGACATAGGCGCCAATCTGATCAACGGCCAGTTTCGAGAAGACCTGGACGCCGTACTCGGCAGAGCCCGCGCCGCCGGCGTCCAGCAAATGCTGGTCACGGCTACCAGTCTGGCGGAAACCGAAGCCGTGATCGCCCTGTGCAAGCGTCATGCGGATCTCGCCTGCACCGCAGGTGTGCATCCGCACCAGGCCGGGGAGACGCTGGCGGCGCATCCCGATTGGTTGGACGCGCTCGGCGATCTGGCCAGAAGCGAGCCGGTTCGCGCGATTGGTGAAACCGGCCTCGACTTCTACCGCAACTTCTCGCCACGAGACGCGCAACTGTCGGTGTTCGAGGGCCAGATCAAGCTGGCAGAGCGCTTGCAGCTGCCGCTCTTTGTGCACGACCGGGATACGGACGGCGCCGTCCATTGCACCCTGAAGCCCTTTGCTCCGCGCTTGCCAGGCGTTGTGATCCACTGCTTCACCGGCGTGCAGACCGATCTCGGCTCGTATCTTGACCTCGGGTTCTTCATCGGCGTTACCGGCTGGATCTGTGACCGGCGGCGTGGTGGAGGCCTGCGCGAACTGATCCGGCAAATTCCGCTTGAGCGGCTGCTGATCGAAACGGATGCGCCCTTTCTGTTGCCGCACGGCAGCGCCAGCCCGAGCCAGCACAAGCGGCGTAACGAACCCTGTCTGCTGGCCTTCATCGCCGGCTACATTGCAGATCTCCTGAAGATTCCAGAAGCGGAGCTCAGGGCACGGACAGCCGAAAACGCCAGACGCCTGTTCAATCTGCCGCATCCAGCAGGGCCCTGATCGACTGCCGATCAATCGGCGCCGACGTCTCGGAGCCGCCATAGCGCAGCACCGGCAGCCGGGCGCCATACTGCGACAGCAACAGATCATTCTCCGCCACATCGACCACCGTCAAGGCGGCGCCTCGGAGTTCTGGCATACTCAACAGCAGATCCAGGGTCTCTTCGCACAGGGCGCAGTGATCCGTCGAGTACAGGATCAACGATTTCATGCTGGCATCTTACCGCTATGGCGATCCACACACGGCCCGCGCCTATCCATTGCCGGTAACCGCCTGGCCGTTCTCTGCCTACCCGACGCCACCGCAACTCGCCTGGCGCAAGCGATTCCGGCACATCCGCCTGGAAATGGCCCTGCCGGCCTGCCCGGCGCATCACATCATCGTGCCAAGCCTGTCACTGAGCAAGGGCGTCTATCAGGTGAGCCTGCACAGCGGGGCGCAATCCTGGTTCCTGCAATCAGTACCCGCCACTGCCGCATCGCGTTGGCGACTGCGCCAGCAACGGGCGCAGGGGCGCGAGCGCCGGCGAGGAAGCCCGAGCCCGGTGAGCACCCACATCGACTGCTTTCACACGGAGGCGGATCTGGGACCAAGTCGGCTGTGTTTTTCTGTGCTCGATGCTGGCGCGCCGCGTCGCTATCTGGCCACCGCCAGCATACGGCCACTGCATCTGCCACCGCCGGAAGCGCCTCGACAGACGGTTCTGGCGAGGCAACCTGAACCCATCAGTCAGATGACTGCGTCCGCCGACATCCGTCAGCGGATCTGCTCGCCAACGGCGCTGGCCATGCTCTTGGCCACAAGCACCGACGCCAATCAGTCCAGGGCGCTGTGGCAGGGTCTGGTCGGACACTGCTTCGACCCGCTCACCGGCGCGTACGGCTGCTGGCCACTGGCAATCCGCGCAGCAGCAAGTGCGGGCCGGATCGGGGCGGTAGAGGCGCTGGCGTCCTGGGAGCCTGCGCTTGCCGTGCTCGGCAGCGGCTCGCCAATGGTCGCCAGCATTCGCTTCCCTGCCGGCGCACTGCCCGGCGCGCCACTTTCCAGCACGGCTGGTCACTTGGTAACCTGTTACGGCATCGAGACCGACAAGGCCCTGGTAATGGACCCGGCCGCTGAACCGACCAGCGTACCCCGACGCTACGATCTGGCCGCCTTCGGACGCGCCTGGTTCGGGTATCGAGGCGCGGCCTATATTCTGGCCAGCGACCAGGCGTGACAGCCGTGGATGAATACGCGCTTGAAGAAGGACCCAGCAAGATGCGTGGATTGCGTCAGCGCACGGGTGGGACGATAGCTGTTGCCGGCAGTCCAGAGAGCAGCCGGTCACCGGTCTATCTGCGCCCGGTGCAGCGACGCGACAGACGCGCGTTCATCACCGCCATGCAGCAAAGCGCCGGCCTGCACGCGCCCTGGATCTATCCACCGACCAACGCCGAGATGTTCAGCCGCTACCTCAGACGTGTGGAGCGCGACGACCATGCCGGCCTGCTGGTTCTGGAACGCGGCAGCGACGCCATCGCCGGTTGCTTCAACCTCAACAACATGGTCCGCGGCAGCTTTCTCTGCGCTTCTCTGGGCTACTACGCAGCCCTGCCCTTCGCTGGCCGAGGCTACATGCGCGAGGGCCTGACACAACTGCTCCTGTGGTCGCGCAGACAGCTCGGGCTGCATCGTCTCGAGGCCAACATCCAGCCAGGCAACCTGCGCTCCATCGCGCTGGTAAAACGCTGCGGATTCCGCAAGGAAGGGGTATCGCGCAACTACCTGTTCATCGACGGCGCCTGGCGGGATCACGAACGCTGGGCCTGGACGGACAACCGGCGCACACTGGAAGCTCAGCCATGATGGCCGGCAGCGCCTGGTCTTCCCCGATCACGCCGCAGGCGGTGGCCAGCGCCTCGGTGCGCATCAGTGATCCGAAGGCCGCGAACGGAAGACTCTACTGGCTGGAAAGCCGGCCTGCCGAGGGCGGGCGCAGCACCCTGATGGTCAGTCTTGATGGCGACAAACCACAGGAACTGACGCCAGCACCCTGGAACCCGCGCAGCCGGGTGCACGAGTACGGCGGCGGGGCCTGGACGCCGATGCCGGATGGCGTCTGCCTGGTCGATCACGCAGAACAGAACCTGCACCACTTCAGCCTGTCCGGTGAGATACGCCAGATCACCCGAAGCGATGCCGACACCCGCTATGCCGACCTCTGCCATGACCCACAGCGCGGGCGTTTGCTGGCCGTCACCGAGCTGCACGGAGGCGGGCGGGCAGAGCCGGAGAATGCGCTGGCGGCGATCGATCTCGCGTCCGGCACGGTAAACATGCTGCATCGTGGGCACGATTTCTATGCCGCGCCCAGGCTGTCGCCAGACGGCCGTGAACTCCTGTTCGTGGCCTGGGATCACCCGAACATGCCCTGGGACGGCAGCCTGTTGCTGCGCGCCCGACTGGACGGCCAGCGCCTCGGCGAAATTGCAGTGATCGCCGGCGGTGCTGCCGAATCCGTGCTGCAACCGGCCTGGACACCGGATGGCGAGATCCTGTACCTCAGCGACGCTGGCGGGTTCTGGAACCTGCACATCCTCGAAACAGGCAAAGACAAGGGACGTCCCTTGCGGGCAGAATCTGCAGAATACGGCGCTCCGGCCTGGGCCTTCGATCAGCGCACGCACGCCTGCCTGGACCAGCGCCGGATTGCCGCTTGTCGGCAGCAGAACGGTTGGCACGATCTCCTCCTGATCGACCGGCAAAGCGGCGCCAGCGAGTGCTTGCTGAGCGGCTGCGCCGGCCTCGGCAGCCTGTCCGCCGACCAGGGGCGTTTGTACCTGGCGCGTGCGCACACGGACGCGCACCCGGAGCTGATTTGCCTGGCGCCGGACACCCACCGGCAAACCAGCCGCAGGCGCACGCCAGTGCAATTTGACGCGAGCCTCTTCAGCCGCCCGGACCACATCACGTTTCCAACGCGAGATGGGGGCAAGGCCCATGCCTGGCGCCACTGTCCACGCTCACCTGACGAGCGGCAGACGGCAGACAAGCCGCCGCTTCTGGTGACCTGTCACGGCGGCCCGACAGGCGCTGCCTCAGCGAGCCTGAACCTGCTCTATCAGTTCTATACCAGTCGCGGCTGGCAGATCCTGGACGTTGATTACCGGGGCAGCAGCGGCTACGGCCGCGCCTACCGCGAGGCGCTGGCGGGACATTGGGGTTTGATTGACGTAAGCGATTGCGAAGACGCCGTCGCCTGCCTCTTGCAACGCGACAAGGTGGACCCGAACCGGGTCGCGATCCGTGGCGGCAGCGCTGGCGGCTATACGGTGCTGCGCGCACTCACCACCAGTCAGGTGTTTCGCGCCGGCGCCAGCCACTACGGCATCGGCGATCTGACAGCGCTGGCCGAAGACACGCACAAGTTTGAATCCCGCTATATCGACCGGCTGGTCGGCGGCAGCGCGCCACTGGCGGAAACACTGGTCGCCCGTTCGCCGATTCACCACCTTGAAGGCCTGAATTGCCCGGTGATCTTTTTCCAGGGCGGCGCTGACCGCATCGTGCCGCCGAACCAGGCCGAGGCCATGGTAGCCGGCCTGCGCCGCAAAGGGCTGCCGGTGGCGCATCTCCTGTTCCCGGAGGAAGGTCACGGATTTCGTGATGGCAACAACATCGCCCGTTGCATTGCGGCCGAGTACAGTTTTTTCTGTCGCGTGTTCAACCTGCCTGAACCGACGGACCTGCCGCCACTCGAAATCGAAAACCTGTGACCGGTCAGACCCATGTCGCGGTGCTGAAGGGCGGCAGTTCGCCGGAGGCGGATGTGTCCCGAGTATCCGCGGCCGGCGTCGCTGACAGCCTGCGCGAGGCGCAGTATCAGGTCACCGAACTGGAGCTCGACCGCAACCTGCCCGGCCATCTCATCCGCCTGGCGCCGGACGCGGTCTTCCCGGTGCTGCACGGCTGCCCTGGTGAGGACGGCACGGCGCAAGGGCTTCTGGACCTACTGGAACTGCCCTATGTCGGCGGCGGCGTGCAGGCTTGCGCCATCGCCATGGACAAACCAGCCGCCAAGGCGGCCTTCAGGCGCGCCGGCTTGCCTGTCGCCGCGGAAGTGGTGCTGGCGCCGGGCGAGGTCACGACCAACACGGTTGACAGAATCATCTCGGAACTGGGCGATCAGCTTGTGGTCAAGCCATCCGCGCTCGGCAGCGCCATGGGCATCTCACGCCTGCCGACCCGCGCCGGATTGGCCGCGGCCCTGACGCTGGCCATGCAGACCGGTAGCGTGCTCGTGGAACCCTTCCTGCCCGGACGCGAAGTGACCGTAGGCATACTCGACCTGCACGGAGAGGCGCCGCTGGCCCTGCCGTCCATCGAGATCCGCACGCCCGGAGGCTGGTACGACACTGCCAATCGTTATCAGGCAGGCGCGAGCGAACACATCATCCCGGCCGACCTGGCAGACGCGGTCAACGCCGAACTGCAACGTATTGCCCTGGCGGCGCATCAGGCCCTCGGGCTGCGCGACCTCTCCCGCGCCGACATGATCGTCGGCGAAGCAGGCACAATTCACCTGCTGGAAGTGAACGCCATGCCGGGCATGACTCCAACCAGCCTCTACCCCGACGCCGCTGCCGCCATCGGCGTCTCGGCGCCCGATCTCATGGACCGGCTGGTGCAGAGCGCCCTGGCGCGCAGCGCTGGAGGTGAGGCGTGAGGCTACTCTCAGGGCAGCGTCGGCTCGTCCGGCAGGTATCGCCCGTGAAGCTGCCCAGGCGCAGAACCCACCTACAGATCGTAACCCCGCTCGTTGTGCAAGACGATATCAAGGCCTTGCATCTCGTCGTCGGACGACACCCGATTGCCGAGGACGGCTTCCGTCAGCCGCAGGATGATCCAGGTGACGGCGGCGGTATAGATCAGCGTCGCTGCCACGCCCAGGATCTGAACGCCAAGTTGGCTGCCCATGGTGGCATCCTCGCTGCCGTAGCCCTGGCCACTGAAGACGCCGAGTGCGGTGCTGGCGAATACGGCCGTCAGCACAGTGCCGAGTGCGCCGCCGATGCCGTGCACTGGAAACACATCCAGGGAATCATCGATCTTCAGTGATCGCTTGATGTAGTTGGTCGCCATGAAACAGGCAAGTCCGCCGGCAATGCCGATCGCCAGGGCGCCGGCAGGGCCAACGAATCCCGATGCCGGGGTGATCGTGCCAAGACCGGCCACCATGCCGGTTACCGTGCCGAGCGCACTCGGCTTGCCGTAGCGAACCCACTCGCAGATCATCCAGGTAGCCGCGCCCGCCGAGGCCGACAGGTGCGTAGCCAGCATGGCCATGGCGGCATCGCCGTTGGCGGCCAGCGCGCTGCCGCCGTTGAAGCCGAACCAGCCAACCCACAACATGCCGGCGCCCGCCATGGTGAGTGTCATATTGTGCGGCGGCATGGGCGTTTGTGGAAACCCGCGCCGGCTACCGAGCACCAGAGCGGCGACAATGGCGGCAACGCCCGCCGTCACGTGCACCACCGTACCGCCGGCAAAGTCCATGAGGCCCATCTCGCCCAGCCAGCCGCCGCCCCAGACCCAGTGACAGATGGGCGCATAAACCAGCAACAACCACAGGGCGCTGAAGAGCAGCATGGCGGAGAAGCGCATCCGCTCGGCAAAGCCGCCGACGATCAGCGCCGGCGTGATGATGGCAAAGGTCAGCTGAAAGAGCGCAAAGGCGGACTCGGGAATGGCCCCGGACATTGCGCCCTCGCTTACGCCGGCAAACAGAAACTTGCCCAATCCGCCGACAAAGGCGTTGCCCGAATCGAAGGCCAGGCTGTAGCCGATCAGCAGCCAGAGCACGGACGCCAGACAGGTGACGACGAAACACTGCATCAACACGCTCAGCACGTTGCGCGTGCGCACCAGGCCGGCATAAAAGAGCGACAGGCCAGGTATTGTCATGAACAGCACCAGCGCCGTCGATGTGAGTATCCAGGCCGTATCGCCCTGATTGAGCTCAGCCGAAGCCCAGCCCGATGCCGGGGCCAGAAGCAGCCCTGCGGCTGCGATCCGAACCATGACTTTCATGGATGTTCCCGCTTCCCCTAACGTACCGTCAGATTACTGAATGATCGGCACTGACGCCACTATCCAATAACTTTCCGCACGCCTCACAAGCCGGCCAGTTTACGCACGAGGCCGGGCCCCTGAAAGACCAGGCCGGTATAGACCTGCACCAGCTCCGCGCCCAGATCGAGCATTTCCTGGGCGTCCGCCGCCGAGAAGACGCCGCCGCAGCCGATGATCGGGATGCGCCCCTGAAGGTTGGCCTGGAAGCGCTGCACCAGACGTCGGGCCAGAGGCGCCAGAGGCCTGCCACTGAGCCCGCCCTGCGGCAGTTGTCTGGGCATGGGTCTGGTGAGCGTGGTGTTGCCGGCGATGATGCCGTCCACTTCATGCGCCAGGCATGTGGCAGAAATCGCAGCGACGGACGATTCGTCCAGATCCGGCGCCAGCTTGAGCACCAGCGGCAAGGGCCGTCCGACACGCTGCGCCAGTTTCGCCTGATGGCTCTTCAGCGCACCCAGCAGGGCATTCAAGCGCTCGCCGAACTGCAATCGGCGCAATCCTGGCGTGTTCGGCGAGCTCAGGTTGATGCTGAAGTAATCTACCGCTTCGTGCAGGGCGTCCATGCAGGCGAGATAGTCCTCGGTGGCGGATTCTATCGGCGTGTCGTGATTGGCGCCAATATTGATGCCGATAACCGTATCCGGCAAGCGACCGGATTTGCGCAATCGCATCAGCTTGCGCGCCGCCGCTTCGGCCCCGCGATTATTGAAGCCCATGCTGTTGATCAGCCCTTCGTGGGCCGGCGCCCGATGCAGCCTGGGCCGGGCATTGCCGGGCTGATGCCGTGGCGTCACTGCGCCCAATTCGATGTGACCGAATCCGAGGCGCGCCAGCCCGCGCACCGCGACACAGTCCTTGTCCAGCCCTGCCGCCAGACCGACGGCATTGGCAAAGGACAGCCCCATCAGCTGTCGCGGCTGGCCGTTACGGGGACGAATCCGCCCTGGCACGGCGCCATACGCGACCAGCGCCTTGACCGCCAGAGAGTGCGAGCGCTCGGCATCAAGACGAAACAGCAATGGACGAATCAGACGGTACAAATCCACCAGCACCTGTTCCCTGCTTCAACCTGCAAGATTAGTTGCAATGTCGGCCGGCGTACAAGCCGACCTGCGCCTCAAGGCCTTCATCCGGCGCCGATGCCTCGGTTGGCTCGGAAATCGCGCAAACCCGAATATTGCACCGGCCCGCAGCCGGCTTCCCGATCCAGCAACGGGTCAGGCAAACGCCTGTTCGATGTCCCGGTCGCTGAAGCCGATCAGATACAGCACGGCATCAAGCCCGAAGTTGGAAATCGCATTCCGTGCGGAAGCGCGCACGACGGGTTTCGCATGATAGGCGACGCCGAGGCCGGCAACAGCCAGCATGGGCAAGTCATTGGCGCCATCGCCGATGGCGATGGTCTGCGCCAGCGCAATGCCTTCAGTGGCGGCGATCCGGCGCAGCAGCCCGGCCTTGGCGTCAGCGTCGATGATGTCACCGAGGACCCGACCGGTGATAACGCCATCCTGCACTTGCAACCGATTGGCATGGACATGATCGATCCCCAGGCGCGCTTGCAGATGATCGCCAACGTCCTGAAAGCCGCCGGAGAGAATGGCCGTGCGATAGCCGAAGTGACGCAGCGCCTGAATCAGACGCCGGGCGCCCGGATTGAGCGGCGCAGTTTGCGCCATCTCGGCCAGTACCGAGGCCGGCAGGCCGCGCAGCAAGGCAACCCGGGCCCTGAAGCTCTCTCGAAAGTCCAGTTCGCCAACCATGGCGCGGCGTGTCAGGGCCTGCACCGCGCTGCCCTGCCCCTGGCGCCGCGCCAATTCGTCGATCACCTCCACACCGATCAACGTGGAATCCATGTCGAAGGCCACGAGGCGACGATTGCGCCGGAAAACGGTGTCTTCCTGAACGCTGAAATCGAAGCCGAGACGCGCTGCCTGGGTCAGCAGATCAGCACGCAACGCGGCCAGGTCGCCGGCGACGCCGCGCACCCGCATCTCAACGCAGCAATGCCGCTCGGCCAGCTCGGTCGCCAGGCCAGTGCGCGCAGAGAGCCGTCGGATGGTATCGATGTTGAGCCCATGCAGCCGACACACGGCGCTGACGGCGCCAAGGACCGGGGTGCTGGCTGCGCCCATCAGCAGGGTAATGACCCAACGCGGCTGACCGGAGTCTGCCACCCAGTTCTCATAGTCGCGCTCGGCGATGCGCCGCGCCTCGAAGCGCCCGTCAAAGGGCTCGGCCAGGGCCTGCAAGGCGCCCTGTAGCCGTTCGATGGCCCGGTCCGGCCCGGCTGCGGCAATTGTGTCCGGCGCCAACTGCACCAACAGGCCGAGGGCCAGTTCCTGGTGGATCACAGCTTGACCCACATCCAGCACCTGCGCCTCATGTTCTTCCAGCAGGCCGGTCAAGCGCGCCATCAGCCCGGTCTGGTCACGGCCGGATGCGGTAACCAGAACCACCACAGGGCTGGCGCTATTCATGGGCGCCGGCCTTCGCAGTCGCACCAAGCGCAGACCCCGAATCCGGGGCCATGTTCCGGCTATCCATAGGCCCATGTCGCCAAGGCAAGGAAGACAAAGAAACCAGTGACATCGGTGACCGTCGTGAGGATGACGCCGCCGGCAATGGCCGGATCTATGGACAGCCGGTTGAGCACCCCTGGCAGCAGGCACCCGGCAATCACGGCGGCGAGCAGATTGGCCATCAGGGCCACGGCGATCACCAGGCCAAGCGTGGCGTCGGCAAATGCCAGCATGGTGCCAGCCGCCACCAGGCTCGACCATAGCAGCCCATTGAGCAGCGCCACGGCAAACTCCCGATTGAACAGCCAGAGCAGGTTGTTGCGATTGAGATGACCGAGCGCAAGGCCGCGAATCACCAGTGTCAGCGTCTGAGTGCCGGCAATGCCGCCCATGCTCGCTACCACCGGCAGCAGCACTGCCAGGGTGACCACCTTGCTGATGGTGTCTTCAAACAGGTTGATGACGGCTGCGCCCAAAAACGCGGTAATCAGGTTGATGCCGAGCCAGATCGCCCGCCGTCGGGTGGAACGCAGGATCGGCGCAAAGGTGTCTTCGTCCGGATCCAGGCCTGCCCGGGCGAGGACGGCTTCATCCGCGTCTTCGCTGATCACATCAAGCACGTCGTCAATGGTAATCCGGCCAACCAGCTGGTTTTTCGCATCAACCACAGGCGCGGAGACCAGGTCCTCATTGGCGAAGATCGCAGCTACGTCCTTGTCCGGCATGTCCACCGGGATAGCGGCAGCGTCGGTTTCCATCACTTCTCGAACCGTCACCGTCGCGTCGCTGGTCAGAATCCGGGAAAGCGGCAACATGCCGATGTACTCGTTCTTGCTGTTCACCACCACCAGCGCATCAGTGTTCTTCGGCAGACGCTTGCGCAAGCGAAGATAGCGCAACACGATTTCCAGCGCATGACGCGGCCGCACAGTGACCAGATCGGTGTCCATCAAGCCGCCGGCCGTATCCTCCGGGTACGACAGCACCGCCTCCAGACGCAGCCGCTCCACCGTGTCCATGGAGTTCAGCACCTGAACGGCAATGGCGTTCGGCAGCTGCTGCAGGAGATCCGCCTGATCGTCCACGTCCAAGTCATCGGCTGCCGCAACCAGGGCTGCCGTGTCCATGCTTGCCGCAAGTTCCTGAAGCAGGTCTTCACCGAGGTGCTGGAGCACCTGGCCGGCGATGTCCTCGTCGATCAGCTCCCAGATATAGCTGCGCACCCTGGGCGGTGTCGCTTCCAGCAGATTGGCGACCTCCGCCGCCTTCAGCGAACCGAGGAGATGCCGCTGCTCTCCCAGAGTGCCCGCCCCATAGGAGCGCAGGACTTCACCGAAGCGCGCCTCGAAATCCATAATCAGATCCCTGAACCAGTTCGACGATCAGCCATCATCCCCGCAACCTGCTAGAATCCGGCGGCCCGTTGAACGCTGCCCGCCCCTTGGCGCACCAGACCGGGCGACGGGTAGCAGCGCTTTCAGGGAAGGCCACGACGCTTGGCAGCATGACCGCCCCTGTCATGGGACCACATAACGGGAATTGTAGGGGACAAGCGGCCAGGGAGGCGATGCCTCGGCAACCGGATTTGGAACAAGACGCAGATGCCCACACTCAAGCAGCCCTTCCGATTCCCGGCAGCGATCGAGAAGCAGTTTGCTGCATTTGGAGCCGCCGACTATGCGCTGGCGGTCGTTGCCGTCTGCGGCCTGTTGCTGGTGATCGCCCAGGTTCTGGAAACCGGCTTTGGCTGGCAGCCCTGCGGGATCTGTCTGGCGCAGCGGCTCGCCTTCCTGCTCTGCGGCGCGATTGCCATGCTCGGCCTGGCGCATCGGCCGCGCCTCGGCATCTATGCTCTGGCCGTCGCCTTCTTTGCAGGAATCGGGGCCCTCTTGGCGATACGCCACTTGTGGCTGCTCAGCCTGCCCGCCGACGCGCTGCCCGCCTGCTCGGCGCCGTTCGATTTCCTGATTGCACAGGGCGCATACCTGGCGGCGTTTACCAGCCTCTTCGGCGGTACCGGTGATTGCGCCGTGGCCGCTTGGCCACTGTTCGGCTTGCAGATACCCGGCTGGGCGATTCCTGGCGGGACGCTGGCGGGATACACAGGGGTGGCCCTGTTGTCCTTTGCGCAATGGCAATCGAGATTCCGGCGCATTCGCCCGGCCCGCGGCGGCGAACGACGTTGATCCAGGCGGGCAGTTTCCGCTGATGTGGCCTCATCCGATCGGCCCCTGGCCGGGGCCGCTTGTATCAACCCTGTTGCTGATCGCGCTTTCCATCCCGGTCGGCCAGACGTGCGCCATGGAAGCGCCAGCCAGCGAGGCGGCAGATCGGGGAACCCCCGCGCAGATCTACGAAGCCCGCTGCGCCCACTGTCATGACGGCAGCGTGCCGCGGGCGCCGCACCTCATCAAGTTTCAGGTACTCGGCAGCAAGGCCATCCATGCGTCGCTGACCCAAGGCTCGATGCGTGTGCATGTGGCCGACCTCGACGATAGCGAACGGCAAGCGCTGGCCGATCACCTCGGCGGCGCAGCAGCGCCGTCCACGCCAGTCAAACGCTGCACTGGCGCCATGCCGGCGTCGGCCCAGGGCCCGGTCGCCAATGGCTGGGGGCTGCATCCGCACAATACCCGCTTCCTGCCAACCCGCATCGCCGGTCTCACCGCAGAAGAAGTGCCGAAACTGAAGCTGAGGTGGGCGTTTGCCTACTCCGGCGCAACACGGGCGCGCAGCCAGCCGGCGATCAAGGACAACCTTGTCTATGTTGGCGGCCAGAGCGGCGCCGTGCACGCACTGGACCTGCAAACAGGCTGTGCCTGGTGGACCTTTCAGGCTGATGCGGAAGTGCGCTCGGCCGTCACCTGGAACGAATCCGGCGAGCGTCTCTTCTTCGGCGACATCAACGGCTGGGCGTATGCCATTGCCGCCGCCGATGGCAGCCTGATCTGGCGCACCCGGGTTGATTCGCATCCAGATGCAACGCTCACCGGCAGCCCGCGCTATCTGGAAGGGCGCGTCCTGGTACCCGTCTCGTCTATGGAATGGGCAAGCGCCGCTGACCCTGGCTATGCCTGCTGCACCTTCCGAGGCGGCGTCGTGGCGCTGAACGCAGACGACGGCAGCCGCGTGTGGCATGCCTACAGCATCGCGCAGCCGCCGATGCCAGCCGGCGTGAACGCCCTGGGAACGGCGCGATTTCATCCAGCCGGAGCGCCCGTCTGGAATAGCCCGACGCTGGATGCGCAACGAGGCCGGCTCTATGTGGGCACGGGCGAGGCTTATACGTCACCTGCCGTGAACACCAGCGATGCAGTGCTGGCTTTCGCGCTCGACGATGGCCGGCTTGTCTGGTCGCATCAAGCACTTGCCGGGGACGCCTGGAACATGGCCTGCTTCATTGGCGGCGGCGCCAACTGCCCGGAAGAAAACGGCCCGGATTTCGACATCGGCGCGCCACCGATCCTCGCCAGGACCAGCACCGGGCGCCAGGTTCTGATCGCCGGGCAGAAGTCGGGGGCGGTATTCGCGCTGGATCCAGACAACCCCGCGCAAAAGCTCTGGCGCCGCCAGCTCGGCCGAGGTGGATTTGCAGGCGGCGTACATTGGGGCATGGCCGCCGGAGAAGGCCGTCTGTACGTGCCCATCGCTGACACGACCTTCACCGGCCAGGAAGTCGGCCCACCGAAACCCGGGCTCTTTGCCCTGGACCCGGACACAGGGCGCACGCTCTGGTACGCCCCTGCCCCGGACGTCTGCGCAGCAGCGGACAAGCCCGCCTGCGACCCAGGTTTCTCGGCTGCAATCACCGCCATCCCCGGCGTCGTGTTTGCGGGCGCCTTCGATGGCCACTTGCGCGCCTACGGCGCCAGGGACGGCGCCCTGCTCTGGGATTTCGACAGCAACCAATCCTTTGCCACCGTTTCCGGCGAAATCGGCCACGGCGGTTCTATCGAATCAGACGGACCGGTGCTCGGAAACGGCCACCTGCTGGTAAACTCCGGTTATCTGTTCGGCGATCGGATGGCCGGCAACCTGCTACTGGCGTTCGCGCCAGCCGACTGACCGGCCCGAATACTGCACCGGAAGCCTTGACCCAGCCCGTTCGCTCAGTGCCTTGGTAGCGATATTCGAGTGAGCCCATGCATCGGGCCGTCGGCGGGACAGTTCGGATCAGGCAGCCTCGCGCGCCCTGGGCCGCTCGGCGTCAATCACCTCATCCGTACCGGCGGCCATCGCCGCATCCAGCGGATTGCTGAACTCAAGCACTTCATCGTCCATGAGGCCCCGGCGCACCAACTTGCGATCCGCCAGATAATTCTGGGTATTGCGCCAGGGGTCCCGGTCGCCCTGTTGCGGGAAAAGATGCATGCCCCTGGCCATGTAGCCAGGATTGAAGCCGACAATCCAGGGTCGGCGTGGCATGTCTGCATCTTCCGGGCGGGTACGCGGCGTGCATTGGCGCATCCCGATCTCCTGCATGCGATTCAGCACCTGGCACACATAGTCTGCGGTGAGATCGGCGCGCAAGGTCCAGGAAGCGTTGACGTAGCCAAATACGTTGGCCATGTTCGGCACATCCGCATACATCATGCCCTTGTAGTTCAGCGTTTCCGGGAACTTCACCGGCGCGCCGTCCACATCGAAGGCAACCTTGCCAAGCAAGGAGAGATTGAGGCCAGTCGCAGTCACCAGGATATCTGCCTCGATCTCCCGGCCAGATTCCAGCAGCACCCCGTTCGCGGTGACGGTACGGATGGTGTCGGTCACCACCTCGGCGCGGCCTTCACGCAGGGCGTGCAGCAGGTCGCCATTGGGAATCAGGCACAGCCGCTCGTCCCAGGGGTTGTACGCGGGCGTGAAGTGTTCGGCGGCTGCCGCTTCGCCGAGATGCCGGCGCACCACGGCGAGGAGCTTCTCCTTGACTCTCTCCGGCGCCACTCGAGTGCGGCGATAGATCCAGTGTTGCAGCAGGATGTTCTTCCAGCGCGTGATCGCATAGGCCAGCCGCTCCGGCAGGTACCTGCGCAGCCTATTCGCGATTCGGTCTTCATCCGGACGCGATGCCACATAGGTGGGCGAGCGCTGGATCATGGTGACCCTCGCGCCTGAATCCGCCATCGCCGGCACCAGGGTCATGGCGGTAGCGCCACTGCCGATGACAGCTACCTGCTTGCCGGCATGATCCAGATCATTGGGCCAGAATTGCGGGTGAATCAGCGTGCCCTGAAACTGATCCAGCCCCGGAATTTCCGGCGTATAGCCGGACTCATAGCTGTAGTAGCCGCTGCACATGAACAGGAAGTTGCAGGACAGGCGCGTGCGCTCGCCGCTTTCGCCCTGGGCGACCTCGACTGTCCAGCGGGCGTCCGGCGTGGACCAGCTCGCCGAAATCACCCGCTGATGGTAGCGGATATGGGGCAGGACGCCGTTCTCCTCGGCCGCCTCGCGCACATAGTCGAGTATCGACGGCCCATCGGCGATGGACTTCGGATTGCGCCAGGGTTTGAATTCGTAACCGAAGGTGTGCATGTCGCTGTCCGAGCGAATGCCCGGATAGCGGAACAGATCCCAGGTGCCGCCGATGGCGCCCCGAGATTCGAGAATGACGTAGCGGCGATCCGGGCACTTGCGATTCAGGTGGCAGGCCGCCCCGATTCCCGAAACCCCTGCCCCAACGATGACGACGTCCATGTGTTCCTGAACCGCCTGGGTCATGTCCTGTCCCCGCAAGCAACCGAAGCGGGCAGTTTGCCGCCAGCAGCGTCATTGTTCAAATCACCGCCCCGGGAGGGCAGCCCTGATTCTCGCATCGGGCGCGGATTCTCACTCGGTTGACCAAAAAATACTCATGACTTATTTTGGGTGAAGCAAAGAATACTGATGAACAAGCATGGTCGCTTTAAGCCGAAGCCGCTACATCGCCGAGGGTTGCCGCCAGGACCTGGCCGAGAAACTGGTGTTCGTCGGCGGTCCCCGCCAGGTCGGCAAGACCACGTTGGCCCTGCATCTGCTTGGCGCTTTGCGAGGAACGCGACACCCCGCCTACCTGAACTGGGACATAGCCGCACACCGACAGCGGATTCTCGCGGGCGAACTACCTGCAGAACCGCTTGTCGTCCTCGACGAGATCCACAAGTTTGCCCATTGGCGCGACCTGCTCAAGGGGTTCTACGACGAACACTTCCCGCAGCGCAGCGCCCTGGTTACCGGCTCGGCCAGGCTTGACCACTACCGCAAGGGTGGCGACTCCCTGCAAGGGCGCTACCACTACCACCGGTTGCATCCCTGGTCACTGATGGAAATGTCCGATGCGCCGAGCGAAAGCCACCTTGAGGCGCTGCTGCGCTTCGGCGGTTTTCCTGAGCCGCTGGCGCGCCAGGACGACCGACATTGGCGGCGCTGGCAGCGAGAGCGGCAGTCGCGGGTGCTGCAAGAAGACCTGACCAGTCTGGAGCGGGTCAACGAGACGAGCTTGCTGGAACTGCTTCTCGACGCTCTGCCAAAGCGTGTGGGCTCGCCTTTGTCATTGCAGGCCTTGCGCGAGGAACTGCAGGTTTCCCATGATTCTGTTCGCCGATGGCTGACGATATTCGACAACCTCTATCTCACGTTTCGGCTGTCGCCATTCGGCGCCCCCAAAGTGCGAGCTGTCAAGAAGGAACAGAAGCTCTACCTTTGGGACTGGTCAGTGCTCGCCGAAGCTGGCCCGCGGTTCGAGAATCTGGTGGCGGCGCAGCTTCTCAAGTTCTGCCATTTTCGGGAGGACACCCAGGGGTTCAGCATGGAATTGCGTTATCTACGGGATACGGACCGCCGAGAGGTGGATTTCGTGGTGCTTGAGGATGGCCGCCCGCAGTTTGCTGTGGAGTGCAAGGCAACCGGCAGACCGCCATCGCCGCACCTGCGCTACTTTCGCGACCGTACCAACATCCCCGCCTTCTATCAGGTGCACCTCGGCAGCGAGGACTATCAGGCTGCCCGAGACATCCGGGTGTTGCCCTTCACCCGCTTTGTGCACGAACTGGATTTGCCCTGAATCCGCGCGGTGGTTGCGGCATCTGGAGCAGGCTCTATCGAGACGCTTGCGCTGTTTCTAATTGATTGAATGGTTTGATGTTATGTGAGGCGTCGAAAATTTATTCCCCCGGAGAAGCGGGGATTGGGCCCGATTTTGGGGTGTTTCGGCCCGAATTGGCGGATTTTCACCCCAAGGTTCGTTGTTGCAGCCGAGGAGGCGGAAGCGCCGGTTGTCATGTGGCAAAATGGTGGTTGTAAATCAAACAATTGCCGACCTTCGAGGTGATCATGACAACCGGCCCGAACAATGTACTTTTTTCTTGGGACGCTGTCGAGCCGCTGGCGGATCTGAAACGCCTGTCGATGGTGCTGGAGCACTTGCCGGACGCGGAGTTGGTTGCGGCGCTTGCGGCGAAGCGGGGTCGGGGCAGGAACGATTTTCCGGTTCGCGCGATGTGGCGCGCCTTGGTGGCGGGTGTGGTTTTCCAGCACGCCTCGGTGGCGTCGCTGGTTCGGGAGTTGCGCCGCAATCCGTCGCTGCTGTCGGTGTGCGGTTTCAATCCGTTGCCACGGCAGGGCCGCCCGGTTGCGCGGATTGAGCGGGACGCGCGCACGGGTCGGTCGGTTGTGGTGCGGGAGGCGGCGCCGGTTTTGCCCTGCGTTCCGAACGAGTGGAACTTCTCGCGCCTGCTCAGGAACCTGATTGACTTGGAGGACAGGCAGGGGTTGGTCAGCGGCCTGGTGGACGAACTGCGTGGCCGATTGCTGGCGGTGCTGCCGGACTACGGCGTGCATCTGGGTTGCGACGGCAAGGCGGTGGCGAGCCATTCCACCGGGCGGGTCAACCGCGGCGCCGGGGGTGAGGGTTCGGATCCAGACGCGGATTGGGGCAAGCACGAAACGCGGGGCGTGGACAAGCAAGGGCGCGCCTGGAGGCGGGTCAAGAGTTGGTTCGGCTACGGTCTGCATCTGATTGCGGACACCCGCTATGAGTTGCCGGTGGCCTTTGCGGTGACGCGGGCATCGGCTTCGGAGCAGCCGGTGGTGGGGAAGCTGCTGGCGGAGTTGTTCGAGGCTGAGCCGGGTCTGGCGCAGCGGTGCCGGGACTTCAGCGCAGATCGGGGCTATGACGGCGGAGCGTTGAAGCAGGCGTTGTGGGACGAGCACGGGATTCGGCCGCTGATTGACACCCGGCTGATGTGGCGCGAAGAGAAGCAGGATCCGAACCACGATCCCGCGCAGCCGATCCTGCGCAGCCTGGCCCCCGAGCGGACGGACAACATCCTGTACAGCGAGCGGGGCGAGGTGTCGTGCCGCTGCCCGGCGACAGGGACGGAGCGCCCGATGGCGTTCCAGGGGTTCGAATCGGACCGGGGGACGCTGAAGTACCGGTGTCCGGCGGCGGCTTGCGACCTGAAGTGCGAGGGCCGGGCGGCGTGTCTTTCGCAGTCCGGCTCGAAGGCGGGCGACTTCGGGCGCATTGTGCGTATCGATCTCAAGCGCGCGAACCGGCGCATCTTCACCCCCACGCCCTGGGGATCGCCCGCTTGGCGACGCGGCTACAACCGACGCTCGGCACTGGAGCGGATCAACGCGCGCCTGGACCGCAGCTTCGGCTTCGAGGTGCATTTCATCCGCGGCCTGGCCAAGATGAAGACACGGATGGGGCTGGCGCTCGCGGTGAT
Organism: Pseudomonadales bacterium; assembly: GCA_965199705.1. Lineage (GTDB taxonomy): Bacteria > Pseudomonadota > Gammaproteobacteria > Pseudomonadales > Azotimanducaceae > Azophilus. The sequence continues at coordinate 2,226,238 of OZ241359.1, forward strand.
GATGGCGCTGGCGGTCGCCGCCGTGGTCGAGGGACGAGACGAACGGATGCGCTCGCTCGTGCGCCCGGTCCCGTTTGCAGACACCGGATAGCGCTGCGCCAACCCCCAACCGCTCCAACCCGTCCCCTGCCAGCCCCTGGACGCGGCGCCCCTGTCCGCAGCACACCCTTGTTGAGAGCCTTTCTCATCTACCCGCGATCGGCCCTCGTTCCAACCTCTCCCCAGCACCCCAATCCGCTGCCCCGCCTTCAATCAATCCTCCCGCACTGCCAAATCCGCTCCACTACATCTCCCCATCCCGACAAAAATACCCACAGCGCAAGCGCCTCCTATCATTTCATCCTCGAAAATAAAGCACTATACTGCTTGATTAGAAATGAAAAACATCCATCGTGCATTACAGGCCAACATCGAATCCGCCTTGGCGGAACAATCGGCGGTTGGTCTTCTCGGGCCTCGGCAGGTGGGGAAGACCACCTTGGCGCATCGCATAGCAGAGGGTCGCCAGGCGGTTTATCTCGATCTGGAGAATCCCGAAGACCTAGGAGCCTGCGCCGTAGGAAGTCGCAAAAGCGAAAATTTGATTTCGCCGCCCCTTTGGACGGGCGATTGAGGAGAATATCCGGCCATATTTGACGAAATCGAACGTTCAAAGGGGCGAGTGAAAGCGGATTTGCAGCCGTGAATTCCTGCGGCGCAGGCTCCTAGCCCTCATGAACGAGCCTCGACCCTTGCTGGCCAGCTACGCGGACCGGCTCGTCATTCTTGATGAGGTGCAACGTCTGCCTGGCCTGTTTCAGACGCTTCGGGGGCTGATCGATCAATATCGGCGCGACGACCGGGGCGCCGGCATGCAACATTTTCATTCTCAGGCTCCTTGTATTTGGAAACTCAAGTTTGCCTGAGCCGGCGCCCGGCGTCAGCCGGGCCGCCGGGCCTCCGGGATCCTGGAACTCACCCGGTCATGTCAGGGGCCGAATATTCCGAAATGTATCTGAGCCCGTACACAATGTACGGATTCACGTGGGGCAAATCGAAAGCCCGGTTCGTTGTTGGCGGCGTGCCGGTTCCCTATGATGGGAATGGCGAGAGGGACCGGCATCCAAGAGGTAGCAGCATTTGCCCGATCCAACCACAGAACCGCCGATACGCCCCGCCTGGGGGAAGACAGACAGGGAGCACGGCACCGGGCGCATTCACCCCCTTGCCCACCACTCCATGGACGTTGCCGCCGTGTTTTTGCGCATGCTGCAACTGCCTGTCATCAGGAACCGCCTGGAAGTCGCGGCGGAACGCTCCTTGACCGAAATCGACTGCCAGCGACTCGCTGCGCTCGCCTATCTGCATGACATCGGCAAATTGCACCCCGGCTTTCAGGCCAAAGGCTGGCCGGAGGAGCTGAAGAAAAGAGTTCAACTTTGCGGACACACAAGGGAAAGCTGGGAGTTCTTAAAGTTGGCGTTCAAGTGGTCTGAACATCCGTTTCACGGCACCGCAATGCGTATGGTCGAAGAATGGGGCGCTGGATCAGTCAACAATCTGCTAGAAGCCATGTTCTCACACCACGGGCGGCCTGTTGACAGATCCTCCACCCCAACCCTCTCCACATGGGATCAACCTTCGCTGGCGCACTACGACTGGCGGACAGAAGCGAAAATCATGGACGCCGCATTGCACGAGTGGTTTGCGGGCGCGTTCGAGCCAAATGCGCCAAGCCTCCCCAAAGCGCCCAAATTCCATCATGCGTGTGCAGGATTCGCTGCCTTGGCGGATTGGATCGGATCAAGCAGGGAATTCTTCGAGTTCAGCAGTCCTTACTCGGCTGACTACGATGGAGAGGCGCACCGACGGGCGGAACGGGCATTGACTGAGATTGGCTTTGATGCCACTCACCTTGCCAGCTTGCCAGCCCCCGGATTCCCGAAGTTGACGGGATTCGCGACGCCCAATCCAGCGCAAGCGGCCGTGGGCCAAGTGGGGACCGATGCGCGATTGGTAATACTTGAAGCGGAAACGGGTTCGGGCAAGACCGAAGCCGCTCTATGGCGCTTTGCTCAACTGCTGGCAACAGGCAAGGTTTCGAGTCTCTACTTTGCCGTTCCGACCCGCGCCGCAGCGAAGCAGTTGCAGGTGCGAATCGACGCTGAATTGAAGCGAGGATTCGGCAAAACGGCCCCAGAAGCGGTGTTGGCAATCCCCGGCATGCTGAAAGCAGGAGACTACAAAGGTCAACGATTGCCCAATTGGCGGGTCCAATGGGACGATTGCGAGATTTCGGTTCCTCACCGATGGGCAGCGGAACACGCCACTCGATTCCTGGCCGCGACCGTAGCCGTGGGGGCAGTGGACCAAGCCATGCTCGGCGCACTCCAGGTGAAGCACGCCCATATGCGCGGAAGCGCCTTGAGCCGCAGCTTGTTGGTGGTGGACGAAGTTCATGCCTCCGATGCCTACATGACCAAGATCATCAAGCAGCTACTTGACGACCACTTGGCGACAGGCGGCTACGCCATGTTGATGTCCGCCACGTTGGGCGCCAGCGCAAGGGCGAGTTGGCTAGACGTTAACCTTCCGACGCATCTCGAAGCCGCCGCTACGCCCTACCCTGCCGTCTGGCTGAAAGGTGAAATCGCACCTATAGCGGTTGCAGCCACCGGCCGACACTCGAAAGCCGTGCAAATGGAGGCACGGCCCACCATGTGCCCCAAGGCCACTGCGAAACTCGCAATCCGCGCCGCTGAACAGGGTGCGCGGGTTCTAATCGTCCGCAACACCGTGGACGTGGCCGTGGAAACTTGGCGTCAAGTTCAGGAAATGGGTTCCAGTCACTTGCTTTTGCAGGTAGCGCAACGCCCGGCCGTCCATCACAGCCGCTTCGCCGCGGAGGATCGTGCCTTGCTTGACCAAGCGGTTGAATCCGCCCTTGCGCCCGACAAGAACCGTGCGACGGGTGGCCGAATTGTCATCGGAACGCAGACTTTGGAGCAGTCGCTGGACATTGATGCCGACTATCTAATCAGCGACCTTTGCCCAATTGACGTGCTGCTGCAGCGCATCGGCAGGCTTCACCGGCACAGTTTGGGGCGCCCCGATCCGTTCCGTGAGCCCCGTACCTCGGTGTTGCTTCCCGATAAGGGGCTGGACTGGCTCACAAAACCCGATTTCGAGAACGGCCTGGGCGCGTGGCGGGGAAAGGATCGCGGCATCAACGGGATCTACCTTGATCTGGCGGTGCTGGAACTCACCAAGCGGCTCATTCAGCAGAACGATACCTGGCGCATCCCGGAAATGAATCGAGCCTTGGTCGAAGGGGCTACCCATCCTGATCTCATAGAGGCGTTGAATCATGAGAAGGGGGAGACTTGGCAGAGCTACAATCGAGAAATCAGTGGCGCGGAAGCAGCGCAAGCGATGGTCGCCAATCTGAATTGCCTGGATCGGCAGGAGTGCTACCTGAATGCCAATTTCCCCTCCTCTGACGAGCGGGTCCTGACCAGGCTTGGTGAAGAGGGCATGGTGGTGACGTTCCCCAACCCGACCAATGGCCCGTTTGACCGATCCATAGCGCGAATCGCCTTGCCCGCGCGTTGGTCGCAGGGACTAAACGGCAAGTCACAGGTTGCAGTGACGCCAGACTCCGAATTGGGAACGCTGACGTTGACCGTCGGGGAGCGGCGATTCCGCTATTCGACAGCGGGATTGGACAAAATCCAAAAATTGTCTGGATACTCCCCTTGAAATCTCTCATGCTGATCCCCAAAATAGAAGAACTATTTGACCGGTGCATGGGGGTTGAGGTTAAGGTAATGAGTATTTTTGGATTCAAGTTGGCCCTCTCTTGGGTAGTACGATCGTCATCCCACACTAGATTGACCCGCTTTGCCGTCAGTTTCGGGAGATGCACGACGAAGCTTCCCCCAGATTTGCATGGGGATAGACCCGATTTCACGGGCGCAGCCGCAATTAAACGGCTTGATTCCCCACCTCATGTGGGGCGCTCCAGAGGCTTGGTCAAGAAATGAACCTCCTGACCGAGCCCACTTTTACGCGCTCCGGGGGAGCAACGGTCTCCCTTCCCGCCCTGTTCGCGGCGATGGCCCAAGGCGAAGTTCGAGGCTTCCCGTCCCTGCGCCCGCACCAGCGCCCGGCTTGGCATATGTTCCTCGTCCAGCTAGGTGCATTGGCCGCATTAAGGGCCGAGTTCGGACAGGCGTTACCTGATGACACAGAAGCCTGGGCCTCGGCTCTTCGCGCCTTGACGCCAGATTGGCCGGACGACGAACCGTGGCGGCTTGTTATTGACGAACGAAGCAAGCCTGCGTTCATGCAGCCACCCGACCCTGGCAACCTGAAATGGTCTCGCGTCTCCACCCCGGACGCATTGGACTTGCTCATTACTTCCCGAAACCACGACGTAAAAAAGGCGGTAGGGCGGCAGTCATCCCCCGAAGACTGGGTATTCGCCTTGATATCCCTGCAAACCTGCGAAGGCTACGGCGGCGCTGGAAACCACGGAATCGCTCGCATGAACGGCGGCTCCTCAAGCCGACCAATGCTAGGGCTTGCGCCAGGTCAGACGGGCGAATTGTCGGTGGACGTGTCAGCGTGGTGGCGGCGAGACATGCAACAGCTCGTTTCAGACGCACCCAGAAGGAGTGATTCCACTGGTAAAACAATAGGTTCTGCGTTGCTATGGTGCATCGATTGGCCGGAGGGCGGTCAACTGAAAGTGCGAGATTTGGACCCGTTGTTTATTGAAGTCTGTCGCAGAGTTCGGTTGATCAAGTCAGCCAATGGCATCGAAGCCGCACGCGCCAATTCCAAGGCCGCCAGAGTGCTCGCCAAGCCGTTCAAGGGAAATCTCGACGATCCTTGGGCACCCGTTCACAAGGCAGAGGGAAAGGCGCTTACGCTCGCCGGCGGAGATTTCAACTATGCCCGGCTCAGGGATTTGCTGTTTTCAGGGGAGTGGAAAAAGCCACGATTGGCTACCCCAGCCGACAACGAGAAGGAAGACATGCTTCTGGTGGCAGAGGCCCTTTCGCGCGGCAACAGCAAGACCGAAGGATTCAAGTCCCGGCATGTAATGGTACCCGGCAATGTCCTCCCCATATTCTCTTCGGACACAGCAGGAGAGATTTCCAAAGCCCAATTAGATGAAATAAAGGCGTTCGACGACGCCTTGCGCAAAGCTTTGGCGGTCGTGGCAGCCGGAGGGAATCGAGACAATATCCAGAAAAAACACTATGCACACGCTACTTCGGCAAGAAAGCGATTTGATCGGGCTGCCGACCGGCTGTTTTTTTCGAGTCTATGGGAAAGGCTTGAGGTGGCTGGTCAATCTGAACCAGAGGAATCTCGCGCCAAACGCTCATTTCTCAATGCGCTGAGGCAGTCGGCAGAGAAAGTACTTGAGGCCACAATACCAAGCGTACCTTGCCCTTCGATCCTCCGTCCTCGCGCTGAATCTCGGGCTCGGGAGATGTTCTTTGCCACACTCCGAAAACATAACGACGTCAGATCACTGTTCGTCAGGGAGGAAGCCGATGTCGCAGCCTAGCGAATCAGAAATTGCCGCAATCAAAGCAGCCGGAATGCTGCAACATCTGGATCCCGGCTCATTGGCCGAGCTACGGCGAATGGAGCCGGGAAGAGCCGCCCCTTCCTTCTGGAGGCTCGTTGCCCGCCACCCAGATACGATTGGGAATCCGCACAAGGAAGCGTCGTGGATGGAAATAGTCCGCATCCTCGCAATCCTGACTCCGAAGGGCGACCCAGACAAGCGCGATGCGCTGCATAATACAGACCGACGCTTGGGTCAGGTCCTGTGCGATGGCGGTGACCCAAACTGGCCAGGAAAAGATAAACCAAGACCAGCAATCAGCGAGTACCGGCTGATGAGGCTCATCGCCTCGAGAGATCCACAACGTACCGTTCTACTGACACGGGCAATGCGCGCCATTGCCCGATCCATGTCTCCTGGCAGCGGCCTGAACGTGCCAGACCTTGCTTGGGTACTACTCTCACCCGACGAGAATACACACCTTGCCAAGCACTATTACAAGCGGCTCGACAGGGCTGACAGAGTCTTCGCCAAACAATCCGAATCCGAGTAAGGAACATCGTCATGACAACCCCCCGTTTCCTGCAAATCCACACGCTGACCTCCTACACCGCTGCCCTCTTGAACCGAGACGACAGCGGATTGGCCAAGCGCCTGCCGTACGGCGGGGCATTGCGCACTCGTGTGTCGTCCCAATGCCTCAAGAGACACTGGCGCATCGCCGAAGACCCGCACGCATTGCGCAATATCGACGGCGCGAATGCTGCCTACCGTTCGCGGGAACTCGTAACAAAACTGGTGGCCAACCATCTGCGAGGAACATACCCGGACGATGTGGTTGACGCCATTGAGTTGGCGTTGCAGCTAGCCGTTTACGGCGACAAGGGAAAGACAAAGAGCAGTCGCCAAACGCTACTACTCGGACAGCCGGAAATTGACTGGCTATTGAAGGAAGCGACGGAATTGGCGCAACAGGCCGGAGAAGATGCGCAAGCGGCAAGCGAAGCAGCAAACGCCTGGAAGCAGGAGATGCGATCCAACATCAAGGCCATGCGCGACAACACCACCTTAGCCGGCGGATTGACAGCGGCACTGTTCGGCAGAATGGTCACTTCGGACACCGAGGCCAACATCACTGCGCCCGTGCATGTGGCCCATGCCTTTACCATCCACGCAGAAGAATCGGAAAGTGATTACTTCACCGCAGTTGACGACCTGTCCGACGATCAAGCCGGCGCCGACACCATTCAGGAAGCGGAGCTGACTTCCGGGCTATTCTATGGATACGTTGTGATCGACCTGCCCGGACTTATCGACAATTTGGGTGGCAACGCCGAAATGGCAGGCAACGTGCTGCACAACCTGATTTATCTGATTGCCGAGGTGTCCCCAGGGGCCAAACTGGGTTCCACAGCGCCCTACGGACGAGCTTCATTCATGCTTCTCGAAGCCGGAGACCGCCAACCACGAAGCCTCGCTGAGGCTTACCGCCAGCCATGCACTGCCCACATCGAGACCGCAGTCTCCAAACTCTGCGCCCACTTGACCAAACTGGACACCGCTTACGCCACCGGAGAAGCAAGACGAGCGATGTCACTAGCCAGTGAAGATGTCCCCGGCGCCGGGCCGGGATCATTGGCAGATTTGGCAGCCTGGGCCAAGGGGCTGCCGAACGAGCTGTCCCAATGACTCACCGTTGGTTGGTTGTACGCCTTGAAGCGCCCTTGATGGCGTTCGGCGGCGTCCTGATCGATCAGGTGGGGCCGACGCGCGATTTTCCCGCCGCTTCCATGATGGCCGGATTGATTGGCAACGCAATGGGCTGGCAATGGACTGATGCGGAAAGCCACCAAGCGGCCCAAGACCGATTGATCTTCGCCGCTCGCCGAGAGTGTGAAGGCTCCCTGCTGACCGATAATCAAAATGCCCGGTTGGCCAAAACCGACAAGGGCTGGACAACACTGGGCGCCCCGGAAGGCCGAGACGGAGCCAGCTACAGCGCACCACACCGGCGAACGCGAGACTTCCATGCGGACTTGTCCGTGCGAATGGTCATGCGCTTCAAACCGGAGGCCGAATCACCCACGCTTGAAGAAGTGGCAGCGGCTTTCGATCAACCCTCGCGACCGCTATACATCGGCCGCAAACCCTGCCTGCCTTCCACACCCTTGCTGGCAAATGGCTCGAACCGCTGGGTAGGGGCAGACACGGCTTACGAAGCACTGCGAGCCGTTCCGGGCAGAGAAGAGAAGCTGCGAGCCGTATGGCCAGTGGAGCAAGGGCCTGAGACGGGCAGCGTTGTGGACCGAATCACGGACTTGGCCGACCTTCGCCGTTGGCGCACGGGCTATCATGCGGGATCAAGACGAGTGGTGGAGGGCTGGGTCGTGCCGGTTGCTGCGGCGTGACTACGCTCAATTTGGTTCGGGTCCCGATCAGAACCGACGCTCTCGCCCGTTGGGCGGGAAACCGCGGATGGGTCAATCGGCGACGGGGAAGCATCACCTTCGATGAGGGCCGTGCGCTGCATCACCTGCTCGGCGAGAGCCTTGGAGTAGGGGCGATACGGCCATTTCGGCTACTAGTTGCGCCTCGGCGCAGCGAAGGAAACATCTATGGCTACTCGTCATTTGATACGGACGCTCTCCGTTCAGCAGCGCAAGACCTCGCCCTGCCTGATCATTTGAGTGTCTTGCATCCCGACCGACTCGAAAGCAAGCCAATGCCCGAAAGTTGGCGGAAAGGACAGAGATTGGGGTTCGATCTTCGTGTGCGACCCATCCGGCGACTACGGAAAAATTTGGAAACCGCCACCAAAAGCATGACCAAGGGCAGCGAAGTCGATGCATTCTTGATTGAAGCCTTGGCGCGGCACCCAGAAAACAAGTCAGGTATGAAGCAAGGGCAGCGAAATCGCGAAGCGGTATATCTCGATTGGCTGGCGGAGAGACTTGACCCCGCCGCAAAGCTCAGCCGCAGCGGTAGCCGCCTGGCCCGCTTTCGACGCAACGTTGTGGCGCGTGGCACAACCGGAATCGAAGGGCCCGATGCCACGATCCACGGCACCTTGACGATAGTTGATGAGCAGGCCTTCACTGACTTGCTTGCACGAGGCGTCGGGCGCCACAAGGCATACGGCTACGGGATGCTATTGCTTCGCTCGCCGCACAAGGCGATTCCGAAAAGCTGAATGCTGAAAGGTCGTTTAGGTCTAGACAGCGCAAAGGTTCCCTACAAGGATCGCGCCGGGTTGCTCTACCTTGCTCGAGGGGCGCTGACAGCAAGGGATGGAACACTCGCATTTCTGCAGGGGGAGGCCACAGCCTCCGACGCACTCGCACCCGGCGACTACGCCATTCCACTGCAGGGTGTTTCCATGATTTTGCTTGGGCCGGGTTCCACGGTCAGCCACGACGCGCTCAGATTGCTTGCCCATGCGCGAACTGCGCTTGCCGCGGTGGGAGAGGATGGCGTCCGTCTGTACACCGCCCCGCCACTCATTCCAGATCGCTCAGGCCTGGCCCGAAGGCAAGTCATGCACTGGGCTGACCGCAAAAAGCGACTGGACATTGCGCGTCGCATGTACGCGTGGCGACTCGGTCGGGTGTTGCCGCACCGTTCCCTCAATGTACTGCGCGGAATCGAAGGGGCGCGGATGAAGGAAAGCTACCGATTGATCGCGCGACAAGTCGGCGTGGAGTGGCGGGGAAGACGCTATGACCGCGCTCGGCCCGACGCCAGCGACATGCCCAACCAGGCGCTAAACCATGCCTCCAGCGCAGTGGAAGGCGCGGCTGCCATTGCTGTTTCGGCTACTGGAGCGATTCCACAGCTAGGCTTCATCCACGAAGACCCCGGCCAGTCCTTTGTGTTGGACATTGCCGACTTGTACCGAGACACCATAACCATTCCTTGTGCTTTTCGTGCTACCAAGCGCATCACCGAGAATCGATTGGGTAACGTTGAGCGAGTAACCCGGAGGTCTGTGGGCAAAACATTGGCCGAGAAACAAGTCATTCCCGCGATGATTGAGCGCATCAAGGCACTGTTCGAAGAGGATTCCGAGAAGGACCATTAGGGAACCGCTGATTTAGGACCTGTTCACACTATCTGATCGCCTCCACAATGAGCGCGAGCACGATGAACCCGATGAAGATGGCGTCCAGCTTCTCAAAGCGCGAGAAGATGCGCCGAAAGCCTTTGAGGCGGCGGAACAAACGCGCCACCTCGTTGCGCCGCTTGTACATCTCCCGGTTGTATTCCCAAGGTTCAATGCGACTGCTCTTCGGCGGGACCACGGGTTCGCAGCCGAGGTCCAGGGCGAGCTGGCGGGTGGCGTTGGCCTCGCAGGTCTTGTCCATGATCAGCGCGGTCCCGCGTTGGGGCTTTCCTAGTCCCAATCCCCTGATAAGGCCGTGATCCTGGCTGATCAGCGTCATTTTGAGGCTGAGGACGGGGGGAGCGTCATGCGCGGGCCAAGCGCAGGCGCATCTGGACGGCGGGGCGTTGCAAAAGGATGTCGGATCCCGCTTGCGGGACGGTCGGTTTCGGGATGTGCGCGAGCGCGTCCCCGCCGCAGGGCGGCGTTGGGCGGCTTCGGCAGGTCAGGCCGGCGTTGCGGGCGGCGGGGCGCGGGCCTCCAGGGTGGTCATGGCCTCGTAAAGCCAGTCCAGCCGGAAGCTGGTCTTGGCGAAGCGCAGGCCGATCCGGCGCGCCGTGCGGATCATGTGCGCTGCGGCGCACATCACGTGGCGGATGACCTGTCGGATGCCGTGGCGCCGCGCCCCCTTCGGCAGCGCCGTGAACTGCACCGCCCGAAGCAGGGCCTGGGCGATGTGGCCCAAGGCGTAGAAGGCTTGGTTGGCCCGGTAGGATCGGCATGGGGGGTGGTGCAGGCCCAGGTCGATGAGCGGCCCCTTGAAGGCGTTCTCCTGGCCCTGCTTGGCCCGGTGGCGGCGCACCAGCTCGTCCAGGGGCAGGTCGTTGCGCGAGACCAGGATCACCGTGTGCTGCGGCATCAGCAGAAGCTGGCCGCCCAGGCTGCGGCGGCGGATCACCACATAGTGGCGCTGCGCGTCCCAACCGCTGGGGCAGTGGCTAGCCCTGCCCGTGCCCCACAAGTTTCGCTGGGCGATTGCAAATTGAGTCGTGTTTTCTCATCCGAAGTCATCGTGTAGTTGAACGGCGAAGGTCATGGTGGCGAGCTGGGTGTAGCCGTGCCAGAGGAGTTGGGCGCCGGGTGGGTCGCGTTTGCGGCCGGTCCAGCCGCCGAGTTTTCCGAGCAGTCGGACGGTTTCGCCGAGGTGGTGTGGAGGCGATTGGCGTTGCGAGCGCGCGAAGGTGGCCAGCACGCGCAGTTCGAGGTCCGAGAACAGGATATTGGCGGGCAGTTCGGGTACTTCGCGGCCGAGATGGAGCATCAACTGGATGCGCCAAGCGATGACCATGTTGATGGCGATGGCGCGTGTCAGGCGTTCGGCGGTGTGGTGTTGGAGTTCCTCGATCTGGCAACCGGACTTGAGGATTCGGAAGTAGTCTTCGATGCGCCATCGCAGGGTGTACCAGGTCAGCAGGCGAGTGGCCTGTTCGGGTTCGGTAACCGGTACGGTGGTGAGCAGGAACCATTCCAGAGGCGGCGTGTTGGTGGGCGGATGGCGTTCACGGGCGTGCACGGCCCACAGGGCGACGGGTTCGGCGTTGGGACGCGGCAGTTGGACGGGTTCATAGCGCAGGGCCATCTGGGCGGTGCGCGCGGGTCGTTTGGCGCGCTTGGCCTGTTTGCTGGCCTTGATGCGGGCGCTCAAGCGGCGCACGTCAACGGTGCACTGGCCGCGGACGGGGGCGTTTCGCAGGGTGTCGAACAAGTGGCGGGTGGTCGAGTTGCCCTGGGCGTCGGTGTCCCGTCCGAGGACGCGGTTGGCCTTGGCGCGGACCAGCAGGTCGACCTTGGGGGCGTTCGTCTGCTGCTCGACGAACAGGTCCAGGAAGTCCGCCTCGCGGTCCATCACGCCCACCAGGCGGGTATCGGTGAGCGACTCGGCCGCTTCGGCGCAGTCGCGCAGGCCCTCGATCCAGCGGAATGTCTTGCGCTGCTTGAGCGGTTTGCGGCCCTGGGCTTCGGGGTCCGGGGGCGGGGGCGCGTCGAACGCGGCCCGCATGACCCCGAGCGGCACGCCGTCGGGGGTGGTCGCCAGCGTGGTGTGCAGATGCAGCCCCCGCGACCAGGCGCCGGTCTGGTTCGAGCCGAGCACGCCCAGCCCCTCCTTTTCCCCGTGTGCGGTGAAGTTCAGGCTGGTGGTGTCCTGAATGCACAACACCGTCGCCTCCGATTGCAGGCGTTGCAGGGTGCGTTTTCGATGGGGCGCCAAGATGTTCTCGACGGTCACCGCGCTCTCGGCGGGTTGGTCGATCAGTCGGTAATGGCCCTTGATCAAGGCGCGGTCTCCGTGGCTGGCTCCGGTGATGGAGCGCATCGGGTACTGTGCCATATGATGGGCGCTGGTGACCAAGCGGGCACTCCAGCGCGCATCGCCAAGCGGGGCGCCGCCGAACTCGTTGGCGGCCCAGACGTCGGCATCGAGTCCCTCGCCGGGTTCAAGCGGGATCGGCCCCGGGGCGGGGAGCGCCAGGCGTTGGCGCCAGTGCGGCTCCAATTCACGGATATAGACCGCCTTGGGCGGTGTCGTGGCGGCATGGGTGTGATCGTTGCGTCCGCGCCCCTTGGTCTCGCCCAGGCGCAGCCAGTTTGCTGCCCGCCAACTCACCCCGGTGTAGTGGCGCTCATCGACGAAGGATTCCAGCAACCAGGGCCGATAACCATACTGACCCTCGCAATCCGACGCCACCCGCCGGGCCGCCTGACCCAGCACCCAGGAGGCCAGATTGCGGCAATCCACGCCGGGGCGAATCAGCAACCGGCACAGCCCCAGCACCCGATGCAGGTGCGCACTGCGCTGCGCCTCACTCCATCCGATCCACGCCTCGCGAACCGCCAGCCGCCGCGCCGAGGCGGCGAATCCCACCGCGCCAAGCCAGCCGTGGGCGGAACCCACCAGATACCGCAACTGCGGGCCAACAAACGGACCCGCTCCCTGGGGATGTTCGTGCGCCAACAGGGTATTCCAGATCAGCCGCTGCGCATCGGTAGCGACCCGCACCAACGCCAACTCCCGCACCTGCCCGACCGCATCCGGTACCCCAGCCGCCGACGCCACCGCTTCCCGGAGCACCCGAGGACGGTTCCGATGACCGCAACGGCGCGACCCGCCCGGCAATCGAATGTGCCCGCCACGGTGCAAAATACCCAACGCGTGATGACAGCTTGCGCGTTGCCACCGACCAAGCGCATCGCGCAACCCGAAGGCGTCGCAGACGTGATCCGCCAGACGCCCACGACCCGTGACCCCCACCGATACCGCCTCGTCAAGCACCTCGCAAAGGCGGGGAAGATCATCCCGCAATGTGCGCATCACCTGCGTCTGAGCATCCATGCAACACAACATAACCCGGTCCGTCCGTGAAGTCCAGCACGGAGTTATGGGGCACGGGCAGGGCTAGCGAAGATCGCCTCCTCCTCCATGCCGATGTCCGTCCACGCCGAGTCGGGCAGCCCCTCAAGCTGCTCCAGCACCGGCCCGCGCCACCGGTCGTTGGTCACGCTGATCGAGAAGTCCCAGCCCCGCTCCGCGCACAGGCGTACCAGTCCGCCCTTGTAGTAGGCGTTGTCCGCGCGAAGCCACACCGGCGTCCCCGCCGGCAGCATCCCCGCCGTCCAGTCCAGCAGGGTGCGCCAGTTCAGCGTCACCCGGCCGCCGCCCGGCTGCAATTGTCCCGCCGACCAAAGGCCGCCCAGGAACGTGGCGTGCAGCCAATAGCCCCGGTTGCCGTTGTAGTCCTGCCTCGCCCGTTGGAAGAGCTGCCCGTCCACCTCAATGCCGGTGGCGTCGATGAACAGCGCAACGTAGCCCTTCGTCCCGACCTCGTGCTCAATGACGGACGGCGCCACCCGACCCGCGAACTCGACGGCCGCCCGCCACAGGCCCTTCACGTCACCTGGCTTCAGCCGCCCGAGCCACTCCCCGGCGCGCCGCGCCTCGGGGACGCGGCGAAGGCCAAGCAGCGCGCTGGCCACCTTGTCGGCGCGCAGCGCGTCCAGGTCGGACAGCGACCCGTGGCCCCGGGCCAGCGACGCGATGATCGCCCACAGCGTCTCCGCGTCCGACGCGCCCCGGTTCCTGACCTTCACCGAGACCGCCTCCCCAAGCAGTTCGAACAGCCCGAGCCGCCGGGCGGTCCGCGCCAGGATCGACGCGCCGCCGAAGGCCGTCAGGTCCAGATCCGTGAACTCGAACTCCACCTTCGGCGGGCGGATCCGCCGATTCCCCGCTGCCTTCCGCTGCCGGCGCCTGCGCTTCCCCAAGGTTCACCCTCCAAGTGAGTTTCCGGGAAACCCATTTTCGCACGCAAAACCCCGTCGGGTGGACTCCTGCGGCAAAACCCACAGTTCCTTATCAGGGGATTAAGGTTTCCTAGGGGCTGTTCACACTAGAGGGTGATAATGTGATATTCTCTGTTGCAATGGAGTATTCCGAGAATACATAGATTTTCCAATATCATGGAAATCACAGAAGAGCAGTTCAAGCGCATCGCCCCGCTCCTTCCCAAGCAGCGCGGAAACGTCAAGGTCTCCAACCTCCAGGTGGTCAACGCCATCCTCCACGTCGCCGAGCACGGCTGCAAGTGGCGCGGCCTGCCGAAGCGCTTCGGCTACTGGCACACGATCTACATGCGCATGAGCCGCTGGTCCAAGAAGGGGGTGCTCGACCGCGTGTTCGAGCGGCTCCAGCGAGACCAAATCGTCCGCATCAAGGTCGAGGCGATGGGCCTGGACAGCACCAGCGCCAAAGTCCATCCTGACGGCACGGGCGCTCTAAAACAAGCGGCCCGCAATCCATCGGCAAGTCCCGGGGCGGATGGAACACCAAAATTCATATGGTTGCCGCGGATGACCGGACCGCCGTCGCCTTCTCCCGCTCCCGCTCCCCCGGCAACGCCCACGACGCGCCCGAGGGCCGCAAGCTGATGGCGCAGCCAGGAAAGTCCCAATGCGGGAACCGCGCTGATCATGGACAAGGCCTACGAGGACAACGCCACCCGCCAGCTCGCCCTGGACCACGGCTTCGAACCCGTGGTCCCGCCGAAGAGCAATCGCATTGAACCTTGGGAATACAACCGGGAGATGTACAAGCGGCGCAACGAGGTGGAGCGTCGGTTCCGCCGCCTCAAAGGCTTTCGGCGCATCTTCTCGCGCTTTGAGAAGCTGGACGCCATCTGCATCGGGTTCATCGTGTTCGCGCTCATTGTGGAGGCGCTCAGATAGTGTGAACATATCCTAGTGTCCTGTCCCATAAATAACTAGTACTATTAGCATGACTTGATTGGAGCCATCAGCATGCCACGTAAAGCCACACCGATACCATTGAGCACCGACGAAAGAAACCAGTTGAACAGTCTCGTCACATCTCGATCCCTGCCCCATGGGCTGGTGCGCCGAGCGCAGATTGTGCTCGCGTGTGCCGATGGCGAAGGAGGAACCTCAATCGCCCAACGGATGAACCTGAACCGGAACACCGTGTTCAAATGGCGCAAGCGGTACCTTGAGCAAGGGGTGCAGGGCTTGCACGATGAATTGCGTCCCGGACGGCCGCGCAGCCACAACGATGAACGAGTCGCGGAGGTTGTCAACGCGGCGCTGCAGTCGTCACCGAAAGGCGCCACACACTGGACGACGCGAACAATGGCCGAGCACCGCGGGGTGTCGAAGAGCACCGTGCAGCGCTGGTTCGACCTGTTCGGCGTTCAACCGCATCGCCAACGGACGTTCAAGTTGTCCACCGACCCGTTCTTCATTGAGAAGGTTCGCGACATTGTTGGCCTGTACCTGAACCCGCCGGATCACGCGGTGGTGCTGTGCGTGGATGAGAAATCCCAAGTGCAGGCTCTGCAACGCACGCAACCCCTGCTGCCCTTGGGACTTGGCTATGTCGAAGGAGTCACGCACGATTACATTCGACATGGCACGACGACCCTGTTTGCAGCCTTGGACGTGGCGACGGGGAACGTGCTCACTCAATGCAAACGCCGCCATCGGCACCAAGAGTTTCTGGGCTTTCTGCGACACATCGACCGCAATGTTCCCACGGAGCTGGATGTGCATCTGATCGTGGACAATTACGCGACGCACAAACACGCCAAGGTGAAAGCGTGGCTGGCCAAGCGACCCCGATACCATATTCACTACACGCCGACCTATGCGTCTTGGCTCAACCAGGTCGAACGGTGGTTCGGCATCATCACCCAACGAGCAATCCGTCGTGGGTCGTTTTCTTCGGTCAAGCAACTGACCAACAAAATCAACCGATTCGTTGACGAGTACAACTCTAAAACTTCTCCGTTCGTCTGGACTGCAACTGCCGATTCGATCATCGCCAAAGTAGAACGATTAGGCGCACTTATTTCTGGGACAGGACACTAGTCCATGGCAATCTCCATGGTCGTAACCAGCAACGTAGAGGCTCGCTATCGCGGATTCCTCACTTCCATCATGCTGGAAGTGACGCCAGGCGTTTATGTCGCGCCAGACATGTCCGCCGCTGTGAGGACTCGGATGTGGAATGTCGTTTCAGATTGGTGGAACTCTCTTCGAAATGGCTCCGTTGTCTTGGTGTGGCGAGATCGGGACGCTGTGGGCAACCTCCAAATCAGGTGCCTCGGTGCAGCCCCCAAGGAGATTGTGGACGCTGACGGAGTTTTGCTCGTAAAGCGCAGGTGATGGCCGAAGGGCCTCTCCAGATCTTTAATAATATATTTCAAGACATTATGCTCCAGGGGTTCCCCCGCACGGGCGGGGATAGACCTTCCTTTGGCTTCTTCTGCTATCTCGGCCTTGAGGTTCCCCCGCACGGGCGGGGATAGACCGCCTACTACGTCCGTATAGACACAGAGGGCAAAGGTTCCCCCGCACGGGCGGGGATAGACCCCTGGTGGAGGGACACGGCGAGGCCGTGAACCGGGTTCCCCCGCACGGGCGGGGATAGACCCTCGTCCGACGGGATCCAATGCCTCATGCTCCGGGTTCCCCCGCACGGGCGGGGATAGACCCTGCATGCTTGGCCATTTCCGCGCCTGGCAGGCGGTTCCCCCGCACGGGCGGGGATAGACCCTGGTGCCGACAGATGATGGGTGTCGATTCTGTGGTTCCCCCGCACGGGCGGGGATAGACCCTTCACTGCAAGCCTGAGAGCCTGCGGGCAACCGGTTCCCCCGCACGGGCGGGGATAGACCCATGAGCTATGACCCGGTTGATGAGGACATAGCGGTTCCCCCGCACGGGCGGGGATAGACCCGCCCGATCCGCCCCTGGTCGGAACATAGGGAAGGTTCCCCCGCACGGGCGGGGATAGACCCGGGTGGAAGAATACCAGCGCAAGAGGGGCTATGGTTCCCCCGCACGGGCGGGGATAGACCCGCGATCAAGGCGTGGCTTGGGCCGGGTTTCGAGGTTCCCCCGCACGGGCGGGGATAGACCCACTCAGGTCAAGGTGTACCAACTCACCGCGACGGTTCCCCCGCACGGGCGGGGATAGACCCTGACCGCGATCACAGAAGGCACGCAGCAAGCTGGTTCCCCCGCACGGGCGGGGATAGACCCGATTTTTTCTGGGGCGCCACGGACGGCGACCTGGTTCCCCCGCACGGGCGGGGATAGACCCCCGATCCGCTCCTCATCGTCATCCGCCACCGCGGTTCCCCCGCACGGGCGGGGATAGACCCTCGACCAGCCAGGTCACCGCGGTCACGATGGAGGTTCCCCCGCACGGGCGGGGATAGACCCGGGCGCTTGGCGGTGTTGCCTCACTTGTGAGAGGTTCCCCCGCACGGGCGGGGATAGACCCGGCGAGATGAATTGTATGTTGGGCCACTTCCGGGTTCCCCCGCACGGGCGGGGATAGACCCGTCTATTTCGGTGAGATTCTCCAGGGAGAACAGGTTCCCCCGCACGGGCGGGGATAGACCCTGCAGGAGCGCGGCAAAGCGCCGGAAGTTGATGGTTCCCCCGCACGGGCGGGGATAGACCCGACTATCCGGCAGTGATCGAGTCGATCCTTGAGGTTCCCCCGCACGGGCGGGGATAGACCCTGAAAGAGTGGGGGATCGAATCATGAGCATACGGTTCCCCCGCACGGGCGGGGATAGACCCGTCTATTTCGGTGAGATTCTCCAGGGAGAACAGGTTCCCCCGCACGGGCGGGGATAGACCCTCGAAAAATGGCGCAGATTTGTGAGTGCGGCGGGTTCCCCCGCACGGGCGGGGATAGACCCACACCTAGCTCGAGGACGTCATCCTCGGACGAGGTTCCTCCGCACGGGCGGGGATAGACCCAAAATCTGTTGGGTTGTGTGGACGATCCCGCAGGTTCCCCCGCACGGGCGGGGATAGACCCAGTATGCGTAAAGTGTATTCGCGCCGAGTTTCGGTTCCCCCGCACGGGCGGGGATAGACCCAAAATCTGTTGGGTTGTGTGGACGATCCCGCAGGTTCCCCCGCACGGGCGGGGATAGACCCCGGCCCGGTCGATAGCTCGACTGCGCGGGCAGGGGTCCCCCGCACGGGCGGGGATAGACCCAGTTCGCACAAGGCTATACTTCTTGAAGAGATGGTTCCCCCGCACGGGCGGGGATAGACCCGCGGACGTAAATGCCACGATCAACATTCTGGCGGTTCCCCCGCACGGGCGGGGATAGACCCCAGCCTGACCGCGATTTCCCTTCGGGCCAGGAGGTTCCCCCGCACGGGCGGGGATAGACCCGCGGACGTAAATGCCACGATCAACATTCTGGCGGTTCCCCCGCACGGGCGGGGATAGATAGACCCGACGGCGGCGAGACGGTGGATCTGGTCCAGGGGGGTCCCCCGCACGGGCGGGGATAGACCCGCTGTAGATGGTGTAAATCCAGTCCTGTAAGGAGTTCCCCCGCAAAAGGCATACCAATGACAACCGATTACCACATCACAACAGAACCAAAACTGGGGATTTTTACTTCGGCATTGACAGTGAGCAGCATGAGCGCAAGGTGGCGCGCAACCTGCTGATCAGCTTTCAGCGTCGCACCTACCAGGTGACGGGGCATGGCAAGGGTTATCGTCTGCGAGGGGCTTCGGTGACGGTATGCAAGGGCTTCGACGGATCGGTGACGGTGCTGCGTGATGGTTGCGAGTTGCCAGAAAGCGAGAAACGCGCACATTGCGGGCATCTCCAGTGTCTGCGCCTCGTGGTCGTCGATGGTGATTGAAGATCGCGCCGTCGTCGGTGAACAGCAGCGCCTTGAGCGCCGCCAGGCTGTCGCCGTGCCGGAATCAGCTTGCCGCGCAGGCTGCCCGCCAGGAGTCTGCGCTGAAGGAAGATCGCGGTGCTGAGAGGGCCGCTCCGAGGCCAACCGCATCGACAGCGGGCGCGACCGGCAGGTTTCGGCAGCAAGAGTCTTGCGGCACTGATACGGAGCCACTCAACTGGTAGAGCGCTTCGCTCGGCCAATTTGAACCGGGAACAGCATCGCGCTCGTTACTCATAGGCCGCACCGCCCCCCGGACGGCTTTGTGCAGGAAGCGCTGCATGAAGTGTTACAGAAACTGAAATTTTGAATTTTAACTTCAATATTTCATGATATATTGCATCCCATGTTCAAAAGGAAACTCACCCTTCCAGCGCCAGGCGAAGAGAGCTTTTTTCTTTGGGGGCCGCGTCAGACCGGCAAGACAACGCTGCTGCGGGCGCATTATTCAGCCCAGCGGTGGATCGACCTGCTGAAATCGGACCAATTTCGGCGCTACGCGACCCGCCCGGAGTATCTGCGGCAGGAATTGGCGGCAGACCTTGATGCAGCCGACGCTGGCGCTCACTCCCAAGTCTGCCAGCAGACCACACCCGGCGCCCAACCCCGTGGCGAGCGGGCTGGAACCCAGATCGTCATCGACGAAATCCAGAAAGTGCCGGCGCTACTGAACGAAGTGCATTGGCTGATCGAGAATCGCGGTGTCAAATTCGCCCTGTGCGGCTCCAGCGCACGCAAACTGCGGCGGGGCGCGGCCAATTTGCTTGGGGGGCGCGCCTTGCGTTACCAACTGCACGGCTTGACGGCAGCCGAGCTCGGCGCAGGGTTCGATCTTGACCGGCTTCTCAACCGCGGCTTCATGCCGCGAATATTCGAGTCCAAGCGGGCCACGCGTCTGCTCGACGCCTACATCGCCGACTATCTGAAGGAGGAAATCGCAGCGGAAGGCCTGGTGCGCAATCTGCCCGCTTTCGGGGATTTCCTCGCCGCGGCCGCGCTCTGCGACGGCGAATTGATCAACTTCAGCAATATCGCCGCGGATTGCGGGGTCTCAAGCCATACCGTGAAATCCCACTTCGAGATATTGGAAGGTACTTTGCTGGGCCGCTGGCTGCCGGCGTACCGGCGGCGACCCAAACGGAAAGTGACGGCGGCGCCGAAGTTCTATTTCTGCGATGTGGGGGTGGTCAATCGGCTGGCGCGGCGTGGGCCAGTGGAGCGCGGTTCAGCAGCTTACGGCAGAGCCTTCGAGAATTGGACATTCCACGAGCTTTCGACCTGGATCGACTATCGCCAACCCGGTGGCGAGCTCGCGTACTGGGGCCTCAGCAGCGGCGCCGGCGAAGTAGATTTCATTCTCGACGACATGCGTTTGGCGATCGAAGCGAAAAGCAGCGCGCGAATCGCCAACAAACACCTGCACGGGCTGCGCAGCCTGGTCAAGGACCATCCTCGGGTGCAGCGGAGAATCGTGGTCTGCCTGGAACCGCTGCCACGGCGCACGGAAGACGGCATTGAGATTTTGCCAGCCGCGGAATTCGTGCGCCGGCTGTGGGCGGACGAACTCAAATTGCCGGAACAATATCCGGGATAGTCGGAACCGCTTCGAAAGGGTGCGGCGAGCCGAAACCACAACCTGCTTGTGACAATTGACGGGGCTTCTATTGATTGTCATGATAATCAGCAACAGTCCCGTTGATTGTCATAGATGAACCAACCGGATGTACCACGCTATCTGAAGCCGTCCGAGGTTCTGGCCAGCAAGTCCTGTTTCCTGTTCGGCCCGCGCCAGACCGGCAAGTCCACCTTGATCCGGCAACAGCTTGCGGGCTGCCCCGTCTATGACCTGCTGGACAGGGGCTTGTTCTTGCGGCTATCGCACAATCCAACGCTGATCCGCGAGGCGCTGACGCCGGAAACAACCCTCATCGTCATCGACGAAATCCAGAAGCTGCCGGAATTGTTGAACGAAGTCCATCTCATGATCGAGCGTTATGGGGTGCGGTTTCTGCTCACCGGATCCAGCGCCCGCAGCCTGCGTCGCAAGGGCGTGAACTTGCTGGGCGGCCGGGCCAGGTCACGAGCGCTGCACCCTTTTACCCGAATCGAGCTGGGGTCTCGCTTTGACCTGCACCGCGCCCTGGAGCACGGTCTGCTGCCGCCGATCTACTTTTCGGACGCCCCGGAAGAAGACTGGGCGGCCTATGCCGGCGACTATCTCAAGGAAGAGGTGGCTGCGGAAGCCGTGGTGCGCAATGTTGGCGCCTTCAGCCGCTTTCTGCGAGCGGCGGCCCTGTCCCATGGGCAGATGATCAACTTCGCCAGCTTTGCCAACGACGCCCAGGCGCCCGCTTCGACGGTCAGGGCCTACTACGAGATTCTCAAGGACACCTTCATCGCCCACGAAGTTCGGGCCATCACAGAGACCCGGAAGCGCAAGGCCGTGTCCACCTCGAAGTATTACCTGTTCGACATCGGCCTGGCGCGCCACCTGCAAGGCCGCAGAGGGCTTGCCCCTGGAACGCCGGAATACGGCGAGGCATTCGAGAGCTTCATCCATCAGGAAATCGCCGCCTACTGCAGCTACCATCGACTCGACCCGCCAGGCTACTGGCGATCGAAGTCGGGATTCGAAGTGGATTTCGTGTTTCAGAAGCTTGCCGTCGAAGTCAAGGCGAAGACGCATGTGGGGAACCGGGAGCTACGCAGCCTGATGGCGCTTGCTGAGGAGGGCATTACCAGACGCCACCTGCTGGTGTGCATGGAGCCTGGCCGCCGTCTCGTACAGGGCGTCGAAGTGCTGCATTGGGAGGCGTTTCTGGATGCGCTGTGGGGAGGGGATCTGGTAACGACCAGCTAGGAGCCTGCGCCGTAGGAAGTCGCAAAAGCGAAAATTTGATTTCGCCGCCCCTTTGGACGGGCGATTGAGGAGAATATCCAGCCATATTTGACGAAATCGAACGTTCAAAGGGGCGAGTGAAAGCGGATTTGCAGCCGTGAATTCCTGCGGCGCAGGCTCCTAGTGTCATGTCACACTTAAAAAGTCGGTAACTACTCGCCCCTTGACATTATAGGGAGCCGGTTCTATGGTGTGGGCTTTCCGACAGCACTCACCGGCATGGGCAACGCATATTTCGGTTCCAAGGCGACGGCGGGCCTGTGTCAGGCGCTGATTGCCTTGATGCCGCCGCACAGCACCTACATCGAGACGCACCTGGGGGGCGGGGCGATCATGAAGCGCAAGCCCGGCGCCCTGCGCAACATCGGGACCGATCTGGACGAGCGGGCCTTGGCCGGATTCCAGTGCGATTATCCGGTGGAGTTGGTGCACGGTTGTTGCCACCGGTTTCTGGCGGAACATCCCTTCGACGGGACGGAGTTGGTGTACAGCGACCCGCCGTACCTGCTGCGCACGCGCAAGTCGGCGCGGCGCTACCGCCACGACTACGAGGACGCGGATCACGCGGCGCTGCTCGGTCTGCTGCGGTCCTTGCCGTGCGCGGTGATGGTGTCGGGGTATCCGTCGTCGTTCTACGACGAGCGGCTTGAAGGCTGGCGCAGCGCGTCGGTGCAGGTGATGCACCAGGCCGGTGTGGTGACGGAGAAGGTATGGTTCAACTTCGAGCCGGACCGGATGCACTGGGCGAGCTTGGCGGGCCGGAACTTCACGCACCGCCAGTCGGTCAAGCGCAAGGCGGAAAGCTGGGGTCGGCGCTATCGGGCGATGCCGCCGGCGGAGCGGCTGGCGGTGCTGGCGGCGCTCATGGCGGTGGAGGCGGAGTAGCCGGTGGCGCGGGTCAACACGGCGTCGCTGCGCTCGGAGTTCGACGCGCTCCAGGGGCGCTTCGAGGAGTTGTGCGCGCAAGGCGGGATGAGTCCCGAGAGCCGCGCCCTGGTCGATGCCCTGCTGACGCTCCTGCAACTGCTGATGGCGGTGTTCATGGAGAGGCGCACCCCGAAGGGTTCGCGCAACTCCGGGCTGCCCAGCTCCCAAGCCGAACCGGACGGGACCGCCCGCGGGCGCCCCGGCGCCAAGGGCAAGGGGCCCAAGGCCGGCGCCGCTGGGGACGGCCCCAACCGACTGGTCGTCGAGCAGCGGACCGCGCCGGTGGCCAAGTGCCGCGCCTGCGGTCGCGACCTTGGGGGCGTCGCCCCGGATGGCCATGAGCGGCGCGTGCTGGTGGACATCGTGTTCGAGACCCGCGAGTTGACCGTCGAGGCCGAGGTCAAGACCTGTCCGCGCTGCCGGACCGAGACCAAGGGCCGGTTCCCCGACGACATGCCGGGACCGCTGCAATACGGCCACGGCATCGTGGCCTTCGCCACGCACCTGCTGGCTGCCCAAATGCTGCCGTTGAAGCGGGCCGCCCAGACCCTCAAGGTCCTGACCGGGCGCGCGGTCGCCGAGGCGACCTTGCTGGCCTGGCTAACTCGACTGCACCGCGCGCTGGCCGACTGGGAGGCCGCCGCGATCCAACGCCTGCTCGCCATGCCCGCCCTGCACGCTGACGAGACCGGCCTGCGCATCGACCGGAAAAACCACTGGCTGCACACCGTCGGCGCCGGGGACCTGACGCTGAAGTTCATCCACCGCAAGCGCGGCCGGGCCGCCATCGACGACCTCAATGTCATCCCCCGCTACGGAGGCGTCCTGATCCACGATCGCTGGGCCAGCTACTTCGCCTACCGGAACTGCGAGCACGCCCTGTGCGGCGCCCATCTGCTGCGCGACCTCGCCTTCGTCGAGGACGCCCACGGCCACGCCTGGGCCAGACGCATGGGCAGGCTCCTGCTCGAAACCTGCCGCAAGGTCCGCGAGCACGACGGCAAGGCGCTCAACAAACCCGCCTTCAAAGCCGTGCGCAAACGCTACCGGACCATCCTGACCCAAGCCAAACGGGAACTCCCCACGCCACCCGCCCGACTCGACGGACAACGCGGGCGCGTCGCCAAATCCGACGCGGAGAACCTCCGCGAGGCGCTGGCCACCTACGAAACCGAGGTCCTTCGCTTCGCCCGAGACCCCGACGTCCCGTTCACCAACAACCGCGCGGAGCGCGATATCCGCATGGCCAAGGTCAAGCAGAAAATCTCCGGCTGCTTCCGAAACACCCAATACGCCGCCGCCTACTGCCGAATCTCCAGCTACCTCCAGTCCATGGCCAACCAAGGCTACAATCCCCTCGCCGCCATCCAGATCGCTCTCAACGGCAACGCCGCGAACATGATCAAGACGCCGCCGCAACAGACGCCGTCCGTTCTCGGGTAAGGGGGCGAGTAGTTACAAAAGTCGGATATAGGCGCTTGAGCTTGGTGCGTGCGTCGTCGGTGGTGAACTGCCAATTCACTTTGGCCTGGAGGCGGTCGCGTTCGGCTTGCCAAGCCGCGACCTCATTGCGCAGGACGGCGATGGAGTCGATGCGTCGGTTCAGGCATTGGCGAATCATGACGTTGAGCTCGACCCCCGCGACGTTGAGCCAGCTGCCGTGCTTCGGGGTGAAGACAAACTCGAAGCGATCCCACAGGGCCTTGGCGCGCGTGGGCGGGAAGGCTTCGTAGAGCGCGCCCGGGCGGTGCGTGTTCAGATTGTCCATCACCAAGGTGATCTTGTTGGCGTCGGGGTGCCGTGCGGCGATGTCGGCGAGGAAGTGCGCCCAATCGATCTTGGTCTTGCGCTCGGTCACTTGGGTCATGCGCTTGCCGGCCAAGGGTTCGGTGGCCATGAAGACGTTGCAGGTTCCGCAACGCTGATACTCGTAGTCGTGCCGGGCTGACTGGCCCGGTTCGGCGGGAATCGGCACGCGCGTCTCGCGGATGAGCTGGCGCGGCGTCTCGTCCATGCAAACCACGGGAAACGCCTGGTCGTACGGACGACGGTACACGTCGAGCACTTGCTCCATGGCCGCCGCGAAGTCGGCGTTGCGTTGCGGCGGGATCACCCACCCGACCCGACGCCAAGGCTTGATTTCGTTTTTTTAGAACCCGCCGCACTGTCTCGTGTGACACGCTGTCGATGTAACCCAGTTCCACCGCACGGTCGGCCAGCAGCCGCAGCGACCATTGCCCGTGGCCAGCCGGCGGGTCGCCGCAACTCAGCGCCACCAAGTGCGCCTCGAATTCGCCGTCGGCCTTGCGCAGGTAGGTCGCCCGGCGACCCTGACGGCCGCCAAGCGCCGCCTCGAGCCCCGCTTCCACAAAACGCTTCTTGACCCGGTCCACCCTGCGCATGCTGATCCGCAGAATGTCCGCTATGGCCTCCCCGGTCGCCTGTCGCTTGTTGAACTCTCCTGCGTCGCAGTTGAGCAGGACCAACGCGTTGACCACTCTCAGCGAGCGGTGTGGGCCCTTGTTCGTGATTGCCGTCAACTCCTTCCGTTCCGCCTCGTCCAATGTCACCACGGAACGCTTCATGCAACGATCCTTGCTCCACATTGAGGATCGCTAATCTATCAAAATGGGTACGACATATCATGCGTGACATGACACTAGGCGGCGCGGATCATCCGCGCGCCTTTCTCGGCGATCGCCATAACCGGTGCGTTGGTGTTTGCGCTGGTGAGCTTCGGCATGATCGATGCGTCTACCACGCGAAGGTTTTGGATTCCAATCACCCTCAGCTGGCTATCTACCACCGCGCTGCCGTCCCCCTCGCCGCCCATTTTGCAGGTACCGGCCGGATGATAAGCGACGTTGGCGTTGTTGCGCACAAAATCCACCCACTCGTCGTCAGAAGTCGGAACCGGCGCCGGGTTGCAGTCGCCAACAACCGCGGCACGAATGCTGGCGTGCTCGATCAGTTCGCAAATGAACTTGCAGGAACGCACCAACGTATCCACATCCTCGTCAGATCCCAACAGCCTGTGGTCGATCACGGGCGGTTCCGTTACGGAACCGCTGGTGACACGGACTTCACCACGGCCGGCGGGTTTGCAAACGGTGGAATTGAACATGACCGCGGCGCGTTTTGGCATGTCCGCCGTCAGCGCTGATTTCGAGTCCGGAGCAAGGACGTACGCAAATGGCAAAAAGTGCAGTTGCACATCGGGGCGCGTCAAGCCGGGCGCCGTTCGGGCGTACGCCATGGCTTGCACCACGGGCGACGACAACGGGCCCTTGTGCTGAAACAAGTACTGAAACAGGCCGAGCACGACTCGGTGCGGAGTCTGCTCGGTATTCAGGGACCGGCCGCGGATGAACTTGCTGATGCCTACACCGGGATGTTCCTGCAGGTTCTTCCCCACGCCATCCAATGCGCACACCACCGGCACGCCGGCACACCCGAGCACATCTGCGGGACCCACACCCGAGCGCTGCAGTATCCCGGGAGACGCCACCGCCCCGGCCGACAGTATCACCTCGCGGTTGGCCCGCACATTCACCGGTGACCCACCCCGCCAAACCTCCACACCCGTGGCACGGGTGTTGTCAAACGTCACCCTGCCAACCTGGGCACGAGTGACGATATGCAGATTGGGTCGCGACCGGGCTGGGTTGAGATAGGCGTCGCTGGCGCTCCACCGATTACCTCGATATTGCGTGGCCTGGGTGAAGTCGAACCCTTCCGGGTCGGGGCCGTTCAAGTCGGTTTGTCGATACCCGAGTCGTTCGCCCGCCGCCACAAATGCTGCGGCCAACGGATGCGGATCCGCCAACGGAGATACGAACAGCGGCCCCTCGGTTCCACGATTCCGATGGTCACTGCCCAGATACGTTTCGCTCTGGTCGAAGTACGATCTCAGATCCGCATACGACCAATCCGGCGTGTTTCCCAACAGGCGCGACCACTCGTCGTAATCGTCCGGAATGCCTCGCATGTACACTTGGCCATTGATCGCGCTACTCCCCCCCAAACACTTACCGGCGGACCAGCTAAACGAGCGCCCGTTGATGGAGGGATCCGCGGGGGTCGAGTACTCCCAGTCCCACTTGGGGTTCTCGACAAGCTGCGCCACCCCGGCCGGCATACGCACCATGAATGCATTGGAGTTACCGCCGGCTTCCAGCAGCAGCACGCGCGCGTTCGGATCTTCGCTGAGCCGGCTTGCCAGGACGCAACCGGCTGAGCCTCCACCGACGACGATGTAGTCTGGGACCAGCTGTTCCAGCTCGACGTTTCTCATTGCGGACTCGTTGCTTGTCTCGGCTAGCCTTAGTTAGTGTCTGCCCGAAAACTCATAAACATTTGATTCTATGCTGATAACGACCTGTTTTTGGTGGTGAAGAAGTTGCCGATGGGTTAGCATTCGGTGCGAAAGAGGCGTTTTTCGGCCCGATTCGGGCGATCTTCGAGGAGGCAGCATGCGAGAAGTGCAGAGGCGGCAGATGTAGTTTGGCCAGGTGGCGATCGAGGCCATCTGGCTGGACCCCAAGTCCCGGGACGACATCCCGGCGGTGCTGAGGGGGCTTCAGCACCTTTACGTGGAGCGGCGCAAGGAGTTGTTCGGTCTGCTGGAGTCGCACATCTTCCCTGGGACGGATCGGACGGTGGACCGTCCGGGCATGGACCTGTGGCGGATTTTGGTGCTGGGGGTTCTGAAGCAGGGCCTTGGCTGCGATTTCGACCGTTTGCAGGACTTGGCGAACAACCACCGCACGGTTCGGGCGATGCTGGCGCACGGGGATTTCGCCGACGACAGCCGCTACGAGTTGCAGACGTTGATCGACAACGTGTCCTTGCTGACGCCGGAGTTGCTGTCGGCGGTGGGGAAGCTGGTGGTGGACAGCGGCCACGCGGTGGCCGGAAAAAAGCCTGGCGAGCCGTTGCGGGGGCGGTGTGACTCCTTCGCGGTGGAGACGGACGTGCATTACCCGACGGACGTGAGCCTGCTGTGGGACGCGATGCGGTACTTGATCCGGGAGGTGGCTCGGGCGGCCGGGCGGCACGGGGTCGGCGGCTGGCGCCAGTGGCGCCATCTTTCGAACGGCGTCAGGTCGCTGTTCAACGGGGTGCGTTCGACGCGCCGCCTGAGCGACCCAATTCCGACTGGCGACCGCCCCTGCCGGATGACCGGAACGGGCGGGTGTGCCCACCCGTGAGAAAAACCGGCTGGCCGGCAATTCTCGGCGTCAATTGCGCCGCGCCTGCGGGCCTAAGCGACGGCCGTCGCCGATCCGATGACTTGGCGCCCGCCCAAACAACTGTGGTTTTAAACAGGACCATCGCTAGGAAAGGGGGTTTTCTGGCAGACACTAGTTACCGAAGCGCGCTCCCACCGTCAGCCCCCAGGTCTCTTCCCGATTCCACACCGTGTCATAGCCAAACGTGGTCGTAAACAGACTCTGTTGAAAGTCTTCGCCCGTCAGATTATCTCCCCAGACTTTCACGTAATACCGCTGATCAGCAGAATCCCAGCGCGCGAAAAGATTGAGTTTCGACGTGGAGTCGTGCTCGGGCAGCGGTATCGTGGTGTTTCCTGGATCTGGCACAAGAATGTGTTCGTCAACATATGAATACACGCCCCCGATCGTGATCGACGAACCATTGTCCAGCTGGACGCCATACTCACCCGACACGTAGAAGCTAATGTCTGGAGCTACCGGCAGCCAGGAGTCGGAACAGTCCGTGGTGATGACGGCGAGCGAAGTTCCGCCCGCCACCCCGTTGTCGAGGGGATTGCAGTTGTCAAAGTTGTCGTAGTCCGACTCGAAGAAGGTCGAAACACCCAACGACAGCAAGAACGCATCCGAAATCAGAAACCGGACATCGGCCTCCAAACCAGAAATCTTGGCGGATGCCGCGTTGACGATGCGCTGTGTGCCACCCTGCGTTGTGTCGGTAACCGATACCTGCAGATCAGAATAGTCGTAGTAGAAGGCCGCTGCATTTAACTGCACCGCACCATCGGCAAACGAGGATTTCAGCCCGATCTCAAATGCATCAAGCAACTCCGGCTCCGTGGGATCCACCGTGTTGCCCGTTGAGATGTTGTACACGCCGCTCTTGAATCCCCGGTTGTAGCTGACATACCCCATCACCCCATCCGTGAACTCGTGGTCCAGCACCACGCGGTAGGTCACCTCGTCGAAGTCCGCTTTCGTTTCCTCACAAGTCGGTGTCACCGAGCACACGAACTCCGCGGAGAATGACAGTGCGGCCGCCGGGGTCGTAATGTCTATGCGGTTTTCGCTGTCCAGATCCGACTCTTCGTCGGTGTAGCGCACGCCCAGGGTCAGCGTCGTGCTGTTGCCAAACGCATACGAACCTTCAGCAAACACTGCGATCGACTCGATATCTATGAACGCGACGTTCGAGATGAACTGCGCCGACGGGTTTGGGCTATTGGCGGCGTCGTTTGCCGTCGCGGGCCAGGGTAGGCCGATGTGGATGTTGGAAAAGTCATAGCCAGTTTCCTGGTTCAGATAGAAACCACCAACCACCCATGTCACCGGGCTCTCGTTGTTGGACGTCAACAATATTTCTTGCTGAAACGTCTCCGTCGACCACTGGGAGTCGAAGTTCAGTATGGGGATCGGCGACCCGTCCAGGTCCAAATTGTTGCCCGTCTCCGTGTCGCGATATGCAGTAGTGGTGGACAAGTCGAAGGCGGGGAACCCGACATCTAGCTTGAGCGCCGCACCCCACGCTTCAGAAAATGTTTTCGGAGGCACGTTACCGGCGTAGTTGCGCCGATCTCGAGTCGTTGGAATGGGAATGCCGATGGCGCCTGCAACCAACTCGGCGGTTGACGGGGGACCCTCTGGATGCGGTTGCACGGCCATTCGGGAAGTGTCTTCGAGATCCGTATAGTCTGCCAGCACCGTAGCACTCACGGTGTCCGAAAAATCAATCACCAACTTGCCTCGCACACCCTTGAACTCCCCGCCTCCTACCTTGTCACCCGCGTCGTTCGCAGGATTCAGGTTGTCGATATAGTCGTCGGTGTCTTTGTAAAATCCGGTGATACTCGCGCGGACTTGTTCACCCAGCGGCCCGGAGACATAGGCTTGAGTATTCCACTCATCGGACCCATACGTGCCTTCCACTTCCGCAGTGAACTCGTCGGCGGGGGTCAGCGTGTTGACGATGATCGCACCCGCCGTGGCGTTGCGTCCAAACAGGGTTCCCTGCGGTCCGCGCAACACCGTGATCTGCTCTACATCGCTAAAGCCCGTGATGGCCAAGGCCGTCTTGTCGGAGTAGTACACGCCATCAATGTAAAACGCCGTCGGATTGTCATTGCCAGGCGTCACGGTGTCCGTGCCCACGCCCCGGATGTAGGGGCTCACTCCAGAAGACGCCTCCGTGGCCGTCAATCCAACGGTAATGTTCGCAAGATCAATAAAGGAGTCGGTGCGTGAGTTCTTGAGCACTTCGCGATCGACGGCCGTCAACGCGATCGGTACGCTCTGGGCGGTCTCCTCCCGTCGCGTCGCCGTCACCACGATCTCTTCGATAGTGCCCGCTTCGCCTTCGGCTTGCTCCCCAAACGCTTGTGGCGGCATTGCCGACACGCCCAGAACCGCAACCGCGCATAGTCCAAATCCAGTGGCTTTCAGTTGAGTCATGACTCTCTCCAGCTGTTCAAACGGCTCATCGCTTCCTGCAAACCAACCACACCACCTCCGGTCGCGACGAGCAAGCAGCATGATGTTACATCTAGACTTATATGTAAAGCCCCTATTCGAATAGGCGGAAACACTGACATGACGGTGGCCTCTCAATTCCGCGAAGAATAGTTGTTATTTTTCATACGGTTGAAGGGAATTATTGCTTGGATAAAAAACACAAGGGCCGTCGGAAGCCCAAAACCCTTCGCTGGAAGATTAGTTGGTGATACGTCTACTGAATCGTGTAACGCGGCTAGAACGAGATCTGGAGGCCCTCAAATCCGCGCACCTCACTACACTTCAGTACGGGATCCGCATCCACCACCGTGTAGTCGGGAATAGCTGCCAGGAACTCTCGCACGCCCACCTCGAGCAACACCCGCGCCAGATGCTGGCCTAAACACGTGTGGGCTCCCGCACCAAAACCCATGTGCAACGTCGGGTCTCGATCGGCATCAAATGCGTGCGGCTGGTCAAACACTTTCGGGTCTCGGTTTGCAGCCCCGAAGAGCATCAGCACCCGTTCTCCCTCGGCAATCGGCTGACCACCCAGCTCGCTTGAGTGTGTGCACAAACGCGTCAGTCCCTGCACCGTCGATGCCAGGCGAACAAACTCGTCGATGGAGCGCTTCAGCAGGCCTTCCTCACTGAGCAGCCGCTGTCGGAGCGCTGGCTGGTCTGCGAGATAGTTGATCGTAAAGACCACGGTGTTGGTCGTGGTATCCAGCCCGCCAAACAACAGGATCAATATGTAGCGCGCGATCTCGTCATTGGTCAGCGGCTTGCCCCTGACCTCACCGTCAACCAGATCGCCAATCAACGTGTCTGCTCCTGGATTGTGGCGCGCCGCCTTTGCCACGTCCGTCGCAAACTCGAGCATGGCCTTTGCACCTGCCCGCGCGCCTTCGGGGTCGGATGATCTCAGCTTCACCGCGTTGTCCGCCGCACCGAAGATCTGCATGACCGCGTCGGGCTGGATCCCAATGATCGAAAAGATCGGCGCCATCGGGTACGGCTGCGCGAACTGCGTGACGACATCGCAACGCCCAGCGCTGCTGAACTGCTCGATCAGCGCGCGGGCATGAGCCGCAGCGGCGTCCGCAACCACGCCCACGCGATCCTTGGCAAGCCTTGGACTCAACACCTTGCGGTACAGCCGCTGCTCCGGCGGATCCATGTCGATCGGGATCATCTTCGGCAGATCGTGCGGCTCCAGGGCATTTGTCTCCGCCGATGAGTACACGCGGAAGTCTTGCGCGACAGCCTTCACATCACTGTATCGTGTCAGCGCCCAATACCCACCGTGCCTTTCGCCATGGGCCACCGGGCAACGCCGCCGAAGCTCATCGTAAATCTCGTGGGGGTCGCGCATGTGCTCCGGGTCAAACAAATCGATCACAGGCGTTTCCATGAAGCCTCCGTATCCGTGTTATCCGTGTTATCCGTGTTGCGATGCCGGGGTGGTGACCCTGAGCCCCTCAAAGTCGTCGCGGATCACCAACTGGCACGCCAGGCGGGAGTTCTCCTGGACGCCGTCCGCAATCTCCAGCATTTCAGCTTCCAACTCGCCGCGGTTTCCGGTTACCGCCAGGAAATCTTGATCAACAAAGATATGACAAGTGGCACAAGCGCATGAACCACCACAATCTGCGTCAATTCCCGGAATGCCGTTGCGCACGGCCGCTTGCATCACGGAGTCGCCGCAGACGCCATCAACATGACGCTCGGTGCC
Organism: Pseudomonadales bacterium; assembly: GCA_965199705.1. Lineage (GTDB taxonomy): Bacteria > Pseudomonadota > Gammaproteobacteria > Pseudomonadales > Azotimanducaceae > Azophilus. The sequence continues at coordinate 2,258,472 of OZ241359.1, forward strand.
TTCATGGTCGACAAAATACAGAGTCGGCATAGCTGCTGATAGTTTTACACTTTTAGAATTTTGTAATATTGTATCTGCGTTTTCACGACAGTTCAATCTCGGCGGCTGGGTTCTGGCGGCTGGGTTCTTACACTGCTGTCTGCTATCTCGATTCTGTGGAGGCCAAACCATGACAGAAAAGCTACTGATCGACGACGTTGAGGGTGGGGTCTTGCTGCTCACGCTCAACCGTCCTGAGAAGCTGAACGCCATCGACAGCGAGCTGGAGAAAGCGTTTGTCAAAGCGCTGGCTGACGCGACCGAAGCCGATGGTGTGCATGTCGTCGTCGTTGCAGGCGCTGGCGATCGAGCTTTCTGCGCCGGTTACGATGTGCGCGAAATGGCAACTTGGTCAGAAGATCGATTTCGCACGGAGCAGATTCGCCAGAACTGGGCGTGGTGGCAAATCGCCTCGTTCCCAAAACCCCTGGTGACGGCAAACCACCATCAGACCCTGGGCTGGGGCGCTATCACATCGGTGTCCGCCGACATTCGAATCGGCTGCGAGCACACGGAATTTCAGTTTACGGCGTCACCCCACGGCGGCGCGAACCTCACATGGAACCTGCCGCAACTCATCGGCTGGTCGAAAACCAAGGAATTTTTGATGACGAGCTGCCGCGTCAGTGCTAGTGAGGCGAAAGAGTGCGGACTGCTCAATCGACTGGTGGCCCCTTCAGAGGTATTGCCGGAAGCCATTCGGGTCGCACAGCAAATGGCGAGCTATCCCCCGTCTGGTGTGCTCACTATCAAGCGACTCATTCGCGAAGGCATGGGCCGCGACCAAGTGTCGCAACTGCGGGCAGAAATGGACGCGGCACAGGCGGTGTTCGTGGAGCGAGGCAATATGGTCGCTGACGAATACGAGGATTTTCTCGCCCGCTAAAGCCCGACTCGCGCTATCCCACGATCTCTGAGTGCGGCGCCGCATCGCCCATCAATCGCTCGTAGTTGCGGTGAAACAATTGATTGAGAATCTCGTTGCGCCCCAGGTGCATGCGCGGCGCGTGAGGCATGTTTGCTGCCGCCTGGATCCCGTTGCCCGCAGGAACATCCTCGTTCACCACCGCATTCACCACGATGTCGTAGTTCTTGCGCATGATCTCGATCTTCTGCTCATCCTCCATCTTCTTCGGAGTGATGAACCGCAGGTGGGACCGGCTGCGGTGTGGCCCGTCCGGATGCTGGTAAAACGTCCAGAACTCCGCGTGATGCGGCTGCACCACGAGCACCGAATTCGGACAAACGTAGATGGCGAAAATCACGTATAGATTCAACGGATGCATACCCGCCGGATCATCGAGTATGTCGTCGATCCGCTTGCGTGCCGTGCAGTGCAGAGAGTGATTCGTAAGGATGTTGGTCGACAGAATGTTGTAGTACACATACGGCGCAATCGTTGACCCGTGGAGAAACTTCACGTGATAGCCGTCCAGCAGCCCGTCGTTCATCACCTTCCAGTTTTGCGGCAAATCCAGCACCTCACCGCGATAGTAATGATAGTCCTCGAAGCCAAACTCGGAGAATGCCTGTTCCATCTCCGGACCGAGCATCGATGCCACGTCGATCTTTCCCTCGGGGTTTTCGACAACCCAAATGAACCCGTGCCGCTCCTCCACCGGCAGCTTCACAAGGCCGAGCTTGGAGCAGCCAGCATCAGCGCCATAGGTGTCGTCAAAGGTAATGTTGCGCAACGTGCCGTCATTGCCATACGACCAGCCATGGTACTTGCAGGTGAAGACCTGCCGCCGGCCTCGTTCATCCCTGAGCAATTGAGCGCCGCGATGACGGCACACATTGAGATAGGCTGCGGCGCTGCCATCGCGCAGGCGAGTGACAATCACATTGGATGAGTTCATTTGCACGGTGACGAACTGCCCGGGTTCGGCAATCTCCGATGCGTGCGCGATCATCATCGGCTCGGACTGAAAAATCCGGGCCCGCTCTGCCTCCGCAATGTTTGAGTCGGAAAAAATGACCGGATCGAAGGAAACGATGTGATCCGCAAGATCCGTGGTTTGGTTGCGTACATGACCGAAGACCTTTTCGGTCATCGCCAAGTTTCGTTCCTCAGTGAGTCGCACACGCCCTCCGGAGCATCAAGATCGGCTCGATAGTGGCGCTATAATTTTACACTTTTTAAAATTTGTCAAGTCCAGCCGTTCCACCTGGGCGCCTAACGCGCAATCAGCGGATAGACCACGAACCTCTTCACATAGCGCCGAAAGTCCTGCCCCGTCTCCCCCACCTGCCCGATCCGGAGCAGCAGAATCCGCATACCCGCCGTGAGCCACCCAACGATCTCGTCGATATCCAGGTCGCTGGCGATATCGCCCCGTTCCATGGCGTTGGTGAGAAACGATCCCCACCAGTTCTTCTGCATTTCGTGATAGCGGCTCCGCGGATCAATGGTCTCTGGCGCATAGTCAGGGTCCGCCAGCAAACGTTGCACGTAGACGTTCTTTGCCGCAATCCTCACGATCAACACCAGCGCTTCCGTGAGCGCTTCTTCAAAATCACTCATGCGTCGCAGTCGGCGCTTGACCTCGGATTTGACCTTCACGGATTCGAGCTCGCTGATGGTTTCAACGATCTCGGACTTACCCCCAAAATACCGATACACCGTGGGCCGAGAGACCTGGGCCGTCTTGGCGATTTCGCCGAGTGACATCGCGGAAATCCCGGTTTGATCAGAGCATTGGTACGCCGCGTCGAGAATGCGTTGCGCCATGTCCGCCGATGGCCCGCCATTGCCCAGCGTCACCGGTGCTTGCTTGCTCTTTCCGCCACTGGCCATCTACATTCAATCCTTACTGCTGCCTGCTGGCTGCTGCCCCGTCACGCTCGCGCGGTTAAGGAACCGGGCGATCGGGCGAACTGGGTGTTTTACATTTTGGCACATTTGTATATCTTTGCGCAGGTCAGCTTCAAACGCCTTGGGGAGCGAGAACCTTTTGCACCTCGCCCGACACATTGAGTACTGGGCAGAAATGCGACCAGATTCAGCGGCCGTGTCTTTTGAGGGCACGACCATGACCTGGAAAGAATTGGATGCTCAAGCCGGCGCCGTCGCGGCCAGGCTCAGGGAGCTCGGATGTGCAAGAGGTGACCGGGTGGGCTGCCTGCTGCCAAACTCGCTGGAGTGGTGCATTGCCTTTGCCGCAGCGACAAAGGCGGAGTTGCTGTTCGTTCCGCTGAATCCGCTGTTCGGGCCCCGGGAGCTTACGCATATCGTCGAGGACTCAGGCTGCAAGGTGGTGGTGTCCACGCCCGAGCTCGTGGTCAAGCTCGGTGCCGGCGACAACGATGGATTGCCGGACGAGCCGCGGCTCTTCCCGCTGGCCGATCTGGCGGCGGCCCAGCCGTTCCAGTCAGCAGTGTCGAGCACGGGCGACAACTACCAGCTCGCATACGACGAGCAAGACCCGGTAGCCATTTGCTACACCTCCGGCACCACCGGGCTACCCAAAGGTGCGGTGCACACCCACGCAACCATCAGCGTGATGGTCACGGGTTTGGCTTCCGCCTACCAAATGACTGCCGACGAAACCTTCCTGCTGGTGGCCCCCCTTGCGTTCACCGGCGGAGTGATCTGCAACCTTGCCGTTTGCCTGTCAATGGGCGCGCACATCATCGTCGAGAAAGGTTTCGATCCACCTCGCACCCTGGAGCTGCTGTGCAAAGAGCGGGTGAGCGCGTACGGTGGCGCCGCTATCTTCTGGGAACGCTTGGCTGCCCTGCCCGAGTTTGAGCACGCCGACCTCACCGCCCTGAAACACGGCTTCACCGGCGGTGCTCCGGTTACCCGGGAGCTGATCGCAGCGTTTCAGCGCAAAGGGGTTGGGATTCGACAGCAGTACGGATGCACCGAGTGTTGTGGCGGCGCCACGATCCCGCCGCTCGAGGAGGCGATCCGCAATCCCAATTCATGCGGCAAGCCCATGTTGGGCCTGCGGTTGAAGGTGTGCGACGACGACGGCCAGGAGTACCTGCCGAACACGCCGGGAGAGATTCGTCTGGCCGGTCCCCAACTCATGACCGGCTATTGGAACAATCCGGAGAAAACGGCCGAAGCTTACGACGGGGAGTGGTACCTGACGGGGGATATCGGCCTGCTCAACGACGACGGCAGCGTGGTCATCGTCGATCGCAAGAAGAGCATGATCATCTCCGGCGGCGTCAACGTCTATCCGGCCGAGGTAGAAAAGGCGCTATCCATTTTGGACGGCGTGGTTGAGGCCTGCGTGATTGGCGTGCCGAGCCGGGAGTGGGGAGAGGAAGTGGTGGCTGTGGTGCACAGTGGCGAGGAGCTCTCAGAAGACAGTCTCATCCGCCAACTCAAGGACGACTTGGGGAAATACAAGGCACCAAAACGCATTCGGTTTTCCGATAGTCCGCTGCCAAGGACCGCGACCGGCAAGATCGACCGCCTTCGGGTGCCTGATTTGTTTGCGGAGCTGGCGTAGCCACGCAATCAGGCGGCAAACGACTTCTGGTCAGGCGGGCGTGACGTCGACGTTGATACCTGTCATGTGGGACTGGTTGCTGAGCGCGTCATAACTACCTGGACCAACGGGCGATAGCGCGTTTACGTTTGTCCCGGGGAACGTCTGGGCAACCCGCATACCCGACGTGTCACCGTTGCCCCAACCATGCGTCATCGCCACCACACCGTCGCGCAACGAATCATCAATTGAGATCGTGGTGGCGAGTTCGCCGCTGGCGCTCGCTACCATCACGGGCATGCCTTCGTGTAGTCCCCGCGCAGCAGCGTCGCTGGCGTTGATATACAGCGGGTTCGTTTGGTGAGACTTGACCTTGAGCACTTCGACGTTATGCATCCAGCTGTTGATCATGTAGTTCGTGCGACGTGAAATCAGCTTCAGCTGTCCGGGCGGCTCGTTGCATAGCTCGTCGAATATCGCCCGCGCCCGTGGCCACCCCTTGCGAAGTGTATTTGGTCCGCAATCTACCTTGCCGTCCTCGTGCTGCACGCCGATTCGAAACAGATCCATAGGCTCCGGTGCCGGCAGCACGACCGTCTGGCATAGCGCGCCTTTCAGCGCCTCCAAGCTCAAGTCGCTGGATTCCAGCATCGAACTCAAAAACCCAAGCGGATTCGGCGCCGATTCGTCCAACAGCGTCTTGCGGCCCATTGCTTGCGCGATGCTGGCAAGTATCCACCAGTCGTCACGGCGTCCTGCCTTTGGCGGAACGACGGCCGGCGTGTATTGGACGTATGGCTCAAGCGCCACGCCTACCGACGCCCCCAGGCTATTAACGTCCTCATGCTCTAACCAATCAGTCGCGGGCAGCACATAGTCCGCAAGCTCTGCCGTGGCACTGCGATAGATGTCGATGACCACCAACAGCTCAAGCTTCTGCAACGCTTGTCGCAACGGCTTCCCACCGGAGAGCGACAGCACCGGATTGCCCGCAACAACAATCATGGCGCGGATTGGAGCATCTGGATCGTTGATCATGTCGATCAACAGGTTCGCCGGCAGATCGTTGCCCACGAGTCGCATCACCCCATGCCGGGTCTCGAAATAGGGATCTGCGGTCTTGGGCTTGGAGAACCGCGCCATTGGAAAAAAGTTGGGAGAGTAGATGTTACCGCCCCGCTTCCCCAAGTTTCCCGTCATGAGACTGAGCATATTGGCCAACCAATAACACAGCGCCCCCTGACGCCCTTGATTCACTCCCGTCGACACATGAACGCTCGCCGAACCGGCAGACGCGAAATCTCTCGCAACCGTTCGAATGTCATCTGCCGCTACGCCAACCACACCTGCCACTCGATCAATCGAATAGGGTTCGACGAACCTCAGCACGTCATCGAAGTTCTTGCCGTGCTGCTCGACCCACGCTTCGTCGTAGCCGATGGCCGTGACGATTTCGTTGATGACCCCCGCCAAAAAGTAGAGGTCTGTATCCGGCCGGATTCGGAGAACCTCGCCAGTCGCGCGGTTCGAAGACTCCATCGCACGAGGATTCACATGGCAGATCTTCCCGCCACGTCGGGTGATGGCTTTGAGCTTGTCCATCGGGTTGGACACGTGCAAAAAGCTCATGTGCGATACCTTTGGGTTCGCACCGATGCAGAGCAAGTAATCCGTGTGCAGCAGGTCTGCGTAGGGGTGCAGCATCATCGCGCCATACATCGCCTCACTCGCCGCAAACTTGGCGGAACAATCCTGCGTGCCTGCACTGAAAAAGCGGCCGCATCCCAATTTCCTCAGCAGCCCCGTGGAATGGTAGTAGGTGGCACTGCTGTAGGCGGACGGATTGCCTTGATAGGCGGCGATCGCCGTTTCACCCGACTCCTGGTGAATCCGCTCCAAGCGCATAGCGATCTCTGATACCACCTCAGACCAGGAGGCCTCGCGAAAGCCGCTGTCCTGCGATTTCGCCAGCGGGTAATTCAGCCGTTCGGGATCGGTGTGCACGCTCTTGAAATGAATGCCTTTGTGGCATGCATAGCCCTTGTGAACGGGATGCGCTTTGTCAGGCTGCAACGCAATGAGTTCCTGGCCCTCCAGTGACGCCACCAGCCCACACCCTGGGTCGCAGATCCGACAGAAGGTGTGTACTTGTTTGCGATCTGCATCCGGCACGCTCAATCTCCGTATGGGCCCAAGATCATGTCCGGCGGCAACAACAACCCCTGATCCGGGTGGTACGGGCGAAACGTCGTCGGCATCACAGCGTACTCAGCAGTCCAGCGCGTGCATTATCCCATGCGACTTCCTACGGCGCAGAACACTAGAGTAGCAGGCCGAACTGGAGCAGCGCCTCGACGGCCAGGGACGACTCGCGGCTCAGTGCCTTGCCGCCGAGCGAGACCTGGCCCCGCCCGTCGCCCAAGGGACGGGACAGCAGCGCCTCCAGCGCCATGCCCGCGCCTTCCGGCCCGCCGTGGCCGATGCCGCCCAGGCCGTTGCCGTAACCACCCATCCCGTAGCCGGAGCGATAGCCGCCCGCCCCGTACCCGGAACCGTAGCTGCCCATCCCGCAACTGGAACCGTAGCCGCCCATCCCGTGGCCGGAACCGCAGCCGCCAATCCCGTACCCCGACATGGGCTGTCGGTGGATGGCCGACCCCTGAGCGAACCGGCCGCCGCCGAAGTCGGCAAGGCCCAAGCCGCGGACGGGTGAACTTGACGAAGTCAGTCCGCCCAGGCCGTCCCCCGACGCCCGGTCCCGATAGAGGCCGACCCGCAGGTCGAACCCGCGCTCGGACGGCAGCGAAAGCTCCGCGCCCAGACGGCGGCGAACCGTGCTGCCGCCGGACGTCCACTCCGCAAAGGGCGTCAGAAGGCGGTTGCCGCCGAGGCCCAGGCCGTAACCCACCCGCACCGGAATCCGAAGCGATACCCGGTCTTCCCACAGGCCACCGAAGCCGACCCCGCCCAGCGAACCCGAGCCCTCCCACAGCCCGCCCACGTTGGCCGACGCCCGCCCCCACTCCGGCGAAGCCGTCACCGACAGGCCCTGGCCGCGCACCCCTGCGCTGTACGCAAGGTTCAGGCTCGCGCCCCACTCCTCCGCCCGCGAGGACCGCAGCGACGACATCCACCGGCCCCGCAGCTGCGCCTCCAAGCCCGCCGCGGGGCTGGCGTACGCCAAGCCCGCGCCCAACTCCGCCCCGCCGCCGCGCGCCGCGTCCCCGCCGTCCAGCCGCAGGCCCAGCTCCAGCGTCCCCGACAGCCCGGCGGCCGGCAAGTCAGCGTTCGCCTCCAGCACCGCGCGAAGCCGCCACGCCCGCGCCGAGGCCGAGAGCAGCAGTGCGCCATCCTCCGCCTCATCCGCCCTGACTCCCGCCAGGAAGGCGTCCGACTTCAGCGCCCAATTGGCGCCGCCCGTCTCGAACATCTCCCGGCGAATCCCGGCCGCCACCAGGCCCATCTCGATGTCGGCCTCCACCGCATCCCCCACCCCGTCGTCCAGGCGTGCGTCCCCGCCGCCGTAGCCCAGGGTCGCCCACGCCCCAAGCCCGGGAGCCGGACGCCAATGCACGTAGGGATGGACGCCGGTCGTGTCCGCGTCCAGCGACCCCGACTCGCCGCCCGGCAGCCGGTAGTCCATGCTACCTCCGTCGCGGCTCACCGCCACCCCGGCCAGCAGGTTCTCCCGCAGGCGCAGGTCGAAGCCGACCCGGGCCGACAGCAGATCGCCTTCGACCCGTCCTTGGCCCCGCTCCAGGCTGTGGCGCGAGACGCTCCCGCGGCCCCACAGCGCCCACCGGCCGGGGGCTGAATCCGACTCGGCACCTGCCGATCGAGTGGGCGCCACCAGGAAGTCGCTGCCGAACAACAGGCCCCCGGCGCCCAGCCGCGACCCCGCGCCGGCTCCCGACAGCGGCGCCAGCAGGTGGTGGAGCGCTTGAGCCAGTTCCATCTCCGAAGCCCGGTCGGCAAAGCAGGGCGCATCCGCGGACGGGTCGGCGCTGCAGCCCACCAGCCCGGGCACTGGAGTCAAGGGATGAAGGCTCGGAAAGCCTGGGGACGGGCCCTCCGACAGGACCGGCCGGGGCGACCCTAACGCCCCATGGGGCTCGACGCTCGACCCTGGCGGCGTCCAGGACGGTCGCCCCGCCGTCGGCCAAGCGCCGGGATGGTCCGCGCGCCAAGGGCTTGCGCCGCCGACTGCTCCCAGGCCGCCAGCATTCCAGGCGTCCGCCCGTCGCCCGGGCCAGCCGGTCCCGGCCGCGCCGCCATCGCCCAGGCCCCAGCCGTCAGGAGTTCCCTGGCCTGAAGCCGACCCGTGGGGTTCCCCAAGGCCCAGGGTCCGAGTCAAGGACGCGCCGCCGAGGCGAAGCCAGGACCGCTCGCCGCCCGGAAGCTCCAGGGCGCGGGCGCGCCCGCCCACCGCGTCCACCAGGTCGCTTCCCACCGCCCGAGCGAACGACGCCAAGCTCAGCTCCATACCCAACCGCCGCGCCGCGCCGTCGATCTCATCGATCAGCACCGTTGCCGTCCCCTCGGACACCGACGCGTTCAGCCCCGAACCCGGAAGCGTCAGCGCCAGCGTCAAGCTCTCCTCGCCCTCATCCTGAACCCCCGGCTCGCGAAGCGCCGCCACCGAAAACTCCGCCTCCCGCTGCCCCGGCGACAAGGTCAGCGAGTCCGGGAGGCCAACCACGTCGCCCGCGTCTGCGGTCGAGCTCGGATGCACCAAGACCCCCACCGAAAGGGCCGACTCCAGCTCGCCGCCCGACAGCGAAACCCGGAACGTCGCACTCTCCCCGCCCTCCAGGATCCGGTCCGCCGAAGTCGCCAAGGAAAGGTTGAGCACGTCGCTCGCCGCAATCGCGTAGGTGCGCACGCCACCCGGCACCAAGACATCCCGACGCGGGTCGCTCGAAACCACAGCCGGCAGCGCCACCGTCAGCGTCTCCTCCGGCTCCGACAGCCCGTCGTCCAGGATCTCGATGCGAATCATCCCCGCATCCCGGCCCGCGCCCAAAACTAATTCGCGATCAACGAAATGCCAGTCGGCAGCCGACGCCGTGTCCCCGGCGGCCCCCACCGCGCAGCGCAAGCGAACCGTTTCGCCCGGTCCCAGGGCAGACGACAGAACCACCGGAATCAAAAGCTCCGAGCCCTCATCCGCCGGGTCCGCCGCGCCCAGCGACACCGACAGGGGCGGCAGCGGCTCCAGAACCGCCCAGGTGCGCTCCGCCGACACGCCGCCGTAGTCCGCGCCCGAGGCCACATGTGACACCGACACCACCGGTGAGGCCGCGTGCGCCCCGTGCGCCAGGCGCACAGTCACCTCCTGGGGCTGCTGCCAGCGGTTCGGGCCGAAGGCCAGGGCAGACGGCGACGCCGACGCCTTCGCGTGGCCACTGGCCACCGAGACCGTCACCGGGCCCGACGGCTGGCTCGACAGGTACACACCGTAGGATGCGGTCGCGCCCTCCTCCAGGCCCGACCGGGGCAGTGGCGGGTCGAAGCGGATGCCGCGCTGGTCGTCGTCCCGCACCCGCACCGGCACCTCGCCTCCGACGCCGCCGTAGCCGCCGCCCGTTGCCGCGTGGCGCACCCTCACTTCGCCGTCCGCCGCCGCCACCACCACCACCGTCTGCGCGCGATCCCAATCCGACGCGGCGAAGGTCAGGGCCCGCGGCGCGACCGAGACGCCTTCGCCCTCTACGGCCAGCCTCACCGTTACCGGCCCGGTCGGGGCCGATAGCAGGGACACCGCGTACTCCGCGCTGCCGCCCTCGACCACCACCACCGACCGGGGGTCGAACAGCAAGGCCCGCGGCGGCGGCAGCTCGGCCACCGGCGGCTCCACCACTGTCAATTGGAACCGCGCTGAAGCCTCCATCTCGCCGTCGCTGGCCACCACCCTGACCGCGGTCTCGCCCGCCGAGACCGCAGTGACCTCCACCGCGCCGCCGTCAGCCGGGTACAGCGCGTCATGCGAGGGCGAGACCCTGGCCATTGACGGGTTCGACGAGACCGCCCGGTAACGGATCTCGTCGCCGTCAGCGTCCGTGATCGACAGCGGTACGCTGTGCGTCTCGCCCACCGCCATCGTCTGCGCGGCCAAGTGGCCAATCACCGGCGCGGAATTGGCGCGCTCCCGCAAGGGCGTGCCCGTCGCCCAAACGTTTCTGCGGCCAGCCCCTCTAAGTTGCTCGGGGTCGCCGGACCCGGTGACGGTGAAGGCCGTGTCCACCACGACCAGGTGCTCGGTTCCGCCGACCAGGCCCGTGAGCCTGTGGCCGGCGCCGTCCACGACCGCCGTCTTGGCGTCCAGGAAGGCATTCCCCGCGCCGACTTCCCGCACCCGCACCAGATAGCCGTCCGGCGCGCAGGCCGCCGCGGTCCAGCGCGCATCCAGGGAGCCCTCGCCGGCGACCAGCTTCAGGTCTCTGGCCCGGGTCGGCGAGCACCGGCCCGCCCCGGCAAGCCTGACCGCCACTTCGTCGGTGGCGCTCGCCGTGCCGTCGCTCACCGTCAGCACGAAGGTGAGCGTGGCGTCGTTCTCAAGATCGTCCGGAGCGGTGAAGGTCGCGGTCGGCTGGTCGGCGTTGGCCAGGGCCACCGCCGGGGCGGACTCCCCGGCCTTGCGCGCCCAGCTGTAGGCAAGGACGGCGCCCGCATCCGGGTCGCTGCCGATGCCGGAAAGGGTCACCGACTCGCCCGCTGCTGCGGTTTGGTCGGCGCCTGCGTCCGCCACGGGGGCGTCATTGGCGCCTGCCACCGTGATCGTCACCTTCCCGACGGCGCCGTCGGCGGCGGCGATGGGGAACTCGTCGGTCCCGCTCACCCCGTCCGCTAAGGCGTCGGTATCGTCGTCCGCGTTGTCCAGCGCGTAGGTCCAGGCCCCGTCGGCGCCGATGGCGAACGTGCCGTAGGCGCCCTCGACATCCGTCTGCGCCGCCATGCCGCCGCTGGCCACCGCTGTGCCAGCCGCCATGTCCACGCCCCGGCTGGTCGTCCCGTCCGGCGCCGTGCCCGCCTCGACGACCGAGCCGGCCAGGTCGCCCGTGATCGCCGTTGGCGCGTCCGTCGTCCCCTCGGCCACGGACTCCCCGCTGCGGCGGTCGCCCAGGACCGACCGCACCCGCACGATGTAGGTCGTCCCCGCCTCCAGCCCCCCGATGATCAGCACGGTTCCTTCCACCGAAACGTAGTCGCCGAACGCTTGGTCCGACCCCTTCCTCCAATGGCGCAGCTCGTAGCCGTCCACGCCGGCCACCGCATCCCAAGTCGCAGTGACCTGCCGGTCGCCGCCCGCAACGGCCAGGTTCCCCGGTCGCGAAATCTCATCCGGCGCGGGCACTGTAACGACGACCTCGTCGGTGGCGCTGGCGCCTGCCTCGTCCGTCACTCTGAGCACGAAGGTGAGGGTTGCGTCCTCCGCGATGCCGTCGGGGGCGGTGAAGCTGGCGCTAGCCGTGTTCGCGTTCGTCAAGGTGACTGCGTTGTCCGTTTCGCCCGCCTTGCGCGCCCAGGAATAGGTGAGCGTGGTACCCGTGTCCGGGTCGGTGCCCGTGCCTTCGAGGGTCACCGTGGCGCCTTCGGCGACCGTCCTGTCCTCCCCCGCGTCCGCCGTCGGTGCGTCGTTCGCGCCGGTGACGGTAATGGTCACCGTGCCCGACGTGCCATCCGCGGCGGCAATCTCGAAGGCATCGGTGGCGGTCGCGCCTGCGGCCAGGGCGTTGGTGTCGTCGTCCGCGTTATCCAGCGCGTAGGTCCAGTCACCGTCCGATTCAATGCTGAATGTGCCGTAAGTGCCCGCCACATCCGTCTGCTCCTGCACCGTCTCGGGGCTGTCCTTGTCGTCAACGGTCACCGTGCCGGTCACGGTGTTCGCAGCCGCATCCTCAGTTACAGCGCCGACGAGATCGCCTCCAAAGGTGGCCGGAACATTGGTGCCGTCGTCCACCTTCACCAACACGTTCCCGGTCACCGTGCCGTAGCCGCCGCCCGACGCCGTGTGGCTCAGCGTCGCCGACTCGTCCGCCGTGTCGTCGTCTTCGGCGGCGCGCACCCTCACCGTCTGGGCCGTGTTCCAGGTCGAGGGGGTGAAGGCGAGCGTCTTCTGGTCGCCAGTCTCGTTGGGGTCGGTGTCGTCCACCGTCACCCCGCCCGACTCCCCGGCGATTGCCACCGTCACGTCCCCCGTCGGCCGCGTCGCCAGCTTCACCGTGTAGGTGGCGGTAGCGCCCTCGGCCACCGTCAGCGAGGTGGTCGAGAACTCCAGCCCGAGCGGCGTGCCGACCCCATTGACATTCGTGCCCGCCTGCACACCGTTATCCGCGGCATTGCGCGTATCGACCCGCACCACATAGGTTGTGCCGCTGATCAGATTGGGGATGTTGAACGAAGTGCCGACCACCGTGTTGATCGCCGACAAGCTGGTGCCAGGTCCCCGCACCCGCCAGCGCACGCTGTAGCCGTTCGGCGCCACGCTCGCCGCCGTCCAGCTCACGCTCAGCGAACCGTCGCCCGGACTCACTTGCAGGTTGGCCACCTTCGTCGGGAGGGGTTCGTCGTTGTCGGTGATGATCGTGGCCACCGACGGGCTCGCCGACAGCGACGCGCCGCCGTCCGGATCACTCAATGTGAAGGTGAACGTCTCGTCCGCTTCGTCCACGGCATCGTCGGTGATGGCCACATCCACCGTCTGTGCCGTGTTCCAGTCCTCCGCCGTGAAGGTCAGCGTCCCGCTCTTCGCCGTGTAATCCGAACCCGCCGTTGCCGCACCATCGCCCGTGCCATCCGAAGTCGCGTACTGCACCGTCACGTCTGACTCGGGCTCCGCGCTCAGCGATACCGAATAGGTCGCTGTGCCCGCGCCCTCACTGACCGACGACGGGCCACTCACGCTGAAGGTCGCGGCGGCGTTCTCGCCGGTCACCGTGATGACCACCTCGTCGGTGTCGCTCTCCGTGCCGTCCGAGACGGTGAGCACGAAGGTGAGCGTCGCATCCGCAGCGATGTCATTCGGTGCCGTGAAGCTGGCGCTGGCCGTGTTCGCGTTCGTCAAGGTGACTGCGTTGTCCGTTTCGCCCGCCTTGCGTGCCCAGGAATAGGTGAGCGTGGTACCCGTGTCCGGGTCGGTGCCCGTGCCTTCGAGGGTCACCGTGGCGCCTTCGGCGACCGTCTTGTTCGCTCCTGCGTTGGCCGTGGGCGCATCGTTCGCGCCGGTCACCGTGATGGTGACTGTGCCCGCCGTGCCATCCGCGGCGGCAATCTCGAAGGCATCGGTGGCGGTCGCTCCTGCGGCCAGGGCGTTGGTGTCGTCGTCGGTGTTGTCGAGCTCGTACTCCCACTCGCCGTTGGTCTTGATGCTGAACGTGCCGTAGGCGCCCGCCTTGTTGGTTTGTGCCTGCACCGTCTCGGGGCTGTCCTTGTCGTCAACGGTCACCGTGCCGGTCACGGTGTTCGCAGCCGCATCCTCAGTTACAGCGCCGACGAGATCGCCTCCAAAGGTGGCCGGAACATTGGTGCCGTCGTCCACCTTCACCGACACCTTCCCGGTCACCGTGCCGTAGCCGCCGCCCGACGCCGTGTGGCTCAGCGTCGCCGACTCGTCCGCCGTGTCGTCGTCTTCGGCGGCGCGCACCCTCACCGTCTGGGCCGTGTTCCAGGTCGAGGGGGTGAAGGCGAGCGTCTTCTGGTCGCCGGTCTCGTTGGGGTCGGTGTCGTCCACCGTCACCCCGCCCGACTCCCCGGCGATTGCCACCGTCACGTCCCCCGTCGGCCGCGTCGCCAGCTTCACCGTGTAGGTGGCGGTAGCGCCCTCGGCCACCGTCAACGAGGTGGTCGAGAACTCCAGCCCGAGCGGCGTGCCGACCCCATTGACATTCGTGCCCGCCTGCACGCCGTTATCCGCGGCATTGCGCGTATCGACCCGCACCACATAGGTTGTGCCGCTGATCAGATTGAGGATGTTGAACGAAGTGCCGGCCACCGTGTTGATCGCCGACAAGCTGGTGCCAGGTCCCCGCACCCGCCAGCGCACGCTGTAGCCGTTCGGCGCCACGCTCGCCGCCGTCCAGCTCACGCTCAGCGAGCCGTCGCCCGGACTCACTTGCAGGTTGGCCACCTTCGTCGGGAGGGGTTCGTCGTTGTCGGTGATGATCGTGGCCACCGACGGGCTCGCCGACAGCGACGCGCCGCCGTCCGGATCACTCAATGTGAAGGTGAACGTCTCGTCCGCTTCGTCCACGGCATCGTCGGTGATGGCCACATCCACCGTCTGTGCCGTGTTCCAGTCCTCCGCCGTGAAGGTCAGCGTCCCGCTCTTCGCCGTGTAATCCGAACCCGCCGTTGCCGCACCATCGCCCGTGCCATCCGAAGTCGCGTACTTCACCGTCACGTCTGATTCGGGCTCTGCGCTCAGCGATACCGAATAGGTCGCTGTGCCCGCGCCCTCACTGACCGACGACGGGCCACTCACGCTGAAGGTCGCGGCGGCGTTCTCGCCGGTCACCGTGATGACCACTTCGTCCGTGGCGCTCGCCGTGCCGTCCGAGACGGTGAGCACGAAGGTGAGCGTCGCATCCGCAGCGATGTCATTCGGTGCCGTGAAGCTGGCGCTGGCCGTGTTCGCGTTCGTCAAGGTGACTGCGTTGTCCGTTTCGCCCGCCTTGCGTGCCCAGGAATAGGTGAGCGTGGTACCCGTGTCCGGGTCGGTGCCCGTGCCTTCGAGGGTCACCGTGGCGCCTTCGGCGACCGTCTTGTTCGCTCCTGCGTTGGCTGTCGGCGCATCGTTCGCGCCAGTGACGGTGATGGTCACGGCACCCGCGGTGCCATCCGCGGCGGCAATCGCGAAGGCATCGGTGGCGGTCGCGCCTGCGGCCAAGGCGTTGGTCGCGGTCTTGCTGTTGTCGAGCGCGTACTCCCACTCGCCGTTGGTCTTGATGCTGAACGTCCCGTAAGTCCCCGCCTCGTCCGTCTGCGCTTGGACGGTGTCGGCGCCGTCGCTGTCGGTGACCGTCACCGTGCCGCTGGCCTCGTCCTTGTCCTGGTCATCTTCGGTGACGGCGCCGGTCAGTGTGCCGCCGAAGGTGGCGGCGGCGTTCTCGCCCGTCACCGTGATGATGACTTCGTCAGTATCGCTGGCCGTGCCGTCCGAGACCGTCAACACGAAGGTGAGCGTCACATTCGCGGCGATGTCACTCGGCGCGGTGAAGCTGGCGCTCGCCGTGTTGGCATTGGTGAGCGTCACCGCGTTGTCGGTCTCGCCGGCCTTGCGTGCCCAGGAATAGGTGAGCGTGGTGCTCGCGTCCGGGTCGCTGCTGCCCGTGCCGTCAAGCGTCACCGAGGCACCTTCGGTGACCGTCTCATCCTCCCCCGCATCCGCCGTCGGCGCATCGTTGGCGCCGGTGACGGTAATGGTCACGGTGCCCGCTGTGCCGTCGGCAGAGGCAATCGCGAAAGCGTCCTCGGCGGTGACGCCTGCGGCCAGGGCGTTGGTGTCGTCGTCGGTGTTGTCGAGCTCGTACTCCCACTCGCCGTTGGTCTTGATGCTGAACGTGCCGTAAGTCCCCGCCTTGTCGGTCTGCGCCTGCACCGTGTCGGCGCCGTCGCTGTCGGTGACCGTCACCGTGCCGGTGGCCTCGTGCTTGCTGTCGTCATCCTCGGTGACCGCGCCGGTCAGGTCGCCGCCGATGGTGGCGGCGGCGTTGGCGCCGGTCACCGTGATGATGACTTCGTCCGTGTCGCTGGCCGTGCCATCCGAGACGGTGAGCACGAAGGTGAGCGTCGCGTCCGCAGCGATGTCGTTGGGGGCGGTGAAGCTGGCGCTCGCCTTGTCGGCATTGGTGAGCGTCACTGCATTGTCAGTCTCGCCGGCCTTGCGTGCCCAGGAATAGGTGAGCGTGGTGCTCGCGTCCGGGTCGCTGCTGCCTGTGCCGTCAAGGGTCACCGATGCGCCTTCAATGACGGTCGCATCCGCCCCGGCGTTGGCTGTGGGCGCATCGTTCGCGCCGGTGACGGTAATGGTCACGGTGCCCGCTGTGCCGTCGGCAGAGGCAATCTCGAAAGCGTCCTCGGCGGTGACGCCTGCGGCCAGGGCGTTGGTGTCGTCGTCGGTGTTGTCGAGCTCGTACTCCCACTCGCCGTTGGTCTTGATGCTGAACGTGCCGTAAGTCCCGGCCTTGTCGGTCTGCGCCTGCACCGTGTCGGCGCCGTCGCTGTCGTTCACGGTCACCGTGCCGGTGGCCTCGTCCTTGTCCTCGTCGTCCTCGGTGACGGCGCCGGTGAGTGTGCCGCCGATGGTGGCGGCGGCGTTGGCGCCGGTCACTGTGATGACCACCTCGTCGGTGTGGCTCGCCGCGCCGTCCGAGACCGTGAGCACGAAGGTGAGCGTCGCGTCCGCAGCGATGTCACTCGGCGCGGTGAAGCTGGCGCTGGCCTTGTCGGCATTGGTGAGCGTCACCGCATTGTCGGTCTCGCCGGCCTTGCGTGCCCAGGAATAGGTGAGCGTGGTGCTCGCGTCCGGGTCGCTGCTGCCCGTGCCGTCAAGCGTCACCGAGGCACCTTCGGTGACCGTCTCATCCTCCCCCGCATCCGCCGTCGGCGCATCGTTGGCGCCGGTGACGGTAATGGTCACGGTGCCCGCTGTGCCGTCGGCAGAGGCAATCGCGAAAGCGTCCTCGGCGGTGGCGCCCGCCGCCAGGGCGTTGGTGTCGTCGTCGGTGTTGTCGAGCTCGTACTCCCACTCGCCGTTGGTCTTGATGCTGAACGTGCCGTAAGTCCCCGCCTTGTCGGTCTGCGCCTGCACCGTGTCGGCGCCGTCGCTGTCGGTGACCGTCACCGTGCCGGTGGCCTCGTGCTTGCTGTCGTCATCCTCGGTGACCGCGCCGGTCAGGTCGCCGCCGAAGGTGGCGGCGGCATTCGTGCCCGTCACCGTGATGACCACCTCGTCGGTGTCGCTCTCCGTGCCGTCCGAGACGGTGAGCACGAAGGTGAGCGTCGCATCCGCAGCGATGTCACTCGGCGCGGTGAAGCTCGCGCTCGCCGTGTTGGCATTGGTGAGCGTCACCGCATTGTCGGTCTCGCCCGCCTTGCGCGCCCAGGAATAGGTGAGCGTGGTACCCGTGTCCGGGTCGGTGCTGTCCGTGCCGTCCAGGGTCACCGAGGCGCCTTCAATGACGGTCGCATCCGCCCCGGCGTTGGCTGTGGGCGCATCGTTGGCGCCGGTGACGGTGATGGTCACCGTGCCCGCCGTGCCGTCGGCGGAGGCAATCGCAAAATCGTCCTCGGCGGTGGCGCCCGCCGCCAGGGCGTTGGTGTCGCCGTCGGTATTGTCGAGCTCGTACTCCCACTCGCCGTTGGTCTTGATGCTGAACGTGCCGTAAGTCCCCGCCTTGTCGGTCTGCGCCTGCACCGTGTCGGCGCCGTCGCTGTCGGTCACGGTCACCGTGCCGCTGGCTTCGTCCTTGTCCTCGTCGTCCTCGGTGACCGCACCGGTCAGATCACCGCCAAAGGTGGCGGCGGCGTTGGCGCCGGTCACTGTGATGACCACCTCGTCGGTGTGGCTCGCCGTGCCGTCCGAGACCGTCAGCACGAAGGTGAGCGTCGCGTCCGCAGCGATGTCATTCGGCGCGGTGAAGCTGGCGCTGGCCGTGTTCGCGTTCGTCAAGGTGACTGCGTTGTCAGTCTCGCCCGACTTGCGCGCCCAGGAATAGGTGAGCGTGGTGCTCGCATCCGGGTCGGTGCTGCCCGTGCCGTCGAGCGTCACCGAGGCGCCTTCGGCGACCGTCTCATCCGCCTCAGCGTTGGCCGTGGGTGCGTCATTCGCGCCGGTGACCGTGATGGTCACCGTACCCGCTGTGCCGTCCGCGGCGGCAATCGCGAAAGCGTCCTCGGCGGTGGCGCCCGCCGCCAGGGCGTTTGTGTCGTCGTCGGTGTTGTCCAGCGTGTAGGTCCACTCCCCGTTGGTCTTGATGCTGAAGGTGCCGTAAGTCCCCGCCTTGTTGGTTTGTGCCTGCACGGTGTCGGCGCCATCGCTGTCGGTGACTGTCGCCGTGCCGCTGGCCTCGTCCTTGTCCTCGTCATCCTCGGTGACCGCGCCGGTCAGGTCGCCGCCGATGGTGGCGGCGGCGTTGGCGCCGGTGACGGTGATGACCACCTCGTCGGTGGCGCTGGCCGTGCCGTCCGAGACCGTCAGCACGAAGGTCAGAGTCGCGTCCGCGGCGATGTCGTCCGGCGCGGTGAAGCTGGCGCTGGCCGTGTTCGCGTTCGTCAAGGTGACCGCATTGTCGGTTTCGCCCGCCTTGCGCGCCCAGGAATAGGTGAGCGTGGTGCTCGCGTCCGGGTCGCTGCTACCTGTGCCGTCGAGCGTCACCGAGGCGCCCTCGGCGACCGTCTCATCCGCGCCCGCATCCGCCGTCGGTGCATCGTTGGCGCCGGTGACGGTGATGGTCACGGTGCCCACCGTGCCGTCCGCGGCGGCAATCGCGAAAGCGTCCTCGGCGGTGGCGTCTGCGGCCAGGGCGTTGGTGTCGTCGTCGGTGTTGTCGATCTCGTACTCCCACTCGCCGTTGGTCTTGATGCTGAATGTCCCGTAAGTCCCGGCCTTGTCCGTCTGCGCCTGCACCGTGTCGGCGCCGTCGCTGTCGGTCACGGTCACCGTGCCGCTGGCCTCGTCCTTGTCCTCGTCGTCCTCGGTGACCGCACCGGTCAGGTCACCGCCAAAGGTGGCGGCGGCGTTGGCGCCGGTGACCGTGATGACCACCTCGTCCGTCGCGCTCGCCGTGCCGTCCGAGACCGTCAGCACGAAGGTGAGCGTCGCGTCCGCAGCGATGTCGGCCGGCGCGGTGAAGCTGGCGCTGGCCTTGTCGGCATTGGTGAGCGTCACTGCATTGTCAGTCTCGCCGGACTTGCGCGCCCAGGAATAGGTGAGCGTGGTGCTCGCGTCCGGGTCGCTGCTGTCCGTGCCGTCAAGCGTCACCGTGGCGCCTTCAATGACGGTCGCATCCGCCCCGGCGTTGGCTGTGGGCACGTCGTTCGCGCCGGTCACCGTGATGGTGACTGTGCCCGCCGTGCCGTCCGCGGCGGCAATCGCGAAAGCGTCCTCGGCGGTGGCGCCTGCGGCCAGGGCGTTGGTGTCGTCGTCGGTGTTGTCGAGCTCGTACTCCCACTCGCCGTTGACCTTGATGCTGAACGTGCCGTAAGTCCCCGCCTTGTCGGTCTGCGCCTGCACGGTATCGGCGCCGTCGCTGTCGGTCACGGTCACCGTGCCGCTGGCCTCGTCCTTGTCCTCGTCGTCCTCGGTGACCGCACCGGTCAGGTCACCGCCAAAGGCGGCGGCGGCGTTGGCGCCGGTCACTGTGATGACCACCTCGTCAGTGTGGCTCGCCGTGCCATCCGAGACGGTGAGCACGAAGGTGAGCGTCGCATCCGCAGCGATATCGTCCGGCGCGGTGAAGCTGGCGCTGGCCGTGCTCGCGTTCGTCAAGGTGACTGTGTTGTCAGTCTCGCCGGACTTGCGCGCCCAGGAATAGGTGAGCGTGGTGCTCGCGTCCGGGTCGCTGCTACCTGTGCCGTCGAGCGTCACCGAGGCGCCCTCGGCGACCGTCTCATCCGCGCCCGCATCCGCCGTCGGTGCATCGTTGGCGCCGGTGACGGTGATGGTCACGGTGCCCACCGTGCCGTCCGCGGCGGCAATCGCGAAAGCGTCCTCGGCGGTGGCGTCTGCGGCCAGGGCGTTGGTGTCGTCGTCGGTGTTGTCGATCTCGTACTCCCACTCGCCGTTGGTCTTGATGCTGAATGTCCCGTAAGTCCCGGCCTTGTCCGTCTGCGCCTGCACCGTGTCGGCGCCGTCGCTGTCGGTCACGGTCACCGTGCCGCTGGCCTCGTCCTTGTCCTCGTCGTCCTCGGTGACCGCACCGGTCAGGTCACCGCCAAAGGTGGCGGCGGCGTTGGCGCCGGTGACCGTGATGACCACCTCGTCCGTCGCGCTCGCCGTGCCGTCCGAGACCGTCAGCACGAAGGTGAGCGTCGCGTCCGCAGCGATGTCGGCCGGCGCGGTGAAGCTGGCGCTGGCCTTGTCGGCATTGGTGAGCGTCACTGCATTGTCAGTCTCGCCGGACTTGCGCGCCCAGGAATAGGTGAGCGTGGTGCTCGCGTCCGGGTCGCTGCTGTCCGTGCCGTCAAGCGTCACCGTGGCGCCTTCAATGACGGTCGCATCCGCCCCGGCGTTGGCTGTGGGCACGTCGTTCGCGCCGGTCACCGTGATGGTGACTGTGCCCGCCGTGCCGTCCGCGGCGGCAATCGCGAAAGCGTCCTCGGCGGTGGCGCCTGCGGCCAGGGCGTTGGTGTCGTCGTCGGTGTTGTCGAGCTCGTACTCCCACTCGCCGTTGACCTTGATGCTGAACGTGCCGTAAGTCCCCGCCTTGTCGGTCTGCGCCTGCACGGTATCGGCGCCGTCGCTGTCGGTCACGGTCACCGTGCCGCTGGCCTCGTCCTTGTCCTCGTCGTCCTCGGTGACCGCACCGGTCAGGTCACCGCCAAAGGCGGCGGCGGCGTTGGCGCCGGTCACTGTGATGACCACCTCGTCAGTGTGGCTCGCCGTGCCATCCGAGACGGTGAGCACGAAGGTGAGCGTCGCATCCGCAGCGATATCGTCCGGCGCGGTGAAGCTGGCGCTGGCCGTGCTCGCGTTCGTCAAGGTGACTGTGTTGTCAGTCTCGCCGGACTTGCGCGCCCAGGAATAGGCAAGCGTGGTGCTCGCGTCCGGGTCGCTGCTGTCCGTGCCGTCAAGCGTCACCGAGGCGCCTTCGGCGACCGTCTTGTCCTCCCCCGCGTCCGCCGTCGGTGCATCGTTGGCGCCGGTGACGGTGATGGTCACCGTGCCCGCCGTGCCGTCGGCGGAGGCGATGGAGAAGGCATCGCTGGCGGTCGCTCCTGCGGCCAGGGCGTTGGTGTCGTCGTCTTCGTTGTCGAGCGTGTAGGTCCACTCGCCGTTGGTCTTGATGCTGAATGTCCCGTAAGTCCCGGCCTTGTCCGTCTGCGCCTGCACCGTGTCGGCGCCGTCGCTGTCGGTGACGGTCACCGTGCCCTCGGCCTCGTCCTTGTCCTCGTCGTCCTCGGTGACCGCACCGGTCAGATCACCGCCAAAGGCGGCGGCGGCGTTGGCGCCGGTCACTGTGATGACCACCTCGTCAGTGTGGCTCGCCGTGCCATCCGAGACGGTGAGCACGAAGGTGAGCGTCGCGTCCGCAGCGATGTCATTCGGTGCGGTGAAGCTGGCGCTCGCCTTGTCGGCATTGGTGAGCGTCACCTCGTTGTCGGTCTCGCCGGACTTGCGCGCCCAGCTGTAGGTGAGCGTGGTGCTCGCGTCCGGGTCGCTGCTGTCCGTGCCGTCAAGCGTCACCGAGGCGCCCTCGGTGACTGTCTTGTTCGCCCCCGCGTTGGCCGTGGGCGCGTCGTTGGCGCCGGTGACCGTGATGGTCACCGTGCCCTCCGTACCGTCGGCGGAGGCGATGGAGAAGGCATCGCTGGCGGTCGCGCCTGCGGCCAGGGCGTTGGTGTCGTCGTCCGCGTTGTCGAGCGTGTAGGTCCACTCGCCGTTGGTCTTGATGCTGAACGTCCCGTAAGTCCCCGCCTTGTCGGTCTGCGCCTGCACGGTGTCGGCACCGTCGCTGTCGGTGACCGTCACCGTGCCGCTGGCTTCGTCCTTGTCCTGGTCATCTTCGGTGACGGCGCCGGTCAGTGTGCCGCCGAAGGTGGCGGCGGCGTTGGCGCCGGTCACGGTGATAACCACTTCGTCGGTGGCGCTCGCCGTGCCGTCCGAGACCGTGAGCACGAAGGTGAGCGTCGCGTCCGCAGCGATGTCATTCGGTGCAGTGAAGCTGGCGCTCGCCTTGTCGGCATTGGTGAGCGTCACCGCGTTGTCGGTCTCGCCCGACTTGCGCGCCCAGGCGTAGGTGAGCGTGGTGCTCGCGTCCGGGTCGCTGCTGTCTGTGCCGTCAAGCGTCACCGAGGCGCCTTCAATGACGGTCGCATCCGCACCCGCATCCGCCGTCGGCGCATCATTCGCGCCGGTGACCGTGATGGTCACCGTGCCCTCCGTACCGTCGGCGGAGGCGATGGAGAAGGCATCGCTGGCCGTCGCGCCTGCGGCCAGGGCATCGGTCTCGTCCTTGTCGTTATCGAGCGTATAAGTCCACGCACCGTCGGTCTTGATGCTGAACGTCCCGTAAGTCCCCGCCTCGTCCGTCTGCGCCTGCACCGTGTCGGCGCCGTCGCTGTCGCTCACGGTCACCGTGCCGCTGGCCTCGTCCTTGTCCTCGTCGTCCTCGGTGACCGCACCGGTCAGATCACCGCCAAAGGTGGCCGCGGCGTTGGCGCCGGTGACGGTGATGACCACCTCGTCGGTGGCGCTCGCCGTGCCGTCCGAGACCGTGAGCACGAAGGTCAGAGTCGCGTCCGCAGCGATGTCACTCGACGCGGTGAAGCTCGCGCTGGCCGTGTTCGCGTTGGTGAGCGTCACCTCGTTGTCGGTCTCGCCGGCCTTACGTGCCCAGGAATAGGTGAGCGTGGTGCTCGCATCCGGGTCGCTGCTGCCCGTGCCGTCAAGCGTCACCGTGGCGCCTTCGGCGACCGTCCTGTCCTCCCCCGCGTTGGCCGTGGGCGCGTCGTTCGCGCCAGTCACCGTGACGGTCACCGTGCCCGCCGTGCCATCCGCGGCGGCAATCTCGAAGGCATCGGTGGCGGTCGCGCCCGCCGCCAGGGCGTTGGTGTCCTCGTTCTCGTTATCCAGCGCGTAGGTCCAGTCACCGTCCGATTCAATGCTGAATGTCCCGTAAGTCCCGGCGACATCGCTCCGTTCCTTGACGGTGTCGTCTCCATCACTGTCGCTCACGCTTACCGTGCCGGTGGCCTCGTCCTTGTCCTCGTCGTCCTCGGTGACATCGCCTGTCAGGTTGCCGCCGAAGGTGGCCGCATCGTTCGTGCCGGTGACCGTGATGACCACCTTGGCCTCGGTGCCATCAGCGGCTTGAATCGTGAACTCGTCAGTCTCTTCCTGGCCTCCGGTCAGGGCGTCAGTCTCGTCCTTGTCGTTGTCGAGCGTGTAGGTCCAGACACCGGCCGTCGTGATGTCGAAACTGCCGTAGTCGCCCGCCACATCGGTCTGCTCCTGCACCGTGTCGGCATCGTTACTGTCGCTGTCGCTCACCGTCACCGTGCCGGTGGCGGAGGGTGTGCCGGCGAGCGCCGTGCCGTCCGCGGCATTGCCCGCTTCGGTGACCGCACCGGCGAGGTCGCCGCTGAAGGTTGCCGGTGTGGCGGTGGTGCTGGCGGCGGCGCCCGCACCCACGGCGTTCTTCGCGCGCACCTCGAAGGTGTAGGCAGTCCCTTCGGTGAGGCCGGTCACCGTGTGGCTCACCGTGGTCGGACCGCTGTTGGCGATCGCCGTCCAGGTGTTCGGCAGGGCATCCGAGCTCGCGGCATGGCGGACTTCATAGCCGGTGAGCGGTGCGCGTTCGTCGTTCACGAAGCCGGTGATCAGCGGCGCCTTCCAGGTCAGGTCGGCGCTTGTGCCCGAGTCGCTGGCCGCCAGGTCGGTGGGCGCATTGGGCACAGTGTCGTCGTTTTGAATGGTGAAGCTGACGCGGTTGCGTGTCCCATCGATGGCATAGCCTGTCCCCGCCGCCAGGGTCACGGTGACGGTGTGGTCGTCGTTCAGGTCATCATCGCCCTGGAACTTGATTGCGAAGGAGATGCGGTCGTCGCCGCCGGCCACGATGGTGGCACTCGTCGGCGGGCTGACCAGCGTCAATCCCTCCGAACCCTGGACCTGAAGGTTGACTGCCAGGTTCACCACGGGCGATACGCCAGCCTTGCCGCCGCCGACCGAGGCGGTGCCGCCGTCGGTGGTGGTGGTCGGGACCTCCACATGGGTGGTGATCCAGGCGGTGAGTTGGCCTTCTTCGCCTTCGCCGTCGCCGCCTTCCTTGGTGTCGGTCAGGTCAGAGTCAATGACCCGGTAGAGGGAGACCACCGGCGGACGCACCGTCACCGTCAGGGTGTCGCTCGCGGTGGCGCCGTTGCCGTCCGTGGCCGTCAGGGTCAGTGTGACGTCGGTGCTGGTCGAGACCTCGGGGGCGGTCCAGACCGCGTTCGCCAAGGTGGCGTCGGAGAAGCTGCCCTGGCTGGATGACCACGCCAGGGTCGGGGCATTGCCTGTGTCCGGGTCGCTGGCCTCGCCCGCGAGCGTGAGCGCGCCGCCCGAGGTCACGGTGGCGTCTTCGCCGGCTTCCACCTTTGGCCCGGCGTTGGTGGGCGTGGCCTCGGCCTGGCTCGGCGCGCCCGCTCCCACCACATTCAACGCACGCGCCTCGAAGCGATGGGCGGCGCCGCTGGTCAGGCCGGTGGCGGTGTATTCGCGCACGTCGGCGCCGCCGGCGACCGTTGTCCAGGAGACGGTGTCGATGTCGGCGCCCGCAGCCGCCCAGCGGACTTCATAGCCGGTGATGGCGGTCGGGGAGCCGTTCAATTGGCCCGGGGCGGTGGGGGGAGTCCAGGACAGGGTCACGCTGCGGCCCTCGGCTGTCGCCGTCAGCGCAGGCGCACCGGGCGGGTCCTCGTCGTCCCGCACCGTAAACACTGCGCGGCTGTTCTCCGTGGTGAACCGGTAGGCATCGTCTGCCTGGATCGTGGCCGTATATTCATAGTCCGGGTTGTCCGCGTCGTTGCCGATGATGTCGATCTCCGTGCTCCCCTCGGATTTTCCGGCGGGAATCGTCACGGTTTGCGCGCGCGTGGCGGCGGGCGAGACGCTGCCATCGCTCAAGGTCAGCGTCACCGGCAAGTCCTGCTGCGGCATTTGCGAGGCGTAGTCCTCCGGAGCAATCACCTCCACCTTGAAGGTGATGTCCGGCCCAGCGCTCGCCGACCCCTCCGCGGCGCTGGAACCGCCCTCCGTCGTCACCCTGATCTCGGGCCTGGCCACCGTGAACAACACCTCCGCCGGTGCACTGACGTCGGCCACGTGCGCGGCGCGCACCTGAAAACGATATTGCTTGCCTTCCTCCAGATTCTCCAGCGCCTGCTTCCGATGCTTGTCGGAGCCGCAAGTTGTGGTTCCCTCGTTGCCGGTTCTGAAGTCGTCGCCGCAGGTGTGGACCCAGGCCACATCGTCGATGTCCGCGCTGGCCAGCGCGTAGCGGGTCTCGTAGCGGAAGGCAACCGTCCTTTCATATCCGTCAATCCTGCCCGGGAAACTTGACGGCCCCCAACTGACATCCGCCCGCGAACGGCCGTAGCTCACCACAAGGTCCGTGGGCGTGGTCGGCGGCCAGTCGTCGTTCACAACCGTGAAGCGAAAGGACTTCTGCTGCTCGTTCACCTTGTAGCCCGGCATCGGCTTCAGGCTCACGCCCACCACCGCGTCCCGGTTGTACCAGATGTCCCCCCGAATTTGGAATCCATGGGTGCGCGCCTGGTTCTTCCTGAAGTCAGTGAACGGGAGCCCATCCTTGAATCCGCTTCGCGTCTCGCCGGCCAATATGTCCATGGACTTGGTAACAGTAGAATCGGGGTTTTTTCCGTACGTATTCTCGTAATTGTCAATTACGAAGGCAGGCCTGCCCGGCTTCTTGAGGATCTCTGCCTTGTTCTCGAGGATGCGCCTGCCGTTCAGCCAGCCGTCCGGATCGTCGAACTCGAAGTGAACTACGGTGTCGATGACCGGCACCACCCCCCTGCGACCGGCCGGATCTGCCGCCGTCGCCCCCTCGCCCGTGGTGAGAACGACATTCACGGCGACTGGATTCTGATAGGTGAGCTGTGCGTCCGTGCTTATCGGGTTCTCGTATGTGGCCAGCGGCCGACCAGGCACCCGGGATCTCTCCTCGAACCCCAGAAAAATCAGCGACACCACCGGCACCTTCACCCTGATGGTGTGCGTGGCCTCGCCGTAGTGAGCCAGATCCGTGCTGCCGTCATCGGCGCGCACCGTGATGGTGTAGGTGGCATCCTCGGAAAGGAGCGGAGGGGTCCAGGTGACGGCCTGGCCAGAGGTGGTGTTGAAGCATTGGTTCTCCATCGGGACCTTGCAGGGAACGAGTTTCGGAACATTGCCGTCAACGAGGAAAGGGAAGGGAGAGGATTCTTGCTGCGGGGACACCCGCGCGATGCTCCACTCGGCCAGCAGCGGCAATTCATTGGGACCAGCACCAACGTCCACGGTCCTGAGCGGATCTCGATCCATGAGCGTGGCGATCAACTCTACGCTGCCGCCGGTGGTGACCGTCGTCGCACCGGACAGGGTGATGGTCGGCTTCGAATCGGACGGCGTGGCCGAAACGCTGTTCGTCGCGGGCCCGGCGCCGGCTGCGGTGCGCGCTCGCACCTGAATCGCATAGGTCTTTCCGTCCTCCAAGCCGGTCAGAGAGTGGCTGGTGGCGGAGGCGCCGCCGGGCACCGTCTTCCAGGTGTTCAGCGACTCTCCACTGGGCAGGGAATCGGCGGTGGACGACACGAGCTGGTACTCGTAGCCGGTGATCGAGGCGGCGCCGCCGTTGAGTTCGCCGGTTTCGGCGGGCGCGGCCCAGGACAGTTGCAACCGCTCTCTGGAGACGGTGGCTTCAAGGTTCCGCGGCGCGCCGGGCAGGACGTCGTCGTCCTTCACCGTATAGGTGGCGTTGCTCGCCCCCTCCTCGAGCGCGTAGCCCGTGCCCGGCAGCAGGGTGACCTCAAGCAGCAGGTCCGAGTTGTCCGTGTCGTTGCCGGTGAAGTTGTAGGCGACGGTCTTTTTCTGGCCCAAGTGGTCCAGTTTCACGGTGCGCGCCGTCCGGTCCGTCACCGCCAGGTCACTTTGCGGAACTTCCGCGATGCGCACATTGACATCTTTCAGGCTGTTGAAGCGCGGCGTGGTCGAAGCCGAAGCGCTGACCTCGAATCTGGCCGTGCCGGTGGCGCCCGCTCCACCTTCCGGCCCCTCGGACGCCAGGGCGCGGATCGAAACCACCGGCGCCAGCACCTTCACCGTCACGGTGTCCGACGCGCTCAGGCCCCGCTGATCGCGCACCGTGACGGTGAGCACGACATCTGTGTCCTCTTGAACGATGGGTGCGGTCCAGAGCCACAGTCTCTCGCCAGCCTGCAGGATGCCTGGATCATTCGGCGTCACATTTTCGCCACTCAGTTCATAGGTGATCACATCGCCCGCATCCGAATCGCCGCCCTTGGCCTTGATTTGGACCTCCGCCTGTCCGCTCATCACCACCCCCCCGAATGAAGCGGTCAACTTGTCCACTGTCGGGGCGGTGTTGAGCACCGAATTGGCGTTGATACTGAGCGATGGCCCCGGACCGATGCTGTTGACCGCGCGGATCTCCAGATCCACCTCCTGGTTGTCGGCGAGGCCGGTCAACTGGAAGCTCCGCGCTCCGGCGCCGCCATCTACCGTCGCGTAGGTCTGACTCCCCAGCTCGCCGCCATTCGCGGTGTGACGCGCCTCGTAGCGCAGCACCGGCGCCGACTGACCATCCTGCTGACCGGAAGATGCTGGTGGCTGCCAAGTGTAGGTGAGCGTGTTGATGGTGCTTGCCACGGCGAGGCCCACCACCTGGCCGGGCGTCGCGTCATCGTCGTTGACGGTGAACTCGACGCTGGCCGCCTGCGCGTCGATCTGGTATTCGTCCCCGGATGCGAGCGCAATCGCCACCTTCTCCGCCGTGTTGACCGCCTGGTTCTGAGTGGTGAGGAACTCCCAGGTCATGGAGGTCTCGCCTTTCGCCACAGTCGCCGTGGAGCCGATGCGCCCGGTCACCAGGCCGTCCGGGTCGGTGACCGTGAGATTGAAGGCTAAATCCTCCTCGACCGGCAGGGGGCTCACCTCGATGGAATACGCGGGGCGATTCTGGTTGGTCTCGGGAAGGCTCTGCTGCCCTTCGGTGACGGTGCTGGCGCCGGACTGCCTGATGGAGGCCACCAGCGTCCTGGTGGTCGCGGTCATCGTCGCGGCGCCCGGACCGAACGTCGCTTCCTGTTGGGAACGAGCGTTGCCGGCGCGAACCTCAACGGCATAGGTCGTGCCCTGATCGAGGCCGGTGGCGAACCCGCTGGTGGTCTCGGGGCTGCCCGCCACCCACACCCAGGGGACATCATCAATGGATTCGTCCGATGGCGCGATGCGGTACTCATAGCTCGTGATGGGGGTATCGGCGCCGTTCAGCGTGCCGGTATTCGCGGGCGCCGACCAGTCCAGATGGATGCGGTTGTAACCGGGCGTCAGGGTCAGGCTCGCCGGCGCTCCCGGCGCGGTCTCGTTGTCGGTGACCGTGAACTCGACCTCCGAGTCGTCCGTGTCCAGCGCGTAGCCGGCGCCGGGCAGCAGGCGCAGGGTCACCCCATTCTCGTTATTGATGATCCGGTCATTGTTCGTCCGGATAGCTCGGACGACTTCTCGGGAGCCGCCGGTGATGGTGGCGGTCAATGGCCCCGTCTCCAGTGTGCGCCCGCCCGCATCCACCAGCTCGATGTTCACCTCAAGGTCCGCATCGGGTGCGCCCGGGGTCGCGCGCAGCCGCGCATTGAGGGTGGCTCCCTCGACGACGGTGGTGGGGGCATCGGCAGTCAACGAGACCGTCAGGTCGGTGAGGGTGGTTACGCTGTGCACCTCGCTGCGCGCGCCAAGGCCGAGCGAGTTGCGGGCGCGCAACTGGAAGCTGTAGGCCTGATTCATGTCAAGGCCGGTAATCGTGTGGCTGGTGGCGCTGGCGCTGTTGGCAATGGACTGCCAGGTGGCCAGGCCCAGCTTGGTCGCATCCTTGGACACCCGATATTCGTAGCCGGTGAGCGCGATGGCCGCCCCGTTCAACTGCCCGGTGTTTGTCGGCGGCGTCCAGCTCAAGGCGACCTGCTGATAGCCCGCCTCGCTGCTCAGCGCGGTGGGCGCGCCCGGATAGTCATCGTCGTCCTCGACCGTGAACTGAACACTGGGGGCATCGGTATCGACGGTATAGCCGGCGCCGGAGCGCATGGTGATATTGATGGACGAGTCGCCGTCCACCAGATTGTTCGTTTTGGTGGCAAGCCGGAAGCTGTAGCTACTCGCCTCCCCGGGAATCGTGACCTCGGTCGGCGGCGTGGAGCTGCTCAGCCTCCCGTCCGGATCCACTACCTGGAAGTAGGTGCGCAGGGGCCCGTTCCTGTCGAGCGCGCCCGTGGTGACGTTCAGGTTGAATTCAATCGCGCCGCCTTCGGTCACACTGGTCGAGTCCGTGGCGCTGGTGACCGACACCTTCGGCAACCCGCGGGTGGTGGCGGTGGCCGCAGCGCTCGCCGGACCCGCACCCACGGCGGTGCGGACGCGCACATCAAAGGCGTAGTCCGTCTCCAGCGAGAGCTCCGGCACGATATGGCTGGTGGCTGTGGCGCTGTCGGGGATGGCAACCCAGGCAGCCGACGTCAACGCCGCGGTGGTGGCCGCCACGCGATACTCGTAGCCGGTAATCGGCGCCGCGGCGCCGTTCAGCAGGCCCGTCTGCGTCGGCGCGGTCCAGGACAGGGTCACCTGCCGATAGCCGGCTGAAGCCGTGAGCCCGCTCGGCGCCGAGGTCGGCGGGTCATCGTCGTCGGTAATCGTGATGGTGGCGGTCGATTTGTCCGGGGACGGCGTGTACCAGTCGTTTGGCCGCAGGGTCACCGTAACCTGGCGGTCGGGGTTGTCCACGAGGTTGCCGCGATACTGCACCGAGAAGGCGACGCTCGACTGGTTGGCAGGGATGGTGACCGAGGTGGGCGGGTTCACCAGTTCGACATGCGGGGCGGTCACGCGCACCCGAGCCGTGGTCGCCTGCGGGAAAGACACGCCGGTTCCGGCGTAGCCCAGAGTCAGATCAATCCGGTGCGTGCCCGCGCCTCCCTCGGAGACGCTCTGCGACGAGGGCGTCAATTCCACCAGCGCCGGGTGGACGGTGACCTTGTGGCTGGCGCTCGCCTGCTGACTGCGGTCGCTCACCTCCACCTGAAGGGTCACCTCGGTGGGGATGCGCACCCGGGGCGCGGTCCAGGTGGGATTGGCGATGCGGTTGTTGCTGAAGGTTCCCGTGTTGGGCGGATCGGTCGTCCAAGTGTAGCGCAGGGTGTCGTTCGCGTCGGCATCGGCGCCAGTCGCGTCAAGGCTGAGACTCTTCGCGGAGTGAGTGGTCGCGGCGATGGCGTTCAAGGTCACGGTGGGCGCGTTGTTGAGCTGCACGACGGAGGTGGATGCGATGGCGCCGACGCCGGCGGCTGTCACTGCACGAACCTGGAAGTGCCAGCGTCGGTGTGCGCTCAGGCCGCTGATTCCATAATTCTTGGTGCTGCCCAACCACTGCGTCCAAGGCGCGTTCGCAATGTCGTCCTCTGTTCCCCAGCGCAACTCCCACCGGGTGACGGTTGCCGCCTTGCCATTCACCTTGCCGAGGTCGGCTGGCGGGCTCCAGTTGAGCGTCACGGTGCCGGTGCCGGACTCGGCCTCGAGATCGGCGGGCGGCCCGGCGAGGGTTTCGTCCGGGCGTACCGTAAAGGTGCGTTCGCGCCACTGCGAAGCCGCCTCCAGAGAGTACTCCGAACTGCTGCGCAAGCGAATCGTGACCTGACCATTGGCACGACCTGCAGCCCCGGCGAGGTTCAGGGTGGGGAAGCTGATTGGCGTGATGACTTCCTGATTCGCCTGGGCGGAAACCGACACACTGAGCTCGCGCTTGTCCGTGGCGACATGCCCATCGGGGGCTTCGATGTCAATCTGCACATCGATCGAGAAGGCGTCGCCCTGGGGGTGATAGGCATGGAACGAGAACTTGATCTGCTCACCCTCGGTGATGGTGGTGGGTTCGCTCTGGGTGTTGGCGGGTTTGAGGATGATGGTCGGGGCGCTCTGGGCCAGCGCGGGTTGGCTGGCGAGCGGGGCGAGCGCGAGCAGGAGGCAACCGAGCCACGCCGATGTCGTCAGGCGGCGTGACGGTCTATCTGGTGGAAATACCGGGGGGGGGGGGGGGGGGGGGAGAGAGGAGCGGATTTGCAGCCGCGAACTCCTGCGGCGCAGGCGCTTGGGCATTGCTTTCAGCCCATCGGGCCCAAGTGCCGAGCCTGCGCTGCCCTGCTGCTCGCACCTTGCCTCCTCCGCGTTCGACCTTGCGCCTGACCCCACCAACGCAACGCTCCCTATCAGGCCCGGTCGAGACTCGCGAGGCCATGTACGCGCTGGCGTACCCGACCGGTGCTTTTCCCCCATTGGGGGTCCCTTGCCTTATGCGATTGCGATCTCCTTTACGTGACAAGAATGATAGCATGAGCCCAGCAAAGCGTCAGCGCCACGGGCCGGACGCCACGGGCCGGACGCCACGGGCCGGACGGCGCCCACCAAAAGCCACGGGCGCCCGGTTACTGATACTATCCCGCTTGAAACCGCAAGCGCGTGCGAAGCAAGGCGCCGCCGAATCCCGCAAGTGATCGACAAGAACGCTGTCAATGATCGAAAAACGATTGAGCAAGTTGTGGGCACAGTTGCAGGGCAAGAAGCCTCACTTTCCGCATTTTCTTGATGAAATCCATCTGAAGGGACTACGCGGCATCCAGAATCTGCGCGTCGCCTTCGACTATCCGGTCAGCGTGATTGCAGGCGGCAATGCCACCGGAAAGTCCACCGTGCTGTTCGCCGCCGCCTGCGCCTACCGGGTACCGAAGGCCGGCGTCAAGGACTTTGTCCCGTCCACACTGTTCCCCGACTACCGACCGAGGATGGGCGAGCGCGAGGATCATCGCGGCGAAGTCGTGATGGACTTTGCCTACGCAACGCCGGATGGTCGCCGCTCCATGCGCTGGCGACGGTCGAAGGGCTGGAATCGGAGTTATCTGGGCCGCAAGAACGCCAGCCAGCCAGAACGGCCCGTATATCTCAGAACGTTGAGCAATCTGAGCAATCCGTCGGAGGTGCGCGGCGTTCTGAGCATGTCGCGCTCGAATCTGGCGGCCAGCGAGGAAGCATTGCCCGCGTCCCAGATCGAATTCGCGCATCGGTTGCTCCCCTCCCGCTATGCCGAGGTGGTAGATCTGACCAGCGGTGGCAAGAAATTACTCTTCGCCGCCCAGGAAAGCGGGGCGGTGTATTCCGAGTTGCATATGTCAGCCGGCGAGCGCGCCATTCTTCGACTGTCGCAGGAAATCGCCCAACTCAACGGCGCGCTGGTGCTGATCGACGAGGTGGAAGCGGGGCTGCATCCTTGGGTACAACAGCTTCTCATGATGCAGCTACAGCAGCTCGCATTGCGTAACAACCTGCAAGTGATCGTTACTTCACACAGTCCGGTAGTGCTCGATTCGGCGCCAGAAAACGGACGCATCTTCCTCGATCGGGACGATTCCGGCGAGGTCTGTGTGTGTCCTGCCTATCGCGACATTGTTCAGAACGCGCTCTACGGACGATCAGGGGACGCGCTGCACCTGCTTTGTGAAGACGAGGTGGCCGAGGGCATCCTGCAAGGTCTGTTCGACGTTCTGCTGCCCAGGCAAGGCATCCGCACGGATTCGGTACGCATAGGCCGCGACACCGGGGCAGACGAGTTTCCCACCCACGCAGCCGCATTCCAGAAGTTCGGTCTGATCGAGAGTTTTGTTTTCGTTCTTGATGGTGACAAGCGAGGGAGCAGTGCGGCAGACAAGTTGCGGAACCAGAAAGGCGACATCTCGGTGATGTTTCTGCCCGGCGATGCGCCGGAAACCTGGACCTGGGACGTATTGAGGAATTTCTCCCAGGACGAGGCCACCGCATTGGGTCTTCGAGGCGCTGATCTTCACGCCCGGATGCGCCAGCTAGACTCGATCTACGATTCCGCGTCGGACTCGCCTGGGCAAATTGCGAAGACCAAGTTGGACATTCTCGCCGAGGAAATTGGGCAGCGCGCGCCGGAAATTGCCCGTACCGTCGGGCGACAAGAGGCAGAGCGCAACCAAAGTGACATACAGCCGTTGAAAGAAGATCTGGAGGATGTTCTGACACAATGGCGCAGCTCGGAGGCAT
Organism: Pseudomonadales bacterium; assembly: GCA_965199705.1. GTDB lineage: Bacteria > Pseudomonadota > Gammaproteobacteria > Pseudomonadales > Azotimanducaceae > Azophilus. Next base: position 2,292,000 of record OZ241359.1, read on the forward strand.
CACCCCGCTGACGCACACCAGCCATCCACAAACCCGGTTACACTGGCCGCCGGGACCAGCCAGCACCGTCAATCATGCCCAGAGCATTTCCCGCCACTCGCCTGCGCCGGGTTCGGCAAGCGCCGTTCCTGCGCCAGTTGGTGCGCGAAACGTCGCTCGGCGTGTCCGATCTCATCTACCCACTGTTCGTGACCGAAGGCCACAGGCGCTCGACGCCAGTGGATTCGATGCCAGGCGTCGAGCGGCACACGATCGACCATTTGCTGCGGGAGGCTGAGGCGGCGGCCAGACTCGGGATTCCGGCGATCGCGCTCTTTCCGAACATCGAAACGAGCCTGCGCACGCCGGACGGCGCCGAGGCGGAGAACCCGGACGGCCTGATACCGCGCGCTGTGTCTGCGGTGAAGTCTGCCTTGCCGGAGCTTGGCGTCATCACTGACGCGGCCCTGGATCCCTACACCAGCCACGGGCAGGACGGCATCATCGACGCGGATGGTCGGGTATTGAACGATCCGACGCTGGATTCACTCTGCCGCCAGGCGCTGGTCTCGGCGGAAGCCGGCGCCGATGTGATCGCGCCTTCGGACATGATGGATGGACGGGTGGGCGCGATCCGCCGGCATCTGGACGCCGCCGGGCAGACCGACACGGCCATCATGGCCTACGCTGCCAAGTACGCATCGGGCTATTACGGGCCCTTCCGCGAGGCGGTCGGCTCCGCAGCCGCGCTCGGCGCCAGTGACAAGCGCGCCTATCAGATGGATCCGGCCAACAGCGACGAGGCGCTGCATGAGATCGCGCTGGACCTGAACGAGGGCGCAGACATGGTGATGGTCAAGCCCGGCATGCCCTTTCTCGACATCATCCGCCGGGTGAAGGCGCGTTTCGAGGCGCCAACCTTCGCTTACCAGGTGAGTGGCGAATACGCCATGCACATGGCGGCGATTGGCAACGGCTGGCTGGGCGAATCGGTCATCATGGAATCCCTGCTGTGCCTGAAGCGCGCCGGCGCGGACGGCATCCTCACCTACTTCGCGCGGCAGGCAGCCGAGCAGCTGCGTGGCTGATGCGCCGGGTTCGCCACCGACACTGTGCTAGAATGCGCCTTGACGAGTCGGCCCCGGTTCAGGCGCCGACTCCACTGCAACCCTGATCTTTCTGGAGTACCCATGAGCGACCACATCGTTCACACAACCGATGCCGATTTCGAATCGGACGTACTGAATTCCGACAAGCCCGTGCTGGTGGACTACTGGGCCGAGTGGTGCGGCCCCTGCAAGATGATCGCGCCGATTCTGGACGAGGTTGCCGGCGTTTATGCAGACAAGGTCAAGATCTGCAAGCTGGACATAGACGCCAACCAGAAAACGCCGCCCAAGTACGGCATTCGCGGCATTCCTACGCTGATGCTGTTCAAGAACGGCTCCGTGGAAGCCACCAAGGTGGGCGTGCTCAGCAAATCAGCGCTTGAGGCGTTTCTCGACAGCAATATCTGAGTCGCCGCAACAGGCGGCCGTGCGGGCGGACAAGATCCCGCCCAGTCATCACGGCCCCTGATGCGCTACAGGGGCTGGCCCCGGTTCCTCCGGGCGAGACGGGTTCAGCCCAGAGACCAGGCGGTGTTGCTGCGCAGCCGCTCCATGAATGCCTCGGTATAGGCCTCTTCCGGCGCCTCCCGCACCATTTCGTCGAGCAGCTTGGCGTCCTCGCCCACCAATATGCGCCAGCGCTCTGCACGCACGCCATCCAGGATGATGCGGGCGGCCTGCTCGGCGCTGGTCGGCGCCGTTTCCCGGAAGCCGACGCCAAGGGCCTCGACCATCTCCAGCACCTGATCGTCCGGAGCGTCTGCGGGCAGCATGCCGAGTGATTCAAAGCGCTTGCGAACCGACGTCATATCGCCGTCACCACGCAGTATGCGATTGGCATTGAGCGCAATGGAGGTTCCGATATGGCCCGGCATCACCACGGACACCTTCACGTGAGGCGCATGCTGGGCAAAGTCCGTTACCAGCGCCTCGCTGAACCCCTTCACCGCAAACTTGGCCGCACTGTAGGCCGAGTGGGCGCTGGTCGGGCCGATCGTGGCCCAGAAACCGTTGACGCTGCTCACATTGATCAGGTGCGCATCCTCGCTGGCCATCAGTAGCGGCACGAAGGCGCGGGACGAGTAATAAACGCCATACCAGCAGATATTGAAGGTGCGCTCCCACTCGCCCCGCTCCGGCGAGGTAAAGCTGGCGCCGCCGCCGACGCCGGCATTGTTGAACAGCAGGTCGATGTGGTCCGTCTGGTGCGCGTCGATCACCGCATTGCGAAACGCGACCACCTGGTCTTCGTCCGCGACGTCACAGAAATGCGTACTGATCCGGCGTCCCTGGCTCGCCTCCTGCTCGCAGAGGCTTCGAGTCTCGGCCAGGGTGTCCTCCATCAGATCGCAAATCGCAACATCGCAACCCTCCGCCGCCAATTGCCGGGCCAGCGCCCGGCCAATGCCACTGCCACCGCCGGTAATCACCGCCAGCTTGCCCGTAAAGTCTTTCAATGCAAATCTCCCCGCTTGATTCAGGATCCGAAGTCGTCGAGCAGGATATTGTCCGGTTCAACGCCCAGATCTTCCAGCATCCGCAACACGGCGGAAATCATGGGCGGCGGCCCGCACAGGTAATACTCGCAATCTTCCGGGTTCGGATGCTGGTTCAGATATTCGTTATAGACCACCTGATGGATAAACCCGGTGTGGCCTTCAAAGCGATCTTCCGGCAACGGATCCGAAAGGGCCACTTGCCACTCGAAGTTGTCGTGGCGCTGGCTGAGCGCCTCGAACTCCTCCGCATAGAACATCTCCCGCAGCGAACGGGCGCCATACCAGAAACTCATGCGGGTGCTGCGCCGCTTGCGCTTGATCTCATCGAAAATCTGCGAACGCAACGGCGCCATGCCGGCGCCACCGCCAATCCAGATCTTCTCGGCGTCAGTGTCCTTCACGAAAAACTCGCCGTAAGGGCCGAACACTGTCACCTGATCGCCCGGTTTCAGTCGAAAGATGTGCGAAGACATGGCGCCGGGTGGCACATCCATACCCGGCGGCGGGCTGGCAATGCGGATATTGAACTTGAGCATGCCCCGCTCTTCCGGGTAGTTCGCCATGGAATAAGCGCGAATGGTGGGCTCGGTAACTCGCGAGTGATATTGCCAGACGTCAAGGCGATCCCAGTCCGCCACATATTCGGGCGCCACTTCGATATCCCGATAGTTCATTTCGTAGGGCGCAATCTCCAGCTGCACATAGCCGCCGGCGCGAAAGGCCACGTCCTCGCCAGGCGGCAAGCGCAGGTTCAACTCCTTGATGAAGGTGGCCACGTTGTCGTTGCTGATCACCTCGCATTGCCAGCGCTGGACGCCAATGGCGTCTTCCGGGATCACGATTTTCAGATTCTGCTTGACGGTCACCTGGCAAGAGAGACGCCAGCGCTCGCGGATTTCGCCACGGTTGAAGTGCCCGGTTTCGGTGGCCAGTATGCTGCCGCCGCCCTCCAGAATCTGGCACCGGCATTGTGAACAGGTGCCGCCACCGCCACAGGCGCTGGCCAGGAAGATGCCCTGGTCGGCCAGGGTCGTGAGCAGCTTGCCGCCGGCTGGCACGGTCACGCTGTGCTCCGGATCATCGTTGATCTCGATGAGAACGTCGCCGCTGCTCACCAGCCGCGAGCGCGCTGCCAGAATCACGGCGACCAGCAACATCACCGTGCCGGTGAAGAGCCCCACCCCCATCAGTATGGTCAACTGCGCCATCAGATCCGCGCGGCGTCGCAACAGGCGCTTGTCACAACATTGGCCAACGGTTAAAGCCCGATGCCGCCAAAGGACATGAAGCAGAGGCTCAAGAGGCCGACCGTGATGAAGGTGATGCCGAGACCGCGCAGGCCCTCCGGCACATCACTGTACTTCAGCTTCTCGCGCACCCCCGCCAGGGCCACCAGCGCCAGCGCCCAGCCGGTACCGGCGCCGAGGCCATAAACACTCGCCTCGATCAGGGTGTAATCACGCTCCACCATGAACAGCGAAGCGCCAAGAATGGCGCAGTTCACCGTGATGAGCGGCAGATACACCCCAAGCGCGTTGTACAGCGCCGGCACGAAGCGGTCCAGGAACATCTCCAGAATCTGCACCATTGCGGCGATCACGCCGATGTAGGTAAGAAAGCCGAGAAAGCGGAGGTCCATGTCCGGCAACCCGGCCCAGGCCAGCGCGCCCTGGCGCAGCAGCCCGTTGTGGACCAGGTTGTTGACCGGCGTGGTGATGCCAACCACGACAATGACCGCAAGCCCCAGGCCGATGGCAGTGCTGATCTTCCTGGAGATGGCGATGAACGTACACATGCCGAGGAAGAAGGTGAGCGCCATGTTTTCGATGAAAACAGCGCGCACGAACAGGCCAAGGAGCGGCTCCATCTACATGGCCTCCGAGTATTGCCGATTGGCGGCGATCACATGATCGGCTGGCTCCGCCTGCGCCGGCTTCCAGGCCCGAATCGCCCAGATCAGCAGACCGATGATGAAGAAGGCGCTCGGCGCGAGCAGCATCAGGCCATTCGGCCAGTACCAGCCGCCCTCGGTCGCCTTGGGCAGGAGCTCGAATCCGAGCAGCGTGCCGTTGCCCAGCGGTTCGCGAATCAGGGCCACGGCAATCAGGATGAGGCTGTATCCCAGGGCGTTGCCGAAGCCGTCGAGCGCCGAGAGCAGGGGGCCGTTCTGCATGGCAAAGGCCTCCGCCCGACCGAGCACGATGCAGTTGGTGATGATGAGGCCGACGAACACTGACAGGCTCTTGGAGATATCGTAGGCCACCGCCTGCAACACCTGATCCACCACGATCACCAGAGAGGCGATGACAGTCATCTGGACGATGATTCGAATGCTGCCGGGAATGCGCCGACGCAGCGCCGAGACGCAGGCATTGGAAAGCACGGTCACGAAAATCACCGCCGCGCACATCACCAGGGTGGTGGACATGGCCACTGTCACCGCCAGCGCGGAGCAGATTCCAAGCACCTGCAAGGCGATGGGGTTGTTGTTGACGAGCGGGTCGATCAGAACCGACCTTGGAGTATCCGCCATTATCGCCTCGCTTCGCCGGCAGTGGCGCGCAAACGGTTGAGGTAGGGGCCGAAGCCGTGTTCACCAGCCCAGAAGTTCACCAGATTCTCGACACCCCTGGAGGTCAGTGTGGCCCCGGACAGGGCATCCACTTCGCGCTGCGCGGCGGCGCTGCCGGCAGCCGAGCGCAACTTGACCAGGCGCACCGCCGGGCGGCCGTCCTGATCCAGCAGACGAACACCCTGCCATCCGGCCTGCCAGGCGACGTTATCCACCTCACCGCCGAGGCCAGGGGTTTCCTTGTGCGCGTAAAAGCTGAGCCCGGCCACCGTATCAAGATCATCCTTCAGCGCCAGATAGCCGTTCAAGGCGCCCCAGAGGCCATAGCCACGCACTGGCAGCACCAGAACCGACTCGCCGGACCGGTCTTCACCGACATAAACGAGGGAGACGTTCTCGCGCCGCCCGATCCGCGCCGTGTCAGCGCCCGCCGGCAAGGCGCTGGACAAGGCCGGGTCCCGGGCTGCCTGCATCGGATCGAATGCCGCCACATCCACATCCGTGCGCTGGCGGCCGCTGGCCAGGTCCACGGCCCGGACCTCGAATTCGGCGAAGAGCGCGTTGGCGTCCCGACCATCGGCGCTTCGCGTCGCCCCGGGCGGCAGCACGCCAGCAGCGCGCAGGACATTCTGCTTGCGATCCAGTTCGCGGTTGGCCGCCTGCATGGGCTGCAACAGCACAGCGGCGCTGGAAACCAGAATCGAGCCCGCCAGACACACGCCCAAGGCCACCTTGAGCACATTGCCCATGCCTTCCCGGTCAAACTCGGCCACGCGCCAAACGCCTCCGCACATTGGCGCGCACCACCACGTGATCGATCAGCGGCGCCATCAGGTTGCCAAACAATATCGCCAGCATCATTCCTTCCGGATACGCTGGATTGACCACGCGAATCAGCACGCACAGGGCGCCGACAAGCAGGCCGAACAGCCAGCGCCCGGTGTTGGTCATGGCGGCGGAAACCGGATCCGTGGCCATGAATACGGCGCCGAAGGCGAAGCCGCCGAGCACCAGATGCCAGGCCGGCGTCATGGCGAACAGAGGATCCGCGGAATCCACCTGATTGAACAGCCAGGCCGCGCCCGCCATGCCGAACAGCACACCGAGCATGATGCGCCAGGAGGCAATGCGCGTCCAGGCGAGCACCAGTCCGCAAAAGAGGATCGCCGCCGTCGACGTTTCGCCGAACGAACCCGGCATCTGACCGATGAAGGCGGCCCACCAGTCCACGCCCAGATCCAGCCCGTTGGCGGCATTGCCGAGCGGCGTCGCCCGCGTATAGCCATCCACCGCCACCCAGACGGCATCGCCGGACATCTGCGTCGGGTAGGCAAAGTAGAGGAAGGCGCGGCCCGTCAGCGCCGGGTTCAGGAAATTCTTGCCGGTGCCGCCAAACACCTCCTTGCCGATCACCACCCCGAAGCTGATGCCGAGCGCCGCCATCCACAGGGGGGTAGCCGGCGGCAGGGTCAGCGTGAACAGGATGGAGGTAACGAAGAAGCCCTCGTTCACCTCGTGGCCGCGCAGGGACGCAAAGAGAATCTCCCAGGCAATGCCAACGGCAAACACCACGAAATAGAGCGGCAGGAAGTAGGCGAGACCGTGGTAGAAGCAATCCCAGATGTCGTTCGGATCGTAGTCCGTCCAGGTGTCCACGTAGATGCGCCGCCAATCGTCCACGGTCACAACGCCTAGTTCCTGCATCGCCAGGTTGGCGTTCAGGCCAACGAAGTAGCAGCCTACCGCCACTGGCAGAAAGGCAGCCAGCCAGACGGTAATCATGATGCGCTTGAGATCCAGCCCGTCGCGCACATGCGATGCGCCGGCGGTCACCGAGCCGGGCGTGTACAAGGCCGTATCAATGGCCTCGAACAGGGGAAAGGCCCACGGAAACTTGCCGTCCTCATCAAAGTAGGGCGCCGCTCGATCCAGCAGCCGACGCAGTGGCTTCACCGGGATCAGCCCTCCGCCTCGATGCGGTCCAGCATCTGTCGCAACACCGGGCCGTACTCGTATTTTGCGGGACAGGCGTAGGTGCACAGGGCGATGTCTTCTTCGTCGAGTTCCAGGCAGCCGAGCAACTGGGCCAGCTCGATGTCCCCCGTTACCAGGCTGCGCAGGAGTTGTGTCGGCAAGACGTCAAGCGGCATCACCCGCTCGTAGGAGCCCACCGGCACCATCGCCCTGGGGCTGCCATTGGTGCTGGTGGTGAGTTCCAGATTCTGGCGCCCCAGCCAGCGAGACACATAGATGGGCAGTACCGAATGATGGTTGAAACCAGACGTCAACCAGCCGAGGAAGCGCCGGCTTCGATCTTCCCGAATCACCGAAACCTGGTGATGGTAGCGGCCAAGATACCCCCAGGGGCCGACAGCCCTGCGCCCGGCCAGGACAGACCCGGAAACAATCCGAAACTCACCGCCCAGAAGCTCTCCGGCGGCCAGTTCCGGCAGGTCGGCGCCGAGGATGGTGCGCAGCAATCGCGGCTGGCGCACCCCCGGGCCGGCCAGGGCCACCACCCGCTCGCTCACCAGTTCACCGCGCAGGAAGAGTTCCCCGGTGGCAATCACGTCCTGATAGTTGATGTACCAGACACGCCTGCTTTCACTTACCGGATCAAGAAAATGGATGTGGGTGCCGGCCAGGCCAGCCGGATGAATGCCAGCAAATCGCTGCACCTGAATGCGGCTGTCGCTGCCTTCGGGGATGGCCGCCGCCGCATCGCCAGTGCCGGTGCAGAGGAAGAGCGGTCCATCCGTGAGCTTGGCCAGGAGATCCAGGCCAAGCGCAAAGGCGGCCGTGCGCTCGCCGATGACCCGAGCCGGGTCCGGCGCCAGCGGATTGGTGTCAATGGCAGTCACGAACAATGAACGGGGCGCTGGCGCTGTCGCCGCCGGCGGCTTGCTGAAGGGACGGGTGCGCAGTGCCGTCCACAGACCGCTTTGCACCAGATTCTCGACCACCTCGGCCCGCGTCAGGCTTACTGCATCATCCGCGCTTTGCAGGCGCTCGAAGGTCTCGGCTTCGTCGCCCTGCACCGCGATGACCACGCTGATCAGGGATCGTCTGGCCCCCCGGTTAATGTGCGTTACGACGCCGGCGGCCGGGGCGGTATAACGCAAGCCAGGCGTTTTCTTGCAGGTGAAGAGCAGTTGGCCGCGGCGCACCCGGCTGCCCTCCTGCACCGCCATGGTCGGACGCAAGCCCGGATAGTCGTCGCCGAGCAGTGCCACGTGGCGCGAGCGCCGGGCCGACTCGATGCGCTGCTCCGGTTTGCCTTCAAGCGGCAGATTCAGGCCCTTCTTGATGGTGATCATTCAGGCGCTCAAATCGGGTTCGACAGGCAAACCGGGCGGTTGGCCCGCACGCAGCACCGGCGCGCGCAAGAACAGCGCAGGAACCTGCCCGCACGCACCGTGCGACGCCCCCGCGATGTCCGGGCTAGAATCCCTGCTTCCAAACATCCTTGGGAATCAGCGGATAGGAAATACCCGCCCACTTCTGCACTACGCGCACCACCTGGCAGGCGTAGCCAAACTCGTTGTCGTACCACACGTAGAGCACCGCGCGCTGATCCTTTGCCAGGGTCGCGCCGCCATCGACGATACAGGCGTGGCGATTGCCAACGAAATCCGACGAGACCACATCCGGCGCTTCGGTGTAGTCGATCTGACGCTGCAAATCCGAGTGCAGGGCGGCGTTGCGCAGGAAGTCGTTGATCTCTTCGACGGTCACCGATTGGGTCAGCGTCAGGTTCAGAATCGCCAGGGACACGTTTGGCGTTGGCACCCGGATGGCGTTGCCGGTGAGCTTGCCGTCCAGTTCCGGCAGCAACTCGGTCACCGCTGTGGACGCCCCGGTCTCGGTAATCACCATGTTCAGGGGCGCGCCGCGACCACGTCGATTCTTCTTGTGATAGTTGTCGATCAGATTCTGGTCGTTGGTGTAGGCGTGCACCGTCTCCATGTGGCCGTGTTGCAGCCCATAGCGGCTGCTGACAGCTTTCATCACCGGCACGATCGCATTGGTGGTGCAGGAAGCGGCGCCGAGCAATGCATCGGACGCCTTCATGGACGAGGAGTTGACGCCGGAGACGATGTTCTTGATGCCGCCCTTGGCCGGCGCGGTCAGGATCACCTTGCTCACGCCCGGACATTTCAGGTGCTGGCCAAGCTCGTCCGGCGTTCGCCAGGCGCCCGTGTTGTCGATGACGATGGCGTCGTCTATGCCGTACTGGCGATAGTTCGCATCAGCCGGATGATCGGCGTAGATCACCCGGATCACATTGCCGTTGGCGATCAGGCAGCTATTCTCCGTATCTACCCGCAAGGTGCCGGCAAAGGGGCCATGCACCGAGTCTCGACGCATCAAGGCCGCCCGCTTCGGCAGATCATCCTTGCCAGCCTTGCGCACCACGATGGCCTTCAAGCGCAGTTGATGGCCGCCGCCTGTCTTTTCCACCAGCAGCCGGGCGAGCAGCCGACCGATGCGCCCGAACCCGTAGAGCACGACGTCCTGCGGGGCAGCCAGAGGCGGCACATGCCGGCCAATCACCTCGGCGCAGGCCTCGCGCGCGAAGGCCAGCGGCTCCGGCGCCTCGCCGCCAGCGACCTGCTCCATGAACTGTGTCGCCAGCTTGCCGACGTCTATATGCGACGGCCCCAGATCAAGCCGGGACAGGGCTTCCAGGATCGGATAGCTTTCGAATTCGGACAGCTCGTTGTGCGCCACCTGACGCACATAGCGGTGCGTCTTCATGATCTGCGTCACGCTCTGGTTGTAGAGCGCACGACCGTAGCAATAGGTGACCACATTCTTGCGGTAGAGACGGCCGATCATGGGAATCATCGCCTCGGCCAGCGCCTCGCGCTCTTTCCAGTCCGGGAAATAGTCGTCCAGGTTCGGTAGGGCCACGGAACCGTTTCTCGCTGCGTTGGAACTCAAGAAATCAAGCCGACTTGACGCCCGGCGGTAACCGAGCCTCGCACCTGGCTTGCGTCGGCGGGATTATACGGCGTGGCGAAGTGATGCGACAGACGGCGGAGGCCTGGACCATGAGCGCCCTGGCGCAACGTCCGGGCCGGGTGGTCCCGGCGCCAGATAGCGGCGCCAAGCCAACCCGGCTTCATCCAGGCCGTTCAGTCACAGCGCGGTTGGACATCGCCCGTTTACTCTTGTAGATTCCCTTGCCGCTTGCGGTCGGGCCAGGGTCGCCCGGCCGGGTTGGATTGAGGGAGTCACTTTCGGGGAGAACGCCATGAAGAACCCAGCACAACATCGTCCGGCCTGGCCCGCAGGTCTTGTCGCGTCGCCTGCCTTGTTTGCCTTGTTTGCACTGTTCGTTGCCGGCCTCATCGGCAGCCCGGTCGCCGTCTCGCAGACGACCGAGAACGCGACAGGCAGTGCCGCCGTCATCGAAGAAGTGATCGTGACCGCTCGCAAGCGCGAGGAGCGTGCGATTGATGCGCCGGTGGCCGTGTCGGTGATGACCGCAGAAGACATAGACCGCTACAACACCCGCGATCTCACCCAGCTCTCGGCGCGTATTCCCGGGCTGCAAGTCCAGCACGGCCAGGGCGGCGGGGCCGGTGGCAATATCACCATTCGCGGCATCGGCAAGCCGCCCGGCACGGCGGACTACGGCATAGACGCGCCTGTCTCGATCGTGATCGACGGCATGCCTTTCTCACGCAACCACATGATCCTGACCGGCTTCTTTGACTCGGAAGCAGTAGAGGTTCTGAAGGGCCCGCAAGCGCTGTACTTTGGAAAGAACAGCCCGGCCGGCGTCATTGCCATTCGCAGCGCCACCCCCCCCCCCGGCGGAGAGGCAAGCGGCTATGTACGGGCGATGTACGAGTTTGTGACCGAAGACCCGCAGATCGAAGCGGCGGTAAACATTCCGGTCAACGATCAACTCGCCTTTCGGGTCGCCGCCCGCGGCCAGGACATGTCCGGCGGCTATATCGAGAACCAGTCCGAGCCGCTTGACGCCAGCGCCCTCTACGCTGGCGAGCCGATCTGGACCCGAGGCGCTTCCTATGACAAGTACCCGGCCCAGAAACAGGCGGTCGTGCGCTTCACCACCGTGTGGGAGCCGAATGAACAGTTCGATGCAACCCTGAAGTTGTTCCGTTCCTATACCAAGCGCAACGACGCCGGCTCCACCATTCTCTGGTCCTGCGCCGACGGGCCGGGTGCGCATCCAACCCACTTCGGCATCTGGCCGGATCCCACCCAGACTTGCCCCGATGCCCAGGCGAAGCTGAAGAATACCGGGCCCTTGCCACCGCTGGAAGTGGTCGAGACAGCGCCCGCGCTGAGCGAGGATTCCCGCTTCCACTACAAGCTCGATCAGTATGTGCATACGCTGCAGATGAATATGGACCTCGGCAACTTCACCCTGTCCTCGGCCACTGGCCTGTGGGACTACCGACATCGGGAATTCACCAACTACGGCTATACAAGCTGGGCCGTGGTGGTTTCCAAGCAGGGAGAATCCGGCGAAGCCCTGACCCAGGAGTTGCGTCTCGCATCCAACCTCGATGGCCCTGTCAACTTCACCCTGGGCGGGTTTTACGAAAACGCCGAGCGCACCCTTGAAGCGCCCGTCCAGTTGGTCACGCCATCCCTGTTCCTGGCTTTCGGCTTGCCGCAATCACCCACGCCCTATCAAGGCGCCGGCCCCTACGAGGGCAGCTACATCCAGTATCACCAGATCTGGGACAACGACATCGAGAGTTGGTCCCTGTTCGCCAGCGTCGATGCAGACCTGGGAGAGCGGTTCTCGCTTTCCGCAGGCGCCCGCTACACGGAGGAGGACCGCAGTGGCGAGGGCGGCAATGTGTTCGAGAACTCGAGCTTCTTCGGCTTCGGCCCGGCCGGATATGTCTATGAGCCGCAGAAGAAGTCGGACAATCTGTCGCCGGAAATCGTCTTGCGCTACCAGGTGACGGATGATGTCATGGTCTATGGCGGCTACCGAACCGGCTTTCAGTCTGCCGGCATCTCCAATCCGGGCACGGTCCCCAACCTGACCAGCCTGCCCCTTGACGTGCAAACCGATACCCTGGTGTTCGACGAAACCACCATCCAGGGATTCGAGTTCGGTCTCAAGGGCACCTTCCTGGGCGGTCGTGCGCGCGCCGATCTGGCCGGCTTCTGGTACGAGCTGGAAGACCTTCAGGTTGCCATCTTCAATTCAAACACCACCACCTTTACCTTGCAGAACGCCGCCGTCGCCCACAACTGGGGATTCGAAGCCGATCTGATTGCGCAAGTCAGCGAGCGCTTGCAGGTGCGCGTCGCCGGCCAGTACAACCATCTGGAGTACGACAAGTGGGATGACGCCGGCTGCCACCCGGTGGACAACGCCATCGCCGTGGCCAATCTACCAACCAGCGGCCCCGGCTGCCACCCGATCGATCCGGGCAACCCGGCAAGCGCCAAGATTCAGGATCTCTCTGGCATCCGCTATGGCAACGCGCCCTTCTCGGCCAATGTCGGGTTCACCTACGACATCTCCTTCGCCGACTGGGACCTCGCCTTGGACTGGGACACGATCCACCACTCCAAGGGCAAGCGGGTACTGAACCAGCCGTTCACCGAAGTGCCGAGCCGCACAGTGACCCATCTGTCAGCAACGCTCCGCCAGTCGGGCAGCCCCTGGCAGTTCGGCCTCATATGCTCCAATTGCTTCAACGAGATCTATGTCACCAGCATCGGCAACCGGCCACTGGCCAAGATCATTCCCGGCGTTGCCGGCGACCTGACCGGACAGGTGGCGCCACCCCGTCTGGTGACGCTGCGGGCCGCTTACGACTTCTGACGGGGCGAGCGCCCTGCTGGCCGGAGGACAGGAACTCGACGGCTGATCGCATGTCAAAAAGCGGGTAGGCGACAATTCGGCGCCACGGGGTATAGTGAGCGTCTGATGTCAGGGTCGATGCAAGACGGGCGAATGCAAGCGTTCCGGCGTGGCGTCTCTTGCCTCGTCGCCTGCTGGGTCTGCCTGCAAACGGCAAGCGCCGCATCAGGCTCGGAACGGGAGACGCTTGAGCAGGCGCTGGGCGACTCGGCTTCACCGCTCGACGCAGTGGCAATCGACATCGAGCAGCAGGAATATCAGAGGGCCAGCGACTTTCTCGAAGGCTATATCGAATCGCAGGCGACAAGCTCGCACCGCTATCACGATGATCTGGCCCGGCCCTGGCTGCTGCTCGGCGATGCGCGCCTTGGACTCGGCGATAACTCTGGCGCGCGTGCGGCCTTTGCTCGGGCGGTGCACATCAGCCGCCTCAACCACGGCCTGTTCACGCCGCGGCAGATCGCCGCAGTCTATCGCGAGGCTGACGCGCTCAGCGAGGCCGGCGAACTGGATTCAGCCACCGACCGGGAAGAGTACGCATTCGAGGTGCTGCAACGCGCGCACGACGAGAACAGCGAAGCCCTGCTGCCGGGCATAGCGCGGCTGGCCAATTGGTACGAGACGACCCGCAACATGTTTGCTGCGCGGGTGCTGTACCAGCGCGCCATGAACGTGCACCTTGCGCTGGGGCAGGAAAACTCGATGGCAGCGGTGCCGACGCTGCGCGGCCTGGCCAACACCTACCGGCAAGAACGTTTTCCACCCTGGTACGTCAGCGACCGCAATCCCGTGCCTGCCACACAACCTGGCACACGCAGCCGCATCTACGCGGATTACGGCGCCGAAGCCATTTCCTTCAATGATTTTCCGTCTGCGGAACGCGCCCTTCAGCAGGTCATCAAGATACTTCAGCAGACGCCCGACACGCCGCCCGAAGCCCTGTCCAGAGCCTTGATGGATCTGGCCGATTGGCACCTTCTTTGGGAACACTTCAGCAAGGCGCACACGCTCTACGAATTTATCTATCAACGCTTCGATTCCCTGCCGTCCGGCGATTCGGCCAGCCGCTTCGCAGAGCCGGTGTTGCTGCATCTGCCGCTGCCGAGGAATCCACGACCGCCGTCAGGCAGCGCCGGGCAGACGCCGCAAACCGGTCTGGTCGCCGTGCGTTTCAATGTCAGCAAACACGGCCAGCCCACTGACCTGGAAGTGGTGCGCTCTGAACCAGACGGCATGATGGACTTCGCCATACGCCGCAGCCTGCGCAGCGCCCGCTACCGGCCAGTGCTTCTGGATGGCAAGATCAGCGCCCACGAAGGCGTCATCTATGAGCATGAGTTCACCTGGTTTCCGAAGCCAGAGGCCAAATCGGACACAGCGCCCGAGGCGCCTGACGCCAACGCAGGGGCAAGCCGGCCGTCCTTGCCAGAACAAGACGCCGCCAGTAGCGCCAGGAAATCAGGCGTCTCCGCAAGGTCAATGGTCTCCGAGGGATCAAGGATCTCCAGGGGATCAACGGACTCTGCGAGGTAAATACCAGTGGCAAGGCGCTTGATCTCTATTGTGATCCCACTGAGCCTGGCGCTCGGGCTTGCCGCCTGCGCGCCCATCACGCCGCTGCCGAGTTCCTCGCCCTCGTCTCCTTCCGCCGGCGGCTCCCCGTCATCCGGCGGCAGTAGCGGCGGCGGTTCCGCCGGCGGTGGCATACCGGGCAGCCCGGGCGGCGCAACCGGGGGAGGTGGGGCCGGTGGCGGCGGTTTGCCTGGAACGCCAGGCGGAAGCGGCCCGTCCGGTGGTGGACAAACAGGATCGCCCGGCGGCGCAACCGGTGGCAGCGGTCTGCCCGGCGGTGGACAAACGGGAAAGCCCGGTGGCTCTGCCCTGCCCTCGATACCGAGCGAACCGGAGCCCGGCCTTGACGTCAACGTCAGCATTCCGACGCCGGTCGGTGTCATGCCAGTGCCAGGCCTGCCCGGATTGCCGGATGCCGGACCGCTGCCAGGCGATGGCGATGGCGACTTGCCTGGCGGCGCAGACCAGGGCGTGCCGGACGGCACGGATGCTGACGGTCGCGGCGATGGCGGCGCAGGGACAACGCCCGGAGGCTGGGAAACCAGCAATCAGCTACCAGGCGACAACGGCTCCGGCCAGGCCAGCGGCGGAGGCGCCCAGGCTGGCGCTGGACAAATTCAGGGGGCCGACGGGGATGCATCCGGCGGAACCCTGTCCGCCAGCGAAGGTGCGCTCAACGACGCCCTTGGCGTGTTCGACGGGGAAATTCTCGAAGAGCGTGCACAAGCCACGCGCCAGGCCAACGAATCCGCGAACGGCGCACGGGCAGGCGGCGGCTCCGCAGAAGGCAGTAACCAGCAACCGGCGCCAGCCAGACAGCCTGGCGCGGTGCGCCAGGCGCCGGCCGCGCCAGCGCGAGCGCCTGGCGCACCCGGAGAGAGCGGTCGCGACGCCCGGGACAACGACATCATCGCGCGGCAACTGCGCGAGGCCGCGATGGCCGAAAAGGATCCGGAGTTGCGCGACAAGCTCTGGGCCGAATACGAACGCTACAAGCAGGGAGGCTGACCGAATGTTGTATCGGGGGCGGCGATGATCACGCGGGTCCTTGGTCGTCGGCATTGGCTTGCGCCTTTTGGCCTCTTGGCGGCGGTAACGCTTGTCGGCTGCGTGACCGAAACCGTGCGTCGGGTTGACATGACGCCGCCCAAGCAGCTTGCGGGCTTGCAACACGAAGACCTGTTGCTGGACATCGGCATCACCGTCCTGGACCCGAACATCCCGGAAAGCTATGACGAGCAGGTTGCAGAGCTCATCAATCCAGACATCCGCGAGGCCGAATCGCAGTTCATGCCCTACTTCGCCAAGAACCTCCTGCAGGCGACAGGCAACTGGGGGGCGGTACGGGTGGTGCCGGAACCCACCCATGCGGTGGACCTGATCGTGACCGGCAAGATCCTCAAGTCGAACGGCGAGCGCCTGATACAGCAATTCACCGTCACCGATGCCCTCGGCCAGCAGTGGTTCTCCCGCACCTATGAGGCAGAGGCCAGCAAGTACGCCTATTCCCCTACTGTGCCACCGCACATTGATCCGTTTCAGGCAAACTACAAGGCGCTTGCGAATGACATGCTCAGCTACCGCGAACAACTGAGCGAGACGCAAATCCGGGAAATCCGCAGCACGGCAGAGATGCAATTCGCCCGAGATTTCGCCCCGGATGCGTTCGGCGACCACGTGCAGCCACGCCTGGAAGGCGGTTTTGAACTGGTGCGGCTGCCGGCGGAAGACGATCCGATGCTGGAACGGGTGCGCCGAGTGCGGGAACGCGAGTACGCCTTCATTGATACGCTGGACGACTACTACGCCAATTTCCATCAGCAGATGTACCCGCCCTACCAGCAGTGGCGCGCCGCCACCTACGAGGAATCCATCGCCCTCGACAAGCTGCGCAGCCAGTCTCGCAACCGGGCGATGGCCGGTGCTGCGGCGATTGTCAGCGGCGTTGCCGGCATCTACGAGAGCAGCAACCCCTATGTCGATGCCACCGGCCTGGTGGCCATTGGCGCTGGCGCGGCGCTGGTGAAGAGCGCTGTCACCAAGCGCCACGAAGCGGAGATGCAGGCAGAAGCACTGCAGGAGATCAGCGCCGCCGCCGAAGCCGAGATCCTGCCGCACACGATGGACCTGGAGAATCGGACGCTGCGCCTCACCGGCACAGTGCAGGAACAGTACGCAGAGCTCAGACGCATTCTGCGTCGGGTTTACTTCGAGGATCTCGGCTTGCCGGAACCCGTGGACGCCGAGGTTGTGGCAGAAGATTCCATCTGACCCATGCCGAGTCCCGACTCTCCGCCATCCATCAAGCCGCAGGCGGTCCCCCTCACCCATCGCGGCGATACGCGCCGCTCCGGCCCTCGCCGACGGGCGCTCCTGCCCATCGGCCTTGTTGTCCTGATCCTGGCAGGCGCCCTGATCGCGCTGCTGCGCCTGCCAGATCAAGCAGCGCCGCGCATTGCCAAGACCCCGCAGCCGACAGCACCGGGACCGGCCACGACGCGGCCAGCGCCCGAGGCGCAGCCAGCGCCTGGCCTGCCCCCGTATCAAGCGCTGCGCCGGGAACAAGCACGGGTGCAGGCGAATCAAGCTCTGGCCCGCTTCGTCGAGATAGAAGCACAATTCAACGAAACACTGCATCCCGGCGCCTGGGCAGAAGCTGGCTACGCACAAGCCACCGGTTTTGCCGAGGCAGGCGACAAGGCGTTTCTGCTGGACGCATTCGACGAGGCCTTGCAGCACTATGGCGAGGCCGCCGAGCAGTTGGCAGCGCTGATTGCCAGCGGCGAGCAACAGTTTGCGGACGCCCTGACCGCCGCAACCAGGGCGCTGGATGCGCGCAAGGCCGCCAACGCAGCACCGCATCTGGAACTGGCCCGGAGCATCAAGCCGGACGCCCCCGAACTCCTGGCCGCAGACACCCGCGCGGAGGCGGTTCCGGGCCTGGTCAACCAGTTTCGTGAAGCCCGCAACCATGAACTCGCAGGCCGTTGGCAAGCGGCAGAATCCGCCTACCGGTCGATTCAACGCCTGGACGGTCGCACCGTCGGCATCGGCGAAGCCATCGCCCGGGCTCGCCGCGGCGCGGCTGAACAAACCCTGAAGGGCCTGCTATCCAACGGCTACGCGGCGCTTGCGGAGCAGCGCTTTGACGCCGCCAGGCGCGCCTTCGAGCAGGCCAGAAAACTGGATCCGAACAATCCTTCGGCTGCGGGCGGCCTGCAACAGGTGGCCGAGCAATCCGTACTGACGCGCATCGACAAGCTGCGGCAGAAGGCCCGCGACTACGAAACTGCCGAAAACTGGTCCGGCGCCGCGCAGGCCTATTCCGAAATCCTCGCACTGGATGACGCCATACAATTTGCTCGTCTTGACCTGCAAGCCGCCAACCGGCAGCGGGAGACCCTGGCCGCACTCCAGCGACTGCTCGCCGAACCCGATCGTCTGTCTTCAGATGCGAGCTATGCGGCCGCCCGACAACTGCTGGCCGACGCCGGGGCGCTCGCGCCTCAGGGGCCGATACTTGCCCGGGCTCTGGAGGAAACCGCTCGCCTGCTGGAACTTTACGGCCAGCCGGTGGCGGTGACCCTGCGCTCGGATGACGCCACCGATGTGCTGCTTTCGCAGATTGGGCCGCTCGGCCGCTTCTCGGAAAAGCAACTCAGGCTGCGTCCGGGCGCATACACGCTGATCGGCAGCCGCGATGGCTGCCGGGACAGACGCGAGGAAATCCGGGTCAGAGCCGGCATGGCGCCCATCGACATCCGCTGTCAGGAACTCCTGCAAAGATGACCGATGGCCCGGTCATCCAACCGGTCAGCTACCGCCCGCCTGAAGCCAACCACCGCCGGGGGCTGCGTCGCTTTCGGGCAGTCAGCGCTCTGGGCCTTGTCGGCCTCGGGATCTGCGCTCTGGTCATCTTTCTGTTCACTGCCCGCTCGGTCAGTTTCGAGATCGAACCTGTCGCTGACAGCGTCTCCGTCTCGGGCGGGCTGGCGTTGGGTTTCGGGCGCGTCTATCTGATGCACGGCGGCGACTATGTGGTTGAGCTCGAAGCCGCCGGCCATTACCCGAGAAAGGCGCAGATCACAGTGACAGACGCGCGCAATCAGTCCTTCCGCTTCACGCTTGCACCCTTGCCGGGCCTGGTCAGCATAAACAGCGACCCGCCCGGCGCCGAAGTTTCCGTGGATGGGCGTCCGCAGGGCAAGACGCCGCTCGCCAATCTGTCGCTTGAGGCCGGCGAGCGGTCGCTGCGCTTCACGCGGGCGCGCTATCAGGCAAAAACAGTCCCGGTTCAGGTCGAGGGCCGTCAGCAGCCCCAGGACGTAGAAGTTCGCCTGAAGCCGGACTGGGGCGAGGTGGCATACCAGAGCACGCCGCCGGGCGCACGAATCCTGATCGACGGCCTCGACACCGGGCAGACTACGCCGGCAAGCACCGAGATCCTGGCTGGTGAGCGTGAAATCACGCTTGCGCTGTCGGGCCACGCACCCTACCGCCACCGCATCCTGATTGCCGCAGGGGAAACCCGCGTACATCCACCGGTGACATTGCAGCAGGCGGATGCGCAGCTGACGGTGCGCACCAGCCCGGTCGGCGCCGGCGTCACGATAGATGGCGACTACCGAGGGGAGTCCCCGCTGACGCTGGTCGCGCAATCCGGCCGCCGCTACCGGATACAGGTGTTCAAGGCAGGTTATGCAGAACAGGGCAGCACGCTGATCCCGGCGCCTGGCGAGCATCGGCGGCTGGACTTCGCGCTGGCGGAAGTGACCGGCAAGATTCAGGTTCAGGCGCGCCCGGACACAGCGGAACTGCTTGTGGACGGGCGCAGCATGGGACCGGCCAATCAAACCCTGAACCTGCCGACGAGAGCGCATCGCCTCGTCGTCCAGGCGCCCGGACATGCAGGCTATGCCACCGAAATCACGCCGCGCCGTGGTCTGACCCAGGAACTGAAGGTGCAATTGCTCACGCTTGCCGAAGCGCGCCTGGCGGCGCTGCGACCAGAACTCACGACCTCTGCCGGGCAAACGCTGAAACTTCTGGACCCAAGCCCGCTGACTCTCGGCGCCTCGCGCCGCGAGGCAGGACGGCGGGCCAATGAGGGTCAGCGCCAGGTGGCGCTCAACCGGCTCTTTTATCTGGGCGTGCGCGAGGTCACCAATGCAGAGTTTCGGCTTTTTGCCGCCGGCCACGATTCAGGCGACTACGAAGAGTACGATCTGAATCAGGACGACCAGCCAGCGGTGCGCGTCAGCTGGAACGAGGCCGCCCTCTATTGCAACTGGCTGTCGGCGCAAGACAAGCTGCCACCCTACTATAAGGAGGCGTTCGGCAAGGTGACGGGCAGGCGCCCTGACGCCACCGGCTATCGGCTTCCCACAGAGGCAGAGTGGGCCTGGGCGGCTCGCGTGAACCCGGCCGACGGCTCCCTGCTTCGATTCCCCTGGGGCGAATCGTTCACGCCACCGGATCGGCATGGCAACTATGCAGACCGGGCAGCCGGACATCTGGTCGGCAGGGTGATATTCGGTTACAACGACAATCACGTGGTGGCGGCGCCCGTAGCTACCTATGATGCAGACGCAAGAGGGTTCCATGATCTTGCCGGTAATGTGGCCGAATGGAGCAATGACTTCTATCAACACAGCTTTACCGGCAACATTGATCCCATGGGGCCAAGCGAAGGGACTTATCATGTCATCAAGGGATCAAGCTGGATGCACGGCACAGTGACAGAGCTGCGCCTCTCCTTTCGCGATTATGGCCGGGATGGACGGCCCGATCTCGGGTTCCGGATCGCCCGATTTGCCGAGTCCGAGAGCGCCGCCAAGGCCGACCAGGCAACGCCGTGAGGGGCGAGGCGCAAACCGGCAATCAGGGCTGCGCTTGCAGCCGAAGGCTTCGCCTTGCCGGTCTGCTGTGTGCCCTTGGCCTCGCTGCGGCCAGTGTCTGGCCAGCGGAGTCAAACCGCGGCGACGAGCCGGCACCGGGAGCCGAGCCGGCAACCGCCGATGCGGAGGCGCCGCCAGCCGACATCCCGCCGGAAGAGGATGTCTTCCTGCCGAGCGAAGAAATCTCCGAAGACTACGCCGTGCCCTTTCCGGTCGATATATGAAAGGCCAGCTTCCAACCGAACTGATCTACCAGGTCTCTGCCCTGGCGGTGTCGGTGATCCTGGTGCATCTGTTCTATGTCACGACGGTGCGACCGAATGCCGAAGCCCTGATCGCCGACCGAGCCGAGCAGGCAGCAGCCGGTCAGGTGGTTCAGGAGGAACAATCCATCTATCTGATGGTCAAGGATTTTGAGCAGGAAGCCTGTTTCGTGCTGATGCTCTGGGCCATCGCGATCATGGCCTGGAAGGGTCGCTCGGCACTGCGCGAACGGGCGCTGCTGCAACAGGATCTGGTGCCACTCAGCGAGGGGATGAGCATTCTCCCGGAAGATTCGCGCCAGTACATACGCGCAGTCGAAGCGCTGCCGGACCGGGTGCGCGCCTGCCTGCTGCCACGCACGCTGCTGTCCGCCCTGCAACGCTTCGCGTCCACCCGCAACGTGCATGACGTCTCGATCGCCGTGCGCGCTGCCTGCGACACCGAATCGGATCGTCTCGACAGCGAGCTGTCCATGGTGCGCTACATCGCCTGGGCGATTCCCAGCATCGGCTTCATCGGCACGGTGCGCGGCATCAGCCAGGCGCTGGGCCAGGCGCACCGCGCTGTCGAGGGCGATATAGCCGGCGTGACCGCGAATCTTGGGGTCGCCTTCAATTCCACCTTCATCGCCCTGGTCGTCAGCATCCTCATCATGTTTCTGATGCACCAGCTACAACAGATTCAGGAACGCCTGGTGCTGGATGTGCAGGCCTGGTGCGACCACAGGCTGCTTGGCCACATGCAGGTGCGCAAGCCCTGATCCGGCTCGACCATGAGCCTGTTGCTGGAACTCAACGACGCCGCCCTGACACTCTACCGCGATGGGGAGACGCTCTATCGCCAGCCGGCCATCGCCCTGCTTCAGCCGAAGGCGGTGTCCTTCGGCACAGAGGCGCTGCGCCAGGCCCGCGCCCACCCACAATCCGTCAATCAGAATTATCTGAGTCGGTTGAACGCCGATCCGGTGCCGAAGCCGAATCGCCTGATCACGAATCACGCCGACCTGATGTATCGGCAACTGCTGGCGCTGAAGCCATTGATCGATGCGCCCCTTGCGGTTGCGGCGCCGGGCTACCTGAGCCCGGAACGGCTCGGCGTGCTGCTCGGCATCGCCACCGAGGCTGGCTTGACGATACGCGGATTCATCGACACGGCCCTGCTGCTGGCAAGCGGCGCCGGGATACCGGGCCCGGTCTGGGTGCTGGATCTGCACGTCAGTCGGTGCTGTCTGACTGAACTGAAGGGCAATGGCGTTCTCGCACGCGGCCTGGTGGCCGATCTGACCGGCGCCGGCCTGAGCGCCTGCATCGACAAGTGGGCCAATCTGGCGGCGGATCGCCTGGTCGAGGAAAGCCGCTTTGATCCCCTGCTTTCGGGCGCTACGGAACAGCAACTCTATGACCAACTGTATGCCTGGCTTGAGACCGGCGAGCCAGACCTGGCCCTGGCAATCCATCAGGATGCAACAGTGCGCAGAATCCGGCTGGCAGCCGACGATCTGGCGCAGGCCTTGCGGGAATGCCTGGCGCCCATCCGCGAGAGAATTCCGATGGATGCGAGGCTTGCGGCGAGCGCCGGCGCCCTGCGCCTGCCGGGTCTCGCGGATACCTTGACGGACCTTGGCTTCGAGCTGACGCAACTGCCGGAAGATGCGCTGACATCCGGCTTTGCGGCCCAGAACGCACGCATCGAAGGTCAGCGGTTGCTGACCGAAGCGCCACGCCCGCAGAGCGCTGGCGCCATCCCGGCGCCACCCCTTGCCAGGCGCGAGCCGGCCCCGGATCCGACCTCGACCGCCACCCATGTTCTGATCGGCCACCGAGCCTGGCCCCTGATCGGCAATGCCTTCGGCGCGCCCGAAGCCGGCGCCGTCGGCGAGCTGGTTGCCGCCGATGGCAAGCGCTTTCAACTCATAAGGGTTGAGCCTGATGCGGGCTAAACGACGCCTGAGCGTTTTTTCCCTGTCGTTTCTTGATGTGATGTCCTGCGGCTTCGGCGCCGTGGTGCTGATATTTCTCATCATCAATCACGATTCGGAAGCGGAAGCCGAAACCCTGGAAGCCGACCGGCTCGCAGAATTGCGGCTGCTCGACTATCAGGTACAGACTGGCGAACGGGACAGGTTTCAATTGCTGGAACGCCTGGATGCCCTGAATCAGCGACTGGACGAAGCCCGAAAACGCCTGGCCAGCACTGTCTCGGACCTGGATCAGCAGCGGCGGATGATGGACGAGCAGAACAGCGATTCCACTGCCGAACAGGCTGCGCTGGAGCGTCTGAAAACAGACGTGGCAACGCGCGAAGCCGAAGTCGCGCGACTGCGGCAGATCGAAGAGGCCAATGAGGGCGGCCGCGCACGCGCCATGGAAGGCGAAGGCGACCGACAGTATCTCACCGGCCTGCGAGTGGGCGGCGAACACATCCTGATCGCGGTGGACGTATCCGCATCCATGCTGGATCACAGCATCGTCAATGTGTTGCGTCGGCGCAACATGCCGGAGGCGCAGCAGAAGCGGGCGCCCAAGTGGCGCCGGACGGTGCGAACCGTGGAATGGCTGGCCTCGCAGCTGCCGCTCGACGCCAACTTCCAGATCCTCGCCTTCAACACCCGAACCTTTTCCCTGACGCCCGATGGCGAAGATCGCTGGACGCCCCTGGGCGATGGTCAGGCCCTGGAATCGGCGATCACCGCGCTTGAAGCCCTGAAGCCCGGCGATGGCTCGCAGCTATCCGGCCTGATCGCGGCAATCAATCGCCTCAACCCGGCGCCTGACAACATCTATCTGATAACCGACTCACTGCCAACCCAGGGAGACCGGGCGCCCAGACGCGCCATGATCTCGGGCAGAGATCGCCTGGACCTGTTCAGCAACGCCATTCGCCTGTTGCCTGCCGAGGTTCCGGTAAATGTGATCCTGTTTCCGATGGAGGGCGATCCGCTGGCCTCTGCCGCCTACTGGAATCTCGCGCGCACCAGCGGCGGCGCCTTCCTGGCGCCCTCGCGGGACTGGCCCTGAGGTCACAGAGATGCCGCAGGGCATGCGCAAGCGGCGCGCCATGGAGGAATTCAGCGTCTCCTTCCTGGACGTCATCTGCTGCGGTTTCGGGGCCATCATCCTGCTGCTGATGATTACCAAGACAGTGGCGCCTGTGCTGCTTGAAACCGCCGCCATTGATCTGAACGCAAGAATCGCTGCGCGCGAACAGGCGCTGCACGAAATCCGCGGACAGATACTGGATCTGAGGCGCCAGGTGCAGGATGCAACAGACCAGCTGGATCTGGAACTCGAAGCGCTGGCGCGGCGCGAGAGCGAGCTGAGCCGGATTCTTGGACAATTCACAGCGACACCGGAGAAGCGCGAGGCCTTGCGCCGGCAGACCCGGGAACTGGCTGTTGCGCGCCAATCGCTCACCGAGGAGATGGAACGCCTGCTCGGCGCCGACTTTCGCCGCGATTCGGATCTGGTCGGCGGCATCGCAGTGGACAGCGAATACATCATTTTCGTGATCGACACCTCCGGCAGCATGTTCAACGGCGCCTGGCCGCAAGTGCTGCGCAAGGTGCGGGAAACGCTGAGCGTCTATCCCCGGGTACAAGGCATTCAGGTGATGAACGACATGGGCGAGTACATGTTCAGCCGCTTCGCCGGACGCTGGATTCCGGATTCGCCCGCCCGTCGGGATTCGATCATCAACACGCTGCGCAGCTGGTCGCCATTCAGCAACTCCAGCCCGGTGGAAGGCATTCGGGCTGCGATTGACACCTTCTATGCCGAAGACAAGCGCATTGGCATTTACGTGTTCGGCGACGACTACGCCGGAGATTCCGTGGAAGCCGTGGTGGATGCGGTGGATCGCATCAATATCGCAGACGCAAGCGGACGCCGCCGGGTGCGCATCAACGCCGTCGGCTTTCCGGTACACCTGCGCCGACCCAATGTGCGCGTCTATCGCTTTGCCGCCCTGATGCGGGAACTCGCCTGGCGCAACGATGGCGCCTTTGTTGGACTATCCGATTTTGAGTAACCTTGTCGTTCCTGCTCAGGCGACCGGACGGGAGGATGGTCGGCCCCATGCCCTGGACGCGTTGCCATCGACTTGACCGCCTGCCCTGCGCGCCGCTCCTGGCGCCGCTCCTCGCCTGCATCCTGCTCGGCGGTTGCGCAGGGGCTCGGGTGGCGATGCCGAGCAATACTGCCCTGCCGGTGCCATTGGTGCAGAAAATACCCATGCCGGTTGGCCTCTACCTGGACGAGGAACTGCGCACCTACATGCATTCTGAGTCTATCGAAGGGCATGGTGATTGGGAGATCGACATAGGTCCGGTTCAGTCTCGCCTGTTCAACAATCTGCTGACAGGCGTGTTTATCGGCCATCGGGAAGTGGACAACCCGGAGCAGCCGCCGGCAGGCATCGCCGGTGTCCTGATACCCGCCATCGACGCCATGCAATTCTCTATCCCGGAGCAGACCCGAACCGAGTATTACGAAGTCTGGGTTCAATACAGCATCGAGTTGCGTGACAGCCAGGGCGCGCCGGCCGGCGAGTGGCGTCTTGCCGCCTATGGTCGGGCGCACACGCAGGATCATGGATCGTCCGGGGGCGCCTTGCACCATGCCGCCCTGGTCGCCTGTCGCGACGCCATGGCCTACTTCGCCGTGCAGTTTCCCGCCGCGCCGGTCGTGCAGGCCTGGCAGGCCGCGGCACTGGCGGATTCCGCGTGAAGCCCCGGCCCGCCCTGGCCTGGCTATTCTGGCTTGTCTGCCTCGTTGCGCTCGGCGGCTGCGTCACCGCAACGGTACAAGAGGTCCGGGAAACCGCCAGTGCGCTTGGCAGCAGCGACAGCATCGTCGTACTTGGCCGGCGCAGCCAACCGACCAGCGACGAGACGGAGCTGGATTTCATCACCTGCGTGGCCAATCAGATGCGCCGTGGCGACCAGCAGCTCAACGTCATCGCCGAGGCGCAGTTCATCGACGAAACCTTCCCCTGGTTCGAACCGCGCACAGCGCCGCTTCAGACCCGCGACCTTGCCGCCATGATCGGACGAGACCCACTCGCGGGTCGCCTGCGCCAATTGGGCCTGAAGTATCTGATCTGGGTGGAAGGCTCAACACAGCGCATCGACTCCGGCGGCTCGCTGGCCTGCGCCGTGTCACCCGCCGGCGGCGGCTGCTTTGGCTTTCTCTCCTGGGAAAACGACTCTGACTACGAAGCCACCATCTGGGATGCCGAGACAGGCCGCAGCGTCGGCAGCGTCAGTTCCGAAGCCTCCGGCATGAGCTACATGCCAGCGGTGATCGTCCCCATACCGATCATCGCCCGGGTGAAGGCGTCCGCCTGCAGCAGCCTGGCCAATCAGTTGCGAGCCTTTGTCGTCGGAGGCGAAGCCCCGGCCTCATAGCACCCCGGCAACACATGGAGTGGGCGATCCCTTAGCTCAGGTTGTGACCGCCTTCTCGACGACAGTTTGCGCTGGCGGTGCGGCTCCGAACGCGGTAGTAGGGCACGGAGAGGTCTTCAGTGCCCAGTTCCGCCCGAGGGTCGCTGCCCGCGACCATGATGATGTCGCGGTAGTCGTCGCGCAGGTGTTCGGCAATGCCGCCGGACCATCGCAGAGGCGATTCGGCGCTCATGTAGTGGTTGACGCAGGAGCGACGGTAGCCGCTGGGCGCCACGTTCGGAAGGGAACGGTGCAGCAGGTAGCCGTGGAAGAAGATGATGCTGCCGCGTTCGACCTCCACGGGCACGGCTGTGTCCTCATCGCAGGGAAAGCCGTAGGACTCAGGCGTGTCGTCGAAGCGGGGGTCCTGGTGCTGGCGCATCGCCCAGAGCTTGGCGGGCTGGTGGGAGCCGGGAATCACCCAGAGGCAGCCGTTGTCGATGGTCGCCGCATCAAGGGCGATCCAGGCGCCGACCAGGCTCGTGTCCGCGGTGGGGATGAAGGCTTCGTCCTGATGCCAGGCCTGGCCGGGCATGCCCCTGCCCTTCATGAAGATCATGGATTGCATGCACTTGACGTTCGGGCCGATGATTTCCGTCAGCACCTGCGTGATGGACGGATGGCCCACATATTCCCGAAAAAGGGCAGAGATCTTGTGGGGGAAGTGAACGGCGATCACCCTGTCGTTGACCTCATCCACCGCCCTGCAACGGTCGGTGGCGTTACTGGCGATGACCCCCCGCCGACCCAGGCACACGTCGATAGCCTCCCCGCACAGCCGATCGACTTCGCGCCCGTCCAGTGCGCCCTCAACCACGCAGAACCCTTGCGCCTGGAACTGTTCGCTGATCGCCGCATCCATGACGAGCACATTCTACCCAACTTGGAGTTCCGCTTGGTCTGACCCAAGTCTTTGGGAGTAGAATCCCGGCATGGACCACGGCGTTGAATTGCGCTCCAGGGGCGAATGAACACGCACCAAGCCGCCCGCAAGGCTCGCCTTGTCGTTGGCGCCAGGGGACTGCTGTTCTGCCTGCTGTTGGGCTGCCAAACGGTCGCTGCGGAGCTGACAGACCCGGCGAAGCTTGATGCCGTGCTTGATGGCCATGTCGAGCGGGGCTCCCATCCCTTCCTCTATGCCCGCATAGAGGATGACCAAGGCCGTTTGCTCTACGAGCACGGCACGGTGAATGGGCAGCTGGCGCCGGAGCAGGCCGCGGCTGGCGACACCTGGATGCGCATCTGGTCGATGACCAAGCTCGTCACCACGGTCGTCATTCTGGATTTGGTCGAAGCGGGAGTTCTCGACCTGGGCGACCCGGTCAGCCGTTTCATTCCCGAGTTCGGGGAACTGCGGGTGGCGGTAGCGCCGGATGGCGGGAGCCTTGCCGCCATCGCTGCCGATCGGCAGGGCATGGACGCGGCTTGCCCATACGCCGAGGCCGATCTGGCCGCGTCGATGACGGTCGAGGACTTGCTGAACCACAAGGCGGGCTTCTACTACGCCACTACCGGCATTGCCTGCCTGGACGAACCCTTGGCGAAGCTGGCCTTGGCGTCGTCGTCCTCCACCGACGAGTTCATCGTCGGGCTGGCTGGCCTGCCGCTCATTGAGCAGCCCGGCAGCCGCTACCACTACGGCTTGAACACCACCGTGCTCGGATTCGTCGCCGAGCGGGCCACCGGCCGCAGCTTGAAGCGGCTGGTCGAGGAGCGGATCACCGTTCCCTTCGGGATTCACGGGCTTGAGTTCGAACTGCCCGACGGCGTGACGCTGCCGGGACGCTTCACTGGCGTTGACGGCCAGTTGCGGCCAGCGGCAGTCAGCGAACTCGACATCATGGGGCCCGCTGTGCCGCGCTACGAACCCCGGGTGGCACTCCAGTTGGGCGGTGAAGGCATGATCGCCACCGCGCAAGGATTCGCGGATTTTCTGCAGATCCTGCTGGGCGGCGGGCAATGGAAAGGCCAGCGCCTGCTCGAGGCGGAGACCGTCGCGGACATGGCCGCCCCGAAAACCCAACTCGACAATCCCTTCGGCCACAGCGGCTACACGCTGTGGATCAACAGTGGTCGTCGCCAGGACGGCAGCATGGGTACGGGCGGGCTCTGGATGGGCGGCGGCTACGAAGGCACCCACTACTGGATCGACCCGACCCGCCGACTCATCGGCATCATCATGTCCCAGGTCCACGAAGTGCCGGAATCCGGGTGGGGGATGGCCGATGCGTTCCGGGAGGAGTTGTACCGGCAGCTTGCCGATCGTTAACCCGGCTCCCCTCCCACATCGATCAGCAGGTCGTCCAGTACCTTGGGCGAGCCGGGCGGTGCGCCGCCGAAGGACCAGTCCGAAGGCAACGGCCGAATCTCCGTGTACTCGCCTTCCGGCGAGTGCTCCCAAGTGGTGACGTAGATGCTCAGGTCCCGCCAATGGGGAACGCCGATCCGTTCGCCCTCGTAGAAAAAGGTCACCGTGCCCGCATCCGGGTCGCTCGTTATGCGCGGCGACACGCCGAGCTTCTCTCCCTGTTTGCCCGCTGCCGCGTTGGCGGCGCCATAGAGATAGCTCGCCCAGCCCGAGGCCACATGGGCCAGATCCCAACGGTGCGTTCCGGGCATGGCCGCGTTCAGCTTCGGCAGCGCGCGCTGGCCTGATGAGGCATCCAGGTCGAAGAAGATGCTGAACACCACATTGTCGAACCCGTTGGCCGGAACCCAGTTGGTGGAGACTTCCCCCATGGTCAGTGTCAATTCCAGATTTCGCCCGGCAGTCCGCACCCTGGCGCCCTTGATGTCCTTCTGCGAGCGGCTTTCCGGTTGCAGGGGCTTCAAGTAGCTGCCGTCGGGGCCCTGATCATCGCCTCGCGCATCCTCGAATGCTTGATCCAGAATCGGCTGATCCACGTCACTGACGTAGAAGAACCGCTCCGAGAGCCGGTCGTTTTCGGCATCGTAAACCTGGAGGTGGTTCTCCGTGCGGCCAAAGTCCGCCACCGGCACCTCGACCACCCAGCTCCCCTGCTCGTCTGTCTGGAACGGGAGAGCGCCGTCCAGGTCGCCGTTGCGGATGAGCCGCAGATGGCCAGGGCCGTCCGTGCGCCCGGCCAAGCGGAAGGTCTGGCTGAAGGTTCCGCCGGAGGCCGGTTGGGTGATGGCAATGCGGCTTGGAGACGTTTCGGCATCCGCGGCATCATTGGCTGTCGCATAGGGTTCGCTGACGAACACGGACCGGGGCGGGAGGGTCGCGGTCACCCGCCCATTGGGGCCGGTCGTCATCGGCCCGGTGAAGTTCAAGGAAAAAGCGGCCTCCAGATGCCCGCCGGGCCGGGTTCCGAGATTCAACCGGTGCGCCAGAACGGCATGGTCAGCCGTGTTCATCAGCACCACCACCGACTTCTCGCCCAAACTGCGCCGGTAGGCGAAGAGCCCTGGTCCTGCCGAATCTCCCGCAATCACCCGCAAGCCGCCCCGGGTCAGCACCGAATTGCCGCGCCGCAAGTCGGCCAGTGCGCGAATGAGCCTGTAGGGCGCCGATTCCGGGTCGAAGGAGCCCTGCTCGTTGTGATGCCCGCCCGCGAATAGCGCCTGGCGCGTCTCGGTGAGGGCCTGTTCGGTTCCCTGGTAGAGAATGGGAATGCCGGGAATGGTGAACAACAGGGCCAACGCTTGCTCGAACGCGGCGGTGTTGCCGGTGGCCAGAAAGCGCGGCGTGTCGTGGTTGTCGATGAAGTTGGGCAGGGTGAATGGGTCCGGGAAGAGGTCCATGAACCGCTCCAGCCGATGACCGAGCTGGCTGGTGGCCTGGCCACGCCCAAGGACGCGCAGTATCTCGAAGTACAGCGGGTAATTCAGCATCGAGTTGAGATTGGGCTTCTCCGCCGTGCCCATGTAGCCCTTGAGCTTCCGTTCGCCGTCATCCGCAAAAGGCTCCGAGTTGGAAACCACCTCGCCAAAGGTCAGAAAGTGGTCCTTGCCCAGATTGCGCGCATGGGCGTAGATGCCGTCGCTGTCGTGCAGGAATCGCCGCCAGAACTCATGCTCGACCAGCATCACGGTGTCGATGCGGAAGGCATCGACTCCGACCTTGCTGATCCAACGCTTGTAGGTGTCCTTCAACGCTTCGATCACCAGCGGATTTTCGGTATTGAGATCGGCGAGCTGGCCCAGCATGTAGTGGGTCTCCTGATAGCGGTCGGCAAAGCTCTGGAGGGTCGGCGTCCAATGGTAGATGTTGGCGGCGGCGTGCTCCGGATTCAGCCGGTCGATCATGTGGAAGGGCGGCTGGGTCGGCGCTGGCTGGTGCGAGTCCGGCTCGAGCAGGCGGAAATTCCTGGCTGTGTCGGTTGCGTCGTAGCCGCCGTCGTAGGTGTAGAAGTTGGCGGTGTGATTGGCGACGATGTCCTGGATCAGGAACATGCCGCGGCAGTGCAGTTCGTGGGACAGGCGCTGATAGTCAGCCAGGGTGCCGAAGTGGACGTCGATCTGCCGAAAATTGACGGCCCAGTAGCCGTGCCAGCCTGCGGCTTGGTAGGGCGTGCTCCACCATTGGTTGGCCACTGGCGGCGAGATCCAGATCGCTGTGACGCCCAGGGACTTGAGGTAGTCCAGCCGATCAATGATGCCTTGCAGGTCACCGCCGTTGAAGTGGGCGCCGCTGCTGGGGTCGTACTCGCCGTGGCCCTGGTCGTTGTTGGTCGGGTCGCCGTCCTGGAAGCGATCGATGAACAGCATGTAGATGACCTGGTCCTGCCAGGGCGGCGAAGGCGCCTGGAGTTGCAGGTCGTCCGTCGAGCAACCCTCCTCGGCCGCGGCCAGCGCGGCACAGCAGGCTATCGCGACAGCAAGGATGAGCCTATTCATGAATGCTGATGGCCTGAGGCATGCCCATCTCCT
This sequence comes from Pseudomonadales bacterium, assembly GCA_965199705.1. Classification (GTDB taxonomy): domain Bacteria; phylum Pseudomonadota; class Gammaproteobacteria; order Pseudomonadales; family Azotimanducaceae; genus Azophilus. Next base: position 2,323,095 of record OZ241359.1, read on the forward strand.
CCTTCCACGCCAGGATTCTGCGCTTGAAGCGGCTGACCAGATCGGGCCGAGCGGCAGCGAGGTCACGCGTGCCCCTCGGATCCACGGTCACATCGTAGAGCCGCATTTCATCGGCGTCGGCGTACCACAGGAAGTGCCAACGATGGGTGCGCAGGTAGTAGCCTTCCGCTGGCGCCCCCATCATGGCGTCCCGAACCCGGCGGTTGTCGCTGTAGCCAATCAGTTCGGATCGCTCGTTCAAGCGGTCTCGATTACCCTCAAGCAGGGGTTTCAGCGAACGCCCCCGCAAGTCCGCTGGCGCATCGACGCCCACCAGATCCAGCACAGTGGGCACGATGTCGAGCGATGACACCAGGCTCGATTCGTTGAACGAGGCGGTGAGGCGACCCTTCCAGTGGAAGATGATGGGGGTGCGCACCGACAGATCGTAGAGGGCGCCCTTGCCGGTGAAGCCGCCGGTGGCCAGTTCGTCGTCCAGGCTGCCGTCTTCGGTCACGTACTCGACATTGCCGTCCTGTTCGTAGCCGTTGTCGCTCAGGTAAATGAATAGCGTGTCCTCCAGCAGGCCCCTGGATTCGATGTGGTCCATCAGGTCGCTGACGCCCTGGTCCCACCAGGTGATGTTGCTGTAGTAGAGCTTGGCGGATTCGGAGAGGTCCTTGTCGGCGTAGAACTTGCTGAAGCGGTAGGGCGCGTCAAGCGGGGTGTGGGGCAGCATGGGGCCGAACCAGATGAACATGGGCGCTTCGGCGTTCCGGTCGATGAAGTCGTAGAGCGGCGCCATGGTCTCCCGCACCAGTTCGTTGCCTTGGGCGCCCATCAGTTCATGGAAGAAGGCGTCCGTCCCGAAAAGGGACATGTCCCACCCCGCGGTCATGCCTTCGTCGAAGTGGCCGTTGCGGTAGGAGTTCTCCCACCACTTGCCCCCCTGCCAGCTCACATAGCCCTTGTCGGCCAAGCGCTTCGGCAAGGTGTCGAAGGTGCGCATGCCGTTGGCCTTGTGCACCGTCGTCCATTGCTGTTGCTCGGCGGCGCTCATGTCGTCCCAGTCGGTTTGCTCCCGCAGCGCCTCGATGTGGGCGTTGAGCCGGATCTGGTACTCGATCGGGTGCAGTCCGGTGGCCAGGGTGCGCAGCGACGGACGGCAATAGGGCGCGGTGGAATGACCGAGCGAAAAGGTCACGCCGCCAGCGGCCAGGGCGTCCATGGCCGGCGTGACGACGTTGTCGTCGCCCATGAAACCAAAGTAGGGATAGCCGTGGTCGTCGCCGATCAGCAGCACGATGTTGGGCAGGCGGTCGGCATCGGCTGCCGCGTCCGGCGCCGGTGCGGCGAGTGCGGACGCGGCCAGACCGACGAGTGTCAGGCAGGCCAGCGCCCTTGGCAGGCTTTCTGCTGGACTCACGATGCGGTCTCCTTGTTGTTCCTGGCCACTGGGTGGAGTGCCATCTTCAAGGTCAGATACCCGGTCTGGCGCCGGTAGTCAGGCCACTCCTCGTACTTCGGCTCACCGGACAGGAAGTCGATGCGCGACACCTTGCGGGCCACCTGACGGAGGACTGACCTCAAGATCAGCCGCGCTTGATGGGCGCCCAGGCAGGTGTGGGGGCCGGCCCCGTAGGCGACATGGGCGTTGCCGCGCCGATCAAGCCGAACGCGGTCGGCGTCCGGAAACACGGATTCGTCGCGGTTGGCGGCTGCCCAGCAGAGCGAGGCGCGGTGGCCCGGCGGAACCCGCACCCCGCGGATCTCGGCGCCGCTGGCGCAGGTTCGGCCGATGTGGGTGAGCGGCGAGCAGACCCGCACGATCTCTTCGGCAGCGAACCGGATCAGATCCGGCTCGTTGCGTAGTCTTGCCAAGTCGGTCGGCTGGTCGGCGAGATGCGCCAGCGCGAAGGCGATCACCGAAACCACCGTGTCCCGGCCGCCGGCGAAGGTCAGGATGGCGAAACCCAGAATCTCGGCTTCAGTGAGTTTCCGCCCGTCGTGGGTCGCCTTCGACAGAACCCCGAACAGATCCTCGCCGGGATTCTCGGCGGCTTCCTTGAGCGCCCGGTTGAGGTAGCGATAGAGCTCCGTGCGGGAGGCGTCGTCGTAGAGCAGGTTGGCGCCCCAGTTTTCCCAGAGCCTGCCGTCCTCGGCGGGCCGCTTCAGCATCAGCGCCAGGGCGCGGGATTGCAGCTTGACGGCGAAGTCGCGTATCACCTCGAACTCGCCCCGTCCAATGACCGAATCAAGGAGCTCACCGGTCAATTCGCCGACGGCTTCGATGACTTCCGGTTGCCGGGGTCGATCGAAGAAGGGCTGCGCCAGCGCGCGATAGGCCGTGTGCTCGGGCGGATCGGTTTCGATGGGCAGCTCCCGGACGCTGCGAAACGGCTCTTCGCCGGGAATGGGCACTCGGAACGGCGCATCCGAACTGAAGGTGCGAAAGTCCCGGGCAGCCCGCCGCACATCGGCATGGCGAAGAATCATGGGGATGGTCTCGCCAGCGAAGTCCGCCGCCAACAGGCCGCTTGCGGCGCGCGCTGCCTTGAAGGGGTCGGTGAAATCCCAGGTGCTCACGAGGAGCCGCTCCCGCCTTCGCCGAAGAGTCCCACATAGCCGCTGAACGGCGGCAGGGTGGCCGGACAGCCCCCGGTATCAGCCGTGCAGCCGATGCTGAGTTGGCGCTCGGCTTTCCCGTCGTCGGGCGGCGCCCATTCGATGGGCCGATCGGTCAGGTTGAAGGCGCAGAGCGCCCGGCGTTCCCCGCAGCGCCGCTCGAACGCCAGCAGTTTGTCGTTGCCATCAAGGAAGTGCGTCTCGCCGCTCTTCAGGGCTTCGGAAGCGTCGCGCAAGCGGATGGCTTGGCGAAAGAAACCAAGGGTGGAGTTGGGGTCTTTGTCCTGGCCGTCAACGGCCAGCCGTCTGTGCTCGTCGGGCAGCGGCAGCCAAGGCTCCGCGCTGGAGAACCCGGCCCCCGCTTCATCGCGGCGCCAAGGCATGGGGGTACGGGCGCCGTCACGACCCAGGGTCCGCGGCCAGTTGTTCCTGGCTTCCGGGTCCTGGATCTTGTCGAACGGGATGTCAGCTTGGGTCAGCCCCAGTTCCTCGCCCTGATAGACCAGCGTGGTACCGCGCAACGCCATCAGCAGCAGCGCGAAAAGCCGGGTTCTGTGGGCAGGGGCTTGCGCGGGGCGCCAACGGCTGGCCACCCGCGGCACATCATGGTTCGAAAAGGCCCAGCACGGCCAGCCTTCGTCGGGGTCGCCGTTCCACCGCTTGAGCACTCGTCTCACGTTGGCGGCCGTCACCTCATTCATGCCGAGAAACTCGAATCCGTAGGCGCTGTGCAGCCGCTTCGAGTGGGCGGTGTAGGCCTTCTGGATCGGCACCGGATCACCGGAGCCCACCTCGGCGACCGTGAACACCTGGCCGAAGGAATCGAAAAGGCGCCGGAACCGCTCCATCAGAGCCAGCATGTCCGGGTGGTTCATGGTGTGTTTCGGCTCCTGCATGTAGTAGGGCCTGGAGGTGCCGAAGAAGGGTGGCTTGGCCCTAGGGTTGTCCCGCAGGAGGGGGTCGTGCATGCCGTGGTTGAGGGCATCAAGCCGAAATCCGTCCACGCCCCGCTCCAGCCAGAAGCGGGCCACGTCCAGCAAGGCTTCCTGCACCGCCGGGAGGTGCAGGTTCAGATGCGGCTGCTCTGGCAGGAAGTTGTGGTGGTAGTACTGCTCCCGCCTGCCGTCCCAGGTCCAGCCGGGGCCGGTGAACACCGACTGCCAGTTGTTCGGCGGTGAGCCGTCCGGCTTGGGGTCGGCCCAGACGAACCAGTCCGCCTTGGGGTTGCTGCGGCTCGCGCGGCTCTCCTCGAACCACGGATGCTCATCGGAGGTGTGCGCGTAAACCTGGTCGATGATCACCTTGAGGCCAAGACGGTGGGCTTTCGCGAGCAGGTCGTCGAAGTCCTCCAGGGCGCCGAACACCGGATCGACGTCCCGGTAGTCCGACACGTCGTAGCCGAAGTCCTTCATGGGCGAGGTGAAGAAGGGCGAAATCCAGATGCCGTCCACACCGAGGTCGGCGACATACTCAAGCCTTGACGCAATACCCTTGAGGTCGCCAATGCCGTCGCCGCTGCTGTCCTGAAAGCTGCGCGGGTAAATCTGGTAAATGACGGCGCCGCGCCACCACTCGTTGCAGGGCTGTTTCAATGCCTAGTCCTCCAGCAGGATTGCAGATTCGTGGGTGAGCGAAATGTGCAGCTGGCCGGCAACGCCCGTCTTGAGCGCCGCATCGGCCCGCTCGGATGCCGTCAGCCGATGGCCGTGTGCGTCCAGGTGCGTGACCGAGACGCTGCCGAGATTCTCAGCCCCGAGAACCTTGGCCGGCACGGCCTCCGGATGCGCTGCATCGGCCAGCCGCCGAACATGTTCAGGGCGGATGCCATAGGTGGCACGGCCAGTTCGGCCCTGCAGGTGGGCGGGCAGCGGAAAGGACACCTGGCCCGCATGAAATCGGTCCGACCGGGCCTCGCCTTCAATCAGGTTCATGGGCGGTGTGCCGATGAAGGAGGCGACGAAGGTGTTGGCGGGCTTGTGGTAGGCGTCCAGCGGCGGGGCGTGCTGCTGCAGCCGGCCGCGGTTCAACACGGCGACCCGGTCGGCCAAGGTCATGGCCTCGACCTGGTCATGGGTGACGTAAACCGTGGTTGTGCCATGCAGTTCATGGAGCCGTCGGATTTCCAGCCGCATTCGGTTGCGAAGCTCGGCGTCGAGATTGGACAGGGGCTCATCCATCAACAGCACCTTGGGCCGCCGCACCAGCGCCCGGCCAATGGCCACCCGCTGCTGCTGACCGCCGGATAATGCCCGGGGCTTTCTGTTGAGCACTTCGCCCAAGCCCAGCATGGCGACGGCGCCGTCCACGCGCTCGCGGATCTCGGCTTCGCTGATGCTTGTGCGCAGATGGCCGCGCCGCAGCCCGAAGCCCAGGTTCTCGGCCACATTGAGGTGCGGATAGAGTGCGTAGGACTGGAAGACCATGCCGAGATCCCGTTGCCCCGGCGGCAGGTCATTCACCCTCTGGCCGCCGATGAAGAGGTTGCCGTCGGTCGCCTCCTCCAGCCCGGCCAGCACCCGAAGGGCGGTGGACTTGCCGCATCCAGACGGGCCAAGCAACACCAGAAATTCGCCGTCCTCGACCTTCAGGCTGAGCGAGTCCAACGCCACCGTGCCGTCGTCAAATTGCTTGGTGATGCGCGAAAACTCGACGGTGGACATGGCAACCTCAGCCCTTGACCGCGCCAGCGCTTAATCCCCTCACCAAGGCCTTTTGGAAGGCGATGAAGAGGATCACGACCGGAATGCTCACCAGGATGCTGGCGGCAGCGAAGTCGCCCCACTGCTGATTGGTGGCTGGAATCATGGATGCCAGCCCCACTGGCAGGGTGTATTGGTCGTTCGAGGTGTTGAAGACCAGGGCCAGCAGAAATTCGTTCCAGGCGGTGAGAAAGGAGAAGAGCGCCGTCACCGCGACCGCCGGCAGCGACAGTGGCAGGATGATGTGGCGGAAGATTTCCAACTGGCTCAAGCCTTCTATGGCCGCCGCCTCCTCCACTTCCCGAGGAATCGAATCGAAGAACCCCTTGAGCATCCACACGCACAAGGGCAAGGCGGTGACCGAGTAAACGATGATCAGGCCGATACTGGTGTTCAGCAACCCCAGCGACTTCATGATCATGAAGTAGGGCAGCAGGATGACGATGCCGGGGAACATCTGCACGAGAATGAACAGGAACATCGAGGCGCGGCGGCCGGAAAACCGGTGGCGGCTGAAGGCGTAGCCCGCTGGGATGGCGAGCAGCAGCCCGGCGATGGTGGTGCCTGTGGATACAATCAGGGAGTTGCCGACCCAGGTGCCGAAGGCGGCGCTGGAAAGCACGGCGGAGAAGTGGTCCAGGGTGAAGGCGTCGCCAATGGTCCCGCCCAGCACATTGCCCGGGGACACGGCGACATCGAAAATCCACACAAGGGGTATGACGACGGGAATGCAGGCGTGGATCAAGAGGACCTGCTTTCCGGCCCGGGACAGCATCGGCTCCAGGCGCTTGTTGCGATGCAGGCACTCGGTGATGAATGCGGCGGCATCCTCTCGGGATGCCCAGGCACGCACTGTGGTGGACAGGAGCCAGCGGAGCGCCAACAGACTGGGTAACGCCAGCCAGGCGATCGTCCAGAGATCATAGAGGCTCCTGCCCCCGACCAGCAGCAGGTGGGCGGCGACTGCGACGCCCGCCCCCGCCAGAACAGCGCCGAGACTCCGCTTCCATGCCCACCGACTGCCGACCAGGGAGACGCGGCAGCCGACCAGCAGCAAGGCGCCGCACAGCAAGCCCACTTGCCGAGTCGGATTGTCCCTCAGCAATTCCAGCAGCAGCGCAAGTGTCAGCATCGCGGCGGCAGCGGGCAGCCAACGCCGAAGCGCTTGGACCTCCGCGGGCACCACCCACTCCGCAAGCCCGGCCGCTGTGCTCATCGCGCCAACTCCATGACTCCGGATCGTTTCACATAGAAGTAGGAGAAGCCCAGCAGCAGGAAGAAGATGGCGACCGACCAGGCGGCGGCGACGCCGTAATGGCCATAGTCAAATGCGACGCTGAACACATAGGTGACCAGGGTGTCGGTGGCCCCCGGTTCGCCGAAGCCCACATAGGGATTGCCCCGGGTCATCAGATAGATGGTGTTGAAGGTGTTGAAGGTCCAGATGAAGCCAAGCAGCGAGACCGGCACCAGGGTGCCCTTCAGATTAGGCAGCGTCAGGTGCACGAACTGCCGCCAGGTGGAGATGCCGTCGAGTTCGGCCGCCTCATACATCTCCGTGGAGATGGCTTGCAAGGCGCCGCTCAAGACCATCACCATGAAGGGGATGCCGAGCCAGATGTTCACCAGTATGACCGATGCGCGGGCCGCGTTCGGGGTTGCGGTGAAGTCGATCGCGGTGCCCAGCAGGGCATTGATCAGCCCGTCCGGCTGCAGCATGCCGTTCCAGGCGAGCACGGAGATGTAGCCGGGTATCGCCCACGGCAGCAGCAGCAGGGTGCGGTAGAGGTTGCGTCCGCGGATGCCGGGCCGGGTAAGGGTGTAGGCCAGCAGCAGCCCGAAGGCGACGTGGGCGGACACGTTGATGAGCGTCCAGGCCAGGGTGAACAGGGTGACGCGGACCACGCCGGGGCTGGAGAAGACGGTGGCGAAGTTCGCAAGGCCAATCCAGCTCTCCTCACCGAGGCGGCTCTGGCTGGCATCGGTGAAGGCCAGCCATACGCCGTAGGCAACCGGGTAGAAGGTCAAGGTGGCCAGACCAATCAGGGCAGGCGCGATGTACAGATAGGCCGGGCTCGACCGGGCGCGGCCGCTGGCGATGTCCCGGCGGCGGAGGCAGGCGAGGAGCACGATAGCCGACAGGACGATGGAACCCAGGGTCAGGGTGATTTGCGATGTATCTGGCGGCGGCGGTCGCTGGTCGGCTACGTCGGTGCGCGCCTTGATGGGAGACAGCGCGAAAGGTCCTCGACCCTCGGCATCGACCGGCCGCACCGCAATCCATTGGTCCGCACCGGGGGCCATGCCGGAGAGGGAGCAGGACCAAGCGAGTTCTGCCGATGGCCGGGCCGGGCTGTCGCTTGATTCCGTGTTGGTCGCCTGGATCGCCGACGACCGCCGATTCACGGATGTCGCGCGTTCTCCCGCTGCCACGTCCAGAGCAATCACCGGCAGGTCGTCCGCGTTTCGGTGCACCGGCTGGCCCGCCGTCCAGCAGTCCTGGGTATCAAAGGCGGGCGCTCTGCGTTGCAGCCCTCCGGCGTTGCCGACCAGAAGGGTCGAATGAAGCGTCGCCGCAGCGATGTCGTTGAAGGGCTGGGGGGAAAACCAGAACTGATAGCCACGGGTGGCGGGTTCTGGAGCGTGTTGAACCGCAACGTGAATGCGCCGGTACTCGTTCCGCTCCGGGACGGTGGTCAGGCGAGGCTTGCCGTCGTCCCTGTCCGCGGCTTGCGTGAATGGCGCCATCAGGACCGCCGCCAGCACCAGGGCGCGACTTCCCCCGGTCACCACGCCAGCATCCGGGCTAGCTCCCGGTCCGCGGCCTCAAGGGCGGCGCGGGCGGTCAGGGTTCCGTCGTGGGTCAGGGCCAGCGCCGTGTCGAGTTGCTCGAACAGCATGGCCGTGGCTCGAGTGGTGGGCACGGCCGTGGCGAACGCGGCCTGTTCGATGAAGCCGCTGAGCACCGGATGGCTGGTGACGGCCGGGTCCTCCATCAATTCGACCAGGGTCGGCAGGCCGTAGGTGCCAAGGGCGGCCTCCATCTGCACCGCCGGAGAGGTCAGCCACAGCGCCAGTTCCACAGCGGCGGGCTTGGCCTCGCTCTGTCTGGAGACGCTCCAGCCGAAGTGGCCGAGCATGGGCGCCAGCCGCCTCCCCGTTGAAGCATGGGTTGGCAGCACCGCTTGGCCCAACGAAACCCCGGACTCAAGGTAGCGGTCCCAATTCCAGGCGCCGTCGATCACCATCGCGGCACGACCGGTCTGAAACCGGGTGGACATGGCCTCGATGCTGTTGGTCGTCCCGGTGACGCGGTGGACGCGCTCCAGGTCCAGCACCCAGCGCATGGCGTCGGCTGCGCCGTCCGAAGCCAGGGTCGGGCTGCCAGCGGCGTCAAAGAGTGCGCCACCGGCGCCGGAGATGAACGGGACCAACCAGTAGGACCACTTGATCGGCAACGCCAGGCCAGCCACTTCGTCCGTGGTCAGGGCAGTTGCGGCGCGCAGGAGATCCTCGGTGTCCCATTCGGCGTTGGGGTGGGGGTAGCTGGCAGCATTGAAAATTTCGGTGTTGTAGAGCAGCGTCATCCCGCTTTGGATGGCGGGCAGGCCATTCAGCGATCCGCCGTAGCTCATGGCGGCAAGCGCCTCCCGCAGGTATCGGGCCTTCTGCACCGGCGTCAGGTGGGGCCGCAAATCTTCAAGCAACGTAAAACCCTCCACCGAAACATGGCCGAGCTTGCCGATCTCGGTGTCCGACAGTCGGATCAGGTCGGGAGCCTCGCCAGCTTGGGAGGCGTTGATGAACTGCTGCATGTTTTGCAGGTAGGGAATTCTCACCGCCTGCACCTCGATGTGGGGATTTGCCGACGTGAAGCGGTCCACCGCAGCGACGAACAGCCGCTCCTCCTGCGATTCGACACCGAACGTGTGCCACACTTCGACCTTGGCGGGCAACGCCGGTTCACTGGCGCTGAGAGGCGAATACGCCAGAGACAGCAGGGCGCCCAGGAGGAAGGCTGCAACGGGCACTGCGGCTGAAGTGCGTTTTCGCAACATGGCTGCCATCTATACCTTTGAGTTCGCCGGGCATGCAACACCCGTTGCGAGCCGGCAGGAATGAATACGATTGCATCTGCCCCGCCAAACTCCGGCGCGCCTTGACCAGAACGGCGGGCGTGGGGCAGTCTGACGCTGACCTTGGAACTGGAAGGGGTTGGCCCAAATGTCCGTGGTGTCGGATGCTGATCGTGCGCAATACGCCGACCAGGGCTTCATGATCCTCAAGGGGGTCATTCCGCCGACGACCCTGACCATGCTGAGGGAGGAGTGCGCCTATTTCCTCGGCTACATGGACGCCCGCATGGACGCTGGGCTGGTCCGCGATGGCGCGCTTTCCTGGCGGGGCCGCCGCTACTTCATCAACAACAGGTACCGCTACAGTTCAAGGCTGTGGCGCTTCATCTACGGCGAGCTGATGGCGGATGTCTGTCGTGCCACGCTCGGCCCGGACGCCTGGCTCTTCAACGAGCAGTGGGTGGTCAAGGGCGCCGAGCAGGGCATGCAATTCGCTTGGCACCAGGACTCCGGCTACGTCAAGGCGGTGGACCCGGAGACCAGCCATCCGCCTTACCTCACCTGCTGGTGTACGCTGGACCCGGTCAATGAGGCCAACGGTACGGTTCATCTCCTCGACCACGATGCGGCGGGAACCCGCGGCAACATCATCACCCACGGACAGGATCCGCAAACCAACGACCTGATCGGCTACACGGGCGACAATCCCGGCGCCATCATGGAGGCGCCAGCGGGCAGCGTCATCGCCTTCACCAGCTACAACCTGCACCGCAGCGGCGCCAACACCACCCCGGACATGCGGCGGGTCTATCTGCCACAGTACACCGCAGCGCCGATCGTGAACTCCCGCACCGGGGAGCAGTTCAATCTGGCGGTGCCCTTCCTCCGCAATGGCGAGATCATCTACGAGCGCAGCGCGGACTGCGCCGCCAACTGGGGCGGTGCAGACGGGCCAAGCGTCGTAGCTGATAAGGTTTCCCCGCAAGGTCCATAGCCGTTCGGCGAATGGAGCGTATGATTTCCATCACAAGCCGCCCCCCGCCCCGCACGACTCCCGAATCATCAGGCTCACGGGCAACTCCTCCGGCTGCACCGTCTTGCCAGCGATCAGGTCAATCAAGTGCTCCACCAGCAGTTGGCCAGCCACTCCGGTGTCCTGGCGCACGGTGGTGAGCGCCGGTCGCTGGTACTGGGCGATGGGCAGGTCGTCGTAGCCGACCACGGCGATGTCCCGGGGCACCACCAGGCCGCTGTCGTGGACTGCGGCGATGGCGCCGACGGCGATCAGGTCGCTGGCGCAGACCACGGCATCGACCGGCTTGCCCTTCGAAAGCAGCGATCTGGCCGCCTCGTAGCCCTCCGCTTCGGATGAATTGGCGGGGATGTGCAGTTCGGCATCGGCGGGGATGCCGCGGTCGGCCAGCGCTTGCAGGTAGCCTTGGTGGCGGTGGCTGAACTCCGGGTTGGCGGCGGAAGTGCGGCCGATGAAGGCAAGGCGGCGGTGGCCAAGGTCGATGAGATGGGTGGTGAGCGCGCGGGCACTGGCCTCGTTCTGGCAGGTGACGTAGCTGGAGACGCCCGGCACATGGTGCTCCAATCCCCAGACCATGAAGCGGGCGCCGCTTTCAGCCAGTTCGATCAGCTGGGCGTCGTAGCTCGCTCGGTCGCGGATGCCGAGCAGAATCAAGCCGTCGGCGCGATGGGCGTCCTTGAAATCCTCCACCCAGTTCTGGCTGAGCTGCTGGAAAGTCACCAGCAGGTCGTAGCCGCGGCTGGCAGCTGTGTGGGCGACGCTGCTCAGAATGGACAGGAAGAAGGGGTTGATGTGCGATTCCACTTCATCCTCGCAGATCAGCAGCGCCAGAGTCTTGGTGGTCTGCGCCCGCAGGCGGCTGGCGTTGCGGTCCACCGTGTAGTGCATTTCCTTGGCGATGCGCTGAATGTGCTGACGCGTCCTGGCGCTCACCTCGGAGCTGTTGCGCAGCGCCCGGGACACGGTGGACTGGGAGACGCCAGCGAGGGCCGCAATGTCCAGCGAAGTGGTTTTGGTCGTTTTCATGGCGCGTGGAATCGACGTTGCGCCCAACCAATATACTAAAGCGGGTCGAGGCGCGTGGTAATTCGCGCCCCATAGGGGCGAACGGAAGTCGGCCGCTGGCTTTGGCGACCGGCATGGGCGTTCAGGCATTCGGCTCGGCGCATAGCGCATTCGTATGCACGGCTCGCATACGAATGCGCTAACTTGCCTGATGGCCGCATCCTCCTTACTATCAGTGAGTTAGACACAGCGCAGATTCAAGGGGACGACGATGTCGCACGCTGCTTTTCCCAGGGTTTGGACAGTTTCGGCCGCGCTCACGGCAGCGCTCGGCTTCGGGTGGACTGCGGGCATCGCTGTCGCCGCGGAAACCGATGATTCGGGGATTGTCGAGGAGATAGTGGTCACCGCCAAGTACCAGCACAGCCTGGCGGATGGGATTTCCCAGAAGCGGGATGCGGACAATCAGATCGAGGCGATCGGTTTGGAGGACATCGGCGTCCTGCCGGCCAAGTCCATTGCAGAGGTCATCGCCGCCATGCCGGGCATTGCTGGCGCCAGAAGTGACCAGGGCACCATCAGTCAGCTGTCGGTTCGGGGCACCACCGACCTTACATTGGGCACGCTTAACGGTCGCGAACAGGTGACGGTGGCGACCACCCGCAACGTTGAGTACGCCCTCTATCCACCGAACGTGATGTCGGCGGTGCAGGTGCACAAGACAGCCAAGGCCAACCTGAGCGAGGGCGGTCTTTCAGGCACGATCAACATGAACACCATACGGCCATTGAGCTTTGATGAGCGCGAAATCGTCTTCAATGGCGAGATGTCCTTTCCCCGGATATCCGACGACGTGATCAAGGCCAACAAGCAAGGTGGCCAGGGCAGCGTGGTTTACATCGACCAGTTCAACGACAACTTTGGCATCGTGTTGTCCTACGCCTACGCCGACGAAGTGCTCGGCCAGGACGGTGACGTCAATCCGTTCGACTGGCGCGGCTTCGGCGGCGGTTTCGGAGCGCCGCCAGACGTGGATGGCGACGGCATGTCGGGCGATGAGGTGATTCCAGCCGGGTTCAACCTCGCCAACAGCGGCGGCAGTGAAGTGCGCAACAGCGCCTTCGTGGCGCTGCAATGGCAGAGCGACGAGTTTGAGATGAACTTCGATCTGCTTGCCTCTCGACGTGAGCAGGACAGCCGCAGCAACGGCATGAACTTCATCGGCACCACCAACTCGGGCGGCTCCCTGACCAATGCCGCTTTCAACGCTCGGGGGGCGTTTGACGAGGTGGCCTCCGGCACCATCACTGTCCCCGGCACCAATGCCTCCGGCTTCGGCAGCGGTGGCAGTTTCAGCTACAACCAGTTGCACGATGTGGAGCATGACGTGCTGAGCACTGGCCTCAACCTGGCGTGGCGCCGGGACCAATGGACCATCACCGGCGACATCGGCCATTCCCGAGCCGAAAGCGACTTCCATCTCGCCAACACCACAACGCACCTGGCGCCGACCGGCGGTTTTGGCGGCCCCACCTTCACCCTGACGTTCGATGCGCTGCGCACGAACCCGACCCTCGCCGTGGCCGAAGACATGCTGGATGCCACGCTCTGGGTTCCCCGGCAGTTCGAGGAGCGCCAGGATGGATCGGATGATGAACTCACCACCTTCAAGCTGGACGTTGAAAGGGATCTGTCCGACTCCGGCGCCGGCAGCTTTCTGACCAGCGTGGAGTTTGGCGTGCGCTACTCGGATCGGAAGAAGGATTTTGCCATGGTGGCCAATCGCTTCAATACGGCCATCGTCCCGGACGTTGATCCCACTCTGATGACCCCGGCGCCCCTTGATGAGAGCTTTGTGGACTACATCGCCACCCCGGAGCATGGCCCCGCCTTCATCGTATGGGATCTGTTCAGGATTCGGGACGAGCGCTTCACGGCCAACAACCCGCAACAAGATACAATGAATCCCACTCGATCCATGAACGAGCTGCTCCTGGAATCCGGTGGCGTGGAGGAGGAAACGCTTTCCGGCTACATGCAAGTGAACTTCAGCGGGCACATGGGCGATCTGCCCTTCCAGGGCAACCTGGGCCTTCGCCTGGTCAACACCGAATCGGAATCGCCCGGCTGGACGACGCCGGACCGGAACAATGTGGCCGCAACGCCAATCAACCCGGATAACGACTATTTCGAGGCATTGCCGAGCTTGAACCTGGCTTTCGAGATCACCGACACGCAACTGCTGCGGCTCGGCGTCGCCCGGGTGATGAACCGGGCGCCGCTCGACGACCTCAAGTCATCACAGCAGTTGTACATCAGCGGCTTCGGGGCCAACGGCAGGGCTGGCAACCCGATGCTGGATCCCACCCTGGCGTGGCAGATGTCGGCGTCCTGGGAGTGGTATCCGACGGAATTCAGTTCCCTGGTGGCGGCGGGCCATTGGTCCGAACTCGATTCCTTTGTCGGCACCGAGTACACGACAATTGTCGTTGTGACCGCGGACTCGGTTGACGGCTTCGGCAACGTGGTTCCGGGCGGCCCCATTGATGTGGAGCTGGAGACGGTGGGCAATGGCGATGGTGGTTACATTCGGGGGCTGGAGTTTGCGGTGAACACCAATTTCGGCTTCCTGTCGGAGCCGCTGGAGTCCATAGGCGTCAGCGCCAACTACGCCTTCACCGAGTCCAATGTCGTGCCGGTCGGGAGGCCGGCACTGGGTGGCGGCAATGTGGCCTCGGAGGGCGCAGCGCTGACCGGGCTGTCCGAACATGTCGCCAACCTGGGAATCTGGTGGGCCGACTACAACATTGAAGCGCGCATGGGTCTGGACTACCGCAGCAAGTACATCGAGCCGAATGTGTTCGGCAACTTTCTGAACGTCGATGACACCACCCTGATCAGCTTCAACCTCTCCTACGACTTCAGCGAGAAGTTCCGTGTCAGTCTGTTCGGCGTCAACATCGGCGACGAGGGGCGTCGCAAGTACACGGCTGGCATTCCGGAGCGCACGGAGTTCAACCAGTACTATCGCGAAACCTATGGCGTGAGGGTGTTCTATCGAATGTAGCGCCGAGCAGCCGCCGATTCCGAGGGCGCTTCCAACCAAGGCCCGGGGCCTCATGGTGGGCAGCTTTGGCAAGGGGCGACGGCGGGCGCCGTGACCGGGCCGGGCGCGACCTGCCCGCACCGTCGGGAGCGGTCCTGGCGTTTGCCGTGGTCTCGGCTCTTGCCGGCGCTGCTGCTTCTGTTGTCGGTGTTCGTTGCCGCCTGTGGCGGTGGCGGCAGCGGCAGTCCTTCGCCGCCGCAACCTGATCCACCATCGGGCGGTGGCGGTACGCCTGATCCCACTCCGGATCCACCTCCCGAGGAAGACCCGCCGCCCGGATTCACCGATGTGACCGACGCATCCGGCATCACCTTCACCATCGGTTTCGCCGAAGACATGCGCAACAAAGAGGTGCCGATTGTCGCCCCGAGCGGGGTCGCTGCCGGCGACTACGACGGGGATGGGGATGTGGACCTGTTCATCGTGCGCGGCGACCTGGGCCCCAATCTGCTGTATCAGAATCAGGGCGGCATGCGCTTTGTCGAGGTGGCTGCCGAGGCGGGCGTTGCCCACACCCGATCCGGCAACCGCGTTTGGCGACACGGCTCCCCTGCCCTGGCTGATCTTGACGGCGACGGCGACCTTGACCTGCTGGTGCCGGGACTGGACGGAGACCCCACATTGGTGTTTGCCAACGCGGGTGACGGCACCTTTGCCGATCGGACCCCGGGATCGGGCCTTGACACCATGCGGGCTGAGTACACCCTCTCTCCTGCCTTCGGCGACTATGATCTCGACGGCGACCTTGACCTTGCGCTCGGCCACTGGGGCACGCCTCGGAACTTCATCGGCGGCGTTGGCGACACCGAGACCCTGTGGCGCAACGACAGCGAGGGTGGCCGCATTCGCTTCACCAGCGTCAGCGAAGCGGCTGGCATCGCGCCCTCGGTCATACTCAACGCCGACCCCCGCATCAGCCAACGCAGCTTCGACCCCACCTTCACGCCGACCTTCGCCAGGATTGACGACGACCCCTACCCGGATCTCCTGATGGTGAGCGACTTCAACTTCACCCAGGTCTTCATCAACAACCGCGACGGCACTTTCCGCAACGTCACCGACCACGAAGTTATCATCGACGGCAACGGCATGGGCAGCGCCGTCGCCGACTACGACGGCGACGGCGATCTGGACTGGTTTGTCAGCAGCATCCTGGCCGTTGGCGCTGACGTGCCCACCCACCTGTCGAGGATCGGCAATCGTCTGTACCGCAATGACGACGGCGTGTTCGTGGACGCCACTGACACGGCGGGCGTGGCCGATGGCGGCTGGGGCTGGGGCAGCTGCTTCATGGACTTCGACAACGACGGCAACCTGGACATCTACCACACCAACGGTTGGTTCGAGTTCGACCACTTTGGCGGCTTCACCACCGACCAGTCTCGGGCCTTCCTCTCCAACGGTGCGGGCGGCTTTGCCGAACGCTCGCAATCCTTGGGGTTGAACGATGCCGAACAGGGCCGCGGCGTGGTCTGCGCCGACTTTGACAGCGACGGCGACCTGGACATTCTCCTGTTGCACGGCAACCCGGACAACGCAGCAACCCTCTACCGCAACGACACACAAGGCAGCAGCTTCCTTGGCATTCGCCTTCTGGGCCAGCGACCCAACTCATCCGCCGTCGGTGCCCGAATCCTGCTCACCGCGCAAGGCCGAGAGCACATGCGCGAGGTGACCCTCGGCAGCAACTTCGTCTCGCACAATCCCACGGATCAGGTCTTTGGCTTGGGTGAAGCGGACCAGGTGGAGCGGCTGCGGGTCCTGTGGCCGGACGGTGAGAAGACGGAGTTGCAGGCTGTTGCCGTCAATCAGTACCTGGACATCGAACATCCCCTGCGCGAACCCGCTGGCGGCACAGGCAGCCAGCTGACGGTGGTGCAAGGCGACGGCAGCGGCGCCTATCAACCGGGGGATCAAGTGGACATTCGGGCCGACGAGGCGCCGGATCACTACCACTTCTCGCACTGGACCGTCAGCGGCGGCGAGATCGCCGATGCCTCGTCTTCGGTCACCGAGATCACGCTGCGCGGTGCGGTGGTGACCGTCATCGCGCACTATCTGCCCGGCGCGGACTCGGTGCGGGATGCCAGCGTCGCCCGCCGCTGGAACGAAGTGCTGCTGCAGGCGATCCGCAACGACTACGCCAGGCCCACCGTTCACGCCCGCAACCTCTTTCATGTCTCAGCCGCCATGTTTGACGCCTGGGTTGCGATCGAAGGCAGCGGCTCGCCTTGGCTGCTCGGCCGGGAACGGGCCGGAGCGGCCTGTCCGTTTGAGTCCCCGCCGAATTTCGGTGATCGGGACGCGGCGATGCAGGCGGCGCTCAGCTTTGCAGCCTACCGAATCATACGGCGCCGCTTTGACGGCTCGCCGGGCGCGGCAGCCATCTCGCGGGACGCCGAAACCCTGATGCAGGCGTTGCAACTCGATGCCAGCATGGATGCCACAGCCTATCAGGACGGTTCGGCGGCGGCGCTCGGCAACCACATCGCAGACTGCTACCTGCGGTTCGGCTTGGCGGACGGCGCCAACGAGGCGGCCGACTACGCCAATCGCGCCTACCAGCCGGTGAACGAACCCCTGGAGCCGACCGCCCCGGGCAATCCGAACATCACGGACCTCAACCGCTGGCAGCCTCTGTCACTACCGGAGTTCATTGACCAGGCGGGCAACCCCGCCCAGAGCACCCCGGAGTTCTTGAGCCCGGAGTGGGGTTCCGTGGCGCCCTTCGCGCTCCGCGAGGAGGATTTGACAGTGCATGAGCGGGATGGCTTCGAGTATTGGGTGTATCACGACCCCGGCGAGCCGCCCAGGATCGACAGCGTCCTGGCCGAGAACTACAGGTGGGCCTTTTCCCTGGTGGCGGTCTGGGCGTCCCATCTCGACCCAGCGGACGGCATCCTGATCGACATCTCCCCAGCTGGAATCGGCAACGTCCCCGCGTACCCGGAGTCGTTTCAAGACTATCCTGCCTTCTTCAACACCGAAGCGGGCGGCGACCCAGGCACCGGCCACGAACGTAATCCGACAACCGGCGAGCCCTACACACCCCAGCTGGCGCCCCGGGGCGACTATGCGCGGGTGCTGGCGGAGTTCTGGGCCGACGGGCCCGACTCCGAAACGCCGCCGGGCCACTGGTTCGTCATCGTCAACGGCGTCAACGACCATCCGCTGCTGGAGCGGCGTTTCGAGGGCGTCGGCCCGGAGCTCAGCCCGCTGGAATGGGACGTCAAGACCTACCTTGCGCTCGGCGGCGCCATGCACGATGCGGCCGTTGCCGCCTGGGGGGCGAAAGGCTGGCACGACTTCATACGCCCCATCTCGGCGCTGCGGGCCATGGCCGATCGCGGTCAGAGCAGCGACCCCAACCTGCCCGTCTATCACGAGCAGGGCATTCCCTTGATGCCGGGCTTCATCGAACTGATCGACGAGGACGACCCCTTGCGCGGCGATGGCAACGAGCATCTGGACAAGATCAAGTTCCGCTCCTGGCGCGGCCCCGACGTCATTGACGACCCGGCGGTCGATGTGGCCGGCGTGGGTTGGATGCGCGCCGAGAATTGGTGGCCCTACCAGCGCCCCACTTTCGTCACGCCGCCCTTTGCGGGCTATGTTTCGGGTCACTCCACCTATTCGCGGGCCGCGGCCGAAGTGCTGACGGCCTTGACCGGCGACCCCTTCTTCCCCGGCGGCATGAGCGAGTTCCGCATTCCCGCCCAGGAATTCCTGCACTTCGAGGCTGGCCCCTCCCAGGACCTGACCTTGCAGTGGGCAACCTATCGAGACGCCGCCGACCAATGCAGCCTGTCGCGCATCTGGGGTGGCATTCATCCACCCATTGACGACATTCCGGGGCGGCTGATGGGGATCGAAATCGGCCGCGATGCCTTTGCCGAAGCGGTTCGACACTTTGACGGCCTGGTTGACTGAATGTTGCCGATGGAACGGCGGCGCATTGGGCGAACCGAGTTGGAAGTCCCGTTGCCCGGGTTGGTGCTGCGGCCTGCGCCATTGCCAGAGCGCGGATTACAGGCAACTCCCAAGGGTGGCGATACTTTTCCGAACAAAGAAAGAGGGTGTTTATTCTTACTGACCGCTCCAGCCAACGAACAGGGACATGAGGATGGCTCCCACTGGCATGAGAAAGTTCGAGGCCAGGTTGTCGAGCAGATCAAAGTAGCTGGGGGATTTCAGATGGGTTTCCATGAAGGCGGGCAAAAGGTTGGCACCAACATTGAAGGAAATGACGCTCAGCAGGCCGACAGGCGGGACAGACTGAATCGGCTCTGCACCCAGGACGCAGATGGTTCCAGAATTCCGATGGCGGCGAGCATAAACCCCCAATTGCTTGTCCAGTTATCTCGAACCTGCATCATGCTGTCCCAATGTGCTTGTCAAGCGGGGAATACTACCCAAGAATCGGGGGCTTCGTTGGGGTGAGCGAGGGTGTGGCATCTGCGACTGCACGGTTGGCCGCATGGCTGCACAGCGAGCCAATCCCCGCGATGGCTCACGCCCCCGTACAGGTCAGTCCGCCGGGCAAGCGTCTCGCGTCAGCAAACCGGCGTTACGGCTCCCGGAATAGACCTTCCCGCGGGGACCCTTGATAATGTCCCGCGACGTGAAGTCCTTGATCAGATCTTTGTCACCCGAGTACAGCAGACGCGCGCGAGAAACGCGAGCCAGTGCGATGATGTGCGGGTCGTCGGAGCGACGCCTTGGGTCATCGCGCAGGCTCTGCTCCATCCTGGCGACATCCTCCGCGGGGACAAGTCGAGCGCGGCCATTTCGAGAATATTCCCGAAGCCTGTCTCTCATCGTCCTCACGATCTCTTGCTCGAATTTGCCACCGGTCGAATACACGATCCGGCCTCTCCCCTTGCGAAGCCATTTGTGAACCGGAGCGGTGTCTTCATCTTCAGGCTGAACCAGCAGCTTTCCAAGCTGATTAGTGTCAACGATCATGCACATGGCGGGCGCTCAATCATCGCGAAAGCCGAGCAGTCGGTCCGTTTCGTGCAGGAAGAAATCTCGATAACCGGGCGGAGAATTCTGCAGGTTGCCTTGTCTGTCAAGGCCGAGACTATGAATTTGCACTGAATTGCGGTTCGGCTCAAAGTACAGGATAGAGACATCATCCGGCTTGACCTCGCCGCATCGTACCGCAATGCGTACGCGATCCACCACATGGTCGCTGTGTGTTTCGATCAGAAACCGCTGCTTGCGCTTCTTCCATGACTGCACGAACAGGCTGGCCAATTCCGCCTGTCCGCGCGGATGCAAGTGCACCTCCGGTTGTTGCAGCAAAAATGTCTGCTTGGTGATTTTCTTGCTCATCAGGTCCACCAGAATCGGCAGACTCTGGCTCACCCCGTAGCCCACATCCATGATGTTGGCATGCGATCCGGAGCGAACTTTCACTTGCAGTTGAAAGGGATCGCTCATCTGCTGGCCATGCCCCTTTACCTTGATGTCGGAAAACAGGCCAGAGTGCGTACCGAAGGCCACCAGATCGTCGTGTAACGAATCCCATTCGTCTTTTGTCGTCCGGTGCAGACGCATCAGCAGCATGGGGATGTGCTCCCCTTCGGGCGATGCGCTTTCCCCGACCGGGTCATAGGTGCGTTTCGGCTTGGAACGCAGGGGCGCAATCAAGGACGGACGCGCCATTCCGGGAATAATCGCACTGACGAAATCCTCCAAATCGTTCAATGAATCCTGATCTGCAGATGAAGACCGAAGCGTCATTAACTCGCACAAGAACAGAAACAGAGGCTTCATGTCTTGCGTTTCCTCACTGTTGTACCACCTTCCACGGGCCAGGCGGCGCAAGAGAGAGTCAATAGGCAAGCCAGACGGAAGGTTCGAGGGGATGCGATGACCCGGAATGCTGATCCAATCCGGGCCGCTGGCATCGAAGTCAACTTCAAGGAAGTGCTGTTCGGTAAACTGCAGGCGGTAGGAGGTGACCGTCGCCTGGCCAGCTCGCTCCGAAAAGGTGAAGGAGATGGAATAAGGATCGAGTTCCGTCCATCGTGGCGGGAGAACCGTAACACCCAGCCTGAACTCATTGATAAGACCGGCGCGGCCGCGACGGGAACGCACGATGTCGCGAAACGAACCCATCAGAAAGGGTTCCTGATTGAAGCTCAAGCGTCGCGGACCATCAAAAAGCCAGTGCCTGTTGAGTAGTTCACTCACAACACGGAAGCACCCCAGAAAGGATGTCTTGCCGGTGCTGTTCTCGCCTACCAGCAGGGTGATGGGACGCACGACAGCCTGCTGCTCACCCTCGAAGCAACGCACATCTGTTACTGCGAACTTGTCTATGGACGCGGTTTTTCGTCCATTCTGTCTTCGTTTCATGTGGCAAGCTTACAACACTCATCCGCCCCCGCGCCCACCAGGCTCACACATCCTCCAGCGCGCGCAGTATGAAGGCCGTCGCCAGCGGCGCGAGCGGAAGCGCCAGCGCGGTGAGCGCTGCCAGCCACATGAACGCTGCCCCGGCATCAATCAGTGCAAGCGACGATGCGCCCAGACCGAAGATGAGCACCGGTGACATGAGCAGCAGCAGCAACAGTGCGATCAGCAGGCTGCCACGACCGGTTCCCACGGCGAGACTGGCGATGAGATTGCCGATCAGGCATAGCGGGACGAGTTCCAGCAAGCTGCACACAAGCAAAAACGAGGTCGCGAAGGAAGTGGTTCGACAGTTCAGCCTGGGCGCTGTCTCTCAAGGCGTGAAGGCTGTCGTTGAAGTGGAAGTCGATGCGCTCCTCGGCAGTGGCGTGGTGGTGAAGCGAAACGGGCAACTACGAATCGAGAGGCAGCTCCTCCTGTGAAGGGTACCCGTCGCTGCCGATATTTTGTTACGGTGCCCGGAGAGTTGAGATCCAGGCATGCTCTGATCAAGTCCATCCGTGGATGCGTGTGTACGAGTAGATGTAAAAAGTCGGGAGGAAGATGTGCGCAGTAACGAGAGGGAAGTTCTCACGGCAAGTGATTTGCCTCGTCACAATTGGACGAGAGACGAAATCCGGGAGGTTTACGAGCAACCGCTCGACATGCTGGTGGGACAGGCGCTGCATGTAAAGCGCGCGAACTGGGCTGATGGCCAGTTGCAGAAGAGCCAGCTCCTGTCGATCAAGACCGGCGGCTGCCCGGAAGACTGCGGCTACTGCAGCCAGTCTGTACACTTTGACACGGGCGTGGAGGCGGAGAAATTGATGCCGCTCCACGAAGTGGTTGCTGCCGCCAGACGCGCCAGGGCAGGCGGGGCGGACAGGTTTTGCATGGGGGCAGGCTGGCGCTCATTGAAAGACCGTGATGTGGCCAGAATAGCCACCATGATCTCGGCGGTGAAAGCCGAAGGACTCGAAACCTGCGTCACGCTGGGTATGCTTGAAGACGGCCAGGCTGAAGCGCTGAAGGAAGCTGGCCTCGATTATTACAACCACAATCTCGACACATCGCCGGAATACTATGCCAGCGTCGTCACAACGCGCACGTACGACGACCGCCTCGATACGCTCGCCAAGGTGCGCAAGGCGGGCATCAAACTCTGTGTGGGCGGCATTCTCGGGATGGGCGAGGGGCGAGCGGATCGGATCGGGCTCATCCACGAGCTCGCGAAACTGAATCCGCACCCGGAAAGTGTGCCGATCAATATGCTGGTGCCCATCAAGGGCACACCGCTTGGCAGAAGCCCGGCGGTTGGCATCACCGAAATGGCGCGCGCGATTGCCACTTGTCGGATTGTTTTTCCCAAAAGCTGGGTACGCCTGTCGGCGGGTCGGGAGGGCATGAGCGAAGGCGAGCAGGCATTGCTGCTGCTGGCCGGGGCGAACTCCATCTTTGTCGGCGACCGTCTGCTCACCACAGATAATCCCGGCCGGGACCGCGACCAGGCATTGCTTGATGCCGTTGGATTCGAGGCCGGGAGCCATGCTCAATCGCCACTCATCCCGGCGCAAATCGCTTGATGCCAGCTTTCCGGCCCAGAAGCTGGTGGAGGCTGCAAGCTACGACCGCATAGCGGGCTATTTTTCCTCGTCCATTCTTGAAGTTGCTGGCGAATTGGGTGACTCTGCCAAGCCTCGCTTCAAACGGCTGCATGATCTGTTGCGATCCGGGAAAAGGGTGTTTATTCTTACTAACCGCTCGGATTGCGTTTGTGCTGACTTTGGGGAACGGCAACGCCAACGGCCTCAACCTAAAGTCGGGCGCGTTTGGGCATGACGGGAAGGCAGTGCAAACCGAACGAGCGGAAGTCGTTGTCGATGGCGATGCACGTCGATAGCTTCAGTCGGTTGCAGAGGGCGAAGCTGGTACAGTCCGTGAAACTGAACGACTTGTCCGAACAGGTCGAGAAGATGGTCCAGGCCGCGGCTTCGTCTTTGGGGGGAACGCGATCCATATGGGCTAGTGCTGCCCGTGCGGAGATGCTTCCCGAGCCGCCGTGCGGCCGACCATCCAAGTCGGTATCGCACGAAGGTCAGGGTTTCGTCGAGAACGAAATTGCTCGTAAGCAGTCGGCTGCGACGCTCACGCAGTTTTGAAGTGCTCATCCACCAGCCTGCAGGTCAAGGCCGCAAGGCTGATGCCTTCACGTCTGGCTTCCACGCCAAGGAGTCGATATTGCTCGTGTTCGAGGGAAATCTGGGTTCTGTGCATAGCCCGACTCTCATCGGGCGTAGGGCTCGCGTCGGCGTCACCGTTCAAAGGCTTGGTACTTCACCCAATCGAAGTCCGCATGGGACCTGGCTGGCTGCCCGTTGCTGGTGGCATGGACGCCCAGGTAGGCGCCGGTGTATCCCCGGCCAAGAAGGTGGGTTGCCGCGACTTCGGCGAATTCCTCGGAGGCGTCCCCGCCAACCAGGGAATGACCGAACCGGTATCGGCCGCTCCTGGATTCCAGGTGCAGGAATATCCGCCCTGAGTAGCCTGCTACTGGTGTGCGATGCAACTCGGTCGGCGCCGCTCCGGGCTCAGCCAGCGTGAGTTTCAGGAAGTACGCCTCCGCCTCCCGCGACACGGTGAAGGTGAGATAGTTGTCATCCTTCTGCACCAAGCTCATGCCCGCTTCGACTTCGGTCGCCGTGGGCCTGAAGTCCATGCTGAGGCGATAGCTGAAGTCGCTCTCGGTCTGGCGCACGCCCATCAGGCTGGCGCGGCCCCGTTCACGAATCACTGCCGGTTTGGCGTGCAGGCGAAGATAGCCAGGGCGCTCGCTCAAAGAGTAGGTTCCGGCATCCGGCACGCGGCGAAAATTCCATTGCAGGTTGAGCTGCTCGGAGTCGAACCCATCAACAAAGCCGAGCCGGCGGCGTTGTGATGTGTTCTTGAACGGCGCTGGCAGCCGCCGCTCGATGCGCCCCGTTTGGGGAGCCACCACCGGCCATTCGTGTTTCACCTTTTTCCACTCGAAGGGTTCACGCTCCCAAACCACAGGCGCCAGAAAGGTCTCCCGGCCCATGTTCGATCGCCGCCGCTCATCGCCGCGGATGCCGAGCGCCACCATGAACCAGCGCCCGTCGGCCAGCTCGACGAGATCCCCATGCCCGGTGCTGTGGACCCAGTGGTCGTAGGAGAGGTGGCGTGAAGTCAGGATGGGGTTGCGGGGGTTGGAAAGGTAAGGGCCCCGAATGTCGTCGCTGACCGCAACCATGACCGCATGGTTGAAGTGGGTGCCGCCTTCAGCCACCAGCAGGTAGTAGCGGCCGTCACGCTTGTAGATGTGCGGCCCTTCGGCCCAGGTGCCGCCGCAGGCGCCGCGCCATAGAAAGTGGCGTTTACCGGTTAGCTGCCAACTGCTTGAATCGATCTCGTGCAGCCAGATCTCGCCCTCCCCAGGGAAGTTCGGCTTCTCCGGCACATGGGTGCCCAGATACCAGACCCGGCCGCCGTCGTCGAAAAACAGATCCGGGTCTATGCCAGGCGCGTTTTCAATGACCACGGGCTTGGACCAGGGACCTTCGACCTGCTTGGCGGTGACCACAAAGTTGACCATTCGCGTCGGGCTGCCATCGGCAGGGGAGTAAACGTTGGTGGTGATCACATGGAAGGCGCCGTTGTGGTGGCGGATGCTTGGTGCGTGTATGCCGCCATCCGACTGCACGTCCGTCAGGTTCACCTCATCACGGTAGTAGTCCGGGTTTTGCAGCGCGTAACCCACCAACTTCCAGTTGATGAGATCGCGGCTATGGTGAATCGGCAGACCGGGAAAGTACTCGAAGGATGAGTTCACCAGGTAGAAGTCGTCGCCAACTCGGACGATCGATGGGTCCGGATAGCCGCCCGGCAGGATCGGGTTGGTGAAGGTTGCAGCCACAGCGTTCGTCTCTCCGTCTTCTGCGCCCGCGCTCACGGGAGAGCCGATACCGCTCGGCGCCGCCGCTCCGACCGCTGCAATCAGAAGGGGGAGCGCCAAGAGCAGAATTCGCCGAAGCGGCGGCGGATTCCCTAGCCTTCCAATCACCGGCGGCAATCACCCGACAAAACCTGGTCGCCAGGCATCATTGCACCTTTGGGATCGGGTCTGCAATTCCCAGGCGGGAGCATCTTTCCGCCTGTGACGCCGGCCGCCTGCCTGCAACTGGCAATCGAATTGCAGGCGCCGCTCGCCACCTATGACAGAAGGCTCGCCGCTGCCGCAAGCCGAGTGCTTGAGACGCTGCACTGACCCGTCTGTCTGGCGGTAGATCGGTCAGACGGAGCCCTCAGTCATGGCGCTCGCCCATCTGCCCACGGTCGCGCAGGTAGTGATCCATCAACACCAACGCCACCATGGCCTCGGCGATGGGCGTGGCGCGAATGCCGACGCAGGGGTCGTGCCGGCCCTTGGTGACCACGCTGGTTTCCCTGCCCGCCTTGTCTATTGTCCGTCCCGGCGTGGTCAGGCTCGACGTGGGCTTCAGGGCAATGCGGGCGACGATCTCCTGGCCCGATGAGATGCCGCCGAGCACGCCGCCCGCATGGTTGCTGAGAAAGCCCTCTGCCGACATTTCATCCCGGTGCTCGGTGCCGCGCTGCCGCACCACGTCAAATCCGTCGCCGATCGCCACCGCCTTGACGGCGTTGATGCCCATCAAGGCGCCGGCCAGATCCGCGTCCAGTTTGGCGAACACCGGCTCGCCGAGACCTGTTGGCACACCGTCGGCCACCACGGTGACTTCCGCGCCAATCGAATCTCCCGCCCGGCGCACTTGCTCGATCAGCTCGGCCAGGCGCGGCACTGCATCCGGATCCGGGCAGAAAAATGGATTCTCCGCCACGGCAGCCCAGGATCGAAAGTCGGGACGCACCTCACCGATGGCCGAAACATAGCCGCGCACCCGCGTACCCGTCAGATCAGCAAGGCACTTCCTGGCGACCGCGCCCGCCGCCACCCGCATGGCTGTTTCTCGCGCCGAAGCGCGGCCGCTGCCGCGGTGGTCCCGATGACCATACTTGTGATGATAGGTGAAGTCAGCGTGTGCCGGACGGAAGAGATCGCGAATGTCCTCATAGTCCTTGCTCTTCTGATCCTGATTCTCGATGACCAGGCCAATCGGCGTGCCCGTGGTGCGACCCTCGAAGACACCGGACAGGACCCGCACCCGATCCGCTTCCCGACGCTGGGTCGTATAGCGGGATTGCCCGGGCCGACGACGGTCGAGAGCCGGTTGAATGTCCGCCTCCGACAAGCCGATGCCGGGCGGACAGCCATCGACGATGGCGCCGAGCGCTGCGCCGTGACTCTCACCATAGGTCGTGAGAGCAAACATTTGGCCGAAGGTATTGCCGGACATGGTGCTGCGCGTCGCTA
Organism: Pseudomonadales bacterium; assembly: GCA_965199705.1. GTDB lineage: Bacteria > Pseudomonadota > Gammaproteobacteria > Pseudomonadales > Azotimanducaceae > Azophilus. Next base: position 2,349,427 of record OZ241359.1, read on the forward strand.
ATCTGGCAGTGCAGTATGAGAAGCGAGGGCCGCGCCTTCAAGCAGAAAGACGCAGGCGGCGCCGGCGGGCTGATCCGGCCAGATGAGAGGAAGATGCGGCCAGGCGCGACGCACCCGCCAGGCCGTCATGCCGACCTCACACACAAGAAGGCCCGCTGGCGTCAAGTGCGCCGCCGCGCGTTCGATCAGGGGGGCAATCAGATCCAGGCCAGTCTCGCCGCCGGCCAGGCCGAGCGCCGGTTCAGCTGCAAACTCGGGCGGCAGCGTGCGCATGTCCGGCGCATCCACATAGGGCGGATTGCAGAGGATCAGATCATAGCGCCCGTCAGGCAGGCCGAGGCGCAGATCCGAAGCCACTATGCGCACTCGCGCCTCCAGCTGCAAAGCAGCCGTGTTGCGCGCCGCAAGCGCCAGAGCCTCCGGGGCCAGATCGGAGAGGGTCACAGACGCTTCCGGAAACTGCAATGCGGCCAGCAGCCCCAGGCAGCCGGTACCACAACAGAGATCCAGGACGCGCGCTGGCGGTTGCCTCAGCCAGGGTCGAAACTGCTCCAGAAGCATCGGGCCGATGGACGATCTCGGCGTCACCAGGCCCGCTTCCACACAGAAGGTCTGCCCGCAATAACGGCTTCGCCCAAGCAGATATGTCAGCGGCAGACGTTCCCGAATGCGGCGTTCAGCCAGCGCCTGCACCTGCGCCACCAGGGCCTGTTGCAGCCGCGGGTTGGCCGCGCACTCCGGCTCGGAGAGGCCGGTCACGCCAAGCACCAGGGCCGTGGCTTCCTGGCAAGCGTTGGCCGTGCCCTGACCGTAGCACAGGGATGCAGCCTGAAACCGCGCACGCACCGCGTCACGCAGGGTGAGGAGGCGCATGGAACTGGCTGCGAGCTAATCTCGCTGTTGCCGATGCGGCAGCAGCAGTTCCAGACGAGCCGAAGCGGCGTCAGCGCGCGGCAACAGGGGGCCGGCCGCAAAGGGTTCGAGCGTCGGCGCATTGGTGTTGTCAGCCAACGCCTCGCCGAGCAGGTCACGCGCTGTGCCAGCGCAGGCCAGGGCGCGTTCCAGCAAGGTGGGCACCGGCTCTGATCCGTACAGGTGACAGACCACGTAGATGGTCGAGCGTTCAAAGGTGGCAAGCCGGCTGCCGAGTTGACGCAGCAGGGTCTGTTCTGCCTCGGCAATACTGCCGTCGCGCCTCGGCCTGACCCCTTCGATGATCGCCACGCCCTCGCCCGCCAGACGCTCCGATAACTCGGCATTGATGGCCACCCGCACCGAGCGCTCCGGGCGCAGCACCTCCAGATGTGCATAGATGCGCCGGTTGCCGCGTTCAATCAGATAGACGGAGACCAATTCTGCGCCTCGGTCGCTGGCGATGTAGAACTGATTGGCATCCGGCCCGTAGAGGATCGCCTGTTGAAAAACCTGATTGGCCCAGCCGTTGCTTCGCCCGCAATCGCGCCCCTGGCAGACGAACAACGGATCAGGACCGAGCGCCTCTCGATAGTGCTCCATGACCTCCGTCAGCGGCGTGCCATCGGGGATCCGCCAGGTGATTGAACTTGCGCTCGCCTCAATGCGCAGCTTGCGCTCGATGCTGAGCTCCCGACGTATCTTCTCGACCGGGCTGACGATGAACTCGCGTGGGGCAACCTCCGATGCTTCGGTCTGCTGCACCAGCACAGCCCTCGGGAAGGGCGCCACGGCCTCTTGCGCGCTCGCCTGAATCGGCGGGGCAAGGGCCACCAGCCAGATAGCGCCGAGCAGCCTCCGGGACGCTCGGGCCAGGGGCGCAACTGCGTAACAAGAATTCATCTGCACGGCGATAGTGCTAGCCCAGGACGCGAATGCGGACCGAGGAGGATAACTTACCCGGCTTCTCAATTGTTTGAATCCGGTTCCACAGCGCTTCGCCATCAAGACGGTTTGCACTGGCAGGCCGGGCGAGACGCCTCAGTCGCCCGGCTTGTCGTCTGGCCGCTGCAAGAGATCGAGCAACAGTCGGTTGATCCGCCCGACATAGTCGGCAGCGTCCTTCAGGCCATCACCCTCGGCCAGCGCCGCCTGATCGAACAGGACCAGCGCGAGATCGGCGAATCTGTCTTCATCCGGCTCCTGATCCAGACGCTTCAGCAATGGGTGTGCCGCGTTGTATTCGAAGTCCGGCGCCTGGGCCGCAAAAGGCTGGCCGGTGGCCTGCATGATGCGCTGCATCTGCCGACCGGGGCCAAACTCGGATTGCACCAGGCAGGCTGCGGAGTCGCGCAGGCGCGCAGAGACGCGCACTGCCTTGACCCTGTCCCCCAACGCCGACTTGATGCGGCTGGCCAGGCCATCTTCGACTTCCGGCTCGGCCTCGTCGCCGGACTTTTCTTCGTCGCCTTCAGCGTCCGCTGGCTTGTCGCCCGGCAGCACCAGCCCGGAGCGGGTAATGTCCTGAAACGACTTGCCATCGAACTCGCGCAGATTGGACATCATCCACTCGTCGATGCGGTCGTACAGAAGCAGCACTTCCAAGCCGCGCTCCCGAAACACCTCCAGATGCGGGCTCGATGCAGCAATCTGATGACTTTCGGCCACCAGGTAATACAGATTGTCCTGACCCTCCTGCAAGCGCGATACATAGTCCTTGAGGCCCACGGACTTGGCGTTGCTGTCGATGTGCGTGGAGCTGAAGCGCAACAGCTCGGCGATCGCCTCTCGGTTGGCCGGATCTTCGCCCGCGCCTTCCTTCAGCACCTCTCCGAACTCGTCCCAGAACGCCTGGTAATCTTCAGGGGACTGATTGGCCAGAGACTTCAGGGTGCTCAGAACGCGCTTGGTCAGAGCGGTGCGAATGCTCGCCACCCGCTCGTCTTCCTGCAAGAGCTCACGCGAGATGTTGAGCGGCAGATCGGAAGAATCGACAACGCCCTTGACGAAACGCAGATAGAGCGGCAGGAACTGGTCTGCATCATCCATGATGAAGACCCGCTGCACGTAGAGCTTGAGGCCCCGAGGCGCTTCCCGGCTCCAAAGGTCGAAGGGCGCGCGCCTGGGCACATAGAGCAGGCTGGTGTAGTCGAACTTGCCCTCCACGCGATTGTGGCTCCAGCGCATCGGGTCTTCAAAGTCGTGCGCGATGTGCTTGTAGAAGGCTTGGTACTCCTCGTCGCCAATTTCCGAGCGAGGGCGGGTCCAGAGAGCAGTCGCCTCGTTGACTGTTTCCCACGCCGTCTCGGTTGAAGCCGGCTCTGCCGCCTCTTCTTCGCCATCGGGGGCTGCTACCGTCGGCAGATATACCGGCACGGAGATGTGATCCGAATATTTGCGCACCAGGCTGCGCAGCCGGAAGTTGTCAGCAAATTCCCGTGCATCCTCACGCAGCCGCAGGGTAACCCGCGTGCCTCTGGGCGCCTCCGTCAGATCGGAAACGGTAAAGGCGTCTTCGCCGCGAGAAGTCCACAGGGTTCCGCCGTCGCCGCCGGCGGCGCGGGTGCGCACTTCCACTTCGTCGGCAACGATGAATGCGCTGTAGAAGCCAACCCCGAACTGACCGATCAAGGTCGCATCCTTTTGCTGGTCGCCGCTCAGCTGGTTCAGAAACTCCGTGGTGCCGGAGCGGGCGATGGTGCCGAGATGGTCGATGGCCTCCTGCCGGCTCATGCCGATGCCGTTGTCTTCGACCCAGAGGCTGCCGGCGTCCGCATCAAAACCGACGCGGATGCCGAAATCCTGCCCGTCCTCGGCGAGTTCCGGCTCCGCGATGGTGCGAAAGCGCAGCTTGTCGATTGCGTCCGAAGCATTGGAGATGAGTTCACGCAGGAATATCTCCCGGTTCGAGTACAGGGAGTGAATCATCAACTTCAGAAGTTGTCTGGCTTCGGTTTCAAAGCCGAAGGTTTCCGGGGAACCAGCCATGGCGCGCGTCCAGAGAATCCAAAGCCGGCTATATGGGGTCAGCCGCGCACAATGCAAGGCATGCCTGGCGCCGACCGCGCCGGTCAGACAACGCCGAAAACGAGGATCAGCAAGACCGCAGGCGCGGAGACATATCGCAGCAGCCATAGCCACAGGCGATACCGCGCATCGCTTGCCAGCGCCAGCTCGGATTGGCTGGACGACTCGCGAATCGCCCAGCCGGCAAAGATTGCAATCAAGAGGCCACCGAGTGGCAGCATGATCTCATTGGGAACAAAATCGAAGATCCTGGCGAGACTCGACCCGAACAGCCGAACGTCCGCCCAGACGCTCTGCGCCAGGATCGCCGGAACCGTCAGGAAGCCGATGCCGCCCGCCAGAATCACTACGGAAACGGGCCGGGAATATCCGCTGCGTCTGGCCAGCCAGGCTGTGATCGGTTCCAGCAGGCCCACCATGGAGGTAACCGCCGCCACCGACAGGAGCAGGAAGAAAAGCACGCCCACCACATGGCCACCCGTCATCTGCGCAAAAGCCAGAGGCAGGGTGCGGAAGATCAAGCCGGCGCCGCTGGCCGGGTCTAGCTCGAAGCTGAACACCATCGGAAAGATCACCAGCCCGGCGATCAGCGCCACGCTGGTATCTGCCAGCACGATGAAGGTGGCGCTGCGGCCAATGGAGACAGACTGCGGCAAATAGGCAGCAAAGCCCATCATCCCGGAGATGGCAATACCGATGGAGAAGAAAGCGTGGGCCACAGCCACCAACAGCATCCGACCGTTGACCTTGCTGAAATCGGGCGTGAACAGGTAGTCGAGCGTCTGCATGAAACCGCCAGCAAAGATGTTGCGCAGGACGAGCAGCAGCAGCAGCACAAAGAGCAGCGGCATCAGCACCTTCCCTGCCCGTTCGATCCCTGCCTGCACGCCGGCGGAGATAATCGCCGCGGTCAGGCCAAGCGCGAGAAACGCACAACCGAGCTGCACCCCTGCTCGCTGGCCGAAGGCGGTCCAGGCCTGCTCCGCCGTCACCGCGTTCATGCCGGAAAAGCCGGTGCTGATGGCCTGGCCCAGATAGAAGAACACCCAGCCCACCACCATGGCGTACACCACGAGGATCAGGAAGGTGGCCCAGAGGTTCAATCCGCCCACCATCCGCCAATGCCTGCTGCGTCCTTCCGCCCGAGCGACATGGGCCGTGGCTGCTGCCGGGTCACCGCGCCCGCGCCGCCCAATCAGCAGTTCCGCCATCAGGATAGGCAGGCCGATCAACGCCACGCACAGGAGATAGACCATCACGAAGGCGCCGCCGCCGTTCTCGCCGGTGATATAGGGGAAGCGCCAGATGTTGCCGATGCCCACGGCAAGGCCGACGGAGGCCATCAGAAAGCCGAAGCGGCTCGACCAGAGCGCAGTATTGCTCGTTGCCATGAACTCGGCTGCCGCGTCCCGCGAGAAAACCGGCAGTCTGCGCCGGCAGAATCAGCAACGCAACCGATGCAACCGCACGCGCCCCAGCCCCTTGACCTCGCAAATTTCAGCGTCTGCCGTCTGCGCTTCTTGCAGAAGCAACCCGCTGCGTTCGCAAACCAGCACCTCGCCAGCGCGGGCCAGGCCCTCCAGACGGCTGGCGAGATTCACAGGCTGCCCGATCACCGTGTACTCCAGCCGGCGTTCCCCGCCCCAGTCTCCGAGAGAGCACCAGCCCGAGGCCAGCCCCGCTTTCAGGCGCAGCGGCGCCGGCAACCCCTGACTGCGGCTGCCCTGAGCAATCTGGCGCAGCGCTTGTTCAAGCGCTCGGCAGCACGCAAGCGCCTCCTGCACCAGCGCCCGATGCTCGCGCTGATCGGACTCTCCAAAGACAATCATGGCGCCGTCGCCAAGCACCTTGCTGAGAGAACCGCCGCGCGCCGCTGCCACGCTGGCGAGGATTTGCATATAGGCGTTCACAAGTGCGGACAGCTCTTCAGTCGCCAGCTTCTCCACCAATGCCGTAAAGCCCGCAAGATCCACAAACAAGACTGCCAGCCAGCGCCTTTCCAGGCTCCGGCCTGGCGCCTGATGCAAACGCTCCGTGAGGCTTTCCGGAAGGTATTGCGCCAGGCGCTGGTTCAGGCCGTGAATGATCTGGCGCTGCCGACGGTTGGCAAGCGCCTGACTGTGCGCCACATGCCCGATCAGGCCGCAGTAGGGCAGCAGGATGGCGACGGCAAGCACGTGCGCCGGCGCCAGATTCATCCAGGCTGCACGGGGGCCAATCACCAGGCCCAGCAGGACTCCGACGGCAACGCAGGCGCAGGCTGCCAGCGCCTGAATGATCCCACCCTGCAAGGCATTGCTGACAATCAGGATGATGCCGGTGGCCAGCACCAGATTCGGGGCCATGCCGGCCCAGGTGAACAGTGCGCCGACCAGACCGGCTTCCAGAAGATGCGCACGCAGAATAAAGGTGGCGCTGCGCCCGCGCTGGCCCAGGTCCACGGCCAGGGGCCATAGCAGGCACCAGCTGATAACCGCCAACGCATCGGCCAGGCCCGGCCTGTCCAGAACCAGAAAACCGACCCCGATCACCGGGTAGGCGAGATAACGGAAAGGCCGGGCGTTGGCGGCAAGCCGCTCCGGCCGAAGTATGCCCAGACGCTGCATGGCCGGTATTCAGCCAGAAGGACACAGCTATCGCACAGGCAAGAATCGGCAATCTGCGTCAGACATTGGCCCGGTAGGCTGGCAGAGTTATCTACAGAGGCGGCCAGGTATCCTTCACAAATCAATTTCTTGCGTGTAATCCACCGTCGGCAGGCCGAAACCGAAGATCTTCAGGAAGTCGGCGCGATAGCCGGCGAGATCCCCCAACGCATCCAGATTGGCGCTCGTGACGCGCCTCCAGCGTTCGGCAACCTCGTCCTGAACCGCCGCCGACAACTCCAGGTCGTCCACCCGAATGCGGCCCTCGGCGTCTAAATTGGGGTCGGCGCCGCGGGCGAGTTGCGTAGCAAACAAGCGGTGGATGTGCTGCACGCAGTCTTCATGTACACCTTGCGCCTTCATCACCCGAAACAATAGCGACAGGTACAGGGAGATCACCGGAATGGCGCTGCTGGCCTGGGTGACCACGCCCTTCAGCGCAGCCACCCGGGCGTCGCCGCCCAGGTCGGCGAGACGCCTGCGCTGCGCGCCCGCCGCCCGATCCAGATCTTCCTTGGCCTTGCCGAGCGTGCCGCCCCAGTAGATCGGGCGGGTGAGGTCGCTGCCAAGATAGGTAAAGGCGAGCGTACGAAATCCGGGCGCCAACAGATCGGCCTCGGCCAGCGCATCGACCCAGAACTCCCAGTCTTCACCACCCATCACCGCCACTGTGTTGGCAACGTCGGCGGCGCTGCCGGGCGTCAGCGTGACTTCCGTGACCTCACCCTTGTCCACATTCAAGGATCGACTGACCAGGGAATCGCCCAGTGGCTTGATGGTCGATCTATGCAATTCGCCAGTGCGCGGATGCCGGCGCACCGGCGCCGCCAGGCTGTAGATCAAGAGATCAATCGGCCCGAACTCCGCCCGCAGCGCCTCGATCACTTGCGCCTTGGCGGCATCTGCAAAGGCGTCCGTATCGAGCGTCACGGCGTGTGGTTTCAGGCCAGACTGCTGGAAAGCGGCGTTGTTGTACCAGCCGGCGCTCGCCGTCTTGCCCTGTCGCGGTGGCTTTTCCAGAGAAACGCCGAGCGTATTGGCGCCACAGCCAGCCGCAGCCAGGATGCGCGAAGCCAGCCCGTAGCCACCGGAACAGCCAAGAATCAGCGCGTTGCGGACGCCCGCATCAATCGGCCCGGCGCGCTGCACCTGGTCAATCTGCTCCTGCACATGCGCAGCGCAGCCCGCCGGATGGGCGGTGGTGCAGATGAACCCGCGAATTCGAGGCCTGACAATCATGCGGCAAGCGTCCAGAACAAGGAGGCGGCCATGATACTCGTGTCATGCCGCATGCACGCACACGAATTGGCGTCATGTCGCACATGCGAGACCGGTTTCGCAGTGCACAGTGCTTGCCATGCAGCACGACGCCACCTACAAGGCCGCCTTCGCGCATCCGCGCATGATCCGCGATCAACTGATCCTGCTCGAACAACTGGTCGGAGACCGGTTGCCCATGCTGCGTCGCCTGCGCCTGGATACGCTGGAACGGCTGCCCAGTGAGTATCTGACCGACAATCTGGAACAGCGATTCGGCGACATGGCCTGGCGGGTCGCCTTGCAACCGGCTTCATCGGACGACGAAGCCGATGAACCGCACTGGCTGCACATCCTGGTGATGCTTGAATTTCAGTCTCGCTCAGACTGGATGATGGCCGCCCGAGTGCAGAGCTATGCGACCCTGCTTTACCTTGCTCTGCACAGGGAAAAACCGTTCAGCGCCAGCAACCCGGTCCCGCCAGTGCTACCGATTGTGCTCTACAACGGTTCCAGTCCATGGCATGCGCCGCTGAACCTGTCGGCCCTGACGCGCCCAGGCGGGATGGAAGCAGCGTCAGCGGATGTATCAGCACAGGCAGAGGGTGAAACCGGCAAGCCCGGAGCGTTGGGCGCGCATGTGGGGCCGATGGGTCTGGTGGGAGACGGCTATGTTCTGGTCGATCAACAGGCCCTGTTGGGCGAGGAACTGCCGGAAGGCAATGCGGCGACGCTGCTGGCGTGGATCGAGGGTCTGACCAGTCCAGAAGACCTGAAGCGTGTAGTGGAGCGCTGTTTGCAGTGGCTTTCCGGGGTGGAAGATGGCAGTCTTTTGGATGTGCTGCAGCGTTGGCTGGAGGCGTGGGTTCGAAGTGCGGATATAGGGGACGAGGAGGAGTGGCTTATGAAACTGGTCAGGCTGAGGGAATCGACCGACGAAGTGGTGCGACAACCGGCTGACCCGGCTGAGCGGGTGGCGCTATGGAAGCGGCAGCTGATTGAGAAGGGCGAGGCCCGAGGCGAGGCGCGGGGTGAGGCCCGAGGCGAGGCGAAAGCGTTGGCTCGGGAGCGCGCCCTGCTCGAGCGTCAGGTTGCGCTGCGGTTTGGCGGCGATACGGCGAAGCGTTTCGGCGCATTGCTGGCGGGCGTTTCTGACCCGGAGCGTCTGGCCGTGGCAGGAGAGTGGCTCATCGAGTGCCCGGACGGCGCTTCGTTGCTTGCGCGAATGAGCAAATGATGTCTGTACGCGCGCCACACCCCAACTCCCCAAATGCCGAATGAGCATTGCTGCGTGATGGCGCGACGGTTTGCACACAATTCGTTCAAGGGTTTTCGGCTTCAGAGGGTTTCCAATGACCGGTCAGGCAAGGTCCACCCCCACCGGGCAGTGATCGGAGCCGGTCGCATCGCCGTTTCGACACGGCCCGGCGGCTCACGACCGAACAATGCCGACGCCGATTTTCCCGGTAGCCAATGAAGCCAAGAGGACGCCAAACTGATGTAGGCCGCGCTGATTCAGTCAGGCAGTATCAATCACCCGCTCATAATCAACAATGCGAAAGGCGTGTGCATGTCTGGCGTCGGCGGCATGGGCGCGGGTCGCTACTTCGCGCCATTCGGCCCAATTGACGGGCGGGAATACGGCATCCCCCTCGGGTTCCGCCTCTACCCAGGTGATCAGCAGGCGTTGAGCGAACGGCAGCGCCGCCACATAGACGCCGGTTCCGCCAATGGCAAAGGCGCAATCTCCTTCGGTTTCCATGACGTGATGCTCGGCAAGCGCCAGCGCCTGTTGAAAGCTGCTCGTCGTGCGTACGCCAGGCGCCGACCAGTCAGGATTGCGCGTCACCACCAGGTTGTAGCGATCAGGCAGCGCCCCCGGCATGGATTCAAAGGTGCGCCGGCCCATGATGACCGGCCTGCCCCGGGTGCTTTGCATGAAGTGGCGCATGTCGTCCGGCAAGCGCCAAGGCAGGCGATTGTCCTGGCCGATCACGCCGTTGCGGGCAACCGCTGCGATGATCGCGAGTTGCATCCGCCAGTCAGACAGCAATCGGCGCGGAGATTGCCGGATGCGGGTCGTAGCCGATCAATTCGATATCGCCGATTCCGAAACTGAACAGGTCCGTGACCGCCGGATTCAGCCGAACCATTGGCAGCGCGCGGGGTTTTCGCCGAAGTTGTTCGTCCGCCTGGGCCAGATGATTGTGATACAGGTGGGCATCGCCAAAACTGTGAATGAACTCGCCCGGCGCCAGGCCGCAGACCTGAGCGATCATCAGGGTGAGCAGCGCATAGGAGGCGATGTTGAAGGGCACGCCCAGGAAGAGGTCTGCGCTACGTTGATACAACTGGCAGGAAAGTCGGCCCTCGGCCACATAGAACTGGAACAGGGCATGACAGGGCGGCAGCGCCATCTCACCCACCTGCGCCGGATTCCAGGCGCTGACCAGATGTCGGCGCGAACCCGGGTTGGCGCGAATGGACGCTACCACCTCGGCAATCTGATCCACGCACCCACCGCCCGGCGTCGGCCAAGCGCGCCATTGAGCGCCATAGACGGGGCCGAGCTCGCCATCTTCGTCCGCCCATTCATCCCAGATGTGAACATCGTTGTCTTGCAGATAACGGATATTCGTGCTGCCGGAGAGGAACCAGAGCAGCTCATGCACGATCAGCCGAAAAGCGACCCGCTTGGTGGTCACCAATGGAAAACCGGCGCCGAGATCAAAGCGCATCTGATGGCCGAAGATACTGCGGGTGCCGGTGCCGGTGCGGTCATCGCGGGAGACGCCGGCAGTGCGCACCTGGCGCAGCAAATCCAGATAGGACTTCACGCCTTGGCTCTCAGGATCAACCAGATGCCGATCACGAACATCGGCAGAGAGAGTAGATCGCCCATGGTGACCTGATCCAGCAACAGGTATCCGAGATGGCCGTCCGGTTCCCGGAATCGCTCGGTCACCAGCCGCAAGCTGCCGTAGCCGGCCAGAAAGACGCCAGACACGAATCCGGTGGGCCTGGGCCGCCAGGCCGCCAGCCAGACCAGCGCACACAGCGCCACGCCTTCGGCAAATGCTTGATACAGGGGCGAGGGATGGCGGGCAAAACTCTCCCAGGCGCCAGTGCAGAGCGGATTGATCGCACGAATCGCATCCGCGTTGCAAGGATAGATCAAGGCCCAGGGCGCCTCTGTAACACGGCCCGGCAGCTCCGTATTGGCAAAGTTGCCGAGGCGCCCAAAGCCGAGGCCAATGGGAATGAGCGGCGCAATGAAGTCCGTCACCTGAAGAAAGCCGCGCCCCCGCCGACGGGCGCACCACAACAACGCCGCCAGCGTACCGAGCAGCCCCCCATGGAAGGACATGCCGCCTTCCCAGATGCGCAGGATGAAGAACGGGTCCCGAAGCAGCGCCTCGTAGCCGTAGAAGATGGTGTAGCCGATGCGCCCGCCAATCACCGCGCCAAGCGCCCCGTAGAACACCAGATCGGCAACCTCCTGCCGATCCCGGTTCGGGTCGCTGTGCTGCGCGCGCCGGATGCCGAGCCAGTAACAGAGCGCGAACGCGGCCAAATAGGCGAGGCCATACCAGCGCACCGCCAGCGGCCCAAGGGAAATGATCACCGGGTCTATGTTCGGATAATGCACAGGCGCCTCGATTACCGGGCTGGAGCGCGCCAATCCGACGCGCGTCTGCTCTTCCTCCAAGCGCTCATTCTAACGATGCGAAACCCGCCTGGCGCATTCAAGGCAAAATGACGGTTCGTGGCCCAAGCCAAAACCGACTTCCATGTGTCTGATCCTCATCGCCTACCGAACCCTGCCAGACGCCCCCCTGGTGCTGGCCGCCAATCGCGACGAGTACTATCGGCGCCCCAGCGCGCCCATGCACTGGTGGGCAGAAACACCGGGGCTGCTCGCAGGCCGGGATCTGCAGGCTGGCGGCGCCTGGCTTGCGGTCTCCGAAGACGGACGCCTGGCGGCCATTACCAACTTCACGGACCCCGATGCGCCCGTCGCGCCAAAATCACGGGGCGAGTTGCCATTGCGCTTTCTCGCCGGCAAGCAATCAGCCAGCGCCTTTGCCGATCAGCTCCGGGGCGCTGACCATGCCGGATTCAACCTGCTCCTCTGGGACGGGCGCGAGCTTGTCTGCGCCTCGAACCGCGGCAGCACACGCCGCCTCGCCCCTGGCTGTCATGGCCTGACCAACACGGCCTTCGGCACGCCCTGGCCAAAGGCCGTCGAAGGCGCCAGAGACCTTGGCCAGAGCTTGCAACAGTCCTCTGATACCCAGGCCCTGATCACTCTGCTGCGGCAGAACCCGATCAAAGATCGTTCAGGTGCGCCAGCGGACCCGAGCGACGCTGCCCCGGAAGTGCATCGTCGGCAACGTTTTCTCGAAGGCGCAGACTATGGCACCCGAGCCAGCACGGCAGTAATTATGGGCGACGGGATCATCCAGGTATCGGAACAGAACTACGGACCGGGCAGCAGCATCGGCGAGGAACGGCTATTCAGCTTCGCGCCACGACGATAAGCCAGGCGCCGTGCCAGAGCGCCGACAGCCTTGAAGCACTTCAGGCGGAAATCAGGATGCGTCCCGCGCTTCCGTCAAGGACTGCTGCTCCGGTATGACGCCGCCTGTTTCGCACTGCCACTCGCCAGGCGTATCAGCTTCAACACAGGTCCAGGCATCTGCGCTATCCGGGTCATCAAACTGCCCGCGGTCCACGGAACTGGCGCAGCCGGCGGCTACCAGCAGCCAGACGCTCACGGCCGAGCCGAGCCACCAGCCAACGCGCCGGGAATTCCCGCTACTGTTCCGCATCCACATGATGCTCGCATCATAACTGTTGCGTGCGCCATTGCCACTGCGTTGGTTGCGGGCAGACTTTCAACCTTGTTGATCGTTCATGCCTTGTCGTTCATGCCCATGTCATTCAGCTTGCGAATTCGTGTGATGGTTGCGCTCGTTGTTCCAGACACTTGTCTGGAATTCGCGCTCCGACCCGAGAAGCCACTGGTGAATCAAGGTGACTGTGGTCTTGGAGCGGAAGCCGCGCAGTGCGCATTCCCAGACAATCGCCACGCGCCAGCCCGCGGCCAGCAATTCTTCCCTGACCCGATGATCCCTTGATTCATTGACCTTGAACTTGGATTGCCAGAAGTCGGGCCGGGTGGCGGGGTTGGTTGCATAGGGACATCCCTCGTGCCGATGCCAGAAGCAACCATGCACGAAACAGACCGCGCCAAACTGGCGAAAGACCAGATCCGGCCTTCCCGGCAGCTTGGAGTCATGAAGACGGTATCTCATCCCCCTAGCGTGCAGCGCCCGCCGAAGAATCATTTCAGGTCTGGTATTCTTGGCGCTAATCCCGGCCATCATGCGCGAACGCACGGCCTTGCTGACAACATCGGTCACGGGGCCGACCCAGTTGCGCTCGGAACCGGGAAACGTATGGCCAGGCTGTCAAGCAAATGACCGATCCGTTCGCTGTGGTCGATCTGTTCTCCGGCCCCGGCGGCCTCGCCGAAGGATTTGCCGGAATCAGGGAGCATCATGAACGCGTTCGATTCAAGGTCGTTCTGTCGATTGAAATGGAGCCAATGGCTCATCGCACACTGCTTCTACGCAGCTTCCTCAGAAATTTCCCTTCGGGATTCCCCGAAGAGTACTACGAATTCCTGAACGGCGTCGGATCCCGCGAGCCAGACTGGGCGCGGCTCTATCCGGATCAGTGGCGGGCGGCCAACGACGAAACGCGATGCATGACGCTGGGCACTCCCGAAGCAACCACCTTCCTTCAGAAGCGCATCAGGGAGATTCGAGACAGGTACGGCGACCGAACCATCCTCCTGGGCGGTCCTCCGTGCCAGTCCTATTCAGTGGTCGGCAGGGTGCGCAATGCAGGCAACACGGATTACGATCCAGTCTCCGACGGGAGACAGCTGCTGTACCGGGAATACGCCAAGGTGCTGGAGCAGCTTCAGCCGGCCGTCGCCGTTCTGGAGAATGTGAGGGGCATGACCTCCGCCAAGCACAGCGGCCAACCCATATTTCCCCAAATCATGCGCGCCCTTGCAGATGCGGGTGGACGCAATCAATATCGTCTCTATCCCGTTACCGCTCCGCATGCAGGCCGACCCTGGACAGACGAAACGAATCCCGAGGGTCTTCTCGTTCGTGCCGAGGAACACAGCATCCCGCAGCGGCGCCACCGCGTTTTCGTCGTGTGCATACGCCATGACGCTGCTGTGACCTTGCCAGACGACTGCCTGCCGATGCTCCGGCGAACCACGCCCTCGGCGGTTTCGGTACATGACGTAATCGGTGAAATGCCAAGGCTTCGCAGCCGCCTCAGTCGCAAGGACGATGAAGCCTCATGGCAACAATCTCTGAAAAGGGCGCATGAACGGGTTCTGATATGCATCTTGAGGATGCCACCCGAGTGCGCATCGAAGCTTCGACCTGAGCTCGACCGGGCCCGTGCATCGATATCAGGCGACGCCCTCCCATATGGAGATGTTCCTGGCAGCACCGGTTTACCGCACACCTGCCCTGCCGCCCTGCGCGACTGGCTCTTCGACGCGAATCTTGCAAAGCTCCCCAATAACGAGACCAGGGGCCACATGGACGATGACCTTGGCCGATACCTGTATGCGAGCGCCTACGCGCATGCGTTCAGCAAGTCGCCCAAAGCCGCAGATTTTCCGGCGGCGCTAGCGCCAAGGCACAGCAACTGGAATACGGGCAAGTTCAGGGACCGATTCCGAGTACAACTGAGCGATCGTCCCGCCACCACGATCACGAGTCACATCTCCAAGGATGGACACTACTTCATTCATCCCGACCCGGCCCAGTGCCGCAGTCTCACGGTTCGTGAAGCCGCTCGTCTTCAGACTTTTCCAGACAACTACTTCTTTCACGGCGGCCGCACACAGCAATACGTACAGGTGGGAAACGCCGTCCCGCCTTACCTCGCCAGACAGATTGCAGAAGAAATCTGGAAGACGCTAAAGCATCGGGACCGGGCGAACAGTCGGAGCAGGCAACGCAAACGTTCCGAGCGTACTCAACCTGTTGGCGCACAGCCTTTTCGAGGTGGGGTGAGCGGCGCCATCAATCCATGAGCGACCCTGGGCAGCGGGAGCTTGAGCTTCCCCCGCGAGCATCTTCCCTGGTGGAGAGTCTTCGCGACATGGGTTACTCGCTGCAAACCGCCCTGGCCGACGTCATTGACAACTCGATTACCGCCCAAGCCCGCAATATCCGGCTACTGGCGGACACGCACCGCGAATCGCCCGCTATCGGCATAGTCGATGACGGAGTCGGCATGAGCCGCGAGGAACTGATCGAGGCCATGCGGCCCGGCACGCACAATCCCCTTGAAACACGGTCCAGCGCTGACCTCGGGCGTTTCGGGCTTGGCCTGAAGACCGCATCTTTCTCGCAGTGCAGACGTCTTACTGTGTTGACGAGACAAGACTCGGCTCTATCCGGTGCGACATGGGATCTCGACACGGTCGCAGCACGCGACAGGTGGCTGGTTGGAATCCCGAACGATTTCAATGCGGTTCGCTGGTCGGAGACGCTGCCGCCCAGCGGGACATTGGTGGTCTGGGAAAAGCTGGATCGACTGGTCAGCCGCGACCGACCGGAAGACAGGCGAGAACTCGTGCAGCAGCTTGACGAGGCAGCCACCCATCTCGAATTTGTCTTTCACCGCTTCCTCTCAGGCCGCGAAGGCGCGCATGTGACCATCTCGCTGAACGACCGCCCGCTGACGCCCTTCGATCCGTTTCATTTCAACCATCCGGCAACGCAGCACCACCCGGAAGAACTGATTCGTCTTGACGGGGCCGAGATCAGAGTCTGGCCCGTGACGCTGCCGCATCACGACAAGATTTCGGCAAGTGATTGGCAGAAATTTTCCGGACCCGAGGGCTACGTCGCCAACCAGGGCTTCTACCTGTATCGAAATCGACGCCTGATCATGCACGGCACCTGGTTCCGGCTTGCTCGCCAGCTCGAACTCACGAAACTCGCCCGAGTCGGCATCGACATCCCCAACACGCTTGATGCGGCCTGGAAGATCGACGTCAGAAAGGCGTCAGCACAGCCGCCACCACTCGTTCGAGAACGCCTGCGCAGCATCGTGGAGCGCATTGGCGCGCCATCGCGTCGAACCTACGAACGGCGTGGCGCCAGATTGACAGAAAACAGCCGACTCCCTGTGTGGAAAAGAGTACAGAACAAGAATCAGATTTCCTACCACGTCGACGCGGAACATCCGATATTGTCCACTTTCCGAGACGAACTCGAATCTGGCAAGGCGCAGGAGTTTGAGCGGATTCTCCGCCTGCTTGCCGCAACCTTTCCTCTGGAAGCACTGCATGTGGACATCAGCGCAAATCCCGGAAAAATCGATTCTTCTGAAATCGAGTTGCAAGACCTGCAAGTGATCGTCTCCCAAGTGTGGCAGATCCTGGCGCGTCGCGGACTTTCCCCGACGGAGATCGAAAGTCGAATGCAAACGGCTGATCCTTTCAGGTCCCAATGGGAAGACACAAATCGTCTTCTGGCGGATCTGCTCAATCAAACCCAAGGAACCGGAAATCGATGACTGAACTCGAACAACTGAAGGTGGCGGTCAGAAGCCTCTTGGCCCATGAGCTACCCACGCAGGCACTGATCCGGAAAACTATCGCAGGCTGGAGACGAGTCTTCCCGAGCGTGACCGATGAGGAGGCAGAAGAACTGGCGCTCCATTTCGAAGCCGTTCACGGCGTTCGAATGACGGACGGCGCTGCTTTGCAGGACCCGGGATTCGAGCCGTGGCTTGAAGGCAAGCGATCAGAGATCAATTTCCGCTACTGGAGTCGATATCGCGAACTCCTGGCCGACAGGGGACTGTCCAGCCAGGTTCTCGGCGGAATGAGCAACGTGACCGACAGGATACTCGGACTTCTCGAGAATCCCGAGAAGCCGGGCCGATGGGACCGCCGAGGCATGGTCATGGGCCATGTCCAGTCGGGAAAGACGGCCAATTACATCGGCGTGGTAAACAAGGCTGCCGACGCCGGGTACCGGGTCATAATCATTATCGCCGGGCTGCACAACAAACTGCGGGACCAGACTCAGCGTCGCGTGGATGAGGGCTTTATCGGCAGAACCACCAGCGGGTCACGCCAAAACGAACTCAGGCGCACCATTCTGGGCGTGGGCTGCTATGCCCCTCGTCCTACTCCGAGCGCCTTCACAACCTCACACCGGGACTTTCACAAGAGGATCGCCGAAAGTGTGAACGTCCCACTGAGAAACCTCACTGAGCCAGCAGTATTCGTGATCAAGAAGAATGTAACCACGCTTCGCAATCTGATTGACTGGCTCACGATTCACAATTCTCGCCTTGGAACACAGAAGATTCAGGAGCCGATGCTGCTGATCGACGATGAAGCGGACAATGCTTCGATAAACATCAGCCGCATGGACGAGGTATCTCGAATCAACGGGCAGATCCGCGAGCTCCTCGGTCTCTTCGAGCGGAGCAACTACGTCGGCTACACGGCCACACCCTTCGCAAACATCTTCATCGACCCGGATTCTGAAGACGCGATGGTGGGGCACGACCTGTTCCCACGCGATTTCATTGTCAGCCTTGATCCACCAACCAATTATTTTGGCCCATTACAGGTATTCGGGAACAACGGAAACCCGATCCTCCAGGATATCGACGATCATGAAGACCTGTTGCCAACCTCGCATCGGATTGACCATACCGTAGCCGAGTTACCGAAAAGCCTCGAAGAGGCCATTCGCGTCTTCATATTGGCGCGCGCCGTCCGATTGACGAGAGGAGAGGCTCGGTCTCATAACTCGATGCTCGTAAACGTATCGCGCTTCGTGGCGGTGCAAAGGCAGGTGCGAAATGAAATACAGGCCATCGTCGATCAGATCGCTGCGAGTGTCAGGGTCAACGCCGCTCGTCCTGTCGAGGATGCGCTCGGCGACCCCAGTCTGGCTGATCTGCATCGTACCTATGAGAACCACTATGCCAACCATATCGATGAATCCTGGCCGAAAGTTCAGGAGCAACTGCACACGAGCGCCAGTGCGATAAGCGTCGTCGAGATTAACAGTCGATCAGGCGGCGCCCTCGACTACTCGGAACGTGAAGCACAGGGACTTAACGTGATTGCTGTCGGTGGCTTCTCGCTGTCGCGGGGCCTGACTCTGGAAGGCTTGACAGTGAGTTACTTCCTTCGTCGCTCGATGATGTACGACACCCTGTTCCAGATGGGCCGATGGTTCGGATATCGTGTTGGATACGAAGACCTTTGCCGCATCTGGATGCCAGAGGAGGCCCAGGGTTGGTACGAGCACATCTCCGAATCTGTCGAGGAACTGCGGGAAGAACTGGCCAGGATGCAAAGCGCCAACGCCACGCCGAGGGATTTCGGTCTCAAGGTTCGCAGTCACCCGGACAGCCTCGTGGTCACGGCACGCAACAAGATTGGTTCCGGGCAGCGCCACACGGTTCTGATCGGCCTGGCAAATAGTTTTGTAGAAACCGCAATCCTTGATCGCAGAGAGAATATCGTCAATTCAAATCTTGGGGCGGCTGTGCGATTTGCTGATGCGATGCGCGCCCAGGGTCAGGCTCCGGAAGGCGGGGAGGTCTGGCACGGGGGACGGTTGGTTCGAGATGTCCATGTAGAAAATGTCGATGCTTTTCTGGCAGCCTTCAGAAATCACCCAGGCTCTCCGCTGACCGAGGTCGAACCAGTGCGCACCTATATCTCACAAAGGGCCAATGACGAACTGAACCGATGGGATGTGCTTTTTGCCGGAATCGAGAAACCAACAGACAACTCGCTGGTCGATCGCAGTCTGGGCTTTGAACTTGTCTGCCAGCAGCGAACTGAAGGCAAACGCAGCGACCGGTCCGTACTGATGGTGACGAACAAGCAGCGAGTCAGCTCTCGGGGGATCACCAAAGCCGGGCTGACCGATGTACAGATAGAGGAAGCCGAGCACAGTTACCGGACGAGCAAAGCTGACGCGTCCAGGAATTACCCGGACAAGATATACACTGAAGCTCGAAGCAGGCCGCTGCTTGTCATCCATCTTCTTGCTATCAACGCCAGATTCACTGGCCTGAACCGAGACAGGCCCGTAGCGGCTTGGAGCATCAGCTTTCCCAAGACCGGTCTTCCGGAAAACACTGTCGAGTACGTCATCAACACCACCTGGATGCGGGAGTACTGCGGCGAGGACGACTCGGATGAAGATGACGAGAACGGCGACCATGGCCAGGACTGACCATTGGAGCAGTCTGGATCCGCCGATTGGCGTGTCGAGCATCAGTGCGCGGCGCATACCGGAAATCGGGACATCGGACTGGGGGCTCTATTGGGCGTTGGATGGCCAAGGTCAGTGTCTGCTCATTCTTCAGCACCGCGCCGAACAGCCCAGGTCGCGACGCCTGCCCAGGCTGCGTGGACTCCTTGTGGAAACCCAACCAGTGGAAGACGCGCCTGGGCAGAGGCTCATCATTCGCCTGAGGGACCGCGATCAGCGGGCAGTATTTCACCGTTTCTGCTCGGACATCGTTGAAGCCACCCAGGTTTCCCGCTCCGGGGCCGAGGCGGTCGAACTCTTTCTCGGCCGCACGTGGCGCTGGCGCCGCTTGCTGAGAAGCGGAAGCGATGGCCGACTGAGCCGGGAGGAGCAACGGGGCCTCGTCGGCGAACTCTGCTTTCTGGAGCGCCATCTCATTCCGGCGATCGGGCCGGTCGGCGCAATTGATGCATGGACCGGCCCGGACGACGCGCCAAAAGATTTTCAGATCGGCTGGACAAGCGTCGAAGCCAAGAGCCGGTCGCCGCATACGCCGTTCATACGAATCTCTTCAGCGGATCAGCTCGATGCTTCGGCAACGACACGTCTGTTTCTCTACGTCCTCGAAGTATCCGGAGCGCCGGGAGATTCAGCGGCGGTCACGGTGACAGATGTTGCTTCGCGTGTTCGTGAAGCGATTGCCGCCCTTGATGCGTCCGCAGTCGTCCAGTTCGAAGAGCGCCTGAACGAAAGCGGGCTGGACTGGAACGACGACTACTCGGACAACCTGATGTTGATCGGAGGCGAGTCTGCTTACGAAGTGGCCGAGGGATTCCCCCGTATCACGCCTGCGGCGACCCTTCCGGGCGTGGAGGACGTGACGTATTCGGTTGTCCTTTCGCGGTGCGAGGATTTTCTCGTTGACGTGACAGCCATGATTCAGGCGATGGTCGGAGAACCGGATGGAACTTGAGGAGTTTGCCAGCGAATTTCTTCAGGGCGTGCTGGCAGAGTCCGATGCGGACGGGCAATTTACCGAGGACGTCTTCTTCCAGAAATTCTGCGAGATATTGATGGAGGCCGGGGAACTCGATGCTGCTGATCGGGTTCCCTACCGCGCCCCCGCCAGGGGAATCCGGGTTGACGGCTACGGTGGCGATCCCCTGGAAACAGCTCGCGTGCTGAACCTGATCGTTCTCGATTTCAATCGTGATCCTGTTCCTGGACGCCTTACCGGAACGGAGATGGACGCCGCTTTTCGGCGCCTGTCCAACTTCCTGCGACAAGCGCTGAACCGGCGTTGGCGTGATGCGCTGGAAGAGACCAGTCCGGCGTTCGGATTGGCCGACCTGATCGCAAAGCGTTGGGGAGGCGTGGCCAGAATTCGCTTTCTGCTGGTCAGCAACCGGGCTTTGAGCGAACGGGTTGACGGTCGTCCCGCCGGCGAAGTCGAGGGCAAACAGATCTCCTACAGTGTCTGGGACATCCGCCGTCTCCACGCCCTCACTACGGCCGGGGACGGTAGCGAGGACATCGAGATCAACCTGGTCGAAGACTTCGGGGGATCGATCCCGATCCTGCGCGCCCAGAAGTCGGCAGACGATCACGAGTCCTGGCTCGCGGTCCTTCCCGGAGATGTGCTTGCCAGCATCTACGATCGGTGGGGCGCACGCCTGCTCGAACAGAACGTTCGGGTGTTTCTTCAGGCGCGTGGAAAAGTCAATCGAGGCATCAGGAATACTCTGGAAAACGAACCATCCATGTTCTTCGCCTACAACAATGGCATCACTGCCACCGCGGAGAAGGTGGATATCGTGACTGAGGGTGGACAGTTGCGGCTGCGCGGCCTCCGAAATTTCCAGATCGTGAACGGTGGACAGACGACTGCCTCCATTCACGTCGCCAAGCTCCGAAAGGTCGATCTTGGCCAGACATTTGTGCAGATGAAGCTCTCCGTGGTGACAGCGGAACGAGCCAACGATCTGGTGCCTCGAATCTCCGAGTATGCGAACAGCCAGAACCGGGTCAGCGCAGCCGACTTCTTTGCCAATCACCCCTTTCACGTTCGCATCGAGAGTTTCTCCCGCAGGATGTATGCACCCTCTCCCGATGGAACGTTCAGACAAAGCAAGTGGTTCTATGAGCGAGCACGCGGCCAGTATGCCGATGCCCGCGCCAACCTCACGCCATCCGGGCGCAGGAAATTCGACCTGGAAAATCCCCGCAAACAACTCGTCACCAAGACAGATCTGGCCAAGTTCGTGGCCGTATGGGATGGGCGTCCACATGAGGTGAGCCGTGGCGCACAAAAGAATTTTGCTGCGTTTGCGGAGCGAGTCGGCCGGGCTTGGGAAAAGACGCCCGATGACTTCAACGAAGCGTGGTATCGAATGGCAATTGCCAAGGCAATCGTGTTCAAGGCCACCGAGCGAATCGTCTCGGCCCAATCGTGGTACCACGGCGGCTATCGCGCGAACATAGTTGCATACACGATTGCCAGGATCGCCCATGACGTCACCGAACTGAAACGCGCGATCGATTTCGAGGTCATCTGGCGCAAGCAATCGCCAGGAACCGCCTTGGAAGAAGTCATTGCAATCGTAGCGGAGCAGATTCATCAGACCCTGATCAATCCGCCAACCGGCATGAGCAACGTAACCGAATGGGCCAAGCAGCAGGCGTGCTGGGCGCGAGCGCGCGAGATTGCTGTGGACTGGCCGGATTCGTTCCTTCAGGAATTGATTTCAGTTGGCGAGCAACGCGATGCGGCCAAAAGCGCGCGACGCGAGCAACGCGAGCTCAACGGAATCGAAGCACAGATGGCGGTCGTCCGAGCTGGAGGTGAGTTCTGGCGCAAAGCCCTTGATTGGGGCCGAGCACGAGACCTGCTTGTACCAACCGAGTCACGCTTGCTGGAAGTCGCAGCACGTATTCCCAGGAGCGCACCCACAGACAAGCAGTCATCCCGGATAATCGAGACGTTGGCAAAGCTACAGCAGGAAGGCTATGCCGAGCGCCTTCCCGAGACCAGTTGACATGTACCCGAACAAGGAAGCGGCGCGGCCAGGACCGGAGATGCGCCAGACGAAGAAGGGCAACCAGTGGTACTTCGGGATGAAGGCGTACTAAGTCAGAGGTTCCCTGGCCCCCCGGAACGCGCACAGCTTGATCATGCTGCCTCATCCGGCGTTGAGCTGGCCTCGGCGCGTCCCCTGGGTCTCGGCATCAGGCGCGCAAGACCGGCTTCGATCAGCTGTTCTTCCATGTAGTGACGAATGTCCTCGGCGGCGCTCATCTTCAGCACTCGCGCCAACATGCGGCGTGCATCGCTACGGCGCATGTTGCGCAGCGCCCACTTCACCCTGGGCAGATTGGTGGCGTTCATGGACAGCACCTGATAACCCATCGCCATCAGCAGCACGGCGCCGCTGGGCGTGCCGGCCAGTTCGCCGCAAATGCCCACGCCCTTGCGCTCTGCGTGTGCATGCCGCGCCACCTCGCGCAGGGCGCGCAGGACAGCCGGGTGGAAATCGCGATACAGGCCGGCGACCCGGGCGTTGTTGCGGTCCACGGCCAGCATGTACTGGGTGAGATCGTTGGAGCCGACGGCTAGGAAATCCACGCACCTGGCCAGTTCCCGCGCCTGATAAACCGCCGCCGGCACCTCCACCATCACGCCGATGCGCGGCGGCTTGACGTTATAGCCTTCTTCCAGCACTTCGGCATAGGCCTGGCGCACCAGCTTGGTGGCTTCTTCCACTTCGGAAAGATTGGACACCATGGGCAACATGATCCGGAGTACGCCCTTCAGACCGGCGTTGGCCTTCAGCATGGCCCTGGCCTGGACAACAAAGATTTCCGGATGATCCAGCGTCACACGAATACCGCGCCAGCCGAGAAACGGATTTTCTTCGCTGATCGGAAAGTAGCTCAGCGCCTTGTCTCCGCCAATGTCCAGCGTGCGCATGGTGACCGGACGCGGCTCGAAGGCCGCCATGTGTTCGCGGTAAAGGGAGCGCTGTTCGTCTTCGGTGGGAAAGCGGTCCTCCGTCATGAACGGCACCTCCGTGCGAAACAGGCCGATGCCCTCTGCGCCGCGCTCCAGGGAGCGGGATATGTCGCTGGTCAGGCCGATGTTTACCCACAGCAGGGTGCGCCAGCCATCCAGGGTGACGCAGGGCAGTCCGTGCAGCTCGTCGAGCTGCGAATCGAATGCCTCCTCCGCCTGCATGACTTCCCGGTACTGCTCGGTCAAATGAGCGGAAGGATTGGCATATACCTCGCCATAGTGGCCATCGACGATCACCGGCTGGCCATCCAGGTCGTATATCGGCAGATCGACTGCGCCCATCACAGCAGGGATGTCCAGCGCGTGCGCCATGATGGCAACGTGCGAGGTGACTGATCCGCGCCGGGAGACCAGGCCCTTCAGTTGCTCCGCCGGCACTGTCGTAATCATGCTGGGCGTGATTTCGTCCGCCACCAGAATCGTCTCTGGCGGAAACTCGTGCTTGCGGGCGCGGATGTCCTGCAGGTAGGCCAGCACCCGAAGTCCCAGATCCTCCACGTCCGTGGCCCGTTCGCGCAGATAGGCGTCCGTCATCCGCTCGAACCCGCGCATGTGTTCCCGGATTACTTGACACAGGGCGCCCTGCGCCCACTGGCCGCGGCGGATGCGCTGCCGCACTTCGCCGGTGAGCGCGTCGTCGTCGAGCATGTGCAGATACACATCGAATAGCGCCAGTTCTTCGGGCGGCAAGCTACCGGCAAACTGCTCGCCGATCTGGCCCAGATCGCCACGCACCCGGTCCACCGCCCGGTCGAAGGCGGCCAGTTCAACCTCCGGGTCTTCCGCCTCCCGGTCGGGCACATTGTCCAGGCTGGTGAGTGGTTGCATGGGCACGGCAACGCCCATGCCAACGCCCGGCGAACCGGCGACCCCCACTATGCGCAGGTCCTGGCGCGGATGATCGGCGCTTACCAGCTGGTGCAGATCACCCACCGCATCCGCGTGCGCGATGATGCTGGCGAGCTGCGTGGCAAGCGTCACCAGAAAGGCTTCTTCGTCACTGCGAAAACGTCGCTTGCGCCGCTGCTGCGCCACCAGCACGCCGAGCACTTCGCGCTGATGAATGATCGGCACGCCGAGGAAGGCATTGAACGGGTATTCGCCAAGCTCCGGCACATGCCAGTAGCGCGGGTGCAGCCTGGCCTCCTGCAGATTGATCGGCTCGGCGCGTTCATCGACCAGGCCAACCAGCCCCTTGTGGCGGTCGATCCGGGCCTTGCCGACCATCTCCGAATTCAAACCTTCGTTGGCCGCAAAGAGATACTGGCGACGGTCCGGCGTTTTCAGATACACCGAACACACCTCCGTGCCCAGCGTCTGACATATCTCGCGAACGATGAGATCAAGCGCCTCGTTGAAGGCCGGGACGCGCCCCACCTCCTGAACGATTCGTCTGAGCTCGGCGAGCATCGGCTATTCCGGGCCAGACGCGGAGCTGGTCAAGCGCGGCAGACAAGGCGCGAGCGCCGTCAGTGCGCGGCGATAGACTTTGCGCTTGAATGACGCCACCTTGTGCAGCGGATACCAGTAGCTCACCCAGGCATGGCTATCGAACTCCG
Source organism: Pseudomonadales bacterium (assembly GCA_965199705.1). Taxonomy (GTDB): domain Bacteria; phylum Pseudomonadota; class Gammaproteobacteria; order Pseudomonadales; family Azotimanducaceae; genus Azophilus. Next base: position 2,374,241 of record OZ241359.1, read on the forward strand.
GCTTTTTCGACAGGTCGAGCCGGATCTCGGCACCGTCGGCCAGGAGGCGCAACAGAAACCATTTCTGTTTCTGGCCGACAAAATCCGGACCCGGACGTCTGGCGGCTGCCGGCAAGCGGTAGCGCAACCATCCGTCGGTCGCGCCAAGCCTGGCCACATGCCGTCGTCGCAGACCCACTTCCTCGCGCAGTTCGCGGTAAAGGGCAGCCTTGGCAGTCTCGCCCGGACGAATGCCGCCCTGGGGGAATTGCCAGCGGTCTCCACCACCGACACGGCGGGCAAGCAGCACGCGACCGGCGTCGTTGACGATGATGATCCCCACATTCGGCCGATAGCCATCGGCGTCCTGACGCTCGTTTCGATTCACCTCGGCCCGCCTTTCCATCACGGGGAAACCATATCACGCTTCCCCGGATTCACCCCGCGCCGGTGTGCGAGCCGGCAGGCCACAGGCCACGCCATGATAAGGTTGCACTCATGCAAAACCGCCTTGGCTCCGAAACCAGCCCCTACCTGTTGCAGCATGCGGACAATCCGGTGCACTGGCAGCCCTGGGACGAAACGGCGCTGGCCGAAGCCAGGCAGACCGGCAAGCCGATCCTGCTGTCGGTGGGCTATTCGGCCTGCCACTGGTGCCATGTCATGGCGCATGAATCCTTTGAGGATAAAGCCACCGCGCAGGTGATGAACGAGCACTTCGTGAACATCAAGGTGGATCGGGAGGAACGGCCGGACCTCGACAAGATCTACCAGACCGCGCATCATCTGCTGTCAGGTCGTCCGGGCGGCTGGCCGCTGACCGTCTTTCTTGATCCCGAAACCCACCATCCCTTCTTTGCCGGCACCTACTTTCCGAAATCCGCGCGCTACCAGCTGCCAGGATTCGTTGATCTCTTGTTGCGAATCCGCTCCGTGTTCAACGACAAGCGCCCGGACCTGGTTGAACAGGGTGAAAAATTGCAGGCGGCGTTGGTGCGGATCGGGCAGGGTCCCACGGAAGGGGCGCCCGAAAGCCAGTCGGCCCTGCTTGATGCCTGCGTTTCCCAGCTGCAGGATCAGTACGATGTAGAGGAAGGCGGCTTTGGCGGCGCGCCCAAGTTCCCCATGCCAACGGCTCTGGCCAGGCTGCTGAATCACTGGGCCTGGCAAGCCAGAGACGGGCGCCAGGACCGGGGCCTTCTGGACAAGGTGATGATTTCCCTCACGCGCATGGCCAGAGGCGGCATCTACGATCATCTGGGCGGCGGCTTTTGCCGCTACGCAACAGACCGGGCCTGGATGGTTCCACATTTCGAGAAGATGCTGTACGACAACGGCCAGTTGCTGTCGCTCTACGCCAGAGCGCTGACCATCGGCCCGGACCCGCTATTCGAAGACGCGGTGCGGGAAACCGCTGGCTGGCTGCTGCGCGAAATGCGCAGCCCGGACGGTGTATTCCATGCAGCTCTGGACGCCGATTCCGAAGGCGAGGAAGGCCGCTTCTACGTGTGGCGCCGGCAGCAGATTCGAAACCTGCTCACCGAAGATGAATACGCCGTGGTCGCCACCCTCTACGGCATCGACAAACCTGCCAACTTCGAGAACAAGTGGATTCTGCACAGACGCGACGCCTGGCGTTCTGTAGTCGAGCGCCTGTCCCTGGAGCCCGGGCCGGCAGCGCAACTTCTGGCATCGGCCAGGGCCAGGCTGTTCGCGGCGCGCAGCGAGCGAGTGCGCCCCGGCCTCGACGACAAGGCGCTGACCGCATGGAACGCCCTCGCCATCAAGGGTCTTGCGGAAGCAGCCCGAGCGCTTGACGAACCAGCCTGGCTCGGCGCTGCACAGACTGCCCTCGACTTCATACGCGCCAACCTCTGGCGGGACGGCGTGCTCCATGCCAGCTGGCAGGGCGGGACAGCGCGCTTTCCGGCGTATCTGGACGATTACGCCAACCTGCTCGACGCCAGCCTCACCTTGCTGCAATGCGAATGGCGAGATGAAGACGCAGCCTTTGCGCAGCAGCTCGCAAACGCAGCGATAGAGCGGTTCGAGGATGCCGACGCTGGCGGTTTCTTTTTCACTGCACACGATCAGGCGTCCCTGATCGTGCGTCTCAAGCCAGCCAGCGACGAAGCGCTGCCGGCTGGCAACGGCGTCATGGCCAAGGCGCTGGCCGAAGCCGGGCAGTTGTTCGGCGACGCCAGGATGCTGACCTCGGCTGCGCGCACGCTTGAATGGGCGATGCCAGCCATGGCCCAATATCCTGCTGGCCATTGCAGCCTGATGGAAGCCCTGGAGTATCAGGCGTACAGCCCGGATCTGGTGATTCTGCGCGGCACGCCGGAGGCGATTGCCGAGTGGCGACAGGAACTACCCGACGGTTATCAACCGGGGCTTCGCGTCTATGGCATCCCGCACGGCAGCCGTACAGCGCCCGCCTATCTGCCGGCGCTCGCGCCCCTGGAACCGCACGCGCACGTCTGCACAGGCGCCAGTTGCTCGCTGCCGGTGCACTCGCCGAGCGAACTGCGGCGGCTGCTCGGCGCATGAAGCCCCTGCCGCATCTGCGGCGCCGGGCGCACTGGAGCCTCTGGCTCTACTGCGGCTTTCTGTTGCTGCCGGTTTACTGGCTGCTGACGATGGCGCTGCGCTCCAATCGAGACATTCTCGGCGGCCTGCAAGTGATTCCCAGCCAGCCGACGCTCGCCAATTTCGTCGAGGTCTTCACCAATCCTGCCTGGTATCAGCCGTTCCTCAATTCACTGAGCTATGTGCTCATCAATGGGGTTCTGTCTCTCGGCATTGCCATACCGGCGGCCTACGCCTTTTCCCGCTACCGATTTCTGGGCGACCGACAGCTTTTCTTCTGGCTGCTCACCAATCGCATGGCGCCGCCAGCCATCTTTCTGCTGCCGTTTTTTCAACTGTATTCAAGCATCGGGTTGTTCGATACGCCATTGGCCGTGGCCCTGGCGCATTGTCTGTTTACCGTGCCACTGGCGGTGTGGATTCTGGAGAGTTTTGCCAGAGGCGTGCCCCGCGCCCTGGATGAAATGGCGGTGCTCGATGGTCACGCCTTTCCGTACTTCTTCTGTCGCATCTTCGTGCCGGCGATCCGTGGCGGCATCGGCGTCACCGCCTTCTTCTGCTTCATGTTCAGTTGGGTGGAATTGCTGATCGCGCGCACGCTCACGGCCAGCGAGGCCAAGCCGGTGGTGGTGGCGATGACACGCACGGTCAGCGCTTCCGGCATGGATTGGGGGGTGCTTTCCGCCGTTGGCGTGGTCACGATCCTGCCCGGCCTCGCGCTCGTCTGGTTCGTGCGCCGCCATCTGGTAAAGGGCTTTGCCATAGGTCGCGTGTGATGGGGTGGATGGCCTTTACCTGGCAGACGGCAATCTTCTTTGCCGCCATAGCCGCCCTGCTGGCCGGGCTGATCTGCGCCGAACTGCGCTGGCCGACCCGGCAACGAAAGGGCTGGCTGCCGATAGCCACCACACGCGGTGACCGGGCATTCATCACGCTGCTCGGCAGCGCCTTCGTGCACATCGGCTGGCTGGCCGCCAGCGCCCTGTGGATCGGCTGGGCCAGCTTGCTGTGTTGTCTTCTTGCCTGGTTGGTGATGCGCTATGGTTAACCTGCACTTGCCGAAATTCGGCCCCGCCCTCCTCCTGATTGCGCTGCTCGCAGGCTTGTCTGCCTGTGGCGGCGATGCGGATGCGCCAGAACCCGAATTGCTGGCCGAGACCCGGGCTGCGGCAGCCGCACGCTGGGTGGACAGCGAATTCCAACCTTCGACGCTGAGCCGCGATGAGCAGCTGGCGGAGCTCGCCTGGTTCACAGAGGCCGCCAGGCCCTTTCAGGACCTCTCGATCTCGGTCGTATCGGAGGCGCTTACCACCCATGCCTACGAATCAGAAACCCTGACGCGCGCCTTTACCGACATCACCGGCATCCAGGTCAGCCACGATCTCATTCAGGAAGGAGACGTCATCGAAAAGCTGCAAACCCAGATGCACTCGGGCCAGAATGTGTATGACGCCTATGTCAACGATTCCGACCTGATCGGCACCCATGCGCGCTACGGCCATGTGCTCCCGCTTTCTGACTTCATGGCCGGCGAAGGCGCTTCGGTAACCCTGCCCACACTGGATGTAGCGGATTTCATCGGCAAGGGATTCACCACCGGCCCGGATGGCAAGCTCTACCAGCTACCGGATCAGCAGTTTGCCAACCTCTACTGGTTTCGTTACGACTGGTTCCAGAGGCCGGCCCTGCGCGAGGCTTTTCGCAATGCCTATGGCTATGAACTCGGCGTGCCGGTGAACTGGTCGGCCTATGAGGATATCGCCGCATTCTTCACTGAACAGGTGCAAACCATTGACGGTGAGCGAATCTACGGCCACATGGACTACGGCAAGAAGGATCCGTCACTCGGCTGGCGCTTCACCGACGCCTGGCTCTCCATGGCCGGCGCCGGCGACCCGGGCATCCCCAATGGCGCACCGGTGGATGAATGGGGCATCCGGGTGCAAGGCTGCCGCCCGGTTGGCGCGAGCATCACCCGCGGCGGAGCGACCAACAGTCCGGCTGCGGTCTTCGCACTGCGCAAGTACATCGAGTGGCTGAAACGCTATGCGCCCCCCGAAGCCCAGGGCATGACCTTCTCGGAAGCCGGCCCGGTGCCGGCCCAGGGCCGCATCGCGCAGCAGATTTTCTGGTACACCACCTTCACCGCCGACATGATTGAACCCGGTTTGCCCGTGGTGAACGAAGACGGCACCCCCAAATGGCGCATGGCCCCGTCCCCGCATGGCCCCTACTGGCAAGAAGGCATGAAGCTCGGCTATCAGGACGCGGGTTCCTGGACTCTGCTCAAGAGCACGCCACCGCGCAGGCGCCAGGCTGCCTGGCTATACGCCCAGTTCGTGGTGTCCAAGACCGTCTCCCTGAAAAAGACGCTGACCGGCCTGACGCCGATTCGCGCTTCTGATCTTGAGTCGGCCGCGATGACAGAAGCAGCGCCGCGGCTTGGCGGGCTGGTCGAGTTCTATCGCAGCCCAGCCCGGGTGGCCTGGACCCCAACCGGCGTGAACGTGCCGGACTACCCGAAGCTGGCGCAACTCTGGTGGCCGAACGTGGCGGACGCCGTCAGCGGCGCTCGCACGCCAGAGGCTGCCATGAACAGCCTCGCCGAGGAACAGGATGCTGTCATGCAGCGCCTGCAACGGGCTGGCGTGCAGGGCGAATGCGGACCGCAGCTCAACCCGCCGATCGAGCCAGACGAATGGCTGGGGCGGCCCGGCGCGCCGAAGCCACGCCTGAACAACGAGAAACCAGCCGGGCGCACCGTGCCCTATGCAGCGCTGATCGACGCCTGGCGTCAGGGGCGGGCAAGTCTCAGCGACTGAGCGCCGCCTCCAGCTTCTCCCAGATGCGCGAGCGGCGGCTGGCGTCTTCAGTTTGCGCCAGGCAGTCATGGGCGATGTTCACCGCAGCCAGTACCGCGACGCGGGTATCGTCCACCACCACACTGCCCCGGTACAACTGCTCCATCCGCTGCTCCACCATATACGCAGCCGCACGCAGCGCCTCGATCTCCTCTGGTCGGCAGCGAATGCGATAGGAGCGATTGAGTATGTCGATGCTGACGCTGGTGTCTTCAGCCATCCCGTCTTTCTCCACGTCCCTGCCGCAGCCGCGCCTTCAATTGCTCGATCATGCCGCTCACCTGGGCGATGGCCATCTCCTTGGCGCGAATCAGTTCGGCCCGCTCGCGCGTGAGCTTTTCCTGTCGGGCCTTGAGCGCGGCATTCTCCTGGGCCAGCAGCCGATTGCGTTCAATCAGCCGATCCACCCCGGCCTCGATCTGCTGCCAATCCGGCGTTTCGCCTGAATCTGGGAGTTGCGGACACATGGCCGGAATCTTGCACCAAACTGGCGCAAACCGGAAACGATAAACGCTGTTTCGATGAACGGGGAAAGGTTGCTGCGGTATAGTCCGGTCACGGTGCGAGGAGATTCCATGCCCTGCCTGACACATTGCCGTGCGCTCTCTGCACGATGACAGCCGCCCCGGACAACGCCGAGTATCGCAGCCGCCGGGCCGCCCTGCTGGAGTGCATGGCGCCCGACAGTATTGCGCTGGTTCCGGGCGGCGCTGTGTTCACGGCCTTGCACGGCCTGCCGCCGACACGGTTCCGTCAGAGCAGCGACTTCTGGTACCTGACCGGGCTCGGCGAACCGGGCGCGCTGCTGCTTCTGACACGGGCCCGGGATGGGAACGATCAGGCGCTTCTGTTCTGTGCCGAACGCCATGCGCGCGCGGAACTCTATACTGGCGAGCGGCTTGGCCCGGAGCGAGCAGCGGCCGCGCTCGGGCTGGACCTGGCGCTGCCGCAATCGCTTCTGAATCAGCAAATGCCGGCGCGCATCGCCAACGCCTCGACAGTGTATTGCGATTCCGGCGCACACACTGATCTGGCCGCCCGGCTGTCTGCCTGGATCGGTCAGGCTGCCGCCAGCGGCCTGGCGCCGGGCGCGGATCTGCGCCCTCTGGCGCCGCTGCTGCACGCATTGCGCCTGCACAAGTCCGCCGCCGAGATTCAGCTGCTGCGCCGCGCCGGCGAAATCACGGCGGAAGGCCATCGGCAGGCCATGCGCCATTGTGCGAGCGCCCGCACCGAAGCGGACCTGGAAGCTGAGTTGAGGCGCGCCTTCCTGCGTGGCGGCGCCGAGGACGTAGCCTATCCGCCCATCGTCGCCGCCGGCGCCAACGCCTGTGTCCTGCACTATGACACCAATCGCAGCGCGCTGTGCGCCGATGACCTGGTGTTGATCGACGCCGGCTGCGAGTATCACCGTTACGCCGCGGATCTGACCCGCACCTTCCCGGTATCCGGGCGCTTCACGGCCGAGCAGCGCGCACTCTATGAAGTGGTGTTGACCGCACAGAAGGCGGCGCTGGCCGAATGCAAGCCGGGCGTATCCCTGGATGCGCCGAACGATCTGGCAATCGCCATCATGCTGGAAGGCCTGGCCGAACTCGGCCTGTACCAGCCGTCTGATCTGGCAGACGATCCGGGCGACGCAGCAGCCGACGACCTGTTGAGCACCTTCTGTCCGCATCGCTGTTCGCATTGGCTGGGTCTTGATGTACACGACTGCCCTGGCGCCGATCAGGAACAGACGCTGCAACCGGGTATGACGCTTACCATGGAGCCTGGCCTCTACATCCCGCACAACCTGGATGCGGCGCCGCCGAAGTGGCGTGGCATCGGCATCCGCATCGAGGATGACGTGCTCATCACCAGAACAGGCGCGGAAGTGATGACCGCCAGCGCACCGAAAGAGGTTGCCGAAATCGAATCGCTGATGGCCGGCGCCTGACCCATGGCCGAGCTTGTCGATGCCGTCATCAGCGGCGGCGGACCGGTCGGCGCGACCATCGCCCTGGGGCTGGCCCGCCAGGGCCGGCAGGTCGCCCTGGTGGAACCGGTGCAGCCGCGCTCCGCGCCGGGCGCCCTGGGTATGGACCCACGCGCTCTCGCGCTCTCGCCGCTCTCCCGCCAGCTACTCGACAGCGTTGGGATATGGCAATCGCTCAAGCCGTGCCCATTTCGCGCCATGCGTGTCTGGGAAGAGCGGGGCAGCGCCGAACTGTGCTTTGACGCCAGCCGCACGCAGCGTGAGGCGCTCGGCTGGATCGAAGGGTTCGGGGCCCTCACCGAAGCCCTCTGGCAGGCACTGGCAGCGCATCCCCGGGTCCGGCTCCTGCAGGGAACGCGACTGACCGCCGTCCAGGCCGGGGCCAAGGCCGTACAACTTGGCTTGGTCGGGCCGGCTTCCGGAAGCCGCCTTGCCACGCGCTTGCGCACGGAACGCCGGCTTGCAACCCGCTGCCTCATCGCTGCCGACGGCGCCAGCTCGCCGATACGAAAGAAGCTGAGCACGCGCGTTCATGTGCGCGAGACGGGGCATACGGCGCTGACGTCCGTAGTGCGACTGGAAGGCCGACATGACGACACTGCCTGGCAGCGCTTTCTGCTTAGCGGACCTCTGGCGTTGCTGCCCGGGCCTGAGCCGGACCTGGCGGCGCTGATCTGGTCTCAGCCCCCGAGTATGGCGAAGCAGCACATGGCCGAGCGCGAAAAGGACTTCTGCGCCTCCGTGACCGCTGCCTCGGAGGCGCGTCTCGGAGCGATCATCGCCACCGATCAACGCCACGCCTTTCCTCTGCAACAGCTGGTTGCAAGCACCTGCAATCCGCACCCGAGGGTGCTGCTGACAGGCGACGCAGCGCGCGTACTGCATCCAATGGCGGGGCTTGGACTCAACCTCGGCCTTGAAGACGCAGCCGGCCTGCTGCGACGCGCGGAGGCGGCGGGTGCGGACCTCGGGCGAAACGGAATCTGGCGCCAATTCGCCCGTCGCCGACAGGCCAGATCCTGGTCTCTGGTGCTGCTCCTGTCCGCACTCAAGGCCCTGTATGGCGCAGGCGGGCCAGAAGTGACCTGGGCGCGCAACCTGGGCGTGCGCCAGGTGAACCGACTCACGCTGGTGAATCGCCTCTTCGTCGAGGAAGCTGCCGGGCTTGGCCCTGTCGCCCGGTTTCTGCGCCAAGGGCGGCGATGATCGCGCAGCAGCGTCCTGGTGCGACAAGCGGGCGGGCCGGACGCTTTCGTTGCGTACCCTGACGATGACGCGCAATACCGTTCTGCACGCTGTCTGTCTTGAACATGGCGCCAGGATGGCAACGTTCGCCGGTTGGCGCCTGCCACTGCACTTCGGCTCCCAGATTCAGGAACACCAGGCGGTGCGTCAGCACGCTGGCCTGTTCGACGTCTCTCACATGAGCATCCACGATCTCGAAGGTGAGGCCGCACTGCCCCTGTTGCGTCGGCTGCTGGCCGGCGACGCTGCGCGCCTGAAAGCGCCCGGCAGCGCCTTTTACAGCCTTCTGCTGAACGCCGATGCCGGCATCCTCGACGACCTGCTCGTTTATCGCCGGAGCAACGGCTATCGACTGATCACCAATGCCGGCACGCGGGACGTCGTGCACGCCCATCTGACCGAGTCGGCGCACGCCGGCGTGCGCCTTCTGGAACGCCGTCTGTCGATACTGGCATTGCAGGGGCCGAGCGCCTTGCAGTTGCTGGAAGCGTTTCTGCCAGGCGTGGGCGCGTTGCCGCCGTTCGGATTCATGGAGCAGGACGAGTGCATGGTGGCCCGCACTGGATATACCGGCGAGGACGGGGTGGAAATGGTGCTGCCAGAGGCGGACGCGCCCGGCTGGTGGCGACGGCTGGTCTCTGCCGGCGCGCAACCGGCTGGCCTGGGCGCACGCGACACACTGCGGCTGGAGGCGGGCCTGCGTCTTCACGGCGCCGACATGGACGCTTCGATCAACCCGCTGGAAGCTGGCCTGATGTGGTGTGTACACGACGCCGACGGTGAGCGAGACTTCATCGGCAGGCAGGCTCTCGCAGCCGCCAGGCGTGACGGCGTCAGCCACCGGACAGTGGGCGCCAGACTTCCGGGCCGGGGGGTGCTGCGCGCCGGACAGACCCTGAACACCAATGCCGGGCCGGGCGTGATCACCAGCGGCGCATTTTCGCCCACCCTCGGTTACAGTATCGCCCTTGCACGGGTTCCACAGGCAGCAGCCGGCGAGGCCGAAGCGTTGATTCGCGGGAAATTGCTGCCCACCCTGCTGGTGCAGCCGCCCTTCGTGCGCCGGGGACAGCCCGCCTTCAAACCATTGCACGGGAGACAACATGAGCGAGACGCCTGAAGACCGGCACTACGCCAAAAGCCACGAGTGGGCTCGGCCCGACGACGGGGGTGTCGTGGTTGGCATAAGCGATCATGCCCAGGAAGCGCTGGGCGATGTCGTCTATGTGGAATTGCCGGAGCCGGGCCAGCAGGTGCAGGCCGGCGACGAAGTGGCAGTGGTGGAGTCAGTCAAGGCAGCATCCGACATCTATGCCCCCGTATCTGGAACCATTGTCGAGATCAACCCACTGCTGGAGGATGCGCCGGAGACGGTGAACCAGTCGCCCTACGCCGATGGCTGGTTCTTCCGAATCGAGCCGAGCGACACGGGTGAACTTGATGCGTTGCTCAGCGCCGACGCCTACGCCGCCCTCTGCGCCGAGGAGGATTGACCGCCCCATGGCATTCACGCCGCACACGCCCGAGGAAGTGCAGTCCATGTTGGCGGCCACCGGCGTTTCCAGCCTGGACGCACTGTTCGACGAAATTCCTGCCGACCTGCGCCAGGAGGCGACGACAGACCCCCTTGCGGCGCTGAACGAAATGGAGATGCTGCGCTGGATGGCCGACAAGGCCGAAACCAGCGGCGGCGATCTGGTCTGCTTCGCAGGCGCCGGTTGCTACGATCACCACATTCCGGCAGCTGTCTGGGACCTCGCAGCCCGCGGTGAGTTCATGACCGCCTATACGCCCTATCAGGCGGAAGCGAGCCAGGGCACATTGCAGCTCTTGTTCGAGTACCAGACGATGATGAGCGAGCTGACCGGCCTGGACGTCTCCAACGCCAGCGTCTATGACGGCGCCTCCGGTCTCGCCGAAGCCATCGCCATGGCCGTGCGCGCTCAGGCGCGGCGCCTTGGCGTGCGCCGGATTCTCGTGGCCGGAACGCTGCATCCGCGCTATCGGGCGGTGGCTGAGACGATTCTGAAACATCAGGGCGTGACGCTGGACGTCCTGCCAATGGGTGATGGCCTGTGCGATCCCGAACAGCTGCCCGAAGGCGAGCCGATAGCGGCGCTGGTGCTGCAAAACCCCAACTTCTTCGGCAACCTGGAAGATGTGGACGCGCTCACCGATCGGGCGCACGCCGCTGGCGCCCTGGTCATCGCCGTGGTCAATCCCCTGACTCTGGCGGTGCTGAAGCCACCCGGTGCCTGGGGCCAGACAGGCGCCGACATCGCCTGTGGCGACGGCCAGCCGTTGGGGGCGCCGATGTCTTCCGGCGGGCCTTCATTCGGCTTTATCTGCACGCGCATGAAACTGGTGCGGCAGTTGCCCGGACGGCTGATCGGAAAGACTGAAGATCGGCAGGGGCGAGAGGGCTATACGCTGACCCTGCAAGCACGCGAGCAGCACATCCGGCGCGGCAAGGCAACCTCCAACATCTGCACCAATCAGGGTTTGATGGTAACCGCCGCCGCGATTCACACCGCCCTGCTCGGCGCGCAGGGGCTAGCCGACGCAGCGCTTGCCAGCCACGCCAGGACCCGGGATCTGGTCAACCGTCTCAGCGCCCTGCCCGGCGTGCAGCCGCTGTTCCCGGCGCCCTGGTTTCACGAGTGTGCGCTCGCCTTGCCGAAGCCGGCTGGCGGCGTCATCGAAGCGGCGCTGGCGCACGGCTATCTGCCCGGCGTGGATCTGGGACGCTTCTTTCCCGGCATGGATCACGGCCTTCTGGTATGCGCCACGGAGAAGCGCAGCGCTGCTGAAATAGACCGCTGCACCGACATAGTGCGCGAGGCGCTGGCGTGAACAGCCGCGCAACCATCTTTGACATTGGCCAACCTGGCAGGCGGGCACAGGCGCAATCCACGGCCATCGAAGCCGCCTCGGTCGCCGATCTGCCGGCCAGTGCCCTGCGCCAGCAACCCCCGGCGCTGCCGGAAGTGTCCGAGCTGCAAGCCGTGCGCCACTACAGCCGGTTGTCGGCGGCGAACTTCTCGATAGACACCCACTTCTACCCGCTTGGCTCCTGCACGATGAAATACAACCCGAGGGGCGCGCACAAGGCGGCGAGCCTGCCGGGGTTCTCGGGGCGGCATCCGCTGACGCCGGATCAGGCCAGTGGTGGTTTCCTCGAATGTCTGTACCGATTGCAATCCCTGTTGCAGGAACTCACTGGCATGGCCGGCGTATCGCTCGCGCCCATGGCCGGGGCTCAGGGCGAGTTTGCCGGCATCGGCATGATCCGCGCATGGCACGAAGCGCGCGGAGATACAAAACGCACCGAAATACTCACGCCGGACGCGGCGCACGGCACCAACCCGGCCACCGCCGCGCAGTGCGGCTGCCAGGTTCGAGAAACGCCGGTTGACGCCAACGGCGACATGGACATCACAGCCCTGAAGGCCGCGGTTGGCCCGCACACCGCCGGCATGATGATGACCAATCCTTCCACCTGCGGCCTGTTCGAGCGGCGTGTCCGGGAAATCTCGGACATCGTGCATGCCGCCGGCGGCTTGATGTACTACGACGGCGCCAATCTGAACGCCGTTCTCGGCAAGGTGAAGCCGGCTGACATGGGCTTTGACGTGCTGCACCTCAATCTGCACAAGACCTTCTCCACACCGCACGGCGGTGGTGGCCCGGGCGCCGGACCGGTGGCGGTCGTGCAGCGACTGGCGCCGCATCTGCCGCTGCCGCTAGCGGCCCGAAGCGGCGCCGACGGCTATCGCTGGCTTGATGAACAGGACCTGCCGGAAAGCATCGGTCGGCTATCAACCTTCTCCGGCAATGCCGGCATCCTGTTGCGGGCGCTGGCCTACATCCTGATGCTGGGCGCCGAGGGCATGAACCGGGTCAGCGACATGGCAGTGCTGAACGCTGCCTACCTGCAAGCGCGGCTCAGCCAGGCCGGCTTTGAACTCGCCTATCCGAATCGTCGCAGCACCCACGAATTCATCCTCACCCTGGAGCGGTTTGCCAGCAGCTACGGCGTGACCGCCATGGACTTCGCCAAGCGCCTGCTGGACCATGGCGTGCACGCGCCAACCACCTACTTTCCCCTGATGGTGCCTGAGTGCTTCCTGATCGAACCCACCGAAACCGAAAGCCGGACGGAACTCGATCACTTCGTGGATGCCATGACAGCCATTGCCGACGAGGCCAGAACCGATCCCGAACTGGTGAAATCCGCCCCCCATACGCTGCCCGCCGCCCGTCTCGACGATGTGCTGGCGGCGCGTGTTCTGAAGCTGCGATGGCAGACGCCGGAGGCCAACCCGACCAAGGGACAAAGTGCGGGCTAACCCAGTTCAGCCATCTTCCGGGTGAGGGTATTGCGGCCCCAACCGAGCAGTGCCGCCGCCTGAGCTCGCCTGCCGCCGGTCTGCGCCAGGGCAGCGCGTATCAGGGTGCGTTCGAAATCTGGCAAGGCGGCCTCCAGCAAGGGGCTACCGTCGTCAGCCTGCAATGCCTGGCGAGCCCAGGCAGCCAGCGCCTCTTGCCACTCCGGCCCCGGCGCGCCGGTGGTCTCGGATGTGCGCAACTCCGGCGGCAGGTCCGCGCAGCCAACCACAGGCCCGGACACCATCACCGCCAGCCAGCGGCAGGTGTTGTCCAGTTGCCGGACATTGCCGGGCCAGGGCAGTTGCGCAAGATATTCAAGCGTGGCCGGCTGAAACGCCTTCGGCGCCTCGCCAAGTTCGCGCGTTGCCCGGTCCAGAAAGGCTTCGGCAAGCAATGGTATGTCTTCGCGCCGGTCAGCCAGCGACGGCACATGCACGCGGATCACGTTCAACCGGTGAAACAGGTCCTCGCGGAAGTCCCCCGCCTGCACCCGATGTTCCAGATGCTGATGGGTGGCCGCGATGATGCGCACGTCCACCTGCACGGGATGGTGACCGCCCACGCGATAGAATTCTCCCTCGGCCAGCACGCGCAACAGACGAATCTGGGTATCGCCAGGCATGTCGCCGATCTCGTCCAGGAACAGGGTGCCGCCATTGGCCTGTTCGAAGCGGCCCGCCCGCCGTCCGGCAGCGCCGGTGAAGGCGCCCTTCTCGTGTCCAAACAGCTCGGATTCGATCAATTCTCGGGGAATGGCCGCCACATTCAGGGCCACGAACGGCTGGCCGGACCTCGGGCCATGGCGATGCAGGGCGCGGGCCACCAGTTCCTTGCCAGAGCCTGAAGGCCCGTTGATCAGCACCGTCACATGCGATTGCGAAAGCCGGCCAATGGCTCGGAATACGCCCTGCATGGCCGCAGACCGACCGATGATCTCCTGAGCGCCAGGTTCCCGCCGCACGGCCTCAGCCGGCTGATTGCCCACGGCCGCCCGGCGCACGACCGCAACCGCCTCGTCGAGGTCAAAGGGTTTGGCAAGATACTCAAAGGCGCCCCGATGGTAGGCGCTCACCGTCGTATCCAGATCGGAATAGGCGGTCATCAGCACCACCGGCAGGTGCGGATGACGGCGCTGCAACTGGTCAAGAAACTCCAGGCCGCTGACGCCCGGCATCCGAATGTCGGCAAGAACGGCAATCGGCGGCGACTGATCGAGTGCGGCCAGCGCTTCCTCGGCGCTGGCGAAGCTGCGGCTGTGAATCCCCGCACGATGCATGGCCTTTTCCAGCACCCAGCGCATGGATCTGTCGTCATCTACGATCCAGACGCAGCCTTGGTGATGATCGCTCAATTGACTGGATGCGGAAGGACCGGCCCGGATATTGCATGAGTAGGAGGGCGCGGCATCCTGAATCATGTTATTATTCAGTTACCTACACCGAACCACGAGGACGCCGCGCCCATGACGAATTGTAACCCTGAAGTGATTCGATTTGCACGCCGCTGCAAAGGCCGCAAAGTCGAGGTCAGTTTCAGTGGTGGCGCGATCACTTCCGATGGCGGCGCAATGCTGTTGGCGGCGGCGGATCAGAGGCTGGGGCTGACCGAGGGAGCTGCGAAGCTTGTGTCAGACCGGCGACGCAAGGCCAGTTGTCGGCATACGGTGGAAGTGATGTTGCGCCAGCGGGTCTATGGTCTGGCGTTGGGCTATGAGGATCTGTGCGTGGGCCAGCAACTCGAAGACCATCCCGTTGGCAAGGGTAAGGGTATAGGGTCCCGTCTTGTCGGCTGATGTGAGATTAATCAGGAAGCTGCAGTCGCTGCGCGTTTGACAGAGTGGCCATCTTCCGATCCAACGTGAGGACCTTCAGGCCAGCACGTTCATTGGAAGCGAAGATTTCGAAGTCCTGTTCCTCGACCAGCACAGTCAGCCTCGCAACGCACCGCTCGTATTCGCCCGGCGGCTCCCCGGCAAGAAGTCTCACCAGGACGGAGGTGTCAATCCCGAAGACCCGGGTCACGCCCCTGCCTCCTGAAGGCCGACAGGTCGAAAGAGCCTCTGTCCCGACTGATCTTGTCGCGCAAAGTGCCAAGGTGGGAAGGATCTATTCGTCTTGGACGCAGGATGAAGCCAGCGTCGCCCTCCTCCAGTTCCAGACGGTCTCCGGGACCAACGCCCAGCGCGTCAAGCACACGGGCCGGAACGCTCACCTGGCGCCGGTGGGAGCGGAGATCAGCCGGAGGATGCGACTCGCGGCGGGTGGACACGCTCAACCTTGACCTCCAAGGAGTCACAAGGCGGAAGCGGATAATGCAGGCTCAGAGCAACCGGTTTACGGCTGCGGTGCGAATCGCTTCGCGGCGATTCTGGACACCGAGTTTCCCGTACAGGTTCTTGATGTGGAATTTGACGGTGTTGATCGACAACGCCAACTCCGAGGCCACTTCCCGGTATGTGAGTCCTTCCACCAGCAAGCGCAGCACCTGGCGCTCCCGCCGACTGAGCAGGCCTTCATGGGCGGCGCCCGTCCGGGCACGGGCGGCAATCTCCACCGAAAGCTCCGCCAGGTAGGCCTCGCGCAGCCGGTTGGTGCGTCTTGCGGACACGGCTTCCATCAGCTTGGACACCACATCCGGCAACAGGGCGCTCCCTTCCACCAAGGGCTGCTTGATGCCCTCGAACAGGCAGGCCGACACCACCGACTCCAAGGCGGCTATGGCCTGAGGTTCCTTCCCAATCTGCCAAAGCGCTTGGGCCAAGAGGACTGAGCAGCTCAGCGAAGTCCGAATCCGCCCTTCCGCTCGGGCCTGCTGCGCTTCCGCCTGCAACAGGGAGGCGGCTCGCTCATAGGCGCGCACAATGATAAAGCCCCGGCCGGCGCCCAGGGCCAACTCTTGCCGGACCACCGGATGCCGACAGCCCTGCAGCGCTTGCATCCAGTCCGCGCACTGGGCCTCCACCGCCTCGCGCTCCAGCCCATCGAAGGCCCGCGCCGCGCGGCGGACCGACACGCACTGGGCCAGCCGCGGCAATCGCCGCTCCCGCGCCGTGGCCGCAGCGCGGCCCACCAGTTCGTCGAACGACCAATCGTCACAGCGCTCGGACTCGGCGATTGAAAGCGCGATGCCGTAGGCCACGGCATAGACCTCGAACCAGCCGTCGAATCGTTCGACGTGCTCGAGGGACGCATCGAGCAGCCTCTGCGCCTGGGCCATCTGGTTGCGCTCATAGTGGATGAGGGCCAGGAAGACGCCGCCAATGGCCACCAGGTCGGTGGCGACGCCGAAGCGCTCGCGGGCCATGTCCTGACCCTCTGCGAACAAGGCCTCGGCATCCCGCAATCGCGCCTGCTGCGCATAGGCATAGCCTTGATGGAAGTGAATGAAGACCTCGCCGAACACGGAACCGAATGCGCGGAAGTGGGCAATCGCCTGGTCGCCGCTGGGGATGCTGGCCTCGTATCGCCCGGTGCTGACGTAAAACGAGCAAAGCAGGTTGCAGCGCACCCCATGCAGGACGTGATTGCCTACGGGAAGCGACTTGCCGAGGCCCTCTAGCTTCCGCAGCTGGCGCTCATCAATCTCGTCCCCGTAGCGGGCCAGCAGCGCGGACATGACTTCGATCTCGCCCCACAATTCGGGATCGTCAGCTGGAATCGCTTGGCGGAGCGCCTCCATGCCGGCCCGGGCCTGGTCCAGATGGCCGCGGCGGGTCGCCACGTAGATCGCCGCCAGGCGCACACGGGGAAAGCGGCTCGCCACGACATCATCGACCAATTGAACGGCCCGCTCCACCAACGACACGTTGCCTTGGATGGCAAACTGCCACCCGCCCACTGACTCCAGAATCGCTGCAACCAGTTCGGGA
Organism: Pseudomonadales bacterium; assembly: GCA_965199705.1. GTDB lineage: Bacteria > Pseudomonadota > Gammaproteobacteria > Pseudomonadales > Azotimanducaceae > Azophilus. Next base: position 2,391,150 of record OZ241359.1, read on the forward strand.
TTCCCGCTCCGCTGCGCGTGCTGAAGAGCCGGGAGCATGTACCCATGCTCCTCAAACCAACATGCAGCCCGCCCGTGCAGTTCGCCGGATAGGGGAGCGCGCAGACGAAGACGCTCCTGAAGGAACTCCCGGAACAGGCCGTGGAAACGGAACCAATAGCGGGCATTGTCCACCGCGTGAATGAACAGCTCGTGCCGGTCCAGCTCCTCCAGAACCCGCCACCCTTCAGACTCGCCGTAAAGGCGGCTTCCCAGCTCCCCGTTTACGCGCTCAAGAATCGACGTGCGCAGCAGAAATTCCTGCCGGTCCTCGTCCAAGGCGCCAAACACCTGCTCAAGGAAATACTGCGCGAGGTCCGCACTGCGGCCCGACAGGCCGCGTAACGTCGCCTCCAGGTCGCTGCCATCGTCCAACCGCCGCCGGATGATCTGGATCGCCGCCGGCCAACCTTCCGTACGTTGCAGGAGCGTTCCAACCAGCGCCGCCCGACCCTGTTCTCCAATGCGTGGGCCGAAGTAGGCCAACACGTCGTCCTCGGAAAAGCGCATGTCCCTGTCCGAGACCTCGAACAACTGGTCGTGCAGCCTGAGGTCTGCGGTCACGAACTCGGCAGGCAACAGCCGGGTTCCCACAACGATCCGAAAGTTCCGGGGCAGAGCCGCCACCAAGTGGTTCAGGCATCGGACCACATGCGCACTCGCCGCTCGGTGGAGATCATCAAACACCAAGACGTGGTCGCCATCGCAGGATGACAACGTGGCGAGCAGCATGCGGCCCGCAGAGTCCGGATGCTCCGCCTCGATCCACTGCCGCCGACCGAAGAACCCCGCTTCCGCGCAAGCCTCGAGCAGGTTTTGCGCGAACTGGTCCACCGTTGCGTCGAATTCGTCCAGGGACAGCCACGCGGCTTGAATGCCCGCCTCGCGCAGCCGGCGAATCCACTGCCCAAGCAGGATGGTCTTGCCATAGCCCGCCGGCGCATGCACCACCGTCAGCCGCGCCTTCCGCAATCTGTCGAGGCCCTCCGCTTCCGCCCGCCGGTCCACGCAATCCGCCGGCGCTGGCGGCGGCTCAAGCTTCGACCGCGCTATGAAATCCCGAATGTCCTGTTCGCCACGCATCAGAACCGCATCCTAGCAGCCTGTTCCGCATCGGACTCGGCGCCACCTTCCCATCGCCGATCCGGGGTTGGGCGGCAGGTTGTCCAGAGGAGCTGTAGTGCGGCGTTGCAAACCTCAAAGCCGACATCGGTTGCGAATCGCTTGGCCATCGCGCAGTACATGGTGGCCTCCGGATCCCCGTGGTCGAGCCTCCAGGCTGTGGGGGAGTTTCACGCCGTCAACAGCTCCACCGGCGCGAACGCTTCGTCGAGGCCAAACGCCTGAGGGCCGAAGATGGACAGCGACTCGGGCGAGCGCATGACCGGCGGGGCGCTTACGCCGAGGACTAGTAACCGCTGTCCGTAGCGCACCGAATCGGCCAGCACCGGCTGCGCCGTCTCTCGTTCGACCAGACACACCAGGTCGGGCGCCCTGGTACGAAGTCGGCCGTCTTCGCGGGCCATATCGTGGCGCCATCAATGAAGCTCTTGAGGTCGTCGCTGGTCCACCGTTCCGCCGCATGGGACACGTCCAATATGCTCCGCAGAAAGAACAACCCAGCGACCGCCCCGCGATACGCTAAGCAGAAATTCGTCGTGACTTCATGGTTGAAATGCCCCCGGTTCAAACGATTGATCCCAAAACCACCACCTGCCTCCCCACACTTGAGATTACAGGCCTTTGCGTCTCTCATCATCACCAAGCGAGCGACAACCCGACCCCATAGGTCCTTGGCTCTCCCCACGATTCCCCGAATCCAATGCTACTGGTCAGCACCTGCGTTCGGTATCGCTCGTCGGTCAGGTTCTTGCCCCACAGGAACGCGGTCCATCGATCATCCGTGCCGGTAATTTCGATTCTCGCGTTCGCCAGCCAATAGCCGTCTTCCAGTGTCTCGGCTGGCTGCCGGACGATGTCATAGCTGACATCATCCTTGTACGCGATAGCAACAACAGCGTTTCCGCCAACGCCATTGGCGAAGCGCCATCCGTAGTCGAGCCTCGCGTTGAAGCTCACCTCTGGCGAATTCGGCAAGTCGCTGCCCTCTTCGACGCCAGGCAGCACTGACGCGGTCAGTTCGGTGTCGAGAAGGCCCAGGCCGAGATGCGCGTCCAGTCCTGCGGTCACGCGCCAGACCAGCTCGACCTCGGCGCCAATCACCTCGGCGTCGCCAGCATTGGCGATGCCGAACAGCGGGCCGAAGGGAGAGTCAAACAGCGGCCCGTAGAACTGCAAGTCCTGAAAGTCGTAGTAGAAGGCGGCGGCGTTGAGTTGCAGGCGCTGGTCCGCAAACCGAGACTTGAAGCCCGCCTCGTAGGCGTACAGATTCTCCTCTTCAAACCCCGCAAGGTCAGCAGGATTGAAGGTCAATTGCCCCTGGAACCCGCCGGCCTTGAATCCCTTGCTGGCGCTCGCGTAGATCAGCATGCCATCGATTCCGGTGAAGTCGATGCCAATCTTTCCGGAGAGGTCGCCGATTTGATGGTCGTTCTCGGCAGCCGGAAAGCAGGCGGTTTGCACACCATCGGATACGCTGACAACGGCGGGGTCGCCAGCTGGGCGAAGCGGACACAGACCGCCGCCGCCCGTTGCTGCGTCCGGCGTCACGATGAAAGTGAAGGCGTCGGACAAGTCCTTCTGGTCGTCCGTGTAGCGAAGGCCTGCGTTCAACCGGAAACTGTCGTTCAGGCGCCATTCAAGGTGGCCGAAGACAGCCTTGGTGTCCGTTTCCTGCCGATAGAAGTTGCCCACGGCGGTTGAGCCGCCCAGTCCAAACAGCGGAAGCAGGTCTCGGGAGTCAAACTGGTCGCGCGTGTACACCTCATCCGATCCCACGAACCCACCGAAGATCAATACGAGTCTTTCGTCAATGTAGGTCGCTCGGAGTTCTTGCGAGATCTGCTCGATTTCGTTGTCGTAGAAGCCATCAAGGTGAATCAATGCCGAGCCATCCCGATCTTCCCGATAGAACCTGGAAAAGTCCTCGTATCCCGTCACCGACGTGATCGACCATCGATCGGAGATAGCCCAATTGACGGAGATCGACCCCCCGAAACTCTCTACGTCCTGACGCAAGGGACCGCCGCCAGCCGAACTGAATTCGTCGTCGAAGTACGCATCGTCGGATGGATCAAGGATGTTGTTCACATTGAACAGGGGCGGGTCGGATTCATCCTGCCCGCCATGCACTTTCGCCAGGATTTCCAGAGATTCCGTTGGCGTCCACTCCATGATCACGCGCCATGCCGTTCGATCCAGTTCGCCAACGTCGCTGCCAGTCGTGCGATTCAGTTGAAACCCTTCGCCACGCTGAAGCGTCTGCACCGCCACGCGAACGCCCAGGCCTGGCGCGATCTGGCCTCCCGCGGCGCCTTCCACAAGCCAGCGGTCCTTGCGGCCATATTCAGCGGTCACGAACCCTTCCGCTTCATCTCCCGGCTTGCGGCTCGCAAACTTCATCGCCCCTGCCGTGGTGTTCTTGCCGTACAGGGTGCCCTGAGGCCCTTTCAGCACTTCGATGCTGTCAAGGTCGAATAGCTGGAAATTGAGCATGGCGGGAGACACCAGGTACACATCGTCAATATAGATGCCAGCCGCCGGGTTGTTGTTCACGGCATAGTCGTTCAGGCCGATGCCGCGAATGCTGACGTTGGCGATACCACTACCGAAAGTGTTGTTGATGTTCAGGTTGGGGGTCTGAGCGGCAACATCGGCCGGCTCCGAGAATCCAAGGCGGCTGGCGTCTTCCCCGGAGAATGCCGTCACCGCAACGCCAACGTCAGAGATGTATTGCTCGCGTTTCTGCGCGGTCACGACTATCTCTTCTATCAGGCCTCGGCCGTTTGACTGGGCGTTCACCGCAGCCGGGGCCAGCATGACAAGCACCGCGAGCGCCAAGACAAACTGATGGCCTGGATTGAACATGACGCCTCTCCTCAATGTGCTCGCAACGAACCTTGCAACCAGCCTATCAGTCAGAAAAGACATGAAAAATACCTGTTACGGGTAGGTTGATTTGAGTTTTCGGGTAGGTTCGCCTGTCCATCCCTGTGAGCAGGGTTTCGATGGGTTCTGTCGTAGCATGACGAGCATCGTCACTGGCGCCGAACAGAGTCGGATGACACGCGCCCCGAGCCGGGAAACTCGTACCCCTCTATCGGTTTGACGGCCGGCGTCGGGTAGGCGGCCTTGCTGTGACTCAGTCCGGCCCTGACCAGGGCTTGGGCGATGCGCACGGTGACCGGAATCGGATCGATGACAGGCGCTTCGTGTCCGGCGGCTGACAGGGCGCCGCGAATTGCCTCCGCGCAGCCAAGAAAGCCGGTGCAGCCAAGCACGATAATGTCCGCCCCATCTGCCTCAACTGACAAACGGGCCTTCTCCGCCAAACCGGCATTCAGCGCACCAACATCATGAGATAAATCCAGGACAGGAATATCAACAGACTGAAACGAAGCGTACTTGTCGCCCAGTCCGTAGGCCGCGATCAGTTCTTCGATGATTGGCCGTATGCGGTCAAGCACGGTAATGAACGCGAACCGGTGGCCGAGCAGATTGGCCAGGTGCATGGCCGTCTGACCGGCCCCGAGCACGGGAATATCCACCATCTCCCGGCAGGCTGCCAGACCTGGATCCCCCATGCAGTCGATGACAATTGCGTCAGCGCCATTGATTTCGGCCTGCATCGCTTTCCTGATCGTGTCGGGCAAGGCCAGCGCCTCGTCGAACCGCGACTCGATGGACGACGGACCCTTGTCAAGCAGGCTGTGCGTGATCGTCAGGTCATCCCCCATGAGTGGCTCAACGTCATCCAGCGAGCGTACTCCGCGCGCCACGATCGGCGTCAACAATTCGATTCTCATGGTGCTGTTCCTCAGGGTTCGATGTCTTCCAATGGCGTGAACGGTTCATCCAGGCCGAAAGCCTGCGGCCCGAACATGGCCAGCGCTTCGGGCGTTCGCAAGATTGGCGCTGCGCTCGTGGCGATTACTTTCAGACGCTGGCCGTACTTCAGGCCATCGACCGGAATCGGCTCACCTGTCTCTCGGTCAACCAGACAGATCAGGTCCGGCGTCACGGCTTGCACCCGCCCATCTCGGCGGGCGATGAGATGCTCGTTCTGGAAGGAGATCTCCATGACTGAATCCAGATAGTCCAGTGAGGTCAACTTGCAGTGCCCCATCGAGAATCCGAGCCTGGTTTCCCGACGGATGTCCTGCACCTTGCCGTCAAACAGAATCCGGCAGTGGTTGTAGTAAGGCGTTGTATGCAGATACTCGACCAGGCGCTCTACCGGGTTCCCCTGCCGGCTTCCCTGGGCAATGGTTCTCCCGATTTCGCGCGCGAGCGTCAGGGTGCCACGCACCGCCGTGCGCTGCACGTCGCGCCCTGTCATCGGGTAGCAGGACAACAGCACGCTACAACCCAGATGCACCGAAACGAGCCGCACCAGGTCCTCCGCCGACTTCGCATCGGCGGTGTCAACGACAACTGACGTGAGGTGATCGTCCGTCACGACCAGAGGCGTGCAGGACACGCCGCCGACGTTGAAGGTTGTCATCTGTAGTTCGGGAAAGGCGCGACCCATCCCGTCCGCATCGACCAACGGCAACCCGAGCCTGGCCGCTGCCATCACCGGCAACAGCGAATTGATGCCCCCGATCTCGATCCCGATCAACGCGTCGGCCCGCTGTCCCAATCGCTGTTCGAGACGACGCACTGCAAGATCAATGTCGTCGCCGCACGCCGCCTTTTCTCCCAGTACGGTTGGAACGCCAAGCATCGCGATGGTGAAGACATTGGCGTCATCATCGAGTTCGTCCGCGGACACGATCCTGGGGATGCCGTACTCTTCAACGGCGTTCGTGGCGAGCAAACGACCAATGTAGGGGTCGCCGCCGCCGCCGGCGCCCAGGAAGGCCGCGCCTGTCGCAATGTGTGGTAGATCGCCGAGTTCGATACGCATCGATCAGTGGCCCGGGTGTTGCAATGTGCGCTTTGGACCAACCTGCAGGTCGCCAGCAACCTTGACGCGAACGCGCACGGCGCCACCCGGCATGTAGGCAAGGGGAAACTCCTCAATGTCCATAATTTCGAGGCTGTCGGCGTTGGCCCCGTTCTCCACGGCCCGGGCCTTGGCCTGTTCCACGGCAGTTTCCAATGCCGAATCGCGACCCGATGCCTCATAGGCGAAGACCCGATCGGTCTCGCCGCTCACCTGGGCAATCGAGGCGCCGATGGCGTTGGCGACTTCCGCGTGTTCTGGGACTATCGTCTCCGAGGCGCCCGGGATGTCGTCCCGAACGAGCACTGATCCTCCCCCAACGAGGACGAGTGGCACGGGTTCCGAACTGGATTTCATCCGGTCAACGCCGTCGGCCAACAGCTTGTGAATCAGATCGACGCCATTCGTTGTGACCTGTTTCGACAAGGACGAAACCAGCGATCTGTCACCAAGCGTCGCGTAGCCGCTGGCCACCGCCAGGTCGGTCGCGCAAAGCCGGTCCCCGCCAAACACTCGCCCATCGCGGGTCAGCCGGTATCCCAGAGACTCCGGCCCAATGCGTATCTCTCCCCCCGAGGTCTCCACCAGCGAACCACCGCCGAGCCCCAGTGAGAGCACGTCCGGCATCCTGAAATTCGTCCGCACACCGCCTATCCGGGTGGTCAGCGACGACTCTCGCGGAAAGCCGTTCAACAGTACGCCAATGTCGGTGGTGGTGCCACCTATGTCCACGATCAGCGCATCCTTAAGCTCCGAGAGATACGCAGCGCCCCGCATGCTGTTGGTGGGCCCCGAAGCGAAGGTCAGCACGGGGTAGCGCTCCACCGTCTCCGCGCTCATGAGCGTGCCATCGTTCTGGCTGATGAAGAACGACGCTTCGACTCCGAGCTGGCCCAATGCGTTCTCGAAGGAACTGACCACATCGCGCGACAGGTCAGCCAGGCTTGCGTTCATGATCGCCGCATTCTCCCGCTCCAGGATGCCCATGCGCCCGATCTTCGACGACAGCGTAATGGCAAGGTCCGGCGCCTCATTGAGCACGATATCCCGGGCCCGGACTTCCATCGCGGCATTGACCGGAGAGAAGAGCCCGGTGATCGCCACCGTCCGCAATCCTGCGGCGGCAAATCTCCTGGCTGCATTGGCGACCATCGCCTCATCAAGGTCATCGGCGATTTTCCCGTCATATCGGTAACCGCCGCGGATCAGATGACAGCCCCCGCCCACGGCCTCCGCCATATCCTGCGGCCAGTCACTCAAGGGTGGTACGCCCCGAGAAGAGGGCAGTGCGATACGCAGGATCCCGACTGGCAGCAGTCCACGCCGCTCGACGAACGCATTGGTGAAGTGCGTGGTGCCGATCATGACCTGCTGGACATCGGCGGCGCGGGTCGCGGACGACTCAAGGGCCTCGGTGATTGCACGGGCTATGCCACGGCTCAATACCTCTGTCGTCGGGGTCTTGTGGGTTGCAAGAACCCGCTGCCCGTCCATGACGACGGCATCGGTATTCGTTCCGCCCACATCGACACCGATACGCACCGCTGGCCCAGTTGCGAACATGACGCTCAGCCTATCGCCTGCTCGTGCGAGCAGTAACACCCGTTGCGGGTAGGAGAGAATCAGCAGACGGGTAGTTTCCGACACAGGCGAAAAATGCCGCCTTGTTCAGACCTTCCCTAGCGGCAGGATCACGGAAAAGCAGGTTCTGCCTGGCCGACTTTCACAATCGATCTTGCCCTGGTGACGACGCACGATGGCCTGGGTGATCGCAAGACCCAGGCCGGCGCCGTCTGGTCGGCCACTGACCATCGGATAGAAGACCCGGCCAAGAAGCGCCTCTGGAATGCCGACGCCGTTATCTTCCACTTCGATTGCCACCGCCACCCGATAGCGCTGACCGTGCAAGGTCACCTGACGCAGCGCCCGGGTGCGCAAGCAGACGCAGGCCGCTTCCACGCCTGTCACGGCGGCCAGTGCATTGTTGACGAGATTGAGCATCGCCTGAATCAACTGATCTTCGTCCACCGTCACCTCCGGCAGGCTTGGATCATAGTCACGCATGAGCGTCACCTTCGCCTCGGGCTGGCTCTGCTCCAGCACCTGCGCCACATGTTCGAGCAACTCATGGATGTTGACCGGCGCCAGCCGGGGTGGGCGCGCCGGACCGAGCAGCGTATCCACCAGACCGCTCAGGCGGTCGCACTCACGAATGATGACGGCGGTGTACTCCATCAAGTCGGCGCGGCCGATCTCATGGTTGAGCAACTGAGCTGCCCCGCGAATGCCGCCGAGGGGATTCTTGATTTCGTGCGCCAACCCGCGCACCAGGCCGTCCGTGCTCTCCTGAACTGCGAGCAACCGATCATCGTGGATGACGCCTCGCCCTCGATGATGTAGCTGGATTTCGAGCAGCAGGTCGCTGGCGCCGTCGATCTTGGCGCAGACCAGGTCCGCAAGCGGCGCCGCGCCACTCGCCAGGATCAGTACCTGGCTGCGCAGGGTCAGGGGTTGGCCGTCCTCGGCAAGGCGCTGCAACCGGCCTACCAGCGGCCCGGGCGCGGACAGCAGCCGTTGGACGTGGACGCCGGCAGCGCGGTTGTTGCTGGCCTCGAACAATGCCTCGGCTGCCGGATTCAGGAATTTCACCATCAACTCGGACGAAAGCACAACGACGGCTGTGCTTTGATGCTCCAGCACCTGCGGCATCAGATCGGGCATAGGGAGATTGGACGTTCGATTTCGCACCATTTTAGTGCGTTTTTACGCGCCGTTCATGGGGATGGTCGCGTGCGCTCTTGCCGAAACAGCTTCGAGTGACGCAGAAGATGAAACTCGACCGGATCCGCGACACTCAGCACCTGCCCCCTGGCATCGACCAACCTGGCCAGCAATTGATGGGCGCCGCGGCTGAGTCCGGTCAGATCAAACCTCAGCTGCTCAGCCGGCGGGCCGACCGGTTCGCCATTCAGCACAAGTTGCACCTGGCGCCCGGCTTGCAATGCCGGCCGCACCGCCAGCAGCACGGTCACTGCCCCATTGTTGCTGCGCAGCGCCTGATCGTTCACCGGCGAGAGAATCTGGATCGAGCTCGCGTCCGCTGCCTGTAGCCGAGCCGGGGCCAGTACCAGGCAGACCGTAACCAGGCAGGCCACGGCAGTGAAAAGATAGCTGACCCGTACATGGCGCCACAGGCCGCGATGACGCATGCGCGCCTGATCCATCTCCATTTGTGCTTCCGCCTCCGGAACAACGCCTCAGGATGGTTACCCATCCTGAGGCGTCAGGCGCGGCTTGTCTGTAGGCGATTGCCGTCAGACGGAGTAGTACATCTCGAATTCCACCGGGTGCGTGGAAGCGTTGAGGGTATCGACTTCGGCCTGCTTCAACTCCAGGTAACCATCGATCATGGCGTCCGTGAAGACATCGCCAGCACGCAGAAAGTCGCGGTCCGCATCCAGGGCAATCAGCGCCTGCTCCAGCGAGGCGGCCACGGTCGGCACGCCCTTCAGTTCCTCCGGCGGCAGGTTGTACAGATCCTTGTCAAAGGAATCTCCGGGATGGATCTCGTTGCGGATACCGTCAAGACCCGCCATCAGCAGCGCGGCAAAGGTGAGATAGGGGTTTCCGGTGGAGTCCGGGAACCGAACCTCGACGCGATAGGCCTTCGGGTTGCCACCCTGCACATGTGGAATGCGCACCGAAGCGGAACGGTTGCGGGCAGAATAGGCCAGCAGAACCGGCGCTTCGAAGCCTGGCACCAGACGCTTGTAGGAGTTGGTGCTGGCGTTGGTGAAGGCGTTCAGCGCCCGGGCGTGCTTGATGACGCCGCCGATATAGTAGAGCGCGGTTTCCGAAAGCCCGGCATAGGCATCCCCATGGAACATGTTCTCGCCGCCGGCAAAGATGGACTGGTGCACATGCATGCCGTTGCCATTGTCGCCAACGATCGGTTTCGGCATGAAGGTAGCCGTCTTGCCGTAGGAATCGGCCACGTTGTGCACGCAATACTTGTAGATCTGCACTTCGTCCGCCTTGCGCACGAGGGTGTTGAACGCCACTCCGATCTCGCCCTGGCCGGCAGTGCCCACCTCGTGGTGATGCACTTCTACGCCGAGGCCCATGTCCTGCATGGCGCTGCAGATGGCAGAGCGCAGATCGGCCATTGAATCCACCGGCGGCACCGGGAAGTAACCGCCCTTGACCCTCGGCCTGTGTCCCAGGTTACCGCCTTCGAACTCGCTGCCGGATTCCCAGGCGGCCTCTTCCGAACTGATGGCGTAGGAGGCGCCGCTCATGCCGACCTCGAAGCGCACGTCATCAAAGACGAAAAACTCGCATTCGGGGCCGAAGAAAGCCTGATCGCCGATGCCGGTGGCCGCCAGATAGGCTTCGGCCTTCTTCGCGATCGACCGCGGGTCGCGCGTGTAGGGCTGCATGGTGGAAGGCTCGATGATGTCGCAGCGCAGGTTCAGGGTGGATTCATCGCGGAACGGATCCATCACCGGCGTGCTGTCGTCGGGCATCAGCAACATGTCCGATTCGTTGATCGACTTCCAACCCGAGATCGAAGACCCATCGAACATGAAACCGTCGGCGAGCGCGTCTGCGTCCACCCGGTCTGCGGGTATGGTGGTGTGTTGTTCCTTGCCGCGCGGGTCGGTGAAACGCAGATCCACCCACTTGACGTCGTTGTCGCTGATCATTTTCAGTGTGTTGTCAGACATGTTTCCTCTCTAGATTGCCCGGTTGCGTCCGGTTTCCGCAGTCCTGCCGCCCAGGACCTGTCACAGAACACAGCCGGCGCCGCCGACCGTGGTCCATCAAGTGCATTCAAGCAACAATTGTGCCATTGCTGCAATGATTACGCATCGTTTCCGAGAAAACCCGGCACAACCGAGGCGCAGAAGCCGTTCCTGCCCACTCACCAGCCGGCTCGACCCCAGCCGATGCCCAATGACGCACCATAATAGGGCGGTCGATCACAACAACGCATCTTTTGGACACAGCTAACGAACTACCATCACGCGCACGCGGATTTCGCCATCCTCTTCCGCCGTCTCCAGCACCTGATGTCCGTGGACACGGCACCAGGCCGGCACATCCTGCAGCACCCCCGGATCGGTGGCCAGAAGGTCCAGCAGGGTACGATCCGGCAGGCTTGCGATTTGATCCTGCAACCGGATCACCGGCAGGGGACAAAGCAACCCGCGGGCGTCCAGTGTCTGTACCGCGCGGGCCAATCGGTCACACATGCCACTCGGGCAGAATATCCTCCGGCGCCAGGGGCACTGCCCGAACCTCCCGGCGGGCGCCGTTCACAGCATCCAGCATCAGAGTGACCTCGGCTGCAAGCCGGCCCTGACTGTAGCGAGCAACGATGCGTGCGGCCAGAACCAGGTCCGCCGTTGTTGGCGCGCCATCCACGAGGCAGAGCGGCCCCTCGTGGCTGGTCGGCCGCAAGCTGGTAAAGCGGTTACGATAGCCCTCCAGGTATCGGTTCTCACCCGCTTCCCGGCCCACTATCAGCTTGAAATGCGGGGCCGGGCGCAGGTGCCGCCCGACTTTCAGCAGCATGATGTCGTCCAGGTCATAGTCGCGCTCTCCCCGGGCCTGCCAGAGGTCGGATAGCTTGCCGCTATATTGGGCGTTCGTGAGAAAGCAGCAGCCGCCCGCAGGTTGCGCCCATTCCTTGATCCCCAGCTGCTCGGCCAGCGCGATCTGCGGGCGTCGGCTGCGGCCCGCGAAATCGTAGAGAGCAGCACGCTCCACCCACCCTGCACGCTCCGGCAGGGTAGGCTGTAGATTGCGGGCGCAGAGGGGGCGGAGCAACCGATCCTCCGCGCCGGATTCGCGGGCGATAACCGGCATGGCGCGCTTGCGCTGGCTCTTCGGGCGCTGGCCGATGACCTCGCCGGTTACGATGAAGTCGAAGCCTTCAACCTGTTGCGCGCCCCAGTCAAGCGCCTTCTCGACCATGAAAATCTTGCAGTCCAGGCAAGGATTCAGATGTTGCCCGTAGCCATGCCGAGGCTTCAGCAGAACCGACTTGTATTCTTCTACAACATCAATTAGATGCAGCTTGATCCCCAGCTGCTCGGCAACCCAGAGCGCGTTGTTGCGCCTGGGCCGACGCTGCTTGCTCGCCCGGATTGCGTGGGTGTGGCCCTCGACGCAGAAGCCGGTGAAAAAGTTGATGCCCTCAACGTGCACGCCCTGCTGCATCACCACCTTGGCAGCCAGCATCGAATCCAGACCGCCGGAAATCAGCGCGAGCGCTCTGGGCCGCACGGGCGCCGGGTCGCTGTTCAAATGGGATGATCTACCCACTCTTGCAATGGCCTGAATCCGGTTGCATGGCCCTGGCGCGGGTCCGGCAGTCAGTTGACGCCCACTGCCGCACCGGCATTGCGCGGGTCCGACATACCGAGAAAGCCATTCTGCACGCGCATGGCGGAATTGGCGTCGCCGATGCCACGCCCTCGGGTATAGGGGGAAATGCCCTGATGCCCCAAACGCGCCAGCAGCGCCAGGGTGTCGGGCGAGAAACCGGGCTCCACGACCACCACGTTCGGTTGCCACTGATGATGGAACCGGGGCCTTCCAACCGCCTGCGACAAGGTCATGTCATGATCGATCAGGTTGACGATCACCTGCAGGGTCGTGGTGATGATGGTGCTGCCACCCGGCGAGCCGGTTACCAGATGAATCTCGCCATCGCGGGTCACAAGCGTTGGCGTCATCGAACTCAACATGCGTTTTCCGGGTTCGATGGCGTTGGCTTCCCCGCCGACCAGCCCAAAAGCGTTGGGCGCCCCCGGCAAGGCGGAGAAGTCATCCATCTCGTTGTTCAGCAATATGCCCGTGCCCTCGGCCACGATCTTGGCGCCAAAACCGAGGTTCAGCGTGGTGGTATAGGCCACTGCGTTGCCCTGCCCGTCGATCACCGAAACATGGGTTGTTTCCGGACTCTCCGGCGGCGGCGCGAGGCCGGCAAATATGTCTTCGGAACGGCTCGCGCGACTGGCGTCAAAGTCGGCCAGACGCTCACGCGCGTAGCCCTTGTCGATGAGGCGATTCACCGGCACAGGGTGAAAATCGGGGTCTCCAAGATGTTCGGCCCGATCAGCATAAGCACGGCGCTCCACCTCGATCATAAGATGCATGGCCGCCGCGCTGCCATAACCCATGCCCTTGACATCATGCGCCTCCAGCATGTTGAGCATCTGCACCAGCATCACGCCACCCGATGACGGGGGCGGCATTGAAATGATCTCGAAGCCTCGATAGGCGCCTCGCACTGGCTCGCGCCAGACACTTTTGTAGGCGGCCAGATCCGCTTCTGTGATGAGCCCCCCGCCGCGCTTCATTTCGGCAGCAATCAGGGCGGCGGTTCGCCCCTCGTAAAAGCCAACGCGGCCTGATTCCTGAATGCGCTGAAGGCTGGCGGCCAGATCCGGCTGGCGGAACAGTTCGCCCGGCTGATACGTGCCGCCATCCGCTCTCCGAAAGGACTTGACGCTGCCGGGATAGGGCGCAAAGTCCGACTGCCTGCGCGCCAGGGAAAGCGCCAGATCCCGGGGCAGGTAAAATCCATCCCGCGCCAGGGCGATGGCCGGCGCAATCAATTCCGCCGCCGGTTTCGAGCCAAATCGCGCCAGCACCGTCAGCAGGCCATCAACCGTGCCCGGCACTCCCACAGCCAGATGCGAGGCGGTAGAGAGCTCGGCCTGAAATTTGCCGTCCGCATCCAGAAACATATCCCGGTGCGCCGCCGCCGGCGCTCTTTCCCGATGATCGTTGGCGGCCAGAACGCCGTCCGCCATCCGAATCACCATGAAGCCGCCACCGCCAAGGTTGCCTGCGGACGGGTGCGTCACTGCCAGAGCAAAGCCGGTGGCAACCGCAGCATCGACGGCATTGCCGCCCTGACGCAGAACCTCGGCGCCTACCTCCGAGGCCAGCGGCGAACGGGTGGCAACCACACCCTTGGCCCCGTACACGGCAGGCGGGCTGACGGCGAGCGCCGAGCCAGCGCCCGCCAACGCCAGAACGGCAATTACAGGCAGCAACCGGCGAAACGCGCCCGGACGCGGGTCAGAACAGGAGTCAGCAGCCCGCTTGGTCGGCCAGCGGGCTAGCCCGGATATTGCACCAGGGGCCGTGATGATCGCGCCGGATTTTGTCCGTCTGCGCGTGCTCGCGACCGAGAGCATAGCCACGCCTATGATCGAGGGAGCATGGACGCGCAGACGGGCAAAAGACAAGCGAGGGCGCGGCAAGCGCAGTTTGTAATCGGCACAGCGCTTCAGTATCGAAGACAACCGATGGAAAGATCGATAAAACCAGCCCAATCTATCAGCGCCTTGGTGCAATATTCGGGCCAGGTGAACAGGCTGATTTGCCTTTTCTTTCAATGTCTGCCTCCGCATCGAATCGGTTTCCTGAAACCAGGCTGGGGCTGTCGATAGCCTGCACTACAACAAGCTATCACAGATTTTCCGCACACCGCACCGCACCGGCGCCGCCAAACCATCCAGAGCGATCATCACGCCCCCTGGTCAGCGGTCAGCGGGAGCAGGCGAAGGCTGCTGCTCCAGGGTCAGGCCCACTTGCAGCCAGCGCAGATTGATTCCGATGCGCGGGGACAGAGGCTCTGTCCAGGCATAGCGCAAGGTCTTGCCGCTGGATTGTTCGATCACGCCAAGCTTGAGCACGGACACCCGGGTGTTCTGGTAGGTCAACCGGGCAAGTTCGAAGGCATAGCCTGTCTCGCGCCCGTCGTCCGTGATCGGCACGACATAGCCTTCGTCATGCAATCGCAGATCGGGCATGAAAATCATGTCATCCGGGTCTGCGTCAGGCTCCAGGCGCTGACGCTGCAGGACTGCCCAGCCCCGGTAGCGATGCACCCGTCGCGCGCGCAGGGCTTCGGCTGCTTCGTCCGCGCCGGCATGGCTGGTCAGATGCGTATCGTCCACCTGCCAAATCGCCGGCAGATCAGCCGGACAGCTACCCCTGGGCCTTGCCTCGCCCCGGTAGCCGGCGCCCTCGGCCTGCCATTGATATTGGCACACAGGCGTCTCGCTGCCGATTGGCAACACGACGCTGTGCAGGCCCTCGGCGTCCATGACCAGTATCCAGGCGGGATCGGGCGCTGACTGACCAGGCCCGGTCGCAAGCGACAGTCGCCCGGGGGCCAGCCGCTCGAAGCGCCAGTGCCGCCGCTGGATGGTCGCCACGCCGTCGAGATTCCCCTGCCAGACCTGCTCGTTGTTGTTGTATTCGCCGGTCAGCAAGTCAAACAGCGCACTGGCGTGCGCGCCTTGTGCACTGAACAGGAGGCAGGCCGCCGTCAGCACTGGCCCGAACAGACCGCCAAGGGCCGCGGCCAGACGCGCGGGCATTGCCCGGCGGCTGCATGGCTGAGGCTTGGGGTTGGTGAACTGCATGGCAAACAAGGCTGTTCGATCAGCTTCCTGGCGCACATTCCGGGCGAGTACAGACAAGCGCCAGTCTATCCTTGACTCGGCCTTTCCACTATCCTTTGCAGCCTTGTCGCGTCCCGCGCATCGCAAAAAAACCGGAGAGCACCGAGATGGCCCAGACTCACGACCACGAAATCGTATCCATTTATCCGTTTACCGACGAAGAGGTGGATCAGTTGATGACCTATTCCGGAGAATGCGTTCTCATGTGGGGCACCCGGGATGGCTGGCCGGTGGGCGTCACCCACGCCTTCGTCTGGCGCGACGGCAAGATCTGGGTCACCTTTTCCTCGCATCGACACAGAGCCGCCGCGATTCGTCGGGACAACCGGGTGTCAGTCAATGTCAGCAGCCGCGGCTATGGCGACGGCGCCCCGGTCGATGACTTGCCTGGCGGCGCTATCACCTTCAAGGGCACGGGCGAGTTTCTGGACGACGACGAAACCAAGAAGTGGTTCTACACTGCCCTGGCGCGCAAGGTGAATCCCGGCAACGCGGAGGGCGAAGCCTTCTTCCGCAACCTGCTCGATTCGCCCTTGCGCACCATACTCGCGATCACGCCAGTCAAGAAGATCATGTACAACAGCAAGAACGCCCAGCTGCACATGGCGGGCGCCATCTCCGAAGACGATCTCGGAGAACGGCTGCCGGTTGACAGGGAGCGCATGAACGCCGAGCGTGCGAAGCGCGGCCTGGCGCCACGCTAGGCTGAACATGATGGCATCAGGAGATTCAATGCATGAGTGACACCGCCGCCCAGCTGGAGGTAATACGCAATCGGCCCGGTTTTATCGCGGCTCTCGATCAGAGCGGCGGCAGTACGCCGAAGGCGCTTGGACTGTATGGCGTCAGCGAAGACGCCTGGTCCGATGAGGCGCAGATGTACGATCTGGTGCACGCAATGCGCACCCGCATCATGACCAGCCCGGCGTTTGCCAGTGAGCGCATTCTTGGCGCCATTCTCTTCGAGAACACCATGGAACGTCAGGTACTGGGCCTCGACACGGCAACCTATCTCTGGCAAAGCAAGCAAATCGTGCCGTTTCTGAAGGTTGACAAGGGTCTGGCAGAGGTGGCCGACGGGGTACAGATGATGGAGCCGATGCCGCAGCTCGACGCGCTGCTGGCGCGCGCCCGGCAGAAGGGCGTGTTCGGCACCAAGATGCGCTCGGTCATCAAGGCCGCAAGCAGTTCCGGGGTGACCGCAATAACGCGGCAGCAGTTCGAGATCGGGCAGCAAATACTGGCCGCCGGCCTGACGCCCATCATCGAGCCGGAAGTCGATATTCACTGCCCGGACAAGGCCGTGGCAGAAGACATTCTGAAGGCCGCCATCGAACGCGAGCTTGATGCGCTCGGCAGTGGCCAGGTGATTCTGAAACTCACCTTGCCGGAAGCGGACGACTTTTATGCGTCCTGCATTCGCCACCCGCGCGTGCTGCGCGTGGCCGCGCTCTCCGGGGGCTACAGCCGGGAAGAATCCAACGCCCGCCTTCTGCGCCAACCCGGCATGACTGCAAGCTTCTCGCGCGCGCTAAGTGAAGGCCTGAACGCAAACCAGGATGATCCGGCCTTCAATGCCATGCTGGACGCCTCGATCGGCGCCATTTTCGCTGCGGCTACCGCCTGATCGTCCAATCGCGCCGGCGGAGCGCGGAAGCTGTCAATCCGGCGCTGTGCGCACCGGCGCGTTCACTGGCAAGGGCGTCTGCTCCCGATAGTAGTCATCCAGATCGTCCGCAGTCCAGGGCGCTTCGCGAAAGGCCACGCTGGCTTCCGACGGATGCCGCCAGAGGCCGGTCTTGCGTCCGTTGAAGGTGAGTATCTGGCCATTGAAATGTGCGGCGCCATCGCTTGCCAGCCATACCAGGCCGGCGGCCACTTCCTCCGGCGTTCCGAATCCCAGCGCCACCGGATCCGGGGCCGCCTTGCCCTGCGCCTCGGCCGCCGCTGCTGACCGGGCGAACACCACTTCGGTCATGTCCGTCTGACCGATCGGCCAAAGGGCGTTGTTGCGGATATTGTGCCGGGCAAGTTCAAGCAGCGCACTGCGCATGAGGCCGATCATGCCTTCCTTGGCGGCGGCATAGTTGCCCTGACCAAAGCCGCCGGAAAGCCCGGAAGCAGACACCACCTGAATGATGTGGCCGCCACCTGCCTCGCGCATCGCCAGCGCCGCCTGCTGTGTGCACAGAAAGGCGCCGCGCAGATGCACTGCAATCACTTCGTCCCACTCGGCCACGGTCATCTTCAACAAGGTGCGATCGCGCACGACGCCGGCGTTGTTCACCATGACGTCCAGGCCGCCAAAGCGTTCCACGCAGGTTGCCACCAGGCGTTCCGCCACTGCCGGTTCGGCGACGGAACCCGGCACGGCCACCGCCTGACCGCCAGCGGCTCGAATGTCGGCCGCAACTGCCTCCGCCAGCGCCGCCTGAGTGCCGTTCACCACCACCGACGCGCCAGCCCTGGCCGAGGCTTCGGCAAAACCCCGCCCGAGGCCTCGGGTGGAACCGGTTATGACCATTCGCTTGCCGGAAAGTCGCATTGTCTGAACCTGCTTCCCCGTTTGCCCTGAACCCTGCCTCGCTCCATACCCTGACGCCATTCCGCCCGCCACATCGGCGGGCGATTCACGGTGCGCCTTTTGCGCCAGGAAGCTGGTCAAGGTGGACGAATATAGTGCAAAAGGCCTTATAGTGAACAGTCGCAATGCAAGGAGCACAGGCATGGACGCATTCAGGCTGGATGGCCAGGTTGCCGTGGTCACCGGGGCCGGCAAGGGTATCGGGCGCGGCATCGCCCTGTGTCTGGCCGAAGCGGGCGCCGATCTGGTGCTGAGTGCGCGCACTCGCTCGGACCTGGAAGCGGTTGCAGCAGAGGTGCAGGCGCTTGGCCGACGAGCCGAGGTTGCGGCGGCGGACGTCACCGTTGCCGAGCAACTGGAGCTGCTGGTGAGCGCTGCACAATCGCTTGGCGAACCAACCATCTGGGTGAACAACGCGGGCGGCCTGCCGGATGCAACGCCACGCTACCTCACACGCACGCCAGAGGACAGGTGGGACGCACAGATTGACCTCAACCTGAAGGCGGTCTGGAGCGGCTCGGTGAAGGCGGCCGAGGCGATGGCGGAAGGTTGCATCATCAACATCTCGTCGCGCGCCGCCATGGGGCCGCAACGCAAGAATGGCCCATACGGCGCTGCCAAGGCAGCCGTCAACAGCCTGACCGCGACCCTGGCGCTGGAACTGGCGCCGCGAATACGGGTAAACGCAGTCGCGCCCGGCCCCGTACCCACCGAGAACTTCAATCAGTCCACCAATTTCCCGGACGGCAAGCCTCTGGCGCAGGTCATTGGCGTACCGCTTGGTCGGCTTGGCGCACCCGAAGACATTGGCCATGCCGTGGTGTTCCTGGCGGCGCCCGCATCCGGCTGGATTACCGGCCAGTGCCTCTACGTCACGGGTGGTCTCTAGCCGCACATGCGCTTCTTCGAGTTTTCCCTCACCAAGGCCGTCGCCGCCGGCATCGGCTATGTGGCCTTTGGCCTGCCCGGCGCTGTCGTCGGCTGGGGCCTCGGCCACCTCCTGTCGGGCCAGGGTGCGCGCATTGGCGCCGGCGGGCGTCGCGGCGCCCTGTCGCGAGAACGCTTCTTCGACGTCACCTTCTCCGTGATGGGGCACATCGCCAAGGCGGACGGCCAGGTCTCCATCGAAGAAATCCGCCTGGCGCAGCGGGTCATGGGCGACCTTGGCCTGAATGCTGCCAGGCGAGCGCGGGCGCAGGAGATGTTCGGGATCGGCAAACACCCGAACTTCGATCTGCCTGAGGCCCTGGCGCTGCTGGTGGAGGGCAGCCAGGGCAACCTGGATCTGATCGTGCTGTTCTTGCAGATTCAGATTTCCGGGGCCTGGGCCGATGGCCGAATGGCGGCGCCCGAACGCACCCTGCTGCTGCAGATTGCGGCGCACCTCGGCATCAGCGAGCGGGACTATCGTCAGCTGGAAGCCGAAGTAGCGCGCATGATGGGCGGCCAGGAGCAAGAGCGCGCTGCCAAGGCGTCATCAGTCACGCTTGAGTCCGCCTACCGGACGCTTGGCGTCGAAAGAGGCGACAGCGACGCCGCCATAAAGCGCGCCTACCGCCGAGCGATGAGCGCCAATCATCCAGACAAGTTGATGGCGCGCGGTCTGCCCAAGGAGATGATCCGCGCGGCCACCGACCGCACCGTGATGATAAAGGATGCCTTTGATCGCATCATGGCCAGCAGAAGCAGCGCACAGGTCTGATGGATACGGCATTCAGCGACGAGCACCAGGCCTTTCGGCTGGCGGTGCGCGAATTTCTGGGCGCCAATCTCGATGCGCCCCTGAAGGAAAGCCAACGCCTGTGCCCCGGCATCTTCCTCGACTACGAACACAACATGCGCTGGCATCGCATTCTCTATCGGCAGGGTTGGGTCGCGCCCGCCTGGCCCAAGGCCTACGGCGGCTGCGGCTGGGATCTGACCGAGCGTTATCTCTGGAACCTGGAGTGCGCGGCCGCCGGCGCGCCGAGCCTTGCCCCCATGGGCCTTGGCATGTGCGGCCCGATGTTGATCGGCCACGGCAGCGCGGCACAGAAGGCAGAATTGTTGCCGCGCATATTGTCCGGCGAGGACTACTGGTGTCAGGGCTACTCGGAACCGGGTTCAGGTTCGGACCTCGCCTCGCTGAAGCTGCGCGCCGAATCCGACGGCGACTGGTACCGACTGAACGGCTCCAAGATCTGGACAACGCACGCCCATTGCGCCAACAGGATGTTCTGTCTGGCGCGCACCCGGGAGAGCGCTCGACCACAGGCCGGCATTACCTTCCTGCTGCTCGACATGCAGACCCCAGGCATTCGCGTGGAACCCATTCGCTTCGCCTCCGGCACGCACGAGGTGAATCAGGTGTTCTTCGACGATGTGCGGGTACCGAAGGAGAATCGGGTCGGCGAAGAACACCAAGGCTGGACCGTTGCCAAGTATCTGCTGGAATTCGAGCGTGGCGGCAGTGGCGTCGCCCGGCATCAGGCCAGCCTGAAGCGACTGCACAGCCTGGCTGCCGCCATCCCGCTCGGCAACGGTGAATTTCTCGCCGACGATCGGTCCTTTCAACAGGCTCTGGCCGCGACCGGTATCGAGCTCGAAGCTGCCATGTACACGGAGATGCGCATCATGGCGGCCCTGTCCCGAGGCCAGAGCCCAGGCCCGGAATCCTCCCTGATGAAGAACCTTGGGGCCGAGCTTGGCCAGCGTCTGACGGAATTGGCGGTCGAGGCCTTTGCCGCCTGGATCGGCCCGCATCAGCCAGAGGCGCTGGCGCCGGGCGGTAACACGCAGCCGGTCGGGCCGCCTGACAGCGTCACCGCCCTCCCCCGCTACTTCAATCTGCGCGCCGGCTCCATCGCCGGTGGCAGCACGGAGATACAGAAGAACATCATCGCCAAGCTGGTGCTTGGCCTTTGATTTCCCGACTGCTGATACTGTCCGAGGCGCCTGCGCCGCCGGAAATCACGGCTGCAAATTCGCGCCCATCCGCGTCTTTCGGAGCCAGGGCGTTACCCCGGCCGAGCTACTGCAATTCGGCTACCGAAGAAACGATGCGCCCGACCAGGCCATAGGCCACCGATTCCTCCGCACTCATCCAGTAGTCCCGGTCCGTATCCTCGGCCACCTTTTCCAGCGGCTGGCCCGTGCGCTCGGCGATGATCCGATTGATGCGCTCACGGGTTTTCAGGATCTCGCGGGCGTGAATCTCGATGTCCGAGGCATCGCCGGCCAGGCCGCCGGCAGGCTGGTGGATCAGGAAGCGCGTATTGGGCAGACACAGGCGGTGTTCTTGCTCCGGCGCCAGATAGATATGTGTGGCGATACTGCCCACCCAGCCGGTGCCGACGATTCGCACCACCGGCTTGATGTAGCGAATCACGTCGAAGATGGTGTCGCCGGATTCCACATGCCCGCCAGGAGATCCCAGATAGAGGGTAATCGGGTCGTCTCCTTCGAAGGACAGGCCGAGCAATCTTTCCGCTGTTCGCTGCGCCACAACCTGGGTGATCTCGCCAAAGATGGTCAGCGTGCGATTCTCGCGAAGACAGTGCTCCACGGGATTGAACTGCCTGGCCAATTCCATCGGTTGCGAAGGGTCGTTCATGCCCGAGGGCGCACCCGCAAAGCGCTCAGGCATCGATTCTGGCCGTCGCATGGCCTGAAATCACGACCTTGTCATCCTGGTTCCGGGTCTCGACCCCGAGATTGACCACCTGCTCCCCGGCTTCCACGGCCACCGATTCGACTGTGGCTGTGGCGCGAAGCGTGTCTCCCGGCCACACCTGATTGGTGAAGCGCACGCCATAACGCTTGAGCCGGCCATCGCCCACATAGTTGGTGAGCATGCGCCCGGTCATGCCCATCGTCAGCATCCCGTGTGCAAACACACTGGGGTAACGGGCGATCTGAGTGGTAAACACTTCATCGGTATGCAAGGGGTTGTAATCCCCCGAGGCGCCGGCGTACTGCACGATCTGTGTGCGCGACAGATTCTCGACCAGAACCTCATCGTAAGTCGCGCCTATCTCCAATTCACTTGCCTTGAGGGCCATGTGGCTGCTCCTTGTCTGGTGTCCCGGGTCTCTTGTGCCGGGTTGCTCGTCTCTCTTCTATTGCGTCTATTGCGCTTGCTGCGCGACCTATTGGTCCACCGGGCGCTCGGTGCGCACGCCGACGCCACGCGCAGTAATCACCAGCTCGCCATTCTGATCCCGATACTCGGTAATGGTTTCGGAAAACAGTAGTTTGCCAGCTCGCTTGCTCTCCTTCTCCCAGCGCTTGCCGGGCTTGACCGTGGCACTGAGCACGTCACCCGGGCGCAGATGACGGTGGTACTCGAAATGCTGTTCCGCGTGCAGGCCGCCTCCGCCGCCACCACCGCCAGAACCGCCTTCGCGCTTGACGCCGGTGGCTTCCTTGCCTGAACCGAACCAGGGTTCACCGATCTTCGGTCGCAGGAAGTAGTCCGGGTCGAATTGGGCGCTGGACTGGGCAAAGGTGGGCGGGGCGATGATGCTGCCCGGCTCGGATTCCGAGGCGTACGCTTCGTCGTAGTAGATCGGGTTCGCGTCCGCGACAGAGCGGGCAAACATCATGATGTGACTGGCCTCGACCGGAAACTTGTCAACCGCCATACCTGGGCTCCTTTGATTTGTGGGGACGCTCGCCAAGGGGCGGCGTGTTTTCGGCGGCACAGTATCCCCGAGGCGGGGTTCCGGTTCAACGCCCCTGAAACCTGGGCGGACGCTTTTCCAGAAATGCCGAGATGCCTTCGGTCTTGTCTTGCGTTTGCACCAGTGCGCCCTGCGCGTACTTTTCCAGCATCAAGGCCCCGGCCAGGCTGGATTCCATCCCGAAGTTGACCATCGCCTTCATGGTGCGCGGCACAAACGGAGCAAAACCTGCCAGCCGGTCAGCCATGCGACGGGCCTCCGGCAACAGTTCATCCGCCGGCAGCAGGCGCGTCACCAGGCCCATCGCAAGCGCCCTCTCCGCACCCACAGCCTCGCCCATGAGCAGCATCTCCATGCCCCAGCCGCGCCCGACCAGCCTCGGCAAGCGGGCGGTGGCGCCGCCGCCCGGAATGATGCCGAGCCGACCTTCCGGCGTGGCAAAGCGGGATTCAGGCGTCGCAATCCTGAGATCGCAGCCAAGCGCCACTTCCAGCCCGCCACCCATGCAAATGCCGTTGATGGCGGCAATGCTCGGCTTGGGCAGCCGCTCCAGACGATCCGCCAGGCCCTGCACAATCGGTTCAAGCGCGCGTTCGAGATCCCGATCCAGCACTTCATTGAGATCGGACCCGGAAGCAAAGGCCTCGCCGCCGGCCCCGGCAATGGTCAGCACCCGCACCTGATCGTCGGCAGCCGCACTTTCTACAGCAGCATGCAGTGCATCCAGAGTGGCAAGCGATATGGCGTTGTGTCGCTCCGCTCGATTGATGGTCAACAGGGCCATGGGGCCCTGAACCTCATAGAGAACGTCTGCCTGGTCAGCCGACGCCTGCGTCCGCCCGGGCGCCGACGGCGCCTTCATTCGTGCATCAGGGCCGTGTTGGGGGCTTGCCGGCTCGACCGGCGCCCACCGCCGGCTGCCAATCTATCGCAGCAAGACGACGATGCGCTTGCCATCCGACTTGCTCTCCACCCGGCGGTTGATCTGCCGATTCGCATCGGTGTCGTTGGGAACGATGGGCCGGAGCTCGCCATGGCCTATGGCGACCAGGCGACCAGGGTCTATGCCCTCCACATCCACCAGCCGCCGCAACACCGAATTGGCGCGACGCTCAGAAAGCCGCTGGTTATAGGCTTCCGCACCTCTGCTGTCGGCATGGCCCTCGAGCACCGCCTTGGCGCCCGGATTGTCTCGCAGGAAGTTGGCGATGCGCTGCACGTCCAGATGGTCCTCTGCACGGATGCGATCGGAGTCGAAATCAAAGCGAATCTCGATGACCACCTCGCGCAGGGGGGCGTCGCCGTCATCGACCGCCGATTGTTGCTCGGCCTCAGTTTCCGAAATCGCCTCCTGATTGGTTTCCCGGCGCACCTTGCCGACGGCGCCGGTATCCTGGCGGGTAGCAGGAGCAGCGGGGCGTCGGCCCGTCGAAGGCGTATCCGCCGGAATCGGCAGATCGCCAAGCGCAACGGAAAGGCCCAGGGTAAAGAAGGGTTCGATGTCGTCCCCGGAGCCGACGCCGCGCACAGCGCGCACATCGGAGCGCAGGAACCAGCGAGCGCCGAAGGAGCCGAAGACGCCAGCACCCACGTTGAGTTCGGCTTTCGTGTCTCCGGGCAGGTCACTCAGGCCGGCGCCCGCGAGCAGGAATGGCTGCCAACCACTGCCCCGGCCTACCTTGTACACGAGGTTGGCCCAATAGAGATCGGCGTTTCCTTCAATATCTCCACCCTGGGCATCGGGCGCGTCGTACTCAACGTCCATGTGGCTGTACAGAAATTCCAGCCCCAACCCGCCCGAACCCATGTAGCCGATGCCGAGTGCTGGCCCCACATGTGATTTGTTGCCACCGGGCGCCTTGTACAGCGCAAGCCCTGGCGTCAGATACAACTGGCCGTCCGCCGGACCATTTCGCGGGGCCGGCATGAAGCCGCTTGCCTGAACGCTGCTCGCCGCCGCCAGGATCAGCGCCAGCGACAACACCGGGAGCAAGCGACGAGCCGCAGTTTCCTGTTTCAACGTACGCATCCTGGTTGATTGTCTTGTTGCCGCGAGCGCAGCAAGCGCCGCCGCGGGTGTCATGCAAGGTTAGGGGACAGTCGGTAGATTGTCCAGAAAAAGGCCGCCGGCCCGGAGAGAAGAGGCCGGCGGCCACAATCGACCAGGTTCGAGGGAGTAGTGAACCAGTCGCGGGCCGAGCAAAACTCGACTTGACGCTTATCTTGCACTTAGCCTGTAACCTTGCAATTTCAGCCAACCGCTTTTTTGTGGCCAATTGTTACTATCAGTATCAATTGGAATACTGAATCGGCCCCAGGAGCCTGCGCCGCAGGAATTCACGGCTGCAAATCCGCTTTTGCGACTTCCTGCGGCGCAGGCTCCTAGACCCGCACGCAGACGTCGGCGCCGCCGCCAGCGGCTTCACGGAGGCTGACGGACCAGCCGTGGCTCTCGCATAGTTGATGGACAATGGCAAGGCCAAGGCCACTGCCGCCGGTTGCGACGCTGCGCGAACTGTCCAGTCGATAGAAGGGTTGAAACACGGCCTCCCGCTCGGCCTTGGGGATGCCCGGCCCCTTGTCGAGCACGTGTACTGCCCGACCGGCAACGCGCACGGTCGCGCCGCCACCATGTTGTTCGGCATTGTTGACCAGATTGATCAGAACCCGGCTGAAGGCCCCCACTGCCAGAGAGACATCCGCTTCTGGCCGAGCATCCACGATCAACGCCACCGGCGGTTCATGTCCTGCCAGCAGATCGCCCACGAACACGGCCAGGCTGACTTTTTGCGGCGGCTCGTGGACGCCATGCGCAAACATCAGCATGTCCGATATCAAGTGATCTATGGACTGAAGATTGCGATTCAGGCGCGCCACCAGATCTGGCTCAACGTCTGCCGGCATCAGCTCCAACGCCAGTCTCATGCGCGTCAGCGGGGTCTTGATGTCATGCGAAATGCCCGCCATCAGAGTGGTCCGGTTGGAGAGCAGGCGCTCGATTTCGCGCGCCATGATGTTGAAGTTGCGGGCGAGCACAACCAGTTCTCTCGGGCCCTTTTCCGGCAGGGGATCAAAGTGCGCAACCCCGCGAAACTCGGCCACGCGGGCGGCTGCCGCGCCAAGCGGACGAGCAACGCGCAACATGACAATCACCGAGGTAACCAGGACAACGCCAGCGCCCAGACTGGCAATGACGATGCTCACATAGAGCGGCTGTACGTCTCGCCGGGCTGCCGGAAACCCGATTTGCAATGCGTGGCCGGCCATGGACAGGTTCGCCCAGACCAGATCATCGCCTTCGGTCATGCGCACAGCCGTACCCAGGCGCTCGGCGAGACGCTCTGTCAACAGCGGCAGAAAGCTTGATCCCGGCGCTGCCGCCGGGGTCAGCGCTCTCGGCTCACTGCTGACGATGAGATCGTGGTTCTCCGCCAGCTCCAGCTCGAAATAGGGGCGGGTATCCGGGGCCAATTCCACCCAGGTTTGCGCCGTCAACACCAGGCGCGCCGCCAGGTCGTCCGCGGACTGCTCGACCACAGGGCGCACCACGAACATCTGAAAGGCCGCCAGGGAGATCCCCACGATCATCAGGGAACTGACGCCAAGCGTCAGAATGGTGCGGGTAAGCAGCGACAGCGGGGCAAAGCGTGAAGGCGCTTCCGCGCCCGACGCGCCAGCGCGCCGCCCGCGCAACTTCACCGTTCATCAAGGCAGAACATGTAGCCCTTGCCCCAGACCGTCTTGATGTACTTCGGCTCGGCCGGAACCGGTTCGATCTTGCTGCGCAATCGGGTTACCCGAACGTCAATGCTGCGATCAAAGGGCGATCTCTCCTCGCCGGTGAGCAGGTCGAGAATGCGGTCCCGGTCCAGTACCCGGTTCGGGTAGGCCGCCAGGATGCGCAGCAGGTCGAACTCTCCGGATGTCAGCGCCACCGGCTCGCCGCCACAGGTGAGGCGGTGCGCGGCCAGATCAAGATCGAATGGTCCGAAGCGCAGGTTGCGGCCTGCGTCCCCGGGGCTGTTGCCCGCCCTTCTCAGCACCGCCCGCACCCGCGCCAGCAATTCTCTCGGATTGAACGGCTTGCCCAGATAATCGTCGGCGCCGACTTCAAGCCCGACGATCCGGTCCACGTCTTCGCCCTGTGCGGAGACGATGATGATCGGCAGGTTGAGCGCCCCCTTGAGGCGCCGGGCGATTGAAAGCCCGTGTTCGCCCGGCAACATGAGATCCAGAATGATCAGGTTCGGGCGTGTGTGCTCCAGGTAGGCGTCCATGGCAGGGCCGTTGCTGACGCAATCCACGTCAAAACCCTGTTGCGACAGATACGCCTGGGTAAGCTCGCAGAGTTCCGGGTCGTCATCGACCACCAGCAGCTGCGCGCCCTCGGATTCCATGTTCTTGTTCCTGACCAGCGTCCTGGCGCCATATATCGGCTATGGCGACTGATCTGCTCCGGGGCTTTGATCGGCGGCACGCACGCCGGATTGCGATCTTGCGGCCCGCTGACTGGAGGCGTCTTCCGACGCGCGCTGCAATGGCTCCCCTTCGCCCTGAAACCGCTCCTCGAATCCGAGGCCGAAATCGGTCGCTCCCGAAGGTACGCGCACTTGGATCTGGCCCTGTGCGGTGCGGGACACGGCGCCATAGCGCCGGGTGAGGCGAATTTGCAGCACGCGGGTGACGGCGCCGCCGGACGCATTCCCGGCGGTTCGGCGAGCCATGCGCATCTTGACCTCGGAAAACACGGCCTGGCGATGGGCAGCATCAAGATATTCCGAATTCGCCATCAGGCGATTGAGTTCCTCGTCGGTGGCAGAGGCATAGCTGATCGCAGCAGCCGTCTGCGCCGATGCCTGCGCGGGCGCCGCCTGATCCTCGCTGCCAACATCCGAAACAACAGGGCCAGCCGCGAGCAGTCCGATCAGGCACGCACGCCACGGCTTCCATTGGTGGAAGCGCAGCCTAGCCCGAATATTGCACCAGGGCGCTAATGGAGCAGACTGATTTTCTCTATCTTTCAATTGGTAGTCTTCGCTATTGAAGCGCTGTGCCGATTACAGACGGCGCTTGCCGCGCGCTCGCTTGTCTTTTGCCCGTCTGCGCGTCCATGCTCACTCGACCATAGGCGTAGCTATGCTCTCGGTCGCGAGCACACGCAGACGAACAAAATCCGGCGCGATCATCACGGCCCCTGGTGCAATATCCGGCCTCGTTCGGACGATCTCGCGTTCCTGCATGACTCGCCTGATCTCCCTGACGTGTCCCCGGCAGGCGCCGCCGTTCCCCGGCAGGCGCGCCGCACACCCTTCGAGACGGGCGCCAACACCCGGCGAAAGGGCGCAAATGTTAGCAAAGACGCCCGAACATCCACAACGCCAGCGGAGGCGTGTGTCGAAACGAGCCCGGATATTGCGCCAGGGCGCCGGAGGGGTTGGTATCCTTGACCGATGAAGGAAACCAAACACCCCATCCTCATCGCCGGCGGCGGCATCGGCGGGCTGACAGCCGCGCTCTGCCTTGCCAGGTCGGGCTTTGAAGTGAGGGTGTTCGAGCAAGCCGCCCAATTTGGCGAGACGGGGGCCGGCATTCAACTCAGCCCGAACTGCACCCGAGTGCTGCACCATCTGGATTTGGAATCAGCGCTCACAGACTGCGCGTTCCTGCCTGAAGGTGTGGAGTTTCGGTCCTGGAGGTCGGGCAAGGTTATTGGCTCCTCGGTCCTTGGCCAAACGGCGCGGGACCGCTACGGCTTCCCCTACTACCACATTCATCGGGGCGACCTGCTGCGCGTGCTCGTGGAGGCAGCCCAACGCTCGACGGAAATTGAACTGCACACCGCATCCGAGGTCACCGGATTCGAGCAGGGCGACCGGGTGCGCGTGGTCGTCGGCGACGCCACCCACGATGGCATAGCGCTGATCGGAGCGGATGGCATCCATTCGACGGTCCGGGCCGGACTCTTCGGCAACGATGTCCCAAGGTTCACGGGCAACGTGGCGTGGCGGGCGCTGGTGCCCGCGGAACGGCTGCCCGGTGGCGTGGTGCGGCCAGTGGCCACCGCCTGGTGGGGGCCGTGCAAGCACTTCGTTCACTACTATCTGCGCCGCGGCGCCCTGGTGAATTGCGTTTGCGTCGTCGAAAAGTCCGGTTGGGAGGTGGAGTCCTGGACCGAGCGCGGCGAGTTCGAGGAACTCAAGAGCGACTTCGCAGGCTGGCACCCCGACATACAGCTGCTGATTGACAACATGGACCGCAACTCACTTCACAAACGGGCGCTGCACGACCGGGCGCCCATGGCTCGTTGGGGGCAGGGAGCGGTCACTTTGCTCGGCGACGCTTGCCATCCCACCCTGCCCTTCATGGCACAAGGCGCGGCCATGGCGATCGAGGATGCCGCCGTGCTGGCGGGCTGCCTCGCCACTCACGACTCGGTGGCTGATGGACTGAAGCGCTACGAAAACCTTCGCCGCGGGCGCACCGCCGGGGTTCAGCGCGGCTCGCGCCGCAACGGCACGCTGTTCCACCTTGCCGGGGTCAAGGCGTGGCTGCGCGATCTGGCGGCGAGACGGGCAAGCGGCAGAACGATGGACGGTCTGTTTCGCTACGATGCACTGCATGCGGGGCAGGCCGAACCGGACACAACGACGGCAGGCCAGGCCTAGGCCGGATGATGTGTTTTGCTGGCATCGCGAGGCACATACCGGATTTCAGTTCAGTTCAGTTCTTCTTCACGCATCCCCTGCGTCGGTTAAAATGACGGCAGGCGTCAGGCCCTCCTGATTCGGGATCGGAGTCGAGTGTCATGCAAGGCCCAACCTCGCACATCTATTTCTCGCAGCGGCTGCGGTTGCACTACGTTGACTGGGGCAACGAAGACGCGCCGCCCATGCTGCTGATCCACGGTGGCCGCGACCACTGCCGGAACTGGGATTGGGTAGCTGAAGCCTTCCGTCACGACTACCACGTCATCGCCCCCGACCTGCGCGGTCACGGTGATTCACAGTGGCTGCTCGGCGGCAGCTACGATCATGTGGATTATGTGTATGACATTGCGCAGTTGCTGTACCAGCGGAACCACACGCCGGCAGTCATCATCGGCCACTCGCTCGGCGGCTCCATCGCCTTGCTGTACACCGGTCTGTACCCGGATACGGTCACCAAGCTGGTCTCGATTGAAGGTATGGGGCCGCCTCCGAAGATGCTCGCCGAGCGGCTCCGGCAACCCCCGGAGAAACGGCTTGACGCCTGGATCGAGGATCTGAGGCAGATCGCCGGGCGCATCCCGAGGCGCTACGGATCTCTGGAAGACGCTTACGAACGGATGCAGACGGAGAACCCGCATCTCACCGAGTCCCAGGCCAGACACCTGACCATTCACGGCAGCAACCAGAACGAGGACGGCACCTATAGCTGGAAGTTCGACAACTATGTGCGCGCCTTCCCGCCGGTGCAAATGCCGGAAGATCAGCAGATTGCGCTCTGGCGTCGCATCAACTGCCCCACCCTGCTGTTTCACGGCCAGGAAAGCTGGGCTTCGAATCCAGCCGAAGACGGCCGGATGCAGCACTTCCGCAGCGCGGAAGTCGTCAGCGTCGCCAACGCCGGCCACTGGGTGCATCACGACCAGCTCGAAGAATTCCTGTCCGTCACCCGGGCGTTTGTGAACCGCTGACCGGAAGCCTGCGCCGCGTGATCGGTAAACCGTGAGCGAACGCGCCAGACGCCTGCACGACAGCGCCTGGCAAGGCGTCGTCTATCTGACTGGCGGCGGGGCTGGTTTTCTGGCCGAATTGCTGCAGACGCCGGGCGCTTCGCGCACGCTGCTGGAAGCCAGCGTACCCTATGCAGAAGCGGCCCTGTCAGAACTGCTCGGCGGCCAACCGGATCACGCATGCAGCGACCGAAGCGCACGCGCACTGGGCATGGCCGCCTTTCAACGCGCCCGCAAGCTCGGCGCAGACCCGGCGTTCGGGCTCGGACTGACGGCAAGCCTGGCTACGGATCGCAAGAAACGCGGCGCCTGCCGGGTGCATCTGGCGGTGCAGACGCTGAACAGCACCTGGCATGGCGAGATTCCACTCAGCGGCGACCGTGCAGCCTGCGAGAAGGCCACCGTCGAACACGCATGGACCTCGCTCGGTACGGCCCTGGCGCTAACCGAGGCGCAGAACGCACGCCATGCACGCCAACTGCGTCGAGCGGACGCGCAGGCGCCCTGGCGCGCGCTCATCCAGGGCAGCGTCCCGTACTGCGCTACCGAGCAGACGGCAAGCCGACGCCTGTTGTTCCCCGGCGCCTTCAATCCACTGCACGACGCCCATCGGCAGATGCTGACGCTTGCGGAAGATCACGTGGGCTGCCCTGGCGCCTATGAACTCTCTGTCGAGAACGTTGACAAGCCACTGCTGGACTACGCTGAAATTCACCGGCGACTCGGCCAGTTCGAGCGCCCGGCCTGGCTGACCCGCCTGCCCACCTTCCGCGCCAAGGCCGCCGCCTTTCCCGGCGCCACGTTCATTGTCGGCATGGATACGCTGATTCGCATTGCCGATCCCGACTACTATGGCGGCGAGGCGAGACGCGATCAGGCGCTGATCGAATTCTCCGCCAGCAACAGCCGGTTCCTGGTCTTTGGCCGAAACTTCGGCGGGCGCTTCCACGACCTCGAAAGCCTGCCTCTGCCAGCGACGCTGAAATCCTTGTGTACGGGCGTCAGGGAACAGGAATTCCGCCAGGACCTGTCGTCCCGAACATTGCGGGCCGACCAGACATCCGGCACGCATGGCGACCATCGCCCCCCCTGACGCAATAATCCCAGGCGCCTGCGCCTGGCCCGAATATTGCACCAAGGCGCTAATGGAGCAGGCTGATTTTCTCTATCTTTCAATTGGTAGTCTTCGCTATTGAAGCGCTGTGCCGATTACAGACTGCGCTTGCCGCGCGCTCGCTGGTCTTTTGCCCGTCTGCGCGTCCATGCTCCCTCGACCATAGGCGTAGCTATGCTCTCGGTCGCGAGCACACGCAGACGGACAAAATCCGGCGCGATCATCACGGCCCCTGGTGCAATATCCGGGCTAGAAAGCGGGAATCACCGTCTTCCAACGGCCGCGCTTGAATCGCGCCACCAGGAGCACACCCTTCAGAAGGTAGTCTCCCATCAGCGCGCCGTACACCCAGATCACCGGCAACTCGAGCCAGGTAAACACAGCCGCCAGGCCACAGCGCATCACCAGAAGCCCGAGGCAGGTTGTCAGCAGCGGGAAACGGGTATCACCGGCGCCGCGCAGGGCGCCGCCAAGCGCGAACTCGATCGCCATGAGCGGCATGGCCAGGCCGAGTATGCGGCTGAACGCGATGGTATGCGCCAGAGCCGGGGAGTCATCGCCAACAAAGAGCTGCGCGATCGGTCGGGCAAATATCATGATCAGGAGCCCAAGCGCGCCCATCGAGACCGCCGCCAGCCGACAGGCGCGCCAACCGCTGCGCGCTGCTGCGTCTGGATCCTTGGCGCCAAGATGCTGCCCGACCAGAGTGGAGCCGGCGATCGAGAATCCGAACCCGACCACGACGCAGATCATCAGCATGGTGGCGCCCACGTTGTAGGCGGCAAAAGCATCCGTGCCGTAGAAGTTGCCGATCAGCGCCAGAAAGATGAAGAAGCCGACCTGAAAGACCATCTGCTCCAGAGCGGCTGGATAGCCGACATCCAGCAAGCGCCGCAACCGTTTGCGCCGCCACCAGCCGCCGGCGACATGGCGCACCCGGAACTTCTGCGCCAACCAGAGCGCCAGCAGAAGACCAGCGCCCATGCTGAAGGCGATGCCGGCAGCAGCCGGCGCGCCAACCACACCCAGCGCCGGGAAGCCCCAGCGCCCGAATATCAACGCATACAGCAGCGGCAGGTTCAACAGGTTCATGCCAAGCCCGATCCAGAGCGGCGACCAGGCGTCTCCAGCCGCCCGCAGGGCCGCACTCAATACGAAGGTCACGGCAAAGGCCAGGTTGAAATAGCTGAACATGCGGATGTTGGCGGCGGCAAGCTCAAGCGTCACCGGATCCAGCCCGAACAGGGCGGCAATGGCTTCAGCGCCGAACAAGCCAATCAGCATGATGAGGAGAGACAGCAAGCCGCCAAGCACCAGGGACGCCATGGTGACCCGGCTGGCTTCCAGCCCGTCGCGCGCACCCCAGGCCCGGGCCACCAGTGCGGTTGTGCCGGCGCTGACCGCGAACATCACCGCCTGCATGGCGAAGAACACCCGCTGCCCGACCCCGACCGCGGCCAGCGCCTCCGTCCCCAGCGCGCCAAGAAACCGGATCTGCACCAGGCCAACCAGCGAGTAGGTCAGGTTGCCAAGAATCGAGGGAAAGGCCAGCTGCCAGATGCCTGGCCTCTGGTCGCTCGGCGGCGGCACATCAGCGCGCTCCGCAGGTGCGTCCGCAGCAGCGTTCCGGGACTGGCGAGTCACGCGCCCCGACCTGAGAAGACGGTCAGTCCGAACCGACTCGCATACGCTAACATGTCACCTTCCCTGATCATGAAGGAGGCGCAGCGATGGCGACCGATGCCTGGCCCGATATTGAAGTCACTCTGGACGAACATGTTGCCACCGTGGAATTACAGAGGCCGCCGTACAACTTCTTCGACCGAAGCCTGATTGAGCAGATCGCCGATGCCTTCGATCAACTCGATGCAGACCCGGCCTGTCGCGCCATCGTGCTGGCAGCCCAGGGCAAGTGCTTCTGCGCCGGCGCCAACTTCGGCAGCGGGCGGGGCGACGGCCATGCAGATTTTACCGAACAGGACTTCGCCAGCACGACCGGCAAGCTGTACCGGGCCGCGGCGCGTCTGTTCGGCAACAAGAAGCCCATTGTCGGCGCCATTCAAGGGCCGGCCATAGGCGGCGGTCTCGGCCTCTCGCTGGTGCCGGACTTTCGCGTCGCAGCGCCGGAAGCGCGCTTTGGCGCCAACTTCGTCAAGCTCGGCATTCACCAGGGATTCGGCGTATCGGTCACGCTGCCGCGGCTGGTCGGCCAGCAGGCCGCCAACCGGATGCTCTATACCGGGCGGCGGCTGAGCGGCGCCGAGGCGCTGGCAATCGGCCTGGCCGATGAACTCGCAGATCAGGACTCGTTGCGCCAGCGAGCTTCGGCGCTCGCCCGGGAGATTGCAGAAAATGCGCCCCTCGCCGTGATGTCAGTGCGCGCCACCATGCGCGCCGGGCTTGCCGAGGCGGTGGCCAAGGCCACGGAACATGAACTCGGTGAACAGGAATGGCTGATGGCAACTGAAGATGCCGGCATCGGCATTCGCGCCGTCGCCGAGCGACAACCTGGCCAATTCAAGGGACGATAGCCTCCCCGGGCGAAAACCTAGCCGAGCCGCCGATAATCCGAACGCCAGTAGAGCAGCGGCTTGCCGTCGTCTTCCTGCACGCCGAGGTCGCGCACCTGACCGACCGCCAGCGTATGGTCGCCAGCATCGTGCTCTTCACGCAATTCGCAGTCGATGTACGCCAGAACCCCCGGCAGGACGGGCGAACCGGTTGCACCAGGACGCCAGTCCACGCCGGCAAACTTGTCGATGCCGCTTTGCGAAAAGCGGTTCGAAAGATGCTGCTGCTCCTGCGCCAGCACATTGACGCAGAAGGCGCCGCTGGCGCGCAGCAGCGGCCAGCTGGTGCTGCTCCTGGCCGGGCACAGCACGATCAGAGGCGGCTGCAACGACAGGGAAGCAAACGATTGCACCACAAACCCTGCCGGAACCCCATCAAGACATCCCGCCACGACCGCCACGCCACTGGCAAACTGGCTCATGGCCAGCCGAAACACCTGGCTGTCCGTCTGGCCCATGCACTGATCTCTGGCCCGAAGCGGCGGCACTATATCAAGTCGGCATGATCAACGTGACCGCCTGATCTCCGGCAACCCCTGAAACCGGGTTGCTGCCCCTGCTCCTGGCCCGGATATGGCGTCAGGGCGTTGTCAAAACGGGCTAAAATAATTTCCGTCGTTCAAGGAGAGCTCCCCGCCGTGGCTGACGCTGATTCCGACCTGAACCAATTCCGCCATGAAGTTCGCGCCTGGCTGGCCGAGAACTGTCCCGACAGCATGCGCACCGCCACGCCGGAGGCCGAAGTGGTCTGGGGCGGCAGACGCGAGAAATTCGTCAATCCGGATTCGCGCATCTGGCTGCAACGCATGGCCGAGCGCGGTTGGACAGCGCCTCGCTGGCCGGTCGAATACGGTGGCGGCGGCCTGTCTCCTGAAGAAGACCGGGTGTTGCAGCAGGAGTTGGCGCGCATCAAGGCCCGCCTCGCCCTGAACAGCTTCGGTATATGGATGCTGGGGCCGGCGCTGCTCGAATTTGGTAGCGAAGCACAAAAACAGGAACATCTGCCAAAGATCGTGCGTGGCGAAATCCGCTGGTGCCAGGGCTATTCCGAACCCGGATATGGCTCTGATCTGGCCGGGCTGCAAACCCGAGCAGACGACGAAGGCGATCACTGGCGCGTCAACGGCTCGAAGATCTGGACCTCCTACGCCGACCAGTCGGACTGGATCTTCTGTCTGGTGCGCACCGACCGCGAGGCCCCGAAGCATCAGGGCATCAGCTTTCTGCTGTTTGACATGGCCAGCGAAGGCATTTCAACGTCGCCCATCGAACTCATCAGCGGCGCTTCCCCCTTCTGCCAGACATTCTTCGACGATGTGCGCGTGCCGAAGGGCAATCTGGTCGGCGAGGTCAACCAGGGATGGACGATTGCCAAGCGCCTTTTGCAGCACGAACGCAACATGGTGGCCGGCATTGGCGGCAACACTGCGGTGGGGGCCAGCGGGCGCAAGCTGGAGGACATCGCCGGCCAGTATGTCGGCAGGCAGGACGGGCGTATCGCCGACGCCGCACTGCGCGCCCGGATCGTCCGGCACCGGATGAATGACCGGGCTTTCCAGCTGACGCTGGCGCGCGGCAGTGCAGGGGCCGGATCAAACCTCGACAGCGGCCACCTGGCGTCCATGTTCAAGTTCTATGGCACGGAACAGAACAAGCGCAAATACGAACTGTTGATGAGCATCATGGGCAATGCGGCCCTTGGTTGGTCCGGGCCGGAATTCGAACATCGGGAACTGGCCACCACTCGCCAGTGGCTGCGCTCGAAGGCGAATTCGATCGAAGGCGGCACGAGCGAAATCCAGTTGAACGTGATCGCCAAGCGAGTACTGCAACTGCCGGATTGATCGCAGCGCCAACCCGGACAACCGTGGAGCCACTGACCCAAGCCCCGTCGCCCGTCGAACTGGCGGCGCTTGACCTCGGATCCAACAGCTTTCACCTGATCGTCGCCCGGGAGAGCGGCCAGCGGCTGCAGATCGTTGACAAGATCCGGGAGATGGTGCGCCTCGCCGAGGGCCTGGACGCGCGCCAGCAACTCTCGGAAACCGCCAGCCGCCGGGCGCTGGACTGCCTGGAGCGATTCGGTCAGCGGCTGCGCCATTTACGTCAGCAGAACGTGCGCGTGGTCGGCACCAATGCCCTGCGTCGGGCGCACAATGCTGATGCCTTCATCGCCGAGGCCGAACAGGCGCTTGGGCACAGGGTAGAGGTCATCTCCGGACGCGAGGAGGCGCGCCTGATCTACCTGGGCGTTTCCCACGCGCTGGAGGACAATCAGGGCAACCGACTGGTGATCGACGTAGGCGGCGGCAGCACCGAAATCATTCTCGGCCGCCGGTTCGAGCCGACACTGATGGAGAGCATCCACACCGGTTGCGTGTCGGTCAGCCAACGCTGGTTTGCCGACGGCGCGACCAGCCGGGAAGCCTTTCGCGGCGCCATAGACGAGTGTCGTCTGCTGCTCGCCGGAATTCGCAGCGCTTATCTGAGCGCTGGCTGGGAACTGGCGGTCGGCGCCTCCGGCACCATTCTGGCAGCCCAGAATGTGCTCGCGGAGATGCATGGTTCCGAGATCATCAGCCGGGCCGGCCTGCACGAGTTGATCGAGCGGATGATCCAGGCCGGCAATCTGGCGTGGGTGGACCTGCAGGTCCTGTCTCCTGAACGCCTGGCGGTCTTTGCAGGTGGCATGGCGGTGCTTGAGGCGGTGATGGAAACCTTCGAGCTGCAGTCGCTTCAGATCAGCGAAGGCGCGCTGCGCGAGGGCCTGCTTCATGATCTGCTCGGCCGCGTACACCATGATGATGTACGAGATCAGAGCGTGCAGAACCTGATGCTGCGCTACCACATAGACACCGCGCACGCCAAACGCATCCGCGAGACGGCACTGAGCTTTCTGGCCCAGGTCGCCATCGACTGGCGACTGCACGCGCCGGCGCATCGGCAGCTACTGGCCTGGGCAGCGGACCTGCACGAAATCGGCCGCGACATAGCCCACAGCCAGTACCACCGACATGGCGGCTACCTGCTGGCGCACATGGACATGGCAGGGTTCTCGCGGCGTGACCAGAGCCAACTCGCAACCCTGGTGCGGCTGCATCGCAGAAAGTTCGCCACGGACAGGGAGGCGCCAGAACCACCAATCCACATCCGCCGCCTCGCCGTACTGCTCAGGCTGGCAGTCATCCTGCAGCGCAGCCGCGCCAGCGCGCCGCTACCGCACATCGCCGCCAGCGCAGAGAACGGCAAGATCATCCTCACCCTGCCGAGCGATTGGCTCGCTGACCAGCCATTGACCAAATTGGACCTGAAGGAAGAAGCCAGCTTCCTGGCCGACGCCGGCTTCAATCTGAGCATCCGCACCAGCTAACAGCCTGGCGCCAGCGCGTCAATTTTCTGCAGCAAGCGTCTGGCAGAGGCTTTCCTGTGCCGAGCGACGCGCACCGTCCGGAACCGCCTGCTCATAGCCGCCATCCGACTTGAGTTCCCAGGCCTGGCAGTTATCCGCGAGATAACCCGTGAACGACTCTTCGACCACCCTGGCGCGCAAGCGCTCGTCTTCAATCGGAAAACAGACTTCCACACGGTTGAAGAAGTTGCGGCCCATCCAGTCCGCGCTGGACAGAAACACCCGGGCGTCGCCATCATTCTCGAAATAGAAGACACGGGTGTGCTCCAGGAAACGCCCGACCACGGAGCGCACCCGAATGTTCTCGGAGACGCCCGGAATGCCGGGCCGCAACACGCAGATGCTGCGCACGATCAGGTCCACCTGCACGCCCGCCTGACTGGCCCGATACAGGGCCTGAATCACCGACCGATCGACAAGTGAATTCATCTTCGCCATGATCCGTGCCGGCTTGCCGGCCTTGGCGTTCGCAGTTTCCCGCCGGACCTGGGCGAGGATGCCCTTGTGCAGGGTAAATGGCGATTGCAGAAGTTTCTTCATCCGCCCGGCCTTGCCGAGGGCTGTCAACTGCTGGAACACCTTCTGCACATCACTGACGATCTCGCTGTCGCAGGTGAAAAAACCGTAGTCCGTGTAGAGCCGCGCCGTGGCTGCGTGGTAGTTGCCGGTACTGAGATGCGCATAGCGCTTGAGCGCTCGCCCCTCGCGGCGAATGACCAGGCACATCTTGGCGTGCGTCTTGTGACCAACCACACCATAGACCACCTGAGCGCCAACGCTTTGCAGATGGTTCGCCAGTTCAATGTTGGCCTCCTCGTCGAATCGCGCCCGCAGCTCGATCACCACCAGCACTTCCTTGCCATTGGCGGCAGCCTCCCGGAGCGCATCGACCACCAGCGATTGGGCGCCGGTGCGATAAAGCGTCTGCCGGATCGCCAACACCTGCGGGTCCCGGGCCGCCTGGCGCAAGAACTCGATGAACGGCGTGAAGGACTGAAATGGTTGATGCAGCAGAATGTCGCCGGCGGCGATGGCCGCGAATATGTCTTCGCCGCTGCGCATCCGGCGCGGCACGCCAGGACGGAAACCGGGATACTTGAGGTCTGGCCGGTCCACCAGGCCTGGCACCGCCGCCAGGCGCATCAGGTTGACCGGCCCGTGGCAGCGATACACGTCCTCGGCGGACAGCGCGAACTGCGCCATCAGATAGTTCTCCAGTTCCGGTGGACAATCCTGGGCCACCTCCAGGCGCGCCGCATCGCCGTAGCGACGGGACGGCAGCTCGCCCTCAAGGGCGCGCAGCAGGTCGTCCACCTCTTCCTCGTCCACGAACAGGTCGCTGTTGCGCGTGACCCGGAATTGATAGACGCCGGTTGCCTGCATCCCGGAAAAAAGCTCGTCCATGTGCGCATCAATGATGGCGGACAGGAGCACGAAATCATTCGCGCCTTCGGCGCACTCGGCCGGCAGTCGCACCACGCGCGGCAGGGCTCGCGGCGCCTGCACGATCGCCTTGCCGCTATTACGGCCAAAGGCGTCCTTGCCCTTGAGGTTGACGATGAAGGCAAGGCTCTTGTTCAGGGGCCGCGGGAATGGATGCGCCGGGTCCAGCCCGAGCGGGCTCATGATCGGGGCCAATTCGCGCTTGAAGAACTCCTTGATCCACTCCGCCTGCTCTGCTGTCCATTCGTTCCGGGCCAGGAAGCGAACGCCTTCCCGGTTCAGTTCTGGCAGCAACACCTGATTCAGAACCCGGTACTGTTCTTCGATCAGGGCGCTGGCGGACTCGCGAATCTGTCGCAGCACTTCTGCTGGCGTCTGGTTGTCCGGCCCGCGCTTGCCGATGCCGAGCTCCGCCTGGTGCTTGAGACCAGCCACCCGGATTTCAAAGAACTCGTCCAGTGCCGAGCTGGATATGCAGAGAAAGCGCAGTCGCTCCAGCAGCGGAATGGTCGAATCCAGCGCCTGCGCCAGCACACGCTTGTGAAATTGCAGAAGAGACAGTTCCCGGTTGATGAAGTGGTCGGGGCTGGCAAGGTCGATCTTGCTCACTGGCCCCTCCCGACCCGCGCATCCTGCCCGGGTAGCGCAGCGGGACGATTGTCCATACGGACAGGCTTCTGGTCTTGCAACGGGTTGAGCCCTGTCATGCCGCATTATTCGTAGAACAGATTGCGCTGGCCGAAATTGTCGCGGCCACTGATGCAAACTATGGGTTGAACATGGAATGTAGGGCACTGGCCGGAGCGATGCAAACTACGGCCGCGCCCGGCACAGGAGACAGCAAAGTGGGCGAGTCAGGCAACCAGCCGGATCAACTGTACGCCGAGCGCCAGGCGCAGGTCGCAGACTTCGCCTTCGATCAGGCGGTCACCGATGTGTTCCCGGACATGATCCGGCGCAGCGTGCCTGGGTATGAGACAGTGCTGACGATTTCCGGCCTGATCGCCGCCCGGCATCTGCCAGAGGGGGGGCTTGCCTATGATCTCGGCTGCTCCCGAGGCGCCGGCGCTCAGGCGCTCATCAGCCAGCTCGATGCGCGCGCCTGCCGCATTGTCGCTGTCGATGAATCCGCCGCCATGGTCGCCGAGGCAACCCGCACGCTG
The DNA here is from genome assembly GCA_965199705.1 of Pseudomonadales bacterium. Lineage (GTDB taxonomy): Bacteria > Pseudomonadota > Gammaproteobacteria > Pseudomonadales > Azotimanducaceae > Azophilus. The sequence goes on from OZ241359.1 coordinate 2,431,404, forward strand.
ACCGACGAGCGCATTGAGGTTCGGCAGGAAAATCTGCTGGAAACGCCACTGCATGGCGCCCATGTCATCCTGCTCAACTATGTGCTCCAGTTCCTGCCGCCGTCGGCCCGGGCCGGATTCCTGGCCCGCTGCCACGCGCAGATGGCGGACGGCGGCTTGTTGATCCTGTCGGAAAAGACCAACCATCCAGAAGCAGAAACCCGCCACTGGCAAGAAGCCATGCACCGCGCCTGGAAGCAGGCGAATGGCTACAGCGCCCTGGAAATCAGCCAGAAGCGGGAAGCGCTGGAGCGGGTCATGCGGGTGGACAGCGAGGCAACCCATCTGGCCAGGCTGAGCAAGGCCGGCTTTGGCAGGGTGCGAACCTGGTTTCGCTGCCTGAACTGGGCCTCCTTCGTCGCCGAGAAGGCGCCACGCTCGGACAGCGCAACCTGATGTACGGGGGCTCCCGCCTGTACGCCGCCCTGCCCGATTGGCGCCAGCTGGAGCGGTCGCTGACGGCATGTCTGCAACAGCATGGCAACTGGCTTGCCTGGCAAGCCGCCGTCGATCAAATTCCGGTCGCCGTCGGGCGCTGGCGATGCGACGCAGGACAGCCGGAGGTGCGGGTTGAAGGCCACCTGAAGGCAGCCGCCATCGTCGCCTTGCGCCGTAATCTGCAAGCACTGCATCCCTGGCGCAAGGGGCCGTTCAACCTCCTGGGCATTGCGCTGGACGCCGAGTGGCGATCCGATTTCAAGTGGCGTCGGCTGGCGCCGGCCCTGGCGCTGAACGGCAAACGGGTTCTGGACGTTGGCTCAGGAAACGGCTGGTTCGGCTGGCAGATGCTGGCCGCGGGGGCTGACCTCGTCGTCGGCATAGACGCCAATCCACTCTGTCACATGCAGCATCAGGCGGTCGCGCGGCTTGCCGATGAAGCCCGCAACTGGGTACTGCCAGCGCGGTTTGAATCCATCCCGCAGCAACTCTTCGAGGGTCGCTTCGACACAGTGTTCAGCATGGGCGTGCTCTACCATCAGAGGCAGCCGCTGCAACACCTGCAGCGGCTGCGCTCAGCGCTCGCGCCTGCGGGTGAAGCCATCGTCGAGACATTGGTGGTGGAAGCAACTCAGCCGCTCGCACCGCCCGGACGCTATGCCAGAATGCGCAATGTGTATCAGATTCCCACGCCAGCACTCCTGACGCGGTGGCTCCGGGCCAGCGGCTTTGACAAGGTACGCCTGCTGGACATCTCGCGCACCACAGCGCAGGAACAACGCAGCACCGACTGGATGCGTTTCCAATCGCTGGAAGCCGGCCTGAACCCATCGGATCCAGCGAAAACCCTGGAAGGGCATCCGGCGCCGCGCCGCTGTCTGGCGCTGGCGCGTCTATCAGGCCAGCCCGCGGATCGAGCAGGCTGAAGATATGAGCGGCTTCGGACTTCTGCCCATTACCTTCCGATTCCGCGGCAAGGTGCGGCCACTGTTCGAGATCTACCATTGCTTTCTGACCCGGCCCAGGGAGGCGCTGCATCCGACGCAGATTGCCCGCAACGCCCGCCTGCCCTTCGCAACGGTGGCGCGGCTCCTGTCGGACACCCCGGAAATGTTCATCCGGCTGCCGAAACGCGACGGCCTGACGCGATATCGCCTGGCCACCGCCATGGCAGCGCGACAACCCGAGGCGGTGGAATCGTATCTGGCTGCGGCGGCGCGCCGGGAGAGCCTGATCCTGTACGCCGTGCTGACTATCGTGGTCGGCGCCCTGCTGATCGTTGCAGCCCTGGTGACTCAGGAAATCAGACTGACCGCCAGCGCCGCCACGCAGGGGGAGGCGATCAGCGCAGGGCGCGTCGAACCCGGCCCGTTCGAGCAGCGGCCTGCTGTGGCAACCCGGCTATTCTTCCGGCACCAGCAGCGCGACGAACGCATTCTGCCCGCCACTGCGCAACAGCTGCACCGGCACCCGGCGTCCGGGCGTCAGTTTCGAGGCGACTTCACGGAAGCTTGCGACATCGGCAATCGGTGTCTGCGCCAATGCAACGATGATGTCGCCGCGGCGGATGCCGGCATCCCGGGCGGCGCCGCTTGAACGAACTACCCGCACCCCGGCCTCCCCGATTTCGACGCCTTGCTGGTTGAATCGTTCCGGCAGATTTTCCAGGGCGAGACCGAGGCCTGAGGTTTCTCCTGGCGCACCGCGCCTGGCAAACGCCTCGCCATCCACGGGTGCGAGTTTGCCGATACGAATCTTGAGCGTCTCGCGCTCGCCGGCGCGCACGACCACCACGTCCGCCTCGGATTCGGCGGGCGTTCGGCCCACCAGATGCGGTAGCTGCGCCGAGCGTTCCAACCGGGTTCCATTGAAGGTGACAATGATGTCGCCGGCCACCAACCCGCCTCGCTCCGCCGGGCTGTTTGCCTGAACCTGTGCTATGAGTGCGCCGTGCGGATGATCCAGACCGAAACTGTCCGCCAGATCCCGGGTGACCGGCTGGATGGTCACCCCCAACCAGCCTCGGGAAACTTCACCGGATTCGCGCAGTTGCGCTACCACTTCCATGGCCACATCGACTGGCACGGCAAAGGAGATGCCCATGTAGCCGCCAGAGCGTGAATAGATCTGGGAATTGATGCCGACCACCTTGCCCTCAAGGTTGAACAGTGGACCGCCGGAGTTTCCGGGATTGATGGCCACATCCGTCTGGATGAAGGGCACATAGTTTTCGTTGTTTTCGGTTGGCAGGCTTCGGCCCTTGGCGCTGACGATTCCAGCCGTTGCGGAGTGCTCGAAATCGAACGGAGAGCCGATGGCAAAAACCCATTCACCCACCTTGAGCGTTTCGGAACTGCCGATCTCAGCCGCTGGCAAGCCTTTCGCGTTCACCTTCAGCAACGCCAGATCGGAACGCGGGTCAGCGCCGATTGTTTCCGCCACCAGCTCCCGCCGGTCGTGCAGTCGCACCAGGATTTCGTCAGCATCCTGCACCACATGATGATTGGTCAGGATGTAGCCATCGCTGCTGATGACGAAACCGGAACCCAGCGAGCGCGGCGACCGAAACGGCATGCGCCTGGGCGTACCGCGAAAGAACTCTTCCAGGCCACGCAGGCCCTCAGGCGCCCGGCGCGCCGACTGCTTGCGCTCCGCAGCGATGTGGACAACGGCTGGCGCGTTCTCTTCGACGAGCCGGCTGAAATCCGGCAGATCGGCCGAGAACGCCTGCGTCGAACCAAGGAACAGCAGGGCCAGAATCGCCCACCTGGCGGGGTTGAACACGTTTGATTGCACAAGAAGCTCCTTGTCCGGGTTGTTGTTTTCGGTGGCCCGTCTCATGATCGTTCAACACGGTGTGAGCGCCGGTACCGAAGCCGACTGATCACGACCAACAGCGGCAGCACCAGCCAACCGCCAAGCGCGAGCGTCGGATGGGCTGGCGCCAGGGCCTCAGCCAGCGCCGCGACCAGGCCGACCACCGCAAGCGGCAGGGCGAAACACAGCAGGGCCGAGCGCAAGGCGCCAGGCGTGGCTGCGATGCCAGCCGGACAGCCGCGGCAATCCGACGCCGGTGGACTGTCATCAACGCGCCCGCAGCCGCTCATGGCGTTGCCACCGAGCGATGCCTGACCGAGGCAAGGATGCGCCGCGCAGCCGGTTCCGGCATCTCACCCACCAGCGTAGCCAGCGCTTCCTGACCTGCCGGACCGGACACCGGGGCGGCCAGCAGCAGTGTGGCGCCATGCCGGCTCTTCAGCCTTGCTGCGCCAGTTGCCGGCATGGGTTCGACAAACAGCGACCAGGCCGCAAGCCCATCAGTGAACAACATCCGCGCCAACAGGCAGCGCTCTGGCTCGACCGGGGGCGCCTGCGGGCGGGAACGCACAAAGCCATCCGGCGTCCAGCCCACCAGCCACTCGGCGTCATCGCCTGACTCGACGCCCTCACCAGCGGCTGGCGCCACCGGGGCAGCCGTCAATTCCACCCGAGACTCCGGCTCCAGCGCTTCCGGCAGCACCGCGTCGCCGACCGCCAATTGCGTGAACTGGAACATCTCCAGACGCTGGCCGTTCTGATCGAGCAATTCTGAACGCAGCAACAACCGATGCTGCCCATCCAGCCAGAGGCGATAGCCGTAGCGGTGGCTGTCCCGGGGCCGTATGGCCAATTGCCGCGCCGGCCGGCCAAGCACCCGGGCAACGCCCAGGTCCGCCACCGTATAGTGCGGCGGAATTCGCTGAAAGGAGCGGCTGAAGGCCTGGGTAAGCGGCCCCGGCGCAAAGCCGCGGCGCCAGACCGGAACCGCCTGACCGGTGGCGCGCAATTGCAGCAGGCGACTGCCCCGGCGGATCAGCTCGCGCGGCGCGCCATTCAAGTGCACCAACCGTTCTCGGCGCTCGCCGTCCACCAGCATGTGCACGATGCGCAGGGTGGCCAGATTGTTACCAGTGTAGTAGGTGAAAACGCCGTCATAATTGAGACCGGAGAAGGCGCGGTTCATCTCCCGGAGCAGTGCCGGCGGCGCCATCGTCTGGGGCCCGCCCGCCATGCGTCGATCCTGGGCCGAGGCCTGGGCGATGGCCGAAGGTGATTGGACACAGAGCGCGAGGCCGACAAACGCCAGCGCGACAATCCTGACGGACAGCCCGGATATTGCGCCGGAAGCCGCGATGATCGTTCCACCAGCGTCATGGCGCGCTGCGCCAACCGGATGCGCCGACGCTGGCGATGCTCGCCACATACGTCTCATGCCGGGCGTCTCATGCCGGGCGTCTCATGCCGGGCGTCTCATGCCGGGCGTTTCATAGCGGACGGCTCATGGCGGGGCCTCCTGGCCACCGGCCTGATAGGCCGCCAGTTTGGTGTAGGCGCCGAGGTCCGGATGGCTGACCGCCTTGTGCTGCAAGTGCTCGATCATGTACGCATTCATGCGCCGGCGATCGGGCGTCGTCCAGACGCTCCGCGGCCCGGCCTCGACACGGGAGACCATGCGCGTGTCCACGGTCGTCGTCGGCAAAGGCGAGTTGCCGGAGCGCGCCGCCAATTCCAGAAGCGAAGTTGACTCGTCCGGGTCGGACTGCGAAGCCGCCGTGCGCTCGATTGCGGCAACCTGCTGAAGCGGTTGATCTGGCGTCGCGCCCACCCCTGACGCAGCCACTTGCAGCGCCCTCGATTCAGGCTCGGGCGCGTTCAGCCCGACCAGCGCAGCAATCGCAACCGATGCCGCCAGCGCGGCAGCCGCCGGCCAGCGCCATCTGCGCCTGGCGCCAGCCTGGACCGCGTCCGCACTCGCCGTCCGAACCCGGGCCGCTAGATCGCCGACAGGTTCAACCAGCTCACCCTGCATCAGCGCGGATAGCGCGTGATAGCGTGACCAGGCAGAGCGGAGCGCTGGATTCTCCTCGACTTCATCCAGCAACCGCCGCAATTCGAATTCGGACGCCTCGCCGTCAACGGCGGCAGACAGAGACTGGTGTAGCGGCTCCCGCAAGCGGCGGCTCCGACGATCATGTTCCTTCATTGACCAGCATTCCTCCCGGAGGTTCCCTGTTCGTCATGCGAAAACCGCATGGCTGGCGTGCCGGCATGTTTCGTCATGGCGCCTGAATCGCTACAAGAAATGCGCGAGTTGTTCGCTCAACGCTTGCCGGGCGCGAAAGATGCGCGAGCGCACGGTGCCGAGCGGACACGCCATCACCTCGGCGATCTGTTCGTAGCTCAGGCCATCGAATTCGCGCAGCGTGATGGCAGTGCACAGGTCATCAGGCAGGTCCGCCAGCGCTTGGCGCAGCGCCCGCGACATTTCCTCGGCCCGCGTCCGCGCCTCAGGTCCCAGACTGGTGCGTAGCTGGTCGCCGGTATCGAGCACCGCCGCTTCTTCCAGCTCGATCTCGGCCGCACGCGGGCGCCGAGACTGCGCAGATTCGTGATTGCGCGCCGTGTTGATGGCAATTCGGTAGAGCCAGGTATAGAAGGCGCTTTCGCCACGAAAGCGATTCAGGCCGCGCAACGCGCGCAGGAAGACCTCCTGGGTAACGTCCTCCACATCCGCCTCGTTGCTCAGATGCCGGCGCACAAGCGCCGCCACCCGGTGCTGATAACGCAGCACCAGCAGATCGAAGGCCGAACGCTCGCCCTTGTGCGCGCGCCGCACCAGTTGCCGGTCGGTATTGGTCTCGGCAGCCGCCATATGCCGTCCTTCGTTGCCATCCCGCACATGGCGTGATTTGCAGACTGGCAACCACCGTCAGGTCGAGCGCCGACGCCGGTTTGTTGCCGCCCCGACGTCATTTTGCCTCTGCCGACGCCCTGTTACCATGCGTCCATGTCACAGCGGTTTGCCACGGACGTCCTGGTGATCGGGGGCGGTGTTGCCGGGCTCTCGCTGGCCCTGAACCTGGCCGGTCAGGCGCGCGTCACGCTCCTGTGCAAGGACAGCGCAGCCAGCGCCTCGCAATGGGCGCAGGGCGGGGTTGCGGCAGTGACCGATCCGGAAGACAGCCTTGAAGCGCATGCCGAGGACACCCGGCTGGCTGGCGCCGGCCTGTGTGACGCACAGGTGGTCGAATTCACGGTTTCCCGAGCCGGCCAGGCCATGCGCCGCCTGATGGACAGAGGCGTCGAGTTCGACAGCCTGGGCAATGAATACGATCTGACCCGCGAAGGCGGCCACTCCCGCCGCCGGATTCTGCACGTAGCAGACGCCACCGGCCGCGAGCTGGTCGCCAAGCTCACGCAAAGGGCGCTCGACCACCCGAATATCGAGTTGTTCAACGACCGTCTGGCCATCGACCTTATCAATCTCAGCAAGATCGGGCGGCACCCGAATCGCTGCGCGGGCGCCTATGTGCTCAACCGCAGCAGCGGCCATGTGGAGGTCTTTCAGGCCCCCTTCGTGGCGCTTGCCACCGGCGGTGCGAGCAAGGCGTATCTCTATACCAGCAATCCGGATGGCTCCACCGGCGACGGCATCGCCATGGCCTGGCGCGCCGGCTGCCGCATCGCCAACATGGAGTTCATCCAGTTTCACCCCACCTGCCTCTACCATCCGCACGCCAAGTCATTCCTCATCTCCGAGGCAATGCGCGGCGAAGGCGGCCTCCTCAGGCTGGCGGACGGCAGCCGCTTCATGCCGCGCTTCGACAGCCGCGCTGAACTGGCGCCGCGCGACATCGTGGCCCGCGCCATAGACCACGAGATGAAGCGCCTCGGCCTCGACAGCGTGTTTCTGGACATCAGCCACAGGCCGACGCAATTGATCGAGGAACGATTTCCCACCATCGTCGAGCGCTGCCGGGCATTCGGCTTCGACCCGGGCCGGCAGCCCGTGCCGGTGGTGCCGGCAGCGCACTACACCTGCGGCGGCGTGGTGGTGGACCGCTCCGGGCGCACGGACATACCCGGCCTCTACGCGATAGGCGAGGTCAGTTGCACTGGCCTGCACGGGGCCAATCGTCTGGCCAGCAACTCGTTGCTGGAGTGTCTGGTGTTTGCGGATTCTGCCGCAGATTCGATCAGCAAGCGTCTGCACCGCAAGGCGCCCCCGATCGAACCGCCACATTGGGACGAGAGCCAGGTTACCGATTCGGACGAAGACGTCGTTATCGCCCACAACTGGGAAGAGCTACGCCGCTTCATGTGGGACTACGTAGGCATAGTGCGCACCAACAAGCGCCTGCAACGGGCCGCGCACCGGGCCGACCTGCTGCGCCAGGAGGTGCATGAGTACTACAGCCACTATCGGGTGAGTGACGATCTGATCGAGCTGCGCAACCTGATTGACGTCGCCACGCTGATCATCCGCTCAGCGCAGATGCGGCGCGAGAGCCGGGGGCTGCATTTCAACCAGGATTATCCGGACCTGCTGCCGGAGGCCAGGGACACCATTCTCTTCCCCGGTTCCGTCGCCCACCTGGAGCTGGCCCGCGGGCAGGGCTGAGCCTGGACACAACACCACTGCCATAGTGTTCGGCATCGGCTGGAATCGTGAACCCTGTCTTTTTGACAATATGGAGACAATCTGTACAATCGATCGCTATCCATTCTGGCTTGACGAAGCAGGTGCGGGGGCCTGTCCGTTCGACCGCCAGTCATTTCGATTTGCCAAGGAGAGAATAGTGAACAGATTCACGCGGAGGCCGCTCGCCGGCCTGGGTCTCGGCCTCGCCTTGCTGCTGGCGAATGCAGCCCAGGCCCAGAACGCCGAGCCGCGCGACGACGTCGAGGCGCGCTACGGCATTCTGGAAGAGGTGGTCAGCACGGCGCGCAAGCGGGAAGAGCCCTTGCAGGAGACACCGGTCGCCTCCACGGTGCTGACGAGCGAAGCCCTCGACCTGAAGTTCGCGCCCAACCTGAGCGCGATGCCCTTTCTGGCTCCGAACGTCAACATGGTAAACGGCCTCCTCACGAACGTGATCTATCTCTCCGTGCGCGGCTATGCGGTCGCCGATGTGGATTCCACCCTGGACCCGCCTGTGGGCGTCATGGTCAACGGCATCTATTACGCGCGGCCGGTGATGAACAACCTCGACATGTTCGATGTTGAACAACTCGAGGTGCTGCGCGGCCCGCAGGGCACCCTGTTCGGGCGCAATACCACAGCCGGCGCCATTCAACTGCGCACCGCACGACCATCCGATGAATTCGAAGCCACCGGACGGGTCACCCTGGGCAACTACGGGCGCCGCGATGTGCGCGCCGCCGTGAACCTGCCCATCGTGCCGGATCGGGTCAACGCACGCCTCGCCGGCTACGCCATCAACTCGGACGGCTACTATGACAGCTTGGAAACCGCCAACAGTTCCTCGCAAAGCCTGGGTCGGGAAGACAAGACCAGCCTGCGCGGCACGGTGGAATTTCTGCCCAGCGATACAGTGGACATCACGGTGATCGCCGAATGGCACAAGGATGAATCCGACGTGCGACCGCAGAAGAACTACTCCGGCTCGAACCGTTCCCTGTGCAGCAATCATGGCTACTGTGGCGTGCCGTTTGACCAAGGCGGCAAGGAAGACGACTACCAGGCAGATGTCACTGACGCAGGTTTCGTTGATATCGAAATCATTTCGTTGACCGGCGAAATGAACTGGGAAGTGCCCCTGGGCACGGTCACCTTGCTCGGCAACTTCCGAGACACCGAGGAAACCTGGGTGTATGACGCCGACGGCGTGGGCGCCTATGACATGTTTCTGGTGGATCGGCGACAGCCGCACCAACAGTATTCGACGGAATTGCGTTTCGCCTCCAGCGCCTTCGAACGCGTTGACTTCATCGGCGGTGTCTTCTACTTCAATCAGACCTACGATCTCGAACGCCGCACCGGCATCGGGTCGGACCGTCTGTCGCCTCCAAACCCGGATAGCGTCGTTATCCCGCTGTACAGCATAACCGGCCAGGAACACGAGGCCTGGTCCCTGTTCGGCGAGTTGAACTATCAGGTCAGCGAACAACTCACCGTGACCGTTGGCGGCCGCTATACGGACGAAACCAAGGATTTCTACCAGCAGACCTTCGCGGTCTATCCCAACAGCGGCCCGCGTCAGGACTACTCGCGATCCTGGGACAACACGGGGCCCAAGTTCGGCCTGCGCTATCAATTCAACGACGACATCATGGCCTATGCCACCTATCAGCGCGGCTTCAAGGGCGGCGGCTTCAACGGCCGCTGCGGCCAGTCCGCCACCTGTCAGCGCTCCTTCGACCCGGAGGAAGTGAACGGTTACGAGCTGGGCCTCAAGGCGGATATGCTCGATAACCGGGTACGCGCCAACGTGGCCCTCTTCCTCACCGATATCGAAGGGCTGCAACGCACTCGGCTCGTGCCGCTGCCGCCTGGCGCCACCAACCCGCAGGAGACGGTGACCGACAATGCCGCAGAATCGGAAATGCGCGGCTTCGAAGCGGAGGTGTCCGCCTGGGTGACGCCCGATTTCCGGCTCGACTTCTCGCTTGGCTACCTGGATACCGAGTACAAGGACTTCTGCGCCGACATCAACGGCGCCAGCCTCTATGACAGCCCGCCCACTTCCGATTGTGGCGGCGAGGTTGTGCTGGCGGTTGACAACCCGACGGGGCCGGACGCCTATATCGTTGATGAAGACAATTCTTTCTACACCTTGCAGTTGGCGCCGGAACTGAATTGGTCCGTATCCGGCACCTACAACATCCCCGTGGCCAACGGCGGCAATGTGTCGCTGAACGCCAGCTATGTCTGGGTAGATGAACTGTTTACCGACCACCTCGAACTGAGTCACCGCCCGTCCGTGGGCATAATGGACGCCAGCATCTCCTACCATTCGCCGGGCGACCGGTACCGATTGAGCGTGTTCAGCAACAATCTCACCAATGAGATTTATGTCACCTCACGCACCATCGTGCCGCCTCTGTTCGACTATCGGGCGGTCAGTTCGCCTCGATTCTGGGGATTTGAGCTGAACTGGAACCTGTAGCCTGCCCACCTGTGCGGACATCCGGTGCGACGTCTGACGAAGACGTCGCACCGGTCGGCTTCGCCGCGCAGCCGATCCTGCGCAGCCTGGCCCCCGAGCGGACGGACAACATCATGTACAGCGAGCGGGGCGAGGTGTCGTGCCGCTGCCCGACGACAGGGACGGGGGCTGGCGCTCGCGGTGATGACACTGCCAAATCCGCTCCACTACATCTCCCCATCCCGACAAAAAACCCACAGCGCAAGCGCCTCGGTTTTCGATTGCCATTGACATCCTCGTTGCGTTGGTGTCGGGGCTTTGGCCAGGTCGATTTCGCACACGAATTGGCGTTATGTCGCACATGCGAGACCGGTTTCGCAGTGCACAGTGGTCGCCATGCAGCACGACGCCACCTACAAGGCCGCCTTCGCCCACCCGCGCATGATCCGCGATCAGCTGATCCTGCTCGAACAACTGCTCGGAGACCGGTTGCCCATGCTGCGTCGCCTGCGCCTGGATACGCTGGAACGGCTGCCCAGTGAATATCTGACCGACAATCTGGAACAGCGATTCGGCGACATGGCCTGGCGGGTCGCCTTGCAACCGGCTTCATCGGACGACAAAGACGAGGAACCACACTGGCTCCATGTCCTGGTGATGCTTGAATTTCAGTCTCGCTCAGACTGGATGATGGCCGCACGAGTGCAGAGCTATGCGACCCTGCTTTACCTTGCTCTGCACAGGGAAAAGCCGTTCAGCGCCAGCAACCCGGTCCCGCCAGTGCTACCGATTGTGCTCTACAACGGTTCCAGTCCGTGGCATGCGCCCCTCAGTCTTTCGGCTCTGACGCGCCCAGGCGGGATGGAGGCAGCGTCAGCGGAGGTATCAGCACAGGCAGAGGGTGAAACCGGCAAGCCCGGAGCGTTGGGCGCGCATGTGGGGCCGATGGGTCTGGTGGGAGACGGCTATGTTCTGGTCGATCAACAGGCCCTGTTGGGCGAGGAACTGCCGGAAGGCAATGCGGCGACGCTGCTGGCGTGGATCGAGGGTCTGACCAGTCCAGAAGACCTGAAGCGTGTAGTGGAGCGCTGTTTGCAGTGGCTTTCCGGGGTGGAAGATGGCAGTCTTTTGGATGTGCTGCAGCGTTGGCTGGAGGCATGGGTTCGAAATGCGGATATAGGGGACGAGGAGGAGTGGCTTATGAAACTGGTCAGGCTGAGGGAATCGACCGACGAAGTGGTGCGACAACCGGCTGACCCGGCTGAGCGGGTGGCGCTATGGAAGCGGCAGCTGATTGAGAAGGGCAGAACTGAAGGTGAGGCCCGAGGCAGGGCCGAAGGCGAGGCGCGGGGTGAGGCCCGAGGCGAGGCGAAAGCGTTGGCTCGGGAGCGCGCCTTGCTTGAGCGTCAGGTTGCGCTGCGGTTTGGCGGCGATACGGCGAAGCGTTTCGGCGTCTTGCTGGCGGGCATTTCCGACCCGGAGCGTCTGGACGAGGCAGGAGAGTGGCTGATCGAGTGTGAAGACGGCGCTTCGTTGCTTGCGCGAATGGGTGAGTGATGTCCGGCTGGCCCTCTCACCTCAACATGACTGCCCGATCTCGATATTCCGAAAGGTACTGAGCCCGTACAGCCCGCCGTCCCTCCAGGATCCTGGAACTCACCCCGTCATGTCAGCGGCCGAATATTCCGAAATGTATCTGAGCCAGTACATTACAATCTGCGCTCCCCAGCAAACCGAACCCGCAAATGACTTTCAAAGGCCCCAATCTGGAGACGTTCGACCCTGATGTCGCTGAGGCGATCGCGCTCGAATGCCGCCGGCAGGAGGAGCATATCGAACTCATCGCTTCCGAGAACTACGCCAGCCCGCTGGTGATGGCCGCGCAGGGCAGCACCCTCACGAACAAGTACGCGGAAGGCTACCCGGAAAAGCGCTACTACGGCGGCTGCGAATACGTGGATCAGGCCGAAACCCTGGCCATCGAGCGGGTCAAGGCGCTGTTCGGCGCCGCCTACGCCAATGTGCAGCCGCATTCCGGCTCCCAGGCCAATGCAGCCGTCTATCTCGCCCTGCTGGAGCCAGGCGATACGGTACTCGGCATGAGCCTCGCGGACGGCGGGCATCTCACCCACGGCGCCAAGGTGAACTTCTCTGGCCGACTTTACAACGCCGTATCCTACGGACTGAACGCAGACACGGGCGAAGTGGATTACGACCAGGTTGCCCGGCTGGCGGAGGCGCATCGCCCGCGGATGATCGTGGCCGGCTTTTCCGCCTACTCGCGACGCATGGATTGGGCCAGGTTCCGCAAGATCGCAGACGCCGTTGACGCCTGGCTGCTGGTGGACATGGCGCACGTCGCCGGCCTGATTGCCGCCGACCTGTACCCGAACCCGGTGCAGATTGCAGACGTCACCACCTCCACCACGCACAAGACACTACGCGGCCCGAGAGGCGGCGTGATTCTGGCGAAGGCCAACCCGGAACTGGAAAAGAAGCTGAATTCCGCGCTTTTCCCCGGATCTCAGGGCGGCCCGCTCATGCACGTGATCGCCGCCAAGGCCGTGTGCTTCAAGGAAGCTGCAACGCCGGAATTCCACGCCTATCAGGCCCAGGTTCTGGCCAACGCCCGCGCCATGGCAGACGCCTTTATCGCGCGCGGCTTCCGGGTGGTGTCCGGCGGCACCGACAACCACCTGTTCCTGCTGGATCTCACCGACCAAGACATCACCGGCAAGGACGCTGATGCCACACTCGGGCGGGCCAATATCACCGTCAACAAGAACGCCGTGCCCAACGACAAGCGCTCGCCATTCGTGACCAGCGGCCTGCGTCTGGGCTCGCCGGCGGTGACCACGCGCGGCTTCCGGGAGGCAGAATGCGTCGAGCTCGTCGGCTGGATGTGCGATGTGCTCGACGACATCACCGACGAGGCGCGCATCGCTGCTGTGCGCGACAAGGTGCTTGCCCTGTGCCAGGCCTATCCCGTCTATGTGAACGGATGACGGGGCGGCGCCAGGATGCACTGCCCCTATTGCGGCGCCGAAGACACCAAGGTGGTCGATTCGCGTCTGGTGAGCGAAGGCAAGTCAGTGCGGCGGCGGCGGCGATGCCCGGTTTGCTCCGAACGCTGGACCACCTTCGAATCGGCCGAATTGTTGATGCCACGCGTGGTCAAGCGCGATGAATCCCGGGAACCCTTCGACGAACACAAGCTGCGACGCGGGCTGCAAACCGCGCTGGAGAAGCGGCCTGTATCCGTGGAGGCGATGGAAGCCACCATCAGCCGGATCATGCACGGAATCGCGGCAACAGGCGAGCGGGAAATCGCCACTGTCCGGGTTGGCGAGGCGGTTATGGCAGAACTGCGTCGCCTCGACCCGGTGGCCTATGTCCGCTTTGCCTCCGTGTATCGGGATTTTCAGGATGTCGCGGAGTTTCAGTCCGAGGTTCAACGCCTGACGGGAGAGTCGGCGTGACCACCGCAGCCGAACACATCTCCGCGGCCGACCTGCTCGGCCTTGCTCGGACGATGCAACTCGCGAGGCGCGGTCTCTACACCACCAGCCCCAACCCCAGGGTCGGCTGTGTTATCGCGCGACCCGATAACAACACGCTCATGCCAGTGGCCGAGGGTTGGCATGAGTGGGCCGGCGAGGGGCATGCGGAAGTGCAGGCGCTCTCCAGGGCCGGCGCCAACGCCAGGGGCGCCACTGCCTACGTCAGCCTGGAACCCTGCGCCTTCCGGGGACGCACGCCCAAGTGTACGCACGCCCTGATCGAGGCTGGCATCAAGCGGGTTGTGGCGGGCATGCTGGATCCGCACCCCAGGGTGCAGGGGCAAGGTCTTGCGGAACTCCGTCAGGCCGGCATCCCGGCAGTCAGCCTGGATGCGTCTGATCAGATTCAGGTGGACGCAGAGTCGGCATCGGCAGCCGCCAACACAGTGGCGGCGATTCGGCAGCTGAATCTCGGCTACCTGCATCGAATGAATACCGGGCGACCCTGGCTACGGATCAAAGTCGCCGCCTCTCTGGACGGACGAACCGCCATGGCGTCCGGCGAGAGCCAGTGGATCACCGGCCCCAGAGCGCGCCGCGATGTGCAGCATTGGCGGGCGCGCAGTTGCGCTGTGGTGACCGGCATTGGCACGGTGCTGGCCGACGACCCGCAGCTATCGGTGCGCGAATCCGCCTTCGCCGCCAATGGTCGCTGGCGCCAGCCGCTGCGCGTCATCCTCGACAGCCAGAGTCGTTGTCCTGCCAGCGCGCGGGTTCTTGAAGCACCGGGGCAGGCGCTGATCTGCCATGCCGGCACGACTGCGCCCAACCCGACGCGCGAGTCGGCAGCGCCCGACGCACAAACAGCAACCGCCGCCACTGAGCCACTGCCGCAATGGCGTCGCTGCGGCGATACGCGAGTGGACCTCGCCGGCCTGCTTGATCTGCTCGCTGAGTGGCCGTGCAACGAGGTGCTGCTGGAAGCCGGCCCGACGCTCGCCGGCGCCTTTCTCGAAGCCGGTCTCTGGGACGAGTTGCTGCTCTACCTGGCCCCCAGGTTTCTGGGCGCTTCTGCACGCCCCTTGTTCGGATGCGAGATCGGTCGGCTCGAAGACAGTATCGACGCTCGCATTGTCGAGACGCGCAGGTTTGGCCCCGATCTTCGATTGCGCCTGCAGAAGCGCTGAATCCGCTGCCGACACGCCGTGATGCCGGCCGATACGGATGCGCCCCGGAAATCCAGAGGCGGACCGCGCAGAAATGCCCGCCGGGCGCTGGTTCAGGCCATCTACCAATGGCAAATGAACGAATCCCCCGCCGAGCATCTGCTGGCCCAGTTCGATCAGGACAACAGCCTCGATCAGGCAGACCGGGACTTTTTCCAGGACCTGCTGGTCCGCGTGACGCAGGACGCGCCGGCCCTCGACCAACTCTACGTCGGCCTGCTGGACAGGCCGCTGGAACGGCTGAACGGCGTTGAACTCGCAATCCTGCGCCTCGGCGCCAGCGAACTGAGCCAACGCCCGGACATACCAGCACCGGTGGTGATCGACGAATACGTTGCCCTGGCCAGGATCTTCGGAGCCCAGGACAGCTACAAGTACATCAACGGCGTGCTGGCGCGGATGGTCCAGCAAGACGACAACCGCGATTGATGTATAGTCGCCGCCCGCAAGACAAACTCCGCAAACAAGAAGAGAGGCACGCCCCATGAACACCAACCGTCAGTGGGTTCTCGCCCGGCGCCCGTTCGGCATGGTCGGTCCGGACAACTTCGAGTATCGGGAGACGCCGATTCCCGCGCCTGCTGATGGCGAGGTGCTGGTGCGCAATCTGTATCTCTCATTCGACCCGACTCAGCGCGGCTGGATGGAGGACCGGGAGAGCTACATGCCGCCGGTACAGTTGGGCGAGCCGATGCGGGCTGGCTCGGTCGGCCAGGTGGCAGAGTCCAGACATCCCGACTTTGCCGAAGGCGACCTGGTTCAGACCCTGGGCAACTGGCAGGATTTCGTGCTGGCACAGCCGGCACAGGGCCTGCCGGAGCTGACCAAGCTGCCGCCGGACGCAGAGCCGGCCACGATGCTCTCGGTGCTCGGAACCACCGGCCTCACCGCCTACTGGGGGCTGCTCGACCTGGGCGAGCCGAAAAGCGGTGAAACCGTGCTGGTTTCCGGCGCAGCCGGCGCCACGGGTTCCGTCGCCGGGCAAATCGCCCGCATCAAGGGATGCCGGGTGATCGGCATTGCCGGCGGGCCAGAGAAGTGCGCCTGGCTCACCGAGCAGGCCCGCTTCGACGGCGCCATCGACTACAAGCGCGAAGACGTGAACGCCCGCATCGGCGAACTCTGCCCGAATCGGGTGGACGTGTTCTTCGACAATGTCGGCGGCGGCATTCTCGAGGCCGCGCTCAACCACATCAACATGCGCGCCCGAGTAGTGCTGTGCGGCGGCATCTCCGGCTACAACGCCACCGAACCCCTGCCCGGCCCCGCCAACCTGATGAACCTGGTGGTGATGCGTGCGCGCATGGAAGGCTTCATCGTCATTGACTACCTCGCACGCGCAGCTAAAGCAGCAAGCGAGTTGATGGCCTGGATTCAATCCGGCGAGCTGGTCTATCAGAACGACATTCAGGAAGGCTTCGAGAACATCCCCGACACCCTGACGCGCCTGTTTACCGGCCAGAATCGAGGCAAGCAGCTACTGAAAATTGCCGATCCTGCCTGAAGCCATGTCGCCGAATCAGCAGGAATCGGCGGGTCACCTCGATCTCCGCACGGAACAGATTCGAGGGTAAATGCAAGGCCGCAATATGGCTGATTGGGCAAATGAGTAAAGTCATTCTTCCAAGCGCCATCAAGAAGCGGCATGCCTGGATCAAGGAAATAGCAACTATCAGCGACAAATCTGGCGCCGACGTCACCCGCATCGAACAAAGGTTGGCTGAGGAAGATTCCAGTGCCGGAGTAGCCGCGAACTGCAGCTCAGGCGCGGGAAGTGGCATGAGTCACGCCAGCTTGCCATCTTCGCCGCACATATGGCTTTGGCCCGAGGCTCAGCCAGCGTTGTCCTGCAACTGGCCTGCGTTGAGCCGTTGATAGACTTCAATATCGAAGAGCCTAGCGGTCACCACCTGACGCAGCGGTATGACCACTCTGAAGTCATGGGGCGAAAGATCTTCTCGTGAGCTCGGAGTATCGTTCATGAGTCCGACAATCTCGTCGCCATAGTAGCGCGTGAGGTGGAGCTCCCGCGTTTTGCCAGTCCGGTCGCCGCTGAATAGCGGAATCAGCCCCACATCTCTATCCGCCATCCCAGGAGTCGTCGGCCACGGCGTATTCACTGGAAAACCCACATAACTCTTGCCAGATTCAAGTGCCAGCTCCACGAACCAGCGTTCTCGAATTGCGTCATCAAGCAGAACCTCGATCAAATCCGAGTTCGACTCGGCCAGTGTGCGCAGACGTCGCAATTTCCTTCGCTTCATTCCGGGCCAACTGTTGACCCCGCACGCCAATGCGAAGCCAACCGGAATCCCCAGAATCCCCGCGATCGTCCAGACACTGATGTCCGTCGGCCATAAATCCAGCGCACCGCTTGCGAACTTCGCCATGGGCAATGTCACCGTCAACAGCAAGACCCCGGCTATACCGCATCCGAATAGCATCTCATAGCCGTTCCAACGAGCCAATCGGTACTTCGTCAGTGCGCATTTCCCCACGAATACGTACCCACCCAACGCCAACGCGACTATGTCACCCAAGCCCATCAGAAATCCTTATGAGGGGGAGTCCGGCTTTCCCTTCAGCCCGAGTTTGCTTGCTAGTCTAGCTGCGCTGTGGAGGCGAATTTTCACCTCCTGATCCTTCAGAAGCTCTTCGGCCTTCACATATCTGTGCCCCTTTGCCCCAATATAAATGCGATGCCCAGAATACTTTTCTTCCCTACTCCGTTCCGCCATGATCGACCTCGATTGCTGACTTTGGCTCAACTCTACCTTGCTCCGCGCACTATTGCCAGTGGGCGGCCATGGCGACTATGCGACGCAGGAAGGCGATCACGGAAACAGCGCTCGGTTGTATAATTGCGCGGCCAGATCGAATGCCTCGACGACAGTGCCCGGACCGCATCTTTTACAACAGCCGCCCGGTCTGCAACCGCCCCCCCCCCCGAGACTCCCTCCGGTGAATGAATTTCGGTTGATCGACGAGATACTGGCCGTGTTCGGGGGCCGTGACGCCCCAAGCTGGCTGGCGACCGGGCCAGGCGACGATGCCGCCGTGACGCGCCTGCCGCCGGGCTGCGAACTGGTCAGTTCCATCGACGCCTACCGCGCCGATGTGCATTTCCCGGCCGCCGCGGCGCCGGAACTCATCGGCTACCGTTGTCTGATGGCGAGCCTGTCCGACCTGGCCGCGATGGCAGCGACGCCTGCCTGGACGCTCGTGGCGCTGAGCCTGCCAGACGCTGATGCAGACTGGGTCACTCGGCTCAGCCGGGGAATTGCGGAGGCAGCCGCCGAGGCAGACGCGCATCTCGCCGGTGGCAATCTGACCGCCGGGCCACTGGCGCTGACGTTCAGCGTGCACGGCACGGCGCCGCAAGGCCAGGCGCTCTTGCGCGCCGGCGCAAAGGCCGGCGACCTGCTCTGCGTGAGCGGCCCGCTGGGGGGCGCTGCTGCGGCATTGGCGAATTGCGATCTGGCCACCTCGCAGCCCGGCCATCTGTCAACCCTGGAAGCGCACTATTGGCGCCCGCAGCCGCCCTTCTCGCTCGCCGACGAATTGCGCGCCCACGCCAGCAGTTGCATCGACCTGTCCGATGGCCTGATGCAAGACGTCGGACATCTCGCCAACCCCAGTGGCGTCTGCCTTGATCTGGACGCGAATCGGATTCCGTTGGCCGAAGGCGCCAGCCTGCAACAGGCGTTGGCCGGAAGCGACGACTATGCGCTGGCCTTCACGACACCGCCTGGCCCATTGGCGGAGCAGTTTCCGGTGATCGGCAAGGTATGCGTCGGCGCGGGCGTGCGACTGAATGGCGAACCAGTGGCAGAAGCGGGTTATCTGCACTTTCGATAGCCCGGATATCGCATCAGGCGCCTGCGCCGCCCGAAATCATCCACCGGGAGACAAGACGCCTGGCGAGGCAACGAGCATGGTTTATGATGCGCCTTCCGGGGGCGTTATCCAGGCCCGAAAAGAAGGAGATTCACCCGTGACCGATGCGTCCTGCGTACCGGTTCTGGTCGGCGTTGGCCAGATCCTGCAACGAGACAGCGACCCGGCGGCAGGCGTCGGCAAGGAGCCGCTGGAACTGATGATCGACGCCGTGCGCGCCGCGGCCGAGGACGCAGGCGCGCCCGGCCTGCTCGCTCGCGCAAACTCGGTGCGCGTAATCCGCGGCATTTGGCCCTACGAGAATCCGGCCAGCGCGGTAGCGGACGCCATCGGCTGCCCGAATGCCGAAACCGGCCTTTCCACCTGGGGTGGCAACGCCGTGCAATCGGTGCTGAATGACTCGGCGCTGGCCATACAGGCCGGCAAGATGGATGCGGTGATTCTGACTGGCGCCGAATGTGGCCGCACCGAGGCCAAGGCGCAGCGCGCCGGCATCGAACCGAGTTGGCGCGATGTGCCGGGCGAACCAGACCGGCGCTTCGGCGTGCAACTGAAAATGCGGCACCGTGCCGAGGCTTCGCGCGGGCTGCTGATGCCGATTCACATGTATCCGGTGTTCGAGAACGCCATCCGTCATCAGCGCGGCGAGTCCATACCCTCGCATCTCGAACGCATTTCCACCCTATGGGCGGGGTTCAGTGAAGTCGCGGCCAGCAATCCCAATGCCTGGCTACCGAAGGCGCATACGGCCGAGGAAATCCGCACCTTCAGCGACTTCAACCGCCCGGTCTCCTTCCCCTATCCCAAGCTGATGAACTCCAACAACCATGTGGATCAGGCCGGCGCCCTGATACTGACGTCCACCGATCTGGCGAAACGGCTGGGCATCAGTGGGGACAAGTGGATCTACCCCTGGGCGAGCACGGAAACCCACGATACCTACGCCGTATCCTTCCGCGACAACCTCTACAGTTCGCCCGCCATTCGCATCGGCGGCGGTCGCTGCCTGGAACTGGCCGGCGTGGACGTAGCCGACATTCGCCATATGGACCTCTATAGCTGCTTCCCCTCCGCGGTGCAAATCGCAGCAACCGAACTCGGCATCCCGCAAAGCCGGCAACTGACCGTCACCGGCGGCCTCACCTTCGCCGGCGGCCCGATGAACAACTATGTGACGCACTCGATCGCACGCATGACCGAAGTGCTGAGGGCGCATCCCGGCGATGTCGGGCTGGTGACCAGCAACGGCGGTTTCATCACCAAGCACGCCTTCGGCATCTACAGCAGCGAGCCGCCGCCGCGCGGATTCCGGCATGCCGAGCCGCAAGCGGAAGTGGAAGCGACGCCGGCGCGCGAAGTTGCCGAATCCTGGGCCGGAGAAGTGGAAATCGAATCCTATGCAGTCATGTACAAGGGCCAGATTCCAGCGCTCGGGCTCTTCGCCTGCCTGCTGCCGGACGGCCGCCGCGGCTGGGGCAATACGAACGACCCGGACCTTGCCCGCGCCATGACCGAACGCGAGTTTTGCGGCCAGGCCGCTCGGCTCGACGCCTCCGGCGAGGTGGTCTGCTGAGGCGCCTTGCGCAGCGGCTGGCGATTCCCGGCCATCGCATCGACAGGCCGTGATTGCGGGGTGGCCTTGCGTCAGCCTTGAAGAATCTGCTCCCTCGTGAACAGCGTCTTGACGAAGGTGTCGATATGGCGCTTCAACAGAGGGTGCGATATGGCGTCATACACTGTGGCGTCGATCGCATACAGATCAGGTTTCCTGATCGGTCGCCTGCCGGGATATGCGGGCAACCAGGGCGTCTTCGTCCGGGAAGCCGCCGCAGGCGTCCTTGTGCTTGCTGAACATCAGTTCCCCATCCACCCGCACGTCAAACACGCCGCCGCCACCCGTGACCAGGGTGGCTTCGACTGCAAACGCCTGCTTGAATCGGGCAGCCAGACTGACCGCCTGAGGCCTGTAGTTTCAGGCGCCGCAGTAGGTAATCGTGATTTCCATGCGTGCTTCCTCTCTTATGTACATGTGTATACGTGACTATATACATGACTATGCAAATGACAGCGCGAATGACCGTGCGCGGCAAACACTATATCAGCACGCTGTCCCGGACACAGATGGTTCGCCAGCGGGCCTGCCAGGCCGGCAACGCGCCCGGCGCATCCGCAGCGCCGATCCCGGGAATCGCGCAGAGCCTGCCGTCGGCAAAAATCAACGGCCAGTGAGGACGCAACCAGGGCGGCAGCCCCGCCTGTTGAAACACGGCCTTGAGCGAGCGTGTGGCGTTGCGCTGCCGAAAGCGCTCGCCGCCCTTGCGGAAGCGCACCGTCAGGGCGCCGTCGGCCCGAAACTGCAACCAGCCATCCGACGTCAGGGCATCCGCTTGCGCTGGCTGGATGTCGAGTGTGCCGTGCGGCAGCGCAAGCTCGGTCGGCGGCCAGAGCGCATAGCTGCTTTCCAGTGTCGGAGCTGGCGACTGCCAGTGAACGGCGCCGCGCCACAGACGCAGGGCGCCCTGTTGCAGGCGCAGTTCCGGTTGCTGACCTGGCCCGGCCGCGCACTGGGCGACAAACTCGGCAAGCGCGCGTCGGCTGATGCGGGCACCGCCAAACCGCTGCGACCAATGCCGCAGGGCGGCCACCCGCAAGGGTTCCGGGAAAGCGCCGAGATTCAGGGTGTCGGAATCCAGCAGGTGCGCCAGCAATGCGGCTTGCTGCGAACCTTCAGCCGCCGTGCCCGCCAGCGCCGCGCTCGCACCCGGCCAGCGGCGCTGGATAGTGGGCAGAAGCTGATGCCGGAGATAGCTGCGATCAAAGCGTGGGTCCCGATTTCCCGGATCCTCGATCCAGTCTGCGCCGCACGCCTCTGCGGCCGAGGCCATCTCAGACGCCGAAACCTCAAGGAATGGCCGCAACAGCAAACCGCCACTGGCCAGCCGGCGGCGCGTCGGCATCGGATGCAGGCCGCGACCCTGAAACAGGCGCATCAGCAAGGTCTCCGCCTGGTCGGTGCGGTGATGGGCCAGCAGCAGCACATCGCCGGAGCCAACCCTGGCGTCGAACACCGCATAGCGCGCCCGCCGGGCCGCCATCTGCTGATTGCCGGAGGCCACCGTGACCCGTTCGCAAACGCAGCGAATCCGCAGCCGGCGGCAAATCCGAACGCAATGATCCTGCCAGGCGTCGGCCATCGGATTCAGCCCGTGATGAACATGCAGGGCGACCACCTGACTGTGCACCCGGCTGGCAGCCAACAGCAACAGGGTGGAATCGCGGCCGCCGGAAAAGCCCACCAGAACACGCTCGGCAGGGTGCTCCGCAAGACTGGCGCGGAGCCGGGCTTCGAGCCGACGCAAGGCCCCGCCGGTGGAATCTGGCGCCGCGCCGGTCATCCGGCCCGGAAACGCAGGGAAATCCCGTCCTGGCCGAATCGCTCCCGGAGCTGTTCGAGCAGCAGATCTCGCACCCGCAAACGCCATCCGAGCTCAAGTGTCGCGGCGAACGATTCCGCCTGAAAGACAACCCGAACCCGACAGCCGCCTGTGGCGGTCCGATAGGGCGCGAGCAGGTCCGACATCTGCTCGGCCAGCTTCGGCGTGCGGCAAACGCCTGCGTCTATGCGCAGTTCCTTCAGGTAGAAATCACGCCATTCGTCGAGCGTCAGCACGCGATCGACCAGCAGCTTGCAACCGCCATTGCGTTCATCCGCCTGTACCAGACCCTCGAACACGCGAATGGCGCCCTCCTCCAGCTTCGACTTTTCCCGTTCAAGGACTTTCGAATAAAGCACTGCGTCCATGTGCTGCGTGCCATCGTCCACTTCCACGACGCCCATGCTGCCGCCACGGCTGGGGAAGGTTCTCAGCGTATCGACGAAACCGAAGAGCCGTTGCCTGCGCTCGTCCGGGCGCACAGCGCTCAGTCGCTTGCAAAGCTGGGTAAATTCTCCGAGGTAGGGGTTGATGGGGTGCCCGCTCAGATAGAAGCCAAGCACTTCGCGCTCGCGCTCCATGCAATCGGTATAACGCAGCGCACGCCCGGTGCTGGCAAGGGCTTCGGTCGCCGGCGCCAGACCGCCGAACATATCGCCGATGCCATTGGCCCGGTCCCGGGAAGCCTGGCCCGCAGCCTGGAGCGCTGTATCGAGCTGGTCGAGCAGTTGCCCGCGGATGGTCGGCGGGGTTGCATCGGAGGCCCCGAGTTCATCCATGGCGCCGGAGTAGATCAGCGCCTCGATGAGACGCCTGGATACCCGCCGCGTGTCCACACGCTGGCAGAAGTCCGCCAGGCTGGCAAAGGGTTTCGCTTCCCGCGCCGCGCAAAGAGACTCTACGGCACTGCCGCCACCCATGTTCTGCACGCCGCCAAGGCCATAGATGATCTCGTTGTCACAGCCGGTAAAGCGAAAGCCGCTGCGGCCGATGCTCGGCGGTTGCAGGCGAAGACGCATCCGCCTGGCTTCCGCGACCAGCGTTGCCACCTTGTCCTTGTCGGACATCCGGGCCGAGAGCAGCGCCGCCATGAATTCAGCAGGATAATTCGCCTTCAACCAGGCCGTCTGATAGGCGACCAGGCCGTAGGCAGCGGAGTGGGACTTGTTGAAGGCGTAGCCGGCAAAGTCCTCCAGATCGCTGAACAGGTTGGTCGCCACGGCTTCATCCATGCCGCCCGCCACAGCGCCGCGTACAAAGCCATCCCGGGCATTGGCCATCTCCTGCGGGTCCTTCTTGCCCATGGCCTTGCGCAGAACATCCGCCTGGGCGCGGGTGAATCCAGCCAGAACGCGGGAAATCTCCATCACCTGTTCCTGATAGATCACCACACCAAACGTGTTGGCCAGCACGGGCTCCAGGCGTGGGTCCACATAGGTGACCTTCTGCCGGCCATGCTTGCGCTCGATGTAGTTTTCGGCGGCGCCGCTCTTCAGCGGCCCAGGCCGGTACAAGGCCACCAGAGCGATCACATCGTCGAGCGTATCCGGCAACAGGCGCCGAATCAGTTCCTTCATGCCCCGGGATTCCAGCTGAAAGATGCCCGTGGTTTCAGCGCGCTTCAGGAGATCGAAGGCTTTCGCATCATCCATTGGCAATTGCTCGATGCGCACCCGCTCGGCCCGCCCTGCCGCCTCATGCCGCTGATTGATGGCCGATACGGTCCAGTCGATCACGGTCAGGGTGTCCAGACCAAGAAAGTCGAATTTCACCAGGCCCGCCAATTCGGCGTCGTCCTTGTCGTACTGCGAGATCAGGCCAGCACTGGCGCGATCCCGATACAAGGGCACGAAGTCGGTCAAGCGGGTGGGCGCGATGACGACCCCGCCCGCATGTCGGCCAACGTTGCGCACCACGCCCTCAAGCTGCTTGGCCATGGCCATCACTTCCTGAGCGCTTTCGTCCGTCTGCAGATAGCTGCGCAATTCGGGCTCCTGGCGCTCTGCCTTGTCCAGCGTAATGTCGAGCGCAGCCGGAATCAGCCGCGCCAGACGGTCGCCCACCGCATACGGCTTGCCCTGGGCCCTGGCGACATCGCGCACGACCGCCTTGGCCTTCATGGCCCCAAAGGTAGCGATCTGACCCACGGCGGCTTCGCCATAGCGCTCAACCACATGCTGGATCACCCGGTCCCGACCTTCGACGCAGAAATCCACATCGAAATCCGGCATCGACACCCGATCAGGATTCAGGAAGCGCTCGAACAGCAGGTCGTGCTGCACCGGATCAAGATCAGTGATGCCGAGCGCATAGGCGACCAGCGAGCCGGCGCCGGAACCTCGACCGGGGCCAACCGGAATGCTGGCCGACCTGGCCCAGGCAATGAATTCCATCACCACCAGGAAATAGCCCGGATAGCCGGTTTCCTCGATCACCTTCAGTTCATACTCGAGACGCTCCGTATAGGTGTTTTCCTGCGGCGGCTGCCCGGACGCAGCGCCGGACTCGGCCAGGCGCCTTTGCAGACCCTGGCGCGCCTCCTGCGCCAGATACTGCGCGAGGCTCAGGCCCTCCGGTACCGGGTAGTTCGGCAAATGCGGCTCGCCGAGCCTCATCTCCAGGGTGCAGCGACGCGCAATCTCGGCGCTGTTGGCAATCGCTTCCGGCAGGTCGGCAAAGACTTCCGCCATCGCCTCCGGCGACTTCATATACTGCTCCTGGCTGTACCGGCGGGGCCGGCTCGGATCGTCGATGACCTCGTGATGTTGAATGCAGGCGCGCGTCTCATGCGCCTCGAATTCCTCGGGTTCGAGAAAGCACACCTCGTTGCTGGCCACCAGCGGTAGCTGCAAGCGCTCTGCGAGCGCGACCACGCCGGGCAGACAGGACGCTTCCTGGCGTCGCCCGGTGCGCAGCGCTTCCAGATAAAAGCAATCCGGCAGCCACTCCGCCAGCCGAGAAGCCGCGGCTTCGGCCAGTGCGTCATCACCATGAATCAGGGCCTGGCCGATCTCCGTATCCGGCCCGCCCGATATGCCGATCAGACCTGCGCCATGCGTCTGCAAGCAGGCGGGATCAAGGCGTCCGCCTCGGCCACCCTCATCCTGCACTGCATAGGCCAGGGAGACCAGCTCGATCAGGTTACCGTAGCCAGCGTGATTGCGGGCCAGCAGGGTCAAGCGAAAATCGGCGTCCAAAGCCTCTGAATGGCATTCCAGATCCACGCCGAGAATCGGCTTGACGCCTGCCGCCATGCAGGCGCGGTAGAACTTGACGGCGCCAAACAGGTTGTTGCGGTCCGTCAGGGCCAGCGCCTGCATCTGCTGCCCGCGGGCCGCGGCAACCAGCCTGGTAACGCTGGCCAGCCCGTCGGAGAGCGAGTATTCGCTGTGGCAGCGCAGGTGTACGAAGCGAGCAGGCGCTTCGGTCTCGACGGCTGGCAGCGCCGCTTCCGGCGCTGGCGCCGCATCCATGGGCAGCAAGGACCCTTGCGCTTGCGTCAAGTCTCTCTCCCGAATTCAGTGCCGGCGGCGGTCGGAGCGGCACGATGCAGGCGCGCCAGCACCGCCTGCACCGGCGCGAAGCGGCGTCGATGATGCAGGCTCGGCCCAAGACGATCCAGAGCTTCACGATGCGCAAGGGTCGGATAACCCTTGTGCTGCTCGAATCCGTACCCTGGGCAGAGCCTGGACAGGCGCACCATGGCGGCATCACGCTCGGTCTTGGCCAGTATCGAGCTGGCGCTGATCGGCGCCAGCAGCGCGTCTCCACGCACAACAGCGCGCATCGGCAGGTCTGACGGCGGACAGTGCCGACCGTCTATGAGCGCCAGCGTCGGGCGTTGTTGCAAGCCGGCAAGCGCCCGCTGCATCGCCAGCAAACTGGCGCCAAGAATGTTCAGGCGGTCGATTTCCGGCACTTCAGCCCGCGCCACCGACCAGGCAAGGGCCTCGCGCCGGATCACCCCGGCCAGGCGCTCACGCTCCGCGACGGAAAGTCGCTTGGAATCGCCGAGGCCAGGAATGGGGCGGTCCGGGTCGAGCATGACCGCAGCCGCGAACACAGGGCCGGCCAGAGGGCCGCGCCCCGCCTCATCGACGCCAGCCATGCCAGCATCCCATGGCCTTGACCCGAATATTGCACCAGGGCGCTGATAGAACGGGCTGATTTTATCCATCTTTCAATTGGTTGCCGTCGATACCGAAGCGCTGTGCCGATTACAAGCTGCGCTTGCCGCGCCCTCGCTGGTCTTTTGCCCGTCTGCGTGTCCATGCTCCCTCGACCATAGGCGTGGCTATGCTCTCGGTCGCGAGCACACGCAGACGGACAAAATCCGGCGCGATCATCTCGGCCCCAGGTGCAATATCCGGGTTAACCCGTTCATGGCTTGTGTTCGAGCAACCGAATAACCGCCTCTGCGGCACGGCCATCGCCCCCCTGGGCAAGGCTCCGGTGCAGCGTGGCGTATGTCTGCATAGTTTCCGATGCGGCCCCGGATTTGTCGAGTTCCGCAAGCAGTTTCAGCGCCAGATTTTCCGGCGTTGCCTCCGCCTGCAAGCACTCTGGCGCCAGTTCCCGCCCAGCCAGCAGATTCGGCAGGGCAACATGCGGGGTTCGCACCAGGCATCGAGCGACAAAGTGGGTCAGCGCATCCAGCCTGTAGGTGACCACCATCGGGCGGCGCAGCAGCATTGCCTCCAGTGTGCCGGTGCCGGACTTCACCAGAGCGCCGTCCGCTGCGGTCAGCGCCAGGCGCCCGTCTGTCGGCAACACCTGTACCGGGAGCGCCTGGCGCTGATCCTGGCGCTGTTGCCAGCGGGCGATGCCAGCTTCGGCCTGGGCCACAAGCTGCGGCCTCGCACAGGGCAGGAGAAATACGGTTTGCGGATGCCGCTGCTGCAGGATCAGCGCCGCCGCCAGCATGCGCGGCAGATGGCGTTTGATCTCACCCTTGCGGCTGCCCGGCAGGAGGGCGATGACGCGCGCGTCCGGGGCCAGGTTCAGGCGCTGTCTTGCCGCTTCCCGGCCGGCCGGGCCGCCCGCCTCGGGCGTGATTTCATCCGCCAGCGGATGGCCGATATAGACGGCTGCCAAATCGGTATCCCGGTACCAGGCGGGTTCGAACGGAAACAGGGTCAGGAGCAGGTCTGCGCAAGCCGCAAGCTGTTGCACCCGGCCCCGCCGCCAAGCGTAAACCGACGGGCTGACATAGTGCGCCACGGGGATGCCGGCCTTCTTCAACTGCCGTTCAAGACGCAGATTGAAGACATTGAAGTCAACGCCGACGAAGGCGTCCACCGGCTCGGCGAGGCATCGCCGTCGCACTCGGCGAGAGAGGCGGACCAGCGCCGGCAGCCTGAGCAGCGGCTCAAGCAGCCCGTGTACTGACAGATCCTCGGACCGAGCGAGGCATTCGAGCCCCGCTGCGCGCATGGCCGAGCCGCCAACACCGACAAAGCGCGGCGCATCAAGGCGCGCACTCAGCGCCGTCATCAGGCCAGCGCCCAACCTGTCTCCGGACGCTTCTCCGGCTACCAGACCGATCAAGGGCCGCCGAGTCACCCGGGCTGACGCCCGTCGCGAGGGCGAATTACTCCGTGGTGTGAATCGCGCACGGACGCCGCCAATTCCGCAATCAGCGCGCAGTCCGGATACTCTTGCAGCAGCTGTGCGCAGGCTTGCACCGGCGACTGCCCGGCGCGAAAGAGCAGGCGATAGGCGTGGCGCATACGCGCCAGCACCGCGTCCGAATAGCCGCGCCGACGCAGACCCTCCAGGTTGATGCCGACGGCGCCCGCCGGATTGCCGGCCACGGTCACGCAGGCGGGTACATCCTTGAGCACCAGGCTCATCGCTGCGACGTGCGCATGAGCGCCGATTCGCCGCCTCTGCGGCACGCCGGCATAGCCGCCGAAGTTGGCGTGATCGCCAACCGTGCAGTGACCGGCAACCGAGGCATTGTTGGCCATGATGACGTCGTCCCCGACGGTGCAGTCGTGTCCGATGTGGACATAGGCCATGAACAGCCCCCGATTGCCGACCCGGGTCACGCCCTGATCCTGAGCCGTGCCCCGATGCACGGTTACGCCTTCGCGAAAGACATTGCCCTCGCCGATGTGCAGCGCAGTCGGCTCCCCTTGCCAGGCCCGGGCCGGGGTGGCATCGCCGATGCTGGCAAACTGGAATACCTGGTTGTTGGCGCCCATCCGGGTTGGCCCCTGAATGACCACGTGCGAGGCAATCCGGCAGGCGTCGCCAATCTCCACATCCGGGCCGATGATCGTCCAGGGGCCAATGGCGACATCCTTGCCAAGGCGCGCGCCCGGGTCGATGATCGCGCGCGCGTCGATCAAGTATTCTGCCCGGCGCACAGGATGATGGTCTCGCAGGCCAGGGCATCGGCCACCAGGGCGCGACAACTGAAGCGCATGACCGAGCGCCGGCTGACCAGCAACTCGCTCTCCATGTCCAGGCGATCCCCAGGCAGCACAGGCCGCTTGAACCGGGTCTTGTCGGTGCCGGCAAGATAGAAGATCGCCTCCTGCGGACGCTGTTTGCGAGTCGCCATCGCCAGAACGCCGGAAAGCTGCGCCAGGGCTTCCACGATCAGCACGCCCGGCATCACCGGTCTGCCCGGAAAGTGGCCCTGAAAGAAGGATTCATTGAATGACACATTCTTGTAGCCGCGCACGCTTTCGCCCTCGATCAGGGCGGTAACGCGATCCAGCATCAGAAACGGATAGCGATGCGGCAAATAGTGCAGCAATTCATCGGCTTCAAGCATCTGATCTTCCATGCAACGCCTTCTCCAGTTCTGCCACACGCCGCGTCAACCCATGCAACTCGCCGAAGCGCAAGGCATTGCGCTTCCAGGACGTACTGGTGTCCGCCAGCACGCCGCCGGAGTAAACGCCCGGCTTGTCGATTGATCGAGACACATGCGTGCAGCCGGTGATGATAACGCCATCGCAAACACTGATCGGGCCATCGCCGCCAACGCCGACGCCGCCGGCGAGCACGCAATGGCGACCCACGACGGTGCTGCCGACGAGGCCGACGCAGCCGCAGATAATCGTGTGCGCGCCGATGCAGCAGTTGTGACCGATCTGCACCTGATTGTCGATCTTGACGCCTTCCTCGATGACAGTGTCCTCCAGGGCGCCCCGATCAATGGTGGTCGCGGCGCCGACGCGCACTCGGGGGCCGAGCGTTACCCCGCCAAGTTGCGCCACCGGCACATGCGCACCGGTTTCGTCGCGGGCAAACCCGAAGCCTTCGGAGCCGATCACGGCGCCACTGTGGATCACTGACCAGGCCCCAATCTTGACATCGTCATGCAATACCGCATTGGCGTTTACCCGCACGCCGGCGTCCAGTCGGCAACGGGCGCCGACGACGACGCCAGCTTCGAGCCGAACCTCCGGGCCTATGCGGGTGTGCGGCCCGAGGGCGACATTGGGCCCGATGCTGGCGCTCGGATGGACCTCTGCGCCGGGATCAACGCAAGCGCTCGGGTGTGCGCCGGACGGGGGGCGCTCATCAGCTTGCCAGAGCTGGGAAATGCGCGCAAAGGCAAGATAGGGATCCGCTGTCACCAACGCATTCGTCGGGCAATGCGGGAGATCGGCTTCACGGAGAATGACGGCAGCCGCGGCGGTGGTGGCCAGATGCGGCCGGTGCGCCCGGCTGGACAGGTGGCTGATCTGGCGCACACTTGCCCGAGCCAGCGGCGCCAGGCCAGAAATCAATACCTCGGAGTCGCCGACAACACGGCCGCCGGCGCGCTCTGCCAGGTCGCCCAGCCGCCAGGCGGGCGCCGGCGCTTGCTCAGGAGTCTGTGTCGTCCCGCTTCTCGTTGAGTTTTTCAGTTACCCGACGGGTGATGTCGTGCTTGCTATTGACATAGCGCAAGCCGCCCCGCTCCATGATGAAGTCGTAGCCTTCCAGTTCGATCAGATCCTTCAGCACCGCCTCGACCTTCGGCGCCATCACTTCCAGTAGTTCCGTGCGCCTGTCCTGCACCTCTTTCTGCAGGCGACCGACTTGATATTCATATTCGAGGGACTTGTCTTCGAGTTCTTCTTGCACCCGGCGCAGTTCCGTCGGCGCGATCACATCGCTGTCGGTCGCGATCCTTTCACGCAGTTCACGAATCTCGGTGGCCAGCGCGGTGATGGTTTCCCGCTCCTTCTCCAGATCGGCTTCCACCTCCGCCAGGAGCGCTTTTGCCTCTTCGCTCTGGGAAATCGCCCGCTCCGTATGAATCACCGCAATCTTCAACTGCGCCAGCGCCGCCGGTGCGCCGACCAGGCACAGGGCGAAAGCGGCAAGAATCCCGAACCTCTTGATCACAGAAGCGCCTCATGGG
Organism: Pseudomonadales bacterium; assembly: GCA_965199705.1. Taxonomy (GTDB): domain Bacteria; phylum Pseudomonadota; class Gammaproteobacteria; order Pseudomonadales; family Azotimanducaceae; genus Azophilus. The sequence continues at coordinate 2,462,235 of OZ241359.1, forward strand.
TGGCCAAGGAAAACGCGGCGCATTCTACACCACAAGCCGGGGAACCGCATATTATTTGGAGCGGAGCGCCTCATGCAGACAGGTCGATCAGGTGGCCGGCCGGGCGCGCCAGCAACGCCGCGGGCGATGCGGGTTGGCCAGGGTCAGGAGACCTTGCGCAGCCGGTCACCGACCCTTACCGAGCCGGCTTCGACAACCCGCGCGTAGAGGCCACGCAGATGCCGGGCCTTGCCTTCACTTGTGGCGGTGGCGCGGAGCGCCGGCATACCATAGCGCTCCCGGTACTTGTTGCAGCCAGTGTGCGGCAGCGCCGTGATCTCGATTGTCGCCTCGCCCAGGCGCAACCGGGCGCCCGGCGGCAGGTTGTCATCACTCAGATCCAGGTCAACGTACAACTGGTCGCCGGCCAGCGGCCAGCGTTCACGGCCGCCCGCGATCAAGGCGATGTAGCGCGAGTTGGTCAGGGTGAGCTGGGCGTCCGGGTCGGGGGAGCCGTCCTCCAGCAGATAGCCGCGCCGGTGACGCCAGGAGTCGCCCTCCAGACCCTCTTCGTGCGTCAGCCGGCCCGCTTCAAGCGTCTCCCGACGGTCCACCCCGGGCCTGCGCACAATCATCTCCAGCTTGCCGTTGTCAACCGGCGAGCCGCGCACCTCATCAAGGCCGGCCGCAAGGGCCGCTTCGCCAAGATGCGCGCCGGCGTCAATGGCCGGGCCGTCCATCGCCTCAGCAGTCATGCAGGATTCTCCTGGTTCAGAAATTCAGATCGCAAGCACAAAGTTTGCCACACAAGCTAACCCGAATATTGCACCAGGGCGCTGATAGATTGGGCTGATGTTATCGATCTTTCAATCGGTTGTCTTCGATACTGAAGCGCTGTGCCGATTACAAACTGCGCTTGCCGCGCGCTCGCTTGTCTTTTGCCCGTCTGCGCGTCCATGTTCCCTCGACCATAGGCGTGGCTATGCTCTCGGTCGCGAGCACACGCAGACGGACAAAATCCGGCGCGATCATCACGGCCCCTGGTGCAACATCCGGGTTAAACTGTTGGCTCGCAGTTTGTTGGCTCGCAGTTCATGCCGAGCCATCGGCAAAAAATCGGGAGAAATCACATGCCGCATCGCCTGCCTGCCGTCAGCCTCGCTGCCGTGCCCGGCCGTCGCCTGAAAACCCTGGATATAGCGTCCGAAATCGAACAACGCGGGTTTCCCGGCATCTACGGCCCGAGCCTGGGAGACAATCTGGCCCTGGCCCAGGCAGTTGCGCTGCGCACCAGTCGGGTCGAGATCGCCACCAGCATTACCCCCATCTACACTCGACACGTCAGCGACTTTGCGGCCAGCGCAGCCTTCCTGCATGAGGTGTCCGGCGGCCGATTTCGCTTCGGCATCGGCGTCAGCCACGCACCGGCGCTGGCGCGTCTCGGCCTGCAAGGCGGCAAGCCGCTGGCCGACACCCGCCAATTCGTTACCGATTTCAAGGGCGCGCAACGAGTCGGCGAGCTGCCGCCGGTAGTGCTCGCCGCCCTGCGCCCGCGCATGATTCGGCTGGCCGAGGAAATCGCCGAAGGCATGGTGTTCGCCAATGGCGCCCGCAGCCACATGGGCGCTTCCCTGGCGAACCTGAGCGATGCTGCGCGCGCGAGCGACGCCTTCAGCATCGGCAACATGATTCCCACCTGCATCTCTGATGACGAAGCCGCAGCCAAGGCCGTGAACCGACGCACGCTGACCAGCTACGCCTACCTGCCCAACTATCGCAACTACTGGCGAGACGCCGGCTACGAGCAGGAGATGGCAGACGTCGAGGCCGCCATTGCGGACGGCGACCGGGCGGGCGTTGCGCGCGCCCTGTCGGACCGCTGGCTGGCGGATACCACACTGTTCGGCTCCGCAAGCCAGGTGCGCGAAGGCATCGAGGCCTGGTTCGACAGCGGCGTGAAGACACCGGTCATCGTGCCCTCTTCTGCGGCCGGCGGACAGATGCAGGCGATGGCCGAATTCTTTGCCATCTGGTAGTCAGGCAGCAAGCCACGGAACGGGCGCCTTGAACCGACCATTGAACGAGGGCGGAAGTCCGCAAACGAGCAGGATCGCATGTGGCTCTGGTTGATCCGGCACGCCAAGTCGGATTGGACAGGCTCCGCTGCCAGCGATTTCGAGCGCCCCCTGAACCAGCGCGCCAAACGCGACGGGCCGCGCATGCAGCAGTGGCTGCAATCCGGGCGCTGGCCAGCCGAATGGATCTGGAGCAGTGGCGCCCGACGCGCCCGCGCAACCGCCGAATATGTGGCCGCCGCTTTCCCGGAAGCCAAATGCCGAACCCACCCGGATCTTTACGGCGCCAGCGCGGACACCCTGCTGGCCGTGATTCGGGAAACACCGGCAGAGGTGCAGGGCCTGGCGATAGTGGCGCATAACCCCGGCCTGACCACCTGCATCAATCGGCTGGCCGGTCAGGCACTGCTGGACAACCTGCCGACCTTTGGCGCGGCCCTGTTGCAATGTCTGGGGCCGCCAGAGGCAGTCCGCTTCGGCGCCGCCACTCTGACAACCTGGATGAGCCCCCGATCCCTTCCCGCCGACGGCCTGGCGCCGGATGGCTGGACTCCGCCCCGCTGAGGGCGTATATCTGTTTGTCATGGCCCACAACACGGAGATATCTGGATGATGGCATTTCTGTCTTTCCTGGCATTGCTCGCTATTGCCTACCTGCTCTGGAGACTGATCGATCAGGTGACCGAGCTGGCGTTTCGTCTGAGCGAAGTTCAGCGAGACGTCGCCGACATGGCGCGCCGTACAACCGATGCCCAATCCGCAGAAGCCTCATCTAAAGGCACAGACTGATCCAGCCCCGGCAGCGGAACAATCCGCCGAGCCTGCTGCCGGCGCTGCGACGGCGGGCAGGGACTGGCGTATCCGTTGGGGCGCTGCCTTCAGCGTCTTCTATCTGCTTTGCCTTGCAGCCTATCTCGCAAGCCGTTACGGCTGGTCCGGGTTGCTGGCGTTCGATGCCGAAACGCTTGGCAGTTTCCTGGAGGGCGCCTTTGCGCCGCTCGCCTTCCTCTGGCTGGTCATCGGCTACTTTCTGCAACAGCGGGAGCTGGAACAGAACACGCAGGTGATGCGCCTGCAGGCGCGGGAAATTCGACGCTCGGCAGAGCAGGCCATCATTCAGTCGGAGAAGATGGCCGCAAACGAACACCACTCCGGACAACAAGCCTTTCTGCAACTTGCCGAGCTGGTGCGCCGGCAATTGGGATCGGTTGCCGGCCTGCTGTTCATATCGAGCCAGGGCGCAACCGGCGACGGCACTGTCGATCGAGAAGAAATCAGCAAGCTGTTCGGTAGAATGTCGGCCGAGGACCCGGAAATCTTCTCCCGCCGCCTGCTGGAACGACACCTGCAAATTGATGACACAGCCGAGCAACTCAAACTCTTCTACGGCACGCCAGTGCGCGCCCGGCACAGCAACCACTTCATCTCCGCCTTCGAGCAACTGTTGCAGCGCGCCGCTCTGGTGGACGACCAGCAAATGCTGCGAGACGCCCTGATGGCCAGCGGGCACGGGCTCCTGTACGGCATTCTGACGCGGCACCGGGCAGCCGCTCCGCAAGACTTGGCGGACATAGTCCAGACCGGTGGCCATATCGACAGCTCGGCCTTCTGATGGCGCCCTGCGACCTGCTGATAGAAGCCAGCTGGTGCCTGCCGATGAGCGCGGACGAAGACCTGATCGAGGGCGGCGCAGTGGCCATATCCGGGGGGCGGATCGAAGCGGTTGGCACGGCGGCCCGGATGCGCGAGCGCTATCAGGCAAACGCCGAGGTCAAATTGCCAGGGCAGGCGATCCTGCCGGGGCTGGTCAACGCCCACTGTCACGCCGCCATGAACCTGCTGCGTGGCGCTGCGGAAGATCTGCCCTTGCAAGCCTGGCTGGAGCAGGTCATCTGGCCGCTCGAAGGGCGGGTCGTTTCTGCCGAGTTCGTTGAGGTCGGCGCCAATCTCGCCATTGCCGAGATGCTGAGCCGTGGCATCACCTGCTTTGCCGACATGTACTTCTATCCCGAAGAAGCCGCCCGTTGCGTGCACCGGGCAGGCATGCGGGCACAGATCACCTTTCCGATCATCGACTTTCCCAATCCCTGGACACGCAGCCCGGAGGAAGCCTTTCACAGGGGGCTGGCGTTGCACGACGCGTGGCGCGACGATGCCAGGGTGCGGATCGGTTTTGGCCCGCACGCCGCCTATAGCGTTGGTCTGGAGAATCTTCAGAAGACCCTGATGTACGCCGAGGAAATCGACCGGCCAATTCAGATGCACATACACGAGAACGCCGCCGAGGTGGCTCTGGCGCGAGCCCGCACCGGGCACTCCTGGATCCAGCATCTGGAAGGCGCCGGATTGCTCGGCCCGCGCCTGCAAGCGGTGCACATGACTCGGCTGAGTGCGGCGGAGATCGAACTCATCGCCGAGCGCGGCGTGCGCGTTGTGCACTGCCCGACCTCCAACCTGAAGCTCGCAAGCGGCATCTGCCCCTTGACCGATCTGCGCGCCGCCGGCATCTGCGTCGCGCTCGGCACGGATGGCGTCGCGAGCAACAACGCCCTCGACCTCTTTGCCGAGGCTCGCCTGGCGTCTCTGCTGACCAAGCAGCACAGCGACGATGCAGCAGCCGGTTCGGTCACCGACATGCTGCGCCTGGCAACACTCGGCGGCGCCGAGACGCTCGGTCTGGAGTCAGAAATCGGCTCGCTGGAAGCCGGCAAGTGGGCTGACCTGATTGCCGTGGACCTCAGCGGCCCAGCCTTTTTCCCGGTGCGCAATCCGGCCACGGCCCTGCTGCACGGTCCTGCCGGAAGCGCCGTGACCCACACCTGGGTGGCCGGGAAGTGTCTTTACGCACAAGGCGAATTCCAGACGCTGGACCTTGCCGACCTGCGCCAGCGAGCGACGCATCAACTCGCCCGAATGGCGCAGTGTGAGCCCGGCAACCCGCGCAGTTCGGAGCATGCCACATGAGTTGGGGTCCGAGCGAGGCCGTGGATGCGGCGGAAATCGAGAAATTTGAAGCGCTGGCAGAGCGCTGGTGGGATGAGAACGGTGATTTTCGCGCCCTGCACGACATCAATCCGGTGCGCCTGGCCTACATACGCAAGCATGCCGATCTCGACGCTGGCGCCGTTCTTGATGTCGGCTGTGGCGGCGGCATCCTGAGCGAAGCCCTGGCCCGCAATGGCGCCCGGGTGACCGCCATCGACATGGCGCAGAAGCCGTTAGCCGTCGCCAGCCTGCATGCTGACGCCGAGGGCGTGGCGGTCGAATACCTGACGGCAACAGCGCAAGGTCTGGCAACGCAACGCCCGGCAGCCTTCCGCACGGTCACCTGTCTCGAAGTGCTTGAGCACGTGCCGGACTATCACGACACAGTGCGCGCCTGTGCAGACCTGGCCGAGACCGGCGCCACCCTGGTATTCGCTACCATCAACAGGCATCCCATGGCCTACCTGTTGGCGGTGCTGGGCGCAGAGTACGTTCTGAACATCCTGCCCCGGGGCACGCATGACTACGAGCGCCTGATCCGCCCATCGGAACTGGCTGCCGCAGTGCGCCGGGCCGGGTTGCAGGTCGAGGAGATCATCGGCCTCGGCTACAACCCCTTCACGCGCAACGCCAGATTGCGCGCCGATGTGTCGGTCAACTACATGCTGCGAGCGAGCAAACACTGAACCGGCAGACCCTGCTGGTCACCGGCGCCGGCGACGGCATTGGCGCCGCCCTGGCCAGGGCGCTGGCGCAGCGGGGTGCGAACCTGGCGCTGCTCGGGCGCACCCGAAGCAAGCTGGAAGCTGTGTTCGACTGGATCTCTGCCCATACCGACACCCGGCCGGTGATCGTCCCCTGCGACCTCGCCGACTTGACGCGAGAATCCGCCGACACCCTGGCCGAGCAGTTGCGAGCCGACTATGGCCGCCTGGACGGTCTGGCGCATCTGGCCTCGGAACTCGGCGCGAAGACGCTGCTCGAACACTACCCGGAGGCCCTCTGGCAGCGGGTGATGCAGGTCAATCTCAATGCTGCCGTCGTCCTCACCGGCGCGCTGCTGCCGCTGCTTCGGGAAACCACCCGATTGGCGGATGGCCCGAAACAGACATCGATCATCTTCACATCCTCGTCGGTGGGCCGCGCGGGGCGCGCCTGGTGGGGCGCCTATGCGGCCTCCAAGTTTGCGGTCGAGGGCCTGATGCAGACGCTGGCCGACGAACTTGCCGTCGAAGGGCGGGTGCGGGTGAACAGCGTCAATCCGGGCGCTACCCGCACAGCGATGCGCCAGCAAGCCTATCCGGCGGAGAATCCCGCCGACGCGCCAACCCCGGAATCTCGACTGCCGGTGTTCCTGCATCTGTTAAGCGACGCTGCACACGGCGTCTCCGGCCAGGCGTTCGACGCGCGTGACTGGCCAGTGCCAGCCAGGTAGCATGAGCAGATGAAGATTCTCGCTGTCGGCGACATGCACCTGGGCCGCAGGCCGTCGCGGCTGCCGCCCGGATTGGCGAATCAAGCGCGGGAACTCGGCCCTGCCGGGGCCTGGGAGCGCACGGTCGAGGCGGCCCTGGAATCCGGGGTGCGCGCCGTATTGCTGGCCGGCGACGTGGTGGACCAGGAAGATGATTTCTTCGAGGCCTATCGAGCGCTGGCAAGCGGCGTTGCCAGGCTCACGCAGGCGAAAATCGAGGTAATCGGCGTTGCTGGCAATCATGACGTCAAGGTGTTGCCCCGGCTGGCCGAGCAGATTCCGGGTTTCAAGCTGCTGGGCGCCGGCGGCTGGGAGGCGTGGCCCATCACCGACGCCAGCGAATCATTTACCCTCTGGGGCTGGTCGTTTCCGAAGCCGAGGGTGCTGACAAGCCCCCTGGCGTCCTGGCGCTTCGAGCGCCGCCAGGGCCTCAATCTGGGCCTGCTGCACTGCGACCGCGACGCAACATCGAGTTCCTACGCCCCGGTTACCGGCACCGAGCTCACGCAGGCCGGACTCGACGGCTGGTTGCTTGGCCACATCCACAAGCCGGACCCACTCAGCGCGGACGCACCGAGCGGCTATCTTGGCAGCCTGACCGGTCTCGGGCGCCGGGAATCTGGCCCTCGGGGTCCCTGGCTCATCCGCATCGAGCAGGAGGCCATCGCCGAGATCACGCAACTACCGCTGGCGCCCCTGCGCTGGCAGCCTCTTCCAGTCAGCATCGAAGGCATTGCCGAAGCCGCCGACGCCAGGAGCCAACTGCTCGCGGCGCTCCGAAGTCTTGATGCTGGCCTTGCCGATGCCGATCATGCGCCAGACGCCGTGGCGCTCGACCTCTGCTTCACCGGACGCAGCCGGTTCGGCGCTGCCGCGCTCGAATCAATTACCGAAGCAGACCGGGAGAACATCTACACAGGCGCTCAGGGGCGGCGCTACTTCATCGACACACAGAGATCGGAGACGCGCCCGGAAATTGATCTGGCCGACCTTGCCAAACGCCCGGACCCGCCGGGCCTGTTGGCCAAACGATTGCTCTGGCTGCAAGCGCCGGCGGGCAATCCCGACCGCGAGCGCCTGATCGACGAGGCGCGGGCGCGTCTGGGCGAGGAGGCGCAGAAGTCGGTCTGGAATGCCTTGCCGATGCGGGAGCCAACGCCCGAACAATGCGCGCAACAGTTGATCGAGGCCGGTTACCGCGCCCTCGAACAGTTGCTGGCGCAGACAGCCGAGACAGACTGATGCGCCTGCGGCGACTGACTATCAGCGCCCTGCCCGGCATCGCGCAGCCAGGATTCACGTTCGAGCCAGGGGACGCCGGGATCACCCTCGTCACCGGCCCGAACGCCATCGGCAAGAGCAGCCTCGCCCGCGCCCTCAAGCATCTGCTCGGCAAGGACCGCAAGGATCCATCCGACCTGTTCCTGGAAGCCGAGTTCGAGAGCAGCGACGCCCGCTGGCAGGTGAGCCGGCATGGCAGTCAGATTCAATGGCGGCGCGACGGCGAACCGACCTCGCCGCCAGCGCTGCCGTCCGGCGGCCAGATCAGCCTCTATCGCCTGTCCATGGAGAGCCTGCTGGCAGACGATCAGGACGATCAGGCGCTGGCCGGGGAAATCCGAAAAGCGGTGCGTGGCGGCTTCGATCTCGACGCGCCGCGCATTCTCTTGCGCAAACATTGGGGTCGAACAGAGGCCGGGAAGTTGCGGGAGGCGGAGAGACAACTGGCCCAAGTCGATGCCGAGTACCGCGCCCTGCGGGCCGAAGAGGGCCAGTTACCAGACCTTGAGCGTCGCATCCAGGCAGCAAAGGAGGCTGCCGGGCGTCTCGAAACCCTGCGGCAGGGGCTGAAGTTGCATGAGGTCATCGGTCACCGCGAGCGTTGCCAGGACACATTCGACCAGTTCCCCGCCAACATGGAGAAGTTGCAGGGTGATGAAGCAGAGCGTCTCGATGCCTGGACCAGCCGCAGGGCAGAGTTGGCCCGGGAAATCAGCGAAGAGCAGCGCAAACTGACGTCTTCAGAAGCAGACTGGCAGGCCAGCGGCTTTGTGATGGCGAAACCCGAGGCCGAGACCGTGGCCGGCATCGAAGAACGCTTGCGCACACTCGATCGCATGGCCAGTGAGTTCAGCCAGGCGCGAGAGAAAGCCATCGAAGCCGAGGCCGCGCTGAAAGATACCCAAAAACACTTCGAGGGCGGCCCGGAAGCGCCGGACCTCAGCCCCGAGAGCTTCCGGCAAGCGCGCGCCATTGTCGAGCCGCTGCTCGCTGCCAAGACCGGGCTGCAAGAGCTCGAAACCCGGCTCAGTCTGGCGGGCGAGCCGCCAGACGACTCGAAAATCGATCAATTTCGGGCGGGTGTGCAGACGCTGCGAACCTGGCTGGCAGCCAGTGACGCAGCCAGCAACCCGGAGCAGGACCGGGAGCCGCCGCGCTTGCGCCTGTCGGTCGCGCTCGCGCTTGCGGTGCTGGCCGCCCTGGCCGCACTGATCGAGCAGGCATGGGTGGCGCTCGGCAGCGCGCTGGCCGCCAGCGCCGCCCTGTTGTGGGCGCTGATCAAGCCGGGCAGGCGTCAGAAGGCTGCGCCATCGCCCGCCGATCACGCCCGCAAAGCCTACGAAGAAACCGGACTGGAACCGCCCGACACCTGGACCGCCGAAGCCGTTCGGCAACATCTTCACCAGCAGATAGAGCAGCGCCTGAACGCGCTGACACTCAACAGGGAGCGCGCAGCAGAGATTCCCAAGCTGCGCCTGAACATCGAACAGAAGTCCTCTGAAATCGAGGCGCTTGAAAGCAGGAAGGCGGCTCTCGCGCAATCCATCGGCTTCGACCCAAGCCTGGCCGGCGCATCCTTTGTGCGCCTGGTTGATCTGGCCGGCCAACGGGACCAGGCGCGCCGGACGTGCGCGTCAAGACAGCAGGTTCTGAGTGCGCTTTCTGCGGACATGGGCGCGAGGCTGGACGCAGCGCGCAAACTGCTCGAACCCTGGCGAGGCGCCGATGCGCCGACGCTGAACACCGCCACCCCCGATCAGGCCATCGCTGATCTGCGGGTTGCGTTCGATCACATCAAGAAGCGCTTGCAGGCCGCAAGTGAAGCAAAGACCAGGATGACGCACAGCGAAGAGCGGATACACGACCGGCAAGAACAGATCAGGATGCTGGACGCGAACGCTCAGAAGCTCTTCAACAAGGTGGCCGTCGAGCCGGAGCAGCGCGATGCGCTCGACGAGCGGCTGGCGCGGCTTGAGGACTGGCAGGCGGCAAGCGAGGCGCTGGGGGACGCCAAGCGCGACGAAGCCGGGCTGCGTGAGGCGCTTGGCGCGCACGAGAACCTGATCGGCAGCGTCGAACGGGGCGAAATAGAACAGTTGCAAGACGACCTGCAAGACGCCATGCGCGAAGCCGAGGGTCGAGATATGCTTGTGCAGGAAAAAGCGGAGATAGAGGCGCGCCTGGGCGCGGCTGGCAAGGAGCACAGGCGGGAGGCAGCCGCCGAAGCGCTTGCAGCCGCCACGCAAGCGCTTGCGGAGAAGCGCGATGAAGCCTTGCGCTGTCAGGCGACCGACCTGCTTCTTGACGAGGTGGCGGCTCAATTCGCAGATGAGAACGAGCCGAAACTGCTGCGCCGGGCCAAGGCGCTTTTCGAGCAGGTCACCGCCCACGCCTTCTCCCTGGAACTGGACAACGACAACCGCTTCAGCGCCCGCGACCATGCAGCGCAACGGAGGCGGGAACTGACGGAACTCTCGTCCGGTACCCGGATGCAGCTGCTGCTGGCCCTGCGCCTGGCCTGGACCGAGGCTCAGGAACAGGGCGGCGAATCCCTGCCGCTGTTCCTCGACGAAGCGCTGACCACCAGCGACGAGGCCCGATTCGCGGTGATGGCAAATACCCTCACGCGCCTGGCCGAAGGCGGTGACCGGCAGATCTTCTACCTTTCCGCCCGCCGCCATGAGTGCGCGCTCTGGGAGCAGGCAACCGGGCGCAGACCAGCGCTCGTCGATCTTGAAGAGGTGCGTTTCAACCAGGCGCGCGAAGACGCCGGCGAGATTCGCATCGAGGCGCCGCCGGCGTTACCGCCGCCTGACGGGCAGGACGCCACGCGCTACGCCAGGACAATCGGCGTTCCGCCGCTCGACCCGCACCGGGAGCCGGGCGGCGTGCATCTCTTCTATTTGCTCCGGGACGATCTCGACCTGCTGTACCGCCTGCTGGACAGCTGGCGCGTCAAGACGCTTGGCCAGCTCGAAAACCTGCTCGCCCGCAGAGAGGCCGCCGAAAACGCCCTGCCCGACCCAGCCGTACGCAAACGCCTGACGCTGGCGGCACGGGCGGCCAGGTCCTGGCTCAGGCTCTGGCGCCAGGGCCGCGGTCGGCCTGTCAACCGGGCAGTCCTGGAGAATTCCGGCGCCGTCTCGGCCAGATTCATTGACGAGGCCACCGAAATCGCCGAGTCGTTGCAGGATGATGGACGCGCGCTGATCGAAGCGCTGCGCCAACACCACCTGCCCCGCTTCCACACCAGCAAGATCGACGAACTCGAACAGTGGCTTGCCGATGAAGGCTATACCGACGACCAGGCAGTGCTGGCCGCCGAGGCGCGTCAGCGGCTGACGCTGGTGGATGCGGCCCCCTCAGGCGATGCAGAAGCCGCGTGGGTCAATCAACTCGTGAGCGTGCTGGAAGGCGCGGTGGCCGCGCGGACAAGCGGTGAGTGACGCGCGTCCGGCACGATCATCACGGCCCCGCGATATCCGGATCAGGCGCCTGCGCCGGTCAGATCGGGTAGTTCCGGATACGGCGTCAGCAAGGACGGCTTGACGCGCCCGGGGCGCGTGTCTGGCGCTTTGACCAGCGGCAGCTTCAGCAGCCTGTAGAGGCGTTCCAGGTCATCTGGAGACAAGGCGGCATAGCGGCCTCGCCTCAAGCCGGCAGGCAGGATCACCGGGCCGTAGCGTACCCGTTTCAGGCGGCTCAGTGGATGGCCCAGGGCATCGAACAGCTTGCGCACCGTGTGGTTGCGGCCGTCCATCACCACCACGTGATACCACTGGTTGCGACCGCGGCCATCGTAATGGCGTATGTCGCTGAAGCGATGCACGGCGCCGTCGATGCGCACGCCATCCCGGGCTTGCGCCAGGGATTCGTCGGAGAGCAGGCCATCCACGCGCACCGCATACTCCCGGTCAAGACCGGTGGCCGGGTGCATCATGCGATGCGCCAGGGCGCCGTCGTTGGTCAGCAGCAAGAGGCCGGTGGTCGGGATGTCCAGGCGGCCAACCGAAATCCAGCGGCCCTGACGCAGCCTCGGCAGCCCGTCGAAGACGCTCGTGCGCCCTTCCGGGTCCCGCCGACTGCACACCACACCGGCCGCCTTGTTCAATGCCAGCACCCGCGCCGGCGCGGCAGCCTCGGCAACAGTCGGCGCCAGCGAACTGCCGTCCAGCGTCACGCTGTCGGTCGGGCCGATGCGCTGGCCGAGCCTTGCCGGCTCGCCGTTGACCGCTATCCGACCATCAACGATCCAGCGTTCGATCTCCCGCCGAGAGCCGTAACCGAGGTCGGCCAGACGCTTCTGCAGGCGGGTTCCGGCGTGGGCTGGCATGGTTGCTCAGCGTCAGCCGTCACGGTCGGGTGTCGGCAAGGTCACCACCTTGGCCGACGGCAGCGCATCCGGGTCCGGCGCCGACGCTGCATCCGCAGCAATCGGCGCGCTCAGTTCGGCGGTATCCAGCGCTTGCCCGGCGTCGTCCGCAAACGACTGATCCAGCAACGGCTTCAACGTTGCTTCCACATCCTCCAGCGAAGGCAGGTCATCCAGGCTTTGCAGGTTGAAGTAATCGAGAAACGCCGAAGTGGTGCCGTAGAGCACTGGTCGGCCCGGGGTTTCGCGATGACCAAGCTCCCGAATCCAGCCGCGTTCACGCAAGCTGCGCAGAATGCTCTGACCGAGCGCCACACCCCGAATCTCTTCAATGTCGCCTCGGGTGCAGGGTTGCTTGTAAACGATCAACGCCAGGCATTCGAGCAGCGCCCGACTGTATCGCGGCGGCTTCTCCTGCCACAGGCGCCCGACCCACTCCCCGAGTTCCTGACGCACCTGATAGCGGTATCCCGAGGCGACTCTTCTGAGCTCGTAGCCCCTGCCCTCAGCCGACTCGGCGAGCGCGGCAAGGGCATTGCGGATGCGCTGACGAGCCTCGCTGGGGTCCAGCTCCTGTGCCGAAAAGAGGCCGGCAAGCCGATGCACGGAAAGCGGTTCCCCGGCCGCCATCAGCACGGCGTCCAGTATCTGCCGCAATCGGCTGTCAGAGAGCGGCTCAGGCACGGCCACGCACATGAATGGGCGCATAGGGCTTGCTCTGGCTCACCTCGGCCAACCCTTCGCGAATGAGTTCCATAAGCGCAAGAAAGGTAACGACCACACCGGCCCGGCCTTCCTCCGGCACAAACAGTCCGGTAAACGGCAGGAATCCGGGCGCCGCATTCAGCCGAGCCAGCAGGTCACTCATGCGTTCACGCACGGACAGGGCCTCACGACTGACCGAGTGCGCAGCAACCTGCTCGGCACGGCGCAGGGCGTCCACCAGCGCTGCCAATATCTCCTTCAGCGCCACTTCCGGCTCCGCAAACTGACGCACGAATGCCGGCTTTTCGGGCCGCAGAAGGTGCAGGTCCCGCTCCATGCGCGGCAGATCGTCGAGCGCCTGGGCAGCGGCCTGGAATTTCTGGTAGTCGCGCAACCGGCGCACCAGCTCGGCGCGCGGGTCCGGCTCGTCTTCGGCGTCTTCCGCCTGCCTCGGCAGCAACAGGCGCGCCTTGATCTCCGCCAGGGTGGCGGCCATCAACAGATATTCCCCTGCCAGGTCCAGCTTCAACACCTGCATGAGTTCAATGTAGGACATGTACTGTTCGGTCACTTCCGAAATGCTGACCGCCAGCAAGTCGAGGTCCCGGCGTCGGATCAGGTAGAGGAGAAAATCCAGCGGCCCTTGAAAGGCATCCAGAAACACTACCAGCGCATCCGGCGGCACATAGAGATCGGCGGGCAACTCGGCCACCGGCTGCCCGCGGAGCATGGCAACGCCGACATCCGCCGAATCCTCGGCGCCGGCGTCGCTGGCTGGCGCTTGCGGGTCCGGCGTCTTGCCGGCGGGGTCCTTGTCCGCCATCAGCGGTCGGCCCGCATCGGTTCGAGACGGCTCATCGGTGCACGATCCCGATGCCAGCGCGCACCTCGGCCAGCGTCTCCCGTGCAACCTTGCGGGCCTTCTCCGCGCCTTCCTGAAGAATGCCGTACACCCTGTCCGGCGCCTCGGCAAAAGCCCGGCCACGCTCGATCATCGGCGCCTGTTCGGCGTTGATGGCGTCAATCAGCGGCCCCTTGCAGTCCAGACAGCCGATCCCTGCCGACCGGCAGCCTTCCGCCGCCCAGGTCTGGACTGCCGAATCCGAATACACCCGGTGCAGGTCGAACACAGGGCACTGCTCCGGATTGCCAGGATCGTTGCGCCGCACCCGAGCCGGATCTGTTTTCATGCCGCGCACCTTTCGGGTCACCGACTCGGGTGGTTCACGCAGGGCGATGACGTTGCGGTAGGACTTCGACATCTTCTCACCGTCCAGCCCCGGCAGCCTGGGTTGCTCTGTCAGCAGCGCCTCTGGCTCCGGCAGGATGATCCGTCCGCTGCCTTCCAGGTAACCGAAGAGCCGCTCGCGATCTTCGGCCGAGAGGTTCTGTTGCTCCCTGAGCAGCGAGCGTGCGCGCTCGAGCGCTTCGGCGTCGCCGCGTTCCACATAGGCAGTGCGCAGCTTCCGATAAAGCGCCGCCGCCCGCCGACCCATCTTGCGAACCGCCGCCTCGCAGAGGGCTTCAAATTCCGGCTCACGCCCGAACAGGTGATTGAAGCGGCGGGCAATCTCCCGGCAGAGTTCCACGTGCGCCACCTGATCACCGCCCACCGGCACCTTGCCGGCGCGATAAGCCAGTATGTCTGCCGCCTGCAGCACCGGGTAGCCGAGGAAGCCATGGGTGGCGATATCCTTCTCGTGCAGCCGGGCCTGCATGTCCTTGAAGCTTGGCGCCCGCTCCAGCCAGCCGATCGGTGTGATCATGGAGAGCAGCAGGTGCAGCTCGGCATGTTCCGGCGCCTTCGATTGAATGAACACGACGGCGGCAGCCGGATTGACGCCGGCGGCGAGCCAGTCCACCACCATGTCCAGGGTATGTTGCTCGATATCGCCGGTCGCATCGAAACCGGTGGTCAGCGCGTGCCAGTCCGCCACGCAAAAGTAGCACTCGAATTTGTCCTGGAGGGCAACCCAGTTCCGGATCACGCCGTGGTAGTGGCCGAGATGCAACCGTCCGGTCGGGCGCATTCCGGACAAGACCCGATTCTCGGCGCCCTCAGCAGGCATGGGCGCACGGCGTCAGGGCAGGCGTCCGAAGCAGAAGCAGCATCTGGCATCCCGGGATCGAGTACGCGGGCATTATAGTGTCTGGCGGGCGCCTGGCCCGATATCGATCTGGCCGACGCCCTGGCGCACGATGCTGGCCGGATGGCTTGTCAGATCCACCACAGTCGTGGGCTCGATGCCGGATGGGCCGCCGTCGATGATGAGATCGACGCGGTTGTGCAGGCACTCGCGGATATCTTCGATTTCCGTCAGCGGTTGCGGGTGTTCCGGCAGACGCAGCGTGGAGGTCATCATCGGCTCGCCAAGCGCCTGCATCAGCCCCCTGGCAATGGCGTTGGCCGGCGCCCGCAGCCCGATGGTGCGGCGCTTCGGATGCACCAAACGACGCGGAGCCTCGCGTGCGGCTGGCAGCAGAAAGGTGAAGGCGCCAGGCGTCAAGCGCTTCAATATCCGGTAGTTCTGATTATCAACCCGGGCAAATTGGGCGAGTTCTGACAGGTCCCGGCAACAGAGCGTGAACAGATGCTGTTTGCCGAGACCACGCAGCGCCCGAATACGATCGAGCGGCGCACGCTGACCCACCCGGCAGCCAAGGGCGTAGGTGGTGTCCGTCGGATAGACCAGCAAACCGTCTTCAGGCAGACGCCTGGCGACGCGGGTCAGCAGGCGGAGCTGCGGATGCGTTGGATGGATTCTGAACAACTGCGCCATGCCGGGCGGTATAACACCAGCCCGGTTAGCCAGCAAGCCGGTTTATTGCTATTGTTGCGCTCCGGCTGGAGATACTGAGCCATGCAGGCGTCCTTGAACCTTCTCCCGCTCGTGGTCTTCGCGGGCGCCTACTTCGCGTTGGACATCTATTGGGCCACCGGCGCGCTGATGCTCGCGGCAGGGGCGCAGACGGCGGCGCTGAAGCTGGCGCGGCAACCGATCAGCACCGAGCTGCAACTCACCTTCTGGGCTTGCCTGGTTTTCGGCTCGCTGACCCTGCTGCTGCGTGACCAGGCCTTTATCCAGTGGAAAACCACGGTGGTCAACTGGAGCCTCGCCGCCTGCCTGCTGGTCGCGCAACTGATGGGGCGCAACCTGATCCAGACCCTGCTCGGCAGGCACCTGAAGTTGCCGGCAGCAGTCTGGTCCCAACTCAATCTCGGCTGGATGGCCGGATTCGCGTTTTCCGGCACGCTCAATCTTCTGGTTATGTACAACTTTTCCATGGATTTCTGGGTCAGTTACAAGGTCTTTGGCGGCTTCGGCCTCACCTTCTCCTATATCCTGCTCACCATGCTTTATCTGTATCGCCTCGGGTTCATTTCCGCGCCTGCCAAGGATCAGGAAGGGCCCAAGGCCGAGCCTTGATGCGCGCCGGTTCGCGGGCTGCTGGTTTCTGGATAGCCCGGATTCTGCTGCTGGCCGTCGGCCTTGCCAGCTGGCCGAGCCTCCACCTGCGGGCAGAAACCGCCTATGTATCGGACGAGCTGACGATTCGCTTGCGCACCGCGCCAGGCGCCGACGCAGAAATCCAGCCCGCCGGCCTGAGGAGCGGCGCCGTTCTGGAAGTGCTGAGCCGGCAAGCCGAAGGGCCATTTGTCGAAGTACGCACGCAGGCGGGGCAGACCGGCTGGGTACATCAGCAGTATCTGTCCATGGAGCCGATTGCGCGCATGCGCCTGGCCGAAACGGAGGCAGAGATTGTCGCCCTGAAAGCACAGTCGCCCGCCGCCTGTGCGGCCGGGCAGGCCGAGGCCCAGGCTCAAGCCACTTGCGAGCAGGCCTTGACCGAACAACAGACTGTGCTCGCAGAGGTGACCGAGGAGAATGAATCCCTGCGGGCGGAGCTGGATCAAATTCGCGCGAGCCAGGATGCAGACGCCAGAGCGCGTGAGCCGCGCCTGATGCTGACCGGCGCCGGCATTCTGATCCTGGGCATGATCGCAGGATTCATCGTGACCGTCAGCGTCAGCCGGCGCAGCGGCAAACGGGACGGTCTCCTCGGCATGAACCCGTGGGCCGAACCGAAAGCATGACAGCGCTCAGCATCAATCTGAACAAGGTAGCGCTGCTGCGCAACGCCCGTGCGGGCGAAGCGCCGGACCTGGCGCAGGCAGCACGCACGGCCCTCGCGGCCGGCGCCGACGGCATC
Organism: Pseudomonadales bacterium; assembly: GCA_965199705.1. Classification (GTDB taxonomy): domain Bacteria; phylum Pseudomonadota; class Gammaproteobacteria; order Pseudomonadales; family Azotimanducaceae; genus Azophilus. Next base: position 2,479,318 of record OZ241359.1, read on the forward strand.
ACCGTACATCCACGCCCGGACCAGCGCCATATCCGGCCCGGAGACGTGATCGTCCTTTCCACGTTGCTGCGGCGCATCAATTCGCAAGCAACGGCTTCGACAGAGGCCGTGCGGCCATGCGAATTCAATATCGAAGGCAATCCGTTCGCCGGGCCGCGGGACAATGGCTACCCGGGCTTTGACCGCCTCATCGAATCGGCTCACCCCGATCAGGCGACCCTGGTGCCGGACAGCGACCGGCAACTCACCTCAGACCACGGCTTCGACCTGGCCGGCGATAACGATGCGCTTGCGGACAAGATCGCTGCCTATCAGGCGCTCGGGGCGCGCGTCAGCCTGTTCATGGACCCGGACCCGGCGCAGATTGCACGGGCTGCAAGCCTCGGCGCAGACCGCGTCGAACTCTATACCGGCCCCTTTGCCGAGACAGTGGCGCAGCACGGCCCCGACCATGCAGATAGCCGGGCTTCGCTCGCCGTCTATCGAGCGGCAGCGCAGGCCGCCCGGGCCGCCGGCCTGGGGGTAAACGCCGGCCACGATCTGGACCTGACCAACCTGCCGCTGTTCCGCAGCCTGGGCGATCTGGATGAAGTATCCATCGGCCATGCTGTCATAGTCCGGGCGCTGGAAGCCGGGCTGGCCGAGACAGTGCGCGCCTTTCGCCGGGCGCTGGACGGCGAAACCTGCAACCCGACAGGAGAAAACCCATGAAAGGAACCCTGCGCGGCGCCCTTGCCGCCTGCCTCACGGCGCTGTTCGGCGGCCTGGCGCCTTCAGCGACAAGCGCTGAAGAAACCATCCCGGTGCGCCTGGAAACCAGCCTCGGCGATATCGACCTGGCGCTCGACCCCGGCAAGGCGCCGCGCACTGTCGCCAACTTCCTGGGGCTCGTGGACGATGGCTTTTTCGACGGGCTGATCTTCCACCGGGTCATTGCCGGTTTCATGATACAGGGCGGCGGCTTTGACGCGCAGTACAGCCAGCGTCAACCGCCGAATACGGTGGTCAACGAATCCGACAACGGCTTGTCGAACCGGCGCGCAAGCATTGCCATGGCGAGAACGCCGGATCCGGACTCGGCTGGCAGCCAGTTCTTCATCAATCTGGTGGACAACCTGTTCCTGGACGCGAAACCAGCGCAACCAGGCTATACGGTCTTTGGTGAGGTGACAGCCGGGATGGAGGTAGCCGACCGGATCGCAAGCCTGGAAACCGGCCAGCGCAGCGCAGCCAACGGGCAGAACCTGGCGGATGTGCCGCTTCAGGCGGTGGTGATTCAGCGCGCCATGAGATTGGGAGTTGCGCCATAGCGCGGCCTCTGCCCGAGGCTTGCGTCAGAGAAGGGTTCGTCACGGAATAACCGGGGATAGTAGTAGGCCCGAAGCGCGGCATGATAGTCTCGAACGCGCTGTTCATAGGCCAGTGATGCGGCCAGATCGGTTTTCGCAATCGCCTGCAGGGCGCGTTCGGCCAGCGCGGGCGGAGACAGCCAGGCAAGCAGCCCGGCGAGACGGTCACGCTTGATGCGGCCCTCGCGCCAGGCTTGGGAAAGTGGCTCGGCAACCTGATCGCCCACCTGCTGAAAGGCGTAATACCACTTCCATTCAAAGGCTTGACCGGCTTTCGTGTGTGTGTAGTCCGCCCATTCCGGGTGACGCGCAACAAAAGGCTCCCAGGTTGCTGACCTCGGCAAATCCCAGGCGTCGTTCACCGCCTCTCTTTGAGTGAGCATGATTGTGCCGCCATCGGGCAACTTGACGGCGGCTTCCACCGACATTCTGATGACCGCAGGAACGACCACAGCCACCGCCAGCCAGATGCCAATGAGCACGCTCAGGTTGACCGGGCTGCTCCATTGCCGGCGATCAACCAGGGCGCACGCCCCCCACCAGAATCCGATGTGCAAGAGCACCACAAGGCTCGACAGGATCAGGGCCAGGAAGCTGGTTTCGGCGATCAGCCCCCCGGCCCACAGCGCAACGGCCAGGCAGAGCGCCAGCGCCCCCACGCGCAAGGCTGCGCGCGCAAACCAGGGGCTGCCCGGACGCGCCGAGGTGGCGCTTAACAGTTCATGGCGTCCGGCGGCGCGCTCCGCGGAGCTCAGATCGTGCAGTAACAGTATCAACAACAAGGGCGCAAGCAGAGTCACCACAAACGCGAAGTCGAACCGGCCAATCAGAGCGAAATCGGGATTGTTCGCATCGGCTTCGTGAATCTGGCCTTCCAGGGCCAGTGCGCGGATGTTGTGCTTCCAGCTCACGGTATCGCGTTGGCCCAAGGCCGCGAAAGCGAGATTCGACGGGAAGTCGTAGGTCAGGTGGAAGGTGTAATAGGCTGCTTCACCCCAGGTCCGATACAGTTCGGATACCACTTCCCGCTCCGCCCGGTCAGCTGCGATCAGCTCGTCGAGCGCCAGGCGTTGCGTCGCAACTTCGCGCAAACCGAGAACCACGGAGACCGCTGCGACAAGCGCCGTGATGCCCAGCCAGAGCAATGCAGCGCGATCGCGCGAAAGAAACCGGATTTCGCGGACAAGCCCGGTCATGGCTGCATCTTTCGCGCCGCAACAACACTGCCAGCGGTCAATACCAGGAACCAGGCAAACAACATGGCCAGGGGCGGAGCTGCCCGGACCAGGCGTTCGGTCGCCGAGGCGGGCTGGAAGGAAAACGCATCAAGAACCCGCCAATTGTCAGCAGACACGCGGGCGCGCCGTCCGGATTCGGCATCAGTGTTGCGATTGATGTCGTCGCGATAAGCAAGTTTCTCGACATGAACGCGATTGAGACCCTGTACAAACTCGAACCGAATCGCCTCGGCTTCGCGCAGAAACCGATGATGTGTCGCCAGATCGGTCCCCGACAGGGCGCGCGAGGCCGCTGCAACCGCAACCACCGGCGACAACCAGCCAAAAGTCTCGACATACCGGGCTTGGCGCGCTTCCAGCCCCATGCGTTGTTCGGCGTATTCATTCATGACGTCTGTCAGATCGGCTTCCTTGACTTCCGCGACGACGCCCCGGAAATTCACTGGCAGGTCTTCTACACGCTCGACGCCGTATTGCTCGAGCAAATTCGCCTTGAGCAGCAAGGAGGCCGGGTCGCCCGCGTTGTGGGGACTGCCGGCAGCGCGCAAATCGGCTTGCATGCGCAAATCGGATTCCAGTTTGCCTGGCGCCGGCAGGGCCGTGCTCGCAGATTCCACGGCGACCCGCGGAACGATCAAGGCGGCGTCGAGCCAGCAAAGCGCCAGAATGCCGAGCGCGAGACTTCGAGCCCTGGCCAGAGTTGAAACCAGCAAGATGAGACTGCACCAGATGAGCAGGTACAACGCATGCAGACCAACGACGCTCGCCGCCGCCAATGGCGCGCCGCCCCGGGCGATGGCGGCGATGGCGATGACGGCCAGCGGCAGCAGGAACACAAGGGTGACCGCCAACAGGGCGAGCCACTTGCCCGCATACAACTGCGTGCCCGTCATGCCTTGCGCCAGGAGCGGCGCGAGCGTGTTCGCTTCCCGTTCACGAATGACCAGGCCGTGGCCGATTGCGATCAGCAATAGTGGCGCGAACAGGTGGTAGATGAAGGCTGCCGTCAGCGCCGCGAAGCCACCGAGGTTGGCGCCGGCTCGCGCATCCGCGAACATGGCGGTATTTTGCCGGTGGCCCTCCAGAAAAATCGACTGCCCGGTTACCGAGTCCACGCCCGGGTCGAACATGGACAGGGGGGGCGGCACGCGGAATACGTAGTGCCCGTAATGCACCATCCGATGCGGGTGCCGATCAGGCTGGGAGAGGAAACTCTCTTCTGCGGCAGCCTGCTGTGCTGTCCGTTGCTGATACTCGGCGCTCATCCGCAGGCCGGTCACGATGCTGGTCGCAACCAGCAACACCGCGAATGCAAGCAAGGTGACAGATGCCAGACGCGACCTCCGCCACAGCCGCAATTCTGCTCTTGCTACACTGAAAATCCTTTTCATCACGCTGCCCCGTGCTTCGCGAATGCGGCATGAACCGCCTCGGTGTCGATACGGCCCAACTCCGGCGGACGGTTGAAGGCGCCTGCGAGTTCGCCGTTGTGCAACAAGTCGATCCGGTCAGCCACGTGGCAGGCGCCATACACATCGTGGGTGACCAGCAGGATTGTTCTGCCGAATTCGGCCAGATCCCGCACCAGCCGATTGAATTCGTCTATCGCTACCGGGTCGAGGCCTGAGGTCGGCTCGTCGAGCAGCAGGATCGGCGTATCTCGGAGGATTGCCAGGGCGATTGCCACCTTCTGCCGCATGCCCTTCGAATATGTCTGCATTCGCCTGCCGCGCGCTTGCGCTTGCAAGGCGACCCGATCCAGGGCCGCATCAAGGGCGTCAAGATCAGAATTCGACCCGGCAAGCGACAGAAAGTAACGCAGGTTTTCGTAGGCGTTCAGGTGGCCATACAGCGCGGCCGATTCGGGCAAATAGGCGATCGCTTGCCGCGCCTCGCGCATGTTTTCCTTTACGTCGCGGCCCTGTACGTGCACGGTTCCCGCCGCCGGCCTGAGGAAACCAAGAAATGTCAACAACACGGTTGACTTGCCGGCGCCGTTGCCGCCGAGCAGGGCATGTACTTCGCCGCGCAGGATCTTGAATGACACATCCCTCAATACTGTCTGGCCGGCGCGGATTACGCTGAGCGATCGCGCCTCAAGCATGGACGTCATCTGTATCTAGAACGAATACGACGCGGTGACACGGTAACGACGCGGTGAGCCCGGTTCCACCCAAACGTCCGCATAGGAGTTGGTGTAGTACGCCTCATCGAACGCGTTATCCAGATCAACGCGAATCCTGAAACCCGCTGTGGGCTCGATCAGGCCAAAGAACCGCACCGTGGTATAGCTCGGCAGGGTGAAGTCAAAGGCCGTGAACCCAAGCCGATCGTCGGTGTATTGAAGGCCAGCGCCAAGCTGCGCCTGCATGCCCGCCACTTCGAAATTCTGGCTGATCTGCAGGTTCGCCTGGTGTTTCGGCGAATTGATGAGTGGGTCGCCAGCTTCGATGATCACGCCCCAATCCGCTTCGGGATTGCTGTTGGTGAATTCTGCGTCGGTGTACGCATAGGAAAGCCACAGGTTGAAGCCGCCCGCGAATGCCAGGTTTGCGTCCATTTCAACGCCGCGGCTGCGCGCTTCACCGGCGTCGCGAGAAAACCAGCCGACTGCAACAGCTTCTGGCCGATCGTCGTTCACAAGAATCTTGCTTTGGTCTAGCTGAAACAGCGAAACGGCAAGCGAGCCCGAGGCTCGGTCGGAAAATTGCGCCACATCCAGTTTGATCCCGACATCTACGGACTTGGTGAGGTTGGGAGCAAATTGGTTGCCTTGAAAGTCAGAGCCAGGTTGTTGGCGGAAGCCTTCACCGTAGGCCGCGTACAGGCTGACGCCCTGGTTGACCGAGTAAACCACCCCGAACTGCGGTGAGACGCGAGTGTCCGAGGTCGTCGCCGTCGTTGCGGGAACCGCACGGAGATTGGTCAAATCATGCTCAAAGTCGTCCCAGCGCAAGCCAAGGCGAACCTGCATTCGATCCGTGACGTCAATCTGGTCCTGGATGTAAAAGCCAAATCCATCCAGATCTTCGTTTCGGTTCGTGTTGGGCAGGGGTGTGGGTTGCGGGAATTGGCCATACACCGGATCCAGCAGATCCAGGGAAAGATATTCCGCGGAATCAAGCGTATTGATGTCCGTGCCTGCCGGGAACCAGCCTGGCCGGTAGCGCAGGATAAACCAGTCGAGGTCGAAACGATCATGGTCGGCGCCCACGAGCAATCTGTGACGAAGCGAACCCGTGTTGAACTCACCGGCAACTTCCGCTCGAACGACGAAATATTCCGACTCGAAGTTTCGATATCGGAAAAATCGGGACAGTGTTCGACCATCCAGGAAGTAGGTCTGACGTCCGGCAAAGTTGGTTTCGGATGCGTTGCCTTCAAAAGACGTATCTCGGTACCCAATGCCTGCAAGCAGGCCCCAGTTTTCGGAGAAGTTGTGCTGAGCCTCGATCTGATGGCCAAGCACCTCTGTCTCGATCGGTCCGTCGCCGGGCTCGCCAACGAACGTTTCACGCGGTGTAAATCCGTGCGTTTCCGAAAAGGCAACGCCTCGATCAAACGGAATCTCCTGCTCCGTGAACTCCAGTTCGTAGGTCACGCTGGTTGCGTCCGACGCGACCCAGGTGATCGAGGGATAAAGGCCCAGACGCCTTGTCTCGACCGTCTCCCTGAAACTCTCCGCATCCTCGTGGAATCCGACGATGCGCAGTCCGAACTCGTCGTTGGCTCCTGCCGTGGTTTGGAAATCCCCCTCGAAGCGCAGTTGATCCCAACGCCCATAGGTGGCCCGGAAATCCCCCGCCCTCTCGAATCGGGGTCGTTTGGTCACCAGATTGACCGTGCCCCCGGGCTCGCCGCGTCCAAACAGGGCGGAGCGCGGTCCCTTGAGCACTTCCACGGACTCGATCCCCACCAGGTCCCGCGGGCCGGCGAACCCGCGCCCGGCATTGAATCCGTTGACCAGAAATCCGCTCGGCAGATTGATGTCTCCCGAAAAGCCGCGAACGGAGAAACTGTTCCACAAACCGCCGAAGTTGTTCTGGCGGGCGACGGCTGCTGACAGGTCCAGCGCGTCATTGAGGCTGACTGCGCCGGTGGCGCGAAGCAGTTCTTCGCCAATCAGCTGGTCCGCCGCCGGACGTTCGAGATAGTCAATATTCCCTTGATACGCACGGCGTTCGCCGACTACGAACATCTCCTCCACGACCGCCGCTTCGTCGCCTGTCAGGGTTGTTTGTGCCGCAACGGGCAGCGCGAGTGAAACTGCAAGTGTGGCGGCGAATGCGAGCGCCACCGGCTTGAATGTATGGTGATTCATTGGTCTCATTCCACAAGAAACTGAAATGCCGCAAAGTCAGCAGCGCGGAAATGCGCAAACGCTCCTGGCGACGTCGAGAGATCAGAGAGTTTTGTGGATCGAGGGCGGACCGGTGGGCGGAGGTCGAACGGAGCGCGGGCGCTCGGGCGGCGCCTGTCTCGCGGATCGAGGGCCGTCAAAGACCGAAGCGATGACTGGCGAGGCAGTGAGACATGCAATCGGAACGATGCCTTCCTGTTCATCGTTCAGGATTGCAGAGCAGACAATACCGCCATGCTCATGGGGATCTGGACCGTGTTCAGCTGCATGTGCAACGGCGACTACCTGCCCGGTCAGGAACAGGGCCATGCCGAGCTTCAGCATCCGACGGTGCACAGAGATTCGAGGCATGAAACCATTATCCCCGAAGTGAACGCCGACACAACCCCGAGCCTTGTCGAGGGGCTTGCGCCAGGCGCCGGCGCCGCCTGCAAGGATGGCTCCGTTCAGGAAGCGTTGGCCTGCGAAGTGCGGGTGCGGACGGGCCATCAACCCGTTAATTTCTCCAGCCGCTTCAATGCTTTCCCGGATACTTCCAGGGCCTTCAAGCCGTCTTGCAGACGCATCCGCGTCAACTCTGGCCCGAGCAGGGCCATGGAATCGAACAGGGGCAGCGCCACAGGCTTGCCCGCCACCGCGATGAACAGGGGAAACAGGCAGACGCGCAAGTCCAGCTGCATCTGCGTCGCAACATCCCGACAAGCGCGCTTGAGCGCAGGGGCTGACCAGTCCTCCAGGGCTTCCAGGGCGCGACTGGCGCGAAACAGGACTTCCACCACCTGATCCCGGTCGAGTTTCCTGTGCTCGAAATCAGCCGCCGCCAGGGGCGGGCGTTCCCCGAGCAGATAGGCGGCCTGCGGCACTACATCCGCCAGGCGCTCGCTGCGCGCCTGAACCAGCGGCGCCAGACGGAGCAGTTGCGCCCGATCAAAACCCCATGCCTGCAAGCGATCCACAAAGGCGTCCGGGTCCAGCTGACGCAGGTATTGGCCGTTCATCCAGTTGAGTTTCTTCAGATCGAAGGCAGCACCGCCGAGTGAAATGCGCTCAAGGTCGAAGGCCTGCACCAGCGCCTCCGGCGAAAACAGCGTTGCCTCATCGGGCATGGCGTAGCCCATCAGCCCCAGGTAATTCAGCAGGGCTTCCGGCAGATAACCAGCGCGGCGAAAGTAATCCAGGCTGGTGGGATTGCGGCGCTTGGAGAGCTTGCTGCGGTCTGGATTGCGGAGCAGAGGCAGGTGCGCCATGCGCGGCAACTCAAAGCCGAGATAGTCCGCCAGGAGACGATGCTTGGGCACGGAGCTCAGCCATTCCTCACCCCGCAGTATGTGGCTGATACGCATCAGGTGGTCATCCACCACCACCGCCAGGTGATAGGTTGGATAGCCGTCCGCCTTCTGCAATACCTGCATGTCGATGCGGTTCCAGGGAATGGATATGGCGCCGCGCAATTCATCATGGAAGCGGCATTCGCCGCCATCCGGCACTCTCATGCGCAGCACGGACGGCTCCCCGGCAGCCATCCTGGCCGCCACTTCAGCATCGCCGAGGTTCAGGCAGGCGCCGTCATAGCCGGTGCTCTGCCCGCGCTGGCGCGCGCGCAGCGCCGCCAGGCGCTCAGGCGTGCAGAAACAGCGAAAGGCGTGCCCGGCCGCGAGCAGGCGATCGGCCGCTTGCCGATAGTGGTTCAGGCGCTCGCTCTGGCGATAAGGGCCATGCGGCCCGCCCTTGTCCGGACCTTCGTCCCAATCCAGGCCAAGCCAGGCGAGTGCTGACAGAATCCGGGATTCGGAGGCGACGGAACTGCGCGCCCGATCGGTATCCTCGATGCGCAGAATGAGCTCGCCGCCATTGCGGCGGGCAAATGCCCAGTTGAACAGCCCGACATAAGCCGTTCCCAGATGCGGGTCGCCGGTGGGCGACGGCGCCACCCGGGTGCGAACGGTCATCGCCGCGAGACCCCGGACAGCCTCCAGCCAGGCTAGCCCGCGGAGCGGCTGGCGGAAGAGAGCGCCAGCCCGGACATGACGCTGCCGGTGTCCTGATTCAGCGTGCAAACCTCCCGGGCGTCTTCACAGGACAAGAGCGCCCGGATCAACTTGTTGTTGACGGCGTGTCCGGACATATAACCGGAAAACGAGCCGAGAATGGGCCGGCCCAACAGGTAGAGATCGCCGATGGCGTCCAGCAACTTGTGCTTGACGAACTCATCCGGGCAACGCAAACCTTCCTCGTTGAGAATCCGATCATCGCCGACAGCCACCGCATTCCCCAGATTCGAACCCAGGCACTTGTTGATGGCTTGCGCCTGATCGAGGTCCGCCACCAAACCGAAGGAGCGCGCATGGGCCACCTCGGAAAGATAGGACACGGCGCCCAGGTCCAGCCGGATGTGCTTGGGAAACCGGTTGTAAACCGGATGATCCGCCTTCAGCGTGTAGGACGCCTCGAACCCGGCATAGGGAGACAGGGCGGCATGCGCCTGGCCGAGGGTGACGCGCACTTCGCGCGTTATACGGATGAATGTCTTGGTGGCCGTCTGTTCCTGAAGCCCCACAGACTGGATCAGATCAACAAAGGGCGCGGCGCTGCCGTCCATGATCGGCACTTCCTCGCCGTTCAACTCGACCAGCAGGTTATCGACGCCGAGGCCCCAGAGGGCCGACATCAGGTGCTCCACGGTGGAAATCTGAACGCCGCGCTCGGTGATACTGGTGGCCAGCGTGGTATCGCACACGTGCTGCGCCAAGGCGCGCACCCGGGGACGGCCGGGCACATCGGTGCGCATGAACACGACGCCGGAATCCTCGGGCGCCGGCCTCAGAGTCATGTGAACTGACTTGCCCGTATGCACGCCTACGCCAATCGCATGCACCACCCCGGCAATGGTTCGTTGTAAGATCATCGTGGCCACCTGGGGGAATGGGCGCCACTATATCGCATGCCACTCATCAAGTGATAAAAACAAGAGAAAAAATGGAGTTTCCAACGCGGCAGCCGATCCTTGCCGTAGCCCCCATGATGGCCCGGACCACACGCCACTACCGGTATCTGCACCGGCAGTTTTCCACCCGTGCGCGGCTGTTTACCGAGATGATCGCCGGCAATGCGCTCATCCATGGCCCGGGGGAGCGACTTCTGGCGTTTCATCCGGCGGAACAACCCCTGGTCTGTCAACTGGGCGGGGCTGACCCGGGCCTGTTGGCCGAAGCTGCCGCTCTGACCAGCGCGGCTGGTTTTTGCGAAATCAACCTGAATGCGGGATGCCCGGCGCCACGGGTGCGGCGTGGCGGATTCGGCGCCGTGCTGATGACCGACCCCGACCTGGCGGCTGCCTGCGTGCAGCGGATGGCCGAGGCGGCGTGCGTGCCGGTGACGGTGAAGTGCCGCCTCGGCGTCGATCAGTTCGACAGCGATGCACACCTGCATCGTTTTGTTGACGCCGTGTCCGAGGCTGGCGCCAGAACCCTGTACATGCACGCCCGCAAGGCGCTGCTCAACGGCCTGTCACCAGCGCAGAACCGGCGCGTGCCGCCGTTGCAACCGGAACGGGTGTATCGGGCGAAGGCCAGATTCCCGGATCTCAGGATCATCCTGAATGGCGGCATCCACAGCACCGCCCAGGCGCAGACGCATCTGCAACACGTAGATGGCGTCATGGTGGGCCGCGCGGCCTGGCGGGACCCCGGCCTGCTGGCGCAACTCGATGCGCGCCTCTTCGGCGCCGTCCCCGGGGCGCAAGGCGCCGCACTCGCCGCCTATCTGGCCTATGCAGAAAACGAACTGGCGCTGGGAACGCCCTTCCCGGCCCTGACCCGGCCGATGGCCGGCCTGTTCCGAGGCTTGCCCGGCGCCCGCCGGTTTCGCCAGGCGCTCAGCAAGCCGCCCGGCGCCGACGCCGGGTTTCACGCCCTGCGCAACGTTCTGGCCGGCTTCAGGGAATTGCCAGACGCATGCGCCGCCTGAGCCGTTTGCTTGGCCGCTTCAGCGAGACGCCGACCAGGGATCAGGGCGCACAGCCAGTCGAACTGGCCGCAGCGGTGCTGATGATTGAAGTGGCGCGGGCGGATCAACGCCTTGACGAGAAGGAAGCGGAAACGATCCGCCGCGCCCTGGCGACAACCTTCGAGCTCGCCAACGAAGATCTGCAAGACCTGATCGACCTCGCCCGGCAGCGTCAGCAAGAAAGCGTGGACCTCTACAGTTTCACCCGCACCATCACCAGCCACTGGCTGCCTGAGGCGCGATTCGAACTGCTGGTGCAGCTATGGCGCCTGGCCCTGGCAGACGCGGTGGTGGACAAGTACGAGGAAGCCACGATTCGCAAGATTGCCGATCTCATACACGTTGACCATCAGCGCTTCATCGCCGCCAAGATCAGAGCGAAGCAGCTTTCACAACCGTCAATTCCGGCCTGACCGACTCCGCCTCCTCCCGTTCCAGGGAAATCACCAGATCCCGGAACGTCTCCTCGTTGCGCCGGTTCATGGACATGAGCGTGCGGTGCGCGTCGATCACCTGAGTGCGCAACTCCTCTTCCCCGGTGTTGGCCCGAGACGGCAATTCGATCAGCTGCCCCCGCTCCTGCAAGGGCCTCTCGATGATGTGAAAGATGTCCTCGAAGCCCATCGTGACCAGTATCCGGGTGATATCGGCGCGGGTTGACACGAGGGTAGGCACATAGCCGAAACGCCGCCCCACCTCGATGGACAACTTGGCCAGCAGCCCCAGGGTGGTGCTTTCGATCGATTCAGTCGCTCCGAGATCAATGAGCACGGACTTGAACGCCGAGTCGGCCAACATCTCCTGAAGCCAGCCGTGCACCGCAGCACTGGTGGTGAGCCGGACATGGCCCTCAAGCTTCATTTCGTAAACGCCGTCATAGGCGGCGACCATGATTCTTCCTGACATTGCGATTCCCGCTCTTCTTGTTCCCCTGCTTTCTCTTGCTTGATGCTCAGCCGTCGCGCGCCAACATCAGACAGGCAATGTCGTCCGGACCGTGCATGTCTTCGCTGTCAGTCAATTCGAGATGTCGCCAAAGGCCGTCCAGGCCCGAATGCTGCGCCGCAGCAGCGACCAGCGCCTGCTCCTTGTCTGCCAGCGATTGCCCGGACAGTGCTTCGAGCACGCCATCGGTGAACATGGTCAAGCGGTCACCCGGCTGCACGGACACGGTTTCGATGTCGTAGGCAACCTCATCGAACAGGCCCAACGGCTTGCCACGCATCGGCAGCATGCGCGCCTCGCCTCCCGTCACCAGTATCGGCAGCGGAAAGTGGCCGGCATTCGCGAACCTCAGGGTGTGGGCTTGCAGATCACAGACGCCGACGAGCATGGCGACGTGCTTGTCCATGCTCTGGTCGAGCAGCGCATGATTCAGCAGCTTCAGGATTTCGCCCGGATCCGGGTTGGCCAGCAGGGCAGCCTGGTACTCTCGTCGCAGACGCCGGGAAAAATTCTTCAGCAGCACCGTCACGAACGCCGAAGAAGCGCCGTGCCCGGATACGTCGGCGATGTAGAACACGAAGTGTCGCTCGTCCATGCGAAAGTAATCGACGAAATCACCACTCAGCAGCAGAGACGGCACGATCCTGTGCATGAGGCGATAGCCCTCGATAGCCATCGGATTGGGGGGCAACATGCCCATTTGAATATGTCGCCCGGCCTGTTGATCGCGCTTCAGGTCCTTGACGAACTGATCGAGCCGCGCTTCGAGTTGGCCGGCAACCGCCTTGGCGCGCCCGAGCATCTCGGACACTCGCTCGCCCACTTCCGAGGCATCCCCCGGCAGCCGCCAGACATCCGCCAGCCCAGCCCGCATGGCCTTGAGCAGAATGGCCGAGGACAGTTTCTTCGCCCTGGACGCCAAAGCCACCGGAATGTAGCGGTACTGGTCCGCCAGACGTGCGGACCAATCCAGTTCATCGCAAACGATCAGTTCCGGGTGCGCATGATCGCAGGCCCAGAAGGCAGCGTTCAGCGAAGAGGCGGACAGAGACGCATAGCCCAACGTGCCGAGTTGATCGGACAAGGAAGGCGACGCCCCTGGGTTCTTCTCGACGACCAAGAGGCTCATGACTTCGGCAAGGCTTGCAGACCGAATCGACTGCGATGGCGCACCATACCCTGCATATTGCCGCTTCGCAACAATTTGTACGGAATCGTCATCTTTCGATATATCGAGTTCAGGCGCATGTACTGGCTCAGATACATTTCGGAATTCAAGGCGCGCATATCCGGCGCCTGGCTGTGGCGCGACTACGCCTTCTCAACACACCTTGGGTACATCTCGTCGTACCGGGACGAAGCCCCTGGCAGCACCGTAGCGCGCATCGATTCATTCCTGACCTGGGATTTCACCGTGCAGTGGGAGCTGCCGACGCCTGGCCTGCGCCTGGCCCTGTCGGCGCTGAACATCACCGATTCGAGGGCGCCCACTGCCAACCTGGAGCAGGGGTTCGACGGCTTCACGCACACGGCCAAGGGGCGCCGCTACAAGCCAGGAGCCTGCGCCGCAGGAAGTCGCAAACTCCTGACGCTTCAGGCTGAGGCAGACGGCCTGGCCGATACCGCCGCGTGCCAGCGCCGGACCGCTTGACACTCTTCCGGAATCCCCAGACGCGCCGCGCCAGTTGCAAAGTCCACTGCACACAACGCCGTGATGTCGGCGATGCTGAAACCATCCCCGGCGACGAACGCCTGGGTTGCCAGAGCGGCGTCCAGCTGCGCGTAGAAGCGTTGCAGCATCGCCCGCCCCCACTCGACCAGCGCCGGAATAGCAGCCGATTCGCCATAGTTGCCAGCCAGCCCCCGCTGCGCGAAGCCGGGATAGGAATTGCGAAAGACATGCGCGGCGCCAGCCAGGCCATCAAACTCCATGTGTCTCTGGCGGGCTTCGATACGCGCCTTGCTGACCGGGTCCGTACCCATCAGCGCCGGTTCCGGTTGCAGCGCCTCGAAATAGCGGCAGATGGCCACGGACTCATCAATCACCGTGCCGTCATCAAGCAGCAGGGCAGGCACGACGCCGCGCGGATTGACGGCCAGATAGTCGGCGCTCAGGTTCTCGCCCTTGACGATGTTCACCTGCTCGGTCTCGACCTTGATGCCCTTCTCCGCAAGAAAGATGCGCACGCGACGCGGATTGGGGGCCAGGTGGGTGTCATAGAGCTTCACGGGCGATTCCTCATGTCGTTATCGGGTCTGGTCGGGTTGTTCGGCTACCGAACCGGCAGGCATCATCGCCAGCCAGATGGATCAGGTCAAGCTGATGCGGCGGCTGGATTGGGCGAGCCTGTGTCAGTTCGTGGAAGGCAACTCGGAAGGCGGACACTTCTGATTGCTCGAAGAGCGTATCTCTGAATGACAGAAGGGCAGATGTCTGAATTTTCCTGGCGCAAACCCTGATTCAATGTCGCCCCATCAGCAGGGCCGTTATACTCATCCGCCATGACCGACACACCTCACGAGCAACCTTTCGACCGCCTCAAGCACCTGTTGCGGGAGATGTTTCAACTCGACCGGGGCGATCTGGATTTCGGACTTTACCGCATCATGAATCTGAAAGCGGCAGAGATCGACGCTTTCCTCGAACGGGACCTGCTGCCTCAGGTGAAGACGACGCTTGCGGGCATCACCGAGGAGCAATTGGCGCTGCTGAACAAGGAAATCGAAAGGACCCGGAAAGCTGCTCTGGAGCTGGGAGTCGATCCCGACAAGACCCCCAAGATGATCGACCTGAATGAGCAGTTGGCGGAGGCGAGAGCAGACGCCGAGGCGGAAGCGGAAGTCTATGGTCATCTCGCCAATTTCTTCGAGCGCTACTACAACGAAGGCGATTTCATGTCGCAGCGTCGCTACTCCGGCGGCGGGGAATCCACCTATCTGATTCCGCATGACGGCGAGGAAGTGAAGCTGCATTGGGCCAATGCGGACCAGTACTATGTGAAGACAACCGAGAACTACGCCGCCTACGCCTTCGTGGCTGGCGAGGCGGACGCTGCGTTCCGCGTGCGCTTCGAGATCGCGGCGGCCAACAACGAAAAGGACAACATCAAGGCGCCGAACGGACGACAGCGCCGCTTCGTGCTCGCTCGAAACCCTGCGGCGCTGGAAGATGGCGAACTGGTGGTCCGTTTCGAGCACAGGCCCTTGCGCGAGGATGAGAAACAACGCTGGGGCAATGGCGCCCGGCAGCAGTGCCGAATTGACGCCCATACAACAAAGCGCGTACTGGCCCGGCTGGAATCGCTCGCCCCGGAATGGCTACCAGTGCTGGCCGCGCCGACCCCGACAGAGGCCGACCCGGAGCGCTGCCTGCTGGCAAAGCATGTCGGACGCTACGCTGCGAAGAACAGCTTTGATTACTTTATCCACAAGGACCTGGGCGGCTTCCTGCGCCGAGAGCTGGACCTGTACCTGAAAACCGATGTGCTCGATTTGCAGGACCTGGCGCTCGGCAACCCCAGCCGCCTGCGCCGCGCGATCAATCGGATGCGTGCGGCACGCGCCATCGGCGAGAAGATCATCGCCTTCCTGGCGCAACTGGAGGATTTCCAGAAGCGCCTCTGGCTGAAGAAGAAATTCGTTCTGGAAACCCAGTGGTGCGTGACCCTGGACCGTGTGCCGGAAGCGCTCTACCCGGAGATTGTGGCCAACGAGGCGCAGGTCGAGGAATGGCGAGCGCTGTTTGCCATTGACGAAATCGCAAGCGCCGACGATGCCCCGTTGTTGTTGAGCCTGGCCGAAGCCAGCCCTGCGGATTCAGAAGAAATCGACCTGGCCGCGCCATTGTCTCCCGACTTCCTGAAGGCGAACCCGTATCTGGTGCTGGACACGCGCCATTTTGACCATGACTTCAAGGACCGGCTGCTTGCGGCGCTCTCCGAAGACAGCCCCCTGGACGAGCAAACCGATGGCTTTCTCATCCACGGCGAGAATTTTCAGGCGCTGAATTTGTTGCAGGCGGGCTACAGGAAAGATCTTGACTGCATCTATATCGATCCGCCGTACAACACTGGCGATTCGGAAATTCTATATAAAAACGGATACATGCGATCTTCATGGTTGTCATTGATGGCGAATTGCCTGGATATGGTGAACCAGTTCATGGCAAATGAATCCGTTCTGTTTGTTGCCATTGATGACTTTGAGATGGTCAATCTTGCAAAACTCATGGATTCGCAATATCCCTGGCTGCAACGAGAAATGATAATTGTCAATCACCATCCACAAGGCGGAAAAGCCAATGTGCTGGCATCTACCCATGAATACATGATCGTTGGCGTCTTGGCTGATTCAAGCAAGGAATTGGTTGGCAGGCCGAAGTGCGAAGATCAGGAAAGACGGCCATTCAAGAGAAGCGGCACAGCGGAAAGCAATTTTCGCCACGCTCGCAAAAACAGTTTCTTCGCCATACTGGTCGACCCCGACTCTCGCAAGGTAGTCGGCTTGGAACCGCCGCCTGCTGACTCATATTCCAGGGAGCGAACGCCGGAAGGTCTGATTCGGATCTACCCTATTGGAAATCAGGGAGAGGAACGGGTTTGGAGGCGCTCATACGAATCTTGCCAAAGCCTCGTCAGACAGAACAAATTGATTTGCTCGAATGGTGGAACGATATATCAGCTGATTGAAGCAGGTGAACGCAAGTCTGCGTTATTCAGCAACTGGGTTGATTCTCGATATAACGCAGGAACTCATGGAGCCAACTTGCTTGGAGACATACTCGGAGATTCAAACCAGTTTGCTTACCCGAAGTCGATTCATACTGTAGGCGATGCGGTATTTGCTGCGGATATTGGCGCAGATGCGACCATCATGGATTACTTTGCCGGCTCCGGCACGACAGGCCATGCGGTAATCGACCTGAATCGGGAGGATGGCGGCGCACGCAAATATGTCCTCGTCGAGATGGGCGATCATTTCGATACAGTGCTGCTTCCGCGCCTCAAGAAAATCGTCCATGCGCCCGAGTGGAAGGATGGCAAGCCACAAACTCGCAACAAGGGCGTATCGCAGCTCATCCGCTATGTTCGCCTGGAATCCTATGAAGACGCGATGGATGGGCTGGTGTTGACGCCGGCGGCGGATGACCTGCTGGCGAGCGCCCACCCTGACATGGCCGAGGATTACCGGCTGCGCTACGCCCTCGAAGAGGAAACCAGCGACAGCCCCTGCCTCTTGGGCCAGCAATTCACGGATCCGTTCCGCTATTTGCTCCCGGTCGTGCGCGACGGCGAACGACATGAGACGCCTGTCGATCTGCCAGAGACGTTCAATCTGCTGCTCGGTCTCCGCGTCGCCTCGCGCCGCTGCATCGAAGGCGTGCTCGTCATCACCGGCCAGGACGCCGAAAGGCAAAGCTGCGTGATCCTGTGGCGCAATCTGAGTGAGTTCGACAACGAGGCGCTCGAACGTTGGTTCACCGCCAACCGCGCTGCCCTGCCCGAATCGCCGGACATTATCTACGCCAATGGCGACCACACGCTGAACGCCGTCCGGCAAAAGGGCGAAACCTGGCGGGCCATGACCATTGAGCCACTGTTTCGCGAGTTGATGTTTGCCGCCACCACCGAATGACGCCACTCGCAAACCAGCTTCTCCTGCATCGTTTTCTCTGCCAGGAGTTCGGCTACCGCGACCTGGCCAAGATGCTGGATCGACTGCGGGGACTATCGGCGGGCGTACACCCCGACGGGGAGAGCCACTACTTTCGTGGCGTCTTTCCCGATCCGGCAATTGCCCGCATTGACGCCCAGAGACTTGCCAGCTACGACGCCGCGATCACCGAGACCAGCCAGCGCTTGCGGATGACGCCAGAGCATGGGCGCGGCTGGAAGCCGCATCAATGGCTCGCACTGCTGTTCGCCGAACACTATCTCAGCCGCTACTTCGAGGATGCGGAAGCCCTGCGGAAGGCTCTGAACGCGGCAAAACGGCAGCGATTCACGGCCACGAGGATACCGCAGTACACAGCGCAAGACTTGCGCACCATTGCCGTGCAGAGCGCCACCGGCTCCGGCAAGACGCTGGTCATGCACGCGCATATCCTGCAATACCGTCGCATTGCTGGCGCGGCGGGAAAGCGACCGCGCAATGTCATCCTGGTGACGCCGAACGAGCAGCTTTCCGAGCAGCATCGGCGGGAAATGCTGGCGAGCAACCTGCCAGCGCGGATCTTTTCCCGCTTGGCGGCGGCGGACCTGACGGCGCCTATCGAGATCATCGATGTGAACAAGCTGGCCACCAAGCAGGGCGTCAAGCGCGTCGCCGTGCGCGATTTCGGCGCCAACAATCTGGTGCTGGTGGATGAAGGGCATCTCGGCGCCTCGGGCAAGGCGTGGCGCGAGCGGCGGCGGGAACTGGCGGCGGGCGGCTTCACCTTCGAGTATTCGGCTACCTTCAACCAGATCATCGGCAAGGACAACGACCTGCGCAACGCCTACAGCAAGGCGCTGCTGTTCGACTATCCCTACCGCGCCTTCCACAGCGACGGCTACGGCAAGGATTACGCAATCGCCAATCTGCCGGACGGCGCCGAGGATGACAACAGCCGAGCCTATCTGCTGGGCGCGCTCCTGAGTTTCTACCGGCAATGCCGCATCTGGCGCGAAGGGCGGACCGGCTGGGCGAATTTCAACATCGCCAAACCACTCTGGGTGTTCCTCGGCAAAACCGTCACCGGCAGCACAAAGGCGGACCAGGCGACGCGCTCGGACGTCATGCGCATCCTCGATTTCCTCGGCTGGGTGCTGGCGCGCGGTAGCGAGGCGCGCGCCCTGCTCGCCCGCCTGCTGGCCGGTGAATCGGGGCTTCAGGATGCCTCGGGCGAGGACTATTTCGCAGGACGGTTCAACGGGCTGCAAGGCGAGGCGCCCGGTGCGCTGTATGACGACATCTGCGAAACGCTGTTCCACGGCGCCGGACGGCTGCATGTGCGCTACCTGACGCAAGGCGACGGCGAACTGCATTTGCGCACCGCCAACAACGCCCCCTTTGGCGTGGTCAATGTGGGCGACTCGGCGAAGCTCTACAAGCTGCTTGCCGATGCGGGCCTGCCCGATCTGGCGCTGGAGCGCGAGGCCGGCTTCGCCCGGCGGCTGTTCGCGGATGTGGACCGCGCAGATTCGACCGTAAACGTGGTCATCGGCGCCAGACGCTTCATCGCCGGCTGGAATTCCTGGCGCGTGAGCACGATAGGGCTGATGCATGTGGGCGTCGGCGAGGGACCGGAGATCATCCAGATGTTCGGACGCGGCGTGCGCCTCAAAGGATGGGACATGAGCCTCAAGCGCCACGACTACAGCGGAGCCGAGCCACCGCCAGATTCCGAGCAACTGAAGGAGTTGGAGACACTGCGCATCTTCGGGCTGAAGTCTGCTTACATGCAGACCTTCCGCGACCTGCTGGCCAGGGACGGGATTGCCGCAGAGCGCGAAGAGATCCGGCTTCCCGTCACCTGGAACTTCGCAAGGCGACAACTCAAGATCGTGCGCCTGCCGCAAGGGCTGGCCTATCACCACACGGATGATCGTCCCGCGCTGCCAGGGCCGGATGCGCCAGGCAGGCCGAGCGTTGAGATGAACCTGTATTCGCGCTTGCAGGCGGTCGATTCGAGCGCCGCCGAGACCGATCCGGCGGTGGACAGAGCGCCCGTCAAGCTGGAACGCCGCCATGTCGGCCTGTTCAACCGCAAGCGTGTTTACCGCCGCCTGCTGGCGCGCAAGCAGCGGGAGCGCTGGCACAACCTCACCATCAGCCGCGATACGGTAGATGCGCTGCTGGAGCGGGGTGACTGGTACACGCTGCGCATGCCGCCCGAGCGCCTGAACCCTAAGAGCTTCGCGGACTTGCGAAAACTTGAGGATGTTGCGGTCGAGCTCCTCGCCGATTACGCCAGCCGTTTCTGGCGCAGCCGGCGAGCGAAGTGGGAATCAGAAAATCTTGAAGTGAGAACGCTCGATACGACCGACCCCAATGCCATCGACGCCTACACCCTGTCCGTGGATGCACGGGAACAAGACCTGATCCGCAATGTAAAACACTTTGCGAGGATTCTGATCCCGGACCTGAACACCCACTTGCAGCTTGGCGTGCTGATGCAAGACGCGCACGCCTACAAGCCGTTGCTCTACGCCAGCGGCAAGAAGGTGGCGGTTCAACCCGTTCCCCTGGACATGAACGAGAAGCAGGTCGTTGAGGCGCTGGCGGATTTGGCGAAAGCCGGCGACGCTTGCCTTCAGGGGCGGGACCTGTTCCTGATTCGAAATCTGAGCCGGGGCCGTGGCGTATCCTTCTTCGACGACCATTCCTACTACCCAGATTTCATCATCTGGCTGGCCCGAGGCGAGGACCAGCACATCCTGTTCCTGGATCCCAAGGGGCTGGTGGTGTACGGCCCGGAGCAGCGCCGAAAGGTGGCGCTTCACAGCCAAATCAAGGCAATCGAGCGGCAGCTACGCCACACCGACGCCTCTCTGCGCCTCCATGCCTATGTCGTCTCCGTGACGCCGCCGGAACAGATCGGCGATGCGCCGCGCAGCCGTAAAGATTGGGAAGGGGACGGCGTTTACTTCCTGGACGACAAGGACTGGGCGCCGCGGCTGGTGCGCCATGCGCTTGCGGCTGCTGCCGCCACGCCTATTGCGCCAGCAGCACGTAGCAGGCGATGGTGATGACGGCGATGGCGGCCCCGGTGATTCTGGCGTACCGCCAGGGGGTCAGATCGACTGCCTGAGGCCGTTCAAAAGCTTTGGCGTCTCCCGCCTCCGTTGGCCGGCCGAACCAGCTGATAACGATCATCAGCAACGCCGTAAGCAGGAAAACGATCGCCAGTGTATGCAGGAAATGGATTGTGTCGGATAGTCCGAACAGGTTCTGAACCACGCCCTGATACCAGTCGTGGAACGAAAAATTCAGGATGTAGAAGACGATGGGGCCGGCGATCAGCCCGGTCTTGGCCGCCC
Source organism: Pseudomonadales bacterium (assembly GCA_965199705.1). Lineage (GTDB taxonomy): Bacteria > Pseudomonadota > Gammaproteobacteria > Pseudomonadales > Azotimanducaceae > Azophilus. The sequence continues at coordinate 2,500,235 of OZ241359.1, forward strand.
GTGCGGTAATCCTGGCGGTCATGAGCCCGGCCAGGATCACGGCGAGCATCGGCCCGAAGAAGGTTGCGTTGATCTGTTGCAGGTAGATGTACAGGCTGCCCGAGGTGTCGATCATTGGCGCAATCATCATCGCCAGGATTGCCAGGATCGTGCTGCACCAGCGACCAACCCGAACCTGATTGCGCTCCGATGCAGCCGTATCGATCAACGTGCTGTGCACGCCTTTGCTGTACAACGTTGCCGCACTGTTCAGCACACTGTTGAAGGTGCTCAATACGGCGCCAACCATCACCGCGGCGAAGAACCCCGTCAATACGGTGGGCAGTACCGCCTTCACCAGCATCGGGTATGCCTGCAGGTACTGATCGTCGGTCAGCGAGTCCTTGAACATGTGGTAGGCGATGACACCCGGCAGCACGACTGCAATCGGGCCCAGAATCTTGAAGAACGCTGCGATCAACACGCCTTTCTGCGCCTCTTTCAGGTTCTTTGCGCCAAGGGCGCGCTGGACGATCGACTGATTGGCGCACCAAAAGAAAATCTGATTGACAATCATGCCGGTGAACAGAACGCCGAACGGCAGGAAAGAACCCGGTTCATCGCCGGTGATATCGAATTTCTCGTGCTCCTCGGTATAAACCTTGTCGAAACCGGCAACGATGCTGCCATCGCCGACGGCATGGAGCGCGAGAATCGGTATCAGAAGCCCGGCAACCAGGAAGCCGACGCCATTGATCGTATCCGAGATCGCCACCGCCTTGAGCCCGCCGAATATCGCATACATCGAACCCAGCGTGCCGACGCCCCAGACCATGAGCACCTTCGCCTGAGTCTCGGTCAGCCCCAGACTTGCTGACACGTCGAACAGGCTTTCCAGACCCGCCGCCCCGAACAGCAGCACCACGGGCAGGATCGCGATCGCATACGAGAACAGGAACAGTGCCGTGGCAATGACGCGCGTCTGATTGTCGAACCGGACCGACAGGAACTCGGGGATGGTCGTCAGCCCGATGCGCAAGTACCTTGGCAGAAAGTAGAGCGCCGTCAGCACCATCGCCAGTGCAGCCGTCGTCTCCCACGCCATCACGGCGATGGTGTGATTGAACGCATCGCCATTCAGGCCGATCAGATGTTCGGTGGACAGGTTTGTGAGCATCAGCGATCCGGCGATGACCCAGGCCGTCAGGCCGCGACCGGCCAGGAAGTACGCATCCGACGAGTCCATTCGATCCCGGCGGGTGAACCACCAGGAGATGCCGGCGACTGCCGCCGTGAAGGCGAAGAAGGAGAGGACGGATATCACCTGGCGCCATACCCGAGGTGCGAACGGCGCTCGAACTCATACTCGAAATCGACTGACAGGTCAGCTCTGCCATCGTCCGGCACGGACAGCATCGTGACCTTCGCCCTGTCTCCCTCTACCTGCATGTGCGCGAATCCCCAGAGCAGGCCTTTCGCAAAGACGGTCTCGTGTTCCGGGTACTTGCGCTCCTGGTGATGCATGAAGCTGGTATGAAGGGGTCGCTGTTTCGCGGCCGCGCCGGAAAGGATCTGTACCAGCGGCTTGTCCGTCGCTTCGCCGAGCGCCGCCTGGCAGTTGTCGGTATGGATTTCGAGGGTGTGTTCGTGACCGACAAGGTAGGCGTCTGCGTAGCGACACATCGACGGCAGAATCAGGTTGCGCAATACCCTCGCCTCTTCAAACTTGCTGCCCGCCGATGACCAGATCGGATGATGCGCGATGACCAGCTTCCACTTCGCATCCGACGCCGCGAGTGCGCGCTCCAGCCACGCCGGCATGTCGCGCTCATCGTCGGTCAGCGGCTCGACGAAGTAGCCGGGTTCATCGATCTCGTCGGTCAGCGCTTCCGACCCATCGTCATTGAGGTAAGTCTCGCGGACCGGTACGGAAGCGAGGATCATGCTCGTGTCTATCACGAACAGCTCAACGTCCCCGTTCTGTGACGGCGGTTTCACCGAATAGCAGGGGCCATCGATGTAGAAGCCATCCGCCTGCCGCAAGTATTCGATCTGTGCGAATCCGCCCTCGCGTGAGGTTTCCCAGTCGTGATTGCCGAGCGTTGCGTAGGTCACGTAACTCTCCGGACTGCTGACGAGATTGCCGAACGGATCACTGAGCATGTCCTTGAAGCGCATTGCATCGTCCACGCCATCGGCGCCGAGCGTTGCCCCGCTCGGATAGATGTTGTCGCCCACCATGACGCCGAAATCACAGATGGCCAGATCCCGACAGTAGCCGCTCATCGCCTGGGAGATCTGATCCATGCCGGACGCCGGCACCACATGATTGGTGACCGGAGAGATGGCGCTGGGCCGGGCTTCGAACTCCGCTGCCGGGCGTTTGTCCTCAAGCCAGTCCGCACGCTCCCTGGCATGGTACTCATCGGCAGTCAGGCGCTCCACGAAATCGTCCTGATCCGGGTAGTTCAGGTGGTAGCCGCTGTCTCCGAAGATCAGTACGCCAAAGCCGGGGCTCGCTTCGGCATCCTCGGTCTTGAGCCGATCGGGGCTGCCGCAGGCCCCAAGGAGGCCTGAAGCGATCAGTAGCAGAAGCAGTTTGTTTTTTCTCATGGGCAGGAGTCCTGTGGGTGCGACGACACCAGCCGGCGCGCAAGGCAGGGCCGGCCTGGCATGTTCATGCCTGTTTCTGGAATGAGGCGCTTGCGCTGTTGGAGCCGAGGAGGAAGCGCCGGTTGTCATGTGGCAAAATGGCGTTTGCAAATCAAACAATTGCCGACCTTCGAGGTGATAATGACAACCGACCCGAGCAATTTACTTTTTTCCTGGGACGCTGTCGAGCCGTGTACGGGCTCAGATACATTTCGGAAAATTCGGTAACGAAACATGGCCAACGAAACCAGGATCGATTTCATTTACCTTTCGGAGCCAGACATGGTTCGGGCCGGCGTAACCGACATGGCCGCCTGCGTGGACACCATGGAGGAGATGTTCGCGCTGCTCCATCGCGGCGACTACCGCATGGCCGGCGCGAACAACAATTCGCACGGCGCCCTGATCCTGTTTCCTGAAGACTCACCCTTTCCCAACATGCCGAAGCCGACCGCTGATCGCCGCATGATGGCGATGCCCGCCTACCTGGGCGGACGTTTCGGCGCCTCAGGGGTCAAGTGGTACGGTTCGAACATCGCGAATCGAGAGCGCGGCCTGCCGCGGTCGATCTTGATGTTCATCCTGACCGACACCGAAACCAGCGCGCCGCTGGCCTTGATGTCGGCCAATCTGCTGTCGGCCTATCGGACCGGCGCCATCCCCGGCGTCGGTGCCCGCCATCTGGCGCGCAAGGACGCCCGCATTGCGGGCATTCTCGGGCCGGGCGTGATGGGCAAAACCTCTTTGAGCGCCCTTGTTGCCGCCTGTCCGGCGATCGACACCGTGAAGGTCAAGGGCCGAGGCGCGGAAAGCCGGGACGGCTTCATCGACTGGGTGCAGCGAACCTACCCGCAGATCAAGGAAGTTCGCAGCGTCGAGACCGAAGAGGAACTCGTGCGCGGCTCGCACCTGGTGGCCTATTGCAGCTCGGGCGACGCCGGCGACCCCTCGACTTACCCGCGGATCAATCGGGAGTGGCTTGAACCCGGCACTTTCGTGGCGATGCCCGGCGTCGGCGCCCTGGACGACGACATCCTGGCGTCGGATGTTCGCAAAGTTCTCGACAATACGGGCCTTTATGACGCCTGGGCTGAAGAGTTGCCATTCCCGGCGCACCACATCAATCCGGTGGTGGGCATGCAGTTCATGGACCGGATTGCCGAAGGCCGTCTTGGCCGGCACGACTTGGAGGATTTAGGCCAAATCGTGGCCGGGGAGGCGCCCGGCCGCCAAAACGACGAGGAAATCGCCATTCTTTCCGTCGGCGGAATGCCAGTCGAGGACGTGGCCTGGGCGACCGTCATCTACCGCAAGGCGATCGAACAAGGCATCGGGGTGACGCTCAATCTGTGGGACGAACCCGCTCTGCGCTAGGGAAACTCCGATCAAGTCCGATTCACAAAGCAGGGCAGCCAAAGGAGCGAGGGCGGGACGCCCTCGCTCCGGGCCTCGTCCACGCATTCCCCGGCCCGAGCGCGCGGCATCCGGTTACAGGGCCCATTCGGTCACACGGTAGATAAGGAACCCACCCGTGGCGCCGACCATTGAGCCCGTTCAGACCGCTCTCGACTTCCCGGACCAAACCGCTGTGGTCGTGATCGGCGGCGGCATCATTGGCCTCGCGGCAGCGCTGAATCTGGCCGAGCGCGACATCCCCGTGGTGGTGTTCGAAAAAGGGCGGATTGCGGCGGAGCAGTCGTCGCGCAATCTCGGTTGGATCCGCAAGCTCAGCCGTTCCAGGCCTGATGTGCCGTTGGCCCTGGAATCGCAACGGCTTTGGGCGGAACTGGCCCAGCGGACCGGCAAGGATGTCGGCTATCGGCAGGCGGGCATCATGTTCATTGCTCGCACCGAGGCCGAGATGGATGGCTATCGCAAGTGGCTTGAGAGCGTTGCAGACCTGTCGCTCGATGCCCGTCCCCTGACGGGCGAGGACGTCAGCAGGCTGGTTCCGGGCGCCCGGGAAAAGTGGATTGGCGGGATTTTCTCCCCGTCGGACGGCTACGCGGAACCGACCCTCGCCTCTTCGGCCATCGCCGCCGCGGCGCAGCGAAAGGGCGCGGTCATTGTCGAGAACTGCGCCGTCCGAACCCTGGCTTTGTCTGGGGGCGGGGTTGGCGGCGTCGTCACCGAACGCGGAGAGGTCCGCTGCGATCAAGCCCTCTTGGCCGGCGGGTTCTGGTCGCGGCGGTTTCTTGGCAACCTGGACGTCAACCTGCCCACCTTGCCGGTGACCGGTTCGGTGCTGCGCACCGCACCCATGGAAGGGCCGACCGACGCCGCGGTTGGCGCATCGAATTTCTCTTTCCGAAAGCGCCAGGACGGCGGCTACACCGTCATACAACGGGGCGCGTTCGGTGTGCCGCTCACCCTCGACCACCTGCTGATCGGGAGGCGATACCTGCCAACGCTGAAGGCCAATCCGGGAGGTGCGCGCCTGTCATTCGGCCGGTTTTTCTTCGAAGACCTCAAGTTGGCGCGCCGTTGGAAAGCAGGTCGAACGTCGCCCTTCGAACGAGAGCGCACCATGAATCCCTCGGCAGACCCCGGGTTGGTCCGGGAAGCGATGCGCAATCTGGCCAGCGCCTGGCCGGTCTTTGAAAACGCGGTGGTCGAAGAGACGTGGGCGGGCGTGATTGACATCACGCCGGATTCGGAACCGGTGATTTCACCGGTGGCGAAAATCCCTGGGCTGACGCTGGCGGCCGGCTTTTCGGGGCATGGGTTCGGGACGTCGCTCGCGGCCGGGCAACTCGCCGCGCAACTCGTCATCGACGAAACCCCGATCGTTGATCCAACCCCCTATCGCCTGGCACGGTTCTCAAGCGAGCCGTGATCGACGGCAGCGGCCAAACGGTGACCACCATTGTCAGCACCTGAAACAAGGCTCAAGCCGAAGATCGGCCGAATCGGCACGCTGGTGATGGCCGTCGGCATCATCGTGGGCCCCTGGATGCCGCAGATGCCCTTCTGGTTTTCCCTGAGCGGCCCGTCAATCGCCCTCGTTTTCGTCGTCATCACGGTTCTGGCCATCCCGATCATCCTTGCCTATGGCGAGTTGACGGCGATGCTTCCGTTCGCAGGCGGCGGCTACAACTTCGCGCGCAATGCGTTTGGCAGGACGCCGGCCTGGATCACCGGCTGGTTCATGATTCTGCTGTACCTGATTGCGACCGCCTTCATGGCCCCCGCGACGGCGCGCATGTTCCAGGCCCTCTTCATGCTCAATGACTTGTCCGACGCCGTGATCGCCCTCGCAGGCATTGGCATCCTGCTGGTTTTCGCGGCCATCAACACGGTTTCGGTCGGCGCTTCGGCGCGGCTGCAAGGGGTCATGGTGCTGGGCATGGTGGCGGTCGGCATCGCTACCTTCCTGTGGTTCTTTGGCTCGGGGCAATGGTCGCCCGCCAACCTGACGCCATTCTTCACGACCGGCGCGACCGGCTTTGCCATCGCAATCGGCATCATGATCCAGATGGTGATCGGATTCGACTGCATTCCCCAACTGGCCGAAGAGGCGAAGTACCCGAAGCGCGACATGCTCTGGATCATGCTGGCCGCCGTGCTCATCGCCGAGTCGATGTTTGCGCTGATCTGCCTCGCCAACGCCGGCATGAAAGACGCCGCCTGGATTACGCAGCAAATCGTCGTCAGCCCGGAAATCGCCCGGCAGTTCGCCGGTGGCGTTCCCGCCGCGATCATGAACATCGCGGGTCTGCTCGCAACCCTCACTTGTCTGAACGGCTTTATGATCGCTGCGGCGCGGGTCATGTTCGCCATGGGCCGGGCCCGTGTCTTGCCGCCGGTTTTCTCGGGCGCCAATCGATTCAACATCCCGCACGTCGGCGTCTGGGGGGCTTTCGTCGCAAGCAGCCTGCTGGTGCTGATCGGCGGTGAGCGCTGGCTGGAAACCTTGATTGTCGCCGCGGCATTCGCCACCGGCATCGTCTATGCGCTGGTGTCCGCGAGTGCCGTCGTGCTGAGGAGAAAGCAGCCGAACTGGCCGCGTCCGATCAAAATGCCCGGCGGGGTCGGCACGGGCGTCTTGGCTGCGCTGATTTCGGTCGGCCTCGCCATTGCCGCCGGCTTCGGCATGCCGTCGCGCTCCTGGGCCCTGTTCGCGGTCTGGATCATCCTCGGCCTGGCGGTCTATGGCTGGATGGCGTACAAGCGACGGTCGGACGCGGCGTACCTGGAGTTGCCCGCATTCACGCCGGCCGATATCGTCGAGGCTGGCGTTCAACAGGGGAGAGTTCAATGAGCGAGCGTTCAATCAGGATTTGGTATCAGAGTTTCGTTGACGAACCCAATGCCGGCGCCTACTGGCCGCGCCTGTCCGAGCATCTTGATGCGGTGTCGGCAGGCAATGCGACTGTGGACGTGAACGGCATGACGCCGCACGACTCCTACGCCCATGCGCTCATGGAGTGGCGCTGTGGCCGAGAGGCGATCTGCAACGCCGTTCGCGCGGAACGCGAGGGCTACGACGCCATCATCTTCGGCCACTTTCAGGACGCCGGTTTGTACGAAGCGCGCTCGGCGGTGGACATACCGGTCGTGTCCTTGGGCGAAGCGAGCATGCTCTATTGCTGCCAACTGGCGCAACGAATTGGCATCGTCACCATCAACCCGCGGTTCATTCCCTGGTTTCGGCATCAAATCAGAAAATACGGCCTTCAGGATCGCATCACCGGCGTGCATTCAATGACCTTTGAACCTGGGCAGATTCTCAGCGCACTGGGTTCGGAGGCAAGGGCCAAGGACGTGCAGCGTTTGTTTGTCGAACAGGCCGAGCCGCTGGTGGAACAAGGCGTTGAACTGATTCTGCCGGGCGGCGGCATACCGATGCTGCTGTTTTCCAGCATTCACGCCTTCAGTGTGGCCGGCGCTCCGGTGGTCAACGGCATTGAAATCGCGGTGAAGATGGCCGAAGCGGCGGTCGAGATGAGGCGTTCGAGCGGCCTTGCTGTCAGTCGAGTGGGCGAATATGAGAAAGCGCCCCCTGAAGTGATCGAAGAGTTTCTCACCCATCCGCGGAGCGGCGCCTGAGCCTGGCCGTCCATTCACAATGACTATTCGACGCGAAAACAACCTGGCGCCCCGGATTCGAAATGTCGATTTGAATCTGCTGAAGATATTCGATGCAGTTTATTGCGAGCAGAATATCAGCCATGCGGCGCGAATGCTCTATGTCTCGCAACCAGCGGTGAGCAATGCGCTCAAGCGGTTGCGCGAACTCTATGACGACCAGCTGTTCGTGCGAACCACCGAAGGCATGAGGCCAACGCCGAAGGCACAGGAACTCATCGACCCGATTCGGGAAGCGCTGACCCAGGTCAACAAGACGCTGGCGGTGGAGGGGAAGTTCCGGCCTGAAACCTCGCACCGGACGTTTACGGTGGCGTTGACGGACTACGGCGAATTTTACTTTCTCCCCAAAATGGTTCGCCGCGTCATGGAGGAAGCTCCGGGCGTCGATATCGTCTGCTTGCCGCATTCGGGCGCCACGTTGGCGCTTGAACTGAAGTCTGGCGCAGTGGATCTCTGCTGGGACTGGGTGCGAATAGACGATGCCGACTATCATGTCGAGGCGGTCTTTGACGACCCTGGCTGTTGCGTCGCCCGCAGAAACCACCCGCAGATCAACGGCGAACTGAGCCTGGAACAATACCTGGCCGCCGAGCACGTCGCGCTGCGGCCGACCCGGCAGCACCAACCGCGCATCGAACGCGCGCTGGAATGCGGGGGGCTGCGACGCAAGGTCGTTGTCGAGGTCTCGCACCTGACCGTCATCCCCAGGGTGGTTGCAAGAACCGACCTGATCGCGACGATGCCGAGGCGGTTGGCGGAGCTTTACGGCGAGGTGCTGGATCTGCAGGTGCTCAAGAATCCGGTTTATGACGACGCCGTCGTCGTTTATCAGATGTGGCATCGTCACTTCGAGGGTGACGAGGGCCATCGTTGGTTTCGCCAGTTGGTCAGTGAAATCGCCGCTGCGTCCTAGTCGGCCTGCCTACCGTCGAATTTTGCTCTATCACGATTGGTGATTGGTCTGGCGGCGGAACCGTCGGCTACGATGAGTCGCTGGGAACGGCGCAAGGCGGCTAGTTTGGCTCGAAAATCATCCGGTTCGCTTGAGGGGAGCGGCTGCCTGCGCGGCTCGGCTCTTGATGCTTCGGAGCGGTCTTTGCCCATGATCGTGCAAAGGCAGGCGAGGCTGGGGGACAAGGTTCTCGTGCAAGGGGAAGGGCGGCAGCTTACCTATGGTCAGGCTCCCGCGGTCGCGGCGCAGTATGCAGGCGCCCTGGCGGCGGCGGGGGTGGGCGAAGGGGACAGGATCGTCGCCTTCATGTCAAACCGCATCGAGCTTGTGGAGCTGTGGCTGGGGACCAGCTGGCTGGGCGCGGTTCTGGTTCCGGTCAATACCGCCTTTCGCGGCGCCCAGCTCAACCACGTCATGCACGCCACCCAGCCCGTTCTTGTCGTCACCGAGTTGGGCCTGATCGAGCACTTGCTGGCGGGCGCCGAAATCCTGAACGGCGCCCGGACGCTCATGGTCGATTGCGAGCCGGAACCCGGTGAATCTGGTTTGGCCAGCAAGATCGACAGCTTTGGACTGGACGCCCCACCGGTTGCGCCGAGGACCGTTGGGCCGGGCGATACAGCCGCCATTCTTTATACCTCGGGCACGACCGGGCCGTCGAAAGGCGTGGTCTGCACCCACGGGCAGTTTTACTGGTGGGGCGCTCTGACCGGCGAAGCGCTCAACCTGAGAGAAGAGGATGTGCTGTTCACGACCCTGCCGCTTTTTCACACCAATGCCCTGAACGCGTTTTGGCAGGCGATTCTGGTTGGCGCCACTTATTCCCTGGGTTCGAGGTTTTCGGCCAGTCAATTCTGGTCGCAAGCCCGAGACCGCGGGGCTACGGTGACCTATTTGCTGGGCGCAATCGCGCAAATGCTGTTGAACGGCGAACCCGCGGGTCTCGATCGGGCGCATTCGATCCGGGTCGCCCTGTCGCCGGCAACCCCGCTTGAATGCGTTGCGCAATTCAAAGACCGATTCGGCGTCCAGCTGATAGAGGGCTATGGCTCGACGGAGACCAACCTGGTCATCTCGAACGTCAAGGGCGGGCACGTGCCCGGCGCGCTGGGGCGTGTGGTCGATGGCTTTGACGTCCGGGTGGTCGATGCCGAGGGGCGCGACGTGCCGCACAACGTGCCTGGCGAGTTGCTGGTTCGAGGACTCAGGCCTCACAGCATGGCGTCCGGGTATTTCGGCGACCCGGAAGCGACCGCCCATTCCTGGCGAAGCGGCTGGTTTCACACGGGCGACCGGGTGGTTTGCGATGCCAGCGGCATTTACCGCTTCGTTGACCGCATGGTCGATGCGATTCGGCGCCGTGGCGAGAACGTCTCCTCATGGGAAGTGGAACATGCGCTCATGTCGCATCCGGATGTCGAGCAGGCAGCGGTCATCGGCGTGCCCTCGGAGCTGGCCGACGAGGAGGTCATGGCGTTCGTCAAGACTCGGCCCGGCTGCCACTTGGCCCCGGCCGATCTCATCGGCTTTCTCGAACCCCGGCTGGCCTACTTCGCCATACCGCGATACTGGGAGTTTTTGGAAGAACTGCCGATGACCGAAAACGGCAAGATCAGGAAAAATCCGCTAAGGCAACGGGGTGTTGCGGCGTCAACCTGGGACTGCGAGCAGGCAGGCGTGGCAGGCCGGCGCATCGCTGCCGCGACGATCAAGCGCCCGCCGCAGGATGCCCCGCTCGATCAGGCGCCGATGAGCCACTGGCCAGCAGCCAAATAGTCGTCTATCACAACCAGTGACTGGATGCGTATCAGTTTGAAAATAATCACAGGCGCAAAGACCTGAAGATCATCATGTCATGACTGGTGTCATTGGTTGTGTTGCGTGTGGTGATGCATGGTCAAGGGGGCGGCGTTGAAGTGTTGACGCCCGAATTGTTATTTCGCTGAGATATTGCTTGTTGTCCAAAATTGTCCTGCAACCATTTTCGTAACGAAGATATAGGGCATTCCCACATGCCAGTCTTGTTTGCGGCTCTCTGAATGACGCCACTATGCTTCAATCCATCAAAAACATCATGATGGGATACACCGGCCTTGTCTATCGACAATCTTGCTTGTTGATGTCGATGGAGTGTCTCTTTGCAGACAGCCAATAAATCCGCCTCATCAGCACCGGATTCGCCGGCAGTCTGTACCACGGCATACGCCACGAACCCGGCAAAATGCGTATGTCTTGATGCGCCTGACAAGGCATCCTCATAATATTCATGCCGTCTATTTTCAGCGATTTGATTGATTTCATCCCAGTGTTGCAGTGCACTTGCTACATGGCCATCTTCGGTTTTCAGCGCTATCTCGGCATATGCCGCCATAACACCTCGAAGATGGTGAGGCCAGCATTGACTGGAATCAACGATGCGATCAACCAACAGCGATGTATCTGATTCTGTTCCCCAGGCATCAAGATGTTGAAGGATTGCCAGGACATATTTTTGTGCGCTTGCCTTGCCCAAAGCGCCCATTGGCATGCGCGCACTCTTTTTTGTGATATCCGACAACCGGGACAAGCCCAGATTTATCAGATGTTCTCGAGTATCCGATAGTCCAGCAAAGACAAAAAAGACGGGGGTATCCTTTAACGTAACTACTCGCCCCTTGACATTATAGGGAGCCGGTTCTATGGTGTGGGCTTTCCGACAGCACTCACCGGCATGGGCAACGCATATTTCGGTTCCAAGGCGACGGCGGGCCTGTGTCAGGCGCTGATTGCCTTGATGCCGCCGCACAGCACCTACATCGAGACGCACCTGGGGGGCGGGGCGATCATGAAGCGCAAGCCCGGCGCCCTGCGCAACATCGGGACCGATCTGGACGAGCGGGCCTTGGCCGGATTCCAGTGCGATTATCCGGTGGAGTTGGTGCACGGTTGTTGCCACCGGTTTCTGGCGGAACATCCCTTCGACGGGACGGAGTTGGTGTACAGCGACCCGCCGTACCTGCTGCGCACGCGCAAGTCGGCGCGGCGCTACCGCCACGACTACGAGGACGCGGATCACGCGGCGCTGCTCGGTCTGCTGCGGTCCTTGCCGTGCGCGGTGATGGTGTCGGGGTATCCGTCGTCGTTCTACGACGAGCGGCTTGAAGGCTGGCGCAGCGCGTCGGTGCAGGTGATGCACCAGGCCGGTGTGGTGACGGAGAAGGTATGGTTCAACTTCGAGCCGGACCGGATGCACTGGGCGAGCTTGGCGGGCCGGAACTTCACGCACCGCCAGTCGGTCAAGCGCAAGGCGGAAAGCTGGGGTCGGCGCTATCGGGCGATGCCGCCGGCGGAGCGGCTGGCGGTGCTGGCGGCGCTCATGGCGGTGGAGGCGGAGTAGCCGGTGGCGCGGGTCAACACGGCGTCGCTGCGCTCGGAGTTCGACGCGCTCCAGGGGCGCTTCGAGGAGTTGTGCGCGCAAGGCGGGATGAGTCCCGAGAGCCGCGCCCTGGTCGATGCCCTGCTGACGCTCCTGCAACTGCTGATGGCGGTGTTCATGGAGAGGCGCACCCCGAAGGGTTCGCGCAACTCCGGGCTGCCCAGCTCCCAAGCCGAACCGGACGGGACCGCCCGCGGGCGCCCCGGCGCCAAGGGCAAGGGGCCCAAGGCCGGCGCCGCTGGGGACGGCCCCAACCGACTGGTCGTCGAGCAGCGGACCGCGCCGGTGGCCAAGTGCCGCGCCTGCGGTCGCGACCTTGGGGGCGTCGCCCCGGATGGCCATGAGCGGCGCGTGCTGGTGGACATCGTGTTCGAGACCCGCGAGTTGACCGTCGAGGCCGAGGTCAAGACCTGTCCGCGCTGCCGGACCGAGACCAAGGGCCGGTTCCCCGACGACATGCCGGGACCGCTGCAATACGGCCACGGCATCGTGGCCTTCGCCACGCACCTGCTGGCTGCCCAAATGCTGCCGTTGAAGCGGGCCGCCCAGACCCTCAAGGTCCTGACCGGGCGCGCGGTCGCCGAGGCGACCTTGCTGGCCTGGCTAACTCGACTGCACCGCGCGCTGGCCGACTGGGAGGCCGCCGCGATCCAACGCCTGCTCGCCATGCCCGCCCTGCACGCTGACGAGACCGGCCTGCGCATCGACCGGAAAAACCACTGGCTGCACACCGTCGGCGCCGGGGACCTGACGCTGAAGTTCATCCACCGCAAGCGCGGCCGGGCCGCCATCGACGACCTCAATGTCATCCCCCGCTACGGAGGCGTCCTGATCCACGATCGCTGGGCCAGCTACTTCGCCTACCGGAACTGCGAGCACGCCCTGTGCGGCGCCCATCTGCTGCGCGACCTCGCCTTCGTCGAGGACGCCCACGGCCACGCCTGGGCCAGACGCATGGGCAGGCTCCTGCTCGAAACCTGCCGCAAGGTCCGCGAGCACGACGGCAAGGCGCTCAACAAACCCGCCTTCAAAGCCGTGCGCAAACGCTACCGGACCATCCTGACCCAAGCCAAACGGGAACTCCCCACGCCACCCGCCCGACTCGACGGACAACGCGGGCGCGTCGCCAAATCCGACGCGGAGAACCTCCGCGAGGCGCTGGCCACCTACGAAACCGAGGTCCTTCGCTTCGCCCGAGACCCCGACGTCCCGTTCACCAACAACCGCGCGGAGCGCGATATCCGCATGGCCAAGGTCAAGCAGAAAATCTCCGGCTGCTTCCGAAACACCCAATACGCCGCCGCCTACTGCCGAATCTCCAGCTACCTCCAGTCCATGGCCAACCAAGGCTACAATCCCCTCGCCGCCATCCAGATCGCTCTCAACGGCAACGCCGCGAACATGATCAAGACGCCGCCGCAACAGACGCCGTCCGTTCTCGGGTAAGGGGGCGAGTAGTTACCCTTTAACTTGCTTGAACCTGCATACAAACTGGTAATGACGCCGTTTTCATTATTTTTATCGCCGGGAGAGGGCAGTATCTGTTGTGCTTCGTCCACCAAAAGAACGACAGGCTTGTTGATTTTCATGTCTGTCAATAGTTGGCGAACTTCTTCTTCCGGGAAACACATGCCTGACACTGAATCCATGTATGATGGCTTGTGCGTTGTCTTGTCAATGCGGTTTTCTCCGCCTATGCCCGCGAAGGACACTTTTGCGAGCGCCGATTTGGAAACGCTGTGCCTTGCTTGTGCATTGTTCAACCCTGCATCTCCGCCCGATGCTGATGCAATGGCGGCCAGGACTTTTTGCGGGTCGTGCAGGTTTTTCGGTTGAATTGGCACCGCTAGCATGTCGATATCGCCTTTTTCGGCCTTGTCTTGCAATTTATTCAGAAATGTGGATTTTCCTGCGCCCGGCGCACCGGATATCACACAGGCCAAGCCCTCTCCGCCATCCATCTTCGCAGCATCAATAAACTCATCAATGAGATCGAAATGTGATTGGCGTCCAAAAAAAACAGGCTCTGGCAGGCGATCATTTTTTTGAATGTATCGCCTGACATGTCGTTGCCAGTTTTTCAATTGGTGAGCGTGTTGGCTGCGGGGCCACGTGTACGGTCGGGTATAAGCCCAATTATCAGGAAATTGCAACATCGGATTGTCTGCTGATGGCGCCATCGCCGCTCATGAACCAACCATATTATAAACTTGGGTTATTGGCCGGAGTAGATATAGCGTCGGGCGCATTCGATCCGGGTCGCCCTGTCGCCGGCAACGCCGCTTGAATGGGTTGCGCAATTCAAAGACCGATTCGGCGTCCAGCTAGTGAGCCACTGACCAGCAGGCAAATAGTCGTCTATCACAACTAGTGATTGGCCGGCTGGCCAGTCGGCTACCTAGAATCTAGAATGGTGGACGCGCAATTTCGCGGGGTCCCGCCAGTCGGAGAGTGATATGGAAAACACAGCAGGAATCGGGATTGGCCGGAAGACGGGTCAGCGGGCGAATGCGAAATGCCGGTCGTTGCTTGGCGGCTTCAGGCGGATTGGCCTGGCATCTGCATCAATTGTCGTTCTGGCCTTGGCCGCGCCTCTGGCGGTGATGCCGACGGCATCAGCCCAGGTGCTGGAAGAAGTTGTGGTCACGGCGCAAAAGCGCGAACAGAGCCTGCAGGAAGTCGGAATCTCGGTAACGACGTTCAGCGGCGACCAGATTCGGGAACTGGGATTGAACACGACGGCTGACATCGTAAGCCAGACCCCCGGCCTGAATGTGGTCACTCCTTTCGGCGGCGGCAATAACGTGGCATTCACGCTGCGCGGCGTTGGATTGAACGACTTTTCCGAAGCCAACGAGGCGCCGGTTGCCGTCTATGTGGATGGCGTTTACAACGCCACGCTGGCGGGCCTTGGCTTTCAATTGTTCGATATCGAACGGGCCGAAGTTCTCCGCGGGCCGCAAGGCACGCTGTACGGACGGAACACGACCGGCGGGCTGGTGGGCTTTGTAACCCGCAAGCCCAGCCAGGAAACGACCGGCTATGTTGACCTGAGCTTCGGTGAGAACTCCCAGGTGCGCTTGGAGGGCGCGGTGGGCGGGGCGCTCAGCGATACCCTGTCGGCGCGGCTCTCGGTGTTGTATCACGCCCACGACGGCTATATTGAAAACGTCAATCCGGGCGTCAAGGCGGCCGGGGAAACAGACGATATCGGCGCGCGGCTGCAGTTCCTGTACGAGGCCGACGACAACACTTCGGCGCTGTTGAACCTCCACATGGGCAAGGCCGATCACGTCGCATCGGCGTACAAGCACTCGACGGCCATCTTTGCCCCCGATGGCGTTGACGTGGTTGAACTTGATCCGAGCGTCAACGCTTACGGCATCTGTGCAGGCTGCGACCTCACCGGCTACGTTGATACGACAGGCGACTTTTACACCACCGCCAATGATCGGGAGCCGTTCATCGACCTGGATACCTTCGGCGCCTCACTGACCATCGACCGCGGCTGGGGCGAATACAGCTTCCGGTCGATATCGGCCTACGAGTCCGTCGAAAAGTTCTTTGGCGAGGACACCGACGTGACGCCGTCGCCTTTTGTCGAGGTGACCAATCCCGTTGACAGCACGCAGTTCACCCAGGAGCTGCAGCTGTCTGGAACCACCGGTGGGAACACCTGGTTGGTCGGCCTTTACTACTATACGCGGGATATCGACAGCGGAACCCGAACCGACCTTTCGCGGGAGACGTTCCTTGGTTTTCCGATCAATACGAACACTACGTACAACGACGACACCAGTTCGGTCTCGGTCTTTGGGCAATATGAATGGGCGCTCAGCGGCCAGTGGACTTTGATCTCGGGGCTGCGCTTCACAAGCGAGGAACGGGATTTCAACATGCTGGTCAACGACGACAGCGGCGTCCTTCCCAACCCGGTATTCGATTTCACGGAGTCGGCAGTCGGCGACCTCACTAACCATGACACGGACAATGTGTCCTTTCGAGTGGAGCTTGACTACCATGCGAGTGAGAACTGGCTCTGGCATGGCTCGATCGCCCGAGGCATCAAGGGCGCCGGATTCAACATCGACATCGGCATTGATGATCGCACGCCGGACGAGATCCCGTTCGATGAAGAGAAGCTCCTGGCGTACGAGCTGGGCTTCAAGTCAACGCTCGGCGAAGGCCGGGTGCGGTGGAATACGGCAGCGTTTTTCTACGACTACGATGACTTCCAGGCATTCAGTTTTGAAGGGTTGAGCAACGTCGTTTCCAACAAGCGGGCGAACGTGTACGGCATCGATTCGGAACTTGTCGCAAGCCCGGCCGAGGGCTGGGAATTCAGCTTGGGCGTGAGCTTGCTGGATACCGAGGTGGAAGATATCAAGACGAAAGTGTCGACGATCATCGATCGGGAGATTCCGTTGTCTCCAAAAGTCACGATCAACGCGCTTGCGCGCTACGAGTGGCCGGCGTTTGCCGGCCTGCTGGCGGTTCAGGCGGATATGCAGCACGTTGGCAAGCAGCATTTCGATATTTTGAATACGACAATCGCCACCGAGGATGCCTATACGATAGGCAACTTGCGCGTTTCCTTCACCAACGGTTCGAGAAACACCAGCATCGCCATCTGGGTGAAGAACGTCGGCGACGAAGAGTATCGGACCTACGCCATTCCGGTCCCAGACCTTGGCTTCAACCAGAACATGGTCGGCATGCCGCGCTGGTTCGGCGTTTCGCTTCAGCGGCACTGGTAGCTGAAGGAACCATGCCGGGCCGCCCTCGGTCCGGGCCTCGCTCCGGGTCGTCAGCGCCTTTCTTGCGCCGAACGTCAGCGCGGGCTTGTTTCTCGGCGCAACCGACATGACGGCCCGGCACGGCTATGCGATATGGTGCTCCTGCTTCACCACCAGCATCGGATTCGTATTGGGAATCGCGGTGGTGGGCGTTTTGGTTTCAGCGTATCAGGCCGTTTTCTTTACTAATTGACTCAAAGTAAAGAAGCGCGTAGCGTTTGCGCTTTGAATAGGCGCGGGAACGGACAATGCCGAAAGTCAGCGCCAAACGGCAAATCACCCTCCCGGCACATCAATGCCGCCAAGCGGCCATCGCCCCGGGTGATGAGTACCGCAGTTTCGTGGCAAATGGCCACATCACCATAGTGAGCGTCAAGGCAGGCAGCGCGTGGGGGTGCCTTCGGCATGTGAAGGCAGACGAAACGATTTCGGAAGAGCAGTCGCGTCAGGATGGGCTTGAACGCAGCCCGGGAAACGACGCTTGATCTTGATCGCGATCGACACCAATGTTCTGCTTCGCTATCTGCTGAGGGATGATGAAGCGCAAGCTGAGCGGGCGCACCGGCTCATCAACCGCGAGAGCCGGGTTCTCATCACGGATGTGGTGCTGCTTGAAGCGATTTGGACATTGCTTGGCCGCAGATATCGTGTCGGCAAGGTCGATCTGATCGCCGTGGTTCAAAAGCTCCTGCGTGAGCCCAACCTTCGCTTTGAGGACGGAGAAGTGGTCTGGCAAGCCCTGCAGGCGTACAGCGACGCCGAAGCTGACTTTGCGGATGCCTTGATTGTGTGCAAGGCCGTCAAGGTCGCCGCCTTGGACGATGGACTGGACGCGGTTTACACGTTCGATTCAGCGGCCTTGGGTTTGCCAAGCACCGCGGCGCTGCCTGAGCTCCAGCCGCAGCATCGGGACGGAGCGGTCCCGCCTTAGCCAGGTGGATTGTACGCTGGCCTGGCGTGGGATTGCTGCTCACTGTGGGACAGGCGTTTCTGATTGTCGGCCTGAACCAAACAGGTCCGGATCCCACCAGACCGGTTTTTCCAATCCCACGGTTACGCTTGCGAACTCGGAATGTTGGCTGTTGAAGACAACATTGTTCTCCATGCGCGCCACAACGGATGGAACGATCAAGATGACACTTCTCAATTCCCTGTACCAATCTCGGCCGTAGCGTCGAGACGCTTGCTGGTTTGGATTGAACAGACCGGGAAGGGTTTGCGCAGTCACCACCTCATAGCTGGCGCCTTGCGGCACTGTGATCTCAACGAAGTGCTGGTTCGGCGGCAAGGCGCCGTTCCAGTAAACCAGTTTTTCCAACATGGCGGTGGCGTAGTTTTCGGAGGCATAGATCACTGCCGCTCCAGCCTCGTGCCACCTCGCCGGGACGCGCTCGGCCCCTTGCGCACTCCACACGGGAAATTGTCCTTCCGGATCTCCAATGCGAAACGCCCGCAAGGGTGCAGGCAAGATGCGCGGATTCATCAAACGGCAACGCCTGCCTCAGCGCGACGAATCAGGTTGAGAACTGCTTGTGCTCCTGCCGAACTCGACGTGGCCATGTCAAAAGGCGTATCCCCCTCCAACAAGACATGGGGCCGATGCAGAAATCCGTCAACGGCCTGTTGATTCCCTCGGTACGCCAGACGCAGCGCATCCACGACGCGACCGATCTCGAACAGCCGTTCGCTGAGCTCCCTGGAAAGCGGTCTATTGGAATTGCGCGCCCTGCGCAGAGAAGCTTCCGGAATGATTGAACCCACAACCCGCTTTTTCCCAAGAACCTCAGAAAGGCCGAGTGCCGATTGTGGTGGCAATCCGTTGCTCACGCGCCGTGCGAGATCCACTTCACTGAGCCCATCGGGCTCACCAATCGCCAGCAGTCTGGCGATTCGCGTGGCCTCGTTCGCTGTGGTTTCCGCCGGAGCCATAGGGGTTGGGGAGGGCATGCTGGTGGTTCCCATAAAATGCGTCAGCTGACGAAGCCAGCATAGCTATTTGACGGCATCAACTCAATCGACTACGACCGGATGATGCGCATCCTGCTCGACGCGGGCTATCGCGGCTGGGTGGACATCGAGTTCGAGGGCCGCGCCGAAGCCGACGAGGGGATTCTGGCCGCGAAGGCGCTTCTTGAGCGCCTGCGCGACGAGCTCGCCCCTGAGTGTGCCTGGAGTCGGGGCGGGGCGACTACCAGCGGGCGCGGACCTCGACCTCCACGCCGTGGTCCGGCGGGGCGCCCTCGGGTTCGCGGCGGGTGGCCCGCAGGCCCAGGGAAAGGTTCGGGGCGCCCTCGGCGTCCGGGGACGGCTCCAGGCGCCAGCCCAGGCTGTAGTCGTGGCCGGCGCCGAAGGCGCCGTAGCCCAACACGGGGATTAGCGTGAAGCGGCCGCCGAAGGCGGGCAGGCCGTAGGCCGCCTCCGTCGTCCAGCGGGCCTGCCCGCCGCCGAAGCCCGAGGTCGGCAGGTCCGGGGCGAACAGGGCCGCCAGGCCGCCGCTCGACGAGCCGCCCAGGTCCTGGCGCAGGGTCAGGGACAGGCCCAGGAGGCTGGCCGGGCTCGGGTCGTAGCCCAGGGCTGCCGAGAAGCCGCTGTCGCCGCCGGCGCCGCTGGCGATGAGCGTGCGGCCTGAGAGGTCCAGGTTGAGGCCGAGTCCGGGGGCGCTCCAGGCCAGTCCGCCGCCGATCTCCAGGCCGAAGCCGGAGCCGGCGTCGCCGGCGTCGCGGCGCACGCCCGCCTCCAGCTTCGGGGTCAGGCCCAAGGGCAGCGCCCAGCTGCCCTCAAGGCCCAGGCGCAGCCTTGAGGTGGCAGACGAGGACGCTGCCAGGCTGGTGGCGGCGCCTGAGGCCTCCGCCCGCTCCGAGGCCGTCCGGGACCAGAGGGCGTCCGAGACGAATGCGAGGGCGGGGCCGGAGGCGCCGCTCAGCAGGTCGCCGCGCAGGCCCAGGGCGGCCATGCGCCAGTCGATGCCCGTCTCCGTCGGCGCCGCGCCGTCCGGGGTGAGCGTCAGCGCGCCGGAGCCGCCGCCAGCCGCCGCCCAGAGGCTGAGGCGATCCGAGGCGTTCAAGGATGCGTAGGGAATGGCCGTGCCGAGGGTCGCCCGAATCCGGCCCGAACCCGCGCCCGGCAGGCGGTAGCCGCCCTCGCCCACCGTCCGGGAGAGCGCCAGGCCCGCCAGCCAGCGGCCGCCGCCGTAGTCCGCGCCCAGGGTCGCGGTACTCAGCGTGCCGTCCACGCTGGCCGCGCCGTCCATGCCGTGGAAGCTCGACCGGGCGCCCCGGCCCCAGAGGGCGGCGCTGCGCCCGGCGCGGTCCGCCTTGCCCACCAGGGCGAAGCTGCTGGCGGCCAGCAGGTCGCCGAACGCCATGCCGCGCCCGCCGTGGACGTGGGGCGGCGCTCCGCCCATGCCGCCGCCCATGCCGTAGTTGCCGCCCATGCCGCCCATGCCGTTGCCGTAGCCGCCTGCCATGCCGCCCGTGCCGTTGCCATAGCCGTAGCCGCCCATGCCGACGCCCGCTCCACTGCCGAAGCCTGCGCCTTGGCCGCCGACCATGCCGCCGTTCAACCCGCCGTTGAGGCCCCCAAGGCCGCCGCCGAGCGCCGACGGGCCGCCGGGAAGGCCGCCGGACTCTCCGTCCGGCGCCGCGCCGCCGATCGGCGCGCCCCCCAGCGTCCCCTGCCGGCCCGCCGTCCGCGGCTCGGCGATGCGCCGGGCGATCCCGTCCAGGGCCTGCTCCGCCGCCGCCCGCCCGAAGCGGGCCAGCCAGCCCGCGGGCATCGGGTCGGCATTGCGGATAGTCCCGATAGCCTCCCGGTCCGGCCCCAAGGCCGCGCCCCGGGCCCCCGACAGCACCAGCCGGAACGTTTCGCCCGGGTCGTCGTGGGCGTCGTCCAGGGTCCGCACCCGAACCGCCCTGGCCGTCTCGCCCGGCGCGAAGACCAGCTCGCCGCCGCCGGACTCGTAGTCCTCGCCAGCCCGGGCAGTCCCCGGCTCGGTGCGCCAGCGCACCCGCACCTCGCGGGCCGAGGCCTCCGAGAGCGCGACGCCGAACTCCAGGACATCGCCCTCGCCGCCCTCCGCGTCGCCGACCGACAGCGTCGCCAAGGGCGCCTCTGCCGCCGCCCGGGCCGCAACCGCCGACGGCTTGCCCTGAGCCGTCAGGTCGGTGTCCGGCTGCAGGTCGAGGCCCCTCGCGCCAAGGGTGTCCAGGCGCACCACGTAGGTGGCGCCGTTGGCCAGATTGGGAATCGTGAACGAGGTGCCGTCCACCCTTTTCACCGGTGACAGGCTGCCGCCGGCCCCCGCCTTGCGCCAGCGCACGCTGTAGCCGCGCGGCGCGTAAACCGCCGCCCGCCAGCTGACCGCGAGCGACCCGTTCCCCGGCGCCACCTCAAGGTCCGCCGCCCGGGTCGGGCCCGCCAACGGCGCCGCCCTGGCGATTTCCGACCAGTCACCGTCCACGTGGGTCCTCGAACCCGCGGCCGCCTTCGCCCGCACCCGCACCTCGTACTCCACGCCGTTGCTCAGCAGGAGGATTTCCACCCCGGGGTCCGTGAACGTGCCGGTCGTCCAGTAGTCGTCCGAGCCGCTCTCCCGAACCTCGACGTCGTAGCTGCTCGCGCCTTCGACAGCCGCCCAAATCGCCCTCATCCGCTCGTAGATCGGCTCCAGCCGCACCGATGGCGCATCAAGCTCCCGGCGCAAGACCGACACCTCGAAGGACGCGGACGCCTCGTTCGCGCCGTCGCTCACCGTCACCGTGACGGTCGCCGTGCCCGCGCCCACAGGCGTCACCCGCACCCGGCTGCCGCCGCCGTGGCCGACCGGCGCCGTCGGGCTGACCGTCGCCACCGCCGTGTCGCTCGACGACGCCTTGTAGGTCAGGTCGTCCCCGTCCACGTCCGATGCGTCCACGTCAACGTCCAGATCCGTGCCGAAGGTCAGGCTCCGGTCGCCGATCGCCGCCACCGTCGGCGCCAGGTTGCCCGACGCGTCCGGGGTGCCGGTTCCGCTCAGCAGCGTGTCCGCCTGAATCCCGCTGTCCGCCTCGTTGCGGGTGTCCACGCGCACGATGTAGGCGACGCCGTTGGTCAGGTTCGGAATCGTGAACGAGGCGCCCGCCACCCGGTTGATGGCCGTCAGCCTGCTGTCGGGGCGCCGCTCCCGCCAACGCACGCTGTAGCCGTTCGGGGCGCGGCTGGCCGCCGTCCAGGACACGCCCAGCGCGCCATTCCCCGCGGTCACCCGCAGGTTCGTCGCCCCGGTGGGCGTGGGCCTGTCGGCCGTCACGCGGAAGGTCAGCGCCGCACTGTCGCTGTTGGCGGTGTTCGAGTCGCTGTCCGAAGCCCGCCAGGTGTAGGTGGCCGCGGCCGCTGCCGTCGGCGTGCCGCTCACCTCGCGCGTTCCCCTATTCAGGCTCACGCCCGCTGGCAACGCCGGGGTCAACTCGTAGCTGACGGCGCCGTTGCCGCCGGTCGCGGCAGGCAGAATGAAGGCGGTGATCTCCGTGCCCACCGTCCAGCTCTGGGCGGGGATGCTCGCGCCCTGCGCGAAGGCGGGCGCCATGTCGCGCACCGACGGCGTGCCGCTCCCGACGACCGCCGGGCCGTCCCGCCCCCCGCTGTCCGCCCCGTTGCGCGTCACCACCCGCACCACGTACTCCTGGCCGTTGGTCAGGCCGTCAATGGTGAACGAGGCGCCGGTCACATCGTCCGCCAGCAACAGGTCGTGGCCCGACCCCCTCTCCCGCCAGAGCACGCTGTACCCGTTCGGGGCCACGGTCGCCGCCGTCCAGCTCACCATGAGCGCCCCATCGAGCGGAGTCACTCGCAGGTTGGTCACTCTCGTGGGCGTGGCGCCGACCGTCACGCTGAAGGTCAGCGCCGCGGTGTCGCTGTCAGCGGTGTTCGTGTCACTGTCCGAAGCCCGCCAGGTGTAGGTGGCCGCGGCCGCCTCTGCTGTCGGCGTGCCGCTGACCTCGCGCGTCGATGAGTTCAGGCTCACCCCCGCCGGCAGCGCCGGGGTCAACTCGTAGCTGACGGCGCCGTTGCCGCCGGTCGCGGCAGGCAGGGTGAAGGCCGTGATCTGCGCACCCACCGTGAAGGTCCGGTCAGGGATGGTCGCGCCCTGCGCGAAGGCGGGCGCCGTGTCGGCCGCCGACACCACAATGTCGAAGGTGTCGCTGACCGAAGCCGTGCCGTCGCTCGCCGTCACCTTCACCTTCAGCGTGCCGATGTCGGCAGTCTTCGGCGTGCCCGCCAGCTTGCGCTCGGCGGCGGTGAAGACCAGCCAGGAGGGCAGCGCGCTGTCCGTCGTGCCGTCCGTCTGCATGGCCGTGTAGGTCAGGCTATCGCCGTCGGCGTCGCCGAACGTGTTGGTCGGGAAGACATGGGAGAAGGCCGCATTCACCGCCGCCGCCTGGTTGGGGATCGCGTTGACCACCGTCGGGGGCCGGTTGGCAGCCGTGCTCGCGTCGAACTCGTCCGAGGCGTCGCTGTTCGCGTAGTTGGCGTCGCCGGTGGCCGTCACCGTCACCTTGTAGGCGGTGTTCACCGTCAAGCCGGTGAAGACCGCCTCGGTGTTCGTGCCCGACACCACGCCATTCACCGTCGTGCTTCCCGCCACCGCCTGCGCCGTGTAGCCCGCCGCGTTCGACACCGCGCTCCAGGTGATCGTGAAGCCGGTCTTCGTCTTGCTGTCCGTTTTCAGCCCCAGGCCCGTCGGCTTGGCCAGCTTGGCCTTGTTCACCGTCACGCTGAAGGTCAGCGCCGCCGTGTCGCTGTTGGCGGTGTTCGTGTCGCTGTCGGATGCCCGCCAGGTATAGGTGGCCTGGGCCGCAGCCGCCGTCGGCGTGCCGCTCACCTCGCGGGTTGATGAGTTCAGGCTCACGCCCGCCGGCAGGGCGGGCGTCAGCGCGTAGCTGATGGCGCCATTGCCGCCGGTCGCGGCAGGCAGGGTGAAGGCGGTGATCTGTGCATCTACCGTGAAGGTCTGGGCCGCGATGGTCGCGCCGTCCGCAAACTTGGGCGCCGTGTCGGACACCGCCGGCGTGCCGGTCCCGGTGACCGCCGTGCCCGCCTGCACGCCGTCGTCCGCCGCGTTGCGCGTCTCCACCCGCACCACGTACTCCTGGCCGTTGGTCAGGTCGTCGATGGTGAACGAGGTGCCGGCCACGTCGTTGACCGGCGACAGCGCCTTGCCCGGCGCCCTCTCCCGCCAGCGCACGCTGTAGCCGTTCGGCGCCACGCTCGCCGCCGTCCAGCTCACCATCAGCGATTCATCAAGCGCAGTCACTTGCAGGTTGGTCACCTTCGTGGGCGTGGCCGCGCCCACCGTCACGCTGAAGGTCAGCGCCGCGGTGTCGCTGTCGGCGGTGTTCGAGTCGCCGTCGGATGCGCGCCAGGTATAGGTGGCTTCGGCAGCGGCCGCCGTCGGCGTGCCGCTCACCTCGCGGGTTGACGTGTTCAGGCTCACGCCCGCCGGCAGGGCGGGGGTCAGCGCGTAGCTGATGGCGCCGTTGCCGCCGGTCGCCGCCGGCAGCGTGAAGGCGGTGACCTCCGTGCCCACCGTCCAGGTCTGGGCCGCTACGGTCTCGCTGCCGAAGCCCGGCGCGGTGTCCGGCGCCGCCGGGGTGCCCTTCTTGACGTCCGACCACTCGCTGTCCAGGTGGGTGGTCGAAGCGGAGGCCGCCTTGGCGCGCACCCGCACGTCGTACTCCTGGCCGTTGGTGAGACTCAGGATGTTCGCCGGGGACGAGTCGTCGTCATTGCCCTTCCAGGTCGTCTCGTCGCTTTCCTTGTACTCAAGCTCGTAGCCAGCCGCATTGGGCACGTCCCACCAAGTCGCCCACAGCCTGCCGTCGGCCTCGTTGACGGTCACGTCCGGCTTGCCGAGCGCCGCCCGCGAGACCGCCACTGCAAAGGTGTCCGTCGCCTCGTCCGTGCCGTCACTCACCGTCACCGTGATGGTCGCCGTACCGGCGCCCACCGGCGTCACCGTCACCTGGCTGTCCGATTCGAGGTCGGCCAGCGAGGTCGGGCTGGCCGTCGCGATCGTCGTGTCGCTGGAGGACGCCTTGTATTGCAGCGTGTCGCCCGTATCCGCATCCGTGGCGCTCACATCGACCAGGAGATTGGCGCCGAAGGTCGCGGTCTTGTTGGTGATGTCCGTGATGGCCGGCGCCTGATTGGCCGCCAGGGCGAGCGTCGCGCTCGCGAACGCCCCGGCGACGACGTTGCCGTTCGCGTCGCGGGTGTCCACCCGCACGATGTAGCCCGTCCCCGCCGTCAGGCCGGTGATGGTGTACGCGGTCGCCGCGCCCGAAGCCACCACCTCGCCCGCGTTCAGTTCGGTCGCCCCGCCAGCCCGCCAGCGCACCAGGTAGCCGTTCGAACCCACCAGCGCCGCAGTCCAGGACACGTCGATGCTGCCAGCCGCCGCGCCCGCCGCCAGCGTCAGGTCGCGCGGCGGCGTCGCCACCCCGGACAGGGTTGTGCCGTCCTTCGAGACCGCGGTGCCCGAAGCCAGGCTGTCGTCCGCGTTCAGGGTGTCGATGCGCACCCGGTAGGTCGTCTCGTCGTCGAGGCCGGTAATCTTGTGAGATGTCGTGCCCGCCGCCAGCTTCTCGCCCGTGTTGAAAGTGCCGTCGGTCTTGCGCCAGCGCAGCCGGTAGCCGTTCGGCGCCACGCTCGCCGCCGTCCAGCTCACCGTCAGTTCGCCCTTGGCGGTCGCTTCCACCGACAGGTCCGTCACGCCGGTGGGCGCCTCCGCCGGCGTGCCCTCGCCGACGGTCACGCTGAAGGTCAGCGCCGCCGTATCGCTGTTGGCGGTGTTCGTGTCGCTGTCCGAAGCGCGCCAGGTATAGGTGGCCTGGGCCGCAGCCGCCGTCGGCGTGCCGCTCACCTCGCGGGTTGATGAGTTCAGGCTCACCCCCGCCGGCAGGGCGGGCGTCAGCGCGTAGCTGATGGCGCCATTGCCGCCGGTCGCGGCAGGCAGGGTGAAGGCCGTGATCTGCGCACCCACCGTGAAGGTCCGGTCAGAGATGGTCGCGCCCTGCGCGAAGGCGGGCGCCGTGTCAGCCGCCGACACCACAATGTCGAAGGTCTCGCTGACCGAGGCCGTGCCGTCGCTCGCCGTCACCTTCACCTTCAACGTGCCGATGTCGGCAGTCTTCGGCATGCCCGCCAGCTTGCGCTCGGCGGCGGTGAAGGCCAGCCAGGAGGGCAGCGCGCTGTCCGTCGTGCCGTCCGTCTGCATGGCCGTGTAGGTCAGGCTGTCGCTGTCGGCGTCGTTGAACGTGCTGGTCGGGAAGACATGGGAGAAGGCCGCATTCACCGTCGCCGCCTGGTCGGGGATCTCGTTGGCCACCGTCGGGGCCCGGTTGGCAGCCGTGCTCGCGTCGAACTCGTCCGAGGCGTCGCTGTTCGCGTAGTTGGCGTCGCCGGTGGCCGTCACCGTCACCTTGTAGGCGGTGTTCACCGTCAAGCCGGTGAAGACCGCCTCGGTGTTCGTGCCCGACACCACGCCATTCACCGTCGTGCTTCCCGCCACCGCCTGCGCCGTGTAGCCCGCGGCGTTGCTGACCGCCGTCCACGTCACCGTGAAGCCGGTCTTCGTCTTGCTGTCCGTTTTCAGCCCCAGGCCCGTCGGCTTGGCCAGCTTGGCCTTGTTCACCGTCACGCTGAATGTCAGCGCCGCCGTGTCGCTGTTGGCGGTGTTCGTGTCGCTGTCGGATGCCCGCCAGGTGTAGGTGGCCGCGGCCGCAGCCGCCGTCGGCGTGCCGCTCACCTCGCGGGTTGACGTGTTCAGGCTCACGCCCGCCGGCAGGGCGGGCGTCAGCGCGTGGCTGATGGCGCCATTGCCGCCGGTCGCCGCCGGCAGGGTGAAGGCGGTGATCTGCGCATCTACCGTGAAGGTCTGGGCCGCGATGGTCGCGCCGTCCGCAAATTTGGGCGCCGTGTCGGACACCGGCGCAGCGCTCACCACAATGTCGAAGGTGTCGCTGACCGAGGCCGTGCCGTCGCTGGCCGTCACCTTCACCTTCAACGTGCCAATGTCGGCAGTCTTCGGCGTGCCCGCCAGCTTGCGCTCGGCGGCGGTGAAGACCAGCCAGGAGGGCAGCGCGCTGTCCGTCGTGCCGTCCGTCTGCATGGCCGTGTAGGTCAGGCTGTCGCTGTCGGCGTCGCTGAACGTGTTGGTCGGGAAGACATGGGAGAAGGCCGCATTCACCGTCGCCGCCTGGTCGGGGATCGCGTTGGCCACCGTCGGGGCCCGGTTGGCAGCCGTGCTCGCGTCGAACTCGTCCGAGGCGTCGCTGTTCGCGTAGTTGGCGTCGCCGGTGGCCGTCACCGTCACCTTGTAGGCGGTGTTCACCGTCAAGCCGGTGAAGACCGCCTCGGTGTTCGTGCCCGACACCACGCCATTCACCGTCGTGCTTCCCGCCACCGCCTGCGCCGTGTAGCCCGCCGCGTTCGACACCGCGCTCCAGGTGATCGTGAAGCCGGTCTTCGTCTTGCTGTCCGTTTTCAGCCCCAGGCCCGTCGGCTTGGCCAGCTTGGCCTTGTTCACCGTCACGCTGAAGGTCAGCGCCGCCGTGTCGCTGTTGGCGGTGTTCGTGTCGCTGTCGGATGCCCGCCAGGTGTAGGTGGCCGCGGCCGCGGCCGCCGTCGGCGTGCCGCCCACCTCGCGGGTTGACGTGTTCAGGCTCACGCCCGCCGGCAGGGCGGGCGTCAGCGCGTGGCTGATGGCGCCGTTGCCGCCGGTCGCCGCCGGCAGGGTAAAGGCGGTGATCTCCGTGCCCACCGTCCAGCTCTGATCCGCGATGGTCGCGCCGTCCGCAAACTTGGGCGCCGTGTCGGCCGCCGACACCACAATGTCGAAGGTGTCGCTGACCGAGGCCGTGCCGTCGCTCGCCGTCACCTTCACCTTCAGCGTGCCGATGTCGGCGGTCTTCGGCGTGCCCGCCAGCTTGCGCTCGGCGGCGGTGAAGACCAGCCACGAGGGCAGCGCGCTGTCCGTCGTGCCGTCCGTCTGCATGGCCGTGTAGGTCAGGCTGTCGCTGTCGACGTCGTTGAACGTGTTGGTCGGGAAGATGTAGCTGAAGGCCGTGCCCGCAGTCGCCGCCTGGTTGGGGATCGCGTTGGCCACCGTCGGGGCCGAGTTGGCCGCGGTGGTCACGCTCAGCGTCGCGGCCTGGCTGTCGTTGTAGTTGGCGTTGCCCTTGGCGACCACCGAGACCTCGTATTCCGTGCTCACGGCCAAACCGGTGAAGGCCGCCTCGGTGCCCGTCACCGTGCCGGTGACCGCCGTGCCGCCGCTCGGCGTCGCCGTCGCCGTGTAGCCCGCGGCGTTCGCCACTGCGTTCCAGAGCACCGTGAAGCCTGCCTTCGTCTTGCTGTTCGCCTTCACCGCCAGGTTCGCCGGCGCGGCCAGCGTGCCCTTGCCGACCGTCACGCTGAAGGTCAGCGCCACCGTGTCGCTGTCGGCGGTGTTCGAGTCGCCGTCGGATGCCCGCCAGGTGTAGGTGGCGGCGCTGGCCACCTCTGTCGGCGCGCCGCTGACCACGCGGGTCGACGTGTCCACCGTCACGCCGTTCGGCAGCGCGGGCGTCAGCGCGTAGCTGATGGCGCCGTTGCCGTCGGTCGCGGCCGGCAGGGTGAGGCTCACGGCCGTACCGGCCGTCCAGGCCTGGTCGTCAATGGTCTCGCTGCCGAAGCCGGGCGCCACGTCGACCTCCCTTGGCGTGCCGGTGGCGTACACCGCCGTGCCGTTCGCGGCCTTGCCGTCGTAGTTCAGCGTATCCACCCGAATGACGTACTCCTGGTCGTTCTTGAGGCCGGTGATCACCGCGCCCGATTCCGGCGGAGTCCACCTCGGCTGGGGGCTGCCGGGCCTGTTCTCCCGGTAGAACAGGCGATAGCCCCTCGGCGCGGAGGTCGCCGCCGTCCAGGTGACCGTCAGTTGCCCGTCGCCCGACTCGACTGTCAGATCCGTCACTTTCGTCGGGATCCCTGGCGTGCCGGTGGTGTAAACCGCCGTCTTGTCCAGTTTGGTGCCGTCGTCATTCAGCGTATCCACCCGAATTCGGTACCCCTGGCCGTTCTTGAGGCCGGTGATCACCGTGCCCGATTGCGCATCGTTCCACCGCTTCTGGACGTTGGTCCCAAGGTCCGTGTAGAACAGGCGATAGCCACTCGGCGCATAGGTGGCCTCCGTCCAGGTGACCCTCAGCCGCCCGTCGCCCGCCGACGCCGCTTTCAGATTCCTCGCGTGGGTCGGGCCACCCACCCGGTGGCCAAGGTCCATCTGCGCGTGGCTCAGATCCGCATGATCGGCCGCGTTGCCCGAGTTTCCGCCCCGCAGGTAAATGGTGTTGCCGTTGTCCCGCAACGCGTTCGCGCCCACGCGGATCTGCCCCTCATCACCCTTCACCACCACGTAGCGGAAGCGAAGCTGGTCGAGGCCTGACACGAAGTCAAACGAAGCCTCCCGCGCCTGGTCCCCGATCATCAGGGAGAGCCCCGGATCAGTCGCAGTCAGCGATTCGTCGCGGAAGCTGATGTCTTTGCTGAACGTCACCGCCAACCAGATCGTCTCCCCCGTGTCATAGTGGCCGCCCGCATAGGGGTTCAGACTGAACCTGCCGGCAGCCAGCGCGATGCTCGACACCGTCGGGTGAGTCGCCGGCACGGCAAACGACCCGCTCGCCGACGCCCCGGCGACGAGGTTGCCGTTCGCGTCACGCGTGTCAACCCGCACGATGTAGCCCGTCCCCGCGGTCAGGCCGGTGATGGTGTAGGCGGTCGCCGCGCCCGAAGCCACCACCTCGCCCGCGTTCAGTTCGGTCGCGCCGCCAGCCCGCCAGCGCACCAGGTAGCCGTTCGAACCCACCAGCGCCGCAGTCCAGGACACGTCGATGCTGCCAGCCGCCGCGCCCGCCGCCAGCGTCAGGTCGCGCGGCGCCGTCGCCACCCCGGACAGGGTCGTGCCGTCCTTCGAGACCGCGGTGTCCGAAGCCAGGCTGTCGTCCGCGTTCAGGGTGTCGATGCGCACCCGGTAGGCCGTCTCGTCGTCCAGGCCGGTGATCTTGTGAGATGTCGTGCCCGCCGCCAGCTTCTCGCCCGTGTTGAGATTGTCGTCGTCAGTCTTGCGCCAGCGCAGCCGGTAGCCGTTCGGCGCCACGCTCGCCGCCGTCCAGCTCACCGTCAGTTCGCCCCTGGCGGTGGCCTCCACCGACAGGTTCGTCACCCCCGTCGGAGACGCCGCGGGCGTGCCCCGCGTCGTCGCGAAGGCATCGTCGATCGCGTTGCCGTCCGCGTCGAGCTTGTCCACCCGCACCAGATACTCCTGGCCGTTGGTCAGGCCCGTGATCGTGTAGCTCGCGGCGCTCACCGTCTCGCCGGCGTTGAGCGAGCTGCCCTGCTTCCATTCGCGCCAGCGCACCAGGTAGCCGCCCGGCGCGTCCAACGCCGCCGTCCAGCTCACCATCAGCGATTCACCGGCCGTCGCCTCGGCCTTCAGATTCAGTACCCCGGTGATCGGCCCCACCCGCTGCCCGGTGTCCACTTCGGCGAAGGTCAGCAGCGCCTGGTCCGCCGCCGTGTCGGCGTTCCCGCCCTCGCGAAAAATCGTGCCGCCGTTCTCGTCAAGGCTGTTCGCCTTGATCTTGACCGGCCCCGAATCCGCCGCCGCCACCGTGTATCGGAAGATCATTCGCTCCCCATTGGTGGCCAAGAAGTTCACTTGCCGCTCCTGATCGCCGATGATCAGCGTGAGCGTCGGCGGGAACTCTGCTGGGAAAGTGACGTTCTTGCTGAAGTTCACGGACACAAAGATCCGATCGTCCTCATCGTAGGGACCGCCCGCATAGGGTGTGAAATCATTATTGCTCTTGACCAGCGCGAACCCCGAGATGGTCGGGCGGGAATCCGCAATCGGCGTGCCCTGCACGGCGCTCGACCAGTCGCCGTCAATATGCGTCGTCGAAGCCGATGCCGCCTTCGAGCGCACGCGCACATCGTAAGTGTCGCCGTTGGTGAGACCAGTGATCACCGTGCCCGGTGTCGCCGGATCAACCGTGGTCACACCCGTCCCCGACCAGTCCGAAGTGGTCGATGCCTTCCACTGCAACGCGTAGGCGTCCGCGTCCGCCACCGCTTCCCAGTTGGCCGTCAACTGCGCGTCGCCCCGCGCCAGCGTCACCGTCGGCGCCGGCAGCTTGAAGCGGAAGATGCGCGGGAAGTCCAGCGTCGCCGTCGCCGTCTCGGTCTGCTGACTCATCCCCGTGCCCGTCGTGCCGGTCACCGTCACCGTCACCGGTGTGCGAGTATCCTTCGGCGTGTTCGGCTTGCCGGAGATGGCGCCGGTGGTCCCGTCGAGCTCCAGCCCCGGCGGCAGGTCACCCGTCGTCACCGCATAAGTGTAGGTCGAGCCACTCTCGAAGCCGGCGGGCGTCGGTGTCAGCGTCTCGAACGCCACGCCCGCGCGCAGAACCGTCGGCAGCGCCGGATAGGTGAGGGTCGGGGCATCCAGCGTCGCGACTCTCGTGTCAACAACCGTGTCCGAGACCTCGGCGCTTGACGAATCCAGGGTTACGATAGCCACAATGTAATCAGTCCCAGGGTCAAGACCGGTGATCTTGTGGGATGTAGCCGTGGCAGCAAGCGCCTTCTTGTCGCTGTCGGCGCCCCTGAAATCACTCACCTTGCGCCAGCGCAGCTCGTAGCCGCCCGGCGCGTGGCTCGCCACCATCCAAGTCGCTGTCAGTTCCCGCTGGGCGGTCGCCGTGACCGTCAGACCCGTCACCGGCGCCGGGAACTTGCCCTCTGAAGCGGCCGGCGTGGCGCTCACCGCGGTGGAAGCCGCGCTGTTCCCGACACTGTTCACGGCGCGCAACTGAAAACTGTACGCCTGACCGTTCGTCAAACCCGTCACCACATGGCTGGCCTTGCTCGTGGGGTTCCCTTCTATCGCCGTCCAGGTAGTACCGCTATCACTTGTGTACTCGAACCGCAACAGGGTGACTCCCTCCGGGTGCGCGGTCCAGGTGAGCTTCACCTCGGCGTTGCCCGCCGCAGCCGCCAGTCCCGTGGGCGCCGCCGGCACCGCCCTCGGCGTCGCAGAGGCCGACCCCGAAGGCGGACCCGTCCCAATCGCGTTCACTGCCCGCACCAGAAAGACATAGGCCTGGCCGTTTGTCAGGTCCGTCACCGTGTGGCTGAGGTCATCGCTACCGGTCGCCGTCCAGGTTTTACCGCCGTCACTGCTGATTTCATACCCCGTCGGCGTCCCGCCGAACGAGGGCGCCTCCCAGGTCAGCTTCACCTGACCATTGCCCGCCTCCGCCGTCAACATCTCTGGCGCGCGCGGCCTCGTCCCCGGCATTCCGCTCACGGCAGGCGTTGCCGCCCCCAGAATCTTTGCCGCCCCCAGAATCTCAACCACCTCATCCTGAAGGTTCCTCCGGTCCACCGCCCTCACGGCCCGCAACCGGAAGCTGTAGCTCTGCTCGTTGGTCAGGCCCGTGATGCGGACATCGGTGCTATCCACGCTGGCATCGAGTGGCTTCCAGTCGTCATCGTCCCGCTTGATCTCGTAGCCCGTGAATCTGGTGTCCGCAGGCGGTGTCCAGCGCAGGGTTAATGCCGTATCCTCCTCGTCCTCGACCACCAGTCCCGTCGGAGCCGGTATGCCTTTCGGCGTGGCCCTGACAGGGCTTGACCAGGCGCTGTCAGCAAAATCCGGACTATCCGTGGCCGCCTTGTCACGCACACGCACCTCGTACGCCGTGCCGGTGGTCAGACCAATGATGTTCGTGCCCGTCCGCTTGGCGGAAGTAACCGTGGTCACGCCCGTCCCGCTCCAGCCCATGACTGTCGATGCCTTCCACTGCAACTCGCTCGATGCCACCGTACCGATATTGGCGGGCCATATCGCCCGCAACCAGGTGTCGCCCACAATCAGCGTCACCGTCGGTGTCGTCAGTTTGTTGCCCTCCGCTTCCGTCGCGCTCACCACGATGTCGAAGGTGTCGCTGACCGAGGCCGTGCCGTCGCTCGCCGTCACCTTCACCGACAGTGTGCCGGTGTCCGTGGATGTCGGCGTGCCCGCCAGCTTGCGCTCGGCGGCGGTGAAGGCCAGCCACGAGGGCAGCGCGCTGTCGGTCGTGCCGTCCGTCTGCATGGCCGTGTAGGTCAGGCTGTCGTTGTCGGCGTCGCTGAAGGTGTTGGTCGGGAAGACGTAGCTGAAGGCGGTGTCCACAGTCGCCGCCTGGTCGGGGATCGCGTTGGCCACCGCCGGCGCCGAGTTGGCCGAGGGCGAGGTTGGCACCACCACATCCACCGTGTCCGTGGCGGTGTTGGCCGTGGGGGTGGCCGAGTCGGTGACGGTGAGGCGCAGCTGGTAGGTGCCGTTGTGGGTGGGCGTGAAGGACGCGCTGGCCTTGTCCGCGTTCGTAATCGACACGCTGGAACTCGTCGGCTCGCTCACCACCGTCCAGGCGTAGCCGTAGGATGCCATCCGGTTCATCACTCCCGGTACGCCGCCGCTGGCCGAGCCGGCCAGCGTCACAGCAGTGCCCACCGCCGTTGACGATGGCGGATTGCCGGCCTCCGCCGTGAGCGCCGCGTCGGTCACGGTGAGGCTGAAGGTGGTTCGGCCTTCGGGTGAGGCCGCCACGCCCTCGCCCACGGTGGCGGTCACGGTGACCGTCAACGTGCCCGCCCGCAGGCCGTACAGGGTGATGCTGTCCGTGCCGACCGTACCCACGGCGCGGCCAGCCGGATCAAGCACGGCCCCGATGGCTACAGACGCGCCGGCGGGTACGCCGCTCAGCGTCACCGGCGCCCGTTGCGAGGCGCCCACCACGAGGCTGGCGATGTCGGCAATGGCCGCGATCGTCGGGGGCGCATACCGCACCGGCTGGAATTCGACGGTGGCGGTGGCGGTCTTCTCGCTGTCGCCGCTGCCGGTGGTGGCCGTCACCGTCACGCTCACCCCTTGCTCGTTCGCGCTTTGCGCCGGCGTGGTCGGCGCACCACTGATCACGCCGGTGCTGGTATTGAAGCTCAGCCCGGCCGGCAGGGCGCCGGTCAGCGCGTAGCTGGTAACAGTACCGAAGCTTGACGCCACCGTCGGGGCCAGGCTGACCGGCGCGCCGACCTGCAATGGCGCTGGCAAACCGGCGTAGCGCAGGTTCGGCGTCGGTTGCACCCGCGGGAAGCGGAGGGTGTGAACAGCCCGTTGCGAGGTGCCCAGGACCTCCACGATCATTTCCACCGGGTCGGAGGTCACTGCGTTCGGCGCGCCGAAGATCACGCCGGTCTCGGTATTGAGGAGTATCCCGGACAGCGGATTGGTGATCGCCCGAAATGTCAGCTCGCCCGTGAAGCCGCTGACAGTCGGCTCGAGCGGGGTGATGCCGACATCCACGAACAGGGGCCCGGGGACGGGGTACTTGAGGCCCCGTTCCACCGCAGGGAAGAGGATGCCTTTACTCGCCGTCTGCTCGCCGGCAGTGGCTGTGAACATGACCTGGTTAGCCGAGCTGGTCGGCGTGTCCGGCGTGCCGCTGATCACGCCGGTATCGGCGTCGAGGCTGAGCCCGGATGGCAGATTGTTTCCCGGCTCCACCGAAAAGGAGTAGGTGATGACGGCGCCGTCCGCAAAGTTAGCCACCTCGGGCGCCAAGGGCGATATAGGTTCGCCCACCACGAGTTTCTCGGGCAAGTTGGAGTACTGCAGGTACGGAGCCGATCCCTCCGATGCTTTGTTCGTGGTGCCGGTCGCCGTCTGTGCGGTGCCGGCCGCGCGCCGCCGGTCGATCTTCAGGGTGTCCACGCGCACCAGATACGCCGTCCCGGAACTCAAGCCCTCAATCGTGTAGCTGGTTTTGGTCGTCTCGACCCGCGAGACAAAGCGCTTGCCTGGCTGATTCTCGCGCCAGCGCACCCAGTAGCCGTCCGGGGCTACCGTGGCCGCGGTCCACTCGACGAACAACTCGGTGTCGGACATGGGCGTCACGGTAACGCCGCTCACCGCGGTGGGCTTCGCGGTCACCGCCGGGAAGGTGAGCTGTTCGCTTGCAGACTGACCGCCCGCCGCGACAGTGACGGTGACGGTGCTGGCACTCGCCTTGACCGCGCTCGGCGTGCCGCCGATGATGCCGGTGGCGGCGTCGAGGCTGAGCCCCGCGGGCAGGGCGCCGGTCAGGGTGTAGGTCGGTGTGCCGGACAAGCCGGTGAGAACCGGCAGCAGGCCGCGCATCGCCGTGCCCACCTGCAACTTCGATGGCGTCGCCGGATAGACCAGGGGGCCGCCCGACACCGACAGCGCAAAGCGGCGCCGGTCGCCGTCGCTGTCGGCGGTGTTGCTGTCGGCGTCGCTGACTTGGTAGGTGTAGGTGCGGCGCGGCGCAACGGCGGTCGGCGTACCGCTGATGGTGCGCATGGCGGCGTTGAAGGTGAGACCAGCCGGCAGGTTGGGGGTCAAGGCGTAGGTCAGAGCCCCGTCGCCGCCGGTCGCCGCCGGCAGGGTGATGGTCTCGATCTGTGCGTCTTTCGTCCACACCACGTCCGGCAGCACGCTGTCCACCGGCAGCAGCGGCGCGCTGTCCGCCTCCTCTAGCACTTCCAGCATGAAAGTGAGCGTCGCCGTCTGCCCGTCCGCGTCGGTGACGGTGAGCGTGTAGTCGGCGGCCGCCGCGGCGGCGGTCGGGGTGCCGCCGAGGGTACGCGTGGCCGCATTGAAGGCGAGGCCCGCCGGCAGCGCCGGACTCAGGGCGTAGGTGAGCGGCGCGTTGCCGCTGCTCGCCGCCGGCAGCCGCAGGCTGGGCGCGAGCTCGTCCTTCACCAGCACCTGGTCGCGGACGGAGGCCGCGCCGAAGGACGGCATCCGGTTCGCCTCCACAGTCAGGGAGAACTTGAGCTGTGCTGTGTTCGCCGTGGGGGTGTTGGAGTCGGTGGCCAGGTAGGTGTACACCGTGGTGGCGGCCGTGGCCGTGGGCGTGCCGCTGAGGGTGCGCGTCGCGGCGGTGAAGGCGAGCCCCGCGGGCAGCTCCGGCGTCAGGGTGTAGGTTACCGCGCCGGCGCCGCCGGTG
The DNA here is from genome assembly GCA_965199705.1 of Pseudomonadales bacterium. GTDB lineage: Bacteria > Pseudomonadota > Gammaproteobacteria > Pseudomonadales > Azotimanducaceae > Azophilus. The sequence continues at coordinate 2,536,211 of OZ241359.1, forward strand.
GCGGCGGGCAGCACCAGATTGGTGATCTCCCGGTTGACCGTAAAGACCCGGTCGAGGGGCGGCACCACGCCGAAGGCGAGCGCCGCGCGCACCAGATTGAACGAGGCAGTCGCGGTGGCGTCGTCGGCATCGGTCACCTGCACTGATACCCGGTCGCTGCCCGTGCCCGCGGGCACGTTCTGGCCCGACTTGACCGACAGGACGTGCGTATCCTCATCCAGGCTGAGCCAGATCGGCGCGCGCGGGACGAGGGCGTACTTGTAGGGGGCCGTGCCGCCGGTGGCGGCCGGCAGCGTCACGCTCTCCATGACCGCGCCGGCCTGTATCAGGATGCGCGGCTGATTGGCGAAGGACAGCGAGAGCCGCCCGCTCGGCGGCTGGGCGCGGGCCACGAGCAGTGAGTAGTCCATGCGGCTGACGCCGTCGGCGCCCAGCACCGAAAGCGCAATCCGGTTGCCGCCCGGGACGAGCGACAGGTATGAAGTGCCGTAGATGTTCAGCGCCTCGCCGTTCACCGTGACGCTGGCCGCCGGGTCCGTCGGGCTCGGGTTCAGCCGCAGCAGCGTCGCCGCGTGGGGCACGCTCGCCGTATAGCTCGCCGTGCCCGCGGCGAAGGCCGGCGTCGGGTTGAAGGCGGTGAAATCGCTCAGGCTCAGGTCGAGGGGCCCCTCGTTGGCGCCCGGCGACGCCCAGCGGAGGTTCAGCGCATCAAGGGTGGCGGCCGAGCGGCGGGTGGCGACAATCCGGTAGCTGCGGTCGGTGGCGCCGTCGGCGGCCGTCACCCGCACCACGATCTCGTTGGCGCCCGCCGACAGCGCCGTCGGGCTGCGGAGGTCAAGCGTGCTGCCGTTCACGCTCATCCTGACCGTCGCGCCGTCGTCGGTCGTGGTGGGCCGCACGCGCAGCAGCGTGAAGTCGGGCGGCACCGACAGGGCGTAGTTGGTGGTTTCAGTGGCAAAGGCCGGCGTCAGCGTCAGGTCGTTCAGGGAAGTCAGGGAGTTGTCCGCCGCCCGCGCCACCTCGTCGAGCGCCAGCGCGCTCAGGCTGGCGTCCGAGGCGCCTTGTGTCTCCGAGCGGGTCACCCGCAACTGGTAGGTGCGGGGCGTAATGAAGCGCCGGGCGCCGGTCTGGTCCTCGTCGCGCACATACACATACACCCGTCTGGTTTCCCCAACGGTGAGCGAGACCGGCGCGCCGGGGGCGCCCACCGGCGCCGCGGCCACGGTCGGGGTCTCGCCCACCCCGGCGCGCAGCGCGGAGTCATCCGACTGCGGCGTTACCGTGAACGCGGAAACGCCGCGCGGCAGGGTGACCTGGTATTCCGTGATTGCCGGATCGAAGGCCGGGCGCAGCGTGCCCGCGGACAACGTCAGGCCGCTCAGCGCCGCGGGGTGTGTCTTCACCACGGTGACGTCATATTGACCAACGGAGAAAAAGTTGCCGAATCGCACGGCACTGACCGAGACGGTGTTCTCGCCGACATCCAGCGGCACTGGTGTCCATTGTAGGTGTGTGGCCGCTCTGCCGTTAATGACAGGGTAACTTCCGTCTCCCGGATATCGAGCGCTCGCCCTCACCTCGAGCGTCCTTCCCGGAGGAATCGCGTTCTGCGCCCGATAGGTGTAAATCGATCCGTGAAAGCCGGGGTCGAGGTGTATCTTGAGCGGTGGCTCCCCCGGAGCGACAGCCCGCAGCTTTATGCCGTCCACGACGGCGGCGGAATCGGATGGACGGTACACCTCGATGCTGTAGGTCGCCGTGGCGCCGCCCGCCGCCGTCACCTCAATGGATACACGTGTCCTGCCTGTGGCCAGGTTGATGACCCCGCTCGCCGAGCCGCTGGTCACGGCCGTGCCGTTCACCGTCACCGTGGCGCCCGCAGTGGCGACGGTCGGCGTCACCCGCAGCGAGTCCAGGGCCCTGTCAACCACGACTTGATACTCCAGAGTTTCCGGCGAGAAGCTCGGGTTCAATATGCCCGTGGAAACCGGCGTGAAGGTCGTGCCATCCAGTGTGCCCGTGGTGAGCGTGAGCGCGCTCAGACCCGGCATGGCCGCGCGCTGCACGTCCACCCGGTAGGTGCGCGAGTCCATGCCGTCCGGCGAGGTCACCACGATGACGATGGCGTTGACCCCGACATTCAGCGGTATCAACGCACTCGGCGCGCCGCTGGCCACCGCCTTGCCGTTCACCGTCACCGTGGCGCCCGCGGTGGCGACGGTCGGCGTCACCCGCACTGAGTCCACATCGACCGGCACCTGGTAGGCGATGACCGTGGGATCCGTCCCCGTGACGCTCGATTGGGTGAACACGCGGTCGCCCGACTTGAGCTGCAGCGCGGACAACTGCGTCTCCAGCGGCTCCGGCTCGCCCCCCGGCGGGTTCGTCTGGGTGATGGTGACCAGGTACTCGTCGGCCTGCGGGTTCGGCGCCGGCTTCCTCGCCACCACGCGCACCTCGGTCGAGGAGCCGAACAGGGTCACGGCCCTGGCCGTCCCGCTGGCGACGAGCACGCCATCTACCGCGACCGTGATGCCGGACGGGGTCGAGCTCGCCGTCGGCGTCAGCTCCGCAAGCGCCGTGCCGTCCGGCACGGTGGCCGTGTAGGTCTTGACAGCCCCGCTGAAGGCGGGGGTCAAAGCGACCGCAGTGCCGTCGCGAAGGGCCAGCGCCAGACCGTCGAGCAGGGGGGCGGACACCACGATGTCGAAGGTGTCGCTGACCGAGTTCGTGCCGTCGCTGGCGGTGACCTTCAGCGACAGCCTGCCGGTGTCGGTGGACTGCGGCGTGCCCGCGAAGCTGCGCGTAGTGCCGGTGAAGACGAGCCAGCTGGGGAGCGCGGTGTTGTCGGATTTGCTGGCCGTGTAGGTGAGGCTGTCGCCGTCCGCATCGTTGAAGGTGTTGGCCGGGAAGACGTAGCTGAAGGGCGCGCCCACGAGCGCCACCTGGTCGGGAATCGCGTTGGCCACTGTCGGGGCCGGGTTGACCGTGGGCGTCACCGACACCGACGAGGAAGCCGCGCTGGGACCGACGAAGTTCACCGCACGCAGGAACAAGGTCTGCGCCGAACCGTTGGTCAGCCCGGAGGCATCGCCGGTGACGCTCGCGGCGCTGCTGCCCGCGATGTCGGTCCAGGCGCCGTTGGCGCCAACGCGGAACTGGTACTTGATGATGCTGGGATCAGCCGGGTCGGACCACCGGAGGCGCGCGGACGCATTTAGCGGCGCCGCCGTGACGCCAGTTGGCGCGGCGGGCGCCGCGCTCGTGACCGAGGCGGGTGCGCTGCCGCCGCTGGGGTTCACGGCGCGCAACTGAATAGTCTGCGGCGAACCGCCGGTCAGCCCGTCAAAGACATCAAAGCTGGTGGTGGTCGCACCGCTGCCGGGCAGCTCGGTCCACACGCCGCTCGTGCCGACGCGGTATTGGTACCCGGTGATGCTGGAATCGCCCGGGTCGCTCCAACGCAAGGTCGCCATCCTCGGGCGCAGAGCCAGCGTCAGGTTGCTCGGCATGGCGGGCGCGGACCGCACCGTGTCGAGTCGCACGTTCGTGGCGATCGAGTGTGTCCTGTCGTTGACATCACCGACTGCCAGGTAAACCGCCGAGAGCTGCGCCGGCGGCATGAAGCCGCTTGGCAGGTCCACCTCCAGGGTGGCGGCGCCGGTGGTGGAGGCTGACCACCTCCCCGCTGTATTGAACCTGCAGTCACCGCGCAGACATGTCCCGCTGTAGGCGAGACGAGTGCCGCCCACCGTCAAGGTCGCCCTGACATTCATGACCTGGCTGGCGTAGATGTCGGTGGCCCCGATGAAAATGAGCTGGTGACCGGAGTTGGCTTGCGCGAACGTCGCGACAGCCGAGGTGACCTGAGCATTGCGCACCGTCAGCCGCCTGGTGTCCGCGTTGTACTCCGCCGTCGGCGACGGGCCGCTGGCCACCGGCGTGGCTTCCGTCGCAGCCGACCAGGCGCCGTTGCCATTCTCGTTCTGCGCGCGCACCTGCACCTGATACGCGGCGCCGTTGGTGAGGCCGGTCAGGTTGGCCATCAGGGCGGTGCTGTCGCTGGTGTCGGCCAGCTCCGTCCAGGCGGGGTCCCCGGAGGTTGGCTTCACGCGGTAGCGCACGTCGTAGTCGGTGACGAGCCGGCCGCCGTCGTCCGCCGGCGCCGCCCAATTCACCGTTAACTGGCCGCTCGCCGAGGCCGTCAGGCGCGGCGCGGAAGGCGCGGAAGGCACACCGTCGTCATCAACGATGGTGATCTCGATCAGGAAATTCTCTTCGCCGGAATTGGTCACAATCCCGTCGGGACGCTGGAGTGCAACATAAAAGACCTCGTCACCCTCGACATCCGTGTCGCCCTTGATCTCCAGCGTGTACTCGACCCGCGTCGCTCTTGGCATGATGGTCAGGTCGCTGGCTGCGACCTCAGTGAACTCAAAGTCCGTATCGGCGGTAGCAGTACCGGTGATGCCAACCGGAATGCGGAAGCTACCGACTTGGCTGTCCCTCCAGCCGACCACATCGGATTGCGTGAAGGTGAAGGTGATGTCGGTCTCACCGCTGTCGCCCTCGGCCACGCTCAGCTTCCCTTCCGGGGTACTCGCTGCCGCCCCCGGCGAACCAGTGCTCGCCAGACCCGCCGCCATGACCGATACGGGCGGCAGCGGGTCGCCGTTGACGATGCCGAAGAGTAATTGCCCCTCACCGGCAGCAATGGTGGCGCCGGAGGGATTGCTCAGCACGGCGCGGAAGAGCTCCTGAGCCTGCTCGAACAGCGTTTCGTCAATAATCCGCACTGAAACGGTCTTGCTGGTCTCGCCCGGCGCGAAGGTGAGCGTGCCCGAAACGGCGGTGTAATCCTCGCCAGCGGTAGCGGGTGACGCACCAGAAATATCCGTGAGGACCTGATCGCCGGCGGGAATGTCCTCGGTGGCGTACTCCACCGTCACCGTGCCGGTACTGGCGGCGGACAGGGTGACCGTGAATTCAACCGTGCCCACGTCTTCGTCAACGGAGATAAAACCCGTTGAGTCGGCGACACCGGACTTCGCCACCACCGCCATGCTCAGGGTCGGGAGGTCCTGTGCGCTGGCAGCGCTCGGCAGCAGACTCGCGAGCAGCGCGGTGAGGACGAGCGGCGCGGCGGCGCGCGGGGCGCGCCAGAGGCGGGTCAGGGCAGCGCGCGTCCCCCTGGCTGCGAGGTGCGCCATGCTACCCACTGTTGCCGTGCGGCCGGAGGTCGCCGAGTGTCCTGCCCGCTCCTGCGCGCCGCATGCGTCGGTTCGTCCACTGCCGGGGGTGCGCAGTTGTCGGGGGGGGGGGGGGGGGGGATGACTATGCGCGCCGCACGCGCCGCGAACGGCGCTCAGGGCGGCCAGCCGGGACGTCCCGGACGAATTCGACGGTTCGTACAAGAGGCGCATCCCTCAAGAATAGGAAGAAGGACAGGAATTATAGACGACGTTTTTGGGAATTGAGTCAACTGTTGGCAGTGACCTGTGTTGGCAGTGACCTGCTGCTGGCACTCAGGGGGTCAATCTGTTGGATGTTGTGGTGAAGGGTGGCTTTGCGGGCGCTGAATGAGCAGGCGCCATCAAGGAGGAGCATGTGCAAATGGGGGGTGAGATTGAAAGCTGAACCGAACCGCCGAATCAGGGTGGCCCAGGCGAGATCTGCATCGCGCCCTGTTCCCGGCGCAATTTCATCGCGCACCGCCTCGTAGAGGGCAGGCTCCACATGCAGTCCGGCAACTTCCACTCTGTTGTGCTTATCCAGGATGTGTTGCGCGCAAGAATGAACCGCGCATCATAAGGGAATTGCGTGGAGGTCAGCGGATCAGGTCAACTGCACGCACTTGATTTCCAGCCAGAAATGAGTATATGTTACTCATCTCATACAGGGTGATCGATACGACGATGGCGAAGACGCGCGTGCAACTGGATCTGAGGTCCGAAGAAGCGGATGAGCTGGACCGGCTTCGGGGCCGATTCGGGCTGCGATCCAGGGCGGATACCGTTCGGGCCGCGCTCGCGATCACGGAATGGGTGGAGTCCGAATCCAAACGCGGCCGAAAAGTGGTTTCGGTCGGTGGTGATTACGTGTCGCATCTGGTCGTCCCGGGCATTACGACCGCAGTCGATCGATAGGGAGTCGTCGAAAATGGAAAAGCCAACCAAACGAGTGGACAACTTCGGCACCTTCTTGAAGACGGTGTCCAGGCCGAGGCCCAACGCCGTCCGAGTGGAAGTTTCGCCGATGGCGATCATTGAGACGCTGTCACATCATGACGACGCCATCGGTATCGTCGAACTCGCGGAGGAGAGCAACTTGCCTATTTCGCAGACGGTCATGGCGATCGAACCGCTGAAAGCCGCAGACCTGATCGAATTTTCCGACCTCAACGAGATGGTTTCTCTGACACCGATGGGCCGCAACCTGGCCAACATTCCCATTGGGAAACTTCAGTCCAGATGATCCGGCCCTCGCGCCGGCAATAAGCGAAGACCAATGCTGGCGTACTCGCTCTCGGCCCTGATCGCCTTTATCGCGGCGATGAGCGAACTCGTCGCGCGCTATCAGGATGCGCCGCGCAAAGCCGTTTTCACGGTACCCGGATTCTTCTACCTGGCCGTCAATGGGCTCGCCGCCGCACTGGCCTATCTCTTGATCGTCGAAGTATTCGTACTGGACTTCGGTCTGACGGACGCCGAGTCCCTCAAACGCGATGCCTACAGAGTCCTGCTCGCGAGTCTCGGCTCAATGGCCTTCTTCCGCAGTTCGCTGTTCAACGTGCGCGTGGGCGACTCGGATATCGCGGTCGGGCCCGCCGGCATTTTGCAGATCTTTCTTTCTGCCGCCGATCGCGCAGTGGATCGGGCGCGGGCAACCCCGAGAGCGCGTCTCGTCAACAAGACCATGAACGGTATCGATTTCGACAAAGCGTGGATTTCGTTGCCGCCGTTCTGTTTCCAACTGATGCAGAACGTTACCGCCGAAGAACAGACCCAGTTCGGCAGGAGTATCGAAGTGTTGCGTAACAATGCCGAGATCGACGGGAAAGTGAAATCGTTGATTCTCGGTTTGTCACTTCTGAGTATTGTCGGCGAGTCCGTGCTGACTGCCGCGGTCGAAACGTTGCGAGACCACATCTCGGAATAGTCAGCCCGCCGGCCGCGGATAAGAAAAAGCACCCCCCAAGTCACCCCTCGCGCGGCGGCTCGGGCGGTTCGAACTGCTTGGGGAGGCGGTCTCGGTGAAGGTCAGGAACCGGGGCTCGTCGAACGCGGGGACGCTGAACTGGCGCACCCTGCTGGACTGGACGGCGGGGATGCTGCCGGCGGGGACGCGCTTGCGCACATCCCGAAACCGACCGTCCCGCAAGCGGGATCCGACATCCTTTTGCAACGCTCCGCCGCCCGGATGCGCCCGCGCTTGGCCCCCGCATGACGCTCCCGCCGACCCCAGCCTCAAAATGAGGCCGATCAGCCAGGATCACGGCCTTGTCAGGGGATTGGGATCAGTCAGTCTATGGGACACGATCTGGTAGATAATACGCTTGAGTCTGTGGAGGCACATTCATGGCGCGGGATTCAAAAATCGAATGGACCGATCATACTTTCAATCCCTGGTGGGGGTGCACCAAGGTGTCACCCGCTTGTGATCATTGCTACGCTGAAACCTGGGCGAGGCGCTTGGGGTTCGACGTCTGGAGCGCGAAGAGGCCGCGCCGCCTTCCAAGCGAAGCCTACTGGCGGCAGCCTCATCGCTGGAACGCAGAGGCGGCTCGCAGCGGAACCCGATTTCGCATCTTCTGCGCCTCAATGGCGGACGTCTTCGAGTGGAAAAAGGGATTGGCGCCCTGGCGGCATCGACTGTGGGAAGTGATCGAGAGCACGCCGAATCTGGATTGGCTGCTCCTGACCAAGCGTCCCCATCTGGCGCAGCGCCTGGCTCCCTGGCAAGATGATTGGCCTGCACATGTATGGCTGGGCACGACGGTTGAAGGCCAGCGCTGGGCCGACAAGCGCTTGCCCCACCTTGCCGATGCCGGAGCGCGCATTCGCTTTGTTTCCTGCGAACCACTGCTTGATCAGGTTGAACTGGCGCCCTGGCTGGAGCGCAAGGCCATTGATTGGGTCATCGCCGGTGGCGAAAGTGGGCCGAAAGCAAGGCCGAGTAATCCCCGCTGGTTCCACGATCTCCGCGACCAATGCATTGCTCACGAAACGCCCTTCCATTTCAAGCAGTGGGGCGACTGGGCGCCTGTTGAGGCGGTGCCCGGAGCCGTACCGAGGACGGTTGTCAACGGAGGAGATTATTCCGCCCCCATGGGCAGGTTCGGGAAGAAGATTACGGGGCGGGTTCTCGGTGATCGCACCTGGGATGGTCTGCCTGTTGCCTGAAGCGGATCTGAATATTCTTCCCTGATGGGAACCCTTTGCTTCCTTGGGGGCGCCGGACTTCGATTCGGCCATCTCGTTCCAGCGGCCTTAGCCCAAGTTTACCAAGGCGGGGTTATTTTGGGCCTGTTTGGGCAGGGTTTTGGGGTTTTGTTGGGTGTTTTGAGCACGTAAGTCATTGATTTATTGTTTTCGTGCGTTGGGAAATCTCAATGTAGTGCCATAATCGTATATTTGGGTATTGACAATCCTGCGCCCATACCCAATCCTGACCTGCATGTTCATCCGCCGCACGCAAACCCGCCGAGCCAAGGATGGTTCGACCTACAGCACCACTCGCCTGGTGCACAGTGAGCGTCTCGGCGGCAAGGTGCGTCAGCGCACGCTGCTCAACCTCGGGCGCCACTTCGAGATCGAGCCGGAACTCTGGCCGCGCTTGTGCGCGCGTATCGAGGATTTGCTTGAGGGACAGCACCGGCTGTTTGACGACCTCGGCGAGACCGTCGAGACCGAAGCGCAACGCATTGCCGCCTTGCTGTTGGCGCGAGGGCATGGCGCAGCGCCCGGCGCAGAACGAGACCCTGTGGCGATCTGCCCGGAGTCCATGGCGCTGGCCCGTGCGCGTAGTGTCGGCGTTGAGCAGATCGGGTTATGGGCCATGCAGCAGACGGGACTGATGCCACTGCTGGAAACGCTTGGCGTCAACGGCGCCTTGCGCTCGGCAGCGACTGGTCTGATCGTCGGTCGTCTGGCGCACCCGGCCAGCGAGCGCGAGACGCACCGCTGGCTGGCACAGGACAGTGCCCTGGGCGAGTTGCTGGGAGTGGACTACGAGTCCATGGGCGCGATGCAACTGTACCGGGCCTCGGACGCCCTGGTGAAGCACCGTGACGCCATAGAAGCGCATCTGTACGAGCGCGCCATGAACCTGTTCGGCCTGTGCGCCACGGTGACGCTTTTTGATCTGACCAACACCTACTTCGAGGGGGAGGCCGCAGGCCAGCCCCTGGCCCGACACGGGCACTCCAAGGAAAAACGCAGCGACTGTCCTCTGCTCACGCTCGGCCTGGTGTTGGACGGCTCTGGTTTTGTCAGCCGTTCTCGGGTGTTTGCCGGCAATGTGCGCGAACCCGCCACGCTGCAAGGCATGCTGGCCGGCCTGGGCGCGCCAGCCGACGCCCTGGTGGTCATGGATCGGGGCATTGCCACCGAAGCGCAGATTGCCTGGCTGCGTGACGCCGGTTACCGCTATCTGGTGGTCAGCCGCAAGCGCAAGCGCGAGTTCAACGCCGAGGCCGCCGAATCCATCACCACCGCCTCGGGATGCCAACTGCATCTGGATCGCAGGGTCTGCGAAGACTCTGGCGAAGTCCTTCTGCACTGTTACTCCGAGGAGCGCGCCCAGAAGGAGCGCGCCATGGTCGAGCGCTTCTGCGCCCGCTACGAAGCCGCATTGACAAAACTCGCGCTGGCGTTATCCAACCCCCGGGCCCGGCGCAAACCCGAGCAGATCAACCAACGCCTCGGGCGGCTCAAGGCGCAACACCGACGCGTCGCCGGCTACTACTCGCTCGACTTGACCGTCCAGGGTGAGCGCGTCCAGTCCATCACCTGGACCCGCAACCCCGCCAAAGGTTCCATGGCTGATCGCCCTGGCGTCTATTGCCTGCGCTCCAATCTCACCGACTGGGATGCACAACGCCTATGGCGAACCTACGCCACCCTCACCGACCTGGAAGCCGTGTTCCGATGCCTGAAGACCGAACTCGGACTGCGCCCCATCTACCACCAGACCCCGAAGCGCGCCGAGGGACATCTGTTCATCGCCGTCATCGCTTACCAACTCGTCCAGATCGTGCGCAGACAACTGCGCGTGAACGACATCCATCATAGCTGGACCAGCCTGCGCAACCGCCTTGCCTCGCGATGCCGCGTCACCGCCACCTTCCGATGCGCCGACAGCCGAACCCTGCATCTGCGCAAGGCCACCGCCCTTGAACCGCACCAGCAACCCATCTACGACGCTCTTGGCATACATCCTGACGCCGGCGGCTTCCTCAAAACGGTCATCTGAACAAGATCAACTCCCCAAAGGCGCTCATTGTAGTGCCTTACGCCAAATTATCTCCCCCTAACACAATGATTATTATTACTTTTAATTTCTCATTGGTAAACTTGGGTTAGCGAGCAGTGGACTTTCGGCAATGCTTCTGTAGCATATATCAAGTCCGGCCCCACTGGACTTAGCAGGTCAGGATTGAGGCGGACTCGGGTCGTAATAAGTCTTACGACGCAAAATGAGAGGCCGCCCTCGGGCGGTCTCTCCCTTTCATCCGAACCGCCTTGCCGACCGATGGCCGGTGAAAACTGTGTGGCCTAAAAGCGGCGAAGTTGAAGATCGAAGTCATCCAACTCCGCCCCGGCATCCGCTCAGCCGCGCAGTGCCGCTGCGATTTCTGCCTGGATATCGTTGACTGAACCGGTGCCTCGAACCGCGATGTAGCGGGTTTCGCCGGACGCGGCGAGGCGCTGGTAGTAACCCACCAGCGGCTCTGTCTGCTCGCGGTAAACGACCAGTCGGCTGCGCACTGTCGCTTCCTTGTCGTCGTCGCGCTGGATCAGCGGTTCTCCGGTTTCGTCATCCCGGCCCGTCTGCCGCGGCGGGTTGTGGATGAGATGATAGGTGCGCCCGCTGCCCGGGTGCATCCGGCGGCCACCCAGTCGTTCGACGATCTCATCGTCCGGCGCCTGAATTTCCACCACGGCGTCCAGGGCAACCCCGGCTGCCGCCAGCGCCTCGGCCTGGGGAATGGTGCGCGGGAATCCGTCGAACAGAAAACCGCGCACGGCGTCTGGCTGCCGGATGCGCTCGCGCACCAGGCCGATGATGATGTCATCGGAGACCAGGTCGCCGGCGTCCATCACTGCCTTTGCCCGTCTGCCGAGTTCAGTGCCAGCAGCTACCGCTGCGCGCAGCATGTCGCCGGTCGAGATCTGGGGGATACTCAAGGCTTCGCAGACGAGTCTGGCCTGGGTGCCCTTGCCGGCGCCGGGCGGGCCAAGCAGCACGGCCTTCACGGGCCGCCTCCGGCGGGCCGAACACCACCGGGGTCGCGTGATTGCAGGCCACTGATGGCGCTTGTCATGGTTCCGGTATCCGGTTCACCGATTGCACCTCCCGCACCTGGCGCAGATGTTGCATCACCCGGCCAAGTTCATACAAATCAGCAAGCATCAATTTCAATTCCAGTCGAGCCAGGTTGGCGCTGCTGTCCACATCGGCGCCCGCCGCAGACATGGATAGCCCGAAACGGCTGACAACGGCGACCAGGTCACGCAGCAGATTCTCCCGGTCTGTCGCCAGTATCCGCAGGCGAAAGGCGTCCGAGCCGCTGTCGAAGGATGCCAGCCGAGGCTGCAACACCTGTAGCGGGAAGGCTTCGCCCGCGCCAAGCGCCTGAAACAGCGTCGATTCTGTGGCCAGTATCGGGTCGCTGACCAGGCCGGGCAGGTCGGCCGGGTCAAGGCGAGAATGCGCGAAGCCGGCCACGACTGTCTGCCAGTCTGCCCGACCGGCTGCCTCGATGGTCTGCGGCGATTGCGAGCGCAGCCATTCGCGGATCTTCTCACGCGCCCGGGCAGTGTTCGCATAGCCGAGGTCGGGGTCGAGCCAGAGCGCCCGAGGCGCTGGCGCCGATCCGGTGAGAATGCGTACCCGCTGTCCGGATTCCAGCCTGGCGTTGAGTGCGAGGAGCCTCCCATCCACTTCCGCGCCGATGCACTTGTGCCCCACTTCCGTGTGCACGCGGTAGGCGAAATCCAGCGGCGTGGCGCCGTCCGCGAGATCCAGCACCTGGCCTCTCGGCGTATAGACGAACACCCGAACCGCCGGGCCGTAGCGGGCTGCCTCCCGCTCGAGTTCTCCGGCCAATCCTTGTGCAAGGCTTGTCTCGCCCCGCGCCTCGGCATCCAGCACCCGGCGCAGCGAAGCAACCTTGCTGGCGTAATGGTCGTCTTCCGCATCCATGCCCTTGTAGGCCCAATGGGCGCAGACCCCGAGTTCGGCGGCCCGGTGCATCTCCCGGGTTCTGATCTGCACCTCGAACACAGCCCCGTCGTCACCAACCACCGCGGTGTGCAGGGATTGGTAGCCGTTTTCCTTGGGGCTGGCAACGTAGTCGTCGAGTTCATGCGGCACCGGTGGCCAGCAGGCATGGACAATGCCCAGGGCCGCATAGCACTCGGGCGCCGTCTCGACGATCACCCGCAAGGCCTGAACATCGTGGACTTCGTTGAATGGAATGCCCTTGGCGCTCATCTTGCGCCAGATGCTGTAAATGTGTTTCGCCCGACCGGCCACTTCCGCCTGCATGTCCCGGGCGGCAAAGGCCCGCTTGAGCTGCGCAACCAGAATCCGAACCTGTGCTTCCCGCTGCCGGCGCCGGCCAGCGAGTTGCTCTGCGATGCGCGCATAGGCGCCGGGCTCCAGATAGAGCAGCGCCAGATCTTCCAGCTCCCACTTCAGTTGCCAGATGCCGAGCCGGTCCGCCAGGGGCACGAACACAGTCAGCGCTTCGGTAGCGATGCGCGCCTTGCGCTCTTCGGAACTCTGCCTGGCCCGGCGCATGGCCACCACCCGCTCTGCCAGCTTCAGCACCGCCACCCGGCCATCATCGATCAATGCCACCAGCATCCGGCGGATGTTGACGGTTTGATCCTTGGCCTCGCTGGCGAGCAGGCGGGCGCTGGTGAGATCCAGAATGCGGCTGTCGGCCATCTGCTTGACCGCCAGCACCAGGCCAGCCGCTTCCGCCCCGATCACCGGGTCAAGCGCCGCCTTTCCCCAGCCGCCATGCCGAGCCGGGCGATAGAAGAGCGCGGCCAGAACCGATTCTGTGTCCAGTTCCATGGCAGACGCCAGTTGCGCCAGTTCCAGCCCGGTCTCCAGATGCGCCGGGGCATTGCGCTCGGCCAGACGCTGGACAGCTGCCTCGATTCTGGGTTGCTGCAATCGGCTGTTGCGCGAACACAAATCTTGCGCCCAGTCGGCCAGCGCCCGATCATCCGCCACGGACTCTTTGGATCGTCGGCGAGCCATCATCGGCGCCGCAATCTGGACAGCAACGCAATCAGCGCTGCAATCGCTGTCGCCAGCACAAGGCCCGCCAGCAGCAGACGAAAGGACTGTCCGGGCCGGCCAGACGTCTGAAACACTGATTCAAACAGCAACACCACGATGGCAGGCGCCCAATGCTCCGAAAAGGAGGGAACGGGCGCCGGAATCAACAGGAGCGCAAAACAGAGGCATCGTAGCTGCCAGGCCAGAAATCGGGACGACAGGCGCCGCGTCAACCAGACCACCCCCAGGCCACTGAGGCATGCAAATCCAAGCACCAGCCCCCAGGCCAGCCACTCGCCACCGGTGAGGCTCACGCTGTCACCTCGCTGCCTGCTGCGTGGACTCGCCTGCGCCTTCGGCGTCCATCGCTGCCAGGGCCTTGCCAACCCCCTCACCCATGAGCGTGCTTCGCCAGCCCTGATAAGCGGCGGAAACCTGCCCGGTATCCCGCCAGGCGCGCACGCAAGCCTCCAGATCCCGCTGCCGACACAGCAGCTCCGCCGCCAGGTCCAGTCGCCTGGCCAACCGCACCCCGTAGCGTTTGAGCGCCTTGACGGTTTCGCGCTCCACGCCTTTCAAGGCCCTGGGCACGCTGGCTTCTGCGCTTGCCGCCTCGCCAGCCCGATGATTCGCCTTCAGGGCCTGGCCGTAGCGTCTCAACTGGTTCGGCGGCAGAAGATCGCCGAGCCAAGCCTGGCTCAACTCCGATGCGCGCGCCAGTTCCAGCAGCAGATCGTCGGAAAGCACGCGCTTTCTCGGACGATCCTCGCGTATCGCCTGATGTTCGCGCCAGGCGCACAGCGCGCGCAGGCGCTTGAGTTGCGGCTGAGACAATTGTCGAGCCTTGGGCAGGGCGCGGTAGCATTCATCTGGCTCGGCGGGCGTGATCGAGCGCCGCACCGCCATTTCCGAGGCAAACCAGCTCTGCCGACCGCTAGCCTCCAGGCGCTGTCGCAGCAGATCATGCAGTGGCAGCAGATGCTTGACATCAGCGCAGGCGTAGCGCAACTGAGCGGAGGACAGGGGTCGGCGCAGCCAGTTCGAGAGGGTCTGCTGTCTCGGCAGTTCAACGCCGATCAGGGTGCGCACCAGATTGGCGTAGCCCATGCTGTAGTGCTCGGAAACAAAGGCCCAGGCAAGCTGCGTATCGAACAGATTGCCCGGTCGGGCGCCCAGATGATGCGTCAGCAACTCCAGATCCTCCGAACAGGCGTGCATCACAACCGCCTCTGTCGAATCTTCAAGCCTGCGAATCAAGGGCGTCCAATCGTTTATGGCGAGCGGGTCAAGCAACCAGATGCCATCGACTGTCGCCAACTGGTACAGGCCCGGGATGGGATAGAAGGTGTCGGTGCGTCGGAATTCGGTATCCAGCGCCAGGGGACCGCGCCAGGCGGCGGCTGCCTCGACCAGCCCGGCGTCCGTTGCAATCCAGTGGTGGCCGTCAGCGGAAACGGCGGCGTCCTTGCAGGGCGTGCGCCAGGGTGCCGCCATCCACATAGTCCAACTCGCCGCCAATGGGCACGCCGTGAGCAATGCGGGTGATGCGCTCCACCTGATCGCGGATCAGTTCGTGAATGTGAAAGGCGGTTGCCTCGCCTTCGACGGTCGGGTTGGTGGCAAGAATCGCCTCGCGCGGGCGACGCCTGCGCACTTGCGCTTCAAGTTGCGACAATCCGAGTTCTTCCGGGCCGATTCCGTCGATTGGCGAAAGGCGTCCATGCAGAACGAAATAGCGGCCCTCATAACCGCCGGCCCGCTCGATCGCGACGATGTCGGACGGTGACTCCACAATGCACAACAGACGCTCATCCCGCTTCGGATTCTGGCACAGGGGGCAAAGCTCGGCTTCGGTCAGCGTGCGACATTCCCGACACTGGCCAATCTCCGCCAGAGAACGGGCCATGACTTCGGCCAGGCGGCTTCCGGCTTCACGCTGATTCTGAAGCAGATGAAACGCCATCCGCTGGGCCGTCTTGGCGCCAACACCGGGCAGAATCTGCAGAGACTGCACCAGCCGCTCCAGAAGTGGGCTGAACATCAGACGCGCAGCAAACAGATCACAGGAACATCTTGCTGATGGCTTCGGCTGCTCCCGCCGGCAGGCCTTGCGCTGCCCGTTCAATGAGGTCGCGGCGTCTGGCCTCGATCTTGCGCATGGCGTCATTGCAGGCGCCAACGATCAGATCCTGGAGCACGGCCACGCCTTCCTGCAGCAAGCTCGGATCAATCTGCATTGACTGTACCTGATATCTGCCGGTCATGGTGACCTGCACCAGGCCGGCGCCACTCTCGCCGATCACCTCCTGGCTGGCAATCTCCTTTTCCAGACCCTGGATCCGGCCCTGCATTTCCTGAGCCTTGGACAACAGGCCACCGATATTGAATGCATCCATGGACGTCTCCCTGAACACGCCGTCTCGGCCCCCGCGCAAGAGGCCGGAATCAAGCGTCCCGAATCGGTTTTACATCAATCAGCTTGCCATCAAACAGTTCAAGCAGAGCCTGCACCGTGGAGTCCTGCTCCGCCGCCTGCCTCGCAGCCGCCAGACGGGCCTCATTGGCCTGCTCCCTGCGGCCGTGCGGTGAATCCTGGCCATGCGCCAGCACCGCGAGTTGTACCCTGAGCGGGCGCTTGAGGAACTGCGCCAGGGCCGTTTCTATTGCCCGCTCGCCCTCCTCCGCCATCATACCCTCGTAGCGAGGCTCGATGCCGAGACGCCAGGCATCCTCGGCCTTGGCGACCAGCACACAGTGTTCAGCGAGCGCCATATCGAATCCGCTCAGCGCCAATTTCGGGCAGATCTCCGCCCATTCATCGGCCCAGGCGGTCGCCTGTTCGCGCGCCGCACCGGCGACGCCAGCCGAATCCGGTGGCAGGTTTCCGTCACTGGCCGCAGAGTCTTGACCATCTGCTGGCAGAGGGCCGGCAGATGGCGGCTTGGCCTGGGCATCAGTCTCAGCCGCCCCGCCCGCCTGCGCCTTGGCGGCAGACGGCTTCGCGGGCGTCTCTTGCGATTTCGCCTGTGCGCCGGCTGGCGGAACCCGCTGCGCCGAATCGGCGTCCGGGGCGAACGCAAGCATCCGCAACAACGTCATCTCGAATACAGTTTTCGGGTCTGGCCCTGTGCGCATGTCCCGATAGCCCATGAGGGCGATCTGATAGTGGAGTTGCAGAGCCTCAGGCGTCAGTTCGCAGCCCGGGCCCGAACCGGCTTCACCAAGGGCGTGGGAAACCGCCAGATCGTGCAAGGCCTGAATCATGTCCGCGAGCGCCGCGGCAAAGTCCACCGCCCGCTCGCCCAGGGCGTTCGATACCTCAAGCACCCCCGCCGGATTACCTGCCTCGATGGCTTGCAGCATGGCGGCGACCTCGCCGGCGCCCACCACGCCGAGCAGATCAGAAAGGTCCGCTGCTTGCAGACTGCCGGCGCCGAAGGCGATAGCCTGGTCGGTCAGCGACAGGGCATCGCGCATACTGCCGCGCGCTGCCTTGGCAATCAGGTTCAGCGCCTCTTCTTCGAAAGGCACTTCCTCGTCCTGCATCACCTGCGCCAGATAGCCGCTGATCTGAGCAGCGGCTATCGACTTCAACTGAAACTGAAGGCAGCGGGAGAGCACCGTCACCGGCAGAGACCTGGGCTCGGTGGTCGCAAGCAAAAACTTGATGTGATCCGGCGGCTCTTCAAGGGTTTTCAACAAGGCATTGAAACTGGCCGTGGAGAGCATGTGTACCTCGTCAATCAGATACACCTTGTATCGCCCCCTCGCCGGCAGATATTGCGCGTTTTCGAGCAGTTCCCGGGTGTCATCCACCCGCGTTCGAGAAGCCGCATCCACCTCAAGCAGATCAACAAAGCGCCCTTCCTGAATCTCCCGACACGCCGAACAGTCGCCACAAGGGGTTGAGCTCACGCCCGTTTCGCAATTCAGGCAGGCCGCCAGGATGCGCGCGATGGTGGTCTTGCCGACACCGCGCGTACCGGTAAAGAGATAGGCGTGGTGCAAGCGGCCAGCGTCCAGGCCGTGGGTCAGCGCACGCACCACATGATCCTGGCCGACCAGGCTGGAGAAACCTGTCGGGCGCAGCTTGCGGGCAAGAACCTGATAACTCATGCCCGCATTCTATCGCGCCTGCCGCCCTTGGCCGGTATATCCCGGATCGTGCAACAGGGACCGTGCGACGCGCCGCATAATGCGACACAAGCAAAGGCGCACCTGGCTGCAAGCCTGATGTCAGCGCACCGGCAAGGAGATGCCATCGAACAACTTGCGCCTGGCCGCCGGCGTCGAACAGCGCCTGGCTTCGTCCACGAGATCACGCTTGAGGTGTGGCGCGAACCACTCGATGAAGTTGTACATGAAAGTGCGCAGAAACGTGCCCGGACGAATCCCGATATGGGTCACGGACGAGCTGAACAGATGGCTCGCATCAACCGTGACCAGGCCCTGATCCACCGCCGGATCAAAGGCCATGGACGCGATGATGCCAACGCCAAAGCCTTGGCGCACATAGGTCTTGATGACATCCGTATCAGTCGCCGTGAATGCCAGCTTCGGCTTCAGTCCGCCCTCGTTGAATGCTCGGTCAAGCACCGACCGGCCCGTGAATCCGAACACGTAGGTGGCGATCGGCCAGGCAGCCACGTCGGCCAGGGTAAGTGGCCGGTCTTCGCTCAGGCTGGCGAGCGGATGGCCGACCGGCACGATGATGTCGCGATACCAGCGATAGCAGGGCAGCATGATCAGGCCCTTGAAGTGCTCCAGCGCCTCGGTGGCAATCACGAAGTCCACCTGGCCTTCGCCGGCGAGGCTGCCGAGTTGCGAGGGCGAGCCCTGATGCATCTCCAGGGCCACCCCCGGGTGCGCCGCACGAAATCGACGCATGGTTGGCAGCAGCGCGTAGCGGGCCTGCGTGTGCGTGGTAGCCAGGGTCAGCAAGCCGCTTTCCTCTTCGCGAAACTCTTCCGCAAGACGGCGGATGTTGTTCACCTGGGCCAGGGTCTCGCCAGCCATCTCCAGAATTCTCTCGCCCACGGGCGTTACGTGGGTGAGGTGCTTTCCCCGGCGGGCGAATATCTCCACGCCGAGCTCTGCCTCAAGCAGACGAATCTGCTTGCTGATGCCAGGTTGCGAGGTGAACAGCGTTTGCGCAGTGGCAGAGATGTTGAGGTCGTGCCGAGACACTTCCCACGCATAGCGCAGTTGATGGAGTTTCATGGAATATTCAAACCACAGGAAATAACAACTAGTCATAATATAACCGATCTTCAGTCCAGGTGACAGATTCCGGCAGGGTGTTTACCCAGAATCGCCAGCCACTGCTCACTTCTCTGCGCCAGGAGCGCATTTGATCCGGGGCGCTGGATTGCCAGATCAGGGCGCCCGTCTCGCCAGTGATCCAGACCCGAGCGCCCTGGGCGCGATAGCGATGGAGCACCTCGGGATGCGGATGTCCGTAGCGGTTGCCAAGCCCGGCGCTGAACACAACCTGGCGTGGCTGCAAGGCGGCAAGAAAGGTTGGCGACGAGGACGTGTTGCTGCCGTGATGCGGCGCCACCAGCAGGCTGACGGTCGGCAATCCGGTTCGCACCAGCAAGCGCTCGGTGGCCCGGCCTATGTCGCCGGTCAGCAGCACGCGCTCGGCGCCGGCCTCGATCAGGAGAACGCAGGAACTCTCATTGCCAAGGCCATAGCCGCCTCGGGGTGGATGCAACACCCGGAATTCGATGCCATCCCAGGTCCAGCTCTGGCCTCGGTAGCAAGGACGCCGGGATTCGTGGTCGGCGAACCCGGGCACATTGGTGTGCAGTGCAGCATCGGGAAGCCGTTGCAGCAGCGCCGGCACACCACCCGCATGATCCAGGTCGCCGTGGCTGAGGATCAACCGGTGCAGCCGAAGGCCGCCAGTCCCCGCCAGGGCCGGCAGCACCACGGCTTGGCCAATATCGAATCCGGACGCATAGCGCGGGCCAGCGTCAAACAGCAGCCGGTGATGCCGGGTATCGACGAGGATCGCATCGCCCTGACCAACATCCAGCACGGTGACTTGCAGTGTCGCATCGGCTGGCCGAGCACCCGGCGGCAGCAGGCCAACGCCCCAGAGCGGCAGACAGGCCAGCCGGAAACGCCAATCGGGCGCGAGCAACAATCCTGCGACAGCAGCGAGGGCAAGCAATCCACGGGCGAGAGACACGGGCGCCGGCCAGGGATCGAAAGCGACGATGGCGTCCAGCCAGGCCAGCAGCAACCAGATGTTGAAATCAGCCAGACGCCAGAGGCTATCAGCCCAGGGCAGATGCAAGAGGCTGCTGACCAGGGCCGCGATGATCGGGGGCACCACGCAAGCCGACACCAAGGGCACCGCCAGCAGATTGGCCAGTCCAGCGCTCGGCGCAACTTCCCCCAGTGTCAGGGCGAGCAGCGGCGACATCGCAATCAGCATCAGGCACTGCGCGCGCACAAGGCCGGCCACCATGCCCGGCCTCGGCCAGCGCCCGGCAAAACCGGTAACGAGCACGGCAACAGCCCCGAAGGAAAGCCAGAATCCGACCGACAGCAGGGACAACGGATGCAGCGCTACCACCATCCAGGCGGCAAGCCCCAGCCAGGTGAACGGAGACACCCGACGGCCTGAGACCAGGGCAATCAAGCCCAAGGCGCTCATGACGCCGGCGCGCAAGGCGGATACAGCCGCGCCCACAAGCCAGACGTAGGCGACCACAGAGGTGAGCGCCACGACCACGCCGAACCAGGCCGCAGGCCACCGCCGCAGCAAGGGCGGTAGCGTTCTGGCAAGACCGCGTCCAACAGCAAAGGCCAGTGCCGCAACCAGACCGACATGCAGCCCGGACACCACCAGCAGATGCACAGTGCCGGTGCGCCGCAATCGAAGCCAATCCTCCGGCGACAGGCCAGCCGCGTCACCGATGGCAAGCGCCCGTAGCCAGGCCGCATGGTCCAGAGGCGCGAGCCTTTCGCCGATGAACGCGCGCAGCCGTTCGCGCACGCCGGCCGACGCCGGCGCCAGGCGCTCGCCCCCCTGCACTGTACCGGCGCCATCCAGGCCTTCGGCGAGAAACCAGCGCTCGCGATCAAAGCCACCGGGATTCTGAAATCCCCAGGGCGGGCGCGCCCGGACCCGCAAGCGCCAATGTTCACCGACCGCCACAGGCGGCGCCGCATACCAGCTCAGCAATAACCGGCGCTCGGAGAGGTCCGCGCAAACCGGCTCCGGATCATCAAGCACCGCCACATCCAGACGCAGCAGCTGCTTGCCATCCGGCGTCCACCCGCGTGGCTCGACGCCGCCAATCGAGGCCAACAGCGTGCGCGGCTCGGCAGCGACGCAATGCGGCACACGATCGGCCAGGGCCTGAGTGGCGGCGGCCACAAAGTGACCAAGCGCCGACAGGCACAACACCAGCCAGACAATGCAACGGATCAGCGGCGGAGAAACCGAAAGGCGCTGCGATTGGCGGCGGATCAGACACGCGATTGGCCAGGGAAACGGCATAATGTACATATGCTTCGAGATTTCTGGCGTCGGCAACTACCCTCCGCCGACAAGATTCGTGCGATGCCAGCCCTGAAACCCCTGGGCGCTCTGCTGCAGCGACGTGAGATATG
Organism: Pseudomonadales bacterium; assembly: GCA_965199705.1. Taxonomy (GTDB): domain Bacteria; phylum Pseudomonadota; class Gammaproteobacteria; order Pseudomonadales; family Azotimanducaceae; genus Azophilus. Next base: position 2,557,358 of record OZ241359.1, read on the forward strand.
GCGCAGCAACCGCCACGCGATGGCGCGCGGCGCCTTCATCGGCCTGTTTTGCGCCTTTGTGCCGATACCGATTCAGATGCTGATCGTGGTCATCCTGGCGCCGGTGTTTCGCGCCAACCTGCCGATGGCCATCGCCCTGGTCTGGATCTCCAACCCGCTCACCATCCCGCCAATGTTCTATTTCTCCTACCGGCTTGGCGCCTGGCTGCTGAACATGCGCCTGGAAACCGACAGCATAGAAATCAGCTTCGGCTGGTTGCTGGCGAACCTCGGCAGCATCGGCTACCCGCTGATTGTCGGCAGCCTGATTTGCAGCTGGACTGCCGGAGTTACCGGATTCGTGCTGGTGCGCGTGATCTGGCGGATTCAGGTAATGCGCCGCTGGCGAAACCGGAAAACAGCGCGCATCAAGGATGCAGGCCCGCCACCGGGTTTCGGTCAGCCGCCCGCCGCGCCGGAATCCAGGCCGCCAGAGCGCACACCCCCCAGGACGCGAGCGCAATAAGCAACATGTCGAACGCCTCCAGGCGCGAAGGAACGGTGTCGAACAGGGAGCCTTCGACCAGGCTGAATCCGATCCAGGCTTCCACCCGAGCGAGCACAGGGCCCACGTTTGCAGCCGCCAGTGCGCCCCAAAGCAGGCCGGCCAGGACGCCGACGCTGGCCACGATCAGGCCCTGAAGCAGGAAGATGCGACGCAGCAAGGGGCCGGACGCGCCGAGTGTGCGCAGCACCGCAATCTCACTGCGCTTGCCATCCACCAGCATCGTCTGACCGGCGATGATGTTGAAGCCGGCCACGGCCACGACCAACAAGAGAATCAGGAACATCAAGGTTTTCTCGATCCGCACTGCCTGAAACAGTTCGCCATGACTGTGCCGCCAGGTTTCCACGCCTGTGCAATCACGATGCGCGCACCAGGCTTGCAGAAATCCGTCCAGGGCGAGCGGGTCCGCCAGCGTGACACGCAACCCGTCGAGGGCAAGACTGCGCCGCTCCGACGCGGGCACGGCGCCATACGGCACCAGCACCAGCCCGTAGTCCAGCTCGGATCCGGTTTCAAAGATGCCCGTGAGCTGGCGGCGCGAGAACCGTACCCGCACGCCCCCAGCGGGCGCCGCGGCTGGCAGGGCCAGCAGCAATTCATCGCCAATGCCGAGGCCAAGCCGTGCGGCAAGCGGCTGGCCGAGCGCCAGGCCAGACGGCGGCGTCAGGGCCAGATCCAGGCTGCCCCAGACCATGCTGGCCGCAAGGGTCGGCACGCCGGCGGCAGACTCCGCATCCAGCCCATGCACGGTGACCGGCGCCGCCTCGCCGCTGCGGGTCAGCAAGCCAGAGGCAGAAAAGAAGCGAAATGCAGCATCAACGCCCGGTTGCTGCCGGGCCTCTGCTGCTTGCCCGGCGCCAGTGTACGGCAGCACCAGGTGCGGCATCGAGCCAAGAATCCGATGCTTCAGTTGACCGTCAAAACCGTTCATCACGCTGACCACCACGGTCAACACGCCAACGCCGAGCGCAAGGCCCAGGAGCGACGCCCAGTTGATGAACCGGGCATAGCGGCTGGCGCCACGCCGCAGATATCGCAGCGCCAGCCAGAGCGTCAGCTTCATGCCCTGGCCCCGGCCGGGCGCCAGGGCGCCAGGGCGCCATCTTCGATCCTCAGGGTTTGGTGCATGCCGGCAAGCTGTACCGTATCGTGCGTCGCCACCACCAGGGCGACGCCGAACGACTCGCTCAGTTGCTGCATGAGGCGAAACACCTGCGACGCATTGGCTTGATCCAGGTTGCCGGTGGGCTCATCCGCGAGCACCACGGCGGGGCGCCCGACCAGCGCTCGGGCCACCGCTACCCGCTGCCGCTCACCGCCAGACAGCGCCGACGGGCGATGCTCGACGCGGTTGGCCAGGCCGACAGCTTCCAGCATCGCATGCGCCTCAAGGCACGCATCGGCGCGGCTCGACCCGCGCAGCAGCAAGGGCATGGCCACGTTCTCCCAGGCGCTGAACTCCGGCAGCAAGTGGTGCAGCTGATACACGAAGCCCATGTGCTTGTTGCGCAATCTGGCCCGCGCATCGGCAGAGGCGCCGCTGAGCGCGGCGCCCATGATCCGCACTGCCCCGGCGTCCGGCTCATCCAGGCCGCCGAGCAGGTGCAGCAAAGTGCTCTTGCCAGATCCGGACCGGCCTGTGATCGCGATGCGTTCTCCCGCAGCCACGGCCAGACTGAGGTCGCGCAGCACGGCAACATGCGCCCTGCCCTGCATGAACCCCTTGCACAGGCCGGAGGCCGCCAGCACCGGCTCACTCACTGGCAAGCACCCGGCCAGGCAGGAGCCTCGAAGCCCGCCAGGCTGGCAGCAAGGCGCCAGCCAGGCAAAGGCCGAAGGCAATGCCGACAATTGCGGCAAGATCGCCGGGCCAGACGGCGACCGGCAGATAGTGGATGAAATACTGGTTCATCAGATCCAGCCCGAAAGCGGCGTTGAATTCGGCGAAGGTCGGCGGCAGCAGCCAGACCAGCCCGAGCCCCAGGATCAGGCCAAGGCCGATGCCGGCGCTGCCGGTGGCGAGCCCAAGCGTGAGAAAGCCGCCGATCAGAGCGCCGGAACCGGCGCCCACGGTCTTCAGGATGGCGATGTCCGGCGCCCGCCGCTCCACGGCCATCACCAGGGTCGAGACCAGATTGAACGCCGCCACCGCCACGAGTACCGACAGCAGGACGAACATGGTGGCCTTCTGAGTGCCTATGGCCCGGTACAGATAGCCATGCGTGTCACGCCAGGTGCGCGGAATCATCTGTTTCTGCGGCAAGGCGGACAGGGCCAGATCGGCCACCTCGCCGGCGCGGTCCGGGTCCGCCAGCCTGAGTTGATAGCCATGCGCCTGGCCCGGCATCCGAAACAGCCGTGCGGCGTCCTGCCAGTGCACAAAGGCAGCCCGGGTATCGAGCTCCGAACTCGAACGCAGCAATGCAGCTACTTCAAAGCGCCGCTGACGCGGCAAGAGGCCAACAGGCGTCATGACGCCATTTGGCAGCATGAGCGTGAACCTGTCCCCCGGCCCGACCTGCAATCGTTGCGCAAGGCGCTCGCCGAGAATGACGCGAAAGCGACCCGGCTCCAGGGCGGCGGACCAGCCTGCCGGCAAGAAATCGCCGATAGCCGACACGTTTTCGTGCTGATCCGGGTCGATGCCGGTGAGCGAAACCCCGGCCACCTTGTCCGCACCCATGCCAAGCGTCAGCCCGGCGACGAAGGGGGCAGCGCCGAGCACGCCGGGCAGGCTGCGTAAACGCTCGATATCCGCAGCAGACGGCGCAAGCGCTTCTACGGCATGGAGGCTCGCGTGCGGCAATATGCCGAACACCCTTTCCCGCAGCTCCCGCTCAAAGCCGTTGACCACCGACAACACCAACACCAGCACCGCCACGCCGAGCGCCAGACCGGCGACGGCCACCCGGCCAACCAGCGCAGCAGCGCCGCCGGTGGACAGGGCGTAACGCAATCCCAGGCGGAGGGCGAACAAGCCAGGCAAGGTCACCGGCGCCGACGCGCAGGCGGCTCACAAAGGCCAGGATCTCCACCGCAGATTTCACAGTCGGTGCTGGCGCCGAGCGACTTCATACCACCGCAACTGCCGGCGATGGGCTTGCGCCCGAACAGCACGCCAACTGCCATGCCGGCCACCGCCAGAAGCATCACCAGAAGTGCGAGCAAGAGGGTCACGAAGCCTCCACCAGGCAGGCGCGCATGGCGTCAGTATAGCGCTCCTCAAACCCGGACCCGGCGTCCGCACGGCGCAGGATCAGGAGCGCCGCTATATCCTTGCCGCGCGCAAACTCGAAGCCAGCCGTCGGGCCGAGCACGGCGATGGCCGTCGCCAGTGCATCGGCGCGGGCTGCCGTTTCCGCGACAACGGTCACCGAGGCCAGGTTATGCGTGACCGGCATGCCGGAGCGCGGATCCAGTGTGTGACTGATCCGCTCGGGCCCACGCTGACGAAAATTGCGGTAATCCCCGGAGGTGGCGACCGCCTGATCTGAGAGATACAGACGACGCCAGACACCGCCGTCGGGGCGCTCGATGCCGATGCGCCAGGCGCGGCCCTGCGGATTGCGGCCAAGGGCGCGCACTTCGCCGCCTATGTCTGCCAGAAAGTGGCGGCATCCGAAGCCAGTCAACACCGCCGCAACCCGATCGACGCCATGACCCTTGGCAATGGCCGAGAGATCAACCATCAAACCGGGCGTCTGCTTCCTGAGCGCAGGCGGCTCCGAGCGAACTTCGAGCTTCTGGAAGCCGACCCGTTGCCGAGCTTCCGCGACCGCTTCGGCGGTTGGCAGGTCGCCCCGTCCCGCCGGCCCGAATCCCCAGAGATCCACCAGCGGCGCCACGGTAACATCAAGCGCGCCGCCCGTGGATGCCGAGATCTGCCCGGCCTCGGCGACGAGCTTGGCGAGGGCCGGAGACACAGACATCCAGACCTTGGCAGGCGTCATATTGAAGCGCGAGATCTCCGAATCTCTCCGCCAATGCGACATCTGCGCCTCCACCTCCGCCAATGCCCGAGCCACCGCCTCAGGCACGCCTGCGCGACAGCCGGAAAAGGTGAGCTCCAGATAGGTACCCATGGTTTCCCCCCGATACCTGTCGAAGGGTTCAGGCGCGAGTGGCGAATCGGTGGGTTCGCAGCCAGCAAGGGCCAGCAGCAGAAACGCCACAAGCGGCAACAGCCGCTGACGCAAGGAGCGATTCATGGCCCTCAATCGGCAGCGCTGGCGCGCGCTTCCTGCATGGCGACAAAGCTGGCCCGGTCGCGCGCGCCCTGCGCAGAGCCGTCCAGTCTGGATACGAAGATCATGGTCAAGACTGCCGCAAGCATCGAGTAGAGGGCCGGATAGGCTTCCGGGAAGATCGGCCGGGCATTACCGAGAACGCCGACCCAGACCGCCGGCCCGAGCAGCATCAGCAGCACGGCGCTGACCAGCCCGACCATGCCGCCAGCCAGAGCGCCGCGGGTCGTGAAACCACGCCAGTAGATGCTGAACATCAACAGCGGGAAGTTGGTGGAGGCGCCTATGGCCATCACCAGGGACACCAGATAGGCGATGTTCTGCCCCTCGAACAGGATGCCAAGCAAGGCCACCAGCACGCCCAGACCCAGGGCCGCCAGACGCGAGACGCGCAACTGCGCCTGCTCGCTCGCCCGCCCGCGGCGAAACGCCCTGGCGTAAAGATCGTGCGACACCGCAGAAACGGAGGCCAGGGTCAGGCCGGCCACCACCGCCAGGATGGTGGCGAAGGCGACGGCGGCCATGATGCCCAGAAACACCTCGCCGCCCACCGCGTGCGCCAGGTGTATGCTCACCATGTTGCTGCCGCCTTGCAGGCCCCCGCCCTCGCTGACATAGGCCGGATTGCCTTCGATCAAAGCCACCGCAGCGACGCCGACCACGAAAAAGATCGCCAGATTTACCACGGCGACTATCGCCAGCGCGACCCCCGCAGACTGGCGCGCGGCGGCCGCGTCAGGAACCGTGAAGAAGCGCATCAAGAGATGCGGCGACCCGGCCAGACCAAAGCAGATGCTGAGGCTCAGTGATACGGCGGAAACCACGGACAGAGACAGGCCGCCGGCCCGGACCAGGAAACCCTCGCTGCGATGTCGAGCCTCGGCGGCAGCGTACAGGTCAGCCAGACTGAAGCCGAATTGCGCCAGGCTCAGAAGCGCCAGCAGAAGGATGCCCGCCAGCAGCATGGCGGCCTTGATGATCTGCACCCAGGTCGTCGCCAGCATTCCGCCCACGGCCACATAGAGCACCATCAGCGCGCTGACGACGAGCACCGCCCAACGGTAGGGCACGGCAAACAGCACCTCGATCAGAGCGCCGGCGCCAACCACCTGCACCATCAGATACATGAGCGAAAACACCAGTGTAGTCACCGCCGTGAGAACCCGCGCCGGGCCTTCGCGCAGACGCACGCAAACGATGTCGGTGAACGTATAGCGCCCCAGCTGACGGAGCTTGTCGGTCATCAGGAACAGCAGGATGGAAAAGGCGCCCATGGGCGCGGCCAGCCAGATCACCGCATCGAATCCGGAAGTGAAGATGAGCGCCGTGATGCCGAGCAAGGTGGCCGCCGACATGAAGTCTCCGGCAATGGCGAAGCCGTTCTGGACGCCGCCGATACGGGCCCCGGCCACATAGAACTCAGACGCGCTGCGGGTTCGGCGCGCCGCGGCTGCGGTGATACCGAGGGTCATGAGAATCACCGCGAGAAAGCAGATGATGGCGATCATCTCAGCCCTGCCTGCGCCTTTGTCGCAAATAGATGAACGCAAGCGCCGGCGCGCCGACCTGGAGCCCGAGATAAATCAGCATTCCCAGGTTGAACCAACCGGCGAGAGGCATTGCCAGAAGATCAGGCAGGCAGGTAATCCCGAGCACCAGTACGCCCAGGGCGCCCATAACCAGCAGGGTATAGAGCCAACTTCGGGACATGACCGCGTCCTTGACCGAAGCGCTTGCAGCGCACGAGCCGGGCGGGGCGTGATTATCGCGATTGCCGCGGCAAATTCCTACCAGGCCAATGCGCCAGCCGGGACCTTCGCCACAGTTCGGGGGGCCGGCGCGATCATCACGGCTCCGGGCGCAATATCCCGGCTAGCCGACGATCTTCACCACATTCTGCGCGTGCAGGCCACACTCCTTGGCAGTGGCTTCTTCCCACCACCAGCGTCCGGCGCGCTCATGCTCATGCGGCCCTACCGGCTTCGTGCAGGGTTGGCAACCGATGGAAACATAGCCCTGATGGTGCAACTCGTTGACCGGCGCCTGATGTCTGCGCAAGTACGCCCAGACTTCGGCGGAAGTCCAGTCGGCCAGCGGGTTGAACTTGACCAGCTGCTGTTCGGCGGTGGAAAAGGCCTTGTCTCGCTCCTCGATTGGCACATGGCTGCGAGTCACGCTCTGGTCTTGTCGCTGGCCGGTGATCCAGGCGTCCAGCGTGCCGAGCTTGCGTCTCAGAGGCTCGATCTTGCGCACGGCGCAACACTCTCCATGCCCATCCTGATAGAAGCTGAACAGCCCCTTGCGGCGCACCAGCTCGCCGACCGCGGCGGGTTCCGGCATCAGCAGTTCCAGGTCCAGATCATAGTGGCTGCGCACCCGCTCGAGATAGGTGTAGGTTTCTGGATGCAGGCGGCCGGTATCAAGGGAGAACACCGGCAAGCGGACACCGGCACGATGCGCCATGTCGATCAGAGCCACGTCTTCGGCGCCACTGAAGGAGATGGCGACCTTGCCCGGGCTGAAGCGGTCGGCTATGTCTCGCAACATCTGCTGCGGTCCGATACGCTTCCCGGCTGTCGGCAAATTTGCTGTCATGCAAGCGTTCTCCGTTCTGACTGTTGGCGTCGGGCGCGGGTCCCTGGCCTGGGCGCCTGCGCCGCAGGCTGCTTTTTTTGCGCCCTTTGCAAGCCGCACCCTTTCCAGGCCACACCCTGTCCAAGCGCGAAAAAAGTCTAGCAATCGACCTGGCAACAAAGAAAATAGCGGCTCGGAATATACTTAACCCGGACATTGCACCGGGGGCCGTGATGATCGAGCCGATACAGGGGGTGGTTTGAACATACTGTGTCTTGACCTTGAAGGCGTTCTGACGCCCGAAATCTGGCAGGCGGTGGCCGACCAGTGCGATGCGCCAGAATTGCGCAAGACCACGCGGGATCTGGCGGACTATGACGAACTGATGCGATTCCGACTCGACGCACTGCGCCGTCACGGCCTCGGTTTCAGCCGGATTCAGGAGGTCATTGCCGGCCTGGAGCCCTTGCCGGGCGCGGCAGCCTTTCTTGACCGCGTGCGACGGCACTGTCAGCCGGCCATCGTCTCCGACACCTTCTACGAATTCGCATCACCCCTGATGGCAAAACTCGGCTGGCCCTTGCTGCTCTGCCATCATCTGCAGGTCGAAAACGACGCGATTACCGGCTACCGGCTGCGTCAGGCGGACGCCAAGCGGCAGGTCGTGGCGGCATTCAAGTCCCTGGATTTCAACGTCATCGCCGCCGGCGATTCATGGAATGACCTGTCGATGCTGGCAGCCGCCGATCACGGCATCCTGTTTCAGGCCCCGGAGACCGTGCGTGCGGCGCATCCGGGATATCCGGCTGTGTCGGATCATGCGCAACTCGAACGCATGGTGCATGAATTGGCCCGGATGCCACCGCAGAACGCAGGCACAACATGATTTGCCGGAGTCCTCGCTGACCGCCCCGCTTGCGTTTGCCCCGGCCAGCCCGTAGCTTTTCGCACTGCCTGAGGAGAATTCACATGCCCGCACTGGATGGTTTGCGCATACTCGACATGACTCAGTACGAGGCGGGCACGGCCTGCACCCAGTGTCTGGCGTGGCTTGGCGCTGACGTTGTCAAGGTGGAGCCGCCGGTCACCGGCGAGCCCGGACGCAACATTTCCGGCATCAAGGACTACTTCATGGTTTGGAACAGCAACAAGCGCTCCGTGGTGCTGGACCTGCGCCAGGCCGAGGGGCGGGCGCTGCTGCTGCGGATGCTGCCGCACTATGACGTCTTTATCGAGAATTTTGGTCCGGGCGTAATCGAAAAGCTGGACCTTGACTATGAACGGATGCGCGCCATCAAGCCAGACCTCATATACGCCCGCATCAAGGGTTTCGGCCTGGACGGCCCCTGGGCGGAATACAAGTGCTACGACATGGTGGCACAGGCCGCGGCAGGCGCCTTCTCGATCACCGGCGAAGCAGATGGCCCGCCGATGCGGCCAGGCCCGACCACAGGAGACGTAGGCACGGGCGTGCAGATGGCTCTGGCCATCTCGGCCGCGTATGCGCAGAGGCTGAAGACGGGCAAGGGCCAGTTGATCGAAATCTCCATGCAGGAGGCCATGACGTACTACCTGCGCACCGCCACCGCCTACACCAACTTCGGCGCCCGGCCCACGGCCCGCACCGGCAATGCCCTGACGCCAGTCATCCAGCTCTATCCCTGCCAGGGCGGTGGCGCCAACGACTATATATTCATGATGGTGGTCACGCCGCGCATGTGGGAAGCCCTGTGCCAGGCGATCGGGCAAGCGGAACTGGCCACGGACCCCAGATTCACCGATGACTGGGCGCGCCAGAAGAACCGCCGCGAACTCGAAACCATCATTGGCGAGTGGACCCAGGCCCGAGACAAGTACGAAGCCATGCGACTGCTCGCGGAAGCCGGCGTACCGGCCAGTGCGGTGCTCGACACGCGGGATCTCTACGAGAACCCACACCTTCTGGAGCGAGGCTTCATACATACGGTGCAGCACCCGGAAAAGGGCGAGATTCGGCTGCTCGGCTGGCCGGCGCGGATGTCGGAAAGCGAAGTGCCGATCCGGGCTGCGCCAATCCTCGGCGAACACTCGGCCGAAGTGCTTGGCGCTGATCTCGGCCTGGACGCGCAAGACCTCACCCGGCTGGCCGAACAAGGCATTGTCGGCATGGCCTCGGACCCGACCTGAGGCGCCGGGACGCACCCGCTCCTGCCCGGCATACGCATCGCATCCATCTCATCGCAGCAGACAAGGAAGAAACCCACCATGGCAAAGGTTGACGGCGCCACGCTCATGGCGCAAAGCCTCAAATCCCAGGGCGTCGATTACATGTTCGGCGTTGTCGGTTTTCCAGTATTCGGCGTGGGTTCCGCCTGCCAGAAGACTGGCATCGAATACATCGGGATGCGCAACGAACAATCCGCCAGCTACGCCGCCCAGGCCGCCGGCTATCTCACCGGCAGACCTCAGGCCTGCCTGACCGTCTCCGGCCCGGGCGTGATCCATGCCTTTGCCGGCCTCGCCAACGCGCAGCAGAACTGCTGGCCGATGTTGTTGATCGGGGGCGCATCGCCGGTCTATCAGAATGGCATGGGCGCGTTCCAGGAGGAACGCCAGGTGCAACTGGCCAGCCCCTATTGCAAGTACGCGCACGCCATCGAACACACGGCGCGTATCCCCTTCTATGTGGCGCAAGCTGTCCGCCACGCCAAGTTCGGACGGCCCGGAGCGGCCTATCTGGATTTGCCGGACGACGTGATCCGAGGCGAGGTAGAGGAAGAGGAGGCAGCGCCGGCCGGCGTGGTCGGCGACCCGCCGCTGAGCCTGGCGGATCCGAGCGCAGTGGAAGCGGCCTTGACGGCGCTGGAATCCGCCGAGCGACCACTGGTGATCGTCGGCAAGGGCATGGCCTGGGCGCGCGCTGAGGACGAGGTGCGCGCCTTCATCGAGCGCACGCAGCTACCGTTCCTGGCCTCGCCATTGGGCAAGGGTGTGCTGGCCGACGACCATCCGCTGTCCGTGGGCGCCGCACGCAGCACGGCGCTGCGCGAAGCAGACCTGGTGTTGCTGCTCGGTGCGCGCCTCAACTGGATCATGCACTTCGGGCTGCCGCCCCGTTTCAACCCGAATGTGCGCGTGCTGCAACTCGACATAGCAGCCGAGGAAATCGGCGCCAATGTGGCGGCAGAAGTCGCCTTGAACGGGCATGGCAAGGCCGTGGTCGGGCAACTGAACCGGGCGCTCGACGATCGCCAGTGGTTCTTTCCCGCCGAATCTCCCTGGCATGCGACCCTGAACGCCAAGGCGGACGCCAACCTTGCGGCGGTCAAGCCGATGATCGACGACGACGCCAGCCCCATGAACTACTACCGGGCATTCCGGGACATCGAAGCCTGGCTGCCGGACGACGCCATCATCGTCGGCGAGGGCGCCAACACCATGGACATCGGACGCACGCAGATGGCCAATCGGGCCCCGCGTCATCGTCTGGACGCCGGCACCTACGGCACGATGGGCATCGGCCTCGGCTTCGCCATCGCCGCCGCCGTCACCAATCCGGACAAGCCGGTGGTGTCCGTGCAGGGCGATAGCGCCTTCGGATTCTCCGGCATGGAAATCGAAACCATGGTGCGCTACCGCCTGCCAATCAAGATGGTCGTGCTCAACAATGGCGGCATCGGCTTTGGTATCGGGCCGCTGGAGCCTGGCCAGCGGGTGCCACCACCCATCCTTACTTACGGCGCACGCTACGACGGCATGCTGCAAGCACTCGGCGGCAAGGGCCTGTACGTGCAAGACCCGGCGGACCTGCGTAGCGCACTCGACGAAGCCATGGCCTTCGACGGCCCGGCCCTGGTGAACGTTGCCATCCATCCGCAAGCCGGGCGCAAGCCGCAGCAGTTCAACTGGCTGACGACCTGATTCGTCAGCGCCTTGCGGAGCGACACCCTGAATCGGGTTGCCGCCAGGCGATTCCGACACCTCGCCAGCATCCATGCTATTCTGCCCGTCTGCTGAACGAGGCGGCGTTGGCGGCTATCCGAATCTGGTGCGCGCCCTCCTGCCGTTCTCGGGGTGACTGTATCCAGCAGATTTATCCATTGGGGTGGGCGCACAGCGCCTGTTGGAGGAAGAGCCATGCAAACGACTGAAGATCACCGAGCCAACCCGGCCTCAGGCGCTGGAAACATCGCCGAGCTGCGTGCGACAGACGCACTATCGGGGGGGGGGGGGGGGGGGGCTGCCTCTGCGCATTGCCAGCCTGTTGCCGCTCGGCGCGGTATTCGGCCTGGCGTCGCTTGCGCCAGCGCCAGCCCTCGCCCAGGCTCAGCTTCAGCCACAGCTTGAGGAAGTGCTGGTCACGGCAACCCGACGCGGCGAAACGGACATTCAGATCACGCCGATTTCGGTCACCGCGATCGACGATGAGGCGCTCGACAAGATGCTGATGCGAGACATCGGCGACATGACCGCAGCTGTTCCCAATCTGGTCACCGGCAATGCGCCGGCGTTCAACTCCTTCAACCCGAGTCTGCGCGGCGTCGGCAAGGACGGCATCATCCTCTATGTCGAATCGCCAGTCGGCGTCTCGGTGGATGATTTCGTGATGATGTCCACGCAAACCCAGATGCTGGAGCCGTTCGACATCGCTTCGGTCGAGGTTCTGCGCGGTCCGCAGGGCACCCTGTTCGGCAAGAACACGACGGCTGGCGTCATCAACGTCAAGACCAGGCAGCCGGAGCTGAACGAAACCAGCATGGAGGCATCGGCTTCCTATGCCGAGTACGACAGCCTGGACGCCAAGTTCGCTTTCAACCTGGGCGGTGATTCTGTCGCCTTTCGCGCCGCGGGCATCTATCAGAAGAGTGACGGCTACTACCGGAATGGCTCCTCGGCCACCAGTTTCGATCCAGTGGCGCTGTTCGGCAGCGGCGACCGTGTGCCGGAGACCTTTGAGGGCGATGGCCGCAGACTCGGCGGTGATGACGTTTTCTCCGGGCGCGCCAAACTGCTCTGGACGCCTGGCGAGACTGCCGAGGTTCGGCTGACCTATGAATTCATCCGCGACAACATGGATTCACCGCCCATAGTCGCGGAAAACGCGCCCTCCTCCGTGTTCACCGCCTACCTTGGTTTCGGGGGCAGCTTCGAGGGCGACCCTATCGACCATGCCGCAGTATCGGAGCGCAGCGATTTCTTCCGAATTTCAGACGGGCACCAGGTGGATGTGGACGGCGTTTACGCACACGTGGATTGGGACCTGAACCCGCAGTTCACGCTGCATTCGGTCACCGGTTACCGGGAACAGAAATCGCGCCTGCCAAGCACCTATGTGGGGCACACGCGCGCATCCCTGTTCGATGCCACGCGTGATGACGACCGCGAGACGTTCCAGCAGGAGGTGCGCCTGAACTCCAGCCTGGATGGCGCTTTCAATTTTGTCGCCGGCGGCTTCTACCAGAAGGACGACAACAAGTTCTGCGTTACCCAGATACTCGGGCTGGTGGATTTCTTCGGCCCCTCAGCCACGCCCTTGAACGATCAGCTTACCGGCCTCGGCTATCCGGCGCTGGCGTCAGGAACCTTCAACGACAACGCATCGGTGCTCTGCAACGAACAGAATGCGCAGGCGCTTGCCGGCTTCGCAGACGCCACGTATCAGGTAACGGACAAGCTCGAATTTGGCGCCGGCGTGCGCATTACCTGGGAGGAGAAGAAGTGGACCGGTCGGCCGCAGATTCTCTATCAGTTCCTGGACGGAACCGATGTCGCCAACGAGGGCCTCTTCGCTTCGCTGGACGAACCGCTTGATGCTGCTGATTTCGACCGATTTCCCATCAATGTCGCCCGCGAAGAGGGGTCCTGGACCGAGCCAAGCTTTCGGGCAACCGTCGGCTATCTGCTGAGTGACAATGCGTTCGCCTGGGCCACCTATTCGCGCAGCGTCAAGTCCGGCGCCTTCAACGATCAGACCGGCACCTTCACCGCCGGCTTGCCGTTCGCATTCGAGAACCCGCTGCAATTGCAGCCGATCGACCCGGAATTCGCCAAGAGCATCGAAGTGGGCCTGAAAACGGATCTGCTGGATAACCGGGTACGGCTGAACATCGTCTATTTCGACGTGCGCTACGACGACGCGCAGCGCCAGCTCAACGCCACCTTTGCCCTGCCCGGCGGTGGTTCCTTCCAGGAAACCCTGTTCTTCAACGCAGCCAAGCTCGACGCACGGGGCATCGAGTTCGAGGGCAGTTGGGCGGCCAATGCGAACCTCACCTTCAGCGGCAATTTCAGCTACCAGGATGCAGAGTTCGCCGCCTACGAAGCCGATACCGACTTCGACGGCGTGATCGACGTAGATTTCAGCGGCCGGCCAGTGAACCGCTCACCCGACTGGACTGCCTACCTGATGGCGACCTTCGAGCATTCACTCGGGTCGGCGGGTAATCTCAGCCACTCGTTCAGCTGGTCGTTCGTTGATGATTCCGTGTTCACTTATTCGGACCTTGGCCCTGAGTTCGACGCCATGTCGAACAGCCGCAACCTGCTGAACTGGAGCTCAACCCTCACCACGCCGGGCGGCGGCGCCTGGGTGCGCGTCTTCGGGCGCAACCTTGCCGACGAGCGCTATCGCACCGGCAACCTGGCAGTGGCAGCCCTGTGGACGATGGCGTCCTACGGGGCGCCGAGGCAATTCGGGTTCGAGGTGGGGGCCAGAATCGGAGGCCGTTGATCGCCCGGGCAGCCCGGTTCGGGGGCGCAGCCTGAGCCGCGCCCCAAGGGGCTTCAGCCACCCTGCATCTGCGCCATGAACTCGGCGCCGGTCAGTCGCTCATGGTCGCCTGCGAAATCGTAGGCGGGCGGCTTTTCATCCATGTAGATTTCGCCCGCCAACCTGAATGGCGCCTGATCGTCAAAGGCGCCAAGCCAGAGGATGTAGCGCTCCGTGCCCTTGAGGTGATAGAACAGGCTTGATCCGCACAGCGGGCAGAAACCGCGCTCCGCCCAGTCCGACGACTGGTAACGGCGGATCTGCGTCTCACCGGTAAAGGCGACGCTGCCGACTTCCACCGCCATGGCGGACGACCCGCCCCAGCGCCGACACTGACCGCAGTGGCAGCTATGCACATCGGTTTGCACATCTTCTGCCGCAAAGCGAACAGCGCCGCACAGGCAACCTCCGGTCATGGACATGGCAATCTCCTGATAACAGCAACTGGCGGCAAATCGAAACCCATCCTATTGCCCGGCGAGGGCAACCGCAAACCCGCGCCAGGCCGAGCATCGACGCGCCAACGCCGCGATGACGAAGCCACCTTCATCCACCTGGCGTCGGTACCAGGCTGACCGGCATGTCCTCTGGCTCCAGGCCGAAATTGATCAACACCTTCGACATACCGAGAAAGACGCCGGCGCCGAGTGCCAGTTCCGCAATTTCGGCGTCGCTGAAATGAGCATCAAGCACTGCCCGATGCTCTGCCGACAAGCCGCTCGCTGGCCCACCAATCAGCGCATCCGCCAGCTTCAGCGCAGCTGCCTCGGCGGCGTCGAGCCGGGTCTCATAGCCATCCTCGACAAGGTCCAGCCTGTCTTCCGTCAGCCCTGCCGCACGGGCAGAGTCAAAGCGTACCTGGCGTCAGTAGCCGCAATCGGTAATTCGGGCGACGCGAATGCGAACCAGCTCCTTCAGGCGCGCATCCACCAGCCCGCCTTGCCAGAACTCGGCGTAGAACTCTGCAAACGCGCGAGCGATGTCCGGCGCATGCGCCAGAACACTGCCAAGACTCGGCGCCTGGCCGGCAATGGCGGAAGGGATTCTCGGAATGGTGGACATTGCGCTGCTCCCGTTCAGTTGCTCCGCAGCAACCGAGTCAGCCCGTTCGACCCGTGTTCCGGCGCACTATTCGGCCTGACCAAGGGTCCCATGCCAGCGGCAGATGACATCAAAAAACGCCAGCGCGACCAGCAAGGCGACCGTTGCTTCTGTACCCCAGGCGGCGTTCACCTCGGCAAACGCCCGGTCACTGATCGCATGGTGATCGAAGGGTAGCTGCTCCGCAACCCGCAGCGCAGCCTGTTCTGCTTCGGTGAAGCCGGCCAGATCGCCAGCGGCAAGCGCCGTGGTCTGCGGCTGACCAATCTCAGCCCGACTGTCCCCGAAGGCCACCGCCTGCTCACAACCATGCACGGCGGCAATCCGCAGCCGACACAGGTGCAGCAATCGGTGTGGCAGGGCTTCCTGCCGCCAGAGTTGGTCCAGAAAAGCCTGGCAGCGGGCATAGAGGGCCGGTTGAGCGCGCAGCGCCCCAGGCAGGCCGCCCGTCTCTGCATGCGGCTTGTCGAGCCGATTGACTTCCCTTGCGCTCAATCCAGTGCCTCGATACAGGCGCATCTGTCCGCGACCGTCGGCGCAAGAATAACAGCCTGCTGATCGCAGCAGGCGTGTCGCCGGTTGTCGGCATGGCTGCCGGCAGGTTGACCGGGCCTGGACGCTTGCAGGTGAACGCACTCGCAGACGGACAAGATCCGGCGCGGTTTTCGCGACCTGAGCTGCGTTGTCCGGGCTAAAATACCGCTATCCCTTGACCGAGCCGTGCATTGGTCCATCCAGCCTTCGGAATCCCGAGAACCAACTGGCGCGGACCGGCTGCGGTGCTCATCTATGCCGGGGCTCTGGGAGCATTCCTGTTCGGCGTGTCGCTGACGGAGCGACCGAATGTGGCCGGGGACGGGCTGCTCACCAAGGCCTACTATGCGCTCAGCCTGTTCGTTGTCGGCGGCCTCGATATAGGCACGCCCACAGGCGGGCCGGCCTGGGCGCGAATTCTGCTCTGGGGCTGCTACTTCGGCGCCCCGTTGCTCACGGCTTCGGCAGTCATTGATGCCCTGGCCCGCGCCCTGTCGCCGAGCGACTGGCAGCTTCGCAATCTGCACGACCATGTGGTGGTGGTCGGTGGCGGCAATCTCACCGACAGCATCCTGCGCCTGCTGCGCAAGCACATCGCCAAGCGCCCGATCGTGGTGGTCAACGAAAGCGTGCAACCGGTGCGGCAACTGGAACTGGAGCAGACCTATGACGCCATCGTCATTGACGGCGACATCACCCACGATTTTCTGCTGAAAGCGCTGCGTCTCGACAGAGCCAGCCTCTGCGTGCTGGCTACGAGCCGGGATTTTCAGGCCTACGAGGCCGCGAGCCGAATGCTGGCGCGCTTCCCGCATCTGACCGGGCGCATACTTCTGCTTTGTCAGAACCTGCGCTTCATGCGCGCCATGAGCGACACCTCGGTCGCACGCCAGTGCCGCATCTTCAATCCCTACCACCTGGCCGCCGAAGGCATGGTGCGTATGCAGTTGCGTGAACATTTCCGCAAGACCAGCGGGCCGGATACGATTGTCATCGCCGGATTCGGGCGGTTTGGCCAATCCGTGCTGGAGGAACTGCAAATCCACGCCAGCGCCGATATCGACCGGGTGGCGGTGATCGATTCGGATGCCGACCGGCGGCTGCTGGTGGCGGCTGAACAGGAGCGCATTCGCGGGCCCTACCAGCTGACCAGCCTCGAAGGCGACATATCGCATCCAGAGGTCTGGCATCGGCTGGAACGGACAATCAATCTGGCGGACGGCTTCCCGGTCATCATCCTCGGCACCGGCAATACGGCCGAAAACCTGCGAGCAGCGACCTGGATCAAGCAGCGTCACGCCAATGCCCTGGTTTTCGCGCGCACCAACGATCTGTCCAGCCTGGCCTCCGAGGTAGGCAGCGAATCCGGCGTTGCCTACTTCAGCATCAAGCAGTTACTGGAAGATCATCTGCCGACCGAGTGGCTGGCTTGATTCAGTTGCCGACGCGCCGGGCCGGATTCTCCGTCAATCGCGCCAACGGCGCCCGCGCAGGGCCAGGACCAGGGCGTAAAACAAGAGCAACAGCGGGAGCGTCAGCCAGCGCAGGTCGCCAATCGGGATGACCGGCTCCACCGGCACGGCGATGGTCTTGGCCAGGGCCGCCACCTTGAACGCATGCTTGTCATCGAATATCGGATCCAAGGCGATTTCCAGGATGTCGCGCCGGCTCCGATAGCGAACGATACCGACGCTGCTCCAGACCTCGGCGCCGTCGATGCCCACCAGGTCCATGGCTGTATGCGTCACCGGGCCAACGAATATCGGGTGGCTGGCTCGCTTCAACATGGCCGGCAACATGTGCGCCATGTAGCGGTCCATCGCCTCGTCAGCTGACATCTCGTCCGGGCCATTCCCGGCCATGTGCAGCAGGTTGACCATATAGAAGGGCTTGCCGGTATCGGTCTCCATGAACTGGCGCATCCGCGCCACGGCTGCGGCGTCGGCGCCAGAATCCGCCATCTGCGTTGCCAGCGCATCGGTCTCGTGCGGTTGCAAGGGGCCGGCCGTGTTGCTGTACCACCAAACGAACGCCAGCCACAGGATTGTGGGCAGCATCAGCCAGACCACGGCGCGCGGGCGCGGGCGCCAGATTCTGGCGGGCGACCGTTGATTCAGTGATTCCACCAGGCCATGTCCGAGAAGGGGCGCAGGTCCAGCTCATGCGTCCACACCGACCGATGCTGCTCGGCGATGTGCAGGTAGGTGTCCGCAATCTTTTCGGGCAGCAACAGGCCATCCTCTGCGCCCACGGTGTCCCGCAGGGCCTGAAAGCGCTCCGCTCCGAGTAATTTGCCCAGGGTATCGGGGGCGTCCACGGAGCCGTCAATGACAATGTGCGCCACATGGATGCCGTGCGGCGCAAACTGGGCGTTCAGCGACTGGCACAACATGCGTCGCCCGCCCATCGCCGCCGCATGCGAGTGCTGGCCGGCGTTGCCGCGCATGGCCGCAGTCGCCGAGGTCACCAGCAGCGCGCCGCCCGCGCGCGCCTGCATCAACGGACACACGGCCTTGGCGGTGCGAAACAGGCCGAATGTAGCCATGCGCCAGCCCAACTCGAACGCCTTGTGGCTGGTGTCTTGCAGCGGTCGGTTACCAATCTGCGCGCCCAGGTTATAGACCACCACCTCGATTGGCCCGATGTCGGATTCGACTGCGGCAATTCGATCTTCAATGGCGTTGTCTTCAACCGCATTCAGCAGGAATCCGGACGCCTGCCCGCCGTCTGAACGAATCGCCGCCACCAGGCCATCAAGACCGGCTGCATCGCTGCGCCGACAAAGCACCGCATGATAGCCGGCGCGGGCAAAGCGCTTCCCGACCGTGCCGCCAATGCCGGCGCCGGCGCCAATCACAAGACATACCCCTCGCACACCCAGCCTCCGCAAGGACCTCTGGCTACCCCAACATAGCCGAAAGGCGCTCGAATCGCCATGTGAAGGACAGGAGGGCGGCGCTCGCCGCACCGCACAGGGTCGGCAGCCCATCGAGCTTGATTTGGCTGGCAGTCCCCGGTTCTGAAGCCGTTCAATTGGCGCGGCTGCGGAGGCGTCACGTCTCTGCGCCCTGGATCAACCGCACGATTACCGCCCGAAGCTGCGCCAGCCCGAGGCCGGTTCGGGCAGAAAAGAGTTGCGCGCTCACCGCGGGATTAGCGCCCATATCTGCCCGACACCGGGCCAGCGCCTGCTTCTGGGCGCCGAAGCCGAGCTTGTCCGCCTTGTTGAGCAGGATGTGCAGTGGCATCTGCGACGTCTCGGCCCAGCGAATCAGGGCGTCATCCTGTGATTTGCCCGGATGCCGGATGTCGGTGACCAGTATCAATCCGACGAGACAAGCGCGGCGCCGGAGATAGGCGTCTGCGGCTTGCCTCCAGATGGCCTGATCCCGGCCCCCTGCCCTGGCGTAGCCATAGCCGGGCAGATCGACCAGTCGGGCGCCGTCGTGCGCGCCGGTCAGGCGGAAGAAGTTGATCTCTCGCGTGCGGCCCGGCGTCCGGCTGGTTCTCGCCAGGCCCTTGTGCCCGGTCAGCCGGTTCAGGACGCTGGACTTGCCGACATTGGAACGCCCGGCGAAGGCGACTTCTGCGCCGGTGATTTCAGGGCACTGGGCGAGGCTCGGCGCGCTTGCCAGAAAGCTCGCCCGCAGCGGCGTGTCGTTTGAGTCCATTCGGTTATAATTCGCGCCCCGCTCCGTTTACGCAAGGCTTGGGGTCAGCATTCATGCAAACTCGGATCTGGTTGGCCATGCTCTGCCTTGTTGCCGGAGGCGCTGTGCATGCAGCGGGCAATCCCGCAGCCGGCAAGGCGGCTTCCATGGTTTGCGCAAGCTGCCACGGCATGGACGGCGCTTCGGCGATTGATCCAACCTACCCCAACCTCGCCGGCCAGAGCGAATCCTATCTGTTACGCCAGCTTGAGGCGATTCAGAGCGATGCCCGCCCGATTCTGCTGATGACCGGGCAGTTGACCGGCAAGTCCCCGGCCGATCTGGCGGATCTGGCCGCCTACTATGCATCCCTGCCCAGCAAGCTGGGCACGGCCCTGGGTGACGATGCTGCCATCGCCACAGCCGAGCAACTCTATCGAGGCGGGTCCATGGCGCGCAATGTGCCCGCCTGTATTGCCTGCCACGCACCCGGTGGCGGCGGCAACAGCCTGGCCGGCTTCCCGGCGATTTCCGGGCAACCCGCGGCCTATCTGGCGGCACAGTTGACGGCCTATCGCGAAGGCTTGCGCACCACCGATGAGATACACGGGCGCATGATGCGAGACGCAGCCCGCAATCTGACGGACGGTGACATCCGCGCCCTGGCGGACTACATCCAGGGCCTCGGGCCGGCGAACATGTCCCCATGAGCAGCGGGCTGACTCGTCGCAGCACATTGCGTGGCGCTGGCCTGGCGCTGCTGTTGCTGGCCTCGGCTGGCGTTCAGGCCGCCGAAAACGCTTTCGAGGAAGGCGTTCATTACGAGCGTCTTGCAGCGCCGGTGGAAACGGCGGACCCAACGCGCATCGAAGTGGTGGAGATGTTCAGCTATGCCTGCGTCCACTGCTATACCTTCGAGCTGCCCCTGGGCGCCTGGCAGGCCAAGCTGCCGGAGGATGTCGCCTTCCGCCGCATTCCGGCGATCTTCAATCCGATGTGGCAAGAGTTGGCGAAGCTCTATTACACGGCAGAAGCGCTTGGGGTGACGGATCAGGTCCATACTGGCGTCTTCAAGGCGATGCACGAGCGCGGCGTCAATCTGACGGAGACGGACCTGGCGGCTGATTTCTTCAAGCGCGAGGCCGCCGTCAGCGCAGCGGATTTCACCCGTGCAGCAGAATCCTTCTCTGTTGGAACCGAATTGAAACGCGCTATGGCCGCACAGCGCGCCTACGGGATCACGAGCACGCCAAGCCTTGTCGTCAACGGCAAGTACCGCATCAACTCCGGCCAGGTGGGCGGGCACACGGCCGTGCTGGCTGTGGCCGACTATCTGATCGCCCAGGAACGCCTCGGCGGTGGGGCCGATCCCTAGGAGCCTGCGCCGCAGGTTGTGAACCTGGGAGCCGGCGAGAGATGAGCGCCAGCGCCGCAGCGCCGGGTTCGGCCCGTTTTCGTCAGGCCGCGTTGCCCGCGCCAGTGGCGGCCGGGCGGGGCCCGGACCGGCTCAGATTGCTCAGCTTCAACATTCAGGCCGGAATCGGCGCCAACCGGTTCCGCGATTACGTCACCGATGGCTGGAAGCATGTGCTGCCGCATCCAGCCGCACGACAGAATCTTGCACGGATCGCAGACGTCATCAAGGGCTACGATCTGGTTGCCTTGCAGGAGGTGGACTGCGGCAGCCTGCGCAGCGGTTTCGTCAATCAGGTGCAATATCTGGCAGAGCGGGCTCGCTTCCCGTATTGGTATGTGCAGCGCAACCGTGACCTTGGCCCCATCGCACAGCACGGCAACGGCCTGCTCAGCCGCCTGCTGCCGAGCAGCCTGGAAGATCACAAGTTGCCGGGGCGCATACCGGGGCGCGGCGCAATCGTGGTTCGGATTCCCTGCGCCAGGCGCCAGATCCTGCTGGTGATGCTGCACCTGTCGCTGCTTGCCAGGGCTCAGTTTCAGCAGCTCGACTATGTGCGCCAGCTGATCCGCCATGAAGATCGGGTCGTGCTCATGGGCGACATGAACAGCCATCTCGGGCGTCTGCTGCGCCGCTCTCCACTCAAGCACACAGTGTTGCGCCCGGCAACAAAAGAGGTCGTCCCGACCTGGCCCGCATGGCGCCCGGCTGTGGTGCTCGACCACGTGCTGGTATCACCGGGTATTCGGGTTGAAGCCCAGTCCGTACTCGATTGCCGCCTCTCCGACCACAGGCCGGTTGCTGTCACGCTGCGGCCCGTGCCCTGATTGAGCAACAGGCATCCAGCGCATGGCGGCCAGCACATCGAAACAGAGGCAGCAGGACGACAGCGCCTGGGAAGCAGAGCAGCAGGAGTGGCTGGACGCACTGGCCAATGTCCTCAAGCACCGGGGTGAAGCCGAATGCCAGGCGCTGATGATGAGCTTGCAGCGCTATCTCGGGCGCCAGGGCGTCCCCCTGACCGAGGCCACGCTCAACACCGCCTACAAGAACACCATTGAGCTGAAGGACGAGCCTCGTTATCCAGGCGATATCGAGGTGGAAACCCGGCTCGCCAACATCATTCGCTGGAATGCGGTGGCGATGGTGTTGCAGGCGTTCGACAGCGGCTCGGGAGTGGGCGGCCACATCGCAACCTATCTCTCCGCCTGCACCATGATGGAAGTGGGTCTCAACCACATCTTCCACGCCGGGAAGTTCACCGGAGAGGGTGACGAAGTGCACTTTCAGGCCCACACTTCGCCCGGCATCTATGCCCGCGCCTGGCTGGAAGGCCGCTTGAGCGATGCCCAGATCAGCAATTTCCGGCGTGAACTCGGAAGCGGCGGCGGACTGCCTTCATACCCACACCCGCGCCGTCTGCCCTGGTTCTGGACCATGCCCTGCGCCAGCATGGGGCTTTCGACGCCCTGCGCCATCTACCGGGCCAGGTTTGCCAAGTATCTCGAAAGCCGCGGCCTGAAACGGCCAGGCCGGGGCAAGATCTGGGCATTTGTCGGCGACGGCGAAACCGATGAACCGGAAGTGCTTGGCACGATCAACATCGCCAGCCGGGAAGAACTGGACAATCTGGTGCTGGTGGTGAACTGCAACCTTCAGCGTCTGGACGGCCCGGTTCGCGGCAACGGCAAGATCATCCAGGAACTGGAGCGCGCCTTCCGTGGCGCAGACTGGCACGTGATCAAGGTCGTCTGGGGCAGCGGCTGGGACCCCATTCTGGCCCGGGACAACAAGGGCGTTCTCCAGGCGCGCATGGAGCAGGCGCTCGACGGCGACTATCAGATGTACACCGTCTCATCCGGCGATGCAGTGCGCGAACACTGGGTGGAGCACACGCCCGAACTGCGCGAGTTGATGAAGACACTCAGTGACGAAGAGGTGCGCTCCATCAAGCGTGGCGGCCAGGACCATCGCAAGATTCATGCCGCCTTTCGGCAGGCCGCCGAGCTGGTCGGCAAGCCCTGCGTGGTGCTGCTGAAGACGGTCAAGGGCGATGGACTGGGCCCAGGTGCGGAAGGCGCCAACACAGTGCATCAGAAGAAACACCTGAGCCCGGATGAGCGCCGCGACCTCGCCGCCCGGTTCGGCATCCCGTTGTCCGACGATGAAATCCTTGCCGCCAGCTTCTACCGCCCGCCCGAGGACGCGCCGGAAATGCGCTACCTGAAGGCCAGGCGCCAGGCGCTCGGTGGATTTCTGCCGCAGCGGCAAGTGCGCTGCCCGCAGTTGCAGGCGCCTGATCTCTCGGTATTCGAGCCGATGCTGGCTGGCTCGGAGCGGCAGGTCTCGACGACCATGTCGGTGGTGCGCATGTTGTCGCGGCTGCTGCGCGACAAGACGCTTGGCCGCTACATCGTGCCCATCGTGCCGGACGAAGCCCGCACCTTCGGCATGGACGGCCTGTTCCCGCAAGCCGGCATCTACTCGCCGGAAGGCCAGCGTTACCGACCTGTGGACGCGGGCTCCCTCGCCCCCTACAAGGAATCGGAAGACGGTCAGATTCTCCAGGAAGGCATTTGCGAAACCGGCGCCATGGCCTCCTTTCTTGCCGCCGGCAGCGCCTACGCCAGCCACGGCCTGCCGATGATTCCGTTCTACATCTTCTACTCCATGTTCGGGTTTCAGCGGGTCGGCGACATGATCTGGGCGGCCGGGGACATGATGTGCAAGGGCTTCCTGCTCGGCGGCACATCCGGGCGCACCACGCTCAACGGCGAAGGCGTACAGCACCAGGACGGCCACTCGCAGTTGATCGCCAGCACGGTGCCGAACCTGCGCAGTTACGACCCGGCCTTCGCATTCGAGATTGCCCTGATCGTGCGCGAGGGCATCCGGGTCATGTACGAGGCCCAGGAGGACGCCTTCTACTACCTGACCGTTACCAATCAGGCCTGCGCCATGCCAGCCCTGGCGCGAAAACAGACGGGCGAACCGGAGCCGAGGGTCCTGGAAGGCGTTCTGAAGGGCATGTATTGCTTGCAGCGCGAACCCGACGCCCCGGTCAACCTCATGGGCAGCGGCGCGATGATGGTGGAGGTGTTGCGGGCGCGGGATCTGCTCCGTGCCTGCAACGTCGCCTGCAATATCTGGAGCGTCACCAGTTACAACGAACTTGCGCGCGAAGCGAGGCGCGTCGAACGCCAGCAACTCGTGACCCTGGGCAACGCACAGGCGCTGCCTTTCGTGCAGCAGGCCCTCGCCGGAGAAACCGGCGTCTTCGTGGCCGCTTCAGACTACATGAAAGCCCTTCCGGGGATGATTGCGCCCTGGATTCCCGGCCCCTATACGGTGCTCGGCACGGACGGCTTCGGCCTCTCGGAGTCGCGCGACAAGCTGCGCAGTTACTTCGAGGTGTCCGGCGAGTGGATCGCATTCGCCGCACTGGCCAGCCTGGCGAAACACGGTCTTGGCTCAGCCGACGCAGCTCGCCGTTTTGCAGTGCAGCAGGGCGTGGACCTGGAACAGACCGACCCGGCCCGGGCCTGACCCGGATATTGCGCCACGGGCCGCCCTGTCGTGCTATCTTGGCGTCCAGACTTCAAGGGGGATAATCGATCGTGAGCACGCCAACCACCCAGTTGCCAATTGAGTTCAAGGGCAAGCGCTACTCTGGCGTCTATTCGGTCTCCGGGGGTTTGCTGATTGCCCGAATACCGGGCGTCGGCTCCAGGAGCGGTGAGGTGGGCGAAGACGAATCCGGGGCTGCGCAGAGCCTGCTGATGGCCATTTTGGAGCAGGCAGAACGTGAGGGCCTGATCTGAATCGACTGGCGTGAATAGCTCGTTTGTTCATCCACTTGGCAAGCTGATATGATGCTGCCATGTTTATTCAGGCTGACAGTTCGCTTGATGGCGGTTGGCCCTCCTTGTTACCACCCAAACATTCTGACGGAATATGAAGAATCATGGCAAAAGCGGCAACCAGATCGGCGCGCGCCGCCGACGACGATAAACTTGACCTTGTACTCTGGGGATCGACTGGATTTACCGGTCGGCTGACCGCCAAACACCTCGCACAAACCTATGGGCTGAACGGCAAGCAGCTCCGCTGGACTATCGCCGGGCGAGACGCGGAGAAACTCGAAGCCTTGCGGCAGGAACTGGGCGCCACGGGCAACCAGCTGGTCCCCCTGATCGCCGACGCCAGCAGGATCGACTCGTTGCGCAAGATGGTTGCGGGCGCCAAGGTGGTATGCACCACGGTCGGCCCCTTCAACCGGCACGGCAGCAAGCTGGTGCGCGCCTGTGCAGAAGCTGGCGTGGACTATTGCGACGTGACCGGCGAGGTCCTTTGGATGCGGCGCATGATGGACGCCTATGGCGACATGGCTGCAAAAAGCGGTGCACGCATCGTGCATGGCTGCGGCTTCGACAGCATCCCTTCCGATCTCGGCGTTCTTTATGCACAGGAGGCCATGAAAGCCGCCCACGACGAATATGCAGAGGAGGTAAAGGGCGCCGCAGTCGCTTTCAAGGGCGGCTTCAGCGGCGGCACCCTGGCCTCCATGATGGATACCCTCGTCGAAGTCGGGCGAGACCCGGACTTGCGCCGCATTCTCGCCGACCCCTATGCCCTGAATCCATCGGACGCCAGCCCCGGCTTTGACGGGCCGGACGAAATGGCCGCCTGGTACGATGCCGACTTCAAGGCCTGGGCAGCGCCCTTCATCATGGCGCCGGTCAACACTCGCGTTGTGCGCCGCAGTCATGCGTTGCGCGGCAATCCCTACGGCGTCGGCTTTCGCTACACCGAAGCCAGTCTCTTTCCCAATCAGCCAGAGGCAGCGGCCATGGGCATGGCCGTCGGCGCCAGCCTGATGAGCGCCGGAGCGGAAGCCGCGCTGGCGGTGCGCCCGCTGCTCGGCGCCAGCCTGATGAGCGCCGGCGCTTTGGCCGGTCTCGCCTTGCGACCATTGCGCGATCTTGCCGGGCGCTACCTGCCGGAATCCGGCGCCGAGGCCGCCGCCGCCGTGCGCCCGCTGGTTGGCGCCAGCCTGATGAGCGTCGGCTCGCTCGCCGCCATTGCCGCCCGCCCGTTGCGGGAGCTGGCCGGGCGCTACCTGCCGAAGCCAGGCGAAGGGCCAACCGAACAACGCATGCTTGACGGCTACTTCAAGATGGCGTTTATGGCCAAGCATGCCAGCGACGAAAGCAAGACCATCACCGTTCACGTCACGGGTGATCGAGACCCAGGCTATGGCGCCACCTCGCGCATGTTGGGCGAAGCTGCCGCATGCCTCGCCACGGACGATCTCTCCGTTGGCGGTGGCTTCCATACGCCAGCTTCTGCCCTGGGGAACAACCTGATCGAACGGTTGCAGGAGAACGCTGGCATGGTCTTCGCTGTGGCCGAGGGCACAGACGAGGAAGACTGACAGGGCAACCGCTCCGGCTCAGCGCCCGCCTCTCGCCGCTGGCCGGCGGTGTATCTTCGATGCGGACCTCTTCTGCCCGGTTCGGTTGGTCAACCGCCGCTGCCGTGGTGGTGGCCAACATGATCGGCGCCGGCGTATTCACCAGCCTCGGCTTTCAACTGCTGGAAATCAGCTCCGGGTTCGTGTTGCTGGCACTCTGGGCTGTGGGTGGGCTGATCGCCCTCGCCGGCGCCTTGTGCTATGCAGAACTTGGCGCCGCACTGCCAAGGTCCGGTGGCGAGTACAACTTTCTCTCACGCATCTTTCACCCGTCGCTCGGATTCATCGCCGGCTGGCAGTCGGCCACCATCGGCTTCGCCGCGCCGGCAGCGCTCGCGGCCATCACGTTTGGCGCCTACCTGAATGCTGCACTGCCCGATTTGGACGGGCGTTTGAGCGCGACCATGCTGCTGTTGATGCTCACCCTGGCGCACGCCAGCAGTCGGCGCAGCAGCAGCCGCGTGCAGAACTGGTTCACGATGCTGAAGATCGCGCTGATCCTCGCATTCTGCCTGCTGGTCTGGCTGGCCTCCGAGCCGCAGCACGGGCTGACGATCACGCCCCAGGCCGGTGATGCCGGGCTGCTGGTCGGCGGCGCCTTCGCCGTCGCCCTGATCTATGTCAACTATGCCTACACCGGATGGAACGCGGCCACCTACGTCTCTGGCGAGATGCGCAACCCGCAGCGCCATCTACCCCTGGCGCTGGCGCTTGGCACTTGTCTGGTGACCGGACTCTACCTGCTGCTCAACTTCATCTTTCTGTATGCAGCGCCCATGTCCGAACTGGCCGGACGGATCGAGATAGGCGTTATCGTCGCCGAACACGCCTTCGGCCCGACGGGCGGCAAGATCATGGGGTTGGGGCTGGCGCTCTTGCTGATCTCGACTGCCAGCGCCATGACACTGGCCGGTCCGCGCGTCATGCAGATGATCGGAGAGGACTTTCCCGCCTTGTCCTGGCTCGCCGGCGTCAACCGGCACGGAGTACCGGCGCTCGCCATCTGCGCTCAGTCGGCGCTCGCGCTGGCGCTGGTCTGGACAGCAGCATTCGAATCCATTTTGCTCCTGGCCGGATTCAGTCTGGGCCTGTGCACCCTCGTCACGGTCGCCGGGGTATTCGTGCTGCGCTGGCGGCAACCGAACCTGGCGAGACCTTATCGTGCACCGGCCTGGCCACTGCCCGGCCTGATCTACCTGGCGCTCAATAGCTGGGTGCTCATATACATCTGCCTGAACCGACCGTTCGAAGCCCTGGCAAGCCTTGGCCTGATCGCCGTTGGCGGCGTCTTGTATCCGTTTTGCAGACGCGCCAGGCGCCAGTCCCCGCGTTCTCTAACGCAGGCGGCGCTATACTCCCGGCCCGGCGAACACGCAGACGGGCAAGACACACGTGAGCTTTGAAGCATGTTGATTCAGATCATCTGTCTGCTGGTTGCCGTGGTTCTGCCACTGCTCTGGGCCATCGCCACCCTGCCTCACCGCAAGCGTCAGTTCGGACGTGTCGATATGAGCGAGCCGCGCCTTCAGGGCGCGCAGTTGACAGGCGCAGGCGCACGCGCCTGGGGCGCGCAGATGAATGCCTGGGAAGCCCTGCTGGTGTTCGTAGCGGCCAATGTTGCAGCGCTCGCCGCCGGCGTCGAACCCACTGGCAACTGGAGCCTGGCAGCGCCTGTCTGGGTGGCGGCCCGGCTGTTTCACGGGCTTGCCTATCTGATCGGCCTGCCGGTGCTGCGAGTTGTCTGCTTTGTTGCAAGCCTCGGCATGAGCCTCTGGATATTCAGTATGGCGTTTCGCGTGATCTGAACACCGGTTGCGCGGGTTCGGCAGCGTTTGCTACGTCTGCTGCGCGGTCCCTGGCGAGCGCGAGGGCATTGCCCGCACAACTCGCCAGTTTCCGCTTGTACGTTGCGCGTCGCTAGAAAGACAAGCGCACGCCGCCCTCGATGGTGCGCCCGGCGAGTGGCGCCATATCCTTGATCACTGAAGTGTGCAGGCGCTGCTCGGCATCCGTCAGGTTGCGCCCTGCCAGAAAGACGAGCACCTGGGCGCTACCCTGGTCAAATCGCCAGCTGATGCGGGCATCCAGATCATCGTAGCTGTCGGTTGGCAATTCTTCCGGACCGACGGTGTTCTGCGCAAAAGCGTGCACGTAGTCCACGCTCGCCGTCACCGGACCCTGGCTCAGTCGCAGCCCGAGCCCAAGCCGGTCCGCCGGCAACAACGACAGTTCGCCGTCAACGCCATCTTCGTCGTCCAGATCCACCGAAACCGTATCAAAGAACGCCCGTCCTTCCAGTTCCGCCGGGCCCAGGCGCATCCTCAGGGTCGCCTCCGCATCCAGCCCCACGAAGGTTGCGTCCGCCTGCGTGAACTGACGAACTGGCAGCCCTTCCCGCTCTTCGCCGGTCAATTGCTGATGGATGTACCGGGAAAAACGGGTGACATAGCCGTTCACTCGCACACCGCCTCGCTCGCCTGAGTAACCCAGGGTGGCGCTCAGATTGAGAGCGGATTCGTCGTCCATGTCCGGGTCGCCGACATCATAGCTGCGCGTGGCCACGTGCGGGCCGTCCCAGTAGAGTTCCTCGGCCACGGGTGCGCGGCTGGCAAAGTCACCTTGAACGGCAGCCGACCAGTTGTTGTCGAGGTCGGCGACAAAGCCCAGGGAGGCGGAAAAGGTGGTAAAGGTTTCGCCCGATTGATTGTCGGGATCATGCTTCACCCGATCCAGGCGCAGGCCCGCCTCCACCTGGCCAGGCGCCACGTCTCGCTCAGCCATCCAGAAGACGCCACTGCTTGAGGTATCGACCGGCGGCAGAAACGCCTCTTCACCAGTAATCGAATACTCGCGCCCCTGCACATGCAGGCCAAAAATGCCTTCCCACTGCGCCAGAGGATCGTGGCCCAGTTCCGCTCGCAACTCCCAGGCTTCATTGTCGAAGCGCAATCCCGCCTGATCCGCCTCGAATTCCACGTGCCGGTAATCATTGATGCCGGCTCGCAGATTCAGGCTGGAAAAACCGGGCATCGGCTCCGCCAGAGCGGCCGCGAAATCGATTCGGGTCTGCTCTACATCCAGTACTGGCGGCGCCTCCACATGGTCGTCGCCGTCATGACCTTCGTCTTCATCGTGATGCTCATCTTCATCGTGATGTTCGTCTTCATCGTGATGTTCGTCTTCGTCGTGATGCTCGTCCCCTTCGTCTTCATGTCCGTGCGCCCCGTGATCGTGCGCCAGCAAGCCGTATTCGGACTCCAGACGGCTGACGGCAACGCCGATAAACCCTCGGTCGGTCACCCAGGACAGGCCGCCGGCGCCGCCAAGCGTTTCGGCAAAACTGCCGGTGAGGATGCCGGGCTCGGATTCGTGTTCGTCGTGATGTTCATCCTCGTCGTGATGTTCATCCTCGTCGTGATGCTCATCCTCGTCGTGATGCTCATCCTCGTCGTGATGCTCGTCCTCGTCGTGATGCTCGTCCTCATCGTGTTCAGCCGCCTCCAGCGCCCGCAGACGCTCCGACTCGGCATAGCCGGGTATCTTCAGATCATCGGCGTCGCGAAAAAAGCCGTCCAGATGCCAGGCCAGATTGCCGGCGGCGCCGTCCAACCGAAAGGCGCCGGCGCGCCCGTCCCCATTGTCGCTGGCGCGCAACTCCAGACGCCCGGAAACGCTTTCCGGCGCCTCGTGTGGCACGCGCCCCGTGTGCACATCAATCACGCCGCCGATGGCGCCGGGGCCGTACAACAAGGTGCTCGCGCCCTTGAGGATGTCAACCCGGGTGGCAATGGACGGATCGACGGTCACCGGATGGTCGCTGCCGATCGTGGACGCATCCATCACATCCAGGTGATCTTCCGTCAGCCGAACTCGCGGGCCGCTCAGACCGCGGATAACGGGGCGGCCAACGGCGGGACCGAAGGCAGACGTATGGATGCCCGGCAACTGTCCGACGGTTGCGCCGATATTGTCGGCGCGCCTTTCGTCAAGCAACTCGCCGACCAGCGTCTCCGTTGGTTGCGCTTGCCCGTCCTCGGACAACGGGTGCCCCAGGACTATGATTTCTTCTTCGAGATAGTGTTCTTCGCCTGACCCATTCGCCATTGCGACGCCAGCGCAACAGGCGCAGACGGTCAGAGTCAGGGACCGGATGTGGGATATCGAAAGTGGCATGACAGCCTCCGTGCGATCGAATTTGCATATCAAATTGGCGGCCAGCCGCAGCAACAAGTGCAACTGGCCTCGGTTTTGATTGA
This sequence comes from Pseudomonadales bacterium, assembly GCA_965199705.1. Lineage (GTDB taxonomy): Bacteria > Pseudomonadota > Gammaproteobacteria > Pseudomonadales > Azotimanducaceae > Azophilus. The sequence goes on from OZ241359.1 coordinate 2,587,899, forward strand.
TCGATCAAGCGGTTGGCGGTGCTCGGGGTTGCGGCAGCGGCGCCAGGCGTGGCGTTGGCGGAGAGGAAAGGTCAACGACAGGCGCCAGCCAGGCAATCCGCTTGACAGCGGGCATTGATTTCAGTGGCTGCGGCTGCCCTTCCTGCTCGGAAATGGAACAGATAGCACAGAAATCAACACCATGCGACGCATCGACCGGGTGGTCATGCGCATGGAATAACCCCTGGCACAGGACAATCAACACGGCGCCGACGGCCAACACAGCGCCGACGGCGGACGGCATCGCGCCCAATCCAGGAACTGAACCTGCCTGCCTCATGCAAGAGCGCCACGACTTTGCAGGCCAGGCATCCTACTCGCAAGCAAATATCCCTGCAAGGCAGTGTGTTGGCAACCCGGCCGACTGGCCGCCGCCTACCAATTACTGGAGTATTCGGCCTGGACGTGGTCCGGCAAGCCGTAGGACAACTGGCTCTGGCTGACGAAGGCCAGTTCAAGAGCCCGCTGAAAGTCCGCCGCATCACGGCGCTTCCGCCAGGCTGGAAACACCTTGCCCAAAACGCGCTCGGCGCGCGCCTTGCTGCGGATCCAGGGCAGTATCGGCAACCCGCGCCGAGCCGGGAAGCGCAGCCTGTCGGCGAGCGAATCGCCGATCAGTTCGCGTGATGCGCCGTAAAGGAACCTGGCAGTCTTCGCGCGCTCTACAGGGTGGGAGACGCCGACCACTACAGGAGCGCTGTTGATGATGCAGTTGGCCAGCGCAATAGCGTCAAAGTCAGGCTCCGGTTCGCAGGTTCTGCCTACCTCGAAAAGCCGTGCGGCCTGATCCTGGTTGTAGAACTGGAGCGGGTCAGGTACGCCCATGATGTAACCCGTGTAGCACCACACGGCCATGATGCCAGCGCATTCCTCGTCGCTGAACATGGCGCCGATCTGCTGCGCGTGTCTGATCAGCCGCGCCGAGAAACACGCCGAGGCGATTCCGATATGTGCTGCGCTGATCGGGATGCCCCAGGATTCGCGCTCCCACTCCGGCGTGTCCGAGAATAGCCAGCGCACACGGCCATGCACCAACCGCAGCCGCAGCGTCGCCTTCCAGCCGTCGCCACCTGGTTCAACGCCGTAGGGCAGAAAGATATCCGTCAGGTGACGTATGTTCTGCTTCAGCCGCCGAACGCCGTCTTCTATCAATCGTCCCGTGATGGCGAACGACTTGCTGATCAGCGTGGAAAATCCCTCCACAATGGCGCCGCCGACAAAGGCCGCAAGAATGTCCCCGGAGCTTCTGACATAGGCCTTGCAACCGAGCAGCGCCGACTCCTGATCGTACCAGTCTGGCGTCGTGCTGAGGACGTTGACCAGATCCTGGGCGCTTTGAGGCGAGTCGCGCAGGATGGCGTCGTCCTGTTCGATGATTCCGCGCACTATCCTGGCGGTCTCGGCGCGGGTCAGACCGCCGATATCATGCATCACCGGGTCAACCAGCGGATCGCCGATCCACAGATGCTCCACGAAACGGTCGGTCAGGTCGGCGTCAATGGCCCGCGCTTCGGGGTAGCCCGGCTTGTACGCCTCGGGAATGATCAGCTTGCTGTCAGTCATGACCACGACCATGACTGCCAGCTACCCGACGCATCGCAAAAGCGTGCGTCGGCATGACGTTCATCGATAGGCTGATTCATGATGCATCCACCTCGGTTCGGCGGGCGGGGGACAGCGCCAAGCGCCGCATGTCGGACTTGCAATGTTACACCAAATAAGTATCTTCGCTACGTGCCGGGCGTTCCTTGCCAAGGGGTCGGCCCGATGTTCCAGAGTCGCAGGCAACACACAGGCAACACATCGGATCGGAATGCACAGTGTCAGAGTATTCAGACCCCGCCATGATTTACCGAACATGCAACTTCACGGCAGCCGCGTGTGCGCATCCAGGCGCACAGGCGTTGCCCACCCCCATCGTTACGAAGCCGGTATGGCGCCTTGCCGCAGGTGTCGTCGGCCGGAGATTCCATCATGCTTGACTCCCCCTCTGCTTATACCGCTGGCTACAAGAAGGCCCGCCCACTGAATCCTGATCGAGCCGACATCTATATCAGGAACACCATGGTCGGCGATCCACTGGCGGATGCCGCTGTGGAAGCGCTGGCGGCACTCGACCGGCCACGCTCGCACGCCTTGATCAAGGCGGGCATGGAGTGTGACAAGGCGACCTTTCAAGAGGCGCCCGATGCCTTGCGTGCGCTGTTCGCAGCCACGGAGAAGCCACCGGCATTCTACAACCCCGAGCAAACGCAAGCCGGAACGCGCGCATTCTACGAACACTCGGACGCCTTCTTCGTCGGTCTTGTGCTCGACGCTGTCATTACCGGCTTTACCACCAACGTCAGCAAGGCGTTCTACATGACGGGCAGGACGCTGAGCAACCTGCGTCGCGTCAAGCAGAACACTCGACACCTCATGGAAATCACCATGCCCGGCGGGCTTGACAGGCACGGCGACGGCTGGAAACTGACCATGCGTATCCGTCTCATTCATGCGCAGGTGCGCCGGTTGATACTCAATTCGGACCAGTGGGACGTATCGAAGGACGGGGTTCCCCTGCACGCGTCGCACATGGCGCTGGCCGCCACGGGGTTCTCCGCCGTCAATCTGCGCGCGGTGGCCAAACTAGGCATCTCGCTCACGAAGGAGGAGCGAGAGAGCTTCATGCACATCTGGCGCTACACCACCTGGTTAATAGGGGTGCCGAAGGAACTCATCTTCGACTCCGAAGACGATGCGATTGCGCTCAAGGAAATCGCTTATATCTGCGAGCCGCGTCCGGAGAAGGAAGCAATCGCCCTGGCGCATGGCAACGTCAACGTGATTCCCGAGCTCGTCGGCGTTACCAAGGAGTCGCAGGTGAAGAAGCTGACGGACTTCCTGTTCCGAACCTCGCGGGCGTTGATGGGGCATGAGCTCGCGAATGCGCTGCAGTATCCCAGGCACTCGACTTTCTGGGTCATGCCGTTCCTCCGGATGCAACGCCGACTTCAGGCGCTTCGCGCCAAGATCAAGCCCGGCGCGGAACCCTTGGTCGTCACCAACTTCGTCGGGCTCATGCAGAGATCCGTGTACGATGAAATGGGCATCAGCTATGGTATGCCGGACTCGGTCACGGAAGAGAAATCCGCTGCCTGGTAGGACACGCAGGGAACGGGGCAAGCTGATGGAATCAGGCATCGATCGGCATCAGAGCATTGTTGCTCTGATCCCCGTGGGCGGTTTCGACCAGACTCTGGACATCCATCCGAACCGAGCCTCGGCGCGCTAGCCGCCAAATAGATCAAGTAGCGCAAGCGTCGGCGGGCGGGGCTCGCTCTGGGCGAAGCCCTTCAGGATCTGGCGCGATCCACCGCCAGCAACAACAACGGCAAGAGCAGGAAGTCGATGGCCAGCGCGACGCCGGCGGTCAGCGCCACGAGCGTCCCCAACGCCCAGGTTGACTCGAAGCCAGAGATGCCGAGCACCAGGAAACCGGCCGACAAGGCGATCGTGGTTGTCAGCAATGCGGGCCCGGCGTCCACGAAGGCAGCGCGAACCGAGTCTTCCGCAGATTCGCCGGCGTGTCGCGCCCTCAGATACTTGCTCATGAAGTGCACTGTGTCATCCAGGATGATGCCGATCACCACCGCCAGCACCACGGCGGAAGCAACGCCCACGTGACCCACCAGATAGCCCCAGACGCCAAAGGCGATGACGGGTGGCAGGATGTTCGGCACGAGGCTCAGCAGTCCCAGCTTGATGCTCCTGAAGACGAGGACCAGGATGAGCGAAAAAACCACCAGCGCGATCAGGGCGCTCTCCACCATGCTCTCCAGGTTGCGCTGCGTGATCTTGGCAAACATGACGCTGATGCCGCTGGCCTCCGACTCCAGCTCCGGCGCATTGTCGCGCAGCCATGCCTTTCCGCGCGCCGAAAGCGCGCGCAGGTCTTCGGACCATGAGGAGGTGGTGGCGACAATCATGCGCGTTGCCGACTTGGCGATATCAATACGGTCGTTCAGGTCGCTGCCAAATGGCAGGGAAAATTCGTAGAGCAGGAGGTACTGCGAAGCGAGTTCAGACGATTCCGGCAGCCGGTAGAAAGCCGGATCGTCACCATTCATGTTCTTGTTGAGACGCTTCATCACGTCCGCAAATGACTGCACGGAGGTGACCTCGGGTTGATCCCGCCACCAGCGTGCAAAAGCGTCCACCTGACGCAAGTACTCGGGATCGGTAATACCGTTGTCGAGCCCCGTATCCAGAGAGTATTCGAGCTGGTTCAGACTTGTCAGATTCTCCGAGGTGAAGTCGGCGCTGCGGCGAAACTCGAAACTGTCATCGAAGTACTGCACCGGATTGTCGCTGAACTGGAGGCGCGGCACGCCCGCGCCGACCACTACAACCGCAACCAGAACGCTCCAGGCAAGCAACTTGCGACGCATGAAGACGAAGTTGGCAAAGCCGTTGAAAAACTCTACCTGCCACGCCTTGCGGTCGCTGCGCGGCGCACGCAAGGGCAGCACGGCGAGCAGTGCCGGCAACAAGGTCACGGAGTAAACGAACGCGGCCATCACGCCAAACGCCACGAAATTGCCGAGAATGACGAAAGGCGGCGAATCCGAAGCGTTCAGCGTCAGAAATCCGATCGCCGTGGTCACCGAGGTGACGAATACGGGCTGGGCGTTGGCGCGAAACGATTCCTTGATCGCGGTTATCTTGTCATTTCCCCGGTGCAAGCTGGCCAGGGCGGTAGTCAGCAGGTGAATGGAGTCCGCAACGGCGATGACCATGACGATGATCGGCAGGGCGGCGTTGGGTGGGCTGAACACGACGCCCATCCAGCCAGCGGCGCCCATCGTGGTAACGGTAGAGTTGAGCACGACGGCCACGACGACAGAAACGGCCAGGACGGAACGCAGGACAAAGGCCGCCACCAGCAGAATCACGAGCACCGCCAGCGGTACGAGATTTTCGATGTCGATCTGCGTCGCTTCGCCAAAAGCGTGGCTGGTGGCGACGTCGCCGGTTACGTAGTAGTCAATGCCCGGGTGCGTGGCGCGGGCCTCGTCCAGAAGCGCGTCGAGATGATCAATGATCTCGACAATCGCCTGATCGAGCACATCATCGTCGATAACGAAGCTGATCGCGACTCCGGCGACCCGCCCGTCATCCGCCAACAGACGCCCCACGAGCTCGGTCGAGCCCTCGGCGATTCCCTGAATGCGGGCCAATGCCGCCGCATCCAGGGAAGCCGCATCCTCGACAAGCGAATCGACCCGAAGGTCATCCTCGCCAACCGCCTCGCTGTGGCTGTAGTTGGTGAGCGAATCCACACGGCTGGAGTACGGCGCCTGCCAGGCGGCTTCCGTCAACCACTCGATGGCGACCAGCGCCTCCCGGGTGAACACGGAGCCATCGCGCGGCGCAACCGCGATCAGGGCGCGATTGCGAGCCGAATAGGTGTTTTCCAGCGCCTCGAACGCAAGCAAGTCCGGGTTGTCATCGCGAAACATGGCGCGGTAGTCGTTGGTGACGGACGAAGAATCCAGCTTGACGCCAAAGACGAGCACGACCAGCGTAGCAAGCGCGATCACCAGCTTGGGCCAGCGCAGGACCCAATCGATATAGGCTTCCAGAAAAGCTGGACTACTAGCGCTCATGGCTGGTGAGCATGACTGCGCTCCCGGGTCCTGTCAAGGTGCACTGTTGGCAACTGCCCACCAATCAACCGTCGGCGCCTTTCTCCGCGCCGGGCGCGAGCAGCCTATGCAGGCCCTCCATCAGGGATACCGGCAGCGGGAAGACGATGGTGGAGCTCTTTTCGCCAGCGATTTCAGTGAGTGTTTGAAGATAGCGTAACTGCATGGCGCCGCCCTCGGCGGCCAGTTCCCGGGCTGCTTCCACGAGCTTTTCCGCCGCTTGCTGTTCGCCATCGGCGTGAATGATCTTGGCCCGGCGTTCGCGCTCGGCTTCTGCCTGCTTGGCGATGGCCCGGATCATGCTCTCGTCGATGTCCACGTGCTTGATCTCGACGTTGGAAACCTTGATGCCCCATTGGTCGGTTTGCTGATCGAGAATCTCCTGGATGTCCTGGTTGAGCTTCTCGCGGTCCGCCAGTAGCTGATCGAGTTCGTGCTGGCCGAGCACGGAGCGCAGGGTCGTCTGCGCCAGCTGGCCGGTGGCCTCCATGAAGTCTTCCACGTTGATGATGGCTGGCTGCGGATCGACAACCCGGAAATAGAGCACGGCATTGACCTGCACCGACACATTGTCGCGGGTAATCAGGTCCTGGGTGGGAATGTCGAGCACTACCGTGCGCAGGTCCACGCGCACCATCTGCTGGATGATCGGGATGATGAGGATCAGGCCAGGCCCCTTCACCTTGTAGTAGCGGCCAAGCATGAACACGATGCCGCGTTCGTACTCGCGCAGGATGCGCACCGAGGTGGCAAACAGCGACACCGCAGCGATGGCGATGATGAGGAAGATGATTTCCATGACGTTCTCCTGGGCTGTGTAACCGGGCTATGGTCGTGCTGAATCCGTGTTTACGAGGCAAGCTGCCCTGATGCGGACGTGTCGGGTTCGACGATCAGGATCAGGCCGTCCACGCGTGCGATGCGCAATGGGTCGCCCTGGTTCACGGCGGTGACAGCGCGCGCCTGCCAGATCTCGCCGAATGCCCGCACCTTCCCCTGGCCCTCGCCCCGAAAATCCGCAATCGCCACGCAGCCCGCGCCAATCATGCTCTCGCGCCCGCTCACCGCACGCCTGGCCCGGGCGCGCAGGGCGCTGCCGAGCACAAGAAAGGTAAATCCGGCGACGGCGATCGCACAGCCCAGGATCAGGGGCAGCGAAATCTGATAGCCGGGCAGGTCCGTATCCATCAGCATGATGGAGCCGATCACAAACGCGAGCACGCCGCCCACGCCAAGCACGCCATAGGTTGGCGTAAATAACTCGACGGTCAGCAGCAGCAGGCCGACAATGATGAGCGCCAAACCAGCATAGTTGACAGGCAGCATCTGCAATCCGTAGGCGGCGAGCAGGATACAGATGACGCCGGTGACGCCCGGAAACAGCGAGCCCGGACTGTAAAACTCCAGCACGATGCCATAGAAGCCGATGAGAAGCAGGCCGTAGGCGACCGTCGGACTGGTGATCACCGACAGTAGCTCGTGCCGCCAGTCCGTCTCCACGAAATGCAGCGTGGCATCCGCGGTTTGCAGGGTGCGCGTCTCGCCGTCGAGCGTGACTTCACGACCGTCGATTTCCCGCAGCAGCGCCGGCAGGCTCGGCGCTACCAGGTCGATCACGTTCATCTCCAGAGCCGCGCTGGCGCGCAGATTGTCGCCCTCGCGAACAGCCTTTTCCGCCCACTCGATATTGCGCCCCCTGCGCTCCGCCAGGCTTTGCAGATAGGCCACGGCGTCGTTGACGACCTTGCGCCGCATGGCATTGGCGGATGAATCCGCCGGGAACTGCTTCGCCTCGGCGTCCCGATCCCCGTGCGCGCCATCCGGGTCGGCCTCGTCCCCTGCCGCGTCCTGATTCGGGCGTTCCTTCGGCGCTGAGCCGCCATTCTCCGGTTGCGCCGTTTCGTCTTCGGTTGCTTCGGGTTGGCGGGACCTCTCGAAGTCCTCCGGCGAGGGGCGAACGGGCGGCGGCGACGAAGGCGCCATTTCCACCGGCGTCGCCGAGCCGATGTTGGTCGCCGGCGCCATGGCGGCCAGATGGCTGGCATAGGCGATATAGACGCCAGCACTGGCGGCGCGGGCGCCATCCGGGGCCACATAGGTAATCACCGGCGCCTCGGCGGCAAGGATCGCCTTGATGAGATCGCGCATGGCCGTGTCCAGGCCGCCCGGGGTATCCATGCGGATCACCAGCGCCTCGGCATTGGCGTCAGTGGCGTCGTCTATGGCCCGGATCACGAGATCAACGCTCGCCGGACCGACAGCGCCATCCAGATCCACCACCCAGGCCTCCTTGTTGGCGGAGCTGGGTTCGTCGCCTTCCGACTCAGCACCAGCCGAGCCGAGGCCCAACAGGAACAAGCCGCCGGCAAGCAGGCAGAGCGGGCCTGCCGCCCGGATATTGCGCCGGGACGCCGGTCGAAGAGGCTTGTTTCTCCTTGTTTTCATTTGATTCTGTCTTGAGTTCAGGCTGCCCGGGATCAGATCAACCCGCCTGCTCACGCAGCTCCGGCAGGCGATAGCCCTGCGCTTCCAGGTCCGCGCGCACCACCTTCTTGTCCATCTTGCCGGTGGATGTGAGTGGCACGCTCTCGACCCGAATCACGTCGTCCGGCAACTGCCAGCGGGCAAAGGCCGTGGCGCAGTGCGCCATGATCTGCCGATCGCTGACCTCCCTGCCCGGCTCCAGCACCACCAGGGCCACGGGCCGCTCATCCCACTTCGGGTGTGGCTGCGCCACCACGCAAGCCTGAGCCACGCCATCCAGCGCGACCAGGTGATTTTCCAGGTCCACGCTGGAAATCCACTCGCCGCCACTCTTGACCAGGTCCTTGGAGCGATCGGAAATGATCAGGTACTCCTCCGGGTCAATCTTGCCAACGTCGCCGGTCACCAGCCAGCCATCGTGAAATCGTTCCGGCTGCGGGTTCCGGTAATACTCGGAGCAGATCCAGGGACCGCGCACCAGGATTTCGCCCACCGTCTCACCGTCATGTGGGAGCGGATTGAAGTTCTCGTCGAATATTTCGATATCGAGGCCTGGCATGATCTGCCCGGCCTTGGCCACATTGGCGAATTGCGCGTCTTCGGACAGGCTGACCTGGCTGCGCTTCATGATCCGCCGGGACAGGGTGGCCAACGGCGAGGTTTCGGTCATGCCCCAACCCTGGATCATCTCGACGCCCAGTGCGTCCGAGTACCAGCGGATCAGGGACGGCGGCGGCGCCGAGCCACCACAGGTCAGACGGCTCAGATGCGAAAGATCGTAGCGCCCGGGATCAGCTTCGATGATCGCCTTCACCCCTTGCCAGATGGTCGGCACGCCAGCAGAAAGCGTGACCTGCTCCGAGGCGATCAAGCGCAGCAGCCGCTCCGGGGTCATGAAGCGATGCGGCATCACCTGCTTGCAGCCCAGCATGAGCGCCGACCAGGGGAGGCCCCAGCCCATCGCATGGAACATGGGCACCACGCCGAGCACGGTATCGGCGCCGGACAGGCCCATGGAGTCGGTCATGCACTGCGCCATGGTGTGCAGATACTGGGCCCTGTGCTCGTACTCCACGCCCTTGGGGTTGCCGGTGGTGCCGCTGGTGTAACACAGGCCCAGGGCCGTGTTCTCCGGCAGGCTCGGCCATTCGCAGCGCTCTGGATGGCCGGAGATGAACGTTTCGTAATCGACTGCCAGCGGCAGGTCAGTGGCCCATCCTTCGCAACCTGGTTCGGTGGCCACGACAACGCGCTCGACCGTCGGTATCAGCGTGCGCAGGGATTCCAGCAGTGGCAACAGGTCTGCATCAACAATGATGAGCCTGTCTTCGGCGTGGTTGATGATGTACTCCAGGTCCTTCAGCCCGAGCCGTACATTGAGCGTATGCAACACCGCGCCCATCCCGGCGCAGGCGTGATAGGCCTCCAGGTGACGGGCGCCATTCCACATGAAGGTACCGACGCGATCCCCCGCCTGTACGCCAGCCGCCATCAGGGCGTGCGCGAGCTGATGTGCGCGGGCGCGGGTCTCGGCCAGGGTCTGGCGGCGCACGCCAGAGTCGGTGGCGGTCACGATCTCTTCGTTCGGAGCCACGGTTGCGCCACGATCAATGATGCGCGACATCAACAGGGGAGTGGATTGCATGGCCATCCGGGCGCGACCTCCTGAAACAGACTGAACGACGAGTAATCGGCTAGTTTAGACCAAGCTCGGTCAGGGCGGTTCGCTTGGCCCACTTGTAATCCGGCTTGCCGTTCGCGGCGCGCTCTACGCCATCCACGAACACCACCTGCCTGGGCAGTTTGTAGCCCGCCAGATGACTGCGGGCGAAACCGATGAGGCCAGATTCCTCGGGCGCTGCGCCAGAACAGGCGACAACAGCCACCACCCGCTCGCCGAACCGCTCATCCGGCACGCCCACGACCAGGCTGTCGATCACGTCCGGATGCCGCTTCAGGGCCTCTTCCACCTCTTCCGGGAAGATCTTTTCGCCAGCGCTGTTGATGCAGACGCTACCCCGCCCCAGCAACTGGATGCTGCCGTCCTCGGCCACTGTGGCGAAGTCTCCGGGAAAACTGTAGCGCACGCCATTGATCTCGCGAAAGGTGGCGGCGCTCTTTTCCGGGTCCTTGTAATAGCCCACCGGAACCGAGCCGCCGACCGCGATCATGCCGCGCTCTCCGGAGCCCGGCTGCACTTCGCGACCGTCTTCCGTGAACACCCTGGCGTCCTCGTTGAGATCGAATCTGGCGGTTTCGCTATCAAGCGCCCGACTGGTGACGCTCATGCCCATGCCGCCTTCGGTGGAACCGATCGTATCCACCAGCATCATGTCGTGGTGTCGCAAGAGCCCTTGCTTGATTTCCGAGCTCCACATCACGCCACTGGAGACGATCTGCGCCAGGCTGGAAAGATCATGCGGCTGGCCGCGTTTCTCTGCGTCATCCAGCTCCGCCAGCAAGGGCCGGGCGAAAGCGTCGCCGACGATCACCAGATCGGTCACTCGATGCTGCGCCACCAGGCCCCAGAGATGCGCCGGGTCCAGCCCCAGCCGCGGGCTGAGCACCAGAGTGCCGCCAACGCCGAGTGACACGAAGGCGCCAAGCCACATGCCGGTGCCGTGCATCAGCGGACAGGCGGGCAAGCTCACGGGGAAATTGTCGCCCTGGGCTTGCAACAGAGTGCGCATCTCGGCCAGCGAAGCGGGCGGCGGCAAGCCCCGGCCCATCGCCGAGAGCATCAGGAGACGCTCGCAGAACTCGCCGGCATGGTACATCACGCCCTTGGGCATGCCGGTGGTGCCGCCCGTGTAGAGCATGTAGATGCCAAGCGGGTCGCGGCTGATGCGGGGCATGGGGGCAACGCCGGACAACGCCTGCTCATAGTCCCTGGCGCCTTCGAGCAGGGGTTCGGCGCCGTCGTCGAGTTGCAGGTATAGCTTCACCTTCGGCAGGCGGTCGCGGATCTCCTGGATGCGTTGCGCATAGCAGCCCTGATAAACCACCGCCTCGGCATCGGCATTGTCCAGCAGATACACCAGCTCATCCGCCTGGTAGCGATAGTTGACGTTGATCGGACAGGCGTCGAGCTTGAATGCGGCATACTGGGCCTCCACATACTCGCCGCAGTTGTGCAGACAGGTTCCAACCTTCGCGCCCGCGCCGAGACCAGCGCCGGCATAGACAGCCGCCAGCCTGGCTGCGCGATCGTCGAAATCCGCCCAGGTGGTAACCCGCTCATCGCAGATGAGCGCTGGCCGACCGCCAACCGTATCTGCGATCAGTTCCCAAAGGTTGGCAAAGTGAAATTTCATGCTTTCTGTCTCCATACGCCTTGTCTTCCTGTCTCCACACGCCCTGTCTCGACGCTCTGTCTTCATGCGCCGGCGGGCGCTCGCATGACTGCTCCGCAACCTTCGCCCAAGCCGCGCTCAGGCGGCGTCCAGCCTGCAAATTGCACCCCGGCCAGAGGCTTCAGGACGCATCCGCACGCAGCAGGAACAGGGTAAACCAGGCGTCTGCATCACTCCAACTGTCAACGCACGCATAGCCCCCGGCATTGGCCAGGGCCACAAATTCGTCATGGTGATACTTGTAGGAATTTTCGGTGTGTAGCTGCTCGCCCTGGCGCAACGCAACAAGCCGGCCAGCCAGTGTCAGTGACTGCGGTTTCAGGCTCACGAGAAACATCTGCACGCAGCCGGCGGCGGCATTGTAATGCGCCCGGTGACGGAACGCCTGCAGATCGAAGTTGGCGCCCAGACGCTGATTCAGGTGCGCGAGCACGTTGAGATTGAATCGGGCCGTGACGCCAGCGGAATCGTTGTAGGCGGCTTCCAGCAGCGCTGGGTCCTTTTTCCGGTCCACACCGATCAGCAGGTGGCTTTGCGCGCCGAGGGCGCGTCTTGCCTGACGCATGAATCTGCTGGCCTCGGGCGGCTCGAAATTGCCGATGCTCGAACCGGGGAAGAAGCCCAGCATGGACTGGCCCTGCACCGCTTCCGGCAGGTTGAACGGACGGCTCAGGTCGGCGCATGCCGGATGAATACGCAATGCCGGAAAGTCCCGCTGCAAGGCGCTGGCAGTCGCCAGCAGGTGTTGCCGAGAGATATCCACCGGCACATAGGCGCTCGGCGCGAGCACCCGCAAGAGCCGACGAATCTTGCGGCTGGAGCCGGAGCCGTATTCCACGAGACAGCCGCCATCGCCGAACCTGGATTGCAGCTCCGGCAGGCAAACATCGAGCAGGCGCAGTTCGGTTCGCGTCAGATAGTATTCTGGCAGTTCGGTGATGGCCTCGAACAACCGGGAACCGGCGGCATCATAGAAGTACTTCGGCGAGATGTACTTGGGATCATGCGTCAGGCCGGCCAACACTTCCGCCTGCATGGCCTCGACAGCGGGCGCCAGGTCATGCAGTCGCTGCTCGGCGAGCGAAAGCGCTTCAGGCCGTCTCGTCACGCGCCAAGCGGATGCCGCTGAACTGCCAGCGGTCGGCCGGAAAGAAGAAGTTGCGGTAGCTGGCGCGCACATGGCCTGCCGGTGTCGCGCAGGAGCCGCCACGCAATACCCACTGACTGCTCATGAACTTGCCGTTGTACTCGCCCAGTGCGCCGGCCAGCGGGCGGTAACCCGGATAGGGCGCATAGGCGCTGGCAGTCCACTCCCAGACATCGCCGAACATCTGCTGTTGCACCGCCTGGCCACCGGGATGCAGACGATCACTTTCGACAAAGTTGCCGAGCCCCGGATTCAGGCCGACGGCAGCCGCTTCCCATTCCAGTTCCGTCGGCAGGCGAGCACCGGCCCAGCGGCTGTAGGCGTCCGCCTCGAAACCACTGACGTGCACTACCGGATCGTCAAGCGCCAATGCGCGTTCCCCACCCAATCCGTACTCGAACCAGCAGTCGTCCTGCTCACGCCAGTAGAAGGGCGCCCGCCAATCCAGGGCGCAAACCTGCCGCCAGCCCTCAGCCAACCAGAGATCGGGGCGCCGATAGCCTCCATCACGCATGAATTCGAGAAACTCGCCATTGGTGATCAGACGATCCGCAAGCGCAAAGGGCGCCAGCCACACCTTGTGTCGGGGCAGTTCATTGTCGAAACAGAAACCGTCTGCCATCGCGCCTGCGAGCCCCAGCCCGCCAGCCTGCGCCAGGAACCTCAATGGCCGAGGCGGTTCCGAGGCGATGTCCGTCAGATCATCTCGATAAACCGGCTTCAGCGGGTTCTGGCCCAGATTGGCCTTCAGGTCGGTGAGCAGCAGTTCCTGGTGCTGTTGCTCATGCTGCAATCCGAGCTCGATACGCCGCCCGACCTCTCCGTCCTGGCGTTGCAGGAGATTGTGCATCGCAGCATCCACATGGCGCCGATAGTTGCGCACGGCAGCCACTGTCGGGCGCGAAAGATGGCCCCGTCGCGGCCTGGGAAAGGGGTTGCCGATACTGTTGTAGTACGAATTGAAGAGGCTCTCGAAGCGGCTGTCGAAGGGTTCGTAGCCGTCCACACAGGGCCGCAACAGGAAGGTCTCGAAGAACCAGGCTGTATGCGCCAGATGCCACTTGGGTGGGCTGGCGTCTTCCATTGGCTGTACGCCATAGTCCTCGATGCAGAGAGGCGCACAAAGCGCCTCGGTTCTCGCCCGCACAGCGACATAGCGGTCTGCCAGAGACGCGCGGCAACTGCCAGCCTGCACATCTGAAGGGGCTTGGGTGAGCACCGGAAAGCGCGCGTCAGGTGATGCTGTCCGGATGGCGCCGAACCCCGATTGCGGCGACCAGATCCGGAAATCGGCGGATGAGGTGGCGAAAGCTGGCCACCAGGGTATCAGCCTGCTGCGGCCCCTTGATGAGGCCGAGATAGCGGCCTTCGGGGCCAACCAGCACGATATGGGTGGAATGTTCCAATGCCAACAGGCCCTGGCTGTCCGGCAGCTTTGCGAACGCCACGCTGAGTTGACCGGCGAGCCGGCGAGTCTCGTCCCCGGACCCGCGCAGGCCCAGGAAATCACCGGAAAAGCCCGCCAGATAGTCGCGCATACGCTCTACCCCGTCGCGTTCCGGATCGACGCTGACAAACAGGCCGCGAAAGCGCTCGCCGCCCGGCAGCAAGCGGATCCGGGCTTCTGCCTCAGCCAGCACCGCAAGTGTGGTCGGGCAGATGGCCGGGCAGTGGGTAAAGCCGAAGAAGAGGTAGCTGATGCCGCCGGCCAGGTCCGCTTGCCGAAATGGCTGGCCCTGGTGGGTTTCGAGCTCGAATTCGCTGATGCGCGCTGGCTCCGGCAGCATCAGGACGCCCTGACTTCGCAACGCCGCCGAATCCTGGTCAGCAGGCCCGCAGCCAGCGACGAACAGGGCCGAGAAGAGAAGCGCCCGGGGGCAGAGGCGGCGCATCATCCTGACTTCAGACCGGATAAAGCCAGTAGTGATCCACCAGCAACAGCGCAAAGAGCCCCGCCAGATACAGGATCGAGAATCGGAAGGTGCGCATCGGCGCCTGCGGGTCACGGTTTGCCAGCAGCACGCAGGCCCAGTACAGGAATCGCACGCCGAGCGCCAGCGCGCCGGCCAGATACAGCCAGCCGCTCATGCCAGTGGCCACCGGCAGGAGCGATGCCGCCGCCAGAATGACGGTGTAGATGAAGATGTGCCAACGGGTGCGGTTTTCGCCGTGCGTGACCGGCAACATGGGCACGTTGGCCCTGGCATATTCCTCTTTCCGATCCAGTGCGAGCGCCCAGAAGTGCGGTGGCGTCCAGGCAAAGATGATCAGCACGAGTATCAGACCGTCCCCGGAAATCTCGCCGGTGACGGCGGTATAGCCAAACAGGGGAGGCGCCGCCCCGAACAGGCCGCCGATGACGATGTTCTGTGGCGTGGCCCGCTTCAGGAACAAGGTGTAGATCAGCCCGTAGCCAACCCAGGACGCCAGATTCAGCCAGGCCGTCAAGGGATTGACCCAGACCAGCAGCATGGTCATGCCGAGGCAACCAAGCACGGCGGAAAAGACCAGGCCAGGCAGCACCGACACCCGCCCGGTGGCCACGGGGCGGTTGGCGGTTCTGGCCATCCGAATGTCGATTTCGGCATCGGCGATGTGATTCACCACCGCAGCGGAAGCCGCCACCAGGCCGATGCCAAGCATACCGGGCACGAGCACATCCAGCGCCACCATGCCGGGCGACGCAAGCAACATGCCCACCAATGCGCACAGCAACATCAGCGCCACTACGCGCGGCTTGCACATCTCCAGATAGTCGCGCCAGATTGGCGTGCGCAGATTCTGCGTCAGTTCAGTCAAGGCCTGCTTGCTCCGAATCCTCGTTCGACAAGTGGAAGCGCAGGGTCACCAACGCCAGCAGCAGCAAGGCGCCACCCGCATTGTGCGCCGTCGCCACTGCCAGTGGCAGCGCCAGGAGCACATTGAGCACGCCCAGCGTCAATTGAATCGCCAGCAACCCCAGCAACCAGGGCGCCAAGCGGTTTTCGGCCCGCCACAGACGGTAACCCAGCCAACCGACCGAGAGCAGAACCAGAACAGCGCCCGCACGATGCGCGAACTGTATGGCGATGCGGGCTTCGCTGTCCAGCATACCGCCCAGATAATTTGGCCCCACGGACTGAAAAAAGTTGAATCCGGCGCGAAAATCCATGCTCGGCAGCCAATCTCCATGACAGGTGGGGAAATCGGCGCAGGCCAGTGCCGCATAATTTGAGGTAACCCAGCCGCCCAGCGCCACCTGCAGGATGGTGAGCGCCAGCGTCACCCAGACCAGGCGGCTGATGGCCCTGCCGGGCTGGGCCCAGGCAGGGCCTTGTGGCCCGCCGCCGAGGGAGAGACAAAGCCACCAGACCAGCGCCAGGGTCGCAAACCCGCCAAGCAGGTGGGCGGTCACAACCTGTGGCCAGAGCTTCAATGTCACTGTCCAGGCGCCAAAGGCGCCTTGCAGGATCACCAGCCCGGCCAGGGCCAGCGGCAAGGCAGGCGGGCGGCGGCGCACGCGCCAACTGAGGGCGACGATCACAAGAATCAGCAACCCGAGCGCTGAGGCAAAGTACCGATGCACCATTTCGATCCAGGCCTTGTCCGCCTCTACCGGCGCGTCCGGGAAGCGGGATTCCGCCAACGCGACCTCTGCTTCGCCCTGAGGCACCCCCAGATGCCCATAACAACCGGGCCAGTCAGGGCAGCCAAGGCCAGCGTCCGCCAATCGAGTGTAGGCGCCGAGCACCACCACCAGCATCGCCAGACCGAGGGCGACAAGCGCGAGCCGACGCAGCAGGCGGCCAGAATCCTGCGCCATGGCCGCTATCGGGCCGGCGCCCGCGTCAGGCGAGCCAGGATCAACCGCCACCGGTCACTCGCAACAGCTTGCCGAGATCTCCGGCGAGCGCCTCTGCCTCGGCGTCCAGCGCAAAGCGCAGCATCAGATTGCCCTCCGGATCAACGATATAGAGGCCGTCTGCCAGATCAGCCTGCCGACGATAGCCAGGCACGCCCTGAAATCCTTCGGGCGGCAGCCGGGCCGACTGATCGACAATCACGGCCGAGCGCACAAGCGCCGCGTCGTCGCCGAGAAGCGCGACCAGCGCCGATACCTGGCCAAGCGCCTGCAGACAGGCGCCTGTGCAGTCATTCGCCGCCACCCAGACCCACCAGAAACCACTGCCCTCAAGCGGCCCGCCGGCGACGTTCGCCAGTTGCAGATCCCGCGCCATGCGCGGCGGGTCAACAAACTCGCCGAGATTGGTGGTGGCATTGTAGTCCGGTTGCTGAACCAGCCAGATCAGGCTGTAAGCCCCGTAGGCGACAAGCAGCGGCGCGGCAACCAGGAGGATCGCCACTTGAACCCGATTCTGTTTGGCTGCTGTCTGATCCATTCAAACTGCTCTTCAGCCTGCGCCTTGTGCAATGTGCAGGCTTCTGTAATCTCGATGCCATCTGCGGAGCAAGCCCGCTGCGATACTCCGATACAACCCGGACAGGGCGCGAAGACCGCGCCTCCATGCCGTCACCGGCGCTCTATCGGCGCTCCAGGCGCGCCGGCAAGCTGCGGATGCCGCGAATGAAGTTGGACTTCAGGCGCGATGCCGGGCCGGTCACCTCAACCCGCTCGAATCGCTTGAGGATTTCCTCCCAGAGGACCCGCAGCTGCATTTCCGCCAGACGATTGCCCATGCAGCGGTGAATACCGAACCCGAAGGCGACATGATGGCGGGCGGCGGAGCGGTCGATCAACAGCCTGTCGGCGTCCTCGAACTCGGTTTCGTCGCGATTGCCGGATATGTACCAGAGCACCACCTTGTCACCAGCCTTCATGCGCCGGCCTTCGTACTTGAAATCACGCTTCAGCGTTCGCCGCATATGCAGCACGGGCGTCTGCCAGCGGATGATCTCCGACACCATGTTCGGGATCAACGCCGGGTTCGCCCGCAACTTGTCGTATTCTTCGGGAAACTCGTTCAACGCCAGCAATCCGCCGGAAATGGAATTGCGGGTCGTGTCATTGCCGCCGACGATCAACAGCATGATGTTGCCGAGAAACTCCATCGGCCGCTGCGCCATGTCGCGGGTGGTCTCACCGTGCGCCAGCATGGTGATGAGATCATTGCGCCCGGCCGGGTCCGCTGCCGCCCGCTCCGCCCAGAGCCCCATGAAGGTGGTGGCAAGGTCGGTCAGGCCGGCGGATACCTCTTCGGCGTCAGCGCCTTCGTCTGCGCCTGTGGTCTCCGGCGAACCGATGGACAGGTCCGACCAGTAGGTCAATTTGTTGCGCTGCTCGAAGGGGAAGTCGAACAGGGTGGCAAGCATCCGCGTGGTGAGTTCGATGGATACCGCCTCTACCCAATCAAATTCCACGCCGTCATCCGGCAGGCCGTCCAGAATCTCGGCCGCATGGGCGCGGATCACCGGCTCCAGCTTGACCAGATTACGCGGCGCCACCACACCCGAGACCGACATTCGTTGCGGCCCGTGCTTCGGCGGGTCCATGGCGATGAAGTTCTCGATGTTCTCACCACCAGGCGTGTCACCAATGGCGATGGTCGGATAGGAGGAGAACACATCGTGACGGCTCTCGACCCGCAGCAGATCGGCAAAGCGGGTGATGGACCAGTAGGCGCCGAAGGGGCTGTCCGGCGTGTAGTGAATGGGATCTTCGCGCCGCAGCCGGGCGAAGTAAGGCCGCCAGGCGTCACGTTGAAAGAACCGGGAATCGCTTACATCAAGCACCGCGAGCGGCGTGTCGTACGGGTCGGGCAAGGGGCCATCCGGCAATCGGAAGCCGGAGGGCGCCGGCCCCTGTCCGGCTTCGCCCGCTGCGCCGCCCCTGTTTTCGTCCGCGGCTGCGCGCTTCGTGGCGTCCGGGCGCTCCGCAGCGCCTTTCGTGATCGCTTCCGGGGTGCTTGTGGTTGATTCCGTCATGCTCGCCACGCTCAGGGTAATCTTGTTTCAGGACTGTCCTATTTTAGCCCGGATATGGCGCCAGGGGCCGTGATAATCGCGTCGGATTTGCCCGTCTGCCTTGCCCGCGCATGAATAGTTTGCGCAAAAGTGCCAGAATGAGCGACGTGGCATCGGCCTCGGCCTGTCAGTGTTTCGGCCGAACGTCGATGCAGCCGTCGGCGCTTTTTGCGCCGGAACGGGGGTGAAATGGGCAAGGAGCTGAACTCGGCTGTTCGACTTGAGGGCGTCAGCAAGGCCTATGCTGACACCCGGGTGATCCACGATCTGAGCCTGTCCTTCCCGGAAGGCCAGATCACCGCCGTGGTCGGTGAAAGCGGCAGCGGCAAGACCACGCTGCTGCGCCTGATCAATGGCGTTCAGCAGCCTGATTCCGGCTCTGTCACCGTCCTCGGCCAAACCCTGCCGGCAGCCGACCCGGAGCACTTTCGACGCAGCATCGGCTACGCCGTACAGGGCGCCGGCCTCTTCCCGCATCTCTCGGCGCGGCGCAATGTCGTGTTGTTGGCGGAGCTTGAGGACTGGTCCGAGGCCGATATCGACGCCCGCTTCCGGGAACTGCTCGAAGCCATGGAGCTGCATCAGGACCTGGCGGACCGCTATCCGCATCAGCTATCCGGCGGCCAGCAGCAGCGCTTCGGCCTGTGCCGGGCACTCATGCTGAAACCCCGCCTGCTCTTGCTGGACGAGCCTTTCACCGGCGTCGATGTGATTACCCGCAGCGGCATCTATGGTCGGTTCAAGCTGGTGCAGCAGGACCAGGGGGTGACCGCGCTGCTGGTCACGCATGACATCAAGGAAGCCGTGCACCTCGGCAATCACCTGGTCATCCTGCACGCTGGCAAGGTGCTGCGCAGCGGGCCAGTGGACCAGGTGCTGGCAGACCCCGGGCACGAGCATGTGGAAAAACTGATGCAGCAACAACTGTGAGACTGCCGGCGCTGGCCCGGAAGGGGCGGCGGTGGTTGCGCCGTTATCGCCGCAGCCCCGGGCGCCCCCTGTTGGCCGCCATCCTGTTGGCGGTCGCAGTGGCGCCCGCCAGCGCCGAACCGATCCGCATTTCCAGCAAGAACGCCACCGAATCCTATCTGCTTGCGGAAATCGCCGCTCAGGCGCTGGAAGCGCGCGGCTTCGTGATCGACCGCCGCTTCGGGCTGGGCGGCACGCTGATCGCCTTCGAGGCAGTCAGCGCTGGCGAGATCGATCTCTACATGGAGTACACGGGCACGCTCAGCCGGGCGATTTTCGAGTTGGGCCGAGAGCCCTCGCGCAGCGAACTGAACCATATGCTGGCCCCGAGAGGGCTTCGCCTTCTGAGCCCGTTCGGCTTCAACAACACCTATGCCCTGGCCCTGCCCAGGCCGCTTGCGAATCGCCTGAGTCTCACGCGCATCAGTGATCTGGCAGACCATCCGAACCTCAAGGCCGCATTCAGCCATGAGTTTCTTGAGCGCGACGATGGCTGGCCGGGCCTGAGTGAGGTGTATGGCCTGAGACACGAAGTCAGCGGCATCGAGCATGGCCTTTCCTATCAGGCCATCGCCGATGGCGCCATCGACATCACCGACGCCTATTCCACGGATGGTGAGTTGCAACGCTACGATCTGACCCTGCTGTCCGATGATCTCGGCTATTTCCCCGAGTATCTGGCCGCTCCGTTGATTCGAACGGATCTGGATCCGGTCGCTCAGCGGGTGTTGAACGGCCTTGGCGGCTCGCTCGACGACAGCGCCATGCAGCGACTGAACGCTGCCGTGGTCGAAGGCGCCACCTTCGCCACCGTCGCCGCACGATTCCTCGCCGGCCGCACCCCGCCGGCGCCAAGGGAACTTGTTCGAGGCCGACCGAGCCTTCCCGAAGCAGCGCCCAAAGCGGAGGAAACGCCGCCGCAAGACCGTCTGTGGTCGAATCTGGCTACCAATACGCTGCAACACCTCAAGCTGACCGGCATTGCGCTTGGGGCGGCGGTTGCCGCAGGACTGGCACTGAGTCTGGCGATCTTCCGCAAGGCCCTGGTGTCGCGCAGCGTCATTTATGCGTGCGGCCTGATGCAGACGATCCCCAGTATTGCGCTGCTCGCGCTGATGATTCCGCTCTTCGGAATCGGCGTGAAGCCAGCCATCGCCGCCCTCTTCCTGTACTCGCTGTTGCCGATTCTGCGCAACGCGATCACCGCGCTCACCACGATCGAACCGACGCTGCTGCAAGTAGCGCAGGCCATGGGCCTCACGCGCTGGGAGCAAATTCGGCACGTCTATCTGCCCTTGGCCATGCCGAGCGTACTCGCCGGCATCCGCACTGCGGCCGTTATCAATATCGGCACGGCCACACTGGCCGCATTCATCGGCGCCGGCGGACTCGGCGACCCGATCGTCACCGGTCTGTCACTCAACAACGTGAATTTGATCCTGCAAGGCGCGATACCGGCGGCAGTTCTGGCGGTCCTGACAGAATTGCTGTTCGAAGCGGTGGAACGCTTCCTCGTTCCGGGACACCTGCGCAGCCGCTGATGCGCCCGGCCAAGCGCCGTCGTTGAGAGAGCATCTGCGCGCTGGCGCAGCAATTCAGGGGTGCGGTTTCCGAGCTACGACGCAGGACTCCGGGTTCGGCACTGCGTCAGCACGCGACGCGCATCCGGCGCAACGCCTCGCCAGATCGCAAAGGCAGCCGCCGCCTGTTCCACCAGCATTCCAAGGCCATCGATCACCCTGGCAGCGCCCAGGCGCCCGGCCCACTCGCAAAAGGCAGTGCGACCCTGGCGGTTGTAGCTCAGGTCATAGCAGGTAACCGCCTGCAACAGCGCGCTATCCAGGAGCGCAGCCCAGCTCTCGGCGGCTGGGTCGAGACCTGCCGAGGTGCCGTTGATGACAAGATCAAATCCGTGAACATCGGCCATTGCCGGCGCCGGCAGGACCCGAACGCGGGTATCGTGTTCGCCCGCCAACGCCTCAGCCCTCGCTCGGCTGCGATTCACCAGGGCAATTGAGTCGGCCCCGGCCTCCATCAGCGCCCCGAGTATGCCGCGCACCGCGCCCCCTGCACCGAGCACCAGGATACGCCTGCCGGCCAGTGCGCAGTGATGCGCGCGCAGATCCCGAACCAGCCCGACGCCGTCCGTGTTGTAGCCGACCCTGCGCCCGGCCCGCAAGGCGATGGTGTTGACTGCGCCACAGTGCGCCGTGCGGTCCAGGTCATCCACCCAGGCCGCAGCGGCCTCCTTGAACGGTAGCGTCACATTGAGGCCGAGCCCGCCGGCCCGAAAAAATGCCGAAGCCGCGTCCTCAAAGCCGTCTTCGGGCGCCGCGAGCTTGTCGTAGCGGATGTCGGCGCCAGTCTGCCGGGCAAATGCGGCGTGAATCTCCGGCGAAAGGGAGTGCTCGACCGGGTAGCCGATGACCGCGTAGCGATCCATCAGCGCAGTCGCTCGCCCGCCAGCGTGCAGAGGCGGCTCGGCCCCGGGCGCCCGAGTGTCTGACCGGGCAGCAGGAAATCGATGTCACGGCCAAACCAGCGACGCACCTTCAACGACTTTGACGCGGCCGGGATGCCGGAAGGATTGGCGGAAGTCGAGATCAAGGGGCCGCCAAAGGCAGCGCACAGCAGCCGAGCCTGAGCATGGCCGGGCACCCGAACGGCAACCGTTGCGCTCGCCCCTCGGCCAACCGAGACCGGCCGCGGGAAGCGTCGGCTCGGCAGAATCCAGGTGTTGGCGCCCGGCCAACTGGCGAGGATGCGCTGCGTCTCCGAGGCGCTCAAGGACGCCATCTCCGGCGCGAAGCAGGTGGATGAGGCGCCAATCAGGATCAACCCCTTGGCCCGTTGGCGCTGTTTCAGAAACAGAATGCGCTCAACCGCATCGACATCGAAAGGATCGCAGGCGAGGCCCCAGACGCCCTCGGTGGCGTGCGCCACAATGCCGCCAGCGCGCAGACTGGACGCCGCCAGCCGCACCCTGACCAGATCGAACCGCCGGTGCGTCGGAGCGGCCCTGGTTTCGGTCGTCCGCTCGCCCATGCCACGACCTCTGCGGTCTCTGGCAAGATTCCGGGGAACCCCCTGCCTACTCGGAGCCGGCGCCGAGTTCCGCTTGCAAACCCTGGTTCTGGGCAGCCACCTTGGCTTGATTTTCTGCTCTGTCCGCCGCCAGCGCATCGACCAGGGCAGGATCGCTCAACGCCAGTATCTGGGCCGACAGATAGCCGGCATTGCGGGCGCCGGCGCTGCCCACTGCGACCGTCGCTACCGGGATGCCACCGGGCATCTGCACAGTGGCCAGCAGCGCGTCCAGACCCTGTAGCGGGCCGCTGTCCACGGGCACGCCAATCACCGGTCGCAAGGAATGCGCCGCCACCGCACCGGCCAGGTGAGCCGCCATGCCGGCCCCGCACACGAAGACCGCGCAACCGCGCTCCGTAGCGCCGGCGACATAGTCCGCCGTGGCCTTGGGCGTGCGATGCGCCGAAGAGACGCGCACCTCGAAGGCAATGCCGAGGCGCTGCAAGACTTCAGTGCACTTGCGCATGACCGGCCAGTCCGAGTCCGAGCCCATCATGACGGCTACAAACTTCATATTGATATCTCGCGCTCAAGGGAGCGTGCGAATATACCCATCCGCGGTTTGTTGAACAAACCCCATAAGTTCCAGCTGAACCAGATGCCCGGCCACCGTATCTGCCGCCAGCCCGGATTCGATGGCGATTGCCTCCGGTGCGGTCGGCGCCTCCGCTACCGCTTGCCAGACCGGCCGCAGCGTCTCCGGCGGCGGCTTGCTGGCAGGCTCGGGCCCGGCGACTATCCCCAGTTCGGCCAGCACGTCCTCGGCGGACTCCACCAGCCCGGCGCCCTGGCGTATGAGCCAGTGACAGCCAGCGCTGACCGCGCTGCCGGCCGGACCAGGCATGGCGAGGACTTCGCGCCCCTGTTCTGCCGCCAGGCGCGCGGTAATGAGAGAGCCGCTGCGCCGGGAAGCCTGCACGACCACCACCGCCTGCACCAGGCCGCTGATGATGCGGTTGCGTTCCGGAAAGCGATATCTGGCAGCGGGCGTATCCGGCGTGTATTCCGAGAGCACCAGGCCGTCGGCGGCCAGGATGCGCGCCACCAGGCGTCGATTTTCGGACGGATACAGTCGCTGGAAGCCGCCGCCGAGAACAGCCCAGGCAGCGCCAGGGCTTGCACTTTCGAGAACGCCGAGATGGGCCGCGGAATCTATGCCTCTGGCCAGACCGGAGAGCACGCGCACACCCTGGTCGGCGAGCGCCCGACCCATGCGCCGGGCGTGCAGAAGCCCCTGAGGCGTACCACTTCGGGCGCCCACCAGCGCCACCGATGCGATGGGTTCGGCGGCGTCAATACGGCCGGCGGCATAGAGCACAAGCGGCGGATCGGCAATCGTGCGCAGCAACGATGGGTAGTTCGCATCACGCCAGGTGATCGGCAGAAGGCCTTGCTGCACAAGCCGCGCCCGCGTCCAGAGGGGCGGTTTGCCGTGCCTGGCCAGGGCGCCCGAGGCGCTGCCGGCGTCGGCAATCCAGCGCCGCACCTGGGCCCGGCTGGCGTGCTGGGAAAGTTGCAGCAACGCCTCGGATTCCTGCGCGTCCGGGGTAATCGGCAAGTCGAACGAGATGCTCATGTGAGGCTGTGCGAGCCATCCTCGGTGGCGCCAGAATGGGCCAGTATCGGGCAACAAGGCCGCTGCGGGCTGACGACATTGCCCCGAGCCGGCGTGCGCGATTGCCGCCAATTTCAGTAGCATGGACATGCGTGCCCGGATAGTGTGTGATTGGCGGCAGCCGACAGAGCCTCAGATGTCAACCGAAGACGCTACACCCTCAGGCTACGAGCGCCAAGCCATCGACCAGATTCGTCAGTGGAAGCGGGCAAGAGCCGGCGACCCGCCGACAGATCCGGCGCTGGCAATGGAGAGCCTTGCGCGCGCGGCGCCCGGCGGCCGCTGGCTTGGGCCGATCGTGGCGCCCTTGACCCGCAGCCTGCTTGGCGCCCTGAACAATGTGGCCCAGTGGTCCGTGCCTTCTCAATCCATCTATCAGCAGTTCCGGCAGGCCGGCCTGGAAGTCGAGAACCACGCGGACCTGGCCAGGCTTGATCTGGCCGACATTGACCGGGTCGCAGGCAGGCGGCTGGACGCCAGGTATCGGCTGATCGCCTCTGCCGAAGGCATGGCGACAGGTGTGGCCGGCCTGCCGGGCCTGATTGCCGACCTGCCGCTCACCCTGAGCATTGGCCTGCGCGCCATCGGCGAATACGCAAGCTACTACGGATTCGACCTGTCGCAGCCCGAGGAGCGTCTCTATGCCTTGAACATCCTCAGCCTTGCTTCCGGAAGAGCACCCGTCAATCGGATGCAGGCCATGACCCAGCTGGTTCTCATGGGCCGGCAGCTGGCGGCAGGGCGCAGCCTGACGCAACTCGCCGAGCACACATTCGTGCGCCTGGCGACGATGACCGCCAAGGCGGTGGGAATTCGCCTGACACAGCGCAAACTGACTCAGATCCTGCCGATCATCGGCGGCCTTGCAGGCGCCGCCACCAACTATCGCTACATCGGCCAGATCTGCGAAGCGGCGCGGCATCTGTACCGAGAGCGGTTTCTGGCGGCCAGATATGGTCCGCAAGTGATTGCCGACGCTGCGCCGGAACCCGGCGCCTTCGAGGTGGCAGAAAATGGCGAACTCAGGCTTCTTGACGCCAGGAATCCAGAATCAGATCAGAATCCACCTCGGAAGTGATTCGCACCCTGCCCAGACGCTCGGGCAATACCAGCCGCAAGTGGCCATCCACGTTTTTCTTGTCCATCTGCATGGCCGCCAGCAGAGCCTGGCTGTCGAGGCCCGCCGGCGCCTGAACGGGCAGGTGCAAGGTCTGTAGAAGACCCTTGATGGCATCGCGCACTGCCGTATCGCACAGGCCGTGCCGGGCGCCGCAGTCGGCTGCCAGCACCATGCCGATTGCCACGGCCTCTCCGTGCAGCAGGCGCTGATAACCGGTCACGGTCTCCAGAGCATGCGCGTAGGTGTGGCCGAAGTTGAGAATGGCCCGCTGGCCGCTCTCGCGTTCATCCGCCGCCACGACCTCGGCCTTGATACGGCAGGACTTCTCGATGGCCTCCACCAGCGCCGACGCGTCGCGCCGACTCAGTGCATCGGCGTTGGCTTGCAGCCAATCGAAGAACTCGGCCCGGCGAATCACCCCGTACTTGACCACTTCCGCAAGCCCCGCCCGATATTCACGATCCGGCAGGCTGGCCAGCAGACTCGTGTCAATCAACACACAACGCGGCTGGTGAAAGGCGCCGATCATGTTCTTGCCGTCTGGATGGTTGACGCCCGTCTTGCCACCAACGGATGAATCCACCTGCGAGAGCAGGGTGGTGGGCGCCTGAATGAAGGCCACCCCTCTGGCAAAGGCGGCGGCTGCAAAGCCGGCAATGTCGCCGACCACGCCACCACCGAGGGCGATCAGGGCGGTGCTGCGATTGTGGCGTCTGTGCATGAGTTCATCGAGTATCCGGCGCCATGAATCCAGGGTCTTGAACGCCTCGCCATCCGGCAGCTCGATCACATCCGGCTGATGGCCAGTGAGTCCGCGCAGGAGGTGCGGCAGATAAAGTGGCCCGACGGTCGAATTGGTGACAATCATCACCTGAGCGCCGGGAATGTAGGGGTTCAGCAGGCCGGGTTCGGCGAGCAGACCAGCGCCGATGAAGATGGGATAGCTGCGCTCGCCGAGATCAACTGTCAGACGCTTCATGGTCAATTCCTTGCGAAGGCATTCATCGAATCACCTTGTCGAGCCGCAATTGTTGTTCGATCCGGGCCGCAAGGCGCCTGGCCCCGCAGCCGGATTCGAAACGATAGTCCGCTAGCTGCCGATACAGCGGCAAGCGGGCGCGCAGCAGTTTCTCCATCACGGCGCGACGGTCCTGGCCCTGCAACAGGGGACGCTCGCGGTCGGCTTCAGTGCGCTCAAGCATCGTCTCCAGGGGACAATCGAGGTGCACGACACAGCCTCGGGCGCCCAAGGCCCGACGATTGGCTGGTCGCATGATCGCGCCGCCGCCGGTGGCAAGCACGATCTCCGATTGCCCGGTGAGTTCCTCGATAACGGTTTCTTCCCGCATCCGAAACCCGGATTCGCCCTCCTGGTCGAATATCCAGGCAATCGGCACGCCGGCCCTGGACTCAATGACCTCGTCAGAGTCGAAGAACACGCGCCCCAGGGCTTCGGCCAGATGCCGGCCAACAGTGGTCTTGCCTGTCGCCATCGCGCCGATGAAAAAGATATTCTGTTGCTTCATCGCCCTTTGTCTATTGCCCGGACCGGGTCCCGGGCTGGTTGTGGCCTGGTAGCAGCTTGTCTTTCGTTGCCTTGTCCAGGAAAGGTAGCCCAAGCGTCAGGGACGATTGGCACATGCCGCGCCATGCGCCGTCGCCAAACGCGCATCCTTCTGCTGCCAGAGCGATTCAGCGAACGCTGCCAGGTGATGCCGGTGTACATCCCCGCCAGCTGTCCAGAGACCGGCGTCCAGCTCGATTACCTTGATGCTGACCTGCACACTGGGACAGCGGCCCTGAAGGAATTCAAGAAAACTCGGCGGGCCTTCAGGATAGTAGATGGTCACGTCCACCAGTTGCCGCAATTCTTCGCGCAGGCCCTGAAGCACATAGCCGATACCGCCCACCTTGGGGTTGAGCAGATGCTGAAACCGGCCGCGCTGCGCCTGGTGCTTGGCATGCGTAAAGCGCGTGCCTTCGAGAAAGCTCAGCACCGCGGTGGGATGGTTGCGAAAGACAGCGCAGGCCGCGAGCGTGTCCTGCTTGTCACGCTCGGCCCTCGCCCTGGCCGAACTGCCCCGCCGTTGCCCGGCGCGGCGCACGTACGGAAAGCCGAGCAGCTTCATGGCCAGCCCGGCTAACGGCAGAAACACCAGCTGTCGCTTGGTAAAGAACTTGATCATCGGCACAGTATCGCGCAGCGTTGTCTGCAAGATGAGAATATCGGCCCAGGACTGATGGTTGGAGACGAGCAGATACCAGGAATCCCGGCTGAGCGTTTGTTCTGGCCATTCGACGCGCACCCGGGTCAATGCCAACGCCCTGATCATCCAGCGGTTGCCGCTGACCCAGCCATCAACGACCCGGTCCATGCGTCTGCTCATGGCCGAGCGCCAGCGCCGTGGTAGCGGCAGGCGCGCGACCCACATCGCGTACAGGCAAAGACACACCACAACCGTGTTGACGGCAATGCAGGCCATGGCCGCCAGCGCCTTGCTCCAGGCCAGCAAATCGCGCCACATGCGTCTGTCCGCGCCGGACCGCTACGCGATCAGCCAGTAGCACATGGCCGAGATCACCGCTGCGCCAATCAGGTTCAGTGCGAACCCTTCGCGCATCATCGTGGCAATGGAAACGCGGCCAGTGCCAAATACGATCACATTCGGCGCTGTCGCCACCGGCAGCATGAAGGCGCAGGAGGCGGAGAGCGCAGCCGGCACCATCAAGAGCGCCGGCTCCAGGTCTGCGCCGATGGCGGCGGCGGCCAGAATCGGCATCAACAAGGTCGTGGTGGCCGTGTTGCTGGTGGTCTCGGTCAGGAAGGTGACGCAGAGGCAGATCACCGCCAACAGCAGCAGGATCGGCCAGCCGGCAATCCCGCCGAGCGCAGCACCGATGCTGTCGCTCAACCCGGAAGCGCCGAAAGCGGCAGCGATTGCAAGCCCGGAGCCGAACAGGATCAACATGCCCCAGGGAATATCGGAAGCGGTCTCCCAGGTCAGCAGGCGGCCGCCCTTGCCGTCCGGCAGGACGAACAGCAACACCACCGCCAACAGAGCAACTATGGCGTCGTTGGAATAGGGCAGATTGAACCAGTCTGTCCAGCCGCCAAACGGTTCGTTGCGCGTAATCCAGGCGAGCGCCGTCAGCCCGAATACGGACGCTACCCGGATTTCCGACGGCGTCCAGGCGCCGACTTCCGGCAGCAGCACCTGACCGCGCCAGGTCAGGCGTCGGGTGAGCCAGAAGGCGACAATCGGCAGCAGCGCCAGCACGACGGGCACGGCAAAGCCCATCCATTGCAGAAAGCTGAAGTCGGATCCGGTGACTTCGCCATAAACGCCCATGAACACCACATTGGGCGGCGTTCCGATCGGCGTGCCGATGCCGCCGACACTGGCCGCGTAGGCCACGCCAAGCAGCAGGGGCCGGGCCAGATCAGAATCCTCGGAGCGCTCCAGCACTGCCAGCGCCACCGGCAACAGCATCAGCGTTGTGGCCGTGTTGGAAATCCACATGCTCATCAGCGCAGACGCCACCATGAACCCGAACACCAGACGCCGGCTACTGCCGCCGCCGAAGCCGCGCACCATGGCAAGCGCCATGCGCCGGTGGGCCCCGCTCTGCTCCAGCGCCCGCGCCAGGATGAATCCACCGAGCAGCAACAGCACGACCTTGTCACCGTAGGCGGCGCCGACCTCCTTCGGCGTCAGAACGCCCAGAAGCGGCAGCAACGCCAGCGGCAGGAGTGCGGTAACCGGAATCGGCACAGGCTCGAAAACCCACCAGACCACGCACCAGACAGTCACAGCCAGGGTGACGACTGCCGCCGGCGCCATGGCGGTCTGCGACATGACGACACCGATCAGAAATGCCAGAATGGGCCCGGCCGGACCCGCAAGTGTTTTCAAACGCGCCCCCATGTCGGCAATATCGCATGGTCGGCATTGGCTATTCAACGCAGCCTCCCGACACAGGACAGGCCTTGACGAAAAGCATCTACTGGTACGATCTGGAAACGACCGGAACCAGCCCGGCATGGGATCGTATCGTCCAGTTTGCCGGCCTGCGCACCTCGTCTGATCTGAAGGAAGTGTCAGACGAGTACGAGACCCGCATTCAGTTGTCGGATGAAACACTGATTCATCCGGCAGCGGCGGCAGTGCACGGCTTCACCCATGCTGCGTGTGCCCGAGGCTTGACCGAATGGCAGGCGATGCAGGAAATCATGGCGCGCTTTGCCGCGCCCGGCACCTGCGTGGCCGGATTCAACTCCGTGCGATTCGACGACGAGTTCATCCGCTACGGTCTCTATCGCAACCTGATGGACCCCTACGCCAGGGAGTGGCAAAACGGCAATTCCCGATGGGACATTCTGGATCTGGCCCGGGCCACGCGAGCGCTGCGACCGGAAGGCATCAATTGGCCAACCGACGCTGAGGGATTGCCGCGTATGCGCCTGGAACAGCTGGCCGAAGCCAACGGACTGACGCATCCGGAACCGCACCAGGCGCTCTCGGACGTTCGCGCCACAGTGGCGCTCGCCGGTCTGATCCGGGACCGCCAACCCCGGCTCTACAACTATGCCTTCCAGCTACGATCGAAGAAGCAGGTCGAGGCCCTGTTGATGCCGCTTGCGCACAAGCCGTTGGCGCATGTATCCGGGCGCCTGCCGCGCGCCCGTTATCACCTGGCGCCAGTGATATCTATCGGCCGGCATCCAGAGATACCGAACTCGGTCATCGTCGCAAACCTCTGCGACGATCCGGAGCCTCTGCTCTGCGAACCAGCCGAGGCGCTGCGCGAAGCCCTGTTCGCCACGGGCGATGACGCCAATGCCCTGCGCCCGCCACTTAAGGAGATTCGACTGAACCGCTGTCCCTTCCTGGCGCCGATCGAAACCATTCGGCCAGTGGATGCAGAGCGGCTGGAGATTGATCTCGACGCCGTTGCCGCCAGCGCGAAGAAGCTCCGGGAGGCCCTGCCCGAACTCGCCGCCAAGGTGCGTCAGATTTATGCGAACCGGCCTTTTGCGCCTGCCGCGGACGTGGAGGGCGATCTCTACCGGGGATTTGTCAGCGACAGGGATCGTCGGGCCTGCGACAGCGTACAACAGGCGCTGCACGCTGGCCGCTGGCAAGACCCGGACTTTCAGGATCCGAGGCTTCCCCCGCTGGCCTTCCGCCTGAAGGCGCGCCAATGCCCGGAACTGCTGTCAGACATCGAGCGGGAAACCTGGCGCGCCTGGGTGCGACGCAGGCTCAGCGCCCCGGAAGCGCCCTGGATGACCCTGCAGAAGGTGAGCCATAGTCTGGCGGAAACCCCAGCCGATACCCAGAAGGCGCAGGAACGCCTCGACGCCATTCGCGCGCACTTGCATCACACCGCAGCGCGCTATGGCTGCGACCTGCCTGAACCAGCCGTGACATAGGCCGTATATGGCGCCAGGAGGCTGGCCCGCGTTATCAGACGATGGTCTCCGGCTCGAAGCGCACGAGCTTGCGTTCTTCGCTGTTGAACTCCACCCCCTGCACGGTTCGTGCGTCATGACTTCAGGCGCTCCGCCCGCACCACCGCCTCGATGTCGGCGACAGCGCATTCAAACCGATCATTGACAATCCGGTAGTTGAAGTGCTCGCACTGGGCCATCTCCTGTTGCGCTTCGCGCAGGCGTCCGGCGATGGTCTCCGGGCTGTCCTGTCCCCGCTGGCGCAGTCGATCTTCCAGGGCGGCCAGGGACGGCGGCAGGATGAAGATGCCGATGCTTTCCACCAGCTTGCTGCGAATCTGGGCGGCGCCTTGCCAGTCGATCTCAAGGATCAGGTCGCGCCCGCCGGCACGCGCTTCGGCAAGGCTCTGCAACGAAGTGCCGTAGCGATGGCCGAACACTTCGGCGTGCTCCAGGAAGGCGTCAGCCTCGATCATGCGCGAAAATACCGCTTCGCTCACGAAATGGTAGTTGACGCCATCCCTCTCTGCCGGCCGTCGCGGGCGTGTGGTGTGCGAGATGCACACCGCCAGTTTCTCATCGCGCGCCAACACCGCATTCACAAGGCTGGTCTTGCCCGCGCCCGAGGGCGCGGCCACAACAAACACCAGGCCCTTGCCGCCTTGCCGCTCCACCCCGTCGCCCCTTGCCTGACTCATGCGCTTGCAGCCGCGTCGGCCGTGTGCTTGATGGCCGCCTGAACCGCCGCCCGGCTGGCTGGCACGCGCTCAGATCGTTGCGGCATATCAGCCAGGGCATCCAGGCTCGGATGGGTAACTGGCGCACCGAGCGCTTGCGTTACTGCCTCCGGAAACTTGGCTGGATGCGCGGTAGCCAGGCAAATCACCGGTTCGTCCAGATCAAGGGCGCTGGCAACGGCTACCCCGACGCCCGTATGCGGATCGCACACGTATCCGGATGCCTGGTGCAGGCCACGGATGGCGGCAAGCGTTTGCGCATCGCTGGCGGACGCCGCCAGAAAGCCGCTGTTGGCGGGGGGCGGCAACGCAATCGGCTGGCCGGACTGAAATCCCGAGATGAGATCGGATACGCGCGCGGCATCCTCATCCAGGTGATAGTAGAGAAAACGCTCGAAGTTGCTGGCGACCTGAATGTCCATGGCCGGAGACAGGGTAAACCGCACCTGACCCTGCTGGTAACGGCCGCTATTGAAGAACCCGGAAAGTATGTCATTTTCGTTGGTGGCGACAATCAGCTTGCGGATCGGGAACCCCATGCGTCTGGCGAGGTAACCGGCGAACACGTTGCCGAAGTTGCCGGTGGGCACGCAGAAGGAGACCGGTTCCGGATATTGAAGGCTGGCGTAGCCGTAATAGCATGCCTGGGCTGCGATTCGCGCCCAATTGACGGAATTGACGGCGCCGAGCTTGCGCCTCTGCCTGAATGCAGCGTCGCCGAGCAGGCCCTTCACCAGGGACTGGCAGTCGTCGAAGCTGCCTTCCACCGCCAGGCAGTGGACGTTGGCGTCCGGCACGGTGGTCATCTGCAATTCCTGAAGTGGGCTGATGCGCCCGTGCGGATACAAGATGTGGATGTCGATACCGGCTTGCCCGCACACGCTGGCGATGGCCGCACTGCCGGTATCGCCGCTGGTGGCCCCGAGAATATTCAGATGCTCGCCTGTTTCGGCAACGATGTCAGCAAACAAACGCCCCAGCAATTGCAGCGCCAGATCCTTGAAGGCCAGCGTCGGGCCGTGAAACAACTCCAGTATCCGCACGTTGCCGGCGCGAACCAAGGGCACGACCTGAGGGTGGCTGAACCCGGCATAGGCCTGATCCACCAGGCCAGCAAGCCGCGCCGGTGAGATGTCGTCCATGAATTTCGGCAGCAGGGCCTTGGCAAGGTCGGTGAACGACAGGCCGCGAAGCGCATCCATCTCGGCGCGCACACAAGGGATGCGCTCCGGCACGAACAAGCCGCCATCGCCGGCCAGACCGTCCATGACGGCCTGCTTGAATGTCAGTGGCGGCGCGCCGCCGCGGGTGCTGAGATAGCGCATGGCGGCACAGTGTAGCCCGCATACCCCGGCAAGTGGTGGCCGGCAGCATTGTCCAATGCAAAGTGAGCCTGAACTGGGAATGCGATTCCAACGCAAAGTGAGCCTGAACTGGAAGTGTCGGGGATCATCAGGAGATGATCGTGACACTTCAGAGCGAGCACATTCGCACTATCGAGCAGGTGGCCGCGTTCGTCGAGGCGAGCGAGCCGGTGACCTTCCAACCCCTGGATCGCGAGGGCGCCTATACCTTCGTGTCGAAGACGCTGGTGCGTCTTGCCTATCGGGGCTTGGACAAGCCGTCAAAGACGCTGGTGAAGCGCTACCTGGCCAAGACCACAGGTTACTCGCGCGCCCAGCTAACGCGACTCATCCGCCAGCACCGCGAGACGGCCAAGGTGGTCGACCGCCGCGACGGGAACCAGGGTCGGCCCTTCAACCGCGTTTACACGCCGACCGACATTCGCCTGCTCGCTCGTGTGGACGCCGACCTCGGCCAGATGTCCGGGCTGGCGACGCGGGTCGTTCTCCAACGCGAGCACCGGGTATTCGGCGACCGGCGCTTCGAGCGGTTGGCGCAACTCTCGGCGAGTCACTTATACAACCTGCGGCGCTCCCGGACCTACCGCACGCACCGCACGGTCTTCCATGCGACCAAGGCGGCGACGGTGGCGGTGGGCGAACGCCGGGCGCCGCAGCCGGCGGGCCGGCCCGGCTTCCTGCGCGTCGACACCGTTCACCAGGGCGACCGCGACGGCGCCAAGGGCGTGTATTTGATCAACCTCGTCGATCAAGTGACGCAATACGAGTTCATCGGGGCTGTCGAGGCGATCTCCGAACGCTTTCTGGTACCGGTTCTGGAGGGTCTGTTGGGGCTTTTTCCCTTTGTCGTCACCGGCTTTCACGCCGACAACGGCTCCGAGTACATCAATCACACGGTTGCGGCACTGCTCAACAAGCTGCATATCCACGAGTTCACCAAGTCGCGCCCGCGGCGCTCCACCGACAACGCGCTCGTCGAGGGGAAGAACGCCAGCGTCATACGACGCTTTCTGGGCCACGACCACATCCCACGCCACTGCGCCGCGCTGGTCGACACCTTCACCCAGAAGCGTCTGTCACCGTATCTCAACTACCATCGACCCTGCCTGTTCGCCACCGAAAGGGAAGCCGCCAACGGTCGCATCCGGCGGGTTTACCGGCCCGCCGACGTCAGAACCCCATACGCCAAGCTGCGCTCCCTGCCCGATGCCGAAGCCTGTCTCAAGCACGGCATCACCTTCGCAGAACTCGATGCACTGGCCCACGAGCAGAGCGATCTGCAAGCGGCCAGGGCCCTCAATGCCGAACGCGCCCGCCTGTTCCAGATCATCGCCAACGCACAAACTCAAGTGGCCTGAATGACCGCTCTACCCTGTCCGAAGTCGCTGTTCCGCCGCACGCCTGCACGCAGGCAGCGGAACAGCGACCCAGAAACACCCTCCTTCGACAACTTCAGTCCGCATCGCCCACACAACCCAATTCAGAGACCAAACCAACCCCCAATATCATGCCCTGGCCACCAGATCAGCCAACAAGTTCAGGCTCACTTTCTAATTGGAATATGCTCCGGCCGGAATATGCGGGCTGCTGCGCCGGGCTAAACCTTGACGAACTCCGGGTAGGCTTCGATGCCGGTTTCGGCCAGGTCGGCGCCCGTGTACTCCTCCTCCTCGGAGATACGGATGCCCATTGCCCGCTTGAGGACGTACCAGACAATGAAGCTGGTGATGAAGGTCCAGGCGAAGATCACCGCAATGCCGATCAGCTGCGGCCCCAGACTTCCTTCCGGGTCGGTGAAGGCAGCGGCGATCAGGCCCCAGACGCCTGCCGAGCCGTGTACTGATATGGCGCCCACCGGATCGTCGATTCTGAGCTTGTCGAGCAGCGTGATCGAGAAGACCACGATGACTCCGCCAACCGCGCCAACCAGCATGGAGGCTTCGATGCTGCCGGCAAGCGGCGATGCCGTAATGGACACCAGTCCCGCCAGGGCGCCATTCAGCGCCATGGTCAGGTCGGCCTTGCCGAACATGAAGCGCGCCAGGATGAGCGCGGCCAGCAACCCGCCGCAGGCGGCGATATTGGTGTTGACGAACACCTGAGCCACTGCGTTAGCCTCACCGATATCGCTGACCTTCAGTTCCGACCCGCCATTGAATCCGAACCAGCCGAACCAGAGGATGAACATGCCCAGGGTGGCCAGCGGCATGTTGGCGCCGGGCAGGGCGTTGACCCGGCCGTCGGCGCCATACTTGCCACCGCGCGGACCCAGCAGCAGCACCCCGGCAAGCGCCGCGGCGGCGCCGCACATGTGCACAACGCCGGAGCCCGCAAAGTCCACGAAGCCGAGCGCGTCCAGAGCGCCCCCACCCCACTTCCAGAAGCCCTGGACCGGGTAGATGAAGCCGGTCATCACCACCGCGAAGGCCAGAAAGGCCCACAACTTCATGCGTTCCGCCACAGCGCCGGAAACGATGGACATGGCCGTCGCCACAAACACCACCTGGAAGAAGTAGTCGGATCGGACCGAGTAGTAGGTCTCGCCACCAGAGGCCAGCACCGCGTCAGCGGTGTTCTCTGCGCCAATGCCGAGGCCAGGAAGCAACAGCCAACTGCCTTCTCCGGCCTCCCCCGGGTACATGATCGCGTAGCCGCAAAGCATGTACATGATGCAGGCGATGGCGAACAGCGCCACATTCTTGGTGAGGATCTCGGAGGTGTTCTTGGCGCGCACCATGCCCGCTTCAAGCATGGCAAAGCCAGGCGCCATGAACATCACCAAAACACCCATGACCAGAAAGTAAAAGGTATCAAGCGCGTAATTGGTCTGAATCAGATCTTCCACAATCTCTTCCTTGGTGGTTCTGTGAGAATCCGACGCTAGACCGCGCCGGATCCGGTTTCTCCGGTGCGGATGCGCACCACCTCTTCCAGGCTGGTGACAAAGATCTTGCCATCGCCCACCTTGCCCGTATTGGCGGACTTGGTAATTGCCTCGAGGACCTGATCAAGCAGGGCCGTATCGACAGCCACCTCAATCTTCACCTTGGGCAGAAAGTCCACCACATACTCAGCCCCGCGATAGAGCTCGGTGTGCCCCTTCTGGCGCCCGAAGCCCTTGACCTCCGTGACCGTCATGCCTTGCACGCCTATGTCGGACAGCGCCTCGCGCACATCGTCAAGCTTGAACGGTTTGATAATGGCCGTAATGAGTTTCATCAGTCATCTCCTTCTGATAGGTGCCTTTTGTACTTGTCGGTGTGCAGGCTCCGCGCACCGTCAGGCGCGCGGCTGCACTGCACTGTTATCGGCCTACAGGCTCCTTGACACCGAAAGCACCAGCGTGGTGTCGCAAAGCCTGGAACCCCCAAAACACTCGCCCTTGTCCAGGTCGGTGCCCACCAGGCTGATCCCCCAGTCCAGGCCCACAGCGGAAGCGCCGAGCCCGACGGAGTAGTCCAGATAGCTGGAGTTCGGATCCACAGGATCGCCGATGCCGAAGGCGCCGCCGGCGTCCTTGCCGTCAAACAGGTTCATGCCCAGGTGCAAGTCCAGCGATATGGCCTCGGTCAGCCCCAGCGAATAGTCGCCGTAGAGATACCAGAAGGTATCCGTTGCGGCGAAGTAGTCATTGGAAAAGGCAGCGCCTACAGTCAGGTCCTGAAAGCTAAGGCTTCCGTAGATCTCGACATAGTCGAGGTCAGGATCGGCGTCATCTTCGGGGTAGTTGTAGTAGATCACGCCGACATCGGCCGCCAGGCTGTCCGACAGGTCCGTGCTGAAGCCAGCGTAGTAGTCCACTTCAATCGTGCCGGCAGACCAGGCCGCTACGTTGGAAGCCCAGGTTCCAAAGTAGAAGCCGCTACCGAGATCGATGTCGAAACCGCCCTGAATGGCCTGCGAGCGGTCGCCCTGAGAGATGCCCCGGAAACGATAATCAGTCGTATAGGCGACATTGCCGGAGAACTCCGCCGCGCCGGCTGCGCCGGACGCCAGAAACACCAGACCGATGACGAGTTTTTTCATGATTCGAACCCTCCTTTGGTTGCTGATTGCGCCGCCGGTGCAGCGCCATGCCACGTCACGCCCTTTAGCGCGTCAGGATTCGTGCCAGGTCTGGCGTTTTCTCGAAATTTTCCTTGTCGGCGCTCACCTCGCATCGGAGAAAGCGCCCATCGAAGGTTGTGGCAGGGGCCGCGAAGACCGAGTTTCCTGCTGCAATCGCTGGCCCAGAGCCTGTTGCGCAAAGAATGGCGCGATAACGGGGCGCAATAGCGCACTAATTTGGTGCGATTGATGCCAGGCATGGCGAATTTCCCACGCCAATCCGGGAAAAGTTCGCAGCGGCGGCCCGATGAATCATGCCTAGCATGAACAAGCGTGGCTGGCGGGGATACAGCCGTTCAGCCAAAGGAGGCCACTGCGCCAGGACCAGCGGGGAATCTGCCATGCAAACTGATGTCGGTGAAGCAGCGAACGCTGCAAACGACACCGAAGCGCGCAAGCCATTGCCGACCGTGCCAGGCGCGGCTGTGTACACACGCGCGCAACTCGGCATGAATGCGCCCAGGGTGACGGTTGAAGCTCACGTGGGCGGCGGGTTGCCGCGCTTCACGCTGGTCGGGATGCCGGAAACGGCGGTGCGCGAGGCGCGAGACAGGGTGCGCAGCGCCCTGGAAACCAACCGGCTACGATTCCCGCCCGGGCGCGTGGTGGTCAACCTGGCGCCGGCGGATCTTGCCAAGCAGGGCGGGCGATTCGATCTCGCAATCGCCATCAGTCTGCTGGCAGCCACCCGCCAGATACCCGCCGCTCATCTGCATCGGTTCGAATTCCTCGCCGAGCTCGGCCTCTTCGGCGCCTTGCGGCATACCCGAGGCGTGCTTTCGGCTGCCCTTGCCTTGCAGGGCAAGGGCCGAACGCTGGTGGTGCCGGATGCGAATCGGGCGGAGGCCGACCTGCTGCCGGAAGAAAGCGTCATTACGTGCGGTCACCTCAGCGAGGTGCTTGCGCTTGTCAGCAAGGGCTGGCAAGCGGCGCCCAAGCCCTCTCGGAGTAGCCGCAAGACAGAGTCGCCGCCGGACCTGATCCGGGAGGTAAAGGGCCAGAAGATAGCGAAGCGCGCCCTGCAAGTGGCAGCCGCCGGCGGCCATCATCTGCTGATGGTCGGCCCGCCCGGCGCCGGCAAGACATTGCTCGCACGCTGCATGACCGGCCTGCTGCCGCGACTGACCGAACAGCAGGCCCTGGAAGTGGCCGCCATCTATTCCAGCGCGGCCCTGATCCGGGAAGACTACCAGGACCCGCCTTGGCGGGACCCGCACCACTCGGCCACCGTGCCGGCAATCATTGGCGGCGGCTCCACGCCATCGCCCGGCGAAGTATCCCTGGCCCACCAGGGCGTACTGTTCCTCGACGAAATGCCGCACTTTCAGCCTCGTGTGCTGAATCTGCTGCGCGAGCCCCTGGAGTCGCACCAGGCGAGCATCAGCCGCGCCAACTATCAGGTCACCTTTCCGGCAAGCTTTCAACTGATTGCAGCCATGAATCCGTGCCCTGCCGGGCGCGTATGCAGCGCCGGGCTGTGCCGCTGCCGCCGGCATCAGGTGCAGGCCTATCAAGCCAGAATTTCCGGCCCCTTGCTGGACCGGATCGACATGCAACTCTGGTTGCCGCCGATCTCCAGGGAAATCCTGGCAGACAGGCGCGAGCCGGCGGCAGAGCGGGCGCCAATGGCGGCTGAGGTGGCTGCCGCCAGATGCCGTCAACTTGAACGTCAGGGTGAATTGAACGGGCGCAGCATCGGCCCGCGCACTGCCCGTGTTGCGCCAGTTGCGCAAGATGCCAGAAAGCTGCTGATGCAGGCGGTAGAACGCTACCAGCTTTCTGCCAGGAGCTTCCACAAGCTGATCAAGGTGGCGTGGACGATCGCAGACCTCAACCTGCAAGCGCACATCGGCCTGCCAGAAATGGCGGAGGCACTGAGCTACCGCGCCCTGGATTGGGAACACATGACCGACGCATGACCGGCCAGGACATTGCGCAAGGACAGCACCGCAGAGGATTAGCTCAAACATTGCACCAGGGCGTTGAAGGCAAGCCCCCTGTTGAAGGCAAGCCCCCTTGCAACCGGCGCCGGGGACAGCGAGCATCACCGCCCCGGCAAGCGGAGCAACAGCATGGAACTGAAAGATCAAATCGCGATCGTGACCGGCGCCGGGTCCGGTATCGGCCGGGCGCTTGCGCTGGCGCTTGCAGCAGAGGGCAGCCGAGCCGTCGTGTGCACGGATCTGAACGCCGACAGCGCCAGCGAAACCGCTGCCCTGATCGGCTCGACCGCCAGCGCCAGCGTTCTGGACGTGGCCAATGATGCAGCCATCGAGGCGCTTGTTCAGGATACGGAAGTCCGTTATGGACGCGTGGACCTCTTCGTATCCAACGCCGGCTACGGGCAAACCGGCGGGCTCGACCTGCCAAACGAGGACTGGGCGCGCATGATGCAGGTGCATACCTGGGCGCATGTGTCTGCCGCCCGGGCAGTGATTCCGGGAATGCT
Organism: Pseudomonadales bacterium; assembly: GCA_965199705.1. Classification (GTDB taxonomy): domain Bacteria; phylum Pseudomonadota; class Gammaproteobacteria; order Pseudomonadales; family Azotimanducaceae; genus Azophilus. The sequence continues at coordinate 2,627,470 of OZ241359.1, forward strand.
GCGCCGCGGTCGCGGCTACCTGTTGAACACCGCGTCCGCCGCCGGTCTGCTGACGCAGATCAATTCTGGCCCCTACGCCGTCTCCAAACATGCCGCCGTCGGCTTCGCCGAGTGGATTGCAATCACCTATGGCGACCGTGGCATCGGCATCTCCCTGCTCTGCCCCCAGGCCGTGCGCACCAACATCGGCGGCGACAACCCGGATGAACTGACCACGGGCCAGGCGAGCCTGGACGGTGTGCTGGAGCCTGAAACCGTGGCCGATGCCTGTATCGAGGCGATTCGCGCAGAACGCTTCCTCGTGCTGCCGCACCCGCAGGTGGCTACCTATTTCCAGCGCAAGGCCAATGACCCGGACCGCTGGCTACAGGGGATGCGCCGATTCCGCGACCGCATGGAGGGCAATTGAGCGATTGTGACCATCGCCTGCCCGCCGAAGCCTGCCCGCCGAAGAGAGTGCGCCTGTCGATTCGCCCTGCAGTCCGCCGCACGGCAACTCAAGCTGATTCCGAGAAGTGGCTCCGCCTGCTGGGCTCGAACCAGCGACCCGCTGATTAACAGTCAGCTGCTCTACCAACTGAGCTAAGGCGGAAAAGCGCTCGCACCAGCAGCGGGCCTGACAAAAGATGCCCTGCCGCACGATGCCCGGTCATTGTAGGCGGGTTCAGGGCAAAAGCAAATCTTCAGCCGGCCTCGTCGCGGCCCCCGGGCGCCAGCCAGCCAACGCTTCGCCTGATCCGTTCAAGCACTGTTCGGGCGCCTTGGACTCTGCCTTGGCGCGTATTGCCCCGGCACGATTTGCCTGACCCGTTGAAACACTGTTCGGGGGCGCTGCTTTTCGCTGAGTTGTACGAGTCGTACAATCAGGCGTCTGCATCGCAGGCCGCAGAATTTGGACAGACCGGAGGATGTCGAATGCGCTTCTGTACAGGGAAATTGTTGATCACGCTGGCGTTGACGGCGCTGGCCAGCCAGGTGGCGGGCCAGGATCTCGCGCGCGTGCCGCCAGCCAGTCAGATACCGCCGAAGCTGTTCGTGAATCCGCCCGGCTATTACAGTCTCACAGTCGATTTGCATACGCACAGCGTCTTTTCCGATGGCCACGTCTGGCCGACCATTCGGGTGGAAGAAGCCCTGCGCGACGGGCTCGACGCCATAGCGGTCACCGAGCACCTGGAGTGGCAGCCGCGTCGCGCTGACCTGCCGCACCCGGATCGCAACCGCGCCTACGAGAAGACGCTGGCCGCCGTGCCGGAGGGCTGGGACCTGATCGTGATTCCCGGCGCGGAGATCACCCGCGAATTCACCTATCCTTCAGGCGATGCCGGCCCGGGGCATCTGAACGCAGTTTTCATCCAGGACGCCAATCAGCTGGTTGTCGCCAGGGGCGCCGAGCAGGTCACGGACGCGACCGAGTACTACATAGCGGCAAACGCCTGGCCGCCAGCCAAAGCTGTGGAAGCAGCGATGGCGCAGGGGGCCTTCATCTTCTGGAACCATCCCTATGCGGCGCGCAACTTCAGCCGCAACGCCGTTCCCAGTCTGAACCGGTTTCATCAGCAAATGCTTGAGGCAGGCCAGCTACACGGCATCGAAATTGCGAACGGCCATACCTACTCGGAGGAAGCCCACGCCATCGCTCTGGAAAATGACCTCGCCCTGATCGGGGTCTCGGATGTGCATGGGCTGACGGCCTGGGACTACCCAAAGAGCCTGCCGGCACACAGGCCGATGACCCTCGTGCTGGCGGAAGAGCAGAGTTCCGGGTCGGTTCGTAACGCACTCTTTGCGCGTCGCACCCTGGTGTGGTTTCGAGATCTGCTGATCGGCCGGGAGCCGGCGCTTCAGGCCCAGGTACGCGCCTGTCTCGACATCCGAGACGTCGCCTGGCGCGAAGACGTCGAGCTCCTGGAGGTGACGCACGTCAACGATTGCGCACTGCCCATGCACATGCAGAATCTGTCCGATCACAGCTTTGAGCAGGGTGGCGATCACTTCCGGATCCCAGCCCACGGCACGCTGAAGCAGACGATCCGGCCACTGGGCCGGGCCGCCCCGGGCCGAGTCGCTGAGCTGGAAATCCGGGTAGCAGTGCTCAATGCGCTGACCGCGCCCAAGACCCCGCTTGAGCTCTCTCACAAGCTGGATCTGTCGGCCCTGGAGACGCCAGGGCAAGACGCCGGGGCGCTCTGAACCTGGCATGACGCGATCCGGAATAATGTGGCGCCAGGAGCCTGCGCATTCGACGCGACGCCCCGAAACCGGTTTGTACTGGCCGGGCGGGCTAAATCTCGTTCAGCTCGCGTTGCAGATCGTACTTGCCGGAGGTGATGTGATACTCGATGCGCCGCAGACGAGCGGCGGATTCATCCAGTCTTGAACTCACCTGACTCAGGCTGCCCCTTGAATGCGCGCCCTGCCCGCTCCCCTCTGCGGCTGTCCAGTGGTCAGCGCCTGTCGCAGCGGCTCTTGCATCGCCTCGGGAACGGAAAACGGAGAACAGGAAAAGCGCCCAGTAGCCGAAGAATACGACGCTTGGCAGAAAAATCAGGCCAGTGACAGCCACCAGACGAACCACCCAGGGCTCCACATCGAGCAGCCTCGCCAGACCAGCGCAGACACCGACAATCAGGGCGCGGTTCTTGTCTCGATAGAAGCCGCGCGGCGACTCCTGGCGCGATTGTGGGTGCGCGTGACGCCAGCTTCGCCGTTCTCGGTCGCCGTTGCCCGGCTCGGCTTCCGCTTCCATGCGCTGGGAAGCGGAGCGCATCAAGCGAGCGGCTCGCTGCATCGCCTCCTCCCGCGCCTCGCTGGCCAGCCTTTCCGAGGCCCGCTCCAGGCGTTTCAAAGCCGCCCGGAGTTCCTGGGCAGCTCGCTGCCGACGCCGGCTCATGGTTCGTCCTCCCGATTCTGGTTGCGCCAATCCGGCGTCTGTTCGTCGAGAATCGACTCCAGGGCGTCAATACGCTCGGTCAACCCTTCGGAATAGTCCGTCAAACGATCCAGTTCAGCCCGCTCCTGGCTCGACAGGGCGGATTGGGCCCGGCGCTTGGCGCCATAGTGCAGGATGAGCCAGATCGGGGCAACAACGCACAGGAACAGTATCGCCGGCACCAGCAGCACGATTGAGAGAGCTTCGTTCATACGCCGGCCCTACGCATCTTCATGGGTTGGCGCACGCTTGCGTTCCAGGCCGGCCTTCAACCTGGCAAGCTGTTCGTCGATCAGATCGTCCTTTTCCAGGTCCGCGATCTCGTCCGCCAGGGTCTTCTGGCCAAGGTCATAGGCTTCGCTCTCGCCTTCAAGATCGTCCATCTTGCGCTCGTAGTGTTCGAATCGAGCCAGCGCATCGTCCACCGCATGTTCCTGCAAGTGTCGGCGCACGCCAAGCCGGGAGCGCACCGCTTGCCCACGCAATATGATCGCCTTTTGCCGCGCCTTGGCGTCCTTGATTCTGGCTTGCAGGGCCGCCACATCGCCGTTCAGCTTCTGTAGCGTCTCATCGATCAGCGCGAGTTCCTCGGTGAGCGCGTCCGCACCCGCCTGAACCCGATTGCGTTCGGCGAGCGCACGCTTGGCCAGATCGTCCCTGCCCTTGTCGATGGCCACTTCAGCCTTGCCGTGCCAAAGCTCGGCTTCGGCAAGCAAGCGCTCCTGGCGGCGAACGGACCCCTTGCGATCAGCGATGGCGCGCGCTGCGCTGGAGCGCACCTCCACCAGGGCGTCTTCCATCTCCTTGATGATCAGGCGCACCATCTTTTCCGGGTCTTCCGCCTTGTCCAGGAGGGCATTCAGATTGGAATTGATGATGTCGCTCATTCGAGAAAAGATCGTCATGAATCGTCTCCTTTGATCGTCTCCTTTGGTTGCTGCGCTCGTCCGTCGGGCGCTGCCATGCTTTCAATGGTCTGGCTGGCAATTGTCGTTGGACTGCTGGGCCGGCCAGATATGCTCTTGACAGTCAGGATTCGTGCCAAGTCGATCAATTTTTCACACTTTACATATTTATCAAATACTTGAGACTAAACTCGAAAAACCTCAAAGACGCCCCTTGAAGTATTTTTGGCGAAAATTGCCACGTTTTGGCTAAAATAATCCCACATAATCCGCTTCATCCAGAGTCATCCCATGCGATCTGCTATCGAAAGAAGCCTGGCGGCGGCGCCGGAAACACCGCTGGGCGAGTCCCCCGCCTTTCTCCGGGTGCTGGAAGCCACCTCCCGGATTGCGCCCCTCGACAAGCCGGTGCTGATCGTGGGCGAGAGAGGCACCGGCAAGGAGCTGATCGCCGAGCGGTTGCACTTTCTCTCTGCCCGCGCCGGCGAGGTCTTCCTGAAGATGAACTGCGCCGCCGTCACCGACAGCCTGCTCGAGAGCGAGCTGTTCGGCCACGAGGCAGGCGCCTTCACCGGCGCCGCCAGGACCCACCTTGGGCGCTTCGAGCGGGCAAGCGGCGGGGCCCTGTTTCTGGATGAGATCGCTACCACGTCGCCGGGTGTGCAGGAAAAGCTGCTGCGGGTAATAGAGTACGGCGAGTTCGAGCGGGTCGGTGGCAGCCGAACGCTGACCGTGAACGTGCGTCTGATTGCCGCCACCAATCAGGATCTGCCGCGGCTCGCGGACCAGGGCGGATTCCGCCATGACCTGCTGGACCGACTGGCGTTTGACGTAATCACGCTACCGCCGTTGCGGGAAAGAGGCGATGACATCGAGTTGCTCGCCGAGCACTTTGCCATCCGCATGTGTCGGGAGCTGGGCCGCGCTGTTTTTCCGGGATTCTCGCCAGAAGCACGCACCCTGCTCTGTGCGCATCATTGGCCCGGCAACGTGCGCGAGCTGAAGAATGCAGTGGAGCGCAGCGTTTATCGCAGCGACCCCGAGACCGAGGTAGGGGCAGAAGAAGTGCAACTCGACCCCTTCGCATCACCCTGGCGGCCGGTTCCGCCGACTGCCGGGGGCAGTGCCGGCGCCATGCCGAAGCCAGGCGCGCCGATGGACCTGAAGGCGGTGGTTCGGGATCTGGAAATCAACGCCATACAAGCGGCATTGGCGGCCGCCCGGCACAACCAGCGACGGGCTGCGGAATTGCTGTCCCTGACCTACCACCAGCTGCGCGGCTATCTGAAGAAACACGACCTGGCGGGCCGCAACAACCCTGGATAGCCCAGTCAGGACCTATCAGGCGCCAAACCGCCTGCTCAGGGTCAGCCGCCAATTCCTCGGCGGACGCGGCAACACCACCAGATCGCCGAAGATCTGCGGCTGGTTGCCCTGGAAGTAGAGCTCGTCCAGAAGGTTGTGTACAGCAAGACGCGCCTGCCAGGGCCCACGATCCCAGGAGACGGAGGCATTTACCAGCGTGTAGGCCGGCAGGCGCACCGTCCGGGCCACGCCGGACCAGGCCCTGCCCACCCGGCTGGCAGTCAGGTTCAAGCCAAGGCCCGGACCGAATCGATAGCTGCCACCAACGCTGACCAGATACTCTGGCAAGGCGCCGCGCTGGCGGAAGCGGCTGTCGCCGGCCGGCAGCAAGGTGACCGGGTTGCCGCCATACTGATCCTCGGGCGCGAAGCCAGTGACGGCGGCTGGCGCAAATATGAACCGCTCTGTCAGCGGTTCGCGGTAGAGGCGTGATCGGGTAGCAGACAGCAGCAGCGCCCAGCGCTCGCTGAAGGCAGCTCGCAAGTCGAACTCGACGCCCTTGCCACGCACCGCCAGGTTCGCATCGGCGAGTGCGTTGTAGTCAATTCGCTTCTGATCGTATAGCGCGAGTGAGGCCTGCAGGCGGCCATCCAGGCCGATGAACTTGAGCCCGGCTTCACGCAACCTGGACTTGCCCAGAGGACCGGCTTCTACGTTGTCCACCGAAACCTGCCCGGACTCGCCGCCAAGGGTGAGCGCCTGTTCCGCCAGGGTCAGGTAGGGTCGCCAGCCGCCAAGAGCAAGGCTCGCCGACAGGCTCCAGGAAAACTTGTCCTGCTTGTTTGACGCCTCGGCGTTCGGCGTCGCAAAGGCAAAGACGTCCGGCCCGTTGACCGAGCGCAGGTCGTAGTAGTCCCAGCGCGCGCCGGCCAGCAGCGAGAAACGATCGAGCAGGGCTACATCGGCAATGGCGGCGAATCCCAGATTCAGCCACTCGGTGCTGACGTCCGTAGTGTAGGGATCGGTGGCCTCATTGCCGTAGGATGGCGTGCGCAGGTCCAGGGCTGAAGGCGGCCTGGTGATGTCCCGGCGATTGAAGAACTCGAAGGCAAGATCCTGGCGCGCGCGGGTGTCGTAATAGCGCAGATTCGGCGCGAGCACCATTTTCACGTCCAGCGCGTTGCCGATTTCAATGCCGTTGAACGCCGCTTCGATGCGCTCCTCTGCCAAAAGCGTGCGGTGCGTCTGCGAGAAGCCGTAGCTGACGGCAATGTAGCGGTCCGCGTAATCCACGAAGAGCTTCTGGCTGAGCGAGACGCGCGGCAGCTCCGCCACCAGATCAAGATAGACCGCCAGAGAGTCCGCGCCGCCCGCGTCGTCCCCGGCGCACAGACAGTCATTCGCCCCGACCCGCGTGCGCCGCACCGTGTCCGGGTCAAGCCTCAGCGCTTGCCGCTCGGCTTCACTGTCGAACAGACCAACGCCCGAGCCAAAGGGCGTGAACACATTCAGTCCGTTGTGGGGGCTGACTGCGAGCACTTCCGCCTGATCGATGCGCCCGTTGCCGTCCGTATCGAGATTCACCAGTGGCGCACCGGCAAGATAGAGGCCGTGGTCGATCAGGGTTTGATCGATTCGGTTCCAGCCGCCGACCTCCGCGCCCCGCCAGCGCTGGTACTGATGGCCCGTTTCAATCCAGACGTTGTCACGCAGATCCAGCAGCAGTGTGCCCTGGGTCATCAACTGACGATGACCGGGATGGTGGTTGTAGTAGCTGCCTGAGTCCTCCCAAAGGACAAACGCATGGTATCCGGCGGGCTTGTCGAACAGGGTCACGGGGCCGCCTCGCTCAGCTTCGACGCCAAACCTGTCCCAGGAAGCGGCGCTCACCGTAACCTGTCCGGTGGGTGACTCGACAAAGCGCCCTGCCCCGGCCCTGGCGGTCTTCGGGGCCACGTTGAGGTAGCCGGAAATCGAACCGGGGCCGTGAATCGGCGAAGCCGGTCCGCGCACGATATCCACCCGATGCGCGGCCCCGATCAGCGAGGTCCAGCCACCGCTGCTGGTCAGCCGCCGGATACCCCGAAAGTGCGTGTCGGCGATGGCGCCGCGCAGGTCGATGCTTGCCGCCAGCCCGAAGTAAGAAGCGGTATAGGCGCCGGGCGAAACGCTGGAGAAGTCGTTCACCTGCTCGATGCCGTACATCGCCAGCATATCCGCGCTCAGTGAAGCGGCCGACCTCGGTGTTTCGTGCAGCGTCTTCCCCAGACCGAATACCGTGACAATCGGTGCGCTTGTCAGGATGCCGAACGCATCTGTGCTACCCGGCTCCAGCCGTTGCGCTTCGACGATGACCTGCTCGATCTGTTCCGGTTCCTTGATCCTGGCATCGCTGGCGGAATGTGCGCGCCCGGCGAGCAGCGCCAGCGTCAGCAGCGCCAGCGTGGCGGTCACTGTCATGCGGACACGAACCGAATCCGGGGTTCGGCAACAGAACAGGGTCGCGTGCGCCCCGACCGGCGGCCTGGTCAACATGAATAACCCGGGCTGCGTCAGTGAGGCGTTCGGCAGAGCGCTTCGCAGGGAATGCCGTCACCATTGCCGTCAAGGCGTGAGAGACCGCACTGGACAAGATAGAAGCGGGCTTCGGCGCAGGACCTCATCTCGATGCAAAGACGCTTGCTCCCACAGGCAAGGGAAGCTGCGCTGGCCGCCGACACACTGCCAACTGCGGCCATCCCGGGGTGCTGCTCGACGGTCGCCCGCCTGCTGCGCTCGCCGCTTCGCCAATCCCAGGGCGGCACTGCGGCTTCAACGCCCAACGACCAGAGGCCAAGACTGGCAGCCCGGGCATGGTCCTCGTCGGGTAACCAGTTCTGGGTGGCGTAACGCCGATACACCCAGGCATGCCCGCCACGCACCATCTCCCGATTGACGTCGCGCTCGGCGATATGCAGCCGGCCGAGCACCCGGCCATAGCGGTCTTCGCCGCTTGACGCCACCTGCACGGTTTGGCGATACACCATGTCCGCCAGGGCCTGCCGGGCGCGGGCGCCCCAGGGCTGGCCACTTTCCGGGGCGTCAATCTCGGTGAGGCGAACCTTGACCTCCCTCGGCCCGGCAGCGGTTTGCCGCAGAACGATCACGGTGTCGCCATCAGTCACTCGCACGACCTCGCCGACGAACTGCGAAAGGCCCGCGTCGGCATGGACGGCGGCAGTCGCAGACAATATCCATACTGCGAACAGGAGCCGAGGAAGCATAGCCAATCTCGCACAAGCGGAATGGCCAATAATGTACAGCAACTCTACCGGGACGGGGCACAGGGTGTGCAAAAACGCCACCTGAAGTGAACGCGCCCGCGGCTCCGCCTGTGCGCAGGAAATTTTCGGGGCGGCAGACAGCGACCCGGAAATCAGAGACGGCCTTCGCCAGCAAGGAGCCGCTCCATGCCCCTGAGGTCACGGGTCAGACACTCGGCCAGCAGACGCACCCGCCGGATGCTGCGGCCTCCCGGGGCCAGCAATAGCCACAAGGGTTCTGCCACGGTCTCCACGCCGGGCGACCGCACCAGTTCCGGGTCCGGGTCGCCCAGTGCGCAGGGCAACACGGAAGCGCCGACGCCGGCCCGGATCATCGACATCAGATGCGCCAGGCTTTCGCATCGGGTTGCTGTCTCGGCGTCGGCCATGTATCGCTGCTTCAGGTCGTCCACCAGGTGGGGCGCGGGCGACGCGCCGTGTTCGATCCATGGTTCAACGCCCTGGGCGCCCGGGGCGCGCCGAGGCCGCCGGAAAATGGTCCAGGCGATGCTGGCGACCTGGCGCGCAATCATGTCCAATGGCGGGGTCTGCGCACTCATCAGCACCAGATCCGGCAAGGCGTCCGGCGCCGCTGCGCCAACGCACTCGACCCGGACCTCCGAATGGCGCTCGGCGAAGTCGGCAAGGGACTGGCTCAGACCGCTCTGCAACAGATACTCCGGCACGAGCACCCGAACCCAGCCTGAGAGGACCGCTTCGTCCTGACGCAGGGACTGCTCGATAAGGCGCATTTCGGATTCGATGCGGTGCAGCCCTTCTGCCGCCAGCGCGCCGGCCTGGGTCAGGGCCAATTGCCGGCCGCTGCGATTGAACAGCCTGGCGCCGGTTCGCTGCTCCAGATGCTCCAGGCGCCGGGAAACGGTGGAGGCATGGACTCGAAGACTGCGAGCCGCCGCACGCACCGAGCCGTGCTGCGCAACCGCGGAAAACACCTTCAGATCGTCCCAATCCATCACCCGCTCCGAAAAACCGGGGAACCAACCATCAAAGTCGGTGTCCAAGAAGAAGATACAGCTTGGTTCAGGCGTCCATCATGCAGACAGGCAACCATTGTTGCAAATATGCAACTTGATGTTGCGTTACCAAAGGTTGCAAACAGGCGCTTTCGCGTTAGAATGGTTGCCGTCAGACAGCGTAAATGCGAATTGGCTCGGAGGGATACCCGGCTTCCTCTCTCCCCTCCCCCTTCCCACGGGTATCCCTCTTCCTCCCCCTACCAGCGTGTTTCTGCCCGGCGCAACTGGGTTTGAAGCGGCAGTTCAGTGGTGTGCTTGATTTCGGTCACGGCCATGTGCGAGTGCAATTCGCCGATGTGCGGCAGGCTCAACAAGTGCGTTCGCAGCAAGGTCTCGTAGTGGCGAATGTCGCGCACGACGATCTTCAGCAGGTAGTCCCATATACCGGCCATGGTGTAACAGGCCACCACCTCAGGGTGGCGCCCGATTTCCCGGTCAAAGGCGGCCAGCGCCTGGCGCCCGTGCGCTGTCAGGCGGATGGTTGCAAACACGACCAGCTCCATGCCAAGCGCCTGCCGGTTCAGCAACGCCACCCGTCGGTCGATATAGCCGGCCTGCTCCAGTCTGTTGATGCGTCGCCAACAGGGGGATTGCGACAGATTCACCCGCTCCGCTATCGACCCGGTGCTGAGGCTGGCGTCCTGCTGTAGCAGCCCGAGAATGGCAATGTCGGTTCTCTCAAGGTCCTGCATGTCTGTCTCCTGTACCGCGTCTTGCGTCCGCCTGGCCGCCAACGCCCGGTTTGGCGTCTTGCAGGCGCGCTTTAGCCTTGCTTGAGGATTCAATGAGGATTAATTAATGTTGAGTTAATCAATTTACCACATAATAGTTCTATTAATTGGCCGATATACCAAAAAACAGAATCCTTTTTCCTGGCTCGCCTCGTTAGCATGATCTTGCATACCAACCTTGGCGGAACCAACCCATGAGCTTTCAGTCACCCCACATGCAGGTCGCGCAGAATTGCAACGCCCCCCGGCCCGCGCCCAGGGGCCCTCGTTCCGCGCGTCGGGCCGGTGCAGCACCGGCCACCGGCGCCAACGCAAGCGCCACAATCTTCGGAAATCCGGAATTCGACAGCCACGAGCAGATCATTTTTGGCCATGATCGAGGCAGCGGCCTCAAGGCGATCATCGCCATACACGACACCCGCCTCGGGGCAGCAGCCGGTGGTTGCCGCATGCACCCCTACACCTCTGAGCAGCAAGCGCTTGCCGATGTGCTGCGCCTGTCGCGCGGCATGACCTACAAGTCGGCGCTCGCGGCACTGCCGTTCGGCGGCGGCAAGTCCGTCATCCTCGGTGACCCACGCACGGACAAGAGCGAGGCGCTGTGGCACGCCATGGGCGATCTGGTGGAAAGCCTCGGCGGCCGCTACCTCATCGGTGAAGATGCAGGCACCACCGTCGCCGACCTGCGCACAGTCTCGGAACGCACCCGATACGCCGGTGGCGTGCAACCAGACGCCGAACATCAGGGCGATCCCTCGCCCACCACAGCGCACGGCGTGTGCGTGGCGGTGCATACAGCGGTTCGCCATTACCTGGGCGCAGATTCCCTCAAGGGCGTGCGCATCGCGATCCAGGGCCTGGGCAAGGTCGGATTCCACCTGGCCGGCGAGCTGGTTCGGGCCGGCGCAAGGGTATGGGGCGCAGATGTGGATGCGCGTAATGTACAGCGGGCCGTGGAGGCGTTTGGCGTGACGCCCACTGATCCGGCGGAACTCCTGCAACTGGACGTGGACGTATTGGCGCCCTGCGCCCTGGGCGGAGTTCTGACTCGGCAGAGCATCAACGGGCTGAAGGCGCGCATCATTGCCGGCGCCGCCAACAACCAGCTCGCCAGCAACGATCTGGCCGACCACCTGCACGAGCGCGGCATCCTCTACTGCCCGGACTTTCTCATCAACGCAGGCGGCATCATTGACATTCACCATCAACGCCAGGGTACCGAACGGCGCCAGATTCTCGCGGACGTCGAACGCATCGGCCCGCGACTGAAGCAGGCCTTGACCCTGGCCGCCACCGAAGGAACCTCACCGCACCAAATCGCCGAAGCCATGGCGGAAGAACGTTTGAATGCCGCGCCGACAGGGGCTCGTCAGCCCGAGCGCGGCGCCCGATCGGGGTAGGCGCCCGGATTGGCGCCCGGATTGGAATTGATTCAGTCGAATCAGCCTGTTATGCTTTCGCGCCAATTGAGATGATGCTCTGCTCTCCGAGTCCGATGACGAAACTGTCATCGGCCCGAAGCTCGGGTTCGGAGAGGCGCGCGGGCAGAAGGGCCCGCCACTGCAAGCCGACAGCCGCAGCCACGGGGTATCATCAGCGGCATAAGGGCTTGCAGGCGTAGTAACCAAAGAAGGCCAGCGTCTGCGGAAACAGCATAGCTGGAACGGAATAGCGAACACGAGGATCGGCGTTGCGCAATATCAAGGCGTGGCGCCAGTCGCAGACTGTCACAATCGACGACCATCCGATAGCCGTTGCCCAAAGCGATGTGAAACCAGATCCCGAATGATTGCAGGCCGCGTGCGCCGACGCCTCCCTCAGGCATCCGCTTGCTTTCTCATCTCGGGCCATCGCTGTAACGGCCTCATGCCAGGCGCCGCCGCTCGGCTTGGTCTCGCCCTGTCCGTTCCCCTGTTTGCCGCTGCCGCATGACAAAGAGACAAACAAGGAACGCAACATGAAACGAATGCTCATCAACGCCACCCATCCGGAAGAGTTGAGGGTGGCCCTGGCCGACGGCCAGAAGCTCTATGACCTGGACATCGAAAACCGACATCACATTCAGAAGCAAGGCAACATTTACAAGGCGAAGGTGATTCGCATCGAAGGCAGCCTGGAAGCTGCCTTTGTCGATTACGGGCCGGAAAAACGCGGCTTTCTGCCATTGAAGGCAATTGCCATCCCGGAAGGAAAGACGCCAGCGAGCGGCTCCAGGCAAATTCAGGATCTCCTGCAAGAAGGCCAGGAGATCATCATTCAGGTAGAGAAGGAAGAACGCGGCGCCAAGGGCGCCGCCGTCAGCACCTTCATTGCGCTGGCCGGCCGCTACCTGGTGCTGATGCCCACGGACCCGAGAGCAGGCGGCGTATCGCGTCGCGTGGCGGTGAACGAACGCAGCCAGTTGCGCGAAATTCTGTCACAGCTCGTCCTGCCAGCCGGCATGGGGGTCATCATCCGCACCGCCGGCGTCGGGCGCAGTGTCGAAGAACTGCAGTGGGATATCGACTATCTGATCAAACTGTGGGAAGCCATCCTTGTCGCCAGCGAGCGAGAACAGGCGCCCCGCCTGCTGTATGCCGAGAACAACCTGATCCTGAGAGCAATTCGCGACTACCTCGGCCAGGACATCCGCGAGATTGTCATCGACAGCCGGGAGGCCCATGACGAAGCGCGGGCCTTCATCGAGCAGGTCATGCCCAATTTCCTGCCGCGTTTGAAGCTGTACGAACACCCGGTGCCTCTGTTCAGCCGCTATCAGATCGAGAGCCAGATCGGCGGCGCCCTGAATCGAACCGTGCGCCTGCCGTCCGGAGGCTCCATCGCCCTGGATCTGACCGAAGCATTGATGGCGATCGACATCAATTCTGCGCGGGCCACCAAGGGCGAGGGCATCGAAGAAACCGCACTCGCCACCAATCTGGAGGCGGCAGAGGAAATCGGGCGGCAACTGCGACTGCGCGACGTGGGCGGGCTGATCGTGATCGACTTTATCGACATGGCCAGCAGCGAAAATCAGCAGGCAGTGGAAAATACCCTGCGCAACGCCGTCAAGCAGGACCGCGCCCGAGTGCAGATGAGCCGCATTTCCCAATTCGGGCTGTTGCAGATGTCGCGGCAGCGACTCAGGCCCTCGCTGGAAGAGTTGACAACGGAGATCTGCCCGCGCTGTAGCGGCCAGGGTCGCATACAGGACCTGAACTCGTTGTCGCTGGCGATACTTCGCGTCATCGAAGAAGAGGCGTTCAAGGAAGGGAGCGCGCGCGTGCGCGCCCTGGCGCCGCTCTCGGTCGCCGCCTTCCTGCTGAATGAAAAGCGCGCCGAGGTAGCAGAAATAGAAAACCGCACCGGCGCGGATGTCATCATCGTCCCCAACGTCAACATGGAAACGCCACAGTACGAGATCGAGCGCATACGCCGGGATGCCGACGCCGTACAGGATGCCCAGCCGAGCTACGAACTGACCGAGCGGGTGTTGGAAAGCACGCCGGAGGCGGTTCCGGAACCTGGGCAACAAGCCGCCGTGGAGCATCCCTCCGTGGCTCGCGTCGCGCCCCCGGCAGCAGCAGCGCCGGGAGACACCGTTGATGGCGAAGCAGACGGCGCCGGTCGCTGGCTCGGTGTCTTCCAGAGTGTGCTGAGAGCGCTCTTTGCAGAAAACCCGGATCCGTCCGAGGCAGCCGGGGCAAGGCCCCGGGCCAGCAAGCAAAAAGCGAAACGCGGCGCCACTGCGGGCAAGGCATCCGGACGCAGTCGCGCCAGGCGCAAGAAGGACAGTGCCGAACCAGCGCCAGAGCGAGCGAGCAAACGCAAGGCAGAGCCGAAGGCCCGCGCGGAACGAGGCGCCGCCGATGAAGGCGGCAAGTCGAGACGCTCAGAGCAAACTGAACAGGCCAGTGCGCCGCAGGACACCGAACGCCCCGGCGCCCGTCCAGGCCGACGACACCCAGCGCGTCGCGGCAGGCAGAAGTCAGGGCAGTCCGGCCGGGCGTCGGCTGAGCAGTCGCGGCAAGCCTCGGCCGAATCCGGAACGCCGGCGCCGGATGCAGCTTCGGCAGAGAATGATTCACCGGCATCTGCTGCTGCGCCGGCCACGCGAGCGACGGGCGCGACCGGGCAATCCGAGAATCAGGCCGATGCCGGAAAGGGAAGGGAGCAACGTGGCGGGCGTAGTCGGCGGTCTCGGAAGCCAGCGCCCGAAAGTACTTCAGGCAAGGTTCAGTCGAGCCAACCGGAAGACCCCGCAACAGCCGACGCGGATGCGCAATACCGAGCGCCCAGCGAGGAAACGCTGGCTCGAAGCAAGCGACGCCCGAAACGGGACCGATCGCAGATCGCCGAGAACCTGGCGCAGGCGAACCGGTCTTCGGTGCGACCACCGAGCCAGAGTGCGCAAGTCACGCAAGCGGCTGACGGCGGCGCGGATGCCGGGCAGATGCCGGCAAGCGAACAGACGACGCCAGCCGCGGCCGCTTCGGATGGACGCCAGGCAAAGCCCGAGCATCCGGCTTCGGCATCAGCGGCGGATGCAGAGACGGCGCAAAAGCCCCAGGGGCGGGCGGCCAACGACCCACGCGAAATGCGCAGAGCGGCTGCTGAGGAAACACAGGCAACGGCGGACGCCTGACGGCGGGCTGGCCCGGATACTGCGCCAGGGGCCGTCATTCCGCCAGACAGTCTGGCTCGTACTCCAGCGACACGCCAAACCGGCGCTGCACGGACTCGGCGATCTGCTCGCTCAGGCGCAGGAAATCCCGTCCGCTCGCCCGTCCGCGGTTGACCAGCACCAGTGGTTGGCGGCGCCAGACAGCAACATCGCCCACCTGCCTGCCCTTCCACCCGCACAGGTCGATCAACTGCGCGGCTGCGAGCTTGACGCCGCCGGCAGCCGGATAAGCAACCAGGGCAGGCTCTTCAGCACGCAAGGCGGCGGCCTGATCGGCCACGACCACCGGGTTCTTGAAGAAACTGCCAACGTTTCCGCAGCGCCGCGGATCCGGTAGCTTGCGGCGACGAATGCGGATGATGGCTTCCGCCACCGCCCGGGCATCGACATGCGCACCTGAGCGCCGAGCCAATTCTGTTGCGACATCGGGGTAGTCCAGCACCGCCGGGGCATCCGCGGCCAGTTTCAGGGTCACGGAAAGCACCACCATTGCACCCGGATTGCGACGAAAGATGCTGTCTCGGTAACCGAATTCGCATTCTGGCGCGGTCAGGGCGCGAACTGCGCCGGTGTCCCGGTCGAATACGCGAACACTGTCCACCCGGCTCGCGAGCTCCACACCGTAAGCGCCTATGTTCTGAATGGGCGCGGCGCCGACTCGACCCGGAATCAGGGCCAGATTCTCGAGCCCGCCCAACCCCTGGCCGAGGCTGTAGCGCACCAGACCATGCCAGCTTTCACCCGCAGCGGCGTCCAGCAAGACTGTATCGCCACGGCAACGGCAACGAATACCCCGCCAGGCAACAATCAGAACGGGCCGCAGCAAGCGCTCCGGCAGCACCAGATTGCTGCGACCGCCGACAATGAGCGCTTGCGGGCCGGCGCGCGCCAGAGCTGCCGGCAGATCAGCCTCGCGCCGCACCACTTCCAGATGCGGCACACGACAGGGTACGCCGAGCGTATTGCTCAGTGTGTGCGACATGGGCCGACCTGCGGCCATAGCCTGCGCACCCGCTCCAGGTCTGCCTCCGTGTCCACCCCGCCCGGAACCGGCTGAGCGGCCTCAAGCACTTGTATGGCAAGGCCGGCTTCGAGCGCGCGCAGCTGTTCCAGGCGTTCGATCTGTTCCAGTGGGCTGGGCGGCAGGGCCACGAATCGGCGCAGTGACGTCAGGCGATAGCCGTAGAGACCTATGTGGCGTCGCCAGGTCCGGTTGACTTCCCGGCGCCTGGAACAGGGAATGCCAGCGCGGGAAAAGTAGAGCGCCTGACCATCCGCCCGACAAACCACCTTGACCACATTTGGATCCGACAGCGCCGCCGGCTCGGCAACGGTCGCGCAGAGGGTCACGATACCGGGCGAGGCGCCCGCCGCCAAGGCATCCGCCACCTGACGAATCGCCGCCGGCGGCATCAGGGGTTCATCGCCCTGCAGGTTGATGATGATTGTCTCATCGTCCCAACCTGCCCGGGCCGCCACCTCCGCCACCCGGTCCGTTCCGGAAACATGCGCCGGGCGAGTCAGTTCAGCTGCCACACCCGCGCCTTCCGCAGCGGCCAGAATGCGGGCGTCGTCCGTCGCTACCCGCACCTCGTCAGCGCCCGAGGCCAATGCTGCGGCAGCCACGCGCACCACCATGGGGGCGCCACAAATATCCGCCAGCGGCTTTCCCGGCAAGCGTTGCGAGCCGTAACGCGCCGGAATCACCACCTTGAATCCGCTCACAGAAGGCCCCGCGCTTCCAGCAAGGCGGCAAGAGACGCCTGCGAGGCGTCATCAAGGTCAGCGGATACGACCAGCTGCCAGCAGTGACCGAGAGGGGTCGGCAGTCGCCGCAGCTTGACGGCGTCCTTTTCAGTGCAGACAACCGGCGCATCGTCGAAGCCGATTTCGGAACCGTTGAATGCGTGATGATCGCGCCAGGCGTGGAGGATGGGGCTGACGCCAAGATCGATCAACGTCTGGCCAAGCTGTTCTGGCCGGGCAATTCCGGCGACCGCGTGCACTTGTGGATAATGCGATGCAAACTCGGCCGGCGTCAGCCGACTGCCATCGCCGACATTGATGAACTCGTCCGGTTGCAGGCGCATCAATGCGGCGCCTGGCGCAAGCGCGCTGGCTCGGCCCTTGACCACCACCCAATCCACTTCCCGAAGACGCGCCAGCGGCTCACGCAGGGGGCCAGCCGGCAGCAAGCGGCCGTTGCCGACGCCCGCCTGGCCGTCCAGAACCGCGACTTCCACATCCCTGGCGAGCGCATGGTGCTGCAATCCGTCATCACTGATGATGACATCCACCGACTCGGCGGCGAGCAGCGCCTGCACGGCCAGAGGCCGCTGGCCGCACACTGCCACCGGACAACCGCTGCGCCTTGCAAGCAGCACAGGTTCATCACCATACCGGCGCGGGTCGGCATCGGTATTCGGAACCAGCAACGGCTGCCTGAGCGCCTGCCCACCATAGCCTCGGGCAACAATGCCGGGGCGCTTGCCACGCGCCTTCAACCAGGCGGCCAGCCAGAGCGTCAGCGGTGTCTTGCCGCTGCCACCAATGCTGATGCCGCCCACCACCAGCACCGGCGCCGGCGCTCGCCATGCGCTTCTTGACTGCCGGCGCCGACGCCAGCGCACGAGCTGGCCGAATAACCAGGCGCCGGGCAAGAGCGCGTGTGAGGCCCAGCGCTCTGCGGGCCCTGCGCCGTACCAGATGCGTTCCGGCCACGGCGGGCGGACCACAGGCGAGATCCCGGGCACCGGCGGCGGCTTCTCGCTGACGTCGCCGGAATCAGCTTTGGAAGGGGGTCCATGCGCCACACGGTGCAGCTGCGCAAAGAGGCCATCCCGGGCAAGCAGGCTGGCGTGATCGCCTTGTTCGGCAATCCGGCCTGCATCCAGAACGTGGATACAGTCTGCCCGTTCTACCGTTGACAGCCGGTGGGTGATGACCAGTGTGGTGCGAGCCGCCGGACTTTCACCGGGTCGGTGCTCGTCCGCTGGCCGGGAGGCGCCCTGGCCAGCTTCAGGCAGGCGGCCTCGATCGGCTTCCAGAGCCGCCAGAATCCGGGCTTCGGATTCGCTGTCGAGCGCCGCTGTGGCTTCGTCGAGAATCAGGATCGGCGCCTGTTTGAGCAGTGCCCGGGCCAGGGCGATGCGTTGTCTTTGCCCGCCGGAAAGACGCAGGCCCTGATCGCCGACGCCGGTTTCCAGGCCGTCCGGCAAGGCGCGCACGAACTCGTCGGCGCCCGCCTGCCGGAGCGCCGACCAGATCGCCGAGTCGTCAGCGTCCGCCAGGCCGCCGTAGGCGATGTTGGCGCGCAATGTGTCGTTCAGCAGCGTGACCTGCTGGCCAACCAGGGCGATTTGCCGACGCAGGTCTGCCTTGGCATATTCCCGAACCGGCACGCCGTCGATGAGAATTTCACCCTGATCGGGTTCGTAGAAGCGCGGAATCAGGTTGGCGAGCGAGGACTTGCCGCTGCCGGATCGGCCAACCAGCGCAACGGTGGCGCCGGCCTGGGCTTCGAAATCGATCCCGCGCAGGGCGCCGGCAGATTGCCCCGGATAGGCAAAGTGCACGCCACGAAACTCGATGTGTCCGCGCACGCGCTCTGGCTTTCGAACACCGTTGTCTTCTTCCGGCGCTTGATCGAGCTGCGCAAAGACGTCGCTGGCGGCTGCCAGCCCCCGCTGCAGACGGGCGTTCACCTCCGTCAGCTTGCGCACGGGCCTCGCCAGCATCCCCGTGAGCCCAAGAAAGATCACGAGATCGCCGGTTGACAGCTCCTTGCCCAATCCGGTCCCGGCCAACAAGGCGATCAGCAGGGCAGCGGCAGCAACAATGAAAATCTGGATCAGCTGGGTGCTGACCGTCTTGGTCATCACCATCCTGATGTTGCGCCGGCGGTTGGCACGGCTGGCCCGCTCGAAACGCGCCCGCTCATAAGCCTCGCCGCCAAAGATGCGCGTCATCCGGTAGCCGGATACCGCCTCCGACACCAGATGCGTCAGGTCGGCCATGGCGCCCTGGATGCGCCGGGCAATGGCGCGGAAGCGCCGGCTGGCGTACAGCGCCACAGCCGCCACGATTGGCGCCGACGCGAGAAAGACCAGCGTCAGAATCGCACTCAGATACAGCATGTAGCCGACAAAGATCAGCACTTTCCCGCCATCCTGGATGATCGACTTCAGCGCGTCCGTGCCCGTGTCACGCAGTTGATCCACATTGAAGGTGATACGTGACACCAGGTGGCCCTGGGTGCTGGCGTCAAAGAAGACGCCAGGGGCGGTTTGCAACTGGGAAAAGAGCGCCTGACGCAGATTGTGGACCACCGTCAGCGATACCCGACTCAACAACGTCTCCCCGAGCATGGCGCCGACGCCACGCAGGACCGCTGCGCCCACCAGGGCCAGCGGAATCCGCCAGGCGGCATCGCCGAGCCCGGCCTCCCAGTTGTCGATCAGCCCCCCGAACAGGTGCAGAAACCAGGCTTCAGCGCCAGCAGCCGCCAGAAATCCGACCACCGCCAGAGCGAACAGCGCCCAGTAGGGCCGCACCCAGGTCAGCAGGCGCGCATAGAGCTGCCAACTCCCGGATTGGTCGGACGGCTTGCGTGGCCAGCCCAGTCGCCTGCGACCCATGCCGTTCACCCGATGTCAGCGTCGGCGAAGCAGTGGTTGACCGCCTCGACGAAGCCACTCACCGAACCGCAGTCGAAACGTCGCCCGGCAAACCTGTAGGCGAGCACGCGACCTGTCTGCGCCTGCTGCCGCAAGGCGTCGGTAATCTGGATTTCGCCATTGCGGCCCGGCGCAGTTTTGGCAAGCATGTCAAAAATGTCCGGCGTCAGGATGTAGCGGCCAATGATGGCGAGATTGCTCGGAGCCTCGCCTGGTCCCGGTTTCTCCACCATGTCGGTAACTCGATAGAGCCGGTCGTCAATCACCTCGCCGGCAATGACGCCGTACTTGCCGGTATCCGTTGCCGGAACCTCTTCAATGGCCACCAGACTGCACCGGTAACGGCGAAAGATGGACACCATCTGTGTCAGCACGCCAGAACCTTCACCAAAGCAGAGATCATCCGCCAGCACCACGCCGAAGGGCGCATCGCCGATCAACGTCCGACCACTGAGAATGGCATGGCCAAGCCCACGCATCTCCGACTGCCGGGTATAGGAAAAAGTGCATTGAGCGATCAGATCGCGGATGCCCTCCAGCAGCTTCTCGTTGCCGCTTCCACGTATCTGGTGCTCAAGTTCATAGCTGATGTCGAAGTGGTCTTCAATGGCGCGCTTGCCGCGACCGGTGACAATTCCGATGTCGGTCAGCCCCGCCGCCAAAGCTTCCTCCACGCCGTATTGCACCAGCGGCTTGTTGAGCACCGGCAGCATTTCCTTGGGCATCGCCTTGGTGGCGGGCAGGAATCGGGCGCCATAGCCAGCCGCCGGAAAGAGGCACTTTCGGATCATCGCCGCTTCTGCTGAAGATTGCCGGTCATGGTAGCGAACAATGCTATATTGCGCCCTACCTGATGCGGAGGGTGACATGAAAGCAGGACTCTTGATGGTGTTCCAGAATTTCGAGGACGGAATCACCGACCAGGCAGCATGGGAGCGGGACATCCGCCTGGGAGCTCTGGCCGAACCGCTCGGCTTCGACACGCTGAGCGCTGTCGAGCACCACTTCTTCAACTACGCCATGTCCCCGGACAACCTCCAGTATCTCAGCTACATGGCGGCACGAACCGAGCAGATCGGGCTCTTGACCGGGGCGGTGATCCTGCCATGGCACGATCCCCTGCGGGTAGCGGAACGGATGATCACGCTCGACCACCTGAGTCGGGGCCGGGCGCTGTTCGGCATCGGACGCGGCCTGGCCAGGCGGGAGTATGACACCTTCAGCGTGGACATGAACGAAGCGCGGGAACGCTTTAACGAAGCAGCCGAAATGATCTTTCGAGCGCTGGAGACCGGCGTGATCGAAGGTAACGGCCCGCATTACCCGCAAAAGCGAGCCGAGTTGCGGCCGCGGCCCTACGCCAGCTTCAAGGATCGCTTCTACGCCGTTGGCATGTCTTCGGATTCGGTGCCCGTGGTGGCCCGTCTCGGCGCCAAGATGATGAGTTTCGCGCAGAAGCCCTGGGCGGAAATGGCGCCCCATTTCAACAGCTACCGCGAACTCTACGAGCAGCATCACAATACCCGTCCGCCGTCACCGGTTTGCGTGGACTTCCTGAGTTGCGACGAAAGCGCTGAAGTAGCCGAGGCCAATGCGCGCGAGTACATGTCCAACTACTACATCACGGTGATGGAACACTACGAGATGGCCAGTGACCACTTTCGGCAGATGAAGGGCTACGGCGACTACGCCGACAATGCCGAACTGCTGCGGGAGTCAGGCATGTCCGACGCCGCCAACGCCTTCGTGGACATCAACACCTTCGGCACGCCGCAGCAGATCCTGGAGAAGATGGAAACGCGGCGCGAGCAGATTGGCGATTTTGACCTGACCGTGCAGGTCAGCTACGGCGGTCTCACCGGCGAGCAGGCAGAAAAGAGCATTCGTCTCTTTGCCGACAAGGTGCTGCCGGAACTGCAATCCTGGCAAACCTGGTAAGCCTTCGAAGAAGGCGCGAAAAGTCCGGCCCGAACGGGATGCGGCAGGCAGTCGCAGCAACGGAGAGGGCGTTTCCGGCGCATGAATCTCGCTGACATCACTGCCAAGTGGGCCAGCCTGGATCCGACAAGGCCAGCCCTGATTGATGCGCCAACCGGTCGAAGGGTGTCGTTTGGCATCCTGAACGATGCAGTGCAGAGACTTGCAAGCGGCCTTCTTGCCCAGGGGCTGGGACCGGGCGACCGAGTGGCCATTCTGGCCAGAAACAGCATCGAGTACTTCGAGATCTATTACGCCTGCGCCCGAGCCGGGCTGATCGCACAGCCACTCAACTGGCGCCTCGGTCGGCCCGAACTGGCGCGCATCCTGGCGGACGGCGAGCCGGCCGTGCTGGTCGCCTCGGCGGAATACTCGGATGATGCAGATGCCCTGGCGGCAGAGATCGGCATTGGCGAGCGCCTTACCTTCGATACGGACGGCAGCGGCTCCCTGGCGCATCTCAAGTCCCGGGCCTCGCCATTGCCGGCAAGCGTGACCGCGGGCGGCGATGATCCGGTTCTCATTCTCTACACAGGCGGCACCACCGGTCTCTCCAAGGGCGCGCTGCATTCGCACCGGAGCCTCTGGACGGGAATGCTGAATCAGACCGTCGCCGAGCGCATCGTGCCGAGCGATGTCTATATGCTCACTGGCCAGATGTTCCACATTCCGGTCGCGCTGGCGATGAACTACATGGCGCACGGATGTCCGGTCGTGCTGATGAACTTCGAGGCGAGGTCCGCGCTTGAGATCATCGAAGCGGAACGGGTGTCGGCGCTGCTCGGCATCACCACCATGCTCAACTGGATGATGGCGGCAGACGGCTTCGAGCGCTTCGATCTGTCGAGCCTGCGCAATATTCAGTATGGCGGCGGGCCGATGCCGGCAACGGTGGTCAAGGCAGCGCTCGACGCCTTTCCCTGCACCCTGATCCAGGGCTACGGTCAGACGGAGGGGATGACAATGACCTTCCTGTCCCAGGAAGACCACGCCGACGCCGTGGCCGGACGCCACCCGGAGCGGCTCGATTCCTGTGGGCGCGAGGGCTTTGTCACCCGCGCCAGAGTGGTGGACGAATCCGGCCAGGACGCGCCCCGGGACGGCGCCACCCCCGGCGAGATCGTGATCCGCTCGGAGGCCAACATGCTCGGCTACTGGCAGCGCCCGGAGCTGACCGCGGAGACGCTGCGCGATGGCTGGATGAGGACTGGCGACATTGCCACCTGGGATGAAGATGGCTACCTCTTCATCGTCGATCGCGCAAAGGACATGATTATCAGCGGCGGCGAGAACATCTACTCGACGCAGGTCGAGGCAGCCATTCACCAGCATCCGGGCGTGCTTGAAGCAGCCGTGATCGGCGTGCCGGACGACGAGTGGGGCGAGGCGGTCAAGGCGGTGGTGGTGATGAAGCCGGGGCAGAGCGCCACCGAGCGGGAGATCATCGACACGGCCCGCCAGCATCTGGCCTCGTACCAGAAACCGCGCAGCGTCGAATTCGTCAGCAGCCTCCCCAAGGCGCCTACCGGCAAGATTCTGAAGCGGACGCTGCGCGAACCCTGGTGGAGCAAGCGCGGGCGTCAGGTCTGAGTGATGGGCGTCCTGACCCCGGAATTGCTCGCCCACATCGGCAAACAGGCGCCAGCGCGCACCGAGGTCGTAACTCGCCGCGATATCCGCAAGTACGCCATCGCATCGGGACAGACGCAGCAGAGGTACCTGAACGGGGACGAGGCCCCGCCACTGTTCCATGTGGCACTGTTCTGGGATGTTGTCGAGCGTGCGCAACTGACGCCCGATGGCGTTTCCGTGGATGCCCTGCTGCCCAGATTTCCGCTGCAGAAGGCCATGGCGGGCGGCCTCGATATCCACTGTCACGACCGCATCCGCCCAGGCGATACGCTGATCGGCGAACGCACGCTGAGCGCCATCTACGAAAAGGCGGGGCGTTCCGGCCCGCTCATCTTCTACGAGATAGTGCTTGAGATCCGGCGTCCCGACGGCGCGCCCGTAGTTACCGAAAAGACGACGCGAATCCTGCGATGATGGCGCTGCCGAGCATCAGTCCAGGCGCTTTGCGCGCTGAGCCGACCGCATGAGCGGGCTCTCGCTTGCGGCCCTGAAACCCGGCGATGCGCTGCCGGAATTCGAGCGCGCGCCCGACAACATCGACCTCTTTTTCTACAACGCAGCGCTCTGGAACGCACACCGGATCCACTACGACCTGCCCTACGCCCAGGACGTGGAGGGCTATCCCGGGCTGGTCGTGCCCGGCCCCCTGCTCGGCGACTGGCTCGGTCAGTGCGTCGAGGCGTGGCTTGGCGACGCTGGCCAGATCGAGAGCCTGCACTATTCGAACCGGCTTGCCGCCTATGCCGGTGATGCCTTGCGCGTCGGCGGCGAGCTGCTGGAATTGGACGCCGCTTCCGGCAAGGTGACGCTGGCGCTGTTCGTGAAAAACGCAGCCGGAGAAGTGGTGACGCCCGGCCGGGCAGTCGCGCGCCTCGCCCGACCGACCACAAGCTGATGCCGAGCGCCAGCGACAGCCTGCGCGCGCAGACGGCTATCGTCGGCGTCGGTGACAGCGAGGTCGGCAAGGTTGTGCATCTCGGCGCCACGGCCCTCTGCGTCGATGCGGCCTTGCGCGCCCTGGACGACGCTGGCCTCGACAAGCGAGATGTGGATGGCCTGGTCACCTGCAACAGCATGTCCGAACCGCGCATGTATCACGCCGAGGCGGTGGCCGAATATCTGGGCATCTGCCCCAGCTATTGCGTCAGCGCCGGCGCCGGTGGCGGAACCACCTTCAGCGTGCTCTACCAGGCCGCCCTCGCGATCATGCACGGGATTTGCAACACGGTTCTGATCAGCATGGCGGATTCGCTCCGCAGCGGGCTTTCCCGGGAACAGGCCATGGTCATGCAATCGTCGTCCGGTCATCCCGCCTTCGAAACGCCCTATGGCGCTTCAGTTCCCGGCTACTACGCCCTGATCGCCCAGGCCTACATGCACCGGTACGGCGCCACGCCAGCGCAATTCGCGGCTGTCGCCGTCACTTGTCGCGCCCATGCCGCCCTGCACCCGCACGCGCAGATGCGCGAACCGATCACGGTGCAGGACGTCCTGGCCAGCCGCCTGATCGCGGACCCATTGCGTCTCCTCGATTGCTCCCTGGTCTCTGACGGCGGCGCCGCGCTGGTGCTGACGCGCGCCGAACGGGCCCGAGACCTGGCCAAGCCGCCCGTCTATCTGCTCGGCGCCGGCGAAGGCCACGGCCACGAACACATCAGCCAGGCGCAAGACCTGACCGCCTCCTTCGCGCGCGAATCTGGCGCGCGAGCCTACGCCATGGCCGAGCTCGGACCCGAAGACATGGACTTCGCGCAACTCTACGATTGCTTCACGCCGGTGGTTCTGATCGAGATGGAGGATCTCGGCTTTTGCAAACGCGGCGAGGCCGGCGCCTTTGTCGCCGAAGGGCGCGCCGGTATCGGCGCAGACTTGCCCTTGAACACGCACGGCGGCCTTCTATCGCACGCCCACCCCGGCAATCCCGGCGCCATGTTCGCCCTGACCGAAGCTGTGCGGCAGTTGCGCGGGGAGGCGGGCGCGCGCCAGGTAACGGGCGCAGAGACCGGGTTGGCGCATGCCCAGGGCGGCATCCTCTCAAGCCACTGCTCCGTCATCCTCGGCAACCAGGACACGCCATGAAGCCTGTGCCGCCCGTGACACCGGAAACTGCGCCCTGGTGGGCTGGCTGTGCGCGCGGCGAGCTGCTGTTGCAACGCTGCGCCGCCTGCGGCCATAAGCAGCACTACCCGCGCCAGCTATGCGCCGCCTGCGGCCATCGCGAGCTGGTGTGGGAAGCCGCTTCCGGGCGCGGTCGCATCCGTTCCTACACGGTCATCCGGCGGGCTGTCAGCGCTGCATTCGCCGAAGACACGCCCTATGTCGTGGCCCTGATCGAACTCGAAGAGGGTCCCACTCTGATGACCAACCTGCTGCACTGCGACCCGGAAGCCCTGGCCATCGGCCAACCCGTCCGCGCCCTGTTCGAGGCGCGCGGTCCAGCGCCAGGCGCCAGCCCGGAAGACACAGTATTCATCCCGCAATTCCAACCGGACAACTGACAGGAGCAACCATGCAACGCACGCTCAAGATCGCCCAGGCGCGGCACGTACTCGAGAACATGATCTTTCGCTGCGCCGAGGCTCTGGACGCCGGCGATCTGGAGAGTCTGGCGGAGTTGTTTACCTACGGCTGCATCAAGACCGCAATCAACAAGACGGTCACCGGGCCGGAAGAAGTGCTGCAAATCTACGCTTCAGTCATCCAGTTCTACGACGCCGACGAGCAACTCGTGCCCTACGCCAGGGGCCAGTGCACGCCACGCACCCGGCATTTCACCAGCAACCTGATCTTCGAGTTCGACAACGCCGTGCAGACAGCCGAAGTGCGCAGCGTGTTCAGCGTCACCCAGACCCTCGACGGCCAGCCAGCGCTGCTCTGCGACGGGCGCTATGTGGATACCTTCCTGCACACCCGACGCGGCTGGCATTTCGACGAGCGCCAGATCATCATCGACCATCAAGGGGACATGAGCCGACATCTGCTGGTGTGACAACCCCGGCCCGGCATGGCAAGCTGCAATCCCGAACACGCCAGGAGGGCGGCAATGCCCCGTATCAGCAAGATCGACCCGGCGCAGTGGGACCCGGCGCTGCGCGAGCTGACTCACCCGGATTCCGCCACGCCTCTGGAGCAGGGATTGATGCGCATGTTTGCGCACTGCCCTGGCCTCGCCCGGGGCCTTGCGGCCTTTGGCGGCTCTCTGAAGATGCACCGGGCCCTGCCGAGCAGGCTGGTGGAACTGGTGCGCCTGCGGGTAGCGTTCCACAATCAGTGCCGCAGTTGCATGGCCATCCGCTATACAGACGCGGTCGCCGACGGCGTCACGGAAGATCTGGTCTGCGAGCTCGCTGACCCGCCCGCTGCGGAGCGCCTCACCGCAGCCGAGCTTGCTGCGCTCGAGTTCGCCGACTGCTTTGCGACCAACCATCTGGCCATTGATGACGATACCTTTGCCGGTTTGCGCGAGCACTTCTCCGAACCGGAGATCGTCGAGCTGGGTATGACAGTCGCTTTTTTCGTCGGATTTGGTCGGCTGGCCGCCACCCTGAAGATGACCGAAGAGCTGCCGGCGGCGTTTCAGGCAGACGACGCCAGCACCCTGACGCCCTGGAACGAAGAGGCTGTCGTCGTGCGTTGACGGGCGCGCTGGCGGGTTCTGCCACATGGCCAGATTGCGCGATCAGCACAGTCCCTGGCGCGCCCTTCGGGCTACGCCTGCTGCTCGGACGCGCACCCCTCGATTTCTGCTCGCAACTCGGCGTGCCGCGCCTCGGTGATCGGATAGAACCAGACCAGCGCCGCTGCCAGCACATAAAAGAAAGACGGAAAGGTAGAGAACAGAAAGCGCAGGCCAAACTCGGCTTCAGCGGTATTGGTTGCGCCGAGTTCCGCCTGATAGCCGACCAGGCCCAGTACGAACAACCCGAACCAGGCGCCGAGCGCAGCCGACCCTTTTTGCAGCAAGGACCAGGCCGAGAAGAAGGACGCGGCGCGATTCTCGCCGCTGCGCAGGGTGTCGAGATCGATCACATCCGCCTTCATGGCATAAGGCAATGACATGGAGAAGCCGCCGGAGGCAAAGCCGGTAATCAGCGTGATCGGCAGCATCCACCAGAGGTCTCCCTCGCCCAGCAAGAGGTAGAACGGGTGGCTCACGGCAATCATCAGGAGCGCCGCCATATACCCCCGGTGCTTGCCGATGTGCCGGGATAGCCAGACCCAGAAGGGCACCGCCAGGATGCTCGTCAGATAGAAGAAGAACAGCACATAGATGGCCCGTTCCCGGTCGCCGAGCACATCGGCCACGAAGAAAAGATAGAGCGGTGTGGTCATCGCCAGGCCGCAGGTGCTGATCAGAAACACCAGGGCAAGCCAGAGGAAGGGGCCGTTGCGAAACATGAGCCTGAACCCCTGCAGGACCGGCAGAGCCGCAGACTCCTCGACCGGGCCATCCGGCGCTCGGGAAACGGTCAGCCAGACGCATATCGGCATCAGGCAGAGCATGGTGACGCCGACAATCGCCAGCACCGCCCGGTTGCCGCCTATCCCGAAAGCCAGCAAGGCGACGGTCGGCGCAAATTGCGCCAGCATCTGGCCGGATTGACCAGAGATGGCGCGCGCGCCCGTAATCCGGGTGCGTTCGTTGTAGTCCGGCGACAACTCGGCGCCCCACGCATAGTAGGGAATCAACATCATGGTCGTGCCGAGCGATATCACCAGCATCCATACGAGCATGTAGCCGGTGCCAACCTGAGTGTCCGCTGGCGGCATGTAGAGCATGTAGATGCCGACCATCATCAGCGGCGTGGCGCACACCAGCCAGGGCCGGCGACGACCCCAGGGCGTGCGCACGCGATCGCTGATCTGCCCCATCAAGGGGTCGGTGAGGAAGTCGAAGATTCGCACCGCCAGGGTGATGTTGGCCACGGCAATCAGGGAAACGCCCATCTCGCTGGCGTAGAACTGAGGGATGAACACGAGCGCCGGGAAAATCGACATCATCACCGGCATGTCTGCCAGGCTGTAATAGAACAGCACCGAGCGCTTCAGTTTCGGCATAGCGATTGCCTGCCCCTTCCCTGGCGGTGATTGTGCACCATGATGCCCCCTTGCGGCGCATGAAGCCGGAAGTTCCTCGCCCTGGATTCGCGATCGGCGACCCGCCGCTGCTTGCAGTTGGCCGTCAGGCATGGGAGATTATCCGCCCCGGCCCGAAGACGCTTCGGCCACAATGGAATTCTGCCCATGGCGCACCCGATCAATCCCCACCATAGCTGGCTGGCGTTGGAGCGGGCGGCGGTTTCAGAGGCCAGCAGCCGGCGCAAGGCGCTGATTACCGCCGTGCGCGATCACATGGAATACGAGATCAAGGGGCAGCTGGAACCCTTGATGGGCACCTTGACCAAGGCGCCCATCTACCATATGTGGGGCAGTGGCGAGCCGACTGTCATAGACGGTCAGGAAGCCGTGCGCGCCTTCTATGCCGGAATGTTTCAAACGGGCGGCCAGCAATTCGAAGTGGTGGTGGACAAGGTGATCGCGACCGACGATCACGTCGTCACGGAAGGCCAGGTGAAACAGGTGCAGAAGGGGGCCACTCTGCTCGCCATGGAGATCCGCGAAGTCGATGGCAAGCCGGTGGCCGAGGACGACCTGTTCGTCACCAACGCCCAACTGGTCACGCTCTGGCCAGCGGATGCGGAAGGCAAGCTGATTGGTGAGGACATCTACTTCGGCGGCAATCCGTTTGCGAATCTGACTCGCATCCAGGCGGAGGACCTGCCGGCCTATTACCGATTGTAGCCCGCCGCGGCTGCGGGAAGACCGAGGAGGAAGGGCCAGCATGAGCATTCTCGACAGATTCAGATTGGATGGCCAGGTCGCGGTTGTCACTGGCAGCGGGCGTGGCATCGGCGAGGGCCTGGCGCTCGGCTTGGCAGAGGCCGGGGCGGACCTGGTGTTGGCGGCGCGGCGCACACACGAGGTTGAAGCGGTGGCGGAGAAGATTCGCGCCAAGGGGCGACGCGCCTTGGCCGTAACTGCCGACGTCATGAAAATCGAACAGGTGCAGATGCTCGCCGAAACGGCCTTCGAGCAGATGGGGGCGCTGAATTGCTGGGTCAGCAACGCCGGCGGGGCGGATGATCGAGTGCCGCGCACCTTCCTGGACATGCCGGAACGCCAGTGGGACTTTCAGCTCAACCTCAATCTCAAGGCCGTGTGGACCGGCGCACAAGCCGCCGCGCGCATCATGAAGGATCATGGCGGCGGCACGATCATCAACATCTCCTCCGCTGCCGCCAACAACCCTGCCCCCTTCAACGGGCCCTATGCTGTTGCAAAGAGCGGCGTCAACAATCTCACGCAGACGCTGGCAGTGGAGATGGCGTCCTTCGGCATTCGCGTCAACGGCGTTTCCCCCGGCCCCATTCCAACGGAAGTGTTCATGGAATTCATGAACCTCAAGGAAGAGGAAATTCCCGAACTCGGGGAGCGATTCCAGATCCCGCTCGGGCGTGTCGGCACGCCGGAAGACATAGCCCCGGCCGTGATCTATCTCGCCTCCGACGCATCGAGCTGGATGACCGGACACACGCTGTCCATTCGCGGCGGCCCCTGAGGGGAGGCGCCAGGCGCGAGCGCGACAGGCTTCTACGTCCCCCGAATCAAGTCGATAATCGCCTGGGCCGCCTGATCCGGCGCCCGTTCCTGAACGAAGTGGCCGCCGCCCTGGATGGTGATGTGCTGCAAGCCCTGGGCGCCAGGCACCCGCTCGCGGAAATCGGCTTGCAGGCCAGCGGTGACGGGATCGTTGTCGGCAAAGGCGCACAGGAAGGGTTTTTCCCATTGCTCGAAGAACGCCCAGGCCTGGCGCTGTTGTTCCAGGGACGGTGAGGTCGGCAGGGTCGGCACCTGGCTCGGCATGGCGCGCGGCCCCATCTTGTAACCCGGATCTGGAAAGGGCGCGTCATAGGCCCGCGCCAGCGGGGTTGGAAACGGCGAGCGAAGGCCAACACTGTGCAGCAGGAATTTGATCGCCCGCATCAGATTCGAGCGCGATTCCATCATCATCGACATCATGAAGCCGATCGGCAGGTCCTCGGTTTCCCAGCAGAATTTTTGCCAGTACGCGAATCGGGTTGCCGGATTCTCCCCCATCCCGGCGAGGGCGCGTTGCATCTGCACCAGGCTCGGCGTTGCTGCGTTCGCCCGGAAATCCTCGACTTCCCTGACCACCTCGTCCGCCACGTCGGGGTTGTACGGCAAGCCGGTGTTCGAGATCACAATCCGGTCAAAGCGGTGGGCGTGACTGACCACCAGCCTCAGGCCGATCAATCCGCCCCAGTCCTGGCCGAAGAAGGTGATGCCGGAAAAAGCGTTCTGTTCAAGCCAGGCGCCGAACCACTCGACCTGACGCTCGTAGCTGTAGTCCTCGCGTGCGCCGGGCTTGTCGGACTTGCCGTACCCCACGAGATCCGGCGCGACCACGCGCATCCCGGCGGCCGTCAACCGGGGAATCATCTTCCGGTACAGGTAGCTCCAGACTGGCTGGCCGTGCATGCAGAGCACCAGAGGGCCGTCAGCCGGCCCCTCATCCACATGATGGATGCGCAGGTCCTGGCCATCGTGGGCCTTTATCGTGGTGTAGCGCGGCGCGAACGGGTAGTCCGCCAGATTCTCGAAGCGGGCGTCCGGGGTGCGCAGTATCTTCATGTCAGCAAGGTCTCCTCTCTGTCGCCGGGACCCGCCGCCAGCACTGGCCAGGCGAGCGACGTCAGGCTCGGTCTCCGGCGCCGCAAACAGACCGAATCAGGCAGTTTCCAGCAGCGCTTCGGCGCGTTGGCGCTGCGCTGCCGACGCCGGCGCCGGCGCCGGCGCCGCATCCAGGCTTGACGCATCTGCCTTGACATAGGGGTTGTCGGCCAGGAGGCCACGATACAACTGACCGCCCTTGACGACACCCAGGATGCGGCTGTGATCCTGCAGGACGCGGATGTCTGCCACCGGGTCGCCGCGCAGCACCACGAGATCGGCCAGCTTGCCGACTTCCAGCGTGCCGCACATGCCGTTCTTATCCGCCACGGCGCCGCCGTCCCGGGTCGCCGAGAGCAAGGCTTCGGTGGTTGACATGCCGAAGTAGTCCACGAAGTACTCCAGATCCTTGGCGTAGGTGCCATGAGGCGTGATATTGAGCCCGTAGTCGCCGCCGGGCAGGACGCGCACGCCAGCAGCGCGCAGCCGTCGAACCGCATCGACAGTCGCCTCGACCTCGTGCTTGTAGCCCTTTTCCTCGGCCTGGCGGCGCGTGAATCCCAGGCTTTCGCAATGATTGAGAAACTGGATCTCCCAGGCGATGGCCGGCCCCACCGCCAACCTGTGACGGTTGCGGCGCAGCAGGTCCACAGCCTCGTCATCCAGATAGTTGGCGTGGCCGATGACATCCACACCAAAGCGCACCGCCTGCTTCACGGCAGCGGCGGAGCGCGAGTGGCAAGCTACCCGCATGTTGCGCCGGTGCGCTTCATCGACGGCTGACGCCACCTCTTCATCGGTGTAGGTGAGCTCGCCCGGCGGCGCATGATCGGACAGGTTCTCGCCATCCAGAAACAACTTGACGATATTGGCGCCATTCTTGCGCAAGGTGCGCACGGCCTTGCGCACTGCCCAGGGGCCGTTCACCAGCATCCCCAGGCCCTCGATCTGCGGCTTGGCGTAGTCCGGGTGCAGGTCCGCATTGCTCGCCGTCGCCCCAACGTCGCGCCCGGAAGCCACCAGACGCGGCCCGGGAATAACGCCCTGCTCGATGGCGCGCTTGAGAAATACGTCGATGCGATGCACTGAACCGAAACTGATGGCCGAGGTAAAGCCGGTCCCGAGCATCAGCCGGGCGTTGTCGATGGAATGCACCATCGCCTCTTCCACCGGCGTCTTGTCGAGTTCCGTGGGGCCGTTGTTGGTATAGGAGATGTGCGCATGCGACTCGGTCATCCCCGGCATCACGAAGGCGCCGCCCAGGTTCACCCGGATGGCGTCGTCCCCGACGCCCGGAAAGTCCCCGGCGGGGCCGGCGAAGCGAATGACATCGCCCTCGTAGCACACCACGCCCGATTCGATCACTTCGCCATCCACGCCGGTAAACAGGCGGGCATCCGTCAATACTGTGATTTTTGCCATAGCTATAACCTCAAGAGTCGTTCTGCGTTGGGGGTCAGCGATGCCGCCAGTTCCGGGAGTTCGGCGGGCGTATCCCAGCCGGCGAAATTGGTGCCGAACACCAGCCGCTCCTCTCCAATCTCGTCAATCAGCAGCCGGGTGGCGCGCTCGCCCTCCACATGCGCATCGAACCAGAGCTTTTGCACCTCATGTCGAAAGCCGTGTTCCTGCACGGATTCTGGCGCCCAGTCACGGAAGCCGGCCATGCCCTCGTAGCGACCTATCAGAAATGGCAGGGCGCCGCCGCCATGAGAAATACAGATATCGACATCCGGGTGGCGCTCCAGCACGCCGCCGAACACCAGGGACGCCACGGCCAGGGATTCATCAATGGCGTAACCCACGATCAGCCCCAGGTCGAAGCGGCCAAGACGACCATCCCGGGGCATTTGGGCGCCGTCCGAAGAAGCGGGATGAAGGAAGAGCGGCGCATCGAGCGCGACCAGGGTGCGGTAGAAATCATCCAGACGCGGATCGTCCAGCGGAAAGGGATAGTCGGTGCCGGTATAGGCCGCGACCAGGTTCAGTTGCGTCAGCGCGCGTTCCAGTTCCCGGCAGGCGAGTTCAGGGTCCTGCATGGGCAATGCGGCTGAACCGAGCAACCGGTTCGGATGCTTGGCCACGACAGCCGCCATCGTATCGTTGTGCCGACGGCAGAATTCGTCCGCCAGATCCGCCTCAATGCCGTGAAACAGCGTCAATGGGTTGGGCGAGAGCAGCTGCAGGTCTATGCCGAGGCGGTCCAGCCCTTCCAGCCGCTTGCCGACATCCATGAAGGCAGTGCCTCGATAAGACATGGGCTTCATGCGATAGGGGCCTATGCGAAAGAAACTCACGCCATCGCTGTCAACCGCCAGCTCCGGCCCATGGCGGCCAGCCATGCCCAGCGTTTCCTCGAAGACGGCATGGGCGTGCAGATCGATGACGCGCCGACCCTGGTGCATGGTTTTCAGACCCTGCCGCCAAAGAACGACTCTCTCGGCTGCCCTTCTGCGTCATAGACAGGTTCGTGGTCGGTCACCAGATACATCTGATTCCAGTTCTCGACAATGCCGTACTTGCCGAGCAGCGTTTTCATGTCTTCATAGTTCTGATGCCGAAAGTGGGCCGCCAGCGTCGGGCCATCGTCCCAGAGTTCATACACCTGAATTCGGCAGGGAACGCAAGGGTCCGGGGCGAAACAATAAGCCCGGCACCCGGTTTCTTCATCGCGGGTAGCCTGCTGCACCGGCGC
The DNA here is from genome assembly GCA_965199705.1 of Pseudomonadales bacterium. Classification (GTDB taxonomy): domain Bacteria; phylum Pseudomonadota; class Gammaproteobacteria; order Pseudomonadales; family Azotimanducaceae; genus Azophilus. The sequence goes on from OZ241359.1 coordinate 2,661,077, forward strand.
AGTTTCCGCCAGCGCCTGATCGCGGTCGGACTCGGTGGCAAAGTCGATTCTGGCGGCAATGATAATCATCCGGGTCTCCTCACAGTTACGGGGTGATGGTTTTCGGCTGCGGGCACGCTATCCGAACAGCCAGTCATTGAGCAGGCGACCGGGCATCAGGGCAAAGGCGCCAGCGATCAGAATGCCACCAACGTACACGCCAACCATGTTAACCCGATGCGCAGGCACATGACCGGCCCGAATGCGGACCAGCGCCAAGGGTACGGACACCAGAACCAGCAGACTGAAAAGGTGAATGAAGCCAAAGTGATCGAATAACCTGGGCCCGACAGCAGCAGGCATGAACACGGTGACGCAGGCCGTGAAAAGCATCAGAGCAGCGTAGGCCCAGCCAAGCTTCTTGTGCGCCGACGTGCCCTTGCGCCTGAGCAACAGCCAGGCGCCGATCAGCAGGCAGGGCAAGACGGTCGCCAGATGCAGATAAGCGAGTTGCATATAGCCCACGGCAGCTCCTGATACGCACCGACATTGTAACCATGGCCGTCGTGCAGGGCCGGGGCGCACCAGCTACAGGGTGGCCAAGGATTTCGGGAAAATCAACAAGCGGCGCCAGGCGCACAAGCGCATATACTGGCGCCATGCGTTTCTTCAACACCGCCGGCCCGGTAGTTGCCGCCAACCACTACTGCATCCCACCATTGGAGCGCGTCAATCTGAACGAGATTCTGATGCTGATACGGCAGAAGAAGTACTTCGTCCTGCGCGCGCCACGGCAGACCGGCAAGACTTCGATGCTGCTCGCGCTTGCAGACACGCTCAATGCGGCAGGCGAATATCGCTGCGTGTATGCCAACATCGAGTCTGCGCAGGCATGGCGCGAGAATATCCCGGCGGCCATGCAGACGATTCTTGCCACCTTGTCCGACCGGGAAGAGGAGATGCTGGGTGAATCCGCAATCGCTGGCATCTGGCCGGAGATTCTTGAGCGGCACGGAGCTGGAGCAGCCTTGGCTGGCGTTCTCTCCAGGTGGTCGAGAGCCGATGCCCGCCCTGCTGTGCTGCTGCTCGACGAGATCGACTCGCTTGTCGGAGACACCCTGGTCTCTGTCCTGCGCCAACTTCGCTCACGATATGACCTGCGGCCGGGGAGTTTCCCTCAGTCAGTCATCCTGTGCGGCGTGCGCGATATCAGGGACTACCGCATCCATGCCAGTTCGGAGAAAGAGCCCGTCACCGGCGGCAGCGCGTTCAACATCAAGGCGGAGTCCCTGCGTCTGGGGGATTTCCATGATCGTGACGTGCGCACTCTCCTTGCGCAACACACGGCGGAGACCGGCCAGGCGTTCAGCGAGCCGGCCATCGAGCGCATCCTGGAGGCCACCTGTGGGCAACCGTGGCTGGTGAATGCGCTTGCCTATGAGGTGTGTTTTCGAGGCGAAGCAGCGAGCGCCTGGGACCAGCCGGTAACTGCGGTGGCCGTAGATGCAGCCCGCGAAGCACTCATCATGCGGCGCGAGACGCATCTCGATCAACTGGCGGACAAACTGAAGGAAAAGCGGGTAAGGCGCGTCGTGGAGCCGATGTTGTCGGGCAACGACGATGGCGAGATCGAGCCGCCGGATCTGGAGTACGTCCGGGATCTGGGCCTGATTGCGATGGACACCCCCGTGCGCATCGCCAACCCCATCTATGCCGAGGTGGTGCCGCGGCAACTGACGCACATCACGCAGACGCGAATGGACGCAGAGCAGGTGCAGTATCTTGCAGGGAAGACGCTCGACGTTGAACGGATGTTGAGCGGCTTCCAGGACTTCTACCGGATGAACGCGGAACACTGGACGGAAAGGCTGGCATACCGGGAAGCAGGGCCGCAGCTATTGTTGCAGGCATACCTTCAGCGGGTGGTGAACAGCGGTGGACGAATTGAGCGCGAATATGCGCTTGGCAGGCGGCGCACGGATCTGCTGGTGCGCTGGCCGCTCGGCGGAGATGGCGAAGAACGGCGCATCGTCATCGAGTGCAAGGTGCGGCGAGGGGCCGAATCACTGGCTGCGATGATCGAGCAGGGCTTGCAGCAGACGCGCGACTACATGGACAAGTGCGGCACGACAGAGGGCCACCTGGTGGTATTCGAATCGGACGAATCGAAGGCCCGGGAAGAGCGCATGTATCGCCGCGAAGAGTCGGCGGATGGCGTCCCGGTGGTGGTCTGGGGCGCTTGAGGCGGGGAGACGGAGCTGTCCGAATGACCGAAATCCTGCTGGTCACCAAGGGGCATCCCTTCAGCCGGGAGCCGTTTTTCGAGATCTTCGACGCCATGCCGGGCGTCAACTGGACGCACGTGGAGCAACCTGCGGCGCAAGCGCTGTTCAATCTGCGCCAGGCCCGTCACTACGACGCCCTTGTGCTCTACGACATGCCCGGCATCCACTTTCGCACGGACGGGCCACCTGTCTTCAGCGAACCGGACCCCACCTACAAGCAGGAATTTCAGGCTCTGCTGGATGCCGGCCACGGATTCGTCTTCCTGCATCACGCGATAGCGGGCTGGCCGGCCTGGGAGGCATACGCGGAGATCATTGGCGGCCGATTCCTGTATCTGCCGGGGTCCTTGCGCGGCCGGGACTGTCAGGATTCCGGCTATCGCCACGCCGTGCAGCATCGCGTTCGCTGTCTCCAATCGCATCCGGTTACCGAGGGCCTGCCGGCAGAATTCTCGATGACCGACGAGCTGTATCTGTACGAGGTATTCGAGGACAGCGTGCAGCCGCTTCTGGCCAGTGACCACACATTCACGCAGGAGAATTTTTATTCCGCCGCCAGGGTCGTGCGCGACGGCAAGATGCACGACAACGTCGGCTGGGAACACCCGCCCGGCAGTAATCTGGTCGGCTGGGCGCGGCAGCACGGGCCGAGTCGGATCGTCTATCTCCAGGGCGGCGACGCGCCCGACGCCTACGCCAACGTCCACTACCGGCGCCTCATTGCCAACGCCATCGGTTGGGTAGCGGAGCGGGATTGATCTCGCTGTGACCGGCATGAAAATCGGCCTGATTTCCGATACCCACCTGCCGGAAGCGGGCGTCGCGCTCTGGCCTCAGGTATTCGATGCCTTTGCCGGCGTGGACGCCATCTTTCACGCCGGCGACATCCATGAGTTCTGGGTGCTGGATCAATTGCAGACGGTGGCTCCCGTCTATGCAGCGCGCGGCAACGGCGAGGACGGCGGCGGCGGGCGCCCGATACAGCCCGAGGACGCCCGGGTGCGTCATGCCTGGCTGCTGCAACTGGAAGGCGTCTGGGTTGGCCTCACCCACTATGTGCCTGTGCCGGAAAGGCCGCCCGACTTCACCCTGGCCCGCTGGGTCGAGCGCTTCTTCCCGGAGCGCCAACCCGACGTGATCGTATCCGGAGATACGCACGTCGAGCGAATCGCCCAGGTCAACGGGGTACTGTGTGTCAATCCGGGTTCTGCGGTCTATCCACACAACTACGACACGCAGCTTGGCACCATCGGCTTTCTGGAACTCGCAGACGGCCAGGCCAGCGCCAGCATCTGGCAATTGTGCGAATCCGGCATCCAGCCGTTTGATTGGCAGGCGACGCCGCCTTGGTGCAATATCCGCGCCAGGTAACGTTTACGGGCCAATGTGGTCTTCGCGCCATCCCCCAACCCCGAGGAAATTCGATGAATGAACTGCAACAGGTTGCCCCGGCGTTCGTGGCCATGGCGCATGAGATTGTCTGGTGTTCCGCTGCAACGGTCGATGCACACGGGCGGCCGCGCAGCCGGGTGCTGCATCCCATCTGGCAATGGGACGGCGAAACGCTGACCGGCTGGATCGCAACTGGCCCGACGCCCATCAAGCGCGCTCACCTGGCGGCCAGCCCGCATCTGTCCTGCAACTACTGGTCGCCCAGCCAGGACACCTGTCTGGCGGAGTGCCAGGCAGAGTGGGCGTTCGACGAGGCGACCCGGCGCATGGTGTGGGATCTGTTCGTCAACGGCCCACCGCCTGTCGGCTATGATCCGGCCATCATTCCCGGTTGGGACGGCCCTGCCTCACCCGGCTTTGCGGCGCTCAAGCTGAACCCCTGGCGCCTGCGCGTCATGCCTGGCAGCGTGCTGATGCAAGGAGAGGGCACGGTATTGACCTGGGCAGAGGAAGACAGGCGCGCCTGAATCCAGGCCATGAGCGCGGCACAGGGCACGCAGACGCCCGGCGAGCGTCGAGTTTTCTTTGGCTGGTATCTGGTCGGCTTCACCTTTGCCGCCCAATTTGCCGTCACCGGCACCATCTATTACAGCTTCGGCGTTCTGCAAAAGCCTTTGGCCGAGGCCTTTGGCGCCAGCCGCTTCGAAGTGTCTCTGGCGCTATCCCTGCAAACGCTGGTCATGGCGCTGATCAGCCCGTCGATGGGCCGCTGGATATCGAATCATCCGCTTCGGCCATTGATGCTGATTGGCGCGGGCGCTTACGCCACCGGCTTTCTCCTCGCCAGCCAGGCTCAGAGCCTGCTGCATCTGTATCTGACCTATGGCGTGCTGCTGGCGCTGGGCATGGGCCTGCTCGGGCACATTCCCTGCGGCGCCATGCTCGCCAACTGGTTCAGTCGCCGCCGCGGCGCAGCGTTCGGCATCTCGCAACTAGGGGTGTCACTGTCCGGCGCCTTGATGGTGCCAGCGACCTCCTGGCTCATCGAAGCCGAAGGCTGGCGAACCGCTGCGTCGCTCTACGGCCTGGCCTTTCCGGCGCTGCTGTTGCCGGCCATCTGGTTCCTGGCGATAGACCGTCCGGAAGACCGGGGTTTGACGCCAGACGGATTACCGATGTCGCATTTCACGCCGATAGCTGACAGCGACGGCGTCTGGACGCTGCGCCGCGCCCTGGCCGACCGCAGGATATGGCTTCTGGTGGCGGTGGCAGGGCCGAGCTTCATGGGCATAGGCGCGATACTGCTGGCGCTGTATCCACATTTCACGGACCTCGGTTTGAGCGCTCTGCGCGCCTCCGGCATCATCGCCGTCGCCACCACCATGGCGGCGCTGGCCAAGCCGCTGTTCGGCGTTCTCTCGGACTGGATGGACAAGCGCCTGCTGATGGGCGTCTCCTGTCTCTGTCAAATGTCCGGCCTGACCTGTCTGCTGATGTTCGAGACCTACCCCGGAATGGTCACTGCCGGCGTTCTGTTCGGGCTCGGCTATGGTGCGGTCATGCCCATGCAGATGATGCTCATCAGCGCCCTGTTCGGGCGCGAGGCGTTCGCCCGCGTCCTCGGCCTGAGCATGCCGTTGACCACACCCTTTACGCTGGCAGGCCTGCCCTTTGCTTCCTGGATATTCGACGAAACGGGCAGCTATCAGTGGGCCTTCGTGACCATCCTGGCAGCGCTTGGCGTATCGCTTGTCGCAATCGCCCTGCTGCGCGTGCCAGCCGAGGCGCGTTGAACGATTTTGCGGCTGATCCACAATATCTTGTGTCTGCTGTGCAATTGAGGCGGAAGGTATAGCTATGTCGCACAGATTTTGGCTACAATGTCGGCCCCATGAACGGTTGGGCGGGGCGAGCGCCGGGCGCCTGTCCCTTTCCTGTTCTTTGGGCCCGCAACGGAGTAGCAGCATCGGGGCGGGAAGTGTGGTCGATTGCCCCTGATTCGGTTGGGGCGCAAACGGAACACTATGCGTCTCAAGCAGATCAAGCTCGCTGGTTTCAAGTCATTCGTCGATCCGACTGTCATCAGCTTGCCCAGTGATCGCTGCGCCGTGGTTGGCCCTAACGGCTGCGGCAAATCCAACATCGTCGATGCGGTGCGTTGGGTGATGGGCGAGAGTTCGGCCCGCCAGCTACGCGCTGATGTTTCCACGGACGTCATATTCGATGGCGCCGCCGATCGCAGCCCGGTCGGCATGGCGACCATCGAACTGCTCTTCGACAATTCTCAGGGGCGCGCCAAGGGCGAGTTTGCACACTGCACGGAGATCGCCGTGCGTCGTGCGCTCAGCCGGGACGGCCGCTCAACCTATTCACTGAACGGCGTGCGCTGCCGTCGGCGTGACATCGCCGCCCTCTTTGCCGGCAGCGGGCTGGGGCCGAGAAGCTACTCGATCATCGAACAGGGCATGATTTCCGAATTGGTTGAAGCGGCCCCGGAACAGCTGCGCAACCATCTGGAAGAAGCGGCTGGCATTGCCCACTACAAGGATCGTCGGCGAGAAACAGAAAACGCGGTCCGGCGCACGCGAGAACATCTGGATCGCGTCACGGACATCCGCGATGAGCTGGGGCGGCAAGTGGAACGCTTGCAGCGTCAGGCCAGGGCAGCAGAGAGATTCCAGGTCCTGAGCGCGGAAAAGACAACCCTTGGCGCTGAGTGCGCGGCCATCGACGCGCGCGCCCTCGGCGCGGAGCTGAGTCGGCTGGATACCGGGTTGGAGACAGCAGAAGAGACCCTGGGCGAGCGGTTGCGGGCGGAGCAGTCGCAGGAACGGCGGATCGAAAGCCAACGCGCCAAAAGAGCGGAGACGGATGATCGCATCAGCGAGACGGAGGGCGCCTACTATCGGCTGGGGATGGAGATGTCCCGAGACGAAGAAAGCCTGCGCAGCAGCCGGGTGCGTGTCGGCGAGTTGAGCGCCGAACTGGCCAGATTGCAGGAGAGAGACAGCAAGATCGCAGCCGAGATTGAGGCGGAAGAGAAGCAGCTCGCCAACCTCGAAACTGCCTTGGCGCAGCTTGAGCCGGCACTGGCCGCCGGAGAAGCGGAAGAAGCAGCCGCGCATGAAGCGCTGGCCAGGCTTGAATCTGCCTGGCGCGCACTGGATTGTGAATCTCAGGGCCGATTGCAGGAGGACGCAGACCAGGCTGGTGAAATCGGTGAACTCTCCGGCCGCCTTGGGCAACTGGCGCAGTCCGTCGAGGCTATCACGAAGCGCTTGCAAGACACCCGGGACGAGGCCAAGGCGCCAGCGCCGCCGGAAGTTGTGCAGCGCATCAACGAACTCGGTGGCGATATCCGACGCCTGACCAGCGAACGCGACGCCATTGCCGAGGCGCAGAGCGGCGCCGATTCCGAACTGGAGGCAGAGCGGGTTGCGCTCGCCGATTGCGAAGCCAATCAGGAGCGAGCGGGCGCCGCCGCCGAAGCCCTGCGCCAGGAGCGCGCGACCCTGGAAGCCACCCGCAGGGCCGCGCTTGGCAAGCAGGATGAGGCGCCGGCCAGGTGGGCGCTCGATCAGGGGTTGGACGAGGCGCCGAGGGTCGGGGAACTCATCTCCGTGGCGCCGGGCTGGGGGCGAGCCGCAGAAATGGTGCTTGGCGACTTTCTGCAAGCCCTGGCGGTAAGCGATCTCGAAGCCCCGCTGGCCGGCCTTGACGCCCTGACCAGCGGTCGGATCGCATTCACCCAGACGACCACCGACGCCGACGAACAAGCCGTTGCGCCTGAACCTGAAGAAAACCAGCCTCTGTCCGCGTTCGTCCGCGCCTCCGGGGTACATCTCCAGGCGCGTCTTGCCGGTATCCGCGTGGTCGATTCGGAAGCGGCGGCCATGCAGGCAAGAGACCAGCTCGCGAACGGCGAAAGCCTGATCGTCCAATCCGGCCTGTGGGTAGGTCGGGACTGGGTCTGCTGTGATCGCGGTGATGTCTCCGGGGCCGGCATTATCGAGAGCGGGCGGCAACTCAAGGCCCTGGCGCGGGATCTGGCGCGCGCAGAGGCAAATCTCTCAGCCTGCAAGGCGGCAACAGCGCAGACAAGGGACGACATCGGACGCACCGAAGCCAGGTGCGAATCGCTGCGCAATCAGCGCGTGTCCGTAAATCAAAAGCTGGCAGAGATGCAGGCGGAGCGTGAAGTACTGTCCTTGCGCCAACAGCAGGCCGAAGCGCGCCAGGCCAAGGCGCGCAGGGAGCGTGAGCAGCTTCGCCAGCAGCTGCAAACAGAAGAGAGTCTGCACGCGGAAACCAAAGAGAGGCTTGACGCCGTTCAGGCGCAGCGCAATGAATCCGCCCTGGCGCGGGCAACCCTGGCTGAGCGGCGGGAGCAACTCGAAAAAGCGCTCATCGAAGCGCGCAGCAGCGCCCAGGCATGTACCGCCAAGCGCCATGAAGCACAGATGGCGGCGGAACGACATCGAACTCAGATGGAGAGCGCGCGCCTGCTCAGCGGCCGTCTGCTCGAGGAGACGGCGCAGCTCAAGGCCAGGTGTCGCGAGATCATGGATGCCGAGCGCAAGGCCACAGCACCGCTGGCCGGCCTTGAGGCATCCATTCAGAACACTCTGAGCCGACGCAGCGAGGTCGAGGGCCAGCTCGCCAGCCTGCGTCGGGCGCGCGATGAGCAGGATGCGGCCTTGGGTGAAATGCAATCCTCCCATCTCAACCTGCAAGCTTCCGTGGAAGAGGCGCGAACCGCCTTGCACGAGATTCGCCTCGTGCGCAGCGAGGCGCAGGGCCGTCTCAGCGAAGTGCACAAGCAGATTGTCGGCATGGGACAGGACCCGGACACAGTCATCAGCGCCTTGCCGGAAGACGCAGAGCGCGATCAGTGGGCAGCAAAGATCGAGCAGCTGGCGCGTCGAATTACCCGGCTCGGAGCAATCAACATGGCTGCGGTCGAGGAATTCAAGGCAGCCGAGGCGCGCAAGAACCAACTGGATGTGGAACATCAGGATGTGACCGGCGCGCTGGAAACGCTTGAGCAGGCGATGGCGCGCATCGACCGCGAAACCCGCGACCGCTTCAAGCAAACGTTCGACGCCATCAACCTGCGTTTCGGCGCTGTTTTCAGAAAGATGTTCGGCGGTGGCCAGGCGTGCCTCGCGCTGACCGGCTCGAATCTCCTGGACACGGGCGTTACCATCACGGCGCAGCCGCCAGGCAAGCGCAACGGCCACATCCATCTGCTCTCCGGCGGCGAGAAGGCGATGGTCGCCATCGCCCTGGTGTTTGCGATCTTCGAGCAGAACCCCAGTCCGGTATGCCTGCTCGACGAGGTGGATGCGCCCCTGGATGACGCCAATGCAGCCCGCTTCGCAGAATTGATTACAGAGATGTCGGCGCATGTGCAGTTCGTGCTGATCACGCACAACAAGCTGACGATGGATATGGCCGGCTGTCTGGTGGGGGTGACGATGCGCGAGGCCGGCGTCTCCAGAATCGTTTCCGTGGACCTGACGGAAGCGGTTGCCATGGCGGGGGCCTGACGGGAGCGTCCTGGTGCAATGTACGGGCGACATCATTGATCTGACGACGGCAGAGTCCCGTCAGGAGGAAACTGATGCAAATGACTGAAATCGTGATCTGGTCCGGCGTCGTCTTCGTCCTGCTGATTGTGGCGCATGGATTGTGGTCGTCCTGGCGCAAGCGCCGGGACAGCGAGCTGCTGCGGGTACAGGAACCCTTCGCGACCAGGGCCGAGGACGAAAGGGCCGGCGACGACTTCAACGGCGAACTGCCAAACGGCGGCGTCGCCAGACCAGTTGGCAATGGCGCAAGCGAATGGGGCAGCGTGGCGGATGCCGGCGCACCCGCCTCAGGCGATCATCCAGAACTGTTCGACACCCAGCTTGACGCGCCTGAATCCTGGGAGGAAACAGTAGCGACTCCCGATGCCGCTGAACCTGCCGACGAGGCGCAGCCGGGAGTCAGCGCAGGCATGACGGCATCCGAAGTCGAATCTGTTGATGACGCCGCGGCAGACTGGGGAGAGACACGGGAGCCTCAGACTGTCGAGCCAGCACAAGCGTCCGCCGAGGCGCCCGATCAAGCGCCGCCGATGGCGACAGAAGCAGAGCCAGTCACTGCGTCGCCCGACAACGGAGAGATCGATCAGCCGGCGGGCAAGGTAGAAGATCTCCTGGTGGTTCATGTGATGGCGCCTTCCGAGCAAGCCTTCGATGGCGACCAGTTGTTGCGGGCAATACGCGCCGAGGGGCTGAAGTATGGCTCCATGCGCATCTTCCACCGAGAGGACCCGGATACGCGCGATGCCGTGTTCCGGTTGGCCCGCTCCGTGGAGCCGGGCGAATTTGACCTGACCAACACCCATGCCTGCGCCTCTCCGGGCATTACGGCGTTCATCCGGCTGCCGGGTCCGCGTGCGCCGACCGACGCCCTGGAAGACATGCTGGCCTCGATCAGGAACATTGCCGGCGCCCTCGGTGGCGAGATCATGGATGAACGGCAGAACCCGTTGACGGCGGACACCCTGAAGGACTACCGGCAAAGGGCGGCCAGCTTCGAGGCCTGATCCTGACCCGTGACGGACCCGGTTGAAGCCCGGCTTGAGGCGCTGCGCGAAGAGATCCACCGGCACAACCACCTCTACCATGTGCTGGACACGCACGAAATCGAGGACGACCAGTTCGATGCCCTGTTTGCAGAGCTCCTGGCGCTGGAAGACGCGCATCCCGATCGGGTCACGCCGGATTCACCGTCACAACGGGTCGGCGGCGCTCCGAATCCGATGTTCGCAACTGTCGAGCATCGCCAGGAGATGCTGTCTTTGGACAAGACCGCCAGCGAGGCAACATTCGACGCCTGGGTGCAGCGCTGTCGCAGCCGCCTTGAAAACGAAGCCCTGACCTTCTGCTGCGAGCCCAAGATCGACGGCGTGGCAGTTTCGATTCTCTACGAACACGGTCGGCTGACGCAGGCATCGACCCGCGGCGACGGCAAGCGCGGTGAGGACATCACAGCCAATGTGCGCACCATTCGCAGCGTGCCACTGCGATTGCGCGGCGCCAGCCCGCCCGCACGCGTGGAAGTGCGCGGCGAGGTCTATATCCCCACCGAAGACTTTTTCGCCTTCAACGAGCGTGCGGCTGCCGCCGGCGACCGGCTGCTGGTCAACCCGCGCAATGCAGCAGCTGGCAGCTTGCGCCAGCTGGACCCGAACCTGACCGCCGCACGGCCACTCACCATGTATTGCTACGGTCTCATTCTGGCCGATGACGAGCCTGTGATTCCCGGCCAGATGGCGGCGTTGGAGCAGCTGGCAGCCTGGGGATTGCGCACCAATCCGGAGGCGCGCCATTGCGCCAGCCGTGACGCTGCCTGGGCATATATCCGGGACATTGCAGCGCGACGCAGCGCCCTGCCCTACGCTCTGGACGGGGTAGTCGTGAAGGTGGACAGCTTCGCCGCCCAGCGTCGGCTCGGCGTGCTCACGCGCACGCCCAGATGGGCCATTGCCTACAAGTATCCGGCTGAAGAGGCCGTGACGCGGGTGCAGGACATCGCCTTTCAGGTGGGCCGCACCGGGGCAGTGACGCCTGTTGCCAAGCTGGAACCCGTTTTCGTCGGCGGCGTGACGGTCAGCAACGCCACCTTGCACAACATGCAGGAAGTAGCCCGGCTCGGCGTGTTCGCCGGTAGCCGCGTGCGCATCCGCCGGGCAGGCGACGTGATACCGCAGATCGTCGCCGTAGTTGAACCCGAGTCTGGCGACCAGCTCAGGTCCGTGAGCTTGCCGGAACGCTGCCCGGCCTGCGGCAGCCAGGTCGAGTTGTCGGCAGACGCAGCCGTGGCCCGATGCGGCAATGCGCCCACCCAGTGTCCGGCACAACGCAAGGAGGGGCTTTCGCACTTTGCATCGCGCGTAGCGCTGGATATCGAGGGCCTGGGCGAGAAGCTGATCGACCAACTCGTGGATCTGGGCCAGGTGAAGACGCCAGCGGACCTCTTTCGATTGTCCGCCGAAACCCTTGCGGGCCTGCCGCGCATGGGCGACAAGTCTGCACAGAATCTGCTGCAAGCGTTGGACACAGCAAGATCCACCACCCTGCCGAGACTTCTCCATGGCTTGGGGATCCGCGAAGTCGGCGAAGCCACGGCGCAGAACCTGGCAGCGCACTTCGGCGCCCTGACCGCCCTGCAAGCAGCAGACCTCGATGCCCTGAAGCAGGTCCCCGATGTGGGATCAATCGTCGCAGAGAACATCGCTGCCTGGTTTGCCAATGAGGCGAATCGGGCGCTGGTCGCGGACCTCATCGCCGAAGGCGTGCACTGGCCGGAGGCAGCGCCTGTGTCGCAATCGCCGGAGGCAGCGCCACTGGCCGGGCAGACATGGGTGCTGACCGGCACACTCGAAGCGTTTTCACGGGCAGAGGCGAAACGAATGCTGATGCGCCTCGGCGCCCGCGTCACCGGGTCTGTATCCGAGAAGACGACGCAGCTGGTGGCCGGGCCGGGCGCCGGAAGCAAGTTGGCGCGAGCGCAGGCGTTGAACGTGCCGATCATGGACGAAGCTGACTTGATCAAAATCCTGAGGAGTCATGATGTGCTGGACTGATTCGCGCCTTGTTCGGGCCCTGGTCTTATGTCTTGTTTCTCTGGCGGCTGGCTGCGCGATTGCGCCACCAAGCCGCCCCGACAATCTCTGCTCGATCTTTCAGGAGCGCCCCGCCTGGTACGACGCAGCCCGCAAGGCAGAAAAACGCTGGGGGCTGCCGGTGCCGCTGGGCATGGCGTTCATTCACCGAGAATCCAGTTTTCGCTCGGATGCAAGGCCAGCGCGCAAGAAGTTTCTCGGTATCCTGCCCACCTGGAAGCGCAAGTCGAGCGCCTTCGGCTATGCACAGGCAACAGACGAAGCCTGGTCCGACTACCGCAAGGCGACAGGCCGACGCTTTGTGCAACGGGATGACTTCGCCGACGCCGTGGACTTCATTGGCTGGTACAACGATCGCTCGGCCCGCCAACTGGGCATCCGCAAGACGGATGCCTACCGGCTGTATCTCGCCTACTATAGCGGGCCCGGGGGTTACAAGCGCGGCGTCTGGCGCGGCAAGGCAACCGAGGGATACGCACGCAAGGCAGCGGACCGCAGCACGCGCTATGCGGCGCAACTGGGACGATGCCAGAACCGACTCAGGCGCCGTGCGAGCTGGTTCTAGCCAGAAAACGGCGCCAAGCGTCAAACGACTGCGGCGGACCGCAACCGATGATGCGAAGACGACAGGGAATCAAGCATGAATTCAGCAACCAGGTTCGGAGTCTTTGCGCTTGCCATGCTCACCTCGGCGCTGGTCGGGCTGTTGGTAGAACCGACGTGGACCGTGGAACGGGTGCAACTGGACGTACAAACCGACGATTCGGGTGGTCTCTACTACATTTATGAAGGCGATGAATTACCGATAGATCCGGTTCTGGAAGCCAGCTCCGTACTGGGCGGCCCGGCCTTGCCGCCTGGCGACGCGCCGGCGGTGAAGCACGAGATCATCGTGGCAGACGGGAGCGCTGACGGCCTGACAGCGCCTGCCTACTATCAGCTACACGCACAACCGCATTGGGGCATCTGGTCCCTGCTGCCGCCATTGTGTGCGGTGCTGCTGTGCTGGATTACCCGCGAACCGGTCACTGCGCTGATGAGCGGCATTCTCTCCGGGGCGCTCATTCTGACCCAGTACGACATCACCGGAGAGGTTCTGATTCCCTCCCTGGCCACCACCTCGGCCGCCGGCCTGATTGTCCTCTATTTGTGGTTGCTTGGCGGGTTGATGGGCATCTGGTCGCGCACCGGGGCGGCACAGGCCTTCGCGCAATTCATGACTGAGCGCTTCGTGCGTGGACCGCGCACCGCCAAGCTGGTGGCCTGGTTCCTGGGCGTGGTCTTCTTTCAGGGCGGCACGGTCAGCACGGTTGTGGTCGGCACCACCGTCAGGCCGATCGCCGATGCCGAGCGGGTCAGCCATGAAGAACTGTCCTATGTCGTGGATTCGACCGCATCGCCCATCGCCTCGCAACTTGCTTTCAACTCCTGGCCTGGCTATGTCCAGGCTTTCATCTTTGTTTCCGGCGCAAGCTTTCTGGCGACGGAGACAGACCGGATCGCCTTCTTCTTCCAGAGCGTCCCTTTCTGCTTCTACGCCATACTGGCCGTGCTCGGCACCTTCCTGCTGAGCGTCGAGAAACCACCTTTTCTTGGCCACCGAATGCGCGAGGCAATCAAGCGCGCGCGAACAACCGGCGAGCTCGACGCGCCGGGCGCCACGCCACTCGCCGCCGCCGAACTTCAAGGCGCCAGGGTGCCAGAGGGGTACAAGTCGAATCTGCTGGATTTCTTCCTGCCGCTGGCCGTTATCATCGTCCTTGCCATCGGCACTTTCGTGATGTTCGGGTCGCCCAATGTGCATTGGGCCTTCGGGGCGGCTCTGCTGCTTGCCTTCGGCATGGCGCTGGCGCGCGGCATGTCCGTCGTTGATCTGATCGCCGGCTTTGGCGATGGCGTCAAGAGCCTGGTGCTGGGCTCCGTGATCCTGCTGCTCGCCGTCACCATTGGCGGGATCAGCAGTCAGACCGGCGGCGGTATCTATCTGGTCGAGCAGCTCGGCGACGGCCTGCCCTGGTTCGTCTTGCCCGTGCTGTTTCAGGTGATGACCATGGTGATCGCCTTTTCCACCGGCACCAGTTGGGGCACCTACGCGGTGGCCTTCCCGCTGGCCATGCCACTGGCCTGGGCGGTCGCCAACTCACAGGGGCTGTCGCACCCGGAATTCTTCATGACCCTGTGCTTCGCCGCAGTGATGGACGGCAGCGTCTATGGCGATCAGTGTTCTCCGATTTCCGATACCTCGGTGCTGAGTTCCGTATGCACCGGCTGCGACCTCATGGACCACATCAAGACCCAGATCCCACAGGCCACGCTGGCTGCCGCGCTGGCATCCGTCGGCTGGACGATTCTTGCCTTCTTCTGCGCCTGACCCGGCCACTGCCGGGGCCCAGGGCCTGCCTGATACCCTGAAATCCGGGATTCAGAAGGCTTATCGAACTTGGTTGAACGCTCGCGGCTTCAAGCCCAGGCGCGGCCAGAGAGAGATGATCGTGCAGGTTGCCAGAGCCTGCTTCGGTGACGGAACCTCATGCCTTGCCATCGAAGCCGGCACCGGCACCGGCAAGACGGCTGCCTACTGTCTTGCCGCAATACCAGTCGCCAAGGCGCTGGAAAAGAAGATCGTCATCAGTACCGCAACGGTCGCTCTGCAAGAACAGATTCTGTTGCGCGATCTGCCGGACCTGCAAGAAAACGCCGGCCTCGAATTCACGCTTGGGCTGGCAAAGGGCCGGGCGCGCTACGTCTGCCTGAAACGCCTTGAGCAGATCGTGACGCCAGGCGGCCAGCTCGGGCTCGACGGCATGGACCAGGATCCGGCAGCCCCGTCGATCGTGCACTATCAGATGCAGAAGGCATTCGCAGCAGGCGATTGGAACGGTGAACGCGAATCCTGGGCCGAGGGCGTTGCCGATACGCATTGGCTGCCGGTTACCATGGATCACAGAGGGTGCGCCAACCGGCGCTGCGACTTCTATCACCAGTGCCCACTGTTCGTAGCGCGCAAGGCGCTCGGCGGCGTCGATGTAATCGTCGCCAACCACGACCTGTTGCTGGCCGACGCCAGTCTCGGTGGCAACGTCGTGCTGCCGCCGGCGGATGATGTCATTCTGATCGTGGATGAGGCGCATCACCTGGCAGACAAGGCGCGTCAGCACTTCAGCGCCTCCCTGCACTTGCGTGCTGCAGTCGCCTGGGCCGATCAGGCGAACGCCACGATGACAAGGGCAGCCGGCGCCTTGACTGATCTGTCTGCACTGCCGTCGCTGGCGCAAGGGTTCACGGCGCAGTGCCAGCTATTTGCCGAGCAGATCGGCAGCCTGTCCCTCCTGGCCGAGAACCTGCCCTTCGACGACAGATCCAGCGCTGACGGCGCCGTGTGCCGGTTTGCCTTCGGTCAGGTTGGCGCAGAACTGGCGGATTGGGCCGACGCCACTGGCGCACCGCTCAGTGAGGCAATCGTGCTTGGCAGCAAGGCTCTGGAGCAGTTGCGAGACGCAACCGATCGTGTCGATGCCCAGTCGAGAGACGACGAGACTGACAACTGGATGATTGCAATCAACCGGATGCTCGCCAGGGCCGAGGCCATGCAGCACCTGCTGGCGGACTACGCGAGCGCTGGATCAACGCCGGCAGCAGGCCAACCTCAGGCACGCTGGGTCAGCCGCACTGCGGAGGCGGACCTGCATCTGGAAACATCGCCCATAGAGCCAGCGCCCTTGCTGCAAAGGGCGCTCTGGTCGCGCTACTCGGCGGTGACAGCAACTTCGGCGACCCTGACGGCGCTCGGACAGTTCGATCACTTTCTTGAGCAGAGCGGCCTGGATGCAAAGGCGGTCTGCATCCCCAGCCCGTTCGACTATCCCAACGTCGGCGTTCTCGCAGTGCCGGCCATGCGCTCAGACCCGCGCGATGCAGACCGGCACAGCGACGAAGTCGGTGATCTGCTGCCCGACCTGCTGGCCCAGGCGCGCAGTGCGCTCGTGCTGTTCACGTCCTGGAAGCAAATGCGCCGAGTGCGCACGCTGCTGGCAGGACGGGTTGAGGAGGAGGCGCTGCTCTTTCAGGGTGACAGTTCCAGGCAGGCCATGCTGACTCGCCACCGGACCCGAATCGACGCAGGCGAAGCCAGCTACCTCATGGGCCTGGCCAGCCTTTCGGAAGGCGTGGACCTGCCGGGCGACTACTGCCGGCACGTGGTGATCGTCAAACTGCCCTTCGCGGCGCCGGACAATCCCCTGGATCAGTCTATCGCCGAACGGGTCTCCGATCAGGGCGGCAATCCGTTCATGGAGATTGCCGTTCCCGAGGTTTCACTCAAGCTGGTGCAGGCTTGTGGCCGGCTGATTCGGGACGAATCGGACCACGGACGCATCACCCTGCTGGACCGGCGGGTACTGACGCGCAACTACGGTGCGCTTCTGCTCGACGCCCTGCCGCCCTTTCGGCGGGAGTTGGGTTAACGCTTGAAGTCGGTGGGGCTTTCCAGCAAGTCCCCGCGAATGGGCACTTCGTCGTCGAATCGTCCGGTACTGTAGATGACCAGGCGCCTGTCCCAGGCAAGTTCCGCCAGACCGCGGAAAAAGGCCCGCATATTGGCCTTTGTCAGCGACTCGATGGCTTCGGCAAGCTGCTGATTCTGATCGAACTCAGTGAATCCGAGCGCCAGATCCCCCCACATCCGACTGCTGCGTGCGGCCAGGTTCTTGTCACGACTGGTCAGTTCGGCGATCAATCCAGCCTTCAGGGCATCGAATTCGGATTGCGGAAGCCGCTCGAGCGCCAACGCCCGATCGCCGAGAAAAGCCATGACCGCGTTTTCCAGAACCATGGTCGATTCCGTGGGGCTTTGCACTGCGAACGCCAGTCCTCCCCTGTCCTGATGCAACAGATGACCCGAGAACACCTGATCGTCACCGCCAAGCTGTTGCTTGGCGCCCAACTCGGTAGAGAACGGCTGGCTCACCAATCGGTCGGCCAACCGGCTGCGCGCATGCGCCTTGATGCCAACTTCCTGATTCTGCAAGTACAAAACCAGGGCCGCATCCTGGTGATTGATCGATAGCGGCAGCAAAAAACTGTCACGCAGCACGATCACAGTCGGCTGGAAGCGCTCCACAGACGCCAGCGGCGCCTGCTCCGCTACCTGGGCGATGATCTCCTGCGCATCCTCGGTGTCCAGATTGCCCGTCATGAGTGCTGTCAGCCCAACCCGGGCCAGCCGTTGCGTGCGCCAATCCACTACGTCGCCCTCGGTCAGGCGCGCACAGGTGCGGGCCAGTTCCCCTGGCGGCCAGATACTGCTTTGCAAGGACTGGGAAAGCGCGTCGTGCGTTTGCGTGATGGGCGGCTCGCTCGCCTGGTTACGCCAATAGCGAACCAGTCTGGCGTTCTGACGTACGAACCTGGAACGGTCAACCGGCGCGTTCATCAGGCCTTCAAGCACTTCTGAAAGCAGCAATTGCTGTTTGTCCGAGTAACCGCCAATGCTGATCAGATAACCGGCCGGCGCCGCCTCAAGGCTGTAGTGCATGCCGGCGAGCCGGGCCGGATACAGGCTGTCATTCAGGGCTTCCTTGACCAGTTCCAGATAATTGATCGCCACAACCTGTTCCCGTCGGCCATCGAAACCGGCAGGCGTCTGCAACAGCAGGTAGAGGTTGGCTCTGGGCATCCCGAATTCCAGGTCCGTATCCAACCAGACTTCTGCATTGTCAATCGCCGACACCCGGTAGGGCGGCTGACCGTCATCCTCGACAAGCTCGGACAAGACAGCTTCGTCAGGCAGAAACCGATTCGGCTGCGGCAGGGCAAAGGCGAATCGGACGTTGTCCACGGCGATGGGGCCGGGCTGCAAGCCATAGCGCGCCTCAAACCAGGGATCGGCCCGATCTGTGTTGACGTCCTGCGACACTAGCTGCATGAGCACTTTGTCTGCCCGAAGCTGATCCAGATAGGCGCCGATCAGCTCGGGATCGAACTCGGTGAAGAGATAGGGGGCGCGCAGCAGATCGGGCGCCGGCAGCTCTCCCAAGAAGGGCGCCATTGAACTAACGAAGTTCTTCGCCGTGTCGTGCTCCAGGTAGCGGAAATTCAGGCTGCCCATTTGCGCCTGTTCCTGATAGCGCCACTCGCTGGGCGGCTGCGACTTCAGGTAGTCGAGGAAAGCAAGAACTGCCGTCGAGACGCTGTCGATCTGGCCCACGCCGTCTTCAGTCAACTCAATGGAAACTTCAAGAACATCATGCGCATCATCCAGCGGCTGTACCGTCACGATCAGGGATTCGATCCAGCCGGCAGCGTACAGCGAGGAATAGAGTCCACCCGGCCCCTGATGCGCCAGCAAATTGGTGATGTAACGCATCGGTTTGCTGCGATAGTGCGGCTGTGTCGCCGGAATCGGAAAGCGATAGATCACCGAGCGCATTTCGCTCCGCGGCTTCATGTACACGGTGGCCGGCAATGCGCCCTCGGCATAGGGCGCTTCCGTCACCTCGGCAGGACCAAGCCCGCGATTGATGATGTCTTCGAAAATCGACCGGGTTGTGGCTTCCAGTACATCCAGGGACTCGTTGCCATAAACGACCAGCCCCATCTGGTCGGCGGAATAACTGGATTCGAAGAAGCCGCGCAGGGCGCCGACCAGTTCATCCCCCGACAAGGCGTCAACACTGCCCATCCCGGACCTGGACGCAGGGTGCTGAGGGTTCATCACGGCCTTGTTCACGGCCGCCAGGCGTTGCTGGTCGTCCCCGGACTGAAGCTGATAGTCGGAGCGGAAGGCCTTTGCTGCCTTTTCCACGGACTGCGGGTCCAGCAGTGGCGCAATGAAAAACTGGCCAAATCGATCCAGCGCCTCGCCAAAGTGCGACGCATCCACATCAAAGAAGTAACTCGTGTGATCGCCGGCGGTCTCGGCGTTGCCGGAACCGCCGTGTGCGGTCAGATACCCGGAAAACCCCTCCTCCTCCGGATACTTTTCTGTGCCGATGAACGGTACGCGCGCGAAGACCTGGGCCAGGCCAGGGTGCGCTTCCGGTTCGTGATACGAGCCGCGATGCACGGTCATGGCGGCAGCCGCCTTTTCGCTTTCCGGGTGCGATACCAGCAGCACCGGCAGTTCATTGACGAGCTTCAGGTGGCGGTAGTCGCGTTCATCATTCGGGCCTTTCAGCACCAGCGTCGGATCCAGCGGCTCCGGCGCCGTCTCGCAACCCGCGAGACTCAGAAGCGTCAGAGCCAAAAGAAAGACTGGAAAGCGGGCGCGACCGGCGAATAGCGTACGTAGTTTTTTCGGATGGGACATGGCATTCATCCTGATTGGGTCAAAGCTCGCGAGCATCCGGGCAGCCGGCCCGACGCGAGACACGGGCAACATTGACGGGGGGTGGTAGAGCAGATAGCACGACAGTGTTGGTGGCAACAGAAACTGCCTCGCTAGCAAATTGATACAGCGATGTTACATCAGAGAATGCCAGCCCGTATATTGCGGATAGGTTCAACACCTTCCAGTTCGGAATCGTGAGATCAGGCCAATCGCTCTGATCCACTGCCCTGTATTCAGCAGCGCTTTCAGCCGCGTCCCTCAGCGCCAACCTGAAGACGGGCGAGAAACTCTGCCTCGGCGTCACAGTCGATGATCCAGTCGCCCACCTCCGTCAGACGCTCTGCGTCGGTCTCCTCCCGGATCACCGAGGCCAGGCGCTCAGCCGCTCGCTCGCCGAATTTGCGCCCCGCTTGCCGGCTTAGCTGCGCCCGCTGATCCGCTCGGGCTCTGGCCATTCCGCGGGCGGCGCCCCGCTCCATGCCCTTCTCAATGCCCTGCTCCAACCAAACTTCTTGTGCGGATGTCCAAACCAGGTGTCCTTTCATGACTTCAAACTCTCCCATGCCAGTGAATCGTTGCCGCCAGGCCTTTCGGTCCGACGGCCCCCAGGCTTCATCCGGCTCGACCGTCTCATCGAACCAGTCCAGCAACGCATCACGCAACCCCTCGTGCTCCGCCCCGCCCATGCGCTCCAGCAACTGATCCCGTAGCCGCTCCGGGTCCCGCGCAAGGGCGCCCTGATGCATTTCAATCTGCACCGTAACTGCATTGTTGGCAGGCAAATCGTCAACCTTCATCCGCCCCATGTCAATCAGCGTGAATGTCGGCTCCGTGAACCTCGGTGCGCTCCGCTCGCCCTTGGGCGCCCACTTGCCCAGACTGGTTGACGCACGCCAACGCTTTACCCCGTTGTAGAGCACTATCGGGCGCAACCGCGGCCATCGCCGACCCGGGTCCAGCAGTCCGTGCGCCATCAAGTGTTGTCGAAGCAGGTTGGCGTAAGCATCCATGCGCAGCGGCATCCTGGCATCGCGACTGCTCTGAAACTCGATCAGGCTGATGAGGCTGCCGCCGTCATTCTGTCGGACCCGCCAGACACGATCAGCCCGGCGTTCCTGGAAGGCGTCGCTGATCCACTCGGCAGGCAGCCGCTCCAGGGTGCTGAAGTCGAGCGCCGCCGATTCCTCCTCCGGCAGCGCGACCTGCAACAGGTCCTGCACCATGAGTTTGAAATCGTAGAGGCGCTTGAAGGCGGCGTCGTGTCTGGCCCGCCTGCTGCGTTCGCTGTCTTGCTTTGCCATGCGCCCATGTTGGCGCAGCAGCCAAGCCGAATTTGTGGGTTACGGCTGAAACATGCTTGCGAGATTGGCCTACGTGGCGTCCGCATCCCATGGCGTGTTGCCGTCCTCATCCTGGGCATTGGTGCCTGCAAGAGCCGGGCTGTGCTCGAACCGCTGCCAACTGAACGATGGATGGTCTCAGTGTGGCGAAGCCGACCCTTGGCCCCCCAAATTCCGGGTGGGTGGAGTGGTGGTCAAAAGTCGCCGCAACTCCTCGCCATGGCCGACGAATCATTCACGTCCCTTGACGGCTTCTGCCGGCAGCTGCGCCAGCGCCTGAAGCGCGGCGAAAAAACGCTCCCGCAGCGGGTCCAGTTCGGCTGGCTTTGGCCCGATACGACACCACTCGGCAACCAGTTCCCGAGGCTGGGCGCTGGCGCCCTGGGTCATGCGCTCGTTCAGTGTCTCGACCTGCAACGCCAGGCGCTGATCCGCATCTTCGGCCGGGGATTGCACGTCGGCATGAATCTCCGCCAGCAATGTCAGCCGAAGCAACTGGTCCGCAACTGACGGCAGCTCAACGCCCGCTGTGCACCCGGGCGCGCCACGCCCGGAAAACTCGTGGGTAACCGGCGGCAAGGGCTCGCCCGCTACCTCGGCCCGACTGACCAAGAGGTCCAGCGCCTTCAGGCGCGCCATGTCCTCGCGTTGCGCGGCTGCCCGGCGGGAGCGCAGCAACCCGGCCCAGGCTTCGGCAGCGGCATCGAAGCGCCGTTCGATCTGCCGTCTTGCTTGCGCCGACAATGAGATCTTCGCCAGTTCAGCGCGCAATCTGGCCGCCAGGGATTCGCCCTGCGCTGCCTCTGGCGCTTGCAGCGCATCTTCCAGGGTCGCACAGACCTGCTCGGCAGCCAGGCGCGCCGCCTGTTGTTGCTCGATGCTTCTCTGCCGTTCGGATTCGCGGGCAGCGAAAATCGCGTCCGCATGTTGGCGGAACGCCTTCCAGAGCGGCTGGTCGGCGCCGCGCGCCACACTTCCGACCGATCGCCAGCGCTCTTGCAGGCCCTTGGCGGCCTCGATGCGCTCATCCAACGCCAGGCCACCGTCGGCGAGCGCGGCCATCTCCTCCACCAGGGACTGCTTCGCCTTCAGGTTGCGTTCACGCGCCTTCAGGATGTGAGCATGAATTTCTGACTGTAGCGCTTCGAATTGCGTGGCGACCGGCTTGTCGGCTGCCCGATCCACCGGGTACAGCCCCCGCCATTCATTCCGCGCCTTGCGCAATATGGCTTCGGCGGCGCGCATGTCGCCAGCTTTCCAGTCCGTATTTTGCACATAGCTTTGAAGCTGCTCGCAAATGGCCTGCCTTGCCCGCAAGTTGGCGCTGCGTTTCTCGGCTTGCTCGGCGTACCAGGCTCGACACGGCTCGAAGGCTTGGTCCGCCAGTTGATTGAACCGCTTTAGCTCACCATGCTCGCGCCCGGATGCGGGCCTGCCCATCTGCCGCCATTCGGCGCGCAGGGTCTTGATTCTGGCCGCCTGATCCGGCGGCGAAAGCGGCTCTTCCGCGAGTTGCGACATCGCTTGAAGCAGTTCTGCCCGTCGTGGCGCCGTGGCATACGTCTGCCAGCTTTGCCATTCCTTGATGCGCGAGGCGCTCTCGGTCAGGGTTCGGCCATGTTGCGCGGCACGGGATTCCGGCAGAGACCGGGCAAGCTGTCTGGCGCTGACGAGCAGCTCCGAGGCCGCCTGCAAGTGGCCTTGCTCCAGGTTGGCGGACAGCATGGCAACCTGCTCCGCCAGACTATCTGCGATGCGCGTCTGCTGTGCTTCGGCAGTTTGCCGGTAACGCTGCCAGGCCGCGAGTTGTTTCCGCGCAGTGCGCAAGACCTCAGGCGCTTCGGCCCAATCCGGCCAGCGGAGCGCTGCCATCCGTCGCTCGATCGTCTTCCTGATTCGCTCGCCGCTGTCGAGCGATCGCCACAGGGCCTGCCACTGCTCTGACGACTCTGGCCAATCGTCCGCCGCTTGCGGCGTCGTCAGGCTGGGCCAGCCTTGCTGTTGAAGACGTCTGTCAGCCGCAACGAGTGCCTGATAGCGGTGACTTACCTGCTCAAATACGGCGTGCTCGGCGGCCCTGGGAGGATGCTTATCCGCCTCTGCCAACCACTGCCTGGTGAGACTGTCGCGCTGCTCGCGCAAGGCGTCCAATGGCGCCCCCACCGCCAACTGCTCGCCAAGGCGGGCAAAGGCGTCTGCGAGGGCCGCAAAACCCGGCCCCCGCTTCGGTGTCGGCAGCGGCGCCAGAGATTGCGCCACCAAGGCTCGCCAAGCGCCGAGATCGGGCGGCTGGACGCCAAATTCGGACAGGGCGCCGGCCTGCTGCTCGATGCGGTCGCAACACGCCGCAAGTTGCTTTTGCAGGTAGCGGACGCGAGCGCCCGATCCCCGACCCTGATCACTGCGGCCGAGGGCAGCGGACAACTCCTGCGCTCGCGCCATGTGCTCGGCGCTGGCGTGCTGCGCCTCGCGCAGCCGGCGAACTTCCTGCCGCGCCATGCGGTTGACGCCCTTGTCACGGCTGCGGGTCAGTTTTTCCAGGGCGCTCAAGGCCGCTTCGCCGGACAACCGGAGGCGCGGCAACAAGGCAGCGCGCAACGGTTGTGGACAACACGCATAGAGCGTCGCCAGCTCCTTCGAATCTTCTGCCATGGATATCAATGCGATGGCCGATTCGGCGTCTCTTGCCCGACGCATCCGCGCCTTGCGGATGAGCGCGTGGTCGCTCGGCGCCGGCAGGTTGGCCAGGCGCTCGGCGGCCGCCTCGGCCAGCCGGGGATCAGAAAGCAGGCGGCGCAACTGCGGCAGGTCGTCCAGTTTGCCGATGGCCGCGACGCGCACCGCCGGGTCCGTGTCTGTCTCTGCGCAGACCAGCAGTCTCGGTTGACTCCTGCTCAGCGCCTTGCCGGAAAGGCGCGCTATCGCATCCAGGCGCTGCCTGGCGTCAGCCGAGGCCAGCAGGTCGGAGCGCCTGAACAACCTTGCCCAGATTGCCTTCGCCGCCATGACACTAGCCCGAACGCCAACGATCCCTGTACCGCCGGTCGGCGGCGCTGATGGCCGACGCAGCGCCGCCGGAGCGCCGGTTGACGCGCCGCCGGACTTCTACCCGGCCCTCTGCACAATACCTGCCGGCCTGGTGCATCGATCAATCGATCAGGAGAAGGACCTGGGCCGCCACCAGGGAAAGACTTCCGGCATGTCCTCGCTCACCCGGCCCGGAAATTGCGGCGGGCGCTTTTCGAGGAAGGATACAACGCCTTCGCGCGTGTCCTTGCCCTTGCCAAGCTGGTAGATGGCGCGGGAATCGAGGTTGTGGGCCTCCACCGGATGGTCGGCCCCCAACATGCGCCAGAGCATGTGCCGGATCATGGTGACAGATACTGCGGAACTGTCGGCTGTCAGGCCTTTCGCCAGCTCTCGGGCCGTGTCGAGCAGATCGGCCTTCGGATGCACGCTGCGCAGAAGACCGCCCGCCAGCGCCTCGTCGGCATTGAAGACGCGGCCGCTGTAACACCACTCCAGAGCCTGGCTGATCCCGACCAGACGCGGCAGGAAGTAGCTGGAACAGGCTTCCGGGACTATGCCTCGGCGCGCAAAGACAAACCCGATGCGGGCGTTGTCGGAGGCGATGCGAATGTCCATCGGCAAGGTCATGGTGATTCCGACGCCGACGGCCGGGCCATTGATGGCGGCGATGATCGGCTTGCGACACTCGTAGATGCGCAGCGTCAGAACGCCACCGCCGTCGGCGTTCTGGCCGGAGGCCCGGTCCGAACGCGCGTCAGCATCGAAGGTATCGGCGCCTGACGAGAGGTCCGCGCCGGCGCAGAACGCCCGGCCAGCGCCGGTGACGATGATGGCGCGCACCGCATCACTGGCGTCGGCATCATCGAGCGCCGCGATAAATTCCCGGTTCATCTCGCCGGTGAAGGCATTGAGCTTCTCCGGGCGATGCAGGGTCAGGGTCAGAATGCCGTCAGACAGATCGGTCAGGATGGTGGGTTCGCTCATGCTCCCGGTTGACTCCCCAGTGTGGAATCGCGCTATGGTGCACCAGAGAAGTCAGGATTTCGAGCGATGGATTGCGACTTTTGCACCGCCGCCGAGGCGGAACTTGCGCGCTTGCGGACGCTGGCGACGTCCACAGCCGACGGTCATGGCGGCGTTCTCTTCGATCAGCCAGCGATTCGCAGGCAATTGTCTGCATTCGGGGTGCGCTTGATGGCCTTGCAGGCGCTGGAGTCCGGCTACGGGCTTGCAGAGGTGACTCCGGCCAGTCGGCAGCAACGCCGGCTGCTGCTGGCGCTTGGGCTGAGCAGTTTGCGCCAGGACCTGGCGCAGGCGACCGTCGCAGCCGCCGGCCATGACGCACTGGCCCTGCCATCGTCTCGCCGCGGCGACAACGAGCCGCCGATTGGCAATGCGATTGGCAATGCAGTTGCCAGACAAGCCGTGGCGAGTATGCTTGCAGGCCGCTGTGACGCCGAAGCGGGCAAATCGCCCGATTCACTGCGCGATCAGCTGGCCCAATTGTCACAGTGACTGGATTCGAGGAAGCCCATGGACTTTTCGCTATCGGATGAGCAAACCCTCCTGCAGGAGAGTATTGCCCGGTTCATTCAAAACGACTACGCCTTTGCCGATCGCCAGAAGACGGTGCAGTCTTCCGCCGAATTCAATGCCGATCACTGGCGCACCTTTGCCGAGCTCGGCTGGCTGGGCGTGCCCTTTGCCGAAGAAGACGGCGGTTTTGGCGGCGGCCCGGTAGATTCCATGGTGATGTGGGAACAGTTCGGCCGCGGGCTGGTGATCGAACCGGTTCTGGCCACTGTGGTGCTCGGCGCCGGCGCGGTCGCACTGGCGGGTTCGCCAGCGCAGAAGCAGGCCGTGCTGCCGGCTGTGATTGCGGGCAAGACGCAGATGGCGCTCGCCTTTTCTGAGCCGCAGGGGCGCTACAACCTGGCCGATCTGGTCACTCGCGCCGAGCCAGTCCCTGGCGGCTGGCGGTTGAACGGGTACAAGGCGGTGGTGCTCAATGGCCCAACCGCGGATCAGTTGGTGATATCCGCCCGCACCGGGGGCGCACAACGGGATTCAGCGGGTGTTTCCCTGTTTCTGGCGCCTGTGGAAACGGTCGGGCTTAGCCGCCGGAACTATCCGACGGTAGATGGCTTCACGGCTTCCGAAGTGACCCTGGAGCAGGTCGAACTGCCCGGCGAGGCGCTGCTCGGGCAGGCAGGCGATGGCTTGCCGATTCTTGAACAGGTGATCGACCAGGGCATCCTCGCCGTTGGCGCCGAAGCAGTGGGCTGCATGGAAGTGCTCTACAAGGACACGGTGGAGTACTGCAAGACAAGGGAGCAGTTCGGCCAGCCGATCGGCAAGTTTCAGGTGTTGCAGCATCGCATGGTGGATATGTTCATGGAGTATGAGCAGTCCAGATCGCTGATGTACATGGCGGCCATGCGCCTGGCCGAAGGCTATGGGCCGACGGCGCAGAAGGCGCTTTCCGCCTTCAAGGTTCAGGTCGGCAAATCCGGTCGCTTCGTTGGCCAGAACGCCATCCAGCTGCACGGCGGAATGGGCATGACCGACGAACTCAACATCGGCCACTACTTCAAGCGGGTGACCATGATCGACGCCCTGTTCGGCAATGTGGATCATCATCTCAAGCGCTTCGGCGCCCTGTAGCGCACGGAGCCGTCGGCATGGCGCGCTGGGAACAGGCCACAGAGGCATCAAGCATTCCTGAGTGGTTCTTCGAGGCGGTGGAGACGCCTTGCGAGACAGGCGCTGTGGAGGTGGAAGACTGCGATGTCGCCTGGCGCGCCTGGGGTCAGGCCGACCAGCCGGGCCTGCTGCTGATTCACGGCATGAACGCACACGCCCGTTGGTGGGACTTCATCGCCCCGGCGCTGGCAGCCGAGCACCGCGTGGTGGCGATGGACCTCACCGGCATGGGCGATTCCGACTACCGCTATCAGTACAGCGCCGCGACCTACGCGGCAGAAATCCTGGGGGTTTGCGAAGCGACCAGTCTCGGCGATGAGGTGATCCTGGTCGGCCACAGTTTCGGTGGCAAGATCGCCACCCAGGCGGCAAATCTCTATCCGGGACGTTTCGGCGCGCTCATCCTGGTGGATTCCGGGATGCGCCATCCAGACGAGCCGGAGATTGACCTGCCACCCATGGGCGGGCGCGCCAAGGTGTATCCGGACAAGGCGTCGGGCATGGCCCGCTTTCGTCTGCAACCGCCGCAGCCCTGCGAGAACGCCTACATCCTGCAATACATTGCCCGGCACTCGCTGATGCCGGCGGATGGCGGCGGCTGGACCTGGAAGTTCGACGAGGACCTGCTGGCAACGCTTGTGGACTTCGAGCGCAAGGCGGAAGACTATCAACGCCTTTCGCTGCCGGTCGGCATGATCCATGGCGCCAGAAGCCGGCTTTTCACCGACCGTACCCGCGCGCACATGCAGTCCCTGCTGCCTGGCGCCGCGCCAGCCGTGGCGATAGCGGACGCAGCGCATCACGTGTTTCTGGATCAACCACTGGCTTTCATCGACGCCCTTCAGTCCATGCTCAGCCGGCTGCATTCGGCCGGGAAGTGCTAATATCCGGCGCGCACGCAATAGCGTCGGGGAGCAAATTCACCATGAGCCTGATTCGTCATCCTGTCTGGCAGTACGCCTATTTCGTCAATGACATAGACACAGCCTGCCGCAAATGGAACCAGATGCTGGGCGCCGGCCCCTTCCATGTGGTTCGGCATCACATCGCAGAGAGCTTTCGATACCGGGGCGAACATGTGGAAGCCGACGTCAGCTACGCCTTCGGCCAGGCCGGGCCAGCGCACGTGCAGTTCATCGCCCAGCATGACGACACCCCTTCGATCTACCGCGAGATGTACCAGCAAGGCGAGGAAGGCTTTCATCACATCGGCCTCCTGGTGCCGGACGTCACCGGCGAGATCAAGCGCTTCAACGATGCCGGATATGAAACCGCCTGCACCCTGTGGGGCGGCGACTATGTGGCCTATATGGACTGTCGAAAGGACATGAGCTGCTATGTGGAACTGCACGGCGACGCGCCGCTGATTCGTGACCTCTTCGACGGCTGGAAGCAGGCGCACGAAACCTGGGACGGCGTTACCGACCTGATTCGAGAGGCATGAGACCATGAACGCAGAAGCAGCAGAGACCCTGACCCCCTATGAACCGGTGACGCCGGATAGCCCGGACGACATCCGGTTTCTCGACGCCGGCGTGCAGAACTGCCCCTATCATGCCTATCAAGTGCTGCGCGACGAGGCGCCGGTCTGGAAGGATCCGGTGACCGGTTTCTATGTGATCACCCGGTTCGAAGATCTGCGGGCCATCCTGCTGGACCCGGACAACTTCGTCAGCGGCATGCGTCAGGGCCAGGGCGGTGGCCGTGGTCGCCTGAACTCGGAGCGCGAACGACGGATGCTTGGTCTCTATGAAAAGCACGGCTGGGTTCCCGCACCCACCCTGGCAGGGCGCGATGATCCGAACCACAAAGAGATGCGGGCGATGTTCAACGAGGCATTCCGGCCCAAGAAGATCAACGCCATGGACCCGTTCGTCGAGGAAACTGCCCGCAAGCTGATCGACGCCTTCATCGACCAGGGCCAGTGCGACTGGATGAAGCAGTTTGCCGTGCCCCTGCCGCTGATTGTCATTGGCAGGCAGATGGGAGTTCCGGAAGCGGACATCTGGCGCATCAAGGCATGGACGGACGCCTGGGTGCAGCGCCTCGGCATGATGCAGACGGAAGAGGAGGAGAAGTGGTCCGTCGAAATGGAGATCGAGGCACAGCACTACTTCCAGCCGATCTTCGAGCGATTGCGCAAGGAACCGGACGACACCCTCCTGTCGGAGCTGGTCAATCGGGTCATTCCCGAATGGGGACGACCGCTGAACGACAACGAGCTGCACGCCGAGATGATGGCCGACACCTTCGTCGGCGGCTCAGAAACTTCCACCAACGCCATCGCCTACGGCGTCAAGCTGCTGATCGAGAACCCGTCTGTCTGGGAAGCCCTGAAAGCGGACCCGGACAAGCACCTGCGCACACTGGTCGAGGAGGTGCTGCGCCTGGAAAGCCCGGTACAGGGGTTGTTCCGCACCACCGCCCGCGACATCGAGCTGCACGGCGTAACCATCCCCGCCGGGGCCATGCTGAACATCCGCTATGCCGCAGCCAATCGCGACGAGCGCGAGTTCGAGTGCCCGACAGAACTCGATCTGGAACGCAACAAGCCGGGCCGGCATCTGGCCTTCGGCTCCGGCACCCATCATTGTCTGGGCGCGCCCCTGGCGCGACGCGAGCTCTATTGGTCGTTCAGGATACTCGCCGAGAAGATTGACGAGATGTGGTTCGCGCCGGGCAAGAACGACTTCACGCAGGCGCCGAATTTTGCATTGCGAGCCCTGAAGGCATTGCATATCGAATTCAAGCCAGCCTGATCGGCAGGCAGAATCGCACAGGCTGAAGCAACTCGACGACAAGACCCGGACGATAGAAACCAGAAGACAAAACAAGGAGAGACCAGAATGACCCAGGGTTGCCCGTTTTCTCTGGAAGTATTCGCCGACAGCCAGCGCCGCTCCGATGATCCGGGCGCTCAGTACGACTTTCCGCTGATGCCCGAGGGCGAGGCTTGCGACATGGGCCATGCGGCGGACGGCAGGCCGCTGTTCGATCCACGCATCCTGAATTCGGCCGAGTTCTTCCGCAATCCCTATCCCTACTACCGCATACTCCGCGATCACTATCCCGTCTATCACGACAAGCTGCACAACACCTACTACGTCACCCGCTACGAAGACATCACCCGCTGCTACTTCGACGACGAGGGCTTCAACACCATTCCCAAGGGCAGTTCGAGCGGCGTTCTGGGCAATACCCAGCTTGAACTCTCCGGGGTGGAGCACAGGCGGCGACGCAATCTCTATGGCCAGCATCTGGTGGGCCAATCCC
Organism: Pseudomonadales bacterium; assembly: GCA_965199705.1. Taxonomy (GTDB): domain Bacteria; phylum Pseudomonadota; class Gammaproteobacteria; order Pseudomonadales; family Azotimanducaceae; genus Azophilus. The sequence continues at coordinate 2,691,083 of OZ241359.1, forward strand.
TGAAGAATCGCGTTCCGGCCATCCGCCGGCAGGCCAGGGAAATGATCGAAGCCTGGGCGGACATCGAGGATGAATCGGTGGTCAGCACAGACAATGGCGTGCGCCGCGTCGAGTTGGGGCGCGCCTTCGCCAACGAGTTTCCGATTCGCGTGGTGTGTGAAGTGCTGGGTTTTCCGAAGGAGGCGCAGGCGGACTTCTACTACTGGTACAACTCCATGATGTCCGGCCTCGGCGGCTCGGATACGCACCGCCAGGGCCTGGAGGCGCGCCAGCATCTGGAAGACTATGTGGAAGGGATGGTCGAGGCCAGGCGCAAGCAACCCACCTGGCTGTACGACGAGGCCGGCAACCCCATCTCCAAGGACATCATCTCCAAACTGTGCGAGACCCGGGTGGACGGCGACTATCTGTCCACCGAAGAGATTACGTCCAACATCGCGCTTGTGGTGGGCGGCGGCGGTGAGACGACTCGCGGCGCCATTCTCAACATGTGGTACCTGCTGTTGCAGCATCCTCGGCAGTTCCAGGCGGTTTGCGATGACGATTCAATGTGGGACGCCGCCTTTCACGAGACCTTGCGGCATTCTTCCTCCATCGGTGGCCAGCCCCGGCACAATACCTACGATGTGGAGATGCACGGGGTGCAGGTGCCGGCGGGCTCGCTGATGCAGATGGTGGATTTTTCGGCCAATCACGACGAGCGGGTGTTCAAGGACCCGGAAGCCTTCAACATCTTCCGGGACGATCTCTATACCGGCAAGATCCTGCGCAGCGGCTACAACAGGGACGGGCGCCGCAACCACATGGCCTTCGGCGTTGGCCCGCATCTGTGTCCCGGCGCCTGGATTTCACATCAGGAGGCTGTGGAAGGGTCCCGCATCCTGTTGCAATATCTGAAAAATCCCCGGCTTGATGCGGAGCGGATGCCGAAGGATATAGACGGCGAGAAGCTGGCGCCGCTCGGCATCATCTCGACGCGGGAACTGCATCTGGAGTACGCGCCTTGAGGCAGGCCGACTCGACCGTTATCGGGGCCAATGGCGTTGCCATCCCGGAAGGTACGCGTGGCGATGCCGGTTTTCGCACCTATGAGGTGTATCAGCGCGAGCGCGTGGGCCAATCCACCGAGAAGGTCAAGCCAGGGCAATTGGTCTCGCGGGCGTTTGCAGACGATCCCTACCCTCTGCTTGCGACCTTGCGGGAAAACTACCCCTGCTTTCGCGACTGGTTGAGCAACTGTTTCTGGATCACACGATACGACGACGTCACCTCCCTGCTGACCGACAACGCCAATTTCGAAACCCGCTCCAACGCCTGGTGGCTGGGCCTTGCGGGCTTCGGCGAAGATCTGGGTAGCCGCCTGCCCGTTTTGCAGGCAAGGGCTGCGGCCTGGGAAGGGCGCGCCGAGCAGGTCGCCGAAGCGGCCGTGTCGGCCTTTCTCAAGCGCGGAGAGGCGGATCTGGCGAGCGAGTTCGCAGCGCGCCTTGCACTCGAAATGTGGATTGTCATGCTCGACATTCCCGCCGAGGCGATGGCGTCCTTTGCCGAACAGTGGTGGCGGCTGCGACAGGGCGTTCACTGGGAGGCTTCGCGCCAGGAAGCCGGCCGCGCCGCGGCGCAGGAACTGGCCGCCAGCCTTGATCCCCTGTTGCAGGCACGCCGACACTCGCCCGGCGCGGATCTGATTTCTGCGGTCGCTGCCGAGGAAACCGCGCAAGGGCCGGCAAGCGCTTCGGATCTGGTGGCCACCCTGCTGGAGATGGACTGCCACACCCCGCACGGTGCGCTTGCCAACCTCTGGACCCTGTTGCTCACGCATCCGTCCGAGTTCGACAAGGTGCAAGCCGAAGACCGGTATCTGAAGCTGGCGGTTCTGGAGACGTTTCGGCATTCCGCGCCGATCCTGGCCGGGCGTCGCTTTGCCCGACAGGAGGTGGAGCGATTCGGGCGCCTGATCCCCGGTGGTGGCCTCATGCTCTGTTCTGCGGCGGCGGCAAATCGGGACCCGCGCATTTTTGCCGATCCCGACCGCTTCATCGTCGGGCGCAAGGACATCTGCCATCGAGAACCGCGCGGCCAGTACCGGGCAGACGGGCTGGCTTCTGGCATATGCGTCGGCCTCGGTGCGCCAAGCCCGCATCCCGCCGTACCCGAGGACAGGCCGAGATCCATCTACGCGCTGACCCGAGACGCGCTCGTCGCCGCATCCAGGGTGCTGCTGAACAACGTCCGCGACCTGCGTCTGGCGGATGGCGCAACCCCCAGCCTGCTCTGCCGCAGCCTCGGCGAGATGCACACGTGCTGGCGGCTACCCGTACAATTCCGCCGGCGCTGAAACAGCACATTCGATCCAGGCGCATTGAATCCAGGAGAAACGACATGGCCGAAGCCGTTGACGAGACCGATCCACCGACCGGTCTGCCGAACGAGATCGACCCTCGGGAGTTCGATGGCCCGGCATTTCAGAGGGACCCCTTCCCGCTCTACAAGCGACTTCGGGACCATCACCCCCTGTTTCATGATCGGTTCCACAATCGCTGGGTGCTGAGCCGCTATCAGGACATAGACGGCGCCTTTCAGGACAACGCCAGCTACGACCGGGCGGTTTACAAGCCGGACGGCCCCTACCGGTTCGGCTCCACGCACGTGTTCGGCCCCAACATCCTGGAGTACGGCAACAGCCCTCGACATCGGTGGTTGCGCAACATAGTCGCCGGCCAGTTCGTCGGCAGACGCCTGCAGGACTTTCTGCCCATGGTGGCGCGCATTTGCGACGAGGTGATTGCTCGCTTTCGAGACGACGGCAGGGTAGAGCTGGTAAGCCAGTTTTCCAGCCAGGTGCCGATTCGCGTGATCTCCAACATGCTCGGCTTGCCGCGTGAAGACGAAGAAATGTTCGTCGAGTGGTATCAGGCCCTGATTGCTGGCCTCGGCTTCGGCGGCGAGCATCTCGCCCGCGGCATCGCCGCGCGCAATCAGATGTGGGACTACCTGGACCCGCTGATCGCCACCAGGTCCCGCACGCCGGGCGAGGACCTGCTTTCGCGCATCGTCTGTGCAGAACTCGACGGCAGCCGCATGAACCCGGACGAGGTGAAGGGTTTTGTGGCGTTGCTGCTGGCGGCGGGTGGCGACACCACGGACAAGGCCATCGCCAACATGTGGTTCCACATGCTCTATACGCGCCCGGACCAGTTCGCCGATGTGCGCGACGACCCGGCGCTCTGGGACCATGTCTTTACCGAGATGATGCGCTATGACCCGGTGGTGCACGCGCAGTTCCGCCACACCACGCGCGAGGTGGAGCTGCATGGCCGGGTGATTCCGGAGCGCGCCGGCATCATTCTGTATCTGGGGGCCGGCAACCGGGACGAACGGGTATTCGAGAACCCGGATGTCTTTGACATCCACCGCGCTGACCTGCACATGGGCCGGGAAAATCGATCAGGCCGCTACAAGGACGGCAAGCCGGGCCACCTGGGATTCGGCATCGGCCAGCACTTCTGCATGGGCTATGCAATGGCGCGTCAAGAAGCGATGATCGCCTGCAGCAAGCTGATGGCGGCCATGGATTCGCCAGAGCCGGAACGGGCCAATCACCCGGGCATCAACTCACCGAACATCGACTCCGGCGGCTTTCGCTCACCGGAAGAACTCGCGCTGCGATTCAATCCCGCCTGAGGCAGGTGCGGTGAAGGTACAGATCGACCAGGACAGGTGCCACAGATCCGGCGAGTGCTACTACAACCATCCCGAACTGTTCGAGATGGGGCCGGACGGCGCTCCGCAAATCCGGGAAGCGCCCGAACTGACGCCCGAAGCCAGACGCCTGCACGCCGAGCAAGCGGCTGAAGTCTGCCCCGCCGTCGCCATATCGATCATCGACCAGTCAGCCATCGACTGACCGGCGCAACCTGCTTGGCGGCCTTCATGCCGCCAATTGCTGCCGATAGGGGCGGTGGCCCTGCGCCAGCAATCCAGCTGCCAGCAATCCGGTGACAGCGGATACGAGCGCCAGGGACCAGGCCACGGCTTCGGTATCGGCAAACAGATAATCCGTGCTGATCGCCACCAGCACCGAGCCGAGACCGAGGCCGATCACATTGGCGGTGACCACATACATGCCGGCAACCAGTCCGCGCATGTTGTTGGGGGTCACTGCCTGCATGGCGGAGGTAATCAACGCCAGAGGCATGGCGACGAAGTAGCTGCCGAGAAAGATACAGCCAAGCGCGTAGGCCGCGTCGGATTGCAGGGGCAACAGGCAGAGGCTCGCCGGCGCTGCCAGTGACGCTGCCATGGCGATGCGCAGGGTTTGGTCGCCCTGGCCGACGGCGCGAATGAAGCGAGCAATCCAGGGCCCTGACAGGACCCCGACCGACCCCGCGATCAGGGCGATGGGGCCGTAGTAGCGGCCGGTCTGAATTTCATCCCAACCATGCACACGCATCATGATCGCCGGCACCCAGCCTTGCAGGCCGTAGAGGCTGATAATCAAGCAGGGCGCGCCGACAAGCAGGGCCAGATAGATGCGCCAGTGCCGCGTGAGGAATTGCGCCACCTCGCGCCAGGGCGGCGCCTCGATCCGCTCCCGATTCTGCCGCACTGGTTCGCGCACGCTCAGCAGCAGGGCGGCGATGGCAAAGCCCGGCAGGCCGACGGCGATGAAGGTGAACTGCCAGGGGGCCAGCTCGCCGATCAGCGGCAGGTTGATCTGGCCGATGCTTGCTGTCCACTCCAGCACCTCTGCCCCGGCAATCAGGGCGATGCCGGCGCCAAGATACGGCCCCATCAGATAGACGCTGATCGGCAGCGGCAGCTTTTCCGGGCGAAAGTAGTCCGAGAGCACAGACCAGGCCGCCGGCGTCAGGGTCGCCTCGCCAGCGCCAAGGCCGAGGCGGGCAGCGAACAGTTGCGGATAGGTTCTGGAAAGCCCGCAGGCGATGGTGGCGCTGCTCCAGAACAGAAGACCGCCGATCATGATGACCACTCGGTTGTAGCCATCGACCAGACGCCCTACGGGAACGCTCATGGCCACATAGGTCAGGACAAAGGCGGCGCCCTGCAGCAGGCCGATCTGGGTGTCGCTGATGTCAAGGTCCGCACGAATCGGTTCGACCAGCAGGTTGAGCACCTGGCGGTCGAGCATGGAGAAGGTGTAGGCGAGCAGCAGTACACCGGTAACGTACCAGCCATAGGCCGGATTCGGCCAGGCGGCTGAGCCGACCGGCGCCGGCCCGGACGCCGACAAGCGCTTGGCGGGTGCGATGCCTGCCGTCCGACAGCGCTGCCGGATCAGTCCGCGCCGGGTGACCTGGGCGCGCCGAGCGGCCTGTCTTCCCCGGATGTCTGCGCCAGCGTCATGTCGTGAATCTGCCAGCCAATGCCGGGGACATATCGCACCTCATCGTGGTAGGTGCCAAAGTACAGCCAGACACTGTCTTCGCGCGCGTGCCAGGCTTGCAGATAGCTCTGCATTTGCGCTTCGCCAGCCACCGGCTCGCCGTTTTCGCCCTGCTGCAGCCGGTCCAGCGTTACCAACTGGCTGCCGATCAGGTGCTGCGTAGCCACATAGGGGCCGAGCGCATCCAGCACCACATCGAGCCAGGCGTCCGGCCCGAAGGATTCCAGTTGCACTTCGCCATCGGATGTAGCGCGGATGCGGGCGTCCGGCGTGAATATCTCGTGATAGATGGCCCGCCCTTCGGCGATACTCGCTTCGGTGTTCTCGCCGATTCGATCCGTGGCGTGGGCGTAGCGTCGGCGCAGGTACTCGATCTGCTGGATCGCCAGTGCGGTGGCGGCAGAGGATTCGGCCATGATCTGTCTCCCTGAGAGTTCGGTTGCCGAGTCGGCTGGTTCGTTCGTTTCGCAGCCCGCGACCATCCAGGCCGCGCCCACGACCAGCGCCAGCCTGAACATACGCATCAAATCGGCGACTGGCGGCGTCAAAGACCCGACTTGCCGGCTTCCCGGATCATCGGTTCATACTCATCAAAGGCCGGCGGATTGGCGGTAGAGCCGGTGGTCGTGCCAGCGTCGGTGGTAAGCGTGTGGCCGCTGGTATAGCCGGATTCATCGCTGGCCAACCACAAGGCAGCGTTGGCAACATCTTCGGCCAACCCCGGCCGCCCCTTGAGTGGCGACGACTCGGCCAGCCGCTGCTTGGTTTCCTCGATGGCTGTCGGATGGCCGGCGGTGACATTGGCCACCATCGCCGTGGCCATGCCGGCAGGCGAGATGCAGTTCACCCGAATGCCGAACCTGCAAAGTTCTGCGGCAGCACTCTTGGTGAGGCCGACGACGCCGTGCTTGGCAACGGTGTACGTGTGCGGCCCCAGACCGCCGAGGATGCCGGCAGTACTCGACATGCTGACGATAGAGCCGGACCCCTGCGGCTTCATCACGCGAGCCGCATGTTTGACGCCATAGAAAACGCCGTTCAGCAATATGTCCAGCGTTGCCTTCCACTCCGCCGTCGGCGTGGTGTCGATGGGGCCAACCGCGCCAATGATGCCGGCATTGTTGAACATCACGTCCAGCTTGCCGAAAGCCGCCACCGCGCCATCCACCAGCGCCGCAATGTCGTCTTCGGACGTGACATCACAACGTATGAACCGGGCCTTGTCGCCGAGCTCCTCGGCAATGGCAGCCCCGGCTTCGGTCTGAATGTCGCCGAGCATGACACGGGCGCCCTCGGCGACGAACAGCCGCGCCGCAGCCGCCCCAAAACCACTTGACGCGCCCGTAATGGCCGCAACCTTGCCTTCGAGTCTTGCTCCCATACCACTCCCCCACGAGTTCACCAAGAATGAGGTCGGCTATGTTCCGCAACCGGGCTGCAAAGGTCAATGTCATGTCACCCATCCACGGCTGCGGTATATTGACAAGGGTTGCCACACGACAGTGACGCGCACAAGCGAGAGACTGGTTCCCATGACCGAGGCGATGACCTACAAGGCAGCCGGCGTCGACGTTGACGCCGGCAGCGAGTTGATCCGGCGCATTGCGCCCGCCTGCCGCGCCACCCACCGCCCCGAGACCCTCTCCGGCCTCGGCGGATTCGCCGCCTTGAGCGAGATTCCGGCTGGCTATCGACAGCCCGTTCTGGTGGCCGGCACGGATGGCGTGGGCACCAAGCTGAAACTGGCCATCGACCAGGGCGCCCACGCTGGCATCGGCCAGGATCTCGTGGCGATGTGCGCCAATGATGTTCTGGTCACCGGCGCTGAACCCTTCCTGTTTCTGGACTACTTCGCCACCGGTCGGCTCAACGTGGAGGTAGCGGAAGTGGTGGTCAAGGGCATTGCGGCTGCCTGCCAGCTCGCCGGATGCGCATTGGCGGGCGGCGAAACCGCCGAGATGCCGGGCTTCTACGCGGCGGGCGACTATGATGTCGCCGGTTTCTGTCTCGGCGTCGTCGAGCGAGACCGCATCATTGATGGCAGCCGTCTGGCCGTGGGTGACGCGCTGATCGGCCTGCACGCTTCCGGCCCGCATTCAAACGGCTACTCTCTGATCCGCCGGATCCTGGAACGCGAGGCGCCGACGCCACAGGTGGCGGAGGCCTTGCTGGCGCCGACTCGCATCTATGTGCGCGCGGTGCACAGCCTCCTATCCGAGCATTCGCTGCACGGCATCGCCCATATCACCGGCGGCGGCCTGACCGACAATGCGCCGCGCATGTTTGCATCGCGTCCCGAGCTGGCGGCCCTGATCGACACGGACGCATGGCCGAGGCCGGATGTGTTCCGGTGGCTTCAGGCAGCGGGCAACATCGAGGAAGCGGAGATGCTGCGCACCTTCAATTGCGGCATCGGAATGCTGCTTTGCCTGCCACAGAGCCAGGCCTCGAAGGCCCTGAAGCGATTGCGTCAAGCCGGCGAGCGCGCCAGCCGGGTCGGCCGGGTCGTCGCCGCCGACAGCCGCCCCCAATCCGGTCAGATCCTGCTCGGGGCTTGACCGGCAAATCGGGCTGCGTCTGCCACCTCAGGGTTTCGGCAGCGTCACGCCCACCTGTCCCTGGTATTTGCCGGCCCTGTCCCGGTAGCTGATCCGGCAGCGCTCGTCGGACTGGAAGAACAGCATTTGCGCGGCCCCTTCGTTGGCGTAGATCTTGGCCGGCAAGGTGGTGGTGTTGGAGAATTCCAGGGTGACATTGCCCTCCCATTCCGGTTCCAGCGGGGTGACGTTGACGATGATGCCGCAGCGGGCGTAGGTGGACTTGCCGACGCAGATGGTGAGTACGTCAGCCGGAATACGGAAGTACTCGACGGTGGAAGCCAGCGCGAACGAATTGGGCGGGATGACGCAGACTGGGCCGGAGACATCCACGAAACTGCGCTCATCAAAGGCTTTCGGGTCCACCACCGCCGAATGCAGATTGGTGAATACCTTGAAGTTCTCCGCGCAACGCACATCGTAGCCATAGCTGGACACGCCGTAGGAGATCACCTTGCCGGTCTCCGTGCTGCGAACCTGCTGCGCCTCGAAAGGCTCGATCATGCCGGCAGCCGCCTGCTCGACAATCCAGCGGTCCGACTTCAGCATTTCGACGCCGTGACAAGCGGTGACACGCGGGCTACTCGTCCGCCATGGTAATTTCCGGCGCGGGCGCCTTGTTCTGGCCCCAGATCCGCGCCGCCATGTGTCGGGCAATGTCACGATAGAGCAACGCATTGGCGCCGTCCGGCGACGCCGCCACTGTAGGCCGGCCGCCATCCGCCTCGGCGCGAATGGCCGGCGCCAGCGGCAGGGCGCCGAGCATGGGCGTGGCGTACTCTTCGGCTACCCGGGCGCCGCCACCTGTATCAAAAACAGGGGTCTCCTGGCCGCAGCCTGGACAGGCGAAATAGCTCATGTTTTCGATGATGCCAAGAACCGGCACCTCCACCTTGGCAAACATTTCGATTGCCTTGCGTGCATCCAGCAAGGCGATGTCCTGCGGCGTGGTCACGATCACCGCTCCGGAGAGCGGGGCCTTTTGCGACAGGGTGAGTTGAATGTCGCCGGTGCCGGGCGGCATATCGACTATCAGATAGTCCAGCCTGCCCCAATCCGTCTGCCCGAGCAGTTGCTGCAATGCGCCCGTGGCCATGGGGCCGCGCCAGACCATCGGCGTGCGCTCATCGGCCAGAAAACTCATCGACATGGCCTTGACGCCGTGAGATTTTATGGGGACCAGCCAGCGACTGCCGTCACGTTCGCTGACTTCCGGGCGCTGCCCCGCCGCGACTCCCAGCATCATGCCCTGACTCGGGCCGTAGATGTCGGCGTCCAGAAGCCCCACCGCAGCGCCTTCCCGAGCCAGCGCCAGGGCGAGGTTGACAGCCGCTGTGGACTTGCCGACGCCGCCCTTGCCGGACGCTACCGCCAGCAGGTGCCCGACCTGCCCGAATCCGCGCCCGGGCGGCGCCCGAAAGTCCAGCTGCAAGGTTACGGCAGCATTCAGAAACTGGCCGAGTCGTCGCTGCAGATCCGCGGCCAGCCCGGCGGCGGGATAGCCCAGGGTGACTGCTACGGAATCGCCGCGAGCACGAATGTCTGCGCCCAGGCTATCCCAGGCGCGGCCAAGATAAGGATCCTCGAAAGCGCCCGGATTCACGGCGCTTCTGGTCCAGGCCAGCCCGCCCGGACATGAAGCCGGGGCGCTGCCCGGAAAGGCTGGTGTTGCGCGTTGTTCAATGCTTGCCTATCCGTGACCAGGCGCCATCCCGAGAACAGGCCGCGCTGGCCGGAGTTCAGGGTTTCCGAGGCGTGATGCAGCGGTGCATTATAGGGCTGCCCCGGCCATGCGGTATAGTGCGCCCTCGCTTCCGCCAAGCCCTGCCATGACCCGAAAGATCCTGGTTACGAGCGCCCTGCCCTACGCCAACGGCCCCATCCATCTTGGCCACCTGTTCGAGGCCATTCAGACCGACATCTGGGTGCGCTTTCAGAAGATGCGCGGCCATCAATGCCTCTATGTGAGCGCCGACGACACGCATGGCACTGGCACCATGCTGAACGCGGAAAAAGCCGGACAGACTCCGGAAGCATTCATCGCTGCGCTGCGCGCCGAGCACTTGCGCGACTTCAGGGCGTTCGGCATCCAGCATGACAACTACGACTCCACGCATTCCGAAGAAAACCGCAAGCTCTCCGAGCTGATCTTTTCCCGCCTGCAAGCCGCCGGGCTGATCTTCGTGCAGCCAGTAGCGCAACTGCATGACCCGGAGCGGGGGATGTTTCTCGCAGACCGCTTCGTCAAGGGCAGTTGCCCGGTCTGTCAGGCGCCAGATCAGTATGGCGACAACTGCGACGCCTGCGGCGCCACCTATGATGCGACGCAACTCGGCGCCCCGCGCTCGCTGCTGTCGGATGCGACGCCCGAAGTGCGTCAATCCGATCACTACTTCTTTGACCTGCCGCAGCACACCGACATGTTGACCGAGTGGACCCGCTCGGACGCCGTGCAGCCGGAAGTTGCCAACAAGCTCAGCGAGTGGCTGGATAGCGGGCTGAAACCCTGGGACATTTCCCGCGATGCGCCCTACTTCGGGTTCCGTATCCCCGGCGCCGAAGACAAGTACTTCTACGTCTGGATGGATGCGCCGGTCGGCTACATGGCAAGCTTCCAGCGGCTGACGCAGCGTCGGGACGATCTCGATTTCGACGCCTTCTGGCAAACCGACAGCGACGCCGAACTGCATCACTTCATCGGCAAGGATATCGTCAACTTTCACACCCTGTTCTGGCCCGCCATGCTTGAGTCAGCCGGATTCCGCAAGCCGACCCGCGTGCATACGCACGGTTTCATCACGGTGAATGGCGAGAAGATGTCGAAGTCGCGCGGCACCTTCATCGAGGCAGCCACCTACCTGCAACATCTGGATCCGGAGTGCCTGCGCTACTACTACGCCACCAAGCTGAACGGCACGGTGGACGATCACGACATCAACCTTGATGACTTTGTTCAGCGCGTCAATACGGACCTGGTCGGCAAGGTGGTGAACATTGCCAGCCGCTGCGCCGGCTTCATCGGCCGCCACTTCAACGGCGAACTTTCCCCGGCTCTGCACGACCAGCGCCTCTGGCAGGAGGCAGCCGAAGCCGGGGACGAGATGGCCAGGCGCTACGAGGCCGGAAGCTACTCGCGAGTGGTTCGGGAAGTCTGCCGGCTGGCGGATCTCGCCAACCAGTACATCGCCGAACAGGCGCCCTGGCAGGGAATCCGCGACCCGGACAAGGCAGGCGAGGTGCAAGCGGTCTGCACCCAGGGAATCAACCTGTTCCGGCTATTGATGATCTACCTGACGCCGGTGCTGCCAGACGTCTCCGCCAAGGCAGCCGCTTTTCTGAATGTCGCGCCCTTCGCCTGGAACGACCTGGAGCAGCCCCTGCTCGGCACGCGCATCAACGCCTACGAACCCCTGTTCACCCGGATGGAGCGCAAGGCCGTTACCCGGCTGGTGGACGCCTCGCGGGAAAACAGCGGCAACGGCTCGAGCGAGGCGCCAGCAACCGATGTCATCTCCTTCGATACGTTCGCGCAGATTGAACTCAAGGTTGCCCGGGTAACGGCGGCAGAAGCCGTACAGGACGCCGACAAGCTGTTGCGCCTGCAGCTGGACCTGGGCGACGAGCAGCGTCAGGTGCTGGCGGGAATCAAGTCCGCCTACGCGCCAGCGCAATTGGTTGACAGGCTTGTTGTCGTCGTGGCCAACCTGGCGCCGCGCAAGATGCGTTTCGGCGTATCCGAAGGCATGGTGCTGGCCGCCGGTCCAGGCGGCGAAGAGGTCTTCCTGTTGAGCCCGGATTCGGGCGCAAAGCCAGGCATGATCGTCCGGTAGCCGAATGACCGAGCTGGCACTGATCCTGATCGGCGCGCTGCTGGTCAACAACTTTGTGCTCGCCCAGTTTCTTGGCCTCTGCCCGTTCCTGGGGGTCACCACGCAGCTGAGCCAGACCGCGGTCATGGCGCTTGCAACCAGCTTCGTGCTGACCTTCTCGGCTCTCGCCAGTCATCTACTGCACCAGTACCTGCTGCTGCCATTCGGCCTGGCGTGGCTGCGAATCATCGTCTTCATCACGGTAATCGCCAGTGCCGTGCAGTTCACGGAGCTCTACCTGCGCGCCACCAGCTCCGTGGCGCACAGACGTCTCGGCATCTACCTGCCGCTCATCACCACCAACTGCGCGGTGCTCGGCGTGGCCCTGATGGTGGCCGGCGAACGCCTGAGCCTGGCGGAAACCGTCCTGTTCGGGATCGGCGCGGCCAGTGGCTTCAGTGGCGTACTCATCGTGTTTGCCGCCATGCGAGAACGGCTTGAGGCCTCGGACGTGCCGGTGGCGTTTCGCGGAGCGCCGGTCGCTCTGGTCAGCGCCGGTATCCTGAGCCTGGGTTTTCTCGGGTTTTCCGGCCTCGTCTGAACGCGCCATGGCCGCTGCCATCCTGCTGGCTGCACTGGCCGCCTCTCTCGGCCTGGCCCTGACGCTGGCGAGGACGCGCCTGCCAGCCGATTCCGGGCAACTGATCGAGGCCATCAACGCCCTGCTGCCACAAACGCAGTGCGCCCAGTGCGGCCATGCCGGTTGCCGGCCCTATGCCGAGGCGATTGCCGGCGGCGCGGCGCTCGACCTGTGTCCGCCCGGTGGCCCGGAAACACACAGGGCCTTGCAGCGGTTACTCGCCAGCGACACCGGCCAGCCGCCGTCGGCGCCAGCCGCCGTGGTCGCCGAGGTGCGCGAAGAAGACTGCGTTGGTTGCTTCCTGTGCGTGGAGGCCTGCCCCGTGGACGCCATCGTCGGCGCGCCGGGCTACCTGCACACCGTGCTGGCGGATCAATGCACCGGCTGTGAACTCTGTCTGCCCGCCTGCCCAATGGACTGCATCGAACTCCTTCCCGCTGCGGGGTCTTCTGGCCCATCGCTCACCGCAGCTTCCGATCAGACGCGCCCCTGCATCGGCTGCAATCGCTGCGAGCCTGTCTGTCCGGCCGACCTGGCGCCTCAGTACCTGCTTCGCCTGGTGCGCGCCGGGCAGGTCGAGTCCGCCTCGACAGCAGGCTTGTCGCGCTGTATCGAATGCCATCTCTGCGACCGCGCCTGCCCCTCCGACATTCCACTTGCCGCCGGTTTCTCGGCAGCCAAACGCCAACTTGCCACCGACGCCGCCAAACTGCACAGAGCAGAAACGGCAAGGGCGCATTTCGAAGCCCGGCAGGCGCGCCTGGACGCCGCCGAGCAGAAGGCGCAGGCACGACGCCAGCGAAGGCTGTCCCGGATCTCGCACCAGGAACCGGAGCCCAACATGTGGCCAGATCAGGTGGCTGATTGAAAAATCTGCTGGTCAGCCTGTTCGATCAGCGCCCTGGCGCCACATCCGGGCTCGGCACGCCGCAGATCATGTGGTGCGTCTGCGCCGCGCTGACGCCGGGGCTCGCCGTGGCAAGCTACTTTCACGGCAGCGGCTATCTGACCAACCTGGCGGCCATTCTCCCCGCCGCCTGGCTGCTTGATTTCGCCTGCGCGCGGCTGCGACGCAAGCCATTTCAGCCCGGCGACGGTTCGGCAGCGGTCACCGCCATGATCCTCGCGCTCGCCTTGCCGCCGAGCGCCCCCTGGCCACTGCTGCTGACAGCGACTGCGGGCGCCATCGGCCTGGCGCGTCAGTTGTACGGCGGCCTGGGCCACAACCTGTTCAACCCGGCCATGGTCGGCTACGCCATCGTTCTGATTTCCTGGCCATTGGAAATGTCGCAGCACGACAGCCTCACCGGCGCCACGGCGCTGACGGAATTCAAGTATCGGGGCGAGACTGCGCTGGAGTCGCTGTTTCAACATAATCCGGCATTCGGGCGCATCGGCGACGCCGCCTGGGAATGGATCAACCTCGCCTATGCCGCCGGTGGCCTGCTGCTCTGGGCGTCCGGCCTCATCGCCGCGCCGGTAGTCGCCGGCTATCTGCTCGGCGTCGCGCTGCCCGCCTTCGTTCTGGCGCCTGACCAGGGTCTCGCGCTGGTGGGCTTTCACCTGTTTTCCGGCGGCATCCTGCTGGCGGCCTTCTTCGTGGTCACAGACCCGGTGACGCACCCCGAAACCCGACTCGGCCAGTGGATCTTCGGTCTGCTGGCGGGCGTCATCACCTTCGTGATTCGCGTCTGGGGCGCCTATCCGGATGGCATCGCCTTTGCCGTACTCATCGCCAATGGCGCCACGCCGTTGATCGATCACTTGTGTCGGCGGAAGAGCAGGACATCGGGGCAGTGAAGGACAGCGCGAACAGGCCTGGCTGGCGCACATACTGGCGCAATGCACTGGTTGCTGGGCGCACGGGGGACATCCTGCGCCTGACCGCCCTGGCCGTCGGCTGCGCCCTTCTGTTGGCCTGGATTGACGCCATCACCAGTGATGCCATCCACGAAAACCGGACAGTGCACGCCTGGCAAGCCGCCTCCGACATTCTCGGTCGCCCTGTCCGCCAGAACGACTCGGCCTGGCAGAACCAGACACTGCGGCTGGCGACCGGCGTCTGCCTGCAGAGGGGCGAAGTCGAGGGCTATGCCGGGCGTGTGGCGTTGCTGGCGGGATTCGATCATGCGGGAGAACTCGTCGGGGTGCGAGTGACCCGGCATCAGGAGACGCCGGGCATCGGCGACTTCATCTCACTGAGGCACAATCTGCGGACGTCCGCCATGCAACCCATATCCGCCGGGCCGGCGCAAACCCGAGGCTGGCTGTTCCGATTCGAGGCAACACCCGCGGCTGAGGTGGACGCCATAAGCGGCGCCACCATTACCAGCAACGCTGTCAAACGGGGCATCGCCCGCCTGGTTGCAGGCTTTCACGAAGACGCGGCCAAGGCCGGCTGCCGGTCGCATGGCGCCTTGACGCCGGCAGCAAATACGTGACGACGAAGAACATACCTGTTCTGGACCAGGCTCCGGGTGTCGCAGGCGGGCTGCGGCTTGTGCGCGAGTCTGCCCTGGAACGCAACCCGGCCTGGGTGCAACTGCTGGGGCTCTGTCCGCTGCTCGCCGTCAGCAACAGCCTGGTCAACGCACTCGGGCTCGCCTTGGCGAGCAGCTTCGTCCTGATCGGATCGGCGCTGGCGATTTCCGCACTGCGCCAGGCGATTCCGCAATCCCTGCGTCTTCCGTGCTTCGTGCTGGTCATCGCCACCTTGACCACGCTCAGCACAATGCTGCTGGAAGCCTATGCCTTCGGCCTGTATGAGAGGATCGCCTTGTTCGTGCAGATCATTGTTTCCAACTGCATGATTCTCGGACGCATTGAAGCGTTCGCCAGCCGCAGGAACACAGTCTCCGCCGGTCTCGACGCGCTGGGCGCCGCGTTCGGATTCGGGCTGGCGCTGATACTGCTGGGCAGCGTCCGGGAGGTGCTTGGCCAAGGCACGCTGTGCGCCGACATGACGCGCCTCTTCGGCCCCGGCGCCGCCGCCTGTCAGATCGACTTCAGTGGCGGCCGGCCACCCTTGCGCCTGGCGCTGTTGCCACCTGGAGCGTTTATCATTGCCGGCCTGCTGCTCGGCCTTGGCCAAGCGTTGCCACGACGCAGCAAGCCCGATGAGCAAACGGCATGAACCGCGAGATACGCTCCGAGATATTTGCCCGGCTGCGGGCCGAGAACCCCAATCCCACCACGGAACTGCGCTTCGCATCCGCTTTCGAACTCCTGATTGCGGTGATGCTCTCGGCCCAGGCTACAGACGTCAGCGTCAACCAGGCGACCGGGCCCCTGTTCCGGGCGGCCAACACCCCGGAGTCTCTGGCTGCCCTCGGTATTGAGGGGCTGACGCCGTTCATCCGGCGCATCGGCCTGTTCAACAGCAAGGCCAGGCACATCATCGCGACCTGCGAGCTGCTGATAGAGCAACACGGCGGTCAGGTGCCGACCAACCGCGAGGCTTTGGAAGCCCTGCCGGGCGTTGGCCGGAAAACCGCCAACGTGGTGTTGAACACCGCCTTCGGGCAACCCACGATGGCGGTGGATACGCACATCTTTCGAGTCGCCAACCGCACACGCATCGCACCTGGGCGCAATGTTCGGGAAGTGGAAGACAGATTGCTGCGGCGAATTCCAAAGCCGTTCCTGAAGGATGCCCACCATTGGCTGATACTGCACGGGCGCTATGTCTGCGTCGCCCGCAAGCCGCGCTGTGGCGCCTGCATCATCGAGGACTTGTGCGAGTATCGCGACAAGACGCCTTGACCCGTCTGGCGCGTTCGATGCAGCCCGGATATCCCGCTATCCCATATCCGGTCGGCTTGGGGAAGCGTCCCTGGGCTATTCCAACCGCCTTCGGGCTCGGGCGCCGAGTCGCAAACGAAGGGCGTTCAGGCGGATGAAGCCGGCTGCGTCGGCTTGCGCGTAGGCGCCTTCATCTTCCTCGAAGGTTGCGATTTCGGCATCGTACAGGCTGTTCCCGGAGCGCCGCCCGAGCACCGATACCTGCCCCTTGTACAGCTTCAACCGCACCTCGCCGGATACATCTTCCTGGGAAACGTCGATCAACGCCTGCAATGCCCGGCGCTCCGGCGACCACCAGTAGCCGTTGTAGATCAGGCTGGCGTAGCGCGGCATCAGATCATCCTTGAGGTGCGCGAGTTCGCGATCCAGAGTAAGGGATTCGATGGCCCGATGCGCGGCCAGCAGAATCGTGCCGCCCGGCGTCTCATAGCAGCCGCGCGATTTCATCCCGACATAGCGGTTTTCCACCAGGTCGTCGCGGCCGACGCCATGCTCGCCCCCGAGCCGATTCAGATGCACCAGCAATTCGGCCGGGCTCAGGCGTTCTCCGTCCACGGCAACCGGGTCGCCGCCAACAAAGGTCACTTGCAGTTCAGCAGGCGTTTCGGGCGCATCCTCCGGCGCCCGCGTCCACCGCCACATGGCAGCGTCCGGCGCCTGCCAGGGATCCTCCAGGCCGCCGCCCTCGTAGGAGATGTGCAGAAGATTGGCGTCCATCGAATAGGGCGAGCCGCCGGCACGCCGATAGTCCACCGGAATCTGGTGGCGCTCACAAAATGCCATCAGCGCTTCGCGCGAGTTCAGATCCCATTCTCGCCAGGGCGCGATCACCTCGATATCCGGGTTCAGAGCGTAGGCCCCGAGCTCGAATCGCACCTGATCATTGCCCTTGCCGGTGGCGCCGTGTGCGATCGCGTCCGCGCCGGTCTCGGCTGCAATCTCCACCAGTCGGCGCGCGATCAGCGGACGCGCAATGCTGGTGCCGAGCAGGTAGGCCCCTTCGTAGAGGGTATTGGCCCGAAACATCGGGAAGACGTAATCGCGCACAAAGGTTTCACGCAAGTCTTCCACGTAAATCTCGCGCACGCCCATGGCCTCGGCCTTGCTGCGCGCCGGCGCCACCTCCTCGCCCTGGCCGATGTCGGCGGTGAAGGTAACCACTTCGGCGCCACGGTCTGCCTGCAACCAACGACAGATAACGGAAGTATCCAGCCCGCCGGAATAGGCCAGAACGACTTTTTTTCCCACCTTTCGCGAAGCTCCATGCAGCGCCAACGCCAGCGCGCGCATGATAGCCCAGAAGCGCTTGATGCCTCGCAGGGACGGGCCTTGAAGGTGGATGTCACATCCTCGCCAGGCGTTCGGACGACCATACTTCGCACATTCGCGCTGCTTCGAGCCAAACGCCCAAGCTGTGTTACCGATACAATGCGCCTTTGAACGCTGTCTGGCCGGGTGCGCGAGTTTCACGCCACATCCGCGCTGCAGCGAGCCCGGAGCCTGCGCCCTGGTCATGAGCAGCAACTGGATGGCAACGCGCTTTCGAGGCTACCTGCCGGTGGTCATTGACGTGGAAACCAGCGGCTTCGAGCCGGAACGACACGGCATCCTGGAAATCGCCGCCGTCATGCTCGATTGCGACGCGGGCGAGCTGGGGATACACAGCACCCGCGCCTGGGCAGTGCGTCCGCGTGCGGATGCGGAAATCAGCAGCGAATCCCTGCGCGTAAACCGGATCGACCTGAACGACCCGCTGCGCCAGGCGATACCGGAGCGCGAAGCAATCGCACAACTCTTCGCGCTCACGCGGCAGGAAATCAAGCGCCAGGGCTGCCATCGCGCCCTGATAGCCGCGCACAACGCGGCCTTTGACGCCGGCTTTCTGCGCGCTGCGGTGCTGCGCGCCGACCTGAAGCGGGACCCGTTTCATCCCTTCACCACCCTGGACACGGCTGCCCTGGCGATGGGCGCATACGGCCATACGGTGTTGCGCGAAGCCTGTCTGCGCGCCGGTATCGACTACGACAAGAACCAGGCGCACAGCGCACTCTACGATGCGGAGCGCACGGCAGAATTGTTCTGCGCAATCATCAATGGCTGGAATCGGGCGCTTGGCGATCAGGCCGCCTGGCTAAACCCGCCAAGCGCAACCGACAAGCCATAGCGGTGCGGGCCTCTCGGCAGAGCTCCAACCCGTGCGCGTAGGCGCACGGCTCGCCGGTGTCAATCGGAGACAGCCGCCTTGACGAGCGGCGCGAGTTCGCCGCTGTCGTGCATCTCGGTGACGATATCGCAGCCGCCCACCAGTTCGCCCTCGACATAAAGCTGAGGGAAAGTCGGCCAGTCGGCATAGGTGGGCAAGGCAGCGCGAATATCCGGATTGCTGAGCACATCGACATAGGCAAAGCGCTCGCCACAGGCAACCAGGCATTGCACCGTCTGTGCAGAAAAGCCGCACTGAGGCGCTTGCGGCGACCCCTTCATGTAAAGAAGCACCGGGTTCTCCTCGACCTGCGCCCGGATTCTGGCCAGAGTATCCGCATCTGTAGCCGCGTTGCTCATGCTTGCCGCCTCGCTTTTCTTGCCCGGTTACCTGCTGTTTCCCCTCTTGCTGCGCTCACGGGCTTGCCGGACCGCCAGAGATACCTGATGATTGTAAGGCATGACACCCCAAACGAACACCCGCGCTTCGCGGTTCGATCACGTCGTGGACAGACGCGGCACGCATGCATCCAAGTGGGAGCGCTACGCGGGGCGCGACATTCTGCCCTTCTGGGTGGCCGATATGGATTTTCCAGCCGCGCCGTTCCTTTTGGATGCACTGCACAAACGGTTGCAGCACGGCATCCTCGGCTATACCGAGACGCCTGAATCGCTCACCGAGGCATTCCTCGGTTGGCTCGATCGCCATTATGGCTGGCGGGCGCGCCCGGAATGGCTGGTATGGATTGCCGGTGTGGTGCCGGGCACGAATCTGGCGGCTGCCGCCTCGGCCATGGATGCGTCCGTCGCGCTTGCGGCCAGCATCCTGATTCCGACGCCGGTGTACTACCCCTTTTTGAGCGTGCCCGCCAACGTTGGCATGGGTTCAATCGAGGCGCCAATGCGTCAATGCGAAGCGCGCTGGGAAATGGACTTCGACGCCATGGAAGCCGCGGTCGATGCAAACACCCGGATGATCCTGATCGCCAATCCGCAAAACCCGACCGGGCGCGTCTATACCGAGGCCGAACTGTTGCAGCTGGCGAGATTCGCGGAGCGCCATGACCTGGTGATCTGCTCTGATGAGATACATTGCAGCCTGGTGCTGGATCCGGGCGCGCAGCACATCCCCATCGCCAGCCTGGCCCCGGAAATCGGCGCCAGAACCATCTCCCTTTATTCCGCTACCAAGGCCTACAACATCCCGGGGCTTTCCTGCGCTGTCGCAGTGATTCCAGACCAACACCTGCGTCAGGGTTTTCGCGCCAGTCAGCGGGGGCTAGTGACGCGCCTTGGACCCTTGGGCATCGTGGCGACTGAGGCAGCGTTTCGGGACAAGAGCGATTGGCTGCCCGAGCTGCTGGACTATCTTCGCGGCAATCATGCGCTGGTGCAGGCTGCCGTGGGCGAACGCATGATCAGCGCACAGGCCACCTGCCTTGCATGGATCGATGTGCGCGACCTGGAGATCGCCGACATCCCGGCCCACTTCGAGCGTTTCGGTCTTGGCCTTTCCAACGGCGCCGATTTCGCGGGCCCGGGGTTCGTGCGCTTCAACTTCGGCTGCCCGCGCAGCCTGCTGAAGGAAGGCCTGGAGCGCTTGAAATCAGCGCTGCGCTAGTCGCTTGCGTTACCAGGGGCCGGTTCGCCCTCCGACGGCAACGAAGGCAGCGGCGGGAACAGTGGCAATTCCTGTTGACTCTGGTCAGCGCCAGAAAGCAGAAGCCGGTACTCACTCACTGCCTCCAGGCGGCGGCCATCCGGCAGTTCGTCTCCCACCCCGAAGCGCTGAACGCCCTGCTCCGGCAACTCCAGGAGAATCGCCGTCTGATCCGCCATCCAGAGCACGCCGACGAAGCCCATGGCGCGCAGCTCCGGATTGAGCGCATCCGCCGCACCTGCCTGCGTCTGAGCTTCGCTCGCCCGCCGGGTCTGAAGACTGGCCAGTGATTCGCCGCCCCAGCGCGAAGACGCCAGAAAGTGCGCCAGGTCTTCTTCGCCAGGGTCCCTATCCAGAGCCGAAGACGACGGTGTTTCGACTGTCTCGCCAGTTGCGCCACCTCGGGACACGGGCAGCAGCCAAGCGGACAGGACAAGCGCCAACCAGGCGCCAGCCAGCACCAGCAGCCCTCGCCGGGATGCGAATCTCGCCAGTTTCAGGGGTGTGCCGAAGACCATGAGGGTCGATTCAGTGCAATGACGTGGCCATGTTACGCGAACTTTGCGCCTGACGAGACCGCCCGTGGCAAAGGTGATTGCCCTGGAGCCATCCTTGATCCCAACAACCAATTGGAGGACAGGGTGAATCACCCTGCTCGATCAGCGTCCTGGCGCGATGTTCGAATATAATTCCAGGGTGTTCAGGACGACGCCATGTTGATCGAACGTCTGCGCATCCCCGATGTTTTGCTGATTACCCCGCAAAAGCACGGCGACGAGCGCGGATTCTTTTCCGAAACCTGGAACCAGCGCAGCTTGCAGGAGGCGGGCCTGGACCTCAGATTCGTGCAGGACAACCACTCCTTTTCAGCGCCAGTGGGTACGTTGCGGGGGCTGCACTTTCAGGCGCCGCCCGCCGCTCAGACGAAACTGGTGCGCGTGCTGCGGGGCGCAATCTTCGACGTGGCCGTGGATCTGCGCAAGGGATCGCCCAGCTACGGCCAGTATGCCAGCGCCCGGATTTCCGCAATAGCCTGGAACCAGCTGCTCGTGCCCGAAGGATTTGCGCATGGTTTCGTTACCCTGGAAGCGAATACGGAAGTGCTCTACAAGGTGACAGACTATTATTCTCCGCAATTGGACAGGGGGCTCCTCTGGAGCGACCCGGCACTGCAGATACCCTGGCCGATTGCTGAACAGGATGCACTGCTCTCAGCCCGGGATCGCAAGCATCCGCATCTGGCCGAACTGGATTCACCCTTTGACTGGACGCCTGGGCGGCAGCAAGCATAGAGAATCAGCCGTGTCTTGGAGTTTTGGGCGTTGACGGAGCCGGTGACGAAGGCGCGCTTGAAGCCCCTCATGCCTGTGGTGCTGGCCGGTGGCGTGGGCAAGCGATTGTGGCCGCTGTCCCGGGCGCTGTTCCCCAAACAGTTCCATGCGCTCTTTGGCGAGCGTTCGCTGTTGCAAGATACGCTGTCCTGGGCTGCGCTGACCACTGACCAGCCGCCCATCATCGTTTGCAACGAGACCAATCGCTTTCTGGTCGCCGAGCAGCTTCGAGCCCTTGACCGGAGTTGGCAGTGCATCGCACTGGAGCCCGAGGGCCGCAACACGGCCCCGGCCATCGCGCTGGCAGCCCATCTGGCGCTTGCGAAGGCCGAGGACGCACACCTGCTGGTGCTGCCGGCGGACCACCTGATTGACGACCCGCCCGGCTTTGCCAATGCGGTGCAGATTGCTCGACCCGCTGCAGAGCGCGGCATGGTAGTGACGTTCGGCATAACCCCCGCCCGCCCCGAAACGGGATACGGATACATAGAGCTTTCGGCTGAGGCCCGGCAAGGCGTACAGCCGATTCAAACCTTCATCGAAAAGCCGGATGAAGAACGCGCCCACGCCTTCGTCGCTTCCGGTCGCCATCTCTGGAACAGTGGCATGTTTCTGGTGGACGCCAGGGTCGCCCTGACGGAAACCGAGCGGTACAACCCGGAAGTAGCGCGAGCGGTAGCCGAGTCGGTGCAGGCAGGCAGCGCCGACCTCCATTTCTTCCGTCCAGGCGATACGTTTCTGCGGAGCCCCGCCGTCTCCTTCGACGTGGCCGTCATGGAGAACACGGATCGGGCCGCCGTACTGCCTGTGGACTTCGGCTGGCGCGATCTCGGCTCCTGGGAAGCAGTGCTGGAGGCATCCGGCGTCGATGAGCAAGGTAACCACTTCGTCGGCGACGCCCTGGCCGTGGATGTGGCGCACACCCTGATTCACTCGAATCATCGCCTGGTGAGCGCCCTGGGCGTGGATAATCTGATCGTCGTGGAGACCGCCGACGCCGTCCTGATCGCTGACCGAAACCGCGTTCAGGACGTCCGGGAGCTGGTGGAGAGATTGGAGTCCGCGGATCGGTCGGAGCATCTTCTGCACACCAGGGTATTTCGGCCCTGGGGCAGCTATGAAGGCATCGGACGGGGCGAGCGCCATCAGGTCAAGCGCATCCAGGTGAACCCAGGCGCCAGCATCTCATTGCAATTGCACCGGCATCGGGCCGAGCACTGGGTGGTGGTGCGAGGCCTTGCCGAGGTCACCTGCGGCGAGAAGACTTTTGCACTGCACAAGAACGAGAGCACGTACATACCGCAAGGCGCGAAGCATCGTCTGCGCAACGCCGGGCATCAGCCACTTGAGATCATCGAGATTCAGGTTGGCGACTATCTGGGCGAGGACGACATAATTCGCTTCGACGACCAATACGGACGGGAACAGGAGGGGCTGTAGAGTCCCGGTGATATGATCGAAGTCGGCTCGGCGGTCGCCCGGCGGCGCTAACGCGCTTGACCCGAAGGTCGCGCCTGCACAGTGACGAGGGATGCGAAATGGCTCGACATGATGATCCGGAAGTGCTTGATGTAAGCAAACAGGAATCTCCTGGCGAACAGGACCAGACGACGGAGCCGACGCTTGCCAGCGTCGCCCTGCGTGATTTTCTGCATGCAACCGTTGCACTCTGCGCCTGGGCTGGCGCCGAAGCCTGGGTCTCCGTCAGTGGGCTGATGCTTGCCACTGGCCTGTCTATCGCTGCCGCCATCGCTGCCGGCTGGACACTCGCGGCCCTGCTGCACGAATGGGGGCACTATGCCGGCGCAAGACTGAGCAGTGCGGTGGCGCCTCGCGTGCAACCTGCCGGACTTGCATTCTTCCGCTATCAATTCGATCTGCAACGAAACTCCCTGGCGCAGTTCACCGCCATGAGCATCGGCGGCAATCTGGCGCATTGGGGGTTGGTGGCTGCAGGCTGGCTGTTGTTGCCAATGGAGACGCTCGGACAGGCAGCACTTGTCGGCGCCTTCTTTGCCTTCGCAGTATTCGCCAGCGTCATCGAATGGCCGATCATGGCGCGCACACTGGGCCGCAAGATTGCACCGGCTGCCGCCTTCGATCATCTGAACCGCCGCTTCATCCGGCAAAGATATGTGGTCGGCGGTATCGGCGGCATCCTGTTCGCGCTGACGGCGGCGGGAACCTTGTAGCCCGGATAGTGCGCAAGCAGGCAAATCTCGACCGAGGCGCGGGAGCCGAAGGAACGCGGATGATGATCTCGGTTGGCTATTGACGCTTGGCCTGGTAGCGCAAGGCACGATCGCGAGGTTCGATGCCACCCTCTCTGATTGGTCATCAGAGAGGACGCGGCGCCCCACTTGTTGTTATAGATCAGTCGCTCGGGCCAATTTATGGAGGCGCCGCGTCCGCGGTGCATTGTAACCCCGAATCAGTTCGGTTTTCGCGCTGCTGAAGCCTTGTCCAATGCAAGGTAATGGTGAAGTGACGAGCTGATTCCCATGCCAGGCTATGGTGAATGGACGGCTTCAACGATCAGGGAGGGTTGTTCGTGGAGTGCAGCACTCGTCGGCTCGCGAACGGTGGGCGCCCTGCGAGGCGCCACATTTGGGGTACACTCAATCCGGCCTGAATTCGCCACATCGAACTTTCGCCATGACCCAGCCCACGCGCCTGCCCATTGGCATCCAGAGCTTCCGCAAGCTGCGGGAGGATGGCCTGCATTATGTGGACAAGACAGCGCACATCGAGCGGCTGGCGGAATCGGGTTCCTGCTACTTCCTGTCGCGCCCGCGGCGGTTTGGGAAAAGCCTGCTGCTGGACACCATCCAGGAGTTGTTCGAGGGCAGCGAGCCGCTGTTCCGGGGCCTGCATATCCACAGCCGCTGGAACTGGGACGCGCCGCATCCGGTCGTGCGGCTGGATTTTGGTGGTGGGCGCTTCAACACCACGGAGCGGCTGCGCGGGAATGTTCTCAACCAGCTTCGGGCGCAGGCGCGGGAGGCCGGTGTGGAAGTCGGAAGCGACGAGCCGCCGGAGATGTTCTGGAACCTCATCCGCGCCCTGCACGCCAAGACCGGCCAGCGGGTGGTGGTGCTGGTGGACGAGTACGACAAGCCGATCCTGGACCCGCTGACCGCTGTGGATGGCTCCCGCGAGCAGGCACGACGCAACCGCGACGATCTGCGTGCGCTGTACGGCAACATCAAGACGCTGGATGCGCACATCCGTTTCTCGTTTCTGACGGGGGTGAGCAAGTTCAGCAAGGTGAGCCTGTTCTCGGAGTTGAACAACCTGGATGACATCACGCTGGACCCTGACTACGCGACCATCTGCGGCTACACGGAAGCAGACTTGGACGCGGTGTTCGCGCAGGAGCTTGAAGGGCTGGATCGGGCGCGGGTGCGCGAGTGGTACAACGGCTACAACTGGCGGGGCGATGAGCGGGTGTACAACCCCTTCGACGTGTTGCTGCTGCTGAAGAAGCGTGAGTTTGCGGCGCACTGGTTCGAGACGGGTTCGCCAGCGTTTCTGATCGAGCATCTGAAGGCGCACGGCGTTGGCCCGTTGGACCTGGATGGCCGGGTGGCTTCTTCGGATCTGCTGTCTGCGTTCGATGTGGAGCACATCAGCCCGGAGGCGCTGCTGTTCCAGACCGGATACCTGACGATTGTTGATGAGACGATGGTCGAATACGAGGCCCGATACCAGCTGGGTTATCCAAACATGGAGGTGCGCAGGGCGCTCAACAAGAGCCTGCTGGCGTCCATCGGTTGGCCGGAATCGGGGGAAGTGGCCCGCCGCGACCGGTTCTGGGCCGCGCTAAAGGCGGCGGACTTTGATGCGATGAAGGCGCAGTTGGAGGCGCTGTTTGCGAGCATCCCCTACAACTGGC
This sequence comes from Pseudomonadales bacterium, assembly GCA_965199705.1. GTDB lineage: Bacteria > Pseudomonadota > Gammaproteobacteria > Pseudomonadales > Azotimanducaceae > Azophilus. The sequence continues at coordinate 2,716,422 of OZ241359.1, forward strand.
ATGTGCGCAACGAGATCGCCAACTACGAGGGCTATTACGCAAGCATTTTCTACACTTGGTTCTCTGCCTACGGGGCCTTGGTGACTGCGGAGGACACGAGTGCAGCAGGCCGTGTGGACATGTCGGTGCGCGCTGGCGGGCAGGTATTTCTGTTCGAGTTCAAGGTGGTGGAGCAGGCAGGGGCAGGCAAGGCGCTGGCGCAGTTGAAGGCGCGCGGCTACGCGGCGAAGCACGCAGGCAGTGGCAAACCAGTGCATCTGGTAGGCATCGAGTTCAGCAGCGAGGAGCGCGCCCTGGTTGACTTCAAGACGGAGACTGTCGGCCAAGGCCGCCAAGTTGATTCGCCATGACCCAGCCCACGCGCCTGCCCATTGGCATCCAGAGCTTCCGCGAGATTCGGGAGGATGGCTGCCACTACGTGGACAAGACACCACACATCAAGCGGCTGGTTGACAGCGGCAAGCACTACTTCCTGTCCCGGCCGCGTCGGTTCGGCAAGAGCCTGCTGCTGAACACCATCCAGGAGTTGTTCGAGGGCAGCGAGCCGCTGTTCCGGGGCCTGCATATCCACAGCCGCTGGAACTGGGACGCGCCGCATCCGGTCGTGCGGCTGGATTTCGGTGGTGGGCGCTTCAACACCACGGAGCGGCTGCGCGGGAATGTTCTCAACCAGCTTCGGGCGCAGGCGCGGGAGGCCGGTGTGGAAGTCGGAAGCGACGAGCCGCCGGAGATGTTCTGGAATCTCATCCGCGCCCTGCACGCCAAGACTGGCCAGCGGGTGGTGGTGCTGGTGGACGAGTACGACAAGCCGATCCTGGACCCGCTGACCGCCGTGGATGGTTCCCGCGAGCAGGCGCGCCGCAACCGCGATGAGTTGCGGGCGCTGTACGGCAACATCAAGACGCTGGACGCGCACATCCGTTTCTCGTTTCTGACGGGGGTGAGCAAGTTCAGCAAGGTGAGCCTGTTCTCGGAGTTGAACAACCTCAAGGACATCACGCTGGACCCCAGATACGCGGCCATCTGCGGCTACACGGAGGCGGATCTGGATGCGGTGTTCGCGCAGGAGCTTGAAGGACTGGATCGGGCGCGGGTGCGCGAGTGGTACAACGGCTACAACTGGCGGGGGCAGGACAAGGATCGGGTGTACAACCCGTTTGACGTGCTGTTGCTGCTGGATGAGCGTGAGTTTGCGGCGCACTGGTTCGAGACGGGTTCGCCGGCGTTTCTGATCGAGCATCTGAAGGCGCACGGCGTTGGCCCGTTGGACCTGGATGGCCGGGTGGCTTCTTCGGACCTGCTGTCTGCGTTCGATGTAGAGCACATCAGCCCGGAGGCGCTGCTGTTCCAGACCGGATACCTGACGATTGTTGATGAGACGATGGTCGAATACGAGGCCCGATACCAGCTGGGTTATCCAAACATGGAGGTGCGCAGGGCGCTCAACAAGAGCCTGCTGGCGTCCATCGGTTGGCCGGAATCGGGAGAAGTGGCCCGCCGCGACCGGTTCTGGGCCGCGCTAAAGGCGGCGGACTTTGATGCGATGAAGGCGCAGTTGGAGGCGCTGTTTGCGAGCATCCCCTACAACTGGCATGTGCGCAACGAGATCGCCAACTACGAGGGCTATTACGCAAGCATTTTCTACACCTGGTTCTCTGCCTACGGGGCCTTGGTGACTGCGGAGGATACGAGTGCAGCAGGCCGTGTGGACCTGTCGGTGCGCGTAGCCGGGCAGGTGTTTCTGTTCGAGTTCAAGGTGGTGGAGCAGGCAGGGGCAGGCGCGGCGCTGGCGCAGTTGAAGGCGCGTGGCTACGCCGCGAAGTACGCAGGCAGCGGCGAGCCTGTGCATCTGGTGGGCATCGAGTTCAGCAGCGAGGAGCGCGCCCTGGTTGACTTCAAGACGGAGACTGTCGGCTAAGGCCGCCAGGTTGATTCGCCATGACCCAGCCCACGCGCCTGCCCATTGGCATCCAGAGCTTCCGCAAGCTGCGGGAGGACGGCCTGCATTATGTGGACAAGACAGCGCACATCGAGCGGCTGGCGGAATCGGGTTCCTGCTACTTCCTGTCGCGCCCGCGTCGGTTTGGGAAAAGCCTGCTGCTGGACACCATCCAGGAGTTGTTCGAGGGCAGCGAGTCGCTGTTCCGGGGTTTGCATATCCACGGGCGCTGGAACTGGGACGCGCCGCATCCGGTCGTGCGGCTGGACTTCGGTGGGGACCGATTCCACACGACGAACATGCTGCGCGAGAGCGTCCTGGAGCAAGTCGGTGTTCAGGCGCAGGCGGCGGGCGTCGAGGCTATCGGCAGCTCGGCGGCAGCGCAGTTTCGGCATCTCATCCGCGCCCTGCACGCCAAGACTGGCCAGCGGGTGGTGGTGCTGGTGGACGAGTACGACAAGCCGATCCTGGACCCGCTGACTGCCGTGGATGGTTCCCGCGAGCAGGCGCGCCGCAACCGCGACGATCTGCGTGCGCTGTACGGCAACATCAAGACGCTGGATGCGCACATCCGTTTCTCGTTTCTGACGGGCGTGAGCAAGTTCAGCAAGGTGAGCCTGTTCTCGGAGTTGAACAACCTCAAGGACATCACGCTGGACCCCAGATACGCGGCCATCTGCGGCTACACGGAGGCGGATCTGGATGCGGTGTTTGCGCACGAGCTTGAAGGGCTGGATCGGGCGCGGGTGCGCGAGTGGTACAACGGCTACAACTGGCGGGGGCAGGACAAGGATCGGGTGTACAACCCGTTTGACGTGCTGTTGCTGCTGGATGAGCGTGAGTTTGCGGCGCACTGGTTCGAGACGGGTTCGCCAGCGTTTCTGATTGAGCATCTGAAGGCGCACGGCGTTGGCCCGTTGGACCTGGATGGCTTGGTGGCTTCTTCGGAGCTGCTGTCTGCGTTCGATGTAGAGCACATCAGCCCGGAGGCGCTGCTGTTCCAGACCGGATACCTGACGATTCTCGGGGAAGAGACGGCAGGGAATGAGGTGCTGTACAGCCTCGGCTACCCGAACCTTGAAGTCCGCATGGCGCTCAACAGGCGCCTGCTGGCGTCCATCGGCTGGCCCCAGGCAGCGGAATCGGAACGCCGCCGCTTGTTCTGGCGCGCCTTGGAGTCGGCGGACTTTGCGGGCATCGAAGCGCAATTGACGGCGCTGTTTGCGAGCATTCCGCACGACTGGCACAGGCGCAACGAAATTGCTCGCTACGAGGGCTATTACGCGGGCATTGTCTATGCGTGGTTCACGGGCTTTGGCGCCTCGGTGGTGGCGGAGGACACCAGCGCGGTGGGCCGCGTTGACCTGTCGGTGCGCGTAGCCGGGCAGGTGTTTCTGTTCGAGTTCAAGGTGGTGGAGCAGGCAGGGGCAGGCAAGGCGCTGGCGCAGTTGAAGGCGCGCGGCTACGCGGCGAAATACATGGGCAGCGGCGAGCCTGTGCATCTGGTAGGCATCGAGTTCAGCAGCGAGGAGCGCGCCCTGGTTGACTTCAAGACGGAGACTGTCGGCTAAGGCCGCCAAGTTGATTCGCCATGACCCAGCCCACGCGCCTGCCCATTGGCATCCAGAGCTTCCGCGAGATTCGGGAGGATGGCTGCCACTACGTGGACAAGACACCACACATCAAGCGGCTGGTTGACAGCGGCAAGCACTACTTCCTGTCCCGGCCGCGTCGGTTCGGCAAGAGCCTGCTGCTGGACACCATCCAGGAGTTGTTCGAGGGCAGCGAGCCGCTGTTCCGGGGCCTGCATATCCACGGGCGCTGGAACTGGGACGCGCCGCATCCGGTCGTGCGGCTGGACTTCGGTGGGGACCGATTCCACACGACGGAGCAACTGCGCGAGAGCGTCCTGGAGCAAGTCAGCGTTCAGGCGCAGGCGGCGGGCGTCGAGACCGCTGGCAGCTCGGCGGCAGCGCAGTTTCGGCATCTCATCCGCGCCCTGCACGCCAAGACCGGCCAGCGGGTGGTGGTGCTGGTGGACGAGTACGACAAGCCGATCCTGGACCCGCTGACCGCTGTGGATGGCTCCCGCGAGCAGGCGCGCCGCAACCGCGATGAGTTGCGTGCACTGTACGGCAACATCAAGACGCTGGATGCGCACATCCGCTTCTCGTTTCTGACGGGGGTGAGCAAGTTCAGCAAGGTGAGCCTGTTCTCGGAGTTGAACAACCTCAAGGACATCACGCTGGACCCCAGATACGCGGCCATCTGCGGCTACACGGAGGCGGATCTGGATGCGGTGTTCGCGCAGGAGCTTGAAGGGCTGGATCGGGCGCGGGTGCGCGAGTGGTACAACGGCTACAACTGGCGGGGGCAGGACAAGGATCGGGTGTACAACCCGTTTGACGTGCTGTTGCTGCTGGATGAGCGTGAGTTTGCGGCGCACTGGTTCGAGACGGGTTCGCCGGCGTTTCTGATCGAGCATCTGAAGGCGCACGGCGTTGGCCCGTTGGACCTGGATGGCCGGGTGGCTTCTTCGGATCTGCTGTCTGCGTTCGATGTAGAGCACATCAGCCCGGAGGCGCTGCTGTTCCAGACCGGCTACCTGACGATTGTTGATGAGACGATGGTCGAATACGAGGCCCGATACCAGCTGGGTTATCCAAACATGGAGGTGCGCAGGGCGCTCAACAAGAGCCTGCTGGCGTCTATCGGTTGGCCGGAATCGGGGGAAGTGGCCCGCCGCGACCGGTTCTGGGCCGCGCTGAAGGCAGCGGACTTCGAGAGTATGAAGGCGCAGTTGGAGGCGCTGTTTGCGAGCATCCCCTACAACTGGCATGTGCGCAACGAGATCGCCAACTACGAGGGCTATTACGCAAGCATTTTCTACACCTGGTTCTCTGCCTACGGGGCCTTGGTGACTGCGGAGGATACGAGTGCAGCAGGCCGGGTGGACTTGTCGGTGCGCGCAGCCGGGCAGGTGTTTCTGTTCGAGTTCAAGGTGGTGGAGCGGGCCGGCGCTGGCGCGGCGCTGGCGCAGTTGAAGGCGCGTGGCTACGCGGCGAAATACATGGGCAGCGGCGAGCCGGTGCATCTGGTGGGCATCGAGTTCAGCAGCGAGCGGCGTGCGCTTGAGGGCTTCGAGGTAGAAACCGTCAGCTGACGGCAGCCATACCTGCACCAAACAAAGCAGAATATTATGGCGTCACCATGAAGTTGTACCGTCATCAATTCTGACTATTCTATGTTATCCGGCGCTCAGTGATCGGCTGGCGGATTCCGCTTGAGATTGACCACGGCACGGGTGCGGACAAGGAGGGTCAAAAGGATCATGTCGAATTCAGGTTTCCGCCGCGTTGACGAGTCTGGAATTTTCGAATGGCCGTGGGATACGGCGCACGGCCTGCTAGTTCTTGTCGGAGCGGCTGGTGGCGGCGGTGGCGGTGGTGGCGCATTCTGTCATGAGGGGCTGAATCTCTATGGCGGCGGCGGTGGCGACGGCGGCGAAGGCGGGCGGGCGACCACGGTCGTGCATGGCCAAGAGACGTGGTACGCGGATGGTGGCGATGGCGGTGCGGGCGGCGACGGTGGCGGGCTTCGCGACGGCAATCCAGATCATGGAGCACCCGGCGTGGGCAGCCGCAGTGGTGACGGCGGTAGCGGTGGCGCAGGCGCTGTCGTAACTCCTGTTGAAGGCCGCATCACCGCCAACGGCGGGGCAGGCGGCAAGGGTTTCCCCGGTGCGATGGAAGTCGTGGAGATATCCGATCTTTCTCTTGGTGATCCTTTCACCGTCAAGGTTGGCGTTAGCGGCGGCGGTGGTGACGGCGGCAAGGGCTTTCAGGACGGCGGCTCCGGTTCGGGAGGCGCCGAGGGTTATGTGTTGTTCATTCCGGTCTATGCGGACAAGGCCAGAGACTGAGGATGTTGCTCGACACTGCGGAAGCCGGACGAGACGGCAGGCTTGATGGCCTACCGGAATTTTTGGCGCAGGGTATTGGCGGTAAATGCTCTCGGAAAATCAACGAGGGGCGCCCGAAGGCTATCTTTCAATGCGATTCGACGCCGACGGATTGGCCTTCAGGTTTTCTCACTTCCGGGGTGACTGTCTTCCCAAGCAAGCCCAAGCCGCCGCAAGAACCGGCGCCCGACGGGGACGAAAGATACATCGCTTATGAGCCACGGATCCATTATCTCAAGGAGCAAGCCGCGCATGACGGCTACGCGCTGAACCCTGCTTCGAAAAAGGATTTCAAGGGCTTTCTTCGGTCGGCTCCATACATCCGCAAGGGAAACCTTATCCTGATGGAAAATGGGAATCTGCGAGCGATTTGGAGGGATGGCCAGGGAACCCGAATGGGTTTGCAGTTTCTTGGCAGCGGGAAGTTGCAGTATGTGATATTCAAGAGACGCGGGGGAGAAGACAAGATTTCGCGGGCGTCTGGACGTGACAACTTTGACGGCATCACACGGCAGATCGATGCCTTCGATTTGCACTCTCTGCTCAGCGAATGACTGTCGTCCCCGTCCCTGATTCCGATCGGATTGTCCGCTATGTCAAGCCGTCTCTGATTGAGGAGGACAAGATTGCAAACGCTTTCCTCTTGCGCTCTGGCCCACCGGGTGAAAAGGGGCTTTCGGTCAATTGGCTTGAAGCCTTTGGGCCGGACATGGACCACCAATTGCGGGAAGTACGACGTCTGTCTCGCCTGAAACTGAACCGCAATGGGCGGTTTGCGGAACTGAATGTTGGAACGGTTCTGCACAAGGTGTCAGAAGAACTGGACTCGATCCAGATCGTTCAGGATCCACTCGACGCCGATCAAGCGTTCGAGGCCGACCCCTCCCATGCTCAGATCACTGGCCTGCCGCCGGGCGACACCCATCATGCAGAGCTTGTGGCTGATGTCATCGCAGCAGAATGCGTCATCGCCCTGCATCCCGCCGTCGTCGAAGATGGGCCGGGACAGTGACCGCAAGGGGCGTGGCAAAACGCTGAAACGGCAGAGCCTTCGGCCATCATGCGGGAAGCACAGGTAGCTATTGCTGCAAGGCCCTGCTGAACCCTTACAAGAATAGAATTTGACATCGCCTTCGGAGATTTGCAGAATCGTGGGCAGAGTGCAGGCCAATCGGCGCAGGCAAGCATCAAGGGGATTTCATGACGGACAGTAACCAGGCAAATCGCTCGGACGACACCTTGATCGACAAGCCCAAGGTTCACATGGACCGCCGGGGAAGGCTCTATGTCGATCCCGGTGAGTTGTGGCATAGCAAGGTGTTCCAAGGCCAACTCACGGAAATCGCGGAGTTCTCCAAGGAACTCCTCGCCGGGAAATCCGGTGATAAATCTGAATAGAAGCAGATTCAAATGGGTCTAGGGCTGCTTCTGGTCCCGGCTCTCGGCGGCTACCTGTTTCTCTCGCTGTGTAACATCACCCGCTATCGAGCCGAACATCTGAGCGGCTATCGTATAGTTCTTGAGGCGGCATGCGCGGGTGTCGGTCTGTTCCTGATTGCGAGGCTGATGGCGTTTGCCACCACCTCCGCGGTTCCTGATTTTGGCCATCTTGTCGGCTGCCTGTGGCGCAAGATTCTGCCGATAGAACATTCGGGAACGATGGCCCTGAGCGTAGCCGCGGGTTGGCTGGCGGCAGGGCTCTTGAATCAGATTCCCAGATGGAACCGTAAAGATATGCGCCGACGCGCGGCCGAGGAACACGGTGACGTTATATCGTTGACAGTTGACGACGCGATTGAACAAGACAAGCTCGTTGAAATTTCCCTGAAGGAAGGCAAGTCATACATCGGACGCCCATACAAGGGCATTTTTGGCATCAGGGACCGAGGCGATGTCGCCATCTTGCCTGTCATGAGTGGCTACCGCGACAAGAACACCGGAAATTTGGAAATCACCGTCTATTACGTCCCAATAATTAAAAGCTTGGCTAAGCAGAGCAGCTCAGTGGACCCGGCGGACTTCCGTGTTGCCATCCCCGTACGGGAAGTGGTGTCGGCTCGAATCTTCTCGCCAGCGGTGTTCCGCGAGTTCCGGAACCAGGCTTGAAAGCCGGCAAGATCAGGCCGCACCCGAACAGTTGGTCCAAGAAGGGGGTGCTTGACCGCGCGTTCGAGCGGCTCCAGCGAGACCAAATCGTGTGCATCAAGGTCGAGGCAATGGGCCTAGACAGCACCAGCGTCAAAGTCCATCCCGACCGCACGGACGCCCTGAAAAAAACGGCCCGCAATCCATCGGCAAGTCCCGGGGCGGATGGCACACCAAAATTCATATGGTTGCCGCGGATGACCGGACCGCCGTCCCCTTCTCCCGCTCCCCCGGCAACGCTCACGACACGCCCGAGGGCCGCAAGCTGAGGGCGCAGCCAAGAAAGCCTCAACGCAAAACCGCGCTGATCATGGACAAGGCCTGCGAGGACAACGCCACCCGCCAGCTCGCCCTGGACCTCGGCTTCGAACCCATGGTCCGCCCGCCGAAAAGCAATCGCATTGAACCTTGAGAATACAACCAGGAAGTGCGTTGGCGCCTGCTTTCGTGAGACCGCCAGTCAGTCCTTGTACGACTGTCTTTACACCAGGCAGCCTGCGGAGAAGCGGTACTATGGCGTTCCCCAATTCCGAGAGCTCGCCAAGTAATCCGCCATCTATTCGCTCTTCGTCATCACCACTCATGACTGACTACCATCTTGGGAATCGGCTAAGGCCTTAAATTTTCTCGGAATTGCCGGAGCACAACAGAGAACCCGGGAGCACCGCCATAGCCTTCCCCTCCCCAGGCCGTCTCCGTGCCCGAAGGTGAATTTCCGGTATTTCCCTGGTTCCCTGCGAAAGGAAACCTCTCTTCTGATCCGACAACTTCCGAGCGGATATAGAGGGTGTTTCTGTCGTGCCGCCAGGTGAATGGTTCCTTACCCAGTGCCTTCTGGATTTTTGCAAGCTCACTCGAGTTCTTTTGACAATGGGTTCCAGCGCCTGTCGGTGAAAGGTTCAGGCCGTTCTCGTACGAACGCTTGGCCTCGTCAAACTTGCCCAACATGACCTTGCAGTTTCCCATGGCAAGGAGTGTATCGCTTCCTTCTCTAATCTCCCTGGCGGCGTCGAAGTCATCCCAGGCTTCATCGAACAAGCCCAGGGCAAACTTGGAGTTGCCCCGGTTGTACAGAATATCGCGGGCTAATTCGTTTCCATGCGTCAACGCCTTGTCGAAGTCCTCAACCGCCTTATCGTGTTCTTCGACAGCGGATCGAGCATTCCCTCGGTTGTAGTGGATTCGATGCTGCATGCGCTTGCGTACCGAAGGGCTCAAGGTGACGTTCTTTTCGACCTCAATCGGCCGGCTAATGTTCTCTATCGCGGTCGTGTACGCTTTGATCGCTTCATGGTAGCGACCGGACGCAGCAAGCGCATCTCCACGAAGAGCGTGCGATTCCGCAATATTCGGGCACAGGTGTACGTATTCTTCGTAGTCCTTGAGGGCTTCGGCTAATTGCCCTTGTTGATAGTTTTGATTTCCTCGTCTTCGCAACTCCCTTGACGTTAGCTGCTTGGGTAGCGGCGTTCTCACTGTATTTGCTGCCGCCAAACCCGGGATATCAGCGAACAACATTCTATTTGAAATTCCAAGTCTATCCAGATGAATTCGCATTGAGTTCTTGACTTCCTTGGGTATTCGCTCTTTAGCGATTTGCGTTTCGGGTAGCACGGGATTGCAGACAATCAGGATGCTTTGCTGCGCTGTTATCCGAGTTCCAAGGGGCCGGTCAGGCTCGAAATACAAAATCCTTGATTCCCTCTCGAACCGGTAGTTCTGCGCCCGTGCCTTCATCGCAATGTTATGGTCACCGATATCAACCATGAACACGATTCCATCCGCATCAGGCTCACCTTCACACGCAAACCAGATTGCGACTAGCGGACTCTCCGTAAAGTCCAGCAAGCCAGTCGCTGCACGGTGGTGCTGAAGCGCGGTCAGTCGTCTCAGGCCCAACATGGTGTCGCCTACGATGGTATCCATCGGTTCAATAAGGTGCCTGCGATGGTAAATGTTCACTAAATCCTTCAGTTTGTGCTTATCCTCAAGCACCTCGTCGCCGTGCTCAACGCGGAGCCTTCGGACAGCGCTGGAATGCGGCGGCCAGTCCTTGTTCGCTTGTCCTCGGAACACTGGCCTTCTCATGCCCTCAGACGCTTTCAAGACTGCGTCAATCACTTCTTGCGGTGTCATGGATAACTCCATGGAACAAGGCAATATCTCATTCGCTTTCCTCCAAGAGACACATCGTTAGTGAGGCGGCCAGAGTAGAGGCGCGATTTTGCTGTGGTTTCGGTGCGTGAAGCAAGGTCATTAGCCTGCTGGACGATCTCCGCAAACAGACGCTGGAGGCTGAGTGGTGGAATCGGCAAGGCCAGCGACTTGAGCTCCTTGGCGTTTATGTTTGCCTGTCCTGTCGCACCTTGTGCCATGGAGAAAAGCACGCTTTTCATCGAAGCAGAATTCATGAATGCCCAAACAAAGGGAATTATATATGGCCGCACGCACCGCAATGATGTCGCACACGAATTGGCGGTTCTGGCGCACATACGGGGCCCCTTCAGCCGTGCACACTGGTCGGCATGCAGCACGATGCTACCTACAAGGCCGCCTTCACCCACACGCGCATGATGCGCGACCAGCTGCTTCTGCTCGAACAACTGGTCGGAGACCGGTTGCCCATGCTGCGTCGCCTGCGCCTGGATACCTTGCAACGCCTTTCCAGTGAATATCTGACCGACAATCTGGAACGCCGCTTCGGCGACATGGTCTGGCGGGTCGGCTTGCAACCTGCATCACCCGACGACGAGGCCGAAGAACCGCACTGGCTGCACATCCTGGTGATGCTGGAGTTCCAGTCTCGACCGGAATGGATCATGGCCGCACGGGTGCAGAACTACGCCAGCTTGCTGTATCTGGCTCTGCACAAGGAGAAGCCGTTCAGCGCCAGCAATCCAATACCGCCGGTGTTGCCGATTGTGCTCTACAACGGCTCCACGCCATGGCGGGCGCCGCTGCGCCTTTCGGCCCTGAAGGGCTCTGGGATGGAAACGGTGATGGAACCGGTGGAGTCGGGGCCGGCGGGTGTGCATGTGGCGCCGATGGAACTGGTGGGAGACGGCTATATTCTGGTCGATCAACAGGCGTTGTTGGGAGAGGACCTGCTGGAAGACAATGCGGCGACCTTGCTGGCGTGGATCGAGGGTCTGAAGGGTCCGAAAGACATGCCCCGGCTGGTGAAGCGCTGTTATGAGTGGCTTTCCGAGGCGGAGGATGGCAGTCTTCTGGACGTGCTGATGCGCAAGCTGGAGGCATGGATTGGGAATGCGGATATCAAGGACGCACAGGAGTGGCGTATGAAACTGATCAGGATCCGGGAGTCTGCGGCGGAAGTGGTGCGCCAGCCGATTGATTTTGAGGAGCGTATAGCGCGTTGGGAGCGGCAGGTGTTTGATAATGGCAGGGCTGACGGCGAAGCGCGAGGCCGGGCCGAAGGCGAGGCCCGAGGCAAGGCTGAAGGCGAGGAGATCGCATTGGCTCGGGAACGCACTCTGCTCGGGCGTATGGTTGCGCTGCGCTTTGGCGACGATACGGCGGAGCGTTTTGGCGTTTTGCTGGAGGGCGTTTCCGACCCGGAGCGTCTGGCCGAGGTGGGAGAGTGGATCATCGAGTGCCCGGACGGCGCTTCGTTGCTGGCGCGCATGGGCGAGTGATGTCCGCCTGGACGTCTCGCCTCAACATGACTGCCCGACCTCATAATTCCGAAAAAGTCGGAACGGGAAGAATTGGGGGCGATCACGAACAAGGGTTCGCACCGCTCCCAGAAGGTGATCAACGCCTTGATCTTGCTCAACTGCAACTACGGGGAGCACAACGAGCGACAGGCGACCGGGGAAGCCATTGCGGACATTCTGCGGATCAGCACGCGCAGAGTGGCGCGTGTGAAGCGTCGCTTCGTGGAGTCGGGTCTTGATGCAGCACTGGGTGGTCAGCAGGGTCGGTGGCCGACCTGCCAGCGCAAGGCCGACGACGAGTTCGAGGCGCGCTTGATTGCGTTGAGTTGCGGCGAACCGCCAAAGGGTCGCGGGCAATGGTCGTTGCGCTTGCTGGCGGATCGGGCCGTGGAATTGGGGTACATCGACAACGTGTCGCACGAGACGGTGCGCCGGGTTCTGAAAAAAACGAGGTCAAACCTTGGCGCCGGGTCGGATGGATGATCCCGCCTCAAGGCAACGCGGACTTCGCGGCCGCCATGGAGCAGGTGCTCGACGTGTACCGCCGTCCTGACGACAAGGCCTTCCCCGTGGTTTGCATGGACGAGACGCCGCGCCAGCTAATCCGCGAGACGCGCGTGCCCCTCGCGGCCGAACCGGACGCCCGGCACGGCACGACCATGAGTACCGGCGCTGCACAACCTGCAATGTGTTCATGGCCACGCAACATCCGCCAGTGCCTCAACCGACGCATCGACTCCATTGAAGTCCTGCGCGATGAGGCCGCTGCTTGGCAAGCTGAACGCGACCGCATTCAGGCCAAGGTGAATTGGCAGTTCACCACCACGCACGCTCGCAACAAGCTCAAGCGCCTCTATCCGACATTTGACTCGTGACAGGACACTAGGCACGGATGAAGAAAAAACCCTTTAAAGCCCACCGCAACCGCAAGTCAAGGATCTCGCCCGACATCATGGCAAGAGACTTCCTGGGCATGGCGGACGAGGAAATCCGCGTTGCCCGCGCCGAGGAGGCCATCGGAACGCAACACGACAACATCTATGCCCGAAACAAGGCGCTCCAAAGCGCAGGCATGGGCATCGAACTCGTTTACAAGGCACTGATACTCGCGCAGGGCGTTAAATCTGATGGGAAGGTCTCGAAGGGCCACCGCATCAAGGTTTTGCACGCGCAACTAGTCGGGACCGACAAGGACGAGCTCGAAAAATGCATCTGCAACCTCGGATGGCCGGATCCGTCCGAGTGGTGCCGCTACTTGGACGACACTGTCAACCACACACAGAGGAAATACTTCATGTACGACACCCAACGGCAACGACAAGGCATCTCGTTTCCGACTTGGGGTCCCGCCAGCGTCGCCGGCATTGTGCAGGTATTCGAGAGAGCATTCGAGTTGGCTGACAGGCGCGTCCAATTCTCAACGCGCAAGCGCCACCCAAGTCCGTCGCAAGCGCTCCATCTCCCGGACAACGGCGAGATTCGCCGCCGCCTCATCGCCGAGATCAATCTACCCGAGGGCCAAGTCCGCTCAGGAGAACCCTTGGGCGGCATGTCACAAAGATTGGACACCGGCGACGTACGAATCCTGAGCCCCGACGAGATGGAGGCAGAACCAGATGCGGAACCGGGTTCAACCAGAGACCCTCCCTGACCATCCAGACTCCTCGGCCGAAAGGCCACCGATGCGCAAAGCAGAAAGCTCGACATGATCCGAAACCGGCCCTCTCCAACAGCGTCAGCCCACGCTACGAGATTGGGGGCGACTTAGTTGCTGCCTTCGGTCGTGACGGCGTGGCCGAAGCATGTACCGATCCAGCCTTGTCCAATGAGGTATGAGCCTGAAGGGGTGTTGGGTTTCCAACGGGAAGTGAGCCTGAAGGGTGGGATTTTGGAATCATCGGAGGATGATCGTGACACTTCAGACCGAACGGATTCGGACGTTGGAGCAAGTGCGGGCCTTCGTGGAGGGCAACGGGCCGGCGGAGATTAAGCTGAACTTCCTAAGTGTTCAAGTAGTAAGTTATTTATTTTATTTAGAATTACAAAGATACACTCACGCCTGCGCCTCAGTTGACACTCGGCAGTGGAAAACTCACAATGAAATTCCTTTCCAGGCAAGTATTCGCACGGCGACCTGATCTGCTCGGGCAGGCGAGCTCATGCAATCCACTCAATTCAAGGTAGATGCCGCACTGCTCCGAGAATTGGGCGAGCGCTTGGTTGGTCAGGCGCACATCGCCTTGGCCGAACTGGTCAAGAATGCCTACGATGCGGATGCCCACACGTGCCGGATAGACATTGAAGACGACCGAATTGTGGTGACGGACGACGGCCACGGCATGACGGAGCGAGAGTTCCACGATATCTGGCTACGAGTTGGCACCACCCACAGGGCACAGCAACGAATCTCGCAGGGTCTCGCCCGACAACTGACCGGCTCCAAGGGAATAGGCCGATTGTCCACTCAGTTCCTGGCGACAAGGATGGAGCTGTGCAGCAGCGCACAATCTTCTTCTGGTCAGGTGTTGTGCGCAAATGTGGATTGGCAGACGATCCAGAGTGGCGCGGGTATTGAAACCGTCAAGGTGCGTTGGGAATCGAGACAACAGACAAGACGCTACGCAGATGGCTCCCGCAACGGAACACAGATCATCCTCCGTGGTCTGCGGACAACCTGGGATTCACAGGCCATCAACGCCTTGGGCAACGAACTGTGGGTGTTACGCTCTCCCTTCCGGGATGTCCATCACACGAACAGGACCGCATACGACTTTCAGGTTGACCTGAACGCGCCCGGTATCGCGAGCGCCAGGGACGCGTTTGACGAGAAGCGTGAAGCCCTCTTCTCCAACTGGAAAGCACGTATCACCGGCTCTCTGGAAGGTGGACTTGATTTCGGGCGTGGCGGAGGAGCGTCGGTACAGGTCGAATTCAGGAAGGGCTACCCGGATGGCTCTCGGGAAACCCACACCTTCCGCGAACCCCTTGATTTTCCGTTGAGTCGAACACCCACATCGCGGGGTCAGTCGGGCGACGACTCGGCCTCTCGTCCCGTGCCACCATATCTCGATCAAGCCCGTTTCGAGGTGTTGATATTCAAGACCCAGGGGCGTCAGCCGGATGGAGTCCGTGTAAAAGACATGCGCGACTACTTGCGCAGGTTCGGCAACGTATCCGTGTATGACGGAGGCTTTCGCTTGCCTTACTACGGCTCATCAAACGATATGGGCGGCCACGATTGGCTCGATATCGCTACCGATCAGGGCAGGCGCCTGACCATGTCGGAGTTGTTGCCTGACAAACTGAGAACATCGGGTCGCTATCTCCTCGACCTCCCTGCTCCGGGGCGCATTTTCGGGGCCGTTGACGTGAGCACCAATCACGAGCGGCATATCCTCGAAAAAAGAGGCAACGCCGACGATTGCCTGCGAATTCAGCCCGGACGGGATCGTCTGGTGCCAAACCATGCGTTCTATCAACTGCGTGACTTCGTGCGTTTCGGCCTGGATTTGTATGCGAATCGCTACAGGGCGCTGGCAGACAGGCAGATTCAGAACAGGCAGAGAATCGAGCAGCCATCTCGCGTGGTAACGGGAGCCACCCGGATTCTCGAAAGGAACAAGGCACAGGTGCCAGATGAGGCGTACGCAGAGATCAAGCGCGAGCTGATTCGCGTAGGTAAAGCCGTTCGCACAGAGAAGGAGGCTCTGGATAGCGGAGCGGCGATTCTCGGCCCACTCGCGACAGCTGGAATGGCTGCTCTGGCCATGGAGCATGAAATTGCCCGCGAGGCGAGCCTGGTCGCAGAGGTTGCTGACACACTGCAAGAGCTGCTGGACGAGAACACGTCTCCACGGCTCAAGAAAGCGGCAGACAGTTTGCGCACGTTCAACGAACGATTCAATTCCTACAGGCAGCTCTTTTCGCCGCTGGCTGATGCGGAAGATCGGGAAGCCACCCGACGCTTGTCGGTTTCCCTGGTTGTCGGCCAGGTGGTTACGGCCGTGCGAGTGCGCATGCCACGGGTGGCGTTTGACCTCGGCGGCATCCCGCGGGATTTGCGCTTTCCCGTCGGTGCTTTCGTCGAATGGAGCGCGATCATTCAGAACATCATGTTCAATGCCTGGGATGCCATGCTTGACAGAGGGCACAGGGCGATACGCCTTGATGGCGCAATCGAGCGACGGCGACAATGGCTCCGCATAAGTGATACTGGCACCGGGCTGGCGACGCCACTGGAAGATGCTGGCATTCTTTTTGAACCATTTGAACGACGAACGAAGATAACGAACGCCAATCGGTCCATCGCTCTGGGTGGACAAGGGCTCGGACTGGCTATCGTCAGAATGATCGCCATGCACAGGGGCGTAGAGGTGCGTTTTGTGATGCCACCGAGCGGATTCTCGACAACCATGGAAATTGCCTGGAAAGGGTGACTTGATGTCAACAAAAATACGGATACTGATCTGCGATGATCGTGAAGAAGCTTGCGAGGTCGCACAATCGAAGCTGGCCGAGGTGGATCAAGCAAACTATGTGGAAATGCTCTCTGGTGAAGCACTGCAACAGGCGATCAAGGAACTGTTTGAGGAAGCGAAGAAGGCCCTTGGGAGCGACTCTGATGCACATCAGATCGAGCCTCCCAAACAATTTGCCGACCCGGATCTGGTAATTTTCGACAATAACCTTGCCGAGCTTGAGTTTGGTGGTGCGCGACTGACGGCAGAGTCGGTTATCGGGTATATCAGAGCCTTCACGACTATTCCCTACATCATCTCGCTCAACAAGAGGCCAAATGTCGACTTCGATCTGCAGCACCTGTTTGGCGACCGCAGTTCGATCGCTGATCTTGCGTTGAACACGCCTCATTTGTCCAAGCCAAGGCTGTGGGGCGGGCAAGACGACAAGTTCGCACCCTGGTATTGGCCGTGTTTATCTGATGCTGTCGGCAACCGGAGAAAGCAGATTGAATTTGTGCGCAAAAATCCGAGTGCTTCCATCTGGAGTGCGCTGAACTTCCCGGATGAAGCGATCGACTACATGTCGCATCGCTCAAAAGCGCTGGCATCACAGTTAAGCGCCATTCAGAAGGTCAACTTCCTGGAGGTATTCGATGCCAATGAGTCACTCGACCCTGAAGCCATAAAGACGATCAGCGCGTGTGCCAAGAAGTCTTTCTCATGGGCTATTGAAGCTGTTTGTCGGACAGCCGCTGCTGATGTGGAACGGTGGCTGCGACGCGAAATTCTCGCTCCTCAGGATGTATTGATCGACCTGCCGCATCTGGTTGTCCGAAGACCCTCCGTACTCGGCAAGGAATCAGGGAATTTGAGCGCCTGGAACGGGGTGACCACTTGCCAATTGCCTCCCTACGGACTGAATCGGGATGCCTACGAGAAATGCGTGAAGAAGATGCAGTTCAAGCCCGATTTCTGGCTTCCATCCCCCTGCTTCTGGTGGCCCAGGATCAAGGCAGACGAGGAATTGCGTCGTCAATTCTTTGCATCGAAGGAGGAGTGGCCGGATGCTGTGTTTTGTGAAGACATCTCCGCCTTTGTGGAAATGGATGCCGCGAATTTGCAAGAGATTGATGTCGATATCGGCGGATCCTGGCGTCGGCGATATGTTGCACGGCGGGATCAGGGTATTCGGTTTTCTCCGCTCAGTCGAATCGTGGAATCCTCGGAATGACGAGTGAACAGAAGGCGAAGAAGAAGGCTCTCGATGAATTGGTCAAGCCCTACGCGAAGCTGGGCATTGTGCAGTGGGGGGAATTGAACTCAAAGGAACAAGGAGAAGCAGAGGAAGCACTCGGCGGGCGCGTTGGCATAGCCACGAATGTGCCTCAGGCCAACAGGGCTATAAACAAGCCTTTCGAGCCGGGTTCACGTGGAGAACTGCTGCTCATCCCAATGCCGCACCCACCGAAAAGAGCATTCCGAGCGTTTTTTGCTCTCGTGAAAAACACCCGCGGAGATCCATCTTTCGACATGGTGATACTACCAGCCAACGAAGGTTGCCCTGTCGCGTTCAGGTTCGAACCTGGCGAACAAGAGAGTTCCACGCACAAATATGAACATGTTCAGCTGAGTCGGAAAATTGGCCACAAAAGCATACAGCTGCCGAACATCCCGGAGTGGATACCTGACAGCTATCCGGCATTTCCCATCCCGAGCAACGACCTGGCGAGCAGGTTCCTGACCATGCTGATCGCAATGCATGGATACCCGGACGGGGTTGGGGATTTGTTGTCTGACATGATCCGGGGCAGACCCAACCTGCTATCAAAGCACTTTGAACGGATAGGCCAAATGCTGAATCGGGGAATCGACGGCTAAATCTCGATCGCATCAAGAAATCGACGGTAACAGCGAACATAGTTGCCCTTTACCCTCGGCGCAAGTGGGCTGATCGCATCGGCAAGCCTCCCGTTGCTCAACCTGTCATGGATTTCCTGAATGTTGCGCTTGGTCGAGAAGATGCAGTAGATGCCATGGGAAGGAATCGCGCCGCTGTGATCAAGCACGACGCGGGGCATCCTGGACAGTTCCGGAACGAGCAACTTGGGGACCACCCAGTCCGATGCCCGGATTCGGTCAATCGTTCGATACCAGGGAGCGCCATTGCGGACAATATAGCGATTCTCGAGGCGTTCCCTGAAGCGTTCGAGCCGAGCCAGGAGCAATGGAAACGCCTGAATGTCAATCAAGGTTCCCCCCGTATCAAACGGAGCAATCACCCGCCGACCGCTTGCTCGAATGTGGTCGGCACGAATATTGCGGGCGTCAATCCAGGAATGCATCAACTCGGATTCAACTTCACTATCGCCAGGGTTGAGCAGAAAAGCCTCCGCGACACCAAGGGCAGGGCCAACGCGAATGGTGCACCCCAGTTCGGCAAGCGTTTCGCCGCGCTTGCGTCGTCTTCGACTCATGGTTTTCGGTTGCGGGCTACGGGAGGCCAGCAAGATGTCGGGATACACATACACATCCCGCTGGAACACATCTTGCGGGTGTCCGGCTCCTGTCGTCTCAATGTCCATCACGGGCAGCCATTTTTGCCGGAAGGCTTCGCCATAGCCAGCATATCTCCACCGATCGGAGCAGATGAATCCGCACCGGCCCTCGGGAGCGAGAAGCGCGAAGGAGCGGTCGAGAAAAGGCAAGCACAGATCGCCACGCGCAACCTCTTTCGACAAGTGACCGGTATAGGCAGACTTCAGCGGCAGCGGCAATTTGGACCACCTCACATAGGGTGGATTACCGACTACATGAGTGAAGTCGGCGTTGGTCAGGCGCGCAAGCAGGAAGTCTCCGGTCGTCACCCAGGCGCGGGCACAGTTTCGTGCCAGTGTTCGGCGGATACCGTGCGTAAGCAGCTTTCTGACCAGGCGTTTGCGCGCCTTGGCAGCCTCCTCGGGCACGAGTTCGAACGCCGTTATTCGCTCACGGAGACATTCAATAGTGGCTTCGTGCCCGTGATATGCCAAGGAATCGACAAGCCGTGATGCCGCTTCTTCAAGAAACGCACCGTCGCCGGCCGCGGGCTCAAGCAGGCGGGCGCGGGAGAGATCCGCGGTGGCTATCCAGCCGGTCGAATCAAGAACACGATTCACCGTCGCTGGCTTTGTATACACTCCACACAGATTGTGAAGGTCTCTGGCGACCTGAGACGGGCTGATGTTGGTATCGGGGTTGTACGCAGGCATAGGCGGGTTTGAACTGGGACTGGAGCGCTCAGGCCACCGCACGATATTCATGAGTGAGAAGGACACCCGGGCGTTGGCCGTGATTCGTCATCGCTTTCCTCGTGTCGCGATAGATACAGATGTCACCACACTCGGGTCGCTGCCCGGGGAAACTGAAGTCGTCACAGCAGGCTTTCCCTGCCAGAATCTGGCCATGGCGGGCGACAAGTCTGGCTTGAAGGGCGAAAAGAGCCAGATAATCGACAGTCTCTTCCGTTTGCTCAAAGGGCAGCGTGTTCCTTGGGTAGTCATCGAAAACGTGTACTTCATGCTCCATTTGGCCGGAGGTGCCGCGATGAATCAGCTTCTCGAAAAGCTTGAAGCGCTCGATTACCGCTGGGCCTATCGCGTGGTCGAAAGCCGTTCATTCGGGTTGGCACAAAGGCGCCGAAGAGTGTTCATAGTGGCCAGTCAGTGCGAAGACCCGCGCAACGTGCTGCTTTCCGACGACATACCAGAACCAGATTGGCCGCAGGTCGATCTCGGCAAGCCGATTGGATTTTACTGGACAGAGGGACGATCCGGCCACGGTATCACAACCGATGCGGTGCCACCCCTGAAGGCGGGGTCGGGGTTGGGCATTCCTTCGCCGCCAGCAGTTTTGCTCCCCAACGGACGAGTCGTCACCCCTCCGATAGAAGTCTGTGAGCAGCTACAGGGTTTTCTCGGGAGTTGGACATCGGCGTTGCAGGACCCCGGCAACAAGCGGTTTCGCTGGCATCTGGTGGGAAATGCGGTATCCGTACCTGTTGCAGAGTGGATTGGGCGCAGGTTGGAAAGCCCTGAGCAATACGATTCGAGCAAGGACACGCCCCTGATTGAAGGCTCGCGCTGGCCAACTGCGGCCTGGCGCATGGGCAGCCAGAGAATGACAGCACGAGTCTCGGAGCACCCCCTGTGCTGCCCTCCGGGGAGACTCTCCGCATTCACCACGAAAGAATGGCCCGATCTGTCATTGCGCGCCCTGAGAGGGTTCGTGCGGCGAGCTCGGGAAGGACGACTTCGATATCCGGACGGATTCCTGCAGGCTCTTGAAGCGAACTCCGAAGCAATGGCGGCGGATTGATAACGCCCACTCACGCCCGCGCCTCAGCTATTCCCAGCAACTCAAGCGCCTCGTCAGCGCTTTGCGCCTTGATGAGCAGATCCGGTGCGCTTGAGTCCGCAAACCCATAGGTCACGAAGCGCCTGCACACGCGCTCGAACTCGCGCCAGTAGCCGTCCAGATCAATCAGCACCAGCGGCTTGGCGTGTTCATGTGCGAACCGGGATACGATGACCTTGAGGATTTCATCCAGGGTGCCATAGCCTCCAGGCAGGGCGATAAAGGCATCCGCCCAGTCAGCCATGATGCGCTTGCGCTCAGCGAGATTGGGCCGGTGCTCAATGGAGCCTTGTCCAATGAGGTATGAGCCTGAAGGGGTGTTGGGTTTCCAACGGGAAGTGAGCCTGAAGGGTGGGGTTTTGGGATCATCGGAGGATGATCGTAACACTTCAGACCGAACGTATTCGGACGTTGGAGCAGGTGCGGGCTTTCGTGGAGGGCAACGGGCCGGCGGAGATCAAGCTGGCGGACAGCGGGTCGGCCGCACTTGCGGGAGGCGTCTGTCAAGGCACCGGAGCGGAAGTCGTCGATAGAGGCCAGCTCGGCGAGCAGTTCGTCTCAAGTCCGCTGCGGTTGTTTGAGGTCCGGGGGATGGGACATGGCGCCTCCTGCGGGTTTCTGTGTTCCACACAACGATACAGAAATTCGGCCCTTTCCCAAGCCCACTTCACGATCAACAAATCTGACGTACTCCCGCCCAAAACTCCCGCCCAAGAGGGTTGCATTGTGAGTTCATCTGTGGTACGGACCTCCCTCGGGAGGGAAATTGAATGGATGTGTGATCCTCAACGGATTCGCAGCACCTGCCTTTAGGCTGTCCACGTTGCAGCAGTTCTCGGTCGAGAATCGGCGGGTGGCGGGAGGCTTTCCGTTCAACCATACCCAAGATTTCGCATTCTTCGGATGTAAGCGAAAAGACGATAGATGAAAGGGAGCAAGCATGATGAGCAATGAAAGACCGCCCCAAGAGGGCCCGACCCAGAGTGAAAACCCGACCCAAGGGGAGCCACTCCAAAATGAGCGATTTAGAACCCTGCCCGGATACATGCGATGGCTCTTGGGAGGGCTCTTGTCTGTGCTGATTCTGTGTGCCTTGGGCATCTCGACTTATGCCTCCGTATTAGCAAAGGTGGTCTGGACTACCGAGGAGTTGGGTAGCGCAGGTGACGGATTGGTGTCCGTCGTCGCCGCCATATTCGGTGTCCTTATCACGGGGGTTTTCATCTTCATGACTTTCCGGATTGATCGGGGAGCTATGCTCGAAGCGCACATGACGGCGAAGGAAGAGGCAAAAAAAGCCGTAGAACGCGCGGACAATGCCGTAAAATGCGCGAAAAAGGTACTGAACGATGCCACTAACTCTGCCAAGAAAGCTGCCAAGGAAGCTGCCGAGGAGGGCGTGAATAAGGCCTTCGAAGAACATAAGAAGGGAATCTTAGAAGAAGCAAAAGAAGAAGCGAAAATGCTGATGGAGACTGCGAAATCCGACGCAGAAAGTAAAGCGAGAAAGCTGATATCGAATGCGAAAGTTGTAGGAGGTGGAAAGATCGGGCTGGAAAGCTGAAGGACAGCCAGAGCGTTGACTGAGGCGAACTTCAGCAAATGGAAGGCGGGGCTGGTGCGGGAGGGCATTGCCCAAGGCCGGACGGAGGGCATGACCGAAGGCATGGCCCAGGGCCGTTGAGCGGGGCCGTTCGGAGGAGCGCGAGCGCCTGCGCAAGCTGGCGCGGCAGCTTGACCCGGAGGCTGCCGCGCAGCTTTCCAGGCTTCTCGACCAAGGGGATTGACGAGCCATCCCCCGCCGCGCGGAGTTTCGCGCCAGCGAAACTCCAAACGCCTTCCTGAAGTCCCACTTGTTGGGAGAGAACTCGATTATGGACAACCCCAGCTTCAGCCGACAGAGCAGGTGGTGGTCACAAGGTCTGGTGCCGGCAAAGGCCGGATTCGCGAAGCAAGCTGCGATGCGTGCGGGTCAAGCCCTTTGATTCCCTCGTCGTGTAGATTTTTCCGCGGGGTTGGTCGATGAGATTCTTGTTCTTGAAGTCCTGCTGCAACGCCTTGTCGTTCGAGTACAGCAATCGGGCGCCGCTTAGCTGCGCCAGCGCTAGAACGTGCGGGTCGTCTGACACCAGCGATTCGGATTCGCTAAGCCGGCGCTCTTTTTGTTTGACTGCCTGCTCGTTCAATATGAACAAAACGCCGCTGGATATCGCGACTCTCGCCCACTCCCGGTAGCCCTTGTTGCTCTGTTCAAGCTCGCGAAGCTGTCGTCCTCCCGAAACGAGCCGCCCCCCGCCTGACTGGAGCCTGTCGAGAAAGGCAGCGCCGGCCTCGGATGGACTGTGACCGAACACTTCGTGCGCCACATTTGCGTCAATGATCCCGCACATCGTTCAAGTGCCCTCGCCGTTTCGGTGCCTCCAGATTGATCGGGAGACTTCCTCCATGAAGAATCGCCGATATCCCGGTGGGGCGCCGAGGACGTTGCCCTCTTCGTCAACCTTGAGTGAGTGGATTTTGACGTCCAGCCCCTGCCTCTCGAAATAGAGGATGGAGATATCGTCCGGTTTCAGGCCTCCTTTGCGGTCTCGGACTTCCATGCGTATCCGATCCAACAGGTAGTCACTGTGGGTCTCGACGATCAGTTGGCGTTGGTGACCGGCGATCTGGCAGAACAGGCTGCCCAAGGCGGCTTGGGCACTTGGATGGAGATGGACTTCCGGCTGTTGCAGCAGGTGGACCGACCGGCGGTCGCTTCGCAGCAGCTCCGTAACGACGGGCAGAACCTGATTGACGCCATAGCCCACGTCGATTAGATTTCGAAGCGGACCCTTGGCTCGCTTGCTTCCAACCTTGCGAACCTGCAATTGGAAGGGCTCAGTGCCTCGCTTGCCCAGCGCTCTGACGATGATCTCGTCGAACAGGCCAGCGGCTCGGCCAAATCCCTCCAGAGCGGTCTTCAACCTGTCCCATTTGTTGGGCTCTTGGAAATGCAGGTCGGCAAACAACATGGGAATGTAAGTGCCCTCTGGATCAGGCACGGGCCGATCTGGATCGTAGGTCCGGCGCGGCTTTGACCTCACCGGCGCACTGGCGAACAAGCCAGATGGCTCACGGAACGGTCGGCCCGGAGGTCTCAACAAGTCATTTGCTTCTTCGATATCTCGTTCGGTGGGTGCCTCCGAACCCTCAATTGATATCCACTCACCTTCGTAGAGCCTCGTGGATAGCGGCCAAAAGCGAAAATGATATCGGCTTTCTCGGCCCAGCACGGCACTCGCCTCAGCACTCCGCTTCCAGCCCCCCGTTGGTGAGCCGAAGCGGATCTCCTCGTTCCGATCCTCCTTTCTGAATTCGACCCAAGTGTCGCCGTCCCTAATTTTCCAATGTACTGGCAACGGCCCCGGCCCTCTTCTTTTGAACGTGGCGGTAAAGCTGATGCGGTGTCGAGTCATTTTGCGTTTGCTTCTGCCAAGACCACGAGAGAAGTACGTCACTCCGCCCATAAACTCATCGGCGCGGCCAGCCTTGCCGCCGCGGAAGTGGGCGATTTCGTCGAAGCTGCCGAGATCGTAGGGTTCCTCTTTGAAATCCGGTTCCTTGCGAAAGAAGGCCAGTTCACGCATGGCGCGCACCATCGCTAGGAACGACGTCTTCCCGGTGCTGTTCTCTCCGACCAGCAGCGTCAGCGGGGCAAGGCGAGCGGTTTGCCTCTCGCGAAAGCAGCGGAAGTTCTCAAGGGTCAGGCTGTCCATTGTCGATTCCTAGCCCGGAAATTTGCACCGGTCATGGTGGAAGGGTCTTGGGAAAACCCGATAATTCAGGCTGTTAGCCCCATCATACGGGGGATGCCACCGTGGCGAGAGGGTATCATAAACCCATCCGCTTCAAACCACTAAGAGTCGAACAAGCGTACATGAAGCTGCGTAAAGTCTGCGAGCCAAACACCCTGGACCCTGACCAGCCCGGCAACCGCGATTTTATGAAGTCAGACGCGCGCGACTTTGTGAATCCCTTGCGTCACAGACTTCAGAAGACAAGGGCTTATTCGCCGCCAGAATGTACGACGGAAGATTGTTCCCTGCTTGAATGGTTTCGCTATCTCGGACAGATCCGATCTAATTTATAGGGCAGTCATAGTTGCAGCCTCGTCTTGAGGCGCTCCATGTCTCGGTGTCCTTTTGATCCGGTTGCAGCTTCCGCACAGAAGCTGGAGGTTCTCGATACCCCTTGCAGGATTTCTTGCTCGACTTGATGATCTGCTGCAAGTCCTTCTGGTCCCTGGCCAGGCTATCGACAAACTTGATGCCACCAACCACATCGCGCGAACCGAGCAGCATGGCGGCCAGCACAAGTTCCTTCATCGAATTGGCATTGGCCCCGGCGTGTTGAACACGACGACACCGCGCTCAGTGTGGTCATCTACCGGAATGTTGTTGGTACCGGCACCGGCACGCTCCACCCTTCGAATCGGGGAATCGCATGCCCAGACCAACTGCGGTGTTCAGCTACTCGCAAGGGCCGCCCTCCGTTTGCGCAAAGGGCGAATCCCCCCCACAATCGGCACCCTTTCCAACCTCGGAACCCGGAAACTCCCCGAAAGTGTGCAGCTTCAAGTTGCCATTGACAGTTTCCCGTCGCGCACCCGGGCTGAAGGCTCTCGGTCGCAAGCGCACGCAGACGAACAAGATCCTGCGCGATCATCACGGCCCCTGGCCCGACATCCGGGTTGAATCGGCGAGGATAGCGGGATAGGGGCGAATGGCCACACGCACCGCAATGATGTCGCACACGAATTGGTGGTTCTGGCGCACATACGGGGCCCCTTCAGCCGTGCACACTGGTCGGCATGCAGCACGATGCTACCTACAAGGCCGCCTTCACCCACACGCGCATGATGCGCGACCAGCTGCTTTTGCTCGAACAACTGGTCGGAGATCGGCTGCCCATGCTGCGTCGCCTGCGCCTGGATACCTTGCAACGCCTTTCCAGTGAATATCTGACCGACAATCTGGAACGCCGCTTCGGCGACATGGTCTGGCGGGTCGGCTTGCAACCTGCATCACCCGACGACGAGGCCGAAGAACCGCACTGGCTGCACATCCTGGTGATGCTGGAGTTCCAGTCTCGACCGGAATGGATCATGGCCGCACGGGTGCAGAACTACGCCAGCTTGCTGTATCTGGCTCTGCACAAGGAGAAGCCGTTCAGCGCCAGCAATCCAATACCGCCGGTGTTGCCGATTGTGCTCTACAACGGCTCCACGCCATGGCGGGCGCCGCTGCGCCTTTCGGCCCTGAAGGGCTCTGGGATGGAAACGGTGATGGAAACGGTGGAGTCGGGGCCGGCGGGTGTGCATGTGGCGCCGATGGAACTGGTGGGAGACGGCTATATTCTGGTCGATCAACAGGCGTTGTTGGGAGAGGACCTGCTGGAAGACAATGCGGCGACCTTGCTGGCGTGGATCGAGGGTCTGAAGGGTCCGAAGGACATGCCCCGGCTGGTGAAGCGCTGTTATGAGTGGCTTTCCGAGGCGGAGGATGGCAGTCTTCTGGACGTGCTGATGCGCAAGCTGGAGGCATGGATTGGGAATGCGGATATTCAGGATGCACAGGAGTGGCGTATGAAACTGATCAGGATCCGGGAGTCTGCGGCGGAAGTGGTGCGCCAGCCGATTGATTTCGAGGAGCGTATAGCGCGTTGGGAGCGGCAGGTGTTTGACAATGGCAAGGCTGACGGCGAAGCACGGGGCGAAGCGCGAGGCCGGGCCGAAGGCGAGGCGCGAGGCAAGGCCGAAGGCGAGGAGATCGCATTGGCTCGGGAACGCACTCTGCTTGAGCGTCAGGTTGCGCTGCGCTTTGGCGGCGACACGGCGGAGCGTTTTGGTGTTTTGCTGGAGGGCGTTTCCGACCCGGAGCGTCTGGCCAAGGTGGGAGAGTGGATCATCGAGTGCCCGGACGGCGCTTCGTTGCTGGTGCGCATGGGTGAGTGATGTCCGCCTGGACGTCTCGCCTCAACATGATTGCCCGACCTCATAATTCCGAAAAAGTCGGAACGGGAAGAATTGGGGGCGATCACGAACAAGGGTTCGCACCGCTCCCAGAAGGTGATCAACGCCTTGATCCTGCTCAACTGCAACTACGGGGAGCACAACGAGCGACAGGCGACCGGGGAAGCCATTGCGGACATTCTGCGGATCAGCACGCGCAGAGTGGCGCGTGTGAAGCGTCGCTTCGTGGAGTCGGGTCTTGATGCAGCACTGGGTGGTCAGCAGGGTCGGCGGCCGACCTGCCAGCGCAAGGCCGACGGCGAGTTCGAGGCGCGCTTGATTGCGTTGAGTTGCGGCGAACCGCCAAAGGGTCGCGGGCAATGGTCGTTGCGCTTGCTGGCGGATCGGGCCGTGGAATTGGGGTACATCGACAACGTGTCGCACGAGACGGTGCGCCGGGTTCTGAAAAAAACGAGGTCAAACCTTGGCGCCGGGTCGGATGGATGATCCCGCCTCAAGGCAACGCGGACTTCGCGGCCGCTGTGGAGCAGGTGCTCGACGTGTACCGCCGTCCTGACGACAAGGCCTTCCCCGTGGTTTGCGTGGACGAGACGCCGCGCCAGCTAATCCGCGAGACGCGCGTGCCCCTCGCGGCCGAACCGGACGCCCGGCACGGCACGACCATGAGTACCGGCGCTGCACAACCTGCAATGTGTTCATGGCCACGCAACATCCGCCAGTGCCTCAACCGACGCATCGACTCCATTGAAGTCCTGCGCGATGAGGCCGCTGCTTGGCAAGCTGAACGCGACCGCATTCAGGCCAAGGTGAATTGGCAGTTCACCACCACGCACGCTCGCAACAAGCTCAAGCGCCTCTATCCGACATTTGACTCGTGACAGGACACTAGGCACGGATGAAGAAAAAACCCTTTAAAGCCCACCGCAACCGCAAGTCAAGGATCTCGCCCGACATCATGGCAAGAGACTTCCTGGGCATGGCGGACGAGGAAATCCGCGTTGCCCGCGCCGAGGAGGCCATCGGAACGCAACACGACAACATCTATGCCCGAAACAAGGCGCTCCAAAGCGCAGGCATGGGCATCGAACTCGTTTACAAGGCACTGATACTCGCGCAGGGCGTTAAATCTGATGGGAAGGTCTGGAAGGGCCACCGCATCAAGGTTTTGCACGCGCAACTGGTCGGGACCGACAAGGACGATCTCGAAAAATGCATCTGCAACCTAGGATGGCCGGATCCGTCCGAGTGGTGCCGCTACTTGGACGACACTGTCAACCACACACAGAGGAAATACTTCATGTACGACACCCAACGGCAACGACAAGGCATCTCGTTTCCGACTTGGGGTCCCGCCAGCGTCGCCGGCATTGTGCAGGTATTCGAGAGAGCATTCGAGTTGGCTGACAGGCGCGTCCAATTCTCAACGCGCAAGCGCCACCCAAGTCCGTCGCAAGCGCTCCATCTCCCGGACAACGGCGAGATTCGCCGCCGCCTCATCGCCGAGATCAATCTACCCGAGGGCCAAGTCCGCTCAGGAGAACCCTTGGGCGGCATGTCACAAAGATTGGACACCGGCGAAGTACGAATCCTGAGCCCCGGCGAGATGGAGGCGGAACCAGATGCGGAACCGGGTTCAACCAGAGACCCTCCCTGACCATCCAGACTCCTCGGCCGAAAGGCCACCGATGCGCAAAGCAGAAAGCTCGACATGATCCGAAACCGGCCCTCTCCAACAGCGTCAGCCCACGCTACGAGATTGGTGGCGACTTAGTTGCTGCCTTCGGTCGTGACGGCGTGGCCGAAGCATGTACCGATCCAGCCTTGTCCAATGAGGTAAGAGCCTGAAAGGGTGGTGGGTTTCCAACGGGAAGTGAGCCTGAAGGGTGGGGTTTGGGGATCATCGGAGGATGATCGTGACACTTCAGACCGAACGGATTCGGACGTTGGAGCAAGTGCGGGCCTTCGTGGAGGGCAACGGGCCGGCGGAGATTAAGCTGAACTTCCTAAGTGTCAAAGTATCAAATTATTGATTTTATTGATAATAAAAAATCACTTGACGATTCGAGGGGAGACGGCATGATGGGTGGATGGAACCTTTCAAAGTCCTGTCTTGGTTCGCAGATCACGTACTCTCGCACGGAATCACCGCTGGCGTGGTGGCCCTCGTGATGTATCTCCCCCGGTTCCTTCGGCGACGACGGCTGAAACCAAGAGTCGAACAAGCGTACATGAAGCTGCGTAAAGTCTGCGAGCCGAACACCCTGGACCCTGACCAGCCCGGCAACCGCGATTTTATGAAGTCAGACGCGCGCGACTTTGTGAATCCCTTGCGTCACAGACTTCAGAAGGCAGAGGCTTATCCGCCGCCAGAATGTACGACGGAAGATTGTTCCCTGCTTGAATGGTTTCGCTATCTTGGACAGATCCGATCTAATTTATAGGGCAGTCATAGTTGCAGCCTCGTCTTGAGGCGCTCCATGTCTCGGTGTCCTTTGATCCGGTTGCAGCTTCCGCGCAGAAGCTGGAGGTTCTCGATACCCCTTGCAGGATTTCTTGCTCGACTTGATGATCTGCTGCAAGTCCTTCTGGTCCTTGGCCAGGCTATCGACAAACTTGATGCCACCAACCACATCGCGCGAACCGAGCAGCATGGCGGCCAGCACAAGTTCCTTCATCGAATTGGCATTGGCCCCGGCGTGTTGAACACGACGACACCTCGCTCGGTGTAGTCATCTACCGGAATGTTGTTGGTGCCGGCACCGGCACCGGCACGCGCCGCAACTACAAGGATTCAAGGTTACAATTCCGTCTCGGCGCGAGGCCGACGTGGTTCTTCAAGACTCCAAATGTGGAGCACAGTTACGCCGTCCCCTCTGTTCGTGCAATACCCCCGTTAAAGCACCCCACACCATGAAACAACCAAATTCGGCCAACGCGATCGTAGTCGCGGGAATGCACCGCAGCGGCACATCTGCCCTGAGCCGAACGCTGAATCTGGTGGGTTGCGATCTGCCCAGAACGCCAATAGTCAGTGACAACCGGGGCAACGAATACGGCCATTGGGAATCTCAACGGATTTTCGAATTGAACGACGATATCCTTGCTTCGGCAGGTTCGCGTTGGGATGACTGGGAGCCTGTCAGCGCCGATTGGTACGCTTCTCCACGCTATCCCGAGTTCTTCGAGAAGGCGTGCGAGGCACTCGCAGCAGAGTTCGAATCGAGCCGTCTGTTCGTGTTCAAGGATCCGCGCGTCTGTCGGCTAATGCGCCTGTGGATCAATGTCATAGAATCGCTCAACGCCTCGCCGCTGATCGTCATGCCTGTCCGGAATCCGAGGGATGTGGCAGCATCCCTTGAGCGCAGGAACGGCATCGACGCCTCCATCGGACGACTGAT
Source organism: Pseudomonadales bacterium (assembly GCA_965199705.1). GTDB lineage: Bacteria > Pseudomonadota > Gammaproteobacteria > Pseudomonadales > Azotimanducaceae > Azophilus. The sequence goes on from OZ241359.1 coordinate 2,746,404, forward strand.
GTGGTTGCGCCACGTGCTCGACGCCGAAGTTGGCAGCCGCCAGCATCCAAGAGTGACGGTCTCATTCGACGACCTTCTGACGGACTGGCGGCGCGTCGTGACGCGCATCGGGAAAGCGCTCGACTTATCTTGGCCAAAGCTGTCAACCGCGACGAACTTGGACGTTGACAGCTTCCTGTCACCCGATCTGCGCCATCACCAGGATCCACGGCATTGGATTGAACGGCCTGATGAAGGCATTCGCTGGATTACCCAAGCCTACGACATACTGCACCGGTGGTCAGCCGACGATGAACAGCCCGCCGATCTGGCAACGCTTGACGAGATCAGATCCAACATCAACGCCCTGGCGCCGCTCTTTGGCCGTCCCGTCCTGCTCGGACAACGGGCGCACGACCGGCTGCATGAACTGGAAGCGGAAAACGGGCGACTGCATGATCGCCTGGCGAACGAAGCAAACCTGACCAAAGAACTCCGGCAGATCGCGGAGCAAGCGGAAGCTGAAGCGAAATCTCTGAGTGACGCCTTGGCCGATGAAACCTCGCAACAAAAGACCACGATCAAGAACCAAGGTCAGCGGATCGCTTCACTTGACGACGCTCTAGCAAATGCTCGGACCCAAGTTGCGTCCCTGATGGCCGCCACGAACGAGCGAGATCAACGTCTGGCCGCCCTGATGCAATCCTCCAGTTGGCGCGTGACGGCGCCTCTGCGAAGCATCAAGCTTCGCGTCGCCTGGCTCTTTCGCAAGAGCGCACGAGCAGCCCGACTTGTCGGGTGGATTTGCACTGGCAAGTTCCGTCAGACGGCGCACGCCTTGTTACCGTTCTACCGCAGGTACGCCCCCAGGTGGGTGGGGTCGATCATTCCTTATCGAATGCGTCGGTGGTTGCGGGCCACATCTTCTTTGTCCCCACCCAAAGCCGCCCTTGACTCTCTTAAATTTCAGGGCGGGCAGCCACTACTGGCACAGTCTGAATTTGTGCCGGAGTTTCGGGGGTCCCCTCCCGCATCAAGCGGTGTTCGGCTCATTGCCTTTTACTTGCCTCAATTTCACCCTATTCCAGAAAACGACGCCTGGTGGGGCAATGGCTATACCGAGTGGACCAATGTGCGCCGCGCAAGGCCCCAATTTGAGGGCCACTACCAGCCTCGAATTCCCATAGACACCGGTTACTACGACCTGCGTAATCCCGAAATTCAGCGCCGTCAGGTGGAATTGGCCAAGCGCTACGGCGTCTCGGGGTTCTGCTACTACTTCTACTGGTTTGCCGGGCGCCGGCTGCTGGAAACACCTCTGCTGAACTACCTTGATGATCCCACCCTGGATCTGCCCTTTTGCCTTTGCTGGGCAAACGAAAACTGGACGCGGCGTTGGGATGGCCGGGAGCAAGACCTGCTGATTGGTCAACAACACTCCGCCGCCGACGACCTTGCGTTCATCAAGTACGTATCGCGCTATCTTCGGGATCCCAGGTACATCCGCGTTGATGACCGCCCGTTACTGCTGGTCTATCGGCCCTCGCTCTTTCCAGATGCGTCGCAAACCGTTCACAGATGGCGCCAATGGTGTCGAGACAACGGCGTTGGTGAACTGTACGTCAGCATGGTTCAATCCTTCCAGGACCTGGACCCAAGACCTTACGGGCTCGACGCTGCCATCGAGTTCCCCTGGCATACCGGGCTGCCTACCGACATCACAGCGCACGTGGTCCCCGCCAACTCCGAATTTCGCGGCCATGTATTTGACTGGCAAGACTACGCCACCCGCTGCGAGGACCAACCCGACCGGCCCTGGACTCAGATGCGGGGCGTGATGCCGGGCTGGGACAATACGCCACGCAGAAATTCGGAATCGCATCTGCTGCAAGGGCACTCCCCCGCAGGCTACAGGCGCTGGCTGCGATCAGCGATGCGCTGGACCCTGGCAGAGGAACGCTCGGACGACGAGCGGTTGGTGTTCATCAACGCCTGGAACGAATGGGGGGAAGGCGCCTATCTCGAATCTGACCAACACTTTGGCTACGCCTTTCTGCAAGCAACCCGAGACGCCGTGGAAGAAGTCGCGGGGCAGTCCGGCGACCCTGTGCGCCCGCATCCCGCGTCGAGAAGCGACGTCACATCCGGCACCCCTTTGCTGGCGTCCAAGCAGGTCGTTCCCCTTGGTCCAGAGCACGTCGCTTCGGCGAACGGAATTCGATTTCCGGCCACGCCGCATCCAGACGTTTCGGTTGTGATACCTGTGTATGGCCATTGTCATCTGACCTTGCGCTGCCTCAAATCGCTGAGTGACAGCCAAAGTCAGCGCTCCTTTGAGGTCATCCTGGTGGACGACGCCTCTACCGACGATAGCGCCCACGCGCTTCCCGACATTCCGGGCATCTGCTACCTGCGCAACGACCAGAATCTGGGCTTTCTGCTGTCATGCAACCGAGGTGCTGCGCTAGCGCGGGGTCGCTACATCCTGCTGCTGAACAACGATACCGTGGTTCAGGACGGCGCAATCGACGCGCTCGCCAACACCTTCGAGACGCACGACAAGGTGGGGCTGGCCGGCGCCAAGCTCTACTTCGAGGACGGCAGCTTGCAGGAAGCCGGCGGCATCGTCTGGTCAGATGGCTCCGCCATGAATTTTGGCCGGGGCGATGACCCGCGCAAACCCGAATACAACTATGTGCGGGACGTCGATTACTGCACGGGCGCGGCCATCATGCTGCCGACCCAGCTGTGGCGCCAGTTGGATGGCTTCGACAGCTACTATCAACGCGCCTACTACGAAGACACCGACCTGGCGTTCCGTGTGCGCGAGGCGGGATATCGCGTCGTCTATCAACCCTTTGCCAAGGTGGTGCACCGAGAGGGCGGCACTTCCGGCTCCGACCTGTCCCAGGGAGAAAAACGATATCAGGTTGAAAATCACGCACGTTTTCTCAGCCGCTGGCGCAAGACACTGGAGCGCGACCATGCCGCTCCCTCGACAGATGCACAAGTCGCCAAGGACCGGCGCGCCAAGGGGCGTGTGCTGGTCATCGACTGGGCGCTGCCGATGGCGGACCACGATTCGGGGTCAGTGGACACTGTCAACCTGATGCACATGTTGGGGCGCATGGGCATGAAGACGACCTTCGCCCCCGACCGCGACCTGGACTACCGAGGAACCTACACCGACGATCTGCAACGGCTGGGGGCGGAAGTGCTGTACGCGCCCTTCTGCGATTCGCTGAGAAAATACCTCAGCACCCACGGCCGACGATTTGGCCAAGTCATTGTGCATCGAGTCAATGTGTTCGAGAAACTGGCAACCAAGCTGAAGGCGCTCTGCCCGAACGCACGAATCATCTTCAACACGGTGGATCTGCACCACATCAGAGAGGCCCGGCAGGCAGAGATCGAAAACAGCAACCTTCTTCGCAAACGAGCCGAAACCACCAAACGCGCGGAACTCAGGCTGGCCCGCAACGCCGACGCCACCGTAGTAGTAAGTTCCACCGAACAGAAGCTGCTACAGGCCGCCTTGCCCGAGGTCCCCGTATTCCATTTGCCTCTCGTTCGAGAAGCGCCTGGGGTCGGCGCCGCGGCATTCGAAAGCCGCAGCGGCATCGCTTTTCTGGGCAACTACCACCATTCACCCAATGTGGACGCCATCCTGCGTTTCGTCCACGATGTATGGCCAGAAATTCGCCTGGCCTTGCCAAGCGCCGATCTGCTCATTCTCGGTGCACAGATTACGCCTGAAGTGTCGCAGCTCGGCGGCGTGGATGGCGTGCAGGCACTCGGCTACGTGGAGGATCTGGCGGCCTTGTACAACCGGACTCGACTGACGGTAGCCCCCTTGCGCTATGGCGCCGGCGCCAAGGGCAAGGTGGCGTCAAGCCTTTGCCATGGTGTGCCGGTCATCGCTTCCCCCATCGCCGCGGAAGGCATGGATGTCGAACACGGTCGAGAAATCCTGATTGCCCGAGTAAAGTCGGAGTGGGTCGAGCATGTTCACGCGGCCTACTCGGATCCGGACTTGTGGCAGACCTTGTCGCAGGCCGGCGTCGCCACCATGCGACGAAATCACTCCCTGACGGCCGGCATGACAAGATTGTCCCGCATTCTCGACCTTGAAGAAGGCGGCGACAGTGATGACGCCCTGTAGTCCAAAGTGGTTTCGAGCAGGGTCGATGAGACCCTCAAGGTGATGGAGACTTGGTTGCAGCCCCGCCTTCCAGGCTTTGGGGAGGCCCTGCTCCTGACTTCGACGGGCCGCCGGGTAGTATCTTGATATCCTCAGACAGTGCTGATTGGCCTCGACAGTTTGATTGCGATGTGGCGGTTTACGGTGCTGGTCCTGCTGGCATATCCCTGGCTCGGGCGCTCTCTGGCAGTGGCTTGCAGGTCGGGCTTTTCGAAGGCGGCGGGCTGGAGCCGCCCGTGGTTTCCAGAGACCACCCCTACCAGGGCGCCAACACCGGGCTGGAATACGACATCTTCGCTTGACCGGCGAGGCGCAGGCGGAATTCGGCTCGCCAACTTCGGAATCGTGTTGCAACGCCATCAGCCTCAAAATGACGCCGATCAGCCAGGGTCACGGCCTTATCAGGGGATTGGGATCTGATAGCATTTGTTTCTGCCCTCAGGCGATCCAATATCCAAATACAAAGGAACTCATGAACATTGAGGCCATCGGAAATGATTGGGGAAACCCCAACCGGGCAGAGATAAGCCGGTTTCTAACGGGGGTGACCGACCCCATAGCATCCAACATGGAACGCAAGCCTGAATGCGGAATCCTAGTGAAGAACAAGGAGGATAAATCGGGCAATTCTGGCGAATACCCCAAGAAGCACTACCGCTCACCCAATGAGTCGGATTCCAACCAGCCCCACTTTGTTTCGCTAGTGTCGAAGTATGGAAGGTGGTCCCAGCTCACGCTGCAGTTTTCCCACGAGTTTTGCCATGTTCTATTGAATTCAGATCGCCTCGGACCAAATTTCGAGAAATCCGAAGCGGCTTGGTTTGACGAGGTAGTGTGTGTAGTTGCGTCTTTGTACACATTGAAGCGATTTGCTGAAGGCCCATCAGATTTCGTGAATGAGTGGTGGAAAGGCAAGGGGGGATCAATACTGCCACAGGAGTACCTTGAAGAGCATCAGCGTAAAGTCAAGATCAAGAAAGGGTATCCGTCAAAAAAGCAATTCAAACAGTGGCTCAAGGACAATGAACCCAAAATGCGGGGCGACCCGTATCTCGCTTACGAGAATGTCGACAGGTTCTACGACCGGGTTATTGCAGATCAACTGCTTCCCCTGTTTTGGGGTGAGTCCAAAGCAGGTTGGAATGCCGTTTGCGGACTACCCACTTCGAAACTTATGCTTGCCGAATACCTCATCGAGTGGCGTGATGCTCTGCAATCGAATGAACAAAGAAGATTTGTATCCAGCGTAATGAAAAAACTGCTTGTTGGAACTTAGTCGGGCGAGCGAACAGGGGTGCCTTTGCAATGCCACGAGAAATGAAGGTACATATCCTACGGTCAAGAAGGCAGTAGCCTGGGTCAAAGCAAGGTAGCGCAGGGCGTAACTGTCGAAGCCAACAACGCCTGAGCCCCAAGCGTCACGCCCGCCAGAACCGTCACCAGATTGAAGACCCGGCGGGACGGTCCGGGCGCCGCCAACTGCCAAGATCGGTCAGGCACGCCATCAGAGCGTCGGGGTGAAGACGAACTCGAAGCGATCCCACAGTGCTTTGGCCGTAGCTGGCGGGAAGGCTTCGTAGAGTGCGCCCGGTCGGTGGGTGTTCAGGTAGTCCATGACCAAGGTGATCTTGCTGGCGTCGGGATACCGTGCGGCGATGTCGGCGAGGAAGCGGGCCCAACCGATCCTGGTTCTGCGCTGCGTCACCTGGGTCATGCGCTTGCCGGCCACGCATGATCCGCCAGTGCCTCAACCGACGCATCGACTCCATTGAAGTCCTGCGCGATGAGGCCGCTGCTTGGCAAGCTGAACGCGACCGCATTCAGGCCAAGGTGAATTGGCAGTTCACCACCACGCACGCTCGCAACAAGCTCAAGCGCCTCTATCCGACATTTGACTCGTGACAGGACACTAGGCACGGATGAAGAAAACCTTTAAGGCCCGCCGCAACCGCAAGCCAAGGATCTCGCCCGACATCATGGCAAGAGACTTCCTGGGCATGGCGGCCGAGGAAATCCGCGTTGCCCACACCGAGGAGGCCATCGGAACGCAAGACGACAACCTCTATGCCCGAAACAAGGCGCTCCAAAGCGCAGGCATGGGCATCGAACTGTCCTGTCCCATAAATAACTAGTACTATTGGCATGACTTGATTGGAGCCATCAGCATGCCACGTAAAGCCACACCGATACCATTGAGCACCGACGAAAGAAACCAGTTGAACAGTCTCGTCACATCTCGGTCCCTGCCCCATGGGCTGGTGCGCCGAGCGCAGATTGTGCTCGCGTGTGCCGATGGCGAAGGAGGAACCTCAATCGCCCAACGGATGAACCTGAACCGGAACACCGTGTTCAAATGGCGCAAGCGGTACCTTGAGCAAGGGGTGCAGGGCTTGCACGATGAATTGCGTCCCGGACGGCCGCGCAGCCACAACGATGAACGAGTCGCGGAGGTTGTCAACGCGGCGCTGCAGTCGTCACCGAAAGGCGCCACACACTGGACGACGCGAACAATGGCCGAGCACCGCGGGGTGTCGAAGAGCACCGTGCAGCGCTGGTTCGACCTGTTCGGCGTTCAACCGCATCGCCAACGGACGTTCAAGTTGTCCACCGACCCGTTCTTCATTGAGAAGGTTCGCGACATTGTTGGCCTGTACCTGAACCCGCCGGATCACGCGGTGGTGCTGTGCGTGGATGAGAAATCCCAAGTGCAGGCTCTGCAACGCACGCAACCCCTGCTGCCCTTGGGACTTGGCTATGTCGAAGGAGTCACGCACGATTACATTCGACATGGCACGACGACCCTGTTTGCAGCCTTGGACGTGGCGACGGGGAACGTGCTCACTCAATGCAAACGCCGCCATCGGCACCAAGAGTTTCTGGGCTTTCTGCGACACATCGACCGCAATGTTCCCACGGAGCTGGATGTGCATCTGATCGTGGACAATTACGCGACGCACAAACACGCCAAGGTGAAAGCGTGGCTGGCCAAGCGACCCCGATACCATATTCACTACACGCCGACCTATGCGTCTTGGCTCAACCAGGTCGAACGGTGGTTCGGCATCATCACCCAACGAGCAATCCGTCGTGGGTCGTTTTCTTCGGTCAAGCAACTGACCAACAAAATCAACCGATTCGTTGACGAGTACAACTCTAAAACTTCTCCGTTCGTCTGGACTGCAACTGCCGATTCGATCATCGCCAAAGTAGAACGATTAGGCGCACTTATTTCTGGGACAGGACACTAACAGTTGCTAGAGGCGCTTGCGCTGTTTCTAATTGATTGAATGGTTTGATGTTATGTGAGGCGTCGAAAATTTATTCTCCCGGAGAAGCGGGGATTTGGCCCGATTTTGGGGTGTTTCGGCCCGAATTGGCGGATTTTCACCCCAAGGTTGGTTGTTGCAGCCGAGGAGGCGGAAGCGCCGGTTGTCATGTGGCAAAATGGTGGTTGTAAATCAAACAATTGCCGACCTTCGAGGTGATCATGACAACCGGCCCGAACAATGTACTTTTTTCTTGGGACGCTGTCGAGCCGCTGGCGGATCTGAAACGCCTGTCGATGGTGCTGGAGCACTTGCCGGACGCGGAGTTGGTTGCGGCGCTTGCGGCGAAGCGGGGTCGGGGCAGGAACGATTTTCCGGTTCGCGCGATGTGGCGCGCCTTGGTGGCGGGGGTGGTTTTCCAGCACGCCTCGGTGGCGTCGCTGGTTCGGGAGTTGCGCCGCAATCCGTCGCTGCTGTCGGTGTGCGGTTTCAATCCGTTGCCACGGCAGGGCCGCCCGGTTGCGCGGGTCGAGCGGGACGCGCGCACGGGTCGGTCGGTTGTGGTGCGGGAGGCGGCGCCGGTTTTGCCCTGCGTTCCGAACGAGTGGAACTTCTCGCGCCTGCTCAGGAACCTGATTGACTTGGAGGACAGGCAGGGGTTGGTCAGCGGCCTGGTGGACGAACTGCGTGGCCGATTGCTGGCGGTGCTGCCGGACTACGGCGTGCATCTGGGGTGCGACGGCAAGGCGGTGGCGAGCCATTCCACCGGGCGGGTCAACCGCGGCGCCGGGGGTGAGGGTTCGGATCCAGACGCGGATTGGGGCAAGCACGAAACGCGGGGCGTGGACAAGCAAGGGCGCGCCTGGAGGCGGGTCAAGAGTTGGTTCGGCTACGGTCTGCATCTGATTGCGGACACCCGCTATGAGTTGCCGGTGGCCTTTGCGGTGACGCGGGCATCGGCTTCGGAGCAGCCGGTGGTGGGGAAGCTGCTGGCGGAGTTGTTCGAGGCTGAGCCGGGTCTGGCGCAGCGGTGCCGGGACTTCAGCGCAGATCGGGGCTATGACGGCGGAGCGTTGAAGCAGGCGTTGTGGGACGAGCACGGGATTCGGCCGCTGATTGACACCCGGCTGATGTGGCGCGAAGAGAAGCAGGATCCGAACCACGATCCCGCGCAGCCGATCCTGCGCAGCCTGGCCCCCGAGCGGACGGACAACATCCTGTACAGCGAGCGGGGCGAGGTGTCGTGCCGCTGCCCGGCGACAGGGACGGAGCGCCCGATGGCGTTCCAGGGGTTCGAATCGGACCGGGGGACGCTGAAGTACCGGTGTCCGGCGGCGGCTTGCGACCTGAAGTGCGAGGGCCGGGCGGCGTGTCTTTCGCAGTCCGGCTCGAAGGCGGGCGACTTCGGGCGCATTGTGCGTATCGATCTCAAGCGCGCGAACCGGCGCATCTTCACCCCCACGCCCTGGGGCTCGCCCGCTTGGCGACGCGGCTACAACCGACGCTCGGCACTGGAGCGGATCAACGCGCGCCTGGACCGCAGCTTCGGCTTCGAGGTGCATTTCATCCGCGGCCTGGCCAAGATGAAGACACGGATGGGGCTGGCGCTCGCGGTGATGATGGCGCTGGCGGTCGCCGCCGTGGTCGAGGGACGAGACGAACGGATGCGCTCGCTCGTGCGCCCGGTCCCGTTTGCAGACACCGGATAGCGCTGCGCCAACCCCCAACCGCTCCAACCCGTCCCCTGCCAGCCCCTGGACGCGGCGCCCCTGTCCGCAGCACACCCTTGTTGAGAGCCTTTCTCATCTACCCGCGATCGGCCCTCGTTCCAACCTCTCCCCAGCACCCCAATCCGCTGCCCCGCCTTCAATCAATCCTCCCGCACTGCCAAATCCGCTCCACTACACCTCCCCATCCCGACAAAAACACCCACAGCGCAAGCGCCTCTGCTAACACTATTCTCGCCGCCATGTGAATCTGGCCTTATACTAACCTTTCGCAGCAACTTGCTCTCTTTGTCGTACGCTACAAGAGCAATGTTTCCGCTTCCTCTTTCTGGACTCAGATTGATTGCTATATTGCTTTCTGAATTTTCGGAGTGGCGGGACTCAACGAAATCCAGAAATGCTTCTATGGTCGCAGAGTACTCGTCCTCTGAACAATTTTCGGGAATCAGCAGTTTCACCAACTTTCCATCGTCAAACGCTGCGTATACTGCAAACAGCATGGAGTATTCAGGTTCCTTCACGCCTGATGCAGTTACAATAGTTGCTTGAAATTTTCGATCCTTCGAAAATAAATTGCCCCAAAGAGATTTCAACGCTCTCTTGAGAACATAGTAATGGTCCTTTCCCGCCTCTTGCAGAAAGCTATCGAAATAGGGTTTCAGCAGGAAAATCGCTAAAGCGGGGAAAGCAAACCACTCGATGCCCGCCTGTGGGCTTGGTTCAGGTAGCGAAACCCTCTCCAGTCTGAGAGAGTCGGCGTTCGCGCTGGCACAAAATTCATCCAGGAGCCCGGCGGGCACCTCGCTATGGTGAAGCAGCGCGATGTGAGGTTTGGTGTCGGTCACCTTCCCAACTCCCTATTCACCCAAGGTCAGTGGGCAGACTGCGGCTCAAACAAGAGCCCGTATCCCCTCAGTGTGTTGAAGGCTCGTGCATAACCAAGAGTCCACCAGCAACATCAAAAATGGCACATCATCATCTATTGCTGTGCTGGACTGTTCAAGTGGCGTGCGATCATTTGAGAGATTGGCCCACTACTGTCCGGTTCAATTGGACTTGGTATGTCATAAAGGGATGAATATTTAAATTTTTTTGGAGAATTTTGGTGGTGCCGACTTGAACCCGATGGTGCTATCCGGCGATCTTCCGGGAACGCATCCCCAGAGACCGCAACCCCATGTTTACCGGCAAAACGCTGTTCGCACAGATCATGGACTTTCTGCCTTGGACTGCCTTCGCGCGAATCGTCGCGCGCTATTCAGGCAATCGCGGTATTCGCACGCTGCCGTGCGCGGAGCACTTCCGCGTTCTGGCATTTGCTCAACTGACCTATCGGGAGAGCCTGCGCGACATCGAAGCCTGTCTCTCGGCACAGTCGGCCAAGTTGTACCACATGGGCATCCACTCACCCGTGAGACGCTCTACCTTGGCCGACGCCAACGAACGCCGAGACTGGCGCATCTTTGCCGAATTCGCGCAGCGATTGATCGTGCAGGCTCGCAAGCTCTACGCCGAGGAGGACTTGGGGCTGGAACTGTCGAATACGGTTTACGCGCTCGACTCAACTACCATTGATCTTTGCCTGTCGCTGTTCCCCTGGGCGCCGTTTCGCCGGGCCAAGGCCGCTGTCAAAATGCACACGCTTCTCGACTTGCGCGGCAACATTCCAGGCTTCATCCACATTTCCGACGGCAAGCTGCACGACGTCAAAGTGCTTGATTCGCTGATCCCGCAGCCCGGCGCGATTTATGTGATGGATCGAGCCTACCTCGATTTCGGACGCCTGTTCGGGTTGCAAGAAGCCGGCGCATTGTTCGTGACCCGCGCCAAAGCGAACACTGACCTGCGCCGGGTTTACTCGGCTCCAAGCAACCGCGAACTGGGAATCATCTGCGATCAGACGGTGGCATTGGCCGGCTTCTACAGCCGTCGGAGATACCCGCGCTACTTGCGCCGCATTCGGTTCAAGGACCCAGATACGCAAAAAACGCTCATCTTCCTGACCAATCTGTTCGGGCTGCCGCCAATGACCGTGTGTGAACTCTACAAGGCTCGCTGGCAAGTCGAGTTGTTCTTCAAGTGGATCAAGCAGCATTTGCGCATCAAGAAGTTCTACGGCACATCCGAGAACGCCGTGAAGACACAAATCTGGGTCGCCGTATCGGTGTACCTGCTCGTCGCCATCATCAGCAAGCGACTCGGCCTGGACGCCTCGCTCTACACATTGCTTCTTCTTGCACCTTCACGAAGATCGTACCGAGTCTGTCTGCGATTCCTGCTACCAAAGCCGCAAGAAGCAGGCCGAATCCGATATCGTTGATCGCCTGAGGCGCGGAGCGCCCTATCCAGAGGAGAAGTGCTTGTACCAACCGGTGGAACTGTCTGAATGCGCGGATTGGAGGTTGCTGCGTGAAGATTCACATGTGCGATTCGACCTGATTCGGGACGTATGCAGGTCGATTGGTCTGCCAAGAGAGCACTCATCCTATCTTGATATTGGGTGCAACACCGGTTTCTTTTGCCATCGGATGTCACAACTGGGATTTGTATCAAGCGGCGTCGATGTCACAGCAGCAGATGTGGAAATCGCCAGGCTCTTGGGAAGTTATATTCGACACGACTACGTTAACTATGTGGTGGCTGATGCTCATGAATATCTGGCTGGTACGGCTGACACTCCCGTCGACGTATGTTCGGCTTTTAGTGTTTTTCAGTGGGTCATGATGCAAAAGTCACCGGCTCACGGTCTTGACTGTATGCGCTGGTTGTTCCAAAAGACTCGTCTTGTCTGTCTTCTTGAGATGGGGGAATCTACGGAAGACCACTACATTGACCGGATTGGCGGCATGCAATACGACAGCAACTGGATCTACGAGTTCATGAAGTCCGAGGGAGGTTTTGCCCGGATCGATGTGCTGGAAAAACGACGTTATCCAATCTGGCGAGACATATTTGTCGGCTTCAAGCCCGAGTGCAGCGAAGTGAAGCCCATGGAAGGCCGCTGGCTGCCTACGAAACCATGGAAGAAACTCGCAAGACGCCTGTTCCGCAGGTTGTCTTCTTGATTGGCATGCACCGTTGAACCTGCTTGAAACTACAGGGCGGTCGTGATCTGGCCATGCCCGTTGCCGCCTTCTTCAAGGGCGAGGATGCTGGACAACCTGGCCATCTTCGCGAGGTCGGCAGCGGTCGCGATCTCCGAGTCTTCAAGTGACAGCTGCTCATTGTCGAGGGCGGCTAAAAGAACTTCCTTCCGAGAGGCGCTGCACGCTTGGGCTGACCCGGATATTGCACCAGGGCACTGATCGAATGAGCTGATCTACCCTGCCATGCAATCGATTGCCTCCTGAATCAACGCGCAATCTCGACGACACTTTGCGCTGGCCGTACGAACATCACGGCCCCCGATTGCACCAGCTTGCGAATGGCTGCACGCACCGCAATGATGTCGCACACGAATTGGCGGTTCTGGCGCACATACGAGGCCCCTTCGGCCGTGCACACTGGTCGGCATGCAGCACGATGCTACCTACAAGGCCGCCTTCACCCACACGCGCATGATGCGCGACCAGCTGCTTCTGCTCGAACAACTGGTCGGAGATCGGCTGCCCATGCTGCGTCGCCTGCGCCTGGATACCTTGCAACGCCTTTCCAGTGAATATCTGACCGACAATCTGGAACGCCGCTTCGGCGACATGGTCTGGCGGGTCGGCTTGCAACCTGCATCACCCGACGACGAGGCCGAAGAACCGCACTGGCTGCACATCCTGGTGATGCTGGAGTTCCAGTCTCGACCGGAATGGATCATGGCCGCACGGGTGCAGAACTACGCCAGCTTGCTGTATCTGGCTCTGCACAAGGAGAAGCCGTTCAGCGCCAGCAATCCAATACCGCCGGTGTTGCCGATTGTGCTCTACAACGGCTCCACGCCATGGCGGGCGCCGCTGCGCCTTTCGGCCCTGAAGGGCTCTGGGATGGAAACGGTGATGGAAACGGTGGAGTCGGGGCCGGCGGGTGTGCATGTGGCGCCGATGGAACTGGTGGGAGACGGCTATATTCTGGTCGATCAACAGGCGTTGTTGGGAGAGGACCTGCTGGAAGACAATGCGGCGACCTTGCTGGCGTGGATCGAGGGTCTGAAGGGTCCGAAGGACATGCCCCGGCTGGTGAAGCGCTGTTATGAGTGGCTTTCCGAGGCGGAGGATGGCAGTCTTCTGGACGTGCTGATGCGCAAGCTGGAAGCATGGATTGGGAATGCGGATATCAAGGACGCACAGGAGTGGCGTATGAAACTGATCAGGATCCGGGAGTCTGCGGCGGAAGTGGTGCGCCAGCCGATTGATTTCGAGGAGCGTATAGCGCGCTGGGAGCGGCAGGTAGAGGCACGGGGTGAAGCGCGAGGCGAGACGCGAGGCCGGGCCGAAGGCGAGGCGCGAGGTGAGGCGATAGCATTGGCTCGGGAGCGCACTCTGCTTGAGCGTCAGGTTGCGCTGCGCTTTGGCGGCGATACGGCGGAGCGTTTTGGTGTTTTGCTGGAGGGCGTTTCCGACCCGGAGCGTCTGGCCGGGGTGGGAGAGTGGATCATCGAGTGTGAGGACGGCGCCTCGTTGCTGGCGCGCATGGGCGAGTGATGTCCGCCTGGACGTCTCGCCTCAACATGATTGCCCGACCTCATAATTCCGAAAGTGATGTCCGCCTGGACGTCTCGCCTCAACATGATTGCCCGACCTCATAATTCCGAAAAAGTCGGAACGGGAAGAATTGGGGGCGATCACGAACAAGGGTTCGCACCGCTCCCAGAAGGTGATCAACGCCTTGATCCTGCTCAACTGCAACTACGGGGAGCACAACGGCTGCTCATTGAAGGTTTCGTTTAGATAAACGATCTGCGGGCCCCATCGCGCCACCTTGACCAAAGCGCAAGCGAGTGCCAATCATGTCGTATTCCAGCCCGGTGTTGGCGCCTTGGTAGGGGTGGTCTCTGGAAACCACGGGCGGCTCCAGCCCGCCGCCTTCGAAAAGCCCGACCTGCAAGCCACTGCCAGAGAGCGCCCGAGCCAGGGATATGCCAGCAGGGCCAGCGCCGTAAATCGCCACATCGCAATCAAACTGTCGATGCCAATCAGCGCTGTCTGAAGATATCAAGGCCCGACCCTGAAGATTATCGCTTGCGTCATGAAAGAAGCCATACAGCACAAGCCTGAAGCAGCTTCCCGGTTCCGTTCAAGCAGCGCCTGAGAACGAGTCTTATTGGGCCATTCGCGCCAGCAACGAAGCGCCGTCCTCACACTCAATGATCCACTCTCCCACCTCGGCCAGACGCTCCGGGTCGGAAACGCCCGCCAGCAAAACACCAAAACGCTCCGCCGTATCGCCGCCAAAGCGCAGCGCAACCATACGCTCAAGCAGAGCGCGCTCCCGAGCCAATGCGGTCTCCTCGCCTTCGGCCCGGCCTCGCGCCTCTACCTGCCGCTCCCAGCGCGCTATCCGCTCCTCGAAATCAATCGGCTGGCGCACCACTTCCGCCGCAGACTCCCGGATCCTGATCAGTTTCATACGCCACTCCTGTGCATCCTGAATATCCGCATTCCCAATCCATGCCTCCAGCTTGCGCATCAGCACGTCCAGAAGACTGCCATCCTCCGCCTCGGAAAGCCACTCATAACAGCGCTTCACCAGCCGGGGCATGTCTTTCGGACCCTTCAGACCCTCGATCCACGCCAGCAAGGTCGCCGCATTGTCTTCCAGCAGGTCCTCTCCCAACAACGCCTGTTGATCGACCAGAATATAGCCGTCTCCCACCAGTTCCATCGGCGCCACATGCACACCCGCCGGCCCCGACTCCACCGTTTCCATCCCAGAGCCCTTCAGGGCCGAAAGGCGCAGCGGCGCCCGCCATGGCGTGGAGCCGTTGTAGAGCACAATCGGCAACACCGGCGGTATTGGATTGCTGGCGCTGAACGGCTTCTCCTTGTGCAGAGCCAGATACAGCAAGCTGGCGTAGTTCTGCACCCGTGCGGCCATGATCCATTCCGGTCGAGACTGGAACTCCAGCATCACCAGGATGTGCAGCCAGTGCGGTTCTTCGGCCTCGTCGTCGGGTAATGCAGGTTGCAAGCCGACCCGCCAGACCATGTCGCCGAAGCGGCGTTCCAGATTGTCGGTCAGATATTCACTGGAAAGGCGTTGCAAGGTATCCAGGCGCAGGCGACGCAGCATGGGCAGCCGGTCTCCGACCAGTTGTTCGAGCAGAAGCAGCTGGTCGCGCATCATGCGCGTGTGGGTGAAGGCGGCCTTGTAGGTAGCATCGTGCTGCATGCCGACCAGTGTGCACGGCTGAAGAGGCCCCGTATGTGCGCCAGAACCACCAATTCGTGTGCGACATCACGGACATCACTCGCCCATTCGCGCCAGCAACGAGGCGCCGTCCTCACACTCGATGATCCACTCTCCCACCCCGGCCAGACGCTCCGGGTCGGAAACGCCCTCCAGCAAAACACCAAAACGCTTCGCCGTGTCGCCGCCAAAGCGCAGCGCAACCATACGCCCGAGCAGAGTGCGTTCCCGAGCCAATGCGATCGCCTCACCTCGCGCTTCGCCTCGCGCCTCGCCTTCGGCCCGGCCTCGCGCTTCGCCGTCAGCCCTGCCATTATCAAACACCTGCCGCTCCCAACGCGCTATACGCTCCTCAAAATCAATCGGCTGGCGCACCACTTCCGCCGCAGACTCCCGGATCCTGATCAGTTTCATACGCCACTCCTGTGCGTCCTTGATATCCGCATTCCCAATCCATGCCTCCAGCTTGCGCATCAGCACGTCCAGAAGACTGCCATCCTCCGCCTCGGAAAGCCACTCATAACAGCGCTTCACCAGCCGGGGCATGTCTTTCGGACCCTTCAGACCCTCGATCCACGCCAGCAAGGTCGCCGCATTGTCTTCCAGCAGGTCCTCTCCCAACAACGCCTGTTGATCGACCAGAATATAGCCGTCTCCCACCAGTTCCATCGGCGCCACATGCACACCCGCCGGCCCCGACTCCACCGGTTCCATCACCGTTTCCATCCCAGAGCCCTTCAGGGCCGAAAGGCGCAGCGGCGCCCACCATGGCGTGGAGCCGTTGTAGAGCACAATCGGCAACACCGGCGGTATTGGATTGCTGGCGCTGAACGGCTTCTCCTTGTGCAGAGCCAGATACAGCAAGCTGGCGTAGTTCTGCACCCGTGCGGCCATGATCCATTCCGGTCGAGACTGGAACTCCAGCATCACCAGGATGTGCAGCCAGTGCGGTTCTTCGGCCTCGTCGTCGGGTGATGCAGGTTGCAAGCCGACCCGCCAGACCATGTCGCCGAAGCGGCGTTCCAGATTGTCGGTCAGATATTCACTGGAAAGGCGTTGCAAGGTATCCAGGCGCAGGCGACGCAGCATGGGCAACCGGTCTCCGACCAGTTGTTCGAGCAGAAGCAGCTGGTCGCGCATCATGCGCGTGTGGGTGAAGGCGGCCTTGTAGGTAGCATCGTGCTGCATGCCGACCAGTGTGCACGGCTGAAGAGGCCCCGTATGTGCGCCAGAACCACCAATTCGTGTGCGACATCACGGATATCACTCGGCCATTCGCGCCAGCAACGAGGCGCCGTCCTCACACTCGATGATCCACTCTCCCACCTCGGCCAAACGCTCAGGCTCGGAAACGCCCGCCAGCGATTCCATCAAACATCACAAGCCGCATATACCATTCCTCTGATCGCACGCAACGAGACTCATCCCCGAACGGTGAATGCCAATCAAGAAGACAACCTGCGGAACAGGCGTCTTGCGAGTTTCTTCCATGGTTTCGTACGCAGCCAGCGGCGTTCCACTTGCTTCACTTCACTGCACTCGGGCTTGAAGCCGACAAATATGTCTCGCCAGATTGGATAACGTCGTTTTTCCAGCACATCGATCCGGGCAAAACCTCCCTCGGACTTCATGAACTCGTAGATCCAGTTGCTGTCGTATTGCATGCCGCCAATCCGGTCAATGTAGTGGTCTTCCGTAGATTCCCCCATCTCAAGAAGACAGACAAGACGAGTCTTTTGGAACAACCAGCGCATACAGTCAAGACCGTGAGCCGGTGACTTTTGCATCATGACCCACTGAAAAACACTAAAAGCCGAACATACGTCGACGGGAGTGTCAGCCGTACCAGCCAGATATTCATGAGCATCAGCCACCACATAGTTAACGTAGTCGCGTCGGATATAACTTCCCAAGAGCCTGGCGATTTCCACATCTGCTGCTGTGACATCGACGCCGCTTGATACAAATCCCAGTTGTGACATCCGGTGGCAAAAGAAACCGGTGTTGCACCCAATATCAAGATAGGATGAGTGCTCTCTTGGCAGACCAATCGACCTGCATACGTCCCGAATCAGGTCGAATCGCACATGTGAATCTTCACGCAGCAACCTCCAATCCGCGCATTCAGACAGTTCCACCGGTTGGTACAGGCACTTCTCCTCTGGATAGGGCGTTCCGCGCCTCAGGCGATCAACGATATCGGATTCGGCCTGCTTCTTGCGGCTTTGGTAGCAGGAATCGCAGACAGACTCGGTACGGTCTTCGTGAAGGTGCAAGAAGAAATCGGTGGCTTCCCGCCGCGCACAAACTTGGCAACTCAATTGCATCTGCGTGGGTTCGAAACCCTGCAAGCTGAGTGAGGCAAGCTGGCTCCCGCTAGGAGCAGCAATCAGGATATCCACACCTCGATGCGCTGCGGAACACCACGCCTCCACCACACCGTCACCAAAGTGGTGGGCTTCATCAAATGCCAGCAAGGCGTCAGGTGGAGCTTGATCAATCAACTTGATGCACTGAACCGTTGATACAAAATGGTCGAGCGATGCGCTCACCCCAGACCGACTACCGAACACGCGGTGCTGAGTGATTCCGGGCCTCGCCTTCAGTACCGGGGAATCACTGCACAAAAAGGTGTTTACCGTACGACCCGACTCCCTTGCCTTGTTCACTCGCGTAATCAAGGCATCAGACTTTCCCGAACTCGGCAACCCAGTGTAAATGTCGATGGTCATGGCAACACCAGGCAGCGCCTGCGAACTGATTTTACTCGGCCATTCGCGCCAGCAACGAGGCGCCGTCCGGGCACTCGATGATCCACTCTCCCACCTCGGCCAGACGCTCCGGGTCGGAAACGCCCTCCAGCAAAACGCCAAAACGCTCCGCCGTATCGCCGCCAAAGCGCAGCGCAAACTGACGCACAAGCAAGGCGCGCGCCTGATCCAGCGATCTCGCCTCGCCTGCGGCAATCCGGGCCTTGTCCTTGGCGTGCAGCGCCTCGGATGCTGCCAGGCGCGCTTCGGAATCCGCCAGCGCCAGCCGGGATTCGGCTTCCATTCGGTATAGCTCCCTGTGGCTCATCAAATCCTTGCCCGTATCGGGTTCGCGCATGCGCAGATGCCCCGACTCGTTGCGAATCTCCAAATCGAGCACCGCGCTGGAAAAGCCCGCACGATCCGGCAACGGGGCAATCGGCTCGTATGCGTCACCTCGCAAGGTCAAGCCGAGTAGCTGGCCTTCGATGTGATCTCCCATCGGGTCGAACAACCACAACTCCTGAATGCCGAGCTGAGCGTAAAGCACAGGCTTCTCCCGCAAGTCCCGTTCCGTGCTTGTGTGGGACAACACTTCCAGCACGAACGACGGCAGTGAAGGCTCCGCCCACAGTTTGTACGACCGGCGATAGTGGTTGCCTGCCCCAAAGGCCACGAAGACATCAGGCGCCACCGAAGCCGCCGGGTCACCTTGCCGATAGTACACAAGAAGGTCTGAAGCGACGTAGGTGTTCGGGTCCGCGGCGTAGCGGCTCTTCAAGACGTTGGCCGAATAGACAATCTCGCGCCACTGCCAGTCGTTCTCAGCCATCGGCTTGCCGTCCGAATCAGGGTAGCCGTCGGCGTCAGCGCCGATATGGCCGAAGGACGCTAAAGCTGGGCTGGACGCAGGAGCCGGCCAAGTCTCTCCGTTGATCTGTTCGGGCTTTGTGCGCATGTGAATACCGTACCACACTCATTGCCGGGTCTTGGGAAGTCATGCCGAAAGCGCCATGGTGCATTGGCCAAACGGCTATTCAAAATGTTGCCGAATGCCGACCACTTTGCACTGCGAAACTGCGTCCGCATGTGCGAAAAGACGTCAATCCTTGTGCGCTATTGCAATTTCGGTGCCCTCGGCAGATTCCCGGCCCGCCAACGAGAATCCAAATGCGCCATCTCAATCGCGACAACGAACGTCCATTGAAAGCGCTTCACGGCTTGCGGCTCACGATCACTTCGATCAACTCAGCGCGTATGCCGGCGTCAATGTCGTCGATGTGCATGATGATGTTTGGCATGCCCGTCCACTCGGCAATGGAATGAGCAATGTCATAACCCCAGTTCATGGTCATGAGCGAGCCGCACTCCGATTCCACTGGATTACCGTGATAGATCGGCTCAAAGTGGTGAACAATCTCTCCCGAGGGCAGCTTGGAAGCCCGTCTTTCGGAGGGCCGAAACTTGTTTACCAAGGGCGCTGTGAACAAGTGCATTCCGCCTGGCTTCAGCGTTCGGGCAATCGAACAAAACGCCGCCTTGGGATCAAACACATGCTCCATCACGTCCTGGGTTACAAAGAGGTCGAACGACTCATCAGCGAAGGTCAGGCACTCCAGGTTCTCGCAGCGAATGCCCGTTCCCGGGTGCCGCTCGCCGTGCGGCGTATCCGCGAAGTAATGGGAAAACGAATAGTTGGCACGCTCCCGACGCAGGCGCGCACTGACGCCCCGATCAACCGGAGACGATTCATGTACGCAAATCTCCGCCAGCTCGGGGAAGTGCTGTTTGACCACTCGCATGAGGGCTCGCTCGCGGGGAATGGAGCGGCAGCCTGAGCACCTCAAATGATCACGAAACCACGGGTTTCGCGCCGTAAAGACCACGGCGTGTTCACAAATTTCGCAAAATCCTTGGTGCCGAAAGACTTCGGCTTCACCAGCCATAGTCCGCTTCTGGCGCATCAGCCGCAGTCTCCTACAAGCAGCGGCCCGTACCCGCTCCAGGCTGCTTGCAAACATCGGGCACATCAGCCGCAGTCGCCCGCAACCCGAACATTGCGCCCGGGGCCATGATGACCGCGCAAGGTCTGGCTATCGTTCTCCTCGGTCTATCCCTACCGGGACGCCTTCACAGCCGCCGCGGTTGCGCTCTGTGGCGATTCGACACGCGCGCCACCGGCGTAATTGGGTTCCAGCCAACAAAAAACGCCGACCGGCACCCACGCGGGGGAGCGCACGCGCCCCCGAGACAGCCCACGGCTGCCAACACCGTGCCGATGTCTCATTTTCAACCCCGAGAAGCGCCAAAACACCTCGACCTCGTCGCCAATCCGACCACTTGTAGGATCGGCCGCTCTTCAACAAGACAACAAGCCGGGATCAGCCCGCCACTTCAGTCGAATCCTCAGGTTGGTGAGATATGCGGGTTAGGATATGGCTGAAATCACCGTGCGAGATTGGCCCGAAGCGCCTGCTGGTACTCCCGGTCAACTCCATGCGTGGGTCCTGGCGGTTAACGATGCGTTCGAGCGCTACCCCCTTGTTCATCGTTCATACGCCGTCTCTTGTGCTGGCTCAGCGCATCAACGCGACTTCTCCGACTGTTGGGAAGATCGAACCATCCGATAGCCAGCCCCGGAAAAATGCTTGATTAACTTGTCGGTGAAGTCCGGCAATAGCTCAATATCCACGATCTTGAGCAGTTCGACACCGCAGGATGTGATCTTCGCGCCCTCAACCTTCATTGGGCCGGTTTTTCCAGGGTCCGCCTGCGGCTTTAGCTCCCACATCGCATCCCGGTGCATGAATGGAATCTGGGATGCCCAGCGATCTGAATTCGGGCCGTCGAGATTTCGGGTGAGTGGACCGTATGGATGATGGCAACCATAATCTGGATGGACCAGACCGTTCTCCGTCAAATCCAGCAGCACGTCGAATGACAACCCGTCCTTCAAAAGGCAATTCTGCCCGAGACTCCCACCAACTGCAGGAATGCGAGCATCCATGACGAGTTTTCCGTCAGGAGTCAACCGGATGCTGGCCGACACTGCGCGCCGAAAATGCTCTGCCGTCGCGGTGCTCATGGCGCCAATAGTCTGCAAAGCACTCAGTGAGAATGTTCCAGGAACCTCCATTTCCCCTGCCAATATGCGCACGAAGCGCTCCCGGAATTCATCTTCATCCGAGTCTATCTTGCCGGCTTCATAAGAAAACGTGCGTAACCATCTGGCTGATATGTCCGAGTTACCGCCTCCTTCTCCTTCGAGGGCGCTAACAGATTGCTCTCCAACTTTCTCGCTTACCCGTCGCAGAGCCTCCATGGTCAACTCATCCAGGTTTCTTTGTCGGGCCAGGCTGTCGAAGACTTGTGGCAATGGAAGCCCGCTAGTATCCGCCACTAGCTGCGCTTCCTTCACCAGATTGCCGGTGCGATAGAGTTCCATGCGGGACTTGAGTGCGTTGGCGCCTGCTTTCGTGAGACCGCCAGTCAGTCCTTGTACGACTGTCTTTACACCAAGCAGCCTGCGGAGAAGCGGTACGATGGCGCTCCCTAATTCCGAGAGCTCGCCAAGCAATCCGGTGTCTGTGCGCTCTTCGTCATCACCACTCACGACTGATTACCATCTTGGGGATCGGCTAATGCCTCGAATTTTCCGGGAATTGCCGGAGCACAACAGAGAACCCGGGATCCCCGTCATAGCCCTCTCCGTCCGGGGCGCTCACCATGTCCGAAGGCGAGTTTCCCGTGTTTCCCTGGTTCCCTGCGAAGGGAAACCCCTCTTCTGATCCGACAACTTCCGAGTAGATGTAGAGGGTGTTTCTGTCGTGCCGCCAGGTGAATGGTTCCTTACCCAGTGCCTTCTGGACTTTTGCAAGCTCACTTGAGCTCTTTTGGCATTCGTTCGCCACGCCTGACGATGAACCGTCCAGGCCATTCTCGTACGAACGCATGGCCTCGTCAAACTGAAGCCTTGTCCTTTAATCCCCTGTTAAGGGGCTAGATGGGGAGTTGGGGGGGTGAAGGCGGCAGGGTCGTGACCTTCGGCGTCTGGTTCTTGAGTTCATGGATCATGACGATCTCCCGCGGTTTGATCATGGTGTTGCTCCCTGGCCGTCCAGGGGGCATCAAGACCGATGCCCGCGCTCGCGCCATCGCCCCCAGGGGCGATGACACAAGCGCCAACTGGGGATTTTTACGTCGGCACTTTTGGGGAGTATTACTTCGGTACTGACAGCATGCACCGTTGAACCTGCTTGAAACTACAGGGCGGTCGTGATCTGGCTATGCCCGTTGCCGCCTTCTTCAAGGGCGAGGATGCTGGACAACCTGGCCATCTTCGCGAGGTCGGCAGCGGTCGCGATCTCCGAACCTTCAAGTGATAGCTGCTCATTGTCGAGGGCGGCTAAAAGAACTTCCTTCCGAGAGGCGCTCGCTTGGGCTGACCCGGATATTGCACCAAGGCGCTGATCGAATGAGCTGATCTACCCTGCCATTCAATCGATTGCCTCCTGAATCAACGCGCAATCTCGACGACACTTTGCGCTGGCCGCACGAACATCACGGCCCCGATTGCACCAGCTTGCGAATGGCCGCACGCACCGCAATGATGTCGCACACGAATTGGTGGTTCTGGCGCACATACGGGGCCCCTTCAGCCGTGCACACTGGTCGGCATGCAGCACGATGCTACCTACAAGGCCGCCTTCACCCACACGCGCATGATGCGCGACCAGCTGCTTCTGCTCGAACAACTGGTCGGAGATCGGCTGCCCATGCTGCGTCGCCTGCGCCTGGATACCTTGCAACGCCTTTCCAGTGAATATCTGACCGACAATCTGGAACGCCGCTTCGGCGACATGGTCTGGCGGGTCGGCTTGCAACCTGCATCACCCGACGACGAGGCCGAAGAACCGCACTGGCTGCACATCCTGGTGATGCTGGAGTTCCAGTCTCGACCGGAATGGATCATGGCTGCACGGGTGCAGAACTACGCCAGCTTGCTGTATCTGGCTCTGCACAAGGAGAAGCCGTTCAGCGCCAGCAATCCAATACCGCCGGTGTTGCCGATTGTGCTCTACAACGGCTCCACGCCATGGCGGGCGCCGCTGCGCCTTTCGGCCCTGAAGGGCTCTGGGATGGAAACGGTGATGGAACCGGTGGAGTCGGGGCCGGCGGGTGTGCATGTGGCGCCGATGGAACTGGTGGGAGACGGCTATATTCTGGTCGATCAACAGGCGTTGTTGGGAGAGGACCTGCTGGAAGACAATGCGGCGACCCTGCTGGCGTGGATCGAGGGTCTGAAGGGTCCGAAAGACATGCCCCGGCTGGTGAAGCGCTGTTATGAGTGGCTTTCCGA
Organism: Pseudomonadales bacterium; assembly: GCA_965199705.1. GTDB lineage: Bacteria > Pseudomonadota > Gammaproteobacteria > Pseudomonadales > Azotimanducaceae > Azophilus. The sequence continues at coordinate 2,770,022 of OZ241359.1, forward strand.
GGCGGAGGATGGCAGTCTTCTGGACGTGCTGATGCGCAAGCTGGAGGCATGGATTGGGAATGCGGATATTCAGGATGCACAGGAGTGGCGTATGAAACTGATCAGGATCCGGGAGTCTGCGGCGGAAGTGGTGCGCCAGCCGATTGATTTTGAGGAGCGTATAGCGCGTTGGGAGCGGCAGGTGTTTGACAATGGCAGGGCTGACGGCGAAGCACGGGGCGAAGCGCGAGGCCGGGCCGAAGGCGAGGCGCGAGGCAAGGCTGAAGGCGAGGAGATAGCATTGGCTCGGGAACGCGCTCTGCTCGGGCGTATGGTTGCGCTGCGCTTTGGCGGCGATACGGCGGAGCGTTTTAGTGTCTTGCTGGAGGGCGTTTCCGACCCGGAGCGTCTGGCCGAGGTGGGAGAGTGGATCATCGAGTGTGAGGACGGCGCTTCGTTGCTGGCGCGAATGGGCGAGTGATGTCCGCGGGACAGATCAACCAGATTTTTCGCCGGCTGGCGCGGTGCGCCCGGTCCGCGCGCGTCCGCGATCGCTACAAAGGCAAATGCGCGATTTGCGGTCATCGCGGCACATTCGCGCTACACGGACGCTCCATCCGCGAAAGCTATGCATGCTCACAATGCCATGGCAGCCTCCGCTATCGCGAGCAAGCCCGGGTGATTGTCAAGCACTATGCGCAAGCAGGGGCATCCAATCTGGAGGCGCTTGCCAGCGAGCAGGCTTTCCGCGAACTGGCGATCTACGAGCCAGGTGTTCTCGGTCCCTTCCGGCGGATACTGGGCGATCTTCCGGGTTATCAGTCTTCGCACTTCGAGAATCGGGCGCCAAGTGGCGAGCGCTATGCCGGGGTGGAGTATCAGGACCTGATGCACCTCACCTACCCGGACAACGCGTTCGATCTCGTGATCTCCTCCGACATATTCGAACACGTCAGAAGGCCGTTCGCTGGATTCCGGGAAGTCAACCGGGTTCTGAAGCCAGGCGGATTTCACATTTTTCCGTGCCAGTAGAGAACCCTTGGCGCAAGACAACCCGCTTCAGGGTAGATACCAGCGACGCAGAAGACGTGTTCCTGATGCCGCCGCAATACCATGGTGCGCCTGGGAGAGGCCGATCTTTGGTCTATACGGACTTCGGCGCCGACATGGTGGAATCCCTTGCCCGGGACGGCATCGACTTGCAGACGGATAGCCCGGATTCCCGGCTGTCGCCACTTTCCCTCCGGCGCATGATGACACTTTACTGGCAAAAGCCCCCGGCCGGAAAATCCTGATCTGTCGAAATTTACGGGATCAGAATCTCCAGCTTGCGAAATTTCAAGTTCAGGCAGGTTTAGTTCATGTTGTGCATGACGGGGTCAGCGCAGTGGTGCAATATGCGAGTTGACGGCCTCGTGGTGAAGTCAAGCAACCGATCGACCCCGCGAAGGTGGATTTCGAGAGAGCCCGATCAATGATGCAGGTACTGGTGACCGGCGCCGGCGGCTACATTGGCGCAGTGCTCGTCCCGATGTTGCTCGCCAGAGGCTACGCCGTGCGCGCCGTGGATCGGTTTTTCTTTGGGCGCGATCGGCTGCCTGACCATCCTCGACTACAGGCGATCGTCGAGGACACGCGCAAACTGGACTCCGAACATTTCCATGATGTGGACGCCGTCATGGATCTCGCAGCAATATCCAACGACCCGTCTGGGGAACGCTTTCAAGAGGCAACTTGGGGCATCAATCGGGATGCCAGAATCCGCACCGCGAGAATCGCACGGCGCAGCGGCGTCAAACGCTATATCCTGCCCTCATCATGCAGCGTATATGGCTTTCAGGAAGCCGGCGTCACTGCTTCGGAAGCCAGCCCCATCAACCCGCTCACCACCTACGCCAAAGCCAACGCCGACGCAGAAGCAGGCATACTGCCGCTTGCCAGCGACGGCTTCTGTGTTGTGGCGCTGCGGCAGGCCACCGTTTATGGCCTGTCCCCTCGCATGCGTTTCGACCTGGCCATCAACGGCATGACTTACGGCGCGTGGAAAACCGGACGTCTGCCCCTCATGCGCGACGGTAGCCAGTGGCGGCCGATGGTGCATGTAACCGACACGGCCCAGGCCCTGATGATGATGCTGGAGGCTGACGCCGACCTTATCAACGGCCGCATCTTCAATGTGGGATCAACCGAGAATACCTATCAGATCGGCGCACTCGGCCATCTCGTCGCCGAGGCCGTACCTGGCGAGGTGGAAATCGAGTGGTACGGAGACCCGGACACGCGTAGTTACCGGGTTGCCTTTGACCGCATCGAGCAACTCGGCTACCGAACCAGACGATGCGCTGCGGACGGCGTGGCGGAGATCATTACGGCCTTGCAGGGCGGCGCATTGGATCGAACCCAGGACACCATCACGCTGGACTGGTACTCGGCCCTGTCGCATTGGCACAAGATCATTCGCGCTACCGAACGCTACGGCGGCATGCTGGATATCAATGCATGAAGGTGCTTCTGCTCGGTGGGTCAGGTCAGCTTGGCCAAGACATACTTGCGGCGCATAGCCGATCTGGCGCGACCTTTCAGCTAGCCACTCTTGACCGCCAGGCTCTCGACCTTTCTGCGTCAGACAAGATAGAAGCATCTCTCGCCGCACAGTCCTTTGATGTCCTCATAAACTGTACCGGCTATCACAAAACCGACGAGGCGGAGACCCATGCCGGTCTCGCCTTTGCGGTGAACGGGCACTCGGTGGCGGCGCTTGCGCGGGCTTGCGCGGCGCAGAATGCGCGCCTCATGCATGTGAGCACTGATTATGTATTCGGCGGCAACCCAGGCCACAGGAACCCGTTCACCGAGTCCTGCCCGACCGCCCCGGTGAATGTCTATGGCGCTTCGAAGGCATTTGGCGAAACCCTGGCCGGGCTCGCCCACGATGATGTTGTCATTCTGCGGGTTGCCTCACTGTTCGGTATCGCCGGCGCACGCGCCAAGCAGGGCAACTTCGTCGAAACCATGTTGAGGCTCGGCCAGGAACGACGAACCCTGCAGGTGGTAGCGGACCAGACCATGTCGCCCACGGCAACAGCCTGCGTAGCACGCACGATTCTAAAGATGGTGGTTGACAACTGTCCTCCGGGCATATGGCACCTGGTCAACACGGGCAACACCACCTGGCATCACTTCGCTCAGGAAGTTTTCCGCCTCGCCGGCCTCCGGTCGGAAATCATCCCTTGCACCAGTCACGATTACCCGACCCGAGCACGGCGGCCCCTGTACAGTGCACTCGACAATGGCAAGGTAAGCACGGCATTTGGCAGTATGCCGACATGGCAGGAAGCACTGGCCACTTACATCAAGGCGCGCGACCGCTGATGCCGGACTCGTTCCTTTCGTAAGCGTCTTCAATCAAGCCGAGGACTTTCGCACTTCTGTCTCGCCAAGAATGAGCCGCGAGCTGGCGCCTCAACGCCTCCGCCCGATGAATGGGTTTGCCTTCAAGAAGGCTTGATTCTATGTGTTGCACGAACGCTTGCTCACCCTCGCCAACACGCACGAACTCGGCGAAGTCTCCCAGATTGGCGATCGGCGAAGAAACCACGGGCACGCCAAGCGAAAAATACACATATAGTTTCAGAGGGTTCATATGACGAGTCAGCTCGTTATCAAGATGCGGGATTATGGCGACATCGAAGTGGCGAATGTAGCGGAGCGCCTGTGCATAGGGCCGAACGCCGAGAAAATGCACATTGGGAAGGCGTCCAAGTCGCAGTAATTCCCCGCTTTTGTGCGCTGAGCCAATGAACACGAGACACCATTCTGGACGTGCTCTGGCAATCATTTCGATCAACTGCGCGTCCACTCGATTGATGTCCAGGTTGCCGGCATAGCCAATTATTGGCCCCTTCAACCGGCGCAAGAAACCCGGCTTCCGCCAGCTTGCCAACTCAGCGTCAGAAAACTGCTCCGCGGCGTTCGTGATCAGGTGGATATTGCTGGCAAACGGACGCATCCGCTCCAGGACACTCTCACAGTTCACAAGTGTGAGATGACATCGTTCAAGGGTGTTCTCATAGCTATGGCCGAGGGCTGCTCGATACTTCGCTCCCACCGGCCAAGCACGCTGATCGTCGATTACGTCTGCAACGACCAGATCCGGTTCCAGCCAAGCCTCGATTTCGGGAAAATCAAAGTTGACCGGACACACCCATAAAAGCGTCCGGCGCTCACCAATTCGGTGGCGCTCACGCAGCCTGCGCAGGCATCGCAACCACCTTGCAGACGCCTGTGCAGGACTGCGCGGCCATATGTTGACGATGGTGTCGAAACGCACATTGTCGTAATTGCGCAAGCCAAGCTTGCGGGCAATCAATTCGCGCAAGATCAGCCCGGAGTGCGTGCGCCGCCAGCCCGCGTGCGATTGCAAGGCCTCGCGCCCGGACCGCGCCAGGCTCAGGGGCGCATCAAAGTGCAATATCCGATGGATCCGATCGTGTTTCGCCAGATACTTCACAAGCATCTCCTGACGGCGACCATATATTCCAGTGTCGTTCTGCTTCCACAGGAAGATGATATCGATCTTGTCATCCACCAGGTGTCTGGACCGCCAGGGACGAGGCGCACGAGCCGACTGTGGCGATCTGATGGTTTGCAAGCCTGTGGTTGGCGCGTGTTCCGGCCTCGGGAAGGTGCGCGTCTGCCAGGCTACGAGATCAGCGTACACGGACGGCACCGGCTTCGGAGTATGCGCCAATTCTTCGATCAAGCCGACCAACTTGGGGCGGATTGCGTTGTAACTAAATTCCGAGAGGAATGTCGCTCGGCGCTCGGCGGCGCTTTGGCGGTATTGATCGTAGGTGGAGAAGATACGCTCGAACTGGTGCGCAAGTGGCGTTTCGTCAATCAGGGTCAACAGACCTCGCTGAGCCAGAGGCAGCAAGGGAGGGGCAGGCGTTGCGACCACCGGAATCCCCATCGCCAGAGCGTCAGTCAGCTTCGCCGGCATCTGATACTCCGAGGTGGCCGCCGCCGGGTCCTGCAGAAGACAGATCAGATCGCCAGCCTGCAGAATCCTCGGCAGGCGTGAGAAGGGCACGTCCGGCAACAGTATGATTTGATCGGACTCGACCCGGCCAAACAGGCGTTGCACCGCAAGATCAGCAGGTGCGCCGACCACCAGTAGCTTCCAGTCCGGCTGGTCCACGGCTTCCAGCATCTCGATCAATCTGGCAATCCCCTTGTGCATGCGCGGCGTACCAGCAAACAAGATCACCCTGTCCTGTTTCGAAAAACCGAGTTCCTGACGGACCGACAAACGAGTTTCTTCTGATGGCGCGAAGTCGGCCTCGTCTCGCGCATGCGGCACGACGATGCCCCCGAATCGCGCCTGCAGAACCGTGTTGGAAACGGTGACTTGATCGACGCCCGCAATGAGGGTTTCGCTGAATCGAGTCCAGATTTCATCATGCGGACACACAAAATCCGGCTCCCGGATTCGGGTCTCTACTTCTTCGAGGCTTAGCGGCGTCCGAAACTCGAAAAAGCCGAGTTCATAGTCGTCAATGTCCAAGATTATCGGGCGATTACGGTGCAATTTCGCAAGAATCGCCAACTCCAGACTGGGCAGTCGGGGCTTCGATACATAGAGGATGTCACCGTCAATCTGCGCCGCTATGTCCTGCATGCGATGAAAATGTTCAGGGAAACCGGTTCCCGGAAAACACCTCAAGGTCACTCGGCTGCATCCCTGAAGGGGCTTCCAAATGGCGTCTCCGAATCGGGGAAAGTTGGCGCCGATCAGCTCAATGTCGAACGAATCCCGCAACATATCCGCGAGCAGGTACGCGCGCCCCAGAGGATTGTGGCCAAGATCCCAAGCGATCACACTCACCTTGATGCGCCCCGCCGTCCCTTTCTCGCTTTCCTGCTCGCCTATCGCCGACGACCGGGATTCCGTAACTGGCGCTCCGGCTCCCTTCTGCCGCGCCTCGGCGACCGACCGCAAGCCCCGGACCACTCGGCGAAGCCGCCGGGAAACTACGCGCATCGGCGCCGTGACCCGCCAACTCGTGGACGCATGCAACGCCCGAATGATGGCGGCTCGCTCTGCCAGATCGGCTTTTTGTTTCATCATATCCCTGTCGCGACGGGCAATTTCTGCCTGCCGAAGGCGCACTTGGTCGTTCAATCTCGCAATCTGATCGGCCCGCTCCTTGGCGCGCGCTTCCAGCCGATCAATTCGACCCGCTTGCTGTTTGAGGGTGGCCGCGCCATTGACAAGCTCGACCTCCGCTCGCTCCTTCTGCCGACGCGCCTCGTTGCGTTCCTGACGCAGGTTGAGTAGCGAGGTTTGCGCGGACGCCAGATCCGCCAGACTTTGCCTGGCGCTCGGAGAAAGATCGGTCGGCCCGATGCCAGTAGGCAGATCGCCTTCGCAAAAGGCGCGCCAAAGTTCGATCTGCGTGGGTGACAAGTGCGGCTTGAGTTCCGCGGTCGCGACCCGCCGACGATACAGCATCGGGTCAATGAACTGCTTCGCCGCCGCCAGTCCAGGGGCGGTCATCCTTGCGCCATGCTGCTCCGCCAGAGCCACCTGGATATGCCCCAGAGTGGCGCTGGGCTCCTGAACCAGATCATGATAGGAGACCGGTAGCCTCGGCAGCCCGGCCGACGCTTCGAGCGCATGGAGGTTGTAGGCCTCCCAGAGCGCCAACGCCGATACAATACTGAATCCATTGCGCAATTGCAGGGATCGGGCAACCTCCATCGGATTACGGTACACGTAGAGACAGACGGGCTTTTTTATCTCATCCCGCAACACAGGCAAGAGCAGGCACAGGCGCGGCTCCTTCAATGCCCACAGCGCGTGCTCGTTGAGTCGAGCCACAATGTCGGCAAACCGCCGACGCCCGGCGCTGACGGCATCATACGGTATGGCCGAGCTCGAGAATCCATGAATCTTCCACCAGTCTGCGCCCGTCGCGTGAAGGAGACCGTCGCACAATTGACGCATGTCTCGCCTTTCCCAGAAACCACTTGGATTTTCTGCGTTGGCATCAGTCATCTCGCCCGGACTCCCCGTCCAGGCGCCGCAGAGATTTAGTGCACCGGTCAGCGCGCTGGTGCCGGATCTGTGCATACCCAAGATCACGAGCCCGGTGGGGCTCGCCACTGGTTGATTCGCGTCACTACCCACCAGCAAGCAAACTCATCTCGAATTCGATCCAGAGTTGTTACTGTCAAACTGGCTCAGCACATCGTCAATCGGCCCGAGAGCCACGAGTCGACCTGCATCAAGCAGTACGCCCGTATCGCAGACCCGGCGCAGTAACGGCATGTTGTGAGAAGACAGAACCAGAATGCGCGCAAATCGGACAGCGCGATCGCGATCAGCCGAATCAGACGCCTTGGCTCCGACAGCGGAGCGCCTGGCCCGGCCGAGCCCAGCACTCCAGGTCCGGCGGTCGGTTTATGGGCTGTCGCGGACAAGCGAGCCTCCTTGATCGATTCGCGCTGCGCGGGCTGGCGCAGGGCGCATACCCTACTACAATAGGACAGGACATGATGTCCAAAACCTTGCAGGTAGCGTGCGCCAGCCATCCGGCTGCACCCGGCGCCGGGCGCGGCTGCACACCCATCTGATGCGCGTCACCGTCTTCGGCCTCGGCTATGTCGGCCTAGTCACCGGCGCCTGTTTGGCAGAGATGGGCAATCGGGTGCTCTGCGTGGATATTGATCGAGATCTTGTGGCGGCACTCCAGGCGGGGCGCATCCCGATTTTCGAGCCGGGTCTGGAAAATCTGGTGGCGCACAACAAGGCGGTGGGACGCTTGGACTTCACGAGCGACCATGCCGCTGCAGTCGCGCACGGCGAGGTTCTCCTTATCGCCGTGGGCACGCCATCGCAAGCGGACGGCAGCGCCGACCCGGCGCAGATCTTCGAGGTGGCCGACGCCATTGGTGGCTGCATGTGCGCGGCAAAGATTGTCGTCGTCAAATCGACAGCACCCGTCGGCACGGCAGCGCGTGTGCGTGAGCACATTCAGGCAGCCCTGAGTCGGCGCAACGAGACGCTGCACTTCGATGTCGCGGTCAACCCCGAGTTTCTCAAGGAAGGTGCCGCAGTCAATGACTTCATGCGTCCGGACCGCATCATCATCGGCGCGCGGAGTGCAGACACGCGCGCAACGCTTGTGCGTCTATATCGGCCGTTCAGCCGCAACCGGGACAAGTTCGTGCACATGGACACAAGCTCCGCCGAGCTCGCCAAATATGCTGCCAACGCCATGCTGGCCGCGCGCATCAGCCTGATGAACGAATTGGCCAATCTGGCGGAACGGCTCGGCGCCGACATAGACGCCGTGCGTCTTGGCATCGGCCGAGACCCGCGCATCGGCCCGGACTTCCTCTACGCTGGCGCTGGCTTTGGCGGCGCCTGCTTCCCCAAGGATCTGAAAGCGCTGATCCACACGGCTGAGCAGGTGGGCGTGGACGCCCGTGTCTTGCGTGCCGTCGAGGCGGTCAATCAGGCGCAGCGACAGATATTGCCCGCAAAGCTGCGAGCGCACTACGATGGCGCACTCACCGGCAAGACCATCGCTTTGTGGGGATTGGCTTTCAAGCCTAGCACCGACGACATGCGCGAGGCGCCGAGCCGCGCGGTCATTGATGCCGTGCTCACGGATGGCGGGCGGATTCGCGCCTATGATCCGGCGGCCGGCCAGGCGGCGCGGAACCTGTACGGTGAGCGGATCGAAATTTGCGCAAACCGGGATGCCGCAGTGGACGATGCGGACGGGCTGGTCGTCATCACCGAGTGGAACGAGTTTCGCAGCCCGGACTTTGGCGATCTGTACCGGCGCCTGCGCGAGCCGGCGATATTCGACGGACGCAATCTGTACGATCCAGAGCGCTTGGCGGCCTTGGGCTTCGCGTACTATCCCATCGGCCGCCCGATCGGCGGATTTCGGGGTAGCGCCTGAAACTGCCGGACAGCAGGATTCTCACCACAAGCGCCAGCCATAACGAGAAAAGTAGCGAGTCGCGGACCGAAAAAAGTAGAGCCTGCGCCGCCAACCACGCTGCGCGGTCTTGCCCCCGAGGTGGCAAATGCACGCATGCGGCAACTCCAGAATCCGGCCCTCGCCGGCCAGGCGACGACAGAGGTCGAAGTCGTCAAAGTACAGGAAGCGCCACCGTCCCCTGAACATTGGTGGTAACGAATTCCATGGGGGCCTCTATGGAACGATCCACGTGCGATTCAGCCGCAAGATGGATAACGGCATCCGGCCTGGCGTCTGCCAGTACGCTGGCAACGGCCTCGCGATCACGGATATCCGCCTGCCGAAACTGGTGATTGGGCGCGGTGAGAGCGGCGCCAAGCGATTCCAGATGACCAGCGTAGGTCAGCGAATCGAGCGTCACCACTGATTCGCCGGCGGCCACCAGCCGACGCACCAGGCAGGAGCCGATGAACCCAGCGCCACCGGTCACGAGAAACTTCACGGCTTCATGTCCGGGCTAGGAGCCTGCGCCGTAGGAAGTCGCAAAAGCGAAAATTTGATTTCGCCGCCCCTTTGGACGGGCGATTGAGGAGAATATCCGGCCATATTTGACGAAATCGAACGTTCAAAGGGGCGAGTGAAAGCGGACTTGCAGCCGTGAATTCCTGCGGCGCAGGCTCCTAGGAAAGTTCGCTCTCGAACCGGGCCACCACATCGTGAATGGGGCCGCAAGCAACCACCTCGCCAGCGTGCAACAGTACGCCCTTGTCACATACCCGGCTCAAGAGTTGAAGATTCTGAGAAGCAAGAACAAAAATACCAGCGCGTTCAACGAGATCCAGCAATCGCTGGCGCGCCTTGACGGCAAACGCCGGATCGCCAACGCCGAGCCATTCGTCCAGAAGCAGTATATCCGGGTCAATGGAGGTGCATATAGCGAAGCCGAGACGCATGCGCATCCCGGCTGACCAAGCCTGTATCGGCATTGCCAGATAGTCGCCAAGTTCGCAAAATTCGGCCACTTCTTCAACGCGCTGCCGCGCCTCGGCATGGCTGAGTCCGAGAAGCATGGCGCGCGCCATGATGTTCTCGTAGCCGGTTGCCGAAGGGTCCATTCCCAAGGACACGTCGAGCAAGGCAGCAACACGGCCGCGCCGCCAGGCGCGCCCATGAGTCGGCATATAGGCGCCCGCCAGCACCCGCAGCAGCGTGGTCTTGCCGGCGCCATTGCGTCCCATGAGTCCGATCCGGTCGCCATGCCCAAACGCCAGGCTCACGTCATGCAAGGCGCGCACGATCAGCCCGCGGCCGCTCGCGCGACCGATGCGCCCGCCAGTGCCCTGGTGCAACAGGCGGTTCTTGAGCGAGCGGGCGGCAGCGTCCAGCACCGGAATCTGCACGCTGACAGATTCCACGCCAAGAGAGACGGACTGGCTCATATCCAGTAGGCGACCCGGGCGCGCTTGTAGCTGAACAGCGCAAGCATCAGCATCCACCCCCCTGCCGCAAAACCCAACACAACCAACCAGGACTCAAGAGCCGGCGTTTGCCCCAGCATTGGCGCACGCACGACTTCCAGACAGTGGTAGAAAGGATTGGCGGAGAGGATAACCGCCCGATCCGGTAGCTGCTCCGCCATCCAGATCACCGGCGTAATAAAGAACGCAATACGAACGACACTCGCGCAGATCGGCGGCACATCGCGAAATCTGGCCGACAAGACCGCAAGCGTGAGTGCCATCCAGAAGCCGTTCAGGCACAGGAGGGCCAGTCCCGGGATAGCCAGCAGCCCTGCCCAACCGGGCCAGATACCGAAGATGATCGCAATGACAACAAAGATCACCAGATCGTGGCAGAAAACGATCAGGCTGCGCCAGAGCAGGCGATACAGGTGCAGGGACAAGGGCAGATCAACCTGTTTGATGATTCGCCCCGCATTGATGAAGAGCGTGCAACCATCGGAAATCATGTTCGAAATCAAACCCCAGAGGATGAATCCCAACGCCATGTAGGGCAGATAGATCGCGATGTCCACGGCAAGTAGCGAACCGTACAGAAAGGCCAATCCGGCCACCAGAACGCCCATGCTCGCCGTCAGCCAGAAGGGGCCCAGAAGAGACCGTCGATAACGCAGCCGAATGTCCTGCCAGCCGAGAAATCGCCACAGATGCCAGGCCTCGGCGCCGGCGCGGAGATCGGCCAGCGCAACCGAGATCAGCCCCGCCGGTCCGCCCGAACCGGATAACTCGGACAAGACATCACCGGGCGAGGCCGAACCCCCTGCTCCGGGGCCGGCATTTGCGTCATGGGTCGTTGTGGACAAGCAAGTCTCCCAGCCCGGGCACTGCACCAGGGGCCGCGATGATCGCACAGGTTCTTGCCCCTGTGCGCGTGTTCGCAACCTGGCCCGGATTTTGCGCCAGGCTCACCACAAGCGCCAGCCATAGTGGGCAAAGTAGAGGATGGCAGAACGCACGAAGTGGATCCGGCGCCGCCAGTCACGCTGCGCTGTCCGGCCCCCCAGATGGACGATGCGCGCGTCCGGCAATTCCTGAATGCGGCCCTGGGCAGCCAGGCGCCGGCAGAGATCGAAGTCATCAAAGTACAGGAAGTAGCGTTCGTCAAACCCGCCCACCGCCTTCAGCGCCGCCGTTCTGCAAAACATGAAGCAACCACTGGCAAGGTGAATGGTCTGTGGCGTCTCGGAGGGCAGTCGGTCGGCATAGACGTAGGTGGCAAGACGGCGCGCGAAGGGGCCGAACTGCGTATCGGGCGCCAAGGCGCGCAGGGCGAGCACGAGCAGGCTAGGTTCGCGTTTCGCCAGACGCGCGTAGCCACCTGCCGCGCCATGGCCCTGGGGCGCTGCGAGTACGGTTTCGGGATATTGCTCCAGATGCCTCATGCAGGCGGCCAGCGTGTCCGGCGCCAGGGTAAGATCCGGATTGGCGAGCAGATGATATTCGGCCTGTGTTTGCCGGATCGCCAGATTCTGGGCCGCGCCATAGCCCACATTGCCCTGGCCCTGGTGAATGCGCCAATCAGACTGTGTTGCCGCTCGCGCCTGTCCAGTCAGCAAATCAGCCACCGACCTGGCCGCGTCCGGTGCATCGTTGATGATGGCGTGGATCTGCACGCGAGGCAGCCCGGCTGGCAAGCGTTCAATCGCCGCAAGGAGGCTCTGGCAAAACGCCGCAAGCACCCGGTCCGGCGTGCGCCAGGTGACGAAGCTGATCGACAGGGAAGGACTCATGCCCGGCTCGGCCGGGCAAGGCGCGCTGGCGCCGGACCCTCAGCCCGCCAGCAGAGGCCTGTTACCGTTGCCAGAGGCAACCAGAACAGGAACCAGTTCAGACCCACCTTGTCGAGCAGGTCATAACCGTCCAGGAGCCAGGACGAGAGAATCAGGGCCAGCGAAGCCAGCGCCAGCCCGCACTCTGGTTGCCGCATCAAGCGAATGCCGCTGCAGAGGAGCAGGCCGATGAGAGCGATGAACAGCCCGAAACCGATCAGCCCGCCCTGGTAGATGATCGTCAGATACATGCTGTGCGGATGTGGAAATTCGCCGCTGACGGTGCGCACGGACAGATCCGTCAGTATGCCCTGGCCGAACCAGAGATCATGCGGTATCACACCCCCGACGACCGCTTGCCAGATGGCGAACCGATGGCTGTCGCCGCGTGGAAACAGGGCCGAGCGCAGCGCTCCGTCCGGGTCTCCGAAGACGAACAGGGCCAACGCGAGAATGCAGCAAAGGCTTCCGGCGCCAACAACCGCCAGCACTGTGCCGGGGCGCTTGCGGTGGAACTGAATCGCCAGCAACGCCAGGAGACCAAGTCCGGTCGCTGCCCAGCCGTTGCGCGATTGGGTCAGGAAGATTACGGGCACGATCAGGGTGGCCGCCAGAACGTATCCCCAGCGCCAGAGCGGCGCCCGCTCGTGCAGCCAGGCCCAGGCGAGCAGCAGCAGCACCGCCCCGAAGGTCAGCCCGGCCACCACATGGTTGTCCAATTGGCCGACACCAGCCAATCGACCTGCTGCTTCCGGGAAGAAGCCGACGAGCGCCAACAGCGCCGCCAAGGCGCCGGCCAGGGCCAGAATGCGTCCGAGCAAGGCATGCAGGAGTCCGTGCCGGACACATTCAGCAGCGGCCAGGACGAACAACAGAGTCTGCAAGACGCGCGTCAGCACGGCAAACAGTTCGCGCCCACTTGATACATCCGACCAGCAAGCGGATACGACCAGGTAGCCCAGGAAGCAGGCGAGCAGGCGCACCAGCGGCAAGCGCAGGGCCCCGCGCCATTGCCGCCAGGAAATCAGCATCGAGAGGCCCAACAGATAGACAGGCCAGCTCGCCGCGCTTTGCGAAGGCAGCAACAGCACGCCCACCAGGGACCCGACAATCAACCCGGCGTGCAGCCGGAGGCGGCCTTGCGACATACCGAACACCAGAATCTGGTGGGCCCACCAGGACTCGAACCTGGGACCAATGGATTCACGAACCCCGGCGTTTCCCCCGGGTGCGGACTATCTCATCGCCCGCGGCCAAGCCGCTGGGGCGCGGGACGCTCAAGCCTGTCATCAAGGGCGCTTTGAACCAACAACGCGGGCGAGCGTTACGCCAGTTCAGCCCTCAGGTAGTCTCTGCACCTTCCGGCGGTGTACCGCCAGCTTGGCTCAGGGTTGCCGCCGACATTACCCGCTGCGGTTTCCCTGAATTCATCCCGTTCATCCCGACCCTCTCGGGCCGGGCGCACCAATTGATGAGTCCACTGCTCTAACCAACTGAGCTATAGGCCCTCGGCAACGCACTATAGCACGCGCCGGGCCTCAGCCCGGAAGAGCGCTGCATTCTGGGCCGCGAATATTGCGCCGGAGCCGGCCTGGCGCACTGCCCGGAAGGTCAGATCAGGTGTCGCCCGGTGATGCAGTGTCGAGAAAACCACGCAGATGATCGGAGCGGCTCGGATGTCGCAGCTTGCGCAAGGCCTTGGCTTCGATCTGGCGGATGCGTTCACGGGTGACATCGAACTGCTTGCCCACTTCCTCCAACGTGTGGTCCGTGTTCATGCCGATGCCAAAACGCATGCGCAACACCTTCGCCTCGCGGCTGGTCAGGCTGCCGAGAATATCGCCAATCTGCTGCTTCAGGCCGTCGTCCGTGGCCAGATTCTGCGGCATCCCAACCGACTGATCCTCGAAGAAGTCGCCAATATGGGAGTCTTCATCGTCGCCGATCGGGGTTTCCATCGAGATCGGCTCCTTGGCGATCTTGAGCACCTTGCAGACCTTGTCTTCGGGCATTTCCATGCGTTCCGCCAACTCGTCCGGCTTGGGCTCGCGCCCCATTTCCTGAACCATCTGCCGAGATACGCGATTCAGCTTGTTGATGGTTTCGATCATGTGCACCGGAATGCGGATGGTGCGCGCCTGATCGGCAATCGACCGGGTGATAGCCTGGCGAATCCACCAGGTGGCGTAGGTGGAAAACTTGTATCCCCGCCGATACTCGAACTTGTCCACCGCCTTCATCAAGCCGATATTGCCCTCCTGGATCAGATCCAGGAATTGCAATCCACGATTGGTGTATTTCTTGGCGATGGAAATCACCAGCCGCAGGTTGGCTTCCACCATGTCTTTCTTGGCGCGGCGCGCTTTGGCCTCGCCAAGCGACATGGCCCGATTGATTTCCTTCACATGGACAACGCTCAAGCCAGTCTCGGCGCAGAGAGCGCGCAGTTTCTTCTGTACCCGGAAGACGTCTTCCTTGCGTTCGGCCAATCGCTTCGCCCAGGGCGCTTCGGCCTTGACCAGGCGATTCACCCAAACCCGGCTGACTTCCTTGCCGACGAACTCTTTGCGCAGCCTCGCAGCCGGCACCCCGGCCTCGCGCGTGCAGATGGTGACGATGACGCGCTCGTGCTTGCGCATCTGCTGATGGATGTCGCGCACCATGGCAACGATATGATCGTAGTGCTTTGGCGCCAGCTTGAACGAATGAAACTTGCGACCGAGCATCGCAATCTGATGTCGGCCCTGACGGCTGTTGCGACCGGATTCCTTGATGACCTTCAGGGTCTTGTTGTATTGACGCTTGAGCGCGATAAAGCGCCGGCGCGCCTCGACAGCGTCTGCGCCCTTGCCGTTATTCGCGTTGTCATCACCTTCCGCCTTCGCTTCCGGCCCGCCACTGTTCGCGTCACCGGCGCCATCAGAGGCAGACGCAGAGCCTGCCTCTTCGCTCGCGTCCTGTTCCTTGGGGCGCACCACACCGGCAGCCGGTGGCCCTTGCTGCACGTTATCGGTGGGGTCCAGATATCCCACGAGCAGGGTGGACAGGTCTCCGGCCTTGCTGACCTCGGCATAGGCCTCCAGGATGTACTGCACCACAGTTGGCACCCCGGCCATCGCCGCGAGCACGTCCCGGATGCCTTCCTCGATGCGCTTGGCAATGGCGATCTCGCCTTGTCGGGTCAACAATTCGACAGTACCCATTTCGCGCATGTACAAGCGCACCGGATCGGTGGTGCGACCTGCTTCGGTTTCGACTGCGGCCAGGGCCGCAGCCGCCTCTTCGGCAGCCAACTCGTCCACCGTGTTTTCCTCGGCAGAGAGCAGATCATCGGCATCGGGCGCATTTTCCAGAACCTCGATGCCAAGCTCGTTGATCTTGGCGATGACCTCTTCGATCTGATCGGAGTCGGAGATATCGTCAGGCAGGTGGTCATTGACCTCGTGAAAGGTGAGATATCCCTGCTCCTTGCCCTTGGCAATCAATTCCTTGAGGCGAGAGGGTTGCGGCGACATGGTTTGGCTCATGGCTTACTTACCTGGCGGATGGTGGACGGTCGCGACGCAAGGCCGGAGTTCGGGTAAACGGTTGATTTTATCATCCAGGAACAGGTTCTCAAGAGTCGATTGCGGGTCGATTGCGGATCGAGAAAGGCTCTCAGCAAGGGTGTGCTGCGGACAGGGGCGCCGCTTCCCCGCCCCGGCGCAGAGCGGGGCGTTGTCATGGCTCCAGCGAAAAGACCTCCGTCTTGCGACGGAGGCCTTTTATCGCGGTGAGTGACCTTGGGACACCGAGCCCGCACAAAGGGTCGATTTGCTGCGAAAGGGAAACCGACCGCTTCTCGATTTGCTACGATCGCATTGTACCTGATTGTGAGAGTGAATCAACACTCACTCAGGAGGAGGCGCTTGCGCTGCGGGTGTTTTTGTCGGGATGGGGAGATGTAGTGGAGCGGATTTGGCAGTGCGGGAGGATTGATTGAAGGCAGGGCAGCGGACTGGGGTGCCGGGGAGAGGTTGGAACGAGGGCCGATCGCGGGTAGATGAGAAAGGCTCTCAACAAGGGTGTGCTGCGGACAGGGGCGCGGCGTCCAGGGGCAGGCAGGGGACGGGTTGGAGCGGTTGGGGGTTGGCGCAGCGCTATCCGGTGTCTGCAAACGGGACCGGGCGCACGAGCGAGCGCATCCGTTCGTCTCGTCCCTCGACCACGGCGGCGACCGCCAGCGCCATCATCACCGCGAGCGCCAGCCCCATCCGTGTCTTCATCTTGGCCAGGCCGCGGATGAAATGCACCTCGAAGCCGAAGCTGCGGTCCAGGCGCGCGTTGATCCGCTCCAGTGCCGAGCGTCGGTTGTAGCCGCGTCGCCAAGCGGGCGAGCCCCAGGGCGTGGGGGTGAAGATGCGCCGGTTCGCGCGCTTGAGATCGATACGCACAATGCGCCCGAAGTCGCCCGCCTTCGAGCCGGACTGCGAAAGACACGCCGCCCGGCCCTCGCACTTCAGGTCGCAAGCCGCCGCCGGACACCGGTACTTCAGCGTCCCCCGGTCCGATTCGAACCCCTGGAACGCCATCGGGCGCTCCGTCCCTGTCGCCGGGCAGCGGCACGACACCTCGCCCCGCTCGCTGTACAGGATGTTGTCCGTCCGCTCGGGGGCCAGGCTGCGCAGGATCGGCTGCGCGGGATCGTGGTTCGGATCCTGCTTCTCTTCGCGCCACATCAGCCGGGTGTCAATCAGCGGCCGAATCCCGTGCTCGTCCCACAACGCCTGCTTCAACGCTCCGCCGTCATAGCCCCGATCTGCGCTGAAGTCCCGGCACCGCTGCGCCAGACCCGGCTCAGCCTCGAACAACTCCGCCAGCAGCTTCCCCACCACCGGCTGCTCCGAAGCCGATGCCCGCGTCACCGCAAAGGCCACCGGCAACTCATAGCGGGTGTCCGCAATCAGATGCAGACCGTAGCCGAACCAACTCTTGACCCGCCTCCAGGCGCGCCCTTGCTTGTCCACGCCCCGCGTTTCGTGCTTGCCCCAATCCGCGTCTGGATCCGAACCCTCACCCCCGGCGCCGCGGTTGACCCGCCCGGTGGAATGGCTCGCCACCGCCTTGCCGTCGCACCCCAGATGCACGCCGTAGTCCGGCAGCACCGCCAGCAATCGGCCACGCAGTTCGTCCACCAGGCCGCTGACCAACCCCTGCCTGTCCTCCAAGTCAATCAGGTTCCTGAGCAGGCGCGAGAAGTTCCACTCGTTCGGAACGCAGGGCAAAACCGGCGCCGCCTCCCGCACCACAACCGACCGACCCGTGCGCGCGTCCCGCTCAATCCGCGCAACCGGGCGGCCCTGCCGTGGCAACGGATTGAAACCGCACACCGACAGCAGCGACGGATTGCGGCGCAACTCCCGAACCAGCGACGCCACCGAGGCGTGCTGGAAAACCACCCCCGCCACCAAGGCGCGCCACATCGCGCGAACCGGAAAATCGTTCCTGCCCCGACCCCGCTTCGCCGCAAGCGCCGCAACCAACTCCGCGTCCGGCAAGTGCTCCAGCACCATCGACAGGCGTTTCAGATCCGCCAGCGGCTCGACAGCGTCCCAAGAAAAAAGTACATTGTTCGGGCCGGTTGTCATGATCACCTCGAAGGTCGGCAATTGTTTGATTTACAACCACCATTTTGCCACATGACAACCGGCGCTTCCGCCTCCTCGGCTGCAACAACCAACCTTGGGGTGAAAATCCGCCAATTCGGGCCGAAACACCCCAAAATCGGGCCAAATCCCCGCTTCTCCGGGGGAATAAATTTTCGACGCCTCACATAACATCAAACCATTCAATCAATTAGAAACAGCGCAAGCGCCTCAGGAGAAACGCAATGTCCATAATCTTCGGTCTCGATATCGGTACGACGTCGATCGGCTTTGCCGTCATCGACCACCACTCGGAGCGCGCGACCGGAACAATCCTGCGGCTCGGGGTACGCATTTTCCCCGAAGCGCGCGACCCGAAGGGCGCACCCCTGAACCAGGAACGGCGTCAAGCGCGGCTCCGTCGCCGTCAGCTGCGCCGGCGGCGCGAACGGCGGCGTCTGCTCGGAGACCTGCTGCAGGACGCCGGGCTCCTCCCCGTCCGGAACGCACCCGAGTGGGCGGAAACGATGGCGCTGGATCCGTACGATCTGCGCAGGCGGGCGTTCGAAAGGGAGGCCCTGTCTCCGTTCGAAACCGGGCGGGCGATTTATCATCTCGCCCAACGTCGGCATTTCCGGGGTCGCGACATCGATGAGATTTCGGACGATGCCAGGGCAGGCGACGGCGCGGCGGACGAAGACGACGGGTCGGCAAAGGATAGTCGGCAAACGACAATCGAAGCGCTGAAAAACGAAGGGAAGACGCTTGGGGCATGGCTCGACGGGCGGGGTCCGAACGAACGCCGGCGCGGTATCCATGCGAACCGGGTGGTCGTTGAACAGGAGTTCGACGACATCTGGAAGCCCCTCCTGCCCGAGAAGATTCGGAAATCCGTGCGCAATGCGATCTTCCACCAGCGCCCAGTGTTCTGGCGCCTGAACACGCTCGGCAAATGCCCTTTCGTGCCGCAAGCGCGCCTGTGCCCCAAGGGTTCCTGGCTGTCACAGCAACGGCGGATGCTGGAAAAGCTCAACAACCTTTCGCTGACCGGCGGCAACCAGCGTCCTTTGAACGAGGAAGAGCGCGAGGCAATCCTTGCCAGGCTGCAGACCCAGGCATCCATGACGTGGCCGGGCGTGCGCCGTGCGCTGGCCCCGATTTACCGGGCGCGCGGCGAGGCGGGTGCGGAAAAGGCGCTGAAGTTCAACCTCCAGGAAGGCGGGGATCGAGCACTTCTCGGCAACGCTGTGGAGGCAAGGCTCGCCGACATTTTCGGCAGTGCCTGGCCCGATCACCCACGCAAGCAGGAAATCCGCGATGCAGTGCACGACAGTATCTGGCATTCGGATTACGACGAGATCGGCGAACAACGGGTGGTCATTCGCCCGGCGGCGGAACGCGACTTCCTCAGGCAGAAGGCCGCCGGTGGGCTGGTCGAGACGTTCGACCTCTCGGACGAGGAGGCAGGCAAGATCGCCGCGCTGAAACTGCCAACCGGCTGGGAGCCCTATTCAGTCGAAGCGCTGCGGAAGATGCTGCCCCATCTCGACGCCGGAGTGCGGTTCGGCGAGATCGTCAACGGACCCGAGTGGGAAGAATGGCGGAACGAGACTTTTCCGGACCGCAAGCGGCCGACCGGCGAAATCCTCGACCGCCTCCCGAGTCCGGCGGACCGGGAGGAAGACAGACGCATCGCCGGTTTACGCAATCCCACGGTCGCGCGGTCGCGCAACGAGTTGCGCAAGGTGGTCAACAACCTCATATCGATGTTCGGCAAACCGGACCTGATCCGGGTCGAACTCGCGCGCGACGTGGGCAATTCGAAACGCCAGCGCGAGGAAAGAGCGCGCGGCATCCGCCGGCAGGAAGGGCGCAGAAAAACCGCGAGAGAGAGGCTTCTCGAAAACGGTATCGTCGAGCCATCGCGGGCGGATGTCGAAAAGTGGCTGCTCTGGGAAGAGTGCGGCCATCGCTGCCCGTACACCGGAGACACCATCTCTTTCGATGGGTTGTTCCGCACCAGCGCATTCGAGGTCGAACACATCTGGCCGCGCTCGCGTTCGCTCGATGACAGCTTCAGGAACAAGACCTTGTGCCGCAAGGACGTGAATGTCCGGAAAGGCAACCGCACCCCGTACGAGTTCTTTGTGAACGATCCCGACGAATGGGCGGCCGTTGCGAACCGTCTCGACGGGATGAAAGCATCCAGGGGCGGCGTCGGCATGTCACCCGGCAAGATCAAGCGGTTTCTGGCGAACGCGATTCCCGACGGTTTCGCCGACCGGCAGCTGAACGATACCGGCTACGCCGCCCGCGAGGCCGTCGCCTACCTGAAGAAGCTGTGGCCGGACCTTGGCCGGGAAGCACCGGTAACGGTATCCGCCGTATCCGGGAGGGTCACGGGGCATCTCCGCCGACTGTGGGGCCTCAATAACCTGCTCGGTGACACCGGCGAAAAGAACCGCGGCGACCACCGCCATCACGCGGTCGACGCGCTGACGGTCGCCTGCTGCGATCCGGGGACGACGCAAAGACTGTCCCGGTATTGGCAGGACGCGGACAGCCCCGGCGTTTTCGAGCCGTGCTTGCCGCCGCCTTGGGAAACGATTCGGCCCGACGACAAAAGGGCGGTCGCCGACATCGTCGTATCGCACCGCGTCCGCAAGAAGCTATCGGGGCCGCTCCACAAGGAGACCATCTACGGCGACACGGGCCGGGATAGCGACGGCGACGGCGGGAAGACCTACCGGTATTTCGTGACCCGCAAGAATGTTCGAGATTTGAGCAAGCCCGACCTGGAGCAGAAAAACATGGACCTCTGGCCAGATCCGAAAGTGAGGGAAATCGTCAAGGCATGGGTGGACAGGCATGGCGGCAACCCGAAAAAGGCCTTCCCGCCCTATCCGAAGCGGGGGCGCAAGGGGCCGCAAATCCGCAAGGTCCGCCTGTTCAAGAAACAGCAGATCGACCTCATGGCGCGGGTTTCCACGGGCTATGCGGACGCCGGCAACAACCATCATATCGCCATCTACCGGCTGTCGGACGGCGCGGTCGATTACGAGGTTGTCAGTTTGCTGAAGGCCTCGCGGCGTCTGGCCCGGCACGAGCCGATAGTGCAGCGGGAACGAGACGATGGCGCACGATTCGTGATGTCGTTGGCGCCTGGCGACACGTTGGAGTTTACGAAGGATGGCGCGGTGATATTTCGAATTGTTGATAGCGTCTGGGCTAACGGCCAGGTCCGCATGTTTGATCATAACGATGCCGCCGGGAGCACGGTTTTTCGCCCCGGCGTGAAGGCGGTCGTCTCGAACGGAGCAAGAAAGGTTTCGGTTGATCCCATCGGCCGCGTGCGCCCGGCCAACGACTGAGTTTGCGCCGCCATGATCCGCAAGACGGTAGAGTTCTCGACGCCCGGCACCCGCCTTTCGGTGTCGTACCGCCAACTTGTCGTGGAACGGCCAGACCTACCCAAGGCAACGCTGCCGATTGAGGACCTCGGGGTGGTGATCGTGGACGATATCCGCGCCGTCTATACCCAGGCAGTCTTTCTCGCACTTCTGGGTGCCGGGGTCACGGTCATGGTGACCGGGCCGGATCATCTGCCGGTCGGCATGATGCTGCCGCTCGACGCCCACCACGTCCAGACTGAAAGGCAACGCGCACAGGTGGCGACCGGAGAGCCGACGCGGAAGCGGGCCTGGCAAACCATCGTCCGCGCCAAGATCGGCCAGCAGGCTGCGGTGCTGACGCGTTTCACCGGCAGTCACGGTGGGCTTGCCGCGATGGCGCGCCGGGTGCGTTCCGGCGATCCAGAGAATGTCGAGGCCCAAGCCGCACAACGCTACTGGCCGCTGTTGTTCGGCAAGGGGTTCCGCCGGGACCGGGAGGCGGAGGGTACGAACGCGCTGCTCAACTACGGTTACGCCGTGGTGCGGGCGGCGGTGGCTCGCGCCGTGGTTGCCGCCGGCCTGATCCCCTCCTTGGGCGTCCATCACCGGCATCGCGGCAATCCGTTCTGCCTGGCCGACGATCTGCTGGAGCCGTACCGTCCCTATGTCGATTGGCGAGTCCGTCAACTGGTTGGCGACGGTTCGGGGACCGCCCCCGATCTGGCCGAGCGGGCAACCCGCGCCGCCCTTCTTTCCCTTCTCAACGAGACCGTGCGCATCGGCGGGCGCCGGGAACCGTTGCTGGTCGCCCTGCATACCAGCGCGGCGTCGCTGTGCCGCACGCTGACCGGAGGCGATCGCACCCTGTCGCTTCCCGAGGGGCTTCCGGTGCAGCCCGATCTGGTCGATGCGGCGGAAATCGGTTGAACTCCCGGATACAGCGGGGACAACGGGGTGAAAGCGCTTCCGTGGGGCTGGCGCACGATGTGGGTCATAGCGATGTTCGATCTGCCGACGGATACGCCGAAGGCGCGCAAGGCCTACGCCCGGTTTCGAAAGGACCTGCTGAACGACGGTTTTACCATGATGCAGTACTCCGTCTATATCCGGCACTGTGCATCGATCGAGAATGCGCAGGTCCATGTCGCCCGCATGGGCCGCTGCGTGCCGTCCGCCGGAGAGGTGCGGTTTCTGACGATCACCGACAAGCAGTTCGGCCGAATCACGGTCTGTGTCGGGAAAAACCGGGAGGAACCGCCGCCCTCGCCCGCCTGGCTGGAATTTTTCTGACTGCCGGGCGGGCGAAAAAGGCAACGATCTCAGCGCCCTGGATCAGGGGCAGTGTAGCAAACCGAGAAGCGGCCGCAATCCGCAGCCTCGCTGAGCCTATCGACGCCCTCGATCAAAGTGTAGCAAACCGAGAAGCGGCCGCAATCCGCAGCGGCTGCTCACGATTGACCCACAATCGTAGTAGTGTAGCAAACCGAGAAGCGGCCGCAATCCGCAGCCGCATCGGCCAGGGCCTCGAAGACGCCGTAAGTGTAGCAAACCGAGAAGCGGCCGCAATCCGCAGCAGCATTCGCTCGTACCGCCTGCCGCCTGGAGTGTAGCAAACCGAGAAGCGGCCGCAATCCGCAGCCAGTGGTTATGGCTAACCTGCATCACCGCCAGTGTAGCAAACCGAGAAGCGGCCGCAATCCGCAGCGGGCCGCGCTGAAGATGGTGCGGCGACTAAGTGTAGCAAACCGAGAAGCGGCCGCAATCCGCAGCCCTGGTCGGTGACCACGCAGAACCTTGAACAGTGTAGCAAACCGAGAAGCGGCCGCAATCCGCAGCAGCGCTGCTGCGTGCTCTGCTTCCGCGCCAAGTGTAGCAAACCGAGAAGCGGCCGCAATCCGCAGCGTCAGGTGCTCAGCGACCAGGTTGTGTTGCAGTGTAGCAAACCGAGAAGCGGCCGCAATCCGCAGCGGCGCGGTGATCGTCGAGTGCGCCGAATTGAGTGTAGCAAACCGAGAAGCGGCCGCAATCCGCAACGGTACACAAGGTACACAAGGTACATAGTCAAGTGTAGCAAACCGAGAAGCGGCCGCAATCCGCAGCTGGTTGGAAACAGCCAGTGTATGTGAGTCGATTGCGGATCAATTTCCTGTCGCCCGGCCAGTCGGACGCATCAAGCGTCGGATTCCGACCGATCAAGGTACAATCCGACGGCTCGCCGTGGCTGGACGCAAAGACCAGATTCGCGGCGATCAAGGCTGCATTTGATGGCCGGGGAGCCACGTACCCATGACTCACTTTCTGCAAACCGCCCAATGGCTCTACCATCAGGTGTTTTCCCGCGTCAGCCAGCTGGATGGGGTGGCGTCCCTGTTGTTGCGACTGATCCTGGGCCCGGTGATGATCGGCGCCGGCTGGACCAAGTTCAACGGCAACAACTGGTTTGCTGGAAGGCTTGAAGACTTTCCCTTTCCGTTCAACATTCTGCCCGCAGACTTTTCCTGGTGGCTGGCTACCTTCACAGAACTGGGCGGTGGCGTCGCGCTGCTGCTTGGGCTCGGCACCCGGCTGGTGGCGATCCCGCTGGCGGTGACCATGTTCGTGGCCGCCTATGCAGCGCACCTCGACAATGGCTGGGCGGCCATCGCGCCATCCAATCCGCCGGCTGCCTGCCTCGCCGGGTCCGACGCCGGATTGCTCGAGCGCGCGGTCAAGTGCCAGAAGGTCAATGACCGCACCATCGAGGCGGCCAAGCGCCTGAAAGAAGCCAAGGCCATACTGCGCGAACATGGCGATTATCGCTATCTCAACGGCAGCGGCAGTCTGGTCAAGCTCAACAATGGCATCGAATTTGCGGCAATCTATCTGACGATGCTGGTGGCGCTGGTGATAATTGGCGGGGGGCGTTACTTCAGCCTTGACTACTATCTGAAGCGCTCTGTGCAGCGGCGTTTGCGCGGGACATAGCCCCCGTTCCATGAGCGCCCTGGTGCACTTTCCGGGCTGGTGGCGCGCCTGGCGCACGCCGCCGCTGTGGCCTCGGGCTCAGCCCGATACCTTGTCTCATGCAGACCCACGCCCTCCTGCGCCGGCCACCTTCCTGCGGCCAGAGGCCAGGGCCACCCGCAGCCGCTGCTCGTCATCGGCCACGCCGAGCGCCTTCTGCCGCTCTGCCCTTTCCACCAGCCGCGCCACGCCCGCCCGAAACTCCTCTCGCAGCGCGTCGCCACTGACTGCAAGCGGCCGCGCAACCATCTGCACCAGGGCGTCATGCCCGGGGCGCCCGGACCAACGCGCCAGCAGGTGCTCCCGCTCCACGTCCTCCAGGGCCGCCGCCTCGCGCACCAATTCGCCATACCAGCCTTCCTGAGCATCCGCCAGCGTCTCCACTTCGTCGGCAGCCAGGTCGTCAGCCAGGGCAGGCAAGTGCAGCAGGAGTGACAATAGACGGCGCGCAAGCGGTTCGATACTGAGGCCGCCCGAGGCACGCGGTCGGCGCGCAGGCGCCAGGGTTGGCGGCTCGGTGGCGAGATCGACAGTTGCGCCGGTCAACTCCTGCAATCGACGCCGCATTTGACCCTGCAAATGGCTGCCTCGGGGCGCGCGTTCAATATAGGGCTGCACCAGATTCGCCAGCTTGGCCCGATCGTCCTCAGCATCCAGATTCATCCCCTCAGCCAGGCTGGAGAACAGGTAATTCACTGCCGGCAGCGCCTCCCGGAGCAAGCCTTGAAACGCCTCCGCGCCAGCCTGTCGAATCTGACTGTCTGGATCAGAGCCTTCGGGCAGGAACACGAATTTCAAGCGCCGACTGCCGGTCAAGCCGGGCAGCGCGCTCACCAGGGCTTTCTCGGCAGCGCGCCTGCCGGCAGCGTCGCCATCGAAACAGCAGATCACATCGTCGGCATAGCTGAACAGCTTGCGATAGTGCGCCTCGCCAGTTGCCGTGCCAAGCACGGCGGCAGCATTGCGCAGCCCGGCCTGGGCCAGGGCGATCACATCCATGTAGCCTTCCACCAGAATCCAGGCGTCAACCCGCCGAAGCGCCTGCCTGGCCTCGTAAATGCCATACACCTCCTCGCTCTTGTGAAAGACGGGCGTCTCAGGAGAGTTCAGATACTTGGGGCCGGCGTCTTCACCGATCGCCCGGCCACCGAAAGCAATTACCCGGCCTCGGGCGTCGCGCACCGGGAAGATGATGCGATTGCGGAAGCGGTCGTAGGTGTTACCTCGCTCGTTGCGGTTGACAAGCCCGGCTTCGAGCAGGCGTTGCGTCGAAAAGGCGCGCTGTTCCGTCAAGTGGACATACAGCTTGCTCCAGCCATCCGGCGCAAAGCCGAGTGCGAACTCCTGGGCAATCCGGCCGGTGAGGCCCCGGCCTTTCAGATAGGCGATGGCTGCGTCCGAGCGGCGCAACTCCGCCTGGTAGAAGTCCGATGCTGCCGCCAGCACGCCATAGATCGGGCCGAGATCGCGCTGCGGCTTGCTGCCGCCCTCCCGAGGCACCTCAAGACCCTGGGACGCAGCCAGGGCCTCCACTGCTTCCACGAAATTCAGGCTGTCATACCGCTCCAGGAAACTGATGACATTGCCGCCGGCGCCGCAACCGAAGCAATAGAACATGTTCTTCGACGGCGAGACGCTGAACGAAGGCGTCTTCTCGTCATGGAACGGGCACAGCCCGAGGAAATCCTTGCCGCGCCGAGTGAGGGCCACGCGGGCGCCGATCACCTCAACGATCGAGACGCTATCTCGAAGCCGGTCTATGAAGGCGGGGGGGATGCGGGCCATGCGCCACAAAGCTTACCATCAAGCAACCAAGCAACCGCTGCGAATCATCCCTCGGACAGGGCCGTCAATCGGGCCTTGACCCGGACGCTCGCATCGCGCATGTCAGCGCGACCGGCCGTGCGCTCCTTGACCTGTTGCATCACCCTGGCCATGTCCCTGATGCTGGAAGCGCCGATGGCTTCGATCACTTCCGCAATCAGCGCGTCAATCTCTGCGCTCGGCATTTCCGGCGGCAGAAACTCACTGATGACTTCAATTTCGTAGTTTTCCCGAGCTGCCAGGTCCACGCGACCGGCAGCGTCGTAGTGCACCAGGCTCTCGCGGCGCTGCTTCAACATGCGAACAAGCACTTGCGTGATCTGCTCGTCGCTCAGGGCCTCGCGCAAATCCACTTCCAGCCGCTTGATTTCAGCGCTGACAAGGCGCAGCGCGGCGGTCCTGGCCCGTTCCCGAGCTTTCATGGCCGTCTTGGTAGCCTCGACGACGCGGCGCTTCAATTCAGACATCGGCCCTGTCACGCAAGCCCCGAGCAGATCAATAGGTTCTTTCGAACCGCCTGGCTTCCCGTTGCAGTTTTTTCTGGTAGCGTTTGACAGCCGCGGCCGCCTTGCGCTTGCGCACCGAGGTCGGTTTCTCGTAGAACTCCCGGCGACGCACTTCGGAGAGGATGCCGGCGCGCTCGCAGGATCGCTTGAATCGTCGCAGCGCGGCGTCGAAGGGTTCGTTCTCGCGAACTCGGACGTGGGGCATGAAGATCAACCTGCTGGCACGGGGCGGAGATTATAGTTTGGAAACATCCTTGCAACAAAACCGAAATCTCGACCTGGTGCTCGGAATCGAGACGTCCTGCGACGAAACCGGCATTGCCCTGTATCACGGTGAACGAGGTTTGCTGGCCAATCTGCTGCACAGTCAGGCCGAGCTGCATGCGGACTATGGCGGTGTGGTGCCGGAACTGGCCTCACGCGACCACATCCGCAAGATTGCCCCGCTGGTGCAGACAGCGCTTGACCAGGCAGAAGCGCGCCTCGACGACCTGCAGGGCATAGCCTACACGGCTGGCCCGGGGCTCATGGGCGCGCTCCTGGTGGGCGCTGCATTCGGGCGGGCGCTTGCCCTGTCCCTGAACATCCCGGCCCTGGCAGTGCATCACATGGAGGCGCATCTGCTCGCACCCCTGATCGACGCCGAGCCGCCACCACTGCCCTTTGTGGCTCTGCTGGTTTCCGGTGGGCACACCCTGCTGGTGCGGGTCGATGGCATCGGCGCCTACGAAACGCTCGGAGAATCCCTGGACGACGCAGCCGGCGAAGCCTTTGACAAGGTGGCCAAGTTGCTCGGGCTCGGCTATCCGGGTGGCCCGCGCCTCGCAGCCTGCGCCGAACCCGGCGATCGCAACCGCTTCTCCCTGCCGAGGCCGATGACCGACAAGCCAGGGCTCGACTTCAGCTTCAGCGGCCTGAAGACCGCCACCGCACGGGTGATCTCGGCCGGAGACGCCACAAGCCATGCGTTCAAGGCCGATGTAGCCGCGAGTTTTCAGGAAGCCGTGGTCGAAACCCTTGCCATCAAATGTCGCCGGGCGCTTGAGGCGTGCGCAACGCCGCATCTGGTCATCGCCGGCGGCGTGGCTGCCAATGTGCGTCTGCGCGACTATCTGGCGGCCATGCCCGAGGCCGTCCTGCACTACCCGCCCCTGCCGCTGTGTACCGACAATGGCGCCATGATCGCCTATGCCGGATGGCGACGATTAGCGGCAGGCCAGTCCGAACCTCTGGCCATCCACACCCGACCTCGCTGGCCGTTGTCTGAACTGCGCGAGACGCCTGGGCCGGGTGTAGGGATTCAATCGTGAGGTCGGCACAGCCCGTAACCTCGAAAGCGTCCGGCGCCGACCAGCACCGGGCCCAAGACAGGCTGCTCGAACGTCATTACTGCGTGCGCGTGATTACGCTGCCCTCCATCGCTCTTGCGTCTGAGTGGAGGAAACTCGCGAGCGTGCGGAACGCCTTCCACCAGAGAAACCGGGTGCAACAGCACTTCGTCGGGGCGCGGGAGGCCAATGTGCTCGCAGGCATCCTTCACACTCTCCGCCGCCAGCTCCCATCTTCCCGGTCCGTCAAAATGCCGGTTGAGCACCACCGGAGTCACGCTTGCCCAGACACGTGATGGTCTCGTCCATGTGTCGGGCCGGAGATTGAGGGGGGAGGTCTCGCGTATATCGAGTTCCAGCCTGCACTCAAACCAATCGCCATCGAACAGACGATGTTCACGAGGCTGACCGGTGTCCGTCGGATGCAAGACGGGCCCGAGCAGGCTTCCGGCATCCTTATCGGCGCGCTCGCGCGGCAAAATCATCGCCAGACCCATGATGCGTCCATCGGCATGTTTGGCGCCGACGAAGGGCAGCGGCGCCAAGGCCAAATGCGGCCTGGTCGTGGCGCGGCCGTCTTTGCCATGACCGCTGAACCACTCCGGGGGTGGCTGCACGGGGCATTCGCGCATCAGCAACCCGCGCAGCGCCGCCGTCAGCTTGAGCGTGGTCGGCAAGGACACGCGGCGGCCACTGATGGCAAGGACGATAATGCGCGGGTGAAAGATGGAGTGAGGCTCAAGTTCCGGTGCTTTCCTGCATGAGTCCGCTTTTGAATACGCCTGCCATTTGCCCGGCTTGGGGCGCTCAGGTGTGCGAGGAACCCCTTGCGGGAATTCCTGATCAAGCCGCCTTGTCAGCTGTTTGATATGTTGTCTTTGTTCGCGAGGAATTCTTCCGTGACTTCGGCCACCTCCCTTGCGCACTGCCGCAGCAAGCCGATCTCGTATTGTGTCAACATCCGGGGAACGGGCGAGGTACCGAGCCTCCGATTGAGTAAGGCAATCGAAGGCGTGACCGAACTTTCCACGCCACCATTCCTCAAAGTCCGAGCCGTGTTTTTGTCTGAGTTCATGCAGTTGTTCCTGTGTTGGGTTCAGTTTCGCGGAATAGGGCTTACCGGTGAGGCCAACCGCGCCGATGACCTCACCCCCTTTCTTCTCTATCCACCCACGCAGGTTGGCCAGAGTACCACCTTGCCCGATGAAGTCATCCACCATGATGTACGCACGTTCCGGTTCAACCTTGCCTTCAAAAGCAGCTTGCCGAGCCAAACGACCGTAACCATCCGCACCTGTGTGTTTCACGATATTGGTTTGGACAACCGACATGTCAGAAGGAACGTCAAGATAGCCACCGAGCAACTTTGCCAAGGCATCGGGAATCGAGTTGAAGCCCTCGCACTCATAGGCACTGGCGCTGACAAACAAGGGGCGACAGTGCTTATCTCCATCAAGCAGGAGGCGAACCCGAGCCAGACATTCTTCATTGACCAAAGCATCAACAAGCCGAGCGGCGGCCATCGCATCGCCCGACTTCGCAGCCGCATAGTCGGGGTGCCCCATGGTCTCCCACTCGGATGCCAACAGCACAGCACAGGGAAACTCTCGCCAAGCCACCCTCGGCGGCAGCTTCATTGCCTTCAGTTCAGCTTTCGCCTGATCTAGTTCATCACGCAGGTCATGGTAAGTAATCCAGGCATCTCGATTATTCAACTCACCGAGGCGAGCGAGGCTGCCACGGGATGGAATACGCAGGCGCAGAGCTGCTATGCCCTCGGTCGGCTCCCAGATCGCCTTGATACCCGAATCCTTCTCGACCCATGCCTGCACGAAGGATGCGGAGTGCCCCACATGCGTGACCTTGGAGGCGATGCTGCCCAGAGCTTCTGCGTGTTGACCCAGAGATTCCCGCCAGATGAAGCGCACGGTCGGGTCATGGGGAATGGCCACCGGAAAGCCGCGCGGCTGACGTGACCGGTACTCTGGAAGATAAGCCAACCCTTTTTTGCGCAACTTCGCCAAGGCCGTCTTCGGCTTGCTGATGTTTTTGTGGCCATCGTCGTTGACTGGTACATAACTTACAACGGAAGCACGTTGGCAGGCATCGGAAGCCGCGATTGCGGGAGGTTCCAACCCTTCGAGCCATTGCAAAGCGTCACCTTCCCCGGCATCTTCGCCGGTCTCGAACCAAGCCGCTGCCAAAGCCATGAAAACCCGATCCGGATGCGGCGGCCATTCGGCATGCTCCTTGCGCGGACCATCGTCCGCGGCCATCGACCACCCGTTCAGATAGGAAAGGGCGAGGGCGAACATCAGTCTGCTTCAGCCCCGACGCCACTCTTCCTCGCCAACCTCTGGCTGCGCAACACAAGCTGGATGAGATCTGGAGAGGGCATCAGATCAATAACGCCCTCCCAAGGCAACCCGGCACTTCGGGCTTCCTTGATGGCCGCGTCCAGCAGTTCCAGTGCAGCGT
The DNA here is from genome assembly GCA_965199705.1 of Pseudomonadales bacterium. Lineage (GTDB taxonomy): Bacteria > Pseudomonadota > Gammaproteobacteria > Pseudomonadales > Azotimanducaceae > Azophilus. The sequence continues at coordinate 2,800,444 of OZ241359.1, forward strand.
CCGCGTCAAGCGGGAACTCCGACGGCGTCTCGCCGGGCCGGTCGAGCAACTGCCAGGCAGATGGTCCTTCGGCGAACAGATGGCAGCGGGAGCGAAGATCCACATCCTCACGAGCCAGAGTTCCCGCCGCAAGACCGAGCGCGGCGAGCGCGGTGCGCGCAGCAAGATCCACTTGGTATTCGGAGTCCGGAGCGCCATCAAGCGGGAAGCGCAAGCGACGCAGCACAGCCAGCGACAGCGTTGTTGTTTGCACGGCTCGCGATATGGTGAATCCGCCCAGAATGCGGGCCCGAACTTTCACCTCCCGTCCATGTTCGTCAAGTTTGGTCTCGTACTTGATGCAATTGTTGTTGTCCCGTACATAATCAAAGTCCGGTGTGACGTTTCCGTGGTTAATCACGGAAGGTCGTCCCTGATCGGGAACATCCTTGCCGGACTTCGGGTCATACACAACATCTTTACCTTTGCTGTTGGGTTTATACAGCACGGGCTTGCCATTGGCGCCCTTCTTGGCTTCATCCTCAGACAAGGTCCATTCGCCATTTTCCTTCCTGAATACTGGACCAGCGCCTTTCTGTATAGCTGCCTGGTCAATACGACTTGATGTCTTGACTCCAGGCACTGCATCGTAACCAACGATTTCCGAGACCAGCGCGCGTTGAAACTTGGCTCCCAAGCCGCCACGCGGCCCCGTCGAGTCCCACAAACCGAACACCAGTGCGGTGGGGCACAGGCCGAACAGCCCAGTGGCGTTGCGGATGTCGGCGGTGTCAAGCATGCAGCCTTGGGGAGATTCTCGGAACATTTTGTTATCAAGAAGACTATCCCGAAAGAGTGCATCGGCGATGCGGTGCGGGGCCTCCAAACTGTTCACGGTGAATGGCTTGGGCAGATCTTTCTGATCAAAGCGCACTTGCAGAAGTGGAAGAGCCACCTGATTCGCGCGATACGCTTCAAGCAACGCCAGCTCCATCCGGTTGGCTTGGGACTGCACGGAATCGAGGAGTACGCACTCACGTAACTCACCGGTCTTCGGATCAACGCGCTTCTCGGTGGCGTACTTGCCACCCTCATAGGTCGGGGGAAACACCTTGTCACCGGGACCACCTACCGGTTGATAGCCTGTCACACAGCGAAAAGCGGCCGCCCTTCCGGCGACGGCATCGCGCAGATTTGTCAGATCGAGTTTGGTTGCCATATCTTCTCCTCAGGCTCAGTTATGCCGGACGGGCGATGACGAAATTCCTGTACTTGTCAACGGTAATTCGTTGACTTCGATACACCTCACGGACGCCACGAGCATGCAGGGTTTTCCGGTCCGGCTCGGGTGCCTGGGACTGGGCCATCGCGAGCACGGAGCGCACGGTCTCGACGTCAAGAGCACAGTCCCATATAGGCCAGCTTAACGCGACGGTCCGGCCCATTTTGAAAAATCCTGTCGTTTCCAGTTGTGCCCCATTTGGCATCGCGGGGAACAGTGGAAGCGCTTCGACAGCGAGCCGATTCGCCCCGCGCATCGTGGGAACGCCACCACTGCCGGAGGGATTACTCCAACGCAGAGCGTAGCGACGGTCCTCCTGCGGGTCCCAACGAAGACCCAGCCTGGAATCAGAGTAATTCCAAGGCTTGAACAACGACTCGTCCAAGTGTTTCGAGCTCGTCTTGATCGTCAGTTGTTTCATCGTGCCGAGAAAATGCTGATGCCCGGAACCACTCACGGCGCGCAGAGCAGTATCCTGAATTTCACCCTGTTCGTTGACAAGGACTTCGCAGCCAAAAGCGGCCATGAAATCAGCATGGCCTCGTTCTTGAGGCGATGCCTGACGCTGAGCCGCGAGCGTCACTTCTCGAAATCGCTCAGGGCTGATTGCCAGGTTCTGGGCAAATTCAAATTCCGGCGCCGCCCGGCTCAAGGCAGAATCAAGCAACGCCACCAATTCTTCGCAAGACACCTCCTGACTCGAAACCAGTTGTGGCGACCAGACACCTCCACGCACAACCCACTTCATACGCCATTCGCTGTCAGACCGCGCCAGGGTTGCAGTGCGTAAAGTCCCCACCGCGGCCAGAAAACCCAGCAAATTTCCGCCATCCAGGCCGCTCAGCAAGACTCCTTCACCCTCATTCTTCGGCATCGTTCGCCTCCTCCCACTCACTGCGCCGCCAGTCGGCCAGGCGCAACAGCGCTTCGAGCCATGCCAGCCCCCACCAGCCGTAGCGCCGAGTCAGTCGCCAATATCGCTCCGCGATGCCGGAATCCAGCCGTTCGAGACCGGTCGGGCCGCACCAGATCATGTGATGCCCTTCAAGCTGATACTCGACCTGCGGAGCATCATCATCAAATACGACCGGGGCGAACGGGCGACAATGGCCGTGGTGGCTGGCCACAAGATGCAACACCAAATCACGCAGGTCATCTTCTCCAGGCAATAGCCCCGATGCCGATTCGGCCATACGCACCGACAAGAGTTCATGCCTGCCGCCTTTGGGATAGCCCACGGACTCGCGTGCGCGGTTGTACGCGGCGCGAGTTTCGGGCAGGTGTGCAGACTTCGCCAAGGTCTCCGATGAGCCCATGTAAGCCGCGCTCCACTGGTAATTTCCACCGCGCAGCAGTGACTGAAATCGAGGATCAGCCTTGCCCACATCATGCAGCAATCCGGCAAGCGCGACTGCATCCACCAGCCGCTCCGGCAAACCGCACCCAAGAGCATGTCGCCGTGCGAACTTCTCCACTCCCGGCAGATGCGTACGCAGTGGCACAGGTGCACCGTCCTGATGCGAGATGCCGGATGCCGAAGCGTCATCCTCGTCACTGAAAACACCATCCTCACTCTCACCAGCCAGTCCTGCAACGCGGCGGCACCCGACAAGCATCAGGTACGAATCTCCAATCAAGTGGAATGCCCTTCCGAGCCTGCGAGCAACCCGAAACTCCCGGGCAAGATCGCAGGCGGTTTCCTTCAACCAGTTCCAGTCGTCAGGCACCTCGGAATCCGCCAGCGAATGGAGAAGCCCGTGCAGATCCGAGACGACTTCGTCAGGATCCTCCTCATACCTTGGCCCCGGATTCTCAAGCAGCATCAGTGCCACTGCCCTGGCGGGCAAGCTATCCGGCCACAGGGATACGAGCGCCTTGTGCAGCCGCAGGGCAGGCTTGGCGCGGGCGATTCTGTGTGCAGAGTCGCCAACATCCAGGCAAGCCGGGGGCGCGTCGCGAGCAAGATCAAGATCGCCGAGTGCGTTCCAGGAGCCGGGGTGCCTGGTTGGTATGACAACCACATCACCCGGGCGAATATCGTGTACGTCAGAAGTGATTTCACTCTTACGGGTCTGCCGTCCACGCCAGCGCACGACCGCTCGATCAGCCTGCTTGTCCGGTTCGCGCCCAACCGCGCCTGTCGCTTCCTCCACCCTCGCTTCGTCTCGCTCGTCGTGAGCAGAGGGCACATCGGCCGTCGCATCTTCTGTATCACCGTCACCAGCCAACCAGCGCTTGAACACGCCGACAGGCACCGGGAGCGTCTCGCCGCTGCTCGGCGGGCACAGACTCAGAGATTCAAGAGCGGCTTGCTTTCCATCGTCGCTGGAGAGATCGATATCCGCGCGCCAGCACACCTGCACATCCGGCGCGCCCTGCTGCGGACCACGCAGAAAGATCCTCACATCCGGCGATGGTTTGGGTTGGGGCGCAGTTTGCGCCCAGCAGTCGATATGTGCAGGCAACATCACCGGCGCATATTTCGCTGGCGCGTTCAGGTTGGCAAGCGCACCCTCACCCAGCGTCTCCACCCGCGCTTCCATAGCGTGAATACCGAAATCCACCGCGCCGTCGGCATCCTTGGCATCCTCTTTCAGCCACTTCCAGGTCTTGGTCAGGGCCGCGCCATAGATCGGGTCGCCCTTGTCGCCTCGTCTCAAACTGACCTGATCAGCGCGAATGAAGATCGCGGCCCGGCAATCAATGTCTCTTCCCATGCGGTTCAACCGCCCGAAGCGCTGTCGCAACGCATCAAGGCTGGCGCACTCGGTCACCAGCGCGTCGAAATCAAGGTCCGCGCCCACTTCCAGCGTCTGGGTAGCGACAACTACGACCGGCTTCTCCAGAGCCCGCGTACTGGATTGATCCGAATGCAACTGGAAACGACGCAACCGATCGCTCACGGCTTCCCTGTCCACCGAACGCATCCGACCCGTGAGCAAGACGGTCTCCACCTCCGGATCCGATCTCAGCAATTCATGGGTTCGGCGAGCCGTCGCAACCCGATTGGCGAAAACGACAATAGCGCGGCGCTGTTCCTTTGAAAACTTTCTGGCAGCACAAGCCAACGCCTTCGCCAGCTGTTCCGTACCGCAATCGGATTTTTCGATCTGGACAGGTGCCATCAACTCGGCCGGTTTTCGCGCCAGTTGACGCTTCCCGAGCGGGTGGCTCGCATCGCGCTTCTGATCGGAATTGTCACGAAAGACATGTCCAGCATCAGAGGGTGGTGTCGCCGACATCACCACCGGGTGGAAGCACCGACCAAGAGGCTCCTCGGCCCACTGCCGATACTTGCGAACCGCATGCAGCGTCTGCAAGAAAGGCTGTGCACAGTGCGCCTCATCCAGCAGGATGAGGCTGTCGTTGGCGACGAGCCCCGCCAGGATGGGCCACACGCCGCTTCCGCGTCCGTACCCGCGAAACAGGAGTCGTGAGCCAATCTGATCGACAGTAGTGGCCACGATGGTGGGTTGAAGGGGATTATGCACCCATGCTTCGGAACGGTGCGTTCCGCCGCGGAGCGCCTGAACGACCAGTGGTTGCTCACCTTCGAACCCAGCCGTCTGTCCGTGTGCGACAATTCTCAAGGCATCTGCAACCGCCTTGAGCGTGCCCTCCTTTGCGCTGGCGAGATGCCGGGCCAGACGCCGCGCTCGTTCGAACGCCTCATCGACGATTATTCGTCGGTCCACCACAAAAAAGATGCGGCGTGGTGCGGTAATCGGCCGGGATTCTGCCAATCTGGATGCCTGAGCCGCCAATGCGAAAACGGCGATATCCATACAGGCGGTTTTGCCGGATGCCGTTGGCAGGCCGATTGCGGCGGGCCAGGGCTTTCTGTTTGCCACCGGGCCGGTGGGTGCGGCGTCTTTGTTCTCGTTGGATTCCAGTACGCGCTTGGCGAGGTCCGTCTGCCACTGGAATGGCGTCATCTCCTTGCCCCAAAGCGAGGTGAAGAACGCTGGAAAGTCGGTGGCGGACAGGTTGTCGGTAGTCATCGCGCTCCCTTGCCCACGTCACCCAACGTTCCCCGGCCAGCGGGGGCTGATCCTGACCGTACACCGGACCCAGTGCGCGTCCACCGCAACCTCCTGCCCGCCCAGCCTGCGCTTGGCCACCGTCATGTGTTGAGAACAGATAAATTGTCCGGTCTTGTAACACATGAACTGTCCAGTTTCAGACTGCGCCGAATTGGGACGATTCGGGGGTGGTCATGGGCATTGTTCAAGTCAACCAGGACAGGAGGATGGCGGTGTTCGAGGATGCGTACACGTTGTGGACGGAGCGTCGGCTGACGCAGTCGGAGGCGGCGCACCGGCGGCGGCGCGAGCCGGCGCCGTGGCTGCCAATGTGCGTCTGCGCGACTATCTGGCGGCCATGCCCGAGGCCGTCCTGCACTACCCGCCACTGCCGCTGTGTACCGACAATGGCGCCATGATCGCCTATGCCGGATGGCGACGATTAGCGGCAGGCCAGTCCGAACCTCTGGCCATCCACACCCGACCTCGCTGGCCGTTGTCTGAACTGCCTACAACGCCTGGGCCGGGTGTCATGCCCTAGTCTCGGCTTGCGCCTGGACTCTGCCGAATCACTGCGCTTCAGTCTCCACACGCTGCAGCGTTTTCAGGCAACAGGGACTGCTGGCGGAACTCGAGACCTTGCGTCTCCGCACGCCTGACCGGGCGCTCTCCGCACGATGCATCGTCTCCCGCTTGATCGCCCCAGCCGAACCATCCATCACGCTTGCCTCTTGCGAACAACTCGATGTAGGGGCCGGGGCTGCAAGACTCGATAAGCTGATACTGCTCTTCCGGCTTACGGCTGTGCTCGCGTTTGCGCGACACAATGATATTCTCCTGCCGCCGCCCTGGCGCGAGGGTGCGCGCATTGGGCCCTCGAATTCCGAACAGGATGACTTCGGTGACGTTGCGGAAATAGAACCCCACCCCACGGCGGTCCGGACCGCCGTCCTTTCGCACCTTGTACCAGATGATGTTTGTCTTGTACTCGAAGCCCCACTGCTCCATGACAGTCAGTCCATAGGATAGCAAGGCGTTCGGTATCCACAGGTAGAGATGCGCTGTGCCTGTCAGCACAGATGGCACAGGCAAGGCGCCAATCTCTTCGAAGGACATAGTGGTATAGCGGGAGAGACGCTTGTGCTCTGGAGCCATCTTGCCCGTGCTGTTGTGAAACCGCCATGGCGGGTCAGCAAGAACTGTGGAGAACTTGCGATTGCCTACCCTCTCGATAAGCTGATCGGCAGTACTCATACCTCATCCTCAACGTAGAGTTTTCTGGATATTCCGAAAACGAGAATTGGACATCCTGCCCCACCGCCACCTTCGATACGCGGCGCCAGTTTGCTCATGTGCGTAGTGGAAGCGCCGTAAGACGATCCCCGTCCCAATTCATTGAAGACATCCTGCAATTCATCGCAACGCGTGACGATCACCCCGAGACTGATGGCCCTGAGATCGAACAGCAGGCGGAAGTTATTCAAATCTCTATCGAAGAATGGATCCTTGTTGTTCCATTCGATTTCGAGCGCTACACGGTTGCGAAAGCAGTCCACCTTGTGTGTGGGGGCGTCGTGCGCCTGGCCATCCACAACCACCCGCGTGGAAAATTCGCGTTCCTCCCATCCTCGGGAGTACAAGAAACTATCTATCCATTCTGAAACCTTGGACTTTCTGCCGCCCGGGCTCAGAATCCAACTCCTTTTGAGTCTGAAATTGGTCAACATTTCAACGACGTCTTTCCACTCATCGGGGAAGTCCTTGTTCAGGATTGCACAAGCGTGCTTCCACTCTCGAACTTCGTATCTGTCGCGAATGAATTCGGGCAATAACTCCACGCCCATTGACACGATTCCACTTCACTTGATCTGGTCGGATTATCCCATCAAGTCGGCGAGGCTGCGACCTTGGCGCACAGGCCGTTACGATTGACACTCACGCGCCCTGCTGCAGGCGCGCCAGGAAATCAGTGCGATGCCTGCGCAGCCGGCGGCCGATCTCGGCGCCGGACAGCGCCGGAGAATCTTCTCGTAGCGCAGCCAACCAGTCGCTTGTCGTGGTGGCCATGCTTTCCAGGCCTGCGTCCAGGTCAGCCAGCGATACGCCCGCCAGAACCGTCACCAGATTGAAGACCCGGCGGCGACGATCCGGGCGCCGCCAACTGCCAAGATCGGTCAGGCACGCCATCAGAGCGTCGGGGTCCGCAGCCCGCCAGGCCGCCAGCAGCCGGCCATGGCGCGCCAGGTCGAGCGCCAGTTCGCGGTAGGCGCGAGGCGCCTTCAGTCGTTTGCCCAGAGCCGACAGCGCTGCCGGCGATAGTTGCCAGCCAAGCGCCGCATAGCGCTCGATAGCGGCCTGTGGTGAAGCCGCCAGGCGCACATCGGCAAGCTCCGCCAACCAGGGGTTCAGGCAGTGGCTGGCGTCAAGAACTTCAATAAACCGATGCGGGGCAGGCCCGGCCAGCGCCCTGACAAGCTCCCGCCAGACTCGCTCCGCCGACAATGACGCCAGCGTATCGGCCATGGAAGCCATGAGCGAGACAGTCTCCGGGTCCACCGTAAAGCCTGGCAGCGTGGCAGCAAAGCGGGCGACGCGGAAGACGCGCAGGGGATCCTCCACGAAGGCCGGCCCCACATGCCGCAAGCGCTTCCGTGCAAGGTCCCGCTGGCCGCCGAAGGGGTCAATCAATCGCTCCTGCGCATCTCGGGCCATGGCGTTGATCGTCAGATCGCGCCTTGCCAGATCCTCATCCAGCGTCACATCCGGATGCGCCCGGGTGATGAATCCGGTATGTCCGACGCCATGCTTCCACTCCTGGCGCGCCAGAGCGTACTCTTCGCGCGTCTCCGGATGCAGGAACACCGGAAACTGCTTGCCGACCTGCCGGTAGCCCTGCTTCAGCAAGTCCTCGGCCCGGCCTCCGACCACAACCCAGTCTGTTATCTGGTCCTGCTCGTGAACCGGCTGACCGAGAAGTTCATCGCGTACCGAGCCGCCTACTCGATAGAACTTCATGGCGACATGGCCGCTACACTGACCCGATGGCCGGATTCGAGGCAAAGCGCCGTCAGCCGTCGGCCCCAGACACAGCCCGTATCCAGGGCAATCACATCCGCGCGTCCGGTTTCGCCGTCCAGGGCCGCCCAATGGCCGAACAACAGGCGCCCGCCTTCCAGCTGCTCGGGTTGCAGCCGCCGATACCAGGGTTCCCAACCAGCCCCGGCAGTGGCTGGCGTCCCCTTGTGGCTGAAATTCAGCCGCCCGGAGGCATCAATCAGGCGCATGCGAGTAAAGAGGTTGGTCAACAATCGCCACCGCGCCATGCCAACAAGATCTTCCCGCCAGTGGTCCGGCTGGTTGCCGTAGAGGCGCTGAAAATAAGCCCGATGGCCAGGCCCGCGCAATACCTGCGTCAACTCCCGCGATGCCTGCAAGGCCCGGGATACCGTCCAGCCGGGCGGGATGCCAGCGTGCGCCATGCTGTAGCCGAGCCGCCTGTCCTGGTGGCAGAACGGCAGGCGACGCAGCCACTCGGCGACGTCTCTGGCATCGGGCGCCGCGAGCAAATCGGAAAAGGTGTCGCCGGCGTTCGGCTGGTGCTCCCCGTACCAGATGCAGAGGAAATGCAGGTCGTGATTGCCGAGCACGGCATGCACCCGATCCTGCAAGGCCATGACCCGCCGCATCACCGCCAGCGAATCCGGCCCCCGATTCACCAGATCACCAAGCAGCCAGAGGCGATCCTGCCCCGGATCAAATTCGATGGCGGCAAGCAGCGCTTCGAACTCGGCTGCACACCCTTGCAGGTCACCAATGGCCCAGGTTGCCACCTGCCGTCAGACGCCGTCCGCTGCGGCTCGGCGCGCCTGCGCCGCCACAGCATTGGCGAGCTCCGCAAACTGCGCCACGGTCAGACGTTCAGGGCGCAGGTCCGGGTCCACCGATAGCTGCGTCCAATCAAGACGCATCCGCGCCAGACCATTGCCGAGTCGCTTCCGGCGTGCGGCAAAGGCAAGCCGCAGCACGGTATCAAAGCAACCCGGATCTGACAGCGAGCAAGGCGCCGACAGTGGCTGCAGGCGCACCAGCGTTGACCACACCCTGGGTGGCGGCGAGAAACTCTGCGGCGCCACATCAAACAGCGGAGTCACCGCAAAGCAGCGCTGCATGGCAACCGACAAGCGGCCCCTGGCCACCGTTCCCGGTGCTGCGACCAGGCGTGCCGCCACCTCGCGTTGCAACAGAAAGTGCGCATCCAGCATCTGGTCGGCAAGCGGCAGCAGCCGAATCAGCAGGGGCGTGCTGATGTTGTACGGCAAATTACCCATGAACCGCCAACGGGCGCCAGCGCAATATTTGGCCAGATCGACCCGGAGCACATCGTCAACAATCAATTCAACACCCGCCAGGCGCCGCCTGAGGCCGGCCGCCAGATCCCGGTCAATCTCGATGGCCAGCAGCCGGCTGGCGCCTGCGCCGGAATCGAATTCCGGCCTGCTTTCCAGGCTCGCCAGGAGTCGCTCGGTGAGGACGCCCTCACCCGGCCCGATCTCCAGAATCCGATCGCCCGGAGCCGGGCGCACCAGATCAAGCATCCGGTCAAGAACGCCTTCATCCGTCAGGAAGTGCTGTCCGAAGCGCCGACGGCGCACCGATTGCATCAGCAGACTCCCGTCAGCATGGAAGGCTCAGACGGCCTGCGAGCTGGACCGCCGCCTCGAAGCTGCCAGAATCGGCGCGACCACTCCCGGCCAGATCCAGGGCCGTGCCGTGATCGACCGAGGTGCGCACGAAGGGCAACCCCAGGGTCATGTTCACAGCCCGTCCGAAGCCAGCGTGCTTCAGAACCGGCAATCCCTGATCGTGATACATGGCGAACACGGCGTCGGCGCGCTTCAGCCAGGATCCGGTGAATGCGGTATCCGCCGGCAACGGGCCGAGCACATCTGCGCCGCGAGATCGAAAGGCGTCACAAACCGGGCCGATGACCTCCAGTTCTTCGCGGCCCAGGCGCCCGGACTCGCCCGCATGGGGATTGAGCCCGGTGACCAGAACGGTTGGTGTGGCAATCCCGAAGCGGGCAGTCAGGCCCGCCAACAAGAGTTCGAGCCGGGTGGTCAGCAAGCGTCCGGTAATGGCCGTCGGCACCGCCGCCAACGGCAGGTGGGTTGTGGCCAGCGCCACGCGCAAACCGCCCGCAACCAACAACATCAGCACTTCCGGGACGCCGGCGCGCTCGCGCAGGAACTCCGTATGACCGGAAAATTCGAGGCCGGATTCAGCCAAGAGGGACTTTTGCACAGGTCCGGTCACCAAGGCCGCATAGCGCCCGTCCAGGCAACCGCGCACCGCCAGATCCAGCGCCGAAACAACTGCCGGCGCATTGGCCGGATCAAGTCGGCCTGGCGCCGCCGGCGCCGCCAGGGGCATGGATTGAACGAACACGGCGCCTGGCTCGCAGGTCGGGGTGGGCGCAAGCGTCAGGGGCAGTCTCAGATCAGCCGCCCGGGCTCTGAGCAGGTCCGGGTCCGCGAGCACCGCCCAGGGGTAGCGGCGACGCTGCTGAACCGCCTGAACAACCAGATCCGGACCAATGCCGGCCGGCTCCCCCGGCGTCACGGCGAGTACAGGCAAAGCCACCGAATCCGGGCTAGTTTCGAATCTCGACAAAGGCCTCGTCGCGAATCTCCTTCAGCCATGCCTGAAGTTCTTCGTCAAAGCGGCGTTGGTGCAGGATCTGCAGCGCCATCTCGCGGCGCGCCTTTTCGCCCATGTCTTCTGTGCGCCGACCCTGAACTTCCAGCACGTGCCAGCCATAGCGGGACTCGAACGGCTCAGCCAGGGCGCCGGTCGGCGTGGCGTTCATGGCAGCCACGAAGGCCGGCACGAACTCGTCGCCCGTTGTCCAGCCGAGATCGCCACAGGACAGGGCGCTGCCAGGATCATCGGAGTACTCTGCCGACAGCTCGCAGAAATCCGCCCCCGCCTCAAGCTGTGCGTGCAGCTCCCGCGCCAGGGCTTCGCTCTGTTCTGATGAGCGAATCGCAGAAGGGCGGACGAGCAGATGTCGAGCCTGGGTCTGCTCGGCCGTCTGCACGCCGGCCCCGCGCCGGTCCAACAGCTGCACGATGTGAATGCCGCTGGGGCTGCGAATCGGCGCCGCAGTCTCGCCAACCGCCAGGGCCAGCACCTGATCGGCAAACAAGGTCGGCAGTTCGCCCGCCCGACGCCAGCCGAGGTCGCCGCCTTCCAATGCCCGGGCGCCTGCGGATTCGGCAATCGCGGTCTCGCGAAAGTCTGCCCCGGCGCGCAGGCTGGTCACCAGTTCGTCGGCCCGCTCGCCAGCGCGCTCGAAAGTGGCCTCGTCGGCATCGTTGGCCAGCGTCAGCAGGATGTGGCCGACGCGAAACTCATCGGCGAGTTGTTGCTGGTAATAGGGTGAGTCCAGAAGGTCCTCGACATCCTGTTCCGTGATTCGGATGCGCCGGTTCACCATGTTGCGTTGCAGGCGCTGAATCATCATTTCGCGCCGAATATCCTCACGAAAGGCGCGGTAGTTCATGCCGTCTTCGATCAGCGCCTGCTGAAACGCTTCCAGGCTCATGTCGTTGTTGTCGGCAAAACCCTGCACCGCACGGGTGAGGGTTTCATCGTCGATCTCGATGCCGCGCTGGCTTGCTTCCTGAAGCTGAATCGACTCAAGCACCAGGCGCTCCATCAACTGGCTCAGAAGCACCTGATCTTCGGGCATGGCGACACCCTCTCGGGCAATCTGCTCCTTGACCACCTCCAGTCGAGACAACAGTTCCGAAGCCAGCACCATATCGTCATTGACGATCGCGACAATCCCGTCGAGATCCCGATACTCCGCCTGCGCCCCGCCCCAGGCCAGGACCAGCAGCAAGCCGCACGCTCGCCAGACACCCGATTTTTCACTCATTGCCAACTCCAGTCCGATGCTGCTGCCGAGGGCTCGAATCCCCGAATGCTGCGGCGCAATATGGCGTCTGCCTCACCGCCCAGACCAGCAAGCCCCTTGAATACGAGCTGCAGATAGATGCCCGATCGCCTGTCCACTGGCTCCAGGCTAAGCACCGCCGACTGATCCAGATAGCGGCGGGCCATCAGCCGCACTTGCCAGCAACAGTCGTTGTACTCGATTCCGCCGAGCCGCTCAATGCCCCGGTTGCGCGTCAGATCCTGGCCGATGCGCCCGAAAATCGCCAACTTCCTGGACAAATTCCAATAAAATGAAGCATCTATCTGATCCACCTCCGCAATCAGATGATTGCGATAGATCAATGTCAGCAAACGTCCGTCGCCGGGCCGCCAGGCCAGATGAGCAGCGCCCTGCGCCACCTCCGATGCGTGCGGATTCCAGATCAGTTCGCCCCTGAGTCTCCAGGCGCGGTGGATGCGCCCGGAAACTCGAGCGGCGATCGCTGACCCGTGCTTTGCCGGCGCCTGATCGAGGAGATTGCCAGCAAGCCGCACGCGCCGGTCGCGGAAGTAGCGAATCTGACCGATGCTGGCGCTGAATACTTCACGCCCCGTGCCCCTGTCGAACAGGCGCGTGTCGAGCGCAAGTGACAACTGATTGGCGTCAGCAATCCGGTCCAGGCCGCTGAAGCGATTGTCTCGAAAGAGCTGCTCATATCCGAAGCGCAGATCAGTCGCGTCGAACAGCGGCAACCCATCCTGGGCGGCATAGCCCTGATACAGATAGAAGATCCGGGGTTCCAGTGTTTGCCGCCAACGCCCGCCAAGTCCGTTGACCTGTCGGTCGAAGATCAACCCGCCGTCCAGGCTCAGCACCGGCAGGCTGCGTTCGGGCGAGGCGTCCTCAAGCGGCCCGGCCTCCGAGTCGAGGCGATAGGCGGTATAGCGATAGCCGGCAGTGGCCGTCAAATGACCGTAGGGCCAGCGCAGGGGCAGGCTGACCCTGGGTTCCAGATGACCTCGCTCCCCGGTCAGCGCCTGCACGCCCTGGTAGCCGCCCGGCGAGCGATCAAACGAGCCTCCCTCGACTGCCAGGCTGACTCGCAGGCCGCCGGGCAGGGCTGCCTGCCAGGTGAGATCAAGCCCGGGAACCCGCTCGTAGGCGGGCTGGCGGAGGTTGTCCAGACGCTGGAATCCTTGCGCCCAGAGCCGCACCGTCAGGTTGCGCCAGGCATAGCGGATTTCTGCCAGCCGCGTCAGGCTGACGTCGCCCCGGCTGCTCTGGTTCTGGCCAAGGTCGCGCAGATAGTCGCGATCGCTTTGCAACGCATAGTCCACCCGAGTTTGCAGTCGGCCCCAGCGACCACGATGATTCAAGCCGACAAACCATCTGTCCGCCGGGTCGAACTCGGCGTCCGGCGAAATCAGGCCGGCCAACTGTCGGGCCTGCCAGTCATTCCGGTCATAGCGCCCGTCATAGCGATCGTCGGACGGCAGAAACCGGCCGGAAACGCCAATGCGGCCCCAGCCGGAAAGCAGACGCATCTCCGCCTCCACGCCAGTGCCGCGGTCGCCGTAGCGACGAGGCGCAAGGGTCAGGTCTCTGTTCGGCGCCAGGTTCAGATAGTAGGGAAACGCAAGTTCCAGACCGTGACGGGCGGACAGGCCCAGGTGCGGAAACAGGAATCCGGACTGGCGCGCGTCCGAAATCGGGAACTTGATGTAGGGCATGTAGAAAACCGGCACGCCGGCCACCCGCAGGACACTGTTTCGGGCTGTGCCGAACACTGCATCCTCGGAAACCTCCAGGCTGCCTGCGTCCACCCGCCAGAGCCGGCTTCCGGGTTCACAGCGCGTGAACCGGGACCGTTGCAGTCGTACATCACCCTCGGCACTGTGGCTGATCTGCTCGGCTTCGCCGCGCAGGCCGGACGCCAGCAGGAGAAACTCCGTTTGCTGTGCGGACGCAGCATTCGAATTCAGATCGATCTGCGCGCTGGTACCGAGCAACAGCAGGCTGGCATCGCGCAACTGCACCTCGCCGGAGAGCGTGCCCTTGCCAGCTCCTCGCTCGAATTCACCCTGCTGCGCGCGCAGTTGCCGAGTGCCCTGGGTGATGTGCACGTCGCCGATGAGTTCAACCTTGCCCGCCACCCGATAATCCACCGCATCGGCATAGGCCAGAACGCGGTCCGCATCAGCGCCCGCATCAGCGCTGGCTGCGAGAGGCGGCAAACGCCAGGCCCCGTCGCACCAGGCCGGAACCCCGGCGCTTTCAGCGGGCGACAATTGCGTACGCGAAACCCAGTAGCGCGTCGCCAGATCATTTGCCTCCGATTCTGCAGCCCGGCCGAGCCCTGGCAGGCTCGACAGCAAGGCGAGCGCCATGAGGCTGGACGCGCACGACCAGGCGCGGGAGCGGCGTGAAACGGGGCAAGTCATTGAACCGAAATGACCTTGAGTGATTCGAAAAGCGGGCTGGCAAGCACTGCGGGCTGGCGGCGATGATAGCATTGGCTGGATTGCAGCCTTTTTCACCGCAAAGGCTCTGCGAACACGATCGGCACGTGCATATCGGAGGCGCGGACGCTTGTCGCCAGAACTGAAAGCCTGGGTCCGGGCCAAAGCGCCGATACCGATCGAGGCAGTCGAGCCCCTGCGCGCCGAAGCGAGCTCGCGGCGCTTCTACCGAATTCGCGGCAACCGGGCGTCCTGGGTGGTGATGAACTCACCGCCGGCTCTGGAGCGCAATGCCGACTTCGTCGCCCGACAGCGCCTGTTCGCCCGACATGGTTTGCCGGTACCCAGGATTCTGGCGCACGACTCTGCGGCTGGCTATTTTCTGTTGAGCGACCTCGGCAGCCGGGACCTGGCAGCCGCCTACTCGGCGCCTGACCGAGCCGAAGCGCTGGAAGCCGCCATCAGCCATCTGGTCAGACTGCAAGCCATCTCAGCGCAAGACGTACCACCCTACACAGAAAAGCGACTCACCGACGAAATCGGCGTCTTCGTCGAGTGGTTTCTCGGCGCTCTGCTGCAACAAGAGGCGCCAAGGTCTGCCGACTCGGTGTTCGCCACGCTCGTCCAGGTCGCCATCGACCAGCCGCAATGCCTGATCCATCGGGATTATCACAGCCGCAACCTGCTGTTCAGCGAAGATGGCCATTTCGGTGTCGTCGATTTTCAGGATGCCTTGATCGGCCCGATGGCCTACGACCTCGCCAGTCTGCTCCGGGATTGCTACTACCACTTCGGTCTCGCTGAAATCCGCCACTGGCAAGGCCGATTTCAGGCGCTGGCGGCCTGGCCGCTCGCCGCCGAACAGCTATCACGCATCCTGGACCTCACGGCCCTGCAAAGGCAGTTCAAGGCCATCGGCATCTTTTCGCGCCTCTGGCTGCGCGACGGCAAGGCCAGCCATCTGCAGCACATCCGCCCGGTACTCGGCGCGATGATCGACATCGCCGGCTGCCACCCGGAAACCCGAAAGCTGCGCGCATGGCTCCAGGGCCTGGCCGAGCAAGCGCCAGCCGCCTTGCGCCGGAGCCAGGCTCGGTGAAAGCCATGATCCTGGCCGCCGGACTGGGCAGCCGACTCGGCACGCTCACCCGCAAAACGCCGAAACCCATGCTCGACGTCGGCGGCCTGCCATTGATCGAACGGCAACTATCGTGGCTGGCGGAAGCGGGCGTCGCCGAGGTAGTCATCAACCTGCATCACCTGGGCGATCAGATTCAGACGCACCTTGGCAGCGGCGCGAGGTTCGGGCTGAAACTGCGCTACAGCCACGAAACCGAGCGCCTCGAAACCGGCGGCGGCGTGGTCAAGGCGCTGCCCCTGCTCGGCCCTCGCCCCTTCTGGCTGCTGGCCGGCGATATCTATACCGACTTTCCGCTGCACACTTTCCCGCGAACTCTCAGTCCGGGACGCCTGGCGCACATGCTGCTGGTTCGGAAACCGGATTTTCGCGCTCGAGGCGATTTCAACTGGGCGAATGGCCAGGTCATGGAGCGCGGCGACAGTCACGTGTTCTGCGGGCTGGCGTTGATCGACCCGGCCTTGCTGGCCGGCTGCACGGCAACGCCCTTCTCGCTCCGGGAACACTACTTTCGCGCTGTCGCCGCAGGCCAGGTCAGCGGCCAGGTATGGTCCGGCTACTGGATGGACATAGGATCAGCCGAGCAACTCGCGGCAGTGCGCGCGCACCTGCGGGACCAGCCCGGCTAGCGCCGGACCGGGCGCCGATGCGCGCACGCGCGCCTTCAGCGAACGTCGAAGCGATCCAGATCCATCACCTTGGTCCAGGCCGCAACAAAGGCCTGCACGAAGTCGCCCTGTGCATCGTCACAGGCATAGACCTCGGCAATGGCCCGTAGCTGCGAATTGGAGCCAAAGATGAGGTCTGCGCGAGTCGCTGTCCACCGGAGCGATCCGCTGGCCCGATCACGCCCCTCAAACGCCTCATCGGAAACGGCCGTCCATTCCGTGCTCATGTCGAGCAGGTTGACGAAGAAGTCATTGGTCAGGGTTCCCGGACGGTGCGTGAACACACCGTGTCGGGAACCACCGCTGTTCGCGCCAAGAGCGCGCATTCCGCCAACCAGGACCGTCATCTCCGGCGCCGTCAACGTCAGCAGCTGGGCCTTGTCCACCAACAGCTCCTCCGTGCTGCGTTCACCGCCGGCCCGCCGATAGTTGCGAAAGCCGTCGGCAAAGGGTTCGAGCACGGCAAACGAATCCACGTCCGTCTGCGCCTGCTCGGCATCAGTGCGCCCCGGCGTGAACGGCGCCTGCACCTCATGGCCAGCATCCCGGGCGGCTTTCTCCACCGCCGCCGAGCCGCCGAGCACGATCAGGTCTGCGAGCGAGACCTGCTTGCCGCCACTGTTGAAGTCCGCCCGTACTGATTCCAGGGTTTGCAGCACACCGGCCAGTTCAGCAGGATCGTTGACCGCCCAGTCCCTCTGCGGCGCAAGGCGAATCCGGGCGCCATTGGCGCCGCCACGAAAATCGCTGCCGCGGAAGGTGGCCGCCGAGGCCCAGGCGGTTGCGACCAATTGCGAAACGGAGAGCCCGCAGTCCAGCAACCTGGCCTTCAGGTCCGCGATGTCGCCCGCGTCGATCAACGGATGATCCACGGCTGGCACCGGGTCCTGCCAGATCAGCTCCTCGTCCGGAACCTGACTGCCGAGATAGCGAGAGCGCGGCCCCATGTCCCGGTGCGTCAGCTTGAACCAGGCGCGTGCGAAGGCGTCGGCCAACTCGTCCGGGTTGGCGTGGAACCGGCGCGAAATCGGCTCGTAGATCGGATCCAGCTTCAGAGCCATGTCCGCCGTGGTCATCATCAACGGCTCGGTTGTCGAGGGATCGTGCGCTGCGGGCGCGCGCGCTGCTGCCGAGGCGGCAGTCGGCGTCCACTGATAGGCGCCAGCCGGACTCTGGGTCAGCTCCCACTCGTAGCCGAACAGAGCATCAAAATAACCGTTGTCCCAGGTGATCGGATCGGGCGTCCAGGCGCCTTCCAGCCCGCTGGTGATCGAATCTCCTCCCCTGCCGGAGCCATGGCCGTTCAGCCAGCCGAGGCCCTGCGCCTCGATGCTGGCGCCTTCCGGTTCCGGCCCCACATGCTCCGTGGAGGCAGCGCCATGCGCCTTGCCAAAGGTGTGGCCGCCGGCCACCAGCGCTACGGTTTCCTCATCGTTCATGGCCATCCGGGCAAAGGTCTCGCGGATGTCGCGCGCGGAGGCAATCGGGTCAGGCTTGCCATTCGGACCCTCGGGATTGACATAGATCAGGCCCATCTGCACGGCGCCAAGAGGTCGCTCCAGATCTCGATCGCCGGTGTAGCGCTCGTCTCCGAGCCACTCTGTCTCGGAACCCCAGTAGATGTCTTCTTCGGGCTCCCATACGTCTTCGCGCCCGCCCGCGAATCCGAAAGTCTTGAAGCCCATGGTTTCCAGGGCGCGGTCGCCGGCGAAGATCAGGAGATCCGCCCATGAAAGCTTGCGCCCATACTTCTGCTTGACCGGCCAGAGCAGGCGCCGCGCCTTGTCGAGATTACCGTTGTCCGGCCAGCTATTGAGCGGCGCGAAACGCTGCGTGCCAGAACGGGCGCCGCCACGACCATCGTGAATTCGATAGGTGCCAGCCGCGTGCCAGGCCATGCGAATGAACAAGGGGCCATAGTGGCCGTAGTCGGCGGGCCACCAATCCTGCGAATCGGTCATGATCGCATCGACGTCCCGCGACAGTTCATCCATATCTATACTGCTGAATTCGCTGGCGTAGTCGAACGCCTCGCCCATCGGATCGATGAGCGGCGAATTCTGGTTCAGAATCCTCAGATTCACCTGATTCGGCCACCAATGCCGGTTGCCGGAACTTCCCGCCATCGCTTGCCGCTTGCCATCGCCCGCCACCGGGCACTGGCCTGACGCTGCCGTGTTGTCGTCCATTCTGATTCCTCTCGGTTCTCTCTTGCTGTTCCGTCCCAACGGTCTGGTCCGCCGCCAGACAGTCTCGCACGCCCGGCCGTCCCTGCGCCCCTTCCGGACGCCTTCGAGAAACTGACTATCGAACGCTCAGGCGCGATTATAGCCGAGAGCGATAGGGACGGCGTGATATAGTGTCCCCGCGCCGCCTGTACAGGCTACCCCCTGATGCCCGGGATCACACACAATCCCTTCTGGATAGCGCCGTCCATTCTGTCGGCGGACTTCTCCCGCCTGGGCGAGGAGGTCGAGGCCGTTCTGGCCGCTGGCGCCGATGTGATCCACTTCGATGTCATGGACAACCATTATGTGCCCAACCTCAGCATCGGGCCGCTGGTATTGTCATCCCTGCGCAAGGCGGGCTTCGATTGCGACTTCGACGTGCATCTGATGGTGAAACCCGTGGACCGACTGGTCGAGGACTTTCTCGCCGCCGGCGCCAACGGCATCAGCGTCCACCCGGAATCCACCGAACATCTGCATCGCACCCTCTCCGGAATTCGGGACGGCGGCGCCCGGCCTGGCCTTGTCTTCAACCCGGCTACGCCCATCACGATATTCGACGAGGTGGCCGAACTGCTTGATCTGGTGCTGGTCATGTCGGTCAATCCCGGCTTCGGCGGCCAGACGTTCATCGACGCAAGTCTCGACAAGATGCGCAGGCTGCGCCGAAAACTGGACGCCCGCGGCGGCAACTGCCGCCTGCAGGTGGATGGCGGCATCAAGCCCGACAACATCGCCGCCGCGGCCGCCGCAGGCGCCGACACCTTCGTGGCGGGCAGCGCCATCTTCGGTGCGCCCGACTACGGCGAAGTCATTCGGGATATGCGCAAGCGACTGGCCGACGTCCCGGCCTGACAGTCCAACCCGGCCTCGTGCAGCAATCTGTCCCTGGCCGTTTCGCCGCCTACCTGTTCGATCTCGACGGCACGCTGGTCGATACGGCCGCCGACCTCAGCGAGGCCCTGAATCATGCGCTGACCGATTACGGTCATCAGCCGGTGAACAGATCCCAGGCGAGAAACTGGATCGGCCAGGGTGCGAGGGCGGCGATCGAGCGCGCCCTGATCCATCAGAGAGCGCCATCAGACCACCTCGACGCAATGCTCGAATCTTTCCTGCAGCACTACGAAGCGCACATCGCACGCTTCAGTCGGGCCTTCTCCCGAGTGCCCGAAACCCTGGCCGAAATGGCCGGACGCGGCGCCCGGCTGGCCGTGGTAACCAACAAGCGAGCGCGCCTGACGCATCTGCTGCTGCATGCGCTCGATCTGCACAGGTTCTTTGAAGTACTGGTGGCGGGCGATACGACGCCACATCCGAAACCGGCTGCGGACCCGGCGCTCTTTGCCTGCAGCGCGCTCTGCATCAAGCCAGCATCTGCACTCTTCGTTGGCGATTCCGCCGCCGACGTCGGATGCGCGCGAGCGGCTGGATGTCCGGTGGCGTGCGTCACCTACGGATACCATCAAGGGACAGGGGCAGACCAGCTCGGCGCCGATGCCGTCATTGAATCCTTCAGCGACCTGCTGTAGTCTGGCCCCGGTGCTCGGGCTGACCCTTGCCCGAGGTCCACGAATCCAACAGATCATCGACATGAGAACAGGCTACGGCATCCGCTTTCGCTGGCGAATCTGAGCGCTCCACCGGGGCGCCTGACGGCGCTTTTTTGCTGACTCGCGAGACCTGTTCATGAATGCTGACCACCTGGCCGATCTGGCTGCCAAGGGCTACAACCGCGTACCCGTCTCGATTACTCGACTGGCCGATCTCGATACCCCCCTCTCGGCCTACCTGAAGCTCGCCGGCGGCCCGCGCTCTTACCTGCTCGAATCAGCAGAAGGCGGTGAAGCCTGGGGCCGCTATTCCGTGATCGGGTTGCCCGCGCGCACTCTGATACGCGCTTTCGGGCGCCGCCTGGAAGTGCTCACGGATGGCCTGGTCGTGGAGACAGCCGAGGCCGAAGACCCGCTCGACTTCGTCGAGCAATTCATGGCGCGCTATCGGGTCGCGCCCCTGCCCGGCCTGCCACGCTTCTACGGCGGCCTGGTGGGCTACTTCGGCTACGATTGCGCACGCTACGCCGAACCCCGGCTGCAAACCGCCAACTTGCCGGACCCGGTACAGACGCCGGACCTGATGCTGATGGTTTCCGAAGATGTAGTGATCTTCGATAATCTCAAGGGCAGCGTGCGCCTGGTGAGCCTGATCGACCCCGCCGAGCCACACGCCTTTGCCGAAACCCGGGATCGGCTTGCCCGGCTCGCTCGGATACTGTCCGAATCCGCTGCGCAACCCGAGCCGCCGAACGCCATGCCGGGGCCGCCGCTGCAAGAATCAGACTTTGTGTCCGAATTCGGCGAGTCCGTCTTCAAATCGGCAGTCGAGCGCATCAAGGCCTATACCCTGGCGGGCGACGTGATGCAGGTGGTGCTGGCGCAACGATTGTCCATTCCCTTTGCCACCGAGCCGATCAATCTGTACCGCGCTCTGCGTCACCTCAATCCGTCTCCCTACCTGTACCTGTTCAACATGGACGACTTCCACATCGTCGGCTCCTCACCCGAGATCATGGCTCGGCTGGAGGATGGCGTGATCAGCAGCCGACCTCTGGCAGGCACCAGACGGCGCGGCCACACGCCGGAGGAAGATCTCGCCATGGAACGGGAACTGAAGGCCGACCCGAAGGAAATCAGCGAACATCTGATGCTCATCGACCTGGCGCGCAACGATGTCGGCAAGGTGGCCCGGACTGGTACGGTAGAAGTCAGTGAGCAGTTCACGGTCGAGCGCTATTCGCATGTGATGCATCTGTCGAGCCACGTGACCGGCCAGATCAGCGCCGACAAGACGGCCATGGATCTGCTGCGCGCCACCCTGCCGGTAGGCACGCTCTCCGGCACGCCGAAGATCAGGGCAATGGAAATCATCGACGAGCTTGAGCCAGTCAAGCGTGGCATTTATGGCGGCGCGGTCGGCTATCTGGCCTGGAATGGCAACATGGACACGGCCATTGCCATCCGCACGGCGGTCATCAAGGCGGGCCGACTCTACATTCAGGCGGGCGGCGGGATGGTCGCCGATTCATCGCCGCGCCTGGAGTGGAAGGAAAGCATGAACAAGGGTCGAGCGATGTTCCGGGCGGCAAGCCTGGCGCAAGGCGGCCTGACAGAACTGGAATAGCGACTTGTGATCCATTCCTGGATGCCAACATGGTCCTGATCATCGACAACTACGATTCGTTCACCTGGAATCTGGTGCAGTACCTGCGCGAACTCGGGGCCGAGGTCGTGGTGCATCGCAACGATCAGATCAGCATTCCGGAAGTGCGCGCGCTTGCTCCGCAACGCATCGTCATCTCGCCCGGCCCGTGCACGCCCGATGAGGCCGGCATCTCGATGCAGTTGGTGCGCGAGTTGGGGCCGAAGACGCCGCTGCTCGGCGTCTGTCTTGGCCATCAGTGCATCGGCCAGGCGTTTGGCGCCAGGGTCGGGCGCGCAGCCAGGGTGATGCACGGCAAGACTTCCGCAATCCATCACGACGGCACGGGTGTCTTCAATGGCCTTGCCAATCCCATGCAGGCAACGCGCTATCATTCCCTGGTTGTGGACCCGGACACCCTGCCAGATTGCCTTGAAGCCACAGCCTGGGCTCGGGACGCGGACGGCCAGCCGCAGGAAGTCATGGGCTGCCGCCACCGCCAGTGGCCCATCGAAGGCGTGCAGTTTCACCCGGAGTCGGTGTTCACGCCGGCGGGCAAGGCGTTACTGCATAATTTCCTGCAACTCTGATTGAGTGCAAGGGAGGTGATTCTTTGAACGCCGATGCCGCCGCGCCCGGCCACAAGCATCCCGGCGAACCAGACGGCCCCGACATCCAGGCAGTGCTCGGGCAACTGGTCGCCGGGCAATCGCTGACTCAGGAAGCGGCGGCTGCGTCTATGCGGGAAGTCATGTCCGGGCGGGCAACTCCGGCACAGACAGCGGCCCTGCTGACAGCACTGAAAATCAAGGGCGAAACGCCGGCGGAGATCGCCGGGGCAGCGCAGACCATGCGCGCCTTCTGCACGCCCGTGCCGGTGGCCGAAGCCGAAGCCGAAACGCTGATCGACACCTGCGGCACGGGCGGCAGCGGCGCCAAGCTGTTCAATGTGTCCACCGCCGCCGCCCTTGTTGCCGCCGCCGCCGGTGCGCGGGTCGCCAAGCATGGCAATCGCAAGGCGTCCAGCGATTGCGGCAGCGCCGACCTGCTTGAGGCCGCGGGCGTCAACGTTGATCTCGCCCCCGACCAGGTGGGCCGATGCATTCGCGAAGTGGGCATTGGCTTCCTGTTCGCCCAGCGCCATCATCCGGCCATGCGTCACGCCGGCCCGATTCGCCAGGAATTGCGTTTTCGCACCATGATGAACCTGCTGGGGCCCCTGACCAACCCGGCGGGCGCCCGCCGTCAGGTAATTGGCGTTTTCAGCCCGGACTGGCTGCGCCCGCTGGCGGAAGTGCTGAAGCTGCTCGGCGCCGAGCACGTACTGCTGGCGCACGGCGGCGGACTTGATGAACTGGTGCTGGATGGCCCGAGCGAGATCTGTGAACTCAAGGCCGGCGAAATCCGCAGCTACCGCATTGCGCCAGAGGATCTGGGGCTGCGTCGGCGCGATACCCGTGAATTGCGGGCTGATTCGGTCGCCTCCAGCCTGGCTCTGGTGCATCAATCCCTGACCGATGCAGATTCCGCAGCCGCTGATCTGGTCAGTCTCAACGCCGGCGCCGCCATCCACGTCGCCGGTCTGGCACTGAGCCACGCAGACGGAATCGAGATGGCCCGGGATGCGATTGCCTCCGGGCTGGCGCGGGAGACGCTTTCGGAACTGGTGCGCGTGACGCGCCTGATGGCGGAATCGACGTGAGTGTCCTGGATCGGATTCTGGAGCACAAGCGCCGGGAAGTCGATCAACGCAAGGCCGCGAACCCGGAACAGCAGCTGGCCGACGCCTGCGCCGCGCAGGCCCCGCCACGGGGCTTTGCGGCAGGGCTCTGCGCGCGCATCGAGCAGGATGAGCCGGCGGTGATCGCCGAGCTGAAGAGAGCCTCGCCAAGCCGAGGCGTCATGCGCCAGAACTACGCGCCAACCGAAATCGCCCGTCAGTATCAACAAGCCGGCGCCGCCTGCCTTTCGGTGCTGACCGATGCGCAGTTCTTTCAGGGCGCAGATGCGCACCTGGTTGCTGCCAGACAGGCGACCTCGCTGCCGATTCTGCGCAAGGACTTTCTGATCGATCCCTATCAGGTATATGAAGCCAGAGCGCTCGGCGCCGACTGCGTCCTGCTGATCGTCAGCGCCCTGTCCGCCGGCGATCTGTCAGCCCTGCATCAGGCGGCAGAGTCCCTGGGAATGGATGTGTTGATCGAGGTGCATGACGCCACGGAACTCGATCTGGCGCTTGCGTTGCAGCCGCGTCTGATCGGCGTCAACAATCGCAACCTGGCGACCTTCGAGACGCGGATTGAAACCACGCTTGACCTGCTGGAGAAGATTCCTGACGCAGTGCTGACGGTGACCGAAAGCGGCATTCACACACCGCGTCAGGTCGAGCGATTGCGTGCCGCCGGCGTCAATGCCTTTCTGGTAGGCGAGGCCTTCATGCAGGCCGAGAACCCCGGACAGGCGCTCAGGGCGCTGTTCGGATTGCCCGATCAGATCCGATAGGAGGTCACCGTCATCAGCCTGGACGCCTGGGTCATGGCGCCCTTGACCAGAGCCGGGAAACGAATGCCGCCGGCGGCCAGGGCCCTGGCGCCATGCTCGGCCTCTTCGTCGCGCATCACGCGAAGAATTGCGCGGCTGCGGGTGTCATCCTCGGGCAGGGATGCAAGGTGCCGATCCAGATGCGCGCAGACCTGATCTTCGGTCGCTTCCACGAATCCGAGGCTCAGCCGGTCGCTGACCAGCCCGACGGCAGCGCCGATTGCGTAGGAACCAGCGTAGAAGAGCGGGTTGAGCAGACTCGGACGGGTTTCGAGTTCCCTGAGACGCTGAGCGCACCAGGCCAGGTGGTCCGATTCATCCCGCGCCGCCTCCTGCAGACTGGCCTTGATCGAAGCCTTGCGAGCCGTGGTCGCCTGACCATCGTACAGAGCCTGAGCGCAAACCTCGCCTGAGTGGTTGACGCGCATCAGGCGCGCTGCGTGGGTACGCTGAGCAGCGTCCAGTTCGCCCTCGACAAGGTCACCAGCCGGGCTGGGGCGGCGCGCCACCAGATTGCCTGTCAGCGTTCTGAGCACGCGGTCAAACCTGACAATCACTCGATCCAGCATGATCTTCTCCCAGGAGCCTGCGTCGCAGCAAACCACCGGAGGCTCATCCGAGATGCGCCAATGGTCGCCCGCCAAGCAGATGCAGGTGAATGTGAAACACTGTCTGTCCGCCCTCGGCATTGCAATTCATCACCAGGCGATAGCCGGCCTGATCGATCCCCCGCGCCCTGGCAATCGCCCGCGCCCGCCCTGCCATCGCGCCGATCAGGGACCACTCTTCTTCGCCCAGATCATTGAGGGTGGCAATGTGCGCCCTGGGCACGATCAATACGTGCGTCGGCGCCTGCGGATTGATGTCGTTGAAGGCCATCAACCGATCGTCTTCATACAGGAAGTCCGTCTTCAACTCGCCGCTGGCGATCCTGCAAAAGATGCAGCCTTCAACCATGCCAGGAACCCGCCCTGATCTCCCGGATGCCCATGAGATTACCGGATTACGGGTGCAATTGCCCGCACGATCTTCCAGCCCCTTTCATCCGCTTGCAACAGGCATGAATGGGACAAGGCGCCCTGTGCATCGAACGCCTGGGCGTCAAGGCCCTTGCGATTCAAGATGTTCATCGACAGCCCAGGCATCAAAGCCCTTCTGAATCAAGATGAAAGCGGCCAGTGCCCGTTCTGCCCGCCGGCCGCCACATACCCGATAGGACTTGCCTGAGTCGAGGCGACTCGCCAGATCGCGCAGATCGGATACACGGTGCAGTGCGTCCAGATCCAGGGTTTCACCCAACGTTTGCGGGCTGCGGAAGCGAATGACCTGATCGGCAAGCAGCCTCAGGAAACGATCCTTGGGCAAACGCAGCACGATCCCGTCGGAAACCGCAGTGACTGTCGCGTTGCGGCGGGCATCGGTAATCAGCGCATCTTCGCCACAGAAGTCTCCTGCCGACAGGGCCGACAACACCTGCCCCTGCCTACGCACCTCGGCCTGGCCAGCTTTCAGAACCAGGAAGTCTTCCGCCAGAGCGCCTTCTTCCATCAGCACATCGCCCGGGCTGAAGGCTTCTGCTCGCCACTCCCGAAACAGCCTTTGCCACTGCGCGGGCGGCAAGCGACGCATCAGGGGCGCGCCAAGCAGGCGATGCGCCCAGAGTTCAGGATCATCGGCGACTGCCTCGGCCGAGGCGTCTGCTTGCGAAGTCAACATCGCCTCCGGCAGATGCAGCAATCGCACCCAGGAGAGAGTGCTGAGACCCTGGCGCCCCGGATACAGCGGGCGCCTTGCCGCGCGCGAGCGATGGGCGATGCGGCCGTCAGGCGCATACGTCCGAACCTTGCCGCGCAACAGCAGGAGGCTGCCCGCAAGCCGCTGGCCCGGCAGTAGCAGCCAGCGACCGGGGGGTACGGTCAGCAGCCGCTGGGAGACCTGGCGCAGCTGCGCATCGTCCAGATTCGCCAGGACAGGGTAGCGCCTGAGGCGGACCAGCCCGTATCTTGCGCCAAGACGCTGCTCAAATAGGTTTTTCATCATATTTTTCAATTTATTACATGCTACTTCGAGGCACTGTCCCGGAAGACGGTCTGCGCTGGCAACCCCGGCGCCATATACGGGTTGGAGTTTTACCGAAGTGTGCTGGCGGCAGAGCCAGCTATCGCTGAAGTTCGTGTAGGCAATCTGCCCGGATGTCGGTGCGCCTGGTGGGATGGTCACGCGACCGGAACGGCATCGGCGCCTGCCTGACAAGTGAGTCAGCGCAGCGCCCGGTAGCCAATGTCAGTACGGAAGCGCTGACTACCCCAATCGATCCCGGCGACCCCGGCGTAGGCCCTCTGCCGGGCCTCGCGCACATCGGCGCCAAGCGCGGTCACGCATAGCACCCGGCCACCGCTAGTGACCACATCGCCGCCCTTGATTCGGGCGCCGGCATGAAAGACCTTGCAGTTGCCGTCCTGCGCCTGACCCAACCCGCGAATCACCTGGCCACTGGCCACCGGCCCCGGATAGCCGTCGGCGGCCATGACCACACCCAGAGCGGCCCGTTCATCCCAGTCGAGCCTGACCTCATGCAGGCGACCGCGCAATGCCGCCAGGCAGGCCGCCGCCAGATCGGAGCGCAGGCGCAACAGCAGCGGCTGCGCCTCCGGGTCGCCAAGACGGCAGTTGAATTCGATGACCCGGGGAGCGCCGTCCTCGGACATCATCAAGCCCGCATAGAGAAAACCGACGAAGGGCGCGCCTTCTGCCGCCATACCGGCCAGAGTGGGCCGGATCACCTCATCCATGATTCGACGATGCGCACGGGCATCGACGACCGGCGCCGGCGAATAGGCCCCCATACCACCGGTATTGGGGCCCTGATCACCATCGAAAGCTGCCTTGTGATCCTGGGAACTGGCCAGGGGCAGGGCCGTCTGACCATCGCACAAGGCGATGAAGCTGGCTTCCTCACCGGCCAGAAACTCTTCGATCACAACCCGGCGCCCGGCCCCGCCAAAGGCCTCGCCAGAGAGCATGGACGCCAGGGCGTCATGCGCTTCTTCCTCACTGTGCGCCAGGATCACGCCCTTGCCGGCCGCCAGGCCATCCGCCTTGATGACGACGGGCGCCGCCCCCATGCTCAGGCGCTGGCGCACATACGCATTCGCCGCATCAAGATCGGCGAAGGTCTCGGACGCCGCTGTGGGGATGCCATGCCGCTGCAGGAACGCCTTGGCGAAAGCCTTGGATCCCTCCAGCCGGGCAGCGTCTCGGCTCGGGCCGAAGCAGGCCAGGCCAAGCTGCTCGAAGTGATCGGTGAATCCGGCAACCAGGGGCGCTTCCGGCCCCACGATCGTGAGGTCAATGTCCGCATCCCCGGCAAAACCGGCCAATCCGTCGAAGTCATCCGCGGCAATTGGCAGGTTTTCGACCTTGTGCTCCAGCGTCGTCCCCGCATTGCCCGGCGCAACATACACCCGGCTGACGGAATCCGCCTGACTGATGCGCCAGGCCAGCGCGTGTTCGCGTCCGCCGCTGCCCGTAATCAGTACCTTCAATGCCAGGCGCCCCCTTGACGCACTCTGCGAGTCAATGCCGAAAGAGGCGCTTGCCGGTGAACAGCATCGCCATGTCGTGTTCGTTCGCCGCGGCGATCACTTCTTCGTCCCGACGCGACCCCCCTGGCTGAATGACCGCGCGCACGCCCGCTTCCGCCGCCGCGTCTATCCCGTCACGAAAGGGAAAGAAGGCATCCGACGCCATGACGCAGCCGGCGCTGCCGGGTGCGGACCCGGCTGCCTGAAGGCCGGCAATGCGCACACTCTGCACCCGGCTCATCTGGCCGGCGCCAACGCCAAGCGTGCAGGCGTCCAGCGCATGGACAATCGCGTTGGATTTGACAAAGCGCACCACCTGCCAGGCGAATTCGAGATCGCGCCTTTCGCCTGCATCCGGCGCTCGGCGCGTCACTTGGCGCCATTGCCCGACAACAGCATTGTCCGTCGCGGTAGCCGCCCGCTCGGAAGCATCCACGGTCTGCGCCAGAATGCCTCCGGCTGCCGACTTGATCTCCAGATCTGCGCCAGGCGGTGCGGGTTGCCCACACGCCAGAATTCGCACATTCGCCTTGGCCGAAGCCGCGGCCTCGGCATCCGGTGCGATGGCCGGCGCCAGTATCACCTCGACGAACTGGTTGTCCAGAACGGTCGTCAGGGCGCCTGCATCCAGCGGTCGGTTGAACGCGATCACCGCGCCAAAGGCAGAGGTGGGATCGGCCGTGAACGCCCGCTGGTAGGCCGTGGTCAGGTCTGCGCCAAGGGCAACGCCGCATGGGTTCGCATGTTTGACCAGCACGCAGGCCGGCTCCGGGAACCCCTGCACGCAGGCCCAGGCGGCGTCCGCATCGACGAGATTGTTGAACGAGAGCGGCTTGCCGCACAGCTGGCGGGCGCCGGCGACCGTGCCCGGCTCAGCCGCGCCCTGAACATAGAAGGCCGCGGCCTGATGCGGATTTTCTCCATAACGCAGCACTTGCGTTCGCTCGGCAGTGACCAGCAGGCGTTCGGGCAGCAACTGCGTCCGATCAAACCAGCGGGCGATTGCGGCGTCATATTCAGCCGTATGCTGAAACGCCTTGCGTGCGAACCGCCGACGCATGTCAGCATCGACCGCGCCACTGCGCCAGGCGCGAATCAGTTCTGGATAGTCCGCCGGATCGACGGCTACCAGCACATCCGCATGATTCTTGGCCGCAGAGCGAATCAAGGCCGGCCCGCCGATGTCGATCTGTTCGATAACGTCGGCCTCAGGCGCCCCGCAAGCGACTGTCTCGGTAAAGGGATAGAGGTTGACCACAACCAGATCAATGGGCGAAACGCCCGCCGCCGCCATGACTGCCCCATCCTGCTGGCGCCGGCCAAGAATGCCGCCGTGAATCTTCGGGTGCAGCGTTTTCACGCGGCCATCCATCATTTCCGGCCAGCCGGTGTGCTCGGATACCTCGGTGACGGGCAGATTCGCCTGGCGCAACGCTCGCCAGGTGCCGCCGGTGGCCAGCAGACCCATGCCAGCTTCCGCCAGCGCGCTGGCGAGCTCCGTCAGGCCGGTCTTGTCGGAGACGCTGAGCAGCGCCAGGCCGGAGGACGTCACCTTTCGTCTGTCGCCGAAACCAGAGTTTCCACGCGAAACAGCGGTTGTCCGGCAGTAACCGGCTCGCCGTCCACCGCCAGCACTTCGGAAATCCGGCCGCCCACCTCCGAAGGAATCTCGTGCATCATCTTCATGCTCTCGATGATACACAGGACATCGCCCGCCCTGACTCTGGCGCCGACCGGCGCGAACGGCATTGCGCCGGGCGTGGGCGACAGATAGAAGGCGCCGGCCATGGGCGCGGCAACTGTCACTCTCGGCAACACGCCCGGCGACTTGCCCTCCGCGGCTGGCGGCTGCGCTTCCGGCGCCGCAGGCTGTCCGGAATCCACCTCTGGCGCCGGCAACTGAACCGAACGCTGACGCTGGCGCACGATGCGCACCGCCTCTTCGCCTTCCTTCAGCTCAAGTTCCGCCAGATCAGCGTCCGCCGCCAACTCGATCAGCTTCTTGACCTTGCGAAGATCCATGCTCACACGCCCGGGTTCACGCCCTGCCGCCTCATGCCGACCCGGATTCCGCCAGACTGTCCATCAGATAGTCCAGGGCATACCAGTAACCGGAAGTCTGCAATCCAGAGATGACCCCGAGCGCTATGTCCGACAAATGGGACGTGCGTCGAAACGGCTCCCGGGCATGGACATTGCTGAGATGGACCTCGACAAAGGGCGTCCCCACGCCGAGCAGGGCATCGCGTAACGCAATGCTGGTATGTGTCAGGGCGCCGGGATTGATGACGATGCCGGCAACCGAGCCACGGCCCCGGTGCACAAGGTCGATCAATTCGTGTTCGGCGTTCGATTGGAAGAAATCGACTTGATGGCCGCGCGAACGCACATGGTCATGCAATTGCGCATGCAGTTCGTCCAGGCTGGTGCGGCCATAGATTTCCGGCTCCCGCTCACCGAGCAGGTTCAGGTTCGGGCCCTGCAGAACACGCAGATTCAGCATCGAAAGCACTCGATCTGACACATGGAATACACGTGAGATACTAACATTTTAACTGCACGTTAAGCACACAAAGACGACTTTATCGCTTCTTTCAGAGATCATGAGCGCGGCCGCGACCTGAGCCGACGCAAGTGTGCGCTCAGTTCCGGCGCATCGACCTCGCCCTGCAGCCGCGCTTCGACCAGCTCTTGCCCCGTGCGGTCGAAGAACAGCAGGCTCGGTGGGCCGAACAGGCCGTAGGCATCAAGCAGCGCCTTGTCCTCAGCCGTGTTGCGCGTCACGTCCGCGCGCAGCAGATGGAATTCGGCAAGCGCAGCCGCCACCTCCGGCTGCGGAAATACGGAATGCTCCATGATCTTGCAGGATATGCACCAGTCGGCGTAGAGATCGAGAATCGCCAGCTTGTCTGCGGCAGCCGCCAGCGTCAGTTCCGTCTGAAGCTCTGGCAGGTCGGCAACCGGACGCCAGGCCAGTGTCGCAGCTTCAGCAGAAGACGAGGTGGAAGAAGCAGAGACGCCCAGCGCTGCAAGGGGGCGCAGTGGGTCGCGTGCGCCGCTGGCAGCGCCCACCAGCAAGAGGCTGCCGCAGAGCAGGCCGACAAGGCCCGTCGCCTGCCAGAGACGGCCCCAGCCGCTCTGCGGGGCCCGGTCCAGAGCGCCGAGATAGCACCCGGAACCAATCAGCAACAGGGCCCAGAGCGCCAGGGTAGCTGGCGCCGGCAGAACGCGCTCCAGCAACCAGATGGCGGTGGCCAGCAGCAGGACGCCGAATACCGCCTTGACGGCATCCATCCAGGCGCCGGCCCTGGGCAGGAGGTGGCCGCCGCTGGCGCCGACGATCAGCAAGGGCGCGCCCATGCCCAATCCAAGCGCCAGCAAGGCACTGCCGCCGTAAAGGACATCGCCGGTGGCGCCAATGTGCACCAGGGCGCCGGCGAGCGGCGCGGAGACACAAGGCGAGACCACCAGCGTTGATAGCACGCCCATGCCGGCCACGCTCCAATGCTTGCCGCCCCCCAGCCGCTGGCCCTGGCGGTCCACGGTCTGCTGCCAACGCTGCGGCAGGCGCAATTCGTAGAACCCGAACATGCTGAGCGCCAGGGCAACGAAGAGCGCGGCCAGGAGTGTCAGGACGAGCGGCGCCTGCAATGCGGCCTGTAGATTCAGGCGAGCGCCGAATAGCCCCATCAGCGTACCCAGAATGGCGTAGGTCACCGCCATGCCGGACACATAGGACAGTGACAGGGTCAGGGCGCGAACCCGGGTGACCTGAGAGCCTTCACCGACGATGATGCTGGAGAGAATCGGAACCATCGGCAGCACGCAGGGCGTGAAGGTGAGGCCAACACCAGCCAGAAAGAAGAGAAGCAGGGTGAGTGGCAGGCTCGAATCGGCGAGCAGTGCCGCCAATCGCTGCTGCGTGGTCATCGGCTCCGGCTCTGCCGCCGACGCCGTGGCTGGTGGGGGTTCTGGCGAGGCCGCGCTGCTGGCCGGCAGCGTTTCACCCAGGGAGCCAGCGCCAGAAAACCCGACGCGGCGACGCTCGGGCGGATAGCAGAGTCCGGCTTCCGCGCATCCCTGAAAGGAGATGATCGCCTCGCTCGGCACACCCTGCCCGATGATCTTCGCACGCGCCTGCACGGACTGGTAATAGACCTCCACCTCGCCGAAGAATTCGTCGCGCTTGCGTTTTCCTTCGGGCAGCTCGACCGGCGCCAGCGCCAGCCCGGCGCCAGCAGGCAACTCGAATTCGAATCGGTGTCGATACAGGTAATAGCCGTCCGGCATGGTCCATTGCGCCACCAGCGCCTCGTCAGCATCCAGCCAGGCGCCGAACCGGAATGCCTGATCCGCAGGCAGAAACTCGGGCTCCGCCGTCAGCGCCGGCAAGTCGGCTGTGCGCCCGACCGAGGCCAGCGCCAAGCCGATCAGACAGATGACCAGTGCCGTCCCCGGCCATCCGACGCGGGCCCGGACGCACCGGAGCAAGGCCCCTGGCGCCCTGGCCTGGCAAGTTTCCGACCCAGCGCTCACGCAATCGCCATCTTGCGCCGGCTCAAGACATGCTCCCAATCTCACACCAACACCTTCCTGACCGCTTTCCCGAATCCAGTATCTGCCCCAAACATGGCAACCCGCTCTCAAGCAAGGCAGAATGGCTATTGTGCCACCTGTTGCGAAAGGCGCGCAGGCGGCGCAGACCGGATTCGGAACGGGACGTCGAAATCGGAGGCAACCGATTGCAAGGCAAGGCAAACAATCCCGTTCCTTCAGCGCCCTTGTGCGCCGTCCAGGCCAGGTATCGGCGTCCAGGAACCGGGCCGCGCAGCAGCACTGGATCATGGCCATTGCTCGGCTGGGCGCTTGTTGCCCTTTGGCTCGGCGGCTGTGCCGGACCGCAACCCGCGCCCTTGCCGCTGCCAGTCGAAGAGCCGCCGACAGCGCCTGCAAAAGATACACAAATCAAGCCGCTTCTGGAACGGGCGGATCAATACCGCCGAAACGACCAGCTCACCACGCCGGCAAGCGCCAACGCCTTTGCCACCTACCAGGAGGTATTGGCGATCGACCCGGACAACCAGGCAGCCTTCCGCGGCCTTGAACGGATTGTCGAGCGCTACGTGCAACTGGCTCTGCGGGCAGCCGAACAGGCGCGCTACGCGCATGGCCGGTTGATGCTCGATCGCGCCCGCAGCGTGGACCCCACGCATCCAGCCATCGAGCCGACGAGACAGCAACTGAGTTTCCTGGCCAGGGCCAGCCGAGAACGCTTCGATCTGGAAGACGTCGGCTTGACGCAAAGGCGCGAAAGTGTGCGCCAGCGCCTGCTCTCGCTGGGGATGCGAGCCAAGGATCGGGCCTGCCGGGTTACCATTGGCGCGCGCACGGACGCAGAAGGACGCTGGATCTACCAGATGCTCAATCGAGCCGAAAACGGCCCGCGCATTCGGGCGCGGACAGGCATCGCCTCGCCGCCACACGTCGAGCTGATATGTCCGGCGCCGGGCAGTTAGCTTCCAGCCTTCAGCGGCCGCAGGGGCTGAGGTGATGCGCGCCACCTTCGTCAAGCTGCTCAAGGCCGGCCCGGACCGCACTCTGCTCAGGGGCCTGTTGCTCGCTTCGGCTGTCCTGACTCTGGCCTTGCTGGGACTTGGCTGGTGGTGGGACGAAGAACCGGCGCCCTTCGCTGTCGATGCGCATGCAGCAGCCGTCGCCAGCACACCGGGCTCGGCTGCGGTAACCGGCGTCGTGCTCACCTCCACGCTGATACGGCTGGGGGAAACCCTGCTGGACAAGCGGGGCGGTTACCTCAGCAACGACATGGCGCCGCCTGGCGTGTGGATGGACAACATCCCGCGTTGGGAATTCGGCGTGCTGGTGCAGGTTCGAGACGCCTCCCGGGCCTTTCGTATCGACTTCGCAAGGTCGCAAAGCCAATCTCGCGAGGACCCGGACCTGCAGGCAGCAGAAGGGAATTTGTTCTTCGACAATTCCAGTTGGCTGCTGCCCGCAAGCGAGAGCGCCTATCGGGACGGCATCCGGCGTCTCAGGTCCTATCGCAGCCGCCTGGTGGATCCGCAGGCTCCTGACGCACAGTTCTACGCCAGAGCGGATAACCTCAGCCGCTGGCTCAGCGGTGTTTCGACTCGCCTTGGCAGCCTGTCGCAGCAACTATCCGCCAGTGTGGGCAAGCAACAGATCAACACAGATCTGGCAGGAGACGCCGCCGCCACCCAGGCAACGCAAGCGCCAGCCGAGTCGCAATTGCGAACGCCCTGGCTACAGATCGACGATGTGTTCTACGAAGCCAGGGGACAGACCTGGGCGCTTCTGCATCTGCTTGCCGCTGCCGAGATTGACTTTGTTCGGGTGCTCGAAAACAAGAATGCGCGCGTCAGCCTGCGCCAGATCATCCGCGACCTGGCGCCCACTCAGGATGCGCTTTGGAGTCCGATGGTGCTGAACGGCGACGGCATGGGATTGCTGGCCAATCACTCTCTGGTGATGACCTCGCATGTCTCACGCGTGAACGCCGCCATCATTGATCTGATCGCCCTGCTGGATCAGGGATAGAACCCGGCACAAGCCAGGCCCTGACGCTGGTATCATGCGCGCGCCCGATCCGTCGGATCCGGGCGTCAGACTTGCAGATAAACCAACGAGAGCCTTCATGACAGACGTAACGCTGATACCGCCCGTCCTTGGCGTGGTGGGATTGATCGCCGCCTTCATCATCTTTGCCCTGGTCAAGCGCTATGACGAAGGCAGTCAGGCAGTGAAAAAGATTGCCGATGCGATCCACACGGGCGCAATGGTATTCATGCGTCGCGAGTACAGCATGCTGGCGATCTTCGCCGGGTTGCTGCTGGTGTTTCTGTTCTTCTCCGGCCTCGGCGCGGCCACCCTTTGGGCCTTCGTCGCCGGCGGGCTTTCATCGGCCAGCGCCGGCTGGATCGGCATGTACACAGCCACCAAGGCCAATGTGCGCACCACCACGGCAGCGCATGAAGACGGCCCGGCGGCTGCGCTGTCAGTGGCGTTCTTCGGCGGCTCGATCATGGGGCTGGCAGTGGCTTCGCTGGGCCTGCTCGGGCTCGGCCTCGTTTACTACTTCTTCGGCGGCGACCCGGAAACCGCGCATCACATCCACGGATTCGGCATGGGCGCCTCGACGGTTGCGCTCTTCTCCCGCGTTGGCGGCGGCATCTACACCAAGAGCGCCGACGTGGGGGCAGACCTGGTTGGCAAGGTCGAAGCTGGCATCCCCGAAGACGACCCACGCAATCCAGGCGTGATTGCCGACAATGTGGGCGACAATGTGGGCGACGTCGCCGGCATGGGCTCCGACATATTCGAGTCCTACTGCGGCGCCATGATCGCCACCATCGCGATCGCCGCCACCATGACCTCGCTGGCCGTGACCGAACTTGCGCCCGGCATGGCGGACGGCGACGGCAAGGCGGCGCTGATGTTTCTGCCCCTGGGCATGGCCTCGATCGGCCTCATCTGTTCGATCATCGGCATTGCCGTCGTCCGTTCCCGTTCTGCATCGACGCCAGCTCTGGCGCTCCGCATCGGCATGGTCGGCACGCCGCTCCTGTTCATCATCGCCTCCTGGTTCGTGGTGCAGCAGGTTGGCCTTGCCACCGCTATCTGGTGGTCGCTGGTGTTCGGCTCGGTGGGTGGCGTCATCATCGGCCTGGTCACCGAGTACTACACCTCGTCGAAACCGGTTCTGCGCATCGCCAAGGCCGGCGAAACCGGTTCTGCGACAGTGATGATTACCGGGCTGGCGGTAGGCATGCAGTCGGTGGTGATACCGCTGCTCGCGATCTGCGCCATCATATTCGTGTCAACCAGCCTGGCCGGCCTCTATGGCGTCGGCATCGCCGCCGTAGGCCTGCTGGCGACGGTAGGCATGACCATGGCCGTCGATGCCTATGGGCCGGTCGCGGACAACGCCGGCGGGATTGCAGAAATGGGCGGTCTTGGCGAAGACACGCGCAAGATCACCGACTCCCTGGACGAACTCGGCAACACCACAGCCGCCATGGGCAAGGGCTTTGCAATCGGCGCGGCGGCCCTGGCGGCGCTTGCGATCATCGCTGCCTATGTGGAAACCATCGAATCCGCCCGCAGCGGCGACTTCCTGCTGCACATCGGCAACCCGGACGTACTGATCGGCTTGTTCATCGGCGGCCTCACGCCTTTCCTCATCGCCAGCATCACCATGACATCGGTCGGCGATGCCGCCATGGAAATGATTCACGAGATTCGCCGGCAGTTTCGAGAAATCCCCGGGCTGCTTGAGGGCAAGGCGGAACCGGATACCGAGAAGTGCGTGGACATTGCCACTGCCGCCGCCCTGAAACGCATGCTGCTGCCCGGCGCCATCGCCGTTGCGGTGCCGCCGGTGGTAGGTTTCGGCATCAGCGCGGAAGCGCTCGGCGGGGTACTCGGCGGCGGTCTGATCGCCTGCGTCCTGCTGGCGCTGACCATGGCCAACGCTGGCGGCGCCTGGGACAATGCCAAGAAGTACGTGGAAAAGGGCAACCTCGGCGGAAAGGGTTCGGATGTGCATGCCGCCACGGTCGTCGGCGATACAGTGGGCGACCCGTTCAAGGACACATCCGGCCCGAGCATGAATATCCTGATCAACGTCATGGCCATCGTGTCACTGGTGATTGCCCCGCTTCTGGCCTGATCTCGGACCGCGACCAGGCCGCCGCGGGCATCCGGTTATCGTCCGGCGCGATCATCACGGCCCCTGGCGCAATATCCGGTCTAGAATGAAGCCTTCTCCGCAGAGCGAGTCCGCACCATGCCAAGCCGCAGAACCCTCCTGAAAACCACCCTGGGCGCAAGCCTGGCGCTGCCGCTGTTCAGAATTTCCGTCCTTGCGGCGGAAGACTGGCGACAAGCCGCCGCGACCTCGCCTCTGATCTATCTGACGCCGCTGAAATCCGATGGCGCGGAAAGTCAGTGCAAGGCTGAAATCTGGTTTGCCCTGCACGATCAAGCGCTGCACGTGGTCACCTCTGCCTCTGCCTGGCGCAGCCAGGCCATCGCCAGAGGGCTGACCGGCGCCCGCATCTGGATAGGCGATGTCGGACAGTGGAAGAAATCAGATGGCGCCTACCGCAAGCTGCTGCAAGTCGAGACCAGGGCCCGCGTCGAATCAGACCCGAAAGCCCAGGCCGCCGTGCTCGCCGTGATGAGCGAGAAGTATGCAGACGGCTGGGACAGATGGGGGCCGCGGTTCGACAAGGGGCTGGCGGATGGCTCCCGGGTGATGCTTCGCTACGACCCGATAGCCTGAAGACACAGGCTACTGGCGCAGTGCAAACGGCGGCAGCTTGCGCCGGACCGAGGCATTGCGCAGGCGCACATAGCGGGGCAGCCCCTGCACGTAGGGCGGCGGCGCATCGCCGGCAATCAACGGCGCCAGATAACGTCTGGCGGCTGCCGTGATGCCGAATCCGTCGCCCCGGATGTAGCGCTTCGGAAGCTTGCGCTCCACGTTGGCCACCCGGGCCAGAGGCACGTCGCCGATCGTCCAGCGATAAGGCGAATCGCTCAGACGCTTGATGATCGGCATCACCGCATTCCTGCCTGCCAGGGCCATCTCTACCGCTGCCTTGCCGAGCGCATAGGCCTGCTCCACATCCGTGGCCGAGGCAATGTGGCGCGCCGAGCGTTGCAGATAGTCGGCCACAGCCCAATGTACCTTGTGACCCAGCCGCGCCTTGATGCCGGCGGCCAGCACCGGCGCCACGCCGCCCAGCTGGGCGTGACCGAAGGCATCGCGGCTGTCGGCCTCGGCCAGGAACCGGCCATCGGCGTGCCGAGCGCCTTCAGAGGCCACCACGACGCAATAGCCGTGCCGACGCACTGCCACCTCGACGGCTGCCAGGAATCGCGCTTCGTCAAAGGCAACCTCCGGCAACAGAATCAGATGTGGCGGATCTCCCGGCCTTTCCTGGGCGAGGCCGGCCGCAGCGGCGATCCAGCCGGCATGGCGGCCCATCACTTCGAGCACGAACACCTTGGTGGATGTGGAGCACATGGATTGCACATCCAGCGCCGCTTCCCGCGTGGAAATGGCCACATAGCGTGCAACCGAACCAAAGCCAGGGCAGACGTCGGTGAACGGCAGGTCGTTGTCCACGGTCTTCGGAATCCCGACCGAGGTGACCGGGTAGCCGAGGCGGTCTCCGATCAGAGACACCTTGTGCGCCGTGTCCTGAGAATCTCCGCCGCCGTTGTAGAAGAAGTAGCGGATTCGGTGCGCCTCGAAAACCTCGATCAATCGCCGATACTCCCGTTCGCTTTCGGCAAGCGAGCGCAACTTGTAACGGCAGGAGCCGAAAGCGCCACCGGGTGTATGGCGCAGGGCAGCAATGGCCTCAGTCGATTCCTTGCCCGTATCGATCAGATCCTCCTGCAAGGCCCCAAGAATGCCGTAGCGTCCGGCAAACACCCTGCCGATCTGCTCCGGCGCTGCCCGCGCCGCTTCGATCAGGCCGCAGGCGCTGGCGTTGATGACGGAAGTCACGCCTCCAGATTGGGCATAGAAGGCATTGCCGGGCGCGGACCGGCTTGGCGAAGCGTGCGACTGTTTCATGTTCTCGGCGACAGCAAAACAACCTGGCTAGATTATCATTGCGCGATGGGCATCCTGATTCATCACTTGTGGCAATTCTGTCTCTTCCGCCACACGCCGGCGGCAACGCCCTCGGATTCTCTGCTGTGCGCGCTGGTGCTGGCCAATTATCTGCTGGCCACCGCCACGGCGACCATCCTGGTGGCGCACTTCATGTCGGCAGCCCCGGATGCCGCGGCGAACGACAGCAGCTCCGATCTCGCCGTGCAACCGATCTTCACTTACCTGTTAGTCTCGGCCGCAACCCTGGCGGCTCTCGTCTATCTCGCCTGCACACTGCGCCAGGTCAAGGAGCGATTCCTGCAAATCCTGACCGCTATCTTCGGCGCCAACCTGCTGCAGACGACCCTCTCCATTCTGGCGTTGCTGATCGTCGGGTTTACATATCCCGGGCTGGTGATCGCCGTAACCTTCTGCTTTGCCGTCTGGTCGTTGGCGGTGGCTGGCTACCTTCTGGCGCGTGGCCTCAACGCACCCATGGTGATTGGCGTTGGCTTCATATTCAGCTTTTTCCTGATCGCCTCGGGCCTGGGCGCAGCGGCAGCCGGCCTGTGAGGATCTACTTTCTCGGCATCGCCGGTTCGCTCATGGGCAGTCTGGCCCAGTTGGCGAAGCAACTCGGACATGAGGCGCTTGGCTCGGACAAGGCGCTGCATCCACCGATGAGCGATCTTCTGGCAGCGCACGACATATCCGCCTACGCCGGCTTCGAGCCAGCGCAACTGAAACCGGCGCCAGACCTGGTGGTCATCGGAAACGCTGGCCTGCCGCGCGGCGACCCGGCGCTGGAACACGTGCTGAACAGCGGCCTGCCCTATGTATCCGGCGCCGAATGGCTGGGCAGGACAGTATTGCGCGGTCGCTGGGTGCTGGCGGTTTCCGGCACCCACGGCAAGACCACCACCAGCAGTATGCTGGCATGGATCCTCGATCAAGCGGGGCGCGAACCCGGGTTCATGATCGGCGGCGCGCCGTTGAATTTTGACCAGTCCGCACGCCTGGGCGCCGCGCCCCTGTTCGTCGTCGAGGCCGATGAGTACGACACCTCCTACTTTGATCGACGCTCGAAGTTCCTGCACTACCGGCCACGAACGCTGATCGTCAACAACCTGGAGTACGACCACGCCGACATCTTCCCGAACATCGAGGCGATCCGTGCTCAGTTCCACCTGTTGCTGCGCAGCGTGCCCGGCAACGGACAGATCATCGCGCCCAGCCAGAACAGTGAGGTCAACCAGCTCCTGCTGGACGGTTGCTGGACGCCCGTGGTCCGCTTCGGCGACCGGGCCAGGTCAGGCCCGGTGGACATGGACACCGGCGAATGCTGGTCTGCGGGCCGACTGGAGGCGGATGGCAGCGCTTTCGATCTCATGCACAACGACGACAACCTGGGTCGCGTCAACTGGTCCCTGATTGGCGCGCACAACGTGCAAAACGGTCTGGCCGCCGTGGCCGCGGCGCACCATGCCGGGGTGCCGCCGCAAGAGGCGATGGCCGCGCTTCAGTCCTTCGCTGGCATCAAGCGCCGACTTGAAGTGATCGCCCAGATAGGAGAGACCTGGGTCTATGATGACTTCGCGCATCACCCCACATCCATCCGCACGACGCTTCAGGCGTTGCGCCGCAAGGTGGGAGATGAAGAAGTGATCGCCATCGTTGAACCGCGCACCCACACCATGTCACTGGGCAACCTGCGTGAGCAACTGGCGACCTGCTGCGCGCCTGCGGATCAGGCGCTCTGGTTTCGCAGCGCCGACATTCGCTGGGACCTGAACGAGTTGATCGTAAACTCGAACGTACCAGCCCGGCAGTTCAGCCAGATGGATCGATTGATCGACTATGTCTGCACATTGCCGGCGCGACGGCGTCACCTGGTCATCATGTCCAACGGCCATTTCGAAAACATTCATCAGCGCCTGTCCGACGCGCTGACAGCGGATTGACGGCAGGCCACGCCGTGCCAGAATCACGTGCATACGCTGGAATCAAACACCCCCCTGTCAGGAGAAGCATCATGCGCTGCATCACTTTCTTGCTGGCCTGCGCCGCCACCCTCGGCGCGACCGCTTCCGAAGAAGCCTGGTATCCGTCGAAGTACGGCGCCGACGATACGCTGGGCGCAATTGCCAACCTGTCGCCCGACAAGGTTGTCGCCGCCGCCCGGCTGGTGCGCGAGGGCAAGGCGTATCGCCTGGGCGTGGAGACGGGGCCGGATTCACCCGCCTACAGCCCGCGCGAATACGCCATGACCGTCTTGCAACTGGATGCCGGCACTGGCGCGCCCGGTGGTACCAATCAGGCCACCGGCAACGACGATCTGATGTATCTGTGGATGGGCATCGGCAGCCAGATCGACGGTCTCGGCCACATGGGCATCAACCACGTCTATTACAACGGCCATCACGCCAACGACTTCATCACACCAACGGGGTTGACCAGGCTCGGCATAGAGGCGCTGCCGCCGATTGTCGGCCGCGGCGTGCTACTGGACATGGCCAGGCTGAGTGGTCAGAACCCGATGCCCGCCGGCGCCGTGTTCAATGAAACGCAGATCAAGGCGGCTCAGGCCGCTCAGGATCTCGATATTCAAACCGGAGACGTGGTGCTGTTTCATACCGGCTGGCTGAACAAGGCCGACGACAAGGTGACCTTCATGGCCGGCGAACCGGGGCTCGGGGTCGGCGGCGCCCGTTACCTGGCCGGCCTCGGCGTGACCGCAGTCGGCAGCGATTCATGGGGGGTGGAAGCCGTACCGCACGAAGATCCGGAGACGATGTTCCCGGTACACACCGAATTGCTGGCCAAGCATGGGGTTTACATCCTGGAAAACATGGATACCCGGGCGCTGGCGGCGGACGGCGTCTCCGAATTCCTGTTCGTGCTCGGTGTGCCACGATTCGTCGGCGCTGTGCAGGCGGTCATCAATCCCATCGCG
Source organism: Pseudomonadales bacterium (assembly GCA_965199705.1). Classification (GTDB taxonomy): domain Bacteria; phylum Pseudomonadota; class Gammaproteobacteria; order Pseudomonadales; family Azotimanducaceae; genus Azophilus. The sequence continues at coordinate 2,842,084 of OZ241359.1, forward strand.
ATCCGCTGACGGCTGGCGCCACGCCTGGTGATTGCAATACCGCCAGGAATGAGGCGGTGGCTGATCGCCTTGGCCACGCTGGGCTCATTCTGCGCGCTGATCGGGTTGATCGGCTGGTCCGCTCGCAGCGGCTGGACAAGCCCGCAGATGGCCCTGTTGATGGGCATCGCCACGCTTGGGCTCTATATCGGTTTCGGCATTCTGATCGGCGCCTATCGGCTGATTGTCAAGCTCGATCGCTGACCCTGATATCTGACCTCCGCCCCCTGCATGGCTCTGCCGGATCTACTGTCGCCACGCCTCTGTCGGCTTTGCGAATTGCCGACCGACGCAACCTCGGATCTGTGTCCATCCTGCCGCCAGAGCCTGCCGTGGAACACCCATCCTTGCCCGCGCTGCGCCATACCCATGACGCCGGGCGCGCAACTTTGCGGGGCCTGCGCGACCAGCCCGCCCCCCTTCTCCCGAACCCTGGCGCCTCTGTTGTTTGCAGAACCGGTTTCCGGCTGGGTGCATGCCATCAAGTTCGGACGCGGTTTTGCCGAAGCGAAGCTGCTCTCGGCCCTGCTCGGCGATACGATCGCTGGCCAGAACGCGCCCATGCCGAATCTGCTGGCGCCGGTGCCGCTCGCCTGCCGACGGCTGCTTCGCCGAGGTCACAATCAGGCCACCCTGCTGGCCGCGCCTCTGGCCCGGCGCTTCGGGCTGACCATCGAGCACAGAGCACTCCGCCGGCGCGGCCACGCCCCGCCGCAACGCGGCCAGCCTCGGCAAGGCCGGGCGCAGAGCATTCGAGGCGTGTTTCAGGCAAGAACAACACTGAGCGGCCGGGTCGCAATCGTGGACGATGTGATGACCACCGGCGCAACTGCCAGCGAGCTGGCGCGCGTGCTGCTGGCCGCTGGCGCGGACTCCGTGGACCTGTGGGTTGCAGCCCGGGTGACCGACGCCGCCCATGGCCCTTCGAGAGCGGCGAATACCACGTGATCTGGCGAATCGGGCGCAGGCAAGCCTGTTTGCTCATGGCGGCGGTACTGGCCCCGGCTTGGGCTGAGGCGGCCAGCTTGACCATCGCCACCGCGGCCAATTTTCGGGCGCCGTTTGCCGCCCTGGCCAGCGCCTTCGAACGTGCGCACCTGCACCGTGCGAGACCGGTCTTTGGCGCCTCCGGCCTGTTGGCCACGCAGATCCGACAGGGCGCTGATTTTGACGTTTTCCTGTCTGCGGACCTCGCCCGTCCACAAGCTCTCGTGAACGACCGACTGACACTCGGACCGGTTCGCACCTATGCCCGCGGCCGGATCGCCTTCTGGACGCCAGCAACCAACACACCGCCCGAAACCTTGCCGCCTGGCCGAATCGGGATCGCAAATCCGCAACTGGCGCCCTATGGCCAGGCCGCAATCGCCTGCATGCAGCGCCTCGGCCTCTGGCAATCGGCGGCAAAGCGGCTTGCGTATGGCAGCAATGTGGCGCAGGTAGGACACTTCGTTGCCGCCCGCGCCCTGTCCGGTGGCTTTGTGCCCTGGGCGCTCGTCATCGATCAGGCAGCGCCCGAGCAGGACTACTGGCTCTGCCCGAAGGACGCCCACAAGCCCATCGAACAGGGTGGCGTCGTGCTGGGTAACAGTTCGCATCCGCTGCTGGCCGAAACCTTTCTTCGATTTCTCATCAGCGACAAGACCCAGCAACAACTGACTGGCCTGGGCTACGCCGCACGTGATTGACGACCTCGCATCCAGCCTGCTGCTGACCCTGGCGCTCGCCTCCGTAACCTGTATGGCGCTCCTGCTGCTGGCCCCGCCATTGGCCTGGTGGCTGGCGCGCAGCCAGCGCCGATGGACGCCTCTGGTGGAAGCGCTGGTGGCCCTGCCGCTGGTGCTGCCGCCGACCGTGCTCGGCTTCTACCTGTTGCTGGCAATGGCTGGCGACGGCTGGTTGGGCGGGCTCTGGATGCAGATCACCGGCCAGCCACTCGCATTCACCTTCGCCGGCCTGGTGATCGCCTCGATCATCTACTCGCTGCCCTTCGTGGCCCAGCCGCTGACAGCGAGCTTTCGCAACACCCCTGCCGAGTTGCTTGACGCCGCAACGCTCATGGGCGTATCGCCCCGCCGCCGATTCCTGCGGTTCATGCTACCGATGCACAAGCGCGCCCTGGCCGCCTCCGCTGTGCTCGGGTTCGCGCACACGGTCGGGGAGTTTGGCATCGTGCTGATGATCGGCGGCAATATTCCCGGCGAAACGCGGGTACTGTCCATTCTGCTCTTTGACCAGGTGGAGTCACTGAACTATGCAGACGCACACCTGACTGCGGGCATCTTGCTGCTGATCTCGCTGATCCTGCTGAGCCTCACCTACGCAGCCCTGCACCGCAGATAGCGCCGCCCCACGCCCAAATGCCCGATCAACCGCTACGCCTCTCTGGCCGCCTGCGCCGAACTTCCGGCTTCCACCTGGATCTGGACCTGGGCTTGCCCACCCGAGGCGTAACCGCAATCATAGGCGCGTCGGGTTCCGGCAAGTCCACGCTGCTGCGCATTATTTCCGGTCTGGAACGCCCCCCTGGGTTTCGGGTCGAGTTTCGCGGCCAGCGTTGGGATCGGCTGCCAGCGCACAAGCGCCCGGTCGCCATGACACAACAGCAGCCGGCACTGATGCCGCATCTGACAGTCCTTGGCAATCTGCGCGCCGTACCCGGTAGGCGCCAGCTGGACGAGGCCATCGCCCGGTTTGGCCTGAACGCCCTGCTGAAGCGCAAACCCGCGGCGCTCTCCGGCGGCCAGCAACAACGCGTGGCCCTGGCCAGAGCCTGTCTGAAGCCCGCCCGACTCTGGCTACTGGACGAACCCTTGTCGGCGCTGGACGCCATTGCCAGAGGCGAGATTGCGCCGATGCTTCGGCGTCTCTGCCTCGTCACGGAGAGACCGATTCTCTATGTGACCCACGATCTCGGCGAGGTGGCGCCGCTGGCGGATTACCTGATGATTCTGGAAGGCGGCAGGGTGGTCGGAGCCGGCAGCCCGGAACAGGTGGCCATCGCGCTCGATCACCCACTGTCGCCGATGATTGACACCAGCGCCATTCTTGAAGCGCAATTCCTGCGCTATGACGCCGAGCACGATCTCAGCATCCTGCAGCTCAACCAGGACACGCTCTGGCTGGGGGGGAACCTGTCCTCCGAGGCCAGGACATTGCGCCTGCAAGTACCGGCAAGGCACGTTGCCCTGGCGTTGACGAAACCTGAGGACACCAGCATCCTGAACTGCCTGACCTGCCGCGTGGTCAGCCTCGCGAACGCGCCTCGTGGCGGCGTCTTTGTCGATCTCGATTGTGCCGGCCAGCGATTGCGAGCCCACATCACGCGACTCTCGGCCGATGCGCTGAAGCTGCGCCCGCAACTGCCGGTGTTCGCCCTCATCAAGTCCGAAGCCTTGCGCGTGCAATTGCCCTGACCCGGATATTGCGCTTGGCGCCGTGATGCAATGTCCCGGCCAGGCGTGCGGGCGCGCGATTGCTGTCGCCGTTCAGGCCTGAACTTCAGCCTTGCTGCGCACCAGATTCGCATACTGCTGCAGAAGGTACGGCAGATGCGCGGGCGGCGATTGATTGATCTGCTCGGCAAAACAGGCGCTGACCCTGGGTTGCGGCGGCGCAGCAGGCGGCAGCGGCTCAACGCCCAGACGTCGCGCTGCTTCAACATGCGTCGGAAACACCTTGAAGCCGCCGACTATCTCCCGGTCCAGCGCCCTGGCCAGTGCTTCGGGCGAGCCAAAGGAGCCGCGCATCGGCGAGCCGAAGTGCAAGTGCACGCGCCCCTTGAAACCCATCATGCCCTCGACAATGGCCATCAGATCAGCGCGCTCCGGTTTGTCGTAGCGGCCAGAGCGTTCGATCACGCAAAGTTCCATGGCCTTGGTCGGCGCCCCTGGATCGACTTCATAGGTGATGGCGACCGGCAGCAGATTCACGGCCTGGCACATGCCATCAAGATCAACGCCATCCTGACGCCAGGCGAGGCCAAGCATCTTGATCAGGGTCGGGTCGGTGCGATCCATGCCATCCTTGGCGCGACCCTCGCGCTGGGCTATCCAGACCGACTCGCCGGCTTCCAGCGACGCTCGAATGAACGCCGAACTGCGCCGGTGCGCACGGTAGGCGGCCTTGGCGCTTCGGGCGCTGCGCTCGATCACGAAGCTCTTGTTAAGCCGCATCAGATCGGCAGCGTAGGCCACCTCAAGCAGGTTGTCGCCCACTGCGATACGGGATGTGGCGTGGCCCGCATCCAGAATCGTGTAGTTGATCAGACCTGTGTCCATCAGAATGTCACGATGGTTGGAAATGAACAGATAGGGCACGCCAGGGTTCAGTCGAGACAAGCCGCTGACACTGACGCCGAGCGTGGTCTGGCCGATCAGGCGACGCATGTGGCCCGCCAGAAAGTCCTGCAGATCCGCCACCGACCGAAATCGTCGAGAGAATCGATCGAGCCGGCGTCCAATCAGCCAGCGCGCCAGCCATGGCATCAGTCTTGCCGTTCTCGGCAGCAGGAAACTGGCCGCCACCCGCTGCAACTCCGGATCCCTTGCCAGGCGGGCCAGCACGGTCGGCACTTCGCTGTCCTGATAAGGTCGAATGGCCCCGAATTCATCCTCCATGACCATCATGTTACCCTGTCCCAGGACAGCTCGGATATTGCAGGACCGCAACCAGGCGTGCTGGTATCGGGCGTATGTATTGGCTTGTGGCCGAGTCGGCGATCGCACTGAGTCGGCCCGGTCCTGCCTGGGAGAGCGCCTTGAGCATATCGGTTCCGTGAATCCCGAACCTGATTCCCCGCTGGCGACGCGGCCATTCAAGCAGGGCCTTGCAGAGCTCGGCAACGGCGCTTACGCCTGGTTACAGCCGGACGGCAGTTGGGGCTGGTCCAACGCCGGATTGATCGTGGATGGCGACCGTTCCCTGCTAGTCGATACCCTGTTTGACAAGACGCTTACCCACGATATGCTCCGGGCGATGCGGCGGGCCGAGCCAGGGGCTGCCGGCGCCTTCGACTTCCTGGTCAACACGCATGCCAACCAGGACCACTGCAACGGCAACGAGCTCGTGGAAGGGGCGCAGATCATTGCCTCCGCCGCCTGTCTCGCTGAACTTCAGCGAGACGACCCGAACCGCCTGCTTCGCCTCATGGAATCTGCTCCGGATCTGGGAGAGCTGGGCGAATATCTGACCTGGTGCTTTGGCGACTTCGACTTCCGGGACATTCGTCAGACCTTGCCTGATCGAACCTTCGAGGGCGCCTTGGACCTCCAGGTCGGGGACAAGGCAGTACACCTCAAACAAGTCGGGCCAGCCCACACAGAGGGCGACATTCTGGTTCATGTGCCCGAGGACAAGCTGCTGTTTTCCGGCGATATCCTGTTCATCGAGGGCCATCCCATTGTCTGGGCCGGCCCGGTCAGCAACTGGATTGCCGCCTGCGACCACATGCTGGCTCTGGATGTCGAAACTGTGGTGCCCGGCCACGGCCCGATCACCGACAAGCGCGGCGTTCTGGCGGTACGCGATTATCTCGGCTACCTCAGCAGGGAGGCCAGACGCCGCTACGACGCGGGCCTGTCGGTGACCGAAGCCGCCCGCGACATCGCCCTGGACGACTACGATAGCTGGGGCGACGCAGAGCGGATCGTCGTCAACGTGGCCACCCTGTACAAGGAGTACGCCGACGATCCGAGCCCGCACGACATCATGGCGCTGTTCAGCTTGATGGCGTCGCTGCACAAGGAGCATCAACTTGCCCGAAGTTCGGCCCGGTGAGTTTGGCGGGCTGATCCGCGGGCTGGGCATCCTGGTGATCGTCCTGGCGGTCGCAAGCCATGATGAATCGCTTCCCGCAGCCTGGAACCACCTCGGGCTGCCTGTCCTGGTAGCGCTTGGCGTGGCGCTCGCCCTGCGCAACTGGTTGGTGGCCTGTGTTGGCGCCGGTCTGCTGGCGTTGGCGCGCACGCATCCTGGCGGAGACTGGATCACCGCCAGCGCCTACCCCTGGCTCGGCAGTGCCTGCCTGCTACTCGGCGGCTGCGCCTGCGGTCAGCGATTTTATCGTCGGATGCTGGCGACGCGGGAGGCTCGCTGGCGGCATCGGGGCTCAGCGATCGAACGTCCCCCGGCACATTCTGCTGCGGACGGCAGCCACAGCGCCGGACCAGCGTCTCGGCCCTTGCCCTGACCTTGCGTTTTCGCGCTCTCTTCCTGGACCTGGACGGGACCCTGCTCGTCGGAGAGGTGCTGCCGACGGACAATCGGGACGCGCTGCGAGCTGCCAGCAACGCAGGCTATCGCATTGTGATCGCGACCGCCCGCTGGAAGGAAGCTGCCCTGTCCGTGGCGGCGGAAATCGGCGTTTCCGACCCGGTGCTCGCCTGTTCCGGAGCCCAGGTGCATGACCCGGAAGACGCCACGGATTGCTTCGATGAACGCTTGCCGGCAGATTTCACGCAAGCCCTGTTCACACTCTGCAATGCCCAGAGGTGCATCGCCACAGCCACCTTCGAGTCCGAAGTGCTGGTCAAGCTTGATGGTGATCCGGATCCTGCCCGGATGCCGCCGCCGCTGCGCGCCACCCGCCAATTGCCGATGAATCGGCTGGACCTGCCGCGGATCGTGGCCGTTCAGGGCCGGAACGCCTGCGCCAGGATTCGGGCTGACCTGGCCGAACCTTTCGCCGATCAGGTCAATTTCCTGGATTCCATCGGCCCCACTGGCAAGTTAATCCTCACCCTCACCGCCCGCTCCGCCACGAAGGGCACAGCGCTGGCGGCTGCCTGCGCCCACATGGGCATTTCATCACGGCAAGCCATTGCATTCGGCGATGCGGACAACGACCTGGCCATGTTTGCCGAGGCGGGCGCCAGTGTCGCGATGGGGCAGGCCAGCCCGACAGTTCTTGCCGCCGCCAGCTACATCAGCAAGCCGCACGACCAAGGTGGCGTAGCACACGCCGTGTACCGTCTTCTGGATCGAGGGTCGCTCGATCCGTAAGGGAATTCAGGCGGCTTGCCGCCAGTCTGCAAAGGCAGCCTGATCGCCGTGCGCCAATACCCTCTGGTGCACCGCATTCATGGCGCGAAACAGCGCTGCGGTGGCGTCTGGAACCGGCGTGTCGGGCGTAAATCGCAAGGGTTCAAGCACATGTGCCGCCACCGGACCCGGGTTTGCCTTGCGAGCGCCTGGCGGCCGAATCCGTTTCAGGCCGGTCATGTAGATCGGCACGACCGGAACCTGTTTTTGCAGAGCCAGCAGCGCGACGCCATGCTTGAAGCGGGCAAGACCGGCGCCGCGGGAACGGGTGCCTTCCGGAAACAACATCAGATTGGCGCCCTGATCGAGCAACCAGCCAGGGTAGGCAAGCGTTTTTGACCCGCCACCACGCTGAATCGGGTAAAGCCCCATCACCAGGGACTGGTACCAGGGTTGCAGGGTCAGTTCGCGCCGCCCCTTGAGGAACCATCTGTCAGCCGCTGCGCCAAAGAACAGATTCGAGCGAATGCGTTCCGGAACGGCCGGCATCAGGCAGTACTGATCAAAGTGGCTGGCATGGTTGGCAACGATAAGACAGGGCGGCTTGATGTCATCGAACCAGGACTGGCCGCTGATCTCGTGCCGGGTGAAGTAGCGGCGCGCCCAACGACCATACGCGTATTCGAACATGATCCTGCGAACCAGCCGCGCCCAGGCCTGTGTTTGCCACGGATGCGGGCCGGCAGTGCGTGCGGATTGCGATATCAGCCGTTGAAACAACGGCAGGTCGATGGCAGGCAGAATCCGGGTTCTGGATGTCGTGCTCAATTCCTGGGCGAGTGCTGCCCGATAGGCCTTGAAATTGTCCGGCGCATCAATAATGACGCACTGATCCCACTCGCCAAGCAGATGGAAACTGTGCAGGACCCTGGCTTCCCAGCGCTCGATCGCAGCGTGTACATCGTGCAGGAACTCCGGGTTCTGACTGATTTTCCGAAGCCCTTCGGAATGATACTTCAGCAGCAGGACATAGTGACTCAAGCGCCACCTGGATTGGCTTTGAGCATCTCGACAAACTGATCGATCGGCATGCCCGGCAAGGTGGTGACCTTGATCGTCCCACGCGAGCCGAGCTCCATGGCGATGCGCGCCATCACCTCGTTACTCGGCGCATCAATCACGTTGACGAAATCGTAGCCGCCGAGCACCGCATACTGCGCCGTCACCCGCGCGCCCATGGCTTCCACTTCCTTGTTGACCGCCTGCAGGCGCTCTGGACGCTGCTTGAGGGTCTTGCGACCCTCGTCGGTGAGCGTGCTCATCATGATGTAAGTCGTCATGGCAGGGCCACGTTACCAAAGAAGGCGTTGGCGGCGAAAGCTAATCGGTCGCAGTGCGGGGCGCGACCAGGTCACGCCCCGGCGCCCGCGGCCATCAGGCCTTGGCCGCTTCCTCTGGCTGATGCGCCGTCGAATCGACCTCCCAGGCATCCCGCAACAGCTCGCCAGCGTCCTTCGCTACCGTCTTCCACACCTGACCATTCTCGTTCAGGCTTTCGGCAATCCCGGACCAAACCGCCTCACCATACTGCCTCTGAAGCTCGATGAAGGACATGGGATCCTTCAATTCGGACAGCTTGTCGGCAAAAGTCTGGTTGGTTTCCCAGTACTTCTGGAAACCGCTCTGCTGCACCTCGAAGAGGCGTCTTGCGGTGCTTGCGGCCAACTCAAAAACGCCACGGCCAAGAGTGGCCTGCTTGTCAAAAAGGTTCATTCTTTATCTCCGTTTGCAAGGTGGATTCACGCGGCAACGAATGCTGCATCGCACAATAATCCGGCATTGTGCCGCTTTCGTTTGTGCAATGCAACACTTTTTTGTCTGATCCCGTGCAACCGGCGCGCGGGCGCATATGGTCCTTGCCGCGCCCAGCATCCTTGATCCTCGAATTGACCCGGCCTCAGGATTCCGCCACACTGCCGTTCGTTCTCGTTGTGTTGCGTCGTATTGGTTGTCTGGAAATGATGCCTGCCTCCCCAAAGCGTGAATCCTCAACTGCCAATCGGAGGCCGTTGAAAGCGCCGCCCCTGTTCCTGCTGGCCAGCGAGTTACCGCGCGCGATCAGCGAATTTGCCGCACTGTCCCTGATTTGGCCGGCTCTGATGGCAGCGGCGCCGAAGGGCGACGGACACTCAGTGGTGATTCTACCGGGCTTCATGGGCGGCGATGGCTCCACCCTGGTTCTGCGGCGTTTTCTTACCCACCTCGGATATCGCTCGCAACCCTGGCATCTCGGTGTGAACACCGGCGCCTCGGCGCAACTCGAAGCATTGATGCGCCGCTTCTATCGACACGCTCAAGTGGAGCAGGCGCCTGTCTCGATCGTCGGCCAGAGTCTGGGCGGCATCTACGCAAGGGAGCTGGCCCGGGAGTTTCCGGGCGCTGTGCGCTCGGTAGTTACGCTCGGCAGCCCGTTCTCGGGCACTCGCCGCGGCGGCACAAACCCGTGGGTGATGCGTCTGTTCGAGCGCATGTCCGAGCAGACCGTGGATGAGATGCGTATTAATCGAGCGGAGTTGAGCGAGCCGCCTGCACAGACGCCGGTCACCGCTCTCTTCAGCCGGACAGACGGCGTGGTGAACTGGCGCGCCTGCCTGGAGCAGGACACCGGAAAAACCGAGAACATCGAGATCGTCAGCAGTCACACCGGGATGGTGGTTCAGCCGCTGGCGCTGCACATCATTGCTGACCGGCTGGCTCAGCCGGCGGGCCAATGGCGCAAGTTCAAGCCCCAACCCGGGTTGATGCGCTGGCTGATGCCAAACCAGGCGTCTGCGGAACGGCACACATCAGGACACTGATGCATCAAGACACAGATAAGGGAGACAACCCGTGCACCAGATCAAGAAATACCCCAACCGGCGCCTCTACGATCTGACGGACAGCCAGTATGTGGTGCTGGAAGATCTGCGCAAGCTCATCGTGCTCGGGGAGAGTATCGCCGTCGAAGACAGCCGCGACGGCAGCGACCTCACTCGCAGCGTCCTGATGCAAATCCTGACGGAGCAGGAAGCAGACGGCCATGAGCCGATTCTGACCAATCGCGCACTCGAACAGATCATCCGATTCTACGGCAGTCAGGTGAGCGCCTTGGCCAGCCGCTACATCGAACAGTCGATCCGCGCCGTGATCGAGCATCAGGATCAGCTTCGAACGCAGATGCGGCGCCTGAACCGGATGAACCCGATGAACGCCATGTGGCAGGCCCTTGACGTATTCGGCCAACGCAGCAGCGCCCGAAGTTCGGGCGACAAGGAGACTTGAGAGCGGCGTTTCAGCGAGCCAGAAATTGCTCGGTGGTGTTGCTTTTGGGGAAGGGTTCCTGCGGCCTGGCACAATTCAGAAAGGCGCAAAGAGGCTCCCATCCGGCAGCTGGATCGAATGTCAGCAGCCGATCCGCCGGCGCCCTTTGCCGAACAGCGTCGGCGTGCGCCAGATAGCGGGCGATGGCATGGTCCTTGTGTTCGACCCGGCCGTCAAAGACGCCATCCCAGATTACTTCAAAGACCATGTTGGCGCGTGCGAGCGCCTGCGCGTCGCCGCTTTCCCGAGACTGTGAGCGATAGCGGACAGAAGACGGGTAGATCGTGTTCATCACGCTGGCGTACCAGAGTTCGGGATCCCGTTGCGAAAGGATGATCCGCGCCTCGGGAAACGCCGCCAACTGCGATTCCCAATAGTTGCAGGCGGGCCAATCCACAGAAGATCGGTAGTCCTGAAAGAGATGCGCCCAGTCCACCGCGCCGCCAGCAGCTGCATCCCGCCAGAGCGCAACATGCTCCGGGTGCTTGCCGACTTCGAACATGTGGTAGCAGGGACCGAACCCGAGTTGTTCCAGAGCCAGCTTCAGCGACAGGGTTCCAGTGCGCCCGAATCCGGCCCCGATCACCGCAAGGCTCATGCCGGAGACAGCCGATAGACCCTGGCCGCGGTATCGTGAAACAGCCAGGCCTTCTCGGCATCCGATGCATCCGCCGTCATCTTCTTGAAGGCATTCCAGAGCACAGCGTAGGAACAGCTTGCCTTGTCAACCGGAAAGTTACTTTCAAACATGCAGCGCTCAACGCCAAAGCAGTCGATGACGTGTCGATAGTAGCGCCCTGTCGCCGAAACCACTTCGTCCGAGCTTGCCGGCCGTTCGCGCTTGTGAAAGCCAAAGCCGTTGATCGGCATGACCAGACCGCCGAGTTTGGCGACAACGTTCTCGCAGGCCGCCAACTCGGCAATGTCCTGCCGCCACTGCACGAATATCTCCTGTCGCCGACCGGCATAAGGGCCAATGCCCAGGGGTCCGCCAAAGTGATCCAGAATGATGGTCGTTTCCGGAAAGGCCCTCGCCAGATCAGTCAGTTCCGGGATCTGCGGGTGGTACAACCAGGCGTCGAATGACAGCCCGCGTCGGCCCAATTCCGCAAAGCCGGCCCGAAAGTTTCGGTCCGCAAGGAGCTGCGGCGGCGGCGCTGTGTGCGAATTGCGGACCGCATCGCTTGCATCCCAGCCAGCCGCATGACGAATGCCTCGAAAGCGCTGGCTGGCCGCCATATGCGCATCCAGCACCGGAGCAACCCGTGCGCCAAGGCTGAGATCCGCCAGGCTGACGATGCCGAGACATGCGCGCGTGGCCCCATAGCCGCCGCTTGCCGACATGGCCGCAACACCGTTGACAAACTCCGTTTCGCCCACGGGCGCCATCGCCGATGGCCCATCCGCACGATACATGGCGCCGCATTCGACAAAGACCGTGCTCACCACCTTGTGTCCACTGCCGGTATCGGCCAGCAATTCATCAAGTAGATAGCGACTGCCAGATACGTCCCAGAGATGATGGTGCGGGTCGCAGATCGGCCGCTCAGGATCCAGGATCTGTTCCTGAACCTGCGCCAACCAGGCCGATGCAGTGACCATTGCAGGCGCTCAGAAAATCACCACCGAGCGAATGCTTTCGCCTCGGTGCATCAAGTCAAAGCCGTCGTTGATGTCTTCGAGCGGCATTCGGTGGGTGATCAGGTCATCGATATTGATCTTGCCGTCCATGTACCAATCAACCACCCGGGGCACATCGGTTCTGCCCTTGGCGCCGCCAAAGGCAGTGCCGCGCCAGACCCGTCCCGTTACCAGTTGAAAGGGGCGCGTGGCGATCTCCTGGCCGGCCCCGGCCACCCCGATGATGACGCTTTCGCCCCAGCCCTTGTGACAGCATTCCAGGGCCTGGCGCATCACCTGAACATTGCCGATGCACTCGAACGAGTAATCGACGCCGCCGTCCGTGAGGTCAACAATCGCCGCCACCGGGTCATCCGTTTCGCTGGCGTCTATGAAGTGGGTCATCCCGAAGCGTTCCGCCAGCACGCGCTTGGCCGGATTCGTATCGACGCCAATGATGCGGTCCGCGCCGACCAGACGCGCTCCCTGCACAACATTGAGGCCGATGCCGCCAAGCCCGAACACCGCCACGTTCGAGCCGGGCTCAACTGCGGCTGTATTGATGACCGCACCGATCCCGGTGGTGACGCCACAACCGATGTAGCAGACCTTGTCGAAGGGGGCGTCCGGGCGTATGCGCGCAACGGCGATTTCCGGCAGCACCGTGTAGTTGGCGAAGGTTGACGTGCCCATGTAATGCAACAGAGGCTCACCGCCCAGGGAGAAACGGCTGCTGCCGTCCGGCATCAAGCCGCGGCCCTGCGTCTCGCGTATGGCGCCGCAGAGGTTGGTCTTGCCGGAGAGACAGAACTTGCATTGACGGCACTCAGGCGTGTAGAGCGGAATCACATGGTCTCCGGGGACCACCGAAGAGACGCCCTCGCCCACCTCCACCACCACACCGGCGCCTTCATGCCCCAGGATGGCCGGGAACAGGCCCTCGGGATCTGCGCCGGAGAGGGTGTAGGCATCGGTATGGCACAACCCGGTCGCTTTCACTTCCAGCATCACCTCGCCGGCTTGGGGGCCCTCCAGCTGGACCGTTTCAATGGCGAGTGGCTCGCCTGCTGCAAAGGCGACGGCGGCACGCACGTCCATGGCTCCCTCCCGAATCTGAAACCGCAGAATAGATGAGGCTAGCGATTTACAGGCCGATCCTCAAGCCGAATCGACGCGCCGAATCGACGCGCCAGCCCTGACCCAGGCGCACAACAGATTCCGCCATGTCGCACAGGAGAGCGAGCGATCACGCAAGCGGATTGGCCGCCAAGGCGAGCAGATTGATCGTATCTGCGACTATCTGACCGAGCATGCTCACCACGAGCCAACCCGGTAGCGCGATCGGTGGCGTGGATCCCGGGGAGATTCGGGGCCTGCTGTATAGTGTCTGCCATGCAGGCAAAGCCCGACCAGACTGACAAATTCATCGGCGCCGGCTGGATCCGGCAACTGCCCTTGGTGAGGGTTCTCGCAGGCTATCAGCGCGAAGATTTCCGGCACGATCTGGTCGCCGGCCTGATCGTCGCGGTCATATCCGTCCCGCAAGCCGTCGCCTATGCCTTTCTGGCCGGCCTGCCGCCTGAGGCGGGTTTATATGCCTGCCTGCTGCCGATGTTCCTGTACGCCCTGCTGGGTTCATCGCGGCATCTGATCGTGGGGCCGGTCGCCGTGGCCGCGCTGATGTTCGCCGCCACCCTGGCGGAACATGCGCCACACTTCGAACACAACTATCTCGCCATCAGCACGGTCGTCTGCATAGAGGTTGGCGTGCTCCTGCTGCTGCTGCGCCTGAGCGGGGCGAGCGAAGTCGTGAACCTGGTGAGCCATCCGGTCATCAACGGCTTCATCAATGCCGCGGCGATCCTCATCATCATCTCGCAGTTGAATCCGTTTCTCGGCATTCCGGGGACAGACGCCGGCATTCCCCTGGCCAACCTGTTGGCCACACTGCAAAGCTATGCAGCCGTGAATCCGGCAACACTGATCCTCGGCGTCGTCAGCCTTGCTCTGCTCCTGATTGCCCGCAGCGGTATCCCGGCCCTGGCTGCCCGATTGGCGCCCTATGCCTACAGCCATCGCCTGCTGCGCCGGGCATTCGCTGCCACAAGGCCGCACCACTTCCAGCTACTGTCGCGAGCCGCGCCCCTGGTTACCCTCATCGTTGCCATGCTGGCCGTGAGTGTCCTGGGGCTGGAGGAGCAGTTTGCCGTCAAGACCGCGGGTGATGTGCCGAGTGGCCTGCCGGTTCTGGCCCTGCCACCGATTGACCCGCTCATGTGGCTGCAACTCATGCCAGCAGCCGCCATGATTGCCGCCGTCGTCTTCGTCGAGAGCTACACCATTGCCTCGGCCGTCGCCGGGCGCGAACACAGGCGAATCGAAACTCGCCAGGAGCTGGTGGCCCTGGGCGCGGCCAATCTCGCCGCCGGGCTGTCCGGCGCCAGCCCTGTCGCAGGCAGCTTCTCACGCACCAGCGTCAACTATGAAAGCGGCGCCCGCACACCCGTCAGTTCGCTGATATGCGTAGCGGTCATATTGCTGACCCTGCTGCTGTTCACGCCCCTGTTCGCTGCCCTGCCGCATACCACCCTGGCCGCGATCGTGATTGTTTCGATACTCGGGCTCGTCAATTTCGCCAACATACGCAAGCATTGGCAGCAGTACCGGGAGGACGGCATCACCGAAGTCGTCACCCTGGTCACCGTGCTCGCGTTCGGCGTCGAGACCGGCCTGATCATTGGCGTGCTGCTCTCCATCACATTGTTCATGCGTCGCTCCAGCCGTCCGCATATCACCCTGGTGGGCCGCATCAAGGGCACCGATCTGTTCCGAGCCACAAAGCGGCACGAAGACGCAGAGACCTTCGAACACATTGCTGCCGTTCGCATCGACGAGAACATATTCTTTGCCAACGCCAACAACGTGGAAGACCGGCTCGAACAACTGCTGCTCCGCCGACCGGCCACGGCGCACGTACTGTTGGTCTGCAGCGCCATCAACGTTCTGGATGTCAGCGGCATCGAAATGTTGAGGCGACTGAACCGCCGATTGCGAACAACTGGCATTCTGTTGCATCTGGCCGAGGTCAAGTGGCCGGTGATGTCACGGCTCACGCACACGCATTTCATTGAAGAGTTGAGTGGCAAAGTGTTCCGGTCGGCCTCGGAAGCCCTTGATCAGCTGGCGTCCATGCCGGAATCAGGACAATCGGAGCCGGTGGCTTGACTCGAATCCCGGCTTGATAAAGTATCCCCCCTGGACGCATCGAATACTCGGGAGCCTCGCGCATGAAACTCGGCCTCGCCCTCGGCTACTCTGGACCGACCCTGGCCCTGCCCATTGCAAAGATTCAACTCGCCGAACGTCTGGGTTACGACTCGGTGTGGACGGCTGAAGCCTATGGGTCGGACGCCATCACGCCTCTGGCCTACATTGCCGCACATACGGAGCGGATCCGTCTCGGCACCGGCATCCTGCAGCTTGCCGGGCGTACTCCAGCCAACGCGGCCATGGCCATGGCGACCCTGGATCAACTGGCTGGCGGCAATCGAGTGATCTGCGGGCTCGGCGTCTCTGGCCCACAGATCGTTGAAGGATGGTACGGCCAGCCTTGGGGACGGCCCTACTACCGGCTGAAAGACTATGTGAGCATCCTGCGCAAGATCTGGGCGCGGGAAGCGCCCGTCACCCACGACGGGGAGGAATTGCAACTGCCCTGCACTGGCGATGGCGCCCTGGGCATCGGCAAGCCACTCAGGTCCATCCTGCACATGAACCCGGACATCCCCATCTGGCTTGGCACCGGCATGGCCGCCAGCGTGCGGCTCACCGCGGAAATCGCCGATGGTTGGCTGCCTCTGGGTTTCGTGCCAGAGTCCGCCAGCCTGTATCAGGACTGGATCGACGACGGCCTGCAGCGGGGCGGCAAGTCACGCGACCAGTTCGAAGTGCAGGCAGGCGTGCAGGTAACGGTTACCGAAGACTCCGCCGAGGCCGTGAAAGCAGCGCTGGATCTGCAAAAGCCCAATATTGCGCTCTACGTGGGCGGCATGGGGCACAAGGACATGAATTTCCACAAGAACATGATGGTTCGACGCGGCTTTGGCGATGCCGCGGAGCGCATTCAGGAGCTGTTTCTGGCCAAGCGCAAGGACGAGGCTGCGGCGGCCGTGCCTGACGAATTCGTCGATCAGGGGGCGCTGGTCGGCCCCGCGGCGCGCATCAGGGCGCGATTCAGGGCCTGGGAAGACTCTGGCGTGACCGGCCTCACCATCGGCGGCAACGAAGCGGCCGTCCGGCTGGCCGCCGAATGCGCCAGACTGAACACGCCACCCGGCTGAGGAGCGCACGCATGTACCCAGGCAAGTGGGGTATCGAATGCCCTGACAAACCCGCCGCAATCAACGGCGCCTCAGGAGAAGCGCTGACCTTTGGCGCCCTCAATGAACGATCCAATCAACTCGCGCAACTGTTGCGCGCTCGGGGTTTCAATCGAGGCGACCATATTGCGATCTTCATGGAGAACAATCTGCGCTACTTCGAGGTGGTGTGGGCGGCCCTGCGCTCAGGCCTGTATCTGACCACGATCAATCGCTATCTGACCGCCGAAGAAGCCGCCTACATCATCAACAACAGCGAATCGCGCGCGCTCATCACCTCGGCTTATCTGCGTGAAAGGGCCAGCGAGTTGCCCGCTCTCTGTGCGGATTGCGCGACCTGGTTGATGGTCGATGGGGCAAGCGACGGCTATGAAGACTACGCAGACGCCATAGCCGCGCATCCGGGCACGAATCTGGCGGAGGAGCCGGCCGGCAGTTTCATGCTCTACAGCTCCGGCACCACAGGCCGGCCCAAGGGTGTGATACGGCCGCTCCCCGACGCTCGAATCGATCAGGACGCCGGCCCCTTGGGGGCGCTCCAGCAGGGATTGTGGGGCATTGGCGCCGACTCTGTCTATCTGTCCCCGGCGCCCTTGTACCACTCAGCGCCCATCAGCTTCTGTACGGGCGTACAGGCGCTCGGCGGAACGGTGGTGATGTTGCCCCGATTTGACGAAATCACGTCCCTGCAAGCCATTCAGCAATTCCAGGTGACCCACAGCCAGTGGGTGCCTACCATGTTCTCGCGTCTTCTCAAGCTGCCGGAAGCGCAGCGCAGCGGCTTTGACCTGTCATCGCACCGAGTTGCCATACACGCCGCAGCGCCCTGCCCCGAGGGCGTCAAGCGGCAGATGATCGATTGGTGGGGGCCGATACTCTGTGAATACTATGCCGGCACCGAGATGACCGGTTTCACCCACGTCACATCGGAAGAGTGGCTGGCGCATCCGGGCACGGTGGGCAAGCCGATCCTCGGCATCCTGCACATCTGTGATGAAGATGGCAGGGAATTGCCAACCGGAGAAGCGGGCATCGTTTACTTCGAGCTGCCCACGCCGCCATTCGAGTATCTGCGCGAACCGGAAAAGACCCGCGATGCGCAACACCCTCAGCATTCGGACTGGTGGGCGCTTGGCGACGTCGGCCATGTTGACGAGGCGGGCTACCTGTATCTGACAGATCGGGCAACCTTCATGATTATCAGCGGTGGCGTCAACATCTATCCTCAGGAAATCGAAAACGAGATGATCATGCACCCGGCGGTTGCCGACGTGGCCGTCATCGGCGTGCCGGATGAAGAGATGGGCGAAGCGGTGAAGGCGGTGGTGCAGCTGGTCAAGCAGGCCACGCCGAATGCTGCGCTTGGCGAAGAGATCATGCGCTATACGCGGGACCGGATCGCGCACTACAAGTGCCCGAAGAGCATGGATTTCGTGGACGAACTGCCGCGGCTGCCGACTGGCAAGCTGTACAAGCGCTTGCTGAAGGACAAGTACTGGGGCAAGGAGGGCTCGCGCATCGTTTGATGTCCGGGCTCTGGCACACATGTTTCGATTGCGTCATCGAACGCTGAGCCCGCTGCTCCTGATCGGCGCGCTCGGCTGCTGCCAGGCGGTCGCCGAAGCGCTTGCGCAGCCCAGGATCGTGCATCTGGAATCTGCGCCGAGCGGCGTTCGGATCTTCCACCTGGACAACGGCGAAGTCTGGGCGCAGGAGGCTCCCCAGTTCATGACCGTTGCCGCCGGTGAAGCGGTCATCATCGCCCCTGCCCGCCTGGGCGGCATGTTGCTGACCACCGAACACAGCGCCACAACCCGGGTGCGGCAGCTACCGGCAGAGACGACGGCGCAACAATCGCCATAGCCAAAACCTGATGGCAGGGTAGAATGGGTGCCTTGCGTTGCATGGCCGGATTGGCGTGTTCATTCACCGGCCCCGGCAGTAACTGATTTCGAAACGGAGTAAACGGCATGGGAAAGCTGGATGGAAAGGTGGCGCTCATCACCGGCGCGGGTGGTGGCCTGGGTCGGACGCATGCGCTCCTGCTGGCGGGCGAAGGCGCCTCGATCGTAGTCAATGACCTGGGCGGAGCCCGGGATGGCGGCGGTTCAGGCAGCGCCATGGCGGATCAGGTGGTCGCCGAGATTCAGGCATCCGGCGGGCAGGCGGTCGCCGATTACGGCTCGGTGACCGACGACGCAGCAGCGCGCGCCATGGTGCAGGCCTGCGTTGACAACTTCGGCAAGATTGACATCTGCATCAACAATGCGGGCATCTTGCGCGACAAGTCATTCAAGAACATGACCCATGACATGTGGGACATAGTGGTCGACGTGCATCTGCGCGGCACCTACCTGGTGGCCAAGGCCGCCTGGGATCAGATGCTGCGCCAGAACACCGGCGGTCGCATCATCAATACCAGTTCCACGTCCGGCCTGATCGGCAACTTCGGCCAAACCAACTATGGCGCCGCCAAGGCTGGCATCGCGGGCTTGACGCGGGTCATGGCTCTGGAAGGCATGAAATACGGAATCACCGTCAACACCCTGGCGCCCGCCGCCTGGTCGCGCTTGACGGAAGACATCATGCCGGAGGCAGCGGAACAGAGGCTGGCGCCGGACAAGGTCTCCCCGATAGTCGCCTGGCTGTGCACGGACGACGCAGCGCATGTCACCGGTCGGCAGTTCTGCGCCGGCGGCAACCGGTTCACGCTCCTTTCCTGGCAGGTAACCGAAATCGCCAAGGGCGACCCGGACGGTGAGCCACTTTCCCTGGACGAGATCGGTTCCGCCGTGGCCGCCACCGAGGCGCATTGGCCGAAGCTGCTGCGGCCAATGGATGTGACCTAGGAGCAGAGGCTCGCCGGACGAGATCCGCAGGCTTGACCAAGCCTGCCGTACGGATACTGCATTCCATCTCCGACACGGGCCGGGAGAACTGGGACGCTTGCGCCAACCCGGCTGGCGAGCCCTTCCATCCCTTTGTCGCCTGGGACTTTCTCTGGGCGTTGGAAAAGAGCGAAAGCGCCACCGCAAGCACGGGCTGGCAACCCTTCCATCTGGCCGCAGAAGTGGATGGTCAGACCGTTGGCGTGATGCCGCTCTACCTCAAGGGTCACTCCCGGGGCGAGTATGTTTTTGATCATGGCTGGGCCGACGCCTGGCATCGCGCGGGCGGCCACTACTACCCGAAGCTCCAGTCCAGCATCCCGTTTACGCCCGTTACCGGGCCTCGACTGCTCGCCGCTACGCCCGAAGCAAGATCCCTGTTGCTGAACGCTTCCGTTCAGGTCGCCAGGCAGACAAAGGTATCTTCACTGCACCTGACCTTTCTGCCGCAGTCGCAGTGGCGAATGGCCGGCGACAATGGCTTCCTGCTGCGCATGGACCAACAGTTTCACTGGCACAACGCCGGCTATGCCACCTGGGAGCAGTTCCTCGCTGAAATCTCCTCCAGGAAGCGCAAGAATCTGCGGCGAGAGCGGCGGGAGGCGACCGCGGCCGACATCAAGATCGAATGGGTCACCGGCGCGGACCTCCGGGAACATCACTGGGACGCCTTCTATCGCTTCTACCAGGACACTGGCAGCCGCAAGTGGGGCCTGCCCTACCTGACCCGGCAATTCTTCAGCCTGGTCGGCGAAAGGCTCCGAAATCATGTCCTGCTGATCCTGTGCAAGCGGGCCGGGCGCTACATCGCCGGCGCACTCAACTTCATCGGCAGCGACGCGCTCTACGGGCGCAACTGGGGGTGTATCGAAGATCACCGCTTCCTGCACTTTGAAGCCTGCTACTATCAGGCAATCGACTTTGCCATCGCGCACGGGCTGGCCCGAGTGGAGGCAGGCGCACAGGGGCCGCACAAGGTGGCGAGGGGCTATCTGCCCGAGGCCACCTACAGCGCCCATTGGATTCAGGACGCCCGATTTCGTCAGGCGGTGGCCAACTATCTTGATGCAGAACGACGCCAGGTCAGCGAGGACATCAATTGGGTTGAGGCGCACAACCCCTTCAGGTCTGGCACGGACCTCAAGCAGATACGCGAATCCGCACCCCGACCGCCGCGAGAGGACCCCTGAAGGCAGCGATCAGAGGGCGATGCGCAAACGCAACAGGTAGCGCTGCAAGCGTCGGGTATTGTCCGGCCCGATTCGCAACAACTGCTTTCTGACCGCCACCTGATTCTCCAGCGCCGGGTCGGCAAACTGGTAGGTCAAGCCCGGGCGGATCAACTCGATGTCGCCTTCGTGCGCGGGGGCAGCCAACACCTGGTCCATGGCGTCGCGCAGAACGGCGTCCGGACCCTGCTCCCCGCGTTTGCGAAAATAAAAGACCTGGTCCATGGCGTCGCGCAGAACGGCGTCCGGGTCCTCGTCGTAGCCATACTCTTGAAGCGCATCATGAATGAGAGGCCGAATCAACTTCAGGAAAGACGCCATGGCCTCGGGGTCTATGGCCTCCAAGGCGCTTATCAGGGCGTCAAAGCGCCGGTAGCCCGCCGGGTCCAGCCGATAGCGTCCGTCTGCGAGCGGCTGTGCCGGGAAATCGCCAACGGCGACACTCGCCCGGAATCTGGCCGGCGCCAGCTCGCCGCGCGCCGCCAGATACAGGTTCAGGGCGAGCCGACGTATCAACCCGCTGGTCGCAACCAGCTGGCTCGGGACGCCGAGACCGAGCGCGCGCGTACGCACGAAAACGTCGCTCTCCGCCAGACTCGGGATGCCCGAATCTGAAGCCTCGGCAGAGGCTGCCGGCCGCCTTCTCGGTGTTGACACCGGATCAGGCGGCTCCTGTCGGGAAAATTGCACAGGCGCTACCGGCTCGATGGGCGCCGCAGCAGGCGGCTGGTCTGCTCCGACACCTGTATCGACGTCCGAAGGCGCCGGCAAGACGGACAAGGGCGCCTGGTCGGGAATGCCCGGATCGGGCGATGTCGCAAGCGCCGGGGAGGCGTCTTCTTCCGCCGTGCTCAACCACACGACTACCGCAATGGCGAGGACCAGGATCGCCAGCAGACTTGCCATGCGGAATCGAGCACTGCGCATACTGACGCTCTCGGGTTGAACCTGGTTCTGCGCCCTATGCTACTCCAATCCGCCGCAGCCCGCATCGCCGCTCCTGGGGGCCTGCGCCATATCCGGGCTGTGTACGGGCTGTGTACGGGCTATTGACTCCGTGTTCAGTTGATACGACATTATGTCGGCAGTAGATCTTGTCGCGTATCAGGGGAGCGTGTCAGGTGACTTGTCAGGTGAAAGGGAGGACACCGTGACTTCTACGGGAACCGTGAAGTGGTTCAACAATGCCAAGGGCTACGGATTCCTGCTTCCAACGGATGGCGGTGGCGATGTGTTCGTGCATTACAGCGCCATCGTGATGGACGCCTATCGCACCTTGAAGGCAGGGCAGCGGGTTGCCTTTGATCTGGTGGACGGACCCAAGGGCCGCCATGCCGTTGACGTACGCAAGATCGACACCGACGCTACAGCCCCGGACCCAGCGTCGCAGGATCCCGCGTCAGGTTCCTAGCCGGAAGTCATTGCCTGAACCACGGCCTCTCCAAAGGCCGAACAGGACAGCAGCGTTGCGTCCGACATCAGGCGCTCGAAATCGTAGGTGACGGTCTTGCGGGTAATCGCCCCCTCCATGCCGGTCACGATCAGGTCCGCCGCTTCGCGCCAACCCAGGTGACGCAACATCATCTCCCCGGACAACACCAGAGAGCCGGGGTTCACCTTGTCCTGGCCGGCATACTTGGGCGCTGTCCCGTGGGTTGCTTCAAACAGTGCGACTGTATCGCCGATGTTGGCGCCAGGGGCGATGCCGATGCCGCCTACCTGAGCCGCCAGGGCATCGGACAGATAGTCGCCGTTCAGATTCATCGTCGCCAGCACATCGTATTCGTCCGGCCGGGTCAGAATCTGTTGCAGCATGGCATCGGCGATCACGTCCTTGATGATGATCCGGCGGCCAGTACGCGGATTGGTCAACTCGTGCCACGGGCCACCGTCCAGCGGTCGGGCGCCAAACTCGCGGGCGGCCAGCTGATAGCCCCAATCCTTGAAGGCCCCCTCCGTGAACTTCATGATGTTGCCCTTGTGCACGAAGGTGAGCGAGGCCCTGTCTTCCTCGATCGTGTAGCGCAGGGCCTGCCGCACCAGGCGTTCTGTACCGGCGACGGACACGGGTTTCACCCCGATGCCACAATGTTCCGGGAAGCGAATGTTGCGCACGCCCATGGTCTCTCGCAGGTAGGCGATCAGTTGGTCCGCCTCTGCTGAATCCGCCGCCCATTCGACGCCGGCGTAGATGTCTTCCGTGTTTTCCCGAAAAATCACCATATCGGTCTTGTGCGGCGCGCGCACCGGGCTCGGAACTCCCTTGAGCCAGCGCACTGGTCGCAAGCAGACGTACAGGTCCAGCTCCTGACGCAACGCCACATTCAGCGACCGAATGCCGCCACCCACAGGCGTGGTCATGGGGCCCTTGATGCCGACGATGAATTCGCGCATTGCATCCAGGGTTTCTTGCGGCAGCCAGGCCCCGTCGCCATACAGCGACAAGGACTTCTCTCCCGCATAAATCTCCATCCAGGCAATCCGCCGACTGCCGCCGTAGGCCAGCGTCACCGCCTCATCCACAACCCGACGCATGACCGGCGTGATGTCAACGCCGATGCCGTCGCCCTCGATGCAGGGAATAATCGGATGATCAGGGATGTTGAGGGAGTTGTCCGGGTTGGCGGTAATCCGTTCTCCCGTCTCGGGGACGCGGATGTGCTGATACGTCATGCAGGCTCCAGCTTCGGCTCGACACACAAAGGCGGCCATTATAGCGAGGAGACCGAAGCAGCACGAAGCCGGCTGACACCCGCAGCATCGCCGGAGCCCGGCGACGACCGCCCCCGGCTCGGCCACGAGCGGGAGGCGGTTCTGGTTCAGCTATTGGCCGAAAGCCTGACCGAGGGGCGCAGCCCTGCGGTCTTGCCTGCGACAACTTCCTGTTCGGCGCGGACCTGCCTGCTAAACGTCGCTGGAAGCTCCGCGCATCGCCGTCGTGGATCTATCCAGAAATTGGCTGCTGAGCAAACCGGCTGGAAAACGGCTGTATGTTGCTCTCGTGCGCCACCACCACCATGTTGTCCGGGATGGCCACTCCGAACTCGCGACCGATAACGGTCTTGGGGTCCGCCAGTAACTGCTCTGCGTCGGCAAAGCCCGGGTGCTTGCTGCGCGCCACGGCCGAAGCCTCGCGCATCTCATCGGTAATTTTCATCAATTCGCTCCGAATACTGTTGAATGAACAAAAACGCCCTGCAAACGACCGTGGCCCCCCAATGTTCGGGGTCAGCGCTTCGACGACGCCGTAGATCGGCAGCCACCAGAACGGTAAACAGATGGTCAATTGCGGCTCGCTTGCTTCAGGGCTTATGGAATTGATCTTCTTTTACATGCCTGTCGGCCTGACGTCAACTCTGCTGACGCACTCTGCTGACGCACTCTTGCTGACGCACTCTGCTGACGCACTCTTGCTGACGCACTCTGCTGACGCACTCTGCTGACGCAGGTCGTCCCGGTTCGTGGTCAGTGACCGTCACTTCGCCAAAGTGCGTCATTCGTGTCTGCGCGAACCCGCATTTGCATTACACTGCGGGATGTCGCACGCAAGCGTGAGGGCCGATGGCTCCCCCGGTTCAGCAGACGCAGACCGGCGCCCGACCCTTCCTGCTACGCGCACGTGCGAGGAGCACAGACGAGCACGAGGAAACGCCATGTTGGTTGAGCAGATCTGGACGGGCAACGCCTATCGCAACTTCAACTACCTGATCGCCTGCCCGGAGACCGGCGAGGCGCTCGCAGTCGATCCGCTCGACCACCAGAAATGCCTGGCGGCTGCCAAGGCTCGAGGCTGGGGCATCCGCTGGATAGTCAATACCCACGAACATCTGGACCATACGGGCGGCAACGCGCCCATGCAGGCAGCGACAGGGGCTCGCATCATGGCGCACGCCGGCGCCGGCGCGGTCATCTCCGGGATGGACCGGGGGCTCAAGGCGGGTGATCGGGTGCAGGTGGGGCGAAGCGTCGAGTTGCTCGCACTCGATACGCCGGGCCACACCATGAGTCACGTCTGCCTGCTCTCGCAGACAGACGAGCCGACGCTCTTCTGCGGCGATACGCTGTTCAACGCAGGCGCGGGCAACTGCCACAATGGCGGCCATCCGAGCGAACTCTACGACACCTTCTCGCAACAACTCGCGCAGCTGCCGGACAGCACACGCATCTATCCCGGGCACGATTACCTCACCAACAATCTGGCCTTCACGCTGGATCGGGAACCCGACAACACGGCAGCGGCCGAACTGCTGGCGGAACTGGAGCAAAGTCACGACCCGGCGCAGGCGTTGGTGACCACGCTGGCGCAGGAAAAGGAAATCAACACCTTCTTCCGACTCAGCCGACCCTCCGTGATTCGGCGCCTGCGAGAGGCATTTCCCGATCTCGACGAAGCGCCGGATCCGAGAACCGTCTTTCTCAAACTGCGAGAATTGCGCAACGCCTGGTAGCCATCAGCAAGGAGTAGGCGCCATGAACGATCAGCCGGTGCTCGACCAATATCGTGATCACGTCTTCCCGCAGGTCAAGAGCCTGCACCCGGACCCGGTTATCGTGGTTTCCGGACAAGGCGCGCGCGTGCAAGATACGGATGGTCGCCGTTATCTGGATTTTTTCGGCGGCATTCTCACTGTCTCCATCGGCCACGCCAATGCGGAGGTAAATGACGCCATTATCGGTCAGGTACAGCGGCTCACGCACATATCCACCCTGTATCCGACCCTGCCGATGGCGGAACTGGCGGAACGGCTGGCGCACAGCACCCCTGGCGCCTTGCAGAAGTGCTTCTTCACCACCTCCGGCAGCGAGGCGGACGAAGCGGCGGTCATGATGGCGCAGTGTCATACCGGCAATACCGAATTGATCGCTCTGCGGCACGGCTATTCCGGGCGCACCGCCCTGGCGCAGGGGCTCACCGGCAATGCCGGCTGGCGCGCCTCCGGGCACCTGGTCAGCGGCATCCGCCATGCGCCGGCGCCGTATTGCTATCGATGCCCGTTCAAACTGACTTATCCGGAGTGTGATCTGGCTTGCGCTCGGGACGTGGAAGAGCTGATTCAGACCAGCACCTCCGGGCAGATCGCCGGAATGCTGGCGGAACCGATCCAGGGAGTCGGCGGCTTCATCACCCCGCCGAAAGAATACTTCGGCATCGTCGCTGAAATCGTGCGTCGCTACGGCGGCGTCTTCATCGCCGACGAGGTGCAGACCGGCTTTGGCCGCACCGGTCGGATGTGGGGCGTCGAGCACTTCGACGTAGAACCGGACATGATGACAATGGCCAAGGGCATCGCCAACGGCATGCCGCTCGGCGCCCTGATCGCCACTGCGCCGATTGCCGAGTCCCTGCACAAATCCACTATATCGACCTTCGGCGGCAATCCGGTGAGCTGCGCTGCCGCCAACAAGGTGATGGAAATCGTCGAGCGCGATCGCCTGGCGGAAAACGCGGAACGCCAGGGGGCATTGCTGCGTGACGGGCTGCTCGGGTTGCAGAATCGATTTTCCGTCGGGATCGGCGATGTGCGCGGCATGGGCCTGATGCAGGCTCTGGAACTGGTTGCGGACGAGACAGCCGGCAACCGAACGCCCGCCCCGGAACTTACCCAGAAGATTCTGGATGCAGCGCGCGACCGCGGGCTGCTGCTCGGCAAGGGCGGCACCTATGGCAACGTAATCCGCATCTCACCGCCACTCACCATCGGCGCCGACGAGGTCCGGGAAGCTCTCGACATCCTGGGAGATGCGCTGAGCGCCGCTGCCTGAGCGAGCGGATACGCGAAAACCCCAGCAGCCACAGACAGGGGGGAAGATGTCAGCAAATGCACGGATCAACACGATTGGCCCGCCAAGGGCGCACTGGCGCAGGCCTTGGCGCCATATCTGGAGCAGCCTCTGCCTGGCAGGTCTCGTGACGGGGAGCGTCGTCGCCGAGGAAGGGCCTGGATACTCGGCCCCGGTCGGGCAGAACTACCCCAGGAATCTGTACTGGGGCGATACCCACCTGCATACGCGCAACTCCGCCGACGCCTATTCGCTTGGCAACATGAACCTTACGCCGGCTGACGCATTTCGTTTCGCCCGAGGGCGCGAACTGCAAGCACACAACGGGATGCGCGTTCAGTTGCGGCGGCCGCTGGATTTTCTGGTTGTGTCGGATCACGCGGAGTATCTGGGCGGCTATTACCGCTTCAATGTCGGTGACAGGCTGGTCATCGACACGGAAACTGCCAGCGATTGGCAGGCCTGGATCGACGAGGGCGACCCGGACCGCATGATTGCCGCCTTTTCCGCGAGCATCAGCGATCCAGACCAGCACAAGCCCTTCCCGGAACGCACGCGCCAGCTGATCTGGGAAGATGTGGTGCTCACGGCGGAAGAACACAACCAGCCGGGGCAATTCACGGCCTTCGTGGGCTATGAGTGGACGTCGATGATCGACGGCAACAACCTGCATCGGGTGGTCGTCTATCGAGATGGCGTCGGCGTCGCCGACCGCATGCCGCCCTTCTCCGCTCAGGACAGCATAGACCCGCGCGACCTCTGGCAGGCGCTGGCCCGCTATCAGGCAGAAACCGGCGGCGAAGCGATCGCCATTCCGCACAATGGGAATCTCTCCAATGGCTTGATGTTCGCGAACAAGACGCTGGACGGCAACCCCCTGGACGCCGCCTACGCCCGCTTGCGTAGCCGTTGGGAGCCGGTGGTGGAGGTCACGCAGGTGAAGGGCGACAGCGAAGCCCATCCCACCCTGTCTCCGGATGACGAGTTTGCGGATTTCGAGAACTGGGATTGGGACAACATCGGCCGTAACGCGGCCAAGGAAGACTGGATGCTGGCGCACGAATATGCGCGTGGCGCTCTCAAGCTCGGCCTTGCGCACCAGGCAAACCTTGGAGTCAATCCCTTCAAGTTCGGCATGATCGGTTCGAGCGATGGCCACAACACCTTCTCGACCGTGCAGGAAGACAATTTCTTCGGCAAGTTCCCGGAATCCGAGCCGTCCGTGGCGCGCATGTACAACGCCATGGCGGCAGACCGACTGTGGGCCAACTGGCATATCGTCGCCTCCGGCTACGCCGCCATCTGGGCCCGGGACAACACCCGCAAGTCGTTGTTCGACGCCATGAAGCGGCGGGAGGTCTATGCCACCACGGGTTCGCGTATCTCGGTACGCTTCTTTGCCGGCTGGGAATACGAGGCCGCCGATCTTGACCAGCCCGCCTGGCTGGACACAGCCTACGGCAAGGGCGTGCCGATGGGCGGTGATCTGGCGCACGCGCCAGAGGGCGGGTCGCCCACCTTCCTGTTGACGGCGGCCCGGGATCCGGACGGCGCCAATCTGGATCGAGTGCAGATCGTCAAGGGCTGGCGTGACGCAGCCGGCAATCTGCATGAGAAGGTGCATGACATTGCCTGGTCCGGCGAGCGTGCGCCTGACCCGGAAACCGGCAAGGTCGGGCCGGTGGGGTCCACGATCGATGTCAAGACGGCCACGTTCGACAACAGCATTGGCGACAAGACGTTGGCCGGCTATTGGCGCGACCCGGACTTCGATCCGGCGGAGCCTGCCTTCTACTATGCCCGCGTAATCGAGATTCCAACGC
The DNA here is from genome assembly GCA_965199705.1 of Pseudomonadales bacterium. GTDB lineage: Bacteria > Pseudomonadota > Gammaproteobacteria > Pseudomonadales > Azotimanducaceae > Azophilus. Next base: position 2,870,184 of record OZ241359.1, read on the forward strand.
CGCGCTGGACGGCCTACGACGCTGTCTGGTTCAATCTGGAACTGCCTGAGGAAATACCGATGACTGTTCAGGATCGCGCCTACACCTCTCCCATCTGGTACACGCCCCAATGAACCAATCAACCCGAATCGAGCGGCCAACCGACCGCACTGTCTTTCAGAACGCCTGGGTGGTGGACGATGTCGAGGCCGCCTGCCTGAAGTGGGTGCGGGAGATGGGCGTCGGGCCCTTCTACGTCACCGAATACACCGATCAGATCACGGACGTCACCTATCGCGGCCGGCCGGGCGAGTTGAAGATGTTTGTCGCTATCGCACAGGCCGGGCCAGTGCAGATCGAACTGATCCAGCCAACAACCAGTCTCTGCGCCTACCGGGACAGCGTCCCGACCGGCGAAGTCGGCTTTCATCACATGTGCGTCTGGACGCATGACCTGGAGGCGGACACAGCCTGGTTCGCGGACCTGGGCTATGAAGCCGCTAACATCGGGCACGCCGGAGACATCCACTTCGCTTACTACGACACGAGGCCGCTCATGGGCTGCATGCTGGAGGTGGTCACGCCCGCCGACTCGATTGTCGAGCGATTCAGGCTGATTGCCGACGCCGCGGTGAACTGGGATGGAACGGATCCGATTCGCGCCTGAATCCGGCCTGGGCGCCGCATACAGGCTAGAATGGCGCGCCTCAAGCAGCTGGAACTTTGAGTCATGACGGGCGACGAAGCAGTGATCCGAGACCACGGCCGACGCGAAATGGCGTTGCAGGCCATTCGGGAAATCATGATTGCATTCGAAGAGAGTTCGGAAACGGAACTGACGCTCTACGATCTGCTGGGCGATCTGATCGACGATATGGTGGCTTCAGGCGGCTGCGCCGCCTGCATACAGGACATGTTGACCGTGATCTGCAAGGAACATGACGTGGACACTGTCGTGCACCGACAAGGCAAGGAAGCGGTTTATCACTGACACCGGCCGCATGGGTTCAGAGCCTGCCAGTCACGGCACGCCGCCAAAAACACTTGTGGCTGCGCTGCTGCATGCAGCAGCGCAACACGGCGACCGGGACGCGCTGGTATTCCCGGACACCCGGCTGACCTGGTCCGCCCTGGCCGAGCGCGCCAGCGCCAGGGCGATGAGCCTGATCGCGTTTGGCCTGAAGCCGGGAGATCACCTTGGCATCCTGATGCCGAACTGCCCCGAGTTCATCGAGCTCCTGTACGGCGCCATGCTCGCGGGCGCGGTCGCCGTTCCCGTCAACGCCCGCTACAAGGCCGACGAATTGGCCTATGTTGTCGAGAACGCCGACCTTCGCGGCCTCATCACCTCGGATCTTGCCTCTGAGTACGTCGATTTCGCAGCCCTTCTGCAACAGGCGTTTCCGAGCTTGGCCGAGGCAGAAAATCCGCGCTGTCTCGCCTTGCCACAGGCGCCTGAGCTGCGCTTCGTCACCCGCATCTCGAACTCGACAACCGTTGCCAGCGGATTTGCGCCCTGGCGGGAATTCGAGACGGCCGCACAAAGCGCTGCACAATCGAGTTTGGCGGAGCGTCGGGCCGGCCTTTCCGGCGAGAACCCTGCGATCATGATGTACACCTCGGGCACCACCGCGCATCCGAAAGGCTGCCCACTCAGCCACGCTGCCCTGGCGCGAAACGGCGCCGCCATGAATCGGGAGCGCTACTTTCTGGCGCCGGAAGACCGTTTCTGGGCGCCCCTGCCGATGTTTCACATGTCTTCCATACTGCCGCTGCTCGCCTGCTGCGATGCCGGCGCTGCGCTGTTGTCCATGAATCGCATCGAAGCCGGCGCAGCGCTCGAGATGATGGCTGAAGAGGGCGCAACCGTCGCCTTTCCGTCGTTTCCGACCATCACCGCCGAACTGATCAATCACCCACGGTTTGCGGAAACCGATCTCAGCCGGATTCGGCGATTGAACAATGTCGCGCCGATTGAAATGCTGCGCCGCTTCCAGGCTGCCTTCCCACAGGCAGTGCAAACCGGCGCCTACGGCCTGACCGAGAGCTGCGGGGTGGTGGCCTTCAATCACCCGGATGAAGATTTCGAAACCCGGTTGACAACCTGTGGCGCCCCGTTTGGCGATTTCGAGGCGCGGATCGTCGATCCAGATACCCTGGCGCCCTTGCCGGCTGACAGCCGGGGTGAAATCCTGATTCGCGGCAGTTGCGTCTTTCAGGGTTACTACAAGTCACCGGAGAAAAATGCCGAGAGCTTCGTGGACGGCTGGTTTCGCACCGGCGATCTGGGATCTCTGGATAGCGCAGGGCGGATCCGCTTCCATGGTCGGTTGAAGGATATGCTGAAGGTCGGCGGCGAGAACGTGGCTGCCGTGGAGATCGAATCCTTTCTGGCAACGCACCCGGACGTCAAGCTGGCCGCGGTGATCGGCGTGCCGGATGCGCGGCTGCTGGAAGTCGCGGCAGCCTTCATCGAACTGAATCCCGGCGCCAGCGCCAGCGAGGCGGACATACTCGACTTCTGCAATGGCAGAATCGCCAGCTTCAAGGCGCCTCGCCATGTGCGCTTTGTCCGCGAGTGGCCCATGTCGTCCACCAAGATCCAGAAATTCAGGCTGCGCGAGCAGTTTGATGCGGAACAGGCCCGATAAGGCAGACACACGGACAATGGCGAAGATTCACATGGTGCGGCACGGGCGTGCACAGGGCCAGGCATCGAATCCACTGGATCCAGGGCTCGACACGGTGGGCCAACAGCAAGCACGGGCGTGCGCTGCCACCCTGGCGCCGCTTGGCCCTCTGCCGATACTGTCAAGCCCATTCGCGCGCGCCCGGCAAACAGCGGCTGCTTTGGCGGAACTCTGGCAGGCGAACGTAACCATTGAGCCGAGGGTCGCCGAGATACCTTTCCCGACCACCGATCCCGGCGAACGGCGCATCTGGCTTCGTCAGGCCATGGCCGGCGCCTGGACGGATCTGGACGCCAGCCTGCAAGCCTGGCGCGGCGCTCTGGTCGAGTCGCTGCTGGAGATAACCACGGACAGCGTAGTCTTCTGCCATTTCATCGCCATCAATGTCGCAGTCGGCGCAGCGCTCGACGACGACCGGCTGGTGGTGTTCCAACCGGACAACGCCTCGGTGACTCGACTCAGCAATGACGGTGGTCGCCTGCAGTTACGCAACCTCGGCGCAGAAGCCAGCACCAGGATCAACTGATTCCGGGGGCGCGGGCGCGACAGGCCATGATCGGGGCGCCGCGCCTGCCATCACCAGGCAAGTGACGGTCCAACACCACAGGTTCTGGGTTCTCCCCAGGATTCGCCGAATCCGATGCTGCTGGTGAACGCCTGGCCGCGATTTCCTAAGACGCAGGCTCCAGGAGATCCGTGCGTCTCAGGTATCGCCAGTCCCGCCCCATAGGTGTCAGGCGCTGGCCACAGTAACGCAGGAGCGTGCGTTCCAGAGCCAGCCAGGGATCCCCCCAGGCCAGGCCCTTGACCTGCTGGTCAATCAGCGCCAACTGAGCCAGCGCCGATTCCACCGAGCCGATGCGACGCTTGAATGCGGGCAATTGCCGGCGGCGCTCGTCGGGCATCCACTGGCCGGAATCCAGTCGCCTGAGCTGACCGACCAGCACCCCGAGCACTGCCATGATGGCGACACCTTCCTGGCGCAGTCCATGCAGGACGCGACGCAGGCGTATGGCGTCGCCGGCGAACAGCGCGTCGATCACCTCGAAGACGCCGAAGCGCGCCGTATCTTCCACAGCCGCAGCAACCGCCTCCAGCCCCACCGGCGAAGCGAGATCGAGCAGCGCCAGTTTGCGTACTTCCTGGTCCGCCGCCAGCAGATTGCCCTGAACGCGATCACAAAGATAGGCCAGCGCCTCGGCACTGAGCCTGAGGCCGTTTGCCTGAAGTCGGCCCTTCAGCCACCGCGGCAACTCCCCGGGGCCAACCTTCCAGACCGGCGCCACCACGCCTGCCTGATCCAGCGCCTTGTACCAGGCCGAGTTGCGCTGCCGCCTGTCGAGTTGCCCGGATCGAATCAGCAGCAGGACATCCGATTGCGGCGCCTTGGCGTAGGCGCGCAACGCCTCCGACGCCTTGCGGTCGAAACGATTGGCAGGGACCCGCAGATCGATGATGCGGCGCGCGGCAAAGAGGGAGGGAGACGCTGCTGTCATGGCCACCTGGCGCCAATCAAAGGACGCCTCCACCAGCAACAGGGTGCGTTCGCTGTAGCCTTGGGAACGAGCCGCCGCCAACACGGCATCACAGGCTTCCTCCACGAGCAGGATTTCATCGCCGGCGATGAGATAAACCGGCGACAGCGCCCGTTCCAGTGAGGACGCCAGCTGATCGAGCCGAATCGGCATGGTTCAGCCCGCCGCTTGCGCGTTCAACTCCGAATCGGATTCCGCCAGCGCACTGACCCGGCGCAGCAGGCGCTCTGCCAGATCCGCTCGCAATTCCGCCTCCACCAGAACCTCCTGAGCGCGGGCGCCGGCAAGATTGGTGCGGTCAACCGGAAAGTAGCGACTGCCCTCCAACCAGAAGGGCTCGCCGCCCGTTTGATCGGCGATTCGCACGCTGGCCCTGAGCGCCAGAATCAATTCGTATTCTGCTACCCTGGCGCCAGCATCAACCGAAACAACCCGCCTTTCGCGCCGATAATCCATCAGTTCTATCACGATGTCAGCTGACTCTGGATGCCGGCTGAGGGTGACCCCTGCTCGGTCCAGAGCGGTTCGAACCGGCCCGGCAAGGGCATTGCCGCCTGGCGCCTTCAGCGCCACGGTTGCACCAGGGCTCAGCGGACCGGCGCCCCGCAGCTGAAATCCGCAGCCAACGAGAATCAACGCCAGTCCGCAAACAAGAGTCGGAGCACACAGCCCGCCGAGGCGCTTGTCGAACGCTATCGGAGATCGGCCGCGCCGATATCCACGCAAAGCCGGGCGAAACCTGCGGGCCAGCGATAGCACGAACGTCGCCAGTACGCTCAGGCCGCCACCAGATTGATCAGCTTGTCCGGCACCAGGATGGTCTTGCGAACCACCTTGTCGGCCAGGTGCCGGGCGACGTTGTCATCGGCCAGCGCGGCGCTTCGCACCTCTGCCTCAGAAGCCCCCCTCGGCGCCTGGATCTCGCCTCTGAGCCGACCATTGATCTGCACCGCCACCTTCACCACCGGATCGCTGATCTTGTCAGGATCATACGCCGGCCAGCGGGCATTGGCGAAAAGGCCGCCCTTGTGCCCCAGCCGCTCGTACAATTCCTCGGCAATGTGTGGCGCGAAGGGCGCCACCAGAATCACCAGCGGTGTCAATTCCCACACCTGTGGCGTGCGCCCGTCCGCGCGCACAACGTTGATGTAGGCCATCATGGCGGCGATGGCGGTATTGAATTGCAGCGCCGGCACCTGCTCCGTGACCTGCTTGATGGTGCGATGCAAGGCCCGCTCCACCGTCGCGTCGCGCTCTGTCTCGCATGGCCCAGCCGTGGCTTCGGCAACGCTTTGCCAAAGCCGATTCAGGAAACTGAACGGCCCTTGAATGGCAGAGTCCTGATAGTCGCCGCCCAGCGCATAGTCGCCGAGAAACATCAGATACAGGCGCAGGGTGTCGGCGCCGTGCGAAGCGATGATGCTGTCCGGCAGGATGACATTGCCCTTGCTCTTGGACATCTTGCGCCCTTCCCGAATCAACAGGCCGTGCGCGCGAAAACGCTGAAACGGTTCGGCAAAGTCGATCACCCCGAGATCAGACAGCGCCATGGTCAGGAAGCGGGCATACATCAGGTGCAACACAGCATGCTCGTTGCCGCCTATGTAGCTGTCAACCGGCAGCCATTTTCGGGTGAGTTCCGGATCCAGAGCCAGGTCGTCCCGGCCGGCGGACGGGTAGCGCAGGAAGTACCAGCCACTGCAAAGAAAATTGTCGGTTACGTCCGCATCCCGCAAGGCGTCGGCGCCACAGGTCGGGCACCTGGCGCGGCGCCAGGCCCGGGCTCGGGCGAGTGGGCTGGCGCCGCTGTCATCCGGGCGGAAATTCTCCAGCCGCGGCAGGGTCACCGGCAGGTCCGCTTCCGGCACGGGCACTGGCCCGCAGGCTTCACAGTGGATGATGGGAATGGGCGGCCCCCAATAACGCTGGCGCGAAACGCACCAATCGTGCAGGCGGTAGTTCACGCGCGCGACCGCCTGGCCAGCAGCCGCGAGCCGCTCGACGATAGCCGCCTTGCCCGCCGCCACGGACAGGCCGTCAAAGGCGCCGGAATTGACCAGCGCGCCAGCCCCTGTCTGAGCCGCCGACAGGGGCGTGTCCGCCTGTTCCTCCGGGCCGGCCACCACGCGCACGATCGGCAGATCGAACACCTGCGCAAACTCGAAATCTCGCTGGTCATGGCCGGGCACAGCCATGATTGCGCCCGTGCCATAGCCCATCAGCACATAGTCGGCAATCCAGATCGGTATGGGCGCATCGTTGACAGGATTGATGGCGTAGCCGCCAGTCGGCACGCCGGTCTTGACCTTGTCGGTCTTCTGGCGCTCCACCAAGTCGCGGGCGGCGACTTCGGCGCAATAGGCTGCAACCTGATCCCGATGCGTCTCGCGGGTGACCACATCCACCAGCGGATGCTCCGGCGCCAGCACCAACCAGGTGGCGCCGAAGAGGGTGTCTGGCCGGGTGGTGAATACGCGAATCGTCGCATCCTGGTCCTGGACGCGAAAGTCCACCTCCGCCCCTTCACTGCGCCCTATCCAGTTGGTCTGGGCCTTGCAGGTGGTGTCGGGCCAGTCAATTTCGTCCAGGCCCTGCAATAGCCGATCGGCATAGTCGGTGATTCGGAAAAACCACTGCGGCAGCTCGCGCTGAACCACTGCCGCCTCGCAACGCTCGCAAAGCCCGGCGAGCACCTGCTCATTGGCAAGCACTGTCTTGCAGGACGGGCACCAGTTCACCGCCGCCTCTCGCCGCTCGACCAGGCCGCCCTGCCAGAGCTTGAGGAACACCCACTGAGTCCACCGATAGTAGCTGACGTGCGTGGTATCGACGGTATGGCTCCAATCGAACATGCCGCCGAAGCGCTTGAGGGTGCGGGTGAAATTGGCGATGTTGCGGGGGATCAGGTCATTCGGATTGACGCCCGTCTTCAGCGCATGATTCTCGGAATGGATGCCAAAGGCGTCGAATCCAATGGGTTCAAATACCTGCTTGCCATTCAGCCGCCAGAAGCGGCCATTCACATCGGCGCCGGTGTAGGCGTAAATATTGCCGATGTGCAGGCCCTCCGCCGACGGGTAGGGAAACATCATCAGGTTGTAGTAGGGATCGCTTGCGTCGCGCAGGTCCGCATCGCTCAGGCGATTGACGCCATCCGCTTCCCATTTGTCCTGCCATTTGCGCTCGATCTCTTGCGGATCGTAGCGCTCGATTGCTCCTGTCACGGCGTCGCTCTGGGATGGCCAACCAAGCGCGGCATCTTACACCAGCCGGCAGGCGCATCAGAATCGGGGCGCCGCGACCTGGCCGCCGAATGCGCGCACGATCTTCATTTGCCTGGCGGCCGAAACCGGTTCCGGCGGCAGCGCCAGAAAGGCGCCGTCGTAGCGCGATGAAAGCGCCCGCAGCAGGATGGAAAGGTTGAGCGGCGATGCGGCTACCTGTATGCCCAGCATCTGATTCAGGTTCATGAACGCCACGCCATGGATGCGCAGGCTGCCTTCGCGCACCTGGCGACGGCTGACAATCCGATCGATCGCCTCAAGGAAAGGGTCGAAATCGTTACCGGCGTAGTCGTCACCGAACACGAACAGGGCCATGCGAATGTCCCTCCGATAGAGATCGTCCACCGCAGCCCGGACGCCATCGACGGGATTGCTGTCCGAGGCGGTCTGCCAGCTGTTCAGACGCACTCGGGCAGCCCTTCTCCTGGCAGGGCTGTCGTCCACCCATCTGCCGGCTGGCTGCATCAGGTAGGCGCCCTGGTCGCTGAGTATCTGAAATCCCTTCAATTGCGGATAGAGGTCGAGCACCTGAGCGACCTGCTCCAGCACCTGATCCCAGATCAATTGCATGCTGCCGGAGGTGTCAATGACAATCGCCACATAGTCGGCATCCGCCGGAATACCGGCGTGTTGGGTGGCCAGTCTCGGGGTCTGCGCCCGACGCATACCGGCCGTCGCGGTCGCCGTCGCCGCGGCCAGGGTACTGGCCTGATCCGAGACGCGCTCAGACTCCGCAAGGGTACTGGCGATGGCCGCAAGCAGACGCCCGCCTTCCTGTTCAACGTCGGCGATGTCCTGAGTCAACGCCTGCAACAAGGCTCGATTGGCGGCAATTGCGTCTCCACGCGACGCGATTTCGTCGCCGACGGCGTCCTGTCGGCCCAGCAGTTCCCCCAATTGCGCTGCCGATTCACCCGGCGCAACGAACGGCCCCCACTCACCCACGGGCAAGATCAACACCAACAGCACGATAGCGCCAAACGCACAGGCGATCACATCCAGAAAGCTCAGGGAAACATCCTCGCGGTCGTTGCGCCTTCTGGTCATCGGTCTGGCCAACCCACCGCCGGCGTCAGCAGGCGACCGCCGGTCATCGAGGCCAGCAGCCAGTAGTCGTGGACGGCATTGGCGTCGCCGTCGAGCGGCAGCAACACAATGTCAGTGCGGATTCGAGGTCGAGTTTCAGAGATACTGACAGCGTCCAGAAAGATGTTCAGCCGACACTCGGGGGACAGAAACGGCGCCCGCGAACCGGCTGCGCTCCGACAGCCGCGCACCCTCCCGAGGCGCTTGCTTCCAGGTATGGTGGGCAGGCCATCGGTGATCAGCAGTATCTGCTCAGGCCGCGGGTGCAGTCGTCTTGCCGCTTGCAGCGCCGCGCGCAGGTTCGTGCCACCTTCCGGCAACCATTCGGCCAGGGCCTTCTGCACCCGCGCATCCGGCCAGTCCGGATCCCCCTGGGTGAGCCAATCGAAAGCAGGCGCCTTGCCATCCAGTGCGGCCACCTGCTCGCTGAACGCCAGTATCTGATACTGGCCGCCATCCTCGACCCGATCCAGCGCCCAGCGCGCCACTGCGCCTGCCGTCACCCATTTTTCGGCGCCGCGCAACGCACTCGCCACACCAGCCGCACGAAGCCGCAGTATCTCTACCAGGGAACGATGCGCCATGCTCGCCGAGCGGTCCAGCAGGATCAGCACCCGCGTTGGCTCTATCCGCAGCCCCATCAGGTCTCCTTGATTCTTGGCGTCAGACGTATCCGAATCCGCCTCGCGCTGCTTCTCGCGCGCAGCGCTCAGGCCGGCCTGACTGCTGCTCAGTGCGTTGCGTGCATCGGCCAGTTCTGCCTGCAATTGACGCAGGTCGGTCGCCCGGCTCGCCTTCTGTTGCCCGCCCTCGCGGATGCGCGCCAGCGCGGCAGAGATGTCCTGCTCGGTTCCGGCCAACTCACCTGCCAGCCTGTCGCGCACCTGAACAAGGGCAGCCAGGGCAGCAGCTGCGGAGCGGATGCGCTCGGTCAGATAGGGGTCCGGCTCCGCCTGCTCGATCGGACCATGCTTGACCACAAGAAAGAGCAGGACTGCGGCCCCGAGCCCGCAACAGAGCACATCCAGGAACGACAACCCGAAGCTGACCGCTGATTGACGCTCACGCCTTTGCAAGATGTGCCTGATCGGGCGCCGGATCCGGGTCGGAATCGCTCTGCGGGGCAGACCCGGAACTCTTGCGCCGCAAGGTGGCCATCAGTCTGGCCGCAATGTAGTGCTTGTAGTCCGCAACCAGCCGCTCCTCCCGGCCCTGAAGCACGTGCGAGACGAACATCAGCACCAGGCTCAGGGCCAGCGCCACAAAGGTGGAGTTGAAAGCGATGCTGAGGCTGTTGGCGACCCCCGAGATGTCGCCGGCCATGGCTTCGCCGGCGCGTCCAAGGGCTTCGCCGATGCCCCGAACCGTGCCGAGAAAGCCGACCGAGGGAATGGCCCAGAGGATGTAACGAGTGATTCCGAGGCGGGAATTCAGCACTTCGAGATGCAGCTCGCAGGCTTCGACGCCCGCCTGGGTGGCCTCGCCGAAGTCAGTGCTTTCGCGCAGCGTATCGAGCGCCGCCTCGAGACTGGCCAGAAGCTGGCCACCACCGGCGGCTTCCCGGGCAGTGCGCCTGATTCGCAAGAGCAACGCATCAATGGTCTCGACGCCACCTGACTCAATCTGGCCCAGACTCAGGAAGTCCACCTCCAGCAAGGCGCCCTGATCCTGAAACACGGTGTAGCGAAAGCAGAAGAGCCAGGCGCACCAACCAGCCAGCACCAGGCAGACCTCCTGTTCGAAGTCTTTCAGGACGATGGCCAGGGTGCGCGGCGGCACATCGTTGGCGGCGGCGGCCAGTGTGACCAGTTCGGCTGCTGCCGGGTCGATGTACAGCACATAGCACAGGTGCACGAGCACAGCCGACAGCATGAGACCGGCCAGATCAAGCAGTACCGGATGGTCGCGCAGGCGCACTCAGATATCCTGTGGCAGGTGAATGTTGGCGTTGGCGCGAATGGTCTCGCGGGTGTTCAACGGGTGCAAGCGGGCCTCCGAAGCCGCATCGGTTTGACCAGGGTCCGCCTTGCCTTGCGCTGACCCCTGAGCCGGTGCTTCTGCGACAGTCGGCACGGGCAGCGCTTCTGCCCGCTCAGGCAGTTCCTCTGCGCCTGCCGGCGAGACCGCCAGGCCAGTCAGAACGCCAAACCACCAGGCGCGCCGCCTGTTCATTGCAGCCTTCGGTGTACTCTGCACAGGCACTGACGCGATATCCGGCCCAGGAGCCTGCGCCGCAGGAAGTCGCAAAAGCGAAAATTTGATTTCGCCGCCCCTTTGGACGGGCGATTGAGGAGAATATCCGGCCATATTTGACGAAATCGAACGTTCAAAGGGGCGAGTGAAAAGCGGATTTGCAGCCGTTAATTCCTGCGGCGCAGGCTCCTAGTGTATCCATCTGGCCGTCCGAAACCCCGTGGTCTCGCTGCCAGCCACCTGGAAGCCGCGTGCGGCTGCGCGCAGCGCCTCCACACGCCCGGTCTTGAAGTTGCCGCCCTTGATCACGTGATCCACCCCGTTTTCCGCCCCAAGATAGTCCGTCAAAACCGCCTCCTTCGGCAAGGGGCCATAGTAATCGTGCACCCACTCCGACAGATTGCCGGCCAGATCGTAGAGACCGTTGAAGTTGGGCGCATGGGCGCCGACAGGCGCCACGCTGGCGTGCCTGTCCAGATGTTCGACGATCCGGGTCCCAATACTGGCCGCCGCCTCCTGCCCGGCAAAGTTGCCGTAGGCGCGGGGCGGACGCGCGCCCTTGCCCCAGGGAAAGGGCGCAACCACCCGGCCACGCGCCACATCGTAGCTGACGCCAGTTTGCCATTCGAACTCTGTTGGCAGGCGATAGCCGAGCGCCTCTTGATTGACCGAAGCCAGTTGGCCCTGCTGATCGAAAGCATAGACCGGCAAGAGCCCGGACCGGGCACTGAGCCAGTTGCAGAACCGCGCCGCCTGATTCCAGCTGATCTGAGATGCCGGCGTCTGCTCGGGAGCGCCGGATTGGTGACCCTGTTCAAACTGGCGAAAGTGCGCAAGCGTCACTTCCTTTTCGCCCAAGTAAAACGGACGGGTGATCCTGACCTCGATGGTACGCTCCGTGCGCGCGGACTGATGCCAGTCTGCGCTCGTGAGTTGCACCGGGAAGGTCACCGGCGGAAACTTCCGCAAGGCGAGGCCGGGCAGCGCCTCGATACGCTCCGGCGCCTGCCGGATGGCCTCTGCCCTCGGTGTCAGGAGCTCGAATTGGAAGGTCTGACGAGCGCCGTCCAGGGCGCTCAGGATGGCCGACTGATCCACATAACCGTTGCGCTGAACCCGAATCTCCGTGCCATCCGCCAACTCCAGCGTCTGCGGCGTCGTGCCGACGGCGCTGCCATTCACAAGCATCTGAGCCTCGGGCCTTGCCAGAATCTCGGCGGTTACCCGCAGGGCCGCAAGATCAAAGGCGCGTGTGAGCCTGGCGCCGGGCGGCGCTTCGAAGACGAAGCGAACGTCCTCGGTGCGCGGACGGGTGAGCCGAATCTGGTGCCGCACATTCGGGGCCAGCGTGAAGGTGTTGTTGGTCTCCCCCCTGAATTCTCCGCCTATAAGGACGGCGGCGGTGGTCGGTCGCGTTCGAATGGTCAATTGCACGGGCAGCGGCTTCAACCGGATTAATCCGAGGTCGATGATCTGATCGGCTTCGGCCTCGAAGCGGCGCTGAACCGGCTCATGGTTGTCTCGCGCGATCGTGATCTCATGGCCCCCAGGAGCGATGGGCAGGTCCCGGACCGGCAGCGCCAGCAGGTTGCCGTCGAGCCGGATCTCGGCATCCTTCGGCCTGGCCTCCAGGGTCAACCAGGCCCTTACCCGGATGGTCTCGAAGCGGAATTCCTCCCGTTTGCCGAAGCCCGCCACTTCAATTGTGACATCATTCGGGCGAATGCCCGGCGCCCGAATCTCCAGCTGATGCGGGCCGGCTTCCAACTCCGTCTCCAGAGTTCTGGCGATCGCCGCAACCTCACCGTCAAGGCTGATCTCCACGTCCTCATCGGCCTCCACCGTGATCACGACCTCGCCCGGCAGCGGCGTCAACTGGATCTGGATGCTCTGACGCTCCGCGTGCTTGGCCACGGTCGTCTGAAAGGCGTGGTAGCCAGGCGCGACTGCATCGAGGCGCGCCTCTTGCGAGAACAGAAACAGCCGCTCGCCGACGATGAAGGCAATCCCCTCGCTGGCGCTCAGGTCGGTGCTGGCGCCTGCTTCGGCTGGCAACAGGACGATCTCGAAGGTGCGCACGCTCAGCAGCAGGAAGAAGATCAGCACGAACGGCGCCAGAGCGCCGGCGGTCAGAAGCAGAGCGCGCCGGCGGCGGCGACGCAGCGCGACCATGGTGTCAGTTGCGGACACGGCGCCAGATGCCGCTGATGCTTCTCCTGTCACGCGTGAATCATGCTCCAGGCCCTGGCTAGAACCGGTCCTGGCAACGAATTGTCAATTCCATGGCCGCGTCGCCCGGCTTCAGCGACAGGTAAATCAACGTTTCCCGGTAACCCTTTCGGATGCCACTCAGCACATAGTCGCCGGGCAGGATGTCGAACGTTCGGGTGCGAAACTTGCCGAGCCTGGTGTTGGGGCGGATGCGAACGTCAGTCAGGTTGTCGGAGTTCAGAACCACGCGAACGGGCGTTGTCCAGGCGTTGAACGTGGCCCTGAGTTGCGCCGTCTTGGCTGCGATTCGATCACCCGCCTCGGCCTGCGCGGCGCTGGACAGGAGTTCGGCGACAGTGCTGCGCAACGGCTCCCTGGCGATGGCCTGAGGCTCGGCGAGATACCGATCCAGTCGCGCCTCCATCTCCCGCCATCCCTGCACCTCGGCCAATTGCGCACGCGCTGCCTCGGCTTGATCAGAAGCCCCTGCTTCGATGCGCGCGGCCAGCGCCGCTTCTGCCGCCGCCCAGTCCTGCGCCCGCAACGCCGCCTCGACGTCGGCCTGCGCGCGCCGCAGAACATTGCGTTGCAGACGCTGACGAATCTCCGCCAGGGTCTCCTGAATCAACACCACCTCAGGCCGAATGGACAGCGCCCGATCAAAGGCCGCCTCAGCAGCATCCAGACGACCCGCCTCAAGATGCGCGTAGCCAGCGGAAACCTCGGCATCGAATCGCGCCTGACGGCGGATCGACTCGATTCGCCCCCGCAGCGCCCGCCAGGCTGAATCCCGATCCGGCGTCGGCCATACCAGCAGCGCCGCCTCGGCGGCAGCGAGATCCCCCGATTCGATCAAGGCCAGGACATCGGCCCGCATGGCAGCCGCTTCAGCCTCTGCATCCAGCGCCTGAATGCCAGCAAGCGCTTCAGCATCCTCGGGATCCCAGTTCAACAGACGCAACCAGTGCCCTCTGGCCGCTTCCACATTGTCGGCCAGCAACGCTGCCTCGGCTTGTTGCCGTGCTTGCTCCCGGGCCTCCGCAAGCAGGCCGTTCAACGCCTTGAGGCCAGCCAGAGCGTCGCGCAGCCTGGGCAGAGACTCGCCAAAGCGTTGATCCTGGTAAAGCGCCATACCGGATTGATACTGCGCCTCAGCGCGCTGCAGAGCGGAAGCAGGCCAGGGTGGATCAGACACAGCCGCAATGGTGGCGTGCAGGGAATCGTATCGACCGCGCAGGTTCGTTGCGTCGCGGCGGTCCATGCACAGCGGCGATTGTGCCCAGCGCCCCTCGCAGTTCAACGCATTGCGCAAGGACGCATCAGTCTCCGCCCAACCGGGCAGCGACTGGCCGGCAGCCAACAGCCAGACAGCAAGCGGCAAGACGGCCTGACGCACCATCCTCGCGCCCCTGATTTCCCGACGAAACGTCCGGCTAACCCGCGGCTGAGGCCCTGGCCGTCAGTGGCGCATCCCGCTCCGGTTCGACGATTCGAATACTCTCCGGATCAGTCTCGCCGGTACGGTAGATCTCCGCCAGCAGCGTCCGCCAGGCCGCGTATTGCGTCTGAGCCGTACCCGCAAGCGCTGTCGTATTGCCCGAAACCTCCACGCGCATCGGCTTGAAGGTATCGTGATAAGAGCGCGACATCTCCTCAAACACCGCCATTTCCCGCTTCTTCCTGGCGCGATCCATCATGCCCTTGACCAGAAGCCCGGAGGCCACCAGGGCGCCCGCCGCAACCGCCACCTCGCTGGTTCCGTTTGTGGTGGCTTCGGCGATCGTCGCGGCCCCCACCAGAGCAGCGCCAACGAACGCCAGGGTTTCCGATCGCTTGGCCAGGCGAATTTCCCGGGCGATGGGCAGCATTTCCTTCTGCCAATCCTCGTAGGTTGGCCCGAGGCGATCGCCAAAACCCTGATACTGCTGGTCCAGCGCTTCGAGAAAGCGGTCATCCCGGCCTTGCATGGCCTTGATTCGCGTCCAGGCGCCGTCACTCCGGTCCGGCAGGTAGGTAATTCGCCGGATTGCCGAAGCCGACCGATTGCTTTGGCTGACAGCCTCGCCGTAAAGGTCCGGCGCAAAGTATTCGGCAACAACCAGTTCCCGCACGGCGTGAATCCTCTCGACGCGCGACAGCCTTGGCGCCCGACCCTGCACAATGAGCGTCTGATTGCGCTTGGCGACCTGAGCGTGGTCGCGGGCGAGCGGACCCAAAGCGTTTTGAACGCTGGCGGCAATTCGTCGATACACCACGTTGAAGGGGTCTCGCCCCGGCTCGCCAAAGCGCTCGTGCCAGCCGATTTCCACGCGATGCTTCACCGTCCGTGTGAACCAGGATTTGCCTGTCGCATCGACCAGTTGATAGCGGAGCTTGAGAATCTCGCCGGTGGATTCCTTGATGGCGGCAAGCAGATAGAAATCTGCGCTGGCGGCAGCGTCCGGCGTGACCAGAACCGAGTCGAACTGATTCGAAGCGATCAGCGCCTCCTGTATCTTCAGGGCAAACCAGATGGCTTCGCTGTTTCGAACTTCCGGCCAAATGCCCTTTTCCTGGAGTTTTTTGTCATTGGCGCTATACCCCGGATCAAGAACCGGCACTGCAATCCGCAGCGGAACCGGCATCAGGCGCCCCGCTTCAGCCCGCTGCTCCTCAGCCCCCGGTTCCGCAGCAGGCGCTTCGGGGCCTACCTGCACGGGCCGTGCCAAGGGCGCAACCAGCAGGCCCAGGCCCAGCAAGGCGTAGCAAACGCAGCGCCGGGAAATTGAACGGATAACGAAACGCCTCTGCCCGCCCGCTCGCTTGACCGCGCTCGCCAAGGATGTGTTCATGCGTGATCCGGTAGCAACTGGCTGATGTCCTGCGCAACTGACCGCTTGCCTGAAAGCGGTGTAAACAGGCCTTGGAGTGTAACAAATCGGTCAGCGCCGGTTCACGTAGTCCTGATAGTGCTGTTGAAGGCTGGCCTTGATTGCTGGATCCGTCTCCAGTTCGGCTGCCTCCCAGAGCATACGCGCGGCATCGTCCTCGGCCAGTTCGTTGCGCACCACGACGGGCGCACCGCCAGGCTTGCCCGACGGTGAAGACCGATCATCGCCCTGATTCTGTTCAGCAACGACGCCAGCAAGCGCATCGCTTGTCTCGTCTGCGTCGGACTCCGAATCCATTGCGTTGGCAGTCGATTGCGTGGCGTCGTCTTCCCCCTGCTGCCCGTCGCCGTTCTCGACTGAAGCGTCCGCTCCGCTGGCAGGCGGTCCGCCGGAAGCGCCGGCGGCGCCAGCCTGGCTGCCGGAAGACGCGACTTCCAGGCATGGCTCAAACGCGCGCAGCCTGGCCGTCAGTTCCTCGACCGACAGTTCGACCGGATCCACATCAGGGCCGGCGGTTCGGTGCATCGGATCGAATTCGCACTCGCCGGCAACTGCGGACGCCGCCGCCAGCAATGCAGCGCCGAGCCCGCACAACGCAATCACCAGCCGTGACGGTTTTCTGCCAGGCCCGGACAAGCCAGCACCCGGCGCCAGGCCGACGCGCAGACAGCGCCGACACTCTCTGACTTGTCGCGCATCAGTGATTGCCATGAGCTTGATCGTAAGCCAGCCGACAGGCCGTGTCACGCACCCGACGCTCTTGCCCGGAACCGTTACCATCGCCGCCTGTGGATGGATGCGAGCCAGATCGTGAATAGAGCAAGCACGGGCCTGCCCACCACGCCCGGAGCCTGGCATCGCCGCATCTGGGCGCTGTCCTGGCCAATGATCCTGGCCAATCTGGCCATTCCCCTGGTCGGCGCGGTGGATACGGCAGTCATGGGGCGGCTGTCCGATGCGCGCTATCTGGGTGCAGTCGCGGTCGGCGCAACCATCATGAGCGCCCTGTACTGGATGCTGGGCTTTCTGCGCATGGGCGTGACCGGCCTCACCGCCCAGGCGTTCGGCGCTGGCAACCAGCGGGAAATGGCGGCCACTGTCTCCCAGGCGGCCGTGGCTGCCCTCGCCCTCGGCGCGACGATGGTGGCCGCGCAGGCCCCTCTGTTGGCGTTGGCGCTCCACCTGTTCGAGGCCAGTGCCGGCGTCGAGACGCTGACCGCGGACTACTTCGGCATTCGCATCTGGGGAGCGCCCGCGCTACTGCTCTACATGGTCGAAATCGGCGTGCTGTTCGGCCTGCAACGAATGCGCGCTGCGCTTGCCCTGAGCCTGCTCCTGAACCTGTCCAATGCGGCGCTTGACATGCTCCTTGTCGTTGGCCTCGGCTGGGACGTCAAGGGCGTCGCCGCCGGCACGCTGGTCAGCGAGTGGGTCGCCGCGATAGTCGGCTTGCGCCTGGCCACAAGGGCCCTCGCCGACCACGGCTGCCAACGACCCGTGCGCGCAGACATTGTCCAGCGCCGTCGCCTGACCGAACTCTTTCGGCTTGGCGCAAACCTGGTCTTGCGCACCTTTTTCGTGCAGCTCCCTTTCTTCCTGATCACCGCCCTCGGCGCCTCGCTTGGCGATGTGGCGCTGGCCGCCAACGCCGTACTCCTGCAATTCCTGCACATCACAGCCTATGGACTGGACGGATTTGCCCACACTGCCGAAACGCTGGCGGGCTACGCCTTCGGCAAGCGTGACGTCCGCGGGTTGCGCCGCGCCAGCGCTTGCAGCGCGGCCTGGGCGGGATTGATGGCCGCCCTCGTCAGCACCGGCTACGCCTTGTTCGGCGATGCGCTGATCGCGGTGTTTACGGTGTTGCCCGAAGTACGCGCGGCAGCCTCGGCACACCTGGCCTGGGTGGCCGTGCTGCCACTGGCGGCCGTCTGGGCGTTCATGCTCGACGGCGTCTTCATCGGCGCCACGCGCAGCGCCGAATTGCGAAACGCCATGATCCTCTCCGCCGCAATCTATCTGGCCGTTCTGTGGGCGTCGTTCGAGCCGCTCGGAAACCACGGCGTCTGGTTGTCCATGCTGGTGTTCATGACGGCCCGGGGGCTGATTCTGGGCGCGATGTATCCAGGCCTGGAACGGCGCTGTCGGACGCAGGCTCAGGCCCGCCTGTAATCTCCGTCACAAATGTCGGCTGGCGTGTAAACGCTGGCGAGGCAACGGCCCCGATGCCCGTTTCGACGATCAACCACATTGACCGCTTGTCGGTGGCAGCGGATTAGCCGCGCAAGTTGGCCGTGCGGGTAGCCTGTTGTTCTGGCCAGATAGTGCTTCACCAGAGCCTTTGAGGGACTTAAAGGCCTTGTAGCGCGCCAGCGTCTTCGACACGAAGGCACAGGCTTCTGGCCGTGTACGGGCCGTTGCGAAACTGAATGCTCACGATATACACTTTCCGGGTGGTTCAAGCGGCGTCACATCAGTGCAGTCGGCAAGAGACCTGCTTGCGTCATCGCGCTGGGGGCCGCTTGTCGGGTCGCGTCGCTAGAGCTTGCAGAAACCGGGAGTTCAGGTTGTCCACCGTGGATGAGGCTGACGGAAATCGCAGCAGTGGTGAAGGTCCGCGCGAGCCAACTGGACTCAAGTCTGGTCGCGCCCTTGTTTGCAAGACGGCTCGCGTTCGTATCCGGGTGCGGGGTTTCACCCGGGGCATTCAGGACAGGCGACCAGGCTGCGGGGATTCGACGGCATGACGTTCACGCTCGCGCCCGCGGCAAATCCCTCCGGCACCGGGCGCCGAGTAGCCCGTCGCAGGTCGAAACGGCTGATTGCCTTTGGCTGGTATGGCGGGAAGTTTTCACACCTTGAATTTCTCGTACCGCTTATTCCAACCGATGGCGAGCATTTCTGTGACGTCTTCGGCGGTTCGGCGGCGGTGTTGATGAACGTCGGGCCTTTCCCCGTCGAGACGTATAACGACATTGATTCCGACCTGGTCAACTTCTTCGAAACGCTGCGCAATCAAGGACCGGATCTCACCAGGGCCATTGGCTTGACGCCATTTTCCC
This sequence comes from Pseudomonadales bacterium, assembly GCA_965199705.1. Classification (GTDB taxonomy): domain Bacteria; phylum Pseudomonadota; class Gammaproteobacteria; order Pseudomonadales; family Azotimanducaceae; genus Azophilus. The sequence goes on from OZ241359.1 coordinate 2,889,094, forward strand.
GAGAAGAGCTCGCCCGAGCCTGCGAGCCTGCAAGCGGATTGTCACCGCTTGAGCGTGCCCGCCGATTCTACGTGCGCGCCCGCCAGACACGCACTGGACTGGCGCAGACAAGCAGTGCAGGCCGGTGGGCTCATTGCGTATTGACGTCGCGGGCCGGGATGGCCGGCGCCGTTTCGCGTTGGCTTGGCTCTGTTGAAGGGCTTCCGGAAATTGCACAGCGATTCCAGCGCGTACAGATAGAAAACGCGCCCGCCATTGAGGTAATCCAGCGATATGACACGGAGAAAACCGTGTTTTATCTCGATCCGCCATACGTTCATTCGTCCCGAGGCGACGCTGCCGCTTACGGCTTTGAAATGTCCGATGACGATCATGTTGAATTGGCGGCGGCGCTACACGCCGTGCGCGGACGCGCCGTCTTGTCCGGCTACCGCACCGATCTTTACGATTCGCTCTATGGCGATTGGAGACGGATCGATGCACCGGCACGGAATTGCCATTCCGTCAGAAGCACCCGACAGGAGTCAGTCTGGCTCAATTTCCCGGAATGAATACCGCGCAAGCGCGTCAATGGCTGGATGAAGCGTGGGAAGAGGCTCTGGATTCCGCCGACGAGAACCCGGATCCCGATGTTGACCGGCTGGTCAACTCCAGCATCGCGTCTATCCGCTACGCACTCATTACGCAGGTCATTGGCAAGATCGCGGATCCGAACCGCAGCCTGTTCTACCTTCAGGCTGCCGATGGCGAGCCCGGCGCCTGGAACGCTCGCAGTTTTTGTGACCAGGTGATTGTACCCTGGGTCGGAGACAATCATGACGTCATCGGAACAAGCTCGGAACCCTATGCAAACAAGCCACTGCGCCGAATTCGAATATCAAGAGGCATGAGGGATGTCCGTGGGCAGGACTGGGACCGACTTGCGGATCTGTTCGAGGCTTGGGACAGCGCGTCCCAGGAAGACTTGCAAAAGGCGTGTCGTCGGTGTCTGGCGGCAATCGCCCGAAGACTCTCCGGACAGTCGTTCAAGTACTCCATTCCGCTTCGCATCAGCGCTTGCCAAACCCACGCAATTCTCAAGGCGTTCCTGTCCGAACAGAGCGGCGGGTTGCGCCCAATGGTCGTTGCCACGGCGCTGATGCGAGTGCTTGGCGAGGGCCTCGGGTTGTTTGACCGCATCGAATCGCAGGGCGTCAATGAGGCAGACGCCATCTCCGGCGCTCCGGGCGATGTCATGTGTCATGCGAGTGACGGCAGCCTGATACTGGCCGTCGAAGTCAAGGACCGACAGCTGACATTCGCTGATGTCCGCTCATCCATGCGCAAGACAAGGCAAGCCGACACTGCGCTCACCAAACTTCTGTTCGCCGTTCCCGGATTGCGTGAATCGGAACGCAGAGAAATTACCGAGGGCATGGAACAGGCTTGGGCGTCCGGTCTGAATCTCCACCACGTGGACCTGCTCGATTTTGCCAGGATCAGCTTCGTCCTGCTGGACGAGGCGTGGCGGCCAAGGCTGTTGCGCGAGGTCGGGAACGATCTCGACAAACGAGGCGACCACCGCCACCGCCGAGCATGGCATGATCTTCTGATCCGGGAGGAGTCGTCCGGGGAACAGCATGAACCGAAATCGCCTTGACCGCTTGACCCTCTGACCGGCAAACGCCACTATCGTCGGCCCATGTCCGCTGTCGGCGAGGGCCAGGGCGCCACTCGCCTGCTCGTCCACAGGCTCTGAACCCGAATGTCTTTGCTGGAACGTCTCGAATCCCTCTATCTCGGCGGTGTCCGAACGCTCTTCGTGTGCCTGGTCACAATCATGATCGTGCTGCTTCCGGCGGCTGGAATCTGGCTCGGCTGGAGCGCCCTGACGCTTGGCAAGCATGTCGCAACAGATCATCTGGATGCGCCGGAGTGGGCGGAGCTGCGCGCCGACATTCTCCCCGTGCCCGCCCCGACCGACACGAGCGGGACCGGGCCGACAGCTGATGCGTCGGACACTGGCAGCGGGCCGGATCCGATCGATCCCGCCATGGCATCCGTGCTTTCGCTGCTGGATGGCATGTACCCGCAGGACCCGAACTGGCGCTTTTCGGAACGCATCGGCCCGGCGCTGCTCGCCGCCTGGGCCGATCAGGCGCTCAAGCAATCCAGCGCGGACCGAGCCAGCTTCCTGCTGGCCTTGCAGGGTTATGCAGAAGCCCTTGCGACAGACCCATTGCTCGACCGCCTGGCCGCTGACGAAGCGCGCCTGAACACGCTTCTGGAGGCGCTGGATCGGTTTGCCGACGCCTACCTCGAAGCGCATGCAGCAGCCGAGCTGCAAGCCAGGGAGCGCAACGCCAGGGAAGAGGCCGAGTTGGCCTCACAGAGAAGCTTTGTCCTGATAGCCGGGGCCGTTATTGCAGCCGCCTTCCTGACCCTTATCCTGTTGCTTGCGCTCCTGCGAATGGAGCGTCATCTGGCCGGAATACGGCATCAGGAATCTGCCGAATAGGCGCTGCATTTCCTTCTTCAAATCTGTTGCCCTGCTACCCGAAGCCGCACGCTGTACTCAGGCCTTGATGCAACTGGCCCGGATTACTTGCGATGACGCAGCATCCGCCGACGCTTGCGCACTTGTCGGCGAGTCAGTTTATTGCGCCTGTCGGCATAGGGGTTTGCGCCACTGCGCAACTCCAGGATCACCGGATTGCCAATCAGCCCCAGCGAGTCGCGAAAGCCGTGCTCCAGAAAGCGGATGTAGTGTGCCGGCAGGGATTCGGTCTGGTTCCCGTGCAGGCCGATTTTCGGTGGCCAGGCGCCGAGCTTGTGCGCATAGCGGAGCTTGATCTGCCGGCCGCGCACGCTCGGTGGCGGATGCGCTCGAACCAGCGCTTGCAGCACCTCGTTCAATCTGGGCGTGCTGACGTTGAACGCGCCCGCGCGACAAACAGCCAGCACATCGGTCAACAAGCGGCTCAAGCCCTGGCCTCGCAAGGCGGAGATAAACCGTTTCGGCGCCCAGGGCACAAAGCGCAGGCGACGGTCCAGGGTGCGCTGCGCCTGACGCCTTGCGGACGCCGTCAACCGATCGCTCTTGTTGATCGCCAGGACCAGGCCGGCGCCGGCCTCGCCGGCAAGTTGCAGGATATGCAGGTCCTGATCCACCAGCCCCTCCTCGGCATCCACCAGGATAACAGCAGCTTCGGCGCTTGCCATGGCCTCGAACGCCTTGGCAACCGAGAACTTCTCCACCGTTTCGGAGATACGCCCACGGCGCCGGACGCCCGCCGTGTCGATCAGGCGCAGTGGCTCGCCGCGCCAGACCCAGGGAATCTCGACCGCATCCCGCGTCGTGCCGGGGCAGTCCAGGACAATCTGTCGTTCCTCGCCGAGCAGCCTGTTGATCAGTGTGGACTTGCCGACATTGGGCCGACCAACTATGGCGAGACGAGGTCCGGCTGACGCGGGCTCCGGCGCCTCAGCCACATCCGGCAACCGGCTGGCAAGTGCTCGAATCAGTGTCGGCAACCCCTGGCCGCGTGTGGCCGACACGGCCACAGCGTCGCCGAAGCCGAGCGCTGAAAACTCCGCCAGGGCAGTTGATCGGTCCCGACCGTCAATCTTGTTGACCACCAGCGACACGGCATGGCCGCCGCGCCTGAGATAACTGGCAATCTCCTCATCCGCGGCTGTCAGGCCGTCCCTGGCGTCCACCAGCAGGACAACCCGCCAAGCCTCCGCCAGGGCGATGGACGCCTGCTGATCGATGGCCTCGCCAAACGCGCCACCTGCAGCCAGGCCGCCAGTATCCACCACCAGACAGGGCTTGCCGAACAGATCCGTGCGCCCGTAGCGGCGATCACGGGTCACGCCCGGCACATCGGCCACCAGCGCCTGGCGCGTACCGGTCAATTTGTTGAAGAGCGTGGATTTGCCGACGTTGGGCCGGCCGGCCAACACCAGCCTGGGAATCACCGGACAGACAGCTCCAGAGCCACCAGGTCGCCGGAATTGCCCAAGACATAAAGCGTGCGTCCTTCGGCGACGACCATGCCGGAGCGAATGCCCTTGCCATCCAGTTTCCGGCGGGCGAGGAAACGTCCATCGCTTTGCGCCAGCACGTGCAGATAGCCCTCGCTGTCGCCCACCACTACATAGTTGTTGAAGGCCGCCGGGCTGGAAAGCTTGCGTCTGGCGAGGCCCTCCTGACGCCAGACCTCCTGGGCCGTCTGCTGGTTGATGGCAACGACGGCGTCATCCTCATCCACCACATAGATCTCGGAGAACCCGGCCGCCAGATCCAGATGGCTGGATACTTGATGCTGCCACAAGAGACCACCGTCGGTGCGTCGCAGCGCCTTCAACCGGCCCTGGAAGGCAACCGCAAACAGCAAGCCGCCTTCGATCAACGGCGCGCCGTCCACGTCGACGATGCGGCTGAGTTCGGAACGCCCTTCGGGGAGCATGATGCGATGGTCCCAGAGCGGTTCCCCTGTTTCGGCTCGAATGGCCGTCACCATGCCATTGGAAAAACCCGCATACACCACCCCATCGGCGACCACCGGAGAGGCTGTGCCGCGCAAGGTGAGCACCGGCGTCTGTATGTCGAAACTCCAGCGCACGGCGCCATCCCTTGCTTCAAGGGCCAGCAGGCGACCGTCTATGGTCTGCAGGAACACAGTATCGGCGCTGCCTGTCGGTCGGCACAGGATCTCGCTGCCGAGCGCAACTCGCCAGACTTCAGCGCCACTCCCTGGCGAAAGGGCAATCAGTTCGCCATCCGTGGTGCCGAGCAGCACATGACCGGCGCCGACGCCAATCCCGCCGACCCAGCTTCGATCACGTCGGTCGAATACGCGAACCCCCGAGAAGATCCGGCGCTTCTCGGGCGATGCCGGATCGACCCGCACCCGCCAAAGGCGCTTGCCGGTGAAGCGGTTACGGGCCTCGACTACCCCATAGCCGTCTGCGGCATAGATCGAGTCCGTCAGGATCACTGGATCCATGCGCAGATACTTGCGTCCCAGGCCAGAGCCCACCGAACCGCGCCAGACTCGATCGATGCTGATTTCCGGCCGAAAGTCCACCAGTTTGGCGGGCTTCAGCTTGACCTTGTCGTCGTCCTTGTCGCCGCCAATTCCCGGTATCCAGGAAAACCAGCCACAGGCGCCGCACAGCAGCCCGGCCAGAACCAGGATCAGGGCGCGCGGGCCCAGGCTGCGAAACCCGGCGCCGGCGCGCCCTGCCGGAGCCAGGGCAGCACTGCTGTCGGGCGTGGAGAAGGGCGCGATGCTCATCCTGAGTTCTCCTCTGGCGCAGCCTGGCGCTCGGTTTCGGGCCCCGTCAGGTCAGCGCCTGTATCTCCGCCTTCCGATTCGTGGCCGTCGCTGGCTGCTTCTTCACCGCCTCCTGCTGCAACGCCCGCCGCGCCGGCAACATCTTCGGCGCCGTCGCCAGCAACCGGGTCATTTGCTGCCGGCGCACCGGCATTGACGGAGGCGCGGGTGTCATTGACTTTCATGTCCAGAAGCGGGTCTTCAGCGCCTGGCTCAAGTTCCGCCATGGCGGCCCGCGCCGCCAGATAGGCCTCATGCGCGAGTGACCTGTCGCCCTCGGCCACATGGATGTCCCCTTTCAGAAGCAACGCATGCCAGCGATAGCCAGGGCCGCGCACGGCATTCAACAGCGCCAGCGCCTCCTCGGGCTGCGCCTGCTGCTGAAGCAGCCTGGCGAGCCGCAACCGGGCAAGGTCCTGCAGCATATCCGGCGCATCCGAGGCCAGCAGCCGGCGCAGGGAAGCGACCGCGGCTTGCATATCCTCCGCCATGAGCTGCATCTGCGCCTGACGCAGCAGAACGAATGCTTGCCAGGCCGTGTCGGCGAACTCCTGATGTATGGTATCGGCCAGGCGATCGCGGTCCTCGTCCTCGGCCTCAAGCCAGTCGGCATACAGATCGAATGCCTCACCTCGCCCTGTTTCGGCAGCCGCTTGATACCAACGCCAGCCAATCAGCCCGCCAATTGCCAATGCAGCGCCGATGACAAGCAGCAGCCCGTTCCGGCGCCACCACTGTTTCAGGCGGTCCAGTTGTTCATCGTCTGTCAGAAATTCGGCCACGCAGCCGTCTCCTGCCGTAAAACGTCAAGGGCCTGCGGCAGCGTCAGTGTCCGTTGCGGAGCACCGGTGCGCAGATCCTTGAGTGCGAGCGCATTTTCCCCTACTTCCGGCAAGCCTAACAACATCGCCCATTGCGCGCCGCTCTGGTCGGCGCGACGCAACTGATTCGCCAGCTTGTCGCCACCGTGGTGCACGCGCACCCGCAGCCCCGGAATGGCTTGGCGAATCTGCTCCGCTGCGGCGAGTGCGCTGGCCGGCGTAGCTGGCGGCAACAGGCAGCAGTAGAGATCCACGGCGCCGCGTTGCTCCGCCTCCTCGCCAGCGCGCGCTGCAACCAGCAAGAGCAATCTCTCGATGCCGAGCGCAAAACCCGCCGCTGGCGTCGCTTTGCCGCCGATCATCTGCGCCAGGCCGTCATAGCGCCCGCCCGCACAGACGGTGGCCTGCGCCCCCAGGACGCTGCTGGTCCATTCGAACACGGTTCGGTTGTAGTAATCGAGTCCGCGCACCAATCGCGGATTCTCCACCCAGTGGATCCCCAGTTCATCCAGCAGGGCCTTGAGGGCCGCGTCGTGGGCGATGCTCTCCGCATCCAGATAATCCCGGAGCTTTGGCGCTTCGGTCAGCAGGGCTTGGGTTTCGGGCGCCTTGCTGTCCAGTATGCGCAGGGGATTGCGCGTGAGCCTGCGCACGCTGTCGCTGTCCAGGGCCGAACGGCGCGGTTCCAGCCAGGCCACCAGAGCGCTGCGCCAGGCGTCCCGAGCGGCAGCGGAGCCAAGACTGTTCAACTCCAGCCGAACGATGTCGGCAACGCCGAGCGCGTTCCAGAAAGCCTGACAGAGTTGCAACAGCTCAGCATCCAGCTCGGCCCCGGCCAGGCCGAAAGCCTCAACGCCAACCTGGTGAAACTGCCGAAACCGGCCCTTTTGCGGACGTTCATGGCGGAACATGGGGCCGCGATAGAACACGCGTTGCGTGCGGTTGTGCAAAAGGCCATGCTGCAACAGGGCGCGCAGGCAGGAAGCGGTGCCTTCGGGACGCAGGGAAATGCTGCCGCCGTCGCGGTCTTGCAGTGTGTACATCTCCTTCTCGACAATGTCAGTCGCATCGCCGACGCCGCGTGCGAAAAGATCCGTGGCCTCCAGCAACGGCAGCTGCATTTCCTCGTAGCCAAAGCCCTCCGCCAGACGCGCTACCGTTTCTTCCAGGGTTCGCCAGCGCCGGTTCTCCGCCGGCAGTATGTCGCGCATACCTCGCAATGAACGTACTGTCATGTCACCGCAGTCTCCGATGGGCGCAGGGCCGATCAGATCACTGGCCGAGCACCAGGGTGGCCACCTGGTCTCGCGTATGCGCCGCCAGAGGCACCGGCTGACCGTTGAAGCGGAGCGCGACGCCAGGCGCATAGCCCAACCGCACGCGCAAGGGACCCTGGCCGATCAGTCGCAGCCGGTCATCGGCATGGCCAAGCGCACTGTACAGCGTTCGGCCCTGATGGTCCCGGACCTCCACCCAGCAGGGCTGGGAGAAGAAAAAGTCCAGTTCGTCCTCACCGAGCGTCGTTATGCGCGCCACTTCGAGGCCGGGGAGATGTTCTGTCTTCTCCGGGCGCACGGGCGCAGGCGCAACCGGAGCAGCCGTCCCGGCGGTTGCCGTCGCCGAAGACGCCGGCCCCGCGGACACAGAGCCAGGGCCAGCAAGCGGGGTACTGTCGTCCGGATAGAAAATCCAGATGCCGCCGCTGAGCAGAATCATCGCAAGCACAACGCTGACGCCCAGGATGAGCGTTCTTGGCCAACTTGCGGACATTTGCTTTCCAGGCATGACAATCGAGGGTCCAGGCGTTTCAGCACGACCCGCATGCCTGTCATAAGCCTGCACCAACGCCTCGCCGTCGATGGCCACCAGCCTGGCGTAGGCGCGCAGGTAGGCGCGAACGAACACAGGCGCCGGCAGGTCTTCATAGGCATCCTCTTCCAGGGCGCTGATGACCCTGGGCGCAACATGGAGGCGTTCGGCTATTTGTGGCCCCGTAAAATCGTGGCGAATGCGCGCCGCGCGCAACGCCTCGCCTGGATTGAGGATCGAACCGTCATCTCCGATCGGGAACGACACCATTTCCGGCAGCGGTGTCGCTGCGTCAGGCTTGCGCGCCGGTTTGCGGGGCCTTGGTTTATCCGCCTCGGCCTTCGGCGGCGAAAGCGTGGTCTCATCGAAGTCAAGCAGAGCTAGCTGCGAGCCATGCCTGGTGGTCCGTGCCATGCGCCAGAGTGCCTCTGCTGCCGGGCTGCCGGGACTTATACCACGGTGAGCGGGTGTTCGGCAGTCCCCTCCGCCAGGGCGGCATATCGCGCCTGGCGCCGGGTGCGGTCGCTGACCGAACCGGCAAGCTGTCCGCAGGCCGCATTGATGTCGTCGCCCCGCGTCTTGCGCAGCATCGCGGCGTAGCCGGCATCCAGAAGCGTCTTCTGGAACACCCGCATCCGTTCTTGAGACGGGCGCCGATACTGACTGTCGGCATGGGGGTTGAACGGAATGAGGTTGATCTTGCAGCGCAGGCCGCGCAGCAGCCTGACGAGATCCCCCGACTGAGCGGCAGCGTCGTTCACGCCCTGAATCAGGGTGTACTCCACGGTCAGCGAGCGCTTGTCATGGAGGCTGGCCAGATAGTGCTTGCAGGCCGCGAGCACCTCGGCGATCGGGTACTTGCGGTTGAGCGGCACCAGTTGATCGCGCAACGCATCATCGGGCGCATGCAGCGAAAGGGCAAGGGAAACTTCGACAACGCCGGTCAGGGCGAGGATACCGGGGACCACGCCAGCCGTAGAAATGGTAACGCGACGCCGGGACAGGCCGAAGCCGAGGTCATCGACGAGCAGGCTGACCGCCGGCAGGACGGCTTCCAGGTTCAGCAGCGGCTCCCCCATTCCCATGAACACGACATTGCTGATCGATTGGCCTCGGGGCTGCGAAATGTGATTCGCGAGCCACACCTGGCCAACGATCTCGGCTGTGCTCAGATTGCCGTTGAAGCCCTGTTTGCCCGTCGCGCAGAAGCTGCAATCAAGCATGCAACCTGCCTGAGAGGAGACGCAGAGGGTGTTTCTGCCGGGTTCCGGAATCAGCACCATCTCCACCAGATCGCCATTCGCCACGCGCAGGCCCCATTTGACCGTGCCGTCGGCGGATTCCTCTTGCCCCACGATCTCCGGCAAGGACAGGCTGACGTTCCCGTCGAGCCAGGCGCGCAGTTCCTTCGCCAGATCCGTCATCTCCGAGAAATCACGACAACCCTTGTGGTAGAGCCACTTCATCACCTGGCGGGCGCGAAACGGCGCCTGACCAGCGGCCGCAAAGCTGGCCTCAAGCCCGGCCTTGTTCTGGTCAAACAGATTCATCATCACGGCGATTGCGCGGCGGGCCCAGTCAAGGGCGCGGATGAATCTCCGTGTCGCCAAAGAAGAAGGCAATCTCGCGTGCGGCCGACGCCGGCGCGTCTGAGCCATGTACGGCATTGGCTTCCACGGATTCCGCAAAGTCTGCTCGAATGCTGCCGGGCGCCGCCTCGACCGGGTTGGTGGCGCCCATCAGACGGCGGTTGACAGCAATCGCATCCTCCCCCTCCAGCACCTGCGCCATCACCGGCCCGGAGGTCATGTAGGCGCAGAGGTCTGCGTAGAAGGGCTTGGCCCGGTGTTCGGCATAAAACCCGCCGGCGCTCTCCTGATCCAGTCGCAGCATCCTGGCGGCGACGATACGCAAGCCGCCACGCTCGAAGCGCGCATAGATCTCGCCGATCAGATTGCGGGCTACGGCGTCCGGCTTGATGATGGACAGTGTGCGCTCGATCGCCATGTGAATTCTCCGCCTTGTGCCGCGCCGCCGGGATTGGCAGCCGCGCATTATAGGCAAGTGTAGCCTCCGCGAAGCCGTGTTCCTGCTATTCTTCCCGGCGCAGTCAGGATCGCGCAAGCGCCTGAGGCGCCCGAACCGGTCCTGTAACCTGGAAGTCCTCCTGTTGATGAACGCCAGACAGCAACACATCTACCTCGACTACTCGGCCACTACGCCGGTTGATCCGGCTGTGGCGGAATGTATGCGCGCCTGTTTGTCGGCGGATGGCAATTTCGGCAATCCCGCTTCCCGCAGCCATCAATTCGGTTGGCAGGCGGAGGAAGCCGTGGAGGCGGCCAGGGTCGAGGTGGCAACGCTGATTGGGGCCGACCCGAGGGAAATCGTGTTCACTTCCGGCGCCACGGAATCGGACAATCTGGCAATCAAGGGCCTGGCCGAAGACGCCAGTCGCCGGCACATCATCACCAGCGCCATTGAGCACAAGGCCGTGCTCGACACCTGCGCCTGGCTCGAACAGCGCGGCTTTGAGGTGACGTATCTGCGCCCGTCGAGCGACGGAATCGTCGCCCCGGAGCAGGTTGCGAATGCCCTGCGCGCGGATACCCTGCTGGTGTCCCTGATGCATGCCAATAACGAGATCGGCGTACTCAACGACGTATCCGCGGTCGGCGCAATCTGTCGCGACGTCGGCGTTGCCCTGCACGTGGACGCAGCCCAGAGCGCCGGCAAGGAACCTCTGGATGTGCAGCGCATGGCCATTGATCTGATCAGCCTTTCGGGCCACAAGATATATGGCCCCAAGGGCATAGGCGCACTCTACGTGCGGCGCGACCTGCCCGCTCGGCTGCGGCCACAGATACACGGCGGCGGACACGAACGCGGCATGCGCTCCGGCACCCTGGCCACCCACCAGATCGTCGGCATCGGGGCCGCATGCAGCCTGATGCGCGAGAACATGGATGCGGACAATCTGCGCATTCGCAGCCTGCGCGATCGCCTGTGGGCGCATTTGAAGCAGATTCCGGGCAGTCGCCTGAATGGCCACGAGACCCGGCGCCTGGCGGGCGTGCTGAACGTCGGATTCTCCGGCATTGATGGCGAGAGCCTGCTGTTGGCCCTGGATGACATAGCCGTCTCAAGCGGCTCCGCCTGCACATCGGCCAGCGTCGAACCTTCCTACGTGCTGCGCGCCCTGGGCGTGCCGGACGACCTGGCGCACGCCAGCCTGCGCTTCACCGTCGGTCGCTACACCACGCAAGCGGAAATAGATCAGGCCGGCGCCCGGGTGGCAGAGGTGGTAGAGCGCCTGCGCCGTTGATCGAACCGGTCCAGGAGCCTGCGCCGCAGGAATTCACGGCTGCAAATCCGCTTTTGCGACTTCCTGCGGCGCAGGCTCCTGGCAGACGACATCTGCATGGTGCGAAATTCTGCAAGACAATCAACCCTCAACCCGGCACGCCAACATCGCCCCTGCGAGGTGATTTGTATGCCCGGGATGTATGCCCGGGATGTTGACTCTCGGCGCCAGGCGCGTATAGTACCGCCCTTGCTGATGCGGGGTGGAGCAGTCTGGTAGCTCGTCGGGCTCATAACCCGAAGGTCGTGGGTTCAAATCCTGCCCCCGCTACCAACCAGGAAACTGGAAGGCCCCGGATTGGGGCCTTTTAGTTGGCGCGAAGCTGATTCGTTCTTCCGCTGGCGCTCGAGTCCTGAGGTGGCTTGCCCGTATCGCAGGCTGCCCAGGTTGGCGACCGGGAAGACGACTGGCAATTCTCTGAGGCCGGTTCTTCCCGGCAACGCGAAAACGGGCATGGCGTGGGCCGCCGGTTTGTGTTGGGTGATTGGAAGAATGGTCGATAGCGCAGAACAGCGTCTGGAAGCGCTTTTGCAGCCAGCGGTTGCAGATTGCGGCTGCCACGTCTGGGGCATCGAGTTGCAACGCGGGCGGGGCGGCGCGCATCTGCGGGTGTATATCGACAAGCCAGGCGGCGTTTCCGTGGGCGACTGCGAGCGGGTGAGCGACGAAATTGCCAGCCTCATTGATCTGGATGGCGGCATCGAGTCGAGTTATCAGCTTGAGGTGTCCTCACCTGGTCTGGACCGCATTCTCTTCCGTGCTGACCAATATCAATCCCATGTCGGGCAGCGCATCGATCTGCGTCTGCACCTGCCGATTGAAGGCCGCAGGCGCTTCGTCGGCCTGCTGGCGGGCGTGGAAGAAGACCAGGCGGTGGTGCAGATCGACGACGACGAATATCTTTTCCCGATCGAGCAGGTACAACGCGCGCGCATCGTGCCGCAATTCGACCAGGTCGCCACTCGTAAACAACAAGGACAACTGGCATGAGCAAGGAAATCCTGATGGTTGCGGATGCGGTTTCCCTGGAAAAGGGCGTTTCTCGGGAAGTCATCTTTGACGCCATCGAATGCGCCCTGGCCAGCGCTACCAAGAAGCGATATGACAATGAAGCCGCCGAATTTCGCGTGTCGATTGATCGCAACACCGGAAACTATGAAACCTTCCGTGTCTGGACCGTGACGGATTTCGATGCCGAGACTGAAGGAGAGGAAGAAGAGCCCAACCTCGAAGCACAGGTTGGCCTGGACGACCCGAGAGCCGAAGGGCTGGCTGTCGGTGACCTCATCCAGGAACCCGCCGAATCGGTAGAGTTCGGTCGTATCGCCGCCCAGGCGGCCAAGCAGGTGATGGTGCAGAAGGTGCGCGAAGCGGAGCGCGCCACCGTCTTCAACGAGTATGCGCCCAGGGTCGGTGAATTGCTCGGCGGCACGGTAAAGCGGGTTGGACGCGACAGTGTCATTGTCGATCTTGGCAACAACGCTGAGGGGCTGTTGACTCGTGAACACCTGATTCCGAGGGAGAATTTCCGGGTCGGAGAGCGCTTGCGGGCTCTGCTGCTCGAAGTGCGCGAAGACAGCCGGGGACCGCAATTGCTGCTCACGCGCACCTCACCGGAGATGCTCAAGGCGCTCTTCCGAATCGAGGTGCCGGAAATTGCGGAAGAAGTGATTCAGATTCGCGGCGCCGCCCGCGATCCCGGGTCGCGCGCCAAGATCGCCGTCAGCACCAATGACGGCCGTATGGACCCGGTCGGGGCCTGCGTCGGCATGCGCGGCTCCCGGGTTCAGGCGGTTTCCAACGAACTCGCGGGGGAGCGCATCGACATAGTGCCCTGGAACGACAATCCGGCGCAGCTCACGATCAACGCCATGTCTCCGGCGGAAGTCGCGTTCATCCAGATAGACGAAGAAATGCACTCCATGAATATCGCCGTGGTCGAAGAGAATCTGGCGCAGGCCATCGGCCGGGGCGGGCAGAATGTTCGGCTTGCCAGCGACCTGACTGGCTGGACCTTCAACATCATGACCGAACAGGAGGCCTACGACCTGCGCGAAGCGGAAACCGCCAAGTTGATGAACGAATTCATGGAATCCCTCTCAGTGGACGAAGATGTGGCTGTCGCCCTGGTGGAGGAGAGATTTTCCTCTCTCGAAGAGATCGCTTACGTGCCGATCGAGGAAATGATGGCAATTGAAGGCTTTGACGAAGAAATCGTCGAGGAGCTTCGTAATCGCGCCCGAGATGCCCTGTTGACCCGGGCGATTGCCAGTGAAGAAGCCCGTGAACCGGCCGAAGACCTCCTGAACATGGACGGCATGGATCACGACACAGCCCACCAGCTGGCTCGAAGCAGCATCGTCACAATGGAAGACCTGGCCGAACTCTCCGTGGCCGAGTTGATGGAACTGTTGCCGGATCTCGACGAAGAACGCTCGGCCGCCCTTATCATGACGGCGCGCCTGCCCTGGTTCGAAGAGGCGGAATCCGCCGCAGGCACGAGCTGACCGGCGGCCTGCCGGGAGACCAATGCACATGGCCGACGGAACCGTAAGGCAGCTGGCAGAATCGGTAAAGCAGCCGGTGGAACGCCTGCTCAAGCAGATGGCGGAAGCCGGCCTGCCGCAGAAAAGCGGCGATGACAATGTTTCGAATGAGCAGAAGTCGGTTCTGCTGAACCATCTGAAACGCAGTCATGGCGCCGCCGGCGGTGCTGGCGGCGCGCGCATCAGCCTCAAGCGCAAGACCGCCGGAACGCTCCGCACGGGCAGCGGCGGGCGCGGCAGCACGCAGCGTCGGGTGCAGGTGGAGGTTGTTCGGCGTCGCACCTACGGTCGGCCGCAGCCAGCCGAAGTGGCAGAAGCGCCGCCGCCGGGGCCGACGGCCTCGGAATTGGAAACCAGGCGCATTCGCGACGAGGAGCAGAACCGGAAGCAGGCTGAAGAAACCCGAAGACGCGAAGAAGAGGCGGCGCAAAAGGCTCGTGAGGAGGCGCTGCGCGCGGAACAACTCGCCAGAGAAGCGGCGGAAGCGGAAAAGGCGCGCGCAGAGCGAGAGAGCGCGGAGCAAAAAAGTGCGGGGCCGTCCAGCAAGGCCGGTTCCGAGGCCCGGGCAGCTGAACTGCAGGCCAAGGCCAAGTCGGCAGAGAAGGCTGGCAAGCGGGTCAAGGGCAAGGAACGGGAAAAACCGTCGCGCTCCGGATTCGGCTCAGGCCGGCATACCCGACGCGAACTCTCTCTGGCATCCGAGCGCCGGCGCCGGCGTGGCAGCGGTATCCGCCGACAGGCGCCGATCAAGGTCGAGCAGCAGGGCGGCGAATTCAAGCCGACCGACTTCATCGCCCGCGAGGTCGAGGTGCCAGGCATGATCCTGGTCGGTGATCTGGCGCAACGCATGACCGTCAAGGCCGGCGAAGTCATCAAGACGCTCATGGATTTCGGCATCATGGCCACCATCAACCAGGCCATCGATCAGGAAACCGCCAGCGCTGTGGTGGAAGAGCTCGGGCACAAGGTCAAGCTCATACACGCGGACGCCATCGAGCAGGCGCACAAGGCGTCGCTGCAACTCGAAGGCAAGGGCGAGGTTCGGCCGCCGGTCGTGACCGTGATGGGCCATGTCGATCATGGCAAGACCTCCTTGCTCGACAAGATCCGCCAGTCGCGGGTGGTGGCCGGAGAAGCCGGCGGCATCACCCAGCACATAGGCGCCTATTCGGTCGCCACCGAGCGCGGGCGCATCACCTTCATCGATACGCCCGGCCACGCCGCCTTTACCGCCATGCGCGCCCGCGGCGCCCAGGTGACGGACATCGTGATTCTGGTTGTGGCGGCGGACGACGGCGTGATGCCGCAAACCGAAGAAGCGATCCAGCACGCCCGCGCAGCCGAAGCGCCGATCATCGTCGCCCTCAACAAGATGGACCTGGACGGCGCTGACCCGGAGCGGGTGACGCAGGAACTCGCGGCCAAGGACGTCGTGCCTGAGCAGTGGGGTGGAGACACGCTGTTCATACAGGTGTCGGCGCAGACCGGCGAGGGCCTCGATCAGCTGCTCGAGGCGGTGTTGCTGCAATCGGAGCTGCAGGAGTTGAAAGCAGTTCGCAATGTGCCGGCTCAGGGCGTGGTCATAGAGTCACGGCTGGACCGGGGCCGTGGCCCGGTGGCTACCCTGCTGGTGCGCAACGGCACCCTGAAGCGAGGCGACGTGATGGTGGCCGGGGAGTATCACGGCAGGGTGCGCGCCATGATCAGCGATGCCGGCCAGACCGTGGCAACCGCTGGCCCGTCGGATCCGGTGGAAGTGCTCGGCCTCAGCAGTACGCCCGAGGCCGGGGATGAGTTTTCGGTAGCCACTGACGAGCGCTCCGCGCGCGAATTGGTCACCTTCCGTCGCGACCGGCATCAGGAACAACGGCAAGCCATGCAGCAGGCGGCGAAACTGGACAACGTGTTTGCCGGCCTTGGCGAGGGCGAACGGCGGGTGTTGAAGCTGGTAGTCAAGGCCGATGTGCGAGGCAGCCTGGAAGCTATCCTCGGCGCCTTGGCGGAACTCGGCAATTCGGAGGTTTCGGTCACCGTCCTCGGCTCGGGCGTCGGCGGCATCACCGAGGGCGACATCACGCTGGCGCTGACCTATGGGGCTATTGTCTTCGGCTTCAATGTGCGCACCGACACCACCGCCAAGGCGATCGTGGAACGAGAGGGCATGGACCTGCGGTACTACAGCGTGATCTACGAACTCATCGACGACGTCAAGCAGGTGCTGTCCGGCATGCTGGCGCCGGAAGTGCGGGAAGAGATTCTGGGCGTGGCCGAGGTGCGCGATGTATTCAATTCACCCCGTCTGGGTCGCATCGCCGGTTGCATGGTTGTGGAAGGCACGGTGTTTCGCAGCCGACCCATTCGGGTGTTGCGCGATCAGGTTGTCATTTACGAGGGGGCGCTTGAATCCCTGCG
The DNA here is from genome assembly GCA_965199705.1 of Pseudomonadales bacterium. Lineage (GTDB taxonomy): Bacteria > Pseudomonadota > Gammaproteobacteria > Pseudomonadales > Azotimanducaceae > Azophilus. The sequence continues at coordinate 2,905,367 of OZ241359.1, forward strand.
CCGTTTCAAGGACGACGTGGGTGAGGTGCGCAGCGGCGCCGAGTGCGGCATAGGCGTGCGCAACTACAACGATGTGCGCGTGGGCGACAAGATAGAAGTGTTCGAGGCCCACGAAGTAGCGCGCAGCCTCTGAGGACCCTGACTGATGCACCCGGAACAGGACAGTGCGCGCACACAGCGCTTTGCCGATCAGTTGCGCGATCAAGTCGCCCGCATCCTGCAATTCGAGATGCGCGATCCGCGCATCGGCCTGGTGAGCGTCAATGCCCTGACGCTCAGCCGAGGGCTCGCATTCGCCGATATCCATGTTTCGGCCCTCGACGCCACCGACGCACAGTCGCGGCAAGCCCTGGTCAACACGCTCAACGCCGCCGCCGGCTTCATCCGCTCGCGTCTGGCCAGGTTGCAGTCGGCCAGAAAAATGCCGAAGCCGCGTTTTCACTACGATGACTCGCTGGACCGCGGCCGGCGACTCGAAAGCGTGATCGACCGGGCCCTGGCCGGAAGCGATGCGGCGAATCATGCGCGCTAGACAGAAACGCGGGCGCCTGGTGGATGGCGTGCTGGTGATCGACAAGCCGCACGGCGCGAGTTCCAATGAGGCGGTACAGCGCGCCAAGCGGTTGTTCGCTGCCCGCAAGGTGGGGCATACCGGCAACCTGGACCCACTGGCGACCGGGGTGTTGCCGCTCTGTTTTGGCGAAGCCACCAAGTTTTCGCGTTATCTGCTTGCGTCGGACAAACGCTACTGGTGCCGAATCCAGCTCGGCGTTGCCACAGACTCCGGCGACGCAGACGGCAAGGTGATCTCCGAAACCCCCGGAGTCTTGCTGGAGCGCGACGAGGTGGAGGCCGCCCTGTGTCACTTTCGGGGTCCGATCAAGCAGGTGCCGTCCATGTACTCGGCCATCAAGCATCAGGGGCAACCGTTGTACAAGCTGGCCCGCAAGGGCATCGAGGTCGAGCGCGAGGCGCGCGACGCCATGATCTATTCCAACGAGTTGACAGCCTTTGACGGCAAGCATCTTGAGATCGTCATCCGTTGCAGCAAGGGCACCTATGTGCGCTCGATTGCTACCGACCTCGGCGAGCGTCTCGGTTGTGGCGCACATGTCACCGCGCTGCGACGATTGCAGGCCGGCCCCTATCGAGAACAGGATCTGGTGACCTTCGAGACCTTGGAAGCGGCGCTGCCGAACGGGTCTCTGGATCCGTTTCTGCTCCCGGTTTCGAGCGCTGTTCAGGAATGGCCAGAGATCCGCGTAAACCGCCATCTCGCCTACTACCTGCAACAGGGGCAGCCGGTTCTGGCGCCCGGGTCGCCGAGCGACGGTTGGGTGCGCATCGCCATGGACGAGCCGGACAGCCGCTTTCTCGGCGTCGGGGAAATTCTGGACGACGGCCGCATCGCCCCGCGGAGACTGATGAATCATTGAGGTAAACGGGCGTTTCGGAACCCGCGCGCGGGTTCCTTGCTGCAAATATGCGCGGCGGACGCCTTGACATGAAACTGGCATATTGGAGAACCAGACAATGGCACTGAGCGCAGAACGCAAGGCCGAAATCATTCAGGATTACCAGCTTGAGCGAGGCGATACCGGCTCACCCGAGGTGCAGGTAGCCCTGCTGACGATCAACATCAACACATTGCAGGAACATTTCCGGACGCACAAGAAAGACTTCCACTCCCGGCGGGGGCTGATCCGCATGGTGAACCAGCGGCGCAAGCTGCTCGATTACCTCAAGCGCAAGGATCAGGCCCGCTATCTCAAACTGATCAAGCGCCTGGAGCTTCGGCGCTGAGATGGCGTCACAGGCGCCCCGGAACACGCAAAGCAAACATCAAGAGTCTTATACGAGGAGATCAAGTTGAACCCGATTATTCGAGAATTTTCCCTGGGCGGCGAGACGGTGCGGATCGAAACCGGCCGCATCGCCCGACAGGCGGACGGCGCCGCGCTGGTCAGCATCGGCGACACGGTGGTGTTGACCACGGCCGTCGGCGCCAAGGCGGCCAGGCCCGGCCAGCCCTTCTTTCCATTGACCGTGAACTACCAGGAGAAGACCTACTCTGCTGGCCGGATTCCGGGCGGCTTTTTCCGCCGGGAAGGACGGCCGACGGAAAAGGAAACCCTGACCTCGCGCCTGATCGACAGGCCCATCCGTCCCCTGTTTCCCAAGGGCTTCATGAACAATGTGCAGGTGATCGCAACCGTGCTCTCTGCAGACCCGGACAAGGATCCGGACATCGCCGCCCTGATCGGCGCATCGGCAGCGCTGGCGCTGTCCGGCATTCCTTTCAGCGGGCCGATCGGCGCCGCCCGCGTCGGCTACCTGGGCCATCGCTACACGCTCAACCCCAGCTATGATGAACTGGCAAACTCGGCGCTCAACATGGTGGTGGCGGGTACGCAGGAGGCGGTTCTGATGGTGGAGTCGCAAGCCCGGGAGCTGTCCGAAGACCAGATGCTCGGCGCCGTGCTGTTTGCGCATCAGGAGATGCAGCCCACCATGCAGGCCATCCGCAGCCTGGCCGAGGAAGCCGGCAAGCCGGCCTGGGACTGGTCGCCGGAAGCGCCGGATGAGGCCTTGGCCGAGGCGGTCTCGCGGATCGCGCGACAGCCTCTGGAAGAAGCCTTCAGCCTTTCTGACAAGATGGCGCGACAGGCACGGATTCGGGAAGTGCATCAACAGGTGGCCGATGAGCTTGGTCAGGAACAGGAAGAAGCACCGGACAGCGCCGCCGTATCGGCGGCGGTCCACTCACTGGAGAAGGACGTGGTGCGCAGCCGGGTGCTCAACGGCGAACCGCGCGTGGACAACCGGGCGCGGGATCAAGTGCGACCCATCTCCGTATCTGTTGGTCTGCTGCCGAGAGCCCACGGCTCGGCTCTCTTTACCCGAGGCGAAACCCAGGCGATCGTGACTGCCACGCTCGGCACCCTGCGCGATTCGGCTCTGGTGGAAAGCCTGACCGGGACAACCAAGGATCCGTTCCTGCTGCACTACAACTTTCCGCCTTTCAGTGTTGGTGAAACCGGCATGATGACCGGCCCCAAGCGGCGAGAAATCGGACATGGCCGACTCGCCAGGCGCGGCCTGGCGGCGGTATTGCCGCAGGAAGACAGCTTTCCCTACACCATCCGCGTAGTCTCGGAAATCACTGAATCCAACGGTTCAAGCTCCATGGCCAGCGTGTGCGGCAGTTCGCTGGCGCTGATGGACGCTGGCGTGCCGCTCACCCGACCGGTGGCGGGCGTCGCGATGGGTCTGGTGAAGGAAGGTGAGCGCCATGCGGTGCTGACAGACATTCTCGGCGATGAAGACCATCTCGGCGACATGGACTTCAAGGTCGCCGGCACCTCGGAAGGGGTCACGGCCCTGCAAATGGACATCAAGATTACCGGCGTCACGGAAGCTATCATGGAAGAGGCCCTGAAGCAGGCTCTGAACGCCCGGCTGCACATCCTGAACGAAATGAATCAGGTGCTGTCCGCCTCGCGGGCAGAAATCTCGCCTCGGGCGCCGGCCATGACCGTGGTCAATGTCGCGCGCGACAAGATCCGCGACGTAATCGGCAAGGGCGGCGCCACCATCCGCTCTATCGTCGAAGAGACCGGCGCCGAGATCGACATCGAAGATGATGGCGCCGTGCGCGTGTACGCTGCCGATGCGGACGCGATGAAGGCCGCGGTCGCACGCATCGAAGAGATCACCGCCGAAGCCGAAGTCGGCAAAATATACAATGGCAAGGTGGCGCGGATTCTCGAATTCGGCGCCTTCGTCAACATCTTGCCCGGCAAGGATGGGCTGGTGCACATCTCGCAGATTGCGCATGAGCGCGTCGAGAACGTAAACGACTATCTGCAGGAAGGGCAGAACGTTGATGTGGTGGTGCTCGACATCGACCAGCGCGGCCGAATCAAGCTGAGCATGAAGGAAGTGGGGAACTACGCGCAGTCGGCTTGAGAGCCGCCGCCGGGCAAGCACAGATGACCGTCCCCCTGCCTGAATCCGAAGTCTGGAGTGGCGGCATCTCTTCGAGGCGCGTCAATGCTCTCGCGTCTTTTGAAACGCAAGCGTTGGCCAGCGTTCCTGCGTCAGTTGCAGGTGGGTTCGGGTCGGGGCCAGGTAGGTCAGGTGGCCGCCGCTGTCCAAGGCAAGATGGCCGGCCAATCGGCTGCGAAATGCTTCCAGTTGCGCCGCATCCTCGCTCAGCACCCAACGGGCAGTGGCCAGCGACACAGGTTCATAGACGCAATCCGCTCGATACTCGTGCGCCAGCCGATGCGCCACCATATCGAATTGCAATATGCCGACCACGCCCAGCACCAGCTCCTGCCGCGCCAGGGGCCTGAAAGTCTGGATGGCGCCCTCCTCCGCCAGCTGCGCCAACCCCTTTTCAAGCTGCTTGCCCTTCAAGGGATTCTCGCTGCGCACGCGACGAAATAGTTCCGGGGCGAAGTTGGGGATGCCGAGAAAGCGCAGGGATTCGCCCTCGGTAAAGGTATCGCCGATGTGCATCGCACCGTGACTGTGGAGGCCGATGATGTCGCCGGGCAGGGCATCTTCCGCCTGCTTCCTGTCGCCAGCCAGGAAGGTGACAGCGTCGGTCACCTTGCGCCTCTTGCCAGTGCGCACATGCTGCATCGACATGCCCGGCCGATAACGCCCGGAACACACGCGCAGGAAGGCAACGCGATCCCGATGGCGCGGATCCATGTTGGCCTGAATCTTGAATACGAAGCCTGAAAAACGTGTCTCGTCAGGGGCCACGAGCCGGCTTTCGGCCTGCCTCGGCTGCGGTCCCGGCGCTTCCTGGACCAGTCCGTCCAGCATTTCCCGGATGCCGAAATTGCCGAGCGCCGTGCCGAAATACACAGGCGTCAGAACAGCGTCTAGAAAGGCGCTGCGGTCGAACGGGTTGGCCGCCTGCCGAACCAGCTCAAGGGACTCGGATTCGGCCTCGTAGTCGTCTCCCAGCAAGGCCATGAGGTCATCGTTGGCCAGCACCGGAAAGTCATGCAGCCTGTGCCCTCGCCCGGGCTGATAGACGTGTACCCGGCCGGCAGCAAGCTCTTCGATCCCCCTGAAGTTCGAGCCGCTGCCCAGCGGCCAGGTGATCGGCGCACATTGAATCTGCAACACTTCCTCGATTTCATCAAGCAGTTCCAGCGGGTCGCGAATCGCCCGGTCGAGCTTGTTGATGAAGGTGATGATCGGGGTGTTGCGCTGCCGACAAATCTCCATCAGCTTGATGGTGCGCGGTTCCACGCCACGCGCCCCGTCGATCACCATCAGAGCCGCATCCACCGCCGTCAGAGTTCGGTAGGTGTCTTCCGAGAAGTCTTCGTGGCCCGGCGTATCGAGCAGGTTCAGCACATAATCCCGATAGCAGAACTGCATCACGGAAGTGGTCACGGATATGCCCCGCTCCTGCTCCATGGCCATCCAGTCCGACGCCGCATGGCGATCGGCCTTGCGAGATTTCACCGTGCCTGCCAACTGGATCGCCTGGCCGAACAGCAGCAGCTTCTCGGTCATGGTGGTCTTGCCGGCATCGGGATGGGAGATGATGGCAAAGGTGCGGCGCTTGCCCGGATCGGTGCGAACGCTCATGGGCGCGACATCCGGGACAGCGCCCAGTCAATGTGCTCGCGCACCAGGGGCGTCGCCGAGGGGCGCGCGGCCTCCAGCGCCTGAGTCAGGGCCTGCCGGCGGCGGTCGCCTGCCGGGATCCGGTCGGCGCAATTGCCCAGGGCAACAGCCAGGTTGCGGCGCCACCTTTCATAGCCGAGCCGCCTCAAGGGACTGCCCGCCGTGGCTTCCAGCCAGGCGGCTTCGTCCCAGCCGAACAGTTGCAGCAGCTCGGCCTGATCCAGGCCATGACGCGGCTGAAAATCGGCGACTTTGGAGCGTGGCGCAGCACGATTCCAGGGACAATAGATCTGGCAATCGTCGCAGCCGAATATCCGATTGCCAATGAGCGGACGCAGCGCCTCTGGAATCGCGCTCTTGTGCTCGATCGTGAGATACGAAATACAGCGCCTGGCGTCGATCACCTTGTCCGCCACGATTGCGTCTGTCGGACAATGATTGATGCAGGCCTTGCAACCGCCACAGCGATCCGGCTCTCGATCCGCAGTCGGCGGCAGTGGCAGGTTTGTGTAGATTTCGCCGATAAAGAACCAGCTGCCGGCCTGTGGATGCAGCAACAAGCTGTTGCGTCCGATCCAGCCAAGGCCCGCCTCCTGAGCCAGAGGCTTTTCCAGAACCGGCGCGCTGTCGGTGAACGCGCGATAGCGCCCGTCCAGATGGCGAACCGCCTGATCGATACGCTGCGCGAGGCGCGCCAGGCGGCGGCGCACGACCTTGTGATAATCGCGCCCGGTCGCGTAGCGCGACACATAGGCCAACTCAGCGTTCTCAAGCACGCGAATCGGTTCTGCCGCCTCCGGTTGATAGTCCATGCGCGCCACCAGAACCGAGCAGGTATCGGGCACAAGCGCTTCCGGATGCAGGCGTTTGCGAAGATTGCGCGCCATCCAGGTCATCTCACCGTGAAATCCCCGGGCAAGCCAGTCACGCACATGCGGCTCGTAAGCCGACAGGTCAATGCCAGCCACGCCCAGCTGCTGAAAGCCGAGCTCGCTGGCCCAACCACGCACCTTGTCCACGAGCGCACGCAAGTCCTGATTTTCGGCATTCGCCTCGTTAGCCCGCATCCTGCACCAGCACCCTTGATCGAATTCCGCATCGCCTGCGCCGACGACACGCAGTCACTCGTTATAATGGCCTGCCGTGATTCCCCTGTACACCAGCGCAGAGTGCCGGGCGCTTGATCGGTTGATGATCGCGCAACAGGGCGTTACCGGCTTCTCTCTCATGCAGCGTGCCGGGCAGGCTGCCTTCGACCTGCTCGCCCACAGGTGGCCGGAGGCGGCCAGGATCACCGTGTTTTGCGGCAAGGGCAACAATGCTGGAGACGGCTACGTGGTCGCCGGCCTCGCCAGAAAGTCGGGATTGCGCGCAGAGGTTCGGCAGATCGGGCCGGATGCGCTGCGCGGTGATGCGGCGGAAGCGGTCCGATTCGCACGGGCGGCAGGCGTGCCCATTCATCACAAGGCAGACATGCCGACACAAGGCCTGATTGTCGATGCGCTGCTGGGCACTGGTCTCAATGGCGCGCCGCGGGCGCCCTGGTCAGAGGTCATCAACGCAATCAATGCAAGCGAGCGACCGGTGTTGTCTCTGGATCTGCCCAGCGGCGTCGATGCGGGGACCGGCTGCGCGCCTGGCGCGGCGGTGCGCGCCGACTGCACGATTTCCTTTATTGGCCACAAACTCGGGCTGCACACGGGCCGTGGCCGGTCGCTTCGCGGCGCCCTGATCCATGGCGACCTGAATGCGGACGCCAGCCTGTTCACGCAGATTCCCGGCTGTCCGCTCCTGCGTTTCGACGCGCAAGCGTTTCCCGAACTGCCCCTGGACGGACACAAGCACCGCCTGGGGCATCTGGTTGTGGCAGGAGGTGACCGCAACATGGGCGGCGCGCCGCTGCTGGCCGCCGAGGCAGCGCTGCGCTGCGGCACAGGGCTGGTAAGCGTGCTTGCCCACAACCGTCATCATGCGGCCATTCTGGCCCGGCGCCCGGAACTGATGCTGGCGGACGCCGACGACCCGGAAGAACGCAATGCCCTGCTGGCACGGGCGAGCGCCATCACACTCGGGCCGGGGCTGGGTCGGAGAGCCTGGGGCGCAACGCTGGCAGAAGCGGCGCTGGCGGCACAAAAGCCGACGCTGATCGATGCCGATGGTTTACGCTGGTTGGCGCAAACCGCAGATACGCAGGTCAATGAGGAAACCAGTACGCCCGACGCACGCCAGGACGACGTCGACTCGCAAACCGAACGGATTATCACGCCACATCCAGGTGAGGCAGCAGCGCTTCTGGGCGCCCGCATCGCGGATGTGGAAGCCGACCGGCCTGGCGCTGCCCGCACGCTCGCGGCCAGATTTCAGGCGGTTGCGGTGCTCAAGGGGCCGGGCAGCCTCTGCGCTGGCCAGCAGCTGCTCGGTGTCTGCGACCACGGCAATCCGGGCATGGCCAGCGCTGGCATGGGTGATGTGCTGGCCGGCGTTATCGGCGGCTTGCTGGCGCAGGGTCTGGCGCCTGAGAGGGCGGCGACGCTCGGCGTTTGCCTGCATGGTCGGGCAGCCGATCTGGCAGCCGAGAAGCGCGGCCAGCGCGCGCTCGTGGCAACAGACCTGATCGACGCAATCGCCGAGCTGCTTCCATGACGCATGCGTCTGTCCAGTCCGACCAACGCTACCTGGCGGACCCGGCGGCGACCCTGGCGCTTGGCGCCGAATTGGCGGATCTGCTCGCATCGGACTCTGGATACGGCAAGCAAGCGCTGGTGTTCTTGCACGGCGACCTGGGCGCAGGCAAGACTACCCTGGTGCGTGGCCTGTTGCGCCGGCTTGGCTATCAGGGCGCAGTGAAGAGCCCGACCTATACCCTGGTGGAACCCTACGCCGCCTTGCCCGTTTATCATCTTGATCTGTACAGAATCGAAGATGACCAGGAACTGGACTTCATCGGCATCGACGAATTGCTCGGTGAGCCAGGCATCAAGCTGGTCGAGTGGCCGGAACGCGGCGCACGCCGGCTTCCCGCCCCTGACCTTTCCATAACCCTTGAATTTCAGGGGCCGGGGCGCAGCGCCCGGATTCAGGCGTGAAGCAGTTACTGCGCTCGGCCGCCGCGCCAGGCGGGGGTGTTCCGGTGCGCCTCATCGGTGTTCTGACCGCGCTCTGCCTGCTGACGCTCTGGCAAGTGTCTGCCAAGGCAGGCGTCTTGCAGAACATCCGCGCCTACGAGGGCCCAGACCACACCCGGGTGGTGCTGGACACCGACAGCAAGGCGGACTACACGTTGATGCGCTTGGAAAATCCTGACCGCCTGGTGATCGATCTGCGAAGCACGAATCTGGCCAGCCCGTTCCAGCCGGAAACCAGCAAGGCCATCGGAACGGGCAAGCGGATTGTCAAGCTACGCCGCGCGGAACATGACGACTTCTATCGTGTGGTTCTGGATCTGCGCCAGTCCTATCCACACAACAGTTTTGAATTGAAACCACTGCCGGGCTATGGTCATCGCCTGGTCATTGATCTGTTCGACCCGAGCCCTGCCGAACGCACTCCACTGGAACCGGGCAAGCTGATCATCGCCGTGGATGCCGGACACGGCGGCGAGGACCCGGGCGCGATTGGTCCCAATCGGCTGTACGAGAAGCAGGTGGTCTTGTCCATGGCGCGCAAGCTGGCCGACCGCTTCAACCGCACCCCCGGCTACAGGGCCGTGCTCATTCGCACGGGCGACTATTACGTTCCCCTGCGCAAACGCGCCAGGCTCGCCCGAGACCACAAGGCCAACCTGTTCCTGTCGTTGCACGCCGACGCCTTTCGTGACTCGCGGGTGCATGGCGCTTCTGTGTTCATGCTGTCGGAGAAGGGCGCAGACAGTGAGTCAGCGCGCGCCAAGCGGGAAAACCTGGCGGACCTCAACGGCGGCGTTGACGTGGTGCGCCTCGACGACAAGCCGGACCCCCTGCGGCAGGTGCTGATCGACAAGTCCATCGAGGGCTACCGCCTGACCAGCCACGAGGTCGGCGAGGAGATCCTGACGGAACTCGACAAGGTCACCAGCCTGCACAAGAAACAGATCGGCCACGCCGCATTTGCCGTGCTCAAGATCGTGGATGCGCCCGGCCTTCTCATCGAAACCGGCTTCATCACCAACCCGAGAGAGGCGCGCAAGCTGAATCAGAAGGAACATCAGGACCGGATAGTCACCGCCATCCACAGGGGCGTTGTGCGCTACTGGAAAGAGAACCCGATGCCCGGCATCGCGCTGGCCGCTGCTGCGCCCATCCGCCCATGAGTCGCCCGATCACCCTGCTACCGCTGCGCGTCGCCAATCAGATTGCCGCGGGTGAAGTGGTCGAGGGTCCGGCCTCGATCGTCAAGGAATTGGTCGAAAACAGCCTTGATGCGGGCGCCCGTAACGTTAGCGTGCGCATCGAAAGCGGTGGGGTGAAGCGCATCCAGGTGCGTGATGATGGCCATGGCATCGCCCGTGCGGACCTGCCAATGGCGGTGCGCCGGCACGCCACCAGCAAGATCGCAGACGCCGAAGACCTGTTGCGCATAGATACGCTGGGGTTTCGCGGCGAGGCACTGGCCAGTGTGGCATCGGTTTCGCGACTGACGCTCACAAGCCGCACGGCCAGTCAGGATCAGGCCTGGCAGTTGCGCATTCGCGGCGGTGGCGAGGTGGAGGAGGGTCCAGCGGCGCACCCCGTTGGCGCCACAGTCGAGGCCGAAGACCTGTTCTTCAACACGCCGGCCAGGCGCAAGTTCCTGAAATCCGAACGCACGGAAACACAGCGCGTCATTGATGTCCTGCATCGGCTCGCACTGGCGCACTTCGAGACCCGCTTCGACTATGACCTGGGCGGCAGGACGGTCGCATTGCCAGCAGGCGCGCCGACGGGTCGGATCACGCCGCTCCTGGGCAAGGACTTTCTGCGCCGCTGCCTGACGCTCGATGAACAATCCGGCAGCCTGTCCCTGTCCGGCTGGGTGGCCCTGCCGACACTCTCCCGCCGTCGAGCGGACAAGCAGTTTTTCTTCGTCAACGGACGAGCGGTGCAGGACCGGATGATCGGCCAGGCGGTGCGCCAAGCCTACCGGGATGTGCTGTTTCAGGGCCGCCAGCCGGTATTCGTTCTGTATCTGCGGGTGAATCCGGGCGACCTGGATGTCAATGTACATCCCACCAAGCATGAAGTTCGGTTCCGCCGAGCGCGGGATGTACGGGATTTCATATTCGCAACGCTCAATCGGGACCTGCGCGATGTGCGCCCGGGGGAGACATCAGCGCCTGGCGCAGCCAGCTTCAGGGCGGACCCTGCGCCCGCTCACCGTTCATCCACGGCGCCGCCTGTGCGTCAGGGCGGACTTGCCCTGCCCGTCGAGCGCGCCGGTGGCCAGATGCTCATGGCCGCCGAAGCCATCGCCACCTATGAAGAGCGATCCGAAGCCGCAAGCACAGATCTGCCGCCGCTCGGATACGCCGTCGGGCAACTGCACGGCGTTTACATCCTGGCGCAGAATCGGGACGGCCTGGTGATTGTGGATATGCACGCGGCGCATGAACGAATCACCTACGAAAAGATGAAGCGGGCTCTGGACGAGTCCGGTCTCGCCGCCCAGCAGCTATTGACGCCGCTGACTCTGGAAGTCAGCGAAGCGGAAGCGGAGATTGCCGAGTCGGCAGCGGAAACCCTGGCCAGCCTCGGTCTGGATATCACCCGCACCGGCCCTGCCAGCGTGTCCGTTCGAGCCGTGCCCGCTCTGCTGGCGAAGGGCGACATGCAGCAGCTGGCGGCCGATGTGCTGGCCGAGCTGCTCGAAGGGCAGGTCGGTCAGGAGATTATCAACCGCCGTGACGACCTCCTCGCCTGCATGAGTTGCCATGCTGCAGTGCGCGCCAACCGACAACTGACGCTGGCGGAGATGAACGCACTGCTGCGGGACATGGAGCAGACAGAAAACGCCGAGCAATGCAATCACGGCCGCCCCACCTACCTGGTGCAAGGCCTCAAGGAGCTTGACGCGCAATTTCTTCGCGGCCAGTGATCGTTCTGCTGCTTGGACCCACCGCCACCGGCAAGACCGATCTGGCGACTAGCCTGGCCGAGCAGCTGCCCTGCCATCTCATCAGCATGGACGCCACTCAGGTGTATCGAGGGCTGGATATAGGCTCGGCCAAGCCGTCACCGGCGCTACGGGCACAGCATCCTCACGCGCTTGTCGATATCCGGGACCCGGCCGAGCGCTACTCGGCGGCAGAGTTCCTTGCCGATGCCGACCGAGAGGCGCAAAAGGCGCTGGCAGCCGAAAAGCTGCCAGTATTGGTGGGTGGGAGCATGCTCTATGCGCGCGCCTTCCGCGATGGCCTGGCGCGTCTGCCGGCCGCGAGCCCGGCGGTTCGCGCCAGTATCGAGGACCAGGCTCAACAATTCGGCTGGGAGCAACTGCACGCGCGGCTCGCCGAGGTGGACCCGGATGCTGCGGCCCGCATTCATCCGCGCAACTCGATCCGGATTCAGCGCGCGTTGGAGGTATGGCAGACGTCCGGCAAGCCGATTTCAGCCTGGTGGGCCAAGGACTCCGGCAAGCCGGCGGCAGAGCGACTGGGCGCCGACCTGGTGGAGTTTGCGCTGATGCCGCGGGACCGCGCTGCCTTGCACCAACGTATCGAGACGCGGTTTGACGCCATGCTTGCCGCCGGGTTCAGGGACGAGGTGCTGGCGCTGCGCCGACGCGGTGACCTGCACGACGGCCTGCCCGCCATCCGCTCCGTAGGGTACCGACAAATGTGGCATCATCTTGCACGGGATTATGGAACTGAGGTCATGCGCAGCAAGGCGCTGGCTGCGACCCGGCAGTTGGCCAGGCGACAGCTCACCTGGCTGCGACGCTGGCCCTGGGCGTGCAAGCTGACCGCAAACAGAACCGAGGACAGGATTCGTGCGATTCTCGAGCGGCTTGGCGCATGACCCGGTTTCCATCGTCATACATCCAGTTTCACATCCACATCTACAACATAGGGAGATCCCGGTGTCACGCGGACCCGTAATTCAAGACCCTTACCTGAACACGCTGCGCAAGGAAGGCATGGCCGTATCCGTTTATCTGGTCAATGGCATAAAGCTGCAAGGCACGATCGAAGGCTTTGACCAATTCGTCGTGCTATTGCGCAATTCCGTGTCGCAGATGATTTACAAGCACGCCATATCGACGATTGTGCCCAGCCGCAGGGTTGTCCTGGCGAACGACGACATTCAGGAGCCACACTTTGCCGGATCGGTTCAGGCCGGCGCCTGACGCACAGGATCGGGAAGAGGCTGGCAAGCCAGTCAAGAGCCTCTTTCTGGATCGACGCTCGGTTGGCGAGCGGGCGCTGCTGCTGCACCCGATCCTGGAGCAGACGCCGACGCCTGATGCGGCCGAGACCATCTCCCTGGCGGAATCGGCTGGCATGACGCTCGCCGGACGGTTTACCGCAAAGAGGCGTACCGCGCATGCGCGCTGGCTGCTCGGCCCCGGCAAACTGGATGAAGTGCGGGCGCAGCTGCTTGAGACGGGCGCTGATCTGCTGCTGATAAACGGCGACCTCACGGCGAGCCAGGAACGCAACCTGGAACAGGCGTTGCGATGCCGAGTGATGAGCCGGGAAGAGTTGATCCTGCTGATCTTCGCCCGTCGCGCTCGATCTTCCGAGGGCCAGCTGCAAGTCGCCCTGGCGCAACTGAACCATGCGCGAACCCGGCTGGTGCGCGGCTGGTCTCACCTGGACCGACAAAGGGGCGGCATCGGCTTGCGCGGCGCCGGTGAGAAGCAGGTGGAACTGGATCAGCGCCTGCTGGAGGCGCGCCTCAAGACCACCCGTGCCCGTCTGGCGCAGGTCACCCGATCTCGGCAACTCGGACGCCGGCGACGGCATCGCTCCGGCGCACGGGCCATCGCCCTGGTCGGCTACGCCAATGCCGGCAAGTCTTCCCTGTTCAATGCCCTGACCGACGCCAGGGTCGCCGCTGAAGACCGGCCCTTCGCCACCCTGGATCCGACGCTGCGCAAACTGGCCATCGACGGCGCCGGGGATCTGGTGCTGGCCGATACGGTGGGCTTCGTCAGCCATCTCCCGCATTGCCTGATCGAGGCGTTCAAGGCAACGCTGGAAGAAGTGAGTCAGGCCGATCTCCTGATACACGTGCTGGATGGCACGACACCGCTGGAGGAGCGCGCCGAGGCCGTCGAGCAGGTGTTGCAGCAGATCGATGCCGCCCACCTGCCACGCATGGAGGTGGTCAACAAATGCGATCTGGCAGAGGTTGCCGATGTCGGCCCGAACCGGCTGGGCATCAGCGCGGTGACCGGCCAGGGCCTTGACGTCCTGCGCCGACGCATCGGTGAAGCGCTCGGCGTGCAGCCGGCCACGGAAGTACATCTGCCGATCTCCGCTGGCCGCTTGCGGGCCTGGCTGTATCAGGTCGGCGCCGTGCTCGCGGAAACGCCGGCCACGGATGGCGGCAGCCTGCTGCGCATCAAGGGCGACCGCCGCACCCTCGCTCGGCTGCGGCGGGAATTGCAGCCTTTGGTGTAATATCCGGGTCACGTTTCCAGAAGACGCCGCAGGCAGGAGAGGAGGACATGCCCATCAAGCCAGAAGCCGTTGGCGCCACAGGCGGCCCCTATCCGCGCAGTTGGTCCTCAAGGGATACGCTGCTCTACGCGGTCGGCATCGGCGCCGGCACGAGCGAGCTCCCCTTCACCACCGAAAATACCCAGAACACGCCACAGCGGGTTTTCCCCACCTTTGCGGTCATCATCGGCGGCGGCGCGCCGATTGACAAGGTCGGCAGCTTCAATCCCGCGCTCATGGTGCATGGCGAGCAGGGCATCGAACTGCTTGACGAGATTCCGCCAGACGGAGAAATCGAGAATCGGGGCAGGATTGCCGGCATCTGGGACAAGGGCAACGCTGCCGTGATCGAAATGGAGTCCGAGGGCGTGAATGCAAAAACCGGCAAGCCACTGCTGCGCACGCGCTCCACGCTCTTCTGCCGGGGCGAAGGCGGTTGGGGTGGCGAGCGCGGACCATCCGCCAGGGTCGAGTTTCCGGACGCCGCCCCCACCCACCAGATCACCTATCAGACACGCGAGGATCAGGCCCTGACCTACCGACTCTCCGGTGATCGAAATCCACTGCATTCGGACCCGGCCTTTGCCGCAATGGGCGGCTTCGACAGGCCCATCCTGCACGGCCTGTGTACCTATGGATTCACCGGACGCGCACTCCTGCACACACTCTGCGGCAGTGATCCATCGCGCTTTCGCAGCATGACCGGGCGTTTCTCCCGACCGGTCATGCCGGGCGATGCGCTCACCGTGTCGATGTGGGTCGATGGCGGCAGGGCGGTGTTCCGCACGTCCAATCAGGACGGGGCGGTGGTCATCGATCAGGGGGTATGCGCCTTCGACTGAGGCGTCATTCGGCGTCCGGGCATTTATCAGGGCCTGTTAACGCTATGGGCGCGGGCGCTGCCGCTGGATCACGGGTCGATGCGCGATTTTCTACTCGACGATGCCCGTTGCCGAGCGCCGAACCAGTATCTGGTGCGCGTGTGGAACGCGCAAGGGTCCGATCAGCAGCGCTGCCGAGCCGGCAGGATCAGACACAGGCTGGCGCCGTCGGTTGATTCGGCCTGCACCCGATAGCTGCCCGGCGCCACGGGGCTGATCGTGTAGCTGGCGGCATCGCCTTCAGCCGGCGCCCAGCCAATGGCGGCGGTAATCTCCGCCGCCGTATCAGCCGAGGTCAGGTAGGCGCCCTGGCGCATGCGAAAGTCTTCCTGAAAGACCTCCAGCGTGCTGATGTTGCGCAGCAGCACCGTTTCCCGGGCCGAATCGACATATCCCTGATAGAGCGGCAGGGCGATGCCGGCGATGACGCCAACAATCACCAGCGCCAACAGCAACTCGATCAGGCTGAAGCCTGCGTGACTGCTGGCCTGGTTGCTGGCTCGATCACAGACTGCGCGGGCCGCAATCATCACGGCCCCTGGTGCAATACCCGGGCTGGCGCCATATTCGGGATATGCGGGCTTACGCCATGCGCCGCCCCGCAGCCGCCGTTATCCGCCACGCCAGTTGACTTCCCGCGTTTCGGTGCTGGAAAACTCGTAGATGACGGGCCGCTCCAGAACCAGCTTCCAATCGCCGCCGGCCAGGGTGCCGACAATGGAAACACCGACCGCCCCGCTACCGCCATCGCCGGAACCGGCCACATAGGGCGGGCCACCGCCGGGCGCAGAGCCACCGGCCTGATTCAGCATCGCCACGAATCCCGTTTCCGTGAAATCACCCGTGGCGTCCGCCTCGGCCAGATCTGCAAAGCGCCCGACCGCGATATCGGCCTGCACCTTGCGGATTTCATTCGCGGCCAATCGGGCGCCATCCTCGAGGTGCCGGGTGACCCGCGCCATGTTGGCGCTTTCCACATAATTCTGGTATGCGGGCACAGCTATCGCGCCCAGGATGCCGACAATGGCCACGACGATCATGAGTTCGATGAGTGTAAAGCCGGTCTGTCCGGCCGCTGCTGGGTGTTTCATGGTGCTTCTGCTCCGTTTCAAGGGCCTGGACGTTCGACGATGCCGCCGCGACCGAGGCCCGCAGACGGGCCATCGCGACCGGAGACCATCGACCGCATCGACGCCCATTGGATCACGTCATGCCGGCCACCGGCGTGCGCCTTTGGCTACGCGGCGCGTGCGATTGTGCAGTCAAGGAACCGGCGACTGGTCCCCACCGGTTACTGAATGCTCGCACCGCACGTTGCAGCAGAAACGCACAGGATTCGGCGCACAACTCCGATAGGCAGGCAGGCCCGAGTGGTTCAGGCTGCAAGCAGCATGCCTGACCAAGCCACAACCACTGCATTCATGTTGCCACAACTTGATCTGGACGCCTTTGATCTGGACGCCATTCCCGATGCCCTGCTGATCCTGCCCGAATTCCTGCCGCACGCCGTACTGCCCTTGCTGCGCCGCGGTCAGCGGCTGCTGGTCGCGGTGGCCCGCGCGGAAGATCTGGACGCCATCCCGACACGGGACCTGGGGGAAACCGTGCAGGGCGTGCTGGTGACTCCGGAGCAGCTAACGGCGGCGCTGGAAAGTCTCGCTGCCAGTGGCCGGCGTGATCGACCGCAACTTGACAGCCGAATTGACAACCTGGACGTGGAAGTAACCGCCCTCCCGGTAGAGCCGGAAGAAGCAGATGCGATTTCCGACGCTGGCGCGCACGAAGATCAGGCGCCCGTGGTGCGCTTCGTCAACCAGGTGCTGACAGACGCCGTAAACAAGAGCGTGTCCGACATTCACTTCGAGCCGTATGAATCAAGCTATCGCATCCGCTTTCGCGCCGACGGCGTTCTGTTCGAGGCCGCCCGGCCGCCCCGGCAGTTGGGACGACGCCTGGCGGCCCGCCTGAAGGTGCTGGCGCAACTCGACATCACCGAGCGCCGGTTGCCGCAGGACGGGCGCTTCAAGTTGCGTATTGCGCAGGCGCCTGCACTTGATCTGCGGATCAACAGCCTGCCGACACTTTGGGGAGAGAAGCTGGTGCTGCGCCTGCTGAACTCGAAAGAAGCCAACCTCGAAATCGACAAGCTCGGGTTTGAACCAGCGCAGGCGGCGCTCTTCGAGGCAGCGCTCGATCAACCGGACGGGATGATTCTGGTGACCGGGCCGACCGGCAGCGGCAAGACTCTCACACTCTACAGCGGACTGCATCGGCTCAACACCCCCGAACGGAATGTCGCCACGGCGGAAGATCCGGTTGAAATCAACCTGGAAGGCGTCAACCAGGTCAACATCAATCCGCGCGTCGGGTTGACCTTCGCGACCGCGTTGCGGGCGTTTCTGCGCCAGGACCCGGACGTTCTGATGGTGGGCGAGATACGCGATCCGGAAACTGCCGAAATCGCGGTAAAGGCGGCCCAGACAGGGCATCTGGTGTTGTCCACCCTGCACACCAACTCGGCGGCAGAGACGCTTGATCGACTGCGCAACATCGGCGTCGAAGACTTCAATCTGGCCAGTTCGGTGCGCTTGATCGTCGCGCAGCGTCTGCTGCGGCGCCTTTGCCCCCACTGCCGGCGCGGCCACAAGGTTTCGGCTCGCACGCTCGCGATTGAAGGCTTCAGCGCGCAGCAAGCCGCCAATCTGTCTCTTTACGAGGCCGACCGCGCCGGTTGCCACCGTTGCCGAGGCGGCTACCTGGGGCGTACCGGCGTGTATGAGGTCATGCAGATCACCCCGGAGCTTGGCCGCATGATCCTGGATGGTGAAGACAGCAGCAGGCTGGCGGAGCTCGCGCACAAGCAGGGTTATCACGGATTGCGAACAGCCTGTCTGAACAAGGTGGCGTCCGGCGTGACCAGTCTCATGGAAGCAAATCGGGTCAGCCGCCGGCCCAGAGTCTCCCCGGAATGAGCGCTGATTACCTTTGGCGCTGGACCGGCCGGGACAATGCCGGGCGTCCGGCTTCTGGCGAATTGCAGGCCCCGAGCGCTCGCATCGCCCGCATCCGGCTGCAACAGCGAGGCCTGGCTCACGTCCGGCTCAAGCGTGCGGGCGGCGACAACCGCTCGGCTACGCTTGGCCGGCGGCCGTGGCTGCGCGGTGGCCGGCTTGGTCCCGGGCAGTCAGCTCTGGTGGCTCGGCAACTGGCAACCATGCTGCGCGCCGGCGCCCCCCTGGTTCGGGCGCTGGACGTCACCGCCAGCGGCCTGTCCAACCCACGTCTGGCTGAACTCGTGCGCCAGGTGCGCGCTGATGTAGCAGGCGGAGAGAGCCTGGCCACCGCTCTTGGGCGACGCCCGCAGACCTTTGATCGAATGTTCTGCGCCCTGGTGCATGCCGGCGAACAGGCCGGCACACTCGACGTCATGCTGCTGCAGATAGCGGCTTACCAAGAGCGCGCCCGGGCCGTTCGCGCCAGGGCCGGCAAGGCCATGGCCTATCCGGCCGTGGTTGTGATGGTAGCCGGCGTGGTGACTGCGGTGCTGCTGATTCAGGTGGTGCCGCGTTTCGAGACCGTCTTTGCCAGCTTCAACGCTGACTTGCCTGCCTTCACCCGCATAGTGATCCAACTCTCTGAATGGCTGCAAGCCAGCTGGCTGTGGCTACTGGCAGCGCCAGTTGCGCTGCTCGCAGGCATTGCCCTGCAGCGCCGCATCGAGGCGCTGCAACGCGGCAGCGAGCGCCTGATCCTGCGCCTGCCGATCGTCGGCCGCCTGGTCAGAACCTCGGTGATCGCCCGCTTCGGGCGCACCCTGGCCACAACCTTTGCCGCCGGCGTGCCATTGATCGAGGCCTTGACTGCATTGGCCGCCACCGCCGGCAATCGGCTGTTCGAAGACGCCTTGCACCGTATCCGCTCCGAAGTGGCCGCTGGCGCCTCGTTGCATCGCGCCATGCAGCAGACGCGCCGGTTTCCGGACATGATGATTCAGATGACCCGGATCGGCGAAGAGGCGGGCGCGCTTGATGATATGCTCGCCCGCACCGCCAGCCACTACGAGGCGCAGCTTGAGGGGCTTGTGGACAGCCTGACGGCACTGATGGAACCCCTGATCATGGTGGTTCTCGGGGTAATCGTCGGCGGCTTGGTCATCGCCATGTACCTGCCCATCTTTCAGATGGGAACCGCCATTGGCGGATAGCATGCACGTCTCGACAAACCGTGCGCTGATGTGATCGATTCGGCAAACATACTGGCAAGCGCCTGGCTCTTCTGCGCCGGCGCCTGCGTGGGCAGTTTTCTCAACCTGACCATCCACCGGCTGCCGATCATGCTCCGGCGTTACTGGCTGCGGGACGCAAAACGCCTGTTGACCGAAGCCGGGCCGGCACCAGGCGCGGAAGCCGCAAACGAGCAGCCTGACAGCGCCATCCCCGGAGCCTCTGAAGAACTGAGCGAGACGCCGACGCGATTCAATCTGGCAACGCCAAGATCGCATTGCAGGCACTGCCAAAGGCCGCTCTGCGCAATTGAGAACATACCGATCATCAGCTGGTTGGCGTTGCGCGGCCGATGCGCTGGCTGCAAGGCGCCGATCGGTTGGCGGAGCCTCTTGGTGGAGTTGCTTGCCGGCGCCATTCCCCTCATCGCCGCCGCCAGCTTCGGTTTCACCTGGCTGGCGCTTGCGGTCGCCGTCTGCGGCTGGATGCTGCTCGCACTCGCAGCCATCGACCAGGAGACAGGTCTGCTGCCGGATGAACTGACCTTGCCGCTGCTCTGGCTTGGCCTGCTGGTCAACGCGCTTGGCGGCCCCTCACCACTGGTTGAAGCCGTGCTCGGCGCTGCATTCGCCTGGGTGTTCCTGTGGGGCGTTTACTGGATCTTTCGACTGGTCACTGGCCGCGAAGGCATGGGCTATGGCGACTTCAAGCTGTTCGCGGCCATCGGCGCCTGGCTGGGCTGGCCTGCCCTGCCGGCCACCCTGTTGCTGGCGGCTCTGGCTGGCTTGCTCTACGCCTTGCCGGCATTGGCCCTGGGCCAGCGAGACCGTCGGGCGCCGATTCCCTTTGGACCCTTTCTCGCTGCCGCCGGCTGGCTATTGCTGGTCGGTCAGCACTGGTTCGCCGCCGGCGTCTGGCCCATTGTTTGAGTCGGTAGTCGCGTACATCATGGCGCCATAAAGTGTGGCCGTACAGATTGCATATCAAATATGCAATCTGTACCCTACCACCATGATCAGAAGACACCTTGGATTCGTTCTTCAGCGAGTCGCCGCACGTTACCCCATAGTAACCGTCACCGGGCCAAGGCAGTCCGGCAAGACGACGCTAGTGAGGTCGGTATTCAACGAGTATCGATACATCTCTCTCGAAGACCCGGACGAACGTCACTTCGCCCAGGAGGATCCGCGAGGATTTCTGGATCAGTTTTCCGGACCCGTAATCCTGGACGAAGTTCAAAATACTCCATATCTGTTTTCCTACATTCAGAGCCGCGTAGATCTCGCACCCGATGTCGGTCAGCTTATCTTGTCCGGTTCCCAGAATTTTCTGCTAATGCGCCAGGTGTCACAGAGTCTCGCCGGGCGCGCTTTCATTGCCCATCTCCTCCCTTTTACACTTGGTGAACTCCACGGGAGACCGGTACGCGCAGACGACTCAATCAGTACCAGTCTTCCCCGCACCGAACCCTTTCCCGGTGAATGGACGGAGATCGCCCACTGCGGTTTCTACCCAAGAATTCACGACCATCAGCTACCCCCACGGGAATGGCTCGCTCAGTACTTCCAAACCTATCTTCAGCGAGATGTCCGCTCACTGGCGCAGGTGGGAGATCTCGAAGCGTTTCGCCGCTTCGTGCTCTTGTGCGCGGGCCGAGCCGGACAACTCCTGAACCTGTCTGCTCTTGGAAACGACGCTGGGATCAGTCACGAAACTGCCAGGCGTTGGCTCTCGATGCTGGAGACCAGCTTCATCGTCTATCGTCTTCAACCACATCACCAAAACTTCCGTAAACGTCTGATCAAAAGCCCGAAGCTCTACTTTGTCGATACCGGGCTGCTTTGCTACCTGCTCCGAATCGAAGACGCGGAACACCTCCACTCTCACGCAATGCGAGGCGCGGTTTTCGAGAACATGGTGATCGGTGAATTTCTGAAGAGCGGTTTGCACGCCGGACGCGAGCCTGAGCTCTCGTTCTGGCGGGACAGCAAGGGCCACGAAATCGATTTGATCGTGACCTCGGGTGCTGCAACCACCCCCATTGAGATCAAATCTGGATCCACCATCGCCAGCGACTTCTTCAAGGGCCTCGAATACTGGAGGGGACTTTCCGGAAACGACGACGGACTGCTGGTCCACGGAGGTGACTCAAATGCCAAGCGGCGTGGCTTCACGGTACGTTCCTGGCGGCAATGGCCTTGATGAAGTGGCCGAGCGGGCGGGAAGAAGTGGTCCCCGATTTTTGAACAACACGCCAAGGTGTGGTCGATTAGCCGCAGGAGGCAATCAAGATAGCAAAGAGGAAACAGTGTTCAGCCGAGTTCAAGGCGAAGGTGGCGCTGTCCACGATCCGGGGTGACGAGACGCTTGTGTTGTGTTGCAGCCAACCAGCGCTTGCGTATAATGCGCGATCCCGGTTTCGGGGGTTCTTTAACCAGCAGAGGCGTCCCGGCACGCAAGTTTGCGGGCAGGGGCATCTTTTACTTCATGCACGGGAGAGATGATTCGTGGCGAATCAGCGCATCCGCATTCGTCTCAAGGCATTCGATCACAAGTTGATCGACGTATCGACCAAGGAAATCGTCGATACCGCCAAGCGTACCGGCGCCCTGATTCGGGGGCCGATTCCGTTGCCTACGCGCAAGGAAAGGTACACGGTTCTGATCTCGCCGCATGTTGACAAGGATGCCCGCGATCAATACGAGATTCGTACCCACAAACGCCTCCTGGATATTCTGGAGCCCACGGAAAAGACCGTCGATGCACTGATGAAGCTGGATCTGGCGGCCGGGGTGGACGTACAGATCAGTCTGGATTGAGCGCAAACGGCGCGCCCCATGGGCCGGCGTTTTTCTTCGGGGCAATGCCCTGTCGCGCACAGCAAGAGGATCGCAGAACATGGCTCTGGGCCTGGTTGGCAAAAAGTGCGGTATGACCCGCCTCTTCACCGAGGACGGCAGGTCCGTGGCCGTCACCGTGATCGAGGTCGAACCCAATCGCATCACCCAGGTCAAGACAACCGACTCGGACGGCTACAGCGCGGTGCAGGTCACCATCGGCGAAGGCCGACAACACCGGGCGACCAAGCCGATGATCGGACACCTCGCCAAGGCAGGCGCCGGCATCGGGCGCGGGCTCTGGGAGTTTCGTGTGCCGGACGCGGAGATGGACGAATCCCTGGTTGTGGGCCAGGAACTGGGCGTCGATCTGTTCCGCGTGAGGCAGAAGGTCGATGTCAGCGGTATCTCCAAGGGCAAGGGCTTTGCGGGCGCCATAAAGCGCTGGAATTTCAGCGGCCAGGACAACAGCCACGGCAACTCGGTTTCGCACCGTGCACCCGGATCGATCGGTCAGTGTCAAACCCCGGGGCGCGTCTTCAAGGGCAAGAAGATGGCCGGGCAGATGGGGAATGCGCGGGTCACCGAGCAGAACCTGGAGGTGGTCAAGATCGACGAACCGCGCAAGCTGCTGCTTGTCAAAGGCGGAGTGCCCGGGCCAGCTGGCGCCGATGTGCAGATAGTTCCCGCGGTCAAGGCGCGGCGTGGGGACGGCAAATGAATCTGAACCTCCAGGATGGCGGCAACCTGGAGTTGTCGGATGCAGCCTTCGCCCGCCCGTTCAATTCGGCATTGGTGCATCAGGTAGTCACGGCGCAGCAGGCGGCCTGGCGGTCCGGCTCCAAGGCGCAGAAGAGTCGCTCGGACCGGCGTGGCGGCGGGCGCAAGCCCTGGCGCCAGAAGGGCACTGGCCGCGCCCGCGCCGGCAGCATTCGCAGCCCCATCTGGCGCGGCGGCGGCGTCACCTTCGCGGCTCGGCCCCGCAATCATGATCAGAAGGTCAATCGCAAGATGTACCGTGGCGCGCTCTGTTGCATCCTCTCGGAGCTGGTGCGGATGGAACGTCTTGTCGGCCTGGCAGTATTTGCTGTCGATTCGCCGAAAACCGGCGCCCTCTGCAAGCAGGTCGGCGCACTTGCGCCTGCGGACGCATTGATCGTTACCGAGCAGGTCGAGCCTGACCTCCATCTCGCAGCCCGTAATCTGCCGCATGTCGAGGTTCGCTCGGTCGCGGCGCTCGATCCGGTGGTCCTGATCAGCTACAGTCATGTTCTGATAACAGCCGGCGCCCTGAAGCGGCTCGACGAGGCGCTGGCATGAACGAAGAGCGGGTCTTCACGGTGCTGCGCGCACCGCACATTTCCGAGAAGGTTGCCAATCTCGGCGACGCCAGCAATCAATACGCCTTCCGGGTGGCGACCGACGCCACGAAGGCGGAGATCAAGACGGCCGTCGAGCAGATCTTCGGCGTCCAGGTGCTGCAGGTATCGACACTGAATGTGCGCGGCAAGCGCAAGCGTGGCAGACACCGCGTGTCGCGGCGGCCCAATTGGAAAAAGGCCTATGTGCGGGTCGCGCAGGGGCAGGAAATCGATTACATGGTAACGGACTAGTCACGTGGCTGTCGTCAAGCGCAAACCCACTTCGCCAGGGCGTCGATTCGTCGTCAGCGTGGTGCATCCGGATCTGCACAAAGGCAAGCCGCACAAGCCGCTTCTCGAGCCGCTCAAGCGCACCGACGGGCGCAACAATCTCGGACGCATCACCACCCGCCACCGGGGCGGTGGGCACAAGCGCCTGTACCGTCTGATCGACTTCAAGCGCGTCAAGGACAACGTGCCCGCCAAGGTGGAACAGCTGGAGTATGACCCCAACCGGAGCGCAAACATTGCGCTGCTGAAGTACGCCGATGGCGAGCGCCGCTACATCCTGGCGCCCAGAGGCATCCGCGTCGGCGATCCGATCATGAGCGGCTCCAGCGCCCCGATCCGCATCGGCAACGCCATGGCCTTGCGCAACATTCCGGTAGGCAGTGTTGTGCACTGCATCGAACTCAAGCCCGGCAAGGGCGGGCAGCTCGCCCGCAGCGCCGGCGCTTCGGCGCAACTGGTGGCGCGCGAGAGCGCCTACGCCACCCTGCGCCTGCGCTCCGGAGAGATGCGGCGCGTGCTGGCTGAATGCCGGGCTACCATCGGCGAAGTCGGCAACGCCGAACATAATCTGCGCAGCCTGGGGAAGGCCGGCGCCAAACGCTGGCGTGGCGTTCGCCCGACCGTGCGTGGCGTTGCCATGAATCCCGTTGACCATCCGCACGGCGGTGGCGAAGGCAAATCATCTGGCGGCCGGCACCCGGTCACGCCCTGGGGCGTGCCGACCAAGGGGCACAAGACCCGCAAGAACAAGCGCACCGACCAGCTCATCGTGCGCCGAAGAGGCAGGAGGTAGGCCATGCCCAGATCCCTGCGCAAGGGCCCGTTCGTTGATCTGCACCTGATGAAAAAGGTGGACGCTGCCGTTCGCAGCAACAGCAAGCGGCAGATCAGGACCTGGTCGCGCCGCTCCATGATCCTGCCGGATATGGTGGGGCTGACTATTGCAGTGCACAACGGGCGTCAGCATGTGCCTTTGTATGTGACCGAAGAAATGGTCGGACACAAGCTCGGCGAGTTCGCCCCGACGCGCACCTATCGTGGTCACGCCGGCGATCGCAAGTCGCGCCGCTGACGCCGGAGATCACGACCATGCACGTCAACGCCATCGCCAGACGACTGCCGGTCTCGGCCCGCAAGGCGCGCCTGGTGGCCGATCAGGTGCGCGGTCAGCTCCTGGAAGAGGCGCTCGACCGCCTTGCGTTCAGCACGGTCAAGGCAGCGCCCCTGATTCGCAAGGCAGTGGAATCGGCCGTCGCAAACGCCGAAAACAACCACGGCGCGGATGTGGACGACTTGCGCGTAGCTGCAATCGAAGTCAATGAAGGCGTCACCCTGAAGCGTATCCGGCCACGGGCCAAGGGGCGGGCCAATCGCATTTTCAAACGCACCTGCCACGTGCAGGTTACGTTGACGGACGAGTAGAACCATGGGCCAGAAAGTCAATCCAATCGGCATGCGCCTGGGCATCGTCAAGGATCACAAGTCCATCTGGTACGCCGACAAGAAGCGCTATTCCGAGTATCTGCTGAAGGATCTGGAAGTGCGCGACTACTTGCGCAAGCGGCTTGCCCAGGCCTCCGTGAGCGAAGTGCAGATCTGGCGCCGAGCCGCCAACACGGCCCGCATTGTCATTCACACGGCGCGACCCGGCATCGTCATCGGCAAGAAGGGCGAAGACGTCGAGCGGCTGCGCCGGGACCTGACCCGACTGATGGGCCTGGTGGCGGTAAGTGTGGACATTGAAGAAATCCGCAAGCCGGAACTCGACGCCCTGCTGGTTGCCCAGAATGTGGCTCAGCAGCTGGAGCGCCGGGTGCAGTTTCGTCGCGCCATGCGGCGAGTGATCCAGAACGCCATGCGCCTCGGCGCCCAGGGCATCAAGGTGCGCGTGGCCGGGCGTTTGGGCGGCGCCGAAATTGCACGCTCCGAGGTATATCACGAAGGTCGGGTGCCACTGCATACATTGCGTGCAGACATCGACTACGCCACCTGGGAGGCGCAGACCACCTACGGCGTGCTCGGCATCAAGGTCTGGGTGTTCAAGGGCGAATTGCTCGGCCCGAGCGACGAAGAGGGATAGAACCGATGTTGCAACCCAAGCGCACCAGATTCAGAAAGCAACAGAAGGGCCGCAACCGCGGGCTTGCCAACCGGGGCAACCTGGTTTCCTTTGGAGAATACGGGCTCAAGGCCACCGGTCGGGGGCGCTTGACGGCGCGCCAGATCGAAGCCGCGCGGCGCGCCATGACTCGATACGTGCGCCGCGGCGGCAAGGTATGGATCCGCGCCTTCCCGGACAAGCCAATCACCAAGAAGCCCCTTGAAGTCCGCCAGGGCAAGGGCAAGGGCGGCGTCGAATACTGGGTCGCCCAGATTCAGCCCGGCAAGGTGCTCTACGAAATCGAAGGCGTCGCCGAAGATACTGCCCGTCGCGCCTTTGAGTTGGCCGGCGCCAAGCTGCCCTTCTCGACCGCCTTCGTCAAGCGGGCAATCGCGGCCTGAGGCGGGGGCAGCGGCATGGACATCACGGAACTGCGAGACATGGACGCGCCGGAGCTCAAGGCGGAGTTGCTGCGCCAGCGCAAGGAAGCGTTCGAGCTGCGCATGAGACGAGCCAGCGGCCAGCTTGGCCAGACACATCTGCTGCGCGAGTCCAGACGCAACATCGCTCGGATCAAGACGGTCATGCGGGAGGCAAGAGGTGGCTGATACCAGACAGGCGAACCGCAGAAGCGTCACCGGCGTGGTGACCAGCGAGCGCATGGACAAGACCATCACCGTTCTGGTCGAACGCCGGGTGCAGCATCCGATCTACGGCAAGATCGTGCGCCGGTCCAGCAAGCTGCACGCGCATGACGAAGGTAATGAGGGCCATGTTGGCGATACGGTGACTGTCGAGGAATGTCGGCCCCTGTCCAAAACCAAGACCTGGCGACTGAAGCGCATCGAAAAGCGGGCGCCAGCCGCCTGACGGATCGAAACGATGATTCAGACTGAAACCATGCTTGCCATTGCCGACAACAGCGGCGCCCGGCGCGTCCAGTGCATCAAGGTGCTCGGTGGTTCGCATCGCCGCTACGCCGGCGTCGGCGACATCATCAAGGTAGCGGTCAAGGAAGCCATACCGCGCGGTCGCGTACGCAAGGGGCAGGTGATGAACGCCGTGGTCGTGCGCACGCGCAAGGGCGTGCGTCGGCCTGACGGGTCGCTGATCCGCTTTGACGACAACGCGGCGGTGCTGCTGAACCAGCAGAATCAACCGGTGGGCACGCGAGTATTCGGGCCGGTCACGCGGGAACTGCGCACCGAGCACTTCATGCGCATCGTTTCCCTCGCCCCGGAAGTTCTGTAGCAGAGCGCAGCGGGACGGGCAGATGCAGAAATTGAGGAAATCCGACGAGGTGATCGTCATCGCCGGGCGCGACAAGGGCAAGCGCGGTGAAGTTGTCGAGGTGCGTGCGGACGGGCGCCTGATCGTGAGCGGCGTCAATCTGCTGAAGAAACATCAGAAGCCCAACCCGAATCTCGGGCAGGCTGGCGGCATCGTTTCCCGCGAGGGGCCGATCGACGCCTCCAATGTCGCCATCTGGAACGCCGAGGCAGAGCGTGCCGACCGGATCGGATTTCGCCTGGAGGACGGCGCCAAGGTGCGCTATTTCAAGTCCACTGGCGCCGTCCTGGACGGCCAGGGCTGAGTGCGGAACGGGAGTCCCTGAGGTGGCTGACTGGCATCAACTCTATCTGGACGACATTCGCCCCGCACTGCAGGCGTCGCTGGGCTACAGCAGCAGCATGGCAGTGCCCAGGATCACCCGGGTGACGCTGAACATGGGCGTGGGCGAAGCCGTTGCCGACCGCAAGATCATGGATCATGCGCTGGCCGATCTTGCCGCCATTTCCGCGCAGCGGCCAGTAGTCACGCTGGCCCGCAAGTCCGAGGCGGGCTTCAAGATCCGGGAAGGATTCGCGGTCGGCTGCAAGGTCACCTTGCGGCGCGCCCGAATGTACGATTTCCTGGAGCGTTTGATCGGCATTGCCATCCCCCGCATTCGGGACTTCCGAGGCCTGAATCCGAAGGCGTTTGACGGGCACGGCAACTTCTCCATGGGCATAGCCGAACAGATCGTGTTCACGGAAATCGATTACGACAAGATCGACCGCATTCGCGGGCTCGATATCGTCGTCAACACCAGCGCGAAAACCGACGCGGAAGGCCTGGCGCTGTTGCAGGCGTTCAACTTCCCGTTCCGCAATCCAACCGCCTGAGGGATCAAGCAGCATGGCCAAGGTTTCCATTGTCGAGCGGGAGAAGAAACGCGCCAGGATACGCGCCCGCTATAGTGCGAAGCGGCAGGCGCTGAAGGCGATCATCAACGACCGCAACGCGCCTGACGAACAGCGCTGGGCGGCGCAGATGGATCTCCAGAAGCTGCCCCGAAACGCCTCTCCGGTGCGCAGGCAGAGGCGCTGCGGGCTGACCGGGCGGCCGCACGCTGTGTATCGAAAATTCGGCCTCGGGCGCAACAAGCTGCGAGAACTGGCCATGCGCGGCGAAGTGCCGGGCCTGGTCAAGGCGAGCTGGTAGAGGCGATCAAGGAACCTTCCCATGACCATGCAGGACCCCATAGCAGATTTCCTCACCCGGATGCGCAATG
Organism: Pseudomonadales bacterium; assembly: GCA_965199705.1. Taxonomy (GTDB): domain Bacteria; phylum Pseudomonadota; class Gammaproteobacteria; order Pseudomonadales; family Azotimanducaceae; genus Azophilus. The sequence goes on from OZ241359.1 coordinate 2,933,890, forward strand.
CGCAACAGGCCGGCCACGCGGACGTGTCCATGCCGCATTCCAGGGCCAAAGCGGACATCTGCCGAATATTGCAGGACGAGGGCTACATCGAAGGCTATGCAGCCAGCGACGACGCCAGCAAGCGCCAACTCACCGTGCGCCTGAAGTACCACGAACACAAACCCGTCATGGCCGAGATCCGCCGCGTCAGCCGACCCGGCCTGCGCATCTATCGGAACGCGAAGGACTTGCCGAGCGTTCGCAATGGCCTCGGCGTCGCCATCATCAGCAGCAGCCAGGGGCTCATGACCGACCGCGCCGCCAGGAAGCGTGGCGTTGGCGGCGAAGTGGTCTGTACGGTCTTCTGAGGACGCAGACGTGTCACGCATTGCAGACAGGCCAGTCGTGCCGCCGCCGGGCGTTGAGGTGACCCTGGACGAGGGCAGCATTCAGGTATCCGGCGCCAAGGGCCGGCTCGAAACCAGCATCCACCCACAGGTGTCAGTAACACAGGAAGCCGGGCAGGTCAGGGTTGCGGCGCGTCACGCCAGCAAGCGGTCCAGGGCATTGGCGGGCACGACGCGATCCCTGGTCAACAACATGGTGCAGGGTGTCAGCGAAGGCTTCGAGAAGCGGCTTGAACTGCGCGGCGTTGGCTATCGAGCCACGGCCAAGGGCAATACCATCACCTTGCAACTCGGCTTTTCTCACCCGGTGGAGTATCGGTTGCCGGATGGCGTGAGCGCCAGCACGCCGAGCCAGACAGAAATCGTCCTGACTGGCGCCGACAAGCAGAAGGTAGGCCAGGTAGGGGCCGAGATCCGCAGATTCCGCCCGCCCGAGCCGTACAAGGGCAAGGGTGTGCGCTATGTCGGCGAACTGGTGCGGCGCAAGGAAACCAAGAAGAAGTAGAGCCGATGAACAACAAGTTTCAAGCGAGGATGCGGCGGGCCAGAAGGGCCCGGATGAAGATACGCGAGCTGGGCCGGCATCGGCTGACAGTTCGGCGCAGCGCCCGGCATATGTACGCCCAGGTGATTGAGCCGTCAGGAAGCCGGGTCCTGGCCCAGGCGTCAACCCTGGACAAGAGTCTGCGCGGCGACCTGACGAAGAGCGGCGCCGGCAATGCCGAGGCAGCCGCAGCCGTCGGCGCCCTGGTCGCGCAAAGGGCGGTAGATGCCGGTATCCGCCAGGTGGCATTTGATCGATCCGGCTACAAGTATCACGGCCGGGTGAAGGCGCTCGCCGAAGCCGCGCGTAACGGCGGGCTGGAGTTCTGACATGGCCTATACCGAAGAGATACGAGAAGAAGGACTGCTGGAAAAGACGGTTCAGGTGAACCGGGTGGCCAAGGCGGTCAAGGGCGGACGCCTGTTCGGATTCACGGCCCTCACCGTAGTCGGCGATGGCAAGGGCAAGGTGGGCTATGGCCGAGGCAAGGCCAGGGAAGTGCCTACCGCCATCCAGAAGGCGATGGAAGCGGCGCGACGCAACATGGTCGATGTGGCGTTGAATGGCTCCACGCTCTGGTATCCGGTCAAGGCGCGACACTGCGCCACCACCATTTACATGCAGCCTGCCTCAGAAGGCACCGGCATCATCGCCGGCGGCGCCATGCGCGCTGTCCTGGAAGCGGCAGGTATCCAGAATGTTCTGGCCAAGTGCTACGGTTCCACCAACCCCGCGAACGTGGTGCGCGTCACCTTCGAAGCGCTCAGGAACCAGCGCTCACCGGCCAGCGTTGCCGCCAAGCGCGGCAAGACCGTGGATGAGATTCGCGCATGAGCGCGGACGCCGACAGCGCCAAGCCGGTATTGCGAGTGACCCAGATTCGCAGCACCATCGGCAGACTGAGACGCCACAAGGCGTGCGTTGCCGGCCTCGGCCTGCGCCGCATTGGCCAGACCGTGGAAGTCGAGAACACGCCGTCCGTGCGCGGCATGATTGACCAGGTGCGTTATCTGCTGTCCGTGGAGGAATGATGCCATGTCATTGCGACTGAACAACATCAGGCCGGCGCCCGGCAGCAAGCGCAGCCGCCGTCGCGTGGGGCGCGGTCACAGCGCCGGCCAGGGCAAGACCTGCGGGCGCGGCCAGAAGGGTCAGAAAGCACGCTCCGGAGGCGGTGTTCGACCTGGTTTCGAGGGCGGCCAGCTGCCGTTGCAGATGCGGATTCCCAAATTCGGGTTCCGCTCCCGGGTTGGCAACCGCAAGGCCGAGGTGCGGCTGGGGGAATTGGCAAAGGTCGTCGGCGATGTCGTTGATCTGGAGAGCCTGAAGGCCGCCAACCTGGTTCGGCGCGACAAGACAGCGGCGCGCATCATCCTCTCCGGTCGCCTGCAGCGGCCACTGACCGTTCGCGGCCCGGAGATTCACGTGACCCGGGGCGCGGCCGAAGCCATTGCAGCAGCAGGGGGGCAGGTCGAGGGTTGATCGGGCACGCCCGATTCGACAACCTCAGTGCCTCAGCAATTCAGGGCCTCCGGGAAAACAGCGAAAGCGCACAAGAGCCGCACAGAAGAGCCAGATAGAAGACACCAAGGATGGCAACTCCGCAAATGCAACTGGGCGGCGCCCGCGCCGGGCTTTCGGAACTTCGCAATCGGCTGCTGTTTGTGCTGGTGGCCCTGCTGATCTACCGAATCGGCACCCACATACCGCTGCCCGGCATCAACCCGGATCAGCTGCGCGCACTGTTCGAGCAGAATCAGGGCGGCATTCTGGAACTCTTCAACATGTTCTCCGGTGGCGCCCTGGAGCGCATGAGCATCCTTGCCCTGAACGTGGTGCCCTACATCACATCCAGCATCATCATGAATCTGATGAGCATGATGCACCCGCCGCTGCAACAGCTGCGCAAGGAGGGCGAATCCGGGCGCCGCAAGATCACCCAGTACACGCGCTACGGTACGCTCGCCATCGCGTTGGTGCAGGGGTTTTCGCTGTCTGTCACGCTGGCCAATCAGGGCCTGGCGTTCTCGACCGGGTTCAGCTTCTACTTTGTCGCCACCACCTCACTGGTCACCGGCGCCCTGTTCATGATGTGGCTCGGGGAACAAATCACCGAGAAAGGCGTAGGCAATGGCATTTCACTGATCATCTTCTCCGGCATCGTGTCCGGATTTCCAGCCGCAATCGGCCAATCCTTTGAAGCCGCCCGCCAGGGAGACATCAATATCATTGCCCTGCTCGCCATCGGTCTTCTGGCCATTCTCGTGGTCGGCTTCGTGGTCTTCATCGAGCGGGGGCAGCGGCGAATCACGGTCAACTACGCAAAGCGCCAGCAGGGTCGGCGCATGATGCAGGCGCAAGCCAGCCATCTGCCGCTGAAAATCAACATGGCCGGCGTCATCCCTGCCATCTTTGCCTCCAGCCTGCTGCTGGCGCCGGCATCCGTCGCTCAGTGGTTCGGTCAGGGTCCCGGCCTGGGTTGGCTGCAACAGGTGGCTCTGGTGCTGTCGCCGGGACAGCCGCTCTACATCGTGATGTTCGCTGGCGGCATCATCTTCTTCAGCTTCTTTTATACTGCCATCCAGTTTGACCCCAAGGACATGGCGGACAACCTCAAGCGCCAGGGCGCCTATGTACCGGGCATTCGGCCAGGCCAGCAAACCGCCCGCTACATTGATGATGTGGTAACGCGGCTGACCGTATTCGGCTCCCTGTATGTCACCCTGGTCTGTCTGCTGCCGGAGTTGATGGTGGTGGCTTCCAACATCACCTTTCAGCTCGGTGGCACGGCCTTGCTGATTGTCGTGGTGGTGGCCATGGATTTCATGTCTCAGGTGCAAGCGCATTTGATGTCCAGTCAGTACGCCAAGCTGATGGAAAAATCCAATCTCAGGAACTACGGCCGTCGCCGTCAGTAGTGGGAGCAGGCAGATGAAGGTTCGCGCATCCGTGAAGAAGATTTGTCGTCGTTGCAAGATCGTGCGGCGCAAGGGCGTCGTGCGGGTAATCTGCCCGGCGGAACCGCGTCACAAGCAGCGCCAGGGCTAGTCAGCAAGCAGTAGCTGGCCCATAGGTAACTCATAGTTGGCTGACAGGTAGCCCATAGGTACAGGTAGCCCATAGGTAGATGGGCAGAAGGAGGCAAGGCACATGGCTCGTATAGCGGGCGTCAACATTCCGGACAACAAGCATGCCTGTGTGTCATTGACGCATATCCACGGCATCGGCCGCTCCAGGGCGCGGGAACTCTGCGCCCTTGCCGGGGTGAATCCGGCGGTTCGAGTGGGTGATCTGGTAGAGAGCGACCTCGACGCCCTGCGCAGCGTCGTGGGTCGATTGCAGGTGGAAGGGGATCTGCGCCGGGAAGTGAACATGAACATCAAGCGATTGATGGACCTTGGCTCCTATCGCGGGCTTCGGCACAGGCGGGGGCTGCCGGTGAACGGGCAACGCACGCGCACCAATGCACGCACGCGCAAGGGCCCCAGGCGCCTCATTCGCAAGTAACGGAAGACCCATGGCAGAAAAACGGAAAAGCAAGCGAATCGTCATCGACGGCGTGGCGCACGTCCACGCCTCGTTCAACAACACCATCATCACCATCACCGATCGACAGGGCAATACGCTTTGCTGGACCACAGCCGGCGGCTCCGGCTTTCGCGGATCACGCAAGAGCACGCCCTTTGCCGCCCAGGTTGCGGCGGAGCAGGCATGCACCGCGGCGATGGGTATGGGGATGAAGAGCGTGGATGTGCTGGTCAAGGGCCCGGGGCCAGGCCGGGAATCGGCCGTGCGGGCTTTGAATGCGGCCGGCATTCGCATCAACAGCATTGCCGACGTAACCCCCATTCCACACAACGGCTGCCGCCCGCCAAAGCGGCGTCGGGGTTAGGAGAAACGCGAACATGGCGCGATATATCGGACCGAAACTGAAGCTGTCCCGGCGCGAGGGCACTGACCTCTACCACAAGAGCGGCGTTCGGGCGATCGACTCCAAGTGCAAGATCGGTCAACCGCCTGGCGAACACGGCGCCCAACGTGGCCGACCGTCAGACTATGCGGTGCAGTTGCGCGAAAAACAGAAGGTGCGCCGCCTGTATGGCGTACTGGAGCGGCAGTTCAGGGGATACTACAAGAAGGCGGATCGGCAGAAGGGCGCGACCGGCGAAAACCTGTTGCGCCTGCTCGAAGGCCGACTGGACAACGTGGTGTATCGGATGGGATTCGGCGCCACCCGCTCCGAATCCAGGCAGCTGGTGTCGCACAAGGCCATTACCGTCAACGGCAAGCGCGTCAACATCCCCTCGTATCAGGTGCGGCCGGGGGATGAGGTAGCGGTAACCGAAAAGGCCTGCAAGCAATTGCGGATCAAGGCCGCCTTGCAAGCCGCAGGCCAGCGTTCGTCCATCGAATGGGTGGATGTCGATGTGAACGAAGAGAGCAACAAGATTGAAGGAACCTACCGACGCCACCCCGACCGCTCGGAACTGCCCAGCGAGATCAACGAAAATCTGATCGTGGAACTCTACTCCAAGTAAACGAACCAGCTGAGGATACCGGAGACCCTTATGACACAAGCCGCTCATTCATTGCTTGACCTGCCGACTACCAAGAAGATGGAGGTCGTGCCATTGAGCCCTACCCGCTCGCGCATTTCCATCGAGCCGTACGAGCGCGGATTCGGACACACCATCGGCAACACGTACCGGCGCATTCTGCTCTCGTCCATGCCGGGCAGCGCCATCAGCGAAGTCAGCATCGACAATGTTCAGCATGAGTATGAAACCCTGGAAGGCGTGCGCGAGGATGTGATCGACATATTGCTGAATCTCAAGGGCGTTGCCGTGCGCTTGCATACCGTGGAATCCAGCACCATTACCCTGAGCTGCACGGGCGCCGAAGAGGAAACCGTTGTTCGCGCCAAGGATTTCACGCTGAATCAGGATGTCGAGATCTTCAACCCCGAGCACGTGATCTGCACTCTGAACAAGTCGGGCAGCATCCGCTTGCAGGCCACCATTACCCGGGGGCGGGGCTACGTGCCGGCAGACCTGATCGAAGACGACGAAGAGGAAACCCGCCCCATCGGCGTGTTGCGCCTGGACGCCAGCTACAGCCCGGTGCGCCGGGTAGCCTACAGCGTGGACAATGCGCGCGTTGAGAGGCGTACAGATCTGGACAAGCTGATCCTGGACCTGGAGACCAATGGCGCCATAGACCCGGAGGAGTGCATGCAGGAAGCGGAACGCATCCTGCATGAACAATCGGTGTTCACGACCAGCCACGATGTGGCGCCCAGGGTGGAAAAGGCCGACCCCAACTTCGACCCGGTGCTGCTGCGCCCGGTGGACGATCTGGAGTTGACAGTTCGTTCGGCCAACTGTCTCAAGGCCGAGAGCATTCACTGCATCGGCGATCTGGTGCAGCGCACTGAGGTGGACCTGCTGAAAACACCGAATCTGGGCAAGAAGTCGCTGACCGAAATCAAGGATGTACTCAGCGCGCGAGGTCTCGCCCTCGGCACCACACTCGGCAATTGGCCGCCAAGGAATCAGCGCCCCTGATACGGGCGCCCGGGCAGGAGATCGACAGCATGCGTCATCGAAAGAGCGGCCGGCGACTGAACCGCACCAGTGCCCATAGACAAGCCATGTTCCGCAACATGGCTGTCTCGCTGGTGACGCACGAACTGATTCGCACCACCCTGCCCAAGGCAAAGGAGTTACGCCGGGTGGTGGAACCGCTGATTACCCTGGCCAAACGGGATTCGGTTGCCAACCGCCGCCTAGTCTTTGCCCGCATCCGCAACAGTGAGGCCGCCGCCAAACTCTTTACGGAACTCGGCCCACGCTATCGGACTCGGCCCGGCGGTTACACCCGCGTGCTGAAGTGCGGCTATCGGAAGGGAGACGCGGCGCCCATGGCGTTCATCGAACTGGTGGACCGTCACCTGGCAAGCGACGAAGAAGCCGCAGAGCCAGAACATGGCGCAGCTGCGCCGGAGGCATCACAGGCGTCGGACCCACAAGCAGCGAGCGAACCGGCGGACGAGGCGCAAGCACAGCCCGAACGCGAGTAGCCAGCCTCGCCAAGGACTCCCCGGAGCGCTGCTGCGTCAGGGCCGGTTACCGCCCCTTTCGTTCAGCTGACCCGTCGAGGTTACCCTTCAGGATCGCCGTGGCCAGGGTAAACATGGACGCCATGTTGCCCATGTCAGCCGGCACGACGAACGTATTCCCGCTTTGGCCGAGACGCCCGAACTGTTCCACAGCAAGGTTGTCTGCGCAAGCTGGGAGATGGCAAAGAGATAATCGGTGATGCCGCAGGAAGCGTTTCTGGCGTCAAGCACCTGCAAGTAAAATCTGCGCCTGCGGGTGGGCAATTTCTTGCACACGCGGCCGCCATAGTCGATAGACAGCCCCCGCGAAATGGAACATCATCAATCCACCGGATACAAAGCGCTGAACCCTGTGACAACACTGCAACCTTCGGCGCTGTTCTGATCAAGACGACAATGGCTGCCCCAGAATCTCCCGATGCCTCGCAGTGACCTCCCTTTCGGCAGCGAATTCTCTCCTGCTCAAATCGACCTTCCGAACTTGCTGGAGCTGGCCGATCAACACGCAAGCAACTGGAAAGGATTTGAAGAGTCGGTGCGTGGACGGTACTTCGCGCACCACAAGACGAATGACTACAACAAGAGCAAACTCGCCAACAACACCAAACTGTCCATGCGAGCCTATGGCCTCATCGAAAAGAGCGACGCCACTCTCACAAGCACCGGCCGGGCACTGTTTGATCTCCGTCACAATCAGGCATCTCTCTACGAAGAATTTGGTCGCCACATCCTCAAGCACTGTCACGGGATGAATTTCGTCCAATGCCTGCTCGACATGCAGGCTGCCGGCGAAAGCATCAATCTCACCTCGCTGCGTCGCCAGCTCGGAGAACGCGGGATTACCGTGCCGCGTGGCGGCAAGCATATGAGCACCCTGCGGCTGTGGCTTGAGCAAGCCGGTGTCATTGTCTCCGGCTATCGCGTCGATGAAGCCCGTCTCAACGAAGTCCTTGGACTCAAATTCGAGGAATTCGAGGCGCTTGCCGGCTTTTCACCCGAGCAACGCGCCTATCTGAAGGCTCTCGCCAATGCTGACGCCGGCACCCACTCCTCCAATGTTGTCGAACGCCTGGCCTCCGCTACCTACGGCGTTTCATTCAACGAAAAGAACCTGCCGAAACAGGTTCTCTACCCTCTTCAAGACGCAGGATTCATCGATCTGGAGCGCGGGACAAGGCAAGGCGGTCGGGGCGCGAAGCCGTTTCTGGTCACGGCCACCGAAAAACTGGTGGAAAGTATCCTCTCACCACTCATCGGTCAGCTTGAGCGGCAGACACACGCCGATCTCCGGCCCTTGCTGCGAAAGTCTCTTGAAGACATTCGTCAGGATCTGAACGCCAAAGACCGTCATGTGCGCGGGCTTGCGCTTGAAGCGCTCGCCTTCAAACTCATGCGGCTCATTGACCTGACCTATGTGGCAACTCGGCTGCGCGGTAACGCTACCGGCGGTGCAGAGGTGGACCTGATTTTCGAAAGCACCCGCCTTGTGTTTTCCCGCTGGCAGATCCAGTGCAAGAATACCGTGCGCGTGTCCATTGACGATGTCGCCAAGGAAGTCGGTCTCACGCACCTGCTCAAGAGCCACGCCATCGTCATGGTTTCGACCGGAAAGATCGGCGACGAAGCCCGCCGGTACGCCAACAGGATCATGACCGACTCCAATCTTTGCATTGTCATGCTGGATGCTGACGACCTGGTTCGCATCGAAACGAATCCTGCGGCTATCGTTGACGTCTTCAACCGTGAGGCCCGCCACGCCATGGACCTCAAGCGGCTCGAGTTGTAGGAATCCGATCATGCCGACGCAAACGCCGTCCCCGGAACCCTTTCACGAAACACGACTGGGCAGGATCATCCATGGTGACTGCCGCGATGCGCTCGCCATACAGGACAGCGGCTCGGTGGACCTCATCATGACCAGCCCGCCATTTGGCCTGGTTCGCAAGAAGGACTACGGAAACGTCGAGGCCAACGAGTATGTGGATTGGTTCAAGCCGTTTGCGGCTGAATTTCAGCGCGTCCTGAAAGACAGCGGTAGCCTGGTGATCGACATCGGCGGGGCATGGAACAAGGGCTATCCCACCCGAAACCTGTACCATTTCAAACTGCTTGTCATGCTGTGCGAGGAATTTGACTTTCACCTCGCACAGGAATTCTATTGGTGGAATCCCTCAAAGCTGCCAACGCCCGCCGAGTGGGTGACAGTGCGCCGGATTCGGGTGAAGGACGCGATCAACACGGTTTGGTGGCTTTCCAGAACCCCTTGGCCCAAGGCCAGCAACCGGCGCGTCCTGCAACCTTACAGCCCGAGCATGCAAACCCTCCTCTCCAAGGGATACCGGGCGAAGAAACGCCCTTCCGGACACGACATCAGCGAGAAGTTCAGCATCGACAACGGCGCGGCCATACCGCCAAACCTGATCGCCATCCCGAACACCGAGAGCAATAGCTTCTATCTGCGCTATTGCGAAGAACGAGGCCTCAAGCCGCACCCGGCCCGCTATCCATCCGAATTGCCCGAGTACTTCATCCGGATGCTGACCGACCGCGACGATCTGGTGATCGACCCGTTTGCAGGTAGCTGCGTCACCGGGGAAGTCTGTGAGCGCATCAGGCGCCGCTGGACTTGCATCGAGTTGTCGCATGACTATTGTCAGGCGGCGCTCGGTCGTTTCGTGCACAAGACAACACCTGACGCCAGGTCCGCCTCCGACCCGGAAGACCCATCCAACTATTACCGGGCGCCCCGGCCCGGCATCCTGTGGACCAGAGATGCCGAAAACAAATTGCCTGAAGACGGCGGCAAGCAACGCAATTCCGTGGACAATGTCGGCAAACCCGCAGCACTCGGCGGGGAACGTGACCTGATCGGCGCCCAGCAGATGCCACTATTCGAAACGCGCCATCCGCATGGCGGAGATCAACCGGAAAACGCCTGACTGGACGGCAACAGGTTGCAGTCACGTTGTCAGGGCAGCACCACCCCACTCACCCGGAACCAGCGGCGCTCCGTGCGGGTTCCGGCTCGACAGGGCTGACGCCTTCCAGCACCTTGCGCAGGAACCGTCCGGTATGCGAGGCGGGTTTCTCGGCCAATTGTTCCGGCGTGCCGACGGCCACGATGGAACCTCCGCCGGAGCCGCCCTCGGGGCCAAGATCGATGATCCAGTCCGCGGTCTTGATGACGTCCAGGTTGTGTTCGATCACCACCACCGTGTTGCCGTGGTCGCGCAGCCGGTGCAACACTTCCAGGAGTTGCGCGATGTCGTGAAAGTGCAGGCCGGTGGTAGGCTCGTCGAGAATGTAGAGAGTCTTGCCGGTATCGCGCTTGGAGAGCTCGCGCGACAGCTTCACGCGCTGCGCCTCGCCGCCGGAAAGTGTCGTGGCGCTTTGCCCGAGCTTGATGTACGACAGGCCCACATCCATCAGGGTTTGCAGCTTGCGGGCGATCGCTGGCACAGCGTCGAAGAAGGCTCGCGCCTCTTCCACGGACAGGTCCAGCACCTCATGAATATTCTTGCCCTTGTAGCGCACGTCCAGGGTTTCCCGGTTGTAGCGCTGGCCCTTGCACTGGTCGCAGGCCACATAGATGTCAGGCAGAAAGTGCATCTCCACCTTGATGACGCCATCACCCTGGCAGGCTTCGCATCGACCGCCCTTGACGTTGAAACTGAAGCGCCCGGGCTTGTAGCCGCGCAGACGCGCTTCCTGGGTTTGCGCAAACAGATCTCGAATCGGGGTGAAAAGGCCTGTGTAGGTGGCCGGATTGGAACGTGGCGTGCGGCCTATGGGGCTCTGATCGATATCCACCACCTTGTCGAGATGCTCGAGTCCGTCCACTGCCTCATGCGCGGCAGGCGTGAGTGTGGTGGCGCCGTTCAGCCTGGTGGCGGTTACCGGATAGAGCGTGTGATTGATGAGGGTGGACTTGCCGGACCCGGAAACGCCGGTCACGCAGGTCAGCAGGCCGCAGGGAATGTCAACTGTCAGGTCGCGCAGGTTGTTGCCGGCAGCGCCGCGCACGCGCAACACGGCTTGCCTGTTGTACGGCGTGCGCTGGCTTGGTGTCTCGATGCGCCGGCGCCCGCACAGGTACTGTCCGGTCATCGAAGACGGCTCCTTCAGGATCTGTTCCAGAGAACCGCTGGCGACAATACGGCCACCACGCAGACCGGCGCCCGGGCCTATGTCGATGATGTGATCGGCACTGCGGATGGCCTCTTCGTCATGCTCCACCACCAGCACCGTATTGCCCAGCTCGCGCAACTGCATCAAGGTTTGCAGCAGCCGGGCATTGTCGCGCTGATGCAGGCCGATGGAGGGCTCATCCAGGATGTACATGACGCCGACCAGCCCGGCGCCGATCTGGCTGGCCAGACGAATGCGCTGGGCTTCTCCGCCAGAAAGGGTTTCGGCGCTGCGATCGAGCGTCAGGTAGTTCAGGCCCACGTCCACCAGAAAGCGCAGTCGGGCCTGAATTTCCTTGAGAATCTTCTCGGCGATGGTCTGCCGACGCCCTGTCAGGGTCAACTCCCCGAACCAATCCAGCGCCGCTTCTATGGAACTGCGGGATACCTCATGCAGGGCGCGGTTGCCGACAAACACATGCCGGGCCGCTTCCGTGAGCCGGGCGCCGTTGCACTCCGGACAGGCTCGTACCCTCAGATAACGGCTCAGACTCTCGCGCACCAGGTTCGATTCGGTTTCCTGATAGCGCCTTTCCATGTTGGGGATGACGCCCTCGAACACATGCCGGCGACGGATGACGTCGCCCCGATCATTGGTGTAGCTGAAGTCGATTCGCACCTGCCCGCTCCCCTGGAGGATGGCGCGCTGGTGCGCCTTGTCGAGTGACCGCCAGGGCACGTCCACGGCAAACCCATAATGGGTGGCCAGGGAACTCAGAATGTGGAAGTAATAGACGTTGCGCCTGTCCCAGCCGCGAATGGCGCCCTCGGCCAGGGACAGGTCCGGGTCATGCACGATCAGGCGCTCGTCGAAGTACTGTTTCTGACCCAATCCATCGCAGACCGGGCAGGCCCCGGCAGGATTGTTGAAAGAGAACGTGCGCGGCTCCGGCTCGGCGATGCTGTAGCCACACTCCGGGCAGGCAAATCGGGCAGAGAACACCATTTCCGGTGGCCCGCCTTCGTCCATGGCGGCGATGCGCACAACACCCTCCGAAAGCCCCAGGGCCGTCTCGATAGATTCCGCCAGGCGCTGTTGCGCGCCGGGATGCACCCGAAGCCGATCAATCACCGCTTCAATGGTGTGCTTGCGGTTCTTGTCGAGATCTGGCGGATGGTCGAGGTCGGTCGTGAGGCCATCAATGCGGGCGCGGATGAAGCCGTTTGCCAGCAACTCCTGAAACACATGCAGATGCTCGCCCTTGCGCTCCACGATCATCGGCGCCAGCACCATGATTCGCGTGTCCCGAGGCCAGGTCAGCGCCTGATCGACCATCTGGCTCACCGTCTGCGCGTCCAGAGGCTTGCCATGCCGAGGGCAGCGCGGCTCGCCGATGCGGGCGTAGAGCAGCCGCAGATAGTCGTGAATCTCGGTGATCGTGCCCACCGTAGAACGCGGGTTGTGCGAGGTGGACTTCTGTTCGATGGAGATGGCGGGTGACAAGCCTTCGATGTGGTCCACATCCGGTTTGTCCATGGTGGACAGAAACTGTCTGGCGTAGGCGGAAAGCGATTCCACATAGCGCCGCTGGCCTTCGGCGTAGAGCGTGTCGAAGGCCAGCGAAGACTTGCCGGAACCCGACAGTCCGGTGATGACCACCAGGCGATCCCGGGGAATGTCCAGGTCGATATTGGCCAGATTGTGCGTTCGTGCGCCGCGCACGGAAATGGTATCCACCCGGCCTGGCCCCGTACCCTGAAGTGAAGCCTGCAAAGTTATCCCGAAGTGCTGCTTCAGGGCAATTCGGCTTTCGGGCGAAACCAGCCCCCGGAGTAGTCCGCAGTAGAAAGCGTGCGCCGCGTGCGCGATTTACCATGTCCGCACGCTGTGCGATTGGTTAGACTGGCAGGTGAAAACCCCTCGCGTCGGCATGAACGCGAAACACCTGAGCACGGAGAAGAACAGTGGCAAGAGGCGTCAACAAGGTCATCCTGATCGGCAATCTGGGGCGAGATCCAGAAGTCAGGCACAGCGCAGCCGGCAACCCGATCACCCATTTCAGCATGGCAACCACGGATAGCTGGCGCGACCGGCAAACCAACGAAACGCAAGAACGCACCGAATGGCACAACGTCGTCTGCTTCTCCCGGCTGGCCGAGATTGCCGACCAGTACCTGCGCAAGGGGTCAAAGGTCTATATCGAAGGCAGCTTGCGCACATCGAGCTGGGAGCGGGACGGCCAGACCCGCTACCGAACGGAGGTGATAGCACGCGAGATGCAGATGCTGGACAGCCGGGGTGATGGCGGAGACAGGCGCGGCTCCTGGGGCGGCGATGATCGGTCGTCGAGAAGGAGCGATCGGGATCAGGGCTACAATCAGGATGCTGGCGGCGCATCCGGACGTGACAGAGCAGCCACTCAGCAGCCAGCAACAAGCGACCTGGATGACGAAGACGACGACCTGCCGTTCTGACAGATCAGAGCAGCAGCAGGAACAGGATGCCGCCGAGCGCCAGTCGGTAATAGACGAAAGGCATCAGTCCAACACGTTGAATGCTTGCCAGAAACAGGCTGATGCAGAAGTACGCCGAGAGACCGGAAATTGCGGCCCCAAGCGCCAGATCCTGCCAGCTGGCCGGCGTTGGCGCGGCGTTCGTTGTTGCTACGGAAACGGCGTCGAAGAGGACAGCGCCAGCGATCACCGGAATGCCAAGCAAGAGCGCGAAGCGCGCCGCCGCCGGCCGGGAGAGCCCCACCAGGAGGGCAGCCGTGATCGCGACTCCAGAGCGCGACGCTCCCGGTATCAGCGCCAGCGACTGCGCCAGTCCGATCCAGCAGGCATGTCGCCAGCCGGTCCGGACCGCCTTTCCGCCCTGGGCGTTGGCCCACCAGAGAAACAGGGCAAAGACAGACGTCGCCGCTGCAATCACTGCCGACGTACGCAAGTCTTCCAGCGCTTGTGTCGGCAGCACGGCGCCCAGCATGGCCACAGGCAGCGTGGCGAGCAAGAGCTTCAGCAGCAGATCGAGGGTGTCGTCGCGCTGTCGCCAGCGTGCGTACTGCCAGACGCTGCCAACAATGGCGAGACAGTCCTGGCGAAATCGAACCAGCACCGCCAGCAGCGAGCCCAAGTGAACGGCAATATCGAAGCGGATTCCCTGATCGGGCCATCCAATCAGGTCCGAGGCCAGAACCAGGTGCGCGGTGCTCGAAATCGGCAGGAATTCGGTCACGCCCTGAATCAACGCCAGAACAATGGTCTGTAGCAGGTCCAAGTTGTGCTGTAGATCGGCAAAAGCCGGATTATCCTTGACCTGACCGCATAAGTCGCGCATTCCCGGAAACCAGCAGATGACTGACGTCAACCACCGGCAAATCCCGCTGTTCCCGCTCGGCAGTGTTCTGCTGCCTGGCGGCCGCTTGCCGCTGCGCATCTTCGAGCCACGTTATCTCGCCATGGTCAGCGCCTGCATGCAGAAGGATCAGCCGTTCGGCGTGGTTCTGATTCGCCGAGGGCGGGATGTTCGCCATCCCGGCGACGCCGGGCCGCCGGAGATCTTCGGTACGGGCACGCTGGCAAGCGTGGAAGACTTCAACACGCTCGCCGACGGCCACCTCGGCATCGTGATTGCCGGCAAGGACAGGTTTCTTGTCCGCGAGACAGATGAGGCTCCGGATCAGGTGCTCTGGGCTTCGGTTGAATGCCTGCCCGAGGAATCGAGCGAACCGCTCGGCGAGCAGGATCACGCGCTTGTGGACACGCTGGCGGCGCTACGCAAACACCCGGCGGCACAGCTGATTGGCACTGCGGGTGAGCCGAAAGATGCGGCCGAGCTGAGTTGGCGGCTGGCGGAATTGTTGCCGGTGGCGCCAGCAAACAGGCAGACTCTGCTGGAAATGACAGCGCCGAGGGAGCGGCTGGACCGGCTCACCGAATGGATCGCCCGCTGGCAGCGATGACCCGGCGGCCTGGTCTCGCATACAATGACGGTTTGGCGGATGGCAAGGCATAGCCCGAATATTGCACCAAGGCGCTAATGGAGCAGGCTGATTTTCTCTATCTTTCAATTGGTAGTCTTCGCTATTGAAGCGCTGTGCCGATTACAGACTGCGCTTGCCGCGCGCTCGCTGGTCTTTTGCCTGTCTGCGCGTCCATGCGCCCTCGACCATAGGCGTAGCTATGCTCTCGGTCGCGAGCACACGCAGACGGACAAAATCCGGCGCGATCATCACGGCCCCTGGTGCAATATCCGGGCTCGGGCCCTGCAAACTCAGTTTCCGGAGACGTCCTCGTAGCCGATGACGACAACGCAGGAGATGGCCAGCACAGTGGCCGACGACATCACAATTCGAGTGCAGCAGATGGGCAAGGCGGCGCGAGCCGCCGCGGCTGTCATGGCGACAGCCGAGCCGATCGCCAAATCTTCGGCCTTGCTGGCCATCGCCCGGGCGCTTGATGCGGCGCGGGAGAGACTGCTCGCGGCAAACGCCGAAGACCTCGATCAGGCAAGGGCTGGCGGCACCGCGCAACCGCTCCTGGATCGGCTGGCGCTCGATGACGTCGGGATTGATCGCATGATCGAGAGTCTGCATCAGGTGGACAAGCTGCCAGATCCCATCGGACAGGTGAACGACCTGCGCAGCCGTCCGACCGGTATTCAGGTGGGGCGGATGCGGGCGCCGCTGGGCGTGGTCGGCATCATCTATGAATCGCGCCCCAACGTCACCGCAGAAGCCGCAAGCCTCTGCCTGAAAAGCGGCAATGCCTGCATTCTCAAGGGCGGTTCCGAGGCCATTCGCAGCAATCGGGCGATCAAAGCCTGCATTCAGGAAGCGCTGGTCGAATCAGGCCTGCCCGCCGCCGCCGTGCAGCTCATTGACAGCACGGACAGGGCCGCCGTCGGAGCGCTGCTGAAGCTTGATGACTGTGTGGATGTGATCGTGCCGCGCGGCGGCAGGCAATTGATCGAGCGCATCCTGGACGAATCCCGCATTCCGGTCATCAAGCATCTGGATGGCGTATGCCACGTCTATATCGACGATGCAGCCTGCCAGGACATGGCGCTGGCCATCGCCGTCAACTCCAAGACCGAGAAACTGGCGGTCTGCAATGCGCTGGAAACCCTGCTGGTGGCAAAGGGCATCGCAGCGCGGATACTGCCCGCGCTGGCTGAGCAATTCGGTCAGGCCGGCATTGAATTGCGCGGCTGCGCGGAGACCCGGCGCCTTTTGCCAGAGGCGACAGCCGCCACCGAATCGGACTGGCGCGCCGAGTATCTCGGCCCGACCCTGGCGGTGCGGCTGGTGGATGACGTGGATCAGGCCATCGAGCACATCAATCACTATGGCTCCGGGCACACGGACACCATCGTCAGCAATGACTATGCGCGCACCCGCAAATTCGTGCGGGCAGTGGATTCCGCCTCCGTCATGGTCAATGCAAGCACCCAGTTCGCAGACGGGATGGAATACGGCCTGGGAGCGGAAGTGGGCATCTCCACCGACAAGCTGCACGCACGCGGGCCGGTCGGCCTGGAAGGTTTGACTACCGAAAAGTTCGTGGTCTTTGGCAACGGCGAGATTCGGCGCCGTTGATCGCCCTGTTCGGCGGCACTTTCGATCCGGTTCACCTGGGTCATGTGCACGCGGCAAGGCAGGCAGCGGCCAGGCTGAACTGTCCACTGCGCCTGGTTCTGGCCGCAACGCCCACGCATCGTCGCGCTCCGGGCGCCAGCGCCCTGCACCGCTGGAACATGTTGCAACTGGCCTGCGAGGATGAGCCACAGATCGTCCCCGACGCCATGGAACTCCTGCGGGGCGGCGCCAGTTTCACAGTGGATACGCTGCAGGCGCTGCGTACCGCCCTGCCCGAGGAGCCGCTCTTCTGGGTGCTTGGCACGGACGCTTTCAACGACGTCAAGCACTGGCGCGACTGGCGCCATCTGTTGCAACTCGCCCACCTGCTGCTGTTGACCCGGCCAGGCGCGACCTTGCAAGCAGACGTCCAGCGCCTGGTTACCGACCGCCGGAGGCAGGATCTGGCAGGAGAACCAGCCGGCGGCATCTGCCTGGTCGAAGACGCCATGCTGGCGATATCGGCTTCCGATGTGCGGCGTCGGATCGCGAGTGGCAACCTGGCCTCCGCATCGAATTTGCTGCCAGGGCCAGTACGGCGCTATATTGAGCAGCATGGTCTGTATCGTGCTGGCGGGTAATCGGTCGTGAGTTCGAACGCCCATCAGCTACGGGATCTGGTTGTCGCGGCCCTGGACGAACTCAAGGGCCGGGATGCCGCGGTTCTGGACGTCTCTGGTCTGACCAGCATGATGGACTACATGATCGTCGTAACCGGCAACTCCGGTCGGCACGTCAAGGCCCTGACCGACCAGGTGGTGGAATCCGCCAAGGCCGAGGGGTATCCGCTGCTTGGAATCGAAGGGCGAGAGACCCATGCCTGGGCGCTGGTGGATCTCGGCGATATAGTCGTGCACGTCATGCAGGCCGAGCCTCGCGCCTTCTATGATCTGGAACGATTGTGGACGCCTCTGCCAGCCGACTCGGGCGTCCAGCCCTAGCCCGCAGGCTGGCCCGGATAGCCCGGGTCAGGGGCTGAGGACCATGCCGGACTCCCTGCCGCTGGATAATCGAGATGGCGAGAAGATCCTGGTTCGTCGTCTCGTCATCGCCTCTTGCGGGGTACTGCTGCTGTCTTTGCTGCTGGCACTGAGAATGCTCTACCTGCAAGTGTGGCAGCACGATCAGTTTCGCGCTCGCTCGGACAACAACCGTGTCCAGATGTTGCCGTTGCCGCCACCTCGTGGCCTGGTGTTCGACCGCAACAGCCTGGTGCTGGCGGAAAGCCGGCCGGTGTTCACGCTGGACCTGGTGCCGGAGCGGGTGCCGAATCTCGATCAGCAGATCAAAGAGTTAGGCACACTGGTGACCCTGGATACAGCGCACGTTGACCGCTTCCACGACCAACTCAGCCGCAGCCGCCGACCGCTCGAACCGGTCACGCTGAAATATGACCTGAGCGATCGGGAGGCAGCCCGCCTGGCAGTGAACCGGCACCGGCTGCCAGGCATGGAAATCAACTTTGAAGCCGTGCGCGACTACCCGCACGGCCCGCTTGTCGCACATGCAGTCGGATCAGTGCGCAGAATCAGCGTCGAGGACCGAAAGCGCCTGGATATGCGGGAATACAGGGCCACGCATTTTGTCGGCAAGATCGGCGTAGAGGGCTACTACGAGTCCTTGCTGCATGGACAGGTCGGGTCGCGCCGGGTGGAAACGGACGCCCGCGGTCAGGTGCGGCAGGTGCTCGAAGTCTTCCCGCCGGTCGCCGGCCAGAATCTCACCCTGCATCTGGATCTGAATCTGCAGATCGCCGCTGCCGGCGCCCTGGGTGGTCGGCGTGGCGCGGTTGTGGCGATTCAGCCCTCCACCGGCGGCATTCTGGCGATGGTCAGCAGTCCGGCCTATGATCCCAACGACTTCGTGGCCGGCATGGACCAGAGAAGCTACCAACAGCTGGCGAAGTCGCGTGATACGCCACTGTTGAATCGCGCCACGCAAGGCGTTTACGCGCCCGGGTCTCTCGTCAAGCCAATTCTCGGGCTGGCAGCAATCAGCCACGGCGTGGTGGGTTGGGATGACGAGATTGCGGACCGTGGGGAGTTTCGCATCCCCGGCCAGCGCCGTGTGTATCGAGACTGGAACTGGACGCCGCAAAACCCGGGTGGCCAGGGTATTGTCAATCTGAACCGAGCCATCTATCGCTCCTCCAACATCTATTTCTATCAGATGGGTACGCGCCTGTCGGTGGAGCAGATCTCCGGCTTCCTGCGCCAATTCGGATTCGGGGCCTTGCCAGAGGCGGACTTTCCGGACATCAGCCCCGGCCTGGTGCCGGATCCGGTCTGGAAACGGGGCGCCAAGGGCCTGCCCTGGTATCCCGGCGATAATGTCAATATGAGCATCGGTCAGGGCAACCTGCTGGTCACACCCTTGCAGGTAGCCGTAGCCGCGGCCACATTGGCCAACCGGGGGCGCCGCGTCCGACCGCGGATGTTGCTGGCCAGCGACGGCGTTACGCCGGGCGTGGAAGCCATGCCGCCCCTGCCCGCCGTGCAGGGGCCTTCCGCCCCGGACTGGCAGAAGATGGCCGAGGCCATGGCCGATGTGGTGCACCGCGGCGATTTTGGTTATCTCCAGAATGGCACCGCCTGGTTCTACATCGGCCGGGACCTGTCGTACCGCATGGCCGGAAAATCCGGCACGGCGCAGGTGGTAGCCATCCAGGACGGGCAGACCTACGACGAAGACGAACTGGACGACTACAGCCGCAAGCACGCCTGGTTCATGGCCTATGCGCCGGTGGATAAACCCAGAATCGCCGTTGCCGTTCTGGTCGAAAACGGCGGCGGCGGCAGTTCAGTAGCGGCGCCGGTGGCGCGTGCGGTGCTTGACGCCTATCTGTTGCCGGACCTGCGCCCGGACCAGGCCCGGCCGATTGCTCCGAGGCAGGATCCGCAACCCGAGCCGGAGCGCAGCACGGCAGGCGCAGAATTGGCCGGTCCGGCCGAGGCTGAACCCCGGGAGCCGATGGCCGGATGAGTGATTCCGACTTCGTCCGGGTGCTGCCGGAAAGCAAACCCGGCGGCGTTGCGGTCTTGTTGAAACGGATGAACATGGACCCGATCCTGGCCGTGGCGCTTGCGCTCGTCGTGCTGTACGGCCTGATCGTACTGTACAGCGCCGTCGGCAAGAACCTCGACATCCTGGCGGGTCAGGCGATGCGCATTGGCATGGGCGCGATAGGCCTGCTCATCGTCGCGCAGGCCGACCCGAGCACGTACAGGCGTTGGTCGCCGGCCCTGTATCTGACAGGCATTATTCTGCTGGCGCTGACGCTGGCTTTCGGCGTGACCGCGAAGGGGTCGCGTCGCTGGCTTGACTTGTTCGGTCTGATCCGGTTTCAGCCGTCAGAGCTGATGAAGGTGGCGGTACCCTTGATTGTTGCCTGGTATCTCTGCGAAAGGCCGACCCCGTTAGGATGGCGCGAGGTGTTCACAAGCTTGGGGCTGATTGCGCTGCCGGTGATGTTGATCCTGTTGCAGCCGGACCTCGGCACAGGCGTGCTGGTGGCGGCTGGCGGCGGCGCGGTGATATTTCTGGGCGGGCTTTCCGGTCGCTGGATCCTGGGCGGAGTGGTCGGCTTCACGGCGGCAGCGCCCGTGCTCTGGATGTTCCTCCAAGGCTACCAGAAGCAGCGCATTCTCACCCTCTTCGATCCCGAGAGCGACCCACTGGGCGCCGGCTGGAACATTCTCCAGTCCACCACGGCCATCGGTTCCGGCGGTCTCACCGGCAAGGGCTTGAACGCCGGCACGCAGAGCCATCTGCAGTTCCTGCCGGAAGGGCATACGGATTTCATCATGGCGGTGATCGGCGAAGAACTCGGTTTCGCCGGATTCGCAGCGATGCTATTGCTCTATCTGCTCGTCGTGGCCCGCGGCCTGATGATCGCCGCCCAGGCAAGACACAGATTCAGCCAATTGGCAGCCGGCGCCCTGACCCTGATATTCTTTGTCTATCTGTTCGTCAATATCGCCATGGTCGCCGGACTGCTGCCGGTGGTCGGCGTGCCCTTGCCTTTGGTAAGTTATGGCGGCACATCGGCCATCACGCTGATGGTGAGCTTTGGCATCGTGATGGCCATGCGCGACCATCGGCCATGAAGCGCTGCCGCCGGAATTCGCCGCCGTGCAAAGACGTAACGCACACAATCAGCCAATGAGGGACCTTATGCGCCTTGCCATTATTCTCGGTATTGTCGGCCTGCTGATTCACGGGCCGGCGGATGCGGATTACAGCGAACGAGAAGATGTGCGCAACTACATGGACGGCCTCGTGGCCGAGCATGGCTTCGGGCAGGCAGAACTCAGGCGAATCTTTGCCGACGCCCGGCACAGTCCGACGATCATCGAAAGCATTTCCCGGCCGGCGGAACGCAGATTGAAGTGGTACGAGTACCGGCGCATTTTCCTGGACGACAAGCGGATCGAGCAGGGCGTTGCCTTCTGGGCACAGAACGAAGCGGCGCTTGAGCGAGCGCGGATGGCCTATCAGGTGGCCGAGGAGTACATCGTTTCCATCATCGGCGTCGAAACCCGCTTCGGCAGGATCATGGGGTCGCATCGGGTCATAGACGCCCTCTCGACCCTGGCTTTCGACTACCCGCCCCGCTCCGATTTCTTCCGCAAGGAACTCACCGAATTCCTGTTGCTGGTGCGCGAGGAAGATCAACCTGTCGGGAAACTGATGGGGTCCTATGCCGGGGCCATGGGCTACGGGCAGTTCATCCCCTCCAGCTTTCGCCATTTCGCGGTGGACTTCGACGGCAATGGCGTACGCAATATCTGGACCAATACCACAGACGCCATTGGCAGCGTCGCCAACTACTTTGCAGAACATGGCTGGCAATCGGAAGGCGAGGTAGTGCGCACGGTCACCCTGACCGATCCGGAAGAGGCCGACGCAGTCTCCAACCAGGGGTTGCAGCTAACGCATACGGTGGATGAACTGCGCCAGCTCGGCGTGGTCGAGCCTGACCTCGGTGGCGATACGCGCGCAGCCCTGATGCGCATGGAGCAGAAGTCCGGGCCGGAGTACTGGCTGGCGCTGCATAATTTCCACGTGATCACCCGTTACAACCGCAGTCGCATGTATGCCCTGGCCGTGCATCAGCTGGCCCAGGCCATACGCGCGCGGCGGCAGTCGGCTGTCAGTCTGGCCGGGATTTCGCGCCAGGGGCCAAAATGATCGCGCGGGATCTTGCCCGTCTGCGCCGGCTTGCGACCCATAACGTGGCGCCGCCTGTGGTCAAGGGGCACGACTACGGCAGGCGGGGGCGGGTTCCGCAGCGGCCACGGATCGGCCTGGTCCTTGCCTGGGCCTTGTCCTGGGTCGGGCTACTGGCGCTGTTCGCGGGTTGTCAGCAGCAGCCGGTCTCCATCTCCAGGGCGCCGGACATCACTGACGGCCCGCTGCTCGGGCCGCCGCCAACGGATCTGTCGGCGCTCGTCGATCCAGCGCCCGTATTCGAAGCGCCAAGCCGCTACGGCAACCCGGAATCGTACGAGGTGTTCGGCAAGACCTACGTGCCGCTGAAATCGGCTCAAGGCTACCGTGCAACGGGCGTTGCATCCTGGTACGGCGCCAAGTTTCACGGGCGGCTCACCTCCACGCGAGAACGCTACGACATGTTCAAGCTGAGCGCCGCCCACCCGACCCTGCCGATTCCGTCCTACGTGCACGTCACCAATCTGGAAAACGGACGCGACATCACTGTTCGGGTGAATGACCGGGGCCCATTCCATGCCGGTCGCATCGTCGATCTTTCCTATGCCGCCGCCGTGAAACTCGGGTTTGCAGAAGCCGGCACGGCCAGGGTCAGAGTAGAGGCCGCCACCGTCGCCAATAACTTCGCCAATGACTTCTATGTGCAGGTGGGCGCCTTCCGCGACGCCACGCGAGCTGAACGTCTGCGGCAATCGCTTGCAGACCTCGGTGAAGCGCCGGTACGGGTGCGTCAGGGCGACGACCAGCTACATCGGGTACAGGTCGGGCCGGTAACGGACAGGACGCGCGTCGATGCGCTGCAAACCCTGATCGACGCCCGCTACGGACCATCCATTGTCTTGCAGCAGCAGGACTAGCCTGGAGACAACCCATTGAACAAGAGCAAGCGGCAGATCAAGGGTCTGGGCTCGCGTTCCGGCAAGCCGGCCGGACTGGCTGTAATGGCGCTCTGCCTTCTGGCGCCATTGTGCTTCAGTATGGCGTTTTCGCAGACGCCGCCGATTCCGGCGCCGGAGGTGGCGGCCAGGTCCTGGATACTGATGGACGCGACGACCGGCAAGGTGATTGCCGAACGGGAGAGCAATCTGCCAGTCGCCCCTGCCAGCCTGACCAAGGTCATGACTGGCTATGTGGCCGCCAGGGAACTGGCCAGCGGTCGGATCAGCCTGGAAGAGCAGGTAATGGTCAGCGTCAACGCCTGGCGAACGCCCGGCTCCCGGATGTTCATTCAGGAGGGTACCGAGGTATCCGTGGCAGACCTTCTGCGCGGCATCATCATCCAATCCGGCAACGACGCCAGCGTCGCGCTGGCGGAACACATTGCCGGCAGCGAGGCATCCTTTGCCACCATGATGAATCAGAGTGCCGCCGATATCGGGATGACCAACAGCCACTTCCGCAATACCACCGGGCTGCCTGACGAGGATCACTACAGCACGGCAGCCGACCTCGCCATGCTGGCGCAGGCCTATATTCGTGAGTACCCGGAAAACTATCAGATATATTCTGAAAAATCGTTTAAGTTCAATGATATAGAACAGCCCAACAGAAACAGGCTGTTGTGGCGCGACCGCAGCGTGGACGGCATCAAGACCGGCTATACCCGAGCAGCTGGTTATTGCCTGCTGGCCTCTGCCGAACGCGACGGCATGCGATTGATTGCCGGGGTGATGGGCGCCCGATCGGACGCTGTTCGGGTGCGTGAAACGCAGAAACTGCTGACCTATGGCTTCCGGTTCCACGAAACCAGACAACTGTACGCCGCCGGCGTCGGCATCAAGGCGGCGCCTGTCTGGTACGGAGAAACCTCGGAAATCGAACTCGCGCCGGCCCTGCCCGTGCACGTAACCATATCGCGCGGCAGCTACGAAAGCATCAGCGTGCAGATGGTCTTGCCAGAGATCATCGAGGCGCCGGTCAGCGTCGGCGAGGAAGTTGGCAGCCTGGAAATCAGCCTTGCCGGCGAGTTGCTGGAGACAGTGCCGCTGACGTCTCTCACGGAGGTCCCGAGAGCCGGATTCTTCTCTCGCCTGATGGACTTTCTGGTGCTGACCGCCCAGGATTGGTTCGGCGCCGAGTGACCGAGCCGCAGCGCCCTGCAACCACAAGGGTCGGGGCGGCGCCCTGGCCCGTGCTGTTGCGGGATCTGGGTAGAACTCGCTACCGGACCGTTTTTGCTGCCATGCAGGCGTTTACCGCCGAGCGTGACCAGGCCACCCAGGACGAAATCTGGTTTACCGAGCATGATCCAGTGTTCACCCAGGGGCAGGCCGGAAAGGCCGAGCATCTGCTGGCGCCGGGCGGTATCGAGGTAGTCGCCAGTGACCGGGGTGGCCAGGTCACCTATCACGGCCCCGGTCAGATCGTCGGCTACCTGCTGTTTGACATCCGTCGCATGGGCATTTCCGTTCGCAGCCTGGTGTGTGGTATCGAACAGGCCATCGTTGGCGTACTGTCAGAGTATGGCGTTGTCGCCAAAGGCCGACGGGACGCGCCAGGCGTCTATGTCGAAGAAGCCAAGGTCGCTGCGCTCGGCCTGCGCGTCAGACGCGGCTGTGCCTATCACGGCTTCAGCTTCAACATCGACATGAATCTCGAACCCTTTGGCCGCATCAACCCTTGTGGCCTGAGTGGATTGCAGGTAACCCAACTGCGCGACCTGGCAACGCCGGACAGCCCTTCCATACGTCTGGATGACGTACGCAACCGGCTGATCCCGGAGCTGGAAAGGGCCTATCCGATTCGCGGCTGCTGGGCGTCACAGGTCTGACAGCCGGGCCGCCGCGTCAGACGGAACGACTGCCAGTCGCCACGCTTGCCGTCAAAGTAAAGCACGCGACCGGCCAGGGACGAGCCGACGCCCGTGATGAGCTTGATTGCTTCCAGAGCCTGAAAGGCGCCAATGACGCCAACCAGAGGCGCAATCACGCCGTTCTCGGCGCAGTTCAAAGCCTCGGACTCCGCATCACCGCTGAAACAGCGATAGCAGGGCGAGGCCGGATCGCGGCTGTCGAATACCGATATTTGCCCCTCCCAGCGGATCGCAGCACCGGACACCAGCGGCACCCTGGCCCGCCAACACGCATCGTTGATGGCCAATCGGCTGGCAAGATTATCGGTGCCGTCCAACACAACCTTCACGCCCTCGAGCAGTTCCGGCAGGCTGGCGGCGGTCAGGCGAGCGGTTTCCGGCTGAGCGATCAGATCCGGATTCAGGGCGCGCACCGAGACGGCGGCAGACTCCGCCTTGACGCTGCCAAGCGCTGCCTGGGTGTGCGCAATCTGCCGTTGCAGATTGGAGACTTCCACCCGATCATCGTCCGCCAGAATCAACCGACCGAGACCGGCCGCCGCCAGGTAAAGTGCAGCCGGCGACCCAAGCCCACCCAGGCCGGCCACCAGGGCCGTGGCTCGGCCCAACGCCTCCTGGCCAGCAACATCGAGCTCCGGCAGCATGATCTGACGGCTGTAGCGCAACAACCGTTCGTCGTTCACCGGGCTTTCCGCACTTTTCGCCCTCGGCAGCGGCGGTCACGATGGGCGCAGGAGCGGGCTCTGGGGCCGGGCCATTGCCACGCCTTCGGCCTCGGCCGCTGCATGCCACAAACGAAATGCTATGACTCGGGCTGGCATTTGGTCAAGCAGCACAGCACTTGGTCTGGTTCCAGAGTCGATCCGGAGCCTCGGCGTCGTGTTGGACCCGCCGATTCATGAAGCAGCGCGCCTGCCCCAGGTGATGCGCTCGTGGCCAGCGAGGTCCCGACAGGTTTGCAGGTTCTCCAAACCTTGTCGAGCGAGTGCATCAGTCACTGCCTGCGCCTGGTCCGCGCCGTGCTCCAGGCAAAGCGGGGCGCCTGGTCGCAGATAGTCCGGGGCCTCAGCGATGATGCGCTCCAGCGCGCACATGCCGCCGGCGCCGGCGCGCAGAGCCATCTGCGGCTCAAAGGCAAGCGTTTGCAGCGCCGGGTCCGTATCTGCCACATACGGCGGGTTGCTCACAATGCAGTCAAAAGGGCCGTAGCCGGACAGACCGCTGAACCAGTCGCTCTGCACCCACTGCACGGATACCTGATGGCGCTCGGCGTTGTCGGCTGCCACGGCAAGTGCGGCCGCAGACAGATCTGCCGCCACCAGCTTGAGGTCCGGCCGCTTTGCACTGACGGCGATGGCGATGCAGCCGCAGCCCGTACCAAGATCAAGCAGCAGCCCGTCTCTTGGCGTCAGCTGCAAGGCGAGTTCTACCAGGCGCTCGGTTTCTGGCCTCGGCGTCAGCACGCGCGCATCCACACGAAACGAAAGATGAAAGAATGCCTTTTCGCCGGTGAGATAGGCCAGGGGTTCGCCGGCGCGACGGCGCTCCGCCAGGCTTTCCAGCAGGTGTCGCTGCGCGGGCTGCAAGCGGGTTTCCGGCCAGGCGATTATCTGCGTCCGGGACACCTGCAAGACATGTGCGGCA
This sequence comes from Pseudomonadales bacterium, assembly GCA_965199705.1. Classification (GTDB taxonomy): domain Bacteria; phylum Pseudomonadota; class Gammaproteobacteria; order Pseudomonadales; family Azotimanducaceae; genus Azophilus. Next base: position 2,960,386 of record OZ241359.1, read on the forward strand.
ATGAGCTGCTTGTCGAGCAATGCGAGGCCGGTCTCGGCTGCGAGCCAATCGCCAAGCAGCAGGTCCGATCTGGATATGGCGGTGGATCGCCGATCAGGCGTCTCGCCCTTGCGCGTTGTCGATGGTTTGGCTGCCATGTTCAAGCGCTGCCCCGAGCACAAGCAGTCGGACAAGATCCGGCGCGATCATCAAGGCCCCTGGCGCAATATCCGGGCTGGCGCCAACGCACCGCTTACGCCTCCGCGAGGCTGGCCAGCAGATCCGCCTGATGTTCCTGGGAAAGTGGCTTGATGAGGGCATCAAGCCCGCCCTGGATAATATCCTCCAGACGATAGAGGGTCAGATTGATGCGATGATCCGTGACCCGCCCCTGGGGGAAGTTGTAGGTGCGAATTTTCTCCGAGCGGTCACCGCTACCGACCAGGTTGCGGCGTGACTCCGCTCGCTCGGCGGCCTGTCGGCTGCGCGCAGCGTCCAGCAGCCGCGCCTGCAACAGGGCCATGGCGCGGGTTCGGTTCCTGAGCTGCGAACGTTCGTCCTGACATTCCACGACGATGCCGGTTGGCAGATGGGTCAGGCGCACCGCCGAGTTGGTCTTGTTCACATGCTGTCCACCCGCCCCCGAGGCGCGGAAGGTGTCAATGCGAAGGTCGTTGCGATCTATCTCGATGTCGTCGATTTCGTCGATTTCCGGCAGCACGGCAACGGTGCATGCCGATGTATGGATGCGCCCCTGAGATTCGGTTTCAGGCACCCGCTGCACCCGATGCGCGCCGGACTCGAACTTCAGACGGGCATAAACCGACTTCCCGGAAACCTGGCAGACGACTTCCCGGTAGCCACCCCGCTCGCCCGGCCGGTCGTTCAGGATCTCCACCTGCCAGCCCTGCTGTTCCGCATAACGGCTGTACATGCGGAACAGATCGCCGCAGAAGATGGCAGCTTCATCGCCGCCTGTCCCGGCGCGAATCTCCAGGAAGACGCCACGCCCATCGTCGGGGTCCGTGGGCAGCAGCAGGGTTTGCAAGGCAGACTCCTCACCGAGGATGGCGGCGGCGAGACGTGCTGCGTCCTCCTGTGCCAGCAGGCGCAGGTCTCCGTCGGATTCATCGGCCAGCGCCCGGCTATCCCGGTGCTCGGCTTCGAGCTGCGCCAAGCGCTTGTGTCTCTCGGCGATCACCTCGAGTTCCGCATACTCGCGCGACAGTACGGCCAACCGCGCTTGATCCGCCAACACCTCGGGATCAGCCAGCAAGGCGGACACCTCCTCGAAACGCTCGCCGAGTTGCGCGAGCTTCCGGCGCATGGTGGGAACAAGAGGCATCGTCAATCCAGGGCATAGAGTTTCTTGAGGAGGGCAAGCACTTCCGGGCGATCATCGGCAATGGCCTGGCGCAAGGCAACGGTGGGCGGATGGATCAGCTTGGCAGTGAGGCTCTGGCCGAGCTGCGCCAGCACCACATCGGCCCTGGCGCCGTTCTCCAGGTTGCGTATCGCCTTCTCGGTTTCCGCAACGCGCACGCTCTCGGCCTGATCGCGAAACTGCAACAAGGCGCTCTGCCCCTGGCGCGTGCGCCAGTCACGAAAAAAACGGCTGGCGCCTTCGTCGATGATCGGCGCGGCCGCCTCGGCCTGCATCTGCCGCTGCTTGCGATTTTTGGCCACGATACGACCAACGTCATCAATGCTGTACAGATAGATGTCCGGCAACTCACCAACCGCCGGGGCTATGTCACGAGGCACCGCCAGATCGATCATGATGATCGGTTTGTGGCGGCGCTGCGCAATCGCCGCCTGCGCCATCGGCAGCTGCACAATCGGGCTGTCACTGTCCGTGGAAGTGATCACCATGTCATGTTCGCTTAATTGTGTTTCCAGCGCATCAAGCGCAACCGCTTCGGCGTCAACATGCGCCGCCAGCGCCTGGGCGTTCTCAAGGGTGCGGTTGGCAATGGTGATCCGGCCCACACCTTCTGCGCGCAGATGCCGCGCAACCCGCTCAATTGTCTCTCCGGCGCCGATCAACAGCGCCTGCTTGTCGCTCAGCCGGGTGAAGAGTCGATTGGCCAGAGTCACAGCCGCGGTAGCGACGGAGACCGGGTTGCGTCCGACGCCAGTTTCCGAGCGCAGCTTCTTGGCCGTGTTGAGCGCAGAATCGGCGAGCTTGCCGAGGGTGATGCCCAGCGTACCCGCTGCGCGAGCCAAGGCCCAGGCGTTCTTCACCTGACCGAGAATTTCCGGCTCGCCCAGTACCTGAGAATCCAGCCCGGCCGCCACGCGAATCAGGTGCCGGGCGGCCTCCAGGTTCGAGTGCCGATAAACCGAATCTTCCAGTTCTGCAACATCAAGATCACGCAGGTCGCAAAGCCAGGCCGCAAGAGCGGCCTGACTGTCTGCCGGCATGGCAGTGTAGATCTCGGTTCTGTTGCAGGTAGATAGAATGACGGCTTCCTGAACGTCAGGAAGCCGTCCGAGCAGGTCCTTCAGCGCATCCGCGATGGCCTCCTGGGGGAAGGCGACCCGTTCCCGGAAAGCGAGCGGCGCCGTGCGATAACTTAATCCGTAGGCGAGAATGACCATGATGAAACCAAGGCGGAAACTGCCCCAGAAACCAGCATTGTACTGGTTATTCTCGGTTGCTCTCGGTGTGCTGACAGGCTGCGTTGCCTTGCCGACGCCAGATTCCGGGTGGCTGCTGCGGGGGAAGATCGGCGTCGAGCAAGACGGCAAGCCATACACCGCTCGATTCTACTGGCTGGCGCCACAGCCAGACAGCTACCGAATCGACCTCTGGGGACCGCTTGGTCAGGGCAGGGTCCGGCTTGAGGGCGACGCATTGCGCCTGACAGTGCGCGATGCGCAGAACCGCCTGCTGGCCGATGGCCCGCCAGCGCAGGTAATGCAAAGACAACTCGGCTGGAGCCTGCCGATCACGCTGGCGCGCGCCTGGATGCTCGGACGCCCCGCGGACACACATCCGACGTCGGGCATGCTGCGGGATGAGCAGGGTCGGCTGCTGGCCTTCCAGCAACAGGGGTGGCGCATCCAGTTCGACTACCCGGAGCGGGCGGAACAGGCCGACTTGCCAGAGCGCATCCGGCTCGAAAGGCGCGGCATCCAGGTGCGCATCGCCGTGTCCGGTCGGCGGGCCATCAACGACTGAGCCAGACTCAGGCGACGCTCAGTGCCCCGAGAGCCGCGCTACGACAGGCGCAAAGGCCTCCATGGCGTCCGCGCCGATCGTCACATAGGAAATGCCGAACGTCTCCCTGCGCCGTTCGAGTTCATCGCCGATGGCGTCAACGCTGCCGACGAGCGCGTGCGGGTGGCGCGCCATCTCCTCCTCCGGCACCCCGAACATCTGTGCGAAGCCTGCAAGCGCGGGCCCAGGATCGTCCATGACCATCGTGAAGTAGGCGCCGATCTCGATTTCCAGTTCCTCGAACCTGTCCCCGGCGCCCTCCTTGACCCAACGAATCTTGCGCAGGGTTTCCGCCTCGGTGGAAGTCTGCACGCCATCCGGGCCGATCACGCCACGCCGGTTGTTGAAATTGAGGCTGACGATGTCCGCTTCCCGGCCCGCCAGCCTCAGCACCTTCGGACTGCCGCCGCCGATCATCAGCGGAGGCTTGGAAACCGGTTTCGGCAAGCCCTCGAAATCACGCCAGGCGAGCGTATTGTTGCGCACACTGGCGTGCGCATCGCCACGAAACACCTTGACCCCTTCGATTACATCCGCAAGCCGATCAATGCGTTGCCCTGGCGGATCGAAGGCCAGGCCGACGGCAGCGTACTCCTCTTGCAGCCAGCCAGCGCCGAGCCCCAGCTCCAGCCGCCCGCCGGAGAGCCGGTCTATCGTCATGGCCGACTTCACCAGCACCACCGGATTGTGATAGTCGATGCAGAAGACGCGACAGCCGATGTGAATGCGCTCGCTGACCGCCGCCGCCCAGGTCATCGCCGGAATGGCCGCGAGGTTCTGCACCGGATGATTGGTTTTTTCCAGCGCCGGCCCTGGCCCCAGCAAATGATCCGCCAGATGAAAGGCGGAATAGCCGAGTCGCTCTGCTGTCTGCACCTGTGCCGTCCATTCCTCCGCCGACTCGGCGTTGAATGACTGCACTCCAAATCGAAAGGGTTTCGCCATGCCATTGCCTCAGGTGGCTTCGATTCGCTCAACGCAATAGCGAATGCCGCGCCTCAGCAACTCGTAATAAGCGGCGTGTTGCCAACTGCCACGCTCGATCTGCGGGTAATAATCCATCACCGGCTGCATGTCGTAGTGGCCGCGACAGTGGCCCAGATTCAGATAGAGCACCTCGCCGTCGCCGACCGGATTGATGTAATACACCGGGCGGGGGTCATCATCCGGCCACTGATTGTGAACCCAGGTTCCGGTGTCGCCGGTAAAGCGGGTTTCCAGCAGGTGATGCAGCTTCCCGTGGATGCGGCACAGATACAACTCGTCGTCCGTCTCAAAAGGCTCTATGCCGCGCACCAGTTCATGCTCTGGATCAGCAATGGTCACCCGAAACGGCTGGATCGGCGGGTGCGACAGAAACTGGGTGCCGAGGGTTTGCATCAGTATCGGCGCCGTTTCCGGCGCGTCCACCCGCCCGTCATCCAGAAACTTGAGAATCGAGTTGGTGCCATGCAGTGCGAACCAGCGCCGGCCTGAAGCGATGTAGTCCCGCAGGGCCACCTGCTCCGACTCCTCCGGCACAAGATCACAGGTGTAGGTGATGAGGAAATCGGACGCCTGTATGCCGGCAATGTCGTGATAATCCGGCGCCACGGAAACGCGGATTCGCTCATCCTCCGCCAGCAGCTTCAACAACTCCAGGCGGGCGAAGTCGATATCGTGATACTTGCCCGCCGCCACCAGATAGACGCTGACGCGTTGACGCTCTGCCATGGCGCTAGAACTGAATGCGCTTGGTGAAGCCGCCGTCGATCACGATATTGGCGCCCGTGGTGTAGGCGCCCAATGGGCTTGCCAGCAGGGCAATCTGAGCCGCGACTTCCTCCGCACGGCCCATCCTCCCCACCGGGATGTCAGCCACCGTGGCGTCGTAGAAGGGGGTCATGTGCTGCTTGATGTTGTCCCAGGCGCCGCCCTCGATCATGATCGGGCCAGGAGAAATGGCGTTGACGCGAATGCCGGCCGGGCCCAGATCCTGAGCCAGCGCCCCGGAGTAGTTGAGCAATGCCGCCTTCATGGCGTTGTAGGAGCGGGCGCCGATGAACTTCTCCAGCGCTGCGGTGGTGGAAATCACCAGGATGCTGGCGTTATCGGAGTTTTCCAGGTGTGGCTTCGCCGCTTCCACCATGCGCAGCGTGCCAAGCACGTCATATTCGAAGTTGGCGCGCCAATCCTTTTCTTCCGTACCGTTGCCCCCGGAAACATTGGACACGATGTGGTCGATGCCGCCGAGGGCTTCGGCCGAGGCAGCCACCCAGCCCTTGAGCGCATCACCGTCGCCGACGTCGAGCGCCTGCCCGAAGGCTGTAACGCCCTGGCTCGACAAGGCGGCCACGGCTTCATCCACCTGCTCGGCGTTGCGCGCGCAGATTGCAACATTGCAGCCTTCCGCCGCCATGCGCTCGGCGATGGCTCGACCGATGCCCCGGGACCCCCCGGTTATCAGGCACTTGTTTCCCTTCAGTTGCAGATCCATGAGTTTCCTCCAGTTGTTATCGAATCAAGCCAGCCTCACATTATCTGGCCAAATCTTGGCGGCTGCCGGCGGTCGGCGCCGGAGACGTCAACATGCACCCGGCCACCTTCCAGCTGTACGGGAAAGCTGGTGACCGCCTTGCTGGCGGGTGGCCCGAGACAGTCGCCGGTGCGTACGTCAAAACGGCCGCCGTGCAGCGGGCAGCGCACTTCATGGCCCCGCAAGGCGCCGACGTGCAGCGCCTGCCGCGCGTGGCTGCACTCATTGTGCAAGGCGTAATAGCGACCTTCCACCTGACATATCAACACAGACACGCCATCCACCTGGCAGGCGGCCATCTCCCCCTCCGCCACCGCGGCCATCGCCAGGGCCGGAGTCACCGACTATATCCAGCGGATCGGGTCGCGCTGCAGGTAGTCGTCAATCGTCTTGTGGAAATGCCGTATGCGAAGTTCCTGGCTGGAAATCCACAGCCCCCGGTAGCCAGCGGAATTCATGCCTGCCTGGACCATGGCCAGATTGGAGGCATCCTGATCAAGCACCTCGCCGATGGATTGTTCACCATGCTTGAACTGCTCGTGCCTGGGCCGGGGCGGCGGCTCCTGGCCTGCCGGAAACAGGGAGTAGTTCTGCAGATCGTAATACATCTTGTTCGGGTCGGTTTCGTGCGGCCGCTGGCGGAAAATCATCACGCTGTTGCAGTGAATGTTCATCGTGATGTTGGGAAAGATCAGATAGTGGTAGTCATCCGAGAGCTGATCGTCGTTCAGGTCGCTGAAATCGAACCCCATGCCGCCGGCGATCTTGCGCCAGTTGAGCTGCACCGCCCGGCGCACGCCCAGGCCATCGCCGGAGTAGCTGTCCGGGTCAAGCAGGTTCATGCGCATGTAGTCCTTCAGCTCTTCGGTGAGCAGCGTGCCATCCTCGATATGCGTGCTGACGCAGCCGAACGGAATCAGATAGCGATTGTGACGTTCGTAGCAGTCAATCTGCACGTCCATGTCTTCCAGCATCGTGGTGAGCTGAGGATGGGTGCCGAACACGTGATAGGTCTCATTGAAGGCATCAACCGAGGTTTTCCAGTTGCAGTCCCACTCCACGGTGACGTCGTTGACCAGGGTCATGCGATCAAAGTGATAGGGATCAAGGTGCTGCGGGATCATGCCGAGGTAGTCGCGCAGCGGCTCGGCGTTCGGATTCAGGCTGAACCAGACCCAGCCGCCCCAGGCTTCGCAGGGCAGGCGCACGATGGACAACTTGTCGCAGGGCGCGCCTTGTGGAAAGGTCTCGGCGTCGGGCACATGAATCAGTTCACCGCGCAGGTTGTACTCCCAGAGATGGTAGGAACAGCGGAAGGTCTCGGTATTGCCGCTGGCGCCGTAGGCCACCTGATTGCCCCGGTGCGAGCAAACGTTGTAGAAGGCGTTGTACTGGTGGTTTTCATCCTTGGTGATGACGATGTTTTCCTTGCCGATCCGGGTGGTGATGTAGTCTCCCGGATTACGCAGGTCGCCTTCCCAGGCGCCCATCAACCAGACCTTGGTCCACAGCCTGTCCCACTCCTGGCGC